>NZ_JAPDMS010000009.1 GCF_026319365.1 Methylophaga sp. OBS1 | reverse complement strand
TATCGTTGAAGAGCAAGAGCTGGAATTTATTGACAAAGAAAAGTCAGCGGTTGATTTACCTGCGGGCGAGTCATTAAGTACAGCAAAACAGGTGGCAACAGTCCGTGTCGAAAAAGTGCAGTTCCAGGGCGGGACGGTCTTTCCCCTGGAAGAACTGGCTCAAATGGTACAGCCACTAATTGGTCAAGCTGTCACCAAAGCAGAGATTGTGGCGGTACTGCGATTGATAACAGCCAGCTATAAAAACGCTGGCTATGCACTGTCATTTGCATTTCTGCCAAAGCAAGACACCGCCAGCGGCCTTCTCACCATTGTTCTGGTAGAAGGGTATATAGCCAGACAGGAAATTGTGATCGAAGATGAGGATGTCAGAGCAAGAGTGTCCCGGTTGGCGGCGCAGATGCAAAACGAGAAACCACTTCGTACGGAGACGTTTGAGCGTTATGTCAGTCTCATTGAAGCGACGCCCGGCTACAGGTTCAAAATCAGGGTGCCCAAGCCTAAAACGGTGGGTGGTGGTACCACGGTAAGGGTTGAGGAGGTCAATGCTGACTGGTTTGAAACCTCATTGGGCTTCGATGACAGTAAAGAGGAAGCGCTGAGATTGTTGCCCGGGGTCACTTTCAATTCCCTGACCACCCACGGTGACAAGCTGACACTGACGACCTTACTGCCTAATAACACGATCGACGCTTATTACGCGCTGAATTACGAACAGGATCTTGGCGATGATGGATTAAGACTGATGCTTTCAGCCAATCGCTTTGAAAGCGAAGGCGATGATCGCATCTTTGTTGCAGATATACCGCTGAACTATCAGGAAACCAAGCAAAGGGACACGCTGCGCGCCGGGGTGAAATATCCTCTGCTGTTATCCAAGCAATCATCATGGTGGTTGGGGACGAATCTACAGTATCTGGATGAGGATGCGCTGTATCAATTACGTCGTGAGGATGGTCAGGGTAATCCCGTACAGATTGAAAAGGCACTGCGTTACTCAGCCGTCGAGCTTAATACCGTTTGGACCAGACAATTCACGCGTCAAATTATCAGATTAGCCGGCAGCATCAAGCAGGGAATTGAACTGGGTAGCAACAGGAACACGATCAGTGATAGCAGCGGCATACGCTCGGGTAGTGAGACTGTGCACTTCAGCGCCATGCGGCTGGATGGTTTATGGCGATACATGTTGAGCCCCCAATGGCGTTTTCAGAGTAAAGCCAACCTGTTCTGGTCTGATGATATTTTGCCTTCTGCAGAGCAGGTCCGTTACGGCGGCCCGCGTTATGGGCGCGGATACCCTGATGGTCAGGCTCAGGGCGATGAAGGCCTGGCCGGCGAGTTTGAAGTTCGCTACCTTAAGCCTGTACCAGCCCAACTGATCAAGCGTATAGAGCCCTATGTGGTTTTTGATGCAGCACGGACCAGGTTGCGGGCCAGTGATCGAGAGCAGGAGCTGGTATCAGCGGCTCTAGGTGTTGATATTACTGATGCGAAGTCGTACACATTAGGGCTGGAATATGCCAAACCGCTGGGTGATGCGCATTTTGAGAGCGGCGACAGAAGTCCTATCTATAATCTCAAACTGCGCTGGCAGTTTTAGCGTGCTGATCGTATTGCACTTTACCCCAAGGGAAGCGGCTTACTCAGGTTTTCAGGCTGTCTCAGGGTTATCTGAAGCAGCAGATCAAGCCTGAGATTTTTCACTGATGACGTATGAGCCGCTTAAATTTCAAGCGGCAATGCTATCCTAATGCATTGTGATTCATGCATGAGGTAGCTATGCGAGTTGACTGGCATCAATATTGTGCTGCGGTTTGGCGTAGCCATAGTCAGAAACTGAAACCGGTTGAGCGTCTGGACCCGATCCGGCTGAATGAGCTGAAAGGTATCGATAAACAAAAGCAGGCCTTGCTGGATAATACGCTGCATTTTGTCGAGGGCAAAACCAGCAACCATGCAATGCTTTGGGGGGCTCGCGGCACGGGTAAATCCTCATTGATCAAAGCGGTGTTGAACGAACTGGCTCAGCGGGGATTGAGAATGGTACAGGTCGACAAGGATGATCTTGCCTATCTCCCGGAAATCCTTGACTCGCTGGAAGAGGCCGATGAACAGTTTCGTTTTGTGGTTTTATGTGACGATCTGTCATTCGAGGAAGGTGAATCAAGTTACAAGCCATTGAAAACCCTGCTTGAAGGTGGACTCGAATTGCCGCCCGAGCATGTTCGGCTTTATGCGACTTCCAATCGCCGTCATTTGCTGCCTGAAAAGCAGTCTGAAAATCAGTTAAGCGGTCTGGTCGATGGCGAAGTGCATTATGCCGACAGTCTGGAAGACAAGCTTGCCTTGTCTGATCGATTCGGTCTGAATCTCTCGTTTTATCCAGCCAACTGGGAGAATTATTTTGCTATTGTGGAATCGCTGTTTGCTGATTTCAAACTGGATCAACAACAACTCCATGAGGCCGCACGTCTCTATGCGATGGGGCGAGGGAGTCACAGCGGCCGAACGGCAAAACAGTTCTATCAATATTACAGGGCCAGAATCAGCAGTTAGTTCAGGCTTGGCTCTCAGTCGGACGATACTGCATCAGGATACGAAGTAGCGGGGCCAGCAGTGCACAGCTGAACATCACCACTGCCATCGGCCATGCTGTGCCGTCACCCAGAATGCCGACTAATGAGCCACTGACTGCACCGGTAGCAAAGCCGGACGCACCCAGCAGCGCTGTTGCGGTGGCACTGTTGGTTGGGAAATACTCTACCGTGCTGGACGTGGCATTGGAGACGATTAGCCCCATAATCCCGATAAAACCAATCATCAGCGGTACCACAAGATATAGTGACGGCGACTCACTGAAGCTGATGTAAAGCAACAATACAGTAGCGGTCAGCAGTTGACCCACCTGTCCCACGCTTAGGAGCTGTTGAGGCCTGTATTGATGAAGCAGACGCAGGTTAAGCCGGTTGAAAAACATCATCGCGATGACATTGATGCCGAACAGGAAGGGGTATACCGTTTCACTGACACCGAAGTAGCTCATATAAACGGCGGGTGAGCCAGTGATAAAAGCAAACATGCCACCCAGGGCAAAGCACTGTGAAAAGATAAAACCGACCGCACAGCGGTTGCCGAGCACCATCCGGTAGCGCCGGAAGGCGCTGGGCCGATCGCTGACGATGAGACGGGTTTCCGGTAACTTGAAAAACAGGGTGCTGCCAATCACCAGCCCGTAAACCAGCAGGAAGTCAAAAATCAGCCGCCAGCCGCTCAGGTGTAACAGGAGCATACCAATCAGCGGTGCCAGTAACGGTGCCAGCATCATGATAATGGCCATATTGGAGAGATGACGGGCACTTTCCTGACCTTTACTGAGATCACGAATCACCGCAGCCGAGTTGACGACGGCAAGACCGCCACCAAAAGCTTCAATAAGCCGACATGCCCAGACCCATTCCATAGTGGGGCTGAAAATAATGCCCAGGGTGCCCAGGCAGAACAGGCTGATCCCACTGCCTGTTGCCGCACGGCGGCCGAAGTGATCGGAAAAAGGCCCCCCTACAATCTGACCGATAGCAAAACCGGCCAGAAACAGGCTTAAAGAAAGCTCCGTATCATGAATGCTGACATTGAAATAGGCCGACATCTCGGGCATAGCCGGCAGATAGGCATCTATAGCGAGCGGCGTCATCGCCGTCAGCGCGGCGAGAAACAGAATCAGTGATCGAATATCGGGTCGGGATGAATTCATTCAGTGCTATCCGCCTGAGATTCAATTTGTAAAAGACAGCCTTTAAGCAACTGGGCAAGCTGCGTTTTGTCATGATCACTGAAGCTTGCCATCAGTTTGCTAAGTAACTCAAAATGGGCTGGAGCCACCTCATTAATCAATGCTTTGCCTTCCGATGTCAGAGACACTTTGATGCTTCGTCTGTCCTGAGTGCAGTGAGAGCGGCTAATCAGCCCTTTTTTTTCCAGTCTATCCAGGCGGCTGGTCATCGCGCCGGAGCTAAGCAGCATGCTCTGATAGAGTTCCGAGGGCGTCAGCGCTTTTGCATCTGCGCGTTTTAATGCAGCGAGCACATCAAACTCTCCCTGTTTGAGATTAAAGCGCTTATGTAAATGCCCAAACCGGGTTTCCAATGCCTTGCTTATTCTTAAGATGCGGGCAACGACCTGCATCGCGTTCAAATCAGTCTTCAGACCCTTTGCCTGCCACTGCTCGCTGATGATATCGACCGCATCGGGTGCGTTGATTTTTCTCATGATGATTTTTATCTGTTAAAAGCTTATTTCAGTCTAACTATTTAGCTTTACAATAACAATCTTTATATAAAGGTATGTGTCAGTAATAAACTGATTTAAATTGCCTTAAATAAAAAAAGATTAGCTAACGAAATAAAGCGATGTATCGATTTTGCACTGTTGTTCATATTGATGTTCGTTGATGACAAACTTATAATATGTATCGATCGCAACGATCAGAAGGATGACAGGTGAGAGTCTGTTTCATCACGCAGAACATGCCGTTCTGATCTCTCAAATTTGATAATTATCAGGCCAACGCCGCCCATGCTTTGCTGAATCTGCTCAGTCGGCGGGAAATGTTGTGCCTGCAATGCGCTGTGTTGGAGAAAAGATTCCTGTGAGTCATTACAAGCCGTACAACGGACCCGCCGCGGGCTGGGGGGCTCTTGTCAGTGTGACCCGTAACTGGTTGGGCAGTAAAAACGCGATGAAAAACATCCGTGCCATGCTCAAAACCAACCAGGATCACGGGCTGGACTGCCCGGGTTGTGCCTGGGGCGAAACACCGGAAAAACATTTCATCAAGTTCTGTGAGAATGGTGCCAAGGCGGTCAACTGGGAGGCAACCAGCCGCCGTGTGGACCCAGCCTTTTTCAAGGCGCACAGTAACACCCAGTTATTGGAACAGAATGACTGGTGGCTGGAATCTCAGGGACGCATTACTCATCCGATGCGCTATAACCCGGAAACTGATCATTACGAACCGGTCACCTGGAAGCAGGCTTTCGAGATTGTGGCCCAGCATTTGAAAGCGCTGGAGTCGCCTAATCAAGCGGAGTTTTATACCTCCGGTCGTGCCAGTAACGAAGCTGCATTTCTGTATCAGTTATTCGTACGTGCGTTTGGCACCAACAACTTCCCTGATTGTTCCAATATGTGCCATGAAGCCAGCGGCATCGGTATGACCGAAAGCCTGGGCGTCGGTAAAGGCACCGTGACTTTTGAAGACTTCGCAGAAGCTGATGCGATTTTTGTCATTGGCCAGAATCCGGGCACCAATCACCCACGTATGCTGGAACCTCTGCGTGAGGCAGTGCAGCGTGGTGCCCAGGTCGTTTGCTTTAACCCGCTGAAAGAGCGGGGGCTGGAGCGTTTCCAGCATCCTCAAAACCCGCTGGAAATGCTGACCAATGAGTCCGAACCGACCACCAGTGCCTATTTCCGCCCTGCACTGGGCGGTGATATGGCGGCGATCCGCGGCATGGTCAAATTCCTGTTGCAATGGGAACGTGAAGCCCAGGCCAGTGATAAACCGGCGGTGTTTGATCATGAATTTATTGCCGAACATACCGATGGCCTGGATGACTATCTGGCTGAAGTCGACAACACCAGTTGGGAACAGATTGAAGCGCAGTCCGGACTGAGCCGTCAGGATATTGAACTCGCGGCCAATATGTACCGTAAGGCTGAACGCGTCATTATGTGCTGGGCAATGGGCGTCACCCAGCATCTGCATTCAGTGGCAACGGTTCAGGAAATCATTAATCTGCAATTATTGTGCGGCAACCTCGGTAAGCCCGGTGCCGGCCTGTCACCGGTGCGTGGTCACAGCAACGTGCAGGGTGACCGCACCATGGGCATTGATGAGCAGCCGCCTGAGTCATTATTAGATGCGTTGGAAAAACGATTTGAATTCAAAGTGCCCAGAGAGCATGGCCATACCACCGTTAAAGCGATTGCCGCGATGGAAGCGGGAGAGGCCAAGGTCTTCTTCGGGCTGGGTGGTAACTTTGTACAGGCCGCACCGGATACACCGCGTACCTATGCGGCGATGAAAAACTGTGAACTGACGGTGCATGTCTCAACCAAGCTGAACCGTAGTCATCTGATTACCGGGAAACAGGCGCTGATTCTGCCCTGCATCGGTCGTACTGAAATTGATTATCAGAAAAGCGGTAAGCAGGGGATCACGGTGGAAGACACTTTCAGCATGGTGCATATCTCTTATGGTCAGTTGAAGCCGTTTTCGCCACTGCTTAAATCGGAATCAGCGATTATCGCCGGCGTGGCCGAAGCGACACTGGGCAAACACCCTGTTGACTGGAACTGGCTGGTGGAAGATTACAGCCGCATCCGCGACTTGATCGATGACACTATCCCCGGGTTTGCCAATTTTAATGAGCGGGTTGACCTGCCAGGTGGTTTTTATCTGGGTAACAATGCCCGGGATCGGATCTGGTACACCGATAGTAGTAAAGCCAACTTCAAGGCGAATGCTTTACCAAGCCATCTGATTCATGCCGATATCACCGCCAAAGGCGATAAGCCGGATCTGATTCTTCAGACCATGCGCTCGCACGATCAGTACAACACCACTGTTTACAGCATGAATGACCGTTACCGTGGCGTGTACGGCATGCGTGATGTGGTATTTGCCAACGAGGCCGATATCCGCAAGCTGGGTCTGGAACCGGGGCAGAAAGTCGATCTGATTTCTCTCTGGGGCGATGGCAAAGAGCGCCGGGTGAATGGCTTTACGCTTCTAAGTTACGATATTCCTGAAGGGCAGGCAGCCGCCTATTATCCGGAGACTAATCCGCTGGTGCCGCTGGACAGCGTCGGTGATAAAACCTTCACGCCCACCTCGAAATTTATCGCGATCAAGCTGCAGGCCAGCCGCGAGGCTGAGGTCGCCTGATTATTGGGCTGATTGTTTCAGCCCGCAATATGCGCGAAAATACACGGTTTGCCGGCCTGGGTCGGCAGACCGTTTTTAATTCAGAGCCCTTATTCTATGTCCAGTCCCGTTCAACAAGCTGCCAGTCAACGTCGCACCTTTGCGATCATCTCGCATCCAGACGCCGGTAAAACCACGTTGACTGAAAAACTACTCTATTTCGGTGGCGCAATTCAGATGGCAGGCAGTGTTAAATCCCGTAAAACTGATAAACACGCGACCTCGGACTGGATGGAGATGGAAAAAGAGCGGGGCATCTCGGTCACTTCGTCTGTGATGCAGTTTCCCTATAACGGCCGCATCGTCAACCTGCTGGACACGCCCGGTCACGCTGACTTTTCCGAAGATACTTACCGTACCTTGACCGCCGTTGATTCGGCTTTGATGGTCATCGACAGCGCCAAGGGTGTTGAGGAACGCACCATCAAACTGATGGAAGTCTGCCGCTTGCGTGATACGCCCATCCTGACCTTTATCAATAAGCTGGACCGGGAAGGGCGTGAACCGATTGAGTTGCTGGACGAAGTCGAAACCATTCTTAATATCCAGTGTGCGCCGATCACCTGGCCGATTGGCATGGGTAAAGGCTTTAAAGGTATTTTTCATCTGCTCAACGATAGTGTGCATCTGTTTCAGCCGCACAGCAAAGAAGCGGGTGAAATCATCCAGGGGCTGGATAATCCTCGTCTTGATGAGCTGTTTGGCAGCATGGCTGAAGATCTGCGCGAAGAAATTGAACTGGTTCGCGGCGCCAGCCATGAGTTTGATCTGGATGAATTCCTGGCCGGTAAACTGACACCGGTATTTTTTGGTTCGGCGATGAATAATTTCGGTGTGACCGAATTGATGGATTCCTTTGTTGAATACGCCCCGGCACCTCAGCCACGTGAGACAAAGAGCCGCGAAGTCGCTGCGGATGAAGAAAAATTCAGCGGTTTTGTGTTTAAGATTCAGGCCAATATGGACCCCAAACACCGCGACCGGATTGCTTTTATGCGCGTCTGCTCGGGCAAGTACAGCAAAGGTATGAAATTGCATCAAACCCGCATTGGTAAGGATGTGACCATCGCCAACGCCGTGACTTTTATGGCAGCCGAACGTGAACAGGCTGAAGAAGCCTGGCCCGGTGATATTCTGGGCCTGCACAATCACGGCACGATTCAGATTGGCGATACCTTCACCCAGGGCGAAGATCTGCAGTTCACTGGTATCCCTTATTTCGCACCGGAACTGTTCCGTCGGGTTCGTCTGAAAGACCCGATGAAAAACAAGGCACTGTTGAAAGGCCTGCAGCAGCTCAGTGAAGAGGGCGCCACCCAGTTGTTCCGGCCAATCGACAACAATGATCTGATTCTGGGCGCGGTCGGTGTACTGCAGTTTGATGTCGTGGTGCACAGGCTCAAGGGTGAGTACAACGTTGAATGTGCCTATGAACCGGTGCAGGTACACACCGCACGCTGGGTTTACTGCGATGATGAACGCAAGCTGGAAGAGTTCAAGAAAAAAGCCTCCACCAACCTCGCCTATGATGGTGCCGGCAACCTGACTTATATCGCACCGACCCGAGTCAATCTGGATCTGACGATGGAGCGCTGGCCGGATATTGATTTCCGCTCAACCAGAGAGCACCTGTAACTCAGCGTGAACTGAGTCGCTATTTGCCACATGATTGATAGCTGTTATATGATAATGATTATCATTAAGTATCTCAGTTCAGATTCGTATGGCTATACACCAGCAAAAAGACAAGCAGCTTTTGGGTGAAATCTATCAGAGTCATCACGGCTGGTTATTTGCGTGGCTTCGAACCAGATTGAACTCGTCGGAATCTGCTGCGGATATCGCGCACGACATATTCGTTAAAATCCTCGCAGGCGACGCAGTAAGTAAGATAAATGAGCCCCGTGCTTATCTCACCACGCTGGCGAGACGCAGTGTCGCCAACTACTGGCGGCGGCAGTCTATAGAGTCAGCCTATCTTGAGGCGATCCAGACTCTCCCTGAGCCGGAACTGCCCTCTGAAGAAGAGCGTGCAATCGTGGTTGAGAGTCTGCTCGCTATCAGTGAAAAATTACAGGGCTTACCGTTGGTGGTAAAACAAGCTTTTTTATATTCGCAACTTGATGGCCTGAAGCAGCAGCAAATTGCCGACAAGCTGAACATCTCGTTGTCCACTGTCAAGCGCTATCTGCTGCAGGCAATCACACACTGCTTTTTCGCCGTTTCACCCCAATAGTTGATGACAGAGTCAGCCCCCCTCTCAGAATCATTGGCGATTGAATGCGCAAGGTGGCATCTCGCCTTACTGGAAGATCCTGAAGATGAGGCGCTCCGGGCCCGCTGGCGTGAATGGTTGGAAGCCGAACCATCTCGACAGGCAGCCTGGCAGCACATTGAAGATCTCAACCAGACCCTGAGTCCCTTATCACAGCCGCTATCACGCGAACTTACCCGGAATATCATTGAAGCGCAGACCAAGTCCTCGCGCAGACAGCTGCTTCGCGCTATATCGGCGCTGGTGCTTGTTGGCGGCAGTGCTGCAACCTCGTTGTATGGTACACGGCAGGGTCGGATCTGGATGGCCGATTACCGGACAGGAACGGCAGAAATTCGTCATGTCAGGCTGAAAGATGGCACACATCTGTCTCTTAATGCGAACAGCTCGGTTGATATCGACTATCGCGAGGACAGACGTCTGATTCATCTGAGACAAGGCGATATTTGGATACAGACAACCAAAGAAAAAGCGCAAAGACCCTTTCGGGTGGTGACATCGTGGGGGGAATTTGAGCCATTGGGCACTGAATTTTACCTACGTGATCGGGTGCCCTACGGCGCTCTCGCTGTGTACGAGGGCGCGGTAAAATTAAAGAGGGGGGATAAACAGGCTGTGGTGTTACAGGCTGGCGAAGAAATTCATTTTGATAGCGGTCAGCTCGGACATAAGCAAGCCACCGACAGGCATGCCATAGCCTGGCAGCAGTCAATGCTGGTGGCTGAGCGGATGCCATTGAAGCGGTTTCTGAAGGAGCTCAATCATCACCATCATGGCTGGCTTTATTGTGATCCGGCAGTTGCCGACTTGATGATATCGGGCACTTACCCACTTAACGATGTCGACCGTGTGTTAAGAGCGGTCGCCCGGACACATCAACTGAAGCTGATCTATCGAACCCGATTCTGGGTGAAGCTGATACCGGCATAAAAATTTTTGACCTGTTTTGATTTCTCAAGTGACAGACGTAGTGAAGACACTAATATGCAGTCACATCAGAGGAATGAAATGGGCAATAATCAACAAAACACCAAGCGACTGGTCCGCGTTTTAACACTGGCCAGTGCCGCATTGCTTGGGCCGGGTCTGCTTTTCAGTAGTTATACCGCGGTGATGGCAGCTGAACCCTCGGTACAGAATAGTCTTAAACAGGCATTTGATATTGAACCGGGCAGCCTGGAGCGGGTGTTGAACCAGTTTGGCCGGCAGGCGGGGATTCTGCTTAGCTACTCTGCCAGCGATGCAGCGGGATACAATAGCCGGGGACTTCAAGGCGAGCACAGCATTGCTGAAGGTTTGAAACGGATTCTGGTGAACACACCACTCCGGGCACAAGCACAAGCTGATGGCAGTTATATAATCAATACTGTTGAGCAGGCTCAACTACCTGTGGTGACAGTGACTGGTGAAAACCGGCTATATGGGGCTTATAGTCCCATTGACTCGTTTGTCGCCAAGCGCAGTGCCACCGGCACCAAAACAACGACGCCTCTGGCTGACACGCCTCAATCTGTCTCTGTCGTGACTCAGCAGCAACTGCAAATGCGTGGTGCGAAAACTATCACCCAGGCTTTACAGTATTCGCCCAGCTTAAGCGTCCCCTATGGTTATGATACCCGCTATGACTGGTTCAGCCTTCGTGGTTTTGATGCCAAGAATCAAGTCTACCGGGACGGACTGTTACAGCCCACCAGTCTTTACGGGCTTCCAAGAGCTGACAATTACACGCTGGAACGCGTCGAGTCTCTGCGCGGCCCCAGCTCGGTGCTGTTCGGACAGGCACAGCCGGGTGGCTTTGTGAACCTGGTCTCCAAACGTCCTACCCGGGAAACCCTGCGGGAGTTACGTGTCAGTGCGGGCAATGATGACTTTACTGAACTGGCAGGTGATTTCAGTGGTGCTGTGGATGACAGTGGCAATTTACTGTATCGCTTGACTTTCCTGGGGCATGATACGAATTCAGAAGTCGATCAAAATGACAGCGAGCGTAAGTTAATCGCGCCATCACTGAGTTGGCAGATAAGCGATGATACACAACTAACAGTCATGGCCCTGGAACAGCATGACGATCAACGCTACAGTTTTAACGGCCATTTTTCTCCCTATGCCTTGAAGGCATTTCAGAATCTAAGTGATAGTTTTTTTGGGGGAGTGCTGGTCAAGGATCGCCAGTTTGGCTTCTTTGATGGTGAAACCAGTTACAACCAGTTTGAGCGTGATTACCGCTCTGTGGGTTACGAATTTTCACATGCTTTCAACGAGACCTGGTCGTTCAGACAAAATCTACGCTATGACCGGGTTGAAACTGATTATCGATTCCTGAGTTTGAATGCCGCTTCGACCAATCTGGTGACCGGAACACTGGGGCGTAGTGCCGGTGCGATTGATGAAAAACTCAATGCCCTGGCAGTGGATAATCAGTTGCAGGCTGAGTTTGATACGAGGGGGGTAACGCACCGGGTTTTGATGGGGATTGACTGGCGTTATTCTAAAGCTGATGAAAAGCGCTATGACGGGACGGCGCCATCAATCAGCTATGTCGATCCGCAGTATGGTCAACCGGTGCCTTTCCCCAGCCTCAGCCGGGAACGCGAAGTCTATTCACGCCAGACCGGCCTCTATCTTCAGGACCAGGTGGCTTACCAGAACTGGCGCTTTTTGATTGGAGGACGTTATGACTGGGCGAAAACCGACATCGACGTAGATTTTGATGATAACGGTGGCAGTGATGTCGATAACGATGCCCGTGACTTCTCCGGTCGCCTGGGGCTGGTCTACAAGTTTGACAATGGTCTCTCTCCCTACATCAGTTACAGTGAAGCATTCAACTTGAGTCAACAGACCGATGACAGCGGCAAGCTGTTTGACCCGGAAACCGCCTCTCAATATGAAGTGGGTCTGAAGTATGAGCCCGCGTTTATCGATGCTTTTATTACCATGGCGTATTTTGACCTGACTAAGGATGATTACATTCTGGCCGACTACGACGTGGCCGGTAACGCCAGTTTCCGCCAGGTTGGTGAAGTGAACTCGAGGGGGATAGAAATCGAGGCAGCACTGGCTCTGAACCAAGCCTGGAAGTTGAGTGCAGCCTACAGCTACATTGATGCCCGAATCACAGAATCTCCCAATGCCTGGGAACAGGATGCATTCATACCACGCCAACCAAGAGAAACGGCTAGTGTCTGGCTGGATTATTCGCAAAATCACGGCCCACTCCAGGGTTTGGCCCTGGGGGCAGGGCTCCGCTATGTGGGGGAAAGCCAGTATATCGCTCGCGACACCCTTGCTGATGCAGGATTGACGACCACAGAATCAGTGGATCTTGATAGCGAAAGCTACACATTGGTCGATGCCAGTGTCCGTTATGGCATGAGCAATCTGCAACTGGGTTTCTTTGTCAGCAACCTGTTTGACAAGGAATATGACACCAGTTGCACGGATACAGTTTGTTATTTTGGTGATGGGCGTCGCTTTACGGTATCTGCCACTTACAACTGGTAGTTGCTCAGGCTGCAAATGGATTTGCAGCCTTGTCACTTGCTAATCGGTCTTGCACTCAAGCAGAATACGACTATGCAATCTGCATAGGGGACGTACAGATGAAAGTCAGGTCGATCACCAAGAATAAGGGCAAGCCCGTTATTGGCTTATCCCCTTCGGATTCGCTGGACAAGGCTGTGACCTTGATGATGGAACACCGTATCGGCTCACTGGTGGTGACTGATGAGGGTGGTAAGCTGGTCGGTATTTTGTCAGAGCGAGACTTGCTCAATATCCTGCATCAGAAACATGCGATGTGGAGTCCGGTGACGGTGGCTGATGCGATGACGCCCGATCCTTACGTCTGTGAACCTGACAATAGTCTGGAAGCGTGTATGAACATGATGGTGGATCACAACATCCGTCATCTGCCGGTGGTGTTCAAAGGCAAGCTGGAAGGCATGCTGTCGATTACCGACATCGTGGAAGAGTTGCTGAATAAAGCCAAGTTTGAGAACAAGCTACTGAAGAATTATATCCAGAACTGGCCGGATGCCGAACACGAGCAGGGTGAATGAAGCCTGTTAATGGTCGTCGTTTGAGTAGTCGCTGCTGCGTTCGGTTTGCAGTTTATTGTCTTTTGCAAAATCCATCAGAAAATCGAACAGCATTTCGTCTGTTTCTTCCAATATCGCATCAACAATCACGCATTTAACGCCATCAATGGAAGCAAGTCTGACATTGGGGTGAAAGATGATGCGTCTGCCCGGGCCGTAAGAGGCGACAGCACCGCAGAGACGTTCAGCCCAGTCGCTGGGCCGGAATTTGCCGCCGTCCTGGGTTAAACCGCGAATAATCACCTTTTCCGATGTGGCCATAGGATTTTAGCTCGATAAAGAGACCTGACAAAGCGCATATTCTACTGTAATTCCCCTGTCTTGCATAAGCGCTGGTCATGAATAAATCCTTTTATCATCAAGCGATGGCTCAACAGCCCATTAAAAAATCCGTATAATTACCGCTTTTGGTTTTTCGAGAATCACGAGAAGCTTGTGGCCGACTACAAACACACACTGAACTTACCTGCTACCGACTTTCCCATGAAGGCGGGTTTGCCTAACCGCGAACCGCAAACCTTGAAGCGCTGGCAGGATATTGACCTCTACAGCAAACTGCGCGAGCAGGCTAAAGGCCGCCCTCAGTTTATCCTTCATGATGGCCCCCCGTATGCCAACGGTGACATTCATATCGGCCATGCGGTTAACAAGATTCTTAAAGATATTATCCTCAAGTCCAAAACCCTGAGCGGTTTTGACGCACCCTATGTGCCGGGCTGGGATTGTCATGGTCTGCCGATTGAGCTCAATGTCGAAAAGAAAGTCGGCAAGCCGGGCGTCAAAGTGTCAGCCAAGGAATTCCGTGAAGCCTGCCGTCAATATGCGGCCAAGCAGGTCGACGGTCAGCGTGAGGATTTCAAACGCCTGGGCGTGCTGGGTGAGTGGGACAATCCCTACCTCACCATGGATTTCAGTTTTGAAGCCGATATTATCCGCACCCTGGGTCAAATCATTAAACAGGGCCACCTGCACAAAGGCGTTAAGCCGGTACACTGGTGTGTGGATTGCGGTTCAGCGCTGGCGGAAGCCGAAGTTGAATATGAAGATAAAACCTCGCCGGCCATCGATGTCCGTTTTGAGGTCATCGACACAGCAGCATTTGAACAGGCCAGCGGCGTGACCGGCCAGGGCGCAGTTAATGTGCCTATCTGGACTACGACGCCATGGACCCTGCCTGCCAACCAGGCGGTATCTCTCAACCCTGAGCTGACTTATGTCGTTATCCAGACCGCCGATGAACGTCTGGTGCTGGCTGAAGCCCTGTTTGAAAAAGCGCTGGAGCGTTATCAACTGGAAGGTGAGGTCATTGGCCGGGTTAAAGGCGAACAACTGGAAGGCCTGTTGCTGCAGCATCCTTTCTATGACCGTCAGGTCCCGGTCATTCTGGGTGATCATGTCACCAGCGACGGCGGTACCGGTGCGGTTCATACCGCACCCGGCCATGGTCAGGATGACTACACGGTGGGGCTCAAATACAAACTGGAAGTCGATAACCCGGTCGGCAGTAATGGCTGTTTCCTCCCTGATACTCCCTTGTTCGCCGGTGAATCCGTATTCAAAGCCAACCCGCAGGTCATCGAACTGTTGAAAGAGAAGGGTGCGCTGCTGGCATATCAGGATCTTTTGCACAGCTACCCGCATTGCTGGCGCCATAAAACACCGATTATTTTCCGTGCCACGCCGCAATGGTTTGTCAGCATGGATCAAAACGGTCTGCGTCAGGCCGCGATGAAGGCTATCGCCGATACCGAGTGGATGCCGGACTGGGGCCAGAAACGCATTGAAGGCATGGTAGAAGGTCGTCCGGACTGGTGTATTTCCCGTCAGCGTACCTGGGGTGTGCCGATCCCGCTGTTTGTGCACAAGCAGACCGGTGAACTGCATCCACAGACAGAGACACTCATCGAACAGGTGGCGCAGAAAGTCGAGCTCGGTGGTATCGACGCCTGGTTCGATATGGATGCCGAGCAACTACTTTCAAGTGATGCGGCTGATTACGATAAAGTCACTGACACACTGGATGTCTGGTTTGACTCCGGTGTCTCGCATGCCTGTGTGCTGGCACGCCGTGATTACCTGAACCGGCCCGCCGATCTGTATCTGGAAGGCAGCGATCAGCATCGTGGCTGGTTCCAATCCTCCTTGCTGACCTCGGTGGCGACAATGGATGCAGCGCCTTACAAAGCAGTATTGACCCATGGCTTTACTGTGGATGCGCAGGGCAAGAAAATGTCCAAGTCCAAAGGCAATGTGGTCGCGCCACAGAAAGTCATGAATAATCTGGGCGCCGATATTATTCGCCTGTGGGTGGCTGCGACCGACTACAGCGGTGAGATGCATGTCTCGGATGAGATTCTGAAACGCACGGCTGACTCTTACCGCCGCATTCGCAATACTGCACGCTTCCTGTTATCGAATCTGAATGATTTCGACCCGGCTGCCAACATGGTCGCGACGGAAGATATGTTGCCGCTGGATCGCTGGGCGCTGGATCGTGCCTATCAGGTGCAGCAGGATATTCTCAAAGCCTACGATAGCTATCAGTTCCACCTGATTTACCAGAAAGTGCATAACTTCTGCGCCAATGAAATGGGCAGCCTGTATCTGGATATCACTAAAGATCGCCAGTACACAATGAAAGCCGACAGCCTGGCACGTCGCAGCTCACAGACTGCGATGTACCACATCATTGAGGCACTGGTACGCTGGATTGCGCCGATTCTGACCTTTACCGCCGATGAATTGTGGGAACATCTGCCGGGTGAACATAATGAGTCAGTGATTTTGAATAGCTGGTATCAGCAACTGGCGCCGCTGGATGCGGGGTCAGACTTTGACCTTGAATACTGGAATCAGCTGTTTGCGGTGCGTGATGCCGTGGCGAAAGAACTGGAAAACCAGCGTAATGCCGGCAAAATCAAAGGCGGCCTGACAGCAGAGCTGACCCTGTTTGCTAATGACGCTCTGTTCAACAAGCTGGACAAGCTGGGTGATGAGCTCAAATTTGTGTTGATTACTTCAGCCGCTTTCCTCAAACCGGCAGCTGAAAAAACGGCAGAAGCGGTGGATACCCCAGTTAACGGCTTATCAGTAGAGATTGCTGCTTCTTCACATGCTCGCTGCGATCGTTGCTGGCATCAGGTGCCATCCGTCGGCCAGAACCCGGCGCATCCTGAGCTCTGCGGCCGCTGTGTCGACAACATTGAGGGGGCTGGCGAACAGCGCCAGTTTGCCTGATACCATGCTGAAATGGCTTAACTTATCTGCCGTAGTAATCGTGCTGGATCAGCTGAGTAAATGGCTGATGACAAGCTGGCTGGATCTACACGAAAGCGTGGCTGTCATACCGTCTTTCAATCTGACTCTGGCCCACAACTACGGCGCCGCCTTTAGCTTTCTGGCCTCAGCCGGTGGCTGGCAACGCTGGTTCTTTGTGGTGCTGGCATTGGCGATCAGCACGGCCTTGATCATCTGGCTCAAACGCCTCGGCGCCTACGCCAGGCTGGAAGCGGCCTCGCTGGCTTTGATCCTGGGCGGCGCGATTGGTAATGTGATTGATCGTCTGATTCATGGTTATGTGATCGATTTTCTCGACGTTTACTATGGCAGCTACCACTGGCCAGCCTTCAATATCGCTGATTCCGCGATTTGTGTCGGTGCCGTGCTGTTAATTCTAGATAGCTTCAGAAGCAAAACGGAGCCCCAATGAGCTTTTGTGATCTCGCAGTCAGCGGCGTCGCCGAGCTGCAGCCTTATGTACCGGGCAAACCCATTGAAGAACTGCAACGCCAGTATGGTGTGCGCGATGTGATTAAGCTGGCTTCCAATGAGAACCCGCTGGGCCCCTCTAAAGCCGCCCTGGCTGCGGTAGCGAAATCGGCTAAGGAAATGACACGTTACCCTGATGGCAATGGCTATTCGCTGAAAATGGCGCTGGCAGAAAAGCTGCGTCTGTCACCGGAGCAGATTACACTGGGTAATGGTTCTAATGATGTATTGGAATTACTGGCACGGACCTTTGCCGGCCATGGCGATGAGATTATTTACTCCGAGCATGCTTTTGCAGTCTACCCATTAGCGGCCAAGGCAATTGGCGCCACCGGTATCGCGACGCCGGCCAAAGACTATTGCCATGATCTCAATGCCATGCTTAAAGCGATTACAGCCAAAACCAAGCTGATCTTTATTGCTAATCCCAATAATCCGACCGGTACCTGGATTGAACCATCGGAAATTCATGCCTTCCTGGATAAAGTGCCGGAAAAGGTGCTGGTGGTGCTGGATGAGGCTTATGTTGAATATCTTGAACAGACTGAAATCTCTATCAGCTGGTTACAGGATTTCGATAACCTGGTGATTACCCGGACCTTTTCCAAGGCTTACGGTCTCGCTGGTCTGCGTATCGGCTATGCCTTGTCACACCCTGAAATCGCCGACCTGCTGAATCGCATTCGTCAGCCATTTAATGCCAACAGCCTGGCTCAGGCTGCCGCCGTGGCTGCGCTGGGTGATGAAGCCTACCTGCAGGAATCGCGACAAAAAAACGAGGCCGGAATGAAACAACTGATTGCCGGTTTCGACAAAATGGGACTGAAATTCATCCCCTCCAAAGGTAACTTCATCACGGTGAATGTCCAGACCAACGCGGCAGAGGTTTACGATGAGCTGTTGTATGAAGGCGTTATTGTCAGACCGGTAGCAGGATACGGTCTGCCTCAGCACCTTCGGGTCAGCATCGGTCTTGAACAGGAAAATCAGCGCTTCCTTGAAGCTTTATCGCGCGTGATGGGGCGCGGCTGATGATTAATCGTTTAGCCATTATCGGAGTGGGGCTGATTGGCGGTTCACTGGCGTTGGCGCTCAAACAGAAGGGTGCAGTGAACCAGGTGGTTGGCTATGCCCGCAGTGAACAGGCAAGAAACGAAGCACTGGAGTTCGGCATTATTGACCATGCCGCCAACTCACTGGCTGAAGCTGTCGATAATGCCGATATGGTTTTTGTCGCTGTACCCATGGGCGCCATGGCAGAGGTTTTTGAAGGCATTGCCGGACAACTGAATCCTGAAGCGATTATTACCGATGGCGGCAGCGCTAAATCACAAGTGGTAGAAGCGGCCAGGCTGGCGCTGGGGGACAAGTTCCGCCAGTTTGTACCGGGTCACCCCATTGCAGGCACAGAAAAAAGCGGGCCTTCAGCGGCTTTTGCCGAACTCTATCAGGCGCATCGGATTGTATTGACCCCGGTGGCCGATACGGATGCGGCTGCGACAGCCAAGGTCAAAGCGATGTGGCAACTGACCGGGGCCGAAGTGTTCGAGATGGATGTGGCGCATCACGACACCGTGCTGGCGGCAACCAGTCATTTACCCCATGTGCTGGCTTTCAACCTGGTGGGCATGCTCGCAGAGCGCGATGATTGTGACGAAGTATTACGCTACGCCGCAGGCGGTTTCCGTGACTTCTCGCGGATTGCATCCAGTGATGCGGTGATGTGGCGGGATATCTGTCTCGGTAATCAGGAAGCCATTCTGGCGCTGCTTGAACAGTACCATCAGGGCATGAACCGAATAGAACAAGCTATCCGTGACGGTGATGGCGACTATCTGATTGAAGTCTTCTCGCGAGCTAAAAAAGCCCGCGATACCCGTTTTGCCGATCCCGATTTAATTGATAACAGCGAAGTCTGAGAGTAGCAGCCACCGTGTCTAGCGAAATGAATAGAAAATATATTGTCCATCCGGGCGGTCAGATCACCGGTGAATTGCGTGTGCCCGGGGATAAATCAATTTCTCACCGCAGCATTATGCTGGGGGCTCTGGCAGAAGGCACGACCGAAGTCACGGGCTTTCTGGAAGGCGAAGATGCCCTGGCGACACTGGCAGCGTTCCGTGCCATGGGCGTGCATATCATCGGTCCGGATAAAGGCAAAGTGACGATTCATGGTGTGGGCATGCATGGCCTCAAAGCACCGGAAGCCGATTTATATCTGGGCAATAGCGGTACATCCATGCGGCTGCTAAGCGGTTTACTGGCAGCACAAAACTTTGATGTCACTTTGACCGGTGATAAATCCCTGTCAGGCCGACCCATGAAGCGGGTGACCGACCCGCTGGCCTTGATGGGCGCTGAAATTGACACCAATGAGGGCAAGCCGCCACTGAAAATTCACGGTGGCAAACAGCTCAGGGGCATTGATTATGATCTGCCGATGGCCAGTGCCCAGGTCAAGTCCTGTCTGTTGCTGGCTGGTATGTATGCCGAGGGTAAAACCTCAGTCACCGAGCCGGCACCGACCCGTGACCACACAGAGCGCATGCTCGGTGGTATGGGATACCCATTACAGCAGCAGGACAGCACTGTCACGATTGAGGGTGGCGCCAAGCTGACTGCGACCCGGATTGATGTCCCGGCCGATATCTCCTCTGCGACTTTCTTCATGGTGGCGGCAGCCATTGCACCGGGCAGTGATGTGACGCTCAAACACGTGGGTATCAACCCGACCCGGATTGGTGTCATTAATATTCTGAAACAGATGGGCGCTGATATCAGCTTGCACAACGAGGCTGAAACCGGCGGTGAACCGGTTGCCGATATCCGGGTGAAATATGCGCCGCTGAAAGGCATTCAGATTCCCGAAGATCAGGTGCCGCTGGCTATCGATGAATTCCCGGCGCTGTTTATTGCTGCCGCTTGTGCCGAAGGCGAAACCGTGCTGACCGGGGCGGAAGAATTACGCGTCAAAGAAAGTGACCGAATTCAGGTAATGGCAGATGGTCTGACCACATTGGGCATTGATGCCCGGCCAACCGAAGACGGTATTGTCATCCATGGCGGTGTGATCGGCAGCGGCGAAGTCGACAGTCATGGTGATCATCGCATCGCGATGTCGTTTGCGGTGGCGGCTTTGCAGGCCGGCGGTTCGATTCAGATCAATGATTGCGCCAATGTGGCAACCTCTTTCCCGGGCTTTGTCGAACTGGCCTCGCAAGCAGGACTGAATATCGAGGAAATTGATGACTGAGGTTCCAGTACTCACTATCGACGGTCCCAGCGGCTCTGGCAAGGGCACCATTGCTCAGATGATTGCCCGTGAATTTGGCTGGCACTACCTGGATAGTGGCGCTATTTATCGGGTACTGGCGCAGGCGGCGATTAAACATCAGCTGGACTTGGCTGATGAAGCCGCACTGACCAGCCTGGCCGAGCATCTGGATGTGCGCTTTGCCTTTGATAATGCAGAATTGAAAGTGATGCTGGAAGGTGACGATGTCAGCCTGCGGATCCGCAGTGAAGAGGCCGGTAATGCGGCGTCGAAAGTGGCCGCCATCCCCTCGGTTCGCACTGCTCTCTTGCAGCGCCAGCGTGATTTCAGGAAAATGCCCGGGCTGGTCACAGATGGCCGAGATATGGGCACGGTGGTATTTCCGGATGCGCCATTTAAAGTTTTTTTAACGGCAAGCGCCGAGGAAAGGGCGCAGAGACGTTATAAGCAGTTGAAACAGAAAGGAATTGAGAGTAACCTCTCTGATCTGATCGCAGAAATCTCCGAGCGTGACAGAAGAGACAGCGAACGCGAAGTCGCCCCGTTAAGGCCGGCTGAGGGTGCGCTTATTCTCGATTCTACCGAGCTGGGGATTGATGCGGTATTCGAACAGGTCCGCGCATATTGCGCTGACATGTAATTTGAGGGCCCTGGTCGGCCATGCCGATTGGGATTTTTAACGATCCTGCATGTCGCAGGTGACAACTTTTGGTGATCCTGTTTCTCAATACAGGGTCAAGGATAACTAACATGAGCGAAAGCTTTGCTGATCTCTTTGAAGAGAGTTTAAATTCAACCCCCATGCAACCAGGCAAGATTGTTACCGGTACGGTAGTCAATGTTGGTTCTGATGTTGTTATGGTTAATGCCGGCCTGAAATCTGAAGGCGCGATTCCTGTTTCTGAGTTCATGGATGAAAATGGTGAAATCACCGTTTCTATCGGTGATCTGGTCGATGTCTCCCTGGAATCCCTGGAAGATGGTTTTGGTGCCACCCAGCTGTCACGTGATAAAGCCAAACAGGCTGAAGCATGGACGAAACTGGAACATGCCTATGAAGCGGGTGAAACCGTGACCGGTATGATTTCCGGTAAGGTGAAAGGTGGTTTCACTGTCGATCTGGAAAATATCCGTGCCTTCCTGCCGGGTTCTCTGGTCGATATCCGTCCTATCCGCGACACCACGCACCTGGAAGGTAAAGATCTCGAATTCAAATTGATCAAACTGGATCGTCCACGCAACAACATCGTTGTTTCACGCCGTGCGATCATGGAAGAAGAGAACAGTGCAGAGCGCGAAGCGCTGCTGGAAACCCTGGAAGAAGGTAAAGTCGTTAAAGGTATCGTTAAGAACCTGACCGACTATGGTGCCTTCGTTGATCTGGGTGGTATCGACGGTCTGCTGCACATCACCGATATGGCCTGGAAACGCGTCAAGCATCCTTCAGAAGTCGTTGCTATCGGCGACGAAATCGAAGTTCAGGTGCTGAAATTCGATAAAGAACGTGAGCGTGTTTCTCTGGGTCTGAAACAAATGGGTGACGATCCTTGGAAAGATATCGCTCGTCGTTATCCGAACAGCACCCGTATTCACGGTAAAGTCACCAACATCGCTGACTACGGCTGTTTCGTTGAAATCGAAGATGGCGTTGAAGGCCTGGTTCACATGTCTGAAATGGACTGGACCAACAAGAATGTTCACCCATCCAAACTGGTTGCCCTGGGCGATGAAGTTGAAGTGATGGTACTGGACATCGACGCAGAACGTCGTCGTATTTCTCTGGGTATCAAACAATGCCAGGCCAATCCTTGGGAAGAGTTCTCAATGACTCACAGCAAGGGTGACAAGGTTAAAGGTGCCATCAAGTCAATCACTGACTTTGGTATCTTCATCGGCCTGGAAGGCGGTATTGACGGCCTGATTCACCTGTCTGACATCTCCTGGGAAGAAGACAATGAAGAACTGATTCGTGACTTCAAGAAAGGTGATGAAGTTGAAGCGGTTGTACTGGCGATTGACCCGGAACGTGAGCGTATCTCACTTGGCATCAAACAACTGCAGGACGATCCGTTCTCTTCATTCCTGTCTGAAAACCCACGCGGTAGCATTGTCAAAGGCAACATTAGTGCCGTTGACGCTCGTGGTGCCACTGTCGAGCTGGCCGAAGGTGTAGAAGGTTACATCCGCGCTGCTGACATTGCCCGTGAGCGTATCGATGATGCCAGCAAGGTCCTGTCTGTAGGCGACGAAGTGGAAGCGAAATTTACTGGTATGTCCCGTAAAGACCGTACGCTGACGCTGTCTATCAGAGCCAAGGATGAGAAGGAAGAAGCAGAAGCTGTCAAAGAGTACAGCAATGTTACTTCCGGCAACACCACGCTGGGTGATCTGCTGAAAGAGCAAATGGATCAGAAAGATAATTAATATCTGACTGATTCCAGTGCACCCGGTCATCCTGGCCGGGTGTATTGCTTTTTTTCAATGGATTTACCATCCCACTTAACATCGGTGTTTGGCGCATTACTCCAGGAATAATAAAGACATGACCAAATCAGATTTGATCGAAGCATTATCTGAAAAACAATCTCTACTGAATTATCGCGATGTTGAGCTGGCTGTAAAATTAATTCTCGAACAAATGAGTGACAGCCTGTCCAGAGGTGACCGCATCGAGATTCGCGGATTTGGCAGTTTTACGCTGCACCACAGACCGCCGCGTATTGGTCGTAACCCCAAAAGTGGGGAATCGGTAAAGCTGGATGAGAAATTTGTGCCGCATTTCAAACCTGGTAAGGAGCTGCGTGACCGCGTCAATAATGCGGCCGGTTACTAATCTCAGACAATGAAACTGAGCCAGGAAGCGGTTACTGAATTTAACCAAATCCACAGTTATCAGAATGACCATGTGGTCATTCGTCCCCAACATCAAAATCGACTGGAAACGATTGAGTCGAATTTTATCCTCACCCGCAATCAGATCATCAACGACTGGCCGGTGACGGAGATTGTCAATATTTCGGCTGAACAACTGGCCGAACTCAAGAAACTGGATCCGGAAGTCATTTTATTTGCAACCGGATCCGGTCTCTGCATTGAATATCAGAAAATTGCCAGCCATTTCATGCAAGCGCAGATCGGTGTTGAATTCATGGATCTGGGCGCCGCCTGCCGTACTTTTAATCTGCTGGTCAGCGAACAGCGTAAAGTGGTCATCGCAGTCTGTTTTGAGGCCGTGTGATTCGATTCGCAGTTTGACCGCAACATCCCCAAATATGCCGCTTCGATTCATTGATTTTTTCTTAACTGGCTTGGCTAAGTCGCTGTTTTATTTAGCGCACTGATAGAAAGATGACGCTCGGCATCTGGTCAGAACTTGACCACTCATATGGTTCTTAGGAAAATTCCCGGTTACGCAGAATAAATAAGGCATTTGCCCGACTGATAATGCATTTGACCAAATCATTGATCCAGATCAAGTGATCCGATCCATGAATTGTGACGCGTTCAGGTAAAATTCAGCATGCTTTATTTATAAAGGCGTAATGAAAAGGGTCCTGGTCCCAAGAAAATAAATAATGGGACTGAGAGAGAGTTTTCCAAAGAGAGAAGGTGTGGTCGCTATGCAAGCGGAACAACAGCAGTATAACTATCAGGTGGTCAAGTGGTTCGCCTATATGGCGTGTGTCTACTTGGTCATCGGCACCGGTGTCGGTGTTTATATCGCTTCAGAACTGGCCTGGCCGGTTTTGAATTTCGACAATCCCTACATTAGCTTCGGACGTCTGCGTCCGGTGCATACCAATGCAGTTATTTTTGCATTTGGTGGTTCAACGCTGATGGCGACGGCCTATTACATCGTTCAGCGTACCTGTGGCACACGCCTGTGGAGCGACAAAATGGCCTGGTTCACCTTTTGGGGTTGGAATCTGGTTATTCTCGCTGCGGTCATTACCCTGCCGCTGGGTTATACCCAATCCAAAGAATATGCTGAACTGGAATGGCCAATCGATATTCTGATTGCGGCTGTCTGGCTGGCTTACACCTTCAACTTCATCATGACCATTTCGATCCGTAAGGTCTCACATATCTATGTGGCCAACTGGTTCTTCCTGGCCATGATGATCATGATCACCTATCTGCACGTGGTCAACAGCCTGGCGATCCCGGTAGAGTTGTTTAAGTCTTATTCCATCTTCTCCGGTGTTCAGGATGCGATGATTCAATGGTGGTGGGGCCATAACGCGGTGGGCTTTTTCCTGACAGCGGGCTTCCTGGGCATCATGTACTACTTTGTTCCCAAGCAGGCTAATCGTCCGGTTTATTCCTACCGGTTGTCAGTGATTCACTTCTGGGCACTGGTCTTCGGTTATGTCTGGCTGGGTGCTCACCATCTGCAATACACTGCACTGCCTGACTGGACCGGTTCGTTGGGTGCGGCCATCTCTCTGGCGATGATCATTCCATCCTGGGGTGGTGCGATCAACGGTATGTTTACGCTGTCCGGTGCCTGGGACAAGCTGCGCACCGATTACATTCTGCGTTTCCTGATTGTGTCGCTGGCTTTCTACGCGATGTCCACCTTTGAAGGTCCGGTGATGTCGTCAAAAACCGTGAATGCGCTGTCTCACTACACTGACTGGACTATCGGTCACGTCCACTCCGGTGCACTGGGTTGGGTAGCAATGGTATCCATCGGTGCGCTCTACCACATGGTCGAGCGTATGTGGGGCACCACCATGTATTCAGTACGCCTGGTCAATATTCACTTCTGGATGGCGACCATCGGTACCGCGGTCTACATCACTGCGATGTGGGTATCAGGCATCATGCAGGGTCTGATGTGGCGTGCCTATGACGAATACGGCAACCTGGCTTACACCTTCGTGGAATCTGTCGCTCAAATGCATCCCTACTATGCGATGCGTGCTGTTGGTGGCCTGATTTTCTTCCTGGGTGCCTGCGTTATGTTGTTTAACGTCACTGTGACCATTCGTCGCGCGATTGCCAAACCGTCAGCCGAAATGGCGACTGCGGCTAATATTTAAGGAGACTGGAATGTCTGATCATAATTCTAATAAACCAGTTACCTTCCAGGAGAAACTGGAGAAAAATATCTGGGCACTGGTGTTGGCAACAGCGCTGGTCGTCTCGGTAGGCGGTATTGTCGAAATCGTTCCGTTGTTCTATCTGGATACGACATTTGAAGATGATGTCTTTCCAGAGTATGAAGAGCTGAAAGGTGTGCGGCCATACACAGCACTGGAATTGGCTGGCCGTGATATCTATCAGCGTGAAGGTTGCTATCTGTGTCACTCTCAGATGGTCCGTCCCTTCCGTGATGAGAAAGACCGTTACGGTCATTACTCATTAGCTGTTGAATCCAAATATGACCATCCATTCCAGTGGGGGTCAAAACGGACTGGTCCTGACCTGGCCCGTGTAGGCGGCAAATATTCTGATGCCTGGCATATTCAGCATCTGGAAGATCCCCGCTCAGTCGTGCCTGAATCCGTCATGCCAAGCTATCCGTGGCTGCACGATGCCACAATTGACGGTGAAGGCATGGAAAAACGTCTGCGTGCAATGAAAGCGCTGGGTGTGCCCTACACCGATGAGCAAATTGCAGGTGCTGCAGAAGCCGTTGAGGGTAAAACTGAAATGGAAGCCATGGTGGCCTATCTGCAAGTATTGGGCACCATGGTGAAATTCGAGCCGGGCAGAGATTATCGTGAGTAAACTTCAAGAGTATTTTCATACTGATTGGAGCGCGATGACGGGAACCGACTGGTTCGGCCTGGTATTTACAGTAGTGATCTTTCTACTGATGGTTGGGCTGTATTTCTGGGTGCTGAACCCGAAAAACAAAGACAAGATTGAGTCCCACCGTTCCATGCCGCTGGATGACGAAGACGAGACAAATTCGGAGAAAAAAGATGGCTGATAACAAGAAGAATCCTAATGAGGTGTCTGATACTGGACACGAATGGGATGGTATCAGAGAGCTGGAGAATCCCCCACCGCGCTGGTGGACCAACGCCCTCTATCTGAGCGGTCTGCTGGTGCTGGTGTACTTCATCCTGTACCCGTCATTGCCGCTGATTAATGAGAGCACAAAGGGCCTGCTGGGCTGGACCATGATTAAGGAGTACAAGGAAAACCTGGCCGAAGTCGAAGCCAAGCGTGCCCCTTTTGAGGAAAAACTGGCCGCTATGACCGCCGAGGAAATTCTGGCTGATCAGGACATGCGCAACTACGCAGTCGGTTCCAGTAAAGTGCTTTATGGTGACAACTGTGCTGCCTGTCACGGTACTGGTGGTATTCCTGCGCCGGGTTCGGGTTATCCGATTCTGGCCGATGATGACTGGCTCTATGGTGGTGATGTGAACACTATCGTGGAAACACTGGCGAAAGGTCGTCAGGGCATGATGATGGCACACAAAGATACCCTGAAACCCGAAGAGGTCGATGGCCTGGTTCAGTTTGTGGTTAATGCTGCTGAAGGCAAAGCGACGGAAGCTGGCTGGAAACTGTTTAATGATAAAGGCTGTGTCGGCTGCCACGGTGCTGATGGTAAAGGTATTCATGCCTTGGGTTCAGCTAATCTGACTGACCAGATTTGGCGTTTCTCCGGGGAGCCCGAAGAAATTCGCTACACCATCCTGCACGGTGTCAATGATCCATCGGATCCTAAAACCCGTGTTGCGGTCATGCCAGGCTGGAATGAAAAGCTGGCAGTGAAACTGGAAGCACTGAAATGGGATGAAGAGCCCGAATATGATGGTACTGAAACTGAGCGTTTGACTGAGACTGAAATCAAGAAGCTCGCAGTTTACGTTCACCAGTTTGGTGGTGGTCAGTAGTATGAGTAAGGTGGCCCTGATCACACCAGGGTCACCCGAATTCCTCAGGAGGAAGCAAGATGGGATTTGATGCAGTCGTTATTGGCTCTATTGCCAGTGTGGTTGTTGCGATTATTGTCGTTGGCGTGATCGCCTATCGGATCATGAGACAGATGGGTGACGATAACGAAAACGATTAATGTCTATTGATGGATGAAAAGCCGGCCCGGTGTCGGCTTTTTTATCACACATTAATATCAGAAAACACTAATATTAAGTCGTATCAGCAAATGGCAGGGGACCACATGGCCGAGCAGCAAGCCACCACAGCAAACGATACCAATGCAATTTACGAAGAAGTCGCCGACTGGCACATCAACACCGGGGAAGAAAAGGTGGTGGCGAAGCGGCTGAAAGGGCGATTTCGCCTGCGCAAATGGATGGGCATGTCAGTGTGGTCACTGTTTTTTCTGGTGCCCTACCTGCGTTGGGACGGTCAGCAGGCGATTCTGTTTGATATCCCCGACCGCCAGTTCCGCTTTTTTGACCTGACCGTATTTCCTCAGGACATCTGGATGCTGTCCCTGACCCTGCTGTTTTTCGCGATACTGTTGGCAGCGGTCACCAGCGTGGCCGGTCGCGTCTTTTGTGGCTACTTCTGTTTCCAGACCGTCTGGACCGATATCTACACCTATATCGAAACCAAACTCGAAGGTGACACCCCGCAAAAGGCGCACAAATTCAAACAAGCCCCGTGGACACTGGATAAAACCTGGCGTGTACTCACCAAACACAGCCTCTGGATAGCGATAGCCCTGCTTACCGGCATCAGCTTCACCAACTGGTTTACCGATGCCTACCAGAACTGGGTCGAGATTATCACCCTGCAAGCCCCGATACCGGTGTGGGGTGCGATAGCCGTCTTCGGTGTTTTCACCTACGGCTTTGCCGGCTTTATGCGTGAGCAGGTCTGTTTCTGGCTCTGCCCCTATGCGAGGCTTCAAGGCGTCATGTACGACCAGGACACCGTATTGCCGGCCTATGATGCCGAGCGGGGCGAACCCAGAGGCAAACTTAAAAAAGGCGCAGTAGATGGCAGCA
>NZ_JAPDMS010000008.1 GCF_026319365.1 Methylophaga sp. OBS1 | reverse complement strand
AGTTCCCATGTGAAAGTAGGTCACTGCCAGGCTTTAATATAATAGAAAAGGCCACTCCGATAGGGGTGGCCTTTTTTATTATTTGAAATTTAGGAAGTGTGACCTACTTGAACGGAGTGACAAAAACATCAGGAATGTTTTTGCACGACCGAAGGGAGCCCGTAGGGTCAGCCACAGGGATGTGGCTGATAAAGTAGGTCACTGCCAGGCTTTTTCATTCCCTGATAGTTATGTCATGCAGACAAACCTCGGGGTGGATTCATGATTACATGCTTGCGCGGGTCACATTTTTCTCCCGGACCCGATATCGTTTCAAAAATCCATCCACAATAAAGGGTTTCCTGCGCTCATCACAAAAGGTGACAGATAAGGTATTATCAGAAACATAAAATATTGCTTCCTGACCGAATTCTATACCAGTCTGGCAAGCCTGTTGCCATCCCATGTTGACAGCCCAGCAGTTTTGTCCGTGTTCTGCGTCAGCATCATGTAGGGTTAAGCAGCGTACCCAGGAATAATGCTTCCTAAGATGCTGTAATTCTCTCTCTTGCTCTGTTTGGTGATTAGAAGCTGATGGGATAATGGCGAAGTGGATAGGCCAGTGGTTGATAGTCTGATCACTGCGAAAAGTCTTGAGGAAGTAAGGCGTGGGCAGTCGTTGAGTCATCAATTTATTTCCTGATTGTTGTTAGTGCGAACACTTGGACGAGGACTCTTTTGTCATACTCTTGATTACTGGTCATTTGTTTTGTCTGACCCATTTCAAACAGATAAATTCATTTCAGTGGATTGCTGTGAGTTCATTGTCCTGTTAGTTATCTAGGGCGGCATATGGTTCATTTTGCAGGCAACAATATATGCTCCTGCCACATGCCATAGGTCTAGACAACAAAAAAGAGAATATTTTCACCCAAATACTGGACGCCCGGATCCCGAGCTGCTATGCTTGCCAACAGTTTTTTCGAAAACCCCTCCCCGTTAGTACATATCAGCGCCCATACTGTGGCGTTCTCAAGGTTGTTCTATATCAAAAAATCCCAATCAGGTAATACATGAATCTGACAGAATTGAAAAAGCAGTCTGCTGCTGAATTGATGGATCTTGCCCTTTCCATGAATCTAGAGGGCCTCGCCAGGAACAGAAAACAAGAATTAATCTTCGCGATAGTCAAAGCCCACTCCAAACAGGGCGAAGACGTCGTCACTACCGGGGTCTTAGAATTATTACCAGATGGTTTTGGTTTCCTTCGCTCCCCGGAAGACTCCTATGTCGCTGGTCCGGACGATGTGTATGTATCACCCAGTCAGATTCGACGTTTCCACCTGCGTACCGGCGACACGATTAAAGGTAAAATCAGGCCGCCAAAAGATAGTGAACGCTATTTTGCGCTAGTCAAAGTTGAAGAAATCAACTTTGAAAAACCGGACAAGTCCAAGAACAAAGTTCCCTTTGAAAACCTCACGCCACTGTTCGCCAATGAACGCTACTCGCTTGAGCGTGGTAACGGCAGTACCGAAGATTTAACCCCACGTATTATTGATCTGGCCGCGCCAATCGGTAAGGGTCAGCGTGGTCTTATCGTGGCCCCGCCTAAATCCGGCAAGACCATGATTCTGCAGTCTCTGGCCCAGTCAATTGCGGCCAATTATCCGGACAGTGATCTGATTGTTTTGCTGATCGACGAACGTCCGGAAGAAGTGACTGAAATGGCGCGTTCTGTACGTGGTGAAGTGGTTTCCAGTACATTTGATGAACCTGCAGCGCGTCATGTTCAGGTGGCAGAAATGGTCATTGAAAAGGCCAAACGCCTGGTTGAACACAAACATGATGTCGTCATTCTGCTCGACTCCATTACTCGTCTGGCACGTGCCTACAACACTGTTGCACCTTCCTCAGGTAAAGTGCTGACCGGTGGTGTCGACGCCAACGCACTGCAGCGTCCAAAGCGTTTCTTCGGTGCAGCACGTAATATCGAAGAAGGCGGCAGCCTGACCATTATCGCTACCGCGCTGATCGAAACCGGCTCACGGATGGATGAGGTTATCTTTGAGGAGTTCAAAGGCACGGGTAACATGGAAGTGCTGCTTGAACGCAAGCTGGCTGATCGCCGTATTTATCCGGCTATCAATGTCACACGCTCTGGCACGCGTCGTGAAGAACTGCTGACTTCTGAAGATGATTTGCAGAAACTGTGGATTCTCAGAAAGCTGATCTCTCAAATGGAACCGGTCGAAGCTATGGAATTCATGATGGACCGGCTTAAGTCGACCAAGACCAATGCCGAGTTCTTCGACATGATGAAGCAGGGCTAAACAGGACTGGCTATGCAGGACACATTGCCGCCGGCCATCTTCATCATGGGGCCGACGGCAGCGGGTAAAACCGATCTGGCGCTGGAGCTGGCCAAACGTTATCCCGTAGAAATTATCAGCGTGGATTCAGCATTGGTGTATCGAGGTATGGACATCGGTACCGCCAAACCCGCTAGCGACATCCTTAAGCAGTTCCCCCACCATCTGGTTGATATTCTGGACCCGACCGAGGCCTATTCAGCAGGACGTTTTCGCGATGATGCGCTGGCTTTGATGGCCGACATTACCTCCCGTGGCAGAGTGCCGTTACTGGTCGGTGGCACCATGCTTTACTTTAACGCGCTTCAAAAAGGCATGTCGAAACTGCCATCAGCCGATGCGTCAGTCAGAGCTAAGCTGGATGCCGAGGCCGCTGAGTTTGGGACAGGCTATTTGCATCAGCGTCTGGCGGCAGTGGACCCCGTTGCAGCCGCCCGAATCCATGTGAATGATCCTCAGCGGCTGCAACGCGCGCTCGAAGTTTATCAACTGACCGGAAAGAGCCTGACTGAATTGACATCAGAGCAGGGAGAAACGTTGCCATACAAGGTATGCAAAATCATTCTGGCGCCTTTCGAACGCGCAGTTTTACACGAGCGTATTGCCAGACGCTACCAAGAGATGGTCGATAAAGGGTTTCTTGCTGAAGTAGAGAGGCTCTTCGAACGGGAGGATTGCCATCCCGGACTGCCTTCAATTCGTGCTGTGGGCTATCGTCAGGCCTGGTCTTATCTCAGTGGTGAATGCGATATGGAAACATTCATTTACAAGGCGATCGTGGCAACGCGACAGATGGCGAAAAGACAAATTACCTGGTTACGCGCACAGCAAGATGGTGTTTGGTTTGACAGTGGTCAATCCTTGCCGCTGGATGACGTGAACCATTATCTGACGATGCAAGTCACACAATTACAGAATAATGCTTGACGATTCCGCTAGGGCTTTTAGAATGAAACATTGGCAGGTGATTTTCAACAATAATAACAATATCTGGAGCAGATAATGGCCAAAGCGCAAACCCTTCAAGATCCATTTTTAAATGCATTACGTCGTGAAAACATCCCCGTTTCGATTTACCTGGTTAATGGCATTAAATTACAGGGTCAAATTGACTCATTCGACCAATTTGTGATTCTGCTGAAAAATTCAGTCAATCAAATGGTCTACAAACACGCCATTTCCACGATTGTGCCAGCACGTAATGTCAACTACAGTCAGGAAGAATAGGAGCACATTGATTGTTTGATCGTCCCGATAGTAAGGCCGCTTTTGACGATTCATCGAACCAGGAAGCTGTTGTTCTTGTTTATCTCAACTTCAATGACCCCAACTATGACGAATCCCTGGAGGAATTCCAGGAGCTGGTTGGCGGCACTGGCGCCAATATTGCCGCCATCGTTCAGGGAAAAAGACACCGCCCCGATCCTAAGTACTTTGCCGGTAGTGGTAAAGTCGATGAAATAGCCGACTATGTCGCGGCATCTCACGCGGCATTGGTGATTTTCAACCATGAACTGTCTCCCAGTCAGGAACGCAATCTGGAGCAACGGCTTAAATGCCGTGTTCTGGGGCGGACTGGACTGATTCTGGATATTTTCGCGCGTCGTGCACGTTCACACGAAGGCAAGCTCCAGGTCGAGCTGGCCCAGCTTCAGCATATGTCGACCCGGCTGGTGCGGGGCTGGACTCACCTTGAAAGACAGAAAGGTGGTATCGGTCTGCGTGGTCCTGGTGAAACCCAGCTGGAAACTGACCGACGCTTGCTGGGGCAGCGGATCAAAACCTTAAAGAAGAAGCTGGATAAAGTCCGTTCTCAACGCGAACAGGGCAGACGCTCTCGCAGTCGTGGTGGCATTCCGGTGGTCTCACTGGTGGGGTATACCAATGTCGGCAAGTCGACATTGTTCAACAAAATCACCTCGGCAAAGGTGTATGCCGATGACCGACTGTTTGCCACTCTGGACCCCACGTTGCGGCGGGTCAAACTACACGATACAGAAATGCTGATCTTAGCTGATACGGTTGGGTTTATCCGCGAATTGCCTCATGATCTGGTTGAGTCTTTCAGCTCCACGCTGGAAGAAACCCGTGATGCGGCCCTGCTATTGCACATCGTCGATTGCGCGGCCAGTGATCGTGATGATCTGATGCACCATGTGAATGATGTGCTGCAGCAAATTGAAGCGGACGAAGTGCCGCAGTTGATTGTCTACAACAAAATCGACAAGGTCGAAGGCATGAAGCCGCGAATTGAGCGCAATGCCGACGGTGACATTGAGAGGATTTGGCTCTCGGCCAGAACCGGTGAGGGCCTTGAATTACTGCGTCAGGCGCTGCAGGAATATTTTCCGCACTTGGAAGAGTCTCAGTATCTGACTTAAGGATGGGTTTTGGTTGCGTATGCCGCCCATCTCCGTAAAATAGTCGTTTTGGAAGTAAATCTCTTTTCTCATTTTGGAGAGCTACATGGCTTGGAATGAACCCGGCAACGGTGGTAAAGACCCGTGGGGTAATCGTGGTAAAGATGGGCCACCCGATCTGGACGAAGTCGTCCGTAAAATGCAACAAAAACTGGGCGGTATGTTTGGTGGTAAAGGTGGTGGTTCAGGTGACAATAACCGTTCCTCACAGGGTTCATTCGGTATTGGCCTGATTGCACTCATTGCATTTATCGTCTGGATGCTGTCTGGTATCTATATTGTCGAAGCGCCGGAGCGCGGCGTGGTACTTCGTTTTGGTCAGTATCATTCAACCGCGATGCCGGGGCCGCACTGGCATTTGCCTTATCCCATCGACAAGGTCGAGATTGTTAACGTCGAAGAAATCAGAACCGCTGAAATCGGTTATCGCTCGACTGGCGTCGCCAGCACCAATTCGATTCCCTCTGAATCCCTGATGTTGACGATGGACGAAAACATTATCGACCTGAAAATCGCGGTTCAGTATCGGGTGCAGGATGCTGCCAAGTATCTGTTTAACGTACGAAATCCGGACATTATTCTGCGTCAGATGATGGAGAGTGCGGTGCGTGAAACCGTGGGCCGCTCGAAAATGGATTTCGTTCTGACTGAAGGGCGTAGCGCCATTGCCAACAGTACGGAACAACTGCTGCAGTCAATGCTGGATGCGCACGATGCCGGTCTGTTGGTGACCAGTGTCAATATGCAGGACGTCCAGCCTCCTGAGCAGGTTCAGTCAGCCTTTGCCGACGTGGTCAAAGCTCGTGAGGACGAAGTGCGTCAGATCAATCAGGCAGAAGCCTATGCTAATGACATCCTGCCGAAAGCCAGGGGGCAGGCATTCCGTATCCTCCAGGAAGCTGAAGCCTACAAGAGCCAGGTAGTGGCCAAGGCGGAGGGTGATGCCAGCCGCTTTACCCAGGTCATGCAGGAATACAACAAGGCACCGGCTATCACCACTGAACGTCTCTATCTGGATGCCATGGAATCAGTGTATTCACGTAGTCAGAAAGTGATGGTGGATGTTGAGAATGGCGGCAGCAATGTGCTGTATTTGCCATTGGATCGTATGCGTGGTTCAAGCAGCAATCCGGCCCGTCTGAATCTGGATGAATTTAGTTATCCGAATTCATCTAACAACAACAGTTCCACATCAAGCAGCGCGTCACGTGATGACGTTCGCAGCAGAGGAGGTCGCTAAATGAGTTCACGTATGACGCTGATTCTGGTGCTGGTCGTACTGGCCCTGATCACCCTGAGCTCATCGCTGTTTATTGTGGATGAGCGTGAAAAAGCCGTTCTGCTCAGACTGGGTCAGATAGAAAGGACTGACTTTGATCCTGGCCTGCATTTTAAAATGCCATTTGTAACCAATGTGCGTAAGTTTGAAGCGCGTGAGATGGCGCTGGATGCGCAACCTGCGCGGTACCTGACCGGCGAAAAGAAAAATGTGATCGTCGACTCTTTCATACTCTGGCGCATCGAGGATGTTGGCACTTATCTGACCTCAATGGGGGGCGATCAGGAACGTGCCGCGTTGCGTTTGTCGCAAATTATCAAGGATGGACTGCGTGGCGAATTTGGTCGTCGCACCATCCAGGAAGTGGTGTCTGGTGACCGGGTCAGCATGGTGCAGGATATTCTGAAAGAAGCCAATCGTGTTGCAGAAGGATTTGGTATCGCCATCTCTAATGTGCGTATCAAACGAATTGATCTGCCATCAGAAGTGAGTACGTCTGTATACACCCGTATGGAAGCGGAACGTGAGCGGGTCGCAAAAGAGCTGCGTTCACAGGGTGCTGAGAAGGCTGAAGAGATTCGTTCTGATGCGGACCGCCAGCGTGCCGTTATTCTGGCAGAAGCCAGAAGTGAAGCTGAGCAGATTCGTGGCCAGGGTGATGCCCGCGCCACCGAAATTTATGCAGATGCTTATGGCGCCAACGAAGACTTCTATTCACTCTATCGTCGCTTGAGTGCCTATCAGAATGTATTTAAAGGTGACGACATGCTGGTTATCGAACCCACAGGCGACTTTTTCAAACGCTTTAACGACGCTGATCAGTTTACGCAGTGAACCCGGAGCTGTTGCACAGTCTCTGGGTGGCAATGGCATTGATGCTCATCATCGAGGGCATCATGCCATTTCTCAGCCCGCAGAAATTTAAACGGGCTTTACTACAAATGGCCGCGATGCCAGACAGGCAGGTTCGTCTGATCGGTTTTTTCAGCATGCTCGCCGGCCTGATTTTTTTGTACTGGATTAATTAACTCGACATGACTATCAAAGAGAGTTGGCTGCTGCCTGAAGGCATCGATGAACTGTTGCCAGAGGAAGCCTCACAACTGGAATGCCTGCACCGGGCACTGGTTGATCGGATGCGCAGCTGGGGCTATCAACTGGTTGTACCACCATTGGTTGAGTACCTGGATTCACTGCTGACCGGGACCGCCAAAACCCTGGACATTCAGACCTTCAAACTCACTGATCAGATGTCCGGTCGTATGCTTGGCATTCGTGCCGATATGACGCCGCAAGTGGCCCGTATCGCTGCCCACAAAATGCGCGGTCAGTCTGATGTATTGCGTCTATGCTACATTGGCAGTGTGCTACACACCTTGCCGGAAGGGCAGGCCAGTTCTCGCAATCCGATTCAGCTTGGTGCTGAAATCTATGGTCATGCCGGTCCAGAAAGTGATGTCGAGAGCATTCAGTTAATGGTGGACTTGCTGATGGTGACAGGGGCTGTCAGCTCAGTGGCACTGGATATCGGTCATGTCGGTATCTACCGTGGTCTTGCCAGCTATGCCGGACTCGATGCCACTCAGGAACAGGAACTGTTCTCTGCGCTGCAACGTAAAGCGGCTGCCGAAATCGAGACTCTGCTGACGCAATATCAACTCGCTGATGATGCCCGTCAAATGTTACTGGCACTGGCTGAACTCAATGGTGATGCCAGCATACTGGCCAGTGCCAAGCAACAGCTTGCAAAAGCACCAGACTCTGTTCAGCAAGCCCTGGATACACTGATGCGTATCAATGAGATGCTGACTCAGCGTATTCCTGACATTGCGATTAACTTTGATCTCGCAGAATTGCGCGGTTATCACTATCACACCGGTGTCGTATTTGCTGCTTATAAACCGGGATCTGCCCAATCGATCGCCGCCGGTGGCCGCTATGACGACATCGGCGAACATTTTGGCCATGCTCAGCCTGCCACCGGTTTCAGCATGGACCTGAAAAAAATCGCCACCTTGTTGCCAACAGCGGATAATGCCTGCCGGGGAGAATCTATCTCCGTCGAATGGCAGGATGATCCGGCATTGGAAGAGATGGTGGCCTCACTGCGAAATGACGGCAAAGTGGTGATTTATCAAATGCCTGGCACTGACATTTCAACAACTCATACATTGATTAAACAAGCGGGTCACTGGCAAGTGACCGAAACAGGAACACAAACTCGTGGCTAGAAATATTGTAGTAATTGGCTCCCAGTGGGGTGATGAAGGTAAAGGTAAGCTGGTTGACCTGCTGACCGATAATGTCTCCGCTGTGGTGCGCTTCCAGGGCGGGCATAATGCCGGCCATACCCTGGTAATTGATGGCAAGAAAACCATTCTGCATCTGATTCCATCGGGCATCCTGCGTGAAAATGTACAGTGTCTGATTGGTAATGGTGTGGTTTTATGCCCTGAAGCGCTGCTTAAAGAAATGACAGAGCTGGAAGCCAACGGTGTACCTGTGCGTGAACGCCTTAAAATCAGTGCCGCCTGTCCGTTGATCCTGCCTTATCACATTGCCTTGGATCAGGCCCGTGAGTCGCGCCGTGGTAAAGCCGCTATCGGCACGACCGGTCGCGGTATCGGTCCTGCCTATGAAGACAAAGTCGGCCGTCGCGGACTGCGTGTGGGTGACCTGCTGGACGAAAAAGTCTTTGCCGAAAAGCTCAAAGAAGTCATTGAGTTCCATAACTTTTCCCTGGTTAATTATTACGAAGTGGAACCGGTCAGTTATGACAAAGTGCTGGAAGATACACTGGCCATGCGCGAAGTCATTCTACCGCTGATTGCCGATATTCCGGCAATGCTGCAGGCTTATTATGAAGCCGGTGAAAACGTGATGTTCGAGGGCGCGCAGGGCGCCTTGCTGGATATCGATCACGGTACCTATCCTTATGTGACATCATCCAATACCACCGCAGGCGGCAGCGCTACCGGTGCTGGCGTAGGTCCTTGCCACATAGATTATGTGCTGGGCATTACCAAAGCCTATGCCACCCGTGTTGGCGGCGGTCCATTCCCGTCAGAACTGTTCGACGAAGTCGGTAAACACCTGGCCGAAAAAGGCATGGAAAAAGGTTCTACCACAGGTCGTGACCGTCGTTGCGGCTGGCTCGACATGGTGGCGTTGAATCGTGCCAGCTGGATCAACAGTATCACCGGTCTCTGTCTGACCAAGCTCGATGTGCTTGATGGTCTGGAGACCATCCGTCTCTGCGTGGCTTATGAAAAAGACGGTGAACCGGTCGATATTCTGCCGTTGAGTGCTGATGAGTTCGAGGGTTGCAAGCCGGTTTATGTCGATATGCCGGGCTGGCAGGAATCAACCCTGGGTGTCACCGAATATGATCAGTTGCCGGCCAATGCGCGTGCCTACATTGAAAAAGTGGAAAGTCTGGCCGGGGTACCGATTGATATTATTTCAACCGGCCCGGACCGCCGCGAGACGATTATTCGCCGCGACCTGTTTCAGGTTTAAAGAAAAGCCCTCGAAAGAGGGCTTTTTTGTATCCAGAGAAGATCAGTCTACGGGTTATTTCTGTTTCGGCGACACAGCCGCCATGAGTGCCGAATAATCGGTATTGTCGAGCCCCATCTCCAAGGTTTTCTGCAGCAGACTTTCGATTCCCTGTAAGGCGCTGGTATCGAGTCCCAGCTCCTCAGCCACAGACAAAAACAAACGGGTGTCTTTGGCAAGATGCTTGGTGGGGAAATTGGGATTATCAAAATCGCGCTCGAGCATGCGGCTGAGTTTCTTATCGAAAGTCGGGGCATACAGTGCGCTGTCACGGACAATCTTCATAAACTGTTCGGTTTCTATGCCTTCTTTTTCAACCAGGGCCAAGCTCAACGCAAAGCTGGCGGTAAGTCCTGCGATCAACTGATTCATGGCCAGTTTTACTGTGGCCCCTTGACCGACGCTGCCGATGTGCTGAGGCTCCTTGCCGATCAATTCGAGCACAGGCAGGGCGGTCTTAAAATTCTGCTCACTACCACCGGCCATCAGGATGAGTTTGCCGCTGCGGGCCTCTGGCAGACTACCCAGTACCGGGCATTCCAGATAGCGGCCTTTCTGGCTGTGGACGAGTTCAGCAAAATGTCGTGATTCTTCGGGGGCAATCGTGCCCATCTGGATGAGCAGCGTGTCTTTGAAAGCAGCCGTATCGATCGAGTCCAGTACCATCTGAATCGCTTCGGCATCACTCAGGAACAGCAGACAGATATCACAGGCTTCTACAACCTGTTGTGCGCTGGCTGCCACTTCGGCGCCGCGTTCCTGTAATTCTTCGCTCTTTTCCGGGCTGCGGTTATACACCATCAACGGTTGGTTCTCGGCCAGCAAATGCGTTGCCAGCGCTTGTCCCATCAGGCCTGTGCCGATTAATCCGATTTTCATAATCTACAAGCAAATCCTCGTTCGAATAAAACTGTCACTATGCCATAGATGACGGCTGCTTTGTGAGATAGAATAAGGTCCCATTTTATATCAGACACAGGGGATTACGGTGTACAAGAAAAACATGAGCATCGCTGGTTTTGACGATGAAGTGTTCAACGCGATTGCAGCCGAAGACAAGCGTCAGGAAGATCATATTGAACTGATCGCTTCTGAAAACTACACCAGCCCGCGTGTAATGGAAGCGCAGGGCTCGTCTTTGACTAACAAATACGCAGAAGGCTATCCCGGCAAGCGCTATTACGGCGGCTGTGAACATGTTGATACCGTTGAAGATATCGCCATTGCCCGTGCCAAGGAACTGTTCGGTGCTGATTATGCCAATGTTCAGCCCCATTCGGGCTCACAGGCGAACGCTGCAGTTTACCTCGCACTGCTGCAACCGGGCGACACCATTCTGGGTATGAGTCTGGCTCATGGCGGTCACCTCACTCACGGTGCCAAAGTCAGTGCTTCCGGTAAAATCTATAACTCCGTGTCCTATGGCATCAATACCGAAACCGGTGAAATCGACTATGATGAAGTCGCCGGCCTGGCCAAAGAACATCAGCCCAAGCTCATCGTCGCTGGTTTCTCAGCTTATTCCCGTGTTATCGACTGGCAGAAATTCCGTGATATCGCTGATTCAGTGGGTGCCTACCTGCTGGTTGATATGGCGCACATCGCCGGTCTGGTCGCAGCAGGCCTGTATCCTAATCCGGTTCAGATTGCTGATGTCACCACCACAACGACCCATAAAACCCTGCGCGGTCCGCGCGGTGGTCTGATTCTGGCTAAAGCCAATCCTGAAATCGAGAAAAAATTGAATTCAGCCGTTTTCCCCGGTTTCCAGGGTGGCCCATTAATGCACGTGATTGCAGCGAAAGCGGTCGCTTTCAAAGAAGCCATGCTGCCGGAGTTCAAGAGCTATCAGGAGCAGGTCATCAAGAATGCCCGCGTCATGGCTGAAGTCTTCATGAGCCGTGGTTATGACGTCGTCTCTGATGGCACTGATGACCATCTTTTCCTGGTCAGCTTTATCGAAGCCGGCCTGACTGGCAAGGAAGTCGACGCCTGGCTGGGTAACGCGCATATCACCGTCAACAAAAATGCGGTACCAAATGATCCCCAGTCACCGTTTGTGACTTCCGGTATCCGTGTCGGTACGCCGGCTGTCACCACCCGCGGTTTCAAGGAAGCGGAATGTCGTGACCTGGCGAACTGGATGTGTGATGTCATTGAAGCCAAAGGCAGCGACGACGTCATCAACGAAGTGAAAGCCAAGGTCGTGGCTGTTTGTGATCGTCTGCCTGTTTACAGCTAAGATTTAACTGATGCGCTGTCCGTTTTGTGGTGCTGATGATTCCAAGGTCGTTGACTCACGGCTGTCGGCGGAGGGCGATGCCATCCGCCGGCGGCGTATGTGCGTCGAGTGTAATGAGCGCTTCACCACCTATGAAACCGCTGAACTCAGTCTGCCCAGACTGATTAAACGCGACCGTTCCCGCGAGTTGTTTGATGAAAACAAGCTGCGGGCCGGCATCATGCGGGCTTTGGAAAAACGACCTGTCAGTATTGATGATGTCGATACTGCGGTGAAAGGCATCACCCGCCGCCTGTGGGCGACCGGGGAACGTGAGGTGGACAGCCGCCTGGTGGGCGACTGGGTGATGGATGCCCTGCGGGAACTGGATGAAGTGGCCTATGTGCGCTTTGCCTCAGTCTATCGCAGCTTCCAGGACGTCAATGCCTTCCGCGAGGAAATCGAGCGGATGGAAAGTCAGACCGAGCCGGACACCGATAAGAAATAAACCCGTTTCGCTGATAGCGTCAGGGGCTTCGTTATCAGGCATAATAAAAATTCGCCGAGGCAACCGGTTCAGCAAGAGATTGTCATGTCGACACCTGAACATTATATGGCGAGAGCCATTCAACTGGCCGAACGTGGCCTGTATACAACCGACCCCAATCCCCGGGTTGGCTGTGTGCTGGTCAAAAACGATCAGATCATCGCTGAAGGCTGGCATATGCGTGCCGGTGAAGGCCATGCCGAAGTCAATGCACTCTATCAGGCAGGCGGAAAGGCCGAAGGCGCTGATTGTTATGTCACCCTGGAACCCTGCAGCCATTTTGGCCGTACGCCGCCCTGTGTAGAAGCGCTAATCAATGCTATGGTTAAGCGCGTTTTTGTGTCTATGACAGACCCTAATCCGGTAGTGTCCGGCACCGGTATCGAGCGACTGCGCGAGGCCGGTATCGAAGTGCATACCGATATTCTCAGTGCCCAGTCAGAAAAACTGAATCCCGGTTTCTGTCAGCGGATGCGTATCGGCCGACCCTATATCCGCAGCAAACTGGCGATGAGCCTTGATGGTCGCACTGCGATGGCATCCGGAGAGAGTAAATGGATTACCGGCCCGGAGGCCAGAAATGATGTTCAGAAACTACGCGCCCGCAGTAGTGGCATTCTGACCGGCATCGGCACGATTCTGACTGATGATCCGCTGCTCAATGTGCGGCCACACCAAGGTCATTCTGACTGGTATCCTGAGGGACAGAAAATCAGACAGCCGCTACGTATTGTTGTAGATGGGCAGATGCGTATACCCGCCGATGCCCGCCTTCTGAGTCAGGACAGAGTGTTACTGGCAACCGCGGTCGATAAACCCTCACCGCACAATACCGATACCGTGCTGTTGCCGGGCGATGGCGATATTATCGATCTCAATGCCCTGATGGCGGTGCTGGCTCAGCGTGAAATCAACGAGTTGATGGTAGAAGCGGGTGGCGTACTTAACGGCGCTTTACTTAAAGCCGGTCTCATCGATGAACTGGTGATTTACATGGCCCCCAAAATCATGGGCGATATGGCGCGCGGCGTGTTTCATCTGCCCGGCATGGAAACCATGGCACAGAACATCTCCCTGCATATCACTGATATGCGGGCCATCGGTCAGGACTGGCGTATTACCGCCACCCCCGAATACAACGAAGCCTTTTAAAGGAAACACAAGCATGTTTACCGGAATAATCGCAGCCGTGGGTAAAGTGGAGTCAGTCCAGCCCAGCGGCGGGGATCTGAGACTGAAAATCGATGCCGACACGCTGGCTCTCGATGATGTCAAACTGGGTGACAGCATTGCTGTCAATGGTGTCTGTCTGACCGTGGTGGATATCCAGGGCAAACAGCTCAGCTTTGATGTGTCGCGCGAGAGTCTGGATCGCACCAGCCTGGGTAAGGCAACGCCAGGCTCCAGGGTCAACCTGGAAAAAGCAATGGCTGTCGGAGACCGGCTTGGTGGTCATATCGTCAGTGGCCATGTTGATGGCCTGGGCAAGGTGGCGCTGATGGAACCTTCGGCCCGTTCGGTCAAGTTTCGCTTTGAAGTGCCGGCCAATCTGGAACGTTATATTGCCGAAAAGGGCTCAATCTGTATCGATGGCACCAGCCTCACTGTCAACCAGGTTGGACCGGGCTGGTTTGAAGTCAATATCATTCCACACACCATGGAATGGACCATCATCAGTGATTATAAAACCGGCACGGTAGTCAATCTGGAAGTAGATTTAATTGCCCGTTACCTGGAACGCCTGTTGCCGGGACAGAAACAGGATGGCATCAGCCACGATACCCTGCAAAAACACGGATTTATCTGATGGAGCTCAACTCGACCGCTGAAATTATCGAAGACCTGAAACAGGGCAAGATGGTTATCATCATGGATGATGAGGATCGCGAGAATGAAGGCGATCTGATCATGGCCGCCGAGAAGGTGACGCCCGAGGCCATCAACTTTATGGCCCGTTTCGGCCGTGGTCTGATTTGTCTGACTTTGACTGAAGACCGCTGCCGTGAACTGCGTCTGCCGCTGATGGTCTCCGATAACCAGACGCCGTATTCGACCAATTTTACTGTCTCAATTGAAGCCGCTAGAGGTGTCACGACAGGCATTTCCGCTGCCGATCGCGCGCTGACCGTGCAAGTGGCAGTCAATCCCGACTCCAAACCGGATGACCTGGTGCAGCCGGGTCATATCTTTCCGTTGAAAGCCCAGCCAGGTGGTGTCCTGACCCGGGCCGGCCACACCGAGGCCGGCTGTGACCTGGCGCAGCTCTCAGGCTGCTCACCAGCGGCGGTGATTGTCGAAATTCTCAATGATGACGGCAGCATGGCAAGGAGACCGGATCTGGAGAAATTTGCCCAGACCCACAATCTCAAGATCGGCACTATTGCCGATCTCATCAGCTACCGGCTGGAAAATGAAATGACTGTGAAGCAACTGTCACACTGTGATTTTCCTACCGATTATGGTGATTTTAAGCTGCATAGTTATCAGGACTCAGTCAACGGCCAGGTGCATCTGGCATTGGTTTACGGCGATATTGAGGCTGAAGAAGAAACGCTGGTGCGGGTACACATGGCCGACCCGCTGGGCGATTTGTTAGGTTCAGTCCGTGACCCCAGTCACTGGCCGATTCCGGAAGTCATGCAGAAGATTCAGCAGGCAGGCAAAGGGGTGCTGGTGGTGCTGCGTCAGCCCGAACAGAATAAGCAACTGGCTGCCAAAATTGCCCGTTACCAACTGGAAGATGAAGCGGAAACGCCACCGTCAGCAGTGGGTGGCTGGGATTTACGGACCTTCGGTGTCGGCGCCCAGATCCTCGCCGATCTCGGGGTCAGAAAAATGCGGGTCATTGGTACGCCCACCAAGCTGACCGGGGTCTCCGGTTTCGGTCTGGAATTAACCGGTTATCTCGAGGCCGACGAGTTTTGAGCGATCCTAAGCGGATTGTCATTGTTGCCGGTGAAGCATCGGGTGATGCCCACGCCGGCCGCATGATTGCCGCGCTCAAAGCCCGGCGCCCGGAGATCGAAGTCTCTGGTATCGGCGGTGATGCGCTGCGTCAGGCCGGTGCCGAGATTTTTACCGACTTCAGAGAACTGGCGGTGATGGGCCTGGTAGAAGTGCTCAAGCGCTACCGCGAGATTAAAGCTGTCTTTAATCAGCTGGTCGAGCGCCTGCGCCGGGAAAAACCGGACTTACTGATCCTGGTCGATTATCCCGGTTTTAATCTGAAACTCGCAAAACAGGCACACAAGTTGGGCATTCCGGTGCTGTATTACATCAGCCCCAAGGTCTGGGCCTGGCGGCCGGGCCGGGTGAAAACCATTCGCCGTTATGTCGATCATATGGCGGTGTTATTCCCATTCGAAGAAACCCTGTATCAGAATGCGGGCGTGCCGGTGAGCTGTGTCGGGCATCCACTGGTCGACGCCGTGCATTCCGATCTCAGTACCGGGCAGGCCAAAGCGCATTTTGAGCTTGCCCCGGAACACCGGGTTTTAGGTTTATTTCCCGGAAGCCGCCGTAGCGAAGTGGAAGCCCTGTTGCCGATCATGCTGCAGACAGCGGAGAAAATTAAGCAAAGGCATTTTGATCTTGAAGTGTTATTACCGCTGGCGCCGGGATTGGATAGAGCATTTCTGCAGCCGATGCTCAAGCAGTCCAAGCTGGATATCAAGGTGGTATCCGGCGACTTTTATGATGTGATCCGTAGCTGTGATGCGATTGTCGCTGCTTCCGGCACCGTGACGCTGGAAATTGCCCTGATGGGGGTACCGCATCTTATTGTTTACCGCGTGGCGCCGATGAGTTACCGGATTCTCAAGCATCTGGTCAAAATCCCCTATGTCGGGCTTTGCAATATCGTCACTAATGACAATATCATTACCGAACTGCTTCAGGATGACGTCACAGTAGATAATCTGGACCAGCATCTGACGCCGTTGCTTACCGATCCACAGGCTAAGTCACAGGCCGAATATATTCGACAGCAGGTGCTGACTGCCCTGGGACCGGCGGGTGGGTCGGATAATGCCGCGCAGGTGATTCTGGACAGGCTGGATGAGCAGGATGACTGAGATTGTACTGGTCGCCGGGGTTGATGAAGTAGGTCGAGGCCCACTGGCGGGTCCCGTGGTGACCGCAGCTGTCATTCTGGATCCGGATAATCCCATTCATGGCCTTGCCGACTCCAAGAAGCTCACCGAAAAACGCCGAGAATTGCTTGAGCCATTGATTAAAGAAAAAGCCCTGGCCTGGTCACTCGGCAGGGCCGAGCCGGTTGAAATTGATGAACTCAATATTTTGCAGGCTTCACTACTGGCAATGAAGCGGGCTGTGGAGTCACTGACAATTACTCCGCAACATGTATTGGTGGATGGCATTCATGCCCCGGCTTTGAATTGCTCGGTTACGACCGTGATTAAAGGTGATCAGTCCGAACCGGCCATTGCTGCTGCCTCAATTCTTGCCAAGGTCGCACGGGACCGTGAGATGGTTGAGCTGGAGGCATTGTACCCGGGCTATGGCTTTGCCAAACACAAAGGTTACCCAACCAAACAACATCAACAGGCGCTGCTCGAACTGGGTGTGACCGACATTCATCGTCGCTCTTTCAGTCCGGTACAGATGAGTCTGCTTTGAAAAGGATTAAAAACGAGCGATGCTAATTCCCATGGTATTATTCCCGGCTTATGCTGTCTCTGAATAAATTCATTAACAAACTGGTCAAAGGCAAAAACGACACTAAAGGTCGTGGTCCTCAGGCGCCTGTTATCGTGCCACGCAGTGAGCACACCATCTCGCGCAAGCAAATCAGCCAGAATGCGCTGAATGTTCTCTACACACTCAAAGACGCCGGCTATGAAGCCTACCTGGTCGGCGGCTGTGTACGCGACTTGCTGCTCGGGCATGAACCCAAAGACTTTGATGTTGCCACCAATGCCTTACCGGAACAGGTGCACAGCCTGTTTCGCCGCAGCCGCCTAATCGGGCGTCGCTTCAAACTGGTTCATGTCCGTTTCGGCCGTGACGTCATTGAAGTCGCCACATTCCGTGCCCCCCCAGAAGCCAGTAACCATGTGGACGAACAGGGCCGGATCATGCAGGACAATGTTTACGGCACGCTGGAACAGGATGCCTGGCGCCGTGATTTCACTATCAACGCGCTTTACTACAACATCCGTGACTTCTCCATCGTCGATTACACCGGCGGCATCGATGACCTCAATGCCGGTCTGATCCGGCTTATTGGCGATGTCGAAACCCGTTATCGGGAGGACCCGGTCAGAATGCTACGGGCCATTCGTTTTGTCGGCAAGCTGGGATTAAAGCTGGACAAACAGACTGAGGAGGGCATTTTCAAATGGGCCGCTCTGTTGGCGGATATTCCCCCGGCGCGACTGTTCGATGAGACGCTGAAGCTGTACCTGACCGGTAATGCTGCCGTTACCCACGAACTGTTGTGTCACTACGGCCTGTTTGATGAAATGTACCCGCAAACAGCCGCCCTGCTGCATGAAGAAAAAGACGGTTATCCCCGTACCTTGCTGATGAAGGCACTGGAAAACACCGACCGCCGTATTGATGATGACAGACCGGTTACACCAGCGTTTTTGTTTGCCGCCCTGTTATGGGAACCGGTCAGACAGCGGGCCCAGCTGTTGATGGAAAACGGTATGCCCGAAATTCCGGCGACGCAACGTGCCTCATCTGAAGTGATTATGGATCAAGTCCAGCGAGTGGCTGTCCCCAAACGTTTCAGTCTGGTTACCAAAGATATCTGGAATATGCAGCCCAGATTGATGAAGCGTCAGGGTAAGCGCGCCTTCCGTGCGTTGTTACACCCCAAATTCCGCGCAGCTTATGACTTTCTGGTACTGCGTCACGAAGCCGGTGAGCCATTGTCAGAAATCGTTGACTGGTGGACCCGGTTTCAGGAGGTCTCGGCCAATGAACAGGAAAAAATGGTGGCGGGTCTGTCTGGTAATGGTAAAACCACTTCCAAGCCGCGGCGTCGCCGTCGTCGCAGAAAGCCGGCCACGAAAAAAGCGGAAAGGGATGACTAATGCGGGTTTATATCGGGCTCGGCAGTAATCTTGACGATCCGCAGCAGCAGGTTCGTAGCGCGATAGAAGCTATTCAATCTATCTCAGCGACCTCATTGACCGCAGCATCATCCCTCTACCACAGCCCACCAATGGGGCCACAGGATCAGCCTGATTACATCAATGCGGTTGTGGCGGTGGAGACTGAATTATCGCCGCATCAACTGCTGGATGCGCTGCAGCAGATTGAGCAAAAGCATGGCCGTATCCGCAAGCGTCACTGGGGTGAGCGCACTTTGGACCTCGACATCCTGCTTTATGCTGATAAAGTCATCAGAGATGAACGCTTGACGGTGCCGCATCCCGGCATCGCAGAGCGTGCTTTTGTGATTTATCCCCTGGCGGAAATTGCGCCGTCATTGCAGATTCCCGGGCTGGGTGACCTGGTCATGCTAAAGGCCAACTGCCCGCCGGAAGGATTACAGCCGTTGGAAAACAAGCCGTCATGAATCAGTCTTTACCCCATCATTACATTGTTGTTGAAGGGCCTATCGGCGTCGGCAAAACGCACCTGGTGAAACGCCTGGCGGAAAGCTTTGGTGGCACCACCCTGATGGAACAACCGGAACATAATCCTTTTCTGGAAAAGTTTTATCTTTACCCAAAGCAATCCGCGTTGCCCACCCAGCTCAGTTTTCTGATGCAGCGGGTCAAACTCAGTAAAACCCTGAATCAGGACGATTTGTTCAATGATCTGCATATCGCCGATTTCATGGTGGAAAAGGACAAGCTGTTTGCCCAGATTTCACTGGATGATGACGAACTGGCGCTGTATCACATGGTGTATGACAACCTCACATTGCATCATCGCACCCCGGATTTGGTGATTTACCTGCAGGCACCGCTGCCGGTACTGAAATCACGAATTGCCCAACGTGGTATCGGCTATGAACAGCATATCGAAGAAGGCTACCTGAAACGGCTGGCTGATACCTACGCTGACTTTTTCCATTACTACGATGCCTCACCGCTTTTGATTGTGAATGCTGAGCAGATTGATCTGGTCAACAGCGAACAGGATTATCAGCAACTCCTGGAGCAAATCTGTACGATTCAAAGCGGACGCCATTATTACAATCCACTTCCGATTAAAGAGAAGAAATAATCATGAGTCGCTTGAGCCTGACCGCGCTGCGTAAAATGAAAGCGGCGCAGGAAAAAATCGCGGTACTGACTGCTTACGATGCCAGTTTCAGCCATGCGCTGGAGGAAGCCGGCGTTGAGGTTATTTTGATCGGTGATTCTCTGGGTATGGTGGTACAGGGCCAGGAAAGCACGGTCCCGGTCACTGTGGACGACATGGTTTATCATACTGCCAATGTGGTCCGCGGTAGCGAAAAAGCGTTTATCGTCGCTGATCTGCCATTCATGAGCTATGCCAATCCCGGCCAGGCCATCGCCAATGCGGCGCGGCTGATGGCGGAAGGGGGTGCACAGATGGTCAAGCTGGAAGGCGGTGCGATCATCGCTGATACGATTGCCGAATTAACCGCACGCGGGATCCCGGTTTGTGCCCATCTGGGGCTGTTACCGCAGTCAGTGCACCGGTTGGGCGGCTATATTGTTCAGGGGCGTGAGAAAGAGGCGGCCGATGAGTTGCTTGCTGATGCTCTGAAACTGGAACAGGCCGGTGCCGATATGCTGGTGCTGGAATGTGTACCGGCCACCCTTGCAGCCAGAGTCACCCAGGCATTGTCTATCCCCGTAATCGGTATCGGTGCTGGTAAAGACTGTGACGGTCAGGTGCTGGTGGTGTATGACATGCTGGGGCTGACGCCGGGCAGGCGGCCGCGTTTCAGCCATGACTTTCTGGCAGATACCGGTGCGATACAGGCGGCTATCAGCAAATACGTGCAGGATGTCAAAAGCGGTGACTTCCCGACGCCGGAGCAGCAATTCTGATGCAGGTGGTCGATAGCACCGTTGCCTTACGTACCCGAATCAAGACCTGGCGGGCGAATAACGAAGTCATTGCGTTTGTGCCCACCATGGGCAATCTGCACGAGGGCCATCTGTCGCTGGTGAAGAAAGCAAGAGAACTGGCCGACCGCATCGTCGTCAGTATTTTTGTGAACCCGCTGCAGTTTAACGACCAGCGCGATCTGGAAAAATACCCCCGCACTTTAAACGAAGACATCAATCTTCTGAGTGAACTCGATTGCGATTTGGTATTTACGCCCGATGACAGCGTCATGTATCCGCTGGGAATGGCTAAGCAGACTAGCGTGCATGTACCCGGAATGGATGACAAGCTTTGTGGGCTGGGTCGTCCCGGTCATTTTGATGGGGTCGCTACCGTGGTCACCAAGCTTTTCAATATGGTTCAGGCTGATATTGCGGTATTCGGTGAAAAGGACTATCAGCAGTTGTTAATGATCCAAACGCTGGTGGCCGATCTTAATATCCCGGTGGATATTGTGGGCGCGCCCACCCGACGTGAGGATAGTGGCCTTGCCATGAGTTCGCGTAATAATCTGCTGACCGCAAAACAGCGTTTACAGGCGCCATTGCTGTATCAGCAGTTGATGACAATACGTACAGCGCTGGAAAATGGCGAAACCGACCTTGACGCATTGCTTCAGGCTGCTCAAACTCAACTCAAGGAAGCGGGATTTGAGCCGGAATATCTGGAAATCCGCCGTGCCGACAATCTGCAGCCGGTACAAACCGGCGATAAAACGGCACTGCGAGTTCTGGTTGCCGCCCGACTTGGCTCAGTCAGGTTGATAGATAATATTCTGTGTGACCTTGCCTGAGTCTTTCTAACAAGCGATAATATTGGGCTAACCCACAAGATTTGTCCGCTATGCAACTGACACTCTTAAAAGCCAAACTGCACCGTGCCTGTGTGACCCATTCCGAACTGGAATACGAAGGCTCCTGTGCAATCGATGGTCAATTTCTGGAAGCCGCCGGTATTCGCGAATACGAGCAAATCCAGATTTATAACGTCGCCAATGGTGAACGTTTTACCACCTATGCCATTCGCGCTGAAGACGGTTCCAAGATTATTTCCGTCAATGGTGCTGCTGCGCACAAAGCTTCGCCGGGTGATCGCATCATTATCTGTGCTTATGTCAGCATGGACGAAAATGAAGCCGAGAATTTCAAACCGACCCTGGTTTATCTCGACGAAAACAACGATATCACGCACATGCGTCACTCCATTCCGGTACAGGCAGCCTGAATTGGGCTGGTAGTTCAGCGACCACAATCAATCACTTTTGGCTGCGACTCGCAGCCATGACGCCGGTTCTCCCACCGGCTTCCGCTGGTATCTGTTTTTTGGGAACTGAGTTGTCCAGCACGGCTTGATGCTGTCATCTAAGCGTCATCAAACTGCCATCATGCGGTAACAGCATCGCTCTAAGCTTGCCATCGACAGGCAAGCAAGAGAGAAACGATGCTCAATATCGAACAGGCAGTCCAGCAGAAATTTCCCCGGTTCCAGCACACGCGTCCCTGGCTGAAAAAACCGACGCTAGGGTTCCTTCGCAAAATCACCCACGAACACGAGGTCAATCATTTCCTGAATCTGCATCAGGATCTGCGTGGTTTTGATTTTATTGATCAGGTGCTGGATTACTTTAATTTCAGTTACAGCATCAGCCACCGTGACCGCATTAATATTCCTGCCACCGGTCGCGTTGTGATTGTCGCCAATCACCCGCTGGGTGCGTTGGACGGTCTCTCTTTGCTCAAGCTGGTGGGCGAAGTCCGGCGTGATGTCAAAATTGTTGCCAACGATATGTTAATGAATTTTTCAGCCCTGGAAAGTCTATTCCTGCCGGTTGATAATTTGTCCAAGTCAACCCGTAAAAGCAGTGTTACGCGGATTGTTGAGAGTCTCAACAATGATGAGGCTGTGATCGTATTTCCTGCCGGAGAAGTCTCCCGGATTCGACCCAGTGGGGTGCGTGATGGGAAGTGGAACAGTGGTTTTTTAAATTTCGCAAAGAAAACCAACGCCCCCATCCTGCCGATCTTTATCGGTGCCCGTAACTCTTCATTGTTCTACAGCGCCTCCATGGTCTACAAACCGCTTTCAGGAATGATGCTGGCACATGAGATGTTCAACAAAAATTCCAAGAACATTACTATGCGGGTAGGTGAAACGATTCCCTATCAGCAAATTGAGCAGTTGCCACTGGTCAAAGCGGAAAAAGCCAAGCTGTTGCGTCGCCACCTCTACCGGATAGCAAAAGGCAAAAAGTCTTTGTTCAAGACTGAACAGACGATCGCCCACCCGATAGAAAGACGCTTTATCAAGCGTGAATTGCAGCAGGCAGAACTGCTGGGAGAGACAGCGGATAACAAGAAAATCTATCTGTTCGACTATCGACCGGATTCAGCAGTGATGCATGAAATTGGGCGTCTGCGTGAGCTGACATTCCGTCAGGTCGGGGAGGGTACCGGGAAACGTCGGGATCTGGACCGTTATGATCGTGACTATCGTCACCTGATTCTCTGGGATGAACAGGAACTGGAAATTGCGGGGGCCTATCGTCTGGGCGAAGTCAGACGGATTCAGTCCCAAAGCAGCAGTCGCGGTATATACAGTGAAGAATTGTTCAGTTACGACCAGGACAAAATGCAGCCCTTTTTTGAGCAGGGCATCGAGCTGGGCCGCAGTTTTGTCAGCCCCAAATATTGGGGGCGGCGCAGTCTGGATTATCTCTGGTACGGTATTGGTGCCTACCTGCAACGTTACCCGGAGATACGTTATTTGTTCGGCCCTGTGAGCCTGAGTAACAGCTATCCTGACTTTGCCCAGGCGCTGATTGTCAGTTATTACCGGCATTATTTTGCCGATGAGGAGAAGCTGGCCAGTGCTCGGGTACCATACAGTGTCGATGCTGAACTGCAACAACAGGTCTGGCAGACGCTGACCGGTGAAGATGCCGATGAGGATTTTGCTGCCTTACGTGAGCAGCTGGCCCATATGAACGTCACTGTGCCCACACTTTACAAACAGTATGCAGATGTCTGTGAAAAGGGTGGGGTCCGTTTTATCGATTTTAATATTGATGCTGACTTCGGCCACTGCATTGATGGTCTGGTGATGGTTGACCTGCAACAGTTGAAAGCCAGCAAACGCAAACGATATCTGGGGGCGGCGGCCTGATCAGCCGCCATGGCAATGTTTGAACTTTTTACCACTGCCACAAAAGCAGTTTTCATTTCTGCCCAGTTTCACCGCAGGTAGAAACAGCCCGTCGTGATAAAACCAGCGACCGGCTTCGCGGGTGAAGCGGGAACGTTCATGCAACTGACCAATGGGATCATCTTCATAAAAAGCCACAAACTCGACTTCGGCCAGGTTATTGGCGGCTTTATGATCGAGAATTTTCAGACCCAGCCACTGCGTATTGTTGACGCTCTCCTGCAGCGCCTGACGTTCTCCCGGGTGGCGTTTGGAGGGATGCAGGGTATCCAGCAGGTAATCAACCAGACCCAGCTGAAAAGCACTGTAGCGGGAACGCATCAGCTTTTCAGCGTCTTCAGCCACTGATTTGTTCAGATGCAGAGGCTGGCAGCACTCTTTGTACAATAATCCACTGTTGCAGGGACAGCGCGATGAATCACTCATAATGCTCCTGATTCAGTTGCATCAAGTCCGGATGCTGAAGTTGATAATGCAATTGTTGTTTGATTTTTTGATTGGAAACAATCTTAAAGCTCAGTGTCGCATCCTCAGCGAATTCTGCCAATGGAAAGCCCGCCTGATTGGCCATTAAAGGATAAAATTCACGTTTTTTAGGATGCGTATCGCTGCAACCGTTGAATGTGTTTCCCCAGGCGCTGGCTTCGATAATGCGGTCAATGATGCCGATACAATCATCAAAGTGAATGAGATTGATCGGAGCGTCAGGTTGTTTAACTGTCTTGCCGCCACGGAAAAAACGACCCGGATGACGGCCTTTACCCACGAGACCACTGAACCGGAGTATGGTGCTTTTAAATGCCGGCGAGGCCTGGAACAGTTGCTCTATCTGATATAGCGGACTGCCCTGATTTTCCGCGCCCTCATCTTCACTGACCTCACGGTTGAGGTTCTGGTACACCGAACTGGAACTGACAAACAGCACCTTGCTGACAGGGCGCTGTTCAATCGCTTCAATCAGGCGCTGGAATCCAGCCCGGTTTTTACAGGTAATGTTGATTATCACGATATCAGCGTTCAGAAACGCCCTGTCAACGGTGGTTTCCTGATCGATATCGACGATGTAGCTGTCAAAGCCAGCCTGTTCTAATTCAGCCCGTTTGCTTTCACTCCGGGTCGATAGTCTGACTGGATGGCCTTTGGCTGCAAAATGGGCTGCCAGGGGCCTGCCCAGCCAGCCACTACCAAGAATACTGATGGTATCGATAAATCACCTCTCTTATTATCCTGTCCATTTTAACGTAACGAGCTTATGGATAGAGACCCGGATTCATTTTGTTTTCGGGGTGTCTTATTGACGGATTACCGTTAAAATCTGAGTCATGAGCGCACCTGAGCCCCCCAAATTATTTTCCGGCAGACTACTTACAGTCGTGTTCTGGCTGTTTTTTATGGCGTCTTTAACGCTGTTCTTCAATGGACTGATATTGCAGCGTGACAATCCCAATCACGCACTGTTGAGTACTGAGTCCGCCAGTGGTGAAGTGGTGTTGGAGCGTAACCGCGCCGGCCATTATCTGGCACCGGGATTGATCAATGGTCACCCGGTCGATTTCCTGCTTGATACCGGCGCGACCCATGTCAGTGTCCCCGAGGGCGTGGCGGAAGCCGTTGGCCTGGAGAAAGGTGCTCGAAGCATGGTATCAACGGCAAATGGTGTGATTGCGGTTTATCAGACCCGACTGGAAAGCGTGCAGTTGGGTGGCATTACCCTGAACAACATTCAGGCCAGTATCAACCCGCATATGCCCGATGACATGGTACTGCTGGGGATGAGTTTTATGAAGCACCTGGATATGACACAGCGCGAGGGAACGCTGACGCTGACAGTGCCGGGCTCAGGATAGGTTGATCTTCACCACGCGCATGAAAGGGAAGTCCATGCCGGCAATGGTTTCCGTGTCCGGGTAATAAATCATATCGACGCGTGCGCCCTTCAGCGACTTGTACAGTTTGCGGCGCTTATATTTGAAAGGGATTTCCTGACCCTCAACCAAAACCGTGTTCAGCACCCAGTCTCCGTCTCGACGCTGCACATGAGAGCTGACTTTCTGCATGGTGGAATGCGTGAGCGCTTCATGCTCATTCAATAATTTTTTAGTGCTTTTAACTTTCACGGCGATAACGCTGATGCAGAATGCCAACGCGTTCTACATAGACCTTGGTTTCAGCATAAGGGGGGATGCCGTTGTACTTTTTAACCGCGTTGGGACCGGCATTATAAGCGGCGATAGCCAGCTTGATATCGCCGTCAAACTGTTTCAGCAGCCCGGCTAAATATTTCACGCCGCCTTCTATATTCTGGTTGGCATCAAAAGCATTGCGAACACCCAAATCTTTGGCTGTGCCCGGCATCAGTTGCATCAGGCCCTGAGCCCCTTTGTTGGATAGCGCTTTAACATTAAAGGCGGATTCGGCATGAATCACGGCACGAACCAGAGCCGGATCAACCTCATATTTCATCGCGATGCGTTTGACCTCTGCAGAATAAGCGGCGTTATTGAGGCTGATTGTATGCCAGTTGATTTTGGAGTCAGGATTACAGGCAAAACAGCTGTACTTGAGAATTTCAAAGCTGCCGTGTTGCGGTTTCTGATCGGAAAAAACAAAGCCTTCACCGCTCTGAGATTTATAGATGATGGTGTGCTGGCCGGCGTTAGCGCCGACATTACTGAATTCGACACTGCCATCCGCATTCTGAATACGTTTAATGGTTTCAGCCGTTGCCATCACAGGCAGAACCAGCAGGAGTAGTGTCCCAGCTTGCGTCAATCTCATGCGACCGGCCAGTATCGTCCGGAGGCACCGATCACGATAGTAATCAGACCCAGAATCAGATTAAGCAGCACCAGCTTACGGATCTGTGTCAGGGCGTTGCGACCGGCGATCCAGTCATGTTCCGCGACGGCCCATTTCAGTTTTTTGAATGGATTGAAAAAAACATGCATGAAAATCAGCATCATGAATATGCCGGTCAGCAGCATGACATGGACATGGACGCCTACACCATCAACGCCGCCCATGCCGCCCAGCAGATGAATCATCCAAAAACCGGTGATCAGCAAGGTAACAATCGACACCCAGACCCAGTTGAAAAACAGTTTAAACACCTGACTCCACAATGGCAGGCGTGACTCAGGCGCTAACAGGCTGGCAGCGCTGGGTCGCAGCACCATGTAGGCGAAAAACATACCTCCGACCCAGATGACGGCAGCAAGGAGATGCAGTGGAATGGCAAGCGACATGACTGTTTCCTTCTCAACGGGTTATGAATCGATTGTAAGCCCTTCAAGCTTGATCCGCCATTCTTTCGGGCCGCTTTGATGCACTGAGTCACCGTGACTGTCGACAGCCACCGTCACTGGCATGTTCTCAACATAAAATTCGCGAATCGCTTCCATCCCCAGTTGCTCAAAGGCAATCAGGCGGGATGATTTGATGGCTTTGGAGACCAGATATGCAGCACCACCAATAGCAATCAGATACACAGACCGATGATTTTTAATGCTCTCGATGGTCGCCTCACCACGTTCGGCTTTGCCGATCATGCCCAGCAGACCGGTTTTACCCAGCATCATTTCTGTGAACTTATCCATGCGTGTGGCGGTAGTGGGACCCGCAGGACCGACCACTTCGCCTGCCACAGGGTCGACAGGACCGACGTAGTAAATAAAGCGATTGTGAAAATCCAGCCCATCGGGTAAAGGTTTTCCCTGCGCCAGCATATCTGCGATCTTCTTATGCGCGGCATCGCGTCCGGTGAGCAGATGACCCGAGAGCAGCAATGTCTCACCCGGCTGCCACTGCTCGATATCAGCCTGAGTGACGCTATCGAGGTTGACATGACGGGTGTTCTCGGCCGCCTCCCAGGTGATATCCGGCCAGTCATCCAGGCTCGGTGGTTCGAATTCGGCTGGACCGCTGCCATCCAGACTGAAATGGATATGCCGGGTGGCCGCACAGTTGGGAATCATTGCCACCGGCAGTGAAGCCGCATGGGTGGGGTAGTCGCTGATTTTGACATCAAGCACGGTGGTCAGACCACCGAGGCCCTGGGCACCAATACCGAGATTATTGACCTTCTCATATAACTCGACACGTAGTTTTTCAGCCGCTGTCTGTGGACCGCGATCAATAAGTTCCTGGATGTCGATAGGGTGCATCAGCGACTCTTTAGCCATCAGCATGGCTTTTTCCGCGGTGCCGCCGACACCGATACCGAGCATGCCCGGCGGGCACCAGCCGGCGCCCATCTTGGGTACCGTCTCCAGCACCCAGTCGACCAGGCTGTCACTCGGGTTAAGAATGGTGAATTTAGCCTTGTTCTCGCTGCCGCCGCCCTTGGCCGCGATCTGAATCTCGACCGTATCTCCGGGCACAATCTGGGTATGAATCACCGCCGGGGTATTGTCTCTGGTGTTCTGACGGCTGCCCAGCGGGTCTGAAACCACCGAGGCGCGCAATACATTATCCGGATGCATATACGCGCGTCTGACGCCTTCGTTGATCATCTCATCCAGGCTCATCTCCGCATCCCACTGCACGTTCATGCCGACTTTGACAAAGACATTCACGATACCCGTATCCTGACAGATGGGACGGTTGTTCTCAGCGCACATCCTTGAGTTGACCAGGATCTGAGCTATCGCATCGCGCGCTGCCGGGGATTGTTCGCGTTCATAGGCCTGGCTCATCGCCTGAATAAAATCTTTCGGGTGATAGCAGGCAATGAATTGCAGGGCGTCGGCGACGCTGTCGATAAGGTCAGATTGTTTGATGCAACTCATGGGCTGATTCAACTCAGTTTCTGTTTAATAGCATTGATGACGTCAGCCAGCGGGAAGTCTTCGCCTTCACCGGTTCGACGGTTTTTGTATTCGATTTGATCGTTATCCAGACCGCGCTCACCCAGAATCAGGCGATGTGGAATCCCCATCAGCTCCATATCGGCAAAAGCGACGCCGGGACGCAGACCACGGTCATCAAACAGGACATCGATACCGGCCGCAGTCAGTTGCTGATAGATCTCCTCGGCCTTCTCCCTGACGCGCGCAGATTTGTGCGCATTGACCGGCACCAGCGCAACCTGGAATGGGGCAATGGCTTCGGGCCAGACAATGCCTCGCTCGTCGTGGTTCTGTTCTATCGCAGCGGCCACAACCCGTGACACACCGATGCCATAGCAGCCCATAGTTATGATTTGCGATTTACCGGACTCGGTCAGCACCACGGCATTCATTTTCTTACTGTAGTTATCGCCCAGCTGGAAGATATGACCGACCTCGATACCGCGGGCAATTTCCAGTGTGCCCTGACCATCCGGGCTCGGATCGCCGGCCACCACGTTACGTAGATCAGCGGTTTGTGGTTCCGGCAGGTCCCGATCCCAATTCACACCGGTCAGGTGTTTTTCATCCTCATTGGCACCGCAGACAAAGTCAGCCACAAATGCGGCGGCATGATCGACCAGTACCGGAATAGTCAGTCCCACCGGACCAATGGAGCCGATGTTGGCACCGCAGCTTTCCAGCACCTGTTCCGGTGTCGCGAAGGTCAGAGGGGAGGCAACAAGCGGGTGTTTCTCAGCTTTGATTTCATTCAAGTCGTGATCACCACGCAGTACCAGTGCCACAACACTGCCTTCTTCAGCGCCTTCAACCAGCAGGGTTTTTAAACACTGTGATGCCGGTTTATTCAGAAATTCGCTGACTTCTTCAATAGTATGTTTTTGTGGCGTATCCACACTGGTCATGGATTCACTGGCTGCAGGGCGGTCGCCATTAGGTGCGACAGCTTCCGCCAGTTCGACGTTGGCAGCGTAATCACTGCTGTCACTGAAAGCGATCGCATCTTCACCGGAGCTGGCCAAAACATGGAATTCGTGCGAGGCATTACCGCCTATGCTGCCGGTGTCAGCTTGAACAGCACGGAAATCAAGACCGATACGGCTGAAAATCCGTGAATAGGCTGCATACATATCGTCATACGTCTGCTGCAGCGAGGCCTGATCCAGGTGGAAAGAGTAGGCGTCTTTCATCAGGAACTCACGGGCACGCATCAGCCCGAAACGGGGACGGATTTCATCACGGAACTTGGTTTGAATCTGATAAAAATTGACCGGCAGTTGCTTATAACTACGAATTTCCTGGCGCACCAGATCGGTAATGACTTCTTCATGGGTGGGGCCATAACAGAAATCGCGCTGGTGGCGATCAACCAGTCGCAGCAGTTCCGGACCATATTTTTCCCAGCGCTGACTTTCCTGCCACAACTCGGCCGGTTGCACAGAGGGCATCAATACTTCCTGAGCACCGCTGTTGTTCATTTCCTCACGAATAATGGCTTCGGTTTTTCTGAGAATTCTCAACCCCATTGGCAACCAGGTGTAAAGACCAGAAGCCAGACGACGGATCAGACCGGCACGCAGCATCAACTGGTGACTGACGATCTCGGCATCGGCAGGGGTTTCTTTGAGAGTGGAAATGAGCAGGTTAGAGGCACGCATCGCTTGTTATTATTCCTGTGTAGCAAAAACGACACCGCCGGAAGCAGGCGGTGTCAGTCTCAATAAGTAATAGATTAAATGGTCAGAAGGTACTGTGGTTCCAGCCCCAGTTCTGACGCTCTGAATCGGTCATGCTGATATAAATCCGGCTGCCATCGATCCCCAGTTGTTCGTTGATCAATGAACACAGCGTATCGGAAAAGCCCTGTCTGTCGCCGGGCAATCCCAGTGAGCGATAATCGAGAATGGCGGTCGGTGCATCGCTGCCACCGAACAGCATGGGTTTTTGCTGATCGATGGTGACCATGACATAGGTTTCCGGTTTGCCGGAGGCTTTCGATACAGTCTGACTGGCGACTTTCATCAATGTCGCTTCGTCTTTCACTTCCTGATTGGTGCGGATATTAAGATAAGGCATCTCGTTCTCCTTTTATTGCTGGCAAAACTCTTCAATCTGTTGCCGTGATTCTTCAATTTTTTGCTGTCTTTCTTCTTCAGTGAGCCGGTAAACGTTACCTGCTTCATCCATCATTCGTCGTCCGGGATTATCCTGATACAACTTCAGGTTGGCCTGTGCGATCTCACAGTTTTTCTGTATAGCCGCCTGTCGCTCTGCTTCCTGTTGCTGTTCCTGTTCTGCTTCCCGGGCTGATTTTTCAGCGGCTTCCTGTTGCTCAATCAATTCCTGAACTTCAGCAGCTGTGTCATCTATAGGTGGTGGTGGCGGGACCTGGATGGTTTCAGCCTGTCCTGATGCGGGCGGCTGTTGCGTGTAGTGAGTCTGACCATTCTCATCGACCCATTTGTAGATTTCGGCGTTAACGCCTGAAGCAAGTAGCAAAGTCGCCGACAGCAGACTGAGCCTGACAAAACCAGGGACACGCATAGTTGCACCTCAGAAATAAAAATCATTTTACGCCAAAGCGGATAATCATCAAATGTCATACAGCTTTCAAGCACCTAATAAACAGGACTGGGAGCGAAACCCAGGAAATGACGGCCGCCCTGTTGGTTGACAAGATTTCAAACGCGGGGGTAATTTCAAACTAAACAGCGGGAGATCAGTCATGACTCATTATGATGAATCAAAAGCAGGTGATAACGCGGGAAGCGTCAGGAGCGGTAAAGAGAGACGCAAGCAACAGCGTCGTTCAGGCGAGGACAGACGGGATATGATTCGCTTTGAACCAGATAAAGACGACCGTCGCCAGATTGAAGACAGACGCAAAGATCACCACTCCGTGTGGGATGCCGGCACCAGCCCCTAATTAAGACGCCGTATCACGCCGGGCAGATACACGCTCTGGCTCAGACCTCTGGCTGCGAGCAGCACCATCAAGGCAGCCCACAAGCCGTGATTGCCCCAGTCTTGCATCAGATACCAGGCCGGTAGATAGCAGCAGAACGTGGAAAAAAGCATGGTGTTCCGCATTTCCCGCCCCAGTGTAGCGCCGACAAAAAAGCCATCAAACAGATAGGACCAGACCCCGAGCCAGGGGGCAAGCACGACCCAAAGTCGATAATCAGCCGCCATCCCGGCCACGCTATCGATGCTGGTCAGCAGCGCAATGATCTCAAGCCCAAACAACCAGTAAACCAGACTGAACACAGCCGCTGTCGATAATGACCAGAAGCCGTTGAGGACCAGGCTTCGCTTGAGCATAAGGGCATTATTATGACCAATGGCCTGTCCTGTCATCACTTCGGTGGCATTGGCAAAGCCATCAAGCACAAACGCCATAAAAGTGATGAAGTTAAGCAACACCATATTGGCTGCCAGCGTGGTATCGCCCACCTGGGCACCCTGGTTGGTGAAAAAGGCAAAGCTGAAAATCAAGCACAGCGTTCTCAGCATAAAATTGCCATGCAGGTTGAGATGATGCCGGTTGGCCAGCATAAAGCGAAACTCGTCGAGCAGCTTCACTTCATGTAATTTCAGCTGGCGTTTCTGTAGCAGGAAAATAGCAAAAATAAGCCCGGTATATTCGGCAATCACCGAAGCTAGCGCGACACCATCGGCCTTCATGCCAAAACCATTCACCAGTAGCAGGTCGAAAACGATATTACTGAGGTTAATGACTAGTACGACTGCCAGCGCAGATCGGGAGGCAGACAGACCAATCAGCCAACCGAGAATGGCATAGTTGATCAGAGTAGCGGGGGCCCCCCAGATTCTAATGGCATAGTATTGCTCGGCCTGGGCGATAACTTCAGCGCTGCCATCAATGATATTAAAAGCCAGCCAGCCAATGGGTGCCTGTAACAGCAGCAACAGCGCCGCAATGATCATTGCCAGCAGACCGGACTGAAGCAATACATCTCTGGGACTGCCATGCTCCGCATTGACATGCGCCTGTGAGGTCAGGCCTGTGGTCACCATGCGCAGGAAACCAAAGCCCCAGAACAGGAAGGTAAACAACATGCTGCCCAGTGCCACCGCCCCGAGATAAACAGGCGAATTCAGATGACCGACCACCGCTGTATCGACCATACCCAGCAGCGGCGTCGATAAATTGGCCAGAATCATCGGCCCGGCAATCGCCCAGATTTTTTGATGTGTGATGCTGTTATTCTGCAAAGTGATTGTCGACGTTGAGTCTGCGTGAGTTATTGAGTGAACGCATATCCTAACCTGTCTCGGGTAATTATGTGGCACAGCCGCCCACAATCAATCAGGCAGTGACCAGGCGCAAACGATGCTCACCACAAAATTTTGAGGGGTTGCCTCAAGTGCAGGCTTGTGAAATATTCAAGTCATTAACGATAAAGGGATAATGCCTTTAATATCGTGTCCGACCAATTTGGGCTATAGAAACGGATAGCTTTTTACATGCAAACGAACTCATCCCTGACTAACCTCAACGCTAAAGCCACAGTTGCACCTATTTTCAGCCCAATTCGGTTATTGCAGAAAAGCATTGATGCATTATTTTTATCGTATTTTCAGGTTGTTATCGAGGCTGCGGCTTCTTTTCCGGAAAAATTAAAAGACCGCCTCATAATAATTATTATGAGGCCAACGGCCTCATTAACAGGCTGTTATGTGTAAATAGGGAGGCAAATGAGAGAGCCATCTATCTTTATATTTGTTTGCTCGCTTTTGGCGGTAATTGTTCTTGCCGCACGTTTTCTGGACGCTTGGAAAAAGGAAGAAACTCAATCGTGGGAAAACTGGGGCTCTCCAAATCTTGCTTACAATTTTGGCATGTATTTTTCCGTAGTTTTTGGTGGCGTTCTTAATGATTCCAAGAGCAGTACTTTACTCAAAGCACGCAAAAATCTTCGCGTTGCCTTTTGTTTGTTGCTTGTATCAGGGTTAACTTTGGTATTCGTACTATGAAAATGGTCGCACATAACAAGTCGCAGCACGAAGACTCAAAAACCGCTGCGCGCTTTTCACGCTCGTGTGCGTGGCGTTAAATTAAGAGTTAGGCTCATGCCAAGAAAGAAGAAAATCCCAATTCATCCGACCGTAAAAGAACGGTTGGGATACGATGTGGACCAACCTGATGAAGAGGTTTTAGAGCATTGGAAAAAGCGCTCTACCCACGTATGCAAACCATGTTGGGAGCTAAAGTATTGTCCGTATGGACCTTTTGTGGAGCAGTCACCTCTGTTACCACCTTTAAGGTCAAGTGTTGAGTCACAACTAGAATACTTCAAAGACTGCTTGGAAAAAGATGTTATAGGGCAGAGGGTTCCGTTAACTGAGCAGAGAAGGGCTTATTATCAAGAGCTATTAGACTCATGGGAAGAAGATCCGCAAATACTGGCCCAGCTCGTTGTTTACGAGCTTTCGGTCGAAGCGAGATTTGAAAACGCTACATGCATCGAAGATGTATTAGGCAATGGCGACCTTGGTCGGATTCAAAACTACCAAGTACCATTCAGTTTTGATGAGGAAACTCACGAGATCGAAATAGATGCTTTCATGGAAAGAAAAATAGCAGAAAAGATGGGGCGTATTCAGAAACAGCTAGAGGAAGGCTACGAAGATAATAGAAAGCCTCTCGATAGAATAAGAAGGGAAGACTTCCAGAAACGAGTAGATAGTTACAACCCAGATGATTATCCAGAAGAAATCGCTGAAGCGTTTACTGATCTACAGTGCAGTACATTTGGGCATATATGTCCAGTTGTATTTGTCGGTGAAACGGTAACCGAATCAAGTGATATGCGACGACGAGGTCGCTACATATCCTTCAAGACTAAGATGAGAGTAGTACGAAGAGATAATCATACGTGCCAAGAATGCGGCGAGCATCTCAGGGACGACGAGGTGGAGTTCGATCATATTATCCCCGTAGCCAAGGGTGGTAGCTCTGAAGAGCATAATATTCGACTTACCTGTTTTGATTGCAATCGTGGTAAATCGGATACCGTGAAAATTTAACAAGGCGCTGCTGTCGGACAAGTTTTCCGCTGCGCTCCAAATTTGCCGCAGAGCGCGGCGTTAGCTGTTTATTTATGTCCAGAGTAGTATTTGGGGTCAGTGTAAAAACCCAAATTCTTGCAATGAATACTTTTAGCTCTAGGGTTGTGTTGAAGCACTAAGCCCAACATTCTCAGGCCGTTGGGCTTCATAAAATCAGCCCAACTTGCTTCACTACCGTTTCAATAAAAAAGCACCAAAAAATCAAAGGGGTCAAAATCGAACGATTTTGACCCCTTGTTTGTATCGGCAGCCATCACTCTCTAATCGAGTGGTGGACGGCGACCGGTGACAAAGAAGATGAGGGCCAGGACCAGGCCAATGACGAATAAGATCCAGGCAATGTTGGTGGCAGTGCCGGCAATGCCGCTCAGGCCCAACGCCCCTGCGATAATACCGATGATCAGAAATGTTAAAGCCCAACTTAGCATAGTGTTCTCCTTATTGAGTGAACAATCAGCGTCTTCGTCATGTTCAAGGATTAATGGCAGGTATTCAACCTGGTGTGATTAGGGATAAGCATCAGTCACGTTCTTTACGCTGACAATGCAATTGATTCATCAGACACGATTGTCCCAAGTAGGGAGCCTTAAGTCTGAATACTCAATCACAGATTATGCAATCAGGCAGGATTGGGCATTCAAGAAAAATTGATCGACCCAGCTTTTTTGACTGTCCTCCCCCTGCATAAGCACAGGGGGAAGACCGTCTCGTTTGCTAAATCAATAACGGGGCAATTACCAGGCTGACAATCGCCATTACGTTGATGAGGATGTTCATCGACGGGCCGGAGGTGTCCTTGAGTGGATCACCAACGGTGTCACCGACCACGGCGGCTTTATGCACTTCTGAGCCTTTGCCGCCATGATGGCCTTTCTCGACATGCTTTTTGGCGTTATCCCAGGCGCCGCCGGCATTGGCCATCATCAGCGCCATCATCACGCAGCAGATGAGCGCGCCGCCAAGCATGCCGCCGAGTGCTTCCGCCCCCAGACCGAAACCGACCACTATCGGGGCCACCACAGCGAGTGTGCCGGGCAGAATCATCTTATTCAGTGCGGCTTTGGTGGCAATATCGACACAGCGTGCGGTATCAGGCTTGGCGGTTCCCTCCAATAGGCCCGGTATTTCCTTAAATTGCCGGCGGATTTCATGAATCATATCGAAAGCCGCATCGCCCACTGCCGTCATCGTCAGTGCACTGACCAGGAAGGGGAAAATACCGCCCAGGAACATACCCATCAATACCAGTGGATTGTTGATCAGCAGAGCAAAGCTCGGATCACCCTGGGTAATGGTCTCGATATAGGCACTGATAATCGCCAGTGCCGCCAGCGCCGCGGCGCCAATTGCAAAGCCTTTACCAATGGCGGCGGTGGTATTTCCGAGTTCATCCAGTGAGTCGGTGATATCGCGGGTGTCTTTACCCATTTCCGCCATCTCAGCAATGCCACCGGCGTTATCCGCAACCGGGCCGTAAGCATCAATCGCCATAGTGATACCGACGGTGGCCAACATACCCACAGCAGCAATACCGACACCATAGAGATCAGCAAAATAACTCGCGGTGAAAATAATGGCGGCAATAGTTAACACCGGTACGGCAACAGACTGCATGCCCAGGGCAAGCCCACCAATCATCACGGTGGCAGGCCCGGTTTCACCGCTGCCGGCCAATTTACGAACTGGTGCACCGCCGGTGTAGTACTCGGTACTCAGGCCAATCACGATGCCGCCAATGGCGCCAGATAGAACGGCAATCCAGAGGTTGGTCAGACCACCCAGACTGGTAATCAGCAGCCAGGATACGATGATAAACAGTAGCGAAGCGCCCATGGTGCCAATGCGAAGCGCCACTTCAGGACTTTTCGCTGAGAATAGTTTCACGGTGAGGATACCGGCCACTGAACACAACAGACCGACAGAAGCCAGCGCCAGCGGCATAAACATCAGGGTGGCTTGAGAGTCGGCCAACTGGCTGACTGCCACCGCACTCATGGTGGACGCAATGGCGATGCTGGCTATCATCGCGCCGCAGTAAGATTCAAAAATATCCGAACCCATCCCGGCCACGTCACCAACATTGTCACCGACATTATCAGCAATAACCCCGGGATTACGCGGATCATCCTCGGGAATACCCGCTTCGACTTTACCCACAAGGTCGGCGCCGACATCGGCAGATTTGGTGTAGATCCCACCGCCGACACGGGAGAAGAGCGCGACTGATGAAGCCCCCATGCCGAAACCGTGGATCGTGTGCGCCGTATGCGGATCACTGCCGTACAGTAAATACAGAATCCCCAGTCCCAGCAAACCCATGGCAGCGACGGTGAGCCCCATGATCGAGCCACCGAAGAAAGCGACGGTCAGTGCTTCTGAAGCGCCATTGTCTCGGGCAGCGATGGCAGTACGAACATTGGCCTGAGTCGCCGTGTACATGCCGATAAAGCCGGCTGAGGCCGAACTTATCGCCCCGACAAAAAAAGCCAGCGCACTGTGCCAGCCCAGATCAGACAGCCCGAGGCCGATGATACAGATCAAACAGAAAATACCGAGGCGCGTGTACTCCGCCCGCATAAAGACCATGGCGCCCAGATGAATCTGATCACCGATATCTACGACATTACCGCTACCCGGTGAGTAGGATTTAACTTTCTTATAAACAAGAAAGGCACAGAGTAGTCCGAAAATTCCCAGGATGGCCGGGACGGTGCTGAGTGACGTCATAAGTCTTACCTCGTTATTATCGTTAGAAAAAATCGTGCGCGGTGGAACTCCTTGCTTGGTTGGATGGTGCTTGGTTTTTTATACCTGTATCGTATCGGCAAGTAAAGTCAGGGCTTTGGCCCTCTGGAGAACAGAAATTGATGCTTGAATGGCTGAGTTTTGCCCTGGCGGGCGTTATTGCCGGCTTTACCGCGGGCCTGTTCGGCATTGGCGGTGGTTTGATTATTGTGCCCATTCTGGTGACGGTGTTCAGCTGGCAGGGCATGTCAGCTGAGATCGCTATTCATGTTGCCATCGGCACTTCATTAATGACTATTACGGTCACCTCATTATCGTCAATGCGGGCACACCATGGTTACGGTACGACCCAATGGCCCCTGGTTGGCCGTCTGACACCAGGATTGATGGTCGGCAGTCTGGGGGGCGCGGTGATAGCGGCGAACTTATCCAGTAGTGTTTTGCAAACGCTGTTTGGGGTGTTTGCGATTCTGATGGCGGGCAGAATGTGGCTGCCTCCACCACAGGCCTTATCATCAAAACTGCTCTCAAAGCTGTTTATGAATCTTTTCGGCACACTCACCGGTGTCATTTCCGCCATGGTCGGGATTGGCGGCGGCACGCTGGTGGTACCCTATCTAGCAATGGCGGGGCAGTCCATGCAGAAAGCGGTGGGTACCGCGGCAGCCTGTGGCTTCCCCATTGCAGTCAGTGGCGTGATAGGCTTTATCTGGATGGGCACGCAGGTGCATGAAATAAAAGGCGAGTGGTTGACCGGCTTTGTTCATTGGCAGGCCTTTATCGGCATTATCCTGACCAGCGTGTTTATGGCGCCGCAGGGAGCCAAGCTGGCCAGGCATTTATCACACAGAAAACTGAGTCAGTTATTCTCTTTGCTGCTGCTGGCGGTGGGGCTGATGCTGCTCAGCCGCGGTTAATTTAAAGCGGAGGTGTCATCATGAGGAAGTGGATTTGTACCATATGCGGCTTTGTCTACGATGAGGCCGAAGGTATGCCTGAAGAGGGCATCATGCCCGGCACAGCCTGGGAGGATGTCCCCGACGACTGGATTTGTCCGGATTGCGGTGCGCCTAAGGAAGACTTTGAAATGATTCCACTCGAGGAATAAGCACAGATTCCACTCCGGTTGAGTTTAATCCGGCTGCTTTTTCTTCTATAATCAGCGGATTTATTCAAACTCAACAACTGGAGCATTACCGCTATGAATCTCGACCGTGTTGGATCGGGCAAGAACCTGCCGCAGGACGTTAACGTCATCATCGAAATTCCTTCACATTCCGATCCGGTGAAGTATGAAGTCGACAAAGAAACCGGTGCCTTGTTTGTTGATCGCTTCATGAATACGGCGATGTTCTACCCTACGAACTACGGCTACATTCCACACACTTTGTCTGACGACGGCGATCCGGTCGATGTGCTGGTGATGAGCCCCTATGCTTTGATCAGCGGCTCGGTGGTTGCTTGCCGTCCGGTTGGCATGCTGAAAATGACCGATGAATCGGGTGAAGACGCCAAAGTGATCGCGGTGCCTCACGACAAAATGTATGACCACATCAATGACATTGGTGATGTCTCCAAACTGCTGCTGGATCAACTGGCCCACTTCTTTGAACACTACAAAGATCTGGAAAAGAACAAGTGGGTCAAAATCGAAGGCTGGGTAGGTAAATCTGAAGCCGAGCAGGAAATTGTGGCCAGTGTCGAGCGCTTCAAAGCGGCACCCGTGAAACCGCAATTCTAATCATAAATTCAGTATTCATTTAACCGGCGAGCTGAGCGTTCAGTCTCGCCGTTTTTTTATAAAGCGAATAAACATGACTCAACTCATCCTGCAGGGAGCCACCCTGAACCGGCAACAGGCCGAGACGATTGCGCATGACTTCAGCGGCGAGCTGAACTGGCGGCAAAAGTTTGCCGTTATTGAGTCGGTCAATATCAGCCAGGAAAACCTGCACAGCCTGCGTCAAGAGTTTGATTTTGACATCAATGCCCTGCCGGAAGCTTTTGCCGATATTCAGCCAGGCCTGCTGGTGACGGATATGGATTCGACATTGATCAGTATCGAGTGTATCGATGAAATAGCCGATTTTATGAACATCAAACCTCAGGTCGCCGAGATTACCGAAGCAGCCATGCAGGGCGAAATCGATTTCGAAACTTCGCTCAGAAAACGCGTGTCTTTGTTAAAAGGTCTTGATGTATCGGTGCTGGAGCGAGTTTATGACGAGCGCCTGCAACTTAATCCGGGGGCCGAGGTGATGGTGGAAACGCTGAAAGCAAAGGGTATCAAGCTGGCATTGGTGTCAGGTGGATTTACCTTTTTTACCGACCGGCTCAAGCAGCGTTTGGGTCTGGATTTCACCCAGGCGAATGTGTTGGCAGAAAAAGACGGCAAACTGACCGGAGAAGTCGACGGCCCCATTTGTGGTGCACAAGCTAAGGCTGACTTTCTGCAGCAATGCTGTGAGCGGCTCGGCTTGAATTCAAAGCAGGCGATTGCCGTTGGCGATGGTGCCAATGACTTAATAATGATGGAGCCGGCCGGTTTGAGTGTGGCATACCATGCCAAACCCAAGGTACAGGCTCAGGCGGATACAGCCATCAATCACAATGGTCTGGAAGCCATTCTGGGGTTGTTGCAGCTTGAATATAACTAGCCTAAGCTTGAAATTAAGACAAGCGACCCCATTTCTACTACAGAATTTTTTAGCAATTACGAGGATCAACTAATGGATGTTATGGAGCGGATTAAGCAGGCGATTGAAGGTAATGATGTCATCCTGTTTATGAAAGGTACGCCCGAATTCCCACAATGCGGTTTTTCAAGCCGTGCATCACAGGCAGTGGCTGCTTGTGGTTCAGAGTTTGCATATGTCAATGTGCTGGCGGAGCCGGAAGTCCGTGAAAATCTGCACCGTTATGCAGATTGGCCGACTTTCCCGCAGTTGTACATCAACGGTGAACTGGTGGGCGGTTGCGACATCATCATGGAGCTGTACGAAAACGGCGAATTGAAAAAAATGGTTGAAGAAGCCACTGCGAGCTAAGAAGACGCATGACTGACGAACACGATCACGACTGGCACGAAAACGACTACGCAGTCGCTCCGGCCAAGCCCGATTTGAAGCGCCCACCCAAGTACCGGGTGATCATGCTCAATGACGACTATACGCCCATGGATTTTGTGGTTGAGGTTCTGGAAAACCTATTTGGTATGGGGCGTGAACGTGCCACACGCACCATGCTGCAAGTTCACACCGAAGGCAGTGCCTTGTGTGGTATTTTCACTTATGAGATAGCTGAAGCGAAAGTCGAACAGGTCAACAGCTATTCTCAGCGCCACGGTCATCCATTGCAGTGTACGATGGAAGAGGAATGACCCGTTCGATAGCTGAAACTGAACTCAGTTTTTAATTGTTCAGCGATGCAAGCAATTAGGTGGAACGCAAGATGTTAAGCAAAGAACTCGAACAGACTCTCAGTCAGGCATTCAACTACGCGCGTCAGCGCTCGCATGAGTTTCTCACAGTTGAACATCTGCTGTTGGCCCTACTGGAAAATGGTCAGGCGCTGGCCGTCCTCAAAGCCTGCAATGTCGATATTCCGGCACTGCGTCAGGAACTGAGTGATTTTCTGGCAGACAATCTGCCAACCCTGCCTGAGGACAGTGAACGCGAAACCCAGCCGACGCTGGCTTTCCAACGCATTCTGCAACGTGCCGTCATGCATGTGCAATCATCAGGCGGCACTGAAGTCACTGGCGCCAATGTATTGGTGTCTATTTTCTCTGAACAGCAATCTCAGGCGGTCTATCTGCTGCAGAAGCAGGACGTAACGCGACTGGATGTCGTCAATGCCATCAGCCATGGCGGTATTGATGAAGTTGTCGAAGAGACTGATGAAGAAGCCAAGATCGATGCAGAAGAGGGCGGCGAGGATGGTAAAAATCCGCTGTCTCTTTACGCGCAAAACCTCAACGCTTCAGCGAAAAAAGGTCGTATCGACCCCCTGATTGGTCGGGCGATGGAACTGGAGCGCACGCTGCAGGTGCTGTGCCGCCGTCGCAAAAACAATCCATTGTTTGTCGGTGAAGCCGGCGTCGGTAAAACCGCACTGGCAGAAGGTCTGGCCCGCCGCATTGTGCAGGGTGATGTGCCGGAGGTACTGCAAGACACCGTTATCTACTCATTGGATATGGGCGCGCTGGTGGCGGGAACCAAATACCGCGGTGATTTTGAAAAACGCCTGAAAGCATTGCTGCGTGAACTCAAAAAACAGCCCGGTGCCATTCTGTTTATTGACGAAATCCACACCATGATTGGTGCCGGCAGTGCCGGTAACAGCACCATGGACGCGGCTAACCTGCTGAAGCCATTGCTGGCTAGTGGTGAGCTTAAATGCATCGGTTCAACCACCTATCAGGAATACCGCGGTATTTTCGAGCATGACCGTGCCCTGGCACGTCGTTTCCAGAAAATCGATGTGCCCGAGCCGACTGTGGCAGAAACCATTGAGATTCTGAAAGGCCTGAAACCCGGGCTGGAAGAACATCACAACGTGCGTTATTCCCAAGCCGCCATTGAACAGGCGGCTGAGCTGGCGCATCGTCATATCAACGATCGTTTCCTGCCTGACAAGGCGATTGATGTGCTGGATGAGGTCGGTGCGGCTCAGCGCATTGCGCCTAAATCCAAGCGTAAAAAACTGATTGGTGTGAATGATGTACAGGCGATTGTCGCCAAGATTGCACGTATTCCGGCCAAGACGGTCAGTAACGCCGATAAAGACAACCTGCGTAAGCTGGAAGATAACCTGAAACATGTCATCTTCGGTCAGGATGAAGCCATTTCTGCCCTGAGCTCTGCGATCAAAATGGGCCGTTCGGGCCTGGGTCATCCGGAAAAACCCATCGGTGCCTTCCTGTTTGCTGGCCCGACTGGTGTCGGTAAAACCGAAGTCACCCGTCAGCTCGCGCACAACCTGGGAGTCGACCTGATTCGGTTTGATATGTCGGAATATATGGAAAGCCATACGGTATCAAGACTGATTGGTGCGCCGCCGGGCTATGTCGGTTTTGATCAGGGCGGTCTCCTGACCGATGCCATCATCAAACAACCGCATGCAGTCCTGCTGCTGGATGAAATCGAAAAGGCGCATCCGGATGTCTTCAACCTGCTGCTGCAGGTCATGGACCACGGCACGCTGACTGACAACAATGGACGTAAAGCGGACTTCCGTCACGTAGTCCTGGTGATGACCAGTAATGCCGGTGCGGCTGAAATGAGCAAAACCTCCATCGGCTTCACCAAGCAGGAACATCAGACTGACGGCACAGAAGCGGTTAAACGGACCTTCACACCTGAATTCCGTAACCGTCTGGATGGCATCATCCACTTCAAACCGCTGCAGAAAGACGCCATTCTGCGTGTGGCGGATAAAGCCGTGCTGGAACTGGAAATGCTGCTTCAGGATAAAAATGTCACCATCGAAATTGATGACAAAGCGCGTCAATGGCTGGCTGATCATGGCTACGATGTGCTGATGGGGGCAAGACCGATGGCACGTCTGGTTCAGGAGAAAATCAAACGCCCATTGGCTGATGAGCTCCTGTTCGGCAAACTCAGTCAACGTGGTGGGCATGTCCGTGTCACATTACAGGATGATGAAATTCATCTTGAGATGGAGGACGCAGCAGAATCGGTTGGCTCCTGACCCCGTTTCAACGCTTCTGTCCTTTCCAAAAAATGAGCCCGATAGTGAACACTATCGGGCTCAGCTGTCTCTGGCTATAGATATTAGCTTTAGCTAATTATTCAAAAGTTATTCACCTCGGGAACTTTTTCCTCAAGTCTATTTTAACTAGCACATGCAAGTGATTGATTTTGCATTGAGCAACGGTAAGTGACTGATTAATATGGTAATTATTTCTTGGTTATTTTTTAACCATTTTGAGGGGAGTCTTGTTGTAAGAGGCACTTAGCGACTAACCCCAAAGTTAATCACAGACTTATCCACAGAAAATGTGAGTAACTTTACAGTCATATGACGCAGCAAAATCTAAGCCATTGTAGGCAAATTAAATATTAACCACAGAGGCTGAGAGAAAAATGATGATGGGCATTTCTAAAACTGACTTTGGCCACTGCGCTTCAGGATTGTTGGGCTTCTAGCTTCAACCCAATCACGCTAATTAATCCTCTCTGCCCCTGTGGTTCAAATATAAGCGCTACAACTCAATGCCTTTCTGCGCCTTAATACCGGCGCGGAAAGCATGTTTCACATCCTCAATGCGACTGACGGTATCGGCTGCCTCTATCAATGCTTCAGGCGCATCCCGGCCGGTGATAATGACATGTTTCATCTTCGGCCTCTCTGCAAGATCGGCCAGGACCTTGCTGGTATCCAAATAACGCATGGCCAGCACGATGTTCAATTCATCCAGCAGTACGATATCCAGATCGGGGTTTAACAGCATCTCCTTACAAATAGACCAGCCTCTTTCTGCTGAGGCAATATCCTGTTCGAGATTCTGGGTTTCCCAGGTAAAGCCATCACCGACAACATGGTAGTCAACGTCGTCAGAAAAGCGTCGGAAAAACTTTTCCTCGCCGGTACTGAAAGCGCCTTTTATGAATTGAACGACGCCAACTTTCATGCCATGCCCCAGTGCCCGGGCAACCATGCCAAAGCCAGACGAGCTTTTACCCTTACCATCACCGGTAATGACCAGGAGCAGGCCCTTTTTCTGATCAGCACGTTTGATTTGCTCATCAACCTGTGTTTTCTGTTCTTGCATCGCCTGTTTATGGCGCTGTGAATGTTCGGTCTCGCTCATTACTGTCCCACTCATGTTGATAACCGTTGTTTCTGTTCATCCAGCTAACCGGTAAAAGGTCGTTAGTCTATCAGTAACGCGATGTTGTTCGACCCTATCCGTCAGTCATTCGATGATTTGACACTACAAACACCAGCAAAAAGCGATGAATCTGCTGTTTGTAAAGTATCAAAAGTCGTGCTCTGAAGTGTTCTGAGGGAATTTTCAGCAATAATTAGCTGTAAATTTTTTGATGATAAAAACTGTTGAGGTTAAGCCAGTCAAAAAAAGGGCGGCAGGGCCGCCCTTATCGGGATTATTGATGTTGTAACTCAATGCCCAGGAGACCGGTAATGCCGGTTCCCTGGTAGCCCCAAACAGGCTCGTAATCACGGTCTGTCAGGTTTTCCACGCGAGCAAAAACGCGGGTATTGTTGTTCACTTTGTAATCAGCGCTAACGTTAATTACAGCATAACTGCCCATCCTGACCCGATCAGCATCAGCGTCGACATCTTTACGGCTACCGATATGATGCAGACTTCCAGCCAATCGCCAGTCTGCCGCTGGTTGATAAATCAGATCGAGGTTAGCCTGATGCACAGGGCGACGCGTTAACTGCTGATCATCCTCGTTCTGGCTACGGGTGTAGGTGTAATTGAGGTGAACATCTAATTGCTTAGTCAGTTCAATACTCATATCAGCTTCAAGACCTCGGATTTCAGCCTCATCAACGTTCACACTGGTACTATCAAAGCTGGGCAGAAAGACAGTGGTAATGAGGTCGTCAATATCGTTTTTGAACAAAGTGGCGCTGGTCTGCACTTTGCCGTTTAACCAGCTCTGGTCAAGGCCCAACTCCCAGTTTTCACTGGTTTCCGGATCCAGATCAGGGTTGCCGGTATAGGCAAGGGAGGAACTATTAGGGGTAAAACCATACATCTCATAGAGTGATGGTGCGCGGAAGCCTTCGCTGTATGCAGCTCGTATTTGAGTCGATGGCGTTAACTCATACCGGCTTGCCACGCGGTAGGTGGTTTCTGAGTCAAAGCCGTCAGTATTATCGTGGCGAACACCAAGTGTGGCCGATAACTTATCAGTGACGGAAATCTGATCTTGAAGGAAGAAAGCACGGTTATTTCTTTTTTTATCGGTCATTTGTAACTGTGTAAAGTCACCAAAAGTACTGCCAAAAGTACTGAATCCTTCAGCCTCTATATCCTCTTCTTCGAATTCGTACCCGATAGTGATTAGGTGATTTTCAACGAGGCGAAAGTCATTCTGCAAACTGAGCTTTTGCTTCTCACCATCGTAATTGCTTCTGTCAATGTCACCTAAGGGATCTTGCCGTTCATTACGGTTTTTACGTTCGACTTCGGTGTGCGTCAAAGTCAGCGTAGGCTGCCAGATACCATCAAAGAATTGTCCTTTGATTTCTGCGCCCAAATAGGTCTGACGACTGCTGTTGTAGGCATCAAGATCTTCTGACAGGAAACCATCAATATCAATTTCAGATTCTATTTGGCGACCAAAGAATGAAGCTTGAATGTTTTCGCCCTGCCAGCCTAAACGGCCAGAGAACATCTTGTTCTGGTAGCCATCATCATCACGAGCAATTCCTGCGGGCATTCGTTTTTTTGTCGGAGCACTGTCATTATCTGATTCATAGAGCCCAGCGGTGAAAGAGTAATTGAAGCGGTCTTGGGAGCCTGATACCGAAACTGTCTCATGGTGTGTTGATTTATTGCCAGCGGCCAGTTTAGCTCGAGCTTTTAGCGGGCCTTCGCCAGCTTTGGTACGAATGTGAATTACAGCACCAATAGCATCTGCACCATAGAGCACGCTTTGTGCACCTCTAACGATTTCGATTGAATCTACGTCATCCAGCAGGAAGTTGCCGAAATCAAACGCGCCGGAGGGTGAGCTGGGATCATTAATTTCGATACCATCGACCATGACCAGCGTGTGGTCGGAATTAGTGCCTCTGGCAAAAACCGACGTTTGTGAGCCTCGGCCACCGGTTTCAGCTACTCGGATACCAGATACGCCTTTTAATGCGTCTGCAAGACTGTGAAGTTGTTTAAGTTCAATTTCTTCGCGGGTAATAACAGAAACACTGCTGCCGGTATTTTTGACGGCCGTTGGGGTACGTGTTGCTGTGACAACGATTTTGTTGAAATCGGTACCGGCGGCGTAGGTGTTTATTGATAATCCAGTCAATAAAGCCGCCCCGATAACCTGCGAGAGGAGAGTTTTCTTAGATAACATGATGTACGCCTGTGATTGGCAGCATCCACCCGATACTGCTGGTAAGTCCTATCCGCTGCAGGCGTGACGAAAGCTCGGCAGAGCCGATGAAGATTCGCCACATCGCCCACCGCGACGCGAATGTTGGGATCGAAATCCCGCTGACACAGGCCGGTCTCCGGACTTACAAGCTAAAAAAACAATCGCCTTCCCATGCAAGCACAGTGGCATTGTGATTGTCTGAAACTTGAATACCGTTGCGGGGGCAGTATTGGAATTGCCAGGGGCTTACCAATTTCCCGATTATCCTGCTTTTTTCGAGCAGGCACCCGTATCAGAGCCGCAGACTCTAATCCCGAACTGTTTTTATGTCAATTTTGTGTCAAGACACAGGAAGCTGGTCACAGGCTGTCTTAGCCATTAAAATTGAACAATTTACTCGGATATTTACTTCCAGATGACAGAAGAATTCAAAGACAAAGGTTTCGCGACCCGCGCGGTGCGGGTTGGCCATCGCCGCACGCCTGAAGGCGAGCAGTCGGAACCGATTTTCCCGACTTCCAGCTTTACCTTTGACAGTGCGGAGCAGGCTGCGGCGCGCTTTGCCGGTGATGAGCCGGGCAATATTTATTCCCGCTTTACTAACCCGACTGTGCGTACTTTTGAAGAACGCCTGGCGGCACTGGAAGGTGGCGAGTCGTGCGTGGCGACGTCATCAGGCATGTCGGCCATTCTGTCTACGATGATGGGCCTGCTGGAGGCGGGTGACCACGTGGTCTCTTCCATAAGTATTTTCGGCACCACGCGTGTTCTGTTCGATAAGTATCTGAGCAAATTTGCTATCAGCACGGACTATGTGCAGCTGTCGAACCTGGAACAGTGGAGACAGGCCATTAAACCCGAGACCAAAATCCTGTTTCTGGAAACGCCGTCTAATCCACTGAATGAAATAGCCGATCTGGCCGCTCTTTCAGCGCTGGCTAAAGAAAACGATTGTTTGCTGGTCGTTGATAACTGTTTCTGCACACCCGCCCTGCAACAGCCTTTGGCACTGGGCGCGGATATTGTTATCCACTCGGCGACAAAATATATCGATGGACAGGGACGCTGCATCGGTGGTGCGGTGGTAGGCGATGCTGAATTAGTCGGTGAGCAGGTATACGGTTTCCTGCGCTCTGCCGGGCCGACCATGAGCCCGTTCAATGCCTGGACCTTTATCAAAGGGTTGGAAACGCTGGACCTGCGGATGAAAGCGCATTCGGCGTCTGCGCTGGAATTGGCTCAATGGCTGGAACAGCAGCCAGCTGTCAGCAAGGTCTTTTATGCCGGACTGCCCAGCCATCCTCAGCATGAGCTGGCAAAGAAACAGCAATCGGCTTTCGGCGGCATCATTGCCTTTGAAATCAGGGGCGGCAAAGCGGATGCCTGGAAGCTGATTAATGCGTTGGAATGGCTGTCTATTACCGCCAACCTGGGCGATAGCAAAACCACCATTACGCATCCAGCGACCACCACGCACGGTCGACTGAGTGATGAAGCCCGAGCTTTATCCGGTATCACTGACGGCATGTTGCGTATTTCTGTCGGCCTGGAAACAGTCGACGATATTAAGGCGGATCTGAGCCGGGGCTTTGCAGCGCTCTAAAACTGCGGCATAAAACCTGCATACATCACAAAAAGCGAGTTTAACGTCAGAAATTTGTCCCGTCCGCGAGGGTGGGGCAGACTGACACAACAAGATGAGTGATTATGCTATGTCATTAATCAATAAATACGTTGTACCGTTGTTATTGATATTGCTGCCGATGGGCTACTCAGTGGCTCAGGAACCGGTCAGTGATGTTCGGGTCGTTATTGATGTCTCCGGCAGCATGAAACAGAACGACCCCAATAATCTCAGAGCCCCGGCAATGCGGATGCTGGTCGGGCTGATGCCGGGAGAGGATGCCCGTGCCGGTGTCTGGACCTTTGCCAGCATGGTCAACATGCTGGTGCCCTGGCGCGAGGTCAATGATGACTGGCGTCAGAACGCGATCGAAAAATCCAGTCAGATTCACTCACATGGCCTGTTCACCAATATTGAACAGGCTTTACAGAAAGCCACGGCCAATCAGAAACAGGCGGATCCCGGTTTTCAACGCAGTATGATTTTGTTGTCAGATGGCTTTGTGGACCTGAAACCCGGCGAGGCGGCAACAAAGGCTTCACGTCAACGAATTCTGGATAAGCTGGTTCCCCGCCTCAAAGCCCTTCAAATGACAGTTCACACCATCGCGCTGTCTGATAATGCCGATCACGAATTACTGAAAGCACTGTCAATGGCTACCGATGGCTGGTACCGCCAGGCCGACACCGCAGAAGACCTTCAGCGTATTTTCCTGCATCTGTTCGAACAATCCACCAATCGTGACACAGTGCCGCTGGCTGATAACCAGTTTTCTATTGATCAAAGCGTAGAGGAAATGACCGTGCTGGCATTTCGCCAACCTGGCTCAGCTGCGACCAAACTCCAGTTGCCGGATGGTTCAACCATTGATCAATCTCAAGCCTCTGAGCGTATACGCTGGCAACATGAAAACAGTTTTGATCTGATCACCATTGACAAGCCGACACCGGGACAGTGGCAAATTAATGCTGAGCTCGATCCGGATAACCGGGTGATGGTGGTGACGGATATGCAATTGCGCACCAGCGATTTACCCAATAATGTACTGGTAGGAGAACAGTTTGAATTTGAAGCCAGACTGACAGAGAAAGGGGAAGTCATTACCCGACCCGCCTTTCTCCACCTCGTTGAGGGGCAACTGGTCCGCCAGAAAGCCTCCGGACAGGCGGAGTTGCCACTCGACAGGCGTCCCGACGAGGCGGTCTATCGGGCGACGCTGGGTACTGGTTTCGAGGCCGGTCGTAATGATGTTATTGTGACAATGAAAAGTGAGACTTTTGAGCGTCAGCGCCGACAAAGCATTAATGTCATCGCCGCCCCGATCTCCGTCGACACTACACAGCTTGAACAACCCACTCGCAGCCATAGAATAGAAGTTGAAGCTGATGCTGCGCTGATTAATCCTGATTCCTTGTCGATAACTGCTTTATTGAGAGAACAGGATGGTGATGAATGGCCCTACGAGATGTTAAAAACCGACGATAACCGCTGGCGTCTGACCTTAACCGATCTGGACCCGGGACTGGATTATCATTTGTCGCTGCAATTGCGTGGCACAACCCCTGAAGGACGCCAGGTTTTCCTACAGCCGGAGCCAATGACACTCACCGATAACAACCTGGCCCAGACTGAAACCACAGCAGCCCAGACACCCGTTGTATCGCCGACTGATACCACCGATACTCAGCCTGCAGCATCTGACCAAGCCTCTACCGAGACAACGCCGCAGGATACGGAAGATGCCGAATCAGCACCGATGTCGGATACGATGAAATTATTGCTGGGTAATGCTGTGATTCTATTGCTGTTGCTGGCCGGGATAATCTGGTGGCGCAGACAAACCACCTCAGCTGTGCCGGCAGGAGATTTGATCTAATGAACCTCACTGATCCCATTCTGGAACTCCTGGCATACGAAGTGGCTTTCATCTTTGCGGTGATAGCAGGCCTGCTCATTGTTAAAAATCTGAAAAGACATCGGCGAGTCCATTCACAGACCGGCAAAACAGTTAAGAAAATCAAAAAGAATCAGGAGCAGCGTGCTTTACAGGTTAAATCTTTGCTGGCGGGTCGTTATGGATTGTCCGGTGAAGCGCTGGATAATCAGGCCGCTGAACTGCTGGACAGAGAAAAACTGATCTATAAGAACCTGTTGAAAGCCTTTGTTGAGCAGGATGGCAAGGCTTTCTCCGGTTTGCCTGAGCAAATCGAGCAGGCGATTGATTCGGCACTGTCTATCAGGCCTGATACCAGACAGCAGGCTGATGAAACTGAAGCAGAAGAGGATGTTGAAACAGTTGATGAGGCGGAATCAGGCGAAGTAGATGCAAAAGACGAAACAGACGAGCAGGCTCTGACATCTGACATTGATGAAAGCGTCGACAGTGACCAATCTGAAGCGGAGCCAGAGTCTGCTGAGGAACAAGACCTGGATCAGCTATTCAGCGACAGCAGTGCGATTGATAGCCAGGCTGAAATCAAATCTGAGGATGATGCTGAAAAAAAGCTGACGCCGGAAGCTAGTGGTGATGAAACTGAGCCAGGCGAAGAGGAACCGGTCGCTGAACAAGAACCATCAGCTACAGTTGATGCTCAGAGTCAGACAGCAGCAGAAACAGAATCTGAGCTGCAGGATGAAACACTGCGTACCGATGATATCGAAGCCTTACTTGAAGGCCAGTCTTTTGATCTGGAAAGCGATATTTCTTCTGAACCAGCACTTGAAGAGGTTGATGAGAGAAACACCGGCTTCTCTGGAGAGCAAACACAGACTGCCGAAAAAACTGACACGCCAGCCACAACGGATACTGGGTCAGAACAGGAAGAACAGGATTACGAGATAACAGAAATTGAAGGCAATCTCGCTCTTGACGAGGAGTATGCCAACGCTGGTCTGCGGGATGAAGACATTGAACGCTTCGCTGACAGTGATGAAGAAATTGAAATACCCGGTGATCCTGACAATCTGGATGCCACGATCAGCGCTGAATCACCGGAGGCAGACACTGTTGCTGAACAGCCAGCTGAACCTTCAGCTCAAGCTGAATTACCCCCAAAGTCAGAAGAGGTGGAGCCTCAAACAGCAAGCAGCTTGAAACAATTCCTCAAGGCGGACAGTTTCAGTTTCCAGCCCAGACCGTCAGTGCAGCCAGAGGCAACACCTGATTCGATATCAGAAGAATCTGAAACTGTGCAGACGTCGATTGAACAGCAGGAAATGCCTGAAACGACGGAGGCGAGCGAGACACAAAATTCGCTTCAGCAGAACGTCGCCATGTCAGCAGAGGAGGAGACTCAACAGCAGCCAGACACGAGCCTGGTGAACCAAGTCATCGAAGAGCCTGAGCCAGCGCCTATGGCGGCAGAAAATACTGACGATGCACAGCCCACAGCCGAGTCGCAACCTGAGGTGGCTGAGCCAGTGCCTGAAGCAGTCGAAACGGCTGAGCAAGAAATTGATTCCCTCATCGATTCGGTGACTGAATCTGAGCCGAGCTCTGAAAGTATTGCTGAATCATTTCAGGCATCTAGCACTCCAGTGGATGAACCTGATGATAACCAAAGTCCGCTCATCCCGGCGGAGCCTGAGGATGTGCCTGAAGCGCCGAAACAGAGCGATACGGTTTCAGAACCGGCCGATATGGATGAGCAGCCCGACACAGCCATCAGCAATGACACGGTCACCCGGGTTGAGCAGGCATTAACGGAATCGGAGTACACGGATGAAGCGTCGCCTGCATCAGCACCGCCTGATCTCGCTGAGTCAGAACCCGAAATGACTGATTCAATGGATGATGTCGACGCACTGACTGACACCGTGACGGAGCCTGAGTTGCCATCTGACTCTGATTTTGACACCACAGCAGAGTCAGACACCGATGAAATACCCGAAGAATATCTAGAGGAAACTGCAGAAACTGCGGATACAACCGAGCCCGCTGATGATGAAATGCGGTTATCTGAAATTGAGCCGCAAGAGGAGCAGCCTGAATCACAAATTGATGTCGCAGAGGACTGGAACAATACAGACGGCTTTTCAAGCGAAGATGTAGAAGCGACGCCAGCAGAGCAACAGATTACGGAAGCGGCACCTTTACAGCAGCAGGACGAAGAACACACTATTGCAGAGCCAGAGCCAGAGCCAGAGCCAGAGCCAGAGCCAGAGCCAGAGCCAGAGCCAGAGCCAGAGCCAGAGCCAGAGCCAGAGCCAGAGCCAGAGCCAGAGCCAGAGCCAGAGCCAGAGCCAGAGCCAGAGCCAGAGCCAGAGCCAGAGCCAGAGCCAGATCCCTATCCATATCCTGATTATCATGCTTCGCTAGATCCCAATACACAACCAGAGTCATCACCTTCTCTTGTCCTTCTCTCCTTTTTCTTT
>NZ_JAPDMS010000007.1 GCF_026319365.1 Methylophaga sp. OBS1 | reverse complement strand
TGGTGAGTACACGCCAGGTTTTATCCAGTGTCCACGGGGCTTGTTTGAATTTGTGCGCCTTTTGCGGGGTGTCACCTTCGAGTTTGGTTTCGATATAGGTGTAGATATCGGTCCAGACGGTCTGGAAGCAGAAGTAGCCACAAAAGACGCGACCGGCCACGCTGGTGACGGCGGCCAGTAAAATGGCGAAAAACAGCAGGGTCAGCGACAGCATCCAGATGTCCTGAGGAAATACGGTCAGGTCAAAAAAGCGGAACTGACGGTCGGGGATATCAAACAGAATCGCCTGCTGACCGTCCCAACGCAGGTAGGGCACCAGAAAAAACAGTGACCACACTGACATCCCCATCCATTTACGCAGGCGAAAACGCCCTTTCAGCCGCTTCGCCACCACCTTTTCTTCCCCGGTGTTGATGTGCCAGTCGGCGACTTCTTCGTAAATATTCGAGGGGTTCTCGATCTCATGCATATCTTTCACGGACATAGAATTACCTGTTAGCTTTAATGTCACTTCGGGTCATTACACGACTACCCGCTGTGGTTGATCGATCTGGCTGGATAGTTCAGCCAAAATGCTAAGCGCCTGGCTGAGTGTGCCGCTGTCCGTAGCGATACCCAGTGAGATTCTGACAGCTTCGATTGGTGTCTGAGTGATAGCAAACTGACTCGCTGGCACGATTGTCACACCGCGGCTGGAAGCGGATTTGGCATAGCTATCGGCCTGCCAGTGCGATGGTAACCTGAGCCAGATATGATGACCGTCCTGATCAGCCGTAAAACGCTGTCCGCTCAGGAGTGTCGCCGCCAGTTGCTGGCGCTGATTATTTTCATGCCTGATTGCAAAAGTAATATCATCCAATGTGCCGTCGTATATCCAGCGTGTAACCAGCGCGCACATCAACGGCGGTGCCATCAGATTGGTTGCACGTAAAACAATGGCTAATTGCTGAGCTGAGTATTTGTCGGGCGTGATCACAAAAGCGACCCGCAAGGCCGGGGTTGCACACTTGGATAAGGTCGCAATATGCCATGTCAGTTTTGGTATCAGGCTGCTGAAAGATGCCACCGGCTGAGTTTGTAGTGGCGAATAGGGATCATCTTCGATCACCGGCATTTGGAAGCGTTGCGCGATATCGGCAAGCGACTGACGGCGTTGCAGAGACAGGGTCGTCGTCGTCGGGTTATCCAGTGCAGGAATCAGGTACAGTGCTTTCGCCTGACCTGCCTGGCAGACAGTGGCTAAAGCTTCAGGAATAATACCCTCAGCATCACAGCTCACAGGCTGTAATTGAATCCCCAGTTGAATCGCAACCGCTTTCAGACCGGGATAACTGTATTCTGGGGTCAGTAAGGTCGCTCCCGGCGGCACCAGATACTTGCAGATGGCATAGAGGGCACTCTGCGCGCCGGCAGCAATTAAGACCTGTTCTGTCTCTACCTGTGTTTTATGCTGATTGAGCCAGTAAACCGCCGCCTCACGATCAGCCGGGTTACCGGCACTGTCCTGGTATTGCAACTGCAACATCCTGCGCTCATCGGCAATCAATCCGGCTATACCTTCCGGCAAACGTTGTTGTAACAGAGCGGTGACAGGCTGTGGCGGATTATTCATGCTGAGATCCAGCATGGACTGTTTTTCTGCGATTAACTGTTGCTGAACCGAGTCTCTAATAAAAGTGCCGCTGCCTTTATTACCCTCAACCAGACCACGGCGTTTGGCTTCATTAAAGGCACGGGTAACGGTGGTCAGGTCTACATGAAGCGTCTCGGCGATAGCGCGTTGAGAAGGCAGCCGATCACCTGGCTTGACACGACCGGCATAGATATCTGCCTCCAGTGCCTTGACGATGCCCAGATATTTTTTACCCGCTTCTGCTTGAAGATGTGGTTGCCAGATTGCCATCGCTACATGTATGCAAAAAATATACATACAATATACGCTGAATTTTCTGCTGAACCAATCCTTTTTTGATTTTTATTTCATTAACTTAATAACTGATAATCATTTACATACACTAAAGACAACCAGTCAACACAAACGAACTCATGCTTACATGTATGCATATTTAAAGCATACAATAATCCGAATAAAAAAAGGGTGGCACCCGAAGGTACCACCCCATCTCCTTATACAAGGAGATTCGCGCAGATAGGAGCTGACGACAGGTCAGTGACCGTCAGCATTATCTCTGACTGGTAATATCACCATTTTATCCATTGAAAAATATGAAAAAAAACCGCTTATTGATTCAGGGTCTAACAAATCTACTGGACTCATGATATCAGGCGCCTTAGTTCAAACTGGGCCAGGTGGCAATGAGGGAAAGCAAAAAAAAACCAGTTCACCGGGAATGAACTGGTTTAGAAGGTGGAGTGAACTGTCATTGATAGTTCGTAATCGAGCTTATCAGTTTGATGCGAAATTTACGTGAAATGGCTCAAGCTTAATCAGGAAATGATGCAGTTTGCTGGAGTCAGACTTTTAGCACTTTGATGGAGCAATTATGTATCTTCACAAACTCCCTGAGTTGCTGATGCCCTTTGACACCAAACTTCAATGGTTTGCCTTTTAGATGGTACAGGATGCCGGTTCTGGTAACTGCAATACCCGTTTTGGTTTTTGCGTTATAGTCGACATGAGCCAGCTCCTGGGTAATCACATCAAAGCCATAAGCACTGGCATAACCAATGATATGTTTATCGCCACTTTCGACGACTTCAAACAAGCCCCAGCTCATTAGTTGGCCGCATTCAGACTCGGCTCTTGCTTCCATACAAATCCTCACTCAAAGTGGGCGGTGTTCCCTGCCGGATGAATCAATATTCAAGTGCAAACTTAACCGATCACAAACTGTGATACAAGTCACAGTTTACAAATGAACTGATGAAGGATGTGGAATGATACAACGTCGATAAGATAATAATGGTCGGGACAGAAGGATTTGAACCTTCGACCCCCTGCACCCCATGCAGGTGCGCTACCAGGCTGCGCCATGCCCCGACTGTATGCGTGTTAACGTTTGGGAATGTCCGGAAGGACTTGGTTAACGACGGCGTGTATCTTAGCAAAACCCGGCCTGAAAAGGTAGACCGGGCTTTACCAAATATCACATTTATTTTTTTGAACTGATGTCAGCCAGTCTCTGCCAGGTACTGACGACGGTATCTGGGTTCAGCGAAATACTGCTGATACCGCGTTCCAGCAGCCATTCTGCCAGATCGGGATGATCCGATGGGCCCTGACCACAAATACCGACATATTTACCGGCATCACGACAAGCTTTGATAGCCATATCCAGCATTTTAAGTACTGCCGGGTTACGTTCATCAAATGATTCGGCCACCAGCGCTGAGTCACGGTCAAGACCTAAAGTCAGCTGAGTCATGTCGTTTGAGCCGATAGAGAAGCCGTCGAAGTACTCGAGGAAATCCTCAGCCAGCACCGCATTGGAAGGCAATTCACACATCATGATCAGACGCAGGCCGTTTTTACCGCGTTCCAGACCGTTTTCTTTGAGGATATTAATGACCGATTCTGCTTCCTTAGTGGTGCGGACAAACGGAATCATCAATTCGACATTAGTCAGGCCCATTTCATCACGAACGCGCTTCATGGCCTCTGCTTCCAGCTTGAAGCACTCAGCAAAGTCTTCAGAGCTGTAACGTGACGCACCGCGGAAACCAATCATTGGATTTTCTTCATGCGGTTCGAACAGTGGGCCACCGATCAGGTTGGCGTATTCGTTCGATTTGAAATCTGACATCCGCACAATGACGGTTTCCGGATAAAATGCTGACGCAATGGTGGAAACACCCTCGGCAATACGGCTGATGTAGAATTCTACCGGGTCGCCATAAGCGGTGGTGCGCTCAATAATTGCCTCTTTGACCTCACCTTCCATCTCATCCGCGTTCATCAGCGCTTTCGGGTGAATACCGATCATGTTGTTGATGATGAATTCCAGACGCGCCAGACCCACACCTTTGTGCGGCAGTTGGGCAAAGCTGAACGCACGATCCGGATTACCAACGTTCATCATGATCTTGACCGGCAGTTCGGGCATGTTATCGAGTTCTTCAACGCGATGTTCGAATTCCAGCAGGCCGTTGTAAATATTACCTTCGTCACCTTCGGCGCAGGAAACGGTAACCTGGCTGCCTTCTGCGACTTTTTCTGTGGCATCACCACAGCCAACCACAGCCGGGATACCGAGTTCACGGGCAATAATCGCCGCGTGACAGGTACGACCACCCCGGTTGGTGACAATCGCTGAAGCCCGCTTCATGATCGGCTCCCAGTCCGGGTCAGTCATATCTGTGAGTAGCACGTCGCCGGCTTCAAACTTGTCCATTTGGTCCAGGCTGTTAAGCAAACGCACTTTACCCTGACCAATCTTGCTGCCAATGGCACGACCGACGGAAAGTACTTCACCTTTCTCTTTCAGCAGGTACGACTCACGGATATTTTTGCTGCGGCTCTGAACCGTCTCAGGACGCGCCTGCACGATATAGATGCGACCGTCATTGCCATCTTTGGCCCACTCCACGTCCATTGGACGCTGGTAGTGTTTCTCGATGGTGACGACCATTTTTGACAGCTCTTCCACTTCCTGGTCGGTCAGACAGAAGTGCAGGCGATCGTTACCCTCTACATCAATGGTTTTGACCGGAGAGGCTTTATCACCAGAGTAAACCATCTTGATGGCTTTCTGACCGACAGTACGACGCAGTACAGCAGGTCGACCGGCAGCCAATGTTTCTTTGTGAACATAGAATTCATCGGGATTGACGGCGCCCTGCACCACCATTTCGCCCAGACCGTAGCTGCCGGTAACAAACACAACATCGCGGAAACCACTCTCGGTATCCAGCGAGAAAGCTACACCGGCGCTGGCGATGTCAGAGCGGACCATTTTCTGTACACCGGCTGACAAAGCCACTTCGCTATGATCAAAGCCCTGGTGATCGCGATAAGCGATGGCGCGATCATTAAACAGGGAAGCGAAAACTTCACGGATTTGTTTTTTGATGTTGTCGAGGCCGGACACATTGAGGAATGTTTCCTGCTGGCCGGCAAAAGAAGCATCCGGCAAATCTTCTGCCGTGGCAGAAGAGCGAACCGCATAACTGGTTTCAGCACCGTACTCTTTTTCCAGCGCCGAGTAGGCTTCATCAATCGCCTTTTCCATCGCGGCCGGATAAGGGATAGTCATAATCCAGTCACGGATTTGACGACCGGTTTTTTGCAAAGCAGTAACGTCATCGACATCCAGATCACGCAGCAGGTCATTGATTTGATCCTGCAGGCCATCATGGGCGAGAAACTCTCTGTAAGCATCAGCGGTTGTCGCAAAACCACTAGGAACAGCCACACCCAGTGGTGCCAGGTTTTGCAGCATTTCACCCAAAGAGGCGTTCTTGCCACCGACTCTGCCTACATCCTCCATGCACAGCTGTTCCAATGGGACAACGTATTCGGTCATAGTAATAACTACCTTGCTTTCTTTAATTTATTAAATTTTAAAACTGATTCACGCACCCGCTCCCGCCCGAGCCCAAGGGCACGAACAACGCGACTGGAAATTTCTTCAATTGAAGTATTCGTGGTCTCGAAAACCGGAATGCCGACTTTGTCGAACATCGACTGAGCTTTTTCCAGTTCCGCCTGGCAGATTTCCAGTGACGAGTAGTTACTGTCCGGCCGACGCTGGCGTCTGATGCGACTCAGCGGCACCGGCTTGATCGTCAATCCGACAAGCTTGTGGACATTGTCCTGCAGACATTGAGGCAGTTCCTCTGAGCCCAGATCTTCCGGTGTCAGCGGATAGTTCGCCACTTTTAATGAGAAGTTCATCGCCAGATACAGGCTGGTCGGGGTTTTACCACAACGGGAAACACCGGCCAGAATGACATCCGCCTCTTTATATTGATCCGGGCGAACACCATCATCATGCATCAGCGAGAAATCAATCGCATCAAGCCTGCGCTGGTAGGTCGTATCGCTCAGTTTGATTCTCGAGACCCCAGCTTTTTGCGAGGATTCTACACCAAAATAACCCTCAAGGGAGCCTATAAAGCTATGAAACAGGCTGATCACGCAGGCATCTGCACTCTCGATGATGTACTGCTGCTGATCCTGAACCAGGGTGCTGAAAACCACCGGCTTTAATTCTGCTTCTTTACTGGCCTCATTGATCTGATCGCGCGCGATTTCGGCCTTTTCAACCGTGTCGACGAAAGCCAGCGTGATGGTTTCGAATTCCAAATCCGGAAACTGTGCCAGTAGGCATTTTCCGTAGGATTCAGCGGTGAGTCCTGTCCTGTCAGAGACGAAAAAAACTTTCCGACCGTGCTCAGATTGATGCTTTTCGTTGTCTTTCATGCGCTAATCATGTGCTGAAAAGCATCGATTGATCAACAAAAATTTAACGCTGAGACTGTTCCACCGCTATCTGCGGACTCACCTCACGACGCAGAATCTTACCGTTTTTTGTACGGGGAAAATCCCGGGCGATATAGAGCTTTTTAGGCGCCTTGTAGGCAGCCAGATGTTGTTGACCAAAGGCATGCAGTTCATCGGCAGTGACTGACTCGCCTTCATGCAAAATGACATAAGCCACCACCAGCACTTTATCCTTAGCGATTTCCTCGCCCACTGCTGCACAATCACTGACTGCCGGATGCGATTTATAGACCCGCTCTATTTCATAAGGCGACACGCGATAGCCAAAGCTCTTGATAATGTCGTCTTTGCGTCCGAGGAACCAGACATAACCGTCTTTATCCAGGCGGGCGTAATCGCCGGTAAAGAACCAGCCATCATGGCGCAGCTTGGCGGTTTCTTCCGGCAGATTCCAGTACGCCAGAAACAGACCCGGGTCCGTGTCCGGCACACAGATCATGCCTTCTTCCCCCACTTTTACCGGTTTAAGCGTGTCCGGATCGAGTAGACGGATATCATGGCCAGGCTGGGGAAAGCCGGCTGATCCTGGTCGAATCGGCCTTGATTTGGTCTCGCACAGATAATAGGAAAACTCCGACATGCCTACCGCTTCATAGATGTCGATGCCGAAACGCTGCTTCCACTGGGTTAAAACTTCATCTGACAAATGCTCACCGGCGCTCATGCAGTGTCTGAGGCTGGGGACATCGTCCCTGCTGAATTCCGTTTTCTGCAGGACCTGCCGGTAAATCGTGGGCACACCGATAAAAATCGTCGCTTCGTGCTTGGCAATCAGTCTTGGCCACAGGGTCGGATCATTCTTGCCTTCATGGACAATAACTGTTTTGCCCAGATAAAGCGGGTCCATCAGACCGGAGCCTAGTACATAAGTCCAGTTAAACTTGCCGGAATGCAGAATTCTGTCCTGCTGATTATCGGCAAAATCAAACCAGTAACTCGACGCTGGTGTACGGCCGATCATCGCCCGATGAGCATGCAAAACACCCTTGGGATAACCGGTTGTACCTGAGGTGTAAACAAGATAAGCCGGATCTTCGGCCAGCGTTTCTTTGGGTGGTAACCATTTATCGATTGCTGCGACGGACGCATCCAGATCCAGCACTTTGAGGCCTTGTACCTGCTCACAATCGCCGCGGCCGGATAACAGCACCAGTTCAATCTGTGGGCACTGAGCCATTTCTTTTTTCAGTTCACCCCAGAATGCTTTATCGGTCACAAGCACCCTGGCACCGGAATCCTTGGCAAGATAAATCACTTCTTCCACTGTCAGCAGCGTTGAAGTCGGAACCGACACCGCGCCGAGTTTCATCGCCCCCAGAAACGCGGTGGGATAGTTCAGACAATTCGGCAAGCGGATCAGCACTCTCTCACCGGCCTCAATATTTTCGTGCCGCAGTAACTGAGCGAATTGATTAGTTCGGCGTGATAGCTGGGCATAGCTGATTTGATCGGTGCCGAGTTCATCATCCTCGACAATCATCGCGGTGGTTCTGCCCAGTGTGCTGGCAAGATGCTTATCGGTACAGGCCACACCAATATTGAAATGGGTCGGCACTTGCCAGTGCCAGTGTGGGAAAGCAGGCAGATTTCTCATAATATCGCTCCGTATGGCCAGTTCTCACGAATCACCTGAGCCGGCATCAGTTGCAATACCTCGATGGCAAACTGGCGATCTTCCGGTTTCAGGGCTTTTAGGGCATTGGCCCGTAACAGGGTTTGCAGGGCTTTACCGAACATCGGCGGGTCCAGCATCTCCCCCTCAAACTTGATAGCACCACCCAACAGGGCATCGGCTTCAATAGCCGCCTTGAGAATGGCGATTTTCTGATTGATATCCGTTGGTGACGGGGTATAAGCGACTTTGCACAGGTGAATATGACCGGGGTGAATCACCTGTTTGCCGGTCAGGCCCATCGCGGTCTCCTCACAGGCATGCTTATAAACGATGCGGGATTCTTCTTCGCCATGTAAATCCAGCCAGCGCCGGACATCATGTGGCTCGACAAATTTTTCCGGCATGCTGGATGAACCAATCAGGGTTTCCACCCCACCGATTACGCCTTTACCGGCGATCCGTGCTTCAAACATGATTTGATACAGAAAATGCTTGAGTTCTTCAGTCCATTTTTCCGGCGTGATATGGATACCCATCGCCTTGGAAAAGTCATGAATACCGAACACCACATGCTTAACCGTGCTGTACTGCATTAAATCCGGCGCGATTTTGAGCGATTTGGGATGCTCGATAATCGGCTGTATGGTGATCTTGTTATTGATACTGACCAGCAGATTGGACAAGTCCCGTACTTCCGGCGCGCCATAGGCTTCACCCGCCTTGGCCAGCATCACCACGTCAATGCAGTCGCCCATATCACGGACCAGATCCATGTCCTGCTCATATTCATAGGTACGGAAAGGATTCACCCGCACAGCAATGGTCACGTCTTTGTTATATTGGCGAAGCCCCGGCAATTCCTGACGCAATAAAGTCCGGCTCATCTCTTTCTGTCTGCAGCCGTCTTCCAGATCGAAAATCAGGGTGTGGGCCCGGGTTTCATAGGCGTGTTTTTTGATCCGCTGCGACGCCTGCTCCAGATCCTCATAGATACCCAGTGACGGGGCATACTTCACCGGTGGGTAATAAAGCTGAATACCGGGCCAGTAATCGCCGAGTACCGTGTTGTTGAAAACCCGGCAGAAATCAACATCTGCAAACGGTTCGGCATATTGTTTATTGGGATATTCCATCAGCTTCCCCCTGTTATCAGTGCAGGCTATGAGCCTGTTTTTTGTGCCAGCATCGCCTGTTCCTGCAGGCTGGCCACACACACCGCTTCTGACACGCGCTTTAACAGCCGCGGATCAAATGGTTTGGGAATAATGTAATCAGGGCCGAATGTCAGCGTGTCCAGGTCGTAGGCTTCCAATACCGAATCCGGCACCGGCTCTCTGGCTAGTTCCGCCAGTGCATGCGCGGCGGCAATTTGCATCGCCTCACTAACCTGCGGCGCCTTGGCATCAAGCGCACCGCGAAACAGATAGGGAAAGCACAGCGCGTTATTCACCTGATTTGGAAAATCGGAACGGCCTGTCGCCATCACCAGATCCTCTCTGGCCGCTTTAGCCAGGTCCGGCAGGATTTCAGGATCGGGATTGGCCAGGGCGAATACCACCGGTTTTGCAGCCATGGTTTTGAGTAGCTCAGGTGGTAAGGCATTGGCTGCCGAGACGCCGATAAAGACATCAGCGTCTATCATCGCATCGGCCAGCGTTCTGTCTGTTGTATTTCTGAGTAAGTCACTGACTTCCTCACTGACGCCGCTTATGCCTTTGAATAAAACACCGGATTTATTGACCAGCGTGATATCGCTGGCCCCCATGGCTTTGAGCAATCTGGCGGTCGCCATACCGGCCGCGCCGGCACCCAGGAAAACAATTTTGGCTTTGGCCAGCGTTTTTTCCTGTAAAGCCAGCGCATTAATCAGCGCGGCACAGATAACAACGGCGGTGCCATGTTGATCGTCATGAAATACAGGAATGTTGAGCCGCTGCCGTAATTCCCGTTCAATGCGGAAACAGTGCGGTGCGGCGATATCTTCAAGATTGATCCCGCCGAAAGTCGGCGCGATATTGACCACTGTCTCAATAAAACTCTCAACCGAAGGCGCATCGACTTCAATATCAAACACATCAATATCAACAAAGCGTTTAAATAAAACCGCTTTACCTTCCATCACCGGTTTGCTGGCCAGCGGTCCGACATTGCCCAGGCCCAGCACCGCAGTGCCATCGGTGATGACGGCAACAAGGTTACCTTTATTGGTATAACGATAGGCAGTTTCAGGGTCACGATGAATTTCACGCACCGGTTCCGCCACGCCCGGCGTATATGCCAGAGACAACTCGGCCCCGGTGGCGCAGGCTTTGCTGGATTCCACGCTGAGTTTGCCGGGCCGTGGAAACTCATGATAATCAAGCGCGCGCTGTTTGTAGCTAGGCTGGTTGTCTGTCATCGGGTTTACTCCAGTTCGTTCATATAATGATGTTCATCGGTGACGCAGAGACCGACACGCCACTCCATCGGTTTGTCGCCGTAGGTGTAGGCTACCCGCTCCACTTTGAGCAGTGGAAAGCCGGGTTCTACCTTGAGTAATTTGCAGTCTTCGGCGCTGGCAGCGACCGCAGTCAGTTTTTCTTCTGCACGCACCATCGGAATGCCATAAACCGTTTCGTACATGCTGTACAAAGAACCGTTATGGTCGTTAATACGTGCACTGTTGAGGCCACGGAAAAACTTGGCCTGAACGATGATGTAATCCAGGATTTTAGGTTCACCGGAAAAAGTCAGCAGGCGCTGAATTTCAATCACTGCAGTCCCTTTTTTAAGACCGGTCAGTTTTGAAATCTCAGCCGAGGCCTTGAGGCGTTTGCATGACAGCAGTTCGTTATTCAGCGGCTGCTTGTGACCATCGGCCGCGGTCAGACGCAGAAAACGCAGTTTGCTCTGCTCTTCTTTATGGGTGGCGACAAAGGTGCCCTTGCCCTGACGGCGGATCAGAATATTTTCCATGGCCAGCGCATCAATCGCTTTCCGCACCGTGCCCTGGCTGACATTGAAACGCGCCGCCAACTCAATTTCACTGGGGATGCTCTCGCCGGGCTTCCACTCCCCTGCAATCAGGCTCTGAGTCAGAAATACCTTGATCTGCTCATAGAGTGGTTTGAAAACCGGCGCACTCGCTGATTTGCTCATTATCATTCCTGTTTGGTTATCGAACATATCTCATAGCCTACCAAACCACTCTTATATAAGACACAAGTAATTCGTGTCGCCTTCACAGTCATATTCTGACTTTTCTGCTGAAACTAATAACTATCAGCCCCTGATCAATGATTTCTTTAATCAGGCGTAATCACTGTGATTGTCAATCTATATCAGTTATTTCAACTTGTCTAGTGTTTTATATCTTATATAAGACATAAGATAAATATTGACACTCTCAAAATAACGGGGATAGAATCATTTCACGCATCAGCAGATGCTGATATCAAGGTGAGATTGTTATGACTGACTATTACCGGCCAAGACGTTCCATGCTGTATGTGCCGGGTTGCAACCCGCACTATCTGGAGAAAGCCCGCAGCCTGCAGGTTGATTCCATTATTCTGGATCTGGGCGCCCCTATTCTGCTCTCTGCCAAAGAAGAGTCCCGCGCCAATGTGGTGAAGGAACTGAAAAAAGGCGGCTACGGCAATCGCGAGGTCGTAGTGCGGGTCAATGATCTCGACTCTGAGTGGGGTTATGACGACGTCAATGCCGTCGCCAACCTGGGCGCTGATGCCATCCTGTTTTCCAGTATAGAAAACCAGGATGATGTCATGGCCGCCATCAATGCCATGGAGGAAGCCGGTAATACCGAAACCCCGATTATGGTCATGATCGAGAGCCCACTGGCCGTTTTGCATGCTGAAGAAATCGCCCGGGCTTCAGATCGTATTGCTTGTATGGTGCTGGCCACGTCGGATCTGATTTCCGACCTGCATGCCAGACCCACGCTGGAACGCACCGCCATTCGCACCAGTCTGTCATGGGTTGTCCTGGCAGCACGTGCGTATGGCCGTGCAGTTATTGATGGTATTCACAGTGATCTGAAAGATATGCAGGCCTTTGAATATGCCTGTCGTATCGGAAGAGATATGGGCTTTGACGGCAAGTCACTGGTTCACCCCTTCCAGTTGCCCTATGCCAACGATGCTTATACCCCCAAACCCGCCGAAGTAGAAATGGCGAAGGAAATTATCGAAGCCCTGAGTGAAGCGAATAAGGCAGGTCGAGGCACTGTGCTGGTTAATGGCAAGCTGGTTGAACATCATCATGTGACCGCGGCCAAGCGCTTCCTGCTTCTCAGTGACATGATCAAAGAGCTGGAGTTGGATAATGACTAAGCCGCAATTCAATCAGGGCCGTTTTTTCGAAGATTTCAGCTTGGGAGAAACGATTGTGCATGCTACGCCCCGCACCATTACCGAGGGCGATGCGGCACTGTATATCGCTTTGACCGGGTCCCGCCATATCGCCCACTGTGCGCAACCGGTCGCCCATTCACTGGGCTTTGCTGATAAAACCATCGATGATCTGCTGACTTTCCACATCGCCTTTGGCAAAAGCGTGCCGGATATCTCGGTCAATGCCGTTGCCAATCTTGGCTATGCCGAAGTCCAGTTTCAGCATCCGGTCTATGCCGGTGACACGCTGACGACTGAAACCGAAGTTATCGGTCTCAAGCAGAACTCGAGTGGCAAGAACGGTATCGTCTTTGTTCGTTCCACCAGCTTTAATCAGAATCACAAAGCAGTGTTGTCCTGGGTCCGTTGGGTGATGGTGCATAAAAAGGATGTCAATGCCCCGGCACCGGAGACCGTGGTGCCGGAACTGGCTCAGGTCGTCGCCGCAGAGAACTTATTCATTCCAGCTGAGCTTGATGCCAAAGACTTCGAAGCCACTGTCACCGGTTCCAGCCGTTTCTGGGAAGACTTTGAAGCCGGCGAAAGACTCAACCACCCAGCCGGAATGACCGTTGATGACAGCGATCATACTCTCGCTACCAAGCTCTATCAGAACAACGCCCGGCTGCACTTTGATGATTTGATGATGCAGCAAAGTGCTTTCGGCAAACGGCTTATGTATGGCGGCCATGTCATATCGGTCTGCCGGGCGCTCAGCTATGACGGCCTTGAGAATGCCCTGTTTATCGCCGCAATTAACGCTGGGACCCATGCCAACCCCAGTTTCGGCGGCGATACTTTTTATACCTGGACCGAAGTGCTGGAAAAATGGCCCCTGCCCGGTCGCTCAGATCTGGGCGCACTTCGGCTGAGAATGGTCGGCCTGAAGAACCAGACGGCTGACAGTCTCGACTCCACCCACATCGATATTGATGGTAAACGTCAGTATCACCCTAATGTCGTGCTTGATCTCGACTACACCGTGTTAATGCCGCGTAAGGCATAAGGAAGAAGCAGGCTATGAATATGACTAAACTGACTCATCCCAGCGAAGCGCTGTTTGAAGGCGAACGCGCGTTCCCGATTGTTCCCAGTTGTGAGCATTTTGCCGGCAGTGAAAAGCTGATCACCAAGGCTTTAGGCCTGCAGGACAGTATCGGCCCGGTATTTGATATCACCTGTGACTGTGAAGATGGCGCCGCCGCGGGTACTGAAAAAGCGCATGCCGAGATGATCGTGCGCGTGCTTAACTCGGACCTGAATAAACATAAAATGGCCGGTGCCCGTATCCACGACTATACCCACCCCTGCTGGCAGCAGGATATAGAGATTCTGGTGCCGGGTGCCGGAAATGTCCTCAGCTACATCACGATTCCTAAAGCAACCTCGGTCAACCAGGTTGCAGAGATGATTGGCTTCATCCAGAAAGTTGCCCGTCAGCACGGTATCGAACGCGAAATTCCGGTTCATGTGTTGATCGAAACCCACGGCGCTTTGAGAGACGTGCATCAGATCGCCGCCCTGGACTGGATTCAGGTACTGGATTTCGGTCTGATGGATTTTGTCAGCGCTCACCACGGCGCTATTTCTGCTACCGCTATGCGCAGCCCCGGCCAGTTTGATCACCGTCTGCTTGCCAGAGCCAAGGCGGAGGTGGTTGCCGCTGCCCTCGCTAATGGGGTCGTGCCCGCCCATAACGTGACACTGGACCTGAAAAACGAAGAAGTGACTCACTCAGATGCCACCCGTGCCCGTCATGAATTCGGCTTTCTACGGATGTGGAGTATTTACCCGACACAGATTAAAGCGATAGTCGATGCGATGAAACCGGATTACAGCGAAGTGCTTGCCGCCGCGTATATCCTGCTCAGCGCACAACAGGCTGACTGGGGGCCGATTCAGTATGAAGGCGAGCTGCACGACCGCGCGACCTACCGCTATTTCTGGGAATTACTGCAGCGTGCCAAACAAACCGGTGTAGACCTGCCTGCTGAGGCGGATAAAGCCTTTTTCGGATAAGGACGGATTATGACAAACATTTCAGCTGGTGCCCGTTTCAGACAGGCGGTCGCCGAAGAACATCCCTTACAGGTCATCGGTGCGATTAATGCCTACCACGCCCGTATGGCTGACAAAGTCGGTTACCGCGCGCTTTATGTTTCAGGCGGTGGTGTCGCGGCCGGATCGCTGGGCCTGCCGGATCTGGGCATCTCCACGATGGATGATGTGGCCACAGACGTCGAGCGCATCACCAATGTCACCGACAAACCGGTACTGGTTGATATTGATACCGGCTTTGGCGGCGCTTTTAATATCGCCCGTACGGTGAAAACCATGATTCGTGCCGGCGCAGGCGCTGTGCATATTGAAGATCAGGTACAGAATAAACGCTGTGGTCACCGACCTAACAAGGCGATTGTCAGCCAGCAGGAAATGGTCGACCGCATCAAGGCCGCAGTGGATGCCAAAACCGATGATGATTTCGTGATTATGGCCCGCACCGATGCCCTGGCCGTGGAAGGACTCCAGTCAGCTATCGAGCGTGCCTGCGCCTGTGTTGAGGCTGGTGCGGATATGATTTTTCCTGAAGCCATGACTGAACTGGACATGTATCAACAGTTCGCCCGGGCAGTGAAGGTACCGGTACTTGCCAATATCACGGAATTCGGCAGTACACCTTTATTCACTGTCGATGAACTGGCCGCCCATGACGTCAGTATGGTGCTTTATCCCCTTTCCGCTTTCCGGGCGATGAATGCCGCCGCGCTCAGAGTCTATCAATCCGTTCGTGAGCATGGTACGCAGCAGCATGTCGTCGATTTGATGCAAACCCGCAGTGAACTCTACGACTACCTCGATTACCACGCTTTCGAACAGAAGCTGGATGAACTTTTTAACAACGATAAATAAATGCAAGCAATGATTTAACAGGCAGCTCGGCTGCCGGGAGAAGACCATGACTCAAGTTCAGAAAAAGAAAAAAGGCGTTGCCCTGGCAGGCGTATCAGCCGGTACCACGGCAGTCTGTACCGTCGGCCATAGTGGCAATGATCTGCATTACCGTGGTTATGACATTCTGGATTTGGCGGCCAAGGCCAGCTTTGAAGAAGTCGCCTTTCTGCTGATTCATGGACAATTACCCAATCAGGCTGAGCTTAATGCCTATCACGCAAAACTGAAAAAACTCAGAAATATCCCTGATGCACTGAAAGTCGTGCTGGAACAATTGCCTCCGACCGCCCACCCGATGGATGTGATGCGCACAGCCACCTCCATGCTGGGTACGCTGGAACCGGAACAGGCCGATCACAGTGCCGAAGGCGCACGCAATATTGCAGACCGTCTGATTGCCTGTCTCGGCTCGGCCCTGCTTTACTGGCATCATTTCAGTTTGCATGGCAAGCGAATTGAACTCGATACCGATGATGATTCGATTGCCGCGCACTTCCTGCACTTATTGCACGGCCAGTCACCGTCTGATTTACATATTGCCGCCATGAATGAATCTCTGGTGCTCTATGCGGAACATGAATTTAATGCGTCGACCTTCACCGCCAGGGTGATTGCTGGCACGCTGGCAGATTTTTATTCTTCTATCACCGGGGCTATCGGCGCTCTCAGCGGACCCAAGCATGGTGGTGCCAATGAGGCCGCGATGGAAATCATTCAACGATATGCCTGTCCGGATGAGGCAGAGAACGACATCATGCGGCGCATGGCCAATAAGGAAATCATTATTGGCTTCGGCCACCCGGTTTATACCATTTCTGACCCGCGCAATGTTGCCATCAAAGAAGTCTCCCGCCGGCTTTGTGAGGACGGGGACAATATCAATCTGTTCAATATCTCCGAACGTATTGAACAAGTCATGTGGCGGGAGAAAAACATGTTCCCCAACCTCGACTGGTACAGTGCCTCCAGCTACCACATGATGGGCATTCCCACCGCCTTTTTCACGCCGATCTTCGTGATTTCTCGGGTCACAGGATGGGCCGCTCATATTATCGAACAGCGGATTGATAACAAGATCATCCGTCCCAACGCCGAGTATACCGGCCCGGCCGACCGGCCGTTTACCCCTATTAGCGAACGCGGCTAAGCCCGTTTTAGACTGAGGAAATTTTTATGACCGCTGCTTTTTCCAATGTTCGCCCGGCACCTGACAAGGTCCTGGTCGACATCGCCGACTACGTCAGTGACTATCTGGTCACCAGTAAGGAAGCCCTGGATACCGCCCGTTATTGCCTGATGGATACTTTGGGCTGTGGCTTTGAAGCCCTTTCCTACCCTGCCTGTACTAAATTACTGGGTCCGATCGTGCCGGGCACGATTGTCCCCAACGGCAGTAAAGTACCGGGCACGCAGTTTCAACTGGATCCGGTTCAGGCTGCCTTCAATATCGGTGCCATGGTGCGCTGGCTGGATTTTAACGACACCTGGCTGGCGGCCGAGTGGGGTCACCCGTCGGATAATCTGGGCGGCATTCTGGCTATCGCTGACTTTCTGTCACGTAATCGCAGCGATGATCAGCCCCAAATCACCATGCGTGATGTGTTGATTGCGATGATTAAAGCCCATGAAATTCAGGGTGTACTGGCGCTGGAAAACAGCTTTAACCGGGTTGGCCTGGATCATGTGGTGCTGGTAAAAATCGCCTCCACTGCCGTCGTCACCGGTCTGCTCGGTGGCAGCAAGGACGATATTATCAATGCCGTTTCCAATGCCTGGGTCGATGGTCAGAGTCTGCGTACTTATCGCCACAGCCCCAATACCGGCTCGCGTAAATCCTGGGCGGCGGGTGATGCGACCAGTCGTGCCGTTCGACTGGCTCTGATGTCGATGAAAGGAGAAATGGGTTATCCCACCGCACTGACCGCCAAGACCTGGGGCTTTTATGATGTCTTTTTCAAAGGTCAGCCATTTAAATTCCAGCGCCCCTACGGCAGTTATGTGATGGAGAATGTCTTATTCAAAATCTCCTTCCCTGCGGAGTTTCATGCCCAGACCGCAGTAGAGTGTGCCTTCCAGTTGCATCCCGAAGTTGCCGATAAAATCGATACACTGAAAAAAATCGAGCAAATCGACAAGATTGTACTGACCACTCATGAGTCTGCAATTCGCATTATCGACAAACAGGGACCGCTCAATAACCCGGCCGATCGGGATCACTGCCTGCAGTATATGACGGCAGTAGGACTACTCAAAGGCAGCCTCACAGCGGCGGATTACGAAGATGCGGTTGCCGCTGATCCGCGTATTGATGCCCTGCGCGACAAGATGGTCTGTATTGAAAACCCGGAGTACACCAAAGATTATCTGGACCCTGAGAAACGCTCGATTGCCAATGCAGTACAGGTGTTTTTCAAGGATGGTTCACACTCCGAACAAATCGCAGTGGAATATCCTATTGGCCATCGCCGTCGGCGTGCTGAAGGGATTCCGGAACTGGTCCGGAAATATAAAACCAATCTGGCACGTCGCTTCCCTGAACGTCAACAAAAAGCGATTCTCGATGTGTGTATGGATGAAGCCAAGCTCTCAGCCATGCCGGTGAATGAGTTTGTTGATTTGTTTGTAATCTAAGGCGCAAATAAAAAGGCCAGCTTCGAAGCTGGCCTTTTGGGTTCTGCAATCAGTTGAGCAAGGTCCGCAGGTCTTCCAGCTCTCTGAGAAGCTCACGCACCAGATCTTTCTGATCCTGCTTGTTGGTAGTAACCATTTTCACTTCACCGGATGGTGTCAGTTGCTGACGGGCACCGCCGATAGTGAAACCCTGTTCATAGAGCAAAGCACGGATTTCACGAATCAGAATCACGTCATGACGCTGGTAATAACGACGATTACCACGGCGCTTGACCGGTTTGAGTTGGCTAAATTCCTGTTCCCAGTAACGCAGCACGTGGGGCTTCACGCCACACAGTTCACTCACTTCACCGATGGTGAAATAGCGCTTACTCGGAATGGGCGGTAATTCGTTGTTGTTACTCGCTTCCAGCATAACTGTCCACCCTCGCTTTCAGTTTTTGTCCGGGTCTGAAAGTCACCACACGACGGGCAGAGATGGGGATTTCTTCACCGGTTTTAGGGTTACGACCAGGCCGTTCACTCTTGTCTCTGAGCTCAAAGTTACCGAAACCGGATAATTTAACCTGCTCACCTTTTTCCAGTGCGGTACGAATCTCTTCGAAAAACATTTCAACCAGCTCTTTGGCTTCACGTTTGTTAAAACCCAGCTCATCGTAGAGTTGTTCCGTCATATCGGCCTTAGTCAGTGCCATGTATACCTCTAAATTCTTCTTTTAATAATACTAATCAGGATCTTATCGTTGCACCGACAGCCTGTTCCAGTGTGTCAGTCACAGTTTTGATCAGCGCATCGACTTCATCATCTTTGAGCGTACGTTCACCGTGCTGGAGGTGGAAAGCCATGGCGAGACTCTTCTTACCGAGCTCGACTCCATCTCCAGTATAGACGTCAAATAGTTGAAATGACTTAAGAATATCAGAATCAATTGCGCTCAGGCAATCTTCTATTTGACCGGCGGTGACCGCCTCGTCAACCACCAGGGCCAAATCCCTGCGTATTGCCGGATATTTGGATAAGGCAGTAAATTCAGGGATTTGGGCCAGCAATACCGCAGGCAGACTCAATTCGAACAGATACACCCGGCCATTCACATCAAGCGGCTTCTGCAGTTTTGGATGCAGGGCACCGAGCCAGCCGATGGCTTCTCCGTTCTTGTAGATTCTGGCTGTCTGGCCCGGGTGCAGCGCAGGATGCGTTTCAGCCTGGAAGCGAATGTCGCCACCGGTGACACCGAGTAATGCTTCAACATCGGCCTTGGCATCGAAAAAGTCGACTTCACGGGCTTTTTCAGACCATTGTTCAGCATCTTGATCACCATAGATCAGGCCGCCGATACGACGCTCCTGTTCGATGTTGTCGAGATCACCTTTAAACACGCGTCCGACTTCAAACAGACGTACCCGTTCATGCTGGCGATTGGCATTATAGACCAGCGCCTGCACCAGGCCCGGCCACAATGAGGTGCGCATCACCGATAAATCCGCTGAAATCGGATTGGCCAGCTTAATCGGGGCTAAATCGTCTTCAGCCAGTAAAGACTGCAGCTTGGGTTCGACAAAGCTGTAGGTCACCGCCTCGAAATAGCCGCGATCGACCAGCAGATTCTGCAGTCGTTCAAGCTGCGTCAGCCGTTCAGTGATATTACTGGTCAGTACCGTGCCCTGCGGACGGGTTTCCGGCAGTCTGTCATAACCATAAAGGCGACCCAGTTCTTCAATCAGATCCACTTCAATGGCCAGATCAAAACGGAAGCTCGGCACAGTCACCTGCCAGCCGTCTTCAACCCGGGTTAAAGCCAGTCCCAGACGACTCAATTGATCACTCACTTCAGCGGCTTCGAGGCTGATTCCCAATACCCGTTTAATCCGGTCTTCACGTAAATGAATGGATGCTGTTGACGGTAAATCTTTGTCACTAAGCACTTCTGTCACAGGGCCTACTTCACCACCGACAATGTCTAACAGCAAAGCTGTTGCCCGCTGCATGGCTTGTTGGGCCAGTGCCGGATCGACACCACGCTCAAAACGGTGTGATGAATCGGTATGCAGCCCATATGCGCGGGCTTTACCGGCAATGGCATCGGGACTGAAAAACGCTGCTTCCAGGAACAGATTATGGGTTGTTTCAGTCACACCGGACTGTTCGCCGCCCATAATACCGGCCAGTGCCAGTGGACCGTTATCGTCAGCAATCAGCAAGGTCTCTGGCTGAATCTCAACCTCCTGCCCATCAAGCAGGGTCAGCTTGTCGCCGTCCTCTGACAGTCTGACGCTGATGCGCTTATTCAGCTTATCCAGATCGAAAGCATGCATGGGCTGACCCAATTCCAGCATGACATAGTTGGTTACATCGACAACCGGACCCAGACTGCGCAGACCACTGCGACGCAGTTTCTCCTGCATCCAGACTGGCGTTTCCGCCTGCGGATTAACGTTCTCGATAACACGGCCCAGATAGCGCGGGCATGCAGCCGTGGCAGTAACTTTGACAGGGAAAGTTTTATCCGAACTCGCCTTAACCTCGTCACAGTTGACTTGGCAGACATCGGTAGAAGTCAGTACACCGACCTCGCGGGCGACACCGGCCACACCAAGGCAGTCACTGCGGTTGGGTGTCAGATCAATATCAATCGAGACATCATCGAGCCCCAGATAAACGCGAAAGTCCTCTCCTACCGGCGCTTCATCTGCCAGTTCCATCAGGCCGTCAGCAGATTCAGTGAGGCCCAGTTCTTTGGAAGAACACAACATACCGAAAGAAGGCACACCGCGCAGTTTGGCTTTCTTGATTTTGAACTCGCCCGGTAGCACCGCGCCAACCACGGCCACGGGTACTTTCAAGCCTTCACGCACATTACTGGCGCCACAGACAATTTCAAGCAACTCGGCATCACCAACATCGACCCTTGTCAGACGCAGTTTATCGGCATCCGGGTGCGGTTCCACCGATTTCACCTGGCCGACGCGCACGCCATTGAAATCACCGGCGACCGGTTCGACGGCATCAACTTCCAGTCCGGCATTGGTCAGTTTTTCTACCAGCGCAGCGGTGTCCAGTTCTGGATTCACCCACTCGCGTAACCACTTTTCACTAAACTTCATTGTTAATTATTCCCGCCGATTATTTGAACTGACTGAGGAAACGCAGATCGTTATCAAAGAACAGACGCAGGTCATTGACGCCATAACGCAGCATCGCCATCCGCTCGACACCAAGACCAAAGGCAAAGCCCAGGTATTTTTCACTGTCGATATTCACATGTTCAAAAACATTCGGGTGCACCATGCCGCAGCCGAGGATCTCAATCCAGCCGGTGTGGCTACAGACACGGCAACCCTCGCCGCCACAGATCACGCACTCAATATCCGCTTCCGCTGAAGGCTCGGTGAATGGGAAATAAGAGGGACGGAAACGCACCTTCAATGGCTTTTCAAAAAAGGCCTGCAGAAAGTCGGATAACACACCTTTCAGATCGGTAAAGCTGATGTTTTCATCCACCATCAGGCCTTCAACCTGATGAAACATGGGTGTATGCGTCAGATCCGAATCACAGCGATAGACACGGCCGGGCGCAATCAGTCGCAATGGCGGCTGATTCTCTTCCATCACCCGGATTTGTACCGGCGAGGTATGGGTGCGCAGCAGCTTATCGGCATCAAAGTAAAAGGTGTCGTGCATCGCACGGGCCGGATGGGTCTCCGGAATATTCAATGCGGTGAAGTTATGGTGACTATCTTCGATTTCAGGGCCTTCGGCGACATCAAAACCGATGTTACGGAAATACCGCTCAATCCGTTGCAGGGTACGGGTCACCGGATGCAGACCACCTACTTCGCTGTTGCGTCCCGGCAGCGTGACATCAACAGTTTCCGCTTTCAGCGCAGCCTGCATCGCCGCTTCAGCCAGCGCTTTGCCACGTTGTTCGACCAGACCGGTGACTTCCTGCTTGGCCAGATTCACTGACTTACCAATGACCGGTCGATCTTCAACACTGACATTACCCAGCTGTTTCAGGTATGCCGTGATTTTGCCTTTTTTGCCCAGGTATTCGACGCGGACATCATCCAGTGCCCGGTTATCCTGTGCTTCCGCCACAGCCTGCCTGGCTGTTGCCGTAATTTCTTCTAAAGCCTGTAACTGTGACGACAGTTCAGCCATATTTCCCCCTCATCAGAAACAAAAAAGGGCCGTGGTTGCGGCCCTTTTTTAGTCACTACAGCACTAAGGCTATCGCTCTTTACAGGCGATTTACTTAGCCAAAGCTGCTTTTGCTTTTTCCGCGATAGCTGCGAAAGCCGCTTCATCATGCACGGCGATATCAGCCAGTACTTTACGATCGATTTCAATTGACGCTTTTTTCAGGCCATCGATCAGACGGCTGTAGGACAAACCGCAATCACGAGCAGCCGCGTTGATACGCGCAATCCACAGGGTACGGAAGTTACGTTTTTTCTGACGACGGTCACGATAGGCATATTGACCGGCTTTGGTGACAGCCTGGACGGCAACACGGTAAACGTTCTTACGACGACCGTAATAACCTTTCGCTTGATCCAGAACTTTTTTATGGCGTGCGTGTGCAGTTACGCCGCGTTTTACTCTAGGCATCGGAAAACTCCTTAATTACAGATTTGGCAGCATTTTACGGACTGACATGTGATCTGCTTTGCAGACTGTCAGGGTAGAACGCAGCTGGCGTTTACGCTTAGTGCTTTTCTTGGTCAGGATATGACTGGTAAAAGCTTGTGAACGCTTGAATTTTCCGCTGCCAGTGCGTTTAAAACGCTTGGCGGCACCACTGTGGTTTTTTAACTTAGGCATTGTATTTACAACTCCGCATTCAAATTTATGTAGTTATTTTTTACTGATTGGCGACAAAACCATGATCATCTGCCGACCCTCTTTTTTGGGACGCTGCTCGACACTTGAAATCTCGTCCAAATCTGCCGCCACTCGTTCGAGTAATTTCAGACCCAGATCCTGATGTGCCATTTCACGTCCGCGGAAGCGGAGGCTGACTTTCGTTTTGTTACCGCTTTCAAGGAAACGTACCAGGTTGCGTAGTTTTACCTGATAATCCCCTTCTTCTGTGCCAGGCCGGAATTTGACTTCCTTAACCTGAATTTGTTTTTGTTTTTTACGAGCTTCGGCTTTTTTCTTGCCTTCCTCAAACAAAAACTTGCCGTAATCCATGATACGGCAAACCGGTGGTTTTGCCTGAGGGGCAATTTCCACCAAATCCAAATCGGCATCCTCGGCTTTCTGAAGTGCTTCCTTCAAGGAAACAATACCGAGTTGCTCACCGTTAGAATCCGTCAATCGTACTTCTTTGGCTGTGATTTCACCATTCAGCCGTTTCTGATCTGTAGCGATGTTCTAGTCCTCTAAAATAATTCGACCGCGGCGAGCGACGTCTTCATTCAGCAAGCTGGCGAAGTCAGAAACCGGCATGGCGCCGAGATCTTCACCCTTGCGTGTACGTACCGCCACGGCTTGATTCTGTTCTTCGCGTTCACCGACAACTAATAAATAGGGAACGCGGCGAAGTGTATGCTCGCGTATTTTAAAGCCAATTTTCTCGTTTCTCAAGTCTGTATCGACTCTAAAGCCTTGTTTCTGCAAATCCTGAGCAACTTGTTTGACGTAATCGGCCTGTTTATCACTGATGCCCATCACCATGGCCTGCTTGGGTGCAAGCCAGGTTGGGAAGGCACCGGCATACTCTTCAATCAGAATACCAATAAAACGTTCCAGTGACCCCAGAATCGCCCGGTGCAGCATCACAGGGACCTGTTTACTGCCGTCATCGGCAACATAACTGGCATCCAGACGGCCCGGCATGGAGAAGTCGACCTGGATGGTGCCGCACTGCCAGACACGACCCAGGCAATCTTTGAGCGAGAACTCAATCTTGGGACCGTAGAATGCCCCCTCGCCCGGTTGCAGATCCCAGTCCAGTTCTGCTGCATTGAGCGCCTGTTCCAGTGCGTGCTCCGCCTTGTCCCAGACTTCATCACTACCGACGCGGTTTTCCGGCCGGGTGGATAATTTAACAATGATTTCGTTGAAGCCGAAGTCTGCATACACTTCATGCAACAATTCTATAAACGTCGCCACTTCTGACTGAATCTGATCTTCAGTACAAAAGATATGCGCATCATCCTGGGTAAATCCGCGCAGACGCATCAGGCCATGCAATGTACCCGAGGGTTCGTTACGGTGACAGGAGCCGAATTCGGCCATACGCAACGGCAGATCACGGTAACTTTTGAGGCCCTGATTAAAAATCTGAATGTGGCACGGGCAGTTCATCGGTTTGACCGCGTAGTCACGGCTTTCCGAGTGGGTGCTGAAAATCATGTCACCGAACTTGTCCCAGTGGCCGGATTTTTCCCATAAAGTACGATCGACCACCTGTGGTGTGCGCACTTCCTGATAATCGTTGTCACGCAATACGTCGCGGATATAGTTTTCCACCACGCGATAAATCTGCCAGCCGTTGTCGTGCCAGAAGATCATGCCGGCCGCTTCTTCCTGCAGGTGGAACAGGTCCAGGCTCTTGGCGATTTTTCGGTGGTCGCGCTTTTCAGCTTCTTCCAGGCGGTGCAGATACTGTTTCAGCGCTTTCTTATCCTGCCAGGCTGTGCCGTATACCCGCTGCAGCATTTCATTATCGGATTTACCACGCCAGTAGGCACCAGCGAGTTTCATCAGTTTGAAGGCTTTCAGTTTACCGGTGCTGGGCACATGCGGTCCGCGGCACAAGTCGACAAAGTCGCCCTGACGATACACCGACAGCGTTTCGTCTTTGGGAATATCTTCCAGGATCTCGGCTTTATAGATTTCGCCCATATCGCGGAACATGTCGATACCGGCATCGCGCGAGATTTCTTCGCGGCGCACTGGCAGGTCTTCTTTGACCAGTTCTTCCATGCGCTTCTCGATCTTTGCCAGGTCGTCCGGGGTGAATCCCTCTGGATAAGAGAAGTCGTAATAGAAGCCGTCTTCAATGACCGGGCCGATGGTGACCTGTGCTTCCGGGTACAGCTGTTTGACGGCCTGTGCCATCAGATGTGAGGTCGAATGACGAATGATATCCAGGCCTTCTTCATCACGATCAGTGACAATCGCGACTTCAGCATCATCATTGATGACGTGGGATGTATCTACCAGTTTGCCGTTGACTTTACCTGCCAGCGCAGCACGGGCCAGACCGGCACCGATGTCATAGGCGATATCGTGAATGGAAACAGGATGATCAAACTGGCGTTGACTGCCATCGGGAAGGGTGACTGAAATCATGTTCAATTCCTTGGTTGTGGCCTATACGAGGGGCCTTAAAAACCAAAAAAGCACCTAGCGGTGCTTTTGGAAAACTGGTAGGCACGAGTGGATTCGAACCACCGACCCCCACCATGTCAAGGTGGTGCTCTAACCAACTGAGCTACGTGCCTGCCGGAGAAGCTGCGAAATTATACGCAGCCTGAGTCATATTGCAAGCCTTTTAAACCGCAACCGGTCCGATAGCCACTTTACGCAGATGTTCCAGTTCATCACGCAGCCTGGCGGCGTCTTCAAACTCAAGGTTTTGCGCATGCTTATACATAGCCTGCTCGATTTGATTGATGCGTTTGGCCAGTTGCTGCGGCGTGAGCGAGGCATATTCGGCCTGTTCTTCGGCGACTTTGGCAAACTGTTTTTTGCCGCCTTTTTCGGGCACTTCGTCCATGCCGGTGCGAATCGCCTTTTTAATGCCCTGCGGGGTAATACCGTGCTCTTCATTGAAGGCAATCTGTTTTTCACGGCGACGCTCGGTTTCCTCAATCGCTCTCTGCATCGAGCCGGTGATTTCATCGGCATAGAGAATCGCCTTACCATTCAGGTTCCGGGCGGCACGACCAATTGTTTGAATCAAAGATCGGTCACTACGCAGGAAACCTTCCTTGTCGGCATCGAGGATCGCCACCAGCGAGACTTCCGGAATATCCAAGCCTTCCCGCAACAGGTTGATGCCCACCAGCACATCAAATTCCCCCAGACGCAGGTCACGGATGATCTCGACCCGCTCCACCGTGTCGATATCGGAGTGCAGATAACGGACTTTGACGTTATGCTCGCGCAAATATTCGGTGAGGTCTTCCGCCATGCGTTTGGTCAGGGTTGTGACCAGTACCCGTTCGTTAACCGCAGTGCGTTTGTTAACTTCGGACAGGAGATCATCGACCTGGGTCCCGACCGGGCGGATTTCGACCTGCGGATCGACAAGCCCGGTGGGTCTGACTACCTGCTCGACCACGGTGCTTGAATGCGCTTCTTCATATTTACCCGGTGTCGCCGACACAAAAATCGTTTGAGGTGCCAGCTTCTCCCACTCTTCGAACATCAAGGGGCGATTGTCCAGGGCCGATGGCAGTCGGAAACCATAATCGACCAGCGTCTGTTTACGTGAGCGGTCACCTTTGTACATGGCACCAATCTGCGGCACCATGACGTGGCTTTCGTCGATCACCAGCACCGCATCATCCGGCAGGTAATCAAACAGGGTCGGCGGCGCTGCACCGGGATCGCGTCCAGACAGGTGCCTTGAGTAGTTCTCGATACCATTGCAGTAGCCCAGTTCCAGCAGCATCTCAATATCAAAGCGAGTGCGCTGTTCCAGCCGTTGGGCTTCCACCAGTTTGTTCTGTTCGTTTAACTCCTGCAGTCTCTCACGCAGTTCTTCCTTAATCGCATCAACGGCTTTGAGCAGATTTTCCCGTGGCGTGACATAGTGGGTTTTCGGGTAGATGGTGATCCTGCTCATTCGCTGCAACAATTCACCGGTGAGCGGATCGAAATAGCTGATTTGTTCGATCTCATCATCGAACAGCTCGACCCGTACCGCATCGCGTTCGGATTCCGCCGGAAAGATATCAATGACCTCACCCCGCACCCGGTAAGTACCTCTGTGCAGTTCAATATCGTTACGGGTGTATTGCAGTTCAGTCAGCCGCCGCAGAATGTCGCGCTGGCTGATGACATCGCCCTGCACCAGATGCAGTACCATTTCCAGATAGGCGTCTTTTTCGCCCAGACCGTAAATGCAGGACACGCTGGAGACGATAATCGCGTCCCGACGCTCCAGCATCGCCTTGGTCGCCGACAGCCGCATCTGCTCTATCTGCTCATTGACCGAGGCATCCTTGTCGATAAAGGTATCGGATGAGGGCACGTAGGCTTCCGGCTGATAGTAGTCATAGTAGGAAACAAAATATTCCACCGCGTTATCCGGGAAAAAGTCTTTCATTTCACTATAAAGCTGGGCAGCCAGCGTTTTATTGGGGGCCAGCACCATGACCGGACGCTGCACCGCTTGCGCAACATTGGCGACGGTAAACGTCTTACCCGAACCGGTGACCCCGAGCAGCGTCTGCCACATTTCACCGTTCTCCAGGCCTTCGATCAAAGCAGCGATTGCGGTCGGCTGATCACCGGCCGGAGAAAACTCGCTGACTAACTGCAATTCTTTACTCATACGTCTTTAGCATCGATTTAGTTTGGCGTATATTACAAGGGTTTATTTATCTTTCGGCGCGCTTTTTCAAGTTCGGTTGAAGGATAAATCTGGCCTTTTTGCTTAATTTAGTAACGTTTTACTGAAGGAAAGATTTTGACTATCAAGCTCTCCCAACGCGTTCAAAACATCAAACCCTCACCTACCCTTGCGATTACTGCCCGTGCTGCCGAGCTGCGGGCCGAAGGGAAAGATGTGATTGGTCTCGGTGCGGGTGAACCCGACTTTGATACACCAGAACACATTAAACAGGCTGCTATCAAAGCCATCAACAGCGGCATGACCAAATACACCCCGGTTGATGGCACTGCTGATTTGAAACAGGCGATTATCAAAAAGTTCGCCCGCGACAATGGCCTTGATTACGAAGCCAAACAGGTTCTGGTTTCAGTTGGGGGCAAACAGAGCTTTTTCAACCTGGCACAGGCCTACCTTCAGGCGGGTGATGAAGTCATCATACCGGCACCGTACTGGGTTTCCTACCCGGATATGACCCTACTGGCTGATGCCAAGCCGGTGATTATCGAAGCCGGTCAGGAAAATCAGTTCAAGATTACGCCGGAACAACTGGAAGCCGCCATTACTGACAAAACCCGTCTGTTTGTGATTAACAGTCCGTCCAATCCGACCGGTATGGCATACAGCCGGGCTGAACTGGAAGCCCTGGGTGAGGTGCTGCGCAAACATCCGGATATTCTGATCGCCACCGACGATATGTACGAGCACATCTACTGGGCGGATGAGCCTTTCTGCAATATCGTTAACGCCAATCCAGACCTGTATGACCGCACTCTGGTCATGAACGGTGTTTCCAAAGCCTACTCGATGACCGGCTGGCGTATCGGTTACGCCGCAGGCCCGGCTGAGCTGATTGCCGCCATGAAAAAGGTCCAGTCACAAAGCACCTCCAACCCCGCATCGATTTCACAGGCTGCTTCGGTCGAGGCGCTGAACGGTGACCAGGCCTGTATTGATGAGATGCTGGTCGAATTCAAGAAACGTCATGATTTTGTGGTGTCAACGCTCAATAGCATTGAAGGCATCGACTGTCTGGAAACCGACGGTACCTTTTATGTCTTCCCCAATATTGCCGGTGTACTCGATCAGAAACCGGCGTTGAAAGACGATATGGACTTTGCCGAAGCCCTGTTGGTAGATAAAGGCGTTGCCGTCGTACCGGGCAGCGCGTTTGGCCTTAAGAACCATGTACGCCTGTCTATTGCCACCAGTGAAGACAACCTGCGCAATGCCCTCGATCGCATTGCCGCCTTTATCGCTGAATAATCAGCTTTTCTGTTCTTTCTCGGACAGTTCCTCCTGTGGGGAGCTGTCCGACTCTGAACTGCCGGTTCTGCTCGGTTTTAAATCATTCTCGATCCATTCCCTGACCACATCCTGATCCCGCTTTCTGGTCAATTGCTCAGTATGGATATTGATAGGTTGAATCCGTGTATGCGGGCGATGCTCAATTCGAAATGAACGTCTCGCTCCCACCGGGAACCGACTCGGTCCATGGATCACTGCCACCCGCAACTCCAGTGCTTCAATCTCGTTCAGAGAACTGTGACTGTTAACCTCTTTGTGCTCAGCAAGCAACATGTTGCGGAAAGTCCCCAAGACAATGTAACCGCCGGAAAGTAACGGGCCCTGTCGCAGGCTTTGCTGGACATTTTGCTGCTCAGGATTGATACGCTGAAAATCGGTAACCGTGCTGGTTTGCGTATGGCCGTCCTGATAATGAACCGTAGCCTGTACGGTCTGCACATGGACCGGAAGTTCGCCCATGTTGACCAGCAGACAAATTGCATCCGGGTTATCGTTCTGGGCGTGATGAAAAACCAGGTAAGGCCGGCTGTTGCGACGATACTGCAAAAAAAACAGCTGGAAATAGATCACCCATATCACAGCCATGATCGCTGTGCTGATCGGTGCCAGAAACTCCACGCAAAACCTCCTGAATCGATCGTTTGTTTAGCGCAATTGAGTCAAACCTTACCGGCTTTGAAAACCGAAAATCAAACACTTAAGCCGGCTGTTTGTCTGATGGCTTTATGAATTGGAAAAAAATAGGGCTAATCCTTGACGCCCCCGGTTCAAGCCTCTATCATACGCATCTTTCTGTTCCCCGATAGCTCAGTTGGTAGAGCAAATGACTGTTAATCATTGGGTCGCTGGTTCGAGTCCAGCTCGGGGAGCCAAACAAGATACCCGAAAGCCCTGAAAACCTGTTTTCAGGGCTTTTTTGTTTCTGCTTCCGCCAATCATCTCCCCGCCTCACGATATCGATAATCTATGACTGCCTTCTCTTCTCTGCCCCTGTCCGTTCCACAGCTGGATGCACTGCGATCACTCGGTTACGAAACCATGACTGAAGTGCAGACACAGACATTGCCCCTGACACTCCGGGGTCAGGACATCATTGCTCAGGCCAAAACCGGCAGTGGCAAAACGGCTGCCTTCGGCATCGGACTCCTGCATCAGATCAATCCGCGCTTTTTCGGTGCTCAGGCCCTGGTCTTATGTCCTACCCGTGAACTGGCCGAGCAAGTGGGTAAAGAGATCAGAAAGCTCGCCCGCTTTATACCCAATATCAAACTGGTGCTGCTGTGTGGCGGCAAACCTATCGGACCCCAAATCGGATCTCTGGAACATGGTGCCCATATCATCGTGGGTACGCCAGGGCGCATTCAGGACCACCTGCGTAAAAACACCCTGAAACTGGATGGGCTGAAAACTTTGGTTTTGGATGAAGCTGATCGCATGCTGGATATGGGCTTTGCCGAGGTAATGAAAGACATCATTTCGCAGATACCGGCATCGCGTCAGACGCTGCTTTTCTCGGCGACTTACCCTGACGGTATCCAGCAAATCAGTCAGCAGATTCAGCGGAATCCTACCCACATTCGTGTCAGCGCCGAGCATCAGTCGACTGTGATCGAGCAGACTTTCTATGAAGTCGGCGAATCACAGCGCGATGACGCACTGATCGCCCTGTTTCAACACTACCAGCCTCAAAGTTGCGTCGTGTTCTGCCATACCAAGAAACAATGTGACGCGGTAGCACTGCTACTTCAGAAGCACCGGATTACTGCCCTGGCGTTGCATGGTGACCTGGAACAACGACAACGTGACCAGGTGCTGGTTCGATTTGCTAATCAGAGCTGCCCGGTGCTGGTAGCTACTGATGTCGCAGCACGAGGATTGGATATCAAATCACTGCAGATGGTTATCAATTACGAACTACCCCGTGATCCGGAAATCTATGTGCATCGTATTGGACGCACCGGTCGCGCCGGCGAAACAGGCCTGGCGATGAGTATTGTGACACCGCCGCAGACACCCCGGATTCATGCCATTGAAAAATACCGCGACCATACTTGTCACTGTGATGTGCTCTCATCACTTAAACCAAAGAATGACTTTGCGCTGACAGCGTCTATGGTGACGATACAAATCGACGCTGGTAGAAAAAACAAGCTCCGGCCTGGAGATATTCTGGGTGCACTCACAGGTGACGCAGGTTTGGCCGCTAAGCATATCGGTAAAATTGATATCTTTGACTTATCCAGTTACGTCGCCGTTGAAAGCGCCGTATTCAAGCAGGCTTTAAATTATCTGAATAAAGGTAAAGTGAAAGGACGCCCTATCAGGGCACGAAGTCTGCTGTGATCATAGTGGCAAAAGTGAATGTTACAGAGCCCGATATAAAGCCAGCCTTGTTCAGTAGACTTCCTCACTCCCCACATAATGGGGATGGCAGTGAAGCTTCGAATCAAAGATGATGACTTCAGGAATAAGAACCTTGTCACCTGGACGATGAGGTTCTGACAAGGACGTTACCCCCCCCCCCACCATCACAATAAAAACCTGACTGAATTTCGGCATCAGACTGAAACATGTTCTGTTCCAAATCGGCCAATTCAGACATCACTAAAGCCTGTCGTGCCGTTGGGTATGTGCTCTATTTCCAAGCCTATGAAAATGAGGTATATTTTTTACATAATAAACAAGGAAGTGAATTATGTTACCTACCCCAATCTACAATGCCATGCCTTTCATTTACCTGGGAACAGGTTTCTCTATTCCGTTCGCATTGGAAAACGTCTTTGCTTTCGCATCAGGCGTCAGCTTTGGTGTTGCCGCTTGTCTGATCATGCGAGCGCGCATGTGGATATAAACGGCTGGTCTTAACTGACGCGATCAGTCCGGCAGTATTGATCTTCATGGCGGGGCAGCATTGATAGTATCAGCAGGCTGATGACTATCAAAACATCAGTCCGACACCGAACAGCTTTTGACTGCCCCCATCGCTTCGTTGACAAGCGTTAGCCCTTTTCAGCGCAAGCAAAAGCCAGCGGGAGGGAAAACCCGACATCCAGAGAAACCACCCTGCGTTTAGCAGAAATCCAGGCTCAGACCGAAAAGTCATTGCCTGCCACTACCGCTATCTTTCAATCAGTAGTCTGGCAGCGATAATGCCCTGATAAAGGGAGGCTTAGGGCAAAGCCCATACTTTCAGGGCATCGCCCCCTTTAAAACCGAACAGTTTGTTTCCACCAGCTACAGCCGCAATATACTGCTTGCCACCAATCTGATAACTGATAGGGGGCGCATTCACGCCAGCTTCTGTGGCTCCGGACCATAGTTTTTCACCGGTTTCAGCATTCAGCGCAAACAATTGGCCGTTACCTTCACCACTGAAAACCAGTCCGCTGGCGGTGCTGAGCACGCCGCCCAACAACGGTTCGGGTGTTTTATGCTGCCAGACCAGTTCTCCGGTATCAATATCGATAGCACTGAGCAAACCATAACGCTCATCGGTGTTGACGGGTGACATGGAAGAATATTGCACACCGGCTTCCCCATCTTTGCCCTCCAATTGGTGCAGGCTGTAGGTGACCGGCCAGTGAATACCGGCAATAAACACCAGACGGCGTTCAGGATCCAGCGATACCGGGGACCAGTTAGAGCCACCCAGCACGCCAGGATAAATCACAGTCCCCTCTCTGGACGGAGACTGGAACATGTTCTGCTGAGGCACGTAGGCTTCACTTTTGAATATGAGTTCGCCGCTATGGCGGTTCAGCACATAAAACCAGCCGGTTTTGCCAGCCTGACCGACAGCCGGAATCGACTGACCATCACGTTGCACATCAAACAACACTGGTGGACTGGCGACATCATAACCCCACATATCATGCGGTACCTGCTGGAAATACCATTTCAGTTCACCGGTGGTCGCATCCAAAGCGACCAGAGAGGATGTATACAGATTATCACCGGGTCGAGATGACCCTTCCATCTGTGGCGATGGATTGCCGGTCCCGAAGTACAGGGTATCAGTCTCATGGTCGATGGCCGGTGTACTCCAGGCGGAGCCACCACCATAACGCCAGGCATCGGCATATTGATCAGCACTGGCTTTTTCGGATTCGATATCTCTGGGCAGTTTTTCACCATCCGGCGTGGCCTGAACAAAGTCCCCTTCCCAGCCCTGCTCCGGAATGGTATCGAATTGCCACTGCTGTTCACCGGTTTCAGCATCATAAGCTGCCATAAAACCACGGCGGCCGTATTTACCGGCAATTCCCACCACGGCGCCCAGAGGCGCATTCGGATCCGGTGAATCCAGGTGCAGGCCATAGCCGACACCGGTGATACCTATAATAACTTTGCCTTTGTACACCATGGGCGCCATGTTGAGGCCTGCACCAGAGGTCCCGGAAACTTCACCCTCGGTATCGCCCTCGAGAAGAGAGACATCTTCACGAATGCCACTCTTGCCCTTGGTGACATCCTGATCCCAGAGTTTGTTGCCGGTTCGTGCATCCAGCGCAATCAGACGTCCATCCACTGTGCCCATAAATACACGGCCCTGAGATACAGCCACACCACGATTGGCTGGACCACAGCACATTTTGCGGGTTTCATCCCAGTCATGCTGGTAACGCCACAAACGCTCTCCACTGGTTGCATCCAGAGCAACCACATCATTAAAAGGCAGGGAGACATACATGACACCGTTTTTAACAATGGGGGTCGCCTGGAAGGTGGCTTCAATACCACTGTTAAACTCCCAGGCTGGTTCAAGTTCTGCAACGTTGTCAGGGTTAATCTGGGTTAGCGGACTGTGGCGCTGGTGTAGCTCGTTACCCCCAAATAATGGCCACTCTACCTCTGTTTCCACCGAACAGGCCGGGATCAGCACGGCGCAGGTCAAAGCCCCCAGAATCTGCCTTATCCGCATTGTTTTCCTCTCAAAAGTTATTGCTTTCCTGAACAGGACAACAGTTCAGGCTGATTATCACCAAGCCAACGCAAATTTTCCAGTCACTGAGCGTCACTGCCTGACTGCTGCATTTTTGGTGCTTATTATATTTTTCCAACTAGAATAACATGGTCCTAATGAGTCTGACCTGCAGATATGGGCACATCCACGATAAGGAGTTTGAATGAGTCACAAGTTGCCAGATGAACATGCGATTCTCAGAATTATGGCACGGCCCAATGACGTCAATATAGCCGGTGATATTTTCGGTGGTTGGCTGATGTCACAGTGCGATATTGCCGGTGGCATTGTCGCCAGCCGACGCGCATCAGGGCGTGTAGTTACCGTGGCGGTCAAAGATTTCCGTTTTATCGCTCCGGTGCTCGTCAGTGATATTGTTAGTATTTATGCCGATGTTATCAGTGTCGGCACCAGTTCGGTCAGCATCAGTATTGATGTGTATGTAGAACGCAGACAGGCCGGTGAAGAAATCATCCTGCCCGTGGCCAAAGCAGAAATTGTGTATGTTCATATCAATGACGCCCGGCAACCGACGCCCATCGACTAAGTCATGTCATTAAAATATAGCTACGCGTTGAAAGTCGAAAACAATACAGTGTATTAGTACTGATTTTGTCAGGACGATATCAACCGGGTTAACCGTCCTGACTCTCGGTTCAAGCAACTGGCTTTAGTTCCTGCTCACAGCCGGTTTCAACCAGTCTCCTGATTCTGGACCAGTTCAAAAACAGCCTCCCCTGCTTATACCGAAGAGGGAAAAGGTCAGTCACCCTGAACGCAAAGGACGAACTCATTGGTTCGCTTCTTGCCAACCGTATTGCTGGGTTCAAGCGCTTGTTGCCGCCTGCTGTTTTTCAGCTGCCGCGCGATCCAGAATATTAACCGCCTCACTGGCGATGGGACTCAGCGCTTCACCATCAGACTGTCGATATTCGATAATCATTGTTTTCATACTTCGAGCCCAGAAGCGTTGGATATGGCTAGCTACACGCTCGGCAGCCTCCTCATCAGGATAAGCACCATTATTCGCCGCGATCTGATTGATCATGCGGATCAGGGTATCCAATTGGTTGTGACTCATTCCGGTAATTCCTCAGACTGCCCGGCGGGCTTTCTCATGTTGATCCTGACTATCTGGATCGTGATAAACAATATGGCGGCCATCGCGGGCAAACCCCACCAGCTTCATACCGACTTCCTGCGCCTGTTCCACAGCCAGTGACGTTGGTGCTGAAACGGCCACCAGGCAACCGAAACCGGCACTGGCGCTTTTCTGAACCATTTCATAACTGGCGCGGCTGGTCACCAGAACAAAGCCGTCATCTCGCGCATAGTCAGTTTTGGTAAAGGCACCAATCAGTTTGTCCAGAGCGTTATGACGACCGACATCTTCCCTGACCAAAAGAATATTTCCATCAAGATCGCACCATGCCGCGGCATGGGTTGCCCCTGTTGCCTGCTGTAATGGCTGGTGCTGATTCACTTCGGACAGGGCTTTCTGAATGGCTTCATCGCTGACCGCGACACTTTGAACCGGCTCAATGGATCTGATGGCCTGTTTCAGACTTTCCACGCCACACAACCCGCAGCCGGTTCGGCCCACCATATTCCGGCGGCGTTCACGCAGGGCTTCAAAGCGCTCATCGCTGATCTGAAGCCGCACAGTGATGCCGTTTTTGCCGGATTGCACATGGATATGACTGACTTCCTCGGCGTCAGCAATAATGTCTTCGGTAAGGCTGAAACCCAGGGCGAAATCCTGTAAATCATTGGGCGTGGCCATCATCACCGCATGCGAGATGTAGTTATAGACCAGCGCCACCGGCACTTCGACGGCAATATCGTCGTGCGTCCAGCGAGTCGCACGTTCATCTTCATGAACCGCAACTGCGAGATTGATGGCGTTTTCGTCTTTAATCTGCATCTATTGATACCTGTTTATACGTGTGTTTTGTGCTCATCACCGTGCAACAGTTTGAGCTGCAATTCCTCAAATGATTTGAAGTTCTGCTGCCACTCCGAGGGCTGGCTGACACGCTCGACCTGCACCGCGGTGACCTTGTATTCAGGACAGTTAGTCGCCCAGTCCGAGCTGTCGGTAGTGATGACATTGGCCCCACTGCCTGGATGATGGAAAGTGGTATAGACAACACCTGGCAACACTTTATCCGTAATCCTGGCCCGCAGTACAGTTTGACCGGCACGGCTGGTAATGCCTACCCAGTCATCTTCTTTGATACCGCGGACTTCTGCATCATGCGGATGTAGATCCAGTCGGTCCTCATCATGCCAGACCTGGTTGTCGGTTCGGCGTGTCTGCGCCCCGACATTATACTGCGACAGAATCCTACCGGTGGTCAGCAACAGCGGGAATCGACTGTTAGTTCGTTCATCGGTCGCCACATACTCGGTGACACTGAAACGACCCTTGCCAATCGGGAAGTCATCCACGTGCATGGTGGGCATACCGACCGGGTTTTCTTCATTACAGGGCCATTGGATACTGCCGAGTTCATCCAGACGCTGATAATTGACACCGGTAAAGGTCGGCGTCAGGCTGGCGATTTCATCCATAATTTCCGAAGGATGATTATAGTGCATTGGGTAACCCAGTGCATTGGACAAATCCATCGTGATTTCCCAGTCTTCCTTACCCGCCACAGCAGGCATCACCTTGCGCACCCGGTTAATACGGCGTTCAGCATTGGTGAAGGTGCCGTTTTTCTCCAGGAAAGAGGACCCTGGCAGCAAGACATGGGCGAACTTGGCCGTTTCGTTCAGGAACAGGTCCTGCACAATCAGACATTCCAATGAGCGCAGTGCTGTTTCCACATGCTGTGTGCCCGGATCCGACTGGGCGATATCTTCACCCTGCACGTAGAGAGCTTTGAAAGTACCGGCAATGGCTGAGTCAAACATATTGGGAATCCGCAGCCCCGGTTCATCATCAATCGGCACGCCCCAGACTTTTTCGAAATGGGCGCGGGCTTCGGCATTGGAGACATGCTGATAACCCGGCAGTTCATGCGGGAAGGAACCCATATCGCAGGAACCCTGCACATTGTTCTGCCCACGCAACGGATTCACACCGACGCCTTCGCGGCCGATGTTACCGGTCGCCATCGCAAGGTTGGCAATGCCCATCACCATGGTCGAGCCCTGGCTGTGTTCGGTAACACCCAGGCCATAGTAAATGGAACCGTTTTCGGCGTTGGCATAGGTCAGCGCCGCTTCACGTACCGCAGCAGCAGGAACACCGGTCACCGCTTCCACAGCTTCCGGTGAATGACGATCCTGCTTAATAAACTCACGCCAGGCGTTGTAACTATCCTTATCACAGCGTTTATCAACAAAGGCTTTGTCTTCCAGCCCTTCTGTCACTACCACATGAGCCATGGCGTTGATCAACGCTACATTGGTACCTGGTTTCAGCGCCAGGTGCTGTGCATTTTTCAGGTGCGGTGTTTTCAACAGATCGATATGGCGCGGATCAGCCACGATCAGCTGTGCGCCCTCACGCAGACGGCGACGCATCATCGAGCCGAATACCGGGTGGGCATCAGTTGGATTAGCCCCAATCACCATGATCACATCGGATTTCATCACCGAATCAAAGTTCTGGGTACCGGCTGACTCGCCCATGGTGACTTTCAGGCCATAGCCGGTTGGCGAGTGACAGACCCGGGCGCAGGTATCGGTGTTGTTGTTACCAAAAGCCGTACGCACCAGCTTCTGCACCAGATAGGCTTCTTCGTTGGTGCAGCGTGACGAGGTAATACCGCCGACACTGTCACGGCCGTATTTGGCCTGAATGCCTTTCAATTTCTCGGCAGCAAAGGCATAAGCTTCGTCCCAACTCACCTCCTGCCAGGGCTCATTGATGGCATTACGAATCATCGGCGATTTGATACGATCCTTATGGGTCGCGTAGCCGAAGGCAAAACGGCCTTTAACGCAGGAGTGACCATGATTGGCATCACCACCTTTGTACGGCACCATGCGCACCACTTTATCGCCTTTCATTTCGGCTTTGAACGAGCAGCCCACACCGCAGTAGGCACAGGTCGTGACCACACTGTGTTCAGGCTGGCCCATGTCGATGATGCTCTTTTCCATCAACGTCGAGGTTGGGCAGGCCTGAACACAGGCGCCGCAGGAAACACATTCGGAATCCATAAAGTCCTGGTTCTGTCCGGCAGCGACCTTGGAGTCAAAGCCCCGGCCGTCAATGGTCAGGGCAAATGTGCCCTGTGTTTCCTCACAGGCACGCACGCAGCGTGAGCAGACAATACATTTGCTCGGATCGAAACTGAAATACGGATTGGACTCGTCTTTTTCACTATCCAGATGATTTTCGCCACTGTAGCCGTAGCGCACTTCCCGCAGACCGACATCGCCGGCCATATCCTGCAGTTCGCAGTTGCCATTGGCCGGACAAGTCAGACAGTCCAGCGGATGGTCGGAGATATAAAGCTCCATCACGTTACGTCGCAATTTGCCCAGTTTTTGGTTCTGAGTGGTCACTTTCATGCCATCGTAAACGGTGGTGGTACAGGAAGCCGGATAACCCCGGTGCCCCTCAATCTGCACCGCACACAGACGGCAGGAACCGAAAGATTCCAGACTGTCGGTGGCACAGAGCTTGGGGATATTGATATCCGCGAGTGCCGCTGCACGCATCACCGACGTGCCTTCAGGTACCGTAATTTCGATACCATCTATCTGTACTGAGACCAGCGTTTCCGATAAACGCGCCGGTGTCCCGTAGTCTTTATCAGGGTTGAATCTTTCTACTCTCATACTGTCTCTCCTTGAGCTCTCAGCTCATCGGGGAAATATTTCATCACGCTTTGCACCGGAAACGGGGTCATGCCGCCCATGGCGCACAAGGAACCATCAATCATGGTTTCACAGAGATCTTCCAGCAACGTCCAGTTGTTATCGGCATTGTTGCCGGCACGGATGCGGTCAATTACCTCCACGCCGCGGGTGGAGCCGATCCGGCACGGGGTACATTTACCGCAGGACTCGACTTTGCAGAACTCCATTGAGAAACGGGCCTGTTCGCCCATATTGACGGTGTCATCGAACATGACCACACCGCCGTGGCCGAGGACCGCACCGACAGCAGAGAATTCCTCATAATCGACCGGTGTGTCCCACTGACTGGCAGGCATATAGGCGCCCAACGGTCCTCCCACCTGCACGGCTTTCAGTGGTCTTTCGGTCAGGGTGCCACCACCGAAGTCCTCCATCAGTTCACGCAGGGTGATACCAAAAGCCAGTTCTACCAGTCCGCCCTGCTTAACATTACCAGCCAGTTGCAAAGGCAGGGTACCGCGGGAGCGGCCCATGCCGTAGTCAGCATAAGCCTGACCGCCTTTATCCAGAATGAAAGGAATGGCTGCCAGTGATAGCACGTTATTAACAACGGTCGGTTTACCGAACAGACCAATAATCGCCGGTAGCGGCGGCTTGGCTCTGACTAAACCACGCTTGCCTTCCAGGCTGTCCAGCAGTGAGGTTTCTTCGCCACAGATATAAGCGCCGGCACCAAGGCGAACTTCCAGATCAAACTGCTTACCGGAGCCCAGAATATCGGCACCGAGATAACCCGCTTCATAGGCCTTATCAATGGCCTCATTAAGCAATTTATGAGCGACTGGATATTCCGAGCGCAGATAGATATAGCCCTGCGTGGCGTGCACAGCGAGGCCAGCGATGGTCATGCCCTCAATCAGCATGAAAGGATCGCATTCCATGACCAAACGATCGGCAAACGTCCCGGAGTCGCCTTCATCGGCGTTACAAACGATATATTTCTGCGCTGATGGCGTATCGAGCACGGTCTGCCATTTGATGCCGGTCGGAAATGCGGCACCACCCCGACCACGCAGACCGGAGGTTTTAACCTCATCAACAATCTGCTGTGGCTCGAGATTAAGCGCATTTTTCAGTCCCTGATAACCATCATGGGCTTCATAATCAATCAGTGACACCGGATCAGTGATGCCGGCACGGGCAAAGGTCAGTCTCTGTTGTTTTTTCAGATAAGGCAGTTCTTCAACCAGGCCAATACAATGCTGATCTTGCTGGCTGCCACTGGTAAACCCGGCATCAAACAACGCTGATACCTGTTGAGGCTCAACAGCCGCATAACCTACCCGGCCCTTGTTAGTCTCAACCTCGACCAGCGGCTCCAGCCAAAGCATGCCCCGAGAGCCGTTGCGGATAACTTCAACGCTGATATTACGCTTTTCAGCTTCCAACTGAATCGCTTCGGCCACTTTATCTGCGCCTAAAGAGAGCGCAGTAGTATCACAGGGCACAAAAATTCGGGTGCTCATCAGCCGGCCTCCTTCATCTCTTTCTGATGCTCGGCGACAAGCGCATCAAATTTATCGAGGCTGACCCTGCCGTGAATCTCATCATCGATACGAATCGAAGGGGCGGTGGCGCAGTTACCCAGACAGTAAACCGCTTCCAGTGAAAAGCTGCGATCAGCCGTAGTCTGATGATAATCGATGCCCAGTGTATTTTTAGCGTGTTGCTCAAGCGCGCGGCAGCCCATCGCCTGACAGGCTTCAGCCCGACAGATTTCGATAGTGTGCTGCCCCGGCGGCGTGGTGCGGAAATGATGATAAAAACTGATCACACCGTGGACTTCGGCACGGGTCTGCAATAATGACTCGGCGATCTGACTGACCGCCTTGTCCGGGATATAACCGACTTCATCCTGAATCGCATGCAGGATAGGCAGCATCGCACCGGGTTTATGCTTAAGTTTATCGATAATCTGTTGAATGGACTGCGTTGTCCACTCTTTGGCTGAACTCATTGTCTCTCTCCATCCGATATATGCATTTTCATGCATAATTAATGTTGTTTTTATGATTTTTATCTGGACATTAGCATAGAGACATCTAGATAAAAATATGATATTTGGATCATATTTAAATGGAGATTCAGCCTTATCGCCCGGGTCGATTATTGTCGCGTTTTTGAGTGTTTAAGTAGCTATCAATCAAGCTAAATCAGCAGCGGTTTAAGATAGTGCAGGAAAGCCCCCAACTGCACCTGGAATGTGCAATAAACAGCTATCATCTTTTTAGAAAAAACCTATCTCATTGAATTATAAGTACTATATTTTTTGGCACAGCTAATGCAAATAATCCAGTACAAACAATTTTTTCAGCTGCATGTTGTTTGTAATTTCTCTCTTGTCTACGTGCTGAGCCTTGGGGTGAACTGATGTTCACCCCTTTTTTTTGCTTGTGCGCTCGGTGCCTGAAGACTCTGTTAGCATAAGACAGTCATCTGTTTATCAACGAGGATTTCATGCACCAACACACCGTTGAACGCTGGCAACAGGACCATGATTTTGTCATCGTCAATAAACAGGGTGAAAAACGCACCCGGTATGTATTGCTGCTGACCGCAGTGACCATGCTGGCTGAAATTGTGGCTGGTCTGGCTTTCGGCTCCATGGCATTGTTGGCAGATGGCTGGCACATGGCCACCCACGTTGCCGCTTTCCTGATTACCCTGTTCGCCTATCACTACGCCAACAAACACGCCAAAAATCCGGCTTTTGCTTTCGGCACAGGCAAGGTCAGCGTTCTGGGCGGATTCACCAGTGCTATTGCACTTGGCGTAGTCGCCGTGCTGATGGCATTGGAGTCATTGGAAAGACTGGTCAATCCTCATGCTATTCAGTTGAATGCCGCGATCGCAGTCGCCTTTCTGGGCCTCGCCGTTAATCTGGTGAGCGCAGTACTGTTAAAGGATCACCATCATAGTCACGGTGAACATGAACAGCATCATGATCACAACCTCAAAGCAGCTTATCTACATGTGCTCGCTGATGCCCTAACATCGGTGCTCGCTATCGTTGCCCTGATAGCCGCCAAACTGGCCGGGCTGACCTGGCTGGATCCGGTGATGGGCATTGTCGGCGCCGTGATTATTACGGCCTGGGCCGTGGGACTGATTCGTGAAACCAGCCCCATTCTTCTCGATGGCAGCATTGATGAAGATTATCGCAAGGCGATAAAGGCACATATTGAACAGGACGCAGATAACCGCATTGCTGATTTTCATATCTGGCATATCAGCCCGCATCATTATGCTGCAATCATCAGTATCGTGACCTCACAACCGCAACCTACCTCGTATTACAAAACGCTGCTGGCGGATTTTGATCGTTTATCGCACATCACTATTGAAGTGCATCAATGTGAGGATACGCATTGCAACCACCCGAAATAAGCCGTTCAGCTATTTTCTGACACAGCGGTACGAATATTGCGTTGGCCCTGTTAATCGTTTAACGAAGAACAAGAGACACGGATATGCTGAACATCAATATCAGCGGCTTTTTACAACAGCACCGCCTGCCGGCGGACTATCAGCAACAGATCAAGGAATGGTTTGCGCCGCTGGCTGAAGCCATAAAAACGCACCAAGAAAGTGCAAAACGACCGATTATCGTCGGTATCAATGGTGCACAGGGCTCGGGCAAAAGCACACTGGCTGCCTGCCTGGTGCATCTACTGCAAGAACAGCATCAACTTCGCGCGCTGTCGCTGTCACTGGATGACTTTTACTTTACCCAGGCAGAAAGACAACGCCTCGCACAGGGTATACATCCCTTGCTGGCCACCCGGGGGGTCCCCGGCACCCATGACATTCCACTGGCCAGGAAAACCCTAAGTGATCTTCTGCATGGCCATTTCCCGGTGTTAATTCCGCGCTTTAATAAAGCCATCGATGACCGCTATCCGCCAGAGTTCGCAGAATGTATTAACGAACCGGTCGATGTGATTGTGTTGGAAGGCTGGTGTCTGGGTGCAGTGGCAGAGAGCGAGGCAGCGCTGACAGAGCCAGTCAATGATCTGGAGGCCAGTGAAGACAAAGACGCTACCTGGCGGCACTATGTCAACAAACAGCTCGCTCTGTTCTACCCCAAACTGTTCGAATTAGTTGATGTTTGGATCATGCTCAAGGCGCCGGATTTCCAGTGTGTTTTCGACTGGCGACTGGAACAGGAAAACAAATTGCGCGATCTCAGTCACCACACACATCACATCATGGATGCAGATCAGATAGCCCGCTTTATCAAGTTTTATCAGCGCATCACCCAAAACACCTTGAAATCGCTGCCTGAGCGGGTCCATTACCTGTTTGAACTCGATACCAACCGGCAAATCATTAAATTGACATCAAAACCGCCGAGACTGTCGCCTATGACACAAAAGCAATGGCTGATCTTTACCGATATGGACGGCAGTCTGCTCGATCATCACAACTATCATTTCGATGAAGCTATTCCCACCCTGGAAGCACTTGAAATCCATCATATTCCGGTTATCCCGGTAACCAGCAAAACACAGGCTGAAGTCGAACTCTTGCGTGACAGTCTGCATAACCTCCACCCTTTTATTGTTGAAAACGGCGCTGCCGTGTTTATCCCCAAAGGCTATTTTGCCCAGCAACCTGCCGACACCATCGAAAAAGACGGCTATTGGGTGAAGGAATTCGTGGCACCACGCTCCTGCTGGCAGTCTATGATTAATAGTCTGCGGCCACAGTATCCGGGAGAATTTAAAACCTTTGCCGATGCAGGTATCGACGGCATTATCGCCATGACCGGTCTCAATGTTCACGCTGCTGCCCGTGCTGCCCGGCGACAATATGGCGAACCCATAGCCTGGCAGGGTAATGGCAATCTCAAACACGAGTTTATCGCCGACCTGCAGCAGGCCGGTGCGCATGTGCTGGAGGGCGGACGCTTTATGCATGTCTCCGGTGACTGCAATAAAGGCCGGGCCCTGAAATGGCTGGAGCAGGTTTATCAGGCTGCAAGCCCTGACACAGAAATGATATCGCTGGCTATCGGCGACAGCGACAATGACAAGGCCATGCTGGAAACAGCCGATCATGGCCTGCTGATTCGCTCACCGGTGCACCCACTACCGACGCTTGAACGCACTGACAACCTTGTTGTTTCTACTCACACCGGGCCTAAAGGCTGGGCTGATGGTGTCAACCAAATTATCGATGCAACGCTGCATCCCGATTCATCTACTTTACCCCGAGGCAATCATGGCTGATTTTTACCAGAATGGGATTATTACCACACTACATAACCTGACCCACCGCCACATCGCTGATCTGGAAAGCGACCTGTTGCAATTCAGTAAACAACGGCCGATGGGACTGCTGTTACCTTCACTGTTTTCTGAGTTGGAAGGTGAAGCGCTGCCCAATATCGTACAGCAACTGATAAACGTCCCTTATCTGTCAGAAATCGTCATCGGGCTTGATCGGGCTGATGAACAGCAATACCGCCATGCCATTCAGTTTTTCTCTGATTTGCCGCAACACCACCGCATTCTCTGGAATGATGGGCCGCGTCTTAAGGCGATTGACGCCGAACTGCAGTCACTGGGGCTGGCGCCAAAAGAACTGGGTAAAGGCCGAAACGTCTGGTATTGCATGGGGTATATTCTGGCTTCGGGTAAGGCCGAATCGGTGGCACTGCATGACTGTGACATCGTCACTTACACCAGTGAGTTGCTGGCCAGGTTGATTTATCCGGTTGCCAACCCACAGTTCAACTACGAATTTTGTAAAGGCTATTACGCCCGTGTTGCCGGCGGCAAACTCAATGGCCGCGTTAACCGCCTGCTGGTGACGCCGCTGATCCGCGCTCTGAAATCAGTGATTGGTTCGCACCCTTACCTGGAATATATGGACAGTTTTCGCTATCCACTGGCAGGTGAGTTCTCTTTCCGCCGTGATGTATTAACCGACATCCGTATTCCCAGTGACTGGGGTCTGGAAATCGGCGTGCTGTCGGAGATGCACCGAAACTATGCCAATAACCGCCTGTGCCAGGTGGATGTAGCAGATGCCTATGACCACAAGCACCAGGACTTGTCACTCGATGATCAGCGCGGCGGCCTGTCGAAAATGTCAATTGATATCGCCAAGTCATTATTCCGCAAGCTGGCCACCAAAGGGGTGGTATTCTCACCGGAAGCCTTCCGCAGTTTGAAAGCCACTTACTATCGTATTGCACTGGATTTCGTCGAAACCTACCGCAATGATGCGGTGATGAATGGCCTTAATTTTGATATTCATCAGGAAGAAGAGTCGGTGGAAATGTTTGCCAAAAACATTATGGATGCGGGCCAGATGTTTCTCGAAAACCCAATGGAGACGCCATTTACCCCGAGCTGGAGTCGAGTACAGAGTGCATTGCCTGATATCTTCGACCGCCTCTATGAAGCTGTCGAAGCCGATTACCAGGAATTTTCTGCCTGAGGATTATCGCTTGATGACTGTGACCGACGAGCAGCTCAAACAGCTGCATGAAACCGTACATTATCACCTGCAGGCCATTTATCAGGACGGCCTGCCCGACATATCGCTGAGCGATCTCGGCGATGACATTATCAAATTAATGTGGCTCGACCAGACGTTTTTTGACTCACTACCGCACAAAAACAACTGGGATCAGGGCGATATCGTCCTGATCACCTATGGCAACAGCGTCCAGCGTCAAGCTGAAGCCCCGCTCAAAACGCTCTATCGCTTTCTCAATGATGAGGTGAAAGGCTATATCAACGGGGTGCACATCCTGCCCTTTTTTCCATACTGCTCTGACGACGGCTTTGCGGTGATGGACTATTACGCGGTCAATAAAGCACTGGGGGACTGGGACGATATTGAAAAAATTGCCAGTGATTACCGGCTGATGGCCGATCTGGTCATCAACCATGGTTCCAGCAGTGGCGAATGGTTCAAAAATTTTATCAAGGGCGATGGCCCCGGCCATGATTATTTTTACACAACTGCGGCTGACACACCGATCAGTCAGGTGGTACGGCCCCGCACCAGCCCATTACTGCGCGAGACCGAGACCCACGACGGCATAAAATATGTTTGGTGCACTTTCAGTCACACGCAGGTGGACTTTGATTTTCGTAACCCGCAAGTACTGAAAGAATTCATTCAGATAGTTCGTTTTTACCTTGATAAGGGCATTCGCATTTTCCGCCTTGATGCCGTTGCATTTTTATGGAAAAAACCGGGCACTAACTGCCTGAATCTGCCGGAAACCCATGAAGTCGTGCGATTGATGCGCAGCCTGATTCAGCATGCCCAGCCGGATGCCGTGATTATTACCGAAACCAATATCCCCAACCGTGAGAACCTGAGCTACTTCGGTAATGCAAACGAGGCGCACTGCATTTATAACTTCTCGCTTCCGCCTCTGCTAGTTAACACCATGGTCACCGGCAACTGCTTCTATCTCAAGCAATGGCTGATGAGCATGCCGCCGGCACAGAACGGCACCGCCTACTTTAATTTTATTGCCTCACATGATGGAATCGGCCTGCGACCGGCTGAGGGCCTGCTGTCGGATGGCGAGATCGCCTCACTGATCAGCACGATGCAACAGTTCGGCGGCCAGATTTCCTGGCGCGCCGGTGACAACGGGGTTAAAAAGCCCTACGAAATCAATATTTCCCTGTTTGATGCCTTACAGGGCACCACCAAAGGCAAGGATGAGTGGCAGATTGACCGTTTTATCTGTGCCCATGCCATTATGCTGTCTCTAGAAGGGATTCCCGGTATTTATATTCATAGTCTGCTGGCCACCGGCAATGATTTGGAGAAGCTGGCACACACCGGCCAAAACCGGGGCATTAACCGCCATGAATGGGATTACGATAGACTCACTGCTGAACTCGCCGATCCAGCCTCACAACACGCCCGCGTTTCCGGGCTGCTGAAAAAGCTGGTGCATCTGCGCCAGCAGCAGCGCGCTTTCCACCCCAACGCCACACAGTTTACATTGCATATGGGGGAACAGTTGTTTGGCTTCTGGCGTCAGAGCATGGACAGACGTCAGAGTATTTTCTGTATTTTTAATATCAGTGATACCCCGCAGCCATTGCGTATTGCTGAACTGAATTTAATCGTGACTGATCGCTGGTGGGATCTTATCAGTGGTCACATTTTTGATGAAAAGACGGAAACCTTTACAGTCGCGCCCTACCAGGTGCTGTGGATCACAAACGGCTGATGGCTGTCATGTTACATTCACACTATTCCGTTACAGTTTGCCTAAAGAGGAATTTGCATGTCTGAAGTGAAACCTATCCGCAAATGTCTGTTTCCCGTGGCGGGTTACGGCACCCGCTTCCTGCCGGCCACCAAGGCCATGCCCAAGGAAATGCTTCCCATCGTCAACAAACCGCTGATTCAGTATGGTGTGGAAGAAGCCGTCGAAGCCGGCGTCAGTGAGGCCGGTTTTATTACTGGTCGCGGTAAACGTGCGATTGCCGACCATTTTGATACCAGCTATGAGCTGGAACAGGAAATCCGAGGCACCAGCAAGGAAAAATACCTGGAAGATATCCGTGAAGTCATGGACAGCTGTGACTTCATCTTTGTGCGCCAGCGCGCCATGCTTGGTCTGGGTCATGCCATCCTGACCGGTGAACCGATTATCGGTAATGAACCTTTTGCCGTCATCCTGGCTGATGACCTCTGCGCTCGTCCTGAAGGCACTGAAGAAAAACGCGCGTTGGGACAGTTAGTCGAGCTCTATGAGCGATATAACTGCAGTGTCATCGCCATTGAAGAAGTACCAGGCGATAACATCAGCAGCTACGGGGTGATTTCAGGTCGTGAGATCGAGGACGGTGTCTATGAAGTGGATGACATGGTGGAAAAGCCCAAGCCACAGGATGCCCCCAGCAACCTGGGTATCATCGGTCGTTATGTACTGACTCCGGACATTTTTGACTATATCCGCACCACGCCGCCCGGTACCAATGGTGAAGTGCAAATTACCGACGCTATCAAGACCATGGCTCAGGAAAAACGCGTGCTGGCACTCAAATTCAAGGGCCAGCGTTTTGACTGCGGCAGCATTGATGGCTTTGTCGAAGCCACCAATTACTACTATCAGCGGGATCATAAACAGGCATAGTAAGGCTTCCGCGTCAGACCGATCCTGATATGATCCGTCTGACGCGGCAATAAACTGGACAAAACCTGTGGGTAGTACTGAAAAGAACGCGGATCCCAAGTCTTTCAACGATACATTAACGGACCAGACTCACCTGCTTGAGCAGTTAATCTCTCACTGGCGTCAGGCAGTCGCTGAAGACTTTCCAGTTTCCATGTTTATCATTGATGTCGATCGCTTTTCACAGATGGAAAGTAAAACCGCTTGTTTTGAAAAAATACTCACCGCTATCCGCGGACAGTTCCATCGTGAAACCGATTTTATTGCCCGCTTTAACCGTAAACAGATCATGGCCATCAGCTCACATATGAGTTATCGTCAGAGTACTCAGATGGCCACGAAACTGCACAAAACCGTCTCCAGGTTGGAAATATTTCATCCCCATTCACCCACCGGCCGTTATGCCACAGTCAGCATTGGTCACAGCACTTATGCCCCGGTTGAGAATGACTGCTACGGTATTCTGGATATGCTGGCCACCGTTCAGCATCATGTGGATCAGGCCAAGCAGGCTGGTGGCAACTGCTCCCAAACCCGCCTGCACAGCCGCGTACTGAAATAATCTCTAGCTCGCTTCGATCAAGAATTCCGTACCCTTGGCAATCGGCTTGACGTGTCGCCGCACCCGTTTTACCTCGACAAGACCGTATTGGCGCATAGTCTCTAGTGTGCGCGAAACATTATTCGGCTTTCTTCCAGTCATTTCTGCCAGCGCTTTAATTGATTCCGGCTTTCTTTCCGCGATGACCCTAAGCAGTTCACGGTTGTTATCGCTTAGTACTTCACTAACCGCTTTCATCGAGGGAAACCATATCCTTGGCATTGACCGTTTAGGTTTTATCTCTCCCTTGGCAATCGCTATCGTCATTTCCCGGATTTTATCCTGGGGCATAATGCCAATTCGAATTCTACTCATCTATGACCCCTTTTTGTTTCAGATAGTCATCTACTGGGCACCAGAAATCGATCAGGAGTTGCTCCGGTGCTGAAAAGCTGTAAGGAACACCTCGGCAATCAATATCGGTGTGCTGATGATCGTAATGGCGAATTCTGCCACTGAATTTTTTGTGTTTCTGTTTTGGCAAATGGGCATCATCAACTCCCATCACTCGCTGGTTGTACTTATCATGCAAACTCAGGCAGTACTTTATCCCGTGTGGAATATGTGGACCGGGTTCCACCATGCTGATTTCAAACTTCACCCAGTAACCACCCGCCTGCTGTATCGTCCAGCCATCAAGTTCCAGTAAGCTTTCCAAGCCCTTATGATATGGCACACTTCTATCCATGAAGTATCACCTGGTGATATTTTAATTGGTTATCACGTCTTCCTCAACCGTCATTCATCCTATGCGGACTAGATTGTTTTTCGATGCCCCGCAGGTTTCCATGCTGGCGCAATCACATTGGGCATTTTAGATTTTTCCAGTAAACGCGCCGGTCCCAGCGTCAATTCACCGTAACGCTGATTGACGCTGTCAACCGCTGCATTCAATTGAGACCGTTGCAGGTCCTCTTCGCTGAACAAGTCGAGTTGTCGCCCCTGGCGGGGTGACAAAGCTGTGACCTGTACCTGCCAGACCCCTTGTCCTTGCCAGTAATAAAACAGGAAACGTCGACAAAGCTGGTAAATGGTTCTGCCATCATCCGTATAAAAACCTGTATGGGCCTTGGTCTTAAGCCAGCCTTGCTGCGTTTTTATCCCAATAAAAAAGCATTCAGCTTGATAATTAAAACAACGCATTCTGGCCGCTACTTTTTCCGACATATGCTGAAAATAAGTAAGCACAATGCTTTGTGATCGAGTTTGTGGTGGCAACACCTTGCCATGACCAATCGTTTTCGGCGGTTTAACGTTACACATCAGCGGCTCTGGGTCACGCCCCTGAGCCATTAGCCAGATCCGCCTGCCAAGATTACCAAAGCGTTTAGCCAGCAAACTCATCGGCATGCGCTTCATATCACCACAGTAAACAACGCCGTAACGCTCAAGAAAGCTACCGATTCCCTTGTTAATACCACTCAGTGCGGTGACCAGTTCTGTTGATAGCACCTGTTCAGCCTGTGCCGGATGAATGATGCTCAGCCCATCCGGTTTGTCTCGTTTAGCAGCAAACTTGGCGGTTGTTTTGTCGCCACTGATGCCGACACTGCAGGTCAGACCGGAAGCGCTGAGCACTTTTTTCCGAATACGCTCGCCAATGTCGTCGGCCCCCCGATAAAGCTGCTGACAACGCGTCAAATCAAGAAATGCCTCATCAACACTGAATACTTCAATATCCGGGGTAATATCAACCAGTGCTTCCATAATCCGACTTGATATAGCCGCATAACGATACGGTCTCGATGGGGCTTGGATCAATGCCGGGCAAAGCAGCCGAGCCTGTTTCAGTCGCATACCGGTATGAATGCCAAAGGCCCGTGCCTGGTAGGATGAAGTAATAATGGTCGATCCCAGCTCTCCATTGGTGACAGCAACCGGTTTTTCCCCCCAGTCGGGATTATCCCTTTGTTCTATCTGGGCAAAAAAACAGTCCATATCAACCAGTGCGATCATCCTGGACCAGTAGAGAGTCTCATCTGAACTCATACTCAGGGATAAGTACGAAGCTGTCCGACCACGACGCCCTGAATACGGACCCGCGAGGCCGGCAGGGTTACCGGTTCGTAGTTCACATTGGCGGGCATCAGGGTAATACTGCCGTCGTCATTGAGCAGCAGGGTCTTCAACGTGGCATCAAAACCATCGACTAGGGCGACGACGATATCACCGTGACGGGCAGTGGATTGTGACTGCACCACAACATAATCACCGGACATAATCGCTTTGTCGATCATCGAATCGCCATTGACCTTGAGCACAAAGCGGCCTTTACCGGTAAACATATCGCCCAAATCAATTTCCGATTCATCAGCAATCGCCTCAATCAGGCGGCCTGCTGCAATTTTACCCATCACCGGCAGTGTCAATGGCCCGGTTTCCGGCCACTCTGCCTGTTCAGTCAGCCGCAGGCCCCGGGTGCGGCCCACATGGCGTTCCAGCAGACCGGCATCAACCAATGCCTGAATATAACGATGTGTGGTGCCCTGCGAGCGTAGCCCCAGTCCTTCAGCGATCTCCGAGACCAGCGGTGAACGTCCCTGTTCAGCGATGTAAGCACGAATAAATTCCAGCGTATCTTGTTCACGTTCAGTCAGCATGATCTCTTCCTTTAAGAGAAAATAATGAGAAGAGAAAATATAGAGAACATAGACTGATACAGCAAGCGTTTTTTTCTATCAATGAATGCTGAATAGCGGATGAAAACCGTGAATGCTGGCTTTTCAGCTAAAATCCATTGATATCAGTGAGTTTAGCGCCGGCAGCAGGCTCGACAGGATGAAATTTGAGCTGGCTTTCCGGGAAAAGAGCTGCTATCTTTGCCCGGATAATAATATTAATAATTGTTTAACTTGATGAACTACGAGACAAGAGCATGTTGAAAAAAATCGATAAACTGCTGGTGGAAAAATTCCCCCACATTATTCTTAGCTTCACTGCTTTCTGGTTGGGTCTGGTCGCTTTCGGCCTATACAACGCCTGATTCGCCTGTTTGAAGCGATGAAAAAGCCAGTCACTTGACTGGCTTTTTTTATGGGCGTAGTTTCATTATTAAGGATTAAGCCGTTAATAATTGATCCAAATCAATGCTCACCACCGGGACTCATTCGATAATCATCTTAAGCGTGTTTTATCGACAAACCACCCAAATAGGAGGTGCATTATGGACAAACTGGAAGAATTCTTCAGTGAACACTTCGCCGAATTTATCTGCATTCTGTCAGTGGCATTTCTTCTGCTGGTCGCCTACGGCCTGGTCATGTCATAAGCTGTCAGAGCGATAATTCAAATTTTGCCCGGGCTGCCACCTGGCCGTTCACCAGACATTCGACCAGGTGCTCCCCGGGATAATAACTGCGTGTTGAAAGAGGTTTAAATGCCTGGCTTTTTGTTAGGGTTAGGGACTCTCTGCCCTGTGTCTTAATATTTTTCCATTTAAAAACTTTCCAGCCCGGACGACCGTCTGCACGCTGGTAACCAATCCGGTAATCAACCACTAATCTTTCAGATTCCTGCGTCGTCAATGTGAGCGTGAATCGAATAGAATCGCCGAGTTTTATCTCTGCTTTGCTTAAGTGCAACTGAATGGCTGAGATGCTGGGCTTATCACTAAAACCGAGCAATGGATATACTTCGGCCCGGCCACTTTTCACCAAAGTTCGCAGACCATGGTTTATCAGCCAGTCAGTCTTTTTGTTCTCTAATTGCTGCCACTCCCGGCAGCGTGCCATCACCGCCTCCGGATGATCTTTACTGATATCGTTAAGATTGTTTGCCACCGAACGGCGAACATAGAGACTGGGATCGGTTTTTAAGGCTTCCAGAATCGGCCAGATTGGCGTTGGATCCCGACGTAAAATCGGCAACTGTTGCGCCCAGGGCAAGCGTGGACGAATGCCTTCCGACGCCAGTCGCCGGACATGCTCATTATCGTGTTCGGTCCAGCGGCGTAACTGCTGATGCGTCAACTCGAAATGTCGGTCCAGAAAAGGCCGGATGGCAAACTCTGCGGTGAACAGCGGCGTCAGCTTTTCCAGCAGGACAAAGGCCCGCTGCGGATAATTCAGCCCATACACACTGACATAATCAATCAGCGGCCAGGCGGTGAAGCTGCTCCACTGTCCCTGCGGTGACTCGGGCCAGGCTTCGGCCACCCGCTCAAGGATCCGCGCCGTTTCACAGAAGCCTTCGGGAAGATGGACTGCCAATGCGGCAATCAAGTGTCTGACGCGGTCTTTCAGTTCCAGAACTTCAAGCTGGTGATTAGCCTGACTGATAAAGCCCTGCTGATCAAAGTCCGGATACACTGACTGAAGCACTTGGGCCAGTTGCTCAACGGCAACCGGCCCCAGTTGTGCTTTCAGTGCCGTCTGTTCAGCCATCAGCCTTGTTTAGTAAACACCGCGATCGATTCAACGTGGCTGGTGTGCGGGAACATATCCATCACGCCCGCTGCTTCCATCGTGTAACCATGCCGGTTCACCAACTCACCGGCATCACGCGCCAGAGTGGCCGGATTGCAGGATACATAAACCAGTTTTTCAGCGCCCAGATCGGCCAGTTGATGCAGCACTTCAAAGGCACCGCTGCGCGGCGGATCCAACAGAATTTTGTTAAAGCCTTTGGCTGCCCATGGATAGTCTTTTAATTCAGTCTGAGTCAGGTCCGCCAGTTCAAACTCGGCATTCGCCAATTGGTTGAGCTCTGCATTACGGCGGGCATGGCCGACCAGCGCGGCATCGCCCTCAACACCGACCACTTCCGACACACGGCGTGCTAATGGCAATGTGAAGTTACCCAGACCACAGAACAAGTCCAGAATGCGGTCTTCGGGTTGAATATCGAGTAAATCCAGCGCCCGTTGAATCATTTTGTGATTGATACCGGCATTGACCTGGGTAAAGTCACTGGGATCAAAATTCAGTGTGAGGCCGGGCTCAGGCGCGTAAGACAGCTGCGGATTATCCGGCCACAGCGGGGATACGGTATCCGGTCCACCCGGTTGCTGGTAAACCCAGAGATTCTGCGCCTGACCGTAGGCAATCAAGGCTTGTTTATCGGCATCGGATAACGGATCCAGATTACGGAATACCAGCGCCACATGTTCATCATCCATGGCGACTTCAATCTGGGCGATACGATTGTAAGCCTCAAGTCCTGCAATCATCTCGCCCAACTCTGCCAGACGCAGACCAACACGTGGGTCCAGCACTTCACATTGTTGAAGCTGGGCAACAAATGGCGAGGCTTTTTCCCGGAAACCGACCAGCACCTGCTCCTTCTTGGTGACATATTTGACACCGAGCCGGGCTTTACGACGATAGCCCCAGAGCGGCCCGGTTAATGGCGCCAGCCAGGTTTTGGGCGTTAAGTTACCGAAGTGAGCAAAATGTTCGGCCAATGTCGCCTGTTTATGCTCAAGCTGCGCTTCCGGCGCCATATGCATCAGGCTGCAACCGCCGCAGACACCGAAATGCTGACATTTCGGCTCCACCCTTAAAGGCGAGGCATTGTGCACTGTCAGCGTTCTGGCTTCATCATAGCTTTTATGCAGACGGGCATACTGGAAATCCACCTGCTCACCAGCCAGTGCCCCATCCACAAAGACCGTTTTACCATCAATACGGGCTATGCCGCGTCCATCATGAGATAAGGACTCGATTGTTGCCGTCACCGGCTCCTGGGGCAGCTTCTGCCTCCGCCTGCGTTTTGCCATCTTGCTCTCTTTTACACTGAAACTAAAAAGTCCAGTGACACGTTGCCGTATCACTGGACCAGATAAGGAATATTATAAAGGAAACAGGCTGTTATTTTTGTTTCCAACTGCCACCCTGTTGAAACCACCAGCCTTTCGCGGCATTGCTAATCCAGCGCTTGGAAAAGGTCTGACGGATATCGTCCTGCCATTCGGGATGGCCATTGGCTCGGGCTATTTCAGCATAGAGTGATTTGCGATCTTTATTTTCATCCGCTACCAGCGCATTCACCCGGTTACGATCCTTAAGCGGTATGGCTTTGGCATCACGTATGGTGATAAGCCCATCCTCAGTCAGGCCAATACCGCCACTGTTATAGAAAGGTTCCAGCTGTTCATGTCGCTGTTTCATATCTTTTTTCAGCTCATTAATCGCGGGCGAATTAATATTGATATCGGCCTGTGCCGCCGCGGGAGAGATCAACCAGTTGAGGACGCTGATGGCAACTGTGCCATGCCCGGTTCCAATGGCGGATGTCGGCTCCTGCTCCGGCTCAGTATTGCTACTCTCCCCTTCGCCCGGCCGTGTTCCCGGTCCCCAGACATCTTCGATAATCCGATCGGCGGCTTTCTCTGCGGCCGCAGCCGGAAAATAGATGTTGATAGTGACACATGACACCAGCATCAGCCCTGATACCGTGCCTGTCAGCCATTTCAATAACTTCATGGTTCGCTCTCCTTTTATTCAATCACCGGACCGGGACTTTCCCGCACAGCAAGTAACCGTGCAATCAGTTCCGACCAGTCTACACGGCGGTTGTAACCCATCACATTAATCCAGGGCGGCAGTCCACCTCCGCCTTTGACAATATAATAGCCTTGTTCTGCTTCTTCGATACCCGCCATTTCACAGACTTCGTTCTGTAATTCACAGCTCAGGCCCAACTTCTGATAGGAAAAATCATCGAAAAAGCCCAGGAAACTGCGTGACACCATGCCGGTAGGTCCGCCCCCCAGTTCGGTCAGATTATCAACCGCTCTCTGACTGATACGACGCTTGCCCGGGTTGTCTTCGGGCGTAGCCAGTCGGGCATCAAATTGAACCGGCTCCCAATTGGATAAGCGAAGGTGATGGACATGCCCCTCGATTCTGCCGCTGATACGGCCAAAGTCAAAGGCATTGGTCAGCAATGCCAGGTCCAGATTACGTATATCGACATTGGCATAGAGTTGCGGCAGCCTGCCAAAAGGTGTCGTCATACGTAAATCCCGAATCACCGTCGTGCCGTCAAACACCTTAATCTGCAGGGCGCCGTCAATCTTCAGCTCTTCCTTCTGATAGGTGACAGTCGGAATCACGCCCGACAGCTTACCTTCCAACGGAGGCCAGTCCAGTGCCGAAGTTAACGCTTGCATCGAAATCGGCGTCAGCAAGCCTTCAAATTGCCACTGCAACTGATCGGACTGGTTATCAAGACTGAAACCGCTGATCTCAAGGGCACCATCCAGAACCGGCAGCCTCAAGGATTTCTCCAGTACTAGCTGGCTGTTGGCACTGTTCGCTTCAATCGCTGCCGCGCCCAATTCAATCTCAAACAGCTTGGCTGAATGCCAGGCTAAACGGGTGTCCAACTGTGTTTCAGTCTGACTCCAGCCCAACTGGCCATTCAGCTGTTGCAGTTCATAGCGGCCTTCTTTGTCCCTGAGCATCGCGTCAGTAAAATCAAGCCTGAGCTCATAGTCTAACTGCTGCCAGTCAAAGCTCATACTCAGCGCGCCGTTGGTTTCCAGTTTCGCCGCTGCTGTGCCGGCAACAAAGGGTTGTAGCCAAATGGGATAAAACCTGGCTAAATCGGCAGGTCCGGTCTTAATATGCAACGATGCTAACTGCTGATTCTGCCAACGCAATTTAGCCTGTGCCTTTAACACCTGTTCCTGCTCGAGTTGAGCCTGATCAATGGTCAGTGTTTTAAAATCACGGTCTGTCCAGCCTCTCGCTGACAGCGACAACGGCGTATTACCAAAATCCAGAAAAATTGGCTCACTGTAAGCCTGTCCTGTGTGGCTCGCCAGTGTCATTTTCCATTGCCATTGCCCCTGCTGAAGCTGCGCACTGCTATGCCCTTTTATGATGGCATTTTCCACGACCTGACTGCCGTCAGTATTACTCAAGCTCAAGTCTGCCGCCTGCCAGTCCAGTGACAAATCCTCCAGTTGATCGCCTTTTCCCGTCACACGACCATCAAGACGAATTCGCCCCTGATAATCCCAGTTTGCCAGTGCAGCCTGTTGCGATGGGCTAAGAACAAGTGGCAACCACTCAGAAAGTGCCGTAAGGGCAAGGCCCTCAGCGGAAATCGCCACTGTCCAGCCTGAGTCGGTGATATCAGCATCTAAATCAATCTGTGATTCAGCCAGTTGTAGACCGCTGATGCTCAGCTGGTAATCCTGATTTTCAGAAACGGCTTTGATACTGAAACGGAAATCCTGCTTACCCAGTTGTGGGTGATTGAAAGAGGCAGCACCGGATTCACACTGCCACTGCCCGGCATGCAACTGCAATGATTCACAGCGTAGTTGTAACTGCTGCAGCTGACCAAAAGGTGGCGGCAAATCCAGTGTTTCAGCACTGGCTTTGAGTTGCAGCCCCTGTTCAGTCAAATCGACAGAAAGATCAAACTGTTTCGCTGTGGTGTTATCCAGAGCCCATTGCTCCGCCTGCAAATGGAGCGTGTCAATGGCAGAGACAGGTACATGCCAGCTTAACAGGCAAGAGAACAAGGCTGTCCATACCAGACGCCAGCGCATAAATCAGGCGGGGAAGACCCCGGTTGACAGATAACGGTCACCACGATCACAGGCAATACTGACGATGACTGCATTTTCCAGCTGTTTGGACAGTCGCAACGCGACGGCCAGAGCCCCACCGGAAGACACGCCGGCAAAAATGCCTTCCTGGCGCGCCAGTTCCCGCATTGTCCACTCGGCTTCCTGTTGACTGACATCCAGCGTCTGATCGACACGGTCAGCTTCAAAGATATCGGGCAGGTAAGCCTGAGGCCAGCGACGAATACCGGGAATACTGGCCCCTTCCGATGGTTGCACCCCAATGATCTGAATGCCGGGATTTTGTTCTTTGAGGTAACGGGACACGCCCATAATCGTGCCGGTCGTCCCCATTGAACTGACAAAGTGAGTGACTTTGCCTTCCGTGTCACGCCAGATTTCGGGGCCGGTGCCCTGATAATGGGCCAGCGGATTATCGACATTGGCAAACTGATTGAGCACTTTGCCTTTACCGGCTTTCGATAACTCCAGTGCCAGGTCCCGGGCCGACTCCATGCCATCAGTCAGAATAATCTCGGCACCATAGGCCCGCATCGTGGCACGACGCTCACTGCTGCTGTTTTCGGGCATGATCAGGATCATATGGTAGCCCAGGATAGCGGCCACCATGGCCAGCGCAATGCCGGTATTGCCACTGGTCGCTTCAATCAACGTGTCACCGGGTTGAATATCGCCACGCTGCTGTGCCTGACGAATCATGCTGTCGACCGGCCGGTCTTTGACCGAACCTGCCGGATTATTACCTTCCAGCTTGAGCAGAATGGTGTTGCTGGTGTCGCCGGGCATTCGCTGCAAACGCACCAGTGGCGTATTGCCGATAGAGGATTCAATCGTGGGAAATACCGTCATCTGCCTGTTTCCATTAATATCACGTAGGCACTGGCATATTCGTGATCGTCACTGAGACTCAATAGTGCCTGTCCGATGTTATGCTCCAGCATCATGGTACGCCCCGCTGCTTCAAAGCTTAATTCCGGTTTTCCCAGGGCATTATTGCGCACCACGATATGACGCAGGCTCAGTCCATCACGAAAACCGGTCCCCAGTGCTTTGGCCACGGCTTCCTTGGCAGCAAAGCGTTTGGCCAGAAACGCAGCCGGTTTCAACTGTAATTTAAACTCGGCAAACTCAGTCTCACTCAGAATCCGCTCAGCGATGCGATCACCATGCTTATCCAGCAGGCTTTGCATTCGCGGGATGTGGACCAGATCAGTACCGATACCCGCAATCATCCGCGGCGGGCTTCCTGCATCAATTGTTTCATATCCCGCACAGCGGCTTTGAACCCGGTAAAAACCGAACGTGCCACTATGGCGTGACCGATGTTGAGCTCTACCAGTTGCGGGATCGCCGCGATAGCCTGGGTGTTGTGGTAATGCAGACCATGGCCGGCATTAACCTGTAGTCCCCGGGCATGTGCCTGTTCTGCCGCCTCGGTGATAATCGCCAGTTCTCTGGCCATCTCAGCATCGGTTTCCGCATCGGCATAACGCCCTGTATGCAGTTCCACCACCGGTGCGCCGCAGGCCAGCGCGGCTTCAATCTGCCTGATCTCCGGGTCAATAAACAGCGATACCCGCACATTCGCAGCAGCCAATCGCTCGCAGGCATGCTTGATCCGGTCAAACTGACCGGCGACGTCGAGACCGCCTTCGGTAGTCAGTTCTTCACGTTTTTCCGGCACCAGGCAGCAATCAGCCGGACGGTATTTTTCCGCTATGGCCAGCATTTCTTCGGTCACGGCCATTTCCAGATTCATCTTGGTCTGCAGAATATCGGCCAGCATGACGACATCACGTTCCTGGATATGACGACGATCTTCACGCAGATGCAGAGTAATGCTGTCAGCACCGGCCTGCTCAGCTTCAATCGCTGCCTGAATAGGATCCGGATAGCGCGTACCGCGTGCCTGGCGCAGGGTCGCAATATGGTCGATGTTGACACCTAAATAAATGGACATGGAGCTCCCGTTATTATTTGCTGTTTAACTGCTTGATTCCGGCGAACAACTCACGACTGTGTAATGGCCGGCCGCCCAGGTAATAATTTATCACTGTCCGCATCAGCGTTTTAATCTGTTTCAGACTGGCTTCATCAAAACCCTGCTCTTCCCGCAGGTGACGCAGACTCCTGCCGGACACCACAGGGACACTGCCGCCACGGTGCAGTCGAGGACCACTGTCAGGTTGGTAGACATACTGCAATTCATCCTTCAGTGGCTGGCCGCTTTCGACGTCAACCTCGAGTTGTAATCCGTACCCCAACTGACTCAGCAGCGCCTTTTCAAACAAGCGCAGGGTGCGTTGTTGTTGGCTATTGTCAGTCTGCAGGGCCACCAGCGCCTGTTGATAGGCATTGAACAATTCCGGCTCCGGCTCCTGCAAGGGCAGCAACTTGTAGAGTAGCTCATTCATATAAAGCCCACACAGGCTGGCATTGCCCAGGAGACGATACGCTGCTTCCGATGCCTCTACCTGGGTTAAGGTTAGCAACTCACCCTGCCCATACCAGCTTAGCCATAAGGGTTGAAACAACTGCATCATATTGCGGCGGCGTTTGGATTGCTGGCGCTGCCCCCGCGCAACCAGGCTGACCCGCCCGTATTCCCGGCTGAGTACATCAACCAGCAGACTGGTCTCGCGATAAGGCCGGTGGTGGAGCACGAATGCAGCGGTCAGTTCCACGTCGACGCTTTAAAGATCGTCTTTGTAGCCGAGGTTCTTGAGCATTCGCTCGTTATCGGACCAGCCTTCACGCACCTTGACCCAGAGTTGCAGATAAACTTTACAGCCGAACAGCTGCTCCATTTCCAGCCGGGCTTCACGACCGATCAATTTCAACTGTTCACCATTTTTACCGATGACAATCGATTTTTGACCACTGCGCTCGACATAGACCACAGCACTGATGCGGAACATCTCGCCATCGTCTTCGAACAGTTCGACTTCGACCGTCAGCGAATAAGGTAACTCCTTACCCAGATAACGGAATAATTTTTCGCGCACGATTTCGGCGGCGAGAAAGCGGGAACTACGATCGGTGAGTTGGTCTTCGTCATAGATCATCTCCCCTGCCGGCATCAGCTTGGCGATTTCCTGTTCCAGTACATCGGTATTCATCCCTTTACGGGCCGATATCGGCACCACTGCGGCGAAATCATATTGTGCTGACAAGTCCTGAATCTGAGGCAGTAACGCGCCTTTATCGCTGAGTTTGTCAGCTTTATTCAACACCAGAATCACCGGGGCCCGGGCATCCTGCTGCAGGCGTTTAAGGACTTTTTTATCTTCATCGGTCCACTTGAGGCCTTCCACCACAAACAGAATAACATCGACATCTTCAATGGATGAGGCAGCGGCACGGTTCATATAGCGGTTCATCGCTTTTTTGTTATCGCTGTGCAGACCGGGGGTGTCGACGTAAATAAACTGGCCCTGTTCCGTCGTTTTAATCCCGAGTATGCGATGTCGGGTTGTTTGTGGACGGCGGGAAGTGATGCACAGCTTCTGCCCCAGCACGCGGTTGATCAGGGTCGATTTTCCAACATTGGGCCGACCGATAATGGCAACATAACCGGAACGGAATGGGGTATCAGTCATAAGGCACTTTCTATTAATGTGAGCGCACGTTCAGCCGCTTTTTTTTCGGCTTTGCGATGACTGCTTCCCTGCGCCATAACAACTTTATCCAGTAATGTGACCTGGCAGGATGCTTCAAACACAGGCTGTTTGTTCTCACCTTTGATTTCGCGCACGCTGTAGATGGGCAAAGGTTGTTTGCGACTCTGCAGCAGTTCCTGCAGGCGGGTTTTGGGATCTTTTACCGTTTCGGTGACATCAATGCTGTCGAGTCTTTCATCATAAAGCCTCAGAATCAAAGCTTTAACGGTATCCAGCCCCTGATCAAGGTAGAGACTACCAATAATGGCTTCCACCGCATCAGCCAGTATCGATTCACGACGGAAACCACCACTTTTGAGCTCACCCGGCCCCAGGATTAGGACCTCGCCAATTTTCAATTCACGGGCAATTTCAGCAAGCGTTTCACCTTTGACCAATGACGCCCGCAGTCTGCTGAGTTTCCCTTCTTTAACCTGCGGAAAACGATTGAATAGTTCTTCTGCAATCACAAAGCTCAATATCGCATCGCCCAGATATTCAAGACGCTCATTGTTTTTAGGATCAGCACTGCGGTGAGTCAGTGCCTGTAGCAGTAGGCCGGTATCTTTAAATTCAATTTGTAACTGTTTGCACAGGGCTTTTTGCCGCTGGGTGATCATTGTCGCTTGGGCTCTATATCAATTTCTTCTCTAAAATGTCCGATCAGGTCAATGTGGGCAACAAAGGGCTTCCTGACCTCATAATCAATGACGATTTTTGTTATGTAGGCAGAGTTCTTGCCCCGTAGTATTTCAATGTCTTCTTTTTCCACGCTCTGGATATAACCAATATTGAAACGACGCATCAACAATGTTTCGACCTCATTTTTGGTGAGGTTATTGTTTTTGAGTTCAATTTCCATATCGTTCATGATCTGGAGCACACCATAGTACTCCTGATACATCGGTACCAAGCGCATGGCTAAAGTCGCGAAGAAAGCGATTAATGCCAACACAATCACCCAGCCAATCAAAGTCATTCCACGTTGATTTTTCATGATTATCCCCTTAATCGATTGACTGACCGATGCGACTCCAGATGATACCGCCGGCATCCCAGTCCCAACTCATCCATATTAAGAACGCTTTACCGACCAGATTTTGTTCCGGTACGGTGCCCCAGTAACGACTGTCATTACTATTATCACGATTATCGCCCATCACGAAATAGTGTCCTTCGGGAACAACCATTTCACCCTCCAACGGGCGTTTATCAGTATCGACCAGAATCATATGGCCATCTTCCGTCAAATGCTCAAAACGCAATTCTGTATAGCTTGGCAGAATGATATCCGCCGGATTGAGTACTTCCTGCTCAATCGGCTTGCCGTTGAGATAAACGGTTTTGTCAAAATAACCCACCGTATCGCCGGGTAACCCCACTACCCGCTTGATGTAGTCGATATCGGGCTTATCCTTGTCTTCGGGCTTTTTAGGATAACGAAACACGACCACATCGCCCCGCTCCGGCTCCCCCGTATCAAACAGCTTTGTATGCAGCACCGGCAGCCGAATACCGTATGAAAACTTGTTAACCAGAATGAAGTCACCAATGTGCAATGTTGGCAACATGGATGAGGAAGGAATCCGGAAAGGTTCTGCAATAAAGGAACGAATCACCAGTACCAGCAGGATGATGGGGAAGAAAGAACGGGCGTATTCGACCACGACGGGTTCGTCTTCTTCTTTGTTTCTTTTGGGTGCCCAGAACAGCCTGTCTATCAACCAAATCAGACCGGTTACGGCCACCAGTAACACCATCAATGCCGGAAAACTCACTCAAAATGCTCCTTTTATGAATTCTTGGACAGCTGCAACACTGCCAGGAATGCCTCCTGCGGCACATCGACCTTGCCGACGGACTTCATTCGTTTCTTACCCGCTTTTTGCTTTTCAAGCAACTTGCGTTTACGGGAGACATCACCGCCGTAACATTTGGCGAGGACGTTTTTACGCATTGCCTTCACAGTGGAACGAGCAATAATATGCCCCCCGATAGCCGCCTGTATTGCCACATCGAACATCTGCCGGGGAATCAGCTCTTTCATCTTTTCGACCAGTAAGCGGCCACGGCTGACACTGGTGTCTTTGTGTACTATCAGCGACAGGGCATCGACTTTCTCACTGTTGATAAGAATATCCAGTTTGACCAGATCCGCCGGCTGAAAGCGGATGAAATGATAATCCAGAGAGGCATAACCACGGCTGACCGATTTGATGCGGTCGAAGAAATCAATCACCACTTCATTCATCGGCAACTCATAGCTCAAAGCCACCTGCTTGCCCATAAACTGCATATGCTTCTGTACGCCACGCTTTTCGGCACAGAGGGTAATAACAGCACCCAGATGTTCCTGTGGCACCAGAATATCGGCCGCCACAATAGGTTCACGGATTTCGTCAATACTGCCAACATCCGGTAGGGAAGCCGGATTTTCGACTTTAACCACCTCACCGTTTTTCTTCAGCACCTCAAACACAACGGTCGGTGCTGTGGTAATCAGATCCAGATCGTATTCGCGCTCAAGCCGCTCCTGGATGATTTCCATGTGCAACAGGCCCAGAAAACCACAGCGGAATCCAAAACCCAGCGCCTGCGAAGTTTCCGGCTCATAAAACAGGGAGGCATCATTCAGACGCAGTTTGGCCAGTGCTTCACGGAAATTCTCGTAATCATCACTACTGACGGGGAAGATACCGGCATAAACCTGCGGCGTGACTTCTTTAAAACCGGGCAGCATTTTTTCAGCACCATGATGCGCATGGGTCAGCGTATCACCAACCGGGGCGCCATCAATTTCCTTCACACCGGAAATAACATAGCCCACATCACCACAATCCAATGTCTGACAGGGGGTACGTTTAGGCGTAAAAGTGCCAACCTGATCGACCTGATACTCCTGACCAGTCGACATAACACGGATTTTATCCTTGGTTTTAAGGCTGCCGTCGACGATACGCACTAAAGAGATCACGCCGACATAGCTGTCAAACCAGGAATCAATTATCAATGCTTTCAAGGGTGCATCCGGGTCGCCTTTGGGCGGTGGAACTTTTGCCACCAGTTCTTCCAGCACATCCTCAATACCGAGACCGGTCTTGGCACTACAGCGAACCGCACTCATCGCATCTACGCCAATAATATCTTCAATCTCCTGCGCGACGCGGTCCGGTTCCGCTGAGGGCAGATCGATTTTGTTCAAGACCGGCAGAACTTCGAGACCCAGGTCAATCGCGGTATAACAATTGGCCACACTCTGCGCTTCCACGCCCTGTGCCGCATCAACCACCAGCAAAGCGCCTTCACAGGCTGCCAGCGATCGCGAGACTTCATAGGAAAAATCAACGTGGCCCGGCGTATCGATAAAGTTGAGCAGATACGTTTCTCCGTCACGGGCCTGATACTCCAACGAGACGCTCTGTGCTTTGATGGTGATGCCGCGTTCTCGCTCAATATCCATCGAATCCAGCACTTGCTGCTGCATTTCACGGTCAGTCAGACCGCCGCAGATCTGAATAAAACGATCCGCAATGGTGGATTTACCGTGGTCGATGTGCGCGATGATAGAAAAGTTACGTATATTATTCATTCAGTTATGTTTTTGTGGGTGCCCTCACTCGCTCAAGATTGAACGGGCCAGCACCGCGCTAAGCGCGCTGGCAATCACTGGCTTCGGGACACGATTTAAGCAAATGACCAGTTATTATACGCACTTAACGGCGACAAAACGATCATGATCCACGCTGCTTTTCCGGTTCATTTGACTAAAAACCTTGCTCATACGGATGGAACTATTTAGCTTTAGCGACTCTATGACATCAAGCCAGGCCTGTTAATGTCCTCAGTTCCTCCCAACTTCCTGATCCTGAACGGACCGATAATCACCACGTTTTTACGCTTTGCACTCCCGTCAATACTGGGCCTGCTCGCCATTACTACTGCCATTATCGTCGATGCCATCTTTGTCGGTCGCTTTGTCAGCAGCGACGGATTGGCAGCGATTAACCTGCTGATTCCATATTTGTCATTGATTTTCGGTTTGGCTCTGATGCTCGCCATAGGCGGAGCTGTACGTTGCGGTCATTTTCTGGGACGGGGTGAGAGTAAGTTAGCCTCGGCAGTATTCAACAAATGTATGGTTGCCGTGCTGCTGATCGGCATCAGTTTCATGCTGCTGTCATTGCTACTGGATGGAACCATTCTCGGCTGGTTGGGAACGCCCGAAATGTTGTTATCACTGATTCTGCCCTACTTCCACATTATCAGTGCAGTGGTTGTGGTGCAGATTTTCACCATGGTGCTTTATTACTTCATCCGCCAGGATAACGGACAACGACTTGCCACGAGTGCATTGGTCATCGGTGCTCTGATGAATATTGCGCTTGATGCCCTGTTTATTATTCAGTTTGAAATGGGGTTAACCGGTGCAGCGATGGCGACGGCGATTTCTCAGGGTCTGCAGCTACTGATTCTGCTGTGCTTTTTTACCCGTCGCCAACGTTTACTAAGCTGGTCCTGGCCCAATCAGTGGGGCGAACTTAAACAAATCAGTTTTAATGGTTTATCTGAGTGCATCAATGAAATATCCGGTGGACTGGTCATTCTGGTCATTAACTGGACGCTGGTGATGCAGCTCAATGTGGATGGGATAGCTGCCTTTGCTGTGATTAATTACCTTATCTTCGTCAGCCTCATGCTCTATTACGGTATAGCAGACGCCCTGCATCTGCTGGTCAGCCACAATCATGGCGCTGCAAATCCGCAACGCATACTACAGTTTGTTGCGGCTGCCTCGGGGATGGTTCTTTTGATCAGTCTGGCGCTGGTCACGCTATTACTGGTTTCACCTCAGTGGTTGACAGCGCTGTTTCTCAGCGACAGCTCTGCTGCAAGCCGCCAGTTATCTATGATATTTATCAGCCTGGTATGGCCGCTGTTTTTAATCAATGGATTGAATGTGATTCTGTCGATTTATTTGACCGCCATGCAAAAACCACGGCCATCCATGTTGATTGCGCTGTCACGCGGGCTTGTGCTGCCAGTCGGATTACTACTGCTGTTGAGTTGGCTTTTGACCCCGCCACGGTTTCTTATTGCATTGCCGATTGCCGAGTGGCTGACATTCATACTGGCAGCGTGGTTATTCTTTCGCCACTCACCTTCCCGCTCAATGAGTAAGAAGCCATAGACAACATTCAATGATAAATAAAAAAGCCAGGCACAACGTGCCTGGCTCATTGAGTATGCAATAGAAGTTTTTTGCTAGCGAGTTAAAACTGCCATGCCACCCCAAGTCTTACATCACGGCCGGGCTCAGCAAAACCACTAATTTCATAACCCGGGAATGCCGTCAGATCACCAACAGTCGCATGGTCAAGATAATACTTATCAAAGACATTACGTACTGTCAGTGTAATAGTGACATCTTCTGTCGTCGAAGGGCGCCATTGCGCGTAGAAATCATGGACACCGTACCCTGGCTTATCAATCGAAGCGCCATCAGGTACCCAACCCGGTGCATAAATATCAACGTTGTCCTCTCCTTTTACAAATTGAGCATTCCAGCCAAGGGTCCATTGTGAATTCAGTTGATAATCCAACGTGGCTACTAAGCTGTCACCAATCGTGTTACCAACACCATTCGTCGAATAGCCACCCGCATCACGACCATCAATCTCTATATCGTTATGGTGATAACTCAAACGCCCCATCAATCTTTCCCAGCGACGGCCAATTTCCAGAATGTATCCATCAGACTCAAGATCCCCAACATTGGTGAAAACGGTACCATCTAAATCGCCATCACCAATTGGATCAGCAATCAAATCATCGATATTTGACCGATAGACTTTTGCCGAGCCGAACCAGGTTGAGGACTCATAAGCCACACCGAGCTCGGTATTATCGGCATCTTCCGGTTTCAGGTCAGGTGAATTAGTACCGAACAACTTGTACGCATCCTGGGACGTTGGGCCCTTAAATGACTCTGCATATGAGGCAAAGGCACTCCAGTTATCGGTAAAGTGATAGTTGATACCGACGTTATGACTGATTTCATCTTCATCAAAGTTCTGATTATCCGCATCATCCAACTCATAATCATCGTATCTAAGCCCAGCACTCAATAGCAGTGCATCAGTAATCTGAATATCATCCTGAAGGTAAACGCCTTTAACTTTTACATCTTCCTCAAGATTACTCCTATCTGTAGGTGGACCAGCCTGAGTTTCATCCTCACGATAATCCACACCATAAGTCACTTTATGCTGACCCAGTATGGAAGTATTCCTCAAATCAACCCCTTTACTCTCACCACTCCCGAAATAGGGACGGAAATCACCGCTACGATCAAGCTCAGAGTCAATATGATAGACAGTCAGATCCATATCCAGATAGGGGTTTCCAATTGGATTCAGGGCATAATTAAACGTCACTGTTTCACGTTGAAGATCTGTAGGAACAATGGGGTTACGGGGTAAATAAACACCCCACTGAGGCCGGAAAGGTCTCTCACCCTCATCAGTTCGTTTTTGATAACTCAGGCGTACAGTCTGGCTATCTGTCAGGTGGCCAACGACTTTGGCAAAAAGGAAATCCTGATCAAACTTACTGCCAACTACTTCATCACCATCACCATCTTCATAGGCATCTGCGTTATAGTTTGTCGCCGACACCATCGCACTCCAATCATCATTCAGGCGACCAAACAAACTGGTGTTGGTCTTGAATGAGTCCGTATTGCTGGAGAACATACCTTTGACCAGGCCACCAAACTGTTCACCCGGTTTCAGCATATCTTCAGGGTCTTTCGTGACAAATTTAACCGAACCGCCCAATGCCCCAGCTCCTGACAAGGCATTACCAGAACCGGCGTTTACCTCAACTCGTTTGAGGAGTTCGGGCTCAATACTGATACGTCCTGCATGGTGAAATAAGCGTGTTGCCTGAACCGCACCATCAATACTGATATTCAACAACTGATCTTCAATACCACGCACATAAAGTTTCTGAGCGATATCGGCACCACCGCCGACTGATATTTCAGGTGACTGACTGAATAAATCTTCTAGGTCATTAGCCTGAACTTTTTCAATTTGTTCAGAGGTAACACTGTTGAGTTCAGGGGTAATCGTGTTACCGGTCACCCGCACCTTATCCAACTGAACAGTTTCAGCCAGTGCAGACTGGGTAGCGATAGCGGACATCAGGGCAACGGAAAGCACAGTCGGGCGACTGATAGATTTCAAGTTCTTACTCACAACAACCTCGTTAATAATAATCATTATCAAATACAACAAGGTCGCATTCTAATGAGCAGTTATTTGAAATGAAACGTTTTTTACAATTGTTACACCATGATTACCTGTAAACTGCGAACCTGTTTCCTATGCTGCTGGTAATCTGATGGTCATTCTGAGCCCTCTCGCGCTGAGATTACTGGCGGTTAATTTACCCCCGACTGCTTCGATCTGGCGCTTGGCCAATGACAAGCCCACACCAAATCCCTGATAATGATGCCGACTGGCGCGACCAAGTCGGAAAAAGGGATTGAAGATATCCTCCAGATATTTTTCAGCAACGCCGGGCCCCTGATCATCAATTTGAATCAGATAAAACTTATCCATCTTACTCAGGCTCACTGTGACTGTTCCCGCTTCGGCTGTATGTGTCAGGGCGTTTCGGATGATATTTTCGATCGCGTGCCCCAGCGCCCTGTCACTGCTGTTAGTGAGAGGCGCGTGCTCTGGTAATTCAACCGAGAGGTGATGGTTGGGAAATTCAAAACGGGCATCCTCAACGATACTGTCTATCAGGTCGGTGAGATCCAGCTCATCGGTTTTTAATATGGGTTGCTCATTCTCCAACCAGGCGAGACTCAACGTATCCTCCACCATTTGTCGCATTTGCTGACACTCTTCCCGAATTCGTTTGAGCGGCTCACTATCCGGCGTATTCTGTTCAGCCCAGCTCAACGCCAGTTCAATGCGGGTCAACGGTGTCCTGAGCTCATGTGACAGATCCGAAGTCAGATGACGCTGACTCTGGATCAGATTACCAATCCTTTCTGCCATGCCATCGAACGTTTCAGCCAGGGCGGTGATTTCATCATTGCGTGTGCCCAGACTATTTCTGAGTCGGACATCGAAGTTCCCCTGACTAAACTGTTGTGTTGCTCTCTCCAATTGCCTCAAAGGCGACATCACATGGCGATAGATAACAACACTAATGATAGCCATAAGAAGCAATGGCAAAGCAAGCTGGAGTAAAAGGTTGGCATGCTGCCAGTAAGTGCCGGGTCGCATTCTCTGCGGAAGCGTGATCAGAAAATGTGTTTTGCCATCGGCAAAAATCACGTCCATTACCGGGTTGGCTTTGAAGTAGAGGTGAATTTTCCAATCGATACTGCGTCCCAGTCGAAAACGTTCCTTGAAATCCCGGGACAATTGACTGCCTGCCAGAGTCTGGATTTGTGGCTGAACCACCGCTACCCAGGTATTTTCCTTTTCACGAATAGTCTGCAGCCATTCAGCGAGCCCGGCTTCATCTCCACGAACGTAAAGTTGCTCGGCTTTAGCGGCATAGTCATACAATGTTTGCTGATGCGCCTCGTCGATGAAGCTCATATGCTGCTCTGTTTTGTTAACCAGAGTATGTATCAGCCAAAACAGGGAAACAGTGCCCGCGACAATGACCGCACTGAGCTTCCAGAACAGTCGCCGCTTCATAGCAGCATATAACCGGTGCCATGTACTGTCTGCAGTCTGTCTGGCGGCATTCCGGCAGCGGCCAGTTTGCGTCTTACCCGACTCATATGCATATCCAGGCTACGATCGTAGCGACTAAATTCCCGTTCCAATACCAGCCGGTATAAGGTGGGCTTGCTCAGGGTCTGACTTGGATGTTGCATCAGCGTCCATAAAAGCTTGAATTGGATTGGGGTGAAACTGACTTTTTTTCCATGGAAAAAGACCTGATGCTTATTCTTGTCTGCTTCAAGGCCTGACCGTAGCAGTTTTGTGTGATCCGGCTCCGTTTGAATCTCTGGCCTTGAACGCCTGAGTATCGCCTCGATTCTTAACAACAGTTCAGTCAGATTAAATGGTTTTGCCAGGTAATCATCCGCGCCGTTACGGAAGCCGGTAATACGTTCTTCTTCTGCACCATGGGCAGTAATCATCATCACTGGTGTGGTTCTGTTTTGCCTCAAGACTTTGAGTACCGCATAACCATTTTTTCTGGGTAAGGAAACATCCAGCAGCACAAGGTCGAAGTTCTGTCTCAGCGCCATCAACAATCCCTGCTCGCCATCAAATGATTGACTCACTTCAAACCCTTTGGCTTGCAGCAATTGTTTTAACTGGTCGTTGAGTTTGTCATCATCCTCAACAATCAATATGTGCGCTTTGTTATCTGACTCGTTCATTCCAGCAATACACTTTAATACGAATGATTTTTATTAATGATATAAGTTTTAAATATAAAAATAAACTTAGTGTCGCTGAAAATCTCTCGTTCCCGCAAAAAAAAAGCAGCTGACCGGCATCACCGATCAGCTGCTTTGTCGTGTTGATAAAGAACGTTAGTTATTTATCAATTTTCAGTGCCAGAAACTGGGACTGTCCTGAACGTTGAACCAGAACCGGGATAGGTTTGCCAGTGGGCAAATCCTTAGCCACTTCAATGAATTGATGAGCGTCTTCAATTTCGACGTTGTTCATAGTCAGGATGACGTCTCCCGGACGGATACCGGCGTTTATCGCAGGTCCTTTCTCAACCTTCATCACCACAACACCACCAGATTCAACATCCAGTTTTTCACGTTGTTGTGGGCGAATTTCAGCCACTTCCATGGATAAATTTTCAGCAACAAAACGACCGGGCTTGCTACCAGAAGCAGCGAGTTCCTCATCTTCAGGCAACTCTTCGATGGTCACGCCCAGGGTGGTGCGTTTGTTATCACGCATAACAATGACGTTGACTTCCTTACCCACCATGGTTCGACCGACAATAGGAGGCAAGTCAGACGAGGTTTCGACTTCTTTGCCATCGAATTTAAGGATGACATCGCCGGCTTTGAAGCCTGCTTCTGCTGCCGGGCTGTCTGAAACTACCCGCGACACTAACGCACCTTTCGGCTTGTCGAGACCAAAGGATTCAGCCAGTTCTCGCGTGACATCCTGAATAACGACACCCAGCCAGCCGCGGCTGACATAACCCTGATCTTTAATCTGTGCCACGACATTCATCACTGTATCAATGGGAATGGCAAATGACACACCCATAAAGCCACCAGTGCGGCTGTAGATTTGTGAATTGATCCCGATGACTTCCCCGTCCAGGTTAAAGAGTGGACCACCAGAATTACCTGGATTGATGGCGACGTCAGTCTGGATGAAAGGGACATAGCTGTCACTTGGCAGGCTTCGACCAAGGGCGCTGACGATACCCGCAGTGGCGGAATAATCGAAGCCGAATGGTGAGCCAATGGCCAGTACCCATTCACCTACCTGCAGCGCATTGGAATCACCCAGCTTGACGGCTTTTAACCCTTTCGCGTCGACTTTTAGCAGCGCCACGTCGCTCCGCTCATCGCTACCTAATAATTCAGCTTCCAGCTCGGTACGATCACTGAAACGTACAATAATTTCCTCGGCATCTCTGATAACATGGTGATTAGTCAGAATGAAACCATCCTCCGACAGCACGAAGCCTGAGCCCAGCGATTCGCTCTCTCTGGGCGATGGCATACCGCCGGGAGGCATGCCTGGCATACCGTCAAAGAACTTTTTAAAGAATTCATCAATGCCAGAGCCTTCAGGAATTTCCATACCCGGAGGCAACATCGAGCTCGCCGTCTGATCCACTTTGTTACGTGTGCTGATATTAACGACAGCGTCGCCGTTTTCAGCTACCAGTTCGGTGAATTCCGGCAAGGCACGAGCTTGCACATTGAAGCTCAGCATCAACCAAGCCGTCAGCATCATGATTGCTGTCCAGGTTTTGGTATATCTCATTGGTATTCCTCTATTGTTTGAACACGGATGCCGGGATTCTTATCTGTCATCTTATGTTTGACCCAGAAAAAGCCGACACACAGTCCTAGTAGACCAGCCGTAATTTGGGCCAGTTCCCCTGCACCCAGCATTCTTACCAAGACTGCCGCTGTGAACAGGCCTGTAAGTGGCATCAGGTACATAAGGACTGCACCGCTGAGCAATGCCTGTTCGGGTATCGAGACCATCACTTGTTGCCCCACTTTGAGGTCGAGGTCCGTGTTGACTGCAAGCCGCGAAAATCGCTGACCAACATGCTTGGCCAGCATTCCTGTGCCACAACCTTTCCTGGCCTGACACTGTCCGCAGGTAGATTGCCGTTCCGCTTCAACCCAAACTAATCTGCCATCACGACCAATGACAGTGGCTTTCTGTTCGATCACTGCTGAGGATCCGCGAATGTGATACTGCTACCGATTTTCTCCACCGTCTGAGCAGGGACTTCACCAACGACGGTGACAAAATGGGCTTGCATGATTGTGCCGAACGCGTTGATAGCGCCAACATGAGAACCACCATGCAGGTGGCTGTGACGGGCACGGATTTTCTCGATAAAGATCGAAACCGAACTCAACCCGTCGCTGTACACACGTTGCTCTACATCGGCCCCGTTATTAGTGCGGAGTCGAGTCTGGTAAGCCACCTGCGAAAAGCCATCGGGCAACCACGCGGGCCGCCAGTTGTGTACCTGGCTCTGGTTAGCCGTGTTGAGAGGTTGTTCCGGCTCGCTGCGGTGCCATGTCATTTCCTCACCGGCCATTTGTGATTCGAATTTGTGTTCAGGGATATGAACATCTGTATTTATTGACGAGAAAGTAAACGTTTCCAACACATCACCATCGGCGCCAACCAGCTCCGATTTCAGCAGAAGGTAGGTATCCGCATCGACCCACAACCGGTAACCGTAACGGTAGCTGTCCTCAGGACTAATCACCAGTTCATGTGCTTTACGACCGGCTATGCGATCGGTTTCTCCAAGGGTGACATCATAGTAGGGCGTCGCTGAATTCAGCCTTCTGGGTAAGTCACTGGGAAAGCCGCGACCCAGTGGACGTCGGCTGACATTGACTTGTTTACCTTCGGGATTGATGCAGGTCACCATGTCATTGCTGCGTATCACTTCACGGGCGGCACCGTTAAGAGAAATGAGGCGTTCCAGCTCACCACGCGCATCGGCACGATGGTAAATACGAATCGACTGCATATTTTTCCCGGACTGGTAGGCAAAAACACCTTCATAAGTCAGTGTTTTGGCTGCCTCGGTCATGCGTTCCAGCATCTCGAGTGCTTTGTCATCATCTGCAGCTAACACAACAGCCGGCAGACTGAAACTCAGACCCAGCAGAACATGAAGCAGGAAACGCATAGCAGACTACTCCTCGCCGTAGGACACGACACGAGCATAAGAAAACAGACCAGAAGCCCCAGCATATTCGTTGTGATCAACCAGATAGTTGTTCAGTCTATCTTCGACTTCCTGCTCGCCGACAGTCCAGCGGTTTGGTGACTCCGTCGCTGCTGTCTGTGTCTGTGCCGGGACTTGTGCCAATTCTGGTGTGACCGCGGTTTGCGGTTGGTTCAGCACACCAACCACAGCCAGCGCACCAATTGAGGCAGCCGCCGCCAAGCCGGCCGTTTGTTTCCAGAACCAGTCCGGCACAGTAACCAGACTGGATTTTTTGTTTTGCGATCCAGTCAACTCATGAACCGGCTCATCGGCCAGTGCCGCACTGACACGGGCAGACAAATCGACAGGCTGGCTTCGATTCGTGTGACCCCGTAACACATCACTGGTAAGTTGATAACGTTGATAATCTGCTCTGGCACTGTCATCTGTGTTCATTAACGCCAGCAGCTCATCCAGCTCCTGCGAATTCAGTTCACCGTCGACAAATGCTGACAGTAATTCTTGTTGCTTGGCTGTCATTGTTGTTCCTCTCCACCCATCACTGCTTTGACCTGCTTGTCGATTGCCTCTCTGGCACGAAAGATACGTGATCGTACTGTGCCGATTGGACAATCCATTACCTGCGCAATTTCCTCGTAGCTCAAACCATCAAACTCCCGCAGTTTGATCGCCGTTGCGGTATCTTCAGGTAAATCCTGAATCGCGTCATGAATTGCTTGCTGCAATTCATTACTCATGAGACTGTTTTCAGGCGTCTCAAATTCCTTCAATTCCGGTGCATCGTAGTAAATTGTTGCATCCATTGCATCAACATCTGTCACCGGTGGCCGTCTCGATGCCGCTGTCAGGTAATTTTTTGAGGTGTTGATAGCAATGCGATACAACCAAGTGTAGAACGCACTGTCTCCCCTGAAGCCCGGCAGCGCTCGATAGGCTTTGATGAACGCTTCCTGTGCGACATCCATGGCCTCCACCGGATCGTGTACAAAGCCGGTTATGACATGAATAATCCGCTGCTGATATTTCATTATCAGCAGGTCAAACGCTTTTTTATCCCCTGCCTGTACGCGTCGTACTAGCTCTTGATCTGCATTCATCCTATCTTCCGGCTATTATCGACACGCCAGTGTGCACTTTTTGATCCAGCTTCATTGACCATATCGATTTAACTTTGTTCCGTATTACGTGCAAAATAAATTCCGCCTATTGTACCTACATCGAGCCCTATGACCACAACTGAGCATTATGACATTCTGATTATCGGCAGCGGCACAGCTGGCCTCACACTCGCTCTGCACATGGCCGACTCTGCCCGTGTTGCTGTTATCTCCAAGGGGCCGCTTGATGAAGGCGCCTCATTGTATGCGCAGGGTGGCATTTCGGTCGTACTGGATAAGACAGACTCTATTCAATCTCACATTGATGATACCCTCCGCGCCGGTGCCGGACTCTGTAACGAACACGCTGTGCGCTATACCGTCGAGCACGCCCGCGAAAATATTGAGTGGCTGATTGATCAAGGGGTATCGTTCACCCGAGATGGAATGACATCGGAAACCTATCACCTGACTCAGGAAGGCGGACACAGTCATCGCCGTATTATTCACTCCGCCGATGCCACAGGTCGCGAAGTCGAGACCACTCTACTGGCTAAGGCCAAAGATCACCCCAATATCAGTTTATTTCCCTATCACATTGGCATCGACCTCATTACCAGTCAGAAACAATTAAAACAGTCACCGAACCGGACCATTGGCTGTTATGTGCTGGATATCAAAAATGATGAGACCAAAACCTTTCTGAGCCCTGTCACCGTATTGGCAACCGGTGGGGCGGGAAAGGTCTATCTTTATACCAGCAACCCTGATGTCTCAACTGGCGATGGTATCGCGATGGGGTGGCGAGCTGGCTGTCGGGTGGCCAATATGGAATTTGTGCAGTTTCACCCCACTTGCCTGTTTCATCCCAAAGCCAAGTCTTTCCTGATCAGTGAGGCGTTGCGTGGTGAAGGGGCCAGGCTGTTGTTGGCTAACGGTGAGCGTTTCATGCCTCACTTCCATCCGCAAGCAGAGCTGGCACCGCGTGATGTGGTGGCCAGAGCCATCGACCATGAAATGAAACGCCTGGGTGACGACTGCGTCTATCTTGATATTTCACACAAGCCGGCGACCTTTATCAAAAGCCACTTCCCGACAATTTACAAGCGCTGTCTTGACTACGGCATCGATATGACCCGCGAGCCAATCCCGGTAGTACCGGCAGCACACTATACCTGTGGTGGCATCATGACTGACTTACAGGGCAGAACCGATATCCCCGGCCTTTACGCTATTGGTGAAACCGCCCATACGGGTCTGCATGGTGCTAACCGGATGGCCAGTAACTCCCTACTGGAGTGCCTGGTATTTGCACGTGCTGCCGCGGATGATATCAAACAACAGGAACTCAAGCCGGTCAGTGCCACTATCCCGCCCTGGGATGCCAGCCAGGTGGAACCAGCCAAAGAGGCCATCGCCATTACTCACAACTGGGATGAACTGCGGCGTTTTATGTGGGACTACGTCGGGATCGTGCGAAGTACCCATCGTCTAAATAAAGCCAGGCAAAGACTGATACTGTTAAAACAGGAAATTGGTGACTATTATGCCCAACACCATATCAGCAGTGATTTGCTGGAACTCCGCAACCTGGCAGATGTGGCTGAGCTTATTATTGCTTCAGCGCTGCTGCGCAAAGAAAGTCGAGGCCTGCATTACATACTCGACTACCCGGAGACCGACAATAGCCAGCCGCCACAGGAAACCATCATTACTCCCAGGACTCAGGATCACGCAGCCTGACCCGCAGTCGACGCCAGTCCTCAGCTGTGACCGCATCACGGGCAATGATTAGAGAATGGCTAAAACGCTTTTGAGCGGCTTTCAGGTAAATCGCAATCACGGGACCCAGTATCACACTACCCCTGAGCAGCATGGGCCCCTCTTGTTGGCCATCCGAGTCAGACCAAAACCAAAAGCCCTCGGCATCCACCCACAACTGTCCAGATGCTGTGGTTCGGGCGTATCGACCATAACGGCGGCAGTAAAAAAGCAGGCTGGCGATTACGAGCAGTGATAGGGGCACTGTCAGCATCAGACTCAAGCCGAGCATATTCACCAGCAACACTGCCGTAGTATGTACAAGCATCAGGTAAGCCAGTAAAAAACGTGATTGTTTCCATTCAATCTTCATTCCATAAAAACCGCTTTATTCATCCCTGTTTTACAATGCCACCAGCCGTTAGAATAGATATCCATTACTTTTTATCAGAGTCATTATGAATTGGCAGCAACTCACCGATCAACAATCACAGTCAAGCCCAGACACAGAGGGCAACCTTATCATTCCTTTGCCCGCCAGCAGGATCATCCAGGTCATGGGCGAGGAAGCAAAAAGCTTTCTGCAGAACCTGTTGACCAACGACGTCAATGCCCTGCAAGTGAATCAATCGCAGCTGAGCGGTTTTTGCAATCCGAAAGGTCGTTTGTTGTCGATTTTTCAGTTGCTGAGACGTGAGGACGATTACCTGATCATTCTGCCCGCTGATCTGGCTGATGCCATCAGCCAACGTCTGACCATGTTCAAGTTACGTAGCAAGGTCGATATCAAACTGCTGGAAGACAGCTATGTTCTGGGTCTGATTCATCCTACGGCAACACTTGAGTCAACAGAAATCTGGCAGGGCCAGGTCTGTGAAGCAGGCCTTGTTATCCTTCAGCCCGGTGAAACACCACGCTCTCTTGTCATTGCCGATGAGGAAAATGTCCAGACCCTGTCTGGCTGGTTGGAAAATGACTGGCGGCTGGCACCCGAAGCTGTGTGGCAACGACATGACATTGAAGCCGGCCTGCCGATGGTCTTTGCCGAGAGTAAAGAAGCCTTTACACCGCAACAGGTCAACCTTGATCTGGCCGGTGGTGTCAGCTTTAAAAAAGGCTGCTATCCCGGTCAGGAAGTGGTTGCCCGTTTACATTACCTGGGCAAACCCAGCCGTAGGCTGTTTCTGGGCCGGCTTGAAGGCAACAGCTTACCCGCCATCAACAGCGTGGTGACCAATGCCGAAGGTGACACACTGGGCCATGTAGTTCAGGCACAGTTCGACGCTGAGCAGACACTGGTTTGCCAATTGAGCATGAAACTCTCTGCTGCCGGTAAAACCGCCCAGATTGACAATCAGGTGCTGACTTCTCTGACCGCCATGGTCGAAGAAGCAGAGACGGATTAATCCAGTTCCAGCTTCTTCAACTTGTAGCGCAAGGCGCGGAACGTAATCCCCAGTTTTTTGGCTGCAGCGGTCCGGTTCCAACGGGTCGCCTCCAGTGCCTGCATGATGAGCTGGCGTTCCTGATCCTCCAGGCAGGCCTCAAGGTCCTGCGGAACGGTCTGCCTGGCTCCCGTCGTTGCCAGAGGTTCAGCACTGACTATCGGTTGATGCTGGGGTAGCATCAGGTCATCCACTTCAATGCTGTCAGCCTCAGCCCAGGTCAGCGCTCTCTCCAGAATGTTCTCCAACTCCCGTACATTGCCGGGGAAAGCATAGGACCGCAGCTTATTCATGGCGGCCTGGCTGATGTTCGGCTTGTCGAGATGATTTTTCCTCGCCAGTGTAGTCAGGATATGGTCTGCCAACAATGGGATATCAGCCTGACGCTCCCGTAATGGCGGAACGGTAAGCTCTATCACATTCAAACGGTAGAACAAATCCTCACGAAAACTGCCCTGCTGCACGCATGCTGCCAGGTTTTTATGGGTAGCAGACAATATGCGTACATCAACATTAACCTCTTCATGCCCCCCGACAGGCCGCACTGCTTTTTCCTGTATCGCCCGTAGTAATTTGACTTGCATCATCAATGGTAAATCAGCGACTTCATCAAGAAACAGCGTGCCGCCATCAGCAGCTTGAAACAGTCCCTGTTTATCGGCGACAGCACCGGTAAAGGCGCCCTTCTTGTGACCGAAGAACTCACTTTCCACCAGTTCTGCCGGTATCGCGCCACAGTTAATCGGCACAAACGGGCCATCACTACGCGCGCCAAGCTCATGAATCAGTCTGGCAACCAGTTCTTTGCCCGTCCCCGATTCACCCGTGATATAGACCGGTGCCTGACTTCGTGCCAGTTTGCTGATTTTGCCACGAAGCGCACGAATGGGGTCAGTATCCCCCAGGAGTTTGTCACGTGAGCGTCGTTCACGCTGTTGTGGCCGATCAGGCGACAATTTCAGCGCCGCTTCAACCAGGTCTCGCAGCATTCTTAGCTTGAGTGGTTTGGAAACAAAATCAAAAGCACCGGACTTAAGCGCTTCAACCGCATGATCGACATCGCCATGCGCCGTGATAACCGCTACAGGTAACTCAGGCCACTGTCGCTGCAATGTTTTCACCAATTCCAAACCATTACCGTCTGGCAGTCGCATATCGGTAAAACATAAATCGAATTTGTGCTGTTTGAGCGCTTGATGCGCCTGGGCCAGATTCTCGGCGGTCACACAGTCAATCGACATACCGGACAACGTCATTGTCAGTAATTCGAGAATATCCGGCTCGTCATCAATCACCAGCGCTTGTTTTGCGTGTTGCTTTGTCATGCGAGATATTCCTGCCATTCACCCGGGAAGCTTATACGAAAACGACTGCTTTGCAACTCGTCAGGCAGGAAGCTCAGTCGCGCTCCATTGGCCTGGCAAAGTTCACGAGCCAGATACAATCCGAGACCGGTGCCGCCCTGACGCTCTGAATGAAACGGTTCAAACAAATGCGCCTGCGCCGCCTGCGACACGCCGGGACCATTATCGGTGACATCCACGACTATTTCTCCATCGGACCTGGCAAGACGAACTTGAACCCTTGGCGGTGGATTATCGGGGTTTGAGTAATGCCAGGCATTCTCGATCAGATTCCACATCACCTGATGTAACTGCTCCGGATCCATGGCAACCTTCACCAGCGGAGACTCAATACGCAGTTTGATATCCTCCTCGCCCGCTGCTTTCATTTCACGAAACTCACTTACAAAGCGATCCAGCCAGGTGGCAAGTACCACTGCCGCCGGTTCCACTGTTTTGCGTCGACTCATCTGCAGAATCGTGTCGATAATACTGTTAACGCGCTGACTGTGGCGTTGAATGATGCCAGTCAGCTTCCGCATACCCTGATCCTGGCTTTGCTGTTCTGCCAGCAACTCACCGGCATGGCTGATTGCGCCGAGTGGGTTGCGGATTTCGTGAGCGATACTGGCTGTCAGTCGCCCCAGCGAGGCCAGCTTGAGTTGCTGTGCCTGTTGCGCCATCGCAGAGGTATTCTCGATATAAACCAGTGTTTCACCACTATCAAGCCTGGTCGCTGTGGCCCGTACTTCCGGTAGATCCGGTCGCGCCTGAAAAGCCTCGAAAGGTTGCGGGTTGTGATGCTGCCAGAGCCAGATTTGTTCTGCCAGTTGCGGCACATATTGTTTCAGCTTAAAACCGGGGATACTGCGTTCTATCCCTAGCAAATGACGGGCAGACTCATTAAACAGGGTCACATGACCATGGGCGTCAAGGGCCATGACGCCGATCTGCAGACGGCTGATGATATGCTGATTCAGCACAGCCAGATTGGCGACATCCCGGGCTCGTTCCTCAGCCAGCACTTCCGACGTCTGCATTTTTTTGGATAGCCACTGCGCTAACCAGGCCGTGACGAAAAAGGTTGCACCCAGAAGTCCGGCTTGACTGTATTTAGTCGCACCATCACCGGCAATCTGGGAGTAACTGACTTCCAGCAGAATCGCCAGTGTCGCTATCGCTGCAATAAAAGCAGCCAAGCGTCCCGGCACCAAAGCGCCACCCGCCACGACAACAACCAACAATAACGAGCCCAGACCGGTTTGCAGCCCGCCGCTGGCGTGAAGCAGCATGGTCAATGCCACAATATCAATGACCAGTTGCAGTTTGATCTGGGTATCGACATAGCCCCAGCGTTTCAGCGTGAAAATCAGCAGCACCAGTGCGATCAGCAGATAGAGCTGACTGACACTGGCATACAAACGGGGATCAACCGAGCCCAGGAATTCTGGCGGGAGTTTGAAGTAAAAAACAAAGAACAAAATGCCGGCGAGAAAAAAACGATAACCGGCAAAAACCGTCAGTGCCCGCCAGGTAGCCGGGTCCTGACGCAAAGTCAGTCGGGCGGCATCCGCACTCATCGTGACTGGCGGTGGGCCTCAATATGTTCACGGGAGCAGAAATACTGGCTGTTATCTTTCAGTGCCTCTGTTTCAATGATGTGCAGGCCACAATGTTCACAGCGAACCATACGCTGACTGCTGTCACCGGATGTGGTGTTAGAGGGCATTTTGCTCTTTCTGAGCAGATTTCCGATGATGATATAAAGTAACAGCCCGATGGCCAGCAGAATCAGAATGCGCATCTTTCACCTCAATAAAAAGGACACAGGAACGACGCTTCGTTCCTGTGTTTAGGATACCCTTTTTTAGCTGCCGTTTGGACCGGATTAAGCGCGGGACGCGCGCTTACGCTCATGCTCCAACAACAGTTTTTTACGCAGTCGCAATGACTTGGGGGTGACTTCCAGTAACTCATCGTCACCGATGAACTCCAGTGCCTGCTCCAGACTCATACGGATTGGCGGCACCAGAGTCACAGCATCATCGTTGCCTGAGGCGCGGACATTGGTTAATTGTTTACCCTTGAGCGGGTTCACCACCAGATCATTATCACGCGAGTGAATGCCGATGATCATGCCTTCATAGACTTCATCACCATGGCCGATAAACATGCGACCCCTTTCCTGCAGGTTAAAAATAGCAAAGGCAACCGCTTTACCCACGCCATTGGCGATCAGTACACCGTTGATACGTTTACCGTAATTACCCGCCTTCATCGGACCGTAGTGGTCAAATACACTGTAAATCAGACCGGTGCCCTGTGTGGCGGTCAGAAACTCGGTACGGAAGCCGATAAGACCACGCGAAGGAATAATGAAGTCCAGACGCACCCGACCTTTACCATCCGGCACCATGTTATTCATCTCAGCGCCGCGCTCACCCATTTTTTCCATCACGGTGCCCTGATGTTCGTCTTCCACATCGATGGTCACCGATTCGAAGGGTTCCTGTTTTTCACCGTCGATCTCACGAATAATTACTTCAGGACGGGAAACGCCCAGCTCAAAGCCTTCCCGTCGCATATTTTCAATCAGCACGGACAAATGCAGTTCACCACGGCCGGATACTTTGAACTTGTCTGGATCGGTCGGGGATTGTTCTACCCGCAGCGCCACGTTATGAATCAGTTCACGCTCCAGACGTTCTTTGATCTGACGGGAGGTAATGAACTTGCCTTCTTTACCGGCAAAGGGTGAATTATTGACCTGGAAGGTCATCGTCACGGTCGGCTCATCGACTGATAACGGAGGCAGTGCTTCAACCGCATTCTGATCACAGACGGTGTCGGAAATGTTCAGTGGGTCCAGACCGGTGAAAGCGATAATATCGCCAGCCTGAGCTGAGGGGACTTCTTCACGTTTCAGCCCCAGAAAGCCCATGACCTGCTGAATACGGCCGTTGCGTTTATTGCCTTCGCGGTCAACCACAGTGACCGGGGTATTGGTTTTGACCCGACCACGCTGAACGCGGCCGACACCAATGACCCCAACGTAGCTGTTGTAATCCAGTGAAGACACCTGCATCCGGAACGGACCATCCACATCGACATCAGGTGGGCTGACTTTGTCGACGATTAATTCAAACAAGGGTGTCATATCGCCTTCATGCACGTTTTCGTCCATATTGGCGAAACCGTTCAGACCAGATGCATAAATCACATCAAAGTCGAGTTGCTCATCGGTGGCGTCCAGATTCACAAACAGATCAAAAGTCTGGTCCAGCACCCAGTTGGGACGGGCTGCCGGTTTGTCTATCTTATTGATCACCACAATCGGCTTGAGACCCAGCGCCAGGGCTTTCTGAGTCACAAAACGGGTTTGTGGCATTGGCCCTTCTGCCGAATCCACCAGTAGCAGTACCGAATCAACCATGGACAGAACACGCTCGACTTCACCACCGAAATCGGCGTGGCCTGGGGTGTCTACAATATTGATGTGGTATTCGTTCCAGCGAATCGCCGTGTTTTTGGAAAGGATAGTAATGCCACGCTCACGTTCCAGGTCATTGGAGTCCATCACCCGCTCAGTTAGCTCTTCATGTTCACCGAAGGTGCCGGATTGTCTCAGCAACTGGTCAACCAGAGTGGTTTTACCATGGTCGACGTGGGCAATGATGGCGATATTGCGTAGTTTGGAAATGTCTCTTTGGGTATCAGTCATATAATGAATTCAGTAAAGGCATGCGTGGCATGCAGGTGTAAAGAGGCCCGCAAGGGTCCGATTTAATTGAGTGGTTCCTGTAAATGCGGCTTGATAGCTTCCAGCATCAGTTTATGGACACCGAATCCCGCAGCAACGATATTGCCTTTGTCGAAAACACTGTCCTGACCGGCAAAGTCTGTCACCAGACCGCCGGCTTCTTCCACCAGCAACAGGCCGGCAGCGAGATCCCAGTTTTCAAGACCGATCTCCCAGTAACCATCGATACGGCCGGCAGCGACGTAGGCCAGATCCAGTGCCGCAGAGCCGGCGCGACGGATGTCCGCCACCTGAGTAAACAGGGCTTCAAAGCTCGCCATATATTGCGTGTGATGCTGAGGATACTTAAACGGGAAGCCGGTGGCCAGTAAGGCCCCTTTCAAATCACGGCGTTTGCTGATTCGCAGGCGACGATCATTGAGTTTTGCGCCTTCACCTCGACTCGCAGTGAACAGTTCATCGCGTTGTGGGTCATACACCACTGCATGTTCCACCCGACCTCTGACGCGGACAGCAATGGAGACACAAAAGTGCGGAAAACTATGCAGGAAGTTGGTGGTACCATCCAGCGGGTCAATGATCCAGACGGTATCACTGTCACCGGCATTGCCCGATTCTTCTGCCATGATGGCATGGTCGGGATAAGCCTTTTTAATGACCTTGATAATTTCCTGCTCTACCAGGTGATCAACATCGGAGACGTAGTCGTTACGGCCTTTGGTCGTGACTTCCAGGTGTTCGACATGTTGCAAAGATCGCATGATCAATGTGCCTGCATTGCGGGCAGCACGGATCGCAATATTCAGCATTGGGTGCATAAGACAAATTTTTCCAGAACGGTTAAGAAAAGACGGATATCCCGAGCAGGAAACCGGAGCATTTCAAAAGCCGTAATTATAGCAAGTATTTATCCGCGGGGAGACAGCTTTGCAGAAACAGTTCGCATTTTGCCTGTCTGATAAATGGACAGTGAAAATATTTCTTGCTAGCGTATGTTTTATGTTGCGAATACGCAATATAATATGCCTGCCATTTAAACTGGTACTTTTTCAAGGAGATTAAAATGAAACCATTAGCAAAACTGAGTGCTGTAATCCTGCCATTGGCTCTGTTGACCGCTTGCGCCAACACTGCCGAAATGGACGCGTTGAAAGCCTCTGTAGAATCAGCTCAATCAACTGCTGACTCTGCTCTTGTTGCTGCCCGCAATGCCCAAAGCACTGCAGACACAGCTCAACGCACTGCTACCGATGCAGAACTGGCTGCGATGAACGCCCAGAAAACTGCTGATGAAGCAATGGCAACAGTTGAAGAATGCTGTGCCAAAATTGATCGTATGTTTGAAAAAGCCATGAGCAAATAAGCTTTATTTGCCACATGCAAAAAAGCCGGAACATGAGTTCCGGCTTTTTTTTGTGCTCAATTCACCGCAGTAATCACAGCGCATCACTGGTCACCTGCACAGTCCAGACTGGCACCCCGGCCGATGTCATAATTTCCTCTCCGACAATGCTGGCTTCTTCCTGAGAATTAAACGGACCGATCAGGGTTTCCTCACGGGCGCCCGATCTCACCGGCCAATAGAGGTCGTCCAGTCTCAGTGCCGTCATCGCTTCACGAACCTTACTCACCGCTTTTTTATTTACACCGGCATGCAGAAACCAGAGATTCTCAACGATATCCAGTTTTTGCTGTCCCAATGGTTTGACCACACCTAGCTGTTTACGCACCACTGTCTCAGCATAAGACCAGTGCTCATCTGCCGGCAGTTGGTCCTGCACATTCAGAATCGCCTTGACCATCGGCGTCATGTTATTGCCTTCACGGGTATCGATATCTTTCTGCTGGCGGTGTGCCTCAAGATACAAATGACCGTTTCTGATACCGGCTTTATGCGGTTGATAGACAATTTCCACACCGGTATTACTGGGCGTGATATTGAACATGTTCTCGATATCTTCAGGGAACAGGCGAATGCAGCCATGACTGACGCGCAGCCCAACCCCGTAAGGTTTATTGGTACCGTGCAGCAGGTAACCCGGCATCGACAGACGCATCGCATAGGCACCCAGAGGATTATCCGGTCCGGCGGGGACGACACGTGGCAGAGGATCGCCCATTTCAGCATGCTCCTTACGGATGGATGCCGGCGGTGTCCAGGAAGGATCTTTTATTTTCTGGGTGATACGCGCCTTACCTAATGGTGTTGCCCAGCCTTCCCTGCCAATACCGATGGGATGCGTCACAACCTGCTGTCTCTCTCCTTTGCCGGTTTTGGGATAATAAAACAGGCGCATCTCAGCAATGTTGATAACAATGCCTTCCTTGGGACCATCCGGCAGAATGTAGCGGGTCGGCAAGACGACCGGGGTATTCTCTCCCGGTAACCAGGCATCTACGTCCGGGTTGGCATCTGTAATATCGCGATAGCCCAGATCGAACTGCCGACCAATATCCAGAAGGGTATCTTCATTACGGCTGTATAGCACCATGTTATGGCCGATCACACTGGCACCAGGCTCAGTGATTTCGAAGGTGGTCGCAGCGAGTGGTGCCGACAAAGTCAGACCGATGGCAAGAGACAACAGACGACGGAGCATGAATTAGTCCTGATAGCAAAGATAAAGAGGCATATTGTACTGGATTCTCAACAATAGATAATCTGTTAAGACGTGCTTTGATGCACAAAAACGGCTAAGATTAGACCCTGTTTTTATCTTTTGCCTTGGACATTTATCTAACGTACCCTAAGCCGATGAAAAAATTTTACCTGCCACTAATCTTAATTCTCGCCACGCTGAGCCTCTCAGCTTGTTCTTTCTTTGAAAAAGAAGAAATCAAAGCTGACGAAAGCTGGAGTGTCGAACGTGTCTATGCAGAAGCCAAGGCAGCACTGGATCTCGGCGACTACACCACCGCGATCACCTATTACGAACAACTGGAAGCCCGCTTCCCGTTTGGTGAATATGCCCAGCAAGCCCTGTTAGAATCCGCCTACGCCCACTATAAGAATGATGATCCGGAAACCGCCATCGCAACGCTGGATCGGTTCATGCGCGTTTATCCATTGAACCCGAACATCGATTACGCTATTTATCTTCGTGGCCTGGTTAATTTCCACCGTGATATCGGTCTGATTGAAAAATATATTCCCCGGGATGAATCACAGCGGGACCCGGGCGCGGCAGAGGATGCCTTGCGCGATTTTACCCGTCTGGTCAAACAGTATCCCACTAGTCGTTATGCGGAAGACGCCACCCAACGCATCGTTTATCTGAGAAACCGGCTGGCACAGCATGAGGTTAATGTCGCTAATTACTATATGCGCCGTGACGCCTATCTGGCAGCCGCGAATCGAGCCAAATACGTAATTGAAAACTATTCGAGAACCCCAGCCATGCCTGAAGCCCTGGTGATTATGGCTAAAGCCTACAAGGTGATGGGGATGAACGATCTGTCAGAGGATGCCCTGAAAGTACTGGAGTTAAACTATCCGGGACACACCGGGGTGGCGGAAGTGCGTCAGACCAGGATTGATTGAGATAAGACCGCGCCGGTCATCACCGGCGCTTTTCTAACGGCAGCAGGCCTAGATCGCTTCCTCGCCTTCTTCACCGGTGCGGATTCTCACCGCCCGTTCCAACGACGTGACAAAGATTTTGCCATCACCGATACGGCCGGTATGCGCGGCCTGCGTGATGCTTTCAATGACTGAGTCCACCGTTTCATCAGCGACCACAATTTCCAGTTTTACCTTAGGCAGGAAATCAACCACATATTCTGCCCCGCGATAAAACTCAGTATGTCCCTTCTGACGACCAAAACCTTTGACTTCAGTCACCGTCATGCCAGTCACGCCAATTTCTGACAACGCCTCACGAACATCATCGAGTTTAAAAGGTTTAACAATCGCTTCGATTTTCTTCATTGTAATTCCTTACTCTATTGTGGAGGTAACCGTGTAGCCAGAGGTGATCGGATAACGTCTGTCACGACCGAAAGCCCGACTGGTAATACGAATACCCGGTGGAGCCTGTCGGCGTTTGTATTCGTTACGATCTACCATTTTTATCACTCTGGCAACCATCTCCGCATCGTACCCTTCTTCCACCAGATCCTCAAAACAGCTGTCATCAGCAATATAGCGGTCCAGAATCACATCCAGCAGTTCGTATGGGGGCAGACTGTCCTGATCCAGCTGACCTTCTGATAATTCAGCAGATGGAGGGCGGGTTATAATTCGCTCAGGAATCACCGGAGACAGTTGATTGCGGTGTCGACTAAGTCGATAAACCAGTGTTTTATAGACATCCTTGAGTGGCGCGTAACCACCGGCCATATCGCCATAAAGTGTGGAGTAACCAACGGCCATCTCACTTTTGTTACCGGTGGAGAGGACCATATAACCGAACTTGTTCGATAGTGCCATCAGGATAATACCGCGGCAGCGGGCCTGGATATTTTCTTCGGTGGTATCGGCCGGCAAACCGGCAAATTGGTCGGATAAGGTATGCAGAAACTGCTCAAAAACCGGCTCAATCGAGATCAGACTGTACTGCACATTGAGGCCTTCAGCCATAGCTTTGGCATCATCTAAACTGATTTCAGAGGTATAACGGGACGGCATCATCACCGCATGGACTTTATCGACCCCAATGGCATCTACCGCCAATGCCAGTGTCAATGCTGAATCAATCCCCCCTGACAGGCCAATCACGACACCGGGGAAATGATTTTTTTGGATGTAATCACGCAGGCCCGTCACCAGACCTTTGTAGATCATTGCCAGTTCATCTTCCTTGTCGGTCATGTCCCCCTGAAGCTGCAACTTGCCGTCTTCAGTGCGGCGGATCGTAATCGGGTAGAGACCGGATTCAAATGCTGCGGCGAGCGCGACTTTATCGCCCTGTTGATTCAGGGCAAAAGAGCAGCCATCGAATACCAATTCATCCTGCCCGCCAACCTGGTTGACATAAATGACCGGTACGCTGGTTTCCACCACCCGCTTTCTGACTTCGGCCTCGCGTAATTGCCACTTGCCACTACGAAACGGTGAGGCATTGAGGTTGATAATCAGTTCAGCGCCGGCATCGACCGCCTGCAGCGAGGGCTCGGTAAACCAGATATCCTCACACAGTGTGAGGCCAATTTTTATGCCGCGGAAATCAATCACACAGGGCTCTTTACCCTCGACAAAATACCGTTTTTCGTCAAATACACTGTAGTTAGGCAGCTTTTGTTTGAAATAGGTACCTACAATGTCACCATTGTCGATAATCGAGGCCGCGTTATACAGCTCTTTTCTGACTTCGCCATCGGGGTGACCGACAACAACGGCAACACCCTGAATATGTTTTTTAAGTGTTTGCAGCGCTTTATTGACGCGTTTGAGCAGGCCGGGTCTTAACAGCAGGTCCTCCGGCGGATAACCGGTCAGGGTCAGCTCGGGATAAATCACCATATCGGCGCCGAACTCATCCCGTGCCCTGTGGGCAGAGGTGATAATTTTCATCACATTACCGGCCACATCGCCCACTACGGGGTTGATTTGGCCCATCACCAGCGTCAGAGGCTGCATTTATCTCGCATCCATCGCGGCCAGCATACAATCACCAATTTCTGCCGGTGATCGGGCAATGCGGGCACCCGCCGCTTCCAGCGCTGCCAGTTTGGCCTCGGCAGTGCCACTGCCGCCACTGATGATCGCGCCGGCATGGCCCATGCGTTTACCCGCTGGTGCCGTCAGGCCGGCAATATACGCCACAACCGGTTTGGTGACATGATCCTTGATAAAGGCTGCTGCCTCTTCCTCGGCACTGCCGCCAATTTCACCGACCATGACGATACCCTCAGTCTGAGGATCGTCTTCAAACATCTGCAGACAGTCAATAAAGTTGATACCGTGAATCGGATCACCGCCGATACCGACACAGGTGCTTTGCCCCAGGCCATTCTGGGTAGTCTGATGCACGGCTTCATAAGTCAACGTGCCCGAACGCGACACAATACCGATTTTACCTGGCTGATGAATGGCACCAGGCATGATACCGATTTTGCATTCTCCCGGTGTGATCAGACCGGGGCAGTTAGGGCCAATCAGGTGAACATCTTTATTGCTGAGCGCGTGTTTAACTCGCAACATATCCAGTACCGGTATACCCTCGGTAATACAGGCAATGACTCTAATACCGGCATCGGCGGCTTCCAGAATGGCATCGGCGGCAAACGCCGCTGGCACGTATATCATGGTCGCATCGGCACCGGTCTCAGCGACCGCCTCGTGGACGGTGTTAAATACCGGCCTGTCAAGATGTGTCTGGCCACCTTTTCCGGGTGTCACGCCACCAACAAACTGGGTACCATAGGCTATTGCCTGCTCGGAGTGGAAACTGCCCTGTTTGCCGGTAAAGCCCTGACAAATGACTTTGGTATCACGGTTAACAAGGATGCTCATGCGTTTGACTCCCGGGCAGCAGCCACTGCTTTTCTGGCAGCATCAGTCAAATCCTGTGCTGCATAAATACTCATCTGGCTGTTTGCCAGTAACTCTCGGCCAATAGCGGCATTCGTTCCTTCCAGTCTGACGACGACCGGCAAAGACAGCTCGACTTCTCTGGCCGCCTGAATAATGCCCTCAGCAATCAGATCACAACGGACAATACCACCGAAGATATTGACCAGAATCGATTTCACTTTTTTATCTGACAGAATCAGTTTGAAAGCTTCGGCGACCCGTTCAGCAGTAGTGCCCCCCCCGACGTCCAGAAAGTTAGCCGGTTCGCCGCCCTCTTTCTGAATCAAATCCATGGTGGCCATCGCCAGACCAGCGCCGTTCACCATACAGGCGACGTTGCCGTCGAGTGAGATGTAATTGAGCCCGAACTCCCGGGCAATCACCTCGGCATCATCCTCCTGACTGGGATCAAACATCTCAGCCAGATCAGCATGACGGAACAGGCCATTTTCATCCAGATTAATCTTGGCATCCACCGCCAGTAAATCGCCTTCAGCGGTGACCACCAGTGGATTAACCTCTACCAGACTGGCATCGTTTTCGGTGAACAGCTGATACAGGTTTTGCATCACCTGCTGTAATTGTTTGAAAGCTGAGCCGGTGAGTCCCAGGAAGAAGCCGGCACGGCGGCATTGATAGCCCTGGAGACCCACCACCGGATCCACATACAGATTCAGAATCGCATCCGGATCATTTTCTGCGACCGCTTCAATATCCATTCCGCCCTGAGCGGAAATCATGAACACAATACGCTGACTGCTGCGGTCAAGCAGAACGGCCAGGTAGATTTCACGATCAATATCAGTCGGTTTTTCCACCAATACCTGATTGATGGGCAGGCCTTCCGCAGTGGTTTGATGCGTCACCAGACGCTGCCCCAGCATGCCTTTGGCAGCGGCTTCAACGTCGTCTACGCTGTCCACGACTTTGACACCGCCGGCTTTACCGCGACCACCGGTGTGGACCTGGGCCTTCACAACCCAGCGTTCTCCAGCAAGCAGCTCTGCCGCCTGCCTGGCCTCTGCCGCATCGGTGACAGCCTGACCCTGTGGCGTCGGCACGCCGTAGCGGTTGAAAAGTTGTTTTGCCTGAAATTCGTGCAGGTTCATTATTCCTGTGCCTTTCAATCATCAATCGCACCGTGTTGCCACGGTTGTGCAGCAAATCGCATCAGGACTCGCCATGTAAACCGCATATTTTCTCGCATTAGGCAGATAATTACCACAAGCAGATGGTGCTTTCTGTACCGGCGCCAATGCTCTGATTCCGGGTGGCATGCTATAGTGCAGGCCGTTGGAGAAAATTGACCTTAACCATGCGAACACTCTATCCGGAAATTGAACCCTATCAGACTCACGAGTTTAGCCGCGAGAAGCTCATCGATGGCCGCCAGCACCGGATTTATGTCGAAGAGTGTGGCAATCCTGAGGGGATACCGGTGATATTCCTGCATGGCGGTCCCGGCTCCGGCTGCCGTCCCCAACATCGGCGTTATTTCGATCCGAAAAAATATCGAATTATTCTGTTTGATCAGCGAGGCTGCGGTCGTTCCACCCCCACAGGGGAACTGGAAAACAATAGTACAGATTACCTGATTGCCGATATGGAACATATCCGCCAGTCTCTGGAGATCAGACAGTGGTTGCTGTTTGGCGGCTCATGGGGAGCCACACTGGCGCTTTGCTATGCCCGGGAACACCCTGATCAGGTACTTTCGATGATTCTGCGCGGCACCTTTCTGGGACGCGCGCAGGATATCGACTGGGTCTACGCAGAGGGCGGCGCCTCACGATTGTTTCCGGAACAATGGCAGCAGTTGGTGGCAGCGCTGCCAGGATCACAAAAACAACGCCCCCTTCAAGCCTATTTCGACAAACTGACGGATGAAGATGAAGCAGTGCAACTGGCAGCGGCACAAACACTCAATGCCTGGGAAGGCACCATCGTGATGCTTCGAGATCATGAATTCCAACCGGATTTGACTCAGATGCCCGGGCCGCTGGCTCACTCCCGTATTCAGTTGCACTATGCATTGAATCATTGCTTTATCGATGAGCGACCTATTCTCAGCAGTGTGGCACAGATGCAGGACATCCCTACCATCGTGATCCATGGTCGCTATGACTTGGTCTGCCCGCTGCAGCAGTCCTGGGAATTAAAGCAGGCCTGGCCGCAGGTTGATTTAAGGATCGTGCCACTGGCCGGACACGCTGCCGGTGAACCAGGACTGATTGATGCCCTGATAACGGCGAGCGATGAAATGGTCGAGGTGCTGACATGATTGCACTATTACAACGAGTCAGCCATGCCGATGTGCATGTTGGCAGTCAACAGGTCGCTGAGATTCAACAAGGTCTGCTTGTGCTGATTGGGGTCGAGAGAGGCGATACCGAAGCAGATGCTGATCGCCTGCTGGATCGCATACTCACTTACCGCGTATTCAGTGATGATAATGATAAAATGAACCTATCGTTGAAAGACATTCATGGCGGTTTATTGCTGGTTCCCCAGTTCACACTGCCAGCCGATACGCGTAAAGGGACGCGTCCAAGCTTTACACCGGCCGCCCCGCCCGAACAAGGTGAAGCTCTGTTTGCGTATCTGGTCAGTCAGGCGCGTATCAAACATCCCTCAACAGCAGCCGGCCATTTCGGGGCAGATATGCAGGTGAGGCTGACTAACGATGGTCCGGTTACTTTCTGGCTGCAAACCCACTGAAGCGAAGCTATCTATGCGAATTTTAAGAAATGTTTTTCTCGGTTTTCTGCTGATTATCATCGGCATTGCCTCTCTGATGCTCATCCCCTCTCCACAGGCGCCAGCCGAGAAACCCTGGGAGGTTATAGTCATGCCCGATGGTAACAGCGAGGTCCTGGGCATCCATCTTGGCAATACCAATTACAAAACGGCTCAGCAGCAACTGGGGGTATTTGGTAAAACGGCTTTGTTTGTTGATCCGGATGGCAGCCGCAGTGTGGAAGCTTATTTCGACAGCGTGAATCTAGCCGGCCTGTCTGCCAAACTGGTCATGAATCTTGAAGTCAGCAAAAACAGGATGGAGACGATGCTGAGCAACGCGGGGGCTGGTGAACTTAAACCCAGCGGTGCCCATCAGTACGAACTTTCAGAACAAGACCGGACGTTTCTGCTCAGCGTACCGATAATCGGCCTGACCTACATTCCTTCACTGAAACTGGACCGTGGCATGATCCAGCGCCGTTTCGGTGAGCCGGAAAGCATTGAAAAGTCACAAGTTGATGAGGAAGGCCACATCAGTGAAACCTGGTTCTATCCTGCTATTGGTCTGAGCGTCCTGTTTCAGCCTCAACAGAAAACACTATTGGTCTATCGTGCTAGACGCTGATTGTCTGTTTGACGAGGTCAACAAAAGCGGCCTTATCCAACGGCCGACTCAGGAAATAACCTTGAGCACGCTGACAATGACGTTGTTTCAGATACTGTAACTGTTCTTCTGTCTCAACCCCTTCAGCAACGACTGTCAGTCCGAGGCTCTCTGACATCGCCATAATCGCATCAACGATCGCTGCATCCTCTTTATCCGTCGTCAAATCCCGGATAAAGGAGCTATCAATTTTGAGTACATTGAGCGGGAACTGTTTGAGATAGGATAAGGACGAGTAACCGGTGCCGAAATCATCAATGGCCAGGCTCACGCCCATTTCGCTCAGCTCACTCAAGGTCAACGTAGCAAGCTGGGTATCTTCCATCAGCATACTCTCGGTAATTTCAAGCTCCAGATTCCTGGCCGGCATACCACTCAGTTTTAACAGACGACGAATATCGGTCGCGAGATTCCCTCCCTTGAACTGTCTGCCTGACAAGTTCACAGCAATCATAAAGTCAGGCGATAGCGCGTCTTTGAGCTCAAGGTAGGTCTCACAGGCCTGGGTCAGGACTCGCTCACCAACCAGTCCGATCAACCCCGTGTCTTCCAGAATCGGTACAAAGCGGGCGGGCGAGACATGCCCCCAGTCATCGTTATGCCAGCGTAACAAGGCTTCAGCACCCACCACCTGACCGGACTCCAGGTCAAACTGCGCCTGATAGTGCAGAGTGAGTTCGTCGTTTTCTACAGCTCGCCGCAGGGCTGATTCCATCACCAGCCTTTCTGCAGCTTCGGCGTTCATTTCAACGGAATAGAACTGAAAGTTATTACGACCCAGCTTTTTGGCGTGATACATCGCAGCATCTGCATTACGAATCAGCATATCACCGTCTCGGCCGTCAGCCGGATAGAGGCTGACCCCAATACTGGGGCTGATAGTGACTTCGGTAGTTTCAATGCTGTAGGGTTTTGACATGGCATCGATGACTTTCTCCGCCACCTTGCCAACATATTCGGCGGATCGGACATCCTCCAGCAACAGCGTGAACTCATCACCACCCAGTCTGGCCACTGTGTCTCCCTCACGCAGACACGACTTGATTCGCGAGGCAACATCTTTCAGTAGCGCATCACCAGCGCGATGCCCCAATGAATCATTAATGGTTTTGAAGTGATCAAGATCGAGAAAGAAAACTGCCAGACGGCCACCAGTTCTGTGTGCCCGATGGATAGCATGCTCCACCCTGTCATTGAATACATTACGGTTGGGCAGACCAGTGAGCGCATCAACACTGGCTAGACGGGTTAAATATTCCTCATTTTCACGCTGTTTAGTGACATCTTCAAACAGCCAGATAGCGCCTTCCATGGGATTGGCAGGATCAATGGCCTTTCCCGAGAGCGCGCACCAGAATCGGGAGCCATCAGCTTTGACCAGTTCCAGCTGCGCTTCATAACTGTCCCCCGTAGTCAGTGCCGTGTAAGCCTGCTCCCCCAGCTGCTGATAAGCCTGCTCGTTAGGATAGAAAAAACGCGTACTCTCACCAATCAACTGTTCACGGCTCTCACCAAACAATTGCTCGAAACGCTGATTGACCCGTACAAACTTCCGTTCACGTACAAACGCAATACCAATAATGGCATTTTCCAGAATCGCATCCTGTTCCACCGATAACTGCTGTAAACGCCGATCAGTCTCTTTCCATGCCGTGACATCAGAAATGACACAAACCCAGATATCAGACTCTGCGGTATTGATTCGGCTCAGCGACACCGACATTGAGAGCATCCGGCCATCCAGACGTCGACCTGTAAACTCGGGATTGTCTGACAGACGCTTCGCCAGTACTTCCATGGAATCAATCGCTTCAATCTCACTGAATAGCTTCAGTACACTGATGCCACTCAACTCTTTCAATGCGGCTCCAAAAACCAGTTCGGCTGAGGGGTTCAAATCAATGATGATGCCATCTTCTGTCAGCGACAGTATTGCTTCCGGAACAACATTGAGAATCGCCTGAAGGTGTTGCTGCCGACTCTGCAAAGACAAGCGCGCATCATGCAGTTGGCTGATGGTGTTTTCGGTGTTTTCAGCAAAATGGTTGAAGTCTCGGGCCAGAAGTGACAATTCATTATTGCCCTCCGGCAAGCGCATTCTGGTATCAAACTGTCCTTCGGAAAGCGCATGGATTGACTGACGAATCGCAGTAAGCGGTGACTGAATATTGCGGGACAGTCGCCAGGCGAAAATCATCATAAGCAGGGTGAGCAGCACACTGAGCGCAATAATTCGCCACCGTGTCTCATCTGCCTCGTGCTCATTTGCTTGTACGAGATCATGCGTGTGATCAGAGACATCTCTGGCAACGCGACCTATTTTTTCAGTCAGCACGCTCATGACTGACATCGACGAATTTGCTGTCTGTGCGAGTAAAGCGTTTGCCAGCCATTGCTTTTTCTGTAATGCCAGCAGCCCATCTTCATCATTGACGAGCGAGAACAAACGCTGCATTTCCCGGCGGCTTTGGTTCAGCTCTGTCGATAAATCGGGTTGCTCTGTCAACGCTTTTTCAAGTTCGTCTGTATTTTGTTTAACCACAGCAGCCAGTTCATCCAGTCGTTTTGAAAGTGGTTCCAATTGCTGATCACTGGTTGCCAGAAAGGACTGAAAAGTGAGCGCATCCAGCTCACTGACCAAAAGCTTGAGCTGCTGTACGACTGGCTGATGCTGATTCAGCCGGTTTGTCAGTTTGTTCAGTTGTTGCTGCTGTCTGGCAGACAGACTGGCTACATTGTCACTGGCTTGTTTGATCTGTTGAGTGAGAGTCAGCGCCTGTTTTTTGCGTTGGTACAGATCACTGTCAAGCGCCAGAAAATCCTGATAAAAACTGAACAAACTGGCGAACTGTTGTTTCTCGTCAGGATCATCAACAAACAGAGGCTGCAATCGTAACCAGTTCTGTTCAAATTGCTGCTCTAGGGTATCACGCTGCCTGAGTTGCGCCAGTTGTAAGAGATTGTCGCTCGTCAGTATCTGTTGCTGGCGGTGACTGAAAGCACTGATGACACTACTCAGTCGGTGGCTGCTGTTACTGACGGGCAATAGCTTTTCAGACACAACCTCACGAGAAGACTCAATCAGAGAATAGGCATAATTGGTCATCAGCGCCATGACAGCCACAACAGTGACTGTGGTGACTGCCCAAAACTGGAGTTGTGATTTGAGACTCCAGTTTTTAAACATCCTGTTGACTGCCGTCCGTTCCAATCATAAAGCGTGATGCGGTAATACCAGCGAACTAGTGTTTATCGGGAGGACCGGCTCTGTCATCTGACTGCCCTTCACTATGCTCTGTCGTCTCGGTATTCTCTTCATCGTCCTCATCCATCAACACACGGTTAGCGGCCCCATCCATATCGTCGTACTGACCGCTACGCACTGCCCAGAAAAAAACACCAACGCCGATGATACCCAGCAATAGCATGCCTGGCAGCAAACCATATATGACTTCCATAATACCCTCTGTTCGGGAAACGAGTCAGAACAATAAAATCAATCAGCCCGACTTTTAAAAATACGGCCAATACGGGCCGCATTGGCAACCACCAACAATGAACTCATCGGCATTGTTATCGCAGCGACCAAAGGGCTGACCAGTGCCATCATGGCTAGAGGAACCATGATAACGTTATAGCTTATTGACATCACTATATTCTGCCGAATCGTTTTCAGGGTTCGCGTTGCTAACTGACGGGCTTCTACAACTTTTTTCAGTTCCTGATGAGACAATACCACATCCGCGCTCTCCACTGACACATCTGTGCCTGAGGCCATCGCCAGACCGACATCAGCCTGTATCAGGGCCGGTGCATCATTAACACCATCCCCTACCATGGCAACAATATCGCCCTTTTGCTGTAGCTGGCGTATCACCGCTGACTTGTCCTGAGGCAAAACCTCGGCTTGACGCTTAACCGCCCCCAGAGGCGCTGTGACAGCATTTACCACCGCCTGACGGTCGCCACTGAGCACCGTGACTTTCAGCCCTGCCTCCAGCAGTGAATGGACCGTCTCGGCGGCATCCCGACGCAGTTCATCGACCAGTCCCAAGATCCCTTTTATTTCACCGTCCACCGCAACTAGAACACAGCTGATACCCTGCTTTTCCTTGTTGGCCAGTTGCTGAGCCTGCAGACTTGAAATGTGCATACCCTGACTTTCCAACCAGGCAGCCGTCCCCACCCGGATTTGCTGCTCACCGACTTTGGCCGTAACCCCTTTTCCCGGCGTTGAGTCAAAACCAGTGTTTTCAGACAATGACAGCCGTTTCTGCTTGGCTGCTTCGCAAATGGCTGTGGCAATACCATGTTCGGATTGCTGTTCTACTGAGGCTGCCAGCCTGAGTAGTTCTGTTTCATCAAACTCGCTGAATGCATGGAGATAGCTAACCCGCAACTGACCCTCAGTCAGCGTGCCGGTTTTATCGAATACTACATGGCTGACGCGCGACAACTGCTCCAGGGCTTCGCCACGTTTGACCAGCACACCCCGTGAAGCTCCGGCACCAGTGGCAACAGCAACCGACATCGGCGTCGCTAAACCGAAAGCACAGGGACAGGTGACCACTAAGACTGAGGTTGCCGCCAGCAATGCAACCTCAAAATCGAACTGCCACCAGTATAAAAAGGTGACGGTTGCCAGCGTTAAAGTGGCCAGTACAAACCAGGGCACAATACGATCAGCCAGACTCTGTATCGGTGCTTTGGAAGCCTGAGCCTCGTCCATTAAACCGACAATTTTCGCCAGAGCAGTGTTTCTTAGTACCTGTTCCGTGCGCACCCGGAAAGCACCTTCACCGTTAATCGTGCCTGCGACAACCTTATCACCAGGTTGCTTAGCGACCGGTAATGATTCTCCGGTGAGCATTGATTCATTGACGGCACTCTCACCGGAAATAATAACCCCGTCCACCGGCACACTGCCGCCGGGTTTCACCAGCATAATATCGCCAATCTGGACATGACGAATGGGCACAATGCGGATTTCATCACCTTCCACCCGATTGGCCAGTTTTGGTTGTAACTCCAACAGTCGCTGTGTTGCTGACAAGGCACGACGCTTGGATATGGCTTCAAGATAACGACCGACCAGAATGACAAACAGAAAATTGACCACCGTATCGAAATACACCTGTCCGGTCATTGACGCGGTAAAAGTGACGTAGCTTGAATACAAATACGTCGATGTGGCACCGATAGCAATCGGCAAATCCATCGTCAGGTAACGATGTTTCAGCCCCGTCAGGCCGTTTTTAATAAAAGGATATCCGGAATAGAGCAGCGTCGGTGTGGCGATGATAAAGCCAATCCAGTGAAACCACTGACGAAACACGCCCTCATCGGCACCAGCGTAGAGCGCAATCGAGATCCACATCATGTTCATCATCGCAAAGCCGGCAAAAGCCATGCGATAGAGTAAACCCCGATGACGTTTGGCGAGTGCGCCCTCCGCAGTTTCCGGGTCAAATGGCACTGCAGCGTAGCCAATATCGGCAAGAATCTGCATCACTTGCGACAGACGAATCTGCTCATTATCCCAGCGTAGCCTGAGGCGTTTGGCAGTCAGGTTGACCTCGGCATCAATCACACCCGGCTGGCGCTTGAGTGCTTTTTCAATCAACCAGACACAAGCGGCACAGTGTATCCCTTCCACCAGAAGCTGAATCGTGCGCTGCGGTTGCAGTGAATCCACATACTCAGACTGCACTTCGTCCAGATCATAGGCATCGAGTTCTTTGGCAGCCGCCGGCGGCGGAGCGAGTGCCTCACTTCGCGTTGCCTTGCTATAGAACCCTTCCAGGCCTGATGCATAGATGGTTTCACAGACTGTGCGGCAACCATGACAGCAGAACTCGCGCTGTTGTCCCGCCACAACAGAGGTAAATACCCCCTGTTCCTCTACTGGCAGTCCACAGTGATAACAGGACTCAGACACAGTCATACCCGACATGTGGGCACTTCATCAACATCATGAAAAAGCTAACAATCAGGGATCAATACGTATGCGACGGCTGATGATGAATTCATCCTCACCGCGCTTTGCTTCCACGATCACATCCCAGGTACCGGGCAGGTTGAAACTGACATCGGCGGTATAACTTCCGTGACCGGATTTCTGCATATCGACCGCAAAATCTGCATCGGCATCCGAAGGTCGATAGGCAAAAAACTTGACCGAGTCGAGCAGCAAACCCGCCGAGTTTTTACCGGTAATCAAAGCCTCATAAGTCTGTGTCTGATTAACCCTGGATGCCGTCGGTACCATCAACATACCAGACCAGCCCAGCGCTTTTTGTTTTTCGACGCGCTTTTGAGTTTCCTCATAGGCTTCGCCTTTCTCATAGAAGTTCTCAACTACCAGACTGGGTGGAGATGAAAACGCCAGGTAGATGAAGACAGCATTAGCGGACAGAAACACAAATAAAAAGACCAGTAACCCCAGCACCCAGGGATTACGTAAAGCCTGCGGATTTTCTTGTGAAATTCTCATTGTTTTCCTCAATTACTCAGGTGCCATAAACATACTGTCATAGCTGCTGTTAAGTTGCGGTTGCTCACGCACCGTGGCTTCAAAGGTGAGCGGGGCCAGCCCGTCTTCAGTCACCCCGGCCGGCGCCCGAACCAGTGCCGTCACCGGCACC
>NZ_JAPDMS010000006.1 GCF_026319365.1 Methylophaga sp. OBS1 | reverse complement strand
GCATGTAAATGCTATCCGTCAGGTTTTCTAGCAACCTAACGTAAGCACCCACACAAATTACTTGATACTGTTTTGTTAAAGAGCGTTGCTTGCAGAACTCGCTGCAGCAAAGAAGCGAGAATTATACCGGCCTGAGAGAGTGTGTCAACAGTGTTACAACACTAATTTCAGACTTTCTGATGATAGGACTAAAAATCAGTCAGTTAGCTCAAGAAATAATCTTGTTTACTATCATCTATGGCCTTTCAGCCGCTTCTATAAATAGAAAAGCCGGCATTGAGCCGGCTTTCCATGATCGATATATGCTGAGTGTTATTCAGCGTCGACAGCTTCAGCGTCCTGAACCTCGCGATCTACCAGTTCAACAATAGCCATAGGGGCCTTGTCGCCTTGGCGGAAACCACATTTCAGTACACGCACGTAGCCACCAGGACGGTTGGCTGAACGTGGTGCGATTTCATTGAACAGTTTGGTCACAACATCGCGGTCACCGATTCGGGCGAAAGCCAGACGACGGTTAGCAACCGAGTCTTTTTTACCCAAAGTAATCAGCGGCTCAACGACACCACGTAACTCTTTTGCCTTTGGCAAAGTAGTACGAATGACTTCGTGCTCAAACAGAGACGCAGCCATGTTTTTGAACATCGCTTTGCGATGGCTGCTGTTACGATTTAATTTACGACCAGAATTACGATGACGCATTGTTGTTACCCTATTCTTTTATGCTGAATTAACTTCAGTATTATTTTGACTCTAAAGAAGCAGGTGGCCAGTTATCCAGGTGCATACCCAGGGACAGACCTTTTGAAGCCAGCACTTCTTTAATTTCAGTTAATGACTTCTTACCCAGGTTTGGCGTTTTCAGCAGTTCCATTTCAGTACGCTGAATCAGGTCACCAACATAATAAATATTTTCTGCCTTCAGACAATTCGCTGAGCGGACAGTCAGATCCAGATCATCGATCGCTTGCAACAGCGCAGGATCAACAGCCGGTTGTTTCGGTTCACTGACACTTTCTTCAATGACAGTAAAATCAACGAAGGAAGTGAGCTGATCACTCAAAATGGTTGCTGCGTATTTAATTGCATCTTCCGCTTCCAGTGTGCCGTTGGTTTCAACGTCAATAATCAATTTATCAAGGTCAGTGCGGTTTTCTACACGGGCACTCTCAACACTGTAGGTCACCAGACGAACAGGGCTGAAAGAAGCATCCAGATGAAGCTGACCAATCGCATGATCTTCTTCTTCTGTTGTGCTACGGGTATTGGCAGCAGAGTAGCCACGACCTTTAGCAACCTTGAAGGTAATAGCCAGGCTACCACCAGTCAGATTGGCAATAACATGATCAGGGTTGGTCACTTCCACATTATGCGGCAATTGAATATCAGCAGCAGTAACAGGGCCAACGCCTTCTTTATTTAAAGTCAGAACAACTTCATTACCTTCATGTAACTTGATTGCCAGACCTTTCATGTTCAGCAGGATGTCGAGGACGTCTTCCTGCACACCATCAATAGCGGAATACTCGTGGACGACACCATCAATCTGAGCTTCTACAACAGCTGCACCTTCCATTGAGGACAGCAGGATTCTGCGCAGGGCATTGCCCAGGGTGTGACCAAAACCACGCTCAAGCGGTTCCAGCACAAGACGTGTACGCGTATCACTAAACTTCTGGATGTCTACAATCCTTGGTTTAAGAAATTGACTCGTGTAAGTCGTCATGCAAATTCCTCTAGTAAACTCCTGCCCGGAGTTTAGTTATGTTTATTTCGAGTAAAGCTCTACAACCAGGTTTTCAGACAGTTCAGCTGGCAGCTCATCACGCTCAGGAACACGTTTGAAAGTACCTGAGAATGCTTTCGCGTTAACTTCCACCCATTCCGGGAAGCCCAGTTGCTCTGCAACAGACATGGCGTTGCTGATGCGTTCTTGCTTTTTGGCTTTCTCGCGAATTTCTACAACATCACCTTCCTGCACTTGGTAAGAAGGGATATTGGTCGCTTTGCCATTAACCAGCACGGCTTTGTGAGAAACCAACTGTCTTGCTTCGGCACGAGTGCCGGCAAAGCCCATGCGGTACACAACGTTATCCAGACGTTGTTCCAGCATGTTCAGCAGGTTGATACCGGTTGCGCCTTTCTTCTGGTCAGCTGATTTGTAGTAGTTACGGAACTGTTTTTCCAGTACACCGTAGATACGACGAATACGCTGCTTGGCACGCAACTGTTGAGCATAGTCAGAATCACGACCTCTGCGGGCACCATGCTGACCAGGTTTAGTTTCGATCTTGCACTTGCTTTCGATTGGGTTGCCTCTGCTCTTCAGGAACAGATCAGTACCTTCTCTACGGCTCAGTTTACAAGTTGGGCCACGATATTTTCCCATTCTGTGTTACTCCGAAATTCTATTAAACGCGACGACGCTTAGGCGGACGGCAACCATTGTGAGGAATCGGTGTGACGTCAGAAATATTGGTAATCTTGAAACCCAGATTATTCAGGGCACGCACGGCTGATTCACGACCAGGGCCTGGGCCTTTGATTTCTACGTCCAGGTTTTTCATGCCGAAATCCTTGGCTACCTCACCCGCTTTCTCAGCTGCTACCTGAGCAGCAAAAGGGGTGCTTTTACGAGAACCACGGAAACCGCAACCGCCTGAGGTGGCCCATGACAAGGCATTCCCCTGACGATCAGTGATAGTAACGATTGTGTTATTGAATGAAGCGTGCACGTGGGCTACGCCATCAACGACATTCTTTTTAACACGTTTACGTTGTCGTGCTGATGAATTTGCCATCGAAAGCCTCTTACCTTATTTGATCACACGGCGAGGACCTTTACGGGTCCTTGCGTTTGTTTTTGTTCTTTGGCCGCGAACTGGAAGACCTCTACGGTGACGAACGCCACGGAAACAGCCCAGATCTTTCAGGCGTTTGATATCCATGGATACTTCACGACGCAAGTCACCTTCTACGGAGTACTTGCCAACTTCGGTACGAAGCGCTTCGACTTCCTGCTCAGACAGATCTCTGACTTTAGCGTCAGGTGCTACGCCTGCGGCTTCACAGATTGCTTGAGCACGTGTGCGTCCGATACCATAAATCGATGTCAATGCGATTACAGCGTGCTTCTGCACAGGAACATTAATACCAGCTATACGAGCCATTGATTTACCCTAATTCCTCAGGAGTGAACAGTGAATTGTAACATACAATTCTTTTGTTCAACAACAAACTAAAACGATCGTCAAGTTAGCCTTGACGTTGTTTGTGACGAGCTTCTGAACAGATAACTCGTAACACACCATTTCTTTTTACAATTTTACAATTGCGACAAATCTTTTTTACTGACGCCTGAACTTTCATCTTTTTTCTCCAGCAAAACCTTTTAAGTCGGGATTAGCCTAAAAAGCCCCTGACCCCACTATTAGATTTATTCGATTTTTTCATCAAACTTTCGTACTGCTGAGACATCATGTGCGACTGCACCTGGGACACGAAGTCCATAACAACCACGACGATGATCAACAGGGAGGTACCGCCGAAATAAAACGGAACGCTCCAGTAAAGTATTAAAAACTCTGGCAGCAAACATACTGCGGTAATGTAAACCGCACCTGCGAGGGTCAATCGGCCCATCACAGTATCGATATAACGCGCAGTTTGCTCACCTGGACGGATACCAGGGATGAAGGCGCCAGATTTTTGCAGGTTCTCAGCTGTTTCTTTCGGATTGAACACCAGCGCGGTGTAGAAGAAACAGAAGAATATAATTGCCAGGGCATAGGCCATGACATACATCGGTTGACCAGGCGACATCAATGTTGAGATATCTTTCAGCCACCCCATGCCGTCTGATGAACCAAACCAGCCGGCAATTGTAGCAGGAAACAGGATGATACTTGAAGCAAAAATTGGGGGAATAACACCCGCCATGTTCAGCTTCAACGGCAGATGCGTAACCTGGCCGGCGATCATCTTACGCCCCTGCTGGCGTTTAGCATAATGCACAGGTATACGACGCTGTGCTCTTTCGACGAAAACGACAAAAGCAGTGACAGCCAGCGCTAACAACAGCAGCGCAATCACCAAGAAAGTATGCAGCTGACCGGTGCGCGCCAGTTCCAGGGTGCCGCCAATCGCTGATGGCAGTCCGGCAACAATACCGGCAAAGATAATCAATGAAATACCGTTACCGATACCGCGCTCAGTGATCTGCTCGCCCAGCCACATCAGGAACATGGTACCGGTAACCAGGGTAATGACCGCAGTAATACGGAATACAAAACCCGGATCAATGACCACACTAACACCGGCAGCGCTCTGACTTTCGAGTGCAATAGCAATACCCAGTGCCTGGAACGTGGCCAGTACCAGCGTACCGTAACGCGTGTACTGCGTGATTTTGCGGCGACCTGCTGCACCCTCTTTCTTCAGTTGCGCCAGTTTAGGGTGCACAACCGTCAAGAGCTGCATGATAATCGACGCCGAAATATACGGCATGATGCCCAGTGCAAAAACAGACAGGCGCTCAAGAGCGCCGCCGGAGAACATGTTGAACATATCGAGGATGGTCCCTCGTTGCTGTTCGAACATAATGGCCAGCGCAGCCGGATCGATACCGGGAACCGGCATAAACGTACCCATACGGTAAACGATTAACGCCCCCAGAACGAAGAGCAGGCGGGCTTTCAGTTCACCGAAACGTCCACCGCCTGCCAATAAAGCTGCTGCTTGTTGTCTGTTATTTTCCACTTAGCTTACTCTTCGATTTTACCGCCTGCGGCTTCAATCGCTTTTTTCGCGCCAGCCGTTACAGCGATGCCTTTCAGATTAACTGCAGTGCTGATTTCACCAGAGTTGATGACTTTGACACTTTTCGTGTTTTCAGCCACTGCGCCGGCTGCTTTCAGCGTCAGCAGGTCAATCACCTCCGCTTCGATGTTTGCCAGGGTATCCAGGCGAACTTCGGCAGCAGTCAGACTCTTGCGGGAGTTAAAACCGACTTTAGGCAGACGGCGTTGCAAAGGCATCTGACCGCCTTCGAAACCACGTTTGTGGAAACCGCCTGAACGAGATTTCTGACCCTTGTGACCACGGCCACCGGTTTTACCCAGTCCCGAGCCAATACCGCGACCGACGCGTTTCGCGTCTTTCTTCTCGCCTGGTGCTGGCGACAGTGTATTCAGGTTCATCTTAAACTTCCTCAACCTTCAGTAAGTACGACACAGCGTTGATCATGCCGCGATTCTCAGGTGTATCCAGCACTACAGCGCTGCTACCGGTTTTTCTCAGACCCAGACCGGCAACACTCGCTTTATGTTTGGCCAGACGACCAATGGTGCTTTTCACCAAGGTGACTTTTAATTTAGCTTGTGATGACATCTTTCTTATTCCGTGATCTCTTCAACAGTCTTGCCGCGTTTGGCCGCAATCGCTTCAGGGTTGTTCATGTCTGTCAGACCCTTGATAGTTGCGCGAACCACGTTGGCAGGATTGGTTGAACCGTTTGACTTGGCAAGAACGTTATGAACACCGACCGCATCGAATACAGCACGCATCGCACCACCGGCGATAACACCGGTACCTTCAGATGCAGGTTGCATGAACACCTTAGCGGCACCGTGACGTGCTGTCACAGGATGCTGCAGGGTGTCACCTTTCAGCGCGACCTGTTTCATGTTCTTTCTGGCTTCATCCATTGCTTTTTGAATCGCAACCGGTACTTCACGGGCTTTGCCCTGGCCGAAGCCAACGCGACCGTTACCGTCACCAACCACAGTCAGTGCAGAGAAACCAAATACGCGACCGCCTTTTACTACTTTAGCAACGCGACGGATACCGACTAATTTTTCAATCAAGCCATCAGAGTTGTTGGCTTGTCTTTGTTCATTCTGAGCCATGTTTCTTACCTTTTAAATTAGAACTGAAGGCCGTTTTCGCGCGCCGCATCAGCTAATGCTTTGACACGACCGTGATATCTGAAACCGCTGCGATCAAAGGCCACTTCTTTAATACCTTCTTTGGCAGCACGCTCAGCAATGATTTTACCGACGACGGTAGCCGCGTCGACATTGCCGGTGTTTTTCAGATCTTTTTTGACTTCAGGATCCAAAGTTGAGGCCGAAGCAATGACTTTAGAGCTGTCGTGGGTCAGAACCTGCGCATAAATATGGCGTGGAGTTCTGTGAACTGTCAGCCGATAAACTTCGAGTTCTCTCAGTTTAGCCCGCGCTCTGGCCGCTCTACGTAAACGTGAAATTTTCTTATCCATTTTTCAGCCTAACTATTTTTTCTTAGCTTCTTTACGAGCAACATGCTCATCGGCATAACGGACACCTTTACCTTTGTAAGGCTCTGGTTCGCGATATGCGCGGATGTCTGCTGCCACCTGACCGACAACCTGCTTGTCAGCACCTGAAACAACGATTTCAGTCTGGCTTGGTGTTTCAACGGTAATACCTTCAGGCACTTCGTACTGAACCGGGTGGGAAAAACCCAGTGTCAGGTCCAGTTTGTTGCCTTGTGCTTTAGCACGGTAACCCACACCGACCAGGGCCAGTTTCTTCTGGAAGCCCTCGGTAACGCCGATAACCATGTTGTTCAGCAGGGCACGAGTTGTACCTGCCAGGGCAACAGCGGCCTGTGATTCAATTTTGGCAGAAGTTTTCAGTGCAGAATCTTCCTGTGCAACCTGTACATCAGGATGGATTGCACGTGACAGCGTGCCTTTTTTACCTTTAACGGTGATTTCACTGTCGCTCAGAGAAATTTCCACACCTGCTGGAATTTCGACTGGCGCATTTGCAATACGTGACATTTTACAATCTCCAATAAATCAGGCTTAGCTTACTGCGCACAGCACTTCACCACCCTGACCCAGGGCACGTGCTTTGCGGTCGGCCATCACGCCTTTAGATGTAGACACAATCGCTACACCCAGACCGCCGATGATACGTGGCAGGTCATTGGCTGATTTGTAAACACGCAGACCTGGACGGCTGACGCGGTTAATTTCAGAAATAACCGGTTTACCCTCGAAATATTTCAGGGTAATAGTCAGCGTTGCTTTGCTGTCTGCTTCGGTGACATTGAATGCAGTGATATAGCCTTCTTCTTCCAATACCTTGGCGATGTTAACCTTCACTTTAGAGGAAGGCATAGCAACTTCGGCTTTGTTCGCCTGTTGGGCATTGCGAATGCGTGTCAGCATATCTGCAATTGGATCTGTCATACTCATCTATCTAGCTCCACTATTCAGGCTGGTAATTACCAACTGGCCATTACCAGACCAGGGATGTCGCCTTTCATTGCATGTTCGCGCAGTTTGTTACGAGACAAACCGAATTTGCGGAAATAGCCATGCGGACGACCTGTCAGTTCACAACGGTTTCTCAGACGCGTTGGACTGGAGTTACGTGGCAGCGAGTGGAATTTCTTCGCCGCTGCTTCACGCTGTTCTGCAGACAGCGACATATCCAGCATTTGCTTTTTCAATTCTTCACGCTTCGCAGCGTATTTTTTAACCAGTTTTGCCCGCTTGATTTCGCGGTTAACCATGCAACGTTTAGCCATAACTTATTCCATCCAAATGTTTATTTTCTAAAAGGAAACTTGAACGCAGTCAACAAAGCGCGCGACTCTTCTGCGTTATTGGCAGAAGTGGTAATGGTGATATCCATACCACGCAGCTTGTCGATTCTGTCGTATTCAATCTCGGGGAAGATAATTTGCTCTTTAATCCCCATGCTGTAGTTTCCTTGGCCGTCAAACGATTTAGGATTGAGGCCACGAAAATCCCGAATACGTGGAATGGAAATGGTAATCAGGCGATCCAGAAAGTCATACATGCGTTCTTTGCGCAGTGTGACTTTACAACCAATCGGCCAACCTTCACGCACCTTGAAGCCGGCAACTGACTTACGCGCTTTGGTTACAACGGGTTTCTGACCGGCAATCTTCTCCATGTCAGCCATTGCGTTTTCCAGCACTTTCTTGTCAGTCAACGCTTCACCTACACCCATATTAATGGTGATTTTGGTAATGCGAGGCACTTCCATTACTGATTTGTAGTTAAACTGGTCTTGCAGTTGTTTAACTACAGTTTCACGATAATAATCTTTTAATCTGCTCACTGTTCTCTACCTAATACGAAGCTCAAGCGCTTACAACTTCGCCATTTGATTTGAAGACGCGAACCTTCTTGCCATCTTCCAGCACTTTAAACCCAACTCGGTCAGCCTTGCCTGTAGCAGGGTTAACCAGAGCCAGATTCGACCCTTCAATCGGCATTTCTTTTTCGATAATGCCACCTTGTTGACCCAACGCCGGATTCGGTTTCTGGTGTTTCTTGACCAGGTTAATGCCCTGAACAACAAACTTGCCACCATCGACACGGCGCTGGATTTCACCTTGCTTACCGCGATCTTTACCTGTCAGAACGACAACTTGATCGCCTTTTTTTAACTTTTCCATCCTCAGCGCTCCCTTACAGTACTTCTGGTGCCAAAGAAATAATTTTCATGAACTTTTCACTACGCAGTTCACGGGTAACCGGACCAAAAATACGGGTACCAATCGGTTGATGTGCCTGGTTCAGCAGCACGGCAGCGTTCTCATCAAAACGAATCAGAGAACCGTCAGGGCGACGAACGCCTTTACGGGTTCTGACGATAACCGCATTGTGAACGGTACCTTTTTTCACTTTACCGCGCGGAGCCGCTTCTTTAATGGTGACTTTGATGATGTCACCGATACCGGCATAACGCTTGTGTGAACCGCCTAAAACTTTGATGCACTCTACACGTCTGGCACCGCTGTTATCGGCCACTTCAAGACTACTTTGCATTTGAATCATGGTCTAAACTCCAAACTGTACAGTTGCTTATTTCGCACGCTCGATAATTTCGACCAACTTCCAGCACTTAGTCTTAGACAGTGGGCGAGTTGAGGCGACACTAACGGTATCACCAATGTTGCATTCATTGTTTTCGTCATGAACATGCAATTTGGTAGAACGTTTGACATATTTTTTATAGATCGGATGGGCGACACGACGTTCAATCAGAACGGTAATCGACTTATCCATCTTGTCACTAATGACACGACCGGTTAACGAACGTGCTGTACTTTGCTGATCACTCATTTCCGTGCCCTATCTATTTCTCGTTCAATACAGTCTTGATGCGTGCAATGTCACGACGTACACGTTTCATTTCGCTGTTACGTGTCAATTGACCAGTAGCGTTTTGCATCCGCAGATTAAACTGTTCTTTGTGAAGCTCTTCCAGTTCTTTGGTCAGATCTTCAGCTGATTTTTGTCTGATTTCGCTCGCTTTCATTACAGTATCGCCCGCGTTACAAATGTGGTTTTAACGGGAAGTTTTGCTGCCGCCAGACGGAAAGCTTCACGTGCGACGTCTTCAGCAACACCTTCCATTTCGTAGAGCATGCGACCTGGTTGCACATTGGCTACCCAGTACTCGACATTACCCTTACCTTTACCTTGACGAACTTCCAGTGGTTTGCTGGAAATCGGCTTGTCAGGAAACACACGAATCCAGATCTTACCGCCACGTTTGATGTGACGAGTCATGGCACGACGAGCCGCCTCGATTTGGCGTGCAGTAATGCGACCGCGCTCCAGAGATTTCAGGCCGTATTCACCAAAGCTCACTTTAGCGCCGCGGTGTGCCAGTCCTCTGTTACGCAGCTTTTGCTGCTTCCTAAATTTCGTTCTTTTTGGCTGTAACATTGGTTATAACCTTATTTTTCAGCTGCAGGTGCGTTTTGCGCGTTGGCGTCGAAAACTTCACCTTTGAAAATCCAAACTTTGACACCGATGATGCCGTATGTCGTTTTTGCTTCGGCAGTACCGTAATCGATATCAGCACGCAGGGTGTGCAGTGGCACACGACCTTCGCGATACCATTCAGTACGGGCAATTTCTGCACCGTTGAGACGGCCGGCAACGTTAATACGGATACCTTCGGCACCAAGACGCATTGTGTTGGTCACTGCGCGTTTCATCGCACGGCGGAACATAATGCGGCGCTCGAGCTGCTGTGCCACGCTTTCAGCTACCAGGGTAGCATCCAGTTCTGGCTTACGAATTTCTTCGACGCCGACATTGACAGGAATCCCCATCAAGTCAGACGCTTCTTTACGCAGCTTGTCGATGTCTTCGCCTTTCTTACCAATCACGATGCCTGGACGGGCTGTGTGAATGGTGATCTTGGCGTTCTTCGCTGGTCTGTCGATTTGGATTTTGCTGACTGAAGCGTGTGACAGTTTTTGTTTCAAATAGTCACGTACTTTCAGATCGTTATTCAGCTGGTCTGAAAAGTTAGCTGAATCGGCATACCAGATCGAATTCCAATCTTTAATTATACCAAGTCTAAAACCTGTTGGGTGAACCTTTTGTCCCATAAGTCTGCTCTCTTACTTCTCGTCTACAACCACAGTGATGTGGCTGGTGCGTTTAAGAATACGGTTGCCACGGCCTTTGGCACGTGCCTGCATACGTTTCATGGTTGGACCTTCGTCAACCATGACTGCAGAAACAACCAGCTCATCAATATCAGCACCGTCATTGTGCTCCGCATTAGCGATAGCTGAGTCCAGTACTTTTTTCATCAGTTCAGCCGCTTTCTTAGGGCTGAATGCGAGCAGGTTGATTGCTTTTTCTACCGGCAAACCTCTAATTTGATCTGCAACCAAACGCACCTTTTGTGCGGAAATGCGTGCATAGCTGAGTTTAGCTTGTGTAGCCATATCTATAACCTTATCGTTTAGATTTCTTGTCAGCGGCATGACCTTTAAAGGTGCGAGTTGGTGAGAACTCACCCAACTTATGCCCTACCATATCTTCTGTCACAAACACGGGTACGTGTTGACGACCATTGTGAACGGCGATTGTCAAGCCGATCATGTCAGGAGAAATCATCGAACGACGTGACCAGGTTTTGATCGGACGTTTATTGTCAGTTTCTCTCGCTTCCAAGACCTTCTTTTCAAGGTGGAGGTCAATAAAAGGACCTTTTTTAATTGAACGCGGCATAGGTATTCCCTAAATCTTATTTACGATTGCGACGACGTACGATCATATTGTCAGTACGTTTGTTCTTGCGTGTTTTGTAACCTTTGGTAGGTACGCCCCACGGGGTAACCGGATGACGACCACCCGAAGTACGACCTTCACCACCACCATGAGGGTGATCAACCGGGTTCATGACCACACCGCGAACGGTAGGACGAATACCGCGCCAGCGAGTGGCACCGGCTTTACCCAGTGAACGCAAGGAGTGCTCGCCGTTACCGACTTCACCCATTGTCGCTTTACATTCCAGAGGTACTTTACGCATCTCACCACTACGCAGACGAATCGTTGCATAGCCGTTTTCGCGGGCAACGTATTGCGCGCTGCTGCCAGCACTACGTGCCAACTGAGCGCCTTTGCCTGGCTTCAGTTCGATGCAGTGAACGGTGCTACCCAGTGGGATAGCAGACAGCTTCAGTGCGTTACCTGCACGAATCGCTGCATTGTCACCAGATTCCAGACGATCACCTGCTGCCACGCCTTTCGGGGCGATGATGTAGCGTTTTTCACCGTCTGCATATTTCAGCAGGGCGATATGAGCAGTACGGTTTGGATCGTATTCCACTCTTTCTACTTCAGCTGGGATACCGTCTTTGTTACGTTTAAAGTCAATCTGACGGTAACGTTGCTTGTGACCACCCCCGCGATGACGCACGGTGATACGACCAGCATTGTTACGACCGCCAGTTTTGCCTTTCTTTTCAACCAGGGGTGCATAAGGCGCACCGGTGTACAGATCAGGTGTACTGACCTGAACCACAAATCTGCGGCCGGCTGATGTAGGTTTAGCCTTCTTTAATGCCATTCCTAATTCCCTCTTACTTATTCGCCAAGGAAGTTGAGATCAGCACCGTCAGCCAATGTGACGTAGGCTTTTTTCCAGTCGCTGCGTTTGCCCATGATACGGCCGGTACGCTTGACTTTGCCTTTGACATTGGTGGTTGATACTGACGCAACTTTCACATCAAACAGGGTTTCAACCGCTTGTTTGATTTCTGTTTTGTTGGCGTTAGGCAATACTTTCAGCACTACCTGGTTATTCATTTCTGCAACTCGTGATGCTTTTTCAGCAACCACAGGGCCCAAGATAACTTTTGTTAAGCGCTCTGAGTTCATGCCAGTGATTCCTCTAATTTGCGTACAGAGTCTTCACTCATCACAACTTTTTCGAAACGCAACAGGGCAACCGGGTTGACGTGTGCCGCATCAGTGGCAGCAATGTCATACAGGTTGCGTGATGCCAGCGCGACATTGCCGGCGGCATTTTCAGTCACGATAAGTGCGTTTGACAGACCCAGTGATTTGGTTTTGGCCAGCAGGTCTTTGGTTTTTGGTGAATCCAGCTCGACTTTGTCGACCAGAATCAATGCATCTTTACGGCGCAGTTCTGACAGGATGGCTGCTACGGCACCACGGTACATTTTGCGGTTTACTTTTTTGCTGTAGTCACGGTTAGTGGCTGCAAAAGTTTTACCACCGCTACGCCACAATGGGCTACGGATAGTACCGGCACGGGCACGACCACTACCTTTTTGTGAAAAAGGCTTGCGACCACCGCCACTGACAGCTGCGCGGTTTTTCTGTGCATGAGTACCGCTGCGAGCTGCTGCCAGGAATGATGTCACCACCTGATGCACCAGAGACTCGTTATATTCACGGTCAAACAAAGCATCGGAAACAGAGATGTTTCCTGCTTTCTTGCCGTCAAATGATTGTAATTGAAGATCCACGTCTATTCCCCTAAGAATCTTACTGGGCTTTAACAGCCGGGCGGATGACGACGTCGCTGCCAGTGGCACCAGGCACTGAGCCTTTGACCAACAGCAGATTTCTTTCTGCGTCTACCCGAACGACTGACAGGTTTTGCAGGGTGCGTTTCTTGTCACCCATATGGCCCGCCATTCTTTTACCTTTGAAAACACGACCAGGTGTCTGACACTGACCGATAGAACCCGGTGCTCTGTGAGACAGCGAGTTACCGTGTGTGGCATCACCACCACCGAAACCGTAGCGTTTAACGACACCGGCAAAACCTTTACCTTTGGTAATGCCTGAGATGTCGATCTTCTGACCGGCTTCGAACAGGTCTACTTTCAGCTCGGCACCCAGTTCCAGTTCAGCGATATCTTCCACTCTGAACTCTGCAACCTTACGGCCTGCAGCTGTTTGTGCTTTGGCGAAATGACCTGCCTGAGGTTTGGTAACGCGTGATGCTTTACGCTCACCTACAGTCACTTGAATCGCGTTGTAACCATCCGCTTCCAGTGTTTTCAACTGGCTAACACGGTTTGGCTCTACTTCAATTACCGTTACAGGGGTAGACACACCGTCTTCAGAGAAGACACGAGTCATACCACGCTTACGGCCGATGAGTCCGATAGTCATTGACCCAGCCCCTCTTAATTCAACTTGATCTGGACGTCTACGCCAGCGGCGAGATCCAGTTTCATCAATGCGTCTACTGTTTTATCAGTAGGCTCAACAATATCCATCAGACGCTTGTGAGTACGAAGTTCGTACTGTTCACGGGCATCTTTGTTCACGTGTGGTGAAATCAGCACTGTGAAACGCTCTTTCTTAGTTGGCAGAGGAATCGGACCATTGATTCGCGCGCCTGTACGTTTCGCAGTTTCAACAATTTCTTTTGCTGATTGATCGATCAAGCGATGATCGAATGATTTCAGCCGGATTCTAATAGTTTGGGTTGCTGCCATTTCTATTACTCAACGATTTTACTAACGACACCGGCACCAACTGTGCGGCCGCCTTCACGAATAGCAAAACGTAACCCTTCTTCCATCGCAATCGGTGCAATCAAAGTTACGTCCATTTTGACGTTATCACCTGGCATGACCATTTCTACGCCTGAAGGCAGGTCACACGCACCGGTAACGTCGGTAGTACGGAAGTAGAACTGTGGACGGTAGCCATTAAAGAATGGGGTGTGACGACCACCTTCATCTTTTGACAACACGTACACTTCACATTCGAAACGAGTATGCGGAGTGATAGTACCCGGGTGTGCCAGAACCTGACCACGGTCTACATCTTCACGCTTGGTACCACGCAGCAGAACACCGACGTTGTCACCGGCCTGACCTTGATCCAGCAGTTTGCGGAACATTTCAACACCGGTACAAGTGGTTTTCTGGGTGTCTTTGATACCCACGATTTCCAGGTCATCACCCACCTTAACGATACCGCGTTCAACACGACCGGTAACAACAGTACCGCGGCCAGAGATTGAGAATACGTCTTCAATCGGCATCAGGAATGCACCATCAATGGCACGCTCTGGTTCCGGGAAGTATTCATCCATCGCTTCGGCCAGTTTCAGGATAGATTGAACACCGATTTCACTGTCGTCGCCTTCCAGTGCTTTCAGCGCAGAACCGACGATGATTGGCGTGTCATCACCTGGGAAGTCATAGGTGTCAAGCAGTTCACGAACTTCCATTTCAACCAGTTCGATCAGCTCAGCATCATCAACCATGTCTGCTTTGTTCAGGTAGACAACGATGTATGGAACGCCTACCTGACGAGACAGCAGAATGTGCTCACGGGTTTGTGGCATCGGGCCATCAGCTGCGTTTACAACCAGGATCGCGCCGTCCATCTGAGCCGCACCGGTAATCATGTTTTTAACATAGTCGGCGTGGCCCGGGCAGTCTACGTGCGCATAGTGGCGGTTAGCAGTTTCGTACTCGACGTGTGCGGTTGAGATTGTAATACCACGCTCACGTTCTTCAGGTGCGTTATCGATATCCGCGTAATCTTTGAATTCGCCGCCTGACATTTCACCCAGCACTTTGGTCAGCGCTGCTGTCAAAGTGGTTTTACCATGGTCAACGTGACCGATGGTGCCCACGTTGACGTGGGGCTTCGAGCGTTCAAATTTTTCCTTGGACATTCTCGTCTACCTCGTTAAAAGTCGTTATTTCGTTTTGTTAATGATCGCTTCTGCAACATTGCCTGGTATTTCACTGTACTTGGCGAACTCCATGGAGTAAGTCGCCCGACCCTGTGTTGCAGAACGCAAATCAGTTGCGTAACCAAACATTTCTGCCAGTGGCACTTCTGCCTTGATAATCTTGCCGCTGGATGCATCATCCATTCCAGCAACGGTACCGCGACGGCGATTCAAATCACCCATCACGTCACCCATGTACTCTTCGGGAGTCACTACTTCGATTTTCATTACGGGTTCGAGCAGAGCCGGACTCGCTTCGAGCGCGCCGTTTCTGAAACCCATCGAACCGGCAACTTTAAATGCCATCTCGCTGGAGTCGACGTCGTGATACGAACCGTCGAATAATGTCACTTTGACATCCTCCACAGGGTAGCCCGCTATTACACCATTTTTCATCTGCTCTTGTATACCCTTATCTACAGATGCGATGTATTCTTTTGGTACCGATCCGCCAACAATGGCGTTTTCAAAGGCGTAACCAGCACCCTGCTCTTGTGGTTCCAGTCGTAGCCAGACATGGCCGTACTGGCCTTTACCACCACTTTGGCGCACAAACTTACCTTCAGCCTCAACGGTTTTACGAATCGTTTCGCGATAAGCGACCTGCGGCGCACCCACATTGGCTTCGACGCCAAACTCTCGTTTCATACGGTCAATGATGATATCGAGGTGCAGCTCACCCATACCGGCGATAATAGTTTGTGCTGATTCTTCATCAGTGCTGACACGGAATGAGGGATCTTCTTTGGCCAGCTTGCCCAAAGCAATACCCATTTTTTCCTGGTCTGCTTTGGTTCTCGGCTCAATCGCGACCGAGATAACAGGCTCGGGGAACTCCATGCGTTCCAGTGTGATCTCATGTGCCGGGTCGCACAGCGTTTCCCCGGTAACGGTATCTTTGAGGCCAATCGCTGCAGCGATATCACCTGCGCGGACTTCAGTCAGTTCTTCACGGCTATTGGCATGCATCTGAACCAGACGGCCAATGCGTTCTTTCTTGCCTTTGACAGGATTATAAACCGCATCACCAGACTTCAGAACGCCGGAATAAACCCGGAAGAATGTCAGGCTGCCGACGAAAGGATCGGTCGCAATTTTGAAAGCCAACGCAGCAAACGGCAGTTTGTCATCGGCCTCACGGGTTTCATATACCTCGTTATCGACATCGACCAGGCCCTTGATGGCAGGCACATCACCGGGAGCAGGCATGAATTCGATGACTGCATCCAGAACCGCCTGAACACCTTTATTCTTGAAAGCCGAACCACAGAAAGCCGGCACGATTTCATTGGCCAAGGTTTGCTTGCGAATGCCCTGCTTGATTTGCGCCTCGGTCAGCTCTCCGGCTTCGAGGTAGGCATTCATCAGCGCTTCATCAGCTTCCGCCGCATTTTCGACCAGCTCTTCACGGTAATGCTGGCATTCAGCCAGCATGTCTTCGGGAATGTCGCGCAAGTCGTAGGTGGCACCGAAATCTTCCTCGTTCCAGTAAATGGCTTTCATACGAATCAGATCGACAACGCCTTCGAACTCGTCTTCACTGCCGACCGGTAATTGCATGACAACCGGCTTGGCACCGAGGCGTTTTTTGATCTGTTCAACAACGCGCAGGAAGTTGGCGCCCTGACGATCCATCTTATTGACAAAGGCGAGACGGGGAACGTGATATTTGTTGGCTTGGCGCCAGACTGTTTCAGATTGAGGTTCGACACCACCCACTGCACAGAAGACAGCGATGGCACCATCGAGAACACGCAGGGACCGTTCTACTTCAATGGTGAAGTCAACGTGTCCAGGCGTGTCGATGATGTTAATGCGATGTTGTTCAAATTGTTGATCCATGCCGGCCCAGAAGCATGTAGTAGCAGCAGAGGTAATGGTGATACCCCGCTCCTGCTCCTGTTCCATCCAGTCCATAATGGCCGCACCATTGTGTACTTCGCCAATCTTGTGCGAAATACCGGTATAGAACAGCACGCGCTCGGTCGTCGTGGTTTTACCCGCGTCGATGTGAGCCATGATGCCGATATTACGGTATCTGTTAATTGGTGTCGTACGTGCCACTATAGCTACTCTTAAATCAACAATGTTAAAGAACAAAAAACCTTCACCAGAACCAGCTGGTGAAGGGGTAATACAGCTTTAGAAGCGGAAGTGCGAGAACGCCTTATTCGCTTCAGCCATACGGTGAGTATCTTCTTTCTTCTTCACCGCAGTGCCTTTGTTTTCGTAAGCGTCAGACAGCTCACCGGCCAAACGCATACCCATGGATTTTTCACCACGTTTACGAGAGGCTTCAACCAGCCAGCGCATCGCCAGGGCAACACGACGCTCAGGACGAACTTCAACGGGCACCTGGTAAGTCGCACCACCGACACGACGGGATTTTACTTCCACCATCGGGCTGATATTTTCAATGGCTTTCTGGAAGATTTCCAGACCATCAGTGCCTTTGCTTTCAGCGACTGTGTCCAGTGCGCCATAAGTGATTTTTTCAGCAACTGATTTTTTGCCGTCTTTCATGATGACGTTGATGAACTTGGCCAGGCCGATGTTTTGAAACTTCGGATCAGGCAGTACTTCACGTTTGGCAACAACCCTTCTTCTTGGCATTTGTCTTTCCTAAATCTTGTACGTTAATGGCGAGTCTAAAAGTGCTTAGCCTTTAGGACGCTTGGCACCGTATTTGGAACGGCCCTGGCGACGAGCTGCAACACCGGAGGTATCCAGTGCACCACGAACAGTGTGGTAACGCACACCAGGCAAGTCCTTAACACGACCGCCACGAATCAGAACAACGCTGTGTTCCTGCAGGTTGTGACCTTCACCACCAATGTAGGAAGTCACTTCGAAACCGTTAGTCAGACGAACACGGGCGACTTTACGCATCGCAGAGTTCGGCTTTTTAGGCGTAGTGGTGTAAACACGAGTACAAACACCACGACGCTGAGGACATGCCTGCAACGCAGGAACATTGTTCTTTTTCTTCTGCTTTAATCTTGGTTTGCGAACCAACTGATTTATTGTTGCCATCAATACAACCTTACAAATATCTAGCGATGGTAGCCTGCGTTACTATTATTCACGCATTACCATTCCAGTAAAAATGTGGGCACCCTCAGGAGGGTGCCCGACAAAGAAGACGAATTCTATAACGTAACAAAGTGTTACGTCAAGACATTTGGCTTATGAAACTTCTTTCATTGCCTCGTCTTTGCTTTCCTCAGAATCAGAGGCGGGTGCAACATCCGGGTTACCCATCCGCTCTGCACGACGACGCTGGCGTTCCTTGTGGTAAGCCAGACCAGTACCGGCCGGGATCAGACGCCCCACAATCACGTTCTCTTTCAGGCCACGCAGGTTGTCGCTCTTGCCAGTGACCGCCGCATCGGTAAGGACGCGGGTTGTTTCCTGGAACGACGCCGCCGAAATGAACGACTCGGTTGCCAGTGAGGCTTTGGTGATACCCAGCAGCAACGGTGTGAAGGTCGCTTCCAGTTTATCCTGCTGGCGCAGAATATCATTGGCTTCCAGCACACGATCGTATTCAACCTGTTCACCTTTCAGGAACTTGCTGTCACCGGCTGCATCAATTTCAACTTTACGCAACATCTGACGCACGATGACCTCGATGTGCTTGTCGTTAATTTTTACACCCTGCAGACGGTAAACTTCCTGTACTTCACTGACCATGTAATTAGACAGGGCCAGCACGCCTTTAAGACGCAGGATGTCATGCGGATCTTCCGGACCATCGACCAGCATCTCACCTTTCTCGATGTGCTCACCTTCGAACACGGAGATGTGACGCCATTTTGGAATCAGTTCCTCGTAAGGCTCGCCTTCTTTCGGCGTGATGATCAGACGCTGTTTACCTTTGGTCTCTTTACCAAAGCTGACCGTACCGCTGATTTCTGCCATCAGAGCAGGATCTTTCGGCTTACGTGCTTCGAACAGGTCGGCAACACGCGGCAGACCACCGGTGATGTCGCGGGTCTTACTGCTTTCCTGAGGAATGCGCGCAAGAATGTCACCGATTTCCACTTCCTGGCCATCGCTGACACGAACAATCGCGCCACCCGGCAGGAAGTACATCGCTGGAATATCAGTACCCGGAATAAAGACGTCTTCGCCTTTCTCATCAACCAGCTTAACCATCGGACGCATGTCTTTGGCGGCACCGCTGCGCTGTTTTGGTTCACGGACACTGAAGCTGGTCAGACCGGTGACTTCGTCGACTGTCTTATCAACGGTGACACCTTCGACCAGATCACTCAGTTGAACCTGACCTTTCACTTCGGTCACAACCGGATGCGTATGCGGATCCCAGTTGGCAACGATCTGACCTGAGTCTACCGCCGCGTTATCCGGTACGGTGATTTCCGCACCGTAAGGGATCTTGTAACGCTCACGCTCACGACCATTTTCATCGATCAGGTGCAGCTCACCGGAACGGGATACCGCAACGAATTTACCGGCCGAGTTCTCAACATATTTAATGTTGTGATAGCGGATATTACCTTTGTATTTCAGTGCAACCGAGTTATCAGCCGCAGTACGTGACGCCGCACCACCGATGTGGAAGGTACGCATGGTCAGCTGGGTACCCGGCTCACCGATAGACTGTGCCGCGATAACACCGACCGATTCGCCGACGTTGATCTTGTGACCACGACCCAGGTCACGACCGTAACAGGCGGCACAGACACCGTAGCGTGATTCACAGGTAATCGCACTGCGAACCATGACTTCGTCGATACCTTCTTTTTCCAGCTTGGTCACAGCGGCTTCATCGATCATATCGCCGGCAGCCATAACCAGTTTGGAACCATCCGGTGACATCAGGTCTTCAGCCACAACACGACCCAGTACACGTTCACCCAGGGCTTCAACAACGTCACCACCTTCGATAATCGGTGACATGCTGATACCCAATGAGGTACCACAGTCATCTTCTACCACGACCAGATCCTGAGATACGTCAACCAGACGACGGGTCAGGTAACCGGAGTTCGCGGTTTTCAGTGCGGTATCAGCCAGACCTTTACGTGCACCGTGAGTCGAGATGAAGTATTGCAGTACGTCCAGACCTTCACGGAAGTTCGCGGTGATCGGTGTTTCGATGATAGAACCATCCGGTTTCGCCATCAGACCACGCATACCAGCGAGCTGACGAATCTGCGCCGCACTACCACGGGCACCGGAGTCAGCCATCATATAAATGGAGTTCATCGATTGCTGTTCGACATCATTACCGTCTTTATCTTTGGTAATGTCTTTACCGATACCGTCCATCATCGCTTTCGCGACCTGGTCGTTGGTACGTGACCAGATGTCGATGATCTTGTTGTAACGTTCACCGTCGGTGACCAGACCGGAAGCATACTGAGTCGCAATTTCTTCCACTTCGGCTTCGGCTTTGGCCAGGATTTCCGCCTTGGCAGCCGGAATCACCATATCGTCGGCACAAACGGAAGAACCTGACTGTGTCGCTTGTGAGAAGCCGAGGTACATCAGCTGGTCAGCAAAGATAACGGTTTCTTTCAGACCCAGACGACGGTAGCAGGTGTTGATCACATCACCAATTGCTTTCTTCGACATGGCGCGGTCAACAATCGAGAACGGCAGACCTTTGGGCACAATACCGAACAGGATGGCACGACCAACCGTGGTTTCCACACGGATGCGACGGCTCTGTTCCGGTTCCGGCAGCGTAATGTCAGTTTCATCCAGACGTACCGTGATCTTGGCATGCAGCGAAACAACACCACTGTCATAGGCACGGCGCAGTTCTGCCAGATCAGCAAAGAAGCTGCCTTCGCCTTTTTCACCAACACGTTCACGGGTCATGTAGTAAAGACCCAGTACCACGTCCTGAGACGGGATAATGACCGGTTCACCGTTGGCTGGCGACAGGATATTGTTGGTCGCCATCATCAGAGAGCGGGCTTCCAATTGGGCTTCCAGTGACAATGGTACGTGGACCGCCATTTGGTCACCGTCAAAGTCAGCATTGAATGCGCTACAGACCAGTGGGTGCAGCTGAATCGCTTTACCTTCGATAAGCAACGGTTCAAAGGCCTGGATACCCAGACGGTGAAGGGTTGGCGCACGGTTCAGCAGAACCGGATGCTCACGAATGACTTCTTCCAGAATATCCCAGACTTCCGGACCTTCACGTTCCACCATTTTCTTGGCAGCTTTGATAGTGGTTGCCAGACCCTGACGTTCCAGTTTGCCGTAAATGAATGGCTTGAACAGTTCCAGTGCCATTTTCTTCGGCAGACCGCATTGGTGCAGCTTCAGGTAAGGACCCACCACGATAACCGAACGACCGGAATAGTCGACACGTTTACCCAGCAGGTTCTGACGGAAACGACCCTGCTTACCTTTGATCATGTCTGCCAGTGATTTCAGCGGCATGCGGTTGGTACCGGTAATAGCACGACCACGACGACCGTTATCCAGCAGCGCATCCACAGATTCCTGCAGCATACGTTTTTCGTTACGTACGATGATGTCCGGCGCGCTGAGGTCCAGCAGGCGTTTCAGACGATTGTTACGGTTGATGACACGACGGTACAGATCGTTCAGATCGGAGGTCGCAAAACGACCGCCATCCAGTGGCACCAGTGGACGCAGATCCGGTGGCAGTACCGGCAGTACTTCCATGATCATCCATTCCGGCTTGTTACCGGATTCCTGGAAGGCTTCCATCAACTTCAGGCGTTTGCTCAGTTTCTTGATCTTGGTTTCTGAGTTAGTGCCGTCGATTTCCTCACGGATGACTTCAATTTCTTTATTGACGTCGATGTTGCGCAGCAGTTGCTGAACTGCTTCAGCACCCATGCGGGCGTCAAATTCATCACCGTATTCTTCAATGGCCTGCAGGTAAGTTTCATCAGACAGCAGTTGGCCTTTTTCCAGCGGCGTCATACCGGGATCAACAACGATAAACGCTTCAAAGTACAGTACACGTTCGATATCACGCAGCGTCATATCCAGGAACAGTGAAATCCGTGATGGCAGGGATTTCAGGAACCAGATATGGGCGACCGGACTGGCCAGTTCGATGTGACCCATACGTTCACGACGTACTTTGGCAACCGTGACTTCAACGCCACATTTTTCACAAATAACACCGCGGTGCTTCAGACGCTTGTATTTACCGCACAGACATTCGTAATCTTTAACCGGGCCAAAGATCTTGCAGCAAAACAGACCTTCGCGCTCCGGTTTGAAGGTACGGTAGTTGATGGTTTCAGGCTTTTTGACTTCACCGAAAGACCATGAGCGCACCATTTTAGGTGAGGCCAGGCCAATGCGAATGGCATCAAATTCCTCGGGCTGAGTTTGTTGCTTTAACAAGTTAAGCAAATCTTTCATGTTTCATTCTCCGCTGCCGTAAACGGCTCATTTCTTGATTATCTGTCAGTACTTGGTATCGCTTACTCTTCGACCAGGTCGACGTCGATACCCAGAGAACGAATCTCACGGGTCAGTACTTTGAAGGATTCAGGCATACCTGCATCCATACGATAATCACCATCAACGATGTTTTTGTAGATCTTGGTCCGACCATTCACATCATCCGATTTCACAGTCAGCATTTCCTGCAGGGTGTAGGCAGCACCGTAAGCCTGCAGTGCCCAGACCTCCATCTCACCGAAACGCTGACCACCGAACTGGGCTTTACCACCCAACGGTTGTTGTGTGACCAGGCTGTAAGGACCGGTAGAACGGGCATGCATCTTGTCATCGACCAAGTGGTTCAGTTTCAGCATATGCATGTAACCGATGGTCACCGGACGGTGGAAGAATTCACCAGTACGGCCGTCAATCAGTTTCGCCTGACCACTGCGTGGCAGATCGGCCAGTTCCAGCATGTCCTTGATCTCATTTTCGTTGGCACCGTCGAACACCGGTGTCGCCAGTGGCACGCCGTCTTTCAGGTTCTTCGCCAGCTCGATGATTTCCTCATCAGTCAGGGAATCCAGATCTTCTTTCTTACCACTGGTGTTGTAGACCTTGTCCAGGAACTCACGCAGGTCGGAAACGGCTTTCTGCTGTTCCAGCATATCCTGGATCTTGTAACCCAGACCTTTCGCGGCCCAGCCCAGATGCACTTCCAGAATCTGACCGATGTTCATCCGTGAAGGTACACCCAACGGGTTCAGTACGATATCGACCGGACGGCCATCCTGGGTATATGGCATGTCTTCAACCGGTACGATGTTGGAAATAACACCTTTGTTACCGTGACGACCCGCCATCTTATCACCAGGCTGGATACGACGTTTCACAGCCAGGAACACTTTCACCATACGCTGAACGCCTGGTGCCAGATCATGACCTGAAGTCAGTTTCTCTTTCTTGTGTTCAAACGCTTCCTCCATTTCCTGACGGTACTGCTTGAGGTGGGCGTTGGCCTGTTCCAGCAGGGTATTAAGCTCTTCCGATTCCATCCGAATGTCGAACCATTTCGCATGCTCCAGACCTTGCAGATAGGCTTTAGTAAGCTTGGTGCCTTTCTTCAAATCAGGACCGGCTTCGGCGACTTTACCAGTCAACGCTCGCTCCAGTCGGGCAAACACGTCTTCGGTCAGGATACGGTTTTGGTCTTTAAGGTCGTTCCAGACTTTTTCCAGTTCGGCCTTTTCGATTTCCTGAGTTCGCTCGTCCTTTTCCACGCCGTCGCGGGTAAAGACCTGAACGTCAATCACTGTACCGTAAGTGCCTGATGGAACGCGTAAGGATGAATCTTTCACGTCTGCGGCTTTTTCACCGAAAATGGCACGCAGCAGCTTTTCTTCCGGTGTCAGCTGGGTCTCACCCTTGGGTGTCACTTTACCCACCAGGATATCACCCGGCTTGACTTCAGCACCCACGTAGACAATACCGGATTCGTCTAATTTGGACAGTGCGCTCTCGCTAACGTTCGGAATATCACTGGTGATTTCCTCGGTACCGAGTTTGGTGTCACGGGCCAGACAGTTCAGTTCCTGAATGTGAATGGTCGTGAAGCGATCTTCTTCCACCACTCGTTCAGAGACCAGAATGGAATCCTCGAAGTTGTAACCGTTCCAGGGCATGAAGGCGACCAGAATATTCTGACCCAGCGCCAGTTCACCTTTGTCGGTTGACGGACCATCGGCCAGTACATCGCCTGAAGCCACCTGATCACCCGGCTTCACAATCGGACGCTGGTTGATACAGGTGCTCTGATTGGAACGGGCATACTTAATCAGGTTGTAGATATCTACCCCTGATTCACCGGCTTCGGTCTCATCATCGTTAACACGAATAACGATACGGCTGGCGTCAACAGAGTCGACGAAACCACCACGTTTAGCGGTAACCATCACGCCGGAATCCTGTGCCACAACACGTTCGATACCGGTACCAACCAGCGGCTTGTCCGCACGCAGCGTCGGTACAGCCTGACGTTGCATGTTAGAACCCATCAGGGCGCGGTTGGCATCATCGTGTTCCAGGAATGGAATCAAGGACGCAGCCACAGACACCACCTGACGTGGTGAAACGTCCATCAGCTGCACCTGTTCAGATGGTGTCAGTGAGGATTCACCACGGTAACGGCAGTGGACCATGTTTTCGGCGATGGAACCATCTTCATTCAGTTCAATTGTCGCCTGGGCGATCTTGTATTCGCCTTCATCAATGGCAGACAGATAAACGATTTCATCAGTCGCTTTGGTGTCGATAACCTTACGATACGGGGTTTCAATAAAACCGTATTCGTTGGTACGGGCGTAAGTCGCCAGCGAGTTAATCAGACCGATGTTTGGACCTTCAGGGGTCTCGATCGGGCAGACACGACCGTAGTGAGTCGGGTGAACGTCACGCACCTCAAAGCCGGCACGTTCGCGTGTCAGACCACCCGGGCCTAATGCAGAAACACGACGCTTATGGGTGACTTCTGACAGCGGGTTGTTCTGGTCCATAAACTGTGACAGCTGACTGGAGCCGAAGAACTCTTTGATCGCTGCAGCGACAGGTTTAGCATTGATCAGCTGTTGCGGCATCAGGCCTTCAGACTCGGCAATGCTCAGACGCTCACGTACGGCACGCTCAACACGAACCAGACCAACACGGAACTGATTCTCAGCCATTTCACCAACACTACGTACACGACGGTTACCCAGGTGATCGATATCATCGACGACACCGTTGCCGTTACGAATTTTGATCAGCTCTTTCAACACGGCCAGGATATCATCCTTGGACAGGGTGCCCTCGCCTTCCATTTCTTCGCGACCCAGACGGCGGTTAAATTTCATCCGGCCGACACTGGACAGATCATAACGATCCAGGGTGAAGAACAGGCTGGTAAACAGATTTTCCGCGGCATCCTCTGTCGGCGGTTCGCCCGGACGCATCATGCGGTAGATTTCAATTTTGGCTTCCAGTTCACTGCGGGTTTCATCCAGACGCATGGTGTCCGACATGAACGGACCGTCGTCCAGATCGTTGGAGTAGATCGTTTCAATTTCATTGATATCGAAACGAGCAAAGGCTTCCAGCAGCTCTGTGGTGATTTCATCGTTGGCATTAGCCAACAGCTCACCGGTTTCCGGATCAACCATATCTTTGGCAACGACTTTACCCACCAGGAAGCTGGTCGGTACGGTCAGGCTGTTCATACCGGCTTTTTCCATACGACGGATATGACGGCCGGTGATCTGACGCTCAGCTTCAACAATCACTTCACCGTCTGGATCGACGATATCAAATGGCACAGACTGACCACGCAGACGAGCCGGTTCCAGCGCCATTTCGAAATCATCGCCCTTACGGACAAAGCTATCGTTGCTGAAGAAAATTTCCAGCATTTCCTGGTTACTGTATCCCAGCGCGCGCAGCAGAATAGTGGCAGGCAGTTTGCGACGACGGTCGATACGGACGAAGACAGAATCTTTCGGATCGAACTCGAAGTCGAGCCAGGAACCACGGTAAGGGATAACACGGGCGTTATAGAGGATCTTGCCCGAGGAGTGAGTTTTGCCGCGATCGCTGTCGAAGAACACACCGGGTGAACGGTGCAGTTGCGACACGATAACGCGTTCGGTACCGTTGATGACGAAGTTACCTTTCTCGGTCATCAGCGGGATTTCACCCATGTAAACTTCCTGCTCTTTGATGTCTTTAACGACTTTTTGCTTGGCAGGGGCATCTTTGTCATAAATGACCAGACGCATTTTGACTCTCAGAGGTGCGGCATAAGTGACACCGCGCAGTTGGCACTCTTTCACATCAAATGATGGGGTGCCAAGGCGATAGCTGACATATTGCAGCTCTGCCATGCCGGTATGGCTCTTGATAGGGAACACTGATTCAAAAGCAGCGTGTAGCCCTTTTGCCCCGCGTTCATCTGCAGCGACGCCCATTTGCAGGAAGTCTTGGTAAGAGTTAACCTGCGTAGCAAGCAGATTGGGAACATTCAAGACAATTGGACGTTTGCCAAAATCTTTACGAATCCGTTTTTTCTCGGTAAACGTATAGGCCATGTATTACACCTCGAAGAACGTCCTGATTTCACGGCGGTGAAATCCAGGAAAGATTGTTTTGTTAATGACCGGCAAAACCGCCCGGCCTGCAACGGAAAAAGGCCGGTGACCAAAATCACCAGCCATTTTCTTTTTCGCGGTGGTCCGCAGACCACCGCGACCGATGCGATGCTTACTTAAGTTCAGCAGCTGCACCAGCTTCAGTCAGTTGTTTGACGAGGTCTTCTGCTTCAGCTTTTTCAACGCCTTCTTTCACTGTAGCAGGTACGCCTTCAACCATTTCTTTGGCTTCTTTCAGGCCCAGACCAGTGATGCCACGAACAACTTTGATGACGCCGACTTTGTTATCACCGAAGCTGGTCATAACAACGTCGAATTCAGTTTGTTCAGCGGCAGCAGCGCCACCTTCAGCAGGAGCAGCAGCAACAGCAGCAACAGGTGCTGCAGCAGTCACGCCAAATTTTTCTTCCATTGCTTCGATCAGATCAACGACCTCAACAACAGTCATGTTGGAAATTGCTTCCAGGATATCGTCTTTAGATACAGCCATGATAATTACCTATTTCAAGCTTACAGAATTTATAAATTTGCCTAATCCAACTCGGATTAAGCGGCTTCTTTCGCGTCGCGGACAGCCGCGAACGTACGTACCATCTTGCTGGTAGGTGCTTGCAGCGTACGAACAAATTTCTCGATTGGCGCCTTGAGCGTACCCATGAACATGCTGATTGCCTGTTCTTTGGTCGGCATCTTAGCCAGTTTTTCGATTTCGCTGGCTGGCAGCAGTTTGCCGCCCAGTGAAACCATTTTTACTTCGAGGTTTTTGTTGTTTTTAGCAAAGTCACCCATGACACGTGCAACGGCACCTGGATCTTCCATAGAAAAACCAAATACCAGCGGGCCAGTCATTCCTTCCTGCATGCAGGCGAAATCAGTACCGTCTACCGCACGGCGAGCCAGTGTGTTACGAATAACGCGCAGGTAAACATTTTCCTTACGCGCTGCAACACGCAGCTCTGTCATTTCTGAAACAGTCAAACCACGGTATTCTGCTGCAACAGCAGAAAACGCGTTGCTTGCTACTTCAGAGACCTCAGCAACGACGGCCTTTTTACCTTCGAGATTTAAAGCCACCTAAGACCTCCTTAGGTTCATCCATTACTGGATGAATAGTTGCTAAACGGAAGTGTTGCCACTCCCCCCTTTACGGTATCCAACTCAGAAATTCTGCAGCTGAACCCGTCTGCGCAGGCCGCCCCATTCACATGGGTCAATTAAAATTGCTTACCTGCGGTCTTAGACGACTCGCCACCGAGAACGGTGACGAGCGGTCCAATTCGTTTGATAAATCTTAGCCGAGGAAAGATTTATCGACAGTAACACCGGCACCCATGGTGCTGGAGACACTGATTTTCTTAATGTATGTACCTTTGGCTGAGCTCGGCTTCAGCTTGTTCAGGTCATCGATCAACGCCTGCAGGTTTTGACGCAGCGCGTCAATTTCAAAGCTGGCATTACCGATTGGGCAGTGAATGATACCTGCCTTGTCAGTACGGTAGCGAACCTGGCCGGCTTTGGCGTTTTTTACCGCTTCAGCGACGTTCGGCGTAACCGTACCAACTTTCGGGTTTGGCATCAGGCCACGAGGCCCCAGAACCTGGCCCAGTTGACCGACAATACGCATCGCATCCGGTGTGGCGATGACAACGTCAAAGTCCATGTTGCCTTTCTTGATGTCTTCGGCCAGATCTTCGAAACCGATGACGTCTGCGCCGGCTTCTTTTGCTGCGTCAGCATTAGCGCCCTGGGCGAAAACAGCAACGCGAACGGTCTTGCCGGTGCCGTTTGGCATCACAGTAGAGCTACGAACGACCTGGTCAGATTTACGCGGGTCTACGCCCAGGTTAATTGACACGTCGATAGACTCAACGAATTTGGCAGAAGCGTTTTCTTTAACAAATGCCAGAGCGTCGTCGATAGCAAAGGCACCAGCGCCTTTCAATTTCTCGCGGATGGCGAGTGTTCTTTTACCTAAAGCAGCCATTACTCAACACCCTCCGTGTTCAGACCCATGCTACGTGCAGTACCTGCGATCGTTTTGACAGCAGCTTCAAGATCAGCCGCATTCAGATCAGGCATTTTGGTGTTGGCAATTTCTTCCAACTGTGCACGTGTAACCGTACCGACTTTCTCGGTATTAGGACGGCTGCTGCCGCTTTTCAGACCGGCCGCTTTTTTCAGCAGGATAGAAGCTGGCGGGGTTTTGGTTACAAAGGTAAAGCTCTTGTCGTTAAAAACAGTGATAACGACAGGAATAGGCAGACCATTTTCCAGGTTCTGTGTCTGCGCGTTAAACGCTTTACAGAATTCCATGATATTCAGGCCGTGCTGACCCAGAGCAGGACCAACCGGTGGACTTGGGTTAGCACCACCTGCCGGCACTTGCAGCTTGATATAAGCTTCAATTTTCTTTGCCATGTTTACTCCTTACGGGTACAAACGCCTTGCGGCTCCCCAGTGATAAAAACCAGTTAAACTGGACTTGCTTTGCCAGCCTAGCCTTTGACGACCTGGCTGAATTCAAGCTCAACCGGTGTTGAGCGGCCAAAGATGACCACTTCAACCCGCAGCTTGCTTTTCTCGTAATTCACTTCTTCTACAACACCGGTGAAGTCATTAAACGGACCGTCAATCACACGGACCACTTCACCCGGCTCGAACAACACTTTCGGACGCGGGCTTTCAGCCGTATCCTGAACGCGTTGCAGAATGGTATTGGCTTCTGCTTCGCTGATTGGCGCCGGGCGGTCACCAGTACCCCCGATAAAACGCAGGACGCGAGGCAGATCATTCACGATGTGCCAGGTTTCATCATCCATTTCCATATTCACCAGCACGTAGCCGGGGAAGAATTTGCGTTCACTTTTACGCTTCTGGCCTTCTTTCATTTCCACGACTTCTTCAGTCGGAACCAGAATTTCGCCAAACTTATCCTGCAGGCCAAGACGATTAATGCGCTCTTCAAGAGAACGTTTCACTTGTGCTTCAAAGCCTGAATAAGCTTGAATGACATACCAACGTTTGCTCATTAGGAACCCTGTATTATAGCGTCAGAGCGCGGACCGCCCAACCCAGAATAGAATCGATACCCCACAGCATCAGCGCGACAAGCATGACCATCAAAATGACAACCAATGTGGTTTGCAGTGTTTCCTGGCGTGTTGGCCAGACCACTTTTCGCACTTCGATATTGGTATCACGTATGTAAGACAGCGTGTTTGCACCAACAGCCGTCTTAGATGCGATGAACAAGGAAATACCTGCCACAGCCAACAGACCGAGGACGCGAAGCAATGTTGAATACTCTGAGTAGGTATAAAACAAAGCAATCGCAGCCGCCATTAAGACGACTGCGACTATTAATTTGATGTTGTCTGCCATTATTATTCGATAATTATCCGTTTTGAGGAAAACATAAGATGGCAGGCCAGGAGGGAATCGAACCCCCAACCTACGGTTTTGGAGACCGTCGCTCTGCCAATTGAGCTACTGGCCTATCCTATGCTCTCAAAAATGCTGAGCGCCGATGCGCTCAGCATGGTGGCATCCTTCAGCTTACTTCGTGATCTTACTGACGACACCGGCACCAACGGTGCGGCCACCTTCACGAATAGCAAAACGCAGGCCTTCTTCCATCGCGATTGGTGCGATCAAAGTTACGTCCATTTTGACGTTATCACCTGGCATAACCATTTCAGTACCTGATGGCAGTTCACATGCACCAGTTACGTCGGTGGTACGGAAGTAGAACTGTGGACGATAGCCATTAAAGAATGGGGTATGACGACCACCTTCATCTTTCGACAGGATGTAAACTTCCGCTTCAAACTCAGTGTGTGGCGTGATAGTACCCGGGTGAGCCAGAACCTGGCCACGGTCAACTTCTTCACGCTTAGTACCACGCAGCAGAACACCAACGTTGTCACCGGCTTGACCTTGGTCCAGCAGTTTGCGGAACATTTCAACACCAGTACAAGTGGTTTTCTGGGTGTCTTTGATACCCACGATTTCCAGCTCGTCACCCACTTTAACGATGCCGCGCTCAACACGACCGGTCACAACAGTACCGCGACCAGAGATTGAGAATACGTCTTCAATCGGCATCAGGAACGCACCGTCAACAGCACGCTCTGGCTCTGGGAAATACTCGTCCATCGCTTCGGCCAGCTTGATGATAGAAGGAGCACCGATTTCGCTGGTGTCGCCTTCCAGTGCTTTCAGCGCAGAACCGACGATGATTGGCGTGTCATCACCTGGGAAGTCATAGGTGTCAAGCAGTTCACGAACTTCCATTTCAACCAGTTCGATCAGCTCAGCATCATCAACCATGTCTGCTTTGTTCAGATATACGATGATGTACGGAACGCCAACCTGACGAGACAGCAGAATGTGCTCACGGGTTTGTGGCATCGGGCCATCAGCTGCGTTTACAACCAGGATGGCGCCGTCCATCTGAGCCGCGCCGGTGATCATGTTTTTAACATAGTCGGCGTGACCTGGGCAGTCTACGTGAGCGTAGTGGCGGTTTGGAGTTTCGTACTCAACGTGGGCGGTTGCAATGGTAATACCACGCTCACGTTCTTCAGGTGCGTTATCGATATCCGCATAGTCCTTGAACTCACCACCAGAAGCTTCACCCAATACTTTGGTCAGCGCTGCTGTCAAAGTGGTTTTACCATGGTCAACGTGACCGATAGTGCCCACGTTGACGTGGGGTTTAGAACGTTCAAATTTTGTTTTAGACATGACCAGTCTCCCCGCCAATAATTTTTTAATGTCAAAAAATCAAACAGGCAGGAACAACCTGCCTAATCAAAATCAATTATGGAGCCCGCAATCAGAATCGAACTGATGACCTCATCCTTACCATGGATGCGCTCTACCGACTGAGCTATGCGGGCCGAATTCTTTTTACTGTATCTTCCAAGCAGAAAATGGAGCGGGTGATGGGAATCGAACCCACGTAGTCAGCTTGGAAGGCTGGAGTTCTACCATTGAACTACACCCGCTTAATAGTAAACTCGCAAATACTAAATGGTGGAGGGGGGAGGATTCGAACCTCCGAAGGCGGAGCCGTCAGATTTACAGTCTGATCCCTTTGGCCACTCGGGAACCCCTCCACTAAAAGAAGTGGCATTTTCCGGAAAAGCCTGACCGTTGTCAACACTTAAAATCAGCCAATTTCCAAGAAGCCGCTTATTTGCATGGGTAGAACTGACATTCTCCCCGACACACTGCAGCGCCAAACCCAACATAGTATACTAATCGGCTCTTCTTTACAGCCTAATTTTCACAGGAGTCATTTATGGAGCAGTACCGTGGTACGACTATTCTCTCGTACCGTCGTGACGGCCAGGTTGTGATCGGCGGCGATGGTCAGGTCAGTCTCGGCAACACTATTATGAAAGGCAATGCCCGCAAAGTACGTCGTCTCTACCACGGCAAAGTGATTGCTGGTTTTGCCGGCGGCACCGCAGATGCTTTTACTTTGTTTGAACGTTTCGAAGGCAAACTGGAAAAGCACCAGGGCAATCTGACCCGCAGTGCCTTGGAACTGGCCAAGGACTGGCGTACTGACCGTATGATGCGGCGGCTCGAAGCGCTCCTGGCTGTCGCTGATCACGAGGTATCTCTGATTATTTCCGGTAACGGTGATGTGATCGAACCCGAGCAGGGACTGATTGCCATCGGTTCCGGCGGCCCCTTTGCCCAGGCGGCAGCAACAGCCTTAGCGGAGAACACCGAATTATCTGCCCGCGAGATTGTTGAGAAAGGCTTGAATATTGCCGCCGACATCTGCATCTATACCAATCACAACCTCACTATTGAAACGTTGGATTCCAATAATTAATGACTATGCAATCTCTGACTCCAAAACAAATCGTCCACGAACTTAATAAACGCATTATCGGCCAGGAAGCAGCCAAGAAAGCTGTCGCCATTGCGCTGCGTAATCGTTGGCGGCGCAAACAACTCGGTCATGAACTGCAACAGGAAGTCACCCCCAAGAACATTCTGATGATTGGCCCCACCGGTGTCGGCAAAACTGAGATCGCCCGTCGGCTGGCAGCCCTGGCTGATGCGCCCTTTATCAAGGTGGAAGCCACTAAATTCACGGAAGTGGGATACGTCGGTCGCGATGTTGAGTCCATCATCCGTGACCTGGCGGAAACTGCGATGAAGCTGTTGCGGGAAAAAGCCATTAAGTCAGTGAAAAATAAAGCTGAAGATGCTGCTGAAGAACGTATTCTGGATGCTCTGCTACGCCCTGCACGGGACGTTGAGTCCGACGAGGATTCATCTACCCGCCAGCGCTTCCGGGTAATGCTGCGCGAAGGCAAACTCGATGACCGCGAAGTCGAACTGGAACTCAACGCGCCACAAGTCGGTGTTGAAATCATGTCTCCACCTGGCATGGAGGAGATGACCAACCAGTTGCAGGAGATGTTTCAGAACATGGGCCAGCAACGCAAAAGCACGCGCAAACTGACTGTCGCCAAAGCCATGCGTCAACTGGCTGAAGAGGAAGCCTTGAAACTTATCAATGAGGAAGAACTTAAGGCTGAAGTGCTCGACAGCGTGGAACAGAATGGCATCGTGTTTCTCGATGAAATCGACAAAATTACTGGCCGCGGTGAAGGCAGTGGTAGTGCCGATGTCTCACGGGCTGGTGTTCAGCGTGACTTGCTACCACTGGTTGAGGGCAGCACGGTGCAGACCAAATACGGCATGATCAAAACCGATCACATTCTGTTCATCGCTTCCGGCGCCTTCCATCTGAGCAAACCTTCTGATCTGATACCGGAACTGCAGGGTCGCCTGCCTATCCGGGTGGAACTGGATGCCCTGACCAGCGCCGATTTCGTCCGTATCCTCACCGAACCCGATGCTTCTCTGACAGAACAGTACGTCGCCCTGATGGGGACCGAAGGTGTGGAACTCGAGTTTACCGACGACGGTATCCAGCGTATTGCCGAGCTGGCCTGGGAGGTCAATGAAAAGACCGAGAATATCGGTGCCCGCCGACTGCACACACTATTGGAAAGACTGCTGGAAGATATTTCCTATAACGCCGGTAGTGAACTGAACTTCCGGGTGACTGTCGATAAAGCCTATGTTGATAAACAGCTGGGCGAACTGGCACAGGATGAAGATCTGTCCCGTTACATACTGTAGGAAGCACAATGTCCGAACACGCAATTCCAACTGAAATCACCCTGCATAAGCAGTCCAAAAGCCTGGGGCTGGCTTATGGGGACCAACAATATAAGCTGACTGCCGAATATCTGCGGGTCTTCTCGCCATCTGCAGAAGTACGCGGTCATGGACCCGGTCAGGAAGTGTTACAGACTGACAAGGAAAATGTGGGCATCAATCAGATAGAACCAGTGGGCCATTACGCCATTAAGATTTATTTCGATGATGGCCATGACAGTGGTCTGTATTCATGGGATTATCTGTACGATCTCGCCACCAATCAGGACGCGCTGTGGCAGGACTACCTACAACGCCTGGCTGACGCCGGTCATCATCGTCATTAGGACAAACATGGAACACAAAGACACCACCCATTTTGGTTACCGCCAAGTCCCGGTCTCGGACAAAGCCCGTCACGTTGCCGAGGTTTTTCATTCTGTCGCCGGCAAATACGATCTGATGAATGATCTGATGTCGATGGGCATTCACCGCCTGTGGAAGTGGTTTACCGTCAATAACAGTGGTGTCAGACGTGGTGCAAAAGTATTGGACCTGGCCGGTGGCACGGGTGATTTGACCCGCAAATTTTCAGAGATGGTCGGTGACAGCGGAAAAGTGGTATTGGCCGATATCAATGCCTCCATGCTCAGTGTCGGCCGGGACCGGCTGACTGATGATGGCGTGGTCGGCAATATCGAGTATGTGCAGGCCAATGCCGAGGCACTGCCGTTCCCTGATAACAGCTTTGATTGCATTACCATGGCCTTCGGCCTGCGTAATGTGACCGATAAGGATAAGGCACTGGCCTCGATGTATCGGGTGCTCAAACCCGGCGGTCAATTGATGGTACTGGAATTTTCCAAACCTGCCGACTGGCTGGCCAAGGCTTACGATGCCTATTCTTTCCACCTGCTGCCCAGAATCGGCAAAGTCATTACCGGCGACGAGGACAGTTACCGCTACCTGGCGGAATCCATCCGCATGCATCCGGACCAGGACACCCTGAAACAGATGATGGATACCGCAGGTTTCGAACGAACTCAGTATCACAATATGACTGCCGGTATTGTGGCGCTGCACCGGGGATACAAATTCTGATATGGCGGGCCTGCTGACACCGATTGAACGGGCTGTGAATGCTGCGCTGCGGCAGGATCCGGATACCTGCGATCGTCTCAAGGCTTTTGAACAGCGAACCATCGTGGTTCACATCACCGACCTGCATCAGTTTGTTCACATTACTTTTGACCGGCAATCCATCAAATTAAGTCACAATGATGATGAAGGCACAGACCTGCTTATCGCCGGCAGCAGCTTTTCCCTGCTTAAACTGGGCGAGCACCCGGATAATCTGTTTTCTTCAGAAATCCGTATTCATGGTGATGTCCAGTTTGCCAAGCAATTACAGGATCTGCTGGACGGGTTTGATTTCGACTGGGAACAGCAACTGGCCAGAATCACCGGTGATGTGGTTGCGCAACCACTCGCCTACGGCCTGCGGCAGGGTTTCGGCTGGCTACGCGACAGCAGCCAGTCTCTGCAACAAAGCCTGTCTGAATACCTGCGCGAAGAAGCCCAGTTATTGCCGGATAAAATTCAGATTGAAGACTATATGCAGGCTGTTGACAGACTCCGTGCCGACTGTGATCGCCTCGAAGCGCGGATTAAGCGGCTGGAAAACAAGTCATGATCTCACTCAGCACAACCATAAGGAGCCCTGAATGAAGGCCAGTCAGTTTGCCCGACTGATTCAAATTAATCATGTGCTGGCCAGACACCGTCTGGATGAGGTGATTAAGGCGATTCATCTGCTCAGACCGCTACGCTATCTCAGCTTCCTGTCTCCCAACCGCTGGCGCCGTTCCAGTGGCCTGCCACGTGGTGAACGATTACGGGTGGCATTACAGGACCTGGGGCCGATTTTTGTTAAGTTCGGCCAGGTTCTGTCTACACGCCGCGACTTGCTGCCACCTGATGTGGCCGACTCCCTCGCTAAATTACAGGATCAGGTCGCGCCCTTCCCCGCCGAGCAGGCCCGCGAACTGATTGAGCAGGCTTATGATGAACCGCTTAATAATCATTTCGCGCATATCGAACCGGAGCCCCTGGCCTCTGCCTCGATCGCCCAGGTCCATGCCGCCCGGTTGGTTAACGGCGAAGAAGTGGTCATCAAACTGGTCCGCCCGGGTATCGAACCACTGATCCGCCGCGATATCGATTTGCTCTATACCATCGCCGGTTTTGCCGAGCGTTACTGGTCGGAAGGTAAACGTCTGCGCCCCAGAGAAATTGTTGCCGAACTGGAAAAGAACCTGTTCGACGAGTTGGATATGCTACGTGAAGCATCTTCTGCCTCGCAGCTGCAGCGCAATTTTGAGGGCACCAAACTGCTCTACGTGCCCAGGGTTTACTGGTCCCTGACCCGCACCAACCTGTTGGTACAGGAACGCATTTACGGCATGCCCATCAGCGATGTGCAGGGGCTGAGAGATCGTGGCGTGAATATGGCCAGACTGGCTGAAATCGGGGTCGAAATCTTCTTCACCCAGGTGTTCAAACACAGTTTCTTCCATGCTGATATGCATCCGGGCAACATTATGGTCGACATCAACGACCCGGAAAACCCACGCTACGTTGCCGTTGACTTCGGCATTATGGGCACGCTGTCACCCGATGATCAGCGCTATCTGGCAGAAAACTTCCTGGCCTTTTTCAATCATGATTACCGGCGGGTTGCCGAACTGCATATTCAATCTGGCTGGGTACCGGCCAATACTCGACTCGATGAGTTCGAAGCAGCTATCCGCAGTGTCTGTGAACCGATTTTTGCCCGGCCACTGAAAGATATTTCTTTCGGTCAGTTGCTGTTAAGACTGTTTCAGACTGCGCGCCGCTTTAACATGGAAGTGCAGCCACAGCTGGTCCTACTGCAGAAAACCCTGCTTAATATCGAAGGTCTGGGTCGTGAGCTATACCCGGATCTGGATTTGTGGCAAAGTGCCAAACCCATTCTTGAACACTGGATGAAAGAAAAACTGGGCTGGAAAGCAGCGATGAAAACCCTGCAACAGGAAGCGCCACACTGGGCTGAAACCCTGCCGCAGATGCCGCGTCTGCTGCATGATTTAAGCAATAAGGCCCAGCAAGGCAAACTGCATGTGAATTTATCCTCCAGCGATCTGGAGAAACTGCAACAGGAAATCCGCCAGTCCAGTTACCGCACGGCCGCAGCAACCAGCGGCGCGGCTTTTCTGGTCGGCGCCGCCGTGATGAAGGGGCTGGATGGCTATGCCCCCACCATGCTCGGCGGCCTGCCCATATTGAGCTGGGTATTCGGAATATGGGGTATCGCCCTGCTCTATTTCAGTCTTAGCAATAGAAATTAACGCTTATGTTTAGATTTATCGCCCTGATTCTGGGCATTATCCTGCTGGGCACGATGGGACTGGGTATTCTGGTTCTTGCCGTTTTCGGCGTTATCATTGGCCTAATCTATGCCGCCATCACCGGCCGCATGCCGCAGTTCAATTTCAGTCTGAACCCACTCAAGTCGCAGCAACGCCAGGCGGTATTTCTGGAAACCGTGTTTGTACTGATGGGCAAACTGGCCAAAGCCGATGGCCGCATCTCCCAGATTGAGATTGATCACGTCGAAGCTTTTATCCAGAAAATGGGGATGTCGGCTGAACATCGTCAGGAAGCAATTCGCCAGTTCAAACGCGGTGCCGACCCTGGCTTCGATATCAAGCCGACACTGGACAACTTCATGACCCACTGCGGCCGCAGCTTTAATCTGAGACAGGTGCTGCTGGTCTATCTCACCGTCATGGCGCTCGCTGACGGTCAGCTGGATCCATCTGAACGCCAGATTCTGGAGCAGATTGCCGCCCATCTCGGCTACAGTCAGGCAGAATTCAAGCGCATTCTGGAAATGGTGTTGAGTCAGGCTCACTTCTCCAGCGGGCAGCAGCAGTATCGTCAGCCCGGGCGCTCCAGCGCCAGCGACCTGGATGATGCCTACAAAGCGCTGGGCGTCAGCAAAGAAGCCAGTAATCAGGAAATCAAACGTGCCTACCGCAAACTGATGAGCCAGTATCATCCGGATAAATTAACCGGCCAGGGTGTGCCGGAAGATATGATCGCGGTCGCCACCGAGCAGGCCAAGGAGATTCAGGTGGCTTATGATTTGATAAAGAAGCACCGGGGGATTTAGCAGCTTATTCAGACCTCCTCCGGTTTCCACTACTCAAAAACATTTAATCTTTCAGATACAGATTTCGCCTTGAGGGCGAGTCAGGGATTTGCGCGGCCAAATCCCTAACAACCCTAGGCCGCCCCACTGTGCTGGCCTGCGGCTTCACTGCGTTGCTCGGTTTATCTTGGGATTGGACAAAACTCGCTGCGCTCACAAATTTGTCTGGAACAAATTTGGACGACAGGGGCGCCCGAAGGGTGAGTGGCAGGGATGCCACGAATCAGACACTGCCCAATCCTTATCCAGATACCCCTGCGCTACTCGTCAGCACAAAGGGGAAATAGGGAACGCTTTTCGCCCCGTGTTATTGCCGCCAAAAATTAGGCTTGTTTGATGGGTTAAGTGGTCGAGTGTTTGAGCGTAGCGAGTTGTCGACCACGCCATCAAAGAAGGTTAATTTTTGGATGAAGGCAATAGCGGGTGCCTTTTTCTTTGGTTCGTTTATTTTGGGCAAACAAAATAAATGAACGCCCCGCGGCAGCGTCCCAGCTTGGATAGAGAGCATTCGGGCTTAAAACTTGAACCAGAGTTACAAATAACTTAATTGCAGGCTGATTGAGAAAGCCCTGCGGCGGCAGTATCAGAACAACCCGGTGATCTGCCCCTGATCATCAATATCAATCCGCTCTGCTGCCGGACGCTTGGGCAGCCCGGGCATGGTCATGACATCACCACAGAGTACGACCAGAAAACCAGCACCATGTGACAGTCTGACATCACGAACCGTCAGGGTGTGTCCGTCTGCCACACCGCGCAGATTAGCATCGCTACTGAAGGAATAAGGCGTTTTCGCCATGCAGACCGGAATATCACCATGCTGCTCGTTAAGCATGCTGATTTTGTCCATGACTTTTTTATCGGCCACAACCTGGCCAGCGCCGTAGAGTCGCTTGGCAACTGAGCTAATTTTGTCCCACAGTGGCAGTTCATCGGCATAGAGGAATTCACAGGCCTCGGCGTCCTGTTCCAGCATAGCAACAACACGCTGGGCCAGTTCTTCCGCTCCGGCGCCACCATTGGCCCAGTGTCTGGCCAGGATCGCTTCGGCACCCATGTCTTTCACCGCAGACTGAATCAGTGCAATCTCGGCATCGGTGTCATTCACAAAATGATTGATAGCCACCACGCAGCGCAGGCCGAATTCCTGTTGCAGATTATTCAGGTGCCGCTGCAGATTTCTGAGGCCAGCTTTAAGGGCATCAAGATTCTCTTTGCCCAGTTCTTTCAGGCCCAGACCGCCGTGGTATTTTAATGCTTTCACGGTGGCGACAACGACCGCCATATCCGGTTTAATACCGGCTTTGCGGCACTTGATATTGATAAACTTTTCCGCGCCCAGATCAGCACCAAACCCAGCTTCGGTCACCACATAATCACTGAGTTTCAGAGCCATCTTGGTAGAAACCACCGAGTTACAGCCATGAGCGATGTTAGCGAAGGGACCGCCATGGACAAAGGCTGGATTATTTTCCAGGGTCTGCACCAGGTTGGGCTTAATCGCTTCTTTCAGCAGCGCGGCCATGGCACCGTGCGCCTGAAGCTCTCGGGCATAGCGTGGCGTGCCGTCGGTGGAGTAGCCTATCAAAATCTCACCCAGCCGGGTTTTGAGTTCCTGTAAAGAATTGGACAGGCAGAAAATCGCCATGACCTCGGAGGCGACAACAATATCAAAACGGTCTTCACGCAAATAACCATTAGCAGTGCCGCCCATACCGACGACAATATCGCGCAGCGCGCGATCGTTCATATCCAGCACCCGCTGCCAGGCAATACGGCGGGCATCGAGCTGCAAGTCATTACCGTGGTGGATATGGTTATCGATCATCGCTGCCAACAGATTGTGCGCTGCAGCAATCGCATGCAGGTCACCGGTGAAATGCAGATTGATATCCTCCATCGGCACGACCTGAGCATAACCGCCGCCGGCGGCACCGCCCTTGACACCGAAACAGGGCCCCATTGATGGCTCGCGGACACAGACCAGAGATTGTTTGCCGATGCGGTTGAGTGCGTCACTCAAACCAATGGTGGTGGTGGTTTTGCCTTCACCGGCCGGGGTCGGACTGATCGCGGTCACCAGTATCAGTTTCCCGTCGGGACGATCGGCCAGTTCATCCAGCACATCCAGAGAGACTTTGGCCTTGTAGCGACCGTAGGGATCGAGATGTTCCGAGGCAATGCCCAGTCGCTCTCCGGCAAGGCCGGTCACTTCCTGCATCGTTGCCTGTTGTGCGATTTCGATATCAGACATGATTTCCCTGCTGTTTATTCTAAGCCAGCATTATACGCGACTTGGCTGCCTTGTCCTGTCCGGACTATTCGCCCCAGCGTGGCATCAGGCTGTGTTCAATACCGGTCTGATCCAGAATACGGGCGACCACAAAATCCACCACTTCCTGCAGGCTGCCCGGTCGGAAATAAAACCCGGGGCTGGGCGGCAAAATGCAAACGCCCAGTCGCGCCAGTTTCAGCATATTTTCCAGGTGAATGGCAGAAAACGGCGCTTCCCTTGGCACCAAGATTAATTTGCGATTCTCTTTCAGCATCACATCCGCGGCACGATTAATCAAATTATCGCTCTGGCCACAGGCAATCGCTGACAAAGTGCCCATGGTGCAGGGGCAGACAATCATCGTTGGCACCCGGTGTGAGCCACTTGCCAGCGGTGCGGACCACTGCTGTTCACCATAGACTTTTAGCTGCTCAGGCTGACACTGGAACTGCTCACTGAGAAGAGTCTGAACATCTCCGGCACGGGCAGGCAGTTTCCAGTCCAGTTCATCTGCCAGCACAATACGGCCCGCAGCTGAAATCATCAGGTGCACGGTGATGCCGCTTTGCAGCAAAATTTCCAGTAATCGTTTTGCGTAGGGCGCGCCTGAGGCCCCGGTAATAGCGAGTGCAATCTGTTTATTATCGGTCATCGTGATGCCAACGCCTCCAGAATTTTCTGGTGGATACCACCGAAGCCGCCGTTACTCATGACCAGAATTTCATCGCCCTGCCCCGCTTCTTTCTGCAGCGCTGTGACGATGCCATCCACGGAATCATGCACACTGACATGATCGCCCAGACTCTCGGTGACCTGTTTCAGAGACCACTTGAGACCGGCATCCTGAAACAGCAGCACCCGGTCGGCCTGGATCAGTGACTGCGCCAAGGCATCCTGATGCACGCCCATTTTCATCGTATTGGATCTCGGTTCCAATACTGCGACCAGTTTGCGGTTACCGATACGCGCCCGCAGTCCGGCAATCGTGGTGGCAATCGCCGTCGGGTGATGGGCAAAATCATCATAGACACGGATATTGTCGACTTCACCGCGCAGTTCCAGCCGGCGTTTGACGCCGACAAACTCAGATAAAGCTTTGGCCGCATGTTCCAGAGTCACACCCACATGACGGGCGGCGGCGATAGCGGCAAGCGCATTGCTGACATTATGCTGCCCCAGCATATTCCAGCGAACAATCGCGGTCTGGTCTTCGAAGCGAACCTCAAACTCACTGCCGTCTTTATTGAGTAAATCGGCCTGCCAGTCGCCGTCATGACCCAGTATCTGTCTGGGGGTCCAGCAGCCCATTTCGAATACCTGATCAATGGCCTTTTCCTGCGGTGAAACAATCAGCCCCTCAGAAGGCACAGTTCTGACCAGGTGGTGGACCTGTTTCTGAATCGCCGCCAGATCATCAAAAATATCGGCATGATCAAACTCGAGATTATTGATGATCAGCGTGCGTGGCTGATAGTGAACAAACTTGGAGCGTTTATCGAAAAAGGCCGTGTCATATTCATCCGCCTCGATTACAAAAAAAGGCGTGTTGCCGAGTCTGGCTGTTTCACCGAAATTATCCGGCACGCCGCCAATCAAAAAACCCGGCGACATACCGGCGTGTTCCAGTATCCAGGCCAGCAGACTACTCGTCGTAGTCTTGCCATGGGTACCCGATACGCCCAGCACCCAGCGACCACGCAGTACATTTTCTGCCAGCCATTGCGGCCCGGAGACATAAGGCAGACCTTTATTAAGGACATATTCCACCGCCGGGTTACCGCGGGTCATGGCATTGCCCATCACCACCAGATCCGGTGCCGGTTCCAGATGAGCGGGTTCATAGCCCTCCATCACATCAATGCCGGCCGAAGCCAGTTGATCGCTCATCGGCGGGTAGACATTGGTATCACTGCCGCTGACGGTGATGCCCAGTTCTCTCGCCAATAGCGCAAGACCGCCCATAAACGTACCGCAGATACCGAGAATATGAATATGCATCAATGCACCCCAGAGAATAACAAAGCAGGATCAGCCAGCGAATTCCGGATCAACGGCGATACCGGAAATAGTCAGCCCCACCACGACCAGTGACAAAATGGTATAGGCCACGGTCAGAATGGCGGCCATGCCGGGCCTGATTTCCAGTGAGTGACGGAAAATATGGGCGGTAATAAACAGACTCCAGAACATCAGAATCAAAACCAAGAGCAATATCAGACTGGTGAGTTGACCCTGCCCCTCAAACTGGCGGAAAAGTATGAAAACCGGCAAACCAAACAGCCCCATAATGGCACCGGTGCCGGCCATCGCCGTGGCTGTCTGTAGAAAACGTTCGCTAAAGCCACGAACTGAGAGCAGTAACCAGCAGACAGCAAGTAAAAGCAGTGTATCACTGAGACTGGCTGAGAGCGCGGCGGACCAGGGATGATCCACATGGCTGACCATGGCACCTATGGAAAAATAAATCAGACAAACCAGTTTCAACAACCAGTGAGATGCCGGCACATCCGCGGGGCCTGCCTTAAAAAGGCAGATCTGAAAGAAACGCTGCAATAAAATCATGGAGGCATGATACCCCGTCACCTGCAGTGAACAAAGTGTTAAATCCGGGCCTTTCTATGCTGATAAACGCCGCTCCCCAAAAACCCTGGCCCAGACAGGATTAATTTGCAGTAAATACTCAAGTCAGCCTGCCTGCGACCGATACTAAGAATAACTCGGTAGGTATTGGACTATGACGGATAAATCCCTGGAACTTGAAATGCGCCTGGTGATGGAGGGGCTGGAAGAACTGGCCACCTTCAGCAGCTATCACTGCCAGCTTGCGCATTGCCGGATCCTCAGCGTAGAAACAGTGGAAGAAGCCGCACAACGCGAACTCGCTGAAAACAGTCAAAATGTCATCACCCTGGAGTCCCGTCGACGGCATCAGTCTCCGACCTTTATCAGCAAGGCCCTGCGCTTTCGTGATCGCCACTCCTTTTCATAAAAAAGCCCGGTAAACCCGGGCTTTTTTGTAATCGCCATGCCATTAGACCTGACTACCGTCAGGATTCACATTCTCATCATCTTCTTTCACTGGTGGTAGCAGATCTTCCTTGCTGACCCCCATTACCAGGATGGTGTTACTGGCAATGTAGATAGACGAGTAAGTACCAATCACAATGCCGAACAGCAAGGCTATCGAGAAGGCATGAATGACCTCACCGCCAAAAATGAACAACGCCATCACCACCAGCAATGTCGTCAAGGACGTCATCAACGTCCGGCTCAGTGTATCGTTCAGGGCGGCGTTGACAATTTCCACTGATGTGCCTTTACGCATCCGCAAGAAGGTTTCACGGATCCGGTCGAACACCACGATGGTATCGTTAAGCGAGTAACCAATAATCGCCAGAATCGCTGCCAATACTGTCAGGTCAAACTCGATACGCGTGAGCGAGAAAAAGCCTAGGGTGATGACAACGTCATGTATCAATGCCACCACCGAACCGATAGCGAAACGATATTCAAAGCGCAGCGATACATAGATCAGAATACCGATGAGGGCATAGAGCATGGCCAGTCCACCCTGCTCGGTCAATTCATCACCAACCTGCGGGCCGACAAACTCGACCCGGCGCACATCAATTTCGGTCTCGTTTTTACTCTGTAGCATCGCCACGACTTCATTGCTGAGCTCGGCCATATTCTGGGTTTCAATCACTGGCAGACGAATCAGCACATCATGGATTGAACCGAAGTTCTGCACCGTCGCTTCCGGATAACCGCCCTCAGAAAGATCCTGACGAAGTTGGTTAAGGTCGACCTGCTCCTTGTAGCCCAACTCGATCATGGTACCGCCAGTGAAGTCGATACCGAAGTTCAGGCCCTGCGTCACCAGAGAGCCGACGGATAAAATAACTAAAATGATCGAAAACACCGCTGCCAGCAGGCGTTTCGACATGAAATTGATATGGGTTTCGTTGGATAAAAACTGCATGTCTGGTAAATCCTAAATTGACAGCTTGGGTTTATGCTGACGACCGTAAATCAGGTTGACCACGGAACGTGTGCCCATGATCGCGGTAAACATCGAGGTAATAATCCCGAGTGACAGGGTCACGGCAAAGCCTTTGATCGAACCGGTCCCAAAGCCGAACAGGACAATCGCTGCAATCAGGGTGGTGATATTGGCGTCGGCGATGGTCGAGAACGCTTTACCATAACCACTGTTAATACTGGCTTGCGGACTGTTGCCATTTCTGAGCTCCTCGCGGATCCGCTCAAAGATGAGCACGTTGGCATCTACCGCCATACCAACTGTCAACACGATACCCGCAATACCCGGCAAGGTCAGGGTCGCCTGCAGCATCGACAGCAGCGCCACGATGAAAATCAGGTTGGCAGCCAGGGCCAGGTTGGCGACAAAGCCGAAGACTTTATACCAGAGCAACATGAACACCAGAACAAAGGCAAAACCGATCATGACCGAGGCAAAGCCCTGGTCGATATTGTCCTGACCCAGGCTCGGACCGACGGTACGCTCTTCGACGATTTCAATCGGCGCCGCCAGGGCACCGGCACGCAGCAGCAGTGCGAGATCACGCGCTTCGGTTGTACTATCGAGTCCGGTAATCTGGAATTTTTTACTCAACTGATCGCGGATGGTCGCGACATTGATAATTTCAGGCACCTGGCGGCGGACTTTTGTCAGTTCGCCATCGATTTCCTTGGTTTCTGTTTTGGACTCAATAAACACCACCGCCATCGGGTTACCGATGTTGTCGCGGGTGATATTACTGAAGATCCGCGCCCCTTTCCCGTCCAGGGTGACCGATACCGCTGGCGAACCCGACTGCGGGTCCAGTGTGGACTGTGCGTTGATGACATGTTCACCGGTCAGCATCACCCGCTTGTTGAGCAGATAAGGCCGGCCGTCACGGTGATAAAACAGTTCGGAATTCGGTGGTACACGGCCGTTGACCGCATCCTGAACATCACTCTCAAAATCGACCAGGCGGAATTCCAGCGTCGCGGTGGCACCCAGAATTTTCTTGGCCTGAGCGGTATCCTGAACACCGGGCAGTTGCACCACGATACGGTTTTCACCCTGCTGCTGAACGGTCGGCTCTGCCACCCCCAGTTCGTTGATCCGGTTGCGCAGTGTGGTGATGTTCTGCTGCAAGGCCAGGCGTTTGGTTTCCCGCAGATTCACGTCATCAAGTTGCATCACCAGGGCAGGGTCGGTTGTGTCCTCTGCCGTATTGACCAGTAACGCATTAATTTCATTACTGATGAGCGTCTCTGCCGCATCGCGATCTTCTGCATTGCGGAATACGACGATGAGCTGCTGCTCTTCCACTTTGATTTGCTTGTAGCGGATTTTTTCATCACGCAACAGCAATCTCAGGTCACTGCCATAACCATCCAGCGCTTGTTTGACTGCCGCAAACATGTCGACTTCCATCAGGAAGTGCACGCCGCCCCGCAGATCAAGACCCAGGTTCATTGGCTCAGCGCCCAGCGATGCCAGCCAATCCGGCGTCGTTGGTGCCAGATTCAGTGCGATAATGTAATCACCGGTCAACGTCTGGTTCAGTACTTCCTTGGCCTGCAACTGGCTGTCGGCTGATGTCAGTCGAACCAGCAGCTTGTCATCTTCCAGTTCGATGCCTTTATAGTCGATTCCGGCTTCTTTCAGCGCGGTTTCGGCTGTGTCAGCCAGCGCCAGATCCACTGTGGCGGACCGACCTGCCGAAATCTGCACCGCCGGATCATCACCAAACAGATTGGGCATGGCAAAAATAGTGGCAACAATCAGTACGATAAGAACCAGCAGGTTCTTCCACATTGGATATCGGTTCATTATAAATTCCTGGTTTTTGAAACCGTTTTTCAGGTGGGAGGATTACAGCTTTTTCAGTGTACCTTTAGGCAACACAGCATTGATTGATTCACGGCGCACTTTAACTTCAACGCCCTCAGCAATCTGAACTGTGATCGCGTTGTCCGTGATTTCCAGAATCTTGCCCATCAGGCCGCCATCTGTGACCACTTCGTCACCTTTTGACAGTGCAGATTGCATGGCACGGTGCTCTTTCGCCCGTTTTTGCTGGGGACGAATCAGCATGACGTAGAACAGCACCAGCAGCAGGATAGGGAAAGCAAAGTCGAGCAGACCGGGAGATGCCGCAGCCTGACTTTCAACAGCACCAGCATGGGCAGCAGAAATGAAAAAGTCCATCATGTGTCCTCAAGTTCAACAATAAAAAGAAACCGATTATGCCACAGCCGGCAGAGTCACCGATAGCAATGACCAAGATCAGTCTATCGGGGTTTCCCGAAGGGCATAAAATTCCTGCCTGAATTCTGTCAGGCGACCGTTTTCTATCGCGGTTCTGATGTCGCGCATCAGCTTCTGATAGTAATAAAGATTGTGAATGGTGTTGAGCCGTGGCCCCAGCATTTCCCCAGTACGATCCAGGTGATGCAGATAGGCACGGCTGTAGTTGCGGCAGGTATAACAATCACAGTAAGGGTCCAGTGGACCGGTATCTGTTTTATAGCGGCTGTTACGAATCTTAATCACGCCCTGATGCACAAACAGATGACCGTTACGGGCATTGCGGGTGGGCATCACACAGTCGAACATATCGACACCCAGCATCACCGCCTCCACCAGATCCTCCGGCCGTCCTACCCCCATCAGATAGTGCGGCTTATCTGCTGGCATCCTATCGGCAAGGTGGGTCAGAATGCGAATCATGTCCTCTTTGGGTTCCCCTACTGACAGGCCACCAATAGCGTAACCATCAAAGCCAATTTCAGTCAGTCCGGCCAGTGATTCATCCCGCAGGTTTTCATGCATACCACCCTGAACAATGCCGAACAACGCTGAGGGATTATCCCCATGTGCGTGTTTGCTGCGCTCGGCCCAGCGCAGTGATAACTGCATCGATGTCGCGGCGGTTTTTTCATCAGCTGGATAGGGCGTGCATTCATCAAAAATCATGACGATATCGCTGCCCAAAGCGCGCTGCACCGCCATAGACTCTTCTGGTCCCATAAACACTTTGTCACCATTGACCGGCGAGCGGAAATGCACACCTTCTTCAGTGATCTTGCGCAGCTCTCCCAGGCTGAATACCTGGAAACCACCGGAGTCGGTCAGGATGGGTCCCTGCCAGCGCATGAAATCATGCAAGTCACCATGCTGACTGATGATATCGGTACCCGGGCGCAGCATGAGATGAAAAGTATTGCCCAGGATAATCTCGGCCCCGGTGTCGCTGACTTCTTCCGGGGTCATCGACTTCACCGAGCCATAGGTACCCACCGGCATGAATGCCGGTGTCTGAACCGTACCACGCTCAAAGGTCAACTGGCCGCGACGGGCAAAACCGTCCTGCGCAAAGAGATCGAACTTCATTGAAAAATTTCCGCAAAAAACGCCGCACAGGATACCATTTTCTACAACCCAGCAGCGAAAAGGTCACAAAACGCCGCCTGTTAGGCTAAGATCGTCGGTGTTTTCAATCTGGAGCTGTGCATGTCTGATCCGAAAATCATCGTTGCCCTGGACTATCCCGATAGTCATTCTGCTCTCGCTATGGCGGATCAACTCGATCCGAATATGGCCCGGGTCAAAGTTGGTAAAGAACTGTTTACCCGAGCAGGACCTGATGTCGTCCGTGCTCTGGTCAGCCGCCAATTTGATGTCTTCCTGGATCTGAAATATCACGATATTCCGCATACCGTCGGTCGTGCCTGTGCCGCAGCTGCTGACCTCGGTGTCTGGATGATGAATGTACATGCTTTGGGTGGGATGGCGATGATGCAGGCTGCCCGCGAAGCGGTCGGCGACGGTGATGATGCCCCCCGACTGATTGCGGTGACATTGTTAACCAGCATGGATCAGCAGACCTTTGACCTGATCGGCCTGTCAGGCACGCTGGCTGAAAATGTCGTTAAACTGGCCTGCCTTGCCAAGGACAGCGGTCTGGATGGTGTGGTTTGTTCTGCTCAGGAAGCCCCGGTTTTGCGTGAAGAGTTGGGGGAGACATTCCAACTGGTTACCCCCGGTATTCGTCCCGCCGGCAGTGACCGCGGTGATCAGCACCGCACTATGACACCCGCTGAAGCAGTAGCTGCCGGTAGTCACTACCTGGTTATCGGCAGACCTATCACGGCAGCCAGGGAGCCGATGCAGGCACTGCAGGAAATCGAACAGAGTCTTGGCTGATAGATTCGACAGAATAAAAAAGGCCATCAAAACGATGGCCTTTTTTTGCCCGGTTTGAGATCAGTGCTGTTAATTAACACCGATATCGGGATCGCCTTCTCCTTCATTCAAACTGAGTAATACGGAATCAGCATCACACTCGGCTTCGGTCAGGAAAGTACGGGTAACATCCACCGGCCCCAGATGCTGAATTGTTCTTCGGCCCAGCAAAATCGGATAAATCATATTGTCTCGATCACGCAGGCTGAACTGCTCTTCGTAGAGTGTGTTACCGACACAGATAGTCATTGCCACTACTGAGCGCTGATCGCGTCCGCCAGCCCCGACCGCGGTGAATTCACGCAGCAGAGGACGCTCAATTCGCTGACTGACCCGGTCACCGGTTTCAGCATCTTCAAAATCGATGGTGAACCGCACCCACTGCTCACCCTGTTTCTCAAAGCGCTCAATCTCCTCCGCGTGCATGGAGGATGTCAGGGCCCCGGTATCCAATTTGGCCTTGGCCTCAACGCCCCATGGCTGAACCTGGACTTTCTCTATCCAGCCCAGAGGCTCCTTTGCCAGTGATACCGTGCTGTGCAACAGCATCAGAAAACTGAGGGTGGTTAACAATCTGATCAAGCCGTTTCGCATAAGGGGTTTCTCCTGTTGCCAAAATCAGGACTTTAGTTGGCAGATCGGCCTCAGGGTTCCTCCGAGGCTGAGATCTTTCTCACAATTCAAGACAATCGGACACAAAAAAGCCCGCTTTCGCGGGCTTTTCAGATCGATTTGAGTACAGCTAGACTTTAAACTTGGCTGAAGCCTCCTGCAGTTGAGACGACAAACTGCCCAGCGTTTCTACCGCTACAGAGGACTCGCGGGCCCCCTCTGCCGTGTGCTCTGCTACCTGGCTGATATTGACAATACCGCGGTTGATATCTTCCGCCACGGCAGACTGCTCGTTGGCGGCACTTGAAATCTGAGCACTCATTTCATCCATGGTGGAAATCATGGCCGTGATAGTATCAAGCGCGGCCCCGGCACTGGAGGCTTTTTCGACACTGGTGCGGGCACGCTCACGGCTTTCATTCATCACTTTTACCGCCACATGTGCACCCTGTTGCAGCCGTTCCACCATCTCTTCGATTTCATGCGTGGAAGACTGGGTTCTTGCCGCCAGCGTACGCACCTCATCGGCGACCACCGCAAAACCACGTCCATGTTCACCGGCACGCGCGGCTTCAATCGCTGCGTTCAACGCCAGAAGGTTGGTTTGTTCTGTGATACCACGTATGACATCAACGATAGCACCGATGTTGCCAATATCGGCTTCCAGGTTGCTCAGTTGTTCCGCCGCTTTTTCTACTTCATTGGCCAGCGAATCAATCGCTTCCATGGTTTCCATGACCACCTGTTTACCAGACTTGGCTTCGTTATCGGCATTTCTGGCTGCCTCTGCCGCACTGGAGGCTGTCCTGGCGACTTCCTGTACCGAAGCCGTCATTTCGTTCATCGCTGTCGCCACCTGAGTCGTTTCAGCTTGCTGTTTCAGTACACCATCGACCGTTTCCTTGCTGATAGCTTGCATATTCTGGGTAGCGGTATTGAGTTGCGATACACCTCCCACAAGGGTGTGAACCAGGTTGGCGACATTTTTGCGGGCACTATCAAGTTCGAAAGCCATCCAGCTGAAATCGCTTTTACCGGGGATGACGACTTTTTGGGTCAGGTCCCCTTTCTTGATGTTCTGGATTGCCCCCACCAGCGTCGTCGCACGTTTATCACCAAAACGACCGATGACGTGTGCAAGATACATAATGATGACGCTACCAAGCACAACATAACCCAGAACAACATAGAACTGGTTGATTGCACTGATGTCAGAAACCATCATGTACCATTCAACAAAGACAAGCCCCAGCAAAGCGATAATGCCGAAGGCGCCTATGAGATACATTCTTTTTCTTAGTGAAAAGTTTTCAAGTTTAAACACGTCCGTCTCTCCCGGATAAAGCTCATTTTTATTAGTGCTCAGGCATACAAACTGAGGCCCACCGATCCTCCTTCTGAGCTGACCGTTTCAGCAGTCTCATTCTCTATATCGTCACCCTGACCGCCGGCTTGAGCAAAAATATGAGAATCACCTGCCTGTTCTGATTGCTCCTGTTGCTGATGCTGGTGTTCACCCACTTCAGCGTGAGCCAGTTGCAGGCCACTTTCAGCAAAACTCTCACGCAAACGCGGCAATGCCTGCTCAAGCGCTTCTCGTGTTGTTCCCTGCTGAGCTAGAAAAGTTACACTGGCTTGGTCATTTTGTACATTCAGTCTGACTTCAACCGGTCCCAAATTGGCCGGATTCATCCTTAATTCGGCCTGCTGTACGCCTTCTTTCGCCATATAAACGACGCGGCTACTCATCACCTGAGCCCACGCCGGATTCTGCATATTAGGCTGCACGGGCAAGCTCAGCACGGGTTGGCTGACCGTGGCAGCGCTGCTGCCCCCCGGAGAGGACAACAGACCACTCAGACTGGTTGGCGTCAGTGTGCTGGCTGTGCTCTCTGGGGCCGCTCTATCCGCCGCCAGAGGAGGCAGGGTCACTGCCGTCTTGCTGTCAGCCTGTTGCGCCTGCGCAGCTATCAGGTTACGCAGATTGGTGGTGACTTCCTGCTTATTTTGCTGGCGCTGTAATGCGTCCATGATGTCAGCACGGATTTTTGGCGGGTCAGCCTTGTCTTCTGACACCTGCTTCAAAACAGCTGCGAGGTTAGGCGTCGCTTTCTGAGCTTGTTGCTTTTCCTCTCCGGTGAGCTTGTTTATGGTTTCACTGATGGTTTTTGCGGCAGTCTGTTCAGTATTTTTAGCACTGGTAGCAGATTCAGCACTCTGCCCCTCTGACTGTTTAGGAGCTGTTTTAGTATTGTCACTACCCTGCTGGCTAGGGTTAACCTGAGTTTGTACCTTTTTATCAGTCTGACCAGCGCCAGCCTCGTTCTTTTTCGACGAATCAGTCGTTTGTCCGGCGGCGACCACAACGCCGTCCTGGTCTTCAGATTCTGAGGTCGCGTCAGCGGCATCTTGCTTCTCAGCGTTGGTCTCGTTTTTATCGGCCTGCTGCTCGGCATCAGACTCAGACTGTGTCTGCTCACTGTCTGAGACAGGTTTACTGCTTTCTTCCGCCGGCAATTTATTGCCGTCAGCGGCAACATTCTGTTCCTTATCCGCCGCTTTTGCCGCCTGGTCTTTATCTGATTGGCTGCGGCTGGAAGCGGCCCGCCCCTGTTCTATCTGCTGGTTAAGTTCAGAAGAAAATGCTGACTTATCAGTACTTTCACCGGCGCCGGCGTTTTTTTTGGCACTGACCGCCGCCATCGGCTCGGTCTGGATCATGACGGGTTGTGGCATAAATGCTCCTGATTCGATCACGCTGATCAATGAATGTCACCAGAGCATTTGCAATCGTTATGCCAGCATGAAAGCCTTCATCAGAACAATTCTATATTGCCACTCTCCATACTTTTCTGGGTGACCGACTGATGTTGGATACCAGCAACTTTTGGCGCTAACGTGGCCACTTGTTGTCTTACGCTGTTCAACTTTTGCCGACTCAGTTCAACATCACCAGACTGAATTGCTGTCTGTTGAAGTATCTGATTAATCTCTGCCAATTCTGTAATCATGTCGATTCGTTTATTGATATGTGTACTCAGTTGGCTACAGATATCTTCAAACTGCATGGATGTAACGGCCTGATTAACCAGACTGGCCATTGTCTGACTGGTTCGACGCAGTTCACTCAGTTCCCGTTGTTTTTGCTGATACTGACTCAGATTGGTGTCAGCCTCATGGACAGAATCCGTTGTGTCCTGGCTCAGCACAGTCTGGCTTTCCAGATTTTTCAGTATTTGTTGCTGCTGTAGCGCCTGCGAACTCACCGCGTGGAAGCTGTCACTGAGTTGGCTGATCGCATGGTTGACCAGCCTGGCAACCTGTCGGTTTTCTTCATCAACCAGTAGAAGCTGTTGTTTGACCATACTCAGGGTTTCTCGAGAGAGCTGTTCCACCTCTGCTTGAGTTTGCTGATGGTCGCCAGCATCCACTGGCAGCGTCGTGACGTTCGCCGGCGCTCTGACAAGCAGATAAACGACCAGACTGGACAGCAATAAAAGTAGAGACAGGCGCCAATCGGCCAGCCAGTTCGCGACTGCCGCCAGCACAATAGCGGTTACAGTTGCAGGGATTGTCCTGTTCATGTCTTAATGTCCATTGTTTTATCCCTGCTCACCATTTCCTTGTCGACTCAACTTGAGTATTTCTTTAGCTATTTCTGCTAACGGCAGGCTCCGCCGGGCAGCGCCTAATTTGAAAGCCGATCCGGGCATTCCCCAGACAACACTGCTTTTTTCATCCTGTACGATGTTGTGAGCGCCGGCCTGTTTCATTGCCAGCATGCCCCGTGCACCGTCCTCTCCCATGCCGGTCAGCAGGATGCCGATGGCTCTGGGGCCAGCGTGCTCGGCAACCGAATGGAAGAGTACATCGACTGAGGGTTTGTGGCGTGATACCGGTGGGCCGTCATCAAGCCGGCAATAATAGTGTTTGCCGTTACGATGCAGCAACAAGTGTTTATCACCGGGTGCGATATAAACATGCCCGGCAAGCACCTGCTGGCCATCCTCAGCCTGGCAAACCTGCAGCTGTGACAGACCGTTTAAGCGTTTGGCAAAAGCCGCACTGAAAGCGGCAGGAATGTGCTGGGTGATCAGCACAGCGGGAGCCGAGGGAGGCAGTGAACAAAGCACTGTCTTAATCGCCTCTGTCCCGCCCGTTGAAGCACCAATAGCGATTATCTTAGGTGAAGAAATGCTTGCCGTGGTTGTGATCAAATCTGGCGTCGACGGCTTCTGTTTTGCTGTCCGGCTGGGTCTGGGTGTCATTACCGGTACTGGCATCGCCGCGGCCGCCTTCACCTTTGAGATAATTTCCTGAGCGTAATCTTCTAACTGCCCGGAGAGATACAGTTTTGGTTTAGCCACAAAATCAAAAGCCCCCAGAGACAGAGCCTCTAATGTGACCTCAGCGCCTTTTTCGGTCAAGGTGGACACCATCACTACCGGCATCGGCCTCAGACGCATCAGGTTTCGCAGAAATGTCAGCCCGTCCATGCGTGGCATCTCGACATCCAGTGTCAGTACATCCGGGTTATGTAGTTTGATTTTTTCACGTGCCTGGTAGGGATCCGAAGCGGTTGCCACCACCTGAATCGCTTCGTCACTGTTGAGAATTTCTGTCAGCAACTGTCGAATCAGGGCGGAATCATCAATCACGATCACTTTCAGCGTTTTCATACCGGGTCTGCCTAGAACAATTCAACATCACCGGCTACGGGCTGGGTTTCCAGTTCCGCGACGTAATGTTGCTCACGCTGAATCACAGTATCGTTATGCAAGGACCGCAAACGCTTTACGCGCATGGCACCAGTAAGGGGACAAAACACCACCTTGCGCGGATAGATATCCCCCAAATCACTGGCCATGACCTTGAGTTCTTCCAGCCTTGTATACTCGAGTACAAAATCAATATTACGGCGGCCCACATCGTACATACTCTGAATAATCCGGCCACCGCCTACCAGTTTGACTTCCATATTTTCCCGACTGGCCCCCTGCTTGAGCATCTCATTGATCAGATACTCCATTGCGGCACTGCCAAAACGGGTCGCCATGTTCATCCAGCAGGGATTGCCTTCTGATGAAACCGGCAGCATAAAGTGATTCATTCCCGCCACACCGGCCCTGGCATCACGCAGACAGGCTGACACACAAGAGCCCAGTGTCGTGCAGATCAGCTCACTGAGATTGGTCGTCACATAAAACTCACCGGGCAACAGCTTGGCCGCCCAGCAGCCATGCTGCCTGTCCCAATAACGGTTTATATGTTCAAAACCGCTCAGTGGTGCTGGTTGACTCGTTTGAGTGAACATCATCGACTACGCCTGTATATGGTGTTACCCAGAGAGGTGAAACGATCGCTGACCTTGTAGAGGGACTCAGAGTGGCCGATGAATAAATGACCGTCCGCCACCATCAGGTCGGCAAAACGGTCAAACAAACGGGCTTGTGTTTGCTTATCAAAGTAAATGACAACATTACGGCAGAAGATCAGATCAAACGGTCCTTGCATCGGCCAGTCATGCAATAGATTCAGTCGCTTGAATGTCACTATTTCTCTAAGCTCTGGCCTGAGTCTGACAAGGCCGTGGTTAGTCCCGCTGCCCCGCTGGAACCATTGAAACTCGCTTTGCGGTAGCTTGCTCAATTTATCCACAGTGTAGATACCCGCCCTGGCATGGTTCAGGACATTGGCATCAAGGTCGGTGGCCAGAATTCTGATATCCCAGTCGACAAGCTGCCGGCTGCCAGCCAGGCACATGGCGATGCTGTAGGGCTCTTCCCCCGTGGAACAACCCGCTGACCATATGCGTAACTTTCTGCTGTTTGCATTACGTTGAAGTAACGCCGGGATAAGCTGCCGCTGCAAATAATCAAAATGATGGGCTTCACGGAAAAAAGCGGTGAGGTTTGTGGTGATGGCATTTATCAGAAACTCCTGTTCCTGCTGATCTCCGTGCTCAATGACATCACAGAAAGCCTTGAAGTCACCACCGTAATGAGAGCGGATGTGTTTCGACAGGCGGGCATAGACCATATCTTTCTTGGCTTGCGTCAGTGCGATCCCCGTCTGCCTGGCAATGAAAGTTCTCAGTCGGTTGAACTGCCTGTCTGAAAATATGAATTCGCGGCCAAGCACCCCCATCACCCTATCTCCTATCATTGAGACCGGTCAGTCAACTAAAACTCATCCCATTCATCGTCATCCTGCTGTGTTGCCGCTTGCCGGCTGAATAAAGGGCGGTTCTGTATTGCAGACCGCTCTTGCTGTGGCAAGGGGCTGACACCTGAAGCGGTTTGATTTGGCGGCTGCATCATGCGCCGACCGGTATCAAAGAAAGCCATCATTTGTTGCAGATTGTGCCCCTGCTCGTCCAGTGATTCGCTGGCAGCGGCAGCCTGTTCAACCAGGGCCGCATTCTGCTGGGTCATTTCATCCATCTGGGAAACGGCTTTGTTAACCTGTTCAATACCGGAAGCCTGTTCCAGTCCTGCAGCTGCAATTTCGGAAATGATATCGCCTACTCTCTTGGCTCCATCAACAATCTCTTCCAGGGTTTTACCTGACTCATCGACGAGCGCGGTACCTTCTCTCACTCTCTCGCCGCTGTCATTGATTAAGGCCTTAATTTCCTTGGCTGCAGAAGCTGAACGCTGCGCCAGGTTGCGCACTTCGGAAGCCACTACAGCAAAGCCGCGTCCCTGCTCACCGGCACGCGCGGCCTCTACGGCAGCGTTCAATGCCAGAAGATTGGTCTGGAAGGCAATTTCATCAATCACACCAATGATATCAGCGACTTTTTTACTGGAAGTATTGATGGCTGCCATCGCCTGAATCGCGCTTTGAATAACCTCACCACCTTTCTCAGCCTTCTCGCGCGCATCCATTGCCAGCTGATTCGCCTGACGGGCATTGTCCGAATTCTGTCTTACCGTACTGGTCAACTCTTCCATGCTGGAGGCCGTCTCTTCCAACGATGATGCTTGCTCTTCCGTGCGCTGACTCAGATCCACATTGCCCTGAGAAATTTCGCTGGCCGCAGCGGAAATATTCATCGCCGCCTCGGTGATATCCTGAACCACTGAAGCCATCTTGCTCACAGTACCGTTGATGGCCTGCTGTAACTGGGCGAAGTCGCCCTCATAGTCGCCTTGCATCAGTTTGGTCAGATCGCCTTCCGCCATGGCATTCATCACTACCGCTGTGGATTGCAATACTGACTCCACGTTCATTTGCAGTTGTTTCTGCCGGGTGATATCAGTAGCGTACTTCACTACCTTGTAGGGCTTGCCGTTTAAATCAAGAACCGGGTTATAACTGGCCTGAAGCCAAATCTCTTTGCCATCCTTTGCAATCCGTCTGTACTCACCGCTATCAAACTCTCCCCGGTTCAGCTTGGCCCAGAATTCGGCATAGGATGCACTCGCCGCCAGGGTCGTATCAGCAAACATCCGGTGGTGTTTACCAATGACTTCGTCACGGCTGTAGCCCACGATGTCCAGGAAATTATCGTTGATATCGGTAATAACGCCATCCATAGAGAAACTAATCACACCCATGGATTTATTGATGGCTTCCAGCTGACCATCCATATCCCTGCTGTGCAGTTTTTCCTCTGTCACGTTATGCCATTCCAGCATATTGCCAACATAGCTATCACTGTCATCAAACAATGCAGTCACATTCAGGTTGAATGCCAGCGGGCCAACCTGAATATCAGCGGAATAGGGCAGGTTCTCAGGATTGCTCAATAACTGGCGCTGGTGTTCAGGATGTTTATGGAAGATATCGATATTCGATCCCACCAGATTTTTGACACTAAAGCCGGGAAAGCAGGTTTTCAGCGTCTCCTCATGCTCAGCCAGCATGTTCAAGGTCGATTGATTGGCATAGGTAATATTGAAGTCCCTGTCTACCATCATAATGGCCGTGACGGCACCATCCAGTGCCTTTGTCATGAAACGGGTAAAGCTATCTTTCGGTTTTAGCGATGAGACCGCCATATCTGATTCCTTGTGAGCGTTATAGCTACTCAGCATCTGTTGAACAACCGAGTCCAATGTTTTATGCCAGGCGGATGCCACCGACTCATTCCAGGCCTCACCTGCTTCTCTGGACATCACGGTTAACAGACTGTCTTTAACTTTTTCGTAATCTTCGGCGCTGACGCCATAACTCTGGTGGCGGTGACCCAGTTCCTTGAGGTAATCCTGCAAAATTTCAGGGTTACGCAGATTATTGACCAGTAACATCAATGCCGCTAACAGCTTTTTCTGCTGGCCCGCAGTGGAAATGCCGTCAAACAGCGGCTTTAGCTCCGGGTGATGTGAAAACAGATGCAGGTAAAAGTCGTTGACAATCTGTTCACCCTTTTTTGCCAGTTGTGCAAAGCTCTCCTCTACAATCTCCGTGTCCGTTTTTGGCGCATTATCACGACTTGGCCGAAATGATTTGTCGGGAATGTCGTCAACCCGCTTAGCTGCAACAACCTGATCAACATCGGAATCATCCTGTGTCAGCCAGGCCAGGGGGTCATTACCTATCGCTTTTTTATTATCAGCCATCGGCTGTTCTCCCGCGCATCAGGTCCTGGGCCAGAGACTGATAATCTTCCGCCCCCGGACTGTTTTTTCGATAATCAAAAATGGTTTTGCCAAAGCTTGGGCACTCCGCCAGTGACACATTCTCTCTTACCGGGGTGAATAGCACTCTGCCCGGGAAATATTTCAGAATGCGGTTTCGCACCTCTTCGGTTAACCTGCGTCGCATTTGCATGCGGGTGGAAACCAACCATAGTCTGATTCTGTGGCCAGCCAGTTCCTCTGCCCGTTTAAGAATCTGAATCATCCGCGACAGGCCCTGCAGTGACAGGTAATCACCGGAGACCGGTATCAATAACTCGGCGGCAGCAAACATGGCATTGACGCCAAGCAAACCGGAAGAGGGTGGACAATCAATCAGCACATAATCGTATTGATTCAGTGAGGATTGCTGTAGCGCCTCACGCAGCCGGTGACCACGCTGGATGCCCCCTTCACTGGTATGTTCAAATTCATTCAAACGGTTACCGGCCACAATCAGATCCAAATTGTCACGAGCACTCATCTTAATATCGTCTATCGCAACGCCATCCAGCAAAACGCTGTCGAGCCCTGGTGAGTGATTATCAAAGCCAAGACTGGTAGCGACCTGGCCCTGTGGATCCAGATCCATCAATGCCACTCTCTGACCCGCCTGTGCCAGCGCATGCCCAAGGTTTACGGTGGTGGTGGTCTTACCGACCCCGCCTTTCTGGTTCATGATGGCAATAATGCGTGCTGCGTTTTGTGTCATCGTCAGCCAATCTGTTCACTGCTGAGTAATGTATCGATATCCAGTAGCGTCACCATATTGTCACCTATGTGCGTCATCCCGGAGATAAAACCGGTGTTGAGCTGTTCACCGAAATCCGGTGCCGACTTAATGTCTTCCTGTTTCACGTTATGCGCATCAGAGACGGCATCAACGACAATACCCACTGTACGCCGGGTGTACCCCTGGACATTAAGGACAATCACCACAGTGGTCTTGGTGTAGGGTTCAAAGGGCATATCAAACAAAAGCCTGAGATCAACAATCGGCACAATGGCACCACGCAGATTCAATACACCGCACAAGTGAGTCGGTGTATTGGGAATGGGGGTGACCCGGGTCCAGCCTTTTATCTCCTGCACCCGGAGAATATCAACACCATAGTGTTCCTGATTCAGCTCGAACGTCATATATTGCGGTATTCCGGGCTCGACACTGCCGATGACATCAAATCTATCCAGCATTTCATTGTTTTGGCTGAACTCAATCATGCTAATCCCTAGGCCGCCCGGAAAGTTTTGTTAACGTCACGTTGAGAGGGGTCACGATAAAGCGTCAACAGGCCGGAGATATCAAGTATCAGGGCTACGTCACCATCGCCCAGGATAGTCGCTCCCGCAATACCGGTCACTTTGCGATAGTTTTTTTCCAGGCTTCTGATCACGACCTGCTGTTGTGCCAGCAACGCATCCACCAGCAGACCGATCCGCTGATCTTCAAACTCCACCACAACCAGCAGCGCGTTCTCCAGACTGTTGCTGATGGTGGTCAGATTAAACAGTTGATAAAGCCGGAGTACCGGCACATACTCATCACGCAGACTATAAATCTCCCCTTTCCCTGCCACCTGTTTCAACGTCCCCGGCATGATTTCCACTGTTTCGATAATAGAAACCAACGGAATGATGTAGCGCTGGTCTCCGACCTGGATAATCTGACCATCCATAATTGCCAGCGTCAGCGGTAACCGGATGATGAAGCTTGAACCGACGCCAACGCCAGAACTGACATCAACACTGCCACCCAGGCTATGGATGTTTTTGCGGACCACATCCATACCCACACCACGGCCGGAGACATCACTGACCTCTTCAGCAGTGGAGAAGCCGGGCATAAAAATCAGTTCGTGGACTTGCTCCGGACTGAGGCTTTCTTCGCTACTAATCAAACCGCGTTCAATCGCTTTGCTGCGGATTTTTTCTTGATCAAGGCCAGCGCCGTCGTCACTGATTTCGATCACAATCGTGCCGCCCTGATGATAGGCATTCAGATGCAACAGACCGGTTTCCGACTTACCGGCAGCACGGCGTTGTGCCGGCGTTTCCAGTCCATGGTCCAGGGCATTACGCACCAGATGCACCAGTGGGTCGCCGATTTTTTCCATGACGGTTTTATCCAGTTCGGTCTGCTCACCGCTGATTAACAGTTCAACCTGTTTACCCATCTTCGCGCTGAGGTCATAGACCAGTCTGGGTAAGCGATTGAAGGCAAAACTGATGGGCAACATGCGGATGCGCATAATGCCCTCCTGCAGTTCACGTGTGTTTCGCTCCAGTTGTTCGAGCCCGTCAATCAGTTGCGGCAAACGGCTGATTTCGAAGTTCTCTCCCAACTGGCTCAACATTGACTGGGTGATGACCAGTTCGCCGACAAGATTAATCAGTGAATCAAGTTTCTCTGTCCCGACCCTGATCGAGGAAACAGCACTGTCGGCGCGGTCTTTTTTAACCACTGTGTCAGCGACAGGCAAGGCCATGGTTGATGTGGTTTCAGCCTCTTCAACAGAAAGAGGATGCCCGTCGGCGACGGTGGCATTGGAAAGCGGCGTAATCTCAAGCTCGCAATCACCCTCGACCCACTCAAAAATCTCTTTGAGTTGCACCAGGGTGGCATCGCCGTGTATCTCAATGTGCCATGCCAGGTAGCAATCTTCCGGTTCGAGATCACAAAATCCGGGTAAGCTGTCAGTATCGATTTCAACTGATAGCTCACCTAATTCGGCCAATTCCCGCAACATAAGCACGGGGTCATTGCCAGTCTGCAGCAGGTGACGGTGCGGTTTGAAATAAATAGACCAGCCCGTCATCAGTCTCGATTTTGGCTCATCAATCAAGCCCGGAGTGTCAGCAGCAGGTAAAGCCGCGTGCAATAAGGCCTCAATCTCCAGGCGGACGTCTTCTGCCAGAGCCTGATCATTGTCTTCACCCTGTTGCGCAGCAGCCAGCATCCCTCTCAACACATCAACTGCCTGCAATAGTGTGTCCAGCGCATGTTGGCTTACCTCGCGCTCACCGTTGCGCATCTGATCCAGCAGCGTTTCCAGTCCATGCGTGAATTCAGCGACCTGACCGAAGCCGAAAGACCCCGCGCCACCTTTGATGGAATGGGCTGCCCGAAAAATAGTGTTGATGATTTCAACATCGTCTGAGCCCTGCTGCATACCCAGCAGCCCCATTTCCATGGCATCAAGGCCCTCGGCACTCTCTTCAAAGAACACCTGATGAAACTGGGAGACATCTATGCTCATGTCCGACTCTGACTCAACAGCCTGAAACTCAGCCCAGTACTTTTTTTACTGTAGCGAGCAGTTGATCCGGGTTAAACGGTTTGACCAGCCACCCTGTGGCACCCGCAGCGCGGCCTTCCTGCTTTTTTTCCGGGCCCGCCTCAGTGGTAAGGACCAGAATGGGTGTGAAACGGTAATCGGGTAATTGACGTAGTTCCCGGGTCAGGCTGAGTCCATCCATCACCGGCATATTGACATCAGTAAGTATCAGATCGAACTTTTTCTGGCGGGCAATTTCAAGGGCATGTTTACCATCTTCAGCATCAGTGACCCTGTGACCGGCCCCCTTTAAGGTGAATGCCACCATTTGTCGCATAGAAGCAGAGTCATCTACTGCCAAAATGTCCGCCATAACAACATCACTCCATCTCATCACTTAATTCAGGACTCAAGATTTTGCCGATAAAAAGTGTCCATGCCTAATATATCGACTGCATCACAAAAAACCTTACTGGGTTCTGACCAGATCGTCACCAGTCCTTGTGCCCGGGCATCGCGCTGGAAACTGAAAAAAAGCTGTAAAGCCGCTGTATCGATACGTTGCAGCTGACTGACATCGATATTAACGGCCTGCCCATCAGCCATCGCAGCAAGCAGTTGTTGATAAACCTCTGCGCACTGAGCAATGGTCAGTTGTTCACCACAGTCAATTTCTCTAATGCCGTTCAAGTCTGGCTCCTATGCCTTTGAGTAAAGAATCAATGCGAGATGTGTGAATGCGCTTGCTAATGCCGGTGGGTATCAAAACCGCGCTTGCAAATAACAAAGTGCCGTTTCAGGCCGCAAGCCACAAGAAAGCGTCTTTATTCTGTCTCCGCTCTGGCGTTCAGCATCGCTGTCATTAGATGTCGACATCAGCCCCCCGGCCCAGCACTCCCGCACAAGCCTGCCGTTATTTAGTTATCGGCTATCAACAGGAAAAGATGACATGACTTTTGATCCAGAGGCGAGATAACGGTTAACGGTCTCTAATCATGACGACGCGCTCGTAACCACATAGCGTTGGTGTGTTCATCATTTTCGCGCTGCTCGCGTTTTTGCTCTATGCGTTCTTCATCAGCACGGTAACGGGCCATGAGGGTATCAAGCGCCCGTTCTTTATTGCGGGCCTGCACCCAGTTCTGTTGCTGACGGTTTACCACCTGCAGGCTCTGATTGACCTGATGTTCCTGAGCCTGAATCGCCTGGTCCAGTTGTGCCAGAAAGCCACGCAGGTCCAGTGCTTTTTTTGCGGACATTTGCATCGGATCGCCCTGCCGGAAGCGGGACAGATATTCATCTCGGTATTGGATCAGTTCATCCAGCTGATTCTGCTCACGTTGCAGTAAGGCATTTTGCTCACCCAGTTTAATCAGTTCCGACTCGGTGGCCTTACGCGCCATATCAATCACCGGATTCAGTTTCCGTGTTCGACTCATAATCCGCTCAATTCGTCGTTAGCCTGATTGTTGCTCACTTTAAAACCGCCGGTTGCCCTCTATCACGGCCGGCGCTTGATTCTGTCCCTGATGGGGCTGGTTCTGCAACTGTTTACGCATATCCGTCACCTGCTGCAAACGCTGTACACTCTGCTGCCAGTTTACCGCTTGATCCATCCCTTGTCGCAACAACTGAACCAATGCAGGATACAAGGCAATGGCTTCATCAATCAGCGGATCGCTGCCACGACTATAAGCGCCAACACTGATGAGATCCTGATTCTGGCGGTAAGTCGAATAAATCTGCTTGAACTGTTGTGCCCGCTGCAGGTGCTCAGCATCGACTATCTGTGGCATGACACGGCTAATAGAAGCCTCCACATCAACCGCCGGATACTGTCCGGATTCCGCCAGCTGACGAGACAATACAATATGACCGTCAAGTATGGCTCGGGCGGCATCAGCAACCGGATCCTGCTGGTCATCGCCTTCGGTGAGGACGGTATAAATCGCGGTAATGGCCCCGCCACCGACGGGACCATTACCAGCCCGCTCCACCAGCTGTGGCAACAATGAAAACACGGAAGGCGGATAGCCCTTGGTCGCCGGAGGCTCACCAATAGCAAGGGCAATTTCACGCTGAGCCTGAGCAAAACGGGTCAGGGAATCCATCAACAGCAGGACCTGTTTGCCCTGATCGCGGAAATACTCGGCAATCGAAGTCGCCAGCATCGCCCCATGCAATCGCATCAGGGGGGAATGATCAGCGGGTGAGGCGACCACGACCGAACGGGACAGCCCTTCTTCACCGAGAATATCCTCGATAAATTCCTTTACCTCGCGGCCGCGCTCACCGATAAGCCCGACAACAATCACATCCGCTTCCGTGAAACGGGTCATCATGCCCAGCAGGACACTCTTACCGACACCACTGCCTGCAAACAGCCCCATACGCTGACCGCGTCCGACACTGAGCAATGCATTGATACTCTGAACCCCGACATCAAGATGTTGACGCACCGGCGAGCGTGCCAGAGGATTGACCGCTTCACCGTGTAACGGCATTTTATTGCGGACTTTGAGCGGCCCTTTGCCATCCAGCGGTTTGCCCGCGCCATCAACAACTCGACCGAGCATCTCATCACCCACGGGAACCTGGGAGTCACTTCGAATGGGACGGACTCTGGCATTGGGAACCAGGCCACGCATATCTCCTGTCGGCATCAAATAGAGGGTTTCGCCGGCAAAGCCGACCACTTCGGCTTCAATCGGTTTCTGACCACTGCCAAGCACTTCGCAGCGACTGCCGACCGGCGCCTGAAAGCCGACAGCTTCCAGCGTCAGGCCGACCATGCGGGTCAGGCGACCCTCCACCAGCACATCGCTGGTCAGATCGCTATCCAGTCGCTGCTGATATTCCTGCAGCTTCTGCTGCCAACCAGACTGTCGCCTAGTGTCCACCATCCGCATCTCCCCGCTCTTCCCCGAGCAGTTTGCTGATGACACTGTTGAGGCGGGCCTCAACGGTGGCATCGACCGTGGTATCGGCCGTTTCGAGTTTGACACCGCCACGGGTCATCAAGGGATCTTCAATCCATTGCCGTGAACTATCTTCAGCTTCCATCGACAAGCCTTTGCGGATGATGGTCAGATCGTCAGGATGAACAAAGATTTTGAGCTTGCGATCACTGATAGGCAAGGCCTGCAGCGCCGCACGCATGGCGCCGATCACATGCTCCGGTTCCTGCTTGAGTTCCCGGCGGAGTAGCTGGCGGGTCATGGTAATAGCCAGATTGACCAGGTCCTGCTCAATCTCCTCATCGAGGTCGTTCAGCGGCTGTTCAAGATTAGCCAGGATCTGTTGCAGGTAGGCAATTTGCTGCTGAATATCTTTTTGACCGGCCTGCTGACCGGCTTCAAAACCGGCTTTATGACCTTCTTCAAAACCGGCTTTATAGCCCTCTTCCTGAGCCTGTTGCTGCAATGCTTCGATAGCTTTGACATCAAGCATACCGTCATCGCCTTCAACATCGCTGACCGAGACCATACGCGGTGCTTCCCAGCGTTCAAAGGCATCGGCCAGTTCTTCCGCTGATAAAACATCCGTATGTCTGGTTACCAGCGTATCATCAGACGTAGTCATCGCCGGCTCCACCGCCCAGCATGATTTCCCCTTTATCGGCCAGGTTGCGCGCGGTCGCCAGAATCGCTTTCTGCGCACCCTCCACATCACTGAGTCTGACCGGGCCCATGGCCTCGAGATCATCACGCATCATTTCAGCAGCACGCTGTGACATGTTTCTGAGGAATTTCTCTTTCAGGGTGTCGTCGGCACCTTTCAATGCCAACTGCAGTTGGTCAGTTTGAATTTCACGCATCAGAGTCTGAATACTACGATCATCGACGTCATTGAGGTTATCAAAGACAAACATCAGATCTTCAATATTTTGCCCCAGATCCGGTTCGGATTCTTTGATCTTGTCCATGATCGCTGCTTCGCTGGCACTGTCAAAGAAGTTGAGAATGTCCGCCGCAGTTTTCAGCCCCCCCACGGTGGTGGTCTGAGCGCCAGCATTACCGCTGAATTGTTTTTCCAGAATTTCGTTAAGCTCGGACAGGGCAGCAGGCTGAACACCATCGAGTGTGGCTATTCGTAGCATGATGGATGATTGGTCCCGCTCCGGGAACAATGACAATACTTCCGCAGCCTGGTCCGCATCAAGGAATGAGCAGACAATCGCGATGATTTGAGGATGCTCAAGCCGAATCACTTCATAGATACCGCGGGCATCCATCCATTTGAGTTGTTCCAGGCCATTGGTATTACTGCCAGACAGAATCCGATCCAGCAGGCTGCCGGCGCGGTCTTCACCCAATGCGCCCACCAGCATTTTGCGCACGTAATCATGGGAACCAATGCCCAGGCCGGTTTCCTGTTCTACTGTGCTGACAAAGCTAGTAAGCACATTCTGCACTTCTTCACGGGTGACATTCTGCAGGGTGGCCATGGCCTGCCCCACTTTCTGCACCTCTTTCGGGCTCATGTGCTTGAGCACTTCCGCTGCATCGGCCTCACCGATGGAGCGCAGAAAGACTGCTGCTCTCTCAGTACCGCTCAGTTTTCTGACTTCTTCAGCCATCAGGCATCACTCGCTGTCCAGTTCTTGACCACTTGTGCTACCAGCGCGGGATCTTGCTGCACCAGGCTACGAACATTACTCAATTGCTCTTCCATTTGGTCCGAGCCTTTTGCCAGTTTAGCAATCTCATCACTGCTGACGCCACTCTTATTGGATAGTGCCTGTTCAGCGGTCATGCCATCTTGATTGTTGCTGCTGGTCTCTGCCGGCACTTTTGCCATATCGCGGAAAGCCGGACGAATCACACCGAATATCAGGAATAAGACAACCAGCGCCCCGGCGACCTGTTTGGCCACGGTCCAGACCCAGGCCTGTTCCCAGATCGGTTTTTCCGGCAGCGGTTCCATACTCTCTGGCGCAGCGAAAGCGGCATTGACAATATTCAGGCTGTCGCCCCGGGCCTGATTGAAGCCGATAGCATCAGTGACCAGTGCATTGATCCGGGTCATTTCCGCTTCAGTCAGCGGCGTGGAGACCACATTACCATCGGCATCAACACTACGGCGTTCATCAACCAGTACCGCCACACTGAGTTTTCTCACTTCGCCAGGCGCAGCACGGGTATGACTGATGGTTCGATCCAGTTCAAAGTTACGGGTCGCACTCTTGGTTGACGACTCGGGACGGGGTGCCGGAATCGGATTACCTTCCTCGTCGACATTGGCGGTTTCTTCAGGCGCTACGCCGCCACCGGGGGGCTGATTAGTCAAAGCGCCCGGCACACCGACAGCACCGTTGGAACCAATACGCTCCTCTTCACGGATCTGCTCACTGCGCAGCGCCGTCATGTCGGGGTTATAGCTCTCTTGAGTCTGCTCGGTCATGGTGAAATCAATATCCGCCACCACCTGGGCACGAACGCCATTCATACCGACAATCGGCGTCAGGATATTTTCGATACGACTGATGTACAGCTGTTCCACTTTCTGAGTGTATTCCAGCTGACTATCGCTGAGAGCGATGCCGGTTTCACGCTCGGGTTGTGTCAGCAGATTGCCACGCTGATCGACAACAGTGACATCGGCATTAGTCATATTGGGCACACTGGAAGCCACCATATGCGTGATTGCATTGACATGCCCTTGTTCCAGGGTTCGACCGGCGTAAAGATTGACGACAACTGAGGCGGTGGGATCTTTACGATCACGGACAAACACCGATTGTTTGGGAATCGCCAGATGTACACGGGCACTTTTGACGTTGTTCAGTTCCGTGATGGAACGTGACAGCTCCTCTTCCAGCGCGCGTTGATAGCGGGCCCGCTCAATAAACTGACTGGTACCGAAACCCTGATCCTGATTCAGCATTTCCATACCCTGAGAGGTGCTGCGGGGCAGGCCTTCTGCCGCCAGACGCATACGCAGATTCTGGACTTCACCTGCCGGGACCATCAGTGCGCCGGTGGTCGGCTCCAGTTTGTAGTCCACCCCCATTTGCTGCAGGACATCAACCACTTCGGTCGATTCCTGTGGCGCCATGTTGGAAAACAACACCTGATACGACGGTGTCTGTGACCACATCAATACCCAGCCACCCAATGCAATACTGGCCGCAATCGCCAATAGAAACAGCATCTGTTTGACCACCGGCTGACGGGTAACATTATTCTGCATCGCCGCCAGCGACGTGGTGGGCCGTGGGCTGGGGGCATTCATATTGGCTTGGTTGGCAGTAGTGGCCGGTGCGTTTTCCATGGCTTTCTCTAAATTAGACTAAACAGCTTAAATCGACATGCGCATCACTTCCTGATACGCCTCTACCATTTTGTTACGGACCTGCAGGGTCGCTTCGAAAGCCACACTGGCTTTTTGTGATGCAATCATGACTTCGGCCAGACTGACGTTAGGGTCACCCATTTCAAAAGCCGTTTTCAGGTCACCGGAGTTCTGTTGTAACTCATTGACCTGACCCACCGCATTTTGCATCACCTTGGAAAAATCCACCCGATCGCTGCTTTGAGCTTCCTGCGGCGGCTGCGGTGTGACGTTGTCATTGGCCTGTGCCTGCATCGCACGCATCTGAGTTAAAAGCTGGTTCGGATCAATCGCGTTAATCATGAATCTCTCCCCCCGGGGATAAAAAGGACTGATGGACACTGCATGTCACTATGCAGACTTCTTGCCAGTTTTATCGGGCACATCGACACCCTGATCACGGAAACGGGCAATCTTGTAGCGTAGTGTACGTTCGCTGATACCCAGCTCTCTGGCGGTGAGGCGGCGGCTGCCCTGATTTTTCTCCAGCACGTCGAGAATATGACGCTGCTCCTGGCTGCGCAGGTCTTGTGAATCAGGCATCGCAGAAACCGTCGCTGATGAGTCGACCGTGGCAGGGCTTTGTTCTGCGCCATATAGAGCTTCAAAGGCGATATCCTCAGCCTTGAGTGTCTCTCCGCTTTGCAGGATCAACGCCCGCTGCAGCACGTTGTCAAGCTCACGCACATTACCGGGCCAGCTGTGTGAGACCAGCTTGTCACGGGCAGCCTGGTCCAGGACCGGTGCTACGCGTCCATTCTGAGTCGCATGTTTGCCTAACAGTCTTTGTGACAGAGCCAGAATATCGTCACGCCGTTCACGCAGGGGTGAAATCTGCAACGGGAAAACATTCAGGCGATAAAACAGATCCTCACGGAAGCGACCGGCTTTGACCTCATCCCGTAACGTGCGGTTGGTGGTAGCCAGCACCCGTACATCCAGCGACAGCACTTTACGTCCACCAATCCGTTCGACTTCTTTTTCCTGCAGTACGCGCAGTAATTTCGCTTGCAAAGCCAGGTCCATTTCCGAGATTTCATCAAGCAGAATGGTGCCGTGATTGGCCTGCTCGAATTTACCGGCATAAGCCTGGCTGGCGCCGGTAAAAGCCCCTTTTTCATAACCGAACAGGGTCGCCTCCAGCATGTTTTCGGGAATTGCCGCGCAGTTAATCGCCACGAAAGGTTTGTCAGCCCGTGGCGAATGGCTGTGAAGGAATCGAGCCAGCACCTCTTTACCAGTACCACTTTCCCCGTTGATTAGTACGGTGGCGTCGCTGTCGGCGACACGCTTGGCCAGCGCCTGCAACTCTCTGGAGACACGTGATTCGGCGACCATATCACCTTCATCCTGTCCCAACTGGCTGACATAACGCTGTACCCGGCCCAGTAATTCGTCAGCCTCAAAGGGTTTCAGCAAATAGTCCGACGCCCCTTGATGCATGGCTTCTACGGCACTCTGGACGGTACCGTAGGCGGTCATCATCACCACCGGCAGATCCGGCATCATCGCTTTCGCTTTTTTCAGCAGTGTATGGCCGTCCATCGGCTGCATCTGCAGATCACTCAGCAGCAGACTGACCGGCTGACTGGCGATAGTATCCAGGGCTGACTGACCATGCTCCATGCCCGTGACCTGATAGCCAGCCAGTTCCAATGTGTCGCATAGCGCGCCACGCAGATTGGCATCGTCTTCGACGACCAGAATAGTGGACTGATTCATGAAACACACTCCTGTTGAACTGCCGCTGAAGTATCGGCTTGACTGGTTGACTGGTAAATTGGCAGGCGCAAACCAAAGGTGCTGCCTTCGCCTTCATCGCTCTCAATCCAGAGCTCACCTTTATGCGCCTTGGCAATTGATTGCACAACGGCAAGCCCCAGACCGGTGCCGTTAGCGCGGGTGGTATAAAACGGGGTCAGGATTTTGTCACGGTCTGCCTCGCTGATACCGGGACCGTTATCTTCGACACTAATATCAATCCAGGCCCGGTTATTGTCTTCAATAAATTCGGCAAAGATGCGGATGATGCCGCTATCACCACAGGCCTGCCGGGCATTGTTGAGCAGATTGTTGATGGCACTGGCCAGTGCCGCCTGACTGCCATAAACATGACCGTCGTTGACGTGGTTATGAATACTGATCTGAAACTGCTCGGATTGCGGCTGTGACTGGAACTGCTGCAGTACTTCGTCCAGCAGGCTGGTAATCGCCACCGGTGAAGTCGAGGCCATGCTGCCACGGGAGAAAGCCAGCATGTCACGTACCAGTTGTTCCATATGGGTCAGGCTGTGCTTGAGGCGACCGGCAAATCGTTGTCTGATATCTGGCTCGCTGTCTTCTTTCAGCAGTGGTGCCAGATAGAGCAGGGCCGAGGACAAGGGCGTTCTGATCTGGTGGGCCAGTCTGGCTGCGACTTCACCCATGGTGGAGAGACGCTGCAGATGCGAGACTTTGTTTTGCAGGGCACGGGTTTCCGTCACATCCTGCAACAGAATAATCTGCCCCGGTTCGCTGCCCATCGGACTGGTAGAAATATGCACCAGGCGGCCGTCACGTAAGGATACATCGTGACCATCGCCGGGCTGTGGACTGAAAGCGCGATCAATGATGTGGATCCAGCGCTCACCTGACAGTGGCTCACCCAGCAAATCAATCGCTGCCGCGTTGGCTTCCTGGACAATGCCTTCCCCATCGATAACAACCACACCAGCGGGCAAAACCTCAAGCAGACGGCTATGGCGGTTAGCCAGTCTATCTGCCTGCTTTTGGTCTGTACTGGGTTCGCGCTGCCAGCTCTGGTCGACAGGCTGCCAGAATTGCTCTGCCTGTTTTAGTGCCGAAGCACGGCCGACCGGTGGACGCACGCTGTCGGTTGTTGAGGTCGATAGTTTCAGGTTCATGTTGACTGCTCCCTTTGGCATGATGCCGTTTAACAGGGAATTAGCAATTACTATGCCTGAAACCTTTTACTTTTAATTACAACAACTTATAAACTTAAACCTCACACCAGTCAAAAGCCCGACGCTGGCTGAAAAGGCTTATTCACCGTCTCGCTGAATCCCGTACTTACGCATTTTCTCCACCAGGGTGGTCCGACGCATTTTAAGTTTCTGTGCCGCATGGGCGACGACACCCGCAGCCTCATCCAGTGCCTGTTTGATCAGCATGTATTCAAGATTGGCAAGATGCTCTTTCAAGTCAAGCCCCTCTTCGGGGAGACTCTCAAGCGATTCAGCAAGATTAGCTTCTGTAGACTGATCAGCCGGTTTGGCCACCGTCTCAGGCAGGTTACGCGCCGTGTCGGCCTGGGGCACCGCGTTAATGATCGCGGTGATTTGTTCGGGCAGGTCATCGCCTTCCAGCTGATATTTAGCGGGCAGGTCATCATAGTCGACCGTCGCGTAGGGATAGAGAATCACCAGTCTCTCCACCACATTGGCCAGCTCTCGTACATTACCCGGCCAGCTGTAACGGCACAGGGATGTCATCGCTGCCTGGGTTAATTTCACCGTGCCACGGTTTTCATGCTCAATACGCTTGATCAGTTCATTGACCAGCAACGGAATATCTTCCGGCCGTTCTCTGAGTGCCGGCATTTCAATCGGGAATACATTCAGGCGGTAAAACAGATCTTCACGGAAACGGCCATCGGAAATGTGTTCTTCCAGGTTACGGTGAGTCGCCGCGATGACCCGAACATTGGCAGTCTGTGTTTTGTTGCTGCCAACACGCTCAAAGGTACGTTCCTGTAAAACGCGGAGCAGTTTCACCTGCATCGGTAAGGGCATGTCGCCGATTTCATCCAGAAACAGCGTGCCTCCCTCAGCCAGCTCGAAACGGCCTTTGCGTGCCGTAATCGCCCCGGTGAAAGCGCCCTTTTCGTGGCCAAACAATTCGCTTTCCAGTAATTCGCCGGGAATGGCACCACAGTTGACTGGTACAAAGGGTTTGTCACGTCGGCTGGAAAAATGATGCAGATTGCGGGCAACGACTTCCTTACCCGTACCCGACTCACCCAGGATCAACACATTCGCCTCGGAATCAGCCACCTGGTCAATCATGCGCTGAACCTGTTTTACCGCCCGGCTGTTGCCGACCAGAGAGCGGAACAGACTGCCATTACTGGTTTCCTGTCTTTGCGACTCACCACGATAAATGGTGGCCTGCTGCAGGGCGTTACTCAGTTGCGGGTATTTAATCGGGAAACGGAGAGAACCGATAGTACCGGGAAACTCAATAGTTTCGGTATCGGGTAAATCCAGGGTAAAAACCGGAACGCGGGCTTCGTGGTTGACCAGTTCCCGCAGGAGCTGTTTAGTAGTGTGGCGATTTCCACAATCGCCAATTATCGCCATCACGATATCGTTGAGGTTGTCGATTTGATCGAACCAGACTTCCGGCTCATCAATGATCACCGGCTGACAATTCACGAATTCAATTAAAGTCGATAGCATCTCGCGCCGATCAGTGTTTTCTTCCACTACCAGCACATGATTTCCACTCATACTTACTCCAGCCTTGCTCTCTGATCGACGATATTGAATCGCTTCTTTTCAAGGATGGAGTTAAGCATTTTTACAGGGATATTGTCAAAAAAATGACAGGGCTACTTGTGTGGTTATGCGGTTTGCACCAGGCTTACGATGACTGATAGGCAGCCACTGCTTTACGGTTGTTGTTGAGACCCCGGAGTTCTGTTTGCAGGCTTTGCTGGGCTTGGCGGCAAAGCTGTTCCAGCTGTTGATTCTGTGCAATCATTGTTTCAACTACAGCACGCACATCGAGCGTCTGTTGTTCAGCATCGAGAGGGAAGCACTGCTGCAATAAATCTGTTCGCTGTTTTTGAAACTCGGATAGACCGGACCATTGACCCGCCTCAGCCATTTGCAACATGGTGCTGGTGAGATCAGCAGCACGCTTGAGTTGAATGAGCTTAGTCTGCGTCATCAGTGATATTCAGCAGGAATATTATCCCAGCCCGCTTTCACTTCCTGCAGCAGGGTAATGACCTCATCAATGATGGCAGGATCATTACTGACATTCGCTTCCAGCAACCGTCGGCCCATATACTCATAGAGTGAGTCCAGATTCGCGGCGATATCGCCACCCTTGTCGGCATCCAGACTGGTGCGCAGTCCCTGAATGATATTCATACCCCAAGTGATCTGGCGGCTTTTTTCAGCGATTTCATTGCGGGCAATACAGCCCTTGGCTGTTGCCAGCTTAGATAATGCGCCTTCCATCAACATCTGGATAATACGGTAAGGTGAGGCGTAATTGACTTCAGATTCAACTGCCGTGCGACCGTAACCTTCCATTGCCTTTTTATTGATCATGGACTGCGTCATTTCAAGGACTCCCCTTTATTGATTTGCTGCCGGCAATGAAGCCAGCTGTTGCAAAAGAAAATCACCGGTATTACTAAGCTCACTGACCAGCGTATCCAATGCGGTAAACTGGGATCGGATGCGGGTCTCCACAATCTCCAGCCTGGCTTCCAGCCTTAACTCATCATCTTCCAGTCGGTCCAGTTGCGTGTTCAAGCCTTCTTCACGGGCATTAATCAAACCGTTATCAGCAAGCCAGCCGTCAGCAATGGATTCCATTCTTGCCGCATAACCTTCATCTTCTGCCGCAAAAAGATTGACGAAAGAATTGAAGTCGGTATTGAGTTTTTCGCTCACCGTGGCTTCATCAACCTCCATCACACCGTCTTCATTGACTGAGACACCGGCTTCAATCAGATAGCGAAACGAGGAACCGCCAATTTCAGAACCGGCATTGAGCACATCGGACAATGCCTGTTCGATACTTAACAGAGTACTGTCTGCTTGTAACTGTCCACTACGCTGATTATTGACTTCAGTTCGCAGCGCATTATAGGCCTCGGCAAACTGGTTCACAGACTCGAGTATCGCCTCATCGTCACGAGTCACATCAAGACTCGCGGTCCCTACACTTTTCGCCGTAAAGCTGATGCCATCTATTGCATCAGAGATGGTGTTACTACTGCTGGTCACTGTAAAGCCATCTATTTCGACCACTGCATCAGTGGCTGTAGAAATGGAGGTCGCGTAATTGGTGCCGCCTGAAACATAAGTCAAGGCCGATAAGCCAGCATTATCACCGTCATCACCATCACCATCGCCAGTGACTGTAACCGACAACGCATTATCCGTACCGGTTTCATTAGAGGACAAAACCAGTCGCGCTCCATCGTCACTGTTAACGATGGAGGCTGTGACGCCGGTGTTATCACTGGCTTCATTAATCGCGGTACGGATACTGGCCAGTGAGTCGCCGGCACCCACATTGATGCTGAAACTCTCACTGCCCACAGAAAGGTTGAGGGTGCCGCTGCCTATCGTGGTATTGCTGTCTGCAAACGGTCCAAAGGCCACCTTGTCCCGCTCGGCCAGGGCTTGAACATCCACAGCATAACTACCAGCCAGTGCTTCGCTGCCAACTGTGGCAGTAAACACACTTTCGTTGCTCGAAGTCCCCTGAAACAGCTTGAAGCTGGAGGCACTCCCCAGAGAAGCCATGGCAGACTGAAAATCAGAAATTTTACTTTTCAGCGAACCATAGGCGCTAATCTGGGCGTTGACCTGGGCCTGCTCATTCTGGACCCGGTTAATTGGCCGTCGTTCCAGCGCCACTAGCTGGCTGACAATGCTCTCGACATCAAGACCGGAGCCGATACCCCCTGCTCTAATGGCCATGTCTACCCTCCAAATTCACTTTGCGTTCAAGTTTTACTGCAAATCTCAGGCCAATCAAACCTTGACTTCTAGTAAAATTCCGCGGTATTTGTCCGCCGCATTGCGGGCATCAAGCAACTCCTGTGATGGAATCTGCCTGACCACTTCATCTGTTTCGGAGTCAATAACCTTAACGACGGTATCTCCACTGTTTTCATCTACTGTGAACTGCAAACTCCGGTTGAAGTTCTGCATGTAGTCGTTGAGTTCAGCGACCTTTTCCTGCAGAGCCTCAGCACGTTCTTGCCGCTGTGTTTCTTGCTGCTCCAAGCTTTCAGACGTGGCGGAAGCGGTTTGTTGCTTCTCTGAGACGACAAAAGCAGGACCCACTTCCGTGGTGGCCTGCTGCTTCGTTTCAGCTTGCTTTGGCAACGTCGGTAGGCTTGATTGCACTAATAATTCGTTATTAGCCATCTTACCTGCTCCTTGTTAACCGGGACATCCCGGAGCAGCGCTCCGGGAACCCGATTACTCAGCTTAACCCAGCAAACTCAGGGCGGCCTGTGGCAGCGTATTTGCCTGAGCCAGAATGGATACACCAGCCTGCTGCAGAATCTGCGCACGGGTCAGATTAGCAGTTTCCGCTGCAAAGTCAGCATCTTCGATACGACTACGTGCGGCTGTCAGGTTCTCTGCATAGTTCTGCAAGTTAGAGATAACAGCTTCGAAACGGTTCTGAATCGCACCGTAAGTGGCACGGGCTTCGTTGACGTCATCGATATCGCTACTCAAGTTACCCAGCGCAGCTGATGCTGCAGCAGTGGTTGAAACATCAATGGTACCGGTCGCTGTCAGGTTGGCAGCAAAGGCGTTAATGCTGGACAGGTCATCCAGGGTGATAGAGATACGGTTGTTGGCCGCACCGGAAGCACCTACCTGGAAGCCGACTGTGCCACCACCGCTCAGCAGATCCACGCCATTAAAGTTGGTGGTCGCCACGATACGGGAAATCTCCTGAGTCAGCTGATTAACCTCAAGCTGCAGACCCGATGCATCACCGACAGTGTCATTTGAAGCCTGTACCGCGATTTCACGAATACGTTGCAGGTTGTTGGCAATTTCACCCAGGGCACCTTCAGCAGTCTGACCCAGAGAGATACCGTCACCGGCATTACGAACTGACTGGTTGATACCACGGATATCACGGGTCAGCTGACCAGCGACAAACAGACCTGCCGCGTCATCTTTGGCGCTGTTGATACGCAAACCGGATGACAGTCGCTGCAGTGAGGTGTTCAGTGCATTTTGAGATTCATTCAGGTTTCTTTGAGCATTCAAAGAAGAAACATTGGTATTGATGATAAGTGCCATGACTTTCTCCTAACCGGCAGCACTCTATATTTATTAAGTGAGTGCTGCTTTGTTGACTTTGGCAGATATACATTACTGATGTATTTACCGCCTCCGAAAACAATAACGGCAGGAGAAACAGTTTCTTTAATAAAAAATACAAAGATCTTTTAATGTCATGGCCACTCAGCAGTCAGGCTTGTTTCTTGATTAGCTCGCGATTAACCCTGCAACAGCGTCAAGGCGTTCTGAGGTAACGTATTCGCCTGCGCCAGGATCGAGGTACCTGCCTGTTGCAGAATCTGAGCACGGGTCAATTTTGCCGTCTCGGCGGCAAAGTCGGCATCTTCGATCCGACTACGGGCTGCCGTCAGATTTTCAACATAGTTCTGCAGGTTGGAGATCACGGCCTCAAAGCGATTCTGCACCGCGCCATAAGTCGCTCGCGCACCGTTAACGTCATCGATGTCACTGCTCAGATTTGAAAGGGCAGCAGACGCCGCAGCAGTGGTAGAGACGTCAATAATACCGGTCGCGGTCAGATTGGCTGCGAAAGCATTAATGCTGGTAATGTCATCCAGTGTTACTGAGATCTGATTGCTGACATCACCTGATGCACCCACATGGAAGTTGACAGTTTCACCACCGCTCAACAGGAATCGACCGTTAAAGTTGGTGGTGGCTACGATACGGGAAATTTCCTGCGTCAATTGATCCACTTCCAGCTGCAGGCCGGCAGCATTACCGACGGTATCATTGGAAGCCTGAACCGCGATTTCACGAATACGCTGCAGGTTGTTGGCGATTTCACCCAACGCGCCCTCTGCGGTCTGGCCCAAAGAAATACCATCAGCCGCATTACGAATCGCCTGATTATTACCTCGAACATCGCGAGTAATTTGGCCGGCAACAAACAGCCCGGCAGCATCATCCTTGGCACTGTTAATGCGGAGACCGGATGACAGTCGCTGCAGTGACGTATTCAGATCGCTCTGAGATTCATTCAAATTGCGCTGTGCATTCAACGACGCAATATTGGTGTTAATGATCAAAGCCATGACTTTACCCTCTTAAATGGTTAGCTATGCTGTTGTTTTCCACGTCAGCACGTGGGCACAGACTGGGTAAAGCACGATACGTGCCACTAACTCCTAAATGATTGTTTTAAGGTCTTTTCCGCTTTCATACGATCTGCTTCAAACGCAGCAGTGGCAAGGGATGAGAACCACTCGTCAAGATGCTCTTCAAGCAGGTAATGCTGTTTAACCCAGGCTTTCAAGTCGTCACCGGCCTGCTGTAAAGCTGACGGATCGGCAAGGATTTGCCGGATTGCCGCCAGCCAGTCTGCCTTGTTATTGGCGACCCGGATAACGGGGGCATCGTTGGTCTGGTAGGGGAAAATATCCGAGCAGACTACCGGCCAGCCGAGAATGCCGTATTCCAGTAGTCTCAGATTACTCTTAGCGATATTGAAATCATGCTCTTCCAGTGGTGCTACGGCCAGATCCAGGTTCAGCGAAGCCAGCTTCTGGGGATAGTTTTCAATATCAACGAAGGCATGTTCTTCCTTGATATAAGGTTTGATTTCTTCCGGACACATGCCGAAAAATATCCAGTCTACTTCCTCTGCTGTTTCCTTCACCACATCAATGATGATTTCTAAGTCTCCCTGGTGCTGCTGGGCGCCAGCCCATCCCACCCGTGGTCTGGCTGACTGCTGCCTGAGGCTTTGCAATTCATTCCAGGGATCTATCCGCAAACGGTTAGGAATAATTGCGATGTCCTGGATCATATCCCGACACATTATCGCTAGTGGCTCAGTAGACACTATCAAACGGTCACAATAACTGAGGGCTTTGCGCAAACGGCTTCTGGCATCGCGGAATGCCGCTTTCATTTTTTTGTACTGAGAACTTTTTTCAGGCAAATCGTGTAACAGATCGTCAAGCAGAAAAATAATCTGTGTTTTTGGTATGAATTCACGAAACAGACGAATCGTTTCGATATCCGTATCACTGATGCCGTTCTGGAAAACGACTGTGTCAGGTTGTAGCCGGGCCATTTCCGGTATATTGAGATGTCGTTCGCCGACTTCACACATCGCCATACCTGACTGCGATAGCGCGGCGAAGGGCTGTTTCATTCGGTATTCGCCAGAGCCCCCCTTGATGGGGACACCATAGACCCGTAACCTCAGGTGGGTGTCCAGATCCCAGTTCAAAGGTGCATCAATATCAATCGCACAATGACGAAAGCGCAGACTCAGGTTGGGGTTGTAGGCGGGATCAAAAGCCAGTTTTGGTAACCAGCGATTAAGCATATAGCGCTGTTCCTGGCGGGTACGAATGACTTTGTCTGCTTCCCCCTGCCAGTCATTGTAGAATTTGATTTCGCTCTTTTCCGCCACGCTGGTACTGCCGTGATGAACGACCATGGCGAATGGGGTATAAACAATCCGGTATCCCATTTCGCTCACTCGCAAACACAAATCAACATCGTTAAACAGCACAGCCAGGTTCTCGGCATCCATTCCGTTGACAGCCTGGTACACCGATTTACGGACTAACATCACCGCTGCAGTGACTGCGGAGAAATTCTGATCCAGTCGTGCCCGTTCCATATGACTGCTGTCGTGCATACAGAGCATATTGGCATAGGGGTGATCGGCAATCGTTGCCATACCCAGAATCACCCCAACATGCTGAACACGGCCCGAGCCGGGATACAGCAAGCGGGCACCGACAATACCGACATCATCTCGCAGACCGTGATTTAACAGCCTATCCAGCCAGTCAGGTTGAATGACTTCGGTATCGTTATTGAGCAACAACAGGTATTCACCGCTCGCCTGCTCAGCCGCCCAGTTATTCATTTCGGAGAAGTTGAAAGGTTTATCGAAGAACAGAATACGAACACGCTGCGGATAACGGGTAGAGAGTTGCTTGTAGTAATCCAGCGTGTCCGGGTCGCTACTCTGGTTATCAACCACCAGCACTTCATAATTCTCATAACGGGTTTTATCGAGGAGGCTCTCAACACAGGGTTGCAGGTATTCCACTTTGTCCCGCGTGGGGATGATAATGCTGACTTTCGGTTTGCTCTCATGCTGATAAAGCACACGATAACTGTTATCCACATAGCCAGGCTCAATGTTTACCGCGATGTCCTGCCGCTTGAAGTGCTGATACAAAGCCTCTTCGCCCGCCCTGGAATCAAACGGACGATCCACCTGGCTGCTCTTATGTGTCAATACATCAGCGATATGGTGGAAAGCATTTTCACCAAAGTGATCGAACCAGCGTAAGGCCAAATCATAGTTTTCAGCACCCGGAAGCGCCTGGAGGCCACCCAACTGGGCCAGCTGGCCAGCCGGTACCCAGCTGTTGCCGATATAAGGAGAGGCTCTCAACAGGTCAAGATTAAAGTCAGGCTTAAAACGCGGATAGCTTCGTATGCCGGCTTCATCAATACGATCATCATCGGTGTAGAAGAAGGTTCTCGCCGGGTGCAGATTGATTGCATCGGCAATTTTTGCCAGCGAATGCGCACTGAACTGCATACCGGGTTCAATAAATGAGATCCAGTGTAACGGTTCACGACTGACTTCCTCATGCAAAATTCGATAAGGGTCTTCGCCGGCCTGTAGCGTTCGCCAGTGAAGGAATTCAGCTTGCTCGAAGACAGGATCAGGCGCCGGTGACCCCGAAATCACGGTCAGTTGCCAGCTTTTCAACAACTGACCCGCAAGAGAATCAATCGTGTCCGCCAATAGCACTTCTTCGCCCGGCAGAACGAACATGAAGCAATGCATGATGGGTTGCTGTGGCCAGTGCAAGACCATCCGTTCGGCCAGCACCTCGGCATCCACTTCACGTAACTCATGTTTGCGAATCCAGTTACGATACTCATCAAGCTCAATCAGTTGTCTGATCTGGGTTTTACATTCCTGCATCAAGGCTGACTGCTGATCAGCGTCAAGCTGCTCGTTAATCAAGGTGTAAAGGCTGTAAAGTTCACGTCGACGTTTTCCACCACCGATACCTGCGCTTTTATTGATTTTTTCAATAGCGTTCTTAATCAGATGTTCCGACGCTTCCAGAAGAAACAGTTCCTTATCCGTACGGCTGAGTTGCCCCAGTTGCCCTGAAGACATCAGTGTGCGAATAACTTCCGGCAGGGATTGCGAAGATAGTTCAGCAAAACGCCTCGCCAGCGCCATCGGTGTGTCAGCAATCTGATTGTCTGAAGAAGCTTTATTACGCGCATACTCTGACACTGTAATAGGCTTTCCGCCTGCCGCGCGGGTGTTGTCCCCCAGTACCTGGTAAACCTCTCGCAACAGCTTATGCGCGAGCTCGTTGTCAGCATCCAGCTCCACCACTTCCAGCAAAATCAGGTAAACCAATACGGCGGCGAAATGAAATTGCTGCAAATATTTTTTTTCAATATCAATAGCCGATTGCGCCAGACGTAGCTTCGCCGCGACAATGTCTTCGACACTTAACTGCTGATCATCACTCAATGCCTGATTACGCAGGTTCACCGCTCTGAGAACACTGATCACGGTCTCATAAGAACCGGCATAAGCATGCTGGCCGGGATTCTGGACACTGATATTGCCGCCATGGATACGGTATTCGGTGAGCTTGTCATCCAGCCGCACCAATTCATAATGCTCCAGCAGGCGCAGCCAGTGATCGAAATCCTGTACATACTGCAAAACCGGGCTGATCAGGCCGACGTAATCAAACACTTTTTTTCTGACCAGCGCTGACGGCGCATTCAGGAAATTGCCCTGCAACAGCTGTAGCCGTAAATCAAATACCGGTGTTGAAAAAGGCAGGCTGACAGGGACACGCTCACCCTCTTTATCAATCGCATAAACATCACTACAGACGGCACCTACCGACTGATTCTGTAGAAGATAATCGACCTGAACCTGGAGACGTTCGGGCAGCATGCGGTCATCGGCACCCAGGTAGGCAATATAATCACCTTTCGCCAATGAAATGCAGTGATTGAGCGTGTTGCCGATACCACGATTGGCTGCTGCAGCCACAAAGTGGAAGCGATCCGGGTAGTCACGTTGATAGGCCTCCAGCAACGCGGGTGAGTTGTCTGATGAGGCATCATCAACAACAATAATCTCCCAGTTGGTATAAGTCTGATGAAGCACCGACTCGATCGCCTCACCAATATACTTTTCGTAGTTATAACTGGGTATGCAAACGCTGACCAGGGGTCGCTGTTGTTGTGACATTTGCCCTCTCCGGGTCCTGAATTTAGAAATGATGTTAGTTACTATGCTCTCGGATGGTCTGCAACATGTGTTCCACCTGCTGCGGATAATGCGCCAGCAATCCCGGGAAAACCGGCAGACTGAACACTTGTTGCGCCAGCGCTTCGGTCACTGGAAAATCCCCTTTTTGCCAACGACCGTTAAAGGCACCACTCAGATGGGGGGGAATGGGATAATGGATCTGGGTGCCTACCTCCGCTTCATGCAGCGCTGTCTGCAGTTCCTGCCGTCGGGGCGTTCGCAGCACATACAGATGCCAAACAGGACTGTTTCCATCCTCTACTGAAGGCAGAATAAGGTCACGGCATGCCGATAATTCCGCAGAGTAATAGCTGGCTATGTTTCGTCTTTCCTCATTCCAGCTATCAAGCCAGTTCAGTTTCACCCGCAGAAACGCAGCCTGCATTTCATCCAGCCGCGAGTTACAACCAGGCAAATCGTGATGATACTTTTCAGCACTGCCATAGTTAGAGAGGGTCCTTACCGTCTCAGCCAACACAGGATCATTCGTGACCACAGCGCCGCCATCACCAAGTGCACCCAGATTTTTACCCGGATAAAAACTAAACGCTGCTGCATCCGCCAGACTACCGGCCGGCTGATCGTGATATCGGGCTCCGTGCGCCTGGGCCGCATCCTCAATCACTCTTAAACCGCGCTCGCGGGCAAGCTGATTGATTGTATTCATCTCCGCTGGCTGGCCATAGAGGTGGACGACAATAATCGCTTTGGTTCTGGCACTTATCGCAGCTTCGATCCGGGACGGATCAATATTGTAGGTTGCGGACGAGGGCTCAACGGGGACCGGTCTTGCTCCTACCTGCTCCACTGCCAGCCAGGTGGCAATAAACGTATTGGCCGGTACGATGACCTCATCACCCGGACCGATGTTCATGGCTTTGAGAATCAAAACGATGGCATCAAGGCCATTCCCGACACCGATACAATGCTGTGATTGGCAGTAGGCGGCAAACTCTGCCTCAAAGGCGGCCAGTTCCTGCCCCATGATAAACCAGTTAGTCTTCATGACTCGCTGGTAGGCCTGGTCCAGTTCTTCACGGCATTGAAGATGGGTCAGACTGAGATCAAGAAACGGCAGTGCCCTCATTTTTTGTCCTTCACTGCTGCCACAAACTCATCATAGTCTCTGAAGTAATCATGCTCGTCATAAAGCTCGGAGGCGAGCACCATACATACAGAGCCGGAAGAAAAATTATCAATCGTCCGCCACATCATTGACGGCACATAGAGACCATAATAAGAACGGTTGAGATGGAAGCGCTTTTGCTGTTTGCCATCATCAAGCACCACATCAAAGCTCCCCGACATGGCCACAATGAGTTGTTGCAACTGCTTGTGCGCATGAGACCCGCGTTCGCTGCCACCCGGGACATCATAGGTGTAATACACCCGCTTGATATCAAAAGGGATATGGTTATCACTCTCAATAAAGGTCAGGTTGCCACGGGGGTCATGGATCCGGGGCAAATCGATAATCCGACATCGCTCAATCGACATGGTCTTGTTCCTGTGTTGTCGCCTGGTTTAAATAACGCACGATCCGGGCCGGATTACCAGCCACCAGCGCATAGGCTGGAACATCCCTGGTCACAACAGCGCCTGCAGCGACCATCGCATGCTGGCCAATCGTAAGTCCAGGCAGAATCGTCGCATTGGCGCCGATTGACGCACCTTGACGCAGCTGCGTTTGCGGAAATTCTGTTGGATAAACCTTGCTGCGCGGGAAAGGGTCATTGGTGAAAGTGGCATTAGGGCCGATGAATACATCAGACTCGACTCTTAGACCATCCCATAACTGCACCCCGCATTTCACTGTCACTCTATCCCCGACCACAACGTCGTTCTCGATAAAAACATGGTCGCAGATATTACAATCACGGCCGATCGTTGCGCCGGGAAGAATATGGCAAAAAGCCCAGACTCGGCTGCCGTCACCAATATTATCCGGTGCCTCCACCAGTGCGTGGGAATGAATCAATGTATCGGCCATCTTTTATCTTTATCTCTGTTGACTGAGCTATTGTCGAAGCTGTGCTGGAACAGATCCTGCAAAGTATTCTTTCCCGTACTTTACTGGTTTCGCCATGGACAGCAAACAATACGATTTTTTCATACTACAAAGTTCGACCGCGGCAGGTCATGCCCTGAATGAGTTTCTGCGTGCTCATCCAGCAATTAACATGCCTGACCGAGAACTGGTCGATCGCGCCTTCGAGAGTCAGCAGGATGAGATATTAATTTCACCTGAGTACTTCCCCGGCTGGCCTAATGAATATCAGCATGGCTTTCTGCTTCACGCAAGGGTTCAGCTTGAAGAAAACATCCCCCAGCGTGTCGCAAAACTGTGCAAAAACCGGCTGTTTCTGCAATTGGTGAGGGATCCGATTGATGTGATTACGGCCTCTCACAAACGTTACATTCAAATGAACGTTTTCAAAGATGTCGCAGCACAACTTAAACTGCCAGGTTACCGCGAAAACGTGCCCATACGGAGCCCCGAAGAAGTCTATGACTGGCTCAAACCAAGACTGTTTTATCATGCGCAGGGACAACGGTTCGCAGCAGATTTTGACCATTACCAGTTAGTTGACGGCAGTGAAATGTGGCCGAATAAAGTCGACGCCACCATGAGACAACTTTATGAACTTCTGGATGTCGATGCGCAGTTTTGTACACCGTTTTTCAAAAGAGATTTTCACGGCCTGCTACAGAGAGCACTGGAATTCTCAGTCACTGACCTTGAACTATATGGCTACCGGCTGCCATTGAAACTTGACATACATGATCCCGACAAAGCCGGGCTACTGGGTCGGTCGTATCATGTTGAGATTGCTCATTGCCGCCACACGCTGCCAGTACTGGGAAAAGAGGACAAGGAAGTGGCACTGGCGCTGATCACGACTCAGGCGCAATGGCTTGGTCTGCCAGTTAAACTGCGTGAATACCTGCTTCGCGAAAATATCCTGCAACAAGCGCTTGAAGAGGAAATTCTGCCAACCTGGAAGACGGTCTATCACTTCATCAAACAAAGTATAGAACATCAGTGGGTCAGAGACTTACCACCAGCGCTGATTCAACGCATGCAGTCTGAGTTGAGCACCGACTATGACAAACTGTTTAAGCAGCGTCCCGAGCTGGAAACACTATGGACATCCTGGCAATCGGCGACAGCAGCCTAGCGACGGTTTAATGACGCCAGTCGTGTTTCCAGTCCGCGTGACTGCTCAATCTTTTTTCGTAAAAAGCCAGGTCATCCGGATCATCTACTTCCAGCCAACGCCCGGATCCCGCGACCGTGGCGATAGAGACACCACTTTTCAGCAGGCGTGATAACAGGGTGGTCATATCCAGCTTGTCGATCTCGGTAGCGCTGTAGTCTTTCAGCAGGTTTTTAAGCTGCTGCCAGCCATGCGGCCGGAATAACAAGAGGCCCATGTATTGTCCGGCGATATCAGCCAGGTCAGTGACTTGCCGCCCGATATCGGTCAGATACCCGCCTTCACTTTGAAAGCTCTCGGCATCAGATAATGGCTCATCGAATCGTTGTGACCAGAGTGCCAGCCAGTCTTTATCATAGCTGATAGCAATATCCGCCGGGCATTCATTCAACTGCTTGACCCAGTCGGGGTGATAAAGAATATCGCCGTAGGAAACAATACACGCCTCGTGCTGGAGCAGTTCATCTGCCTGGAGCAGGGTCCTGACCATATTCGACTTATCCCAGAATGGATTATGAATACGGTTGACCGGGAAGCCTTCAAACTGCTCACCGAGATAGCCTGTTATCACTGTGACATCCCTGATCCCGGCCTGCTGCATCGCCGAAAGTTGCCATTCAAATAGCGGCTTTCCCGCGAGTTCAACCAACGGTTTGGGCTTATCGGCAGTGAGTCGGTTTAGTCTTGAGCCTCTTCCGGCTGCGAGAATGATCCCTTTCAATCTTGATTACCTAATAAAAAAGTCTGTAATAAATGTTTGTCATGATCCGCATAGGGCTGTTCACGTTCAGGATGCCACATCAGCCCAAGCATAGGGGCCTGCGAATGTTTCACGGCCTCAATTTGCTGCTCGCTGGTGGTGGCCAGCGCGCTCAATGCTTCCGGACTGCTCTTTTGTGACAGCCCCATCGTGTGAAAGGAGTTGACTTCACAAGGGGTGTTTTCCCCCGTCAACGCTTCCCATTCAGCTGTCGGATACACCAGGTGGCGTTTCGCAATGTGCATTTCCGCCGGTACTGGACTCAATGCGCCACCAAAATATCGCCAGAGTAGTTGCAACCCACGGCAGATTCCCACCAAAGGCATATTATTTTCCAAAGCATGCTCAATAAGCGCGGTTTCTGTCTCGTCCCGAATCGGACTGTCACCAATATCGTTACCGCCCGACAAAATCAGTCCATCAATTCGCTGCGCCCTGACAAAATCACGGACAGCCTTGTCGCCCAGGTTGGGGATCATCAGCCATGTTGCCCGCGCCCCCAGCACCCAGTCCAGAAAGGGGTACCAGTCATGTGCCAGTGCATCGCGAGGCTCCTGATAGCCTGTTGCCTTGACAACACGCATACTGATACCGATGATTTTTTTCTCAGCCATGAGCTCTGGGTTGTAAGGTCCGGTTGTGGCAGTTCAGCATGACATTACCGGCTTTAACCATACGACCAAACGTCTGCTCACCACAACCGATCGCCGCCGGAATGCCAAATTCGGCACACCGTATCGCCATATGTGAATTGGCACCGCCAAACTGGGTGATGAGCCCCCGAATGCCCTTGGTAAAAATCCAGTCAAAGCCGGGATCGGCATTTTTAATACAGACAATTTTGTTAAACAGCGACTGAGAGGCTGAGGATTTAGCATCCAGCAGGACGGTCTCACCGCTAATGGATTCATTGGTGATAAAGGTCGGCTCATGACGATTGACCGGGATAACAAAGACATCACGCGCATCACGCAATAAATACCCCAACCGTAGAGGTAACGCCGCCCGCAGACTCTTTTCTGCTTCAGCCGCTTTATCGAGAAAATAGCGATCCTGGAAATCGAGTACCGGTGCAATAGCGCTGCTCTTGATATCTCCCCAGTCAAGGTAAGACACATCTTCGCGTGACAGCCCACTCATCTCCCCCCAACGCGACAGACAGAAGAGTGCATCAGACAAGCTGCGGGTGAACACAAATTTGCCCAGTTCACGGCCTTTGATGGCTAGCTCGGCATAGACAAACAATGCTGAAGCATTCAGCTTCAGTCCGGCGTCGGCCAGCATTTTATCAATCGCCGCTTGCTCCTCAGCAGTGTAATCAAAGTCACGCTGTGTCGATTTTGCTTTTGTGCTGGTCTGGTTACTAAACAGATCCGGGCTTTCGTCATAACGCAGGGAAGTAATATCGTAGGTACCGGGTCGCAGGTGACCATATTTACCGAGAAATGCCGGTATCAATGACGGTTCCTGCGCAGCCATTTGAAAATCGACGACCAAATCACTGGTCACCGTATGGATTGCATGCTTGAGCTGGGCAACGCGATCGGCCGTGATAGCCCCGGCGCGCACCAGCGAACGGAGCAATGCTTCTGCCATAAACCCATGCCTTGCCAGACAGGCGAAGGGAAAGGTGCCGGAATGTCGACATTCATCCACCAACTCAATTGCCAGTTGCAACGGGTCTTCCGTCTGCTCCAGATCAATCCGGCTTCGTTGCTGCTGGCGAGATACCAAGGTGTCAACTTGTGCCATAGATTGCTTGAGATTACCGTGTTCAGTGCAATCCAGTAGTGTATTGGTTAATGTCTGCAGCTCAGTTTTATAAACCGTCAGCTCTTCATCACTCAGCAGGTTCGGATAACGCTGTTTAAAGTGCTTTTCAAAGTCGACATCGAGACAAGTATCGGCAATCTCAAATTCAACCTTGTCATGCAGTTCCGGCCGATGATCCAGTCGGTCCAACCAGGCATTGATCAGCTTTTCACCGATGCTGTCCGGGAGTGGCGCTGGCAGGAAGGAATTAAAGCTGTTACGGATATCGATATAGGGATGGTGGTCAATCACTACCATCAACTCTTCAGCAGGCAAAGCGCGGTAACCCATGGTCGCCCTGGCATCGCGCCAGATTTCACTTGTGACCAGCTCACGATACAGGGATACCGCCAGGGGCCTGGGGGTCACACCAATAATTTCCGCCGGATTCCAGTCGGTCATCACCCCGAGAATGGTTCGTTCTCCGAGCAGATTGTTCCTCGGTGCCGAGCGTTGTTTAATAAAGTTTTCAATAAACGTCAGTTTGCGTGAAGTTCGGCGTTCAGTGACCGGATGCCAGGTTTTATGCAGGGCAATCCGGCGCACCTGGAGGACAAATAGTGCACCTGACGCGGTGAGCACAAATTCGATATCCAGCGGCACATTACCGCACACCTGTTCCAGTTCATGGACACCGTGAAGAATAGCCCTGATGCGGGTAGATTCAATTAAATCCGGTTCATATTCACGATGTAACAGCACCGTTTTGTTGACCCCGTTACCGGCAGTAATGGTATCGGTGCGGCCACTCTCATCATCGTAACTGACCACATAGTAGGGCGCCCCGGTTTCAATGTCGTGGGTCATCACCACACCGCTGAGCGCTACATCCGACAACATCGGCTGCACCAGCACCTGATCAAGGGGATTGCCGGAATAGGAGTCGACCACGGTCTGGACCGCTGCAATCAGGCTTTGATGGTCACTGGCCCTGACGTTGAGAACAGAGTCATAGGCACCCGCCATCGAACTTGCCTCACCATCTTCCCCCTGTGCGCTGCTTCGCACAGCCAGCGTATCACCAGCAAAACGTTCAACTATGGCAGCCAGGACACTGTCGCGGGATTGCTGCCATTGTTCGCAGGAGAAAAAATATTGTGGTAACAGCTGACTTTGACTCAGGCTGCCCTGCAAATTTTCCAGCGTTTCCGCCTTGGTACCGAAATCAAAGGCTATCGCCAGCATCTGCTGTCTCCTCTAAAGACAAAATGGCAAGATGCTTGAGCAGAGGATGAATGACGTAAAACATCTCTCCTTCCTCCTCAATCGCAATGGGATCGGGTAAACAACCCTCAAGGACATAGTGTTTCAGCACCGTCAGCAGCAAGTCCGACCGTATTGCACAATCATAGGCATAGTCGATATCCGAATGTTGAGCAGGTGCGGGATAAGTTTTACGGGCCAGGATCGGGCCGTTATCAATAGCTTGTGTTAAAAGCAGCGCTGATGCGGCGCAATATCCCTGCTCCAGCAAGCTGTAATAGAGTGTGGTGCTGCCGCGATAATCCGGTAACCAGCCGGAATGGATGTGTAAAAGCGGGCCTGACACTGCCAGCACTCTCTCCGGTACCAGCTGTCCGCCGAAGCCGGAAAAAACCGTTAGTGCCGGAGATAATTCCACCAGTCGCTCAATGACTTCATCGCCCCCGATAGCCTCATCGTCGATATAACTTGCCTGCCAACCGGCATCTGTAATGGTTTGACTGAGTGGGATAGTGAAGTCGGTCTGAGGTAATGATAGAGCATGACCACGGGTATCCTGCGTCAGGTTTCGGGGGCGGGCATTACCGTAAACAACGACATGCTCAGGTGTGAGTCCATCTGCACTGATGGCTTGCAGATAAGCTTGTGAGCGCGCCGTCGGGGCGCACAGTACAATAAAACCCGTCGTACGACTCATAGCATCAGCCTTTGTTGCAGTTGGCTGACACAGGTCTTTTCCTGTTCAAGCAGCCAGGCCAGGTGACGCAGTTGTGTAGGTGAGAGCTCTTTTTGCTGTGATACCAGTGTATCCATCACTTTAAGCAGCGTATTGAGTAATTGCAGCCTGGGCTGATATTGATAACTGGTAGCGAGCCATTCGGCAAAAAGCAGATAGTTATCCAGATCCTGATAGCCACTATCGGTCACGGGTCGATGCGGCGGTTCAGACTGGTAGACAGAAAACAGTCTTTTTTTGACTTCAAATTTTTTAATCAGCCGCGGCCACCAGTATGTTTGATCGGCCTGCTGAATCAACAGATCAAGTAACAGGTTGCGGGTGACGATGTCTTTACCTGCAGGGTCACATTGAGCAATATCGGCTGAGGGTCGGTTGCTACTACCGGGCATGGAAACCAGTGAACGGCTCTGTTGCCAGGCCTCCAGAAAAGTGCTGCCGTGAAAGGCCGTGTAGAAGTAGGTGTTGGGCTGCTCCAGCAATGGCCCCTGCGCATAGGGATAAATGTTGTCGCTGAACATCAGTGGATGCCCGCCAAACTGAGAATCGACTCAGCATAGGCTTCGATATCAGCCTGCTGATGACTGTTTTCGATAACAAGATCAGGGTTTTGAGGCCGGTCAAAAGGAATATCAACCCCCACTACATTGTGGGTCTCACCATCCAGGGCAGACTGATATAGACCCTTGTCATCACGTGCAATCAGTTCTGCCATGGGCACATCAACAAACACCTCAAAATAAGCACTCAGTGTGTTTCTATTATGCTGCCGATGGTCCTCGAAAATTGACAGCAAACAGCAGACAACATTGATACCCTGACTGTCGAGCAGCTGACACAGGCCGATAGCACGCTGCGCGTTTACCCGGCGCCCTTCAATGCTGTAATCGGTTTTTTGATTATCGTGAGCAAAGACCTGTCGCAACTGATCGCCATCCAGCAACACGGTATTGGGTGTCTTCTGCCGCCATTTTTCATAGACGGCTTTACCGATAGTTGTTTTACCTGCGCCTGACAGACCGACAATCCAGATAACCATAATTACGCTGTCAGCCCCTCTCGCTGGATGATGTCACTCGCCTCCAGAATCGCTTTGGCAGCAACCTCGGAAGCATGGCCATAATTCGGCGCGAAATAATAAGCCCGCAGTTGTTCACGCCGTTGCTGCTGTTGTTGCCAGATCGCCTCATTATTGAGCACATCACTGATCATATGAAAGCTCCCGGTATCAAGGCTGACAATATCATTTCTCAGCATGAGATCAGGGGAACCGGCACCGGCCAGCGGGTCCTGCTGTGCATCCGGCAGGTTAAGCAGCAGCAACGGTTTATCCAGATAAATCGCCCCAAAGGCGGTACCGCCGTAATCGCAGATCACTTTATCTGCCAGTGCAAACAGGTAAACATTATCAATCACTGAGGTAATAACCGCAGTAAATGGCAAAGGAGCCAGCAAATCAATAATTTCCGGCTCTTCTTCCTGGGTCAGCGGATGCAGTTTGACGATGATGTTGTATTCATCTGCAAGCCCGGCCATCTTTTCGGCATAGGCAGGAACAGAAGAGAGTTCACGCCAGGTCGGCAACCACAACAGGGTCTCTTTATCAGGATCCAGTTGGAGCTGCTCCGTAAGTGGCGTCAGATCCGGCAGGCCATTGAAGAAAATGTCATAACGCGGGTAGCCCATCTGCACCACCGGTGCGTCGAATCGGGCCAGTTGTTCTTGATGAAAAGGACCAAAGCCCAGAAACAGATCATAGCTGTTGTTCCAGGCGGAAAAATTGTGGCGGGCTTTGCCCAACGCATACATAAAGCGAATATTTTTCTCAGCAATCGCCTCGATCAGGGGGCGGCCATTGAATTGATGCATGGCGTGGTTGGAGACCATGAATGGAAAGCGATGCCCTTCTGCCAGCACATCTTCCAGCATGACATAATGAACCTGGTATTCCTCACAGGCTTCAATCGTGCGTTCTCTTTCAAACTCCGTACCGTGCACCACGATAATGAAGTCTTCGCGCTTTAACTTATTCCAGACAGGGCCATAATGGTTAAACATTTCCGAGAAATGAACCAGAAAAGCAATCTCGAAATCCTCAATTTTCACGCTGTAAATCCCTTCTCTGCGACCCGTCAGATGAAATTAAACAATGACAAACCCTGCACTTTAACATAAGCCTGCTGAGCGGCCTGCAGGCCAACAGACTGCTGGTTGAGACGGGTGATCGCTTCAGCATAATCCAGGTCAGCCAGTTGCGAGCGGTTGGTTTCCAGGCTGGCAATGCTGGCTTCATTGACAGCACGTTGCTGATCAATCGCGTTCAATCGGGCGCCGACATCAGTGCGGGCACCAAAGACCTGCTCCATGGCTGTATCCATATTGGAGAGAAAATCGCCGTTATTCGGGGCAACCGACACATTATTGTTATTCAGCGCGGTAGCAAAATCATCGATGGTCTGAAATATCGCCTGGGTATTACCATCCAGGTTGGTACTGACAAAAATCTGATCACCGGGCTCACTGACTTCCACCAGATAACCACCTCCCACGCGCACATTTCGCTGACCATCGTCGCCGTTGTAGGCATAGGTGGTCGGGTTAAAAGCCTTGGTATTGGACTGATAACCGGAAAAAAGGTATTCGCCATTGGCATCCGTCGTATTGGCCAGGCTCAACAGGCTTTGATTGAGCTGGTTGATTTCCTCAGCAATACCGGCACGGGCATTCGCATCGTTGGAGTCATTCAGGCCCTGCACTGCCAGTTCGCGTATACGCTGCATGATATTTGAGGCGCTGGTGAGGACACCATCAGTCACACTGAGTTTATTCTCCGCCACATCGGCATTACCCTGATATTGCTCAGTGAGATTCAAATCACGATCAATACCGAGAATTCTGACCGCCGCGACAGGATCATTAGAGGGCGTCAGAAGACGCTCACCGGTCGAAACCTGCTGCTGGGTTTTGGCCAGCTCCGTCTGCTGACGCAGCATGTCCTCGACACTTTGTTGCTGAATGTAATTAGTGGATATACGCATAACGATCTCCTAGACCGCGTTGATAAGCGTATCAAATATCGTGTTGGAGACGACGATAATCTGAGACGCTGCCTGATAAGCCTGCTGATACTTAATGAGATCCGCCGCTTCTTCATCAAGATTGACACCGGACACACTGTCGAAGCGTTGTTTGGTCTGTTGCAGCAAAGCCTGCTGGGTTTCCTGACTGACTTCGGCCTGACGGGTACGGGTCGCGACATCTGACACAATAACTCCATACTGATCTGCCAGAGAGCGGGTCACCGGTGGGGGGCCGGGACTGACCTGAACCAGTGTATTGTCGGTTTGCAAATCAGCCAGGGCCAGGGCATTTTCATTATTACCGGTACCAGTATTGGTCCCGGATGAAGCGGCAATCTGACGCGGGTCGGTCAGGACCACATTGATATCCGCTGCCGAGGTACCGGTGGGGTCAAAAAAGTTACCGCCGGCATTGCCATCCAAATCAAAACCATTACTGTGCGCTGCATTAAACGCAGTCACCATTGATTCAGCCAGCAAGTCCAGTTCAGCGCGTGTGTTATCGATAATATTATTGCGGAACTGTAAGGCGCCTCCCAGGCTGCCACCGGTGATCTGGTTAGTGATATCTGTCTGAGTCGGACCAAAACCAATATTCAGACGTGGCGGATCAAAAGAACTGTCGCTGATCGTGTTGAGGTCAACCTGAGTGGTGCCAACCACCAGCCCCTGACCATTACCGACGAAGACATTCACGGTCCCGTTACTCTGCGGTACGGTAGTGACCGAGACATATTCTGAGAGCTTGTTAATCAGTTGATCCCGCTTGTCCAGCAGGTCATTGGGACTGCCTTTAGCCCCTTCCGCCTCCAGAATCGCCTGGTTCAGTTCGGCAATCCCACGGGTGATGTTGTTAATATCATCAACACCAACAGCGATATCATTATCAACATCGCTGGTCAGCTGAGTCAGCTGTGAATCCAGGGTGTTAAAGCGACTGGCCAGTAATTCACCCTGGGTCAGCATGACCTTGCGTGCAGAAATTGACGTCGGATCATTGGCGACTTCCTGCACCGCACCAAAGAACGCGTCCAGACCGCCGTTAATACCTAACTCTGAGGATCCCAGCAGATTATCAACCTGACGCGAATAAGACAAAAAGGTGTCCTGCTGCGCCTCCTGCGAAGTATAACTTCTCACCTGTGTCGCCAGAAAACTGTCATAAATACGTTCAACACTGTTGACCGTGACACCGGCACCAAGATAGAAATTGCCTTCGAAATTGGCTGGCCGCGTGACCTGCTCTGCACGCTGACGGGTGTAGCCTTCTGTGTTGATGTTACTGATGTTGTTACTGGTCGTCGACAGGGCTGTTTGTGCCGCCGACAACGCCGATGTGCCAATATTCAGAATACTCATCGCTCAGTTCCTCGTTTCAGACTCAGCATCTGTCAGAACAAATCCATATCGAGTGACATCTGCGCCAGCGTGTCACTGTTCATAATGCGTTTAATCTTATCGGCATACTGCGGGTCAGTGGCGTAGCCGGCTTTGTGTAACTGTTCAATGAAGGCATTGGGGTCACCCACATGCTGCAACGCTTTGCTATAACGCGGCTGAGTCTGTAAAAACTGCACATAATCATCAAAGCTCTGTTGATAGGAATCGTAAGCACGGAACGCCGACTGCTCATGCAAGGCTTTACCGTCACGATACTCAAGGGCATTTTTCGCCACGGTATCGCCTTCCCAACGATGCGCCTTGATATTGAACAGATTGAAGCTGCTGCCCTGTTGATCAGCCAGAATATATTTACCCCAGCCGGTTTCCAGTGCGGCCTGAGACAGAATGACTTCGGGGGCAACGCCCAGTTTTTCTGCAGCGCGTTCAGCATAAGGCCAGAGTTTTTCAACAAACTCATCAGGCGAGTTAAATCGTTTCGGCATATTGGCCATATCGAGTTCCACCACCTCATTTTCTTCCGCCTGCGGCTGCGGTCTGGCTTCCCGGATCTGTTCGATAATCTTCTCGTTAACTCGGATACCCAAGGACGGTCGCACGGTGACGGTGTCAATACTGAAGGTCTGACCCGGAATCACTTCAGCATTGTTGCCATACCGAGCGCCACCCAGCTGACGCATGATCACATCCTGCAGCCCGAGACCGCCACGCATCGACAAGTCAGAAGCGAGTTGCTGATCGGCCATGTCCTGATACATTTTGCTTTGTTCGGAATCAAACAGGCCTTCAGCCAGACTCGCTTGACGCATCGACTTGAGCATCATGTTGACAAACAGAGACTCGAACTGACCCGCGACCTGACGCAGGGTCTGCTGTTCATTCTGGCCCTGCCCCGCCTGCTGACGAAGCTGGTTCAGACCATGAAAGTCGATCGCGGACTGGGCGATTTTGGATTCCAGCGCCATGCTTAGATCACCACGAGCTCAGCACGTAAAGCACCGGCCTGTTTCAGTGCTTCCAGTATGGCAACCAGATCACCGGGCGCGGCCCCCACCTGATTCACTGCACGGACAATCTCATCCAGCGAGACACCCGGGTCAAACACGAACATCCGGCTGTCTTCTTCACTGATTTCGACATCGAAGTTAGGCGTAATCACAGTCTGTCCCTGTGACAGCGGGTTAGGCTGGCTGACCTCGGGATTCGCTGAGATAGTGACGGACAGGTTGCCGTGGGTGACCGCAGCCGGCGTGACTCTCACATGCTGGCCTATCACCACGGTACCACTGCGTGAGTTCACAACCACACGGGCCGGTGCTTCACCCGGACTCAGCTCCAGGTTTTCTACCAATGACAGGAAAGGCACACGCTGACTGGGGTCACGCGGCGCATTCACTCTGATTGAAGACGCATCCACTGAATTCGCCGTACCTTTACCCAGCGTGTGGTTGATCGCATCAGTCAGACGACTGGCGGTGGTGAAATCAGGACGATGCAGATTCAACACGATATGGTCGCCGACATTAAACGCATTCTTGACTGTCCGCTCGACGGTGGCACCGCCCGGCACCCGACCGGCACTGGGGATATTGACAGTAACCCTTGAACCGTCCGCAGCATCGGCACCAAAGCCCCCCACGACCAGATTGCCCTGCGCCATCGCATAGATATTGCCGTCAGCCCCTTTTAACGGTGTCATCAACAGACTACCGCCACGCAGGCTCTTGGCATCCCCCAATGAAGAGACGGTGACATCGATGGTTTGCCCCGGTTTTACGAACGGAGGCAGTTCAGCATGCACGGACACCGCTGCGACATTTTTACTCTTCGGGTCGGTGCCGGGTGGGATGTTAATCCCCATTTCCACCAGAAAGTTACGCAGGCTCTGGCCAGTAAACTTGGTTTTATCACCACTGCCATCCAGACCAACGACCAGACCGTAACCAATTAACTGGTTGGAGCGGACCCCGGCAATCGAAGCCAGATCCTTGACACGCTCGGCCTGAGCCAGGCCGGACAGCATCAAAAGCAAGCACGCCAATACAATTTTGATATTCATCTTACTTACCCTCAGAACGGCATCAGCGCACTGGCAAAGAAACGGCTGAGCCAGCCCATCACATTGGCGTCATTAGTGGGACCGTCTCCAACGTAAGCGATTTGCGCATCGGCAATTCTTACCGATGACACGGAATTATCTGCCTCTATATCCCGCGGACTGACAATCCCGGACAGACGGATGTATTCGTTACCTTGATTGATGGTGATAACTTTCTCACCACGGATGACCATATTGCCGTTGGCCAACACCTCAACAACGGAGACGCTGACATTGCCTGACAGCAGGTTGTTCTGTTCGCTTTCTCCCTCTCCCTCGAAATCGAGCTCAGACCCAAACCCAAAAGCCAGATTGTTATTATCTGTATTATCGAGCGGCAGTTGGCCTGGCAGGCTGAACTGGGGGCTGGCACCGAAAATAGTGGGATTGGCAATACTGGTGTTATTGCTCTTGCTGAACGTGGTTTCGTTCTCTTTCTCAGCGTCAGTTTGCTCTTCCAGTCTGACCGTCAAAATATCGCCGACACGACGAGCTCGGTAATCTTCAAACAGCGCGATGTTATTACGGACGTCAAAAATCGCCCCATCACTACGTTCTTCTATCTGTGTTGGTACCGGGCGCACGGCGGCATAGGCCGGATCGCGCTTGACGGTATTGCTGTTGCAGCCGGCCATCAGGGCCGCAGACAACAATATAAATGGCACCGTAAATTTCATCGTGACTCTCCACAAAAAAGCTTTGCAGAGTGATACTTGCAGACTTTGTGCCAGAACTTGGCAGTGAAAGAAGAAAAAAAGCCGGCCAAGAATGGCCGGCTTAAATGAGAGAGAAATTAAAGATTTTGACTAGCGTATTGCAACATCTGATCCGAGGTTGAGATGGCTTTTGAATTCATCTCGTAAGCTCTCTGAGTCTCGATCATGTTTATTAGTTCCGTCACCACATTGACGTTGGAAGTTTCCAGCGCACCACCGACAGTGGTACCAAAGCCGTCCAGACCCGGTGTACCCAGAATCGGCGGACCACTGGCTCCTGACTCTCTGAACAGGTTTTCACCGATGGGTTGCAGCCCCGTCGGGTTCACAAAATCGGCCAGATCCAGGTTGCCGACAATGGTCGGTTCAGCATCACCGGCCTGGAGCACACTGACGGTGCCGTCAGAACCGATAGTAATGCTCTGGGCATCTTCCGGAATGGTAATCCCCGGTTCCAGTGGATAACCGTTGGACATCACCATCTGGCCGGTGTTATCCAGTTGGAAAGTGCCATCACGGGTGTAGGACAGCGTGCCATCCGGCATCAGAATCTGGAAAAAGCCACGGCCCTGGATCGCGATATCCAGCGCATTCTGTGTTTGCACAATATTGCCCTGAGTATGCAGCTTCTCCGTTGCCACAGTGCGAACACCGGTCCCCACCATCAAACCCGAAGGCAGTTGGGTGCTGGCAGATGACTGGGCGCCGGGCTGACGAATGGTCTGATACAAAAGGTCCTCAAACACTGCCCGGTCCTGTTTGAACCCGGTGGTATTCACGTTGGCCAGGTTATTGGAAATCACTGACATCCGGGTTTGCTGGGCATCGAGGCCGGTTTTTGCAATCCATAAAGCCTGATTCATAATTTAACTCCTACTCTCGCCGGGCGGTAAAAATTGCCGCCTATGGCGGTTAACCATTCATCTGCATTAAACGCGCCGAAGCGGCACTGTTTTCCTGCGTGGTTTTCATCATCTTGACCTGCATTTCATACTGCCGCTGCAGTTCAATCATTTTGACCAGGGCGCCGACAGCATTGACGTTACTGCCCTCCAGCGTGCCTGAAGAGACCGTCACCGTGGCATCCAGCGGTGCATCGCCACCATCACGCATCCGCAACAGACCATCACTGTCTTTGAACACCTGTTGCAGATCCGGTTTCACCAGTTTGATACGGTCCAGCACGGCCAGCGCATTAGCGGCTTCACCGATAGGCCGGATGGAAATCGTCCCGTCACTGCCGATCTCGACTTTTTCTGCGGGTGGAATCGCAATCGGTCCGCCCTCGCCCATCACCGCGAGCCCGGTGCCGGTCACTAATTGGCCGGTTTCGGTGATCTGCAGGTCGCCGGCTCGGGTGTAACCTTCACGACCATCTTTACCCATGACGGCAATAAAGCCCTCGCCCTGCACCGAAATATCCAGTTCCCGGCCGGTGGATTGCACCGAACCCTGCTGATAATCCGTGCCTGGTCGCTCAGTCATCGAATAAACCCGGGTCGGCAACCCCTCACCAAACACCGGCATACTGCGGAACTGTTCAAAGTCCGCACGAAAACCGGTGGTGTTGATATTAGCCAGATTGTTGGCATTGGTCGCCTGTGCCTGCATGGTCTGCTGAGCGGCGTTCATGGCGATAAAAAGACTACGGTCCATAGCAAGTGCCTCTGATAACGAAAAGACTGGCAGTCAAAAAAAAAGTGCTGTATTACCTGATGCAGTTTTCGTTCCAGTTTGCTGAAAACCCCGCTCATTATTTGAGCGGGGTTATAGCCGAACTTAACGCAGATTAATAATGGTCTGGGTGATGGCGTTGTTGGTCTCAATCGCTTTCGAGTTGGCCTGGAAGTTACGCTGGGCGGTAATCAGCCCAACAAGCTCCTTGGTCAGATCCACGTTTGAGGTTTCCAGCGCCCCTGCCTGCACTTCACCGAAGCTACCGGTAGAAGCTTCACCGGCTATGACCGGACCGGAGTCGGTGGTTTCTTTCCAGGCGGTACTGCCGATTTTATTCAGTGCCTGCGGGTTGGCAAAGTCGCCCAGGGCAATTTTGCCGATGGGTACAGCCTGACCATTACTGTAGGTGGCACGAATCAGCCCTTCTTCACTCACATCCACCCCGGTCAGCCGACCAGTCGGGAAACCATTCACAGTCAATGCTCCGACATTAAATGCCCCGGAGTTCTGGGTTGAACCATCCAGAGACAGGGTAATTGTCTGGGTTTCGGCACCGCTGGCCCATTCAGAAGCGGTGGTATCGGTAAAACTCAGCGTAATCGGATCCAACGCAGCAGTCGCGGGGTTGGCATCTACCGTATCAAGGGTTCCATCAGCATTAAAACTGACGCGTACATCGGTTTCCAATGCGAATGGCGTACCCGGTGTACCACCTTTGACTTCACCGCCGTCTATATAAGCGGCCATCTGCCACTGATTATCACCCACTGCCGGTGTGCCTGCATTGGAATCAATGTGTTGATAATAAGTCGTGACCACATGCTCATTACCCAGTGAGTCATAGACGGTGGCTGAGGTCGAGAAGCTGTAAGAGTCAGGATCATTGGGATCGATCGCCAGAATGCCCCCCGCACCATCGTCAATACCTGGCGAAGTCGATGGCAGGTTGGTAGCAATGCCCAGGTTAGTTGTCGCTTCCGGTGCCCCCACTGACGGTGGCAATTGAATCGGACCGGTGGCATTCATACTGGTCGCAGAAATCTGACCGGAACTGTCGACCGGAAAAGCCCGCAGATACCAGCCTTCATTGGAGACGATATATCCGTCTTTGTTGACACCGAACTCACCCGCACGGGTATAGATGACTTCACCACTATCCAGTTCCGGTGCCATGGCAAAGAATCCCTCACCGCTGATGGCCAAGTCTAAAGCGTTATCAGTAAACTCCAGGTTCCCCTGACTGAACTGTTGTGCCACTTTCTGTAGAACGGCACCGTTACCGATCGCTGTGCTGCTGGTTGTGCCGAAGGCTGAGATAGCAAAAACATCACCGAACTCTGCACGGGACTGTTTAAAACCGGTCGTATTCACGTTGGCAATATTGTTGGATTTAACATTCAGGTCCGCTGTGGCTGCGTTCAAACCGCTTAATGCTGTGCTAAAAGACATAGTGATGTCCTCCTTAGATAATTTCTTGTACTTCGCTGAACGGCACGGAACCGATACCTGCGAGATTGACTGTTAGACCCTGGCTACCTGAGCCGACCAGAACGCTGGAAACTTTGGCAATCGTGGCGGTGGCAAAAGCGGTGTTTTCACCGTCAACCGTTCCGGTTGCCTTGAACTGATAGATACCTTCCGGCATCGCATTACCGTTATCGTCAAAACCATCCCAACTGAAGTTGGTATAGCCGGAAGCACCGCCCATCTCGATCGTTTTCACTGCAACACCGGCCTCGTTATAAACCGTCACTTTGAGGTCTGAAACCGGCTCAGCTACGTTAATCTGGCCGGTCAGCCCACTGTCCGGCGACATATAGCCGATGGAAGATGGCACCAGAACAGAACGCCCCACCAGAGAAGAGCCCTGCAAGGCCTGATCAGATTGCATCGCCTTGGCAAAGCTGGAGAAAGAATCCTGGAGATCAGCGATGCCGCTGACCGTTCCGAATGAGGCAATCTGCCCCAGAAAATCGCCACTTTCCATGGGTTTCAGCGGATCCTGGTTTTTAAGTTGGGTGGTCATCAGCGACATGAAGTCTTCCAACGCCAGCTCACCGGTATCCTTGGCTTCATTGCCGGTGCTGGACGTTTGACCATTAAGAAAGGCATATGGGTTATCACCTACTCCGTTGACTGCCATGATCATTTACTCCTGTGCTTGTTTACCGGCCCAACTGCAAAGTACGCAGCAGGAGCTGTTTGGATGTGTTGGCGATCTCAACATTGTTCTGGTACGAACGTGAGGCAGACATCATATTGGCCATCTCAGTGATTGGATCGACATTGGAATGGAACACGTAACCATCCTCGTTGGCGAGTGGATGGGTGGGGTTATATTCAGTTCTCACCGGCGCCTGACTCTCAGTCACGCCATGAACCTGTACCGAACCTTTTTTGTAGCCTTCCTGTGCTTCATCCAGCACAGCCGAAAAGACCGGCTGGCGGGCGCGATAAACTTCATTCACGCTACTACTCACACTATCGGCATTGGCGAGATTACTGGCGGTCGTATTGAGTCGCAATGACTGGGCGCTCATGCCGGTACCGGCAATATCAAAAATATTAAACAGAGACATCTTTACTCTCCTTTAAGCGCCTTGGTCAGGCTACTGAACTTGCCACCCAGCCACTCAAGGCTGGCCTGGTACTGGACTGCGTTCTGCATGAACTGTGCCTGTTCTATTTGTTCATCCACCGTATTTCCATCCAGTGAATCCTGCATTGCAATACGGTATTGAATCGGCGCCATCAGCCCTTCACTGCCACCACCACCGGTAAATGGCATGTGATTCTGGTGAGTGGTTTTCATCATCGATGCATTACCGCTGTCCATGGCGTTGTTTAATGCTGACCTGAAATCAATATCCTGTGCCTTGAAATTAGGCGTATCGGCATTAGCCAGATTGGCTGCAAGCAATTCAGCTCGTTGCGAACGCACCCTCACAGCATCGGCATGAATTCCCAGCGCAGAATCGAAATTGATTGGCATGTCACACTCCACAAACGGTTTCTTCAACTGGGTAATAGCAGTTTGCGTGCCAACCATCCAAGCTATTGATTTATCATCGGTTCACATCAAAAGCGGCAAGCATCAGGCGGCACAGCGGCAAGCATTGCCACCCCCGTCACTGCCGGCTTGTTGCACTAAAGGTCACGATATCGGGAGTCGATACATTAAAATAGAGAACTAGCTCTCAAAATTATTCTGCTAGTTGCTTGACTCAAAAAGCTTTTGAGCATAAGAATTGAATCATCGGAGGAGTACCAGTGATCAGGACAACGCGCAGCGGCGGGTTCACGCTAATTGAACTCATGATAACCCTATCTGTGGTGGCCATTTTGGCCGCTATTGCTGCGCCCAGTTTTTCACAAATGCTTCGTGACCACAGAATTACGACCCGGGCCAACGACCTGTTAGCTGAGTTCCAGATGGCAAGGAGTGAAGCAATAAAACGGGGCGTTCAAGTCACCATGATGAATCGCGGCAACGCATCTGAATGGGAAAGCGGCTGGGATATATTCACTGACTGGGATCGCGATGAAGCCATTGCAGACGTTGGCAATGACTGTGGCGTGGAAGGACAGGACTGCTGGTTAAGACGTCAGGCAGCACTCGAAAACGGCTTCACAGTCAGAACGGGGGGCACCTTTGCCAATTGGATTGCATTCAGTCCGACGGGGGAAGTTCGCGGTTCAGGCGGCTTTGGTAACGATACTTTTCTGGTTTGTATTACTGGCTCAGCTGATGGCAAAGAACTTGTCGTCAACAGCTCAGGGAGTGCGAGAGTTAGAAATGGGGATGGCGATTGTTAACTTGCAGAAATAAATTTGAACGCGGCTTCACCCTGCTTGAGGTCATGGTCGCCGTCTTTGTTTTGAGTATTGGCCTGCTCGGCCTGGCTCACCTCCAGGTGGTCACGTTGAAAGCAACGCAAAGCGCCGACTTCAAAACACAGGCCACCATTCTTGCGATGGATATGTTCAGTCGGATGCGAGCCAATCAGGATGCGGCTTATGGCAACAACTATGCGATTGGTCTGGCAGATGCGGTACCCGGCACCACCAGTCTTGCTGATCGCGACATCACCGAATGGCGTAACAATATCAGCAATCAACTTCCCGGCGGCCAGGGCGCAATTGCCTGCCCCGGTTTCGTCAATCTCAATACCTTTATCTGCACTGTTACCATTGCCTGGTCTGATGTTCAGACCGGCACAGCAGCGGACACCGAGTACAATCAGCGTGCGACCACCACGCTGACAATGGAGACAGCCATATGAAACGACAAAAGGGGCTATCTCTGGTCGAATTGATGGTCGCCATGGTCCTTGGCCTTGTGGTAATCGGGGCTGTGATTGAACTTTTTATCAGCTCACGTCAGCTCTACCGGGTCCAGGATGTGAAAGCCCGTATGCAGGAAGATGGACGCTATGCACTACACTATATAGGTGAGTTTCTCAGCCGAGGCGGTTACAGAGGCTGTGAGTCTGTTTCTCAACAGCAATCGGATGACTACGATAATGCTATTGCCCTAAATGACGGTACGGAACAGGGCAGAAAAGGCTTTCTGAATGTTTTGACTTCGGAATCAGATTATTTCTGGCAGCTACAAAGCCCCGTCATTGGTCATGAAGCCACCGGCAACAATAGCTGGACACCGGCAAAACCTGGCGACATTACTGACGCTGTCTCCGACAGTGACATTCTGACGATCAGAACCGTCGGTAGCTTTTATCTGCATGTACAGTCCCATGATGCAGATAACTTTTCGGCACCACTTCAAATAGGCCCGGATAATGGCCTTAGTGAATGTGACCCTGCCACGGAAGATACTTGTGCCAACATCATGATGGTCAGTACTTGCGATGCGGTCGCTGTTTTTCAAGTTACAAATGAAGACGCGTCTGAGACCGGTGTGCTCGAGCATGCTACAGGAATAGGCACACCCGGTAATTCCAGAGCTGATTTGGGTGGCAACTTTGAGGGTGGCTGGGTCAACACGATTGCCTCACAATCCTTTTACGTTCGCAATAATCCTGAAGGTATCCCCTCTTTATACCAGAAAACACTGGATAACGATCCTGAAGCACTTCTTGAGGGGGTCGAACAACTTCAGGTTACCTACGGGGTGGACTCGGATGGTGACCTCTCTGCAGAAGAATACCGTACAGCAGACCAAATAACCGGAAATATCAGTTGGACCGATGTAATCAGTGTTCGTATAAGTATGGTGATGATAAATATTAACCCTGATAATGATGACACCGACACTAACCTTGCTCTGGGTGATGGTCAGTACTTCCTGGAGGGTGTACAGGTGACGCCTGATGATGGCCGCCTGCGTCGAGTCTACACTCAAACTTTCATGCTTAAGAACAGAGCATCATGAATCAATACCGCTTTAAAGCTCAACATGGGGCAGCATTAATCGTCAGCCTGATTATTTTATTGCTGATGACCTTGATAGGTATTTTTGCGATGCGAACCAGCGTCATGGAAGAGCGAATGGCATCAAATCAGCGTGATCGAGAGCTGGCAACCCAGGCAGCAGAAGTGGCTTTGCGTGATGCTGAAAATGCTATCACTCAACTCACCACCGAACCGGTGGCCACCGCAGCTGGCAGTGATAACAATATACGAACATACAACTCTATGGATCCTGATCCCAGTAATGCCAATCCCTGGTGGATGGAACGCAATGCCGCATGGTGGGCAGCCAACGGTGTTGCTGCCACACGCCCTGATAATGTCGCCACGGCCCCACGCTACATCATCGAAGAAATAGTCATGGGTACAGAATCTGAACTAAGCGGTGTTCCACAGGATGGTGGCTTTAAAACTTACTACCGGGTCACCGCCAGAGGCACAGGGGGCTCAGATTTAGCCAGGGTGCTGCTGCAGACCACTGTGATCAAGAGGTACTAATCATGAATAAACTCACATCGCTCACGGTCGCAGGCTTGTTATTCACCACCCACCAGATTGCCTCAGCAGCCTCTCTTGATATCAGTAACGTTCCACTTTATCTGGGGGGAAGCGTCGAACCGAATATCATGTTCACACTGGATGACTCAGGTTCAATGCAGTTTGAAGTAATGCCGGATGAGATTCGTAACTTTGCCTACTACATGTTCCCACGACCTTCCGGTCTCTATGGCGCGAGTGTTTACACGAACCAGGTTCCCAATTTTGATGATGACAACATTCACAATTACTATCTGAGATCAGCAGAGAACAACAAAGTCTTCTACAACCCGGACATTGACTACGTGCCATGGAGCACCGCAGACGGTGGTAGCAGGGGTAACGCTAACCCTTACGCAGCATATTACAACCCTGAAGATACATCGCGTGGCAGCATGAACCTGCTCTCTGCTCAAACACAGTATGCCTGCTGGTACCGGGATGATGATAATTTAACCCAGGCATCCGGTGACCCCTGTTATGGCAACCACTCCTTCTGGCCTATCACCTACTACAATTACGATGGCAGTGGCAGTCGTTACAGTCGGAGTAACTATGATCGTGTCCAAATAACCAATAGCACACCTTCAAGTGCGACATTCACCAGCCCCGGCGGTATCACCCGTAACAGAGATCAGGAAATTCAGAATTTTGCCAACTGGTTTCAGTATTACCGCTCAAGGGTACTGATGGCCAGAGCGGGTGTTGGTCAGGCCTTTGCGACTCAGGGCACCAATATGCGGGTGGGATTTGCTGCCATCAACCAGGGCGGTAAGACTGTTGACGGAGTCTGGAGCAGCAGTGCGGTCATTGACGGTGTGCGTGGCTTTTCAGGTACACCTCGAGGTGACTTTTTCGATCGCCTTTATGGACATACGATTGATGCCAATGGCACACCGCTTCGCTCTGCAGCCAAAAATGTCGGCGAGTACTTTGAACGCGATGACGACCGGGGACCATGGGGAAATGTCCCGGGCAGCAACGATCCCAGCGCACACCTGACTTGTCGCCAGAGTTACCATATTCTCACCACCGACGGCTATTGGAATGGCGGTAGTCCAAGCGTAGGTAACAGTGACAACACGGCTGGGCCCGTCATATCCGGTCCGAATCAAGCTGATTATCAATACCTGCCGACAGCACCCTATGCTGACAGTCACAGTAATACGCTCGCTGATGTTGCGATGGACTACTGGAAACGTGACTTAAGACCTAACCTTGATAATGAAGTCACGACAAACCAACTCGATCCAGCCTTCTGGCAGCACATGGTCACATTCACTGTCGGTCTGGGTGTGAATGGTACCCTCGATCCGGATAGCGACTATGCTGACCTGGCAGCCGGGAACATCAACTGGCCTCAGCCCGGAGATGACCGAGAGGAAAATATTGATGATATGTGGCATGCCGCCATCAATGGACGCGGTTCATTCTTCAGCGCGGCCGACCCCAACACTTTCGCTGATTCTCTTGGCTCGATTCTATCTAATATCAACTCCAGAGAGTCATCAGCAGCGGCTGTAGCACTCAATTCCGGTTCGGCTTCATCCGGTTCCAGAATCTATCAGGCACGATTCAATAGTGGGGACTGGACCGGTCAACTATTGGCATATGGCATCAACAATGATGCGACCCTCACCGGAGAACTCTGGGATGCGGGTACGCTGATACCCAACCCTGGACAAAGGAAGATTATCACTTCTAATAACAATACAGGACAACCTTTCCGCTGGGCATCATTGAACGCTTCTCAAAAAGCAACGCTAAATAATAGCAGTACTTTACTGAGTTATCTTCGTGGTAATGCATCAAATGAATTAAGCAATGGCGGTAGTTACAGAAACAGAACCCGTAAACTGGGCGACATTATCAACTCTGCTCCTACCTACTCAGGAGCTCCCTCATCCCGTCATCCGAATGGCTGGGGAACAGGCCAGCCTGAGAATAATGTTCCGTATTCATCATTTGTGCTGGCCAATAAGAATCGCACCCCATTGATTTTTGTTGGTGCAAACGATGGCATGCTACACGCTTTCAATGCGACTTCGGGGGTTGAAGAGTTTGCTTATATCCCCTCGACCCTTTTCGAAAAATTACCGGCCCTCTCAGACCCGGATTATAGCCATCGGTATTATGTCGATGGCAGCCCCACTGTTATCGATGCCTTCTTCAGCGATAACACATGGAGAACCGTACTGGTTTCTAGCTTAGGCGCGGGTGGCCAAGGTATTTTTGCACTGGATGTGACTGACCGAAGTGCATTTGCATCTGAAGCCGGGGGGGCAGCAAAAGTATTGTGGGAATTTGATGATGACAACGACCGTGATATGGGCTTCACGATTGGACAGGCCAGCATTGTCAGACTGAACAATGGTCAATGGGCTGCGCTTTTCAGTGGGGGCTATGATAACAACGATGACAATGGTCTTGATGGTAATAACACCGATGACAGTCTGACAGGCAATGCCGTCATGTACCTGGTAAACATCCAGACTGGGGCGCTTATCAAGAAATTTGATACGCTGGCAGGGACTGCGGATGACCCCACTGGTAACAATCGTCCTAACGGTCTTTCATCACCCTCAGCGATTGATATCAATAATGATGGCAGTGTCGATGCCGTTTATGCCGGTGATCTATTCGGCAATGTATGGAGTATCGACCTGACGGGCAATGATCCTAATGCCTGGGACTTCAAGTATAAATCCGGTAGCGACCCTGTTCCTTTGTTTACAGCCTGTTACGGAAACAGCTGTTCCGGTAGTAATGTGCAGCCTATAACCACCCGTATTGAGGTCGTTAAACACCCGCGGGAAAGTGGTTATCTGTTATTGTTTGGCACCGGCAAATATTTTGAAGTCGGTGACAACGCCACATCCGGACAAGTCACTCAATCTTTTTATGGTATTTGGGACAAGCGTCAAAGCACGCTGACCCCGTTTGGTCGTTCAACACTGCAGGAACAGAAAATTATTCAGGAGAGTGTTTCCAATAACACGGAATATCGCGTGACTAGTAACAATGCGGTCGATTGGAATACAGAAAATGGCTGGTATCTGGATTTGTATAACCAGCAAAGCGGGAACACCACTAACTATGGTGAGCGTCAGGTAAGCAACTCGGTCATACGTAACGGCAGGGTCATCTTCACCACGTTAATCCCGTCTGATGACCCCTGTGATGCAGGCGGTACCGGCTGGTTAATGGAGGTGAATTACGCCTCTGGCTCACGCCTGTCCTATTCACCTTTTGATGTGAATGGTGATAACAGTTTTGGTGTCAGTGACTACATTAATGTCGGTGACATTGATGGTGATGGGAATGATGATTATGTGCCGAGCTCCGGCAAAAAGTCCAAGGTCGGCATTATAGCCCGCCCAAGCATCATGGATGACCCGTCAGGCCAGCGTGAGCTCAAATTCAACAGCGGTGCTGACGGTAATATTGAAGTCACCGTTGAGAATCCCGGACCTGGCACCGGTGCCAGGCAGTCGTGGCGGCAACTGGATTACTAAATCGGGAGTTCATCATGAAAAATAAACTCTTTATCCTCGGTTTAATGATAGCCTCATCTGCTGCTGCAGAGCCCTATCAGCATGAGGGAGTTATCACTAAAGAGCCTGAGGCTGGCAATACCATTATCATCTCTAACCAGACTTACCACATCGACTCGGAAACCCGTGTGCATGGCATCATCGCTGGTAATGAACTCGGACCTCAGCCCCAACTTGGCAGTAAGGTCGGGTTTAATTTAGATCTTCGTGATGAGACTCATTACATTACTGACATCTGGCCATTGGAAAATAATGAATAATAAATTCAACAAATTGCAGTCTGGTTTCAATCTGGTTGAGTTGATGATTGTGGTTGTAATCATCGGCATCATCGCCGCTATAGCCTATCCCTCCTACCTGGAACAGGTCAGGGAAACGCGCCGCGCCAATGCTCAGGCAGATATGCAGGAGCTGGCCAGTTACCTTGAACGTTTTTATGGTGAAAACTTTACTTACCAGGGAGCCGGTGGTGGCAATCAACCCTTCGGTCAGTCACCCAAGACCGGACAAGCTTATTACAATTTGAACCTCAACAATCTTTCAGCTACCGGATTTGATGTTCAGGCGGTGCCACAAGGCTCACAAGCTGATGATAGTTGCGGCACCATGGTTTTGGATGAGACGGGTGCCGGTACCCCTGCTGGTTGCTGGAATTAGTAAGCAGACCGCTAAACCTCAGCCAGTGACAACCTTATAACAACGCCAGGCTCTTGCTACGACAACCAGTGCTGAGCATTAATATGGCTTCAATAAGCCAGACATGACTAAGGTTGATAAAAGAAAGGCCGGCTAAAAAGCCGGCCTCAATGTTTTAACCCCGATAGTTATCAGCTTTCATCAGTCTGAATGGCGCCATTGGCCAACAGTTGACCGATGATCTCAGCCTGCGTTGCCCCGGTGACACCCAGATCAGTGAAGCTGGTGTTTTGAAGCGTGATGGTCTGGTTCACAGCACCACTGCCATCCGTGCTGACACTGATCACCACATCAGCCCCCACTTCCTGAACGTTGAGGTAATCAAGGATATTGCCGCCGTTGACCTCATCGCTGCCGGATAACTGGTAACTCTCACCATCCAGAATATCCCTGAGGTCTATGGCATCAGACTCTCCACTGGTATTGAAGTCAGTAATGATGTCCATCGCTGGTTGTGCCGCAGTACCCTCATCACCGGCTCTCCAGAGGAAAATATCATCCCCATCACCGCCAGTCAGCAGGTCATTTCCACCGCCACCTTGCAGGATATCGTTACCGTCGCCGCCATCCAGCATGTCATCAACAGCAGGCTCTGCCACCGGCGAGCCAACAGCAGTGGCATCACTCGTATCACTGTTACCACTTCCAGGGCCATCGGTGTAATTACCATTGATCGTCTCACCATCACTGAAGCTGATGCTGTAGGGGATAGATTCGTCACCAAAGTCTCCACCCTCGTCGATATCATTACCATCGGTATCAATACCAAAACGCAGAGTTTCACCCGCAACGAAACTACCTGGGACGAAAGTGATGACCAGTTCTGTCGTATCACCCGCTGTCACTGTGTTGATATCGGCCAACAGCACCGTGGATTCATTGCCGATGGTAAAGGGATAACTACTACCACCGGATTGGTCAAAGAAACCCTCACTGGAAATATCAATTCTGATTTCAGTGATATAAAGTCCCGCGCCTGAGGCAAAGGCGAAACCAAACTGGTTACTGTTGCCGAATGTTGAGCCGGATCGCACATCAAGATTGACCTGGCGGGCAACGGGGCTGGTACCGGTCGTGCCATCTCCCCCAATCAGGATATCGTCGCCGGCTCCGCCATTGAGTATTTCAGCGCCATCGCCACCAATCAGGATTTCATCCAGATAATCGCCCTGGATGGTATCACCGGACTGCCGTTCAACTGACACATTTGCGTCATCTGAGCGACTGCCCGCGGTATTGGTGTAATCAAAGCTGCCGCCGTCACTATCATTGTCATCAAACATAACAGAGCCGGGGTTATCAGTTACGCTGCCGTCATTCGCATTGGACACTGCCGATATGACCTGGCTGTCACTATCCGGCCCGCTATCATTGGCCAGCAATGCCCAGTCGGGAATGTCTACCGGGTCCTGATTGGTGAGCACAAAGTCATCGCGGACAATCATCGGACCCGCAGCCGGATCGATGGTCACCGTCAGTGTGCTGGAGGCCATATCGCCGTCATAGTCGCTGATGGTAAAGCCAAAGATTTCCTGCACCACAGTAGGCACCGCATCCGGTCCAAGATACTCATAATCACCGCTGACCATATCAACGACGAGGGTACCGCCTTCTGGGGTACTGATAGTCCAGGTATTGCTGACAGCGTTGAACGTGCCGTTTGCAGCACCACCGCTGACCGACTGGGTGTCAGTCGGCTCATCATATAGGTAGCTCACCCCACCTACAGTGACCGAATAGACCCAGCCCTCATCGGCACCCGCTTCCCCTTTAATCAGATTGCCGGAAAGTGGCGGTACATCAATGGTACCAATCAACGTTGCCTGCAGATCAGCAAAGTCAGAGACCACGATTGAGTCAGTATTAACCGCTTCCACACCATCATAAGCAATCGGGTCGAGTTCATCTTCATCGACACCGGTTCCCATTCCCAACGAGAAGGACTTGATATTGTTGGCTTCAAGGAAACGTATCCAGTCACTTTCCTCATCGGACTGAATACCATCTCCGCCCCCTAGATCATTGTCTCCGCCCGGAATGGTTGCAGGGTTGCTAACACTGTTTTCGTTAGGCTCACCATCGGACATGAAATAGGAAATGTTCTGCGCTCCGGGAATTTCGCCAGACTGGGCGAAGGCATTTATCGCGTCATTCAGGGCATCGTCATAGTTGGTATTGCCACTTGCCGACAAGTCGAGAATTATGGATTTGGCCTGATCAACCGTCACCCATCCACCACCTGGATTAGCGGCACTGGAGGCAAAGGTGATGATATTCACCATCACATCGCCATAGGCATCATACTGATCCAGCAGCTCCAGGCTGGATTTGATCATGACTTCCAGCCTTGTCATACCCTGGAAGTTGGCCGGATCATTCATACTGCCGGATACGTCCAGAATCAGCATCAGGTTAGTATCGATTTCAAGCGTCGCTTCACCGCTATTGGTCTCAGGCGTCGCCAGCGGCAGGTCATCATCTATACTGACATTAAAACTGGTCAGCCCCTCACTGCCGTCATTATCCTGCACCGTGACATTGACACTGAAACCGACATTGTTTTCATTATTAGCATCCGGATGTTTTACCGCTTGCAATAATGTCACGTCATAGTCTGCGCCAGTCGCATTGATATTGGTCAGTGAGACAGTAAACACATGGTTTGCGGCATCACTGCTGTCCGTGCCAGAAACATAGCCAATCAATGTATTGCTGCCACTGTCCCAGGTGGTATCAACGGCATCGCCGTCATGTGTCATCAGACCCGTTGTATCACCGGTTGTGGACAAACTGACACTGTCAAAACCATCTGCACCGACGCTGTAGCTGATAGTGCCACTGCTCACAGGGTTGTCATCACCGGTGGCACTGTCATTATTACCCAGCGGCAGATCATCCTCATCGACGAGCGCATTGCTCGCGCTGAGTTCGGTAACACCGGTATCGGTAATACTGACGGTAACCTGTCTGGTGACACTGTCATTGTCTTTGTCGGTCACTGTGTAGCTAAAGACATCATCGACAGGATCGCCATTGGTATTAGCCACATTGGCAGGCGGAGTGTAAATCAACTGACCGCTGCCGTTAATGAACAGCGTGCCCAGGCCGCCAGTGAAGCTGATTGCCTGCAGGCTGCTGTTCAGGCCGTCTGCGCCACCTGCGATGCCCAGTGTTGCAGCGGCATCGGCAGCAACCACATTATTACTACTGCCTTCGGTGTAGTTACCACCGATGTAGTCCTGAGCTGATGGCAGATCATCCGATACCTGCACATTAACCATTCCGGTCGCGGTATCACCATCGATATCGGTGGCGACCACGCCCACACTGCCCAGTGCCTGTAGGTCATCCGCAGTGAAGCTTGGATGACTGTCATAGTTATCATTGAGCGTGGCTTTAACCGTCGCGGTATCGCCTACGACATTCAGGTCGAGGGTAACGATATCCACCCCGCCATCACGACCCACGATCTGGTTATCACTCACCCGGATCCAGTCGAGGCTGCTGTCCAGACCGGTCAAGTCAGTGGCAAACACAATGCTGGCAATGGCATCACTGCCGGCGGTGAAGACGATATCGTCTGAGTCTTCCACCGGTACGGCCGGGTTAGAGCCATCGGCCAGGTTTTCATCATCCACGGTGAGGGTGATGGGATCACCGGCCATCGGGCCGGCACCATCAGTAATGGTAATGGTGTGATCGTCACTGGCGATATCGTTATCCGCATCGGTGACTTCCACGCTGAAGGTGAGGCTTTGCGGATCGTCCTGATCCAGACTGTTCGGATCAAAAGTCCAGCTGCCGTCTGCATTGACCCGCAGCGTACCCTGAGCCAGGTTGATATCTGTGTCCAGCGCATACGCATCGCTGCCGACTTTGACCACGGTACTGGCCGCACCATCAGCGCCGGCACTGGCATTATCCCAGGTGCCGTCAATCGGGCTGGCCGCATCCTCAGCCACGGTATCAGTACCACTGACGGTCATATCCGGCACGTCGTCAGAGACTTCAACATTGACCGTTCCGGTCGCGGTGTCACCATCGATATCGGTGGCGACGACGCCGACATTGCCCAGTGCCTTTAAGTCATCCTCGGTAAAGCTCGGATGACTGTCGTAGTTATCATTGAGCGTCGCTTTAACGGTGGAGGTTGTACCGACAACGTTCAGGTCGAGGATCACGATATCCACGCCGTCATCACGGCCTACGATCTGGTTGTCATTCACCCGCGTCCAGTCGAGGCTGCTGTCCAGACCGCTCAGATCGGTGGCAAACACAATCGTGGCAATGGCGTCGCTGCCGGTGGTAAAGACGATATCGTCTGAGTCTTCCACCGGTACGGCCGGGTTGGAGCCATCGGCCAGGTTTTCATCATCGACGGTGAGGGTAATCGGATCACCGGCCATCGGGCCTTCACCATCAGCAATAGTGATCGGCTGATTGGCCTCTGCAGGATCACCATCGGCATCTTTAATGCGATAGTCAAAACCGGCATCCACATCACCTTCGGAGTTATCAACACTGTCAGCCGAGGTAAAAGTCCAGCTTCCGTCTGCATTAAAACTATAGCTGCCGACACCGGCCACATCAAAGCCATAGTCGCCATCGCCAAGGTCGCTGCCACTATCAATAGCAACAAAGCCACTGCCAAGGTTGACGTGAGTCAGTGTTATGGTTTCGTCAGCACCGGCGATATCGTTATCCAGTACATTGCCATTGATGGCTGGATCGCCTTCCGTCAGGTTGCGCGGTGTTTCATCATTGGCCACGGGCACATCATTCTGAACACTGATAGTGAATGCACCAGCGGATAAACCGTCCAGCGTGGCTGTGTCACCATCGGCATCTTCCACCGTGGCAGTCACGACCGATGAGAAATCAATGAATGCAACCGAACCACCGTCAGTGACCAACATGGTGCCCGTATCGCCGTCAGCATCAACATGATCCAACTGGTCATCCAGATCAAAAGCCCAACTGCCATCGGCATTCACAGTCAGGGTAAAGACGACAGTATCGCCCGCCATGGCCGTCAGTACATTACCGCTGGCAGAATAGGTCACGGCAACATCGTTGGAATACAGAGCAGGCAGACCACTGGTATCAGCGAGCAAGCCAAAGGTCAGGGAAGCCGGCTCATCGGCACCCTCAGTGACATTCACCAGGCTGGTCAATGAACCGGCAACACCACTGGCGCTATCATCATCAGTGGTCTGCCCCGCATCTAGAATACCTTGTGAACTATCGCTGGGTTCCACCGTGGTGGATAAGGCGTCTTCCACCACCATAGCGGAAACTGGATTAAAATCGCCCTCAACAGCAACAATACTGGGCACATCATCCTGAACCTGAATGGCGAAGACTTCAGTGTCGTCATCACTCCAGACGAGTTCATCACCATCGGCATCGGTCACTTTCAGCAACTGAGTGAAATCAATATTGCCAACCGTGGAAACATCATACCCGCCATCACCGGTCAGCAAGGTGAAGTTTTCCCCTTCACCCGCGGCATGATCCAGTTGATCATCCAGATCAAATTTCCAGTGACCATTGCTATAAACGGTCAGAGTAAACACCACGCGGTCGCCGGCCATGGCAGTCAAAACGGATTCACCCGCACCATTGCTGACGCTGTAGGTCACTGACTCACCTTGTGAGTACAGGCCCGGCAATAAGTCATTCACTGCTACATTGTCATCAATCAGACTGAATTTGGCTGGCGCATCGGCACCGACAGATATCAAACTGGTCAACGAACCGGCAGTATAACCGTCGGTTTCATCTTCCATCAGCGAACCACCATTGCGGTTGCCTTCTGACTGATCACCCTCATCACCCAGCGCTGTGGACATACCCTCTTCATGCACCTGGGCAATAATCTGCGCCATTTCCTCATCATCTTCAGCGCGCACCGGCACATCATCATCGACATTCACGCGCAGCAAACCATTGGCACTGTCACCGTCGCTATCAGTGATGGTGTAGCTCAAATCAACAAAGAGGTTGTTTTCTGTATCACCCGGCGCATGATCCAGCGGACCATGCAGGCTAAAACTGTAGTTCAGCGCATCCAGTTCGGCAGTGAAAATAATTTCTGCCATTTCACCATATTCATACTCACTGAACTGAAGCTGGGAAAAATCGCCGCCGTCGTCATAGTCATACCCGGATTTTAGGATATATCCGACCAGCTTCGAGCCGTCAGCAGACACCCAGATCAACACCGGCTCGCCACCGGAAGTCAGTCCCGAAGGCTGAGCAGCCTCAGGCTGAAAAACGACATTACCCGGCCCATCCGGCCCAAATCCGGCATTCAAAGTGCCCGACTGGGTCGTGGATGAATTGGGGGGTAAGTCGTCGCCGGATGCTTCATCGTTGTTGCCGAATTTAAATGGATAATTCCAGCCGTAACCGGTATCCAGTTCAAAAGCCGCGAGAATGGCAGATGGGCCGACAAAACTGAACAGAACTTCCGCCCCCAGATCGTCTTCATCCACAAATACCTCGGTGCCATCGGTGAACGGGGCGCCGCCTTCTTCTTCAATAAAAATCAGGTCTTCTTCCGGCAGATCGTATTCATTCGTGACACCAATGGTGTCAAAGCCGGCTTCAGGTGTAACGGCAGGATTGAGATAATCGACAAACACCGCTTCGTGCCCTTCATTGCCACCTTCTACACCAGCACCCGCTGCCGTGGCTTCTGCTGTTTCAGTCGGATCCTCGCCTTCCAGCAAAGCCTGCTGAATCGCAGCAACATCAGCCGGCACCGTCTCACCGTCTTCGCTTGCTGCCGTCGCGGTGGCAGGATCAAATATATCTTTATCCAGCATGGCCTGAGTGTTTCTGCCCAGATCCATCACACTGCCATCGGTGAATTGAATTTCAATCGCAGCATTTGGCCCGGTCGCAATGAGATCATCGGCGAAAACACGGTCACCCGCTTGTAGCGTTCTGATTGCACCATCCGCAGCAGTCGCTGTGACTGCACCTGTTGTTGCTTTTACTACACCAATTTGAATAGCCATATCCTCGCCTCCTTAAAAGCTAATGACTTGATGGGCTGTAGTCAGCAGTCCATTTGTTTGTTATCTGGCTACCCGCATTGGCGGCAACCGGGAATAACGCATCACGCCGCTGATCTCGGCGTGAAAATAAAAATTGTGCCTTCCTCTGTCAGGACACATCACTGTTATCACCTGCATTCAGTATTCGTGTCAGCAGTGATTGGGCTGCCATATCATCGGTTGCAACGACATCCGTTAGGTTGATTAACTGCACCAGCCCTTCAGCATTACTGACTTGAATCTGAAGATGCCCCTCATACTCCACGCCGGCAATGTGATTGTCGGCCTGACTCAACACATCTGTCAGATCGAGAGAACTCAACTCAGACTGTCCAAACCCCGCGAGATCATGCTGCCATGAGCCGTTTTGTTCAGCAGGATTAGCGTTATTTTGAAGCGGCTCATTACCGCTCAGAATGACGTCGCCATCAGCATCCACCAGGATACTCACGTCACCGCTGTGGCCCGACAGGTTCAGGTCAAAGAAGTCCGTGTTGAGCAGAAGTTGTGAATCGTGGCCCAGATCCATCACGCTGCCATCGAGAAAACGGATTTCAATAGCGCCGTCCGGGCCAGACAGGATGAGATCGTTGGCATAAGCGCTGTCGCCAACTTTGAGAATTCTGAGTGAACCGTCAGTTGAAAATGCGGTGACGGTACCCATCAGCAGATTAACTACACCAATTTCAGTCGCCATGATTTCCCCTCCTCAAAGACAAAAACATGGTCAAAAATTAACCGTTAAGTCTGTTATGCGCTTCTTTGAAGGAGTCGGCTATAGTACCTTGGTACAATGTAATAAAGACGTTACAAATTTTGTAAACAATTGTTTACACTGACTTAAATTTTGGCTGAGTCGATATCAGGCTTTATAGATACGAAGCCTTCGGCCATGGCGGATATAGTCTGTTTCCAGAATTTTCTGCTGGCTGAAACTGACCTTGGCCAGGGTTTCATAGTCTTGCAGTGAGCGTTGCGTTCCCAGACCATAATGCGCTATCTGTTTAAGTGCATCAGGATTATGCGGCTTCCGGCCTGCTAGCAGATACTGAATCCTGTCGACACTCAGCCATTCCAACTGCTCCGCCTGTGTGTGATCATCCCAGTGACGGGGACGGCCGGTCTGTTTTTCATAGTTGTGATACGCCAATACATCGTTGGGGGCATAAAAATCCCAGCCATGGGTCCATAGCCTGGCTGAGAGCGTAATTTCCTCGCCAAAAAAATACAGGTAGGGATCATAAGGCACCTGTTTCAGCGCCAATGCCGGTGCATAGAGAAAGTTCCCGGAAACAAAGGCTGAAGACAGCGGCTTTGAAGGCCTGTTTTTATAGGGGAATATATCTGACTGATACACCAGTGTGCCGTGCGCATTAAAGCGGCCGGGTTTTAACCGCGTAATGGCTTTTTCCGCCAACTGGTCAGGTGGCACGTAGCCCAGTGGGTAGTGACTGATAATCGTCTTATCGCCCTCACATTGCTGCCACATTTCAAACAGTCGGCGATCCCACGCCGGCTCAAAACGCATATGACTATCAATCTGCAGCACAAAAGCTTCATCGCCGGACAATGTCTGATACAGGTGACTCCTGGCCCAACACACGCCCCGGCTACTGGCAGCATCTATCACGACTTCCTGAACTTGCGGATGCGCTGGCGCACGACAGGCCTCATCCCCCGGCATAAGCTGAGACAGCACGCCCACCCGAATCAGCTCCGGTCTGGCAGCCCGCCTGAACAGGTCGCTGATGGTGGCCGTAATTTCCCGGTCACGATAATTCGCAATCGCTACAAACAGAGTGGGTGGGTTCTGGCTCATCGTCTCTCAACTCGTTTTCTGTTCACTCAGCATACAAAAAGGCCCGCGGTATGCCTACCGCGGGCCTTTTGTTTTAAGAACGCTGACCGGTAACAATGTGTTGTTACCGGCCACCAGCATGATTAGCTGGGATCAACGTCCAGATTATCACCACCCAACAGGTTCTGGATGATTTGCAGGTCAGAGATTGTGCCTCCCTGAGTTAAATCGACACCCTGCAGAACGATTTGCTGTGTCGAATCACCACCAGAGGTGGGTGATACGTTGATCACAGTATCCGTACCATCAGACTCGAAACTCAGGTAATTGGTGAGGTCATTCGCATTGTCACTCTCACCAACCAGGAGATCGGCAAGATCCAGCACATCACCTTCGCCAGCGTTAAAGTCGGTGACGAAGTCGACAGCAGGTTCGCTGCTTGTGCCGTCATCGCCTGACTCCCACTTGAAGATATCAGCACCATCACCCCCTGTCAGGATGTCGTTACCGGCACCGCCAATCAGCGTGTCGTCACCGTCATTCCCCATCAGGTTGTCATTGCCGGCACCACCCATCAGTGTGTCAGCCTGGTCGGAACCGATAAGGACATCATCGCCGTCCAGTGCATTGACAGTACCTCCGGCAGCATCTGCTACAGCGACATTATCGTTATCATCCACCACATAGTTATGGTCGTTGATATCAATAGTCAGCGTCGCAGTATCTTCACTACCATCTGCATCAGTCACCGTGTAGGTAAAGCTGTCGCTCATCCCCGCAGGCAGGTCTTCAACATTTGGTGTGTAGGTGTAGTCACCGTTTTCATCGATGGTTAATGTGCCATACAGCCCATCGATATTGGTGCTACCACTGACCGCATCCCCATTCACCTCAGTCACAGACAGGCCACCATCAGCCCCCGCATCATCATTGGCTAAGACATTGCCGGTAGCGGCAGCCAATGCGGCGAGTGCAGCGGTATTGACTGTGGTTGAGTAGGTATTTTGAGTGAAGTCAAACGCGTTGACTCTCAAATTACTCATAGAGGCTCTTAAATTGCCATCCCAAGTATTGTCACTGCCATACAAGCGGACATAATACTGACCACTCTCATCGATTCCGTTGAAACTGACTGTTTGGTCATAATTAATACCAACATTCTCTACCAACTGGTCACTTCCTCCATCCACAACTTTATACAGTTGAGCGAGAATTTGATCACCTGACCTGTAACCTGAAATATCAATGTCTATCAAAATACTTGCTTGATGGTCATTATCGGCGTCGATGTCGATATTGTTGGTTGTTGATGCATCAGACCACCAGCCTGGGTTTATATTCTGATTGATATTGTAAGAATCTTGGTCAGGTGTATCACTCCAGTTTTCAGTCGTAACAGTGGCAAAGTCAGTCCCATTAATTGACCATGTCGCTTCATCTACATCATCCACATCATTTACAGCTGTTGGCACACTATCCTGTGTAGTAACAACCAGATTACTGTTGGATTGATCGCCATCAGCATCCTGGATGGTGTAGTTGATAACGGCACTAACATCGGTATTGGTGTCAGATAAGCCGGTGAACTCATAGCTACCGTCACTGTTGATGACAACCTCACCGGCCACCGTATTAAAGGTTGCTGAGGTGGTGGTGCCACTGAAGGTCACGGTATTGCCGTCGTAGGTCACATCAACCAGGGCTGGTGTACCAAAGCCATCGGCACCGGCATCATCGTTAGCCAGCACATTACCCGTGACAGGGTTCGGAGTGGCCGTGACCGTCGAGGTTAAGGTATCAGCCAAGTCTTCCACATTATCCAGAATAATGACATTGTCATCATCTGAACCTGAGTGTGTTGAACTACCTTCACCTTCGGTCCAGGCAATCGGTTCCAAGAAGCCAGCTCCAGTGCTATCCAGTCCGTTGTAACCAACGGCATAGGAATTATCGAAGTTGTTGGCTTCAAGGAAGTCTATCCAGGCACTTTCTTCACCACCGATAATGCCGTAGCTACCTGTACCATTGGTCTCGTTTGGTTCACCATCCGAGATGAACATAGACACTAACTGATCACCGCCAGCAGGTGGTGCCGTAAAGTTATCGGTGACAGCTTCCAATGCAGCATCATAGTCCGTGCCGTATGTACCGGTACCGGATGAACTCAGGCCATTGATGGCTGCCATCGCATCACCCAGGTCGGTGTACCAGCCACCATTGGCACCTGAATCATGGAACTCACCGCCTTCAGCAAACGAAGTGATGAACACAGAATGGACCGAGCCACTATTGAACAGGTTTTGCAGTGAGGCCTTCATCGAGGCCAGCTGACTGCTGGACACACTGGCTGAGGTATCAATCATCAATACCAGATCTGAGCCCAGTGTTTCGCTAGAGCCCTCTTCAGCCTGTGCGTTGTCGGCAACAGCTGTTGGTACATCATCAATGATTTGCACTGACAGCGTATCGTTGGCGACATCACCATCGACATCACTCAAACTAACAGCCAGGTTCTCAAACACACCATTTTCACCATTATTGGCAGGGCCATGGTTTAAGGTATTGTCTGCCAGCTCATAGGTATAAGTGATCTCACCCGTATTGGCATCATAGCCAGTCACAGACAGCGTATTACCCAGCGCCGTGGTGAAGCTGGTTGTGCTGAATGTGCCATCAGTGATGACTGCATGACCATCAATTGTCAGGTCATCAATGGCATCGCCACTGCTGATGGTGAATGTACCTTCCTGCGTGGTGGATTCTTTAGTTGTGTCTGACCCCGTAGGCAGATCATCCTCATCCACCGTGACATCACCACCATTAGCGGCTGGCGTCAGGTCAGTGATTTCAGGATCGTAATTTACATCGACTGAAGTTTCACCCGCAGTCTGCAGATCTTCGTACTCACTGCCGCCAGACGCAATACCACTAATACTATTGGTGATAGCCGATTGATTAGTAATCTCAGCATCAGTGTAAGTGCGGGTGAACGAACCTGAGGTATCGCCAGCAGAGATAGTGACCTGCTCACCATTAGCCAGGGTGAAGACAAGATCGGCATCCGGGTCGATATCGCCAGGGCCACCACTCAATGTGATGGTGTAGGTGATATCACCACCGTCTTCACTCACTTCTGTGGTTGAAGTGGTCAGTGTGGCAGTCACAGTATCGCTAGTGTCGCTGACCGTTACCGTGGCTTCATCAGAGGTATCCAAAGAAGAGTACTGGCCACCCGAGGTACCCGTAATTTCTACTGAGTAGCTTTCACCATCAAGATAGACATCATCACCCTGAATAGAGAATGGTGTGGAGTCTGCACTGGTATGACCTACAGGGATAGTGATTGTGGCACCATTGCTCAGACTAATCACCAGTGGGCTTCCGGTAACAGGATTTTCAACACTACCGGTAATGATTGCGGTGCCATCACCTTCATTGACACTGACATCACCCAGCGTCACTACATCAGACACCAATGGCTCAAGCAGCGTTACTGTCGCAGGTTCACTCACTTCACCATCCGGATCGACCAGGGTGTATTCAAACTCATCACCACCGTCAGCATCCTGAGCAGGTGTATAGGTGTAGCTACCATCCAGGTTGATGACCAGCGTACCGTTATCAAGCTCAATCTCGGTACCGTCTTCAGTGATGATGGTTTCATCACCATTAACAATGATTGAGTTGATAGACAGGTTGATGACAGGTGTGTCGTTGTCGTAATCACGACCCGACGCGGCACCACCATTATCGTCATCATCAGTGATGATATTACCGCTTGTTACACCGTCCACCTGGTAGGTGTTGTCGGCTGCGACAGGCGCGACTGGCTCAAGCTGACCTTCTTGAGGTTCACTGTTGCCATTCAGCGTCAATGTGGCTGAAGCGCTGTCACCATCACCATCAACGATGGTATAGCCGAACTCATCCTGATAAGCGTTATCCTGCGAGTTGAACACTTCATAGGAAGTGACATTCACAAAGAAGTCGGAATCATCAGAGGCCGCACTGCCATCATCGCTGTATGGCACACCTTCGAATACCAGTGTACTGAATGCACCAATATCGCTGATAGTAAATGAACCCACGTTATTGTTGCTGTAGGTTGCATCTGTGTTGCCTGCGTATGGGTCTGTTGCATCGTTGTCGCTGACAATACCACTGCCGATACGGTTACCATCAGCATCAAACGCATGCCAGCGCATAGCTTCACCGCCGTTCTCGTTATTAAACAGATTCGAGAACTGGACAGTGGCAGCAGTGACATCACCAGCAAATTTGAATGCCAGCGCTTCGCTTTCGCTGCCAGACTGATTAATTTGCTCAGGGACTGACGTGTTGGCACCCGATGTACCAGCAACACCAAAGCCCGGCGCGTTGCCACCTGTGCTCACGGTGCCTGAGCCGGTATCGCTGAATTTACCATCAGCAGTCAGGAACGACTCACCCAGGTTAAAGGCGGTCATATTGCTGCCAGTGTTAGTCCAGCCTTCTACCGTTTGGGTATTTTGCGGCAGACTGTCAGGATCGGCGGTGTAGGTATAGCTACCATCTGAATGCATGGTCAGCGTACCGTAGTCACCTTCAATCTCGACCGAGCCATCGGCTGGGACTTCTACTGTGGTATCACCAAATGAGACCGAAGTGACACTGCCAGCGCCATCGGCGCCGTAGCTATCGACGCCAGCTTCACCGTCAGTGCTGTCAGCCGTGACAACGTTGCCTTCGGCAGTGCCATTGTCGATGGAATCGACATCATCGGCAGCCACTGGACCGTCATCTTCAAAGGCAAACAACACACCGACATCAATGCTGCCGTCAGCGCTATCGCCATCAGCGTCAGTGACAGTGCCTGTCAAGGCAATCGCACCGGCATTCAGTGTGGCCGGAGAATTTGCTTCATCCGGATCTGTGGCATCGTCGTGCTCAACCGCACGCAGTTGAGTGAGCGTGACCACACCTTCATCGTCAACACTGGCTGTGAAAACAACCAGGTCCATGTTGTCATCGGTTGTGATGTAACCTTCGACGACACCATCGCCGTTAACACGCAGTTCAACATCTTTGCCACTCAGTGTATCTACCAGACCGGTTTCAACATCTGTATCAACGGACAAAGCGTAATCGACATCACCTGGACCATCTGCACCGAAGTCAGCAGTAAAGCTGCCTGACAGATCCAGCGTCGCTGTGGCGTTGCTTGGGTCACCATTGCCGATATCGGTTTCATCAACTGTGATGGCACCGAGCTGGTTAATGCTGACATTGATGTTAACGTCATTGAAGTCGTTATCACCGCCAATGATGTCTTCCCAGTTCTGGTTACCTGTTGCAACATTATCTTCCACTGCTTCAGCATTACCCGGGTTCAGGTCAGCGTTATCGAACAGGACACTCGTACCCTGTCCAGTCAGTGGCTCACCATCCAGCAAGACTTGCCAGTTACCCTCACCATCCTGCTCAAAGGTAACAGCATCACCATTGTTCAGGTCATTCAGGTCAGCACCATCAGGAATAATGAAGAAGCCGATATCAGATGGGTCGGTCACTTCTACAGTGATTTCATCAGACTCGTTATCTTTCACATTCGCCCAGATGATTTCACCGCTGACCGGTTCACCATTTTCACCTTTGATGTAGAAACCATAGGTGTTGTTGTAACCGGCGTCACCGCCTTCATTGGTCACAGTCAGCAGGTAAGGCTGTGCTGGCTGTTGTGCTTCAATGGTTGGCGCATCATCTTCAAAGTTGAAGCTGACACCACCCAGATCCAGCGTTGCTTCAGCGCTGTCTTCATCAGCATCAGTAATGGTTTTCACCAAGGTCAGCAGCTCTGAATCCAGCACCATACCCTGACTGTCGTCCGGGTTAGTGGTATCTGCATGCCAGATATTTTCATGCTGTGTCAGTGTGACTTCACCGGTTTCAGCATCAACGCTGATAGTGAAGTAATCGACACCGCCAACTGAGCCGACGATATCATCACCGACCTGGTTCAGCAGAATTTCTGCGCCCTGTCCGAAGCCATCGCCGTCACCGGCATCGGTATCAGTGTTGTCTACAGCATAGAGACCTGAAGCAATATCTTCTCCGCTCAGGTTCAGACTGTAGCTTTCACTGTCAGCATCAGCAGGGCCGTCAGCACCGAATGCACCGGTGAAGAAGCCACTGAAGTCGAAGCTGGCCGTAGTTGAAGCACCGGCTTCACCGTTACCATCAGTCAGTGCAGATTCATCAACAGTCAGGCTCGCTACTGCGTCCAGACTGATATTGTCGATGTAGGCACCCAGCGTATTTGCAGCCCCTTGACCTTCAAAGCTCAAGGTTTGTGCACTGCTAGTATCCAGACCAGTGAAGGTCAGGGTGATTGTTGTCCAACCACCAGCACTGCTTGTTTGTGATGCAGTCACACCGGCAGGCAAGGAACCAAAGTCAATAACACCAGCTCCGTCGACATTGATGTTGACAGTTTGATCACCCAGCGACACGCTCATGTCACTGCCATCCACATCGCTTGGACGTGGTTGGAAATCAAAGCTCAGCGTAGCTTCAGAGGTCGGTAATTCAACCTCGGTAGACAGTTGCGTCAGGGTGCTACCACCATCGCCATTACTGTCGTGGGCATCCAGTTCCGCATGGACATCACCATCAGAAGCACTGGCGCCACCGGCGTTACCGGATTGAATTTCAATACCCGCAGCGTTAACAGTCCATTCGATACCGTTGTTACCGATGATGGTACCGCTACCTTCACCCACCACGGTCCAGTTGTTGCCGGACAGATCAGGCGCAAAGTCTTCAAACGACTCTGTCAGCAGGTTGATTTGCTGGCTGGTAATAACCGGTGTGTCATCATCAATTAACAGGGTCAGGTGACCATCAGCAGTATCTCCATCACCATCGGTGACGGTGAAGCCCAGTGTAAACGCAGCTTCGTTTTCATTGTCACCCGCGGTATGCAGCAGGTTGCTGGTTTGGGTGTAGTTATACTCACCGGTGTTGGCATCCAGGGTGATCTCTGCGACTTGCACCGGAACACCATTTTGCATCTGAGTGATGATCAGAGAGCCATCACCATTGACGCTGAAACTGATACCGGCTGTAGCATCATCGACAGAGCTGTTATCTACGTTCCAGGCAACAGTGCCGCCATCAGCGCCAGTAGAGAACTGCAGCGTTTTGCTCTGGTTGTATTCTTTACTGTCTGTGCCAGCACCGTCATTGGTATTGGTGCCTTCACCCGGATTGCCATTGAGGCCAGCAACCGTGTCATCATCACTGATGATGCGCATAGTGTTGACTTCATAAGGTTCTACCGTTGGCGTGTCGTCATCGACATTGATTTGCAATGAACCGGTTTCAGTGTCGTCATCATTATCCGTGACCAGGTAACCCACATTGAAAACCTGATTGTTTTCATCGTTATTACCATCATCTTGATGGTCGATTGGCGCGTTCTGTGTAACAGAGTACTCACCGGTTTCAGGGTTCAGGCTCAGTGTGAGAACGGTTTCACCGCCTTGCTTGATGAGCAGGTCGTCACCGCTGGTTTCATAGGTGAAGCCACTCGGTGCACCTGATGTTTGCCAGCTAATGCTGCCACCATCTGCGCCAAAGCTGTGCGACAAAGTACCAGTCACATTAGAAGCATCTGCATCGTCAGCGGGTCCGCCGGGGTTACCACCTTGCAGGGCATCGTCATCCAGAAGCACAGTGTCGTTGGTACCAACTTCCGGAGAATCATCGATAACCTTGATGTAGAAGTCCTGATTCAGCGTGATTGTGTCACCGTCAAAGTCTTCCGCATTCACAATGCCAGAGAGGTCGATATAAAGCAGGTTCTCTTCAATCACACTGTCAGCATGATCCAACGGGCCTACCAGTGTGAAGGTATAGTCGCCATTGCTTTCCAGTGACAATGTGAAGACAGGCGTCTGTCCTGCTGTTGCAGTCAGCGTATTACCATTCAGTGAATAGGTTAATGGCTCACCATCAGAAGTCAGGTTCTGAGCAATCAGTGATGTGTAATCACCGGACAAGGAGAAAGTTGCCCCTTCATCGGCACCGACTGACACTTGATCTGCAAGTGAACCTGTTGCGACAGCAGTATCAGGCCAGACATCGTATCCTTCCTGATTACCTGCAGGCAGGGCTTCTTCTTCAACAACACCGATATCAGGCAGACCGGTTTGCTCAGGTACATCATCAGTGACATCAATCGTGAAGCCGCTGTCCAGTGTGATTGTGTCTTCATCACTGTCAGTGGCCTGAATCACTGAAGACAGATCCAGTGGCAGGTTGTTTTCACCGTTACCCGCCGCATGATCGAGCTGATCATACAGACTGAAGGTGAAGTCGCCGTTATCATCCAGTTCCAGGGTAAATACTGCTCTGCCATCAGCAGAGGCAATCAGGATATCACCCTGAACTTCAAAGCTCAGTTCGTCACCTTTCGAGGTCAGCCCCTGGGCTTCCAGGCCAGCAAAATCACTGCTCAGGCTGAATGTGCCATTTTCATCGGCACCGAAGCTGACCAGTGAAGCCACAGAACCCGAAGTGGTAGCCGGGCCACCCCCATTGAAGATATTGAAGAAGTCAGTGGTGTAGCCAAAGATAGTGACAGGCTCACCGGTGTAAGAGCCATCATCCCCATTATCGAAGGGATCATTACCTGTTGAGCTGTCGGTAACAATGTCGTCTTCATCCACCGTGACAGTAACGCTTTCTCCAGTAGCCACTGGCATATCATCAACAATCTTGATGAAGAAATCATTATCAAGCGTGATTGTGTCACCATCAAAGTCGGTGGCTTCAACGATTGAAGAGAAATTAATCACTTCAAGGTTTTCACCCTGTAGCGGAGAGTGATCCAGCGCACCTTTCAGCATAAAGGTGTAATCACCGTTACTTTCCAGCGTCAAAGTGAAGACTTCGCCGGACTCTGTAGAGGCCGTCAAGGTGTCGCCATTCACTTCGTAGCTGACAGGTTCGCCATCAGATGTCAGCTCTGGCAAGCCGGACAGATCGGTGGCAAAACCAAAGGTCAGTCCTTCATCAGCACCGACAGACACCTGGTCTGCAAGTGAACCCGTTGCGACAGCGGTATCAGGCCAGACATCATAGCCTTCCTGATTACCTGCAGGCAGGGCTTCTTCTTCGACAATGCCGACGTCTGGGAAGATACCATCTTGTTCAGGCACATCATCAGTCACATCAATCGTGAAGCCGCTGTCCAGTGTAATGGTGTCGTTATCATTGTCAGTAGCCAGAATGATAGAGGACAGGTCTATTGTCAGGTTGTTTTCACCCTCTCCTGACATATGATCAATCTGATCATAAAGCTTGAAGGTGAATTCACCATTTTCATTCAGCTCGAGCGTGAATACCGCTCTGCCATCCGCAGAGGCAATCAGGGTATCGCCCTGAACTTCAAAGCTCAGTTCATCGCCTTTGGAAGTCAGTTCCTGAGCTTCCAGACCGGCAAAATTATCACCGAGGCTGAAGGTGCCTTCCTCATCAGCACCAAAGCTGACCAGTGAAGACACAGAACCGCTAGTGGTAGCCGGGCCACCGCCATTGAAGATATTGAAGAAGTCAGTGGTGTAACCAAAGATAGTAACCGGTTCACCCGTGTAGGAACCGTCACTACCGTTATCGAACGGATCATTACCCGTTGAGCTGTCGGTAACAATGTCATCTTCATCCACAGTCATATTGACCGTTTCTTCAGTTGCGACCGGGATGTCATCCTGAATGGAGATGGTGAACATACCCGCATCATCTTCAGTGATGACCAGTTGGTCGCCATCAAAGTCACGGATTTGCAGCAGTTGAGTGAAATCGATGCTGTCGACAGAACCATTTGGCTCACCGGTTTCAGGATCAAGTGTAATCAGGCTGAAGTTTTCTTCAGCGGTTTCACCAGCAACATGATCCAGTTGATCATTGAGATCAAAGGTCCAGCTGCCATCTGCGTTGATGGTCAGGGTGAACACTTCACGTGCATCTTCACCGTCACCAGCCGAAGCCACAAGCACAGATTGATAACCATTATTAGTGACAGCATAGCTGACCGCTTCGCCTTTAGATGAGAGGGTAGGCAGTGAGTCTATACCAGCCTGGAACAGAGCCTGTTCTGCTTCATTTTCAGAGGATTGCAACAGACCAAACGAGCCAGGACCATCTGCACCCATGTTAATGATGCTATTGAGGTCACCGCTGGCTACATCAGCGTTGGACGTTACTGTGCCGAGGGTATCGAAACCCACGACGACTGGGTTGCCGTTCAGCGTCAAATCAGAGACTGATAGGCTGGAATCTGCAATTTGATCGCCCACATTCATCTGACCGAAGCCGATAGTGACGACACCATCAGCTGTGACTTCGTAGGTAAACGGATTTGAGGCGAGGTTACCGCCATTGCTGTCAGCCAGTTCGAAAACTTCACCATTGATAACGACGAAAGCAAAGTCGTTATAGGTACCGCCATCATTATCATCAAATGACCAATTAAAGCTGATGATGTCACCCGCTTCAGCATTGAAAGTTGTTTTGGAAGCTGAGCCGTTATAAGCAGTGCCATCCCCCCCGTTGCTGTCAACCGCAGGCTCCAGCGCACCGGCTGACAGGCCCAGGAAACTCTCGATATCAGATTGATCAGCATCGCTGTCATCAGAGGTAATGGTCATGGTCACCACGCTATTCGGGTTGCCATCAGAGAGATCGCCATCTTCGAAAGACAGGCCATCTTCAAGCACAGTGCCGGTTTGGGTCGCCAGACCTTCTTCTTCATCACCCGTACGAACCGGGCTGTCATCATCGACATTGATTTGCAGGGTACCGGTGGCGCTGTCGCCATCCGCATCGGTGATGGTGAAGCCGAGGTTGAGGAACATATTGTTCTCAAATACAAACTCACCGTTGGCGTAATCAGGGGCTTCGTGATCGAACTGGCCGAAGATACCAACCAGGAAGCTACCGCCATCAACGTTAGGCGTCAGTTGCGCGGTAAAGATGATTTCTGCCATTTCCGGCATATCATCTCCAGTACCTTCACAACCGTCAAAGGCTTGCTGTTGCTGGGCAAGTTGTGTAGGGGGTTCCTGACCACCTTCGGATTGGCCGTCAACAATATAGCCAATCACGGTCAGGCCATCTGCAGAGACCCAGTATTTAACTTGCTGGCCTTCTGAGGTAACAGGGTTGCCTTCACTGTCAGTGACGTCAGCGCCACTGGTGACATTAAAGACAATGGGGTTGGTTTCGCTGGGGCCGTCGGTGCCGAAGTTGGCAATCAGACTGCCACCCAGGAAATGGCCATCAGGAGAACCGGTGTCATCACCCAGTTCAGTGCGTTCGTCGCCCACACCAGCGGGGGAATCAAAACCAAAGTTGTAAACGCCATGTTCGGAATTCAGATAAGCGATAAATTCGGCACTGACACCACTGAGGTCGATATCACCTCCGGTGATCAGATCATCTTCATCCAGCAAGACTGTGGTGATACCTGCTGTTGGCACACCGTCAATCAGTTGTTCATCTTCAACTTCATCAATGGTGTTGTTAACACCAATCGTTTCAAAACCGGCATCCGGCGTGACTTCTGGATTCAGGTAGTCGACGAAAACCGCATCGTGGCCTTCATTACCACCTGCGACACCGGCACCGGCTGCAGTCGCTTCGCCGGCCTCAGTGGGGTCTTCACCTTCCAAAATGGCCTGTTGAATAGCGGCCACATCATCTGGAACCTCTTGACCTTCGGCTTCAGCAACATCGGTAGCTTCGGGGTCAAACACAGCCGTATCGAGCATGGCCTGACTGTCTCTGCCCAGGTCCATGACGCTACCGTCTGCAAATTCAATCTCTACTGCGCCGCTGGGGCCAGTACTGATAACTTCATTAGCATAGACGCGGTCGCCTGCCTGAAGCGTTCTAATCGATCCATCTGCCGCGGTAGCGGTTACTGTTCCAACAATTGCCTTAATCACGCCGATTTGTGTTGCCATGATTGTTCCCCTTGTTTTTCATCCATTAAGTAAGAGCGCTGTCCTGCTCCTGTTGATGCGCTCTATAGCCAGTCTCAACTGGCACTTTTACGCAATTCGAGGTCCATTCTCAGGGATTTCAAGGGGGGAAACTATTGTACTAAGGTACTAATTTGGCAAAAAACCGACAGAAAAAACGAATATTAAACTCAAAATAAACGGATTTAGCGATTATTACTCAAACTACTGACCACGTTGGTCATGTCTTATCGTTTATTGACCAGTTTCGGTCTGGTTTTACTTGTCGCGTGTTGGCTGGCCAGTTGGTTGAGCACGGTAGTGACCAATTTACGAGACAACCAGGCTTCACCGTCGTACATAACGCGAACAGCCCGGACGATAGCGTGACGCTGCTGATGCAGCATAAACCCTTTGCAGCTGAAGCCGGTCGCTTCCAGCCTGGCGTAGTCAGCTTCATGCTCAGTGATAATCAAGGTTTTGATATCCGGTGCACGCAGATAGGTGTGCATACAGAGTTCATCGGCTGATAACTGCCCGCCGACATCGGATACAATCAGGATATCAGGCCGAATGTCACAGACAGCCTTCAGCATAACATCTGTCTCAGCAGTGGCGATCACGTGCAGCGCAATGCCGGGCTGACTCTCCAGCAAGGCTTTTTCTTTAGCGGTGTCTTTACCGATGAGACAGACTTTTATCATGCGTAGGCTCTCAAAACATTGGTCAGCAAGCGCCACTGCTGCTCCCAGCCCGTCAACGGACTATGCCGATAACTGCTGCGCACATATTGCTGCATGTGACCTTCTATAATAATCAGGAGGAAGTTGGCGGTCTCATTAACCGGCCGACCACCGGCTTCGGTCAAGCTGAGTTCCCGCTCACGCAGTATTTGTCGGAACTGCGTTTCAAGCCTATCAAAAAACTGACTGACCCGCTGGCGAAGTCGTTCGGTTTCGCCCGTCAATGCCGCACCGACCAGCACGCTGGTAATGCCCGGATTTTTGGCACTGAAACCGAGAAGCAGTGTCATGATCTTTTCAATCCGCGACAAGGCGTTCTGATCTTCTTCCATAATCCGTCTGATCAAGCCAAATACCGTATCTTCAGCAAAGCCTATCAGTCCTTCAAACATTCTCGCCTTGCTGGGAAAGTGTCGATATAGCGCCGCTTCAGAGACACTCAAACTGGCTGCCAGTTTTGCAGTAGTAATGCGTTCACCGGGGTGTTGTTCAAGCTGACTGGCCAGGGCTTCCAGGATCTGCTGGCGACGAGAGCTTTTTGTTTCAGCTCGAGTCGGTTCTACATTGTCATTCATCGTGCGCCCCCGCGAATCAGGGTGCCAACCCCTTCATCAGTAAACAGTTCCAGCAATACCGCATGCTGTACCCGGCCATCAATGATATGCGCAGTGGTCACCCCTGCCTGAACCGCATCAAGGGCACAGCCGATTTTCGGCAACATACCACCATATATAACCCCATCATCAATTAACTCATTGACTTGTCTGGCATTCAAGCCGGTCAGCAATTTGCCGTCAGCATCCAGTAGTCCGGCCGTGTTTGTCAATAAAATGAGTTTTTCCGCCTGCAGCACTTCGGCAATTTTACCGGCGACCAAATCCGCATTGATGTTGTATGACTCACCATCACTACCAACCCCGATAGGGGCGATAACGGGAATAAAATCACTGTGTATCAGCATGTCGATCACACTGGTATCGATACTGGAGACTTTACCGACATGGCCCAGATCGATCATTTCAGGTGCTTTGACTGCAGGGTCGTCACTAGCTTGTGAGACATGGAGCTTCTCAGCATAAATCAGGCTACCGTCTTTACCCGTCAGTCCGACAGCACGACCACCATGACTGTTAATCAGGTTGACGATGCTTTTGTTGACCTGACCGCCCAATACCATTTCCACAATGTCCATGGTCTCGCTGTCGGTCACCCGCATGCCATTGATAAACTCACTCTGTTTGCCGACCCGTTGTAACAGATCTCCGATCTGCGGACCACCGCCATGAACGATAACCGGATTCAAACCAACCGCTTTCATCAACACCACATCTCGGGCAAAGCTGTTTTTAAGGTCCTCATCGACCATCGCGTTACCGCCGTACTTGATCACCAGCGTTTTGCCCGAAAAGCGCTGGATGTATGGCAGCGCCTCAGTCAGGACCTGAGCGATGTGGGTGGCACGTTGTGTATTCAGACTCATCTAAAATTCATACCATCAAAATTTAAATCGGGAGCGGGGAGAAATCTGCTGCAGCGTCTCCAGGAAAGACTGTTTTATCGCATCCAGTCTCTGCCTGCTCTGGGCTTCAAAACGCAAGGAAATCGCCGGCATTGTATTCGAGGCTCTCAATAAGCCCCAACCATCGGCAAAGTCGATGCGGACACCATCAATGGTGGTTACCGTTGCCTGATCAGCGTCGTACTCCTCGGCAAAGCGCGCAACAATAGCATGAACGTCTGTTTCAGTCATACGTACAATAATTTCCGGCGTCGACTGATATTCAGGGATGGCAGCAAAAACCTCAGCGCTGGCGCCTGTTGCAGATGACAGTAGCTCAACCAGTCGACAAGCCGCATACATCCCATCATCAAAACCATACCAGCGGTCTTTGAAGAAAAAGTGGCCTGTCATCTCGCCAGCCAGTATGGCACCGGTGCGCTGCATTTCCGCTTTGATCACTGAGTGTCCTGAGGCCACCATTTCTTCCTGGCCACCGGCCTCACGGACCACATCCGAAATCAACTTGCTGCATTTCACATCGAACAAAACCGTGGCGCCCGGCTGTCGGGCCAGCAAGTCCCGGGCGAACAGAGCAAGTAAGCGGTCCGGCCAGATTATTTTGCCCTCGTTGTCCACCACACCAAGCCGATCTGCATCACCATCAACAGCAATGCCCAGATCCGCCTTGTTGGATTTGACCATCTGCTGCAGGGCGACCAGATTCTCGGGCTGGCCCGGATCGGGATGATGATTAGGAAAACGGCCATCGACTTCGCAGAATAGCTCAATCACTTTGCAGCCAATGCCGCGCAACAACCGGGGCAAAAATTGACCCGCAATGCTGTTACCACAATCAACCACCACTGACAGTTGGCCCTGGGGTCTGATTTCCTCCTGAACTTTTTGCAGGTAGCTGTTGAAATACTCAACCTGTTGCAGCATCCCCTTACCAGTACTGAAACGTCCCTCTTTGATACGTTGATACACAGCCTGGATCTCATCGCCCAGCAGGGCTTTACCGTTAATGACCAGTTTCAGGCCGTTGAAATCTGTCGGGTTATGACTGCCGGTGATGATAACGCCAGAGCGCACGTCGCTGATGACATTGGCATAGTAGATTAACGGTGTCGGTACCTGACCGAGCTCATAAACATTACAGCCTGTACTGAGCACACCACGAATAAAGGCCTTGGTCAGGGGAGCACTGCTCAGCCTGGCGTCACAACCGACATTCAGATCAGCGATATTGCTCTCCACCAGCATGCTGCCAACAGCCCGGCCTAACTGGCGCATCACGGGGACGGTCAATTGCTCTCCCACCACACCACGGATGTCATATTTTCTGAAAATGGCCTGATGCGGTAACACATCATCAGCCCCGTCACTTTTGGCCGTGGCCGTATCCTGCGCATTCAGTTCGGCTGATAAAGTCTGTTCGGCCTGGGTTAGCTCGTCATCCGGCTGGTCTTCAATGAAATCCAGGGTTTGTGTTTCATCTTCAGGTTCAAGATTGTCAATATCAATCGTTTCAATGCTGCTATCAAAATCCACCAGTTCATCTTGTTGACGGGTTTCATATTCATCTGACTGCGTTTTGTTACGTGCTTCAAGGCTGGCCTGACGTGCGTCATCCGGAGAAATCTGGTCATATTCGATAACATCATCACGCAGCCGGGTTTCCGTCTCGTCTACATCAATGAGCCCATCGACTTCCGGCTCTGGCTCTGCATAAGCAGGGTTCGCACTGGCATACTCATCCTCAACAGATGCATGGCTTTCCGGCGAACTCTCCTCGCCGGGAGCCGTTTCTGCTGAAGCATCGGTATTTTCCTCAACTGTCAGGGTCGGTTCGGAATCGACTCTCACCGGCTGTTTATTTCTCTGGGGAATACCAATCTGATAAATCGTCTGGCTGATATAGCCGAGTTCAGTATTTATCACCGGGTAAAAGTTACGCATTTTCAGCTGCTGCAGGTCTGACAGTTGTTCTTCTAAAATCTCGCTGTCATGCCGGAGGGTCCTGTTATACCACCACTCTCTGATTAACCAGGCAATAGCGATGAGGAATAAGATGGAGAGCGGAAATGACCAGTTGTGTGAAGCATTCGCAGCACCAGTCCAGAGCCTGAACTGCCATTGACTGCCGGCGACTGACTGCACTTTATGCGGTGTTCCCTGCTTGAGGCTGACATCGCCGGATGATTTGAGCGCTTTCGCTGAATCCTGCCCTTGTACCATTTCCAGGTAGATGCCACTGACCGGGTTCTCTATCATTCCATCCAGCAAGACTTTTGGCTCAAAAGCAAGCATGAGTTTGAGAGGCTGAGGTCGGCTGGTTGAATTCAGCGCAGTGGCGAGCAGGATATGTGCTGGATCAGGCGCCTTATTGATTAACACCAAATCTGCGTTCGGATTCTCATCCAGACTGCGCATCACATCAAGTGAAACGTAGCTGAGTGGCATACAGTCCGACTCAGGCGTCAGTAACTCCTGCTCAAAAATACAGGCATGCTGAAGTCCGGGGACCAGTTGCTTGAGCTGTTGTTGCCACTCAGCAGGACTCAATCCTTCGCCGGAGAGCATTGCCCGGGTCGAGGGCGAGGCCACGATAGATTGAAGCCAGTCACGGTAAACACTGACCTGATGCGCCAGTCGACTTTGATTTGCCAGTAACAGCGACTCACCATACTGTCGAAGTTGTTTGTTTCTTGAGGTATCTTCAGCACTAATCTGGCTGACGAACAGCATGAACATTAAAACCAGGGTGACCAGTAACAGCATCACACTGAATGGTCGTGCCCGCAGCTTCATAGCGAGGCTCTCAAACTTTGTCATGCCATGCCCCCTTCTCCCTGAGACTGATTCTATTGTCTGCCCGTATGCCCGAAGCCACCACTGCCACGTTCGGAAGTGGTGAACTCATCGACTTGCTCAAAGCCAACCTGAACCACCGGTACAAAGACCATCTGAGCGACCCGCTCGCCAATACTGATCTCAAATGCGGTGTCGCCGCGGTTCCAGCAAGAAACAAATACCTGCCCCTGATAATCGCTGTCAATCAGACCGACCAGGTTACCGAGCACAATACCGTGTTTGTGGCCCAGTCCCGAGCGTGGCAGCAACATCGCAGCCAGGCTGGCATCATCAATATGAATCGCCAGTCCGGTAGGAATTAAGATTGTTTCGCCAGGATTAAGCGTCACGGGTTCATCCAGACAGGCACGCAAATCAAGCCCCGCGGAGCCGGTGGTCGCATAGTTAGGTAGTTCAATCGAATCGCCCAGTCGGGAATCAAGAATTTTGAGTTGAATTTTTTGCATCGAATTGTCTTATGATTAGAGTCATTAAATCCCTCGCCAACTGGGCCTTTGGCGCCTGTGGCAGAAGCGCTTCGCCATCAGGCCAGAAGACCTGTAGCGCGTTGTCATCGACCGCAAAGCCCTGTCCTTCACCGACCTGGTTGGCAGCGATCATATCCAGATTTTTACGCATCAGCTTATCACGGGCGTAGTCAGCCACGTGGCGGGTTTCTGCCGCAAAACCAACTACAAAAGTCTGCTGACTCATATCACTGGCCACGGCGGAGACGATATCGGTCGTCGGCTCCAGTTCGAGCAGGAGGCGATCATGGGTGGTTTTTTTGATTTTCTCAGTTTCCCGGCTTTGCGGGCGGAAGTCTGATACCGCAGCACAACTGATGAAAATATCGCTCCCGACAACGGCACGCATGACGGCCTCATGCATCTGATCCGCCGTTTCGACATCGACACGGCGAACACCACTGGGTGACGGCAAGTGTACCGGCCCGGCCACAAGCGTGACCTCTGCACCAGCCTCTTTAGCGGCCTGTGCCAGCGCAAACCCCATTTTGCCTGAGCTGCGGTTGCCGATAAACCGGACCGGGTCAATCGGCTCATAGGTTGGGCCAGCCGTAATCAGCACATGCCGTCCAACCAGCCCGCCCGGCACTACCAGCCGCTTCATCTCGGCCACGATATCCAGCGGTTCCAGCAAGCGGCCTTCGCCCTGTTCGCCACAAGCCTGGTCACCACTGGCAGGTCCGATGATCTGCACGCCGCGCTGCCGAAGCTGAGCGAGATTGTTCTGCGTCTGGGCATTTGCCCACATTTTATTATTCATCGCCGGTGCCACCGCAATGGGAGATTCGGTGGCAAGACAGAGCGCCGTCAGTAAGTCATCACCTCGTCCTTGAGCCAGTCTGGCAATGGTATCGGCACTGCCGGGGGCAATCAGCACCCAATCCGCCCAGCGGGCCAGCGCAATATGCCCCATGGCAGACTCCTGATCCGCATCCAGCAGTTCTATGGCGACCGGATGACCGCTCAGTGTCTGCAGGGTCAACGCTGTGATAAATTCAGTTGCCCCGCGGGTCATCACAACACGGATTTCAGCACCTTCATCACGAAGACGACGAATCAGATCTGCACTTTTATAAGCGGCTATACTGCCGCTGACAGCCAGCACGATGTGTTTGCCAGCCAGGGGGCTGAGATTCATGATTTTGCTTTTCCCATCGCCAATTGCTTCAGCGTCATATTGCCGATCACCTCTGCCTGGGCATCGCTGATGGATTTCAACAGTCCATTTACCCCGTCATCAGCAAGACTTTTCAGCGTGTAATTACCATTTTCCTCCGTGGTTCTGAGGCAATTTAAAATGGCAGCAACACGAATCAGATCGACATCCTGTGCCGGTACATAGCGGGTTTCATCGCCTGCCACTTCCACCAGCAGGCCGCCTTTTTCCATGGTTGTGAGTAAATCCTGAATCGCATTATTGGTCAGGCCGGTCTGTTCCTCGAGTTCCTGTACGGTCAGTGGCGGTTGATTTTTACAGAAACGCTTGGCGATCACCGTGATCAACCACAGCCCTTCTTTTTCCCGTAAACGCGGGCTCAGCACCAGCGGCTTGCCAGCCAGCTTCACCAGCTTGGGATGTTGCAGATAAAAGGCCACTTGAGAGCCTGTCAGCAGAATAAACCAGGCAAGGTAGAGCCAAATCATGAAAAAGAACAGGATCGCAAAACTGGAATATATCGCGGTGTAATTCGACGAAGAGGCCACAAACGAAGCAAACAGAGTACCAATTGAAATCCACAAGACCCCGGCCACAGTTGCGCCTATCAGGGCGGGTGTCAGCTTGACCTTGGTGTTGGGAATAAATTTATAAAGAAATGTAAAAGCCAGGATGATCATCACATAAGGCAGTAGCTTGGTACCGATCACTATCAAGGTGCCAAACGGCTCAATGCCGCGAAGCGACTGCACGACCTCATGGTTAAGCACCGTCGCCGCCACACCCAATGCTGAGAACACCAGCACGGGCCCAATCATGATGACACTCAGGTAATCGGTAAAGCGACGGGTGATCGAACGGGAGCGTTTAACCCGCCAGACGAAATTGAAGGCATTTTCGATTTTCTGCACCAGTGCGATGATCGTATAGAACAACATTGCCAGGCCCACCGAGCCCAACACACCGACTTTGATGTTTTGAACAAAGCCGATGATATTCGAGGTAATCTCCGGTCCCCGTTCCCCCAGGGGCTCAAGCAGCCCCAGCAAGACCGGTTCCATCTGATTGTGAACACCGAAAGCCTTGAGCACGGAAAAGGCAACGGCTATCAGTGGTACCAGTGAGAGCAACGTGGTGAAAACCAGACTCATGGCACGCAGATTCAGTTCACCCGCTGCCAGCTCACGGCCCATAATGTAGCTGACCCTGAGAAAATTAAGCCACAGCTTGTAGAGTGGGTTGGTCTCGGGCGGGATATCCTGCCACAAACCGGTTTTAAAGAAATACTTGAGCTGGATAAATTTGGCTTCCAGTTGTTTCTGGTAGTGTTGCATCATCAGTTCAGACCGGATTATCGATATCAATGAAATGATGACGGATATTGAAGCGCTGCGCCAGATCTTCGCCCAGTGCCTGTACGCCGTAACGTTCGGTAGCGTGATGCCCGGCAGCGATATAATGAATGCCCAGTTCGCGCGCCATATGCGTGGTCGGTTCGGAAATCTCGCCACTCAAAAATGCATCCAGCCCCAAATCCGCCGCCTGCTGCAAAAATCCCTGCGCGGCGCCGGTGCACCAGCCGATAGCACTGATCGGTCGCTCATGCCCTTTAATCACCAATGGTTCACGGCCTAATGTATGGCTTACATGGATGGCAAAATCAGTCAGTGACTGAGGTTCAGTAAGCACGCCGCAAAGCCCAATTGCCGGGTCGCCGGTACCGGAAATACGACCATCAATTTCCAATCCTAATCTGAGTGCCAGTTGCGCGTTGTTACCCAATGTCTGGTGCGCATCCAACGGCAGGTGGTAGGCAATCAGATTGATATCATTCTCTAATAAACGTTTGAGCCGGCGTTGCTTCATTCCCACAATTCGTGGGTCTTCACCGCGCCAGAAATAACCGTGATGCACCAGCACCGCATCAGCGCCTGCTTCTATCGCGGCGTCGATAAAAGCCTCGCTGGCGGTCACACCGGAAATCAGTGTCTGGATTTGGCTCTTACCCGCTACCTGCAGACCATTGGGGCAGTAATCCTTGAAGCGCCCCGGCTCCAGGGTCTCATCAATGTAGGCGAGAAGCTCTGTTCGGGTTATCATCCAATTAATTCCTGTCCTGTAATGCGTTGTCATTGATTGGCACATGATGACGCCAGCCTGCCCCTCCGCCACTGGCGTCCGGGGTATGGGACGCAGATCGTCCCCTGAACAGTCGCCACTATAGCAAAACGGAGACAAAAGCGATGGAAGCGGTCAATATTATCGCGCTCAGCATGGGTGCTGCCTGGGCCAGTGGCATTAACCTCTACGCCACCATCTTTATGCTGGGCTACATGGGGCTGACCGGCAATATCGTGTTACCGGATGAGTTGCAGGTACTCAGTGATCCCCTGGTGATGACGGCAGCAGGCTTTATGTACTGCGTGGAATTTTTTGCTGACAAAATGCCCGGTGTCGACACCGGCTGGGACAGTCTGCATACCTTTATCCGCATCCCGGCTGGCGCGATGCTTGCTGCCAGCGCTGTTGGCGATGTGACACCGGCGGTGGAACTCAGCGCTGCCCTGCTCGGCGGCACATTGGCTTCAGGCAGTCATGCCACCAAGGCGGGAAGTCGTCTGTTGATCAACACCTCGCCGGAGCCTGTAACTAACTGGGGCGCCTCGATTAGTGAAGACTTACTGGTGATTGCCGGTTTGTGGACAGCGCTGAATCATCCGGTGCTGTTTTTAATCGCCCTGGCTGTATTCATTATTCTGATGATTTGGCTGCTGCCAAGGTTGTGGCGCTTGATTAAAGCACTGTTCCGCCAAATTGGCAGCTGGCTGGGCCTGTGCGAACCGCCGTCGCCAAAGCCAACGGTATCAGCAGATAATCCGGCGCGGATTGAAAACAGCCCGGATAAGCATTTATGAGAGTTGATCTTTACGACGGTAAACCGTACTGAATGGGGTGCGTGTTAATTCAAAGGCATCGCTGTAACCGCTGATTGTCTCCGAAGCCCCCAGAAACAGGTACCCCCCCTTGTTCAAAGACAGCGCCATACGTTTAAGAATATCCTTCTTGCGCTCAGCGGAAAAATAAATCAGCACATTACGGCAGAAAATCACATCGAACTTACCCAGGGTTGAAAACCCCTGCAGCAGATTCTGTTCACGGAAGCTGACCCGGTTGCGAACTTCATCAATGACCCGCCAGCGCTCGTCGACCTTGGTAAAAAATTGCTGCCGGCGTGAGTCGGATAAGCCCCTGCCCAGCGCCACATTTTCATACTCGGCTTTTTTAGCCTGAACCAGCATAGAAGCGGAAATATCAGTGGCAATGATCTGACTGCCTGTCAATTTGGACCCCGGATTCTTGCGCAGGTACTCACTCAGTATCATGCTGATGGTGTAGGGTTCCTGACCCGATGAGCAGGCTGCAGACCATACCCGCAAAGCGCCATGAGCACGTTGGTCTAACTCTGGCAACACAATCTGCCCCAGTGTTTCGAAGGGCTGAACGTCACGAAACCATGACGTTTCATTGGTGGTCATGGCATCGATCACTGCATCACGCAAATGACGGGGCTGTCCTTTTTCAATCGCTGACATTAATGCCGTCAAGTTGACGATATTTTCTTCTCTCATCAAGCGGGTCAAGCGGCTGACAATCAGGTATTGTTTACCCTCACCCAGCAAAATACCGCAGGCCTGCTCCAGGAATTCCCGGAAGCGCTGATAATCAAAACTGCTGATTTCTTGGGTTTGCTGCATGTCGGCCTGGCAAAAAAGTCAGTGAATATATAGCAATTATCGGACAGAATGCTTAAACATTTACCTTAATATTAGATACATTGACGAACATATGAAAAAACAATCACATCACTCGAAAGTCAGAAATGTGCTGGTCACAGGCTGTTCCAGTGGTATCGGGCTGCGTGCCACCGATATGCTGCAGGCCCATGGTTTTAATGTCGTTGCTACCGTACGTAAGCCTGAAGACATGCAGATGCTGGAAAAGCGCAATGTCAAGGTCATTCTAATGGATTTGGCTGATGAAAACAGCATCAATCTGGGCTTTGAACAAGCACTGAGTTTACTGAACGGTCGACTGGATGGTCTTTTTAATAATGCGGCTTTCGGCCAACCCGGTGCCGTCGAGGACCTGAGTCGTCAGGCACTGCGTGAGCAATTTGAAACCAATGTCTTTGGCACCCAGCAATTGACGAACCTCGCTATCGCCCAGATGCGCAAGCAGGGATTTGGCCGGATTGTTTACAACAGTTCCGTACTCGGCTTTGTCTCCATGGCTTATCGTGGTGCCTACAATGCGAGCAAATATGCCATTGAAGGACTGGCGGATACGCTGCGCCTGGAACTCGCCGGGACCGATATTTTCGTTAGTCTGATCGAACCCGGCCCCATTACCAGCCGCTTCCGTGCCAATGCGTTTGCCCGCTATGAAAAGCATATTGATATCAACAACAGTGCGCACTTCGAAACCTACGAAGCCATGGAAGCCCGACTACAGAAAGAGGGCCCCGCAGCCCCTTTTACACTGCCGCCTGATGCGGTTGTAGCCAAATGCCTGCACGCTTTCGAATCTAAACGACCAAAGATTCGCTATTATGTGACTTTCCCCACCTATCTCTTTGCCACGCTCAAACGCTTACTGCCCCAGGCTGCGCTTGACTGGTTTTTGAGAAAAGTGTCTGATAACGAAAAACGCGGCTGACAGCACTTTTTTTCAAGTTTGTGATTGACCGAAGGCGGATAATGAAATAATGCGATCTATTTCGCGTAACAGTCTGCGGTGGTTTGCCGCGGTCAATATGTTTAGCAGCGTATTGGTCGCGGGCCTGGTGGCGCTGATCGTCTTTGCTTATCTTTTCCGCACCCAGGCCCTGCCCGACCATTCCAACCTATACAGCGCCATGATTTATTACGGTCTTGCCGCTGTAGTACTCATTATCCTGGCCCTGCTTTTCGCCGTTCGTCATTACCAGGCACTGTCAAAGCCGCTGAATAATCTTGACCAGATTACACAAGCCTTGCCGCTGCTCTCAGCCAAGAAATACGACGAAGCAAAGCAGATATTCCAGGCGACTGAAAATCACACCCGCTTATCAGAAATCGGCGAGCTTCTGACTGTCTCCACAGAACTTTCAAGCGTGCTGGAAAAACTGGACCAAAGTGTGGGCAAACGTTCAAAAATGCTGCACGCCGCTAATGAGCAGCTTCGCGGTGAACGCGACTTTGTCAAAAACTTACTGGATACAGCGCAGTTGATCATCTTCACTGTGGATGATGACTTCAAAATCACCATGTTTAATGACTTCGGCGAGAAATTGACTGGCTTTGCTGAAGCCGAGGTCATCGACTCTGATGTTGCCCGATTTTTCCCTGCCGGCAACTGGACCGAGGCCCAGACACTATTCCGGGAACTGGCTGCAGGTAACATGCAGATTGCTCAGCAGGAGTCGGAATTGATCGATAAGCAAGGTCACATCCGCAATATTTCCTGGTTACATTCCCGTATCGAAAATAACGTGAATCATGCCGTACTGATGTCGGTTGGTCTCGATATGACGGACAAAAAAGAAGCAGAAAAACGTATCGTCTGGATGGCGGAACACGACCCTCTGACGGACTTGTGTAACCGGCGTAAATTCATAGAAGAATTTGAAAAATCGTTGCGTACGGCAATGCGCTATACCCACAGCAACTCGCTGTTACTGCTCGATCTGGACCAGTTTAAGGATATCAACGATATCAGTGGTCACCGGGCCGGGGATGAGCTGCTCAAGCTGGTAGCGAAATGCCTCAAGCAAGTGGTCCGTTACACCGATCTGGTGGCGCGACTGGGCGGTGATGAGTTTGCGGTACTGATGCCGGAAACTGACGAACCGGGTGCGATTACCCTGGCAAATAAAATCCTGCAGCAACTTAATAAGATTCAACTGGAATACGGGACCGTCAAACACAAAGTCACCGGCAGTATCGGTGTGGTCGGTTTTCCACTGCATGATGCCACCATTCACGAGTTGATGGGGTTTGCCGATCTGGCCATGTACAAAGCCAAATCTGCCGGAAAAAACACTTATCACGTCTTTTCCGCAGATGATCAAACCCGGGAACAGTTGGAAACCCGGGTTTTCTGGAAACACAAAATCGAAGAGGCGCTGGAAAATAATCATTTTGTGCTGCATTACCAGCCGATTCTCAATATCGAACACAACACGATTCAGCACTATGAAGTCTTGATCAGAATGCGGGATCCGGGCAGCGGTGAGATGCGCATGCCGGGCAAGTTTATCGAGATTGCTGAGGAGGTCGGTCTGATTCAGAGCATCGACCAGTTTGTTATCCAGCACGCAATCAGCCAGCTCAGTAAACTCCATAAAGACGGCAAGGACGTCAAATTTGCCATCAACCTGTCGGGCTCGATGGTCGATGCGCCGGTCCTGCTGCCATTTCTTAAACGTGTCATCAAAAAATACGAAGTCGATCCAACGAAGCTGATTTTTGAGGTAACCGAAACTGCCGCGGTGTCCAATCTACAACAGGCGAAGCTGATGATGACCGCCATCAAAGCACTGGGCTGCCAGTTCTCGCTGGATGACTTCGGGGTGGGGTTTGCCTCATTCAGTTATATGCGCCAGTTGCCTATCGATATCATCAAAATCGATGGCATCTTTATTAAAGATTTGGATAAAAATGCGGATGATCAGTTGTTTGTTAAGGCACTGATTGATGTTGCCAAAGGCCTGGGGCGTAAGACCATCGCTGAGTTTGTTGAAAACAGGGACATACTGACGCTGCTGCGCCAATATGGTGTCGATTATGCACAGGGCTACCATATCGGTCGTCCTGAAGGTCGTATTTTGCCTGACGTTGAATGGCAACCCATGGAAGAAGAAGCGCGTATTACCATTGTTGATGAGCCGGATAACAACGACGCGTCATAATCGTGCATCAACAGTGATGCAACACATCAAATTGGTGCAATGGGGCGCTCACCCAAAACCTCAAAACACAACAAAGCATTGTTTTTATTAATTTTTTAAATTTGGCATAGTATATGCCCATTATCAACGAGCAGCGTTTCTGATTGCGTTTCTTATTGATGATGGGAGTTTCTGATGTCTTATGTAAAACCCAATGAGTTTGTCAAAACCATGGTGGATGCGGGTGAGTCCAAATTGTTCATGCACCCGCGGGATGTATTAATCCGCGCCTTTATGGCCGGCGCGATTCTGGCGATTGCCGTTGCCCTGGCGGTCACTGCCGCGGTGCAGACCGGTTACCCGATAGTCGGGGCCCTGATTTTCCCGGTGGGCTTTTGTATCCTGAATCTGCTTGGTTTTGATCTGTTAACCGGGGTCTTTGCACTGGTCCCACTGGCGCTGTTTGATAAACGTCCCGGTGCCACCATGTCCGGTATGTTCAAGAACTGGGGCCTGGTCGCCCTGGGTAATCTGTTAGGGGCCCTGTTCTCCGCGACCTTGATTGCTATTTCCTTTACCTATGCCTTCACTGCAGAGCCGACGGCCGTGGGTAAGGCCTTTGCCGGTGCCGCTGAAGCACGCACGCTGGGATTTGCCGAATATGGTGCGGCCGGCTGGTTCACCGTATTTGTCAAAGGCATTCTGTGTAACTGGATGGTCTCCATCGGTGTCGTCGGTGCCATGTATTCGAAAACAGTCGGCGGCAAGGTTATCGCTATGTGGATGCCGATTCTCATCTTCTTCGGCCTGGTATTCGAACATGCTGTGGTCAATATGTATCTGTTCCCGCTGGGCATGATGATGGGTGCACCGATCACTGTCGGTGACTGGTTGTTCTGGAATGAGATTCCGGTCATTCTCGGCAACCTCGTTGGGGGTCTGCTACTGACTGGCAGCGTACTGTATGCCACTCACCTGAGACCGGGCCAGTTACGTAAACCGGCTGTAAAAACTGATTCTGCTGACGCAGTGAAAGCCTAAACCGTTCACCTTCTCTGCCGGCGCTGACTCAGCGCCGGCTTCTCTCGCTAATTAGGAGTCAACATGGATAAAGTCGCCATGACCGAGGCCATTATTGTGGCCAAGAAAAGTAAAAACCTGAGCTGGGAACAAATCGGTGAAGCCATTGGCATGTCCCCGGTCTGGACCACCTCAGCCTGCCTGGGTATGAACAGCATGCCGGAAGATAAAGCCACCGCGCTGTGCCAGTTTATGGAGTTGCCAGCGGAAGTCAGTCAGGCCTTACAGGATTACCCGACCAAGGTCTGGGATCAGGCTGTGCCGACTGATCCCCTGATTTATCGCCTGTATGAAATTGTCGGCGTTTATGGTCCGACTCTGAAAGAAGTGATTCAGGAAAAATTCGGCGACGGCATTATGAGCGCGATTGATTTTAATATGTCGGTTGAGCGTAAGGCCGATCCCAAAGGCGATCGCGTCGTTCTCACTATGGATGGCAAATTCCTGCCCTATAAGGCCTGGTAAAAAAAGGGCGCTCAGAACTCGGCTGAGCGCCCCTGTGTAACCGGTACTGCCCCGCAAAAGCGGGGCTTTTTTAGTGCAGTACCAATTCCTTAAACACCAATTTGTCGCCTTCCACATCAACGTTGACGGTATCACCAGCCTTGAACTTGGCTGACAACAGATCCTGTGCCAGCGGGTTTTCAATCTCGTGCTGAATCACCCGTTTCAAGGGCCGTGCCCCGTATACCGGGTCAAAGCCTTCTGCGGCAATCAAGTCCAGAGCTTCTTCACTCAACTGCAGCTTGATGTCCCGCTCGCCCAGACGGGCCCGCAGATGGGCCAGTTGAATATCGGCAATCGCCCGGATCTGATCCTGCTGCAGCGGATGGAATACCACCACATCATCAACCCGGTTGATAAACTCAGGACGGAAATGCTGACCAACGATCTCCATCACCGCTGACTTCATTTCTTCATAATGCTCCTCACCGGCCATTTCCTGAATCACGCTGGAACCCAGGTTGGAAGTCATCACAATCACCGTGTTACGGAAATCCACGGTTCGGCCCTGACCATCAGTCAGACGACCGTCATCCAGCACCTGAAGCAAAACGTTAAAGACATCCGGATGCGCTTTTTCTACCTCATCCAGCAGAATCACCGAGTAGGGTTTGCGGCGCACGGCTTCGGTCAGATACCCCCCTTCCTCATAGCCTACGTACCCCGGCGGAGCCCCAACCAGACGGGCGACCGAGTGTTTCTCCATAAATTCGGACATATCAATCCGGATCATCGACTCTTCGGTATCAAACAGAAAAGTCGCCAAAGCTTTACACAGCTCGGTTTTACCGACACCGGTCGGTCCCAGGAACAGGAAGGAACCGTTAGGCCGGTTGGGGTCGGATAAGCCGGCACGACTACGGCGAATCGCATTAGCGACCGAACTGACCGCTTCATCCTGGCCGATAACCCGCAGGTGCAGAGCCTCGTCCATTTTCAACAGTTTTTCCCGCTCACCTTCCAGCATTTTAGAGACTGGAATACCGGTCCATTTGGACACGACTTCAGCAATCTCCTCCTCACCGACTTTGTTACGCAGCAGGGTAAACTCCTGCATTTCGGCTTCGGTGGCGATATCGAGCTGCTTTTCCAGCTCCGGAATACGGCCATACTGTAATTTCGCCATTTTCTCGTAGTCGGCATTGCGATTGGCAGACTCCAGTTCCTGACGGGCTTTTTCCAGCTCTTCCTTCACATGCTGACTGCCATGCAACGCAGCTTTTTCCGACTTCCAGACTTCTTCCAGGTCGGTATATTCGCGGGCCAGCTTTTTCATCTCGCTTTCCAGCGTGTCCAGTCGTTTTTTCGACGCGTCATCACTCTCTTTCTGCAATGCCACCCGTTCAATCTTGAGCTGAATCAAGCGACGTTCCAGTCGATCCAATGATTCCGGCTTGGAGTCAATTTCCATACGGATGCGGCTGGCCGCTTCATCAATCAGATCGATGGCTTTATCCGGCAGTTTGCGGTCGGTAATGTAGCGATTGGACAGCGTGGCCGCCGCCACAATCGCCGGGTCGGTAATATCGACCCCATGGTGGAGTTCATAGCGTTCACTCAGGCCGCGCAGAATACCAATGGTGGATTCAACGGTCGGTTCACCCACCATGACTTTCTGGAATCGACGTTCCAGTGCCGCATCTTTTTCCACATACTGACGGTATTCATCCAGCGTGGTGGCGCCGATACAGTGCAGTTCACCGCGAGCCAGCGCGGGTTTGAGCATATTGCCGGCATCCATCGCACCTTCGGCTTTACCGGCACCGACCATGGTGTGAATCTCATCAATAAACAGAATAATCTGACCTTCCTGTTTCGACAGGTCATTGAGCACCGCTTTCAGACGCTCCTCAAATTCACCGCGGAATTTGGCGCCGGCAATCAATGAGCCCATATCCAGCACCAGTACCCGTTTATGCTTCATGCCGTCCGGCACTTCACCATTGACGATACGCTGTGCCAGACCTTCCACAATCGCGGTTTTACCGACACCGGGCTCACCGATCAGCACAGGATTGTTTTTGGTCCGGCGCTGTAACACCTGAATGGTGCGGCGGATTTCATCATCACGGCCGATGACCGGATCCAGTTTGCCTTCTTCAGCGCGGGCAGTCAGATCAATAGTAAATTTCTCCAGCGCCTGGCGCTGTTCTTCGGCATTCGGATCAGTCACGCGTTCTCCCCCACGCATTTTATCGATAGCAGCTTCAAGGTTGGCCTTGGTGGCGCCATGTTCACGCAGCAGTTCTCCCGCTTTGTTTTTATCGTCCACCAGCGCCAGCAAAAGCAGCTCACTGGAAATATATTGGTCATTACGTTTTTGTGCCAGCTTATCCGTCTGGTTCAGCAAACGACTGACATCCTGCGAGACGTGTATATCACCGCCAGCCCCCTCTACGGTTGGCATCCGCGACAGTTGCTGTTCCAGTTCCGCCTGATAGGCGGGCACATTAACCCCGCTTTGCTGCAAAATCGGTTTCACGCTGCCATTCTGCTGTTGTAGCAAGGCCAGCATCAGATGTACCGGTTCAATAAATTGATGATCGCGACCGACGGCCATACTCTGTGCCGCTGCCAGCGCTTCCTGGAATTTGCTGGTTAATTTATCGATCTGCATGAACAATTTCCCTTCAAAAAGTGTGTTATCTGGGAAATGGGGGAGAACATTCCGGATTTCAAGACTGAAATCAGTGAGATAAATCAGCTGGTGTTTCGATTGCTGAGCGAATCTGCTCCAGACTGGATTTGGAAGCCGTGTCTTTTACCTGCAGGGCAGGATGCAACGTCAGCGTCACGCGGTCGGCTATAAATGGAGCCAGAAAAACCTGGCCTTCAGCGCGGACACCATCTATGCGCACCGGATGAACCGGCGCGCCGGTCCAGGCTGCGAGACGAACCACCCCACCCTTGATGGGTCTGGGCGGATCGCTGTCGAGATGAATCTTGCCGTGTGGAAACAGGGCGATGACTTCACCCTGCTCTAAAGCCCGTCTGGCGGTGCGCAGAGCCTGTTCAGGCCGGCCTTTACGATCCACCGGAATACAACCCGCCAGTTTAAATATCCAGTGTAAAACCGGACGCTGATATTCCTCGGTCGCAATCAAAAAGCGTAACGGCCGGCGGCTGGCCGCGATCAGCAGCAAAGGATCCAGGCCGGACACGTGATTGGCCACCACGATGGCCGGGCCGCTCGCAGGCAAATCGAGCTTGTGCTCAGGTTTGAGGCCGTGCAGATAGCGACATATCAGGCGGGTCCAGCCATCCAGCCAGTTCACATGGGCCCCGCCCCAGTCAGCACGGGCATGAAACAAGCCAATACCCACAACCAGACTGACGCTCAGTCCTGCAAGCCACCAGCCCATATCAAGCCTGGAACGGGGCAGGGTCTCCCATGCCGATACGTACAACTTCCGGCAAGTCGTCGATAAACTCGACAACCGTGGTTGGTTCCGCGCCGCAGGCACCGCCGTCGATAATCAAATCGACCTGTTTACCGATGGCATCTTCGATATCCATCGCTTCTGTCATCGGCAAATCATCTCCAGGCAGTATCAGGGTCGAACTCATCAGAGGCTCGTCGAGTTCTTCCAGCAAGGCCAGTGCAATGGGATGGGTTGGGATCCTGAGACCTATCGATTTCTTTTTAGCGTGCTGGAGACGACGCGGAACCTCTTTGGTGGCCGGCAGAATAAAGGTATAGGGACCGGGCGTGTAGGCCTTCAGCAAACGAAACACGGCATTATTGAATCTCGCGTAGGTCGACAATTCCGACAGATCGCGGCAAACCAGGGTGAAATTGTGATCCGCATCGAGCTCACGCAATCGTCGGATCCGCTCCATCGCGTTTTTATCGCCAATGTAACAGCCGAGCGCATAGCCGGAGTCGGTGGGATAGACCACCAGACCACCATCACGGATGATTTTGCAGGCCTGCTTAATCAGACGTAGCTGCGGGTTTTCAGGGTGGATCTGGAAATACTGACTCATGTCTCTCTCTTTTTCTTGTTGTTTGCCTGGCTGGCAGCCTGTACGCTCAGTGCCACTGTGTCCATATGGGTGTGACGAAAGGCGGCAATGTCGTCATTTTGCCCAGTTCGATCCAGTTATTATCAGGACTATGAAAATCTGAGCCACAGGAAGCCAGTAAGCCAAAGTCTTCCGCCAGTCTGGCCATCACCCGGACTTCTTCAGGATGCTGATTGCCGGATGAGACTTCAATCGCCTCGCCGCCCAGTGACTTGAATTCGTCGACCAGTCGCCGGCGCTTGCTGTTAGTCATTTTATAACGGGCTGGATGGGCGATCACCGCCTGGCCACCGGCAGCACGAATCCAGCCGACAGCTTCCTCCAGCGTTGCCCAGTTACCTGTGACATAGCCGGGTTTGTTTTTGACCAGATAACGATTGAACACATCTTTCATATCTCTGGCATGCCCCTGTTCAACCAGAAAGCGGGCAAAGTGGACGCGTCCCAGCATGGTTTCCGAGGCATACTTTGCGGCGCCTTCCAGCGCGCCGGGAATACCGGCTTTATTGAGGTGCTCAGCGATTTTCCTGGCACGCTCGCGACGATAGTCACGCAGAGCGCTGAGACCCGATTGCAAAGTCTCATTGAGCGGATCCAGTTGCAGGCCGACAATATGGACCGTGGCGCCGTGCCAACTCACCGAGACTTCGACACCGGGAATCAGATTGAGACCATGGTGTTGCGCTGCGACGGTCGCCTCATCCAGCCCCTCCGTGCCATCATGGTCGGTCAGTGCCAGGTGGGTCACACCCTGCTCACTGGCTCGGGCAACCAATTCAGTCGGAGACAGGGCGCCGTCAGAAGCCGTCGAGTGTGTATGTAAGTCGTATTGGGTCATACCTCATATTTTACGATAGAATGTTTTTGTACCCTAATTATCTGAATTTTCGATGAAACTATTTTTTGATTTTTTACCCATTGTGCTGTTCTTTGTCGCTTACAAACTGGGTGGCGGCGTCTACAGTTTCAATGGTGAAACTTATGAGATAGAAGGCATTTACGCGGCAACAGCGGTGATGATTGCTGCCACCTTATTCCAGGTCAGCTATACCTGGCTGCGCCACCGAAGAGTTGAACGTGCCCACCTTATCACCCTGGTGCTGGTTGTACTGCTGGGTGGACTGACTTTGTGGCTACAAAACCCCGATTTCATCAAGTGGAAACCCACTGCGGTTAATTGGCTGTTCGCACTGGTCTTTATCGGGGCTTACCTGTTTACAGACAAATCCCTGCTCGAACGCATGATGGCCGAGCACATCCAGTTACCGATCAAAGTCTGGGCAAGACTCAACCTGGCCTGGATTGTGTTTTTTATTGGCTCCGGTGTCGCCAACCTGTATGTGGCGTTTAACTTTGATGAGGCCACCTGGGTGAATTTCAAACTATTCGGAATGCTGGGGCTGACACTGGTGTTTGTGATTGCTCAATCGATTTACCTGGCGCGCCACGCCGTTGAAATTTCCAAGTAGGAACGCTTTTTATGCCTATGCTTTATGCCATTATCAGCGAAGACCAAGCTGACAGCCTGTCCCGCCGACTCGAGGCAAGGCCCGCTCACCTAGCACGCTTAAAAGCGCTACAGGATGAGGGCCGCTTGATACTGGCCGGCCCACATCCCGCCGTAGATAGTGAAGACCCGGGCCAGGCGGGTTTCAGCGGTAGCCTGGTTGTCGCCGAATTTACCGATCTGGCTGCCGCTGAAGCCTGGGCCAACGCCGACCCGTATATGGCGGCGAATGTTTACGCCAAGGTCACCGTCAAACCCTTTAAAAAAGTTTTACCATGAGCACCGTCAACGCAATTGAACAAGCACTGCAAACACTGGGCCCGGAACTGATTGAAATTGAAGATGACAGTGCCAGTCACGCTGGCCATGCCGGCAACACTGGGGGTGGTCACTATAATCTGCTGATTGTCAGCGACGCTTTCGAAGGCTTATCGCTGATCCAGCGGCACAAGCTGGTCTTCGCAGAAGTGGGCGATTTGATGCAAAGCCAGATCCACGCCCTCAGTATCCGCGCTAAAACCCCGGCCGAATTTCACCGGAGCTGACCAGCCACATGGCCGAACTTCCAGACCGCAAGCAGCAAAACCAGGCATTTCTGCAGGAGTTGGAAAGACAACGGCTTAACAAGGACTGTCTGCGTATCATCGACCTCCGCGGTAAAGTCGCCGGCGAGTGCCAGGCCTATGAGTTCGGTGGACGTGTGCATCACCTTGATGACCGTGCTTATCTGCTGGTCAAACAGCTGATGAGTCGCTTTGATGGCCGATACACCATCGGTGTATACGAAGCATTGTTTAAAGCACTGAAACAACTGGCCCCCGCAGAGGACGCTGTGGTCAATGTCGAGCCGCGGCCAAAGATTTTGTCACTGGATAAATCCATTCAGCGCGCTGAAACCCGCATTGTCTACACGACACCTATCGCGCTTCGTCTTGACGATGTGCTTTATCACGGCCATACGATTGATATGGCAGTCAACGCGATTCGTGTTTCTCTGCGTCGCAGCTACACCCTGCAGTTAGAGGATGAAGTGGCGGTCACTTTTATTGATTTTGCAGAGCAGAATGAAGGCAGTCTGATGAGTCAGTTGCCGTACCGGGTGATCAAGCTGGATCATGATGCCAGCTACACCACCGCAGTATTGAGCCGCATCCGTGACGGCGAGGATGCATTCGCTGAATGGATGCAGCAGTGGCTGGAAGCACAGGCCGGCCATCGGCAACAGGATATAGATAATGACATTCTCAATTTGCAGGCCGGCTTCTATCAACGTTTGTGGTTAGCTGAGCTGAGTTGCCCTCTGCTGTGGCTGGCTGAAGGAAACAGCCCGGAACCGCTATCCGCCTTTCACCTGATGCCATCAGCCCGGTCGCAATTAGCTGGCTGGCAGACATTACAAGCTGACTGGTTGCAAAAGCTGCCCTTGATGGCTTTGGCGAAAGGCGCTGGCACGATCCTGGCCGCTTTTGATAACGCAGTCAGTTTCAGTGCCCCACTGGCGCAGACAGACTCGGTGAAAAAGCTCATTAACTGGCACCTGGCTCAGCCTCTCAGTCGTCTGCTGTTACTGAATGCGACTGAAGTCAGCATCGACAAAACGGCTGCCCAGTATGCTGCAGAGGTAATAGCCGAGGAGGATCCAGAGGAGAGTCGCCAATGTCTCTATCGTGCTGGCCGCACACAACGACGGGTCATGGTCACCGATTTGCAGCCGGCAATGCAGCATCTTCAACCCACGGAGACGGTGACTGCAGCTCAACTCAATCCTTTGCAAACACTGAAACCGATCATTGATAGCCTCAACCTGACCCCAGACACGCTGGATAGCTATATTCAGCGCGACAAACCGCGTTTTTACATCCATACTCCGGTGACGGTCAGTGTCGGAGCGCAGCAATGGTCGGTAACAACCCTGGATGCCTCTGCCGATGGCCTGGCTGTCAGTCTGCCGGCAGACTGCGGCATTAAACTGCATCAGCGACTCCTGATTGATTTCACCCGTTGGCAGACACTGACCGACAAAGTGAAATTGTCAGCGGTTCCCTATGAAGTCAGAAACTCGCTTTATTGGCAGGGTACGCTGCGTCTGGGCCTGCAACGGATAAAAAGCAATTGTCCGGAAAGTCTGAATCAGTTCTTCAACTGGGTAATCAAAAAGAATCAGCAAAAACTCAATGCTAACCAGGATCACAAGATCAAGACTGCCCAGAACCGGCTCTACAGTCAGGCGCTGCTTCCAACACTGGAAAGCATACCGTTATTCATAGGAACAGACACCGATGGCCAGCGCCAGATTCAACTGGTTGGTGAGACCCGACGTAACCAGGCGGCATCTTTGCGGGGATTGTGGCAAGCACTGAACGCCGAGCCGCTCCGGCTCACCGAGCAATTGAAGCAACTCAACACTAGTGAATGTGGACTGATTCAGTCGACCCTATACGCCTATGCCGATAATCATGATAGCTGGATGCTGGCATTTGAGACAGACTTTCAGACGTCGCGCGACAAAGCCGTATTTATCCAGCGTGGGCTGGCTGCCACGCGTTTCAAGGTCTTCATCAGCCAGTTAACACCGGTTAAAAGTCAGGATACGGAGCAGCAGGCTGATTTAATGGCGAAACTCCTTCAGTGGCGGCCGCAACGTGCCCATAAAGTCGCCGCCATCCGCCAGCAGTTGAGTCATTTACAGGGCCTGCTGCAACTGACCGATATCACCGCCTCAATAAGCGCATTTTACCGCGCCTAGGCAGCAGCAATCATCATTTTATCCAGCAGCACCGAGCCACAACGGGTGTTGCCTCTGACGTCGACATCGCTGCCAACCGCCTGCAGCCCCATAAACATCTCCTGCAGGTTGCTGGCGATGGTAAATTCATCGACCGGGTATTGAATTTCACCGTTCTCAACCCAAAACCCGGCCGCCCCCTGGGAATAATCGCCATTGACGATATTGACCCCCATGCCCATGGTTTCGGTGACGATGATGCCCTTGTGCAGGCGTTTTACCAGCGAATCAAAATCGTCATCACAGGTACTGTCGATGGTCAGGTTATGCACGCCACCCGCATTGGCCGTGGTTTTGAGGCCCAGCCTGCGAGCGGCATAACTGTCCAGAACATAATCCTGCAAGATTCCATCGCTGATAATATCGCGATTACGGGTGGCGACGCCCTCTGCATCAAATGTCGCGCTGCCCAGGGCTTTGGCTAAATGAGGCTGCTCGTGGATATGAAGGTAATCCGGGAAAATCTGTTCGCCTTTTTTATCCACCAGAAAGGAAGCATTGCGGTACAACGCACCACCACGAATTGCTGCGATGAATTGACCAAACAGTGACGGCGCCACCTCGGCTGCGAAGATTACCGGATAGCTGCCGGTTTTGACTTCACCGGCGCCCAGTCTGGCAAGGGTACGCTGCGCTGCTCTGAGGCCGACATGGGCTACATTGTCGAGATCCGCGACATCACGTGTCATGTCATACCAGAAGTCCCGTTGCATGCCACGACCGTCTTTCGCAATCAGGCTGGCAGAGACGCTGTGGCGGGTACTGTTTGTGATCCCCATAAAACCATGGCTGTTGGCGTAAATACGTTTACCGCCATGGCTGCTGACGGTAGCCCCCTCCGAGTTACTGATTCGGTCATCAGCATCCAGTCCCGCTGCCTCACACTCGGTCGCCAGCTCAATGGCCTGTTCCACACTCAAATCCCACGGGTGATAGAGCGACAAGTCTGGAAATTCGGTCGCCATTAACTCAGGATCGGCCAGACCGGCGGCCGCATCCGCCTGGGTATGGCGGGCGATGTTGCAGGCGGCTTCCACCGCTTCACGGATGGCGGGCAGACTCAGATCAGAGGTACTGGATGAAGCTTTGCTCTGGCCGAAAAAAACCGTAATCCCCAGCCCGGTATCGTTATTATGTTCGAGGGTTTCGACCTCCCGCTGACGCACTGTCACTGACAGTCCCTTACTCTGGCTTAGGCCTACTTCAGCGGCACTGGCACCACGCTTTTTGGCCTCTTCCAGCGCGATCTGTGCTGCTTGTTCCAAATCCGGTTTTGTCAGTTCACGGCTCATAAGATCAGTTCAACTTCCTCGGTTTGTCCGTCTTTCAGATAAAAGCCGCGCATTTCCAGCACGCCTTTGGTGTTCAGCGAAATAATCAGATACAGGGCATCACTGTAGTTAGTATCTTCAATATCGATTTGTGAAGGCACAGCCGGGCTGCTGGGGTGTGAATGATAAATCGCAAACAGCTGCTGCCCTTTTTCTTTCATTTGCTTGAACGCAGCCAGTTGTTCACTGGCATTCAGTGCGAACAGTACACTGGCATCGGTGGCGACGTTTTCAATCGGGTAGCATTCACATTGCTGGCCTTTTTTCCCCACCAGGCCACAGACTTCCTGAGCCGGTGATAATTGCGCCTGATGCAAAAGCTGGTTTGCCAGCGTTCTGGGAATTTGAATGGTTGTTTTTGTCATTGTGTTACTCAGCATTTTGACATACCGGACAGGTCGGATCCTGCCTCATTTTGATTTCGCGCCAGCCCATGTTGAGCGCATCCAGAATCAATAAACGCCCGGCCAGACTATCTCCCAGTCCCATCAGCAGCTTGACAGTTTCTACTGCCTGCACACCACCGATGACCGACAGGATGGGCGACAGGATACCACTCTCGGAGCAGGTTTCTTCCAATTCACCCTTGTCTTCATACAGACAGCGATAACAGGGCATACCCGGCTGACGTGGATCATACACTGTGACTTGGCCTTCAAACCGAATGGCTGCGCCCGACACCAGTGGCAGGCATTGTTGCTGACTGACTTCGTTGAGCAAAAACCGGGTGGCAAAATTGTCACTGCAGTCGACCAGCACATCAACATCCGCGGTGGCTTCCAGCAGTGCGGTTTTATCCAGTCGTTGTTGAATTAACCTCAACTCAACATCGGAATTGATGGCTTTGAGACGCGCCGCCGCCGAGCTGACTTTGGGTTGGCCGATCTCTGCTTCACTGTGGACAACCTGGCGTTGCAGATTGGACATTTCGACAACATCATCATCCACCAGCGTTAACCGACCGACGCCAGCCGCAGTCAGGTAGGTGGACACCGGTGATCCGAGTCCGCCCAGACCAACGATCATCACATGTGCATCCAACAGTCTCTGCTGACCTTGAATATCGACTTGAGGCAGCAGAATATGGCGGCTGTAGCGTAACAATTGATCGTCGTTCATCAGCGTTTCTATTGATTTAAAACCACATTATAACGGTTGCCCGAAACAGAAGACATGTCAGCCCACTTCAGGGCGCTGTGCCATCACCGCACGGTTATTACCGCCAAAGTCCTGATGCGCACTGATTGCTTCAAAGCCGGTCAGTTGCAGACAATACTGAACCTGGGAAGATTGGTCGTGGCCATGCTCGATCAGCAGCCAGCCACCCGGCTTGAGTCGATCATAGGCCTGCCCGGCGATGCAGCGGATATCGTCCAGCCCCTCTTCGCCTGACACCAGTGCGCTACGCGGCTCAAAACGCACATCGCCCTGCAACAGATGCGGGTCATCGGCACGGATATAGGGTGGATTGGAGACAATCAGATCGAAACAGCCAGGCTGAAAACCTTCAAGCCAGGACATTTGCAGGAAACTGACATTGTGCAAATCATGCTTGTGCGCATTCCTCCTCGCCAATGTCACAGCAGCAAACTGCAAGTCGGTAGCAACGATAGTCACATTCGGCTTCTCGCAGGCCAGAGACAAAGCAATGGCACCGGTACCGGTACCCAGATCGGCCACGGTCATACCCGCCTCTAATTTGGCCAGTGATAAAGACACCAGTAATTCGGTATCGGGTCGCGGAATTAGCGTGGAATCATCGACATCCAGGTCCAGACTCCAGAAGCCGCGGCTGCCGGTAAGATGGGCGACCGGTTCTCCCTGACCTCGCCGGGCAATCAAATCGACAAACTGCTGCCACTGTGACTCGGTAAGCTCTGCTTCCGGCGTGGTCATTAATCGGGTTGGATGACAGGCCAGCACATAACAGAGCAGGAACTGGACATCAACATCGGGACTCAGCGAGCCTGACAGCGCGGCGTGACCGTAGGCCCGGGCTTCCTGGATAGTCGGCATCATCCGGATATTAGATCAGCGCCAGGATGATAGCCACGACGGCCAGCAGTCCCGCACCGATGGCGATATTGCGCTGCAGTGTCAGTTGGGATGTCAGTGATTCACTGTCCTGCGTCTGTTGTTCGTTTTCCGCCTGTTTTGCCTGCCAGTGCTGTGCAATCACTTCCGGCACCCGCTGGTCGAGTTGCTGTTGTATCTGGCTATTGATATCAGCCTGTAATGCGTGCCTGAGCTCCTGTTCCAGTTGTTCGCGGATCTGGTTTTGTTGCTGCAGCAGCCAGCCGGCGGCTTCATCACGCAAAACCCGATTGAGTTTGTCGTTCAGGCCGAAATTATTCAGTGCGGAATCAATCGCCGACTGGGCCAGCTCTGAAATACGCTGCTCGGTGGTCGCCGAAAAGCGCTGACTGAGCTCGCCAAACTGCTGTTGGACTGAGTCGCTCAACTGCCGACTCAGTTCAGTGAGTTTATCCAGCCCGGTTTGCGACTCTGACGCCTGTTGCTGTTGCGCCAGTTGCTGTTGTATTTCAGCCAGCGAAGCATTCAGCTTTTGCTCGAGTTCCGGTTGCAGTTGCGCCCGCAACTCGGCAACCAGGCTGTCTGTCGGTATTTTCTCTGCTGGCGTTGATGCCGACGCCTTTGACACAGTGGGTGCAGGCGCAATATCAGCCAGCAATGCCTCAACCGCCTCCGCAGCCGGCGGTTTCGCCAGCACCGCAGTGGCGCCGCTTGCCAGGGCCTGTTTCAGCTCTTCCTCTGTTTCTTTGCCGGTACAGATAATCACGGGTATGCCTGTCCAGTCAGGGTTTTCCTTGATTTGACGGGTGGCTGTCAGACCATCGATACCGCCCATCATCACGTCCATAAAAATGATGTCAGGCAAAGCGTCTGTTTCCTGCAGCCATTGCATGGCCTCTTCTGCACTGCCTCTCTCGGTCAGGGTGAAACCATGACTCTGCAACAGTTTGCTCAGGGTCAATCTGGCGACTTTGGAATCATCAACAAGCAACGCGGATTTTGTCTGCATGATAGTCCTCTGTGGTCGGATCAACTGACGCGGTAGGCATCGAGGCTGATCGATTCAACTTTTTTACCCAGCATGACGATATGTCCACGATAGCGCTGTTGCATATCACTGGCAAACTCGAAGAAATAAGTACGCTGCAGACTGACACGGCCGGCACGGTTACGTTTGAGGCGGATCTTCTGCCACGCCACCGTATCATTCAGAAAGCTGACCCCGGCATTGCCGCAATAAGCCCGGGCAGCCGTTGTGGCGCGTTCAGCGACGCCCCGGCTGTCCCACCACAACCAGGCTATGATAGCCAGTAACAGAAACAGAAAGGTGCTTTCATTCATGCCAGGTCCCCCCACAAGGTCTGAACCACCGCCAGTGCGGCAGTAGCGGCAGTCTCAGTACGAAGAATGCGGGGACCGAACTGCAGGGCGGTAAAGTCGTTTGATTGTGCCAGTTGAATTTCAGAGTCTGATAAGCCGCCTTCAGGCCCTATTAACAAGGTAAGCGTTGAGGGCTTGTTCAGATCATGAAACCCGGTTGAGGCTTCCGGATCCAGTACCAGCCTGAGATCGTCAGAAACCTGAGTTAATGCTTGCTCCAGCGAAGTGACTTGTGCAAGTTCAGGCAGATAACTGCGCCCACTTTGCTCGCAGGCACTGACCAACACCCCCAGCCAGTGCGCCATTCTTTTCTGGGCACGTTCATGGCTGAGCTGAACATTGCAACGCTCGGTTACCACCGGGACGATCGTTCTGACTCCCAATTCCACCGCTTTCTGGATCGCAAAGTCCATGCGTTCACCACGGGAAATACCCTGAAGCAGGGTGATCTGCAGCGGCGACTCGCTGACTTGACTCAGTTCTTCCCCCAGACTTGCCTGCGAACGCCTTTTTTCCACTTCTGTCAGCTTGGCTTCAAATTCCCTGCCCTTGCCGTCAAACAGACGTATCATTGCTCCCGGTTTGAGCCGTAATACCTGAACAGCATGGCGATGCACCGCATCAGGCAAATCAAAAAGAGCTTGTTCAGAATCGAGTTGGGGACAGTAAAATCGTGGCACTCGCATGCAAATCGCAATCAAATATCATCTTAACAGTCCCGCAGTTTACCCTGTGCCCGCCTCAGATTGAATTAAATTCTCAAGGCGCTGTTATACTCACCGTATGGAAATTGACCGGCAACAGTTACAGAATATCGTCAGAGAGGTGGCGCAAGAGACGCTGTTGCCGCTTTATCACAACGTCCAGCGCGAATACAAAAAAGACGGCAGTATCATCACCCGCGCCGATAAGGCCGTGCAGCAGGCATTAACCCAGCGATTAGCCACTGTTTGTCCGGAAGTTCTGTTGCTGGGCGAGGAAATGCCGACTGAAGCACAACAGTCCCTGCTCGATTCGGGCAAACCTTTATGGTGTCTCGACCCGGTTGATGGCACCAGTAATTTTGCCACCGGCTTACCCTTTTTTTCGATCTCGCTGGCATTGATAGAGTCCGGTGAAGTCAAAGCCGGTATCGTACTGGACCCGGTCCGGAATGAGCTGTTTTCCGCTGTTCAGGGTCAGGGTGCCTGGCTCAATGATTCACCGCTGCAGACAGAAGAAACCGGCCTGCCGCTCAAACGCAGTATCGCTTTTGTCGACTTTAAGCGGCTGCCCAAATCCCTCGCCAGCCGTATTGTCAGTGACAGACCCTATGGCTCCCAGCGAAACCTCGGCTCTATCGCGCTGGAACTGTGCTGGCTGGCCGCCGGACGCGGTCATATTTATCTGCATGGCAGCCAGCATATATGGGATTATGCGGCCGCCGATCTTATCCTCGCCGAGGCGGGCGGTTACGCCCAAACCCTGCAGGGGGATGCCCCCTTCAGTCATTCCCTGCAAACCCGTTCAACCTATGCCGCCGTCGATCACGCGCTTTTCAAACAATGGCAGCACTATCTGGCTGAGGCAGTTGAATGACAGTAAACGCATTCATACAACCCGACTGGCCGGCCCCGACCCCGATCAAAGCTTTATCGACCACCCGTCTCGGTGGCATCAGTCAGCCTCCCTATGACAGCCTGAATCTTGGCCTGCATGTGAATGATGATCATGACAAGGTGCTCAACAACCGCCGGTGGCTGACCCGGTCTGCCGGACTCCCTTCCTCGCCTTTGTGGCTGGAGCAGGTCCATGGCACCCGGGTGATTGATGCCAATGACTGGCACGCAGGCATTGAGGCCGACGCCCTATTCAGCCGCCAGGCCGGGCAGGTCTGTCCGGTAATGACGGCAGACTGTCTACCGGTATTGTTTTGTGATGATGACGGCAAGATGGTGGCAGCGGCCCATGCCGGCTGGCGCGGCCTGCTCAATGGCGTGCTGGAAAATACGGTGTCACAGTTTTCCTGCTCTGCGAACAAAATCCTGGCCTGGTTAGGCCCCGCTATTGGCCCGCAACAATTTGAAGTCGGCAGCGAGGTCTTTGACGCGTTCTGCTCACACTCGGCAGCGGCCGGGCAGGCATTCCGCCCGCACCGCAGCGGTCATTATCTGGCCGATATTTATCTGCTTGCCCGCCAGCGCTTGAACCGGCTGGGCGTTGACAAAATCTATGGTGGTGAGCATTGCACCGTAGCCGAAGCCGATCAATTCTTCTCTTATCGCCGCGATGGTGAGACCGGCAGAATGGCCTCACTTATCTGGATTGAGCATAAATAAGGTATCATTATCCGCTTAATTTTTTAGTAGGTGGTTATGGATTTACTTATCTGGATTATCGGCTTCAGTCTGCTCGGCGGACTGTTGAGCGTGGCGATCGCATCGTCCTTTCTGATGCTGTCAGAGAAGCATCGCGGCATCGCGGTTCCGCACCTGGTCAGCTTCGCTATTGGCGCACTGTTGGGGGCCTCTTTTCTGGGCCTGTTACCGCACGCCATTGAACACACTTACGCTGTAGATGCCCATGAAATCGGCCTGACCCTGCTGCTGGGTCTGCTGCTGTTTTTCGTATTGGAGAAAATGGTGCTCTGGCGTCACTGCCACAGTCACCATGGCGATGAGCATATCCCCGAACTGGACCGCCCCGACCATCATGGTGGCCACCACCATGAAGCGGCTGGCCCTTTGATTCTCGTTGGCGACACCATCCATAACTTTGTTGACGGCATTCTGATTGCGGCTGCCTTTATGACCGATATTCATCTGGGTATCGTCACCGCGCTCGCTATCGCCGCACACGAGATTCCCCAGGAGCTGGGTGACTTTGTGATTCTGCTGCACAGTGGCTTCACCCGCCGCAAAGCCCTGTATTTCAATATACTTTCCAGCCTGGGCACAGTCGCCGGCGCCTTGCTGGCCTATTTCACGCTGGGTGATATGCAGCACCTGCTGCCTTATATCCTGGTCATTGCCGCCTCCAGCTTTATCTATGTCGCCGTGGCCGACTTGATTCCGGGCCTGCATACCCGCATCAAGCCGCGTGAAACACTGCAGCAAATCGTGCTGATTGCGCTGGGGGTCATATTTATTTTCATTACCCACAGCACGCTGCACTGAGAGCCGATGCCTCAACAGCGGATAAACAAAATTCTGATTGTCGGCCCATCCTGGGTCGGCGATATGGTGATGGCGCAGTCATTATTTAAGGCGCTGAAGTCAGACAACCCATCGCTGCAGATTGATGTGCTGGCGATGGCGTGGACCAGACCTTTGTTGCAGCGCATGCCTGAGGTCAGTAATGCGATAGCCATGCCGCTGAGCCATGGTGTGTTCGGCTGGTCGATGCGCAGAAAACTGGGTAAAGAATTGGCCAGGCACAACTATGATCAGGCCATCGTGCTACCCAACTCCTGGAAATCGGCATTGATTCCCTGGTTTGCCGGTATTCCGATCCGCACCGGCTGGCGGGGTGAGATGCGTTATGGGCTGCTCAACGATATCCGCAAACTGGATAAACAAGCGTTACCCATGATGGTCCAGCGCTTTGTCTCCCTGGCCTATCCCGCCACAGAATCTCACGCCGCCCCCAGTTACCAGGCACCAATGATGGAACCCTTTCCGGTCAGCGATGATATCAATCCGTATCTTAAACCCGATCAAAAGCGCCTGATTCTCTGTCCCGGCGCTGAGTTCGGCCCGGCTAAACAATGGCCACCCGAATATTACGCAGAAGTTGCCAACAACTTGCTTGACCAGGGCTGGCAGGTAATAGTACTGGGCTCCAAAGCCGATCAAAAAACCGCGGCCCAGATCGAGAGCGCTATCGCCCAGGCGCATCAGTCTGAATTTGTGAACCTGACTGGGCAGACACAACTTGAACAAGCGATTGACCTGTTAGGTACCGCTGACTGGGTCATTTCCAACGACTCCGGCCTAATGCACATCGCCGCAGCACTGCAACGTCCGCTGGTCGCTATCTATGGTCCCACCTCAACCGCTTTCACTCCGCCACTTGCGGACAATGCCCATATCGTGCAGATTGATATTGAGTGCAGTCCCTGTTTTGAGCGGGAATGTCCACTCGGGCATCATCGTTGTATGCGGGACCTGACTGTTGACTCTGTCAAACAAGTCATAACCAGCTAGTAACTCCACTCTCAGTTTAGAACACGCAATGGAAGCACCTGATAATCAAACGACATTTCAAAAGTACTGGGATATGACCACCGAATGGTTTGAACCCCCCAACAGAGAACGCGGTGGGTGGAGCGGTGTCATAAAGACGGATGTCAGTATCAATGGCCAGCAGATTCCCGCCTTCATCAAGCGTCAGGAAAACTACACGACGCACTCCCTCAGGTTTCTGTTATTCAATCAGCCAACTTACGAGAGAGAGTTCTGTAACATCCGGCTGTTACAAAAAAAGCATATTCCCACTCTTGATCCCCTGTTTTTCGGTAAAGAGGGTAAAAAGGCCGTCTTGGTCACCAAGTCACTTGAAGGCTTCGCGCCGCTGTCATCGCAAATCATTAAAGCCCTGCCGAACCTCGAACAGTACGCCTTAATGAGCGTGATTGCAGAGACATTATCTCAATTGCACCGGCATCGACTGGTTCACAATTGCCTTTATCCAAAACATATTTTTGTAAAAAAAGAGCAAGCCTGGTGCGTCAAGTTAATCGACCTGGAAAAAATGCGAACGACGCTGTCAAAAGGTCTCGCCCGAAAGCGTGATTTCGACGCTTTATTCCGAAAGAGATACGGTGTCTGGAATGTACGTTTGATAACACAGTTCATCAGAAGCTATTATTCTGAGAAGCACCTGTCACCGTCTTCCAAAAAAATGGTCAGGCAACTTGCAACTCGCATTTGATTAAATCAGTTCCGCTGTTAATGCTTCCTTGTTGAGAATCTTCTGCAAGTTGACAGCGATTAATGCAGAAGGCGCGTTAATATCACCGACATGATATTGGGCAAATTGTCTTGTTTTCTGTTGGAAGTGTTCCAATTCAGTCGCGATCGCCTTAAACCTGAGTTCGAGCTCTGAAGGCTGGTTTAAAATTCTGCCTAAATATTGTTCGTAGCAAAAATAATCTTCATTGTCAGCCGTACTCACCAGCAATGGGACAATGCCAAGTATCGAGACATCCAATATGGCATTGGTATAGCCACATATCGCCACTGCAGCCTGGTGAGACGCCCCAAGGTCCTCAATCAGTCGGAACCGTGCTGGCTCAAGCTGCTGAGTAAGCGAGTGCCATAGCTGTTTATTGCTTCTGGGGTGGGGCTTGAAAAGCAATGTCATTCGAGGATTCGCATTAACAAAGCTTATCGCGGACTGGTAGACCTGTCTGATCTCATCCTTCTCTTCATGCCCAGGGCCACTACCCAATAAAAGCACCGTATTGGCATTACGTTCCACTGCTGTGGGGATTTGGCTTGTATTCAGTCTGGAGAAAACCGCTCTTGCCCCTGTCTGCACGCAGTAGGTGTCTCTACCATACAAAAAAGCTCGTTGCTTCAGATTGTCGATCGAGCTTTTACCGTAAAGGAAATAATAGTCGTAATCTACCAGACTGAACTTACGGTAATTTCTGGTAGGGATACTATGCGCAATGTGTACAACCTTAATTCCCCGATCGTTGGCCATTGTCCTCAGAACTGGAGAAGTTTCTGCACCGTTGGATTCGGTGACAACAATTTTGGGTTGATAAAAGTCAAGCAGGTATTGAACATACGAAGCAAGCACATAAAAATTAATTGATGTATGACTGAGCGAAGTTCGGCGCAGGAAGCGCTTTGAGATCGCCTCCGTGGGTTTGGCTTGTAAGATACTTTTATGCGTGATCGTGGCGGGGAAATGCGCCGTTATGTCATCAAAGGTTAATGTTTTTACTGAACGCCTCAGGAAGAGTATATCAATCGGTTCAGGCGTTATTTCCACCGAACTGTCTTTGAGCCTCGCCTGTAAACTCATCAACCCATAGCGGCACCAGCGGGTGATGAAACTCGCTGTTGATTGTTGCCGCTGCCACTTCAAGTATCCCTGGAAAGTGCTGAAGCTTGTTTTCCGTGAGCTCATCTGTTTTCAAGATTTTTTCTGCAAACGATAAGGAATGCCGGCAACCAGTAGTAGAACCAAAAAGTGGAAGGCCTTGTTACAAACATACCACCATCTATAGAAATCATCAGACAGCCGTAGATAAACCATATAGTCAATAAACGACTATATAGTTTGTCTGACTTATCACTAACACCTCTATAGATAACATACAGCGTCAACGATAAGAAAAGTAACAGGCCCACGAGGCCTCCGACCTGTAATGACTGCATAAAGGTATTGTGAGGCTTTGAGAAAAGTTTTTCGTGGCTGGGAATAGACAGACGATCTTCCGGGTTCCAGCCACTACCAAAGATCAGGTGCTCCTTAGCGACATCCCAGGAAGCGATAATCAGATCAAGTCGATAATTTGGCGACGTCACTCTATCGACCACTTTCTCACCAATGAATAATGCCGCCAACAATCCAGCGCATAGAGCAAGAGCAACAAAGACGCTATCGCGGGATTTATAGCTTGGTGTCACGGCGAACATCAGCAGGAAGACAGACACGATAAAGAATAAATTAGCACCACGACTCCTTGTGATAACCAATAAACAAATCATCATCCCTGTTGCAACGAGCAGAAAAGCCGCCTGTCGGGGATCGGAACTCTGCCTGTAATAGAAAATCGCTGAGAGACTTGCGATGCCGAGAAAAAAGCCCGTTTCTATGGGATTGTCTGTCAGACCGAGGAAAGAAGAGTGCGTAAACCTATTGGAAAAATCATACCCCGGCCACTGCATAAACAGACTTAACAGACTGATAACGACCCCGGACACAATCACAGTTATCAACACCCAGCGAGTAACCTGAGTAAAATCATGGCGTCTGAGGATATGCGACATACAAATATAAAATATCAGTATGTAGACACTGTGTTTTACGCTTTTCTCAAAATAATCACCGGGGTCTGTGGACCAGAGAGTACTGCTTGAGTAATAAGCAAGTACTAAAAGCAGCCCCCATAAAAACGGATCGTTGTGAAAAAATTGCCGCCTCTCCGTCACCAGAAAATAGAGGAACAACACCCCGAACATGACATAGAAGACCTGCTCTTTACTCTCAGTCAGCAAGTAGAAACTACTCACAAACACTAACAACGGCAGCAAGGTGGCCTTCTGGATGACTGGGGCTAATGGCATAAAAGAAGTCTGGTGGCTATGAGATAAAATAGTTGACGCGGCATTATAACTTGATCACCGCGCTTGATGTTAGAATTACCCCACCTTACGCGACCTAACCTGTGCAAGTATTGAATTGAAAAGGTAATACGAATAAATGATTGTTTTAGGCCTGTCCGGCGCCGTGAATCACGACGCTTCCGCTGCTTTATATATTGATGGCAAACTGGTTGCCGCTGCTGAAGAGGAACGCTTTCTTCGGGACAAACATGCCAAAGGCAAAATGCCTTATGAAGCCACCAAGTTCTGTCTGGACTATGCAGGCATCAAACCGGAACAGGTCGATATCGTCGCTTTTCCCTATGCCGAGATCGGTCTCAAGTCTCCCGCCCGCTGGCATTATGCCAAGCGTCACTGGTATGCGCCTGATCGCGCGCTGACAGCCTTATTCAGCGGTAACCGCCGTTACTGGCGCAATCACCGCAACGTGATGAAGCTGTTGGATGATCTGGGAATCGGTGCGAAACGGGTCAAATTTATGCCGGTCGAACATCACCTGGCTCACGCCAGCAGTGCCTATCACCTGAGCGGCTTCAAAGAAAAAACAGCTATCATCGGCATTGATGGCAAAGGTGAATACGCCACCACCTTTTTTGGTTATGGTGAGAATGGCAAGATTCATAAAATCAAAGAGTTTTACGACCCTGACTCCCTGGGCGGAGTATACGGCGCGCTGACCGAGTACCTGGGTTTTGAGATGCTAGACGGCGAGTTCAAAGTGATGGGCATGGCGCCCTACGGTGATCCCAAACGCTTTGATTTCTCTCGACTCATCGACTGCAAAGAGGGCGATTTCAAGGTCAATAACAAGCTGGTCAATACGGTTGGCTGGCGTCGTTACAAGAAAAACGGTAAAGGCTACTTCTTCAGCCCCAAACTAATTGACTGGTTGGGACCGATGCGTGAAGGCGATGAAAAAGACGAGCCCTACATCGACTACGCAGCCAGTATTCAGGACTTGCTGGAGAAAACCGCGCTTCAGCTTATCGAGTATTATCTTGGCGATATCATTCGTGAGACCGGTAAAGTGGCTTATGCCGGCGGTGTCGCACTCAACGTCAAATTGAATCAGCGCATTATCGCCATGCCTGGCGTCAAGGAGTTGTTTGTTCAACCAGCTGCCAGCGATGCCGGTACCGCTATTGGTGCCGCCAGTTATGCCTCCCAGGCAGCTGGCGTACCCGTCGAAAAGATGGAACACGTCTACCTTGGCCCGCAATACACGACTGAAGAGTGCATGGATGCCTGCGATAACTACAGCCAGCCAGTGAAATGGCAACGCATGAGCGATGTGCCAGCGGAAACGGCTAAAATTCTTGCTGATGGTAACCCGGTTTCCTGGTTTCAGGGGCGGATGGAATTTGGGCCGCGTGCGCTGGGTAACCGCAGTATTCTGGGTAGCCCCAGCCATAGTGGTGTGGCTGATCGCATCAATGCCCAGATCAAATATCGTGAACGCTGGCGTCCCTTCTGCCCGAGCATGCTCGACACGGTGGCGCCGGAAATTCTGCAGACTGATCACCCCAGTCCTTATATGACCTTTACCTTTGATGTCGCGGAAAGCTGGAAAGATCGCATTCCCGAGGTGGTACATGAGGATGGCACAGCGCGGGCACAAATTGTCACCGAGAAAACCAATCCACGTTATTACGCCCTGCTTCAGGAGATGGAAAAACTGACTGGTAACGGGGTGGTATTGAATACCTCGCTGAACCGTCGTGGTGAACCGATGGTTTGCAGCCCGACTGATGCCCTCAATATGTTCTTCGGCTCAGATCTGCAATATCTGGTGATGGAAGATATTTTGGTCACCAAGCAATGAAGCTATTAACACTCAACGACAGCTATCTCATTGCGCGGGGTTGGCACAGACAGTGTTACCAGCATCCTGATCATGAAGATCGCTGCATCAAAATAGTGGTTAATGGTGATGACACTGAAACCAAGCGCGAACAAGCTTACTATCGCCTGCTGGAAAAACGGTTGCAGGATTGGCGCTCAGTGCCTCGCTTCCATGGCAATGTTGACACTACGCTCGGACAAGGTGCCGTTTTTGATCTGGTCCGTGACTATGATGGAAAAATATCGAAGACTTTGGCTGATTACATTGAGCAGGAGCGTGAGTTTAATCAATACGCTCCTGTATTGATGACGGCGATGTTCAACTTGATTGACTATCAGTTGAAGCATAATGTGCTGACCATGTCACTCAAACCCAAGAACCTGCTGTTTCAGGTCTTGGCTGACGGTGATGGTGTGATGCATATCATCGACAACCTGGGGAACTCAGACTGGATACCGCTATGCACGTATAGTCACTTTTTTGGCCAACAAAAAATCCGCCGGAAATGGAAGAAATTCCTGACCATGCTGGAGAAAAGGCATCTTAACAGACCCGATCTTATGTATATGTTCAAAAGCCTGGAAACGAGCCTTTAGCTTCAGGCCTAGTTCTCTATCTTATGCCATTGGGGTTCATTTCCTGCCATCGCCAGGCATCGCTGACCATATCCTCAAGATCTTTTTCGGCACGCCAATCCAGCAAATTGGCAGCGAGACTGACATCGGCATAACTCACGGCGACATCACCCGGCCTTCTATCGACGATATCATACGGCACTGGCCTTCCAGATATCTGTTCAAAGGCGCTGACCACCTCGAGTACGCTGTAACCCACTCCCGTGCCCAGGTTGATAGCCCGACAACAGGGAAGCTCAACCTGAGAGTCAAGCCATCTCAATGCCTCGAGATGGCCCTGGGCCAGGTCTGAAACATGGATATAATCTCTAACCCCCGTACCGTCTGCAGTAGGATAATCGCCACCAAACACGGAAAGTCGCTCCCTTTTGCCAATAGCAACCTGGCTGACATAGGGCATCAAGTTATTGGGTATTGAACGCGGGTCCTCGCCGATTAACCCACTTTCATCAGCTCCCGCAGGATTAAAGTACCTCAGCAGGGCAACTTTAAATTTTTCAGGACTGGCTTTGCTAATGTCCTGAAGCATTTGCTCAATCATCAACTTAGTTTGGCCGTAAGGATTGGTGACAGCGGTCTGGGCCTGTTCGTTGACAGGCATGGTTTCGGTATCACCATATACAGTGGCCGACGAGCTGAATACCAGTTTATCTACGGAAAACGCCTGCATGACCTCGATAAGAACCAGGCTGGATTCGATATTATTCTGATAGTACATCAGTGGTTTTTGACAAGACTCACCCACCGCCTTATGACCGGCGAGATGGATGACCGCATCTGGCCGGTGTGTGTTAAAAATAGCCTGAAGCGCTTTTTTATCACGGCAATCAGCCTTGAAAAAACTGGGCTCTGTGCCTGTTATCCGGGCAATACGCTGAATCACGAACTCAGAACTATTGCTCAGATTATCGACAATCACCACCTGCAAACCCGCTCTCAGTAAGCTAACAGCAATATGAGAACCGATGTAACCAGTACCACCGGTTACTAACACTGTGTTAATCACTGTTTTTCCTCATGTTTTCACCAGCCATACGTCGAATAATCTGCGCTGCTTTCTCCGGCATGCTGTATAGGTCTTCTGTTTTCGCATACTCAAGTGCCTGCATCGACCACTGCGCCAGGGCTGCTGGCTCCAGCATGTTAGCTAGCTGTTCTGCTGTCAGTGCTGCGTTATCAGGCTGCTTGATAACTTCTCCCGCCTGGGCTTTGACCACATGTTTGGTATAACCACAAACATCGGAAACCAACACCGGCAAACCCGCAACAATAGCTTCAAGAATCACTGTGCCCGTATTTTCTTTACGGGCCGGATGCAACAACAAATCCGCCGCTAATAAAAACGCCGGCACATCAGTACGGCCGCCCAGAAACATGACCTGTTCAGAGACACCTAACTTCTCTGCCTGTTTCTTCAGTGCCTTGGTATCACCGTCACCGATGACATGGAGTTTCGCCTTACCTCGATGACTATCCGGTAGGGCTGCAAGTGCAGCAATGCTACGGTCGACCCCCTTGGTCTTATAGCCTGTGCCCACCATCAAAAGCACCCATTCATCAGCTCGGACACCGAGTTCACGCCGCTTTTGCATTCGTATCTGTTCAGCATCATCCGGCCGTTTACGGTTGGGATCAATCCCGGGTGGCAGAGAAATCAACCGCTGTTCAGGGGTATTGTAATGCTGTTTAAAAAGCGCTTTTTGAACGTCAGAAATCATCAGCGATACCGTGTTGCTGCTGCTCCCGAAAACAGATTCCTCACAATCAGCATAAAACGCAACCCGTCCAGTATATTTGAGCAAACCATACAGCGGCTGAGATGCAGCGCGAGCAATATAGCAAGGATCAGCAGCATAATAGAGATCTAGCCCGGGCATTTTATTGAAGCCAATAACCAGATCATAGCCCCCCTGCTGCAATGTCGGTCTGACTGTATCAATAAAGTGCTGAAGACGTGCATGATTGGTGATACCGCTAACCGGCACGACATGGACATGCATATGCTCGGGATATTCCCCCTGCCACTCCATCACGAAAACATCGACATGATCACCTGGTGTCAGACTGTGCTGCATAATTCGCATGAAATCACGGGCTAAACCACCAAAAGGAAAGTACTTATAAAGACAGACCGCTAATTTCATTACTGCGCCAGATTCTCAATCATTAGTTTGAAGCGTGAATATAAAGCTTTACCCTGCCAGTTACGCAAAAAGCGTTTCTGGTCCCGGGCGAATGCCCGTCTGAATAACCACGCACAGCGATGCTGAGTCATCGCATCCAGGTCGATAAGTTCGATTTCTCCTACCTCAGACATTAACAGATTACTTGCTTTCAAATCGCCGTGACTGAGCTGATAATCTCGCATCAAGCTGAAAATCCGGTGAAGCTGATTCAGTTCTGCTGTTGAGGGAGAAGTTGCCCGGTAAACCTCAGAAATCTCTCTGGCACCCTGTCGATATTCCGTGATCAGATAGGCTTGTTTTCTGAATGGTCCGAAACGTTTCTCTACAAAACCGAGCACCGTCGGTGTGGGGATACCCAGTAGTGCCAGCAGGTTGCCCTGTCGCCAGGCATTGGCAGCGCGACTGGGGCGCCAGAAACGTTTAAGGAAATGCCAGTGTGATTTAATGTTGTAGCGTTTGATCACCACCTGCCGTTCCGCCATTTCTGTCACAACGACTGTGGCACTGTTACCCTGCTTCAGCTTCTCACCCTGTTCCACGAAAGTGTTGATATTACGAATGGCGTGATCACCGATTTGGTCAAAGAATGCGCGTTTGACAGCATATTCCAGATGATTGTCTTTGTCGTAGGCTGTCATCGTACAGGGGCGGAAACATTTGCTCAGGTAATTATCTTTGCGTTTTTGCCAGGCCTTATTGAGCAGAGACTTGAATTGTTCCCGCTCTGCCTGACCGTATACCCAGCCTCTGGCTTGGTAATACAGATTCAGTTTAGTCAGAATCAGTTGCTGTTGTTCCGGGACAAACTGGGCCAGCAGTCTTGCAATATTATTAAGACTTTTTTTGGTGTTCAGAGACACTCCAGGTTGCCCCCTGACTGAAGCCAAGTCAATCAGAACCAGTCCGCGAGGGGTCATGAGCATGTTGTCAGTATGAATATCATGCTGGTATATACCTGCCTGGTGACAGCTTACCATCAGCTGCAACAGAGCCGGAACCATCTGTGCCTGGTTGGCGCCAACCAGCTTGAAAGGACTGGCATCAGCGATAAATTCATAAGCCACGGCCAGACAGCCGGCAAAGTCATCGCTGATCAGCTTTTCAGCCGGGACCCGGATACCGGCAGCTTTACAGGCTTTATAACCATGCTGTTCGCGTGACAGCTCACGCCAGCCTTTTTTATTCGGCGCAAACAGTTTCAGTAATAAAGGAGCACCCTGGTGCAATGCTCTGACCACCAGTCTCTGGCCCGGCAACCAGCGGAGAACGCGTTCGCAATGGTATTGCTCGCCGTCCACTTCCAGTACAAATCCCTCAGGAACTTGTTCACCAGCCAGAAACTGCTTCACAGGGTCATTCATGACGCATTGTGCCTGTGCCATTTTTCCAACAGCCTTTGCGCCCGTGCCTCCACTTTGCGCCAGAAATCACCTTGTTGATTCAAGGCCTGCCGTAAGTCGAGGCCGGAATAATATTGAATAAAACGAAACTTATCCCGCTGGCTGAGTTTGACTTCATGCGCGGAGAAATACAGAGAGCCCAGATCTTTGACCAGCCAGCGAGTCGGAACACGACGGCGAATCTGGGTACGATGCAAATCAATCAGAAACGGCTCGGTATATTCGCTGATTTGATTATGTTCAGCGAAATCCTCGGTTAACAGCACGTGACAAAGATAATAGTCACGGTGATTAATGCCGGCCTGATGCATCTTGCGACTCATCTCTGCCAGTTTGCGAATCAGTATCTGTTTGCTGCGGAAACTGGGCCTACGCTGTTGCCACTGTCGCCCGACATGCTCAAGACTCATGGTGCCGGTGAGTTCGTCGGTAATAACAAAGGATTCGCGACGAGCCGGATTCAGTCCACGCTCTCCATATCCTGCCAGTGTCATTGTACCAATGCCCAGCTCATGTAGCCGCTGTACCGCCTGCCATTCGTTGCGGGCACTGATTATCGGTATTCTGAACTGGAGCAGGTTCTTAATAATTTCTCCCCAGCCAACTCCGGCATGATATTTCAGGAAATAACTTCGTCCCTGTTGCTCAAAGCGAAGTGTACGCCGCCCCTCTTTGTCGCGGAAGACATCACCCGGCAATGTCTTCAGCAAACTGAACACGTCTTTATCCTGCCACGCCTCAGCCAGTTCTTTACGAAGGTAAAAAGCTTTTTTCATGGCTGGCACCAAGTCTCTATTTTGTCCGCGCAGAATAATGCCCGTGAGGCCGCTGAAACCAGTGGGTTGGATTCTGTTCTGGGTAGTGCTTCGGGCTGCTTACTGTAGGTATTAAGCGCCTCGACCAGAGCTTTAATGCAGTTTTTTTCGTCGATTATCTGCGAGAAAGGTGACTGCTTAGCCAGAGGCGCATAACCACAGATATCACTGATCAGCATCGGTAACCGGGCAGCAGCAGCCTCAGCCAGCACCATCCCGGCGGCTTCTTTTCGCGCTGGATGCACTAGTAAGTCTGCGGCGAAATAAAATGGTGCCAGTTCGGTCTGTCCGCCCCAGAAGCGGTAGTTGAGACCCGTCAATTGCTGTAAGCGGGGTTCATAGTTGGCTTGTTTACCATTGCCGACAATCCATAATTCGAATTGACTACGGGCAACAAAGCGCAATGCTGATAGCGCCTCGATAACGCGATCCAGTCCCTTGATGTTGAAGTCTGCCGCGACAAACAGCAATAAAATCCGGTTTTCGGCCTGTTGCGTTTGCTGGCGAAAGACACGGCCTGATTCCAATCGTGCCTGGGTGAAATGAAATTTTTCTTCAACACTGACCGGTAAAACCGCCTGATTATCCTGCTTAAGTTCAAAGTTCTCCAGGTACTGCTGGCGTTGATGCTCGGTCAGAAAAAAAACCTTGAGCGCGGGATTGCTGAATAACGCTTTCTCAATCGCCGCATAAGTGCGATAACGCGGCAATAGCTTGTTCAGACCTTTAAAACGGTTAGCCGTAAAGCAGGGATCAGCCGCGAAATACGCATCCAGTCCAGCCAGCTTGGTGAACCCGATAATGGCGTCAAACAGGCCCCGCTTTTTCAAAGAGACAACATAGTCGGACAAGGCCTTGATGCGACCTTGGTGGGTCGTCTGGTTGTTACCCAACTCATATAGCGTCCAGTCTTTATTGATATCACCCTGCGTTTTCAGCGTGATCATCGATATCTGATGTCCTCTTTTGGCCATCTCAGTCACAACAGCAATAAAATCCCGTTGCGCGCCACCCTTGGGAAGAAATTCCGTGATGGCAAAAGCTAGGTGCATGGTCTGGATAATCTCCGGTTGAAAAAAGCAGCGCTGACACTAACAACTTGAACCGCATTACTCTAAAATGAGTCTGTCCTACAACAAGCCGGGTTGCGGTCCACAGACAGACGCAATAGTACCACCTGACAGATACAGAGGTAAGCCGTGTCATTCAAAGCCACCATTCAACGTCATCAGGAGATGATTTCAGGCCTGTTCGAACTGGAGCCTCAGGTCAATCAACTGATGCAGCGGGTAAAGGATTGCCTGCTGGCGGGTAATAAAGTCTTGTTTTTCGGTAATGGCGGCAGCGCCTCAGATGCTCAGCATCTGGCGGCAGAATTTATTGTCCGTTATCACCGTGATCGCAAAGCCTACGGTGCTATCGCCCTGACCACTGACACCTCGATCCTCACTGCGCATAGCAATGACTACAGTTTTGAAACCGTCTTCGACCGGCAAATCGAGGGCCTGGGCAAGCCCGGTGATATCGCGATTGGTTTGTCGACTTCCGGCAACAGCGCCAATGTGATTAATGGCATTAAAACCGCACAACAGAATGCTATCTGGACCTGCGCCTTCACCGGCGCAGAGGGCGGCAAACTTAAAACCATTGCCGATGACTGCATCTGCGTGCCGAGCAAGGAAACTGCCCGCGTTCAGGAAGGCCATATCCTGATCGGTCACTGGCTGTGCGAAGCCCTGGACGAGGCCCTCGCTGATTCATGAGTCGACAGCAGCTCACTACCGATGTCGTGATTATCGGGGCCGGCATTGCCGGTCTTTGGCTGCATCGAAGACTGAATGATCTCGGCTTTCATGCCCTGTTGCTGGAAAACGGTGAAATCGGCCGGGGTCAGACGCTGAGTTCACAGGGCATTATTCACGGCGGCAGTAAGTACGCACTCAATGGCATTCTCTCCAGGGCGGCTCAGGTTATCAGCAGCATGCCGGCACGCTGGAAAGCCTGTCTGGAAGGGCAGGGTGAGATCGACTTATCCGGCGTCAAAAAGCTCACCGAGCATCAACTGCTGTGGTCCAAGGACCGCCTGTCCTCAAAAATGGTGTCCTTTTTCGCCAGCAAAGCATTGCGCAGCCGCATGCAGCCGGTGAAAAAAGAAAACCGCCCGGCTATCTTCACTGACAAAGCATTTAAAGGCGCTTTGTATCAGTTGGATGAACCGGTGCTGGACGTCGTCAGTCTGATCGATGAACTGGTCAAACCCTGGCAGCAACGCATGCTCGCGGTGCCCCCGAATGCAGACTATCAATGGCAACCCAGTTCCGGCCCTGTCTCAACTCTAGCCATTGGCGATCAGTACGAAATCCAGGCGCAGCAGTTTGTGCTGACCGCCGGCGAGGGTAATGAAAAACTGTTGCAAGGCTTGTCTCAGGTCCAACCGCAAATGCAGCGACGACCGCTGCAGATGGTCCTGTGCAAAAGTAAGGGCTTACAAAATCCCTTACCGTTGATCTACGCGCACAGCTTGGGTAGTGGTTCAAAACCTATCGCAACCATCTCCAGTCATAAAGACCAGCACGACAATGTAGTCTGGTATATCGGCGGCAATATTGCCGAGGAAGGCGTCAATAAAAGCCATGAAGAGTTGGTTACTGAAGCCAGAGAATTACTGGCCGATATTCTGCCCTGGGTCAGTCTGCCGGAACTGGAATGGGCGACCCACCCAGTCAATCGCGCTGAACCCAAGCAATCCAGTCTCAGCCGTCCGGACACAGCTTTTATCAGCAGTCGCGATAACCTGCATGTCTGCTGGCCGACCAAACTGGCGCTGGCACCGGATCTGGCTGATCAGATGCTGGCAGCACTCGAATCAGCCAAGCTGAAAGCCGGCGAGCACCATAATCCGGACTTTCCACATCCCGGCATTGCAGCACCACTGTGGGATCGGGCATTTGCATGAACACACTGACTGAGCGCAGAGAGATTGCTGATACTGGGGTGGCCGTCTCACCTTTAGGGCTGGGTACTGTGAAGCTGGGACGGGACAAAGCGGTCAAATACCCAACCGGCTTTAAAATACCCGGTGATACAGAGGCGCTCAATCTGCTGGCCCTGGCCTGGGATTTGGGCATCAACCTGATTGATACCGCACCGGCCTACGGTAATAGTGAAACTCGACTGGGGCAGCTATTGCCCAAAATTCCGCATGACTGGGTCATCGCGACCAAGGCAGGCGAATATTTCGACCCGCAAACGGGCGAATCACGTTATGACTTCAGTCCTGAATCCATTACCCAAAGCGTTGAAAATAGTCTCAAACAGCTTAATCGAGACGTGCTGGATATCGTTTTGATTCACTCTGACGGTAATGATAGAGAAGTCATTGAACAGCATGGTGCGCTGGACACCCTCAATACCTTAAAACAGCGTGGGCTGATTCGTGCCACAGGCATGTCGACCAAGACGGTCGAAGGCGGCCTGCTGGCCCTGGAACAGTCAGACCTGGCGATGGTAATGCATAACCTGGAATATAAGCAGGAGCAGGCGGTGTTGGATAAAGCCGCTGAAAACAACAAGGGCATTTTTATCAAAAAAGCGCTGGGCAGCGGTCATTTGGCGCATGGCTCCGACAACACCGATATTGTGCAGGCGAATTTTGATTTTATCTTCCGTGAGCCCGCCGTCAGCAGCGTAATCATCGGTACCATTAACCCGACACACCTTGAGGATAATGTATCTAAAGCAATGAATGCTCTAAAAAAGCTTAATCCATAGATTTCGCAGATAAACGCAGATGAAACTCACGACCTTTTAGTCGATCTCATACAAGCCCATATAACAGGTTCGGTTCAGGGCGTTGACTAATACAACGTTATTTTTGGTAAATAATAGAATCAGCGTAAATCGGTGTAATCAGCGGATAAATAGGCTTTTTTATTATTTATCCACTAGGCTTTTGAAGTGTTGATTTTATTCACAATCGCTGTGGTGGAGCAGTTTTCCACCAGCCCCATCACTTTCACTTCACCGCCGTAGCCTTCGACGATTTCCCAGCCGACCACACCTTTTTTGTCGTAGTCACCGCCTTTGACCAGTACATCGGGCTGAATCAGGCGTAATAATTCTTCCGGGGTATCGCCCGGAAAGCAGGTCACCCAGTCGACATCAGCGAGCCCTGCCAGCACAGTAAGACGACGCTCGGCGGTATTTATCGGCCGGCCTTCGCCTTTCAGTTTGGTCACTGACTCATCGGTGTTGATAGCCACAACCAACCTGTCACCCAGTTTTCTGGCCTGCTGCAGATAAGTCACATGGCCGGCATGCAGAATATCGAAACAGCCATTGGTAAAGACGATTTTTTCGCCGCGCTGCTTGGCTTGATCGACGGCGATTTTAAGCTGTTCCACGGTGACGGCACCGGCAAAGCTGTGATCAGTAGCATTAGCACCCTGATGGCGCTCATACTCGGCTTTGAGTTCGGGACCGCTCACAGTGGACGTGCCCAGTTTACTCACAACAATACTGGCCGCCACATTAGCCAGTGTGACTGCATATTCCAGGTCCGCACCCGCCGCCAGTGCCGAGGCCAGGGTTGATATCACGGTATCACCGGCGCCGGTGACATCAGCAACTTCCTTGGCAATCGCCGGCAGATGAAACTCGGGCTGATCGGCCCGAATCAGGGTCATACCCTGTTCACTGCGGGTAATCAGGATCGCCTTGATATCAAGCTGTTTAATCAGGGTCTGGGCTTTACTGATGAGATCCTGTTCTGAGACCACCGGGCCCACCACCGCTTCGAATTCGCTCATATTGGGCGTCATCAGATCGGCGCCGCGATATTTATTGAAATCACTGCCCTTGGGGTCCACCAGCACAGGAAGTTTTTTCTGCCGGGCCTGCGTAATCCAGAACTGTGGCTCAGATAAAGTACCCTTGTTGTAATCCGACAGCACCAGCACCTGCGCCTGCTCAGTGATCTGGTCCACCAGAGCCTGCAATTGCTGGGGCAAAGCTGCTTCAAAACGTTTTTCGAAATCCAGCCGGATAAGCTGCTGGTGACTGCTGATCACCCGGGACTTGATAATGGTGCCGGCCTCAGTCGTCTGGTGAAACAGACAGTTCACACCAACTGCATTGAGGCGCTGCTTAAGCACGGCCGCGGCTTCATCTTCACCGGTCAGGCCGCTGATAGTGCAATTGGCCCCCAACGAGGCAATATTCATCGCCACATTGCCGGCACCACCAGGTAAATCTTCCAGCCGGTCCACATTCACCACAGGTACCGGCGCTTCCGGTGAGATCCGGCTGGCTTTGCCGAAATAAAAACGGTCCAGCATCAGGTCACCAACGACGGCAACACGGGCAAGATGAAATTCAGGAAAAGAATGTTTCATATTAGATTTTATGAGGCCAACTGCCAGTGAATAATGGCGTTATTGTGCTTGTAAAAGGCTTTCGAGTCTATGCCAGACCTGGTCGACTTCCATGCCTGCCATGCACACAGGTTCACCGTCTTTCGAGTCTGGCAGCGGACAGCGGCGTTTATAGCAGGGGGAGCAGGTCATGCCGGTAATCAGGTGATGCTGCTGCTGTCCGTAAGTCCCGATCAGGTGGGTATCGGTGGAACCATACAGGGTAATCGCCGGTTTACCCAGCACGGCTGCCATATGCGCCAGGCCGGTATCACTGGCCAGTACCGCTTCAGCTCTCTGCATCAGGGCGGCAACATCATTCAGGGGCAACCTGGGTAACGCCTGCGCTTCATTGCTGACCGAGGCGATCTGCCGGGCACGCTGATATTCTTCGTCGTTGCCGCAGGGCAGCAGACATTGATAACCGGCTTCGGCGGCTTTCAACACCAGCGACTGCCAGTGTTTGACTGGCCACAATTTGGTCAGCCAGCTGGCGTTATGTACCAGCATCAGGTAGGGCCTGACGAGATCAAAGTCGAGTTGGGGTGGCTGACAGTGCGCGAGGTCAACACCATAATCTGCCGCCGTGTCAGGCACGGTATAACCCAATGCTGTCGCCAGGATCTGACGCATTCTTTCTACCGCGTGCTGATTGGGATTGACATTGATTGGATGACGATACGCCAGATGTGCCGGTTTTTCCCGGCAACTGTATTTATCAAGGCCATAAACCGGGCCTTTTCTGAGCAGGCTGACCAGGGCGCTTTTCAGATTATTCTGCATATCGACGACGACATCGTAGTCATCCGCATTCAGCGCTTTGTAAAAGCCGGTCAGTTCACCTTGTTTCAGACTACCCACCCAACTCTTGCGCCAACGACGATGAGATGTCGTAATCACATTTCTGACTCGTGGATGCCATTTGGGCACAGCCGCAAAGGCTTTATCGACCACCCAGTCAAATTCAATATCGGGATAAACCTTAGCTGCATCAGTGAGCGCTGGCAGGGCATGCATCAGGTCACCCATGGATGTCAGTTTAATAATGAGAACGCGCATAACGCTTCAGTCAAGATCTAGACTGAGAGGATGATCGCGGTGATGCATCAGAATGTTGAAAAAGGCATCCGGGTTTTTAATCTGTGTCAGCTCGCCTTCACGTGGGAATAACTGATCCTGCAGACGTGACAGCCAGAAACGTAATGCAGCGGCTCTGAGCACCAGATTCCAATTCGCAATTTCGGATTCAGTCAGTGCACGTTTTGCCAGATAATGCCGCATCAGCGCCTGATAACGGCTTTGTTCCGGCAGGCCCGATTCATCGACACACCAGTCATTGACCGCGACAGCCAGGTCATACAGCAGATATTCGTCGCTGGCATAATAGAAATCGATAATGCCTTTAAGCTCATCGCCGTCAAACAGCGCGTTATCACGGAATAAATCAGAATGCGTGACACCCCAGGGCAAATCCAGTTCTTCATAGCCAGCCTGAAACGCCAGTTCATTTTTGAGAATGGTGGCCTGCTCGTCATTTAATTTCGGCAATAACGTCATCGCTGTCTGCCGACGCCATTCATGACCACGCTCACTGGCACGACGGGATTTAAACTCCAGCCCGGCCAGATGCATTTCTGCCAGAATGTCACCGATTGCAGCACATTGCGCTGATGTCGCCAGCGACTCCACGCCACGCCCATCCAGACGTAACACCAGTGCAGCCGGTTTACCGCAGAGTTTTTTCAGGTAATGACCCTCACGGTCAGCCGCGGGGTGCGCTGAGGGAATACCATGCTGATAGTAGAAAGTCATCACATCCAGGAAATAGGCGAGTTCACCGAAGTCGTGATGCTCGAACAGCGTCAGCACAAACTCCCCTTCGGTCGTGGTGACAAAGTAGTTGGTGTTTTCGATACCGGCACTGATGCCCTGATAAGACACCAGATCGCCGACGGCATACTCTCCCAGAAACGCGATCAGGTCGTCGCGTCCGACTTCAGTATAAACTGACATGAAAACTGCTCAGATTAGTGGATGCTTACCACTCCAACAGGATCCAGTTGGGGACCAACAGACCGGAATCCAGTTCGAATTGTCTTGACTCAAGAGAACCGTCACCATCGGTATCAGTCAGGTAATAAGGTTTCCCGACCGAAGGCGTCACTTTAATCATATAAAGCTTGCCATTCATTCGATATTCTTCAATGGTGCGATCTTCTTTTTGAATGATATTAACTTCGGGCTCGATACTGTCACCGCTTTGCAATGGCTCAGGAAGCACCGGCGGCTTCTCCATCACCGATTCGGTGTCCTCTGCCCGGACAGTCACTGTCATTAACAGGGCAAGTGCGCATACAATAGCGATTTTGTTCAACATGAGAATGCTCCGTGTCATTTCGGGGTTAAGATAGCATTTCCGCTGCCCGGAGAAAAGCAGTCAGTTCTCAGAAAAACGGTGCCACAACGCTTATGACTCAATCTGTTCCTCTCGTTCTCGTCGATGGTTCGTCTTACCTGTACCGTGCCTACCATGCGATGTACAAAGCGGATCTCAGAAATTCGGCTGGCGAACCTACTGGGGCCATCCGGGGTGTCACGGCGATGTTGCGGCGTTTACTGGCTGACTATCCCGACAGTCATATCGCAGTCGTATTCGATGCCAAGGGCAAAACCTTTCGCGATGACATTTATGAGCAGTACAAAGCCAACCGGCCGCCGATGCCGGATGATTTAAGGCCACAGGTGGAACCCATTTACGACATCATCAAGGCCATGGGGCTGCCATTACTCTGCGTAGATGGCGTCGAAGCCGATGACGTTATCGGAACACTGGCCAGACAGGCGACTGAAAAAGGCATGGATGTTGTGGTCAGCACCGGCGACAAAGATATGGCGCAACTGGTCAATCAGCATGTGACTCTGGTTAACACCATGACCGAGACCAAAATGGATATTGAAGGTGTTAAGGAAAAGTTCGGCCTGCCACCGGAACATATTATCGACTTCCTGGCACTGATGGGCGACAAGGTTGATAACATTCCCGGTGTGCCCGGTGTCGGCGAAAAAACCGCCCTGTCTCTATTGCAGAACCTGGGTAGCCTCAAAGAAATTTATGCCAATCTGGAGGCCGTCCGGGAACTGGATTTTCGCGGCGCCAAAAAGATGCCGGAAAAACTGGCAGAGAATAAAAATATGGCAGAGCTCAGCTATGAGCTGGCCACGATAAAATGCGATGTTGAACTCGATATCGAAGTCGAACAACTTAAACATCAACCTCAAGACCGTGAAGCACTGCTGACCCTGTTTAAACAGTTCGAATTCCGTAGCTGGATAGCTGAGTTGGAGTCGGGCAGTGCCGATCAAACTGTCACTTCGGGCTCGGCGGTGATCAACAATGACACCATCGCCAAACAGGACTATCAGTGCATTCTGGATAAAAAAGATTGGCTGACATGGCTGAAAAAACTGCAGGATGCCGATCTGTTTGCCTTTGACACTGAGACTACCAGCCTCATCTATCTCGATGCCCGTATTGTGGGTGTTTCCTTCGCCGTGAAACCCGGCGAGGCCGCTTATCTGCCTCTGAATCACGACTATGCCGGCGCACCGCAACAGCTGGATTACGAGGAGGTGATGAAGGACCTAAAGCCTCTACTGGAAGATCCCACCAAACTCAAAGTGGGCCAGAACCTGAAATATGATCGCCACGTGCTACTGAACCATGGCATTGATCTGAAAGGCATCGCCCATGACACCATGCTGGAATCCTATGTGCTCGACAGCACCGCCACACGTCATGATATGGATTCTTTGGCGAAAAAATATCTCGACCGAGACACGATTCACTTTGAAGATATTGCCGGTAAAGGCAAAAAGCAGCTGACCTTCAATCAAATTGGTATTGAAGAAGCGGCCAACTATGCTGCTGAAGATGCCGACATAACGCTGCAACTGCATCATGTGTTATGGCCCCAAATGCAGGCTATTCCACCGCTGGTGAAGGTTTACTCCGAACTGGAAATGCCCCTGTTGCCGGTCCTCAACACGCTGGAACGTAATGGCGTCAATATCGACATCTGGATGTTGCAGCAGCAAAGTGACAATATGGCTCGCCAGATTGAAGAACTGGAAAAGCAGGCCCATGAAGTGGCCGGACAAGCTTTTAACCTCGGTTCTCCCAAACAACTTCAGGAAATTCTTTACGACAAGCAGAACCTGCCGGTAAAAAAGAAAACCCCGAAAGGCGCCCCTTCTACCGCCGAAGAAGTCCTGCAGGAACTCGCCGATGAAGGCTATGAACTGCCGCAAATCATCATCAACTACCGCGGCCTGAGCAAGCTGAAATCGACCTATACCGATAAGCTGCCGCAGATGGTCAACAAAACCACGGGGCGAGTACACACGTCCTACCATCAGGCTGTCACCGCGACCGGTCGACTCTCCTCCTCGGATCCCAATCTGCAGAATATTCCCATCCGCAGTGAAAATGGCCGTCGCATCCGTGAAGCCTTCGTCGCCAGTGAGGGTTATGTGCTGCTGGCCGCCGACTATTCACAAATCGAACTGCGCATCATGGCGCACCTGTCCGGCGATGAGAGCCTGCTGCAGGCCTTTGCCAAGGGCGAAGATATTCATCGCCACACTGCTTCGGAAATCTTCGGCATGGCGCTGGACGAAGTCAGCAGCGATCAGCGCCGCAGCGCCAAAGCGATTAACTTCGGCCTGATTTACGGCATGTCCGCTCATGGTCTTTCCAGACAACTGGGTATTGAGCGCCACCAGGCGGCGGACTATATGAACACTTATTTCGAGCGCTATCCCGGCGTCCGTGATTACATGGACAACACCCGCGAGCAGGCTAAGAAACAGGGCTATGTGGAAACCATTTTCGGCCGTCGCCTGTACTTACCGGAAATCAACTCCAAAAACGGCATGCGCCGCCAATATGCCGAACGAACCGCCATCAATGCGCCGATGCAGGGCAGCGCTGCCGATATCATCAAACGCGCCATGATAGATATTCACAGTTGGTTATCAGGCGCCGATACCGGTATTCGCATGATCATGCAGGTGCATGACGAACTGGTGTTTGAAGTGCCCAAGGATCAGTTGGATATGGCGAAGACCACTATCGAGCAGTTTATGATGAATGCGGCGGATTTGAAGGTGCCGTTAGAGGTTGGACTTGGGACTGGGGATAATTGGGAGCAGGCGCATTAATTCTTGTGGGTTGGTTTGAAAAACCAAACCCAACCTTGCGTCTTGAGACAAGCCCGATTAGGTTTCGCCTTAATGGCGAGTCAGGGATTTGCGCGGCCAAATCCCTAACAACCTTAGACTACTCCACCGTGTTGGCCTACGGCTCTACTGCGTTGCTCGACTAACCCGGGAATTGGCTAAAACTCGCTAGGCTCAAAAATTTGTCTGGAAAAAATTTGGACGCCGGAGGCGCCCGAAGGCTGAGTGACATGGATGTCACGAATCAGACACTAGCCAATTCTTATCCAGATTAACCTGCGCTACTCGTCAGCACAAAAGGGGAATGAAAAGCGGGCTCTGGAAACAACGTTATGGATGAGCTGCACCCTCTCCCTTGACGGGAGAGGGCTGGGGTGAGGGTGTCCCGCCCTTATGCGAAGCCGAGCATCGCAAAGCAGTTTGGATGAAACACGACGAGTGTCTGAGCGTAGCGAGTTTTCGTCGTGTTCCAAACTGATTGAGAAGCGCAGGGAACCCGCAGGGCGAGCATTGGGCTGCCCTTTTGTTTGGTTCGTTTATTTTAGGCAAGTAAAATAAATGAACTCGGGCTTCAGCCCCAAAATCTGGGCCTGGATTGCTTCACCGCGTTCGCAATGACGACTTAAACCCCAAAATTCTTTGTGCCCTCTGTGCCTCTGTGATTTACACAGCGCATCAGGAATCAGACCGCTTCTTGGCGCGTGGATGCGCCGAATCATAAACCTTCGCCAGATGCTGAAAATCCACATGGGTATAGATCTGCGTGGTACTGATATCCGCATGCCCCAACAATTCCTGCACCGCTCGTAAATCCCCACTAGACTCCAGCATATGCGAAGCAAACGCATGCCTTAGGCGATGCGGATGCACATGGTCTGAAATCCCGTGTTTCTTACCCCAGAAACTCAGACGTTTCTGAATCGAACGCACACCAAGACGCCGACCCTGCTGGGTGATAAAGACGGCAGGCTGGTCAAAAAAGCCGGTCTGATCACGTTTTTCCAGCCAGTCCTGCAGCGCTTTAATCGCCTGTGAACCGACCGGGCAAACCCGGTCTTTCTGCCCTTTACCGGTGACATGCACCAGCTGATCGCCAAAATCGATATCACGCAGGTTGAGTTCAGCCAGTTCCGCCAGGCGTAGGCCGGAAGAATAAAACAATTCCATGATGGCGCGGTCACGCGTGGCAACAAAGGTATTGGGCTGAGTGTGATCGAGCAAAGCATTCATCTGATCGACATCGAGAGTCGAAGGCAGACGTTTCTCGGCTTTGGGCGCCTGCACGGCCTGGGCCGGATTATTGTCTGCCAGCCCCTGCCTGATCAGATACTGATAAAAAGAACGAATGGCTGAGAGCATGCGCTGAATGCTACGGCTGGAAAGCCCTTTGCGATGCAGAAAAGCCGAGAACTGACGTAGATCTCTTGTTTTGAGTGCAGACCAGCTCTCAAGCTCATCACGCTGACAGTATTCAGTGAGTTGTTGCAGATCACAGCGGTAATTTTTGACCGTATGGGCAGAGAGACGACGTTGCAGCGCCAGATAGTCGAGGAAGTCGTCTACCGTGCTGGTCAGCTTGTCAGCCATCGTTATGGGTGTGATAACGAAGCACACGCATAAACACTTCGCCCAAAAAGCTCAGATAATCGGTCGCCATATCGGCATGGAATCGGTTGGGATCTTCACTGCCAATCGCAAGCAAGCCAGCGCAGGGTTCATGACCTAACGGCAGACAAGCGACGGACTGAACACGGTCAGCTTTGTTATTGAACAGCAGCGCTTTCTGTGCTTTGGTCAAACGGCCACAGATGGGCTTTTGCTTGTTAAATAGATTATCGAAGCTACGCAGTTTGGTATCGTCAGCGTGCAGTTGGCCAACATTAGTGTTGGTCTCGGGCAATGGGAATGGTTTATCGCCATAAAACAATCTGACCGCGACATCATCAGCAGAAAACTCCTGCTGCAGCTCTTCCATCAGCGTATTCATCAGACTACTGAGATCGACAGCATCCAGGAGGCTCAGGCACAGCGCATGTACCCGCTGCTGGAGTTCAGCATTACTGTGTGCATTCTCAATCAGCGCCCGCAACTGCTCGTTGAGCTGTTTGTTTTTTTCTTTGAGCCTTTGCTGTTGCTTCTGTGCAAGAGAAACCGTGCCTTCCGGCGATTGATGCAGTTCCAGTATTTCAAGCAACTCCGGGTGTTCCAGAAAGGTATCTGGATGTGATTGCAGATAGGCTTCCAGTTCAGCCAGGGTTATTTGTTTTCCAGCGTTGCCCACGCTATTTCTCCATCAAATACATGTTCTGCCGGCCCGGTCATCCACACAGCGCTGTTTTCGTCGGGCCAGCTTATTTGCAGTTCGCCACCAGGCAACGACACGGTCACTTGATTGGACAGCAAACCTCGACGGATACCACTGACCACCGCCGCGCAGGCACCGGTACCACAGGCCGAGGTTTCCCCCGAACCACGCTCATACACCCGCAAGCGAATGTGATTAGCATCCTGCAACTGCATAAAGCCGACATTGACCCGCTCCGGAAACTGTTCGTGCGACTCCATCAGCGGCCCGATTTCCTGCACCGGTGCCGTGTCGACATTATCCACCAGCATCACCGCATGCGGATTGCCCATCGACACCACGCCCACTTCTTTTTTGCCGTGTTCGGGCACAGACACCATATAAGTTGTCGCCTGTTCTTCAGCAAAAAACGGAATACGCCGTGGTTCAAACTGGGGTTTACCCATATCCACGGTCACAGAGCCATCCACTTGAATGGTGGGATAAATCAGGCCGGAAGCGGTGACAACAGCAATCGTGTCTTTGTCGCTAAGCCCTTTTTCGCGAACAAAACGGGCAAAACAGCGTGCACCATTGCCGCATTGAGAGACTTCACCCCCATCCGCGTTAAAAATGCGGTATCTGAAGTCCGCATCATCAGAGTCTGAAGCTTCCACCAGCAAAACCTGATCGCAGCCCACACCAAAATGCCGATCAGCCAGAAAACGGATCTGGCTATCGCTCAGAGTCACTTGCTGATCGATGGCATTGATGACAATGAAATCATTGCCCAGGCCATGCATCTTGCTGAATTCGAGGCTGCTCATGACGGTAATACGTGCTCTCCGGCGAACAAATTCTGAACCATCTCACGTTCCCGTACCACATGGATATTTTTACCATCCACCATAATCTCGGCGGCGCGAGGACGTGAGTTGTAATTGGAACTCATAGTGAAACCATAGGCACCGGCAGAACGGATCGCCAACAGGTCGCCCTGCTCGATGGCCAGTTCCCGATCTTTACCCAGGAAGTCGCCGGTTTCACAGATAGGTCCCACAATATCATAGACCGCGGGTTTGGCCTGGGTTTCCAGTTGAACCGGCACAATTTGCTGCCATGACTGATATAAAGCGGGACGCAATAAATCATTCATTGCGGCATCGACAATCGCAAACTGCTTGGCTTCAGTGGGTTTAATAAACTCGACCTTAGTCAACAGGATGCCGGCATTACCGGCAATGGCACGGCCAGGTTCCAGTAGAATTTCCAACTCACGTTCTGCCAGCAGTGGTTTCAGCGCTGCCGCATATTCAGCCGGGCTTGGCGGGGTTTCATCGCGATAATGAATACCCAGGCCGCCCCCGATATCCAGATGTTTTATTTGAATCCCGTCTTCAGCCAACTCATCAATCAGTGCCAGCACGCGTTTCAACGCATCCACAAAAGGCGACACCGAGGTCAGCTGGGAACCGATATGGCAATCGACACCGACCACAGACAGGTTGGCCATGTCTTTAGCCGACTGGTAGACGGCCCTGGCCTGTTCGATATCAATACCAAATTTGTTTTCTTTGAGACCGGTTGAGATATAAGGATGCGTTTGCGCATCCACATCGGGATTAACCCGGATCGAAACCGGCGCCTGTCTGTTCAGGCGCGCTGCTACCTCATTGATTCGGCTGAGCTCAGGAATCGACTCCACATTGAAACAGCGGATATTCTGTGTCAGCGCATATTCGATTTCAGCTTCGGTTTTACCGACACCGGAAAACACGGTTTTTGCAGCTTCGCCACCAGCGGCAATGACTCTCGCCAGTTCACCGGCCGAGACGATATCAAAGCCAGAGCCCTGTTTCGCCAGTACATTTAACACGGCCAGGTTTGAGTTCGCCTTGACGGCATAACAGACCAGGTGTGGCAGTTCAGCGAATGCATCATCAAAAGCCTGCCAATGCTGCTCCAGTGTTTTGCGCGAGTAAATGTAAGTCGGCGTGCCGTGTTGCTGCGCAATGTCAATGACTGCGACCTGCTCGGCAAACAGGCTGCCAGCTTGATACTGAAAATAATCCATCGTTGGTTTTAACCTGCCATGACCGATTGCAAATTACCTTCCGGCAGGTACAAGTCGCCTTTCTGTCCACAGGCACTGACAGCCAGCATCAAACAGAGCATTAACGCCAGCAGGCTATGGCGTTGAAAAGTTCGCATAATTCATTCCCCAAAAATTTACGGCAGTATATACAGGAAAGACCGGCACGTCTTGATACAGAAACTAGAATTTCTTGTTTAACTTACATACTATTAGCCTTTAATAGCAGTGCTTATGTTAAGGAATCGCAAATAGTCATGGCAAATATGGCAACCCCGATGCGACTGAGCGGTCTGGCAAGACGTCTGGTCAACGAAGGTCTGTTGAATGAAGAACAGGCGCTTTCTGCACAGTCCGCCGCCAAAGAAGCCAAACAGCCTTTTGTTACCTACCTTGTTAATCACAAAATTCTGGGCAGCGCTGATATTGCCGCGATCGCCTCGCAGGAATTCGGTGTGCCGCTGTTTGATATCGAATCGATGAATCTCGATATGTCAGCAACCGAATTAATACAGGAAAAGCTGATTCGGCAACATAATGCTTTGCCACTGTTTAAACGAGGCAAAAGACTCTATGTAGCCGTATCCGACCCCACCAACCTTCAAGCCCTGGACGAATTTCAATTTAACACGGCGCTGAACACCTATCCGGTGCTGGTGGATGAACAGAAGTTATCCGCGATCATGGAAAAGGCGCTGGATAAGGCCGATCAGAAGCTGGACCAGTTTGAGGATGCTGATCTCGATGATATCGATTTGGGGCCGGATGAAGATCGCACTGAGGACCTGACCGAGGCTAATATTGACGATACGCCGGTAGTGCGCTTCATCAACGGTATTCTGACCACGGCGATCAAATCAGGGGCATCCGATATCCACTTCGAGCCCTACGAGAAGAAATACCGGGTGCGCATGCGGATTGACGGTATTCTTCATGAAATGAAAGGTGCGCCGGTGGCGCTGGGTGGCCGCATTGCCGCGCGTCTCAAGGTACTGTCCCGGTTAAATATCGCTGAACGCCGTGTTCCCCAGGACGGCCGTATGCGCCTGAAACTGTCCAAAACCAAAGCCATCGATTTCCGTGTCAACACCTGCCCGACGCTGTTCGGTGAGAAAATCGTATTGCGGATTCTGGACCCGACCAGTGCGCAGTTAGGTATTGACGCACTGGGTTACGAAGAAGACCAGAAACAAATCTTCCTTGAGACCATGCATAAGCCCTACGGCATGATTCTGGTTACGGGGCCGACAGGCAGCGGTAAGACTGTATCGCTTTATACCGCGCTCAACATTCTCAATACCGGCGACAGAAATATATCAACCGCCGAAGATCCCGCTGAAATCAGCCTGCCCGGTGTGAATCAGGTTAACGTGCATCCGGCTATCGGACTTGGCTTTACCGAGTGTCTTCGTGCTTTCCTGCGTCAGGATCCGGATATCATCATGGTGGGTGAGATTCGTGATCTTGAGACTGCTGAGATTGCGATCAAAGCGGCTCAAACCGGTCACATGGTCTTTTCCACGCTGCACACCAATGACGCACCACAGACGCTGACACGGCTTGCCAATATGGGGGTACCGGCATTCAATATCGCCTCGGCAGTGTCACTGATCATCGCTCAGCGTCTGGCCAGAAGATTATGCAGCAAGTGCAAGGCGGCTGAAGATTTACCTAACGATGTGTTACTGGAGGAAGGCTTTACCCAACAACAGATTGATGCGGGCGTTACCGTCTATAAAGCTGTTGGTTGTGATAGCTGTACTGAAGGTTACAAAGGACGTGTTGGTATCTATCAGGTAATGCCCGTATCCGATGCAATGGGGCGCATCATCATGGAAGGCGGTAACTCAATGCAGCTGGCCGATCAGGCAGAAGAAGAAGGCATTGATGATCTGCGCAAATCAGGTCTGAAGAAAGTCGCTGCGGGGCTGACCAGCCTGGAAGAAATCAACCGTGTGATCAAGGAGTAGCGGGTGGCACAAGCGCAAGCAGGCAAGGCGAAGAAGGTCAAGGTCCCTGATATCTACATCTGGCAGGGTACCAACAAACAGGGTCGGAGAGTGAAGGGCCAGGTCACGGGTGAAAACGTCAACCAGGTCAGGGCCGAACTGCGTCGACAAGGTATCGCGCCACTCAAAGTCAAGAAAAAACCCAAAGACCTGTTTGCCCCGCGCAAACCGAAAATCAAACCCGGTGATATCGCTATTTTCAGTCGTCAACTAGCGACCATGATGTCTTCCGGTGTCCCCCTGATGCAGTCTCTGCAAATCATTGGCGAAGGCCACGAAAACGCCAGCATGCAGGAGATGGTACTCAAAATAAAAGCGGATGTTGAGTCCGGTACCAGTCTCTCTGACTCACTGGCCAAATTTCCACTGCATTTTGATGACCTCTACGTGAATCTGGTCAATGCCGGTGAGCAATCCGGTACCCTCGAATCCCTGCTACATGAAATTGCCACTTATCAGGAAAAAACCGAGGCACTGAAAGCCAAAATAAAAAAAGCGCTGGTATATCCAACCGCCATCATTGTGGTGGCCTTTATTGTCACCGCGATTCTGATGATCTTCGTGATTCCACAGTTCCAATCGCTGTTCCAGGGGTTCGGTGCTGATCTGCCGGGACTCACCAAACTGGTTATCCGCATTTCAGAAGTCTTTCAGGAAAAATGGTGGTTAATCTTCGGTGTCATCATCGGGATTGTCATGGGCTTTATGGCAGCCAGAAAGCGCTCTCGTAAAGTACAGCACTTCCTGGACAGGCTGTTGTTGAAACTGCCGGTTATAGGCGCAGTCATGACCAAAGCTGCTATTGCCCGTTTTTCCCGGACTTTCTCTACTATGTTCAAGGCCGGTGTGCCCATGGTGGAAGCCATGACCTCGGTCGCCGGAGCGACCGGTAATATCGTCTATGGTGAAGCAACACTGGTTATGCGGGATGATGTTGCCACCGGCACTCAGTTGAACAAAGCCATGACCGACACCGAGCTGTTTCCCAATATGGTGATTCAAATGACCGCGATTGGTGAAGAGTCAGGTTCTCTTGACTCCATGCTTGCCAAAGTGGCTGACTTCTTTGAACGCGAAGTGGATGATGCAGTCGATAATATGACGGCGCTGATGGAGCCCATCATCATGGTGTTCCTCGGGGGGATTGTCGGTACGCTGGTCATTGCTATGTACCTGCCTATCTTCAAGCTCGGCGCAGCCATTTGATGCAGGTCATTCCGTTTCTTAACGCATCACCATTGGCGTGGATGATGGTTTGCCTGGTGCTGGGTCTGCTGGTTGGCAGTTTTCTGAATGTGGTGATTTACCGCTTGCCGGTCATGATGCAACGCGAGTGGGAAAACGAGTGTGCCGCGTTTTCCGGACAGACTGCGGACGAGCAACCGGTTTTTAACCTGTCGACGCCCCGCTCCCGCTGCCCACACTGCCAGCATGCTATTACCGCCCTTGAGAATATCCCGGTCTTCAGCTATCTGTTTCTTAGGGGGCGTTGCCGGGGCTGTGGCGCCGGTATTTCGATACGTTACCCCATCATTGAAGCGCTGACGGGTTTAATGTCAGCGGTCGTGGCCTGGCATTTTGGCTTCAACTGGAGCTGTTTTGGTGCCCTGCTACTGAGCTGGTCACTGATTACATTGACGTTTATTGATATCGATCAGCAGCTGCTACCCGATAAAATCACGCTCCCCCTGCTCTGGCTGGGCCTTGTTTTCAATCTGTTTGCCACATTTACCGATATCACCAGCAGCGTGATTGGTGCCATTGCCGGCTATCTGGTGTTGTGGAGTATTTATCACCTGTTTCGTCTGATTACCGGTAAAGAGGGGATGGGCTATGGTGACTTTAAATTGCTGGCGGCCCTGGGCGCCTGGATGGGCTGGCAGTACTTGCCAATGATTGTGCTGTTATCCTCCCTGGTCGGCGCGGTGATTGGTATCAGCCTGGTGCTGTTCAAGCATCATCAACGTGATATCCCCATCCCGTTTGGCCCCTACCTGGCAGCAGCCGGCTGGATTGCCCTTATCTGGGGGGACAGCCTGAATCGTTTCTACCTGGGCAGTGTCGGACTGGGCTGATGAGCTTTAAAGTAGGACTGACCGGTGGGGTTGCCAGTGGCAAGTCGACGGTCTCTGACTTGTTTCAACGCCTTGGCGTCACCGTCATTGATGCGGATCTTATTGCCAGAAGCCTGCTTGACACCGGTACAAGCTGTTACCAACAGGTCATTGCACACTTTGGTGCTGAGGTACTGCAGCACAATGGAGAAATTAATCGTGCCTGGCTGCGCTCCCGAATCTTCAGCGACAGCCAGGCCAAACAGGCTTTGGAAAACATCATCCACCCGGAGGTCAGACGACAGATGCTGTCGGCGGCCGATAACTGCAAGACGCCTTACTGTCTTCTCTCTGTCCCGCTGCTGATCGAAGCGCAGATGCTGGACCTCGTGGATCGAATTCTGGTCGTTGATGTTGACGAAAAGACTCAGCTCTCCCGCCTGCTGACACGTGATGGTATCAATATTAACGAAGCCCATACTATGTTGGAAAATCAGTGCCAGCGTGCCGATCGACTGAGTGTCGCGGATGACATCATTGATAACAGCCAGTCAGTCAGTTCGCTGATGCCCCAGGTCGAACAGTTACATCAGCGCTATCTGGAATTGGCGCAAAACATTAACTGAGTTGCTTGGCCGGGCCCAGTCATGGACAATAAGGCCATTATTCCCTGTCTTAATATTTGGAAACCGTGTCAGACACTATTATTTTCGAGCAGCCACTGAACGAGCGCATCCGCACTTTCCTGCGGCTGGAATTTCTGTTCAAACGTGTCGACAATGCCCTGACCGGCCAATCCGAAATGCATCATCGTGATGCCCTGGATGCCATGCTCAATATGTTGAGCGTGTTCGAGCGCAGTGATCTCAAACAGGAATTGATGAAAGAGATTGAACGGCTTACCGCTAACCTCTCCGCGCTGGAAAACACACCCGGCGTTGATCGAGAGGCGCTCGACGCGTTACTGGCTGATCTGGATCAAAATCTGGATGCACTGCATATACAGAAAAGCGGAATCGGTCAGACCCTGCGTGAAAATGAATTTCTTTACGGCATACGGCAACGTTCCAGTATTCCCGGCGGGACCTGCGAGTTTGATTTACCTGCCTATCATTTCTGGCTGCAACATACCGACCCGGTCGAGCGTAGCGAACAATGTCAGTCCTGGCTGAATGAGTTCAACTCGGTGCGAAATGCCGTGAACATGAGCCTGCGACTCATTCGTGGCAGTGTCGGCTTCCGTGACGAGACCGCTGAGGACGGCTTTTTTCAACGTAGTCTTGATAGCAACCAACCTTTTCAGTTGATTCGGGTGCAAATCCCCAACAGTGTCAGCTATTTTCCGGAAGTCAGCGGCGGCAAGCATCGTTTTACTGTCCGCTTTATGGAATTTGATATCAACCAGCGTCCACAGCAGGCGCATGAGCCCGTCGCTTTCAGGCTCAGTTGCTGTGCAATGTAATCATGGTCACAACAGTCAATTGCCCGCAATGCGGAAAAAGCGTCCCCTGGCAGGACGATCAGAAATGGAAACCTTTTTGCAGTGAACGCTGCAAGCTGATTGACCTTGGCGAATGGGCCTCTGAAGGCCATCGTATTGCCGGTGATCCGGTTATCGACCCGGATCAGGACCCGGATGCCTATCACTAGTTTTCGGCTTGTTTCAGGGCTTCGATAATCGCCAGATTGGCCGCCGGAAAGTCTTCCGCCTGTAGCTCTTCAATGGCTTGCCAGCGCAAGGCCTGTCCTTCTCTGCCGCTAGGTTCACCACTGAATCGTGACACCAGCCATACATCGAGACTGACCTGCTTGTCCCCATAATCGTAGTCAATCCGGACAAAAGGCGTTGCCTGTTCCACCATAACGCCGAGTTCTTCCTGAACTTCACGTTTCAAGGCTTCCAGCATGGTTTCTTCCGGCTCACGCTTGCCGCCGGGGAATTCCCAAAGACCGCCCTGATGTTGGTGAGGCTGACGCCAGCTGGTCAAGACTTTTTGTTCTTCACTGAGCATCACTGCCACAGCGACTTCAATTTGCTTCATGCGGCAGGCTCTTTCAATACAAAGATCGCACCGCAATAGGGGCAGCGGACTTCTCCGCTATCTTCAATCGGTAAATAGACCCGGGGATGTGCATTCCAGGCCGGCATATCAGGCATAGGGCAGGAGAGCGGCAAATCCTTGTGGGTGACTTCATAACGCTGCTCAGTACACGCGGGTCGTTGTTCAGCCATGCCGCCTCCAGCCGGTTAGATAGGTAATGCCAACATTCTGTCCAGTGCCAGTTTAGCTTCTCTGGCAATCTGGCTGTCAACCGAGACCTGGTTAACCACATGCCCCTCCACCAGGTTTTCCAACACCCAAAGCAAGTGCTGCGGGTCGGTACGGAACATGGTCGAACACATGCAGACCGTGGGCGACATAAAGTGCACCGATTTACCCTCCGGCTGGAAACGCTCGTTCAATCGATTGACCAGATTCAGTTCAGTACCCACCAGCCAACGGGTACCCGGTTCACTGTTAGCGATGGTATTGACGATATATTCGGTTGAGCCGACGTAATCCGATTTCTGGCAGACTTCAAAGCTGCACTCGGGGTGCGAGATCACCTGAGTTTCCGGATATTTTTCCAGGAAGTTATCAATCTGTACCGGCTGGAACATCTGATGTACCGAGCAGAAGCCTTTCCACAGAATCATCTTAGCATTGCGTAATGCTTCCGGAGTCAGGCCACCCATGGGCTTATCGAAATCCCAGACTACCATTTCCTCCAGCGGAATCCCCATCTTGTAACCGGTATTACGGCCCAGATGCTGATCAGGGAAAAACAGAATTTTCTCGCGCTGGTTAAAGGCCCAGTCGAGCACATGGGGGGCGTTTGTAGAAGTACAGACGATGCCACCATGCTTACCGCAAAAAGATTTTAGATCGGCGGCAGAGTTGATATAGGTAATCGGGGTCACCAGCTCATCGGGGTCGAAGACTTGTTTCATCTCTTCCCAGGCACGGTCAACATTGACCCGGTTGGCCATATCGGCCATTGAGCAGCCAGCCGCCATATCCGGCAGGATCGCCACCTGATCCGGCCGTGACAGAATATCTGCCACTTCAGCCATAAAATGCACACCACAGAAAACGATGTATTTGGCATCGGAATCTGCTGCATTACGGGACAATTTCAACGAATCGCCGGAAAAGTCCGCATGCTTGAACACTTCATTTCGTTGGTAGTGATGACCCAGGATAATCAGGTCATCACCCAGTTTCTTTTTGGCCTCGATGATCCGGTCTTCGCAGGTTTCATCATCCAGCGAAAAATACTCATCAAACGGGATTTCTCTTTCGGCCACAATCATCTTTGTCTCCCTGTTACTGGGTGTCTGCGTTAGGCAATTTTCGCAGGCGAATGTTCAGCTCGCGAAGCTGCTCGTCGGCAATTTCACTGGGTGCATCTGTCAGCAGGCAACTCGCAGACTGAGTTTTGGGGAAGGCCATCACATCACGAATCGACGCAGAACCGGTCATCAGCATCACCAGTCGATCCAGACCGAAGGCCAGACCGCCGTGAGGCGGACAGCCGTATTTCAGCGCTTCCAGCAGGAAGCCGAATTTATCTTTGGCTTCTTCCTCACCAATCCCCAGCAGTTCAAAGACTTTTTTCTGCACCTCAGTCTGATGGATACGAATCGAGCCACCACCCAGTTCGGTACCATTCAGGACCATATCATAGGCACGCGACAGGCAGTGCTCCGGGTCTTTATCCAGCAGTTCGATGTCCGATTCTCTCGGCGCAGTGAACGGGTGATGCAGCGCATACCAGCGGTTGGTTTTGTCATCCCATTCAAACATTGGAAAAGCGACGACCCACAGTGGGCGCCAGCCTTTTTCGACCATGTCCAGATCATGACCCAGTTTGACGCGCAATGCGCCCAGCGCTTCGTTGACGATGGTCGCTTTGTCCGCCCCAAAGAACACCAGATCACCGGTTTGTGCCCCTACCCGCTGCATGATGGCATCGACCACTTCATCCGGCAGGAATTTCAGGATCGGTGACTGCAGCCCCTCACGGCCGGCTTCCAGATCGTTAACCTTGATATAAGCGAGACCTTTCGCACCGTAAATACCAACAAACTTGGTGTAGTCATCGATTTCTTTACGGGTCAGTTCATTGCCACCCGGCACTTTCAATGCAGCGACACGACCTCGCTCATCATTGGCGGGACCGGAAAAGACCTTGAAGTCGACCGACTTCATCAGATCGCTGACTTCCACCAGTTCCAATGGAATACGCAGATCCGGTTTGTCGCTACCAAAACGCGCCATCGCTTCTGCATAGGTCATGCGTGGGAACGGGTTGGGTAAAGCTTCTTCAAGGACATTAGCAAACAGGCTGCGAATCAATTCTTCCATCAGTGACATGAATGCTTCTTCGTCGACAAATGAAGTCTCGATATCCAACTGGGTAAATTCCGGCTGACGATCAGCACGCAGGTCTTCATCACGGAAACAGCGAACGACCTGATAGTAGCGATCCATGCCCGACATCATCAGCAGTTGTTTGAACAGTTGCGGGGACTGCGGCAGCGCGAAAAACTCGCCTGGATGGGTGCGGCTCGGGACCAGGTAGTCACGGGCGCCTTCCGGCGTTGCCTTTGTCAGGATTGGGGTTTCGATATCCAGGAAGCCATGATCATCCAGGAAGTTACGCAGGTGCCGTGTGATCTGGGCCCGCATCCGCAAACGCTGTTGCATTTCCGGGCGACGCAGGTCGATGTAACGGTGACGCAGGCGAATGTCTTCATTGACGTCGAGCAGTTCATTGAGTGGGAACGGCGGTGTTTCAGCGGTATTCAGAATCTCCACATGCTTGGCAATGATTTCAATCTTGCCACTTCTCAGATCGGGATTGTCACTGCCGGCAGGCCGCAGATTGACCCGGCCTTCGATTTTCAATACGTATTCACTGCGAACACGCTCAGCGACCGCAAAGCTGTCCTCATCTTCAGGATTACAGACAACCTGGACCAGACCTTCACGATCTCTCAGATCGATAAAGATAACGCCCCCGTGGTCACGACGGCGATGCATCCATCCAACGATGGTGACTGATTGCCCCTCCAGTGTTTCGTTAACTTCGCCGCAATAATGGCTACGCATAAACATTCCCAATCTTATATCTTGTTTGTGAACCTGTTCCGCAGCTAACGCGGAACCCTTATTGTTGTCTGGCGGCCTGCTCTTTAAGCATTGCCTCTTTCTGCCAGTCAGGTACTACTGTACCCATCGAGATAATCATTTTCAGACCCTGTTCAACCGGCATATCCAGATAGATCACCTCATGCTCGGGTATCATCAGCACAAAGCCGGAGGTCGGGTTAGGTGTCGTGGGAACAAAGACCCCGATCACATCTGATTCAGTTTTTTGCTGTACTTCACCCAGTTGGTCCGTGGTCATAAACCCCAGACTCCAGATACCACGGCGGGGATACTCCACCAGCAATACCCGTCGGAACGATTTGGCATCCGTCGCCAGTACCGCTTCCATAATCTGTTTTACGCCGGCATATAAGGTTCTTACCAGCGGAATCCGGGACAGCAATGACTCCCAGGCACTCACCAGGCGTCGGCCAAGCAGGTTGGCAACGATCATACCGGTTGCCAGCACCAGAATCACTGCCAGCACAACGCCTAGACCAGGTATGTGAAAGCCCAGCAGATTGTCCGGTTGATAGGCTTCCGGCAATAACAACAGGGTATTATCCAGGAAGCCGACGATAGCACGAATGACCAGAAATGTGATGCCCAGCGGCATCCATACCAGTAATCCGGCGATCAGATATTTACGCATTGAATAGCGCTATTTGTTCGCTAGTGGCAGCCGCAACCCGTTCCACAGGCAGCGGCTTCAGGCTTTTTTGCGCTGTCTGCCGAGCTGCCACTTTCTGCCAGATTTCGTTTGCTACCGGTTTTAAAGTCGGTTTCATACCAACCCTGCCCTTTCAACCTGAAACCAGCGGCTGAGACCAGCTTGCGTAACTCCGGTGCTTCGCACGCAGGACAGTGAACCAAAGGCTCATCGCTGATTTTCTGCAGCGCCTCAAACTCATGGTTACAGGCGTCACAACGATATTCGTAAAGCGGCATGCTATTTTCCTCATACTAGCTATCAAGTCACTGCCAAAATATGGCCTTGGCGCTGCTTTTCAAGTACTCAACCGGTTAATTATAACCAAAAATTTCCGGTGCCGCCGAAAGCCTTTACCAGCGACCTGGTGATTCCGCTACACTGCGGATTCTGAAAACACAGCAAGACTGGCATGCGATTCGTAGCCTGCTCCCCTACATCTGGCAATTCAAAGGCCATGTATTGTTTGCGCTTGGCCTGTTGCTGCTGGCCAAACTGGCCAACGTCGGCGTCCCCCTGGCATTGAAACAGGCGGTTGATGCCCTTGCTCCGCAGCAGCAGGATGTCATCTGCCTGCCGGTGATGATGCTGGTTGCATACGGGGTGTTGCGACTGGCGAACAGTCTTTTCAGTGACCTGCGGGATGCACTATTTGCCGAAGTAATTTTCCGGTCGATACGCCGCATAGCGTACCTCGATTTTCAGCCATCTTCACCGCCTCTCGCTGCGATTTCACTTACAGTGGCAAACTGGGGGAATTTCCCGGGACATTGAACGTGGCAGTCGAGACATCAGCTTTCTGCACAATTTCATGAGCTTCAATATCGTGCCAACGCTGGTTATTGCTCACCGTTTGTCCACTATATTATTGATACCGATAGCATCCCGGTCATGGAGCAGGGGCCAATTTGTGAATGTGGCAGTTGATCTCAACTTCTTCAACAAGGCGGACTTTACGCTTCGATGTGAGCACTACAGCAAGATGAAACCCGCTTTGGCATGACGGCTAAATAAGTCATATGCCACACCCTCACAGGGATTCTTTTTGGACTTTTTTGTCAGGCTCAGGTTAGTATGTCGCGCGGTCTCGGACTGAACTAAGTCATACACAACAACGATATACAGATTTAGTTTTGTTCAGTTTCGGTTCAGTTTGGCTATGACAAACTGGCACCGCACTGAGGCAAATAACCTATAAAACGAGAGGATTAATAATGAAATATGGCAAATCACTTATTGTTGCCGCGCTGAGCGCAGCGACTCTGATGTCAACTGCAGTTACGGCTGAAGATCATGTTGTTACTGCTTCTGTCACAGCATTCAAACCCATGGTTGTTATCGCTCAACCGGGTGATACTGTCTCCTGGACCAACATGAACGGTCACATCGCCAACACTAAGTTCGTGACTGCTGACGGTGAAGTTGAGTTTATTCCTGAGGGTGCTTCTGGCTGGACTTCTGCGATGGGTGAAAACTTCACCACCGAGCCACTGACTGTTGAGGGTGTTTACCTCTACAAATGTGACCCGCACTGGGGTGCAGGCATGGGTGGTGCCATCGTTGTCGGTGAACCTACCAACCTGGAAGCTATTAAAGCGACCGACCCGAAAGGCGCTCTGGGCCGTCTGGTCAGAAAAACTGATAAAGCACTGAAATAATACTGTCGCTACAATCGGTTTAATCGAAAGCCCGCCTGATTTCAGGCGGGCTTTTTTGATCCTATTCCCCCCACGTTATGCTAAAATTAAAGGGTTTATAAACTCGGTTATCAATTATTCACCTTGTGAAACTTTATTTAATTTAATTAAAATCACAGGGTCATCAAATTTAAGAATGCTGGGGGAAATCCTTCAATGAGTCAGTCAATCGATACCGGCAAACGGCGCTTCCTCACGGCTGCTGCCAGTGTTGTCGGTGGTGCCGGTGCAGCTGCCGTCGCCGTTCCTTTCGTATCATCCATGTTACCCAGTGCCAAAGCTGAAGCTGCTGGCGCACCTGTTGAAGTTGATATCAGCAAGCTGGAATCAGGTCAGCTTCTCACTGTTGAGTGGCGGGGCAAACCGGTATGGATTTTCCGCCGTAGCCCTGAAGCCCTGACCAACCTGGAAACACTCGATGATGCGCTCCGTGACCCCAACAGTCAGGTCGTTTCGCAGCAGCCAGAATACTGCCAGAATGACACTCGCTCGATTCGCGATGAACTGATGGTACTGGTCGGTATCTGTACTCACTTGGGTTGTTCACCGACTTACCGGCCCGATTTGGCTCCCGCTGACCTCGGTGCCGACTGGAAAGGTGGCTTTTTCTGCCCATGTCATGGTTCGCGTTTTGACCTGGCTGGCCGGGTTTATCAGGGTGTTCCGGCCCCCATCAACCTGCAAGTCCCCCCCTACCACTTCCAGGGTGACAACCTGGTCGTCGTCGGTGAAGATGCACAAGGAGCTGCCTGATGTCTAGCTTTATGAATTGGCTGGATGCCCGCTTCCCGGCATCCAAAATGTGGAAAGAACATCTTTCTGAATATTACGCTCCGAAGAACTTCAACTTCTGGTATTTCTTTGGTTCACTCGCCCTCCTGGTCCTGGTGCTGCAAATTGTCACCGGTATTTTCCTGACCATGAACTACAAGCCGGATGCGGAGCTGGCATTCGCCTCGGTCGAGTACATCATGCGTGATGTGCAATGGGGCTGGCTGATTCGCTACATGCACTCCACCGGTGCCTCGGCTTTCTTTGTCGTCGTCTACCTGCACATGTTCCGTGGCCTGATCTACGGTTCCTACAAACAGCCCCGTGAACTGGTCTGGATCTTCGGCATGCTGATTTATCTGACTTTGATGGCGGAAGCCTTTATGGGTTACCTGCTGCCATGGGGTCAGATGTCTTACTGGGGTGCCCAGGTCATCATTTCCCTGTTCGGTGCCATTCCCGTCGTTGGCGAACAATTGGCCCTGTGGATTCGTGGTGACTTTGTCGTGGCTGATGCGACGCTCAACCGTTTCTTTGCTTTCCATGTGATTGCTTTGCCGCTGGTATTGCTGGGTCTGGTTGTGGCCCATATCATCGCGTTGCACGAAGTCGGCTCAAATAACCCCGACGGTGTTGATATCAAGAAAAACAAGGATGCCAATGGCAAGCCTGTTGACGGGATTCCCTTCCACCCCTATTACACTGTTAAAGACATTGTCGGTGTGGTGGTTTTCCTGTTCATCTTCGCCCTGGTACTGTTCTACGCACCGGAAGGTGGTGGCTGGTTCCTGGAAAAAGACAACTTTGTCCCGGCTGACCCACTGAAAACACCCGAGCATATTGTGCCGCTTTGGTACTTCACACCTTTCTACGCCATATTGCGGGCAGTGCCTGACAAACTCATGGGTGTGTTAGCCATGGGTGGCGCTATTGTCTTTCTATTCCTGTTGCCCTGGCTGGACCGCAGCCCGGTCAGGTCCATCCGCTATCGTGGCCCTTATTTCAAGATTGCGTTGGTGCTGTTCATCATCAGCTTCCTGGCACTCGGTTATCTGGGTACGCAGCCTGCCACGACCATTTACACCATGGCGGCGCGTGTTTTCTCTGTGATTTATTTTGCGTTCTTTATCTTCATGCCGATCTACACCAAGCTCGACAAGGATAAACCGGTGCCAGAAAGGGTGACATTCCAATGAGATCATTAGTAACTGCATGTTTTTTTATGTTGTTCTCGGTTCAGGTGATGGCCGCCTCCGGCGATGTCCAACTTGACCACGTTGAGATCGATATCACTGATCAGGCTTCGTTGCAGCGAGGCGCTCAGACTTTTGTCAATTACTGTCTGAGCTGCCACGCCGCATCGTTCATGCGCTACAACCGTATGGCCAAGGATCTGGGCCTGACTGATGATCAGGTAAAAGACAACCTGATGTTTGCCTCGGATAAAATTGGCGACACGATGACAATCGCCATGCGTGCCGAAGATGCTGAGAAATGGTTTGGTGTGACACCACCGGACCTGTCTGTGATTGCCCGTGCCCGGGGAACTGACTGGCTCTATACTTACCTGCGAACATTTTATCTGGACGACTCCCGCCCGATGGGTACTAACAACGTCGCCTTTAAGGATGTTGGTATGCCGCATGTGCTGTGGGAACAGCAGGGCTACCTTGCCAAGAATGAAAACGGGGAACTGGTTCAGGAAGTCAAAGGTGATCTCAGCCAGCACCAATATAACGAAATGATCCACGATCTGGTCAATTTCCTGGCCTATATCAGCGAACCTTCCAAACTGGAGAGAATGGCACTGGCGAAATGGGTACTGCTGTATCTGATTATCTTCTTCCTGGTGGCGTATCCGCTGAAAAAAGCGTTCTGGAAAAATGTTCATTGATGCGTCAGGACGACACAGCGGCGAATTATTCCCGGGAGTCTGCCGATGAATAATCGCCGCTCGATGATGACTGTCTACTCTGACCCGGCTTGCCCATTCAGCCATCAGATGCGAATCGTCATTCAGGAAAAAGAAATTGAAGCTGAGATTACAGATCTGACACCCGGCGAGTGGCCGGAAGAGGTAGCAGCAGCCAACCCGTATGGTATCGGACCTACCTTATTTGATCGGGATCTGGTGTTATTCGACAGCCGGGTGATTGTTGATTATTTTGATGAGCGTTTTCCACACCCGCCGCTGATGCCAGTTGACCCTGTTGCCCGAGCCAAAGCACGGTTGATGCTCCATCGCATTGACAAGGACTGGTATTCACTGTGGGATGCACTCGCCGGACGTGAGCGCGGTAAGGGTGCCAAGGCGCGGAAAATCATTCAGGAAGATCTGACCGTACTATCACCGCTTTTTGAAAGCTCAAGCTTTTTCATGAGTAACGAGTTTTCATTGCTGGATTGCACACTAGCGCCCCTGTTATGGCGATTGCCGGCGCTTAATATCAAACTGCCCGACAGTGCGAAAGCAGTGGAAAATTACGCCAACCGGATATTCGAACGTGACAGCTTTCAGGCAAGTCTGAGTGATATAGAAAGAGCAATGCGTTAATTCACATGACCTCACAAAAACCCTATCTCATTCGAGCCATTCATGAATGGCTACTGGACAATCAATCCACGCCCTATGTGTTGGTCAATACCCGGCATGAAGGTGTCCAGGTGCCTCAGGACTTTGTTAAAGATGGCCGCATAGTGCTGAATATTGCACCGGATGCGATTCGTGAGTTGCTGATCGATAACGAATGGATCAGCTTCTCTGCCAGGTTTGCCGGTAAAGCCATGGATGTATTCATCCCAATTACAGCTGTCCAGGCTATATACGGCAAGGAAAACAATGAAGGCATGTTCTTCCCTGAAGAAGAAACACCTCCGCCCACCAGTCCGCCGCCTCAGGATCAGGGCCCCGGCACTAAAGGCGGTCGTCCCAGTCTCAAAGTGGTTAAATAAAAGCTAAAGCTGATATTTTTCCATTCGATAGCGCATCGCCATCCGTGTCAAACCCAGTTCCCGGGCAGCACGTGATACATTACCGTTGGTGCGCTCCAGCGCCTTCTCAAGCAGTAACTTTTCAACCTGCTCCAGCGTCATACTGCTAAGTTGGGATAATTCATGACTCTGTCCCGCCGCCGGGTATTGTTTCTGGCTTTGCAGCATCAACTGTTCAGGCGTAATTTGCCCTTGTTGGGAGAGCATTACCGCACGCTCCACCACATGCTGAAGCTCGCGAACGTTGCCCGGCCAGTGATACTCACGCAGCGCAGTTATAGCTGACTGTGAAAATGAGGGTGACAGCAAACCATATCGCCTTGACACCGCCTCGACGAAATATTCTGCCAGCGGCTCAATATCCTCCGCCCTCTCTCTCAGAGGCGGCAAGTCTATCCCCAGCACATTGAGTCGAAAGTAGAGATCGGAGCGAAAACGACCTTCAGCCACCATCTTCTTCAAATCACGATTGGTCGCCGCGACGACATGGGCTTTCACGGCATGTTCACGAGTGGAACCAAGCCGCCGCACCAGACGCCTTTCAAGCACATTAAGCAATTTGGCCTGCAATTCCAGCGGCAACTCACCCACTTCGTCAAGGAACAGTGTACCGTCCTCTGCTACCTCTATCAGGCCTGGTTTGGCCTGATGCGCATTGGTGAAAGCGCCACGCTCATAGCCGAATAACTCGGCCTCTATAAGCTCGGAAGGTAGCGCAGCACAATCGACATGGACATAAGGCCGATTTCGCCAGTTACCCAACTCATGATAGAGTCGCGCCAACACATCTTTACCCGTACCGGTCTCACCGTTAATTAGAATCACCGGGTGTTCATCACGGCTTTTATCTACCAGCGCTGTAATATGCTCAAGTTGTTGTCGCAAATTCAGCATGAGCTGACTGCGGCCAATCATTTTGACGGGTTCATTGCCATGCGTCTCACGCACCTGGGAATAATCAAGCTGGCGGCTAAGCTTCTGGGTTTGCAGGACCTTGGACAAGGTCAATACCAGTTCGTCCAGATCAAGTGGCTTTTTAAGGTAGTCAGTGGCACCGAGCTTCATCGCAGCCACGGCGTCTTCCAGATCACCATAAGCAGTCACCACGACGACAGGTAAATCCTTACTACTGTTATCGCTGCGGATATCGCGGAGTAAATCAAGTCCATTGCCATCAGGTAACCTGACATCAAGCAGTAAGATATCAACAGGCTCTGTTAAAAGTGCTTCACGACCTGCAGCGAGTGATTCCTGTCGGGTGACACGGTGTCCTTCCCGTTCCAGCCGTCTTAACACGGATTTGGCAAACAGCGTTTCATCCTCGATAAGCAAAACATTCAGCATGGTTTATTCCTGTAGCTCGTCGTGCTGTTTCGGCAGACGGATATATACCCGGGTAGGTTTGCCCGGCTCGCTATCGTAAATCAACTCGCCATCATGCTGCTTAATCACTTTGAGTGCAAATGGTATACCCAGTCCACATCCCATTCGCTTGGCTTCGCCATCGGTGACTTGTTCTGCAACCGGGTCAAAACGCATCCCGCTGCCCTGGTCATAGATACACAACTCAGCCTGAGTCTTACTTTCTCGATAAATAAATTGGATTTTGGCTCCGGCAGGAGAAGCCTCAATCGCATTTTGTGCCAGATTGAAAACGGTTTGCTCCATGAGATTGGTATCAATGGCAAGCAGACTCGCCCTGATGTCCCAGCCTGATTTTTCAATCTGCATATTTTTATCCGCCAACTGCAGCTGGATTAGCAGAATCACATTATCTACTACCTGCTGTAATGTTTCGTTGGTGAAATGGGGTTTATTCGGGTGTAAATAAGTCAACAGTGAGGTGACCCAACGTTCAAGCCGGTCTACAGCAATGATAATATCGCGCAGGACATCCTGAATCTCCGGCTCAGAATGCTCGTCCAGGGTGACCTGAGCTGCAGCTCTGATTCCTGATAATGGGTTACGAATATTGTGTGCGACCAGGGGCACAAGCTCACCCATCGCAGCTTGCTTGCGGGCGTCAACCAGTTTGTCACGATTGCTGGCGAGTTCATCAGCCATAGTGTTGATAGCCTCTGCCAGTTTGATCAGATCATCAACGCCACGACTGGCAATCTGATGGTTGAGATTACCTTTACTGATAAGACGGGCACCGTGCATAACCGCATCCAGTGGTCTGACCAGATTATTTCTGACAAAGCGTCTTGATACCAGCAATAATGTGGCTGCCAGCAGCACGGGCAAGGGTAGCAGCAGCATCAATTGTGACATCCAGCGCTGACGATTCTCTGCCAATGCGCTCTGTTTATCCTTTAATAGTCGGTCAAAACGGCTGAATGCAGATTCAATCCGGGCAAAAGTGTGTTGCTCAAGCTGGTAGTCAAGTAGATTCTTCTGTTCCTCACTAAGACTGCCTGAGCGCAATAGTTCCCGGGTCTGCTGCTGATAATCACTGTAAGCAGTTTCAATCTCGCTAATCACCGCTGTTTCATTGCCTTGTTCAGCCAGGATGCGTAGGTCGGCAAGGCCATTGTGGATGCGTCGAGAATAGAAATTATATTCATCAAGTGCATGCTGATCATCGAGAAACGCGGCGTCAAAGACTTCTTTCAGTTGGCGATAGAGTTCACCACGAATCGACTGGACATGACTATTCATTGCCGTTAAGCGTAATGATTCCTCTGCACTTTTTTGCCAGGCAAATCCCCAGACTACTGCGACCGTAGCCGTAATCAGAATGAGAAAAACAAAACTGAGCTCATGCAAAAGCAATGAGCCCTGAATACTGTGCAGTCTGGGTAAACGCTTCATACAAAAAAAACGGGCACTATGGCCCGTTCATGTCTATTACCGAAAGCTCGATACATCAAGCGCCTTCGTTGAAACCGGCAAAAGTAATCGACTCGTCCAGCAATGTCGGCTCACCTTCAGACCAACTCTCCCCATCAGGGACAACAGTGCGGATCTGGTAAATTTCGCCCGGAATCGCTTCAGACATTGTAAAGATGTAATATTTGCCTGCATAAAGCTTGTAGCGCTGGTTTTTAGGGTCGTCAACATAGGGTTGTACTATGTATTGCGTCCCTTTTACTGTTTCGCCGTTGTAATTGATATCGACTTCTTTTTTTTGCGCACCTTCGGCAAAAGCCCAGCGAATCTTACGCTGGAAATAACGCCACTCGCCACCGGTCAAACGTTTCATTTCATGGATGTCATATTCCAGGAATAAAACAAATACACCGTTGCCGCGCTGGTTCTCCATTGCCTCATAAGGACGATTGTACTTACCGGTGAAAAACTCAAATGCCAGGTCGCGCCGTCCGGTGTTACGGATATTGGAGACAGCCACTTTAATCGTATCCTCTCGGGAATCATCGACCACGCTGTCTTTTGTATACTCATAGGTCAAAACGCCCGGCTTCTGAATATTGTCGAGGTGGGCGGAATCGAACAGGACATTATTCACTTCAGAAAAACCCGGTGCCGCTGAAACGGCCGCTATCGCAGCCAGCATCCAGCCACTAAACAGGGTAATGACGATTTTTTTCACAATCTGTTACCTCTTTCTCTCGTCTATGATGATGTTATGCTTAGGTCACTTCCCAGTTTACACAAAGCCTTATGTTATACCGATACAAGAATCGTTTTTCTTCCCTAGCCCTGATTGTGACCATTTTGTTATCGATTGGTTGTCAGTCACAATCAGAAAACCGGACTTATGAGCGAGAAAGTCCCTACAGCTTCCAGGACACAATCCTGAACCTGGATATCGCTATTTCCGAGTATAACTACCGTATTATACATCGGAGTCACATCGGTCAGGCAGTCCGTGATCGCGGCGATGAAGACTTCCCGCTGTCAACAATAACCAGCTTCTGCAATATTACCTATGCCAAGGAAATGATGGAAATCAACCCACTGCTGATTAATGATATGCCCTGCAATATTGCCGTTAGAGAAACAGGCGAGGGTAGCGTGATTGTAGGTACTAGGTTGATGCAGGAGGCTGTGCCTGATCCTGCACAGAAGGCATTCGCAGAGAAGATTAATGCCAACCTGAAAAGCATAATCGGGGCTACGGTGGAGTAGCCCCGATTGTGGAAAATGACTTAATCGTCATCGTCCTCTTTACGTGGTTTTTTCTTAGGATAGGGATTTACATTTTCCAGTGAAGGAAAATGATATTCTGCAATGATTGCATTGATATCGTCACGACGCTTATCGATGAACTTGTTCAGCAACTCATTCCACTTCTTATCCTGGTAACGCGTGCCCATACTAAAGCTGAAAATCATCGCTTCACCCAGTTCATTCAGTGGTTGCACCGTCATTGGCACATCAGACACGCTGGCATAATAGCCGGCAATCGGCCCCCACAGGAATGCGACATCAATGTCACCGTTGGCCAGGGCATCCTCAACGATACGGCCAGCATTGACGCGTACATCACCTGGCATCATCTGGAAATACTCAATTTGATTTCCCAGGCCCAGATCAATCAGCTTCTTGGTGGCAACACCGCGGTCAAACAAACCAATGCGCAGTGGCTCACCTTCTTTACTGACTTTAGCGACGTCTTCCATTGTTTTCAGCTCATAATCTTCACCTGAGCGATAAACCATGGCCTCAATCGAACTCCAGTATGGTTTGGTCGGTTTGAGAAAGTCAGTATGCTCTGGAATACTCATTGCCAGGTCACACAGGAAACGACCGGTCTCTGGATCTGTTTTCTTAATCGTATTACGGGAGAAGCCAATACGCTGAGGGAACCAGTAGTACTCCACCGGAATGCCCAACTCCTCACCTAACAGCTCCGCGATCTTGTTATCAAAGCCCTGCCTTTCTTTATTGGAATAGGGCAGGTTAAATCCGTCAGCACAAACCCTGACAGCTTCCTGACCTGGTAGTGGTTTTAAGTCTTCTGCGTGGGCTGTTACCGAGCCCAGTAATAAACCGGATAATAGAATTGTCCAGCGCTGGAAATGCGTCATTCTCTCTTCCTTTATTAGCTTCTAAAAAACGTCAGACTGTTAACCTATCATATTTGTTTCACAAATACTGATGGGAAAAACTCCCGACTCAACTCCGAATTCCTAATCCCAATTATTATTTTTGCCACGTCTGGCAGCACTGAGTTGGTTTTCTGGATGATCCGCATAAAAAAAGACCCGACATCTTTCGATGCCGGGCCTTTTGTCAGACTTGTTCGATTAATGACTTAATCGAATTGGGTCTTGGTCTTACAGGCTGAATACGCTCAGCACACCACCCAGGTTAGTCCAGCTAGACAGTGA
>NZ_JAPDMS010000005.1 GCF_026319365.1 Methylophaga sp. OBS1 | reverse complement strand
GGACGTTGAACCGGGTTCCAGGTTGAGGGGTTACCGTTACCGTAGTAGAACAGGTTCAGGTCAGGATCGTAAGAATACCAACCCCAGGTCGTACCACCACCGATTTTCCACTGATCACCCTGCCAGGTTTTCAAAGAAGAATCTTTGCCAACCGGTTTCAACATGGAAGTGGTTTTTTGAGGGTCAACCAGCATTTCCTCGTCAGGACCGGTGCTGTACGCTTTGTACTTCACGTTACCGTCGAGATCGTAGGCTTGAACGTAACCACGGACACCGAACTCACCACCTGAAATACCGACGATGATGGTGTCATCAAAGACGTGTGCTGCCGCTGTGCTGGTGGCACCGACTTTTGGATCGTCACGTTTGTCAGACCAGACAACGCTGCCGTCAGCCGCATTCAGCGCGACCAGGGTGGTATCAGCCTGGTTCAGGAAGATTTTGCCGTCGGCATAAGACAGACCACGGTTAACGGTGTCACAGCACATGACTGGTACAGTTTCGTCGTAGTTTTGCTTAGGCTCGTACTTCCATTTGATGGCGCCGTCGTTGTTCAGATCCAGCGCGAACACGATGTTCGGGAAAGGCGTGTGAACATACATGGTGCCGTCGATGACCAGTGAGTTACCTTCGTGACCACGCAGTACACCGGTGGAGAAAGACCAGGCCATGTTCAGATCTTTGACGTTATCTTTATTGATTTGTGTCAACTCTGAATAACGGGTATTGGAATAGTTACCCGCTGGCATCACCCAGTTGTTTGCGTTCTTCTGCATAGTCAGCAATTCGTCAGCTTGTGCCGCGCCTGCGACAGCCAGTGACATCATCGCCAGTGATAATGTTTTCAGCTTCATTAGAGTAACCTCTATTTTGGTTTGTTATCAGCATGGTGAGACGCCAGAGTGTTCTTCACCACAGCGGCAACTCTATTCCGCTTTTACCCTAGTTTCATTAGGCCAAACTCATCGGTATCTTGGGAATAATTCCCGAGACATCACGGAAAAGCCTGATATAACAGCTCGCATACAAAGTTAAAAAAATGAGAAAAAAGTCTCAGTGACTGCTGATAACACCGTATTTTATCGCCAGTCTGACCATTTCTGCCGATGTCGAAAAGCCCAGTTTGTTTTTAAGAATAGTCTGATAATTGGCAACTGTTTTGGATTCCAGATTCAGTTGTTTGGCCACATTGGACAAGCTCAAGCCCTCTGCCAGTAATCTAAATACTTCAAACTCTCTGGCTGTAAGCCTCTGGGTCGGGTCCTCATTTCCGGAAACACTCTGCAAAGCAATTTTCTGTGCCATGTCGGCACTGAGGTAACTTTTCCCGCTCAGCACCTGCCGAATGGCAAGGACAATCTCACGACTATCACCGGACTTGGATAAATAGCCCATCGCACCGGCACTCATGGCTTGCATCGCAAGCGTCACGTTTTCATGCATGGAAAACATAATCACTCGGGCATCCCCATAACGACCACAAATTCGTCGCACCGCTTCCAAGCCACCAATCCCGGGCATCGTCATATCGATCACGAGCACATCGGGTTCCATTTCACTGTATTGCTGGTAAGCCTGCTCTCCGCTGGCCACTTCATGTATGACCTGCATATCCTCATACTCACCGAGCATACTGGCAAGACCAGAGCGAACAACCTCGTGATCATCAGCCAAAAGAATTCTGATTTTCGACATCTATTCTTTCCACCCTACAGGTAAAGCGGCCAGAACCTGCATTCCTTGCATCGGCTGGCTGGTTATTGTGAATTCTCCTGACAATGCCTCTACCCGTTGTTTCATTCCTAGCAAGCCGAAACCACCCTGCTCAGCATCAAGGTCACAACCACAACCATTGTCACTGATAGCAATAACAACCTTGTCTGAGTCTCTGTATAGGGAAATATCTACACTCACCTGTGTACCGGCATGACGGCTGACATTAGTCAAGCACTCCTGAATGATTCGGTAAGCAATAAGTTGTGATTGTGAATCCAGAAGTCTTGGGTGGCAGCGTAGTGTGAAATTCAACTGATGCTGTGGATGTCGCCACGACCAATCAGTGATGAGTTTGTCAAGACAATAACGCAGCCCCTGCTGCGCCAGCTCCGGTGGATTCAATTGCTCAAGATTGGAGCGCACGATCTCTGTCAGACGCTCACTGTGTTTTCTCAGTGCGTCAATCGAAGGCTTGATTGCAGTTTGTTCATTGAGTGATAACTTATCAAGCTCCATTCTTACCGCAGTGAGATGCTGACCAAGTTCGTCATGTAATTCAGCGGCCAGTCTTTGGCGCTCTGTCTCCTGCGCAGTAATTACCTGACGCTTTTGCTGATCAAAATGCTTGTTCAATGCCCCCACTGCTGTAATCAGTCTGACGGGCAGTCGTCGTGGATTGAACAATGACTGCAAAGCAAAATAGTTTGCCTGCTGAGAGCCCGGAGAGTCCGGCGACAAGAGGGGCTCGATTGAATTCAGTAAATGAGAGAATAATTTCAGCAACAATAAACTGGACAACACAAACAGTAAAAACCACGGAAGTAAAATTTCCAACGCCTGAGAAGTGACTTCAGAAAGTTCATGAGTCAGATTATTCGTAATGACAAGATTGCCGACATGCTGTTCAGCGATGATGACAGGGTACATGACAGAAATTAAACCAAGATGCTTTTCTATCAACCAGGATACCAGTGCTGACAACCATGACCGCTTTAAGGAGTCGGGATGGTTCGAGTCGAGAACCCGCCCATCCTCTGCAATGAAGTCAATATCCAGTTTTTTTAGTGCACTCAGTCTCTCCAGTGCAAACACATTTTGATAATCAAAGCCAGAATCAGTGATACCCGACTCCATGTGTCGAATTTGCTCAAGCAAAATCTGTTCTACTAACTGGGCTTCTCTGCGTGTCTCGGAGTGAGTTTCACCATAGATCCGTCCAAGTACCAGTATCTCTGCCAGTAGTACTGCAGCCAATAACACTAGGATCGTTTTAACGCTGAACAATTGAGACATGTTGAACTGACACTTAAACTATTTTGATCTCATTGGTTTATATGAGCCGACCACAAACATCATCTCTACCGTTTACCTGAAAACATAAAACAGGACAGCTCAGGTTACAGTGGCTCTGGTTATGAATGGATTTGATGACATCCATATCTCGACACACCATGTTAAATGGCTTTTTCATTATACTTTGACTCGGACTTATCTGTCAGATTTGGCTGCACCTATCTCGGAATACATATTCTCAAACATAAAAAGACCCGACATCTTTCGATGCCGGGCCTTTTGTCAGACTTGTTCGATTAATGACTTAATCGAATTGGGTCTTGGTCTTACAGGCTGAATACGCTCAGCACACCACCCAGGTTAGTCCAGCTAGACAGTGAACGGTATGCACCGACTGCGCCCAGACCATCTGAGTCGTTTTCCAGGCTTGGGATCGCCATACCGATACCAGCCCAACCACCTACACCAGACAGGATGGAGATGTACTGCTTACCACCATGCTTGTAAGTGTTGACGTTACCGATGATGCCGGATGGCGTTTTGAATCTCCACAGTTCACGACCGGTTTGGGCATCAACCGCTTTCAGGTAACCTTCCAGCGTACCGTAGAACACAACGTCAGAGGCAGTGGCCAGGGCACCTGACCAGACTGAGAAGCGTTCCGGGTTGGACCAGACGATTTTACCTTCACGCGCATCCCAGGCAATGAAGTTACCCAGATGGGTACCACCTGGTGCCGGGTACATGCTCAAAGTCGCACCAACGTAGGGTTGACCTGCAACATACTCAACTTCAAATGGCTCGTAGTCCATGCACACGTGGTTGGTCGGTACATAGTACAGGCCGGTACGTGGTGAGTAAGCCGCTGGCTGTTGGTCTTTAGTACCCAGCGCCGCAGGGCAGATACCGGTGGTGTTGACGTCTTCACCGTTACGGGCAGTCGAGTACTTGGCAACGCGATCATGACGACCGGTTTTCAGGTTCACGCCATTTGACCAGTTAACCGCTGGGTCATACTTTTCAGCAACCAGCAGTTCACCGGTTTCACGATCCATGGTGTAAGCGAAACCGTTACGGTCGAAGTGAACAGCAGTCTTGTGCATTTTGCCTTTGACTTTTTGTTCCGCCAGGATCACTTCGTTCACACCGTCGTAGTCCCACTCATCATATGGCGTCATTTGGTAAACCCATTTCGCCATACCGGTGTCCAGATCACGACCGAACAGTGACATAGACCACTTGTTGTCGCCAGGACGTTGAACCGGGTTCCAGGTTGAGGGGTTACCTGAGCCGTAGTAGAACATGTTCAGGTCAGGATCGTAAGAATACCAACCCCAGGTCGTACCACCACCGATTTTCCACTGATCACCCTGCCAGGATTTCAAAGAAGAATCTTTGCCGACCGGTTTCAGCATGGAAGTGGTTTTCTCCGGATCGATGAGCATTTCATCGTCAGGACCGGTGCTGTACGCTTTGTACTTCACGTTACCGTCGAGATCGTAGGCTTGAACGTAACCACGGACACCGAACTCACCACCTGAAATACCGACGATGATGGTGTCATCAAAGACGTGTGCAGCAGCAGTGCTGGTGGCACCGACTTTAGGATCGTCACGTTTGTCAGACCAGACAACGCTACCGTCAGCCGCATTCAGCGCGACCAGGGTGGTATCAGCCTGATTCAGGAAGATTTTGCCGTCGGCATAAGACAGACCACGGTTAACGGTGTCGCAGCACATGACTGGCACAGTTTCGTCGTAGTTTTGCTTAGGCTCGTATTTCCACTTGATGGCACCGTCGTTGTTCAGATCCAGCGCATAGACGATATTCGGGAATGGCGTATGAACATACATGGTGCCGTCGATGACCAGCGCGTTACCTTCGTGACCACGCAGTACACCGGTGGAGAAAGACCAGGCCATGTTCAGATCTTTGACGTTATCTTTATTGATTTGTGTCAATTCTGAATAACGGGTATTGGCATAATCACCTGCGGGCATCACCCAGTTGTTGGGGTTGTCCTGCATGGTCAGCAATTCGTCAGCTTGTGCCGCGCCTGCGACAGCCAGTGACATCATTGCTAATGATAATGTTTTCAGCTTCATTAGATTTACCTCTTCTAAGCATTAGAGTTGGTTGGTGACTATCATTAAAATAATCACTGTCACTACTCTATGCCGAACATTCCTGCTTTTCACTAGGAGTACATCACCCCGGATATGGGATTTTTTCCTTCTAAATATAGGAAATTTTCTGAGGTAAATTTTAATTACTGTAGTCTGATAATTTGATGCTTGACAGCGAGTCTCACTAACTCGACCGGTGTGTTGATATTGAGCTTGTGTTTGAGCTGAGTCTGATAGTTGGCTACGGTTTTTTGGCCGATTTTAAGGGTCTCGGCAATCGTGTCAATATCAGCCCCCTCTGCAAGAAGACGAAATATCTCAAACTCTCTTGGCGTCAGCGCACACGTAGGGTCATCGTCTGCTGAAATATTTTGTAGTGCTATAGCTTGAGCGACTTCCGAACTGAGATAGCTTTTACCGGCAGCAACTTGGCGGACAGCCTGAATCACCTCTTCTGCAGTGCTCGATTTGAGAACATACCCCTTCGCCCCCGCACCCACAGCCTGAACCGCAAATACCACTTCTGTCCGCGAAGTAAACATAATCAGTTTCGCTTCAGGATAACGTGCTTTTATCTGACCTAATGTGGCCAGACCACTGGAGCCGGACATATTCATGTCCATCAACATCACGTCGGGCTGATGCTGATGATAGAGTTTGTAGGCGTCATCACCGCTATCTGCTTCTGCAACAACCTGCAAATCTACTTGCTCTTCCAGCAGTCGCTTCACACCGGAACGAACGACAGCGTGATCATCAACAAGAATCACTTTAATCATCGGTATTGTCCTTACAGGCCTTTTTCATGCTGGAAACGATGCAATTCAATGAAAAACTCGATTTCAATGTATTAAGCCAAATACGTAGACCTTCATTAACCGAAGTAAGAGACCCTTTTTCCAAATTTTAGTTCTGGGATTTTGTTGTTTAAGTCATCAATAAAATGAAATAAAAAAGCCCGACATCTTTCGATGCCGGGCCTTTTGTCAGACTTGTTCGATTAATGACTTAATCGAATTGGGTCTTGGTCTTACAGGCTGAATACGCTCAGCACACCACCCAGGTTAGTCCAGCTAGACAGTGACTTGTATGCACCGACTGCGCCCAGACCATCTGAGTCGTTTTCCAGGCTTGGGATCGCCATACCGATACCAGCCCAACCACCCACACCAGACAGGATGGAGATGTACTGCTTACCATCATGCTTGTAAGTGTTGACGTTACCGATGATGCCGGATGGGGTCTTGAAGCGGAACAGCTCGCGACCGGTTTGGGCATCAACCGCTTTCAGGTAACCTTCCAGCGTACCGTAGAACACGACATCAGTAGCGGTGGCTAATGCACCTGACCAGGCAGAGAAGCGTTCCGGGTTGGACCAGACGATTTTACCTTCACGCGCATCCCAGGCAATGAAGTTACCCAGATGGGAATCACCTTCAGGTGGGTACATGCTCAAAGTCGCACCAACGTAGGGCTGACCAGCCACATACTCAACTTCGAATGGCTCGTAGTCCATGCACACGTGGTTGGTCGGTACATAGTACAGGCCGGTACGTGGTGAGTAAGCGGCTGGCTGTTGGTCTTTAGTACCCAGCGCCGCAGGACAGACACCGGTGGTGTTCACGTCTTCACCGTTACGGGCAGTCGAGTACTTGGCAACGCGATCATGACGACCGGTTTTCAGGTTCACACCGTTTGACCAGTTAACCACCGGGTCGAATTTTTCCGCCACCAGCAATTCACCATTAGTGCGGTCCATAGTGTAGGCGAAACCGTTACGATCAAAGTGAACGGCTGTTTTACGCATTTTACCGTTGATCTTTTGTTCCGCCAGGATCACTTCGTTCACACCGTCGTAGTCCCACTCGTCATGTGGCGTCATTTGGTAAGCCCATTTCGCCATACCGGTGTCCAGATCACGACCAAACAGCGTCATGGACCACTTGTTGTCGCCGGGACGTTGTACCGGGTTCCAGGTTGATGGGTTACCCGAGCCGTAGTAGAACAGGTTCAGGTCAGGATCGTAAGAATACCAACCCCAGGTCGTACCACCACCGATTTTCCACTGATCACCCTGCCAGGTTTTCAATGAAGAATCTTTGCCAACCGGTTTCAGCATGGACAGTGTTTTTTCCGGATCAAACAGAATTTCATCGTCAGGACCCGTGCTGTAGGCGGTGTAGAGTTCTTCACCATCCAGGCTGTAAGCTTTGATGTAACCACGCACACCGAACTCACCGCCCGAGACACCGACTAAGACTTTATCCTTGAAAACATGGGCGGCAGCCGTGCTGGTTGCACCACGTTTCGCATCGTCACGTTTATGAGACCAGACCACACTGCCGTCAGCCGCATTCAGCGCAACCAGGGTGGTATCAGCCTGATTCAGGAAGATTTTGCCATCACCGTAAGACAAACCACGGTTAACGGTGTCACAGCACATGACTGGCACAGTTTCGTCGTAGTTTTGCTTAGGCTCGTACTTCCACTTAATGGCGCCGTCGTTGTTCAGATCCAGTGCAAACACGATGTTCGGGAATGGCGTGTGAACATACATGGTGCCGTCGATGATCAGCGGGTTACCTTCGTGACCACGCAGTACACCGGTGGAGAAAGACCAGGCCATGTTCAGATCTTTGACGTTATCTTTATTGATTTGTGTCAGTTCTGAATAACGCTGGTTTGCATAGTTACCCGCGGGCATCACCCAGTTATTTTCATTTTGCTGCATAGTCAGCAATTCGTCAGCATGCGCCGCACCTGCGACGGTCAGCGACATTATCGCCAGAGATAATGTTTTCAGCTTCATAGTTGAATCCCTATCATTGTTTTATTCAATAGATGCACGACTGTTTCGAGCATATATCCATGCTATGCCGAGAAGCCCTGATAATCATCATGATTAAATCCTAAAATAAATAGGAGCAATTCATAGAAAAGCAATGAAAACACTCGTTACTGCATTGAATTTAAATACATTAATGTTCGCTTATAACACCATATTTTAGCGCCAGCCTGACCAGATCTACCGGGGAGCTGATCCCTAATTTTTGTTTGAGGCTGGTCTGGTAATTAGCGACTGTTTTATGTCCGATGTTCAAGCTAAGGGCAATTTCCTCAACCATTTTCCCTTCGGCCAGTAACCTGAAGACCTCAAACTCACGTGAGGTCAATTTCTGTGCCGGATTATCGCCCCCGGTCAGACTTTGCAGCGCGACTTTCTGTGCCATATCTGAACTCAGAAAACTTCTACCCTGCGCCACCTCCCTAACTGCTTTGACAAGGTCTTCAGCGTGGCCTGACTTTGCGACATAGCCAAGCGCGCCGGATGTCATTGACTGAATCGCGAAAGTGGCATTTTCGTGCATCGAAAACATAATTACCCTAGCCTGAGGCCAGCGATTGAGAATACGCCGCATCGCTTCAAGCCCCCCCATACCCGGCATGGACATATCCATCACCAGAACATCGGGATTGATCTCCGGAAAAGTCTGGTAAGCCTGCTCACCACTCTCCGCTTCACCGACAATGCGAATTCCTTCATTTTGCTCGAGCAATCTGCCGAGGCCCGATCTCACCACGGCATGGTCGTCGGTCAGCATGACTCTGATTAGTTGGTTCATGCCTTTTCTCCTTGTTTAGTTAGCGTCACTTCTACGGTCACCCCCTGATGATATTGACTGTGGATATGCAACTCACCACCAATGCTGTCAACACGCTCACGCATACCGGCCAGCCCGAAGCGTTGTGGATGACGATCCAGGTCAAAGCCCTGACCATTATCTTTCACTTCGAGATGCCAGTGTTTCTGGTCTTCCAGCAGGGAAATATTCACCTCGTCGGCATGAGCATGACGACTGATATTGGTCAGGCATTCTTGTAAAACGCGGTAAAGCGTCAGTTGCTCGTTTTCATCCAGGGAGGAAAAATCGCCATCAATGCGGGTGAACACATCCACTCTGTCATGTCTCTCCTGCCAGGTATTAACAAGATCCTGAACTGCCGCCAAGAAACCGATTTCATCCAGCCCGCCGGGGCGCAACCGGTGGAGCATAGTTCTGACAATGTCCATCATTTGTCTGACCACCCCGTCAATGGCGACGGCACTTCGCTTGGCCGTGTCCAAATCACGACAGCTTTTTATTACCGAGGCATCAACATGAATTGCGGTCAGGTGTTGGCCGATCTCATCATGCAGTTCATGAGCAACACTTTTACGTTCAGCTTCCTGCATGTGAATGATTTGTTGGGTAAGGCGGTGATTATTTCGCGTACTGATTTCCAACGCAGACGCCATTCCATTGAACTTGTGACTGATACTCGCCATTTCCGGCAGGTTGAATATCGGCAGACGCCGGTCGAGATTGCCGGCCTCGATATCCGTCAGGGCATCAATAATACTGTCGATGGGTTTGAGGGAGAGTCCGACAGCGACATAAACGACGACATTGACCGATATGAAGAACAATGCAATCAGTTCCAGCATGGTTTTTGTCTCTTCCCAGGCCTCACTGATTTCATTACCGGGCTCCGGGCTGATTACAAGCTTGCCGATAGAGCGATTGTTCACAGAGACTGGCAATGACTTGACCGTCATGTTATCCAGACCTGTCTGCATCTGGTTCACAAACCAGCTGGGTGGATCATCCTCATCGTGCGCGTTCTCGACCTGGTTGGTTTCAACCAGAAAACCATGGTTGTCATAAAACTCAATTCGCAGGTGCCGAACACCGGATAAACGACCCAGATTGAAAGGTGACATTTCGTCATCTGCGCTCATCAAACCGGTTCGCTTGAAATGATTGAGTTCGGCCTCAAGCATGTGTAGAGCCAGATCCATTGTTGAATCTACCTCAGCACGGACACTCTCTCGGGCATTGTGCACGGTGATTACTGCACCGAACAGCAATATGATCAGCAGTATCAATGTGACAATAAGGTTGAGTCTGAACCTGAGATTCATGATCGGGGCGCGCTAATAAAAAGATCATTTTATGGCTGCCCAGTCAGGATGAAGATAGGAGAATTTCCTTTTTAAGCTATGCCCCAAATCAACGGACATAAAAAAACCCGGCAGAGCCGGGTTTTTTGAGTTTGGTTTCTCTATGCAATTAGCGGTTGCAAATGTACATAGTGACTTCGAAACCGAAACGCATGTCTGAATATTCTGGTTTAGTCCACATAGTAATCACCTCTTTATGGTTTCTCGAAACACCGGACACCGGGATTCGTTAAGTAGTAGATTACACAGACGCTTGAGAAAGCCAGAGAGGAATTTACTCTCTGTGACTCAGGATTTTCCTGAATCAAGATCAGGCATCGACCAGACCACTGCGTATCGCCAGCCGTGCCAGTTCAGCTGAGTTGGACACGTTCAGTTTTTGCTTGATGTTGGTGTGGTGTGTCCCCACTGTTTTGGGGCTAAGACTGAGGATATCAGCAATATCATTGACGGTTTTACCCTCGGCGAGTAATCGAAACACCTCGAATTCTCGCTGGCTTAGTACATCCAGCGGATTTTCAGAACCGGTCAGTTTCTGCATGGCCAATTGCTGCGCGATTTCAGGGGCGATACAGGTCTTCCCCTGCGCCACCATATCCACCGCTTTTAACATTTCTTCCGGCGCACTGCGTTTGGGAATAAACCCTAAAGCACCTGCTTGCATAGCGCGGGTTGTGAATACGCTGTCCTCATGCACACTCAGTACCAGAATTCTGGCATTCGGTTCTCTGGCAATGATGCGTTCAATGGCACCAACACCGCCGATACCGGGCATCGAAATGTCCATGACCACAACATCCGGGTGGTGCTTACTAAAATCCTGAACAGCCTGCTCGCCACTGCCGGATTCCGCGACCACAGTGAATTTGTCACCATCTTCCAGTAAACGACGAAAACCAGCCCGCACCAGTTCGTGGTCATCCACCAACAAGACTTTTGTTTTGTTTAGGCTCATATCAGTCTGTCCGCTCCCAGAGGAATCTTAATTTTAATCACCACACCGTCACCAGGCTGGCTTAACAAAGTGAACTCACCGCCCATACTCTGCACCCGTTCCCGCATTCCTAACAGGCCGAAGTCAACATCTGAATGAAAGTCCTTGACCTCCATACCTTTGCCATTGTCACTGATATTAATCGTCAACGCATCATTGTTACCGTCCTGTTCGGCATGGATCCGGACGTTGATTTGGCTGGCCTGTGCATGACGTACCGCATTGGTGATGGCTTCCTGCACCACTCTGAAAACGGTCATATTCATAGCTTCATTGAGATTGTCGAGTTTGCCACTGGTTTGCAAGACAAAATTGATATCCGGCTCTCGCTCACGCCAACTGGCAACACTCTGTTCCAGTGTCGGAACCAGTCCCAAATCGTCCAGTGGACTGGGTCGCAGCCGGGTGATCATATTATGAACGACATCATAGATATGACTGGCGGTATCGATAATGGCCTGAGCACTGCCATGAATTCGAGGCTCGCTATCCTGTGTACGATTACGGATCAACACCGCATCGGTCTTGATAGCGGTAAGACACTGTCCCAGTTCGTCGTGGAGTTCACGTGCCAGATGACGACGTTCCGCTTCCTGTACCTCATCCATGTGTTTAGTCAGTAAACGGGTTTCACGCAACTGGTTACGCGCCATTTCCGCCTGTTTTAATTCGGTGATGTCACGCAAAGTACAAACCAGACCAATGATTTGCTGATTGTTGTCATACAGCGGCACGCTGGACATCAACAATGACAACTGCTCTCCATCGGGCCGCGTCAACGTGGTTTCCATATTTTCGATGGTCTCACAGTTTTCCAGCACACTGGCGATGGCCTGACGCTGATGCTCGAAACCGAGATTAGCCAGCGCTTCGCCCTTCAATACGGGTGTCTGCTTGGCGAACAGGCGTTCAGCCGTGGAGTTACAGAAAGTAATATTACCCGCATGATCGAGAGCCAGAATGGCATCACCAGACTGCCTGACCAGCATGGCCAGGCGCTGATTTTCGGCTGAGCTTAACTCTAATGCCTGCCCCATCCGGTTGAATGTCTGGCTGATCTGGTTCATTTCCGGCAAGGTAAAACTGGGAAGCCGGGAATGCAGATCCCCTCTTTCAAACGCTGCCAGCGCCTGTAGCAATCTCTGCAGGGGGCGCAAAAACCAATCGACACCCCAGTACAAAAAAATACTCACAAAAACAAACACGACCATGCCCAGGCCAATGATGCTGCGGATATCCTGCCAGCGGTCGCTGATTTCCTGCATGGGGGCGGCATAAATCACCATGTGGCCATTGCCAAAGCGTTTACTTAAAGGCGTGATTTCAGGAAACAAAATTTTGACGAACCAATCGGGTGGCTCAACTTCCAGGGTTGGTTCGGGCTCCCCCTCATAAAGCAGGCCCTGGGTATCAAACAGCAGAATATGAAGGCTGCGAATCTCACTCATCGCCTTGATCATTTCATGCATCTGCTCATTGATACCCAGTTCCCTGTTGAGGGGGCGGTCGGCCAGGGTCAGGGTAATCAGTCTGGCAGCAGCATCCATGGTGTCCTGAACTTCTTTCTCAACCGACTGACGGGCATTGGAAATCAACACGCCGGTTCCGGCCATCAGTGAGGCCAGCAAGAGAATGGTGAAGAAAAGGTTAACCTTGAGCTTGAGGCTCATGACAGCGTGGTCTCGGCAATCCCTTTAGCGCCGAGATTATCGACCCAGCGAACCATGATTTTATCGCCAAGGGCCCCGCCCGCCAGTTGAAATGAAAAATAAGGATTTCGTGCTGTCGCCGTACCGCACTTGATAGTTAATACCTCCGTGCCATTTCGCCAGCAGCGAATATCCTGAATAAATTCCGCCGGAATCAGTTCCCCCTGCTCGTTTTCACCACGACCAGTATGCATTGGATGGGCAAGCAGAACCCTGACAGTGGTGAGCTCTTCTTTAAGCTTGGCGCGTATTCTGTCTCTTGCTTTAATCGCCATCAGGCGCAACCTCCAATATCCACTGCAATATCACGGGACGTTCTGTAAAGCTTACCATCCGCACGCACTACGGCAATCACTTCAGAATCTTCAGCCACCTTGATCATGCTTTTGAAGGGAAGAGCCACATCGGGCGTCAGCTCGGCACTCATTGCCAGCGGGTTAGGGTTTTTATCCACCAGAATGGCAATTCGCTCAATATGAGCCAGCTCACTGCGTATTTCAACCGGGACTGAGGCACCGTTGACGGCATAACTGGGTGGCGCGCCCAGTTTAAAAGCAATTTGCTTATCATCAGCAACTTCGGCTTCACCAAGCAGTGCCAGTAAGGCATCCTCGAGCGTTTGTGCAGTGAAAGCCTCGCTGGGCCAGTGCGCCAGAAGACGACGCGGCAGTAATAATCCGCTACTGGCAACCAGAGCCAGTGTAGAGGCAGAGATGGCGCCTTTGAGTAATGAGCGCCGTTTCAGATCGGCTTGGTCTGTCATGCTGTTACTGTTCCATTTGTGCCAGGGTTTCTTCAACTTCTCGCAGTCTTGAAGCGATTTTGGCGCGTTGATATTCGTCATTGCCGGCAGCTTGCGCGGCCAGTTGCAGTTGATCTGCTGCCGCTCTCAGCAGGCCGGACTCGTAATAATACTCCGCCAGCCAGCTATGAGACTGGCTTTTCTGCCCCATTTGTCCTTTGGCCTGGGCCAGGAGTTTATAAACATGACGGGAAGTTTCACCGAGTTCAATCTGGGTTTGTAACAATTTATCGGCCTCGAATGCCCGGCCTGTTCTCAACAGCGCTTTCACCTGTTCCATGGTCAACGCTTGATCATCCGGATAGAGACGCTGGTTATCTTCATATATTTCCAGTGCCGCCTCAACCCGGCCCACAGACATTTCGATGTCAGCCAACGCCAATTGATAAGCCAGCCTGTCCTTGTCTTTATCCAGTAACGGCTGTAACGCTTCTCTCGCCAGTGTGTGCTGACCACTTTTTAACAGCGCCAGTGTGTATCCATAACGGACTGCTTCTTTATTGGTGTCATCTTCTCGTGACATCGCAGATTTGTAGTGCTCAAGCAGGTCAGCCGGATCGTCCATCATCATCACCCGCAACTTCTCCTTGATAAGGTAGAACTGCTTACGGTCTGACAACTGTGGCTTCATCTCATACTTTACCGCACGACCACGGGCATCGGCGATACGCGAAGTTGTCACCGGGTGAGTGCGAAGAAATTCTGGAATATTATCACCCCCGTAGTAACGGCTGGCCTGCTGCAACTTCTCAAAAAAACTGGGCATCGCATTAGGGTCAAATCCAGATTCCACCAGCGTCTGCATCCCGAGATTATCGGCCTCGGCCTCATGTGCACGGCTGTAATCAAGCTGACTCTGGATATCGCCGGCCTGCACTGCCATCATCGCAGCAGAACCCGCCCTGGGGTCAGCCGCCCCAAGCAGCGCCGCGGCGATCATGGCTGCGGTGCGGGGTATGGTCATACGTTTGTGGCGCTCAAAACTTCGCAGGATATGACGCTGCGTAATGTGTGCAATCTCGTGCGCTATGACTGAGGCAAGCTCTGACTCACTTTCCGCAGTCAACAGCAGGCCACTGTTAACACCGATAAAGCCGCCGGGGGCGGCGAAGGCATTGACCGCCGGATCAGGAAGCATAAAAAAGGTATAGTCGAGCCCCGGTTCATCACTGTTAGCAGCAAGACGATATCCCAGAGACTGGATATAACTGTTAACTTCGGGATCTTCGATTAATTCTGTAGATTGCTGCAGGCGCCAGAAAAAGGCCTGGCCGATGTCATATTCCTCACGGGGTGAAATTAAGGCACCCGCACTATCCCCCATTTCCGGCAAGGCGATGTCGAGGGCATGAGTCTGTGTCAGCGGCAACGACAGGCAGGCCAGTAAAGTTAAGGTGAATAATCGTTTCATACAGTGCATAGACTCATCCCCCGTGACAGGGGTTCCGGCAAGACAATGAATGTAATTCCGTTTATCATTAATCCATTATTTTGAACTATTCCTGGATCGCAAGTATGTCAGAATTTGATGTAGAAATTGACTCATCCGGTCTCAATTGTCCACTTCCGGTATTAAAAGCCCGCAAAGCGCTGGCCGATATGAGCGCAGGGCAAAAACTTCACCTGATTGCAACCGACCGTGGGGCGAACAAGGATATTCCTGCCTTCTGCAAAATGACCGGTAATCCGCTGATTGACAGCTCGGAAACCGAGGGTCATTTGCATTTCATTATTGAAAAGGGAGAGGCCAATGGCTAAGAAACTCGCCATTATCGCCAGCAAAGGCACACTGGACGGCGCTTATCCGCCATTCCTGCTCGCCTCGACGGCGGCAGCGCTGGGCTTCGAAGCCAAAATCTTCTTCACCTTCTACGGACTGCAACTGCTCAATAAAGAGTTGAACCTGAAAGTATCTCCTCTCGGCAATCCGGCGATGCCCATGCCGGTAACGGTACCCAGCATCGTGCAGGTTCTGCCGGGGCTGGAAGGATTTGCTACCTGGATGATGAAACGCAAATTGAAAAAGAAAGGTGTCGCCAGCGTTGAGGAACTCAGAGAAATCTGTATTGAGTCCGGTGTCGAGTTAATCGCCTGTCAGATGACCGTGGATCTGTTCGATTTCAAACATCAGGACTTCGTTGAAGGTATCAGCAGTGGCGGCGCCGCAACCTTTCTCGAATTTGCCTCCGAGGCGGATATCACACTGTACATATAAAAGCGTTATCAGCTGCGCTGAATCGGCTTTGCCACCTTCATTGCATCAGCGACTGACTGCTCTCATGCCATACCAGGAATACAGTCTCACGATAACGAGCGGCAGCAAGGTGAGTAGTGCGATCCCCAGAAAGACATTCGCCTTGGCTTGTTTTGGCTGCGTTCGCTGAACCCGGATATTTTCTGATTGCTGTTGGTGAATTTCCAGGATGGCCTGTGAAAACTCAGCCTCATTATCGGCCTCAAAAACCTTGTATGGAATCGGCATGCCAGAGAAAAACTGATGCAGTTTTCTTTCTGGCAATTCACGCCATGACATGGGTTCGTCAGTTGTTTCCTCCAGAGAAAATTCATCCATCGACTTCAGATAAATCCAATACAGCGACAGTCGGTGTTTCTGAAAAACCTCACTGATTTGTTGTTGCGCCCGTTCTGGAAACGTTTCGCCGCCATCCGACACCAGCAGCACAACACGACTTCCCCTGTATGTCTGCTCTTCAAAATAGTCTGCCGCCTGGCGCAATGACTGAGCTAAGTTTGTCTCTGACATCCCCTTTCCCAGACCACTTGCCTCTATTGTCGCCAGCACGGCCTGTTTATTCTGTGTCAGTGGCAATAAAGGCATCACTTTATTACTGAACATCACAAAGCCCCATCGCTCTTCGGGCCTGGATTGCATAAACGCTGTCAAATGTCTTACTGCCGCAGCACGCTTGCTTTTAGTCAGATCGCGGTTCACCTTCTGTGCACTGTTTTCCACAGCAAATGGCTCATCCATACTCCTGCTTCTGTCGAGCAGAATGACAAATTCTGCTCCCGTGGCAATCTGTTCTGTCTCATATTCAGGTAAATAAGGCCCCGATAAAGCCACAATCAGGCTCACAATCACAACAGACCCGAGTATTTTGAGGCTTCGGTCAATCACACTGGATAAAGGGTCATGGGGTATGAATCTATCCCAGGTCACCACTTTTTCAGTGTTGATGACGAGCCAGGGCAATGCAGCCAGGGGCACCAGTAACAAAATATGCGGAGACTGAAAGCTCAGTGACATCAGATTGACTTCAGGCTTGTCTAGCCTTAAGGCGTCTCGGCTGTCTCAGTATTGGGATGCCTGAATGTGGACTTGAGCACCAGAACAGCGCCTTTGCCAAAACCATAACTGGTCATAATCAGGCTGCTGTAGAGATAGATATTGAACAGACTGGCCCAGAAACCTGAAGTGACATAAGTCACTGACTCCGGGTCGGTCGTTGGGAAAACGGCCTGAATCATGAATAAACTTGAGTTAGTAAAAGCCCCCACGACCATTGCCCATCTGACATGCCAGGGCAGACTGACTTTTGTCGCATAGAATCCAAGAATGAGTGCGCTCATTATCAGAAAATCCAGATGTGCCTGAAGTACGCGCTTAAACTCTCCTTCAAAAACGGTTCTGAATAAAGGCACATCGTTGTAGATACCCACCATGCACCAGGCGAGTATCAACGCCATCAGGATCCACAGGCATGCGCCTCGCAATAACACCAGGTGTCCATTAAACTCTTGACTCTGCATCGCTCTCTCCATTGTTTTTTGATGGATTATGCCGAGTCAAAATGGATGAGACTTTTCCCAGTCGGTGTTATGTTGATCCAGTCAAGCAATGCTGAAACAGGTGTGAATAATGGCGCAGAACGATCCTATTACGGCGAGTTTGAAACGCCTGAATGGCTGTCGCTTCAACACTGAAACGCAACCTGAAAGATACCGGCAGGAGTGGTTGCGTGAGATCATCGGTAAAGAATATGCGAATGTCGAGGTCAAGCCCCCGAGGCAGGTCAGGTTATTCAACGACATGCAGATCTATCCCTTACTCAGTGGTCTGCGTTTTTCTCCTATTCGCTCCAACCCGATTCAATTGGAACGCTTGCCGTCTGAACCCACGACTATTTCCCAGGATGCCTATTTTGCTGTGCTGCTACTGGCAGGCAGCTATAAGCTGGAACAAGGTGGCCGTGAGGCTTTTCTGCGGCCGGGGGATATGACGATTTACGATGCGACCGAGCCCCACAAAATCAGCATTCCGGAGCCCTTTTCCAAACTCATCATCTCGATTCCAAGAGCCCAGTTCGAAAAAGAGTTTCAAAACATCGACCAACTCACCGCGACACACCTTTCCAGTCACCACCATCGTGACAACATCAACACGTTACAGCAGCTCTGTCAGCACCTTCACTGGATGGACAAAAATACATTTGAAGCTTTCTCCCAGCCGATTCTGGAGATAGTAAAAGAGAGTCTGATAGAAAGTGGCGGTCTGCACAGCAATATTTCCACGCTAAAGGCACTGTCACTGTTTCGTATCAAACAATATATTCAGACTCACCTTGATAATGAAAATCTCAATGCCGAGGAGATCTCGCAGGGGGTGAAGCTATCAATCCGTTACATCAATGAACTGTTTCATCACCAAAACACGTCGGTGATGAGATTCTTAACCGAAAAGCGACTGGAACGCAGCCAACACTACCTTAGCAACGCCTTTTTCTCCCACCTGAGTGTCACTGATATTGCCTTCAGGTGTGGTTTTAAAAACTTCTCACATTTCAGTCGCGTCTTTAAAGCACGCTATCTGTACTCACCCAGAGCCTATCGGCAACAGATGATGAAATGAAGATCTCAGGTGAAAATAAATACAGTTGAGTTTGAAAGTTTGTAACGTTCAAAGCGGATGGCCGCGTCGATGTGGCGTCCCCGGCAGGAGTCGAACCTGCGACCTTCCCCTTAGGAGGGGGACGCTCTATCCAGCTGAGCTACGGGGACAATGGTCGGGCATTATAACAGGGCTGTTTCCCAGCGACGAATTCTAAACCCAGGGAGCGGAGCCTGGCTGGTCTATGTAAATAGAAAGCCTTGTGATCTGGGCTTTATCCTTTCGGTGATGTAATTTCTGGGTTCAGACTATTGATATATCCATATCGAATTACATCATCAAAGAGGTTCAGTTCGACTTGGATGTTAAAGTGCTCATAAATTCATAACGCGGTGAGTTCAGGCCATGACAGATAAGCGAAAACATTCATCCCCAGTCGTAGATGGAACCGGTAAAGCACCGGCCAGAGCGATGTTACGGGCGGTTGGTTTCAATGATGCTGATTTTCAAAAGCCTCAGATTGGCATCGCCTCCACCTGGAGCATGGTCACGCCCTGCAATATGCATATCAACAAACTGGCTGATTTTGCCTGTGAGGGTGCTGACGAAGCAGGCGCTAAAGGGGTTATTTTTAACACCATCACCATCTCTGATGGCATTGCTAATGGCACCATTGGCATGAAATATTCTTTGGTGTCACGTGAAGTCATTGCCGACTCAATCGAGACCGTTGCCGGCTGTGAGGGATTTGATGGACTGGTCGCCATTGGTGGCTGCGATAAAAACATGCCCGGCTGCCTGATCGGCCTTGCCCGCCTAAACCGCCCTTCGGTCTTTGTCTACGGTGGCACCATCCAGCCCGGCGCAAACCACACTGATATTGTTTCGGTGTTCGAGGCCGTGGGAAAACACGCACGCGGCGATATGTCAGCGGCGGAATTAAAACAGATCGAAGAAACGGCGATTCCCGGCGCCGGTTCCTGCGGTGGCATGTACACAGCCAATACCATGGCTTCAGCGATTGAGGCCCTGGGGATGAGTTTGCCCAACAGTTCTGCGCAGGAAGCGGTCTCTCCTTCAAAAGCCGAGGACTGCCGCCGGGCCGGCGCTGCCGTTATGGCATTGCTGGAACAGGACATCAAACCCACCGACATCATGACCCGGCAGGCCTTTGAGAATGCGATTACCGCATTAATCGCACTGGGTGGCTCGACCAATGCTGTTCTGCATCTGTTAGCGATGGCCCATGCCGTGGATGTGGAACTTAGCCTGGATGATTTTGACCGTATTGGCCGCCGTGTGCCGGTATTGGCTGACTTGCGTCCCAGCGGCAAATACATGATGTCGGAACTCATCGCTATCGGTGGCATTCAGCCATTGATGAAAAGCCTGTTAGACCGCGGACTGCTGCATGGCGATTGTCTGACAGTGACCGGCAAAACCCTGGCAGAGAACCTGGCCGGTGTCGCCCCCTACCCTGCCAATCAAAATATTATCCGCCCGTTTGACCAGCCCATTAAAAAAGACAGCCATTTAGTCATTCTCAAGGGCAATCTAGCGCCTGAAGGGGCTGTGGCTAAAATTAGCGGTAAAGAAGGCTTACGGTTTACCGGTAAAGCCCGGGTGTTCCACTCAGAGGAAGAGGCACAGCGGGATATTCTCAATGGCACCGTGGTGAAAGGTGATGTCATCGTCATCCGTTATGAAGGTCCCAAAGGCGGGCCGGGCATGCGGGAAATGCTCAGCCCCACTTCTGCCGTTATTGGCAAAGGCCTGGGTAACGATGTAGCCCTGATTACTGACGGGCGGTTCTCTGGCGGCAGCCACGGTTTTGTCGTTGGCCACATTACCCCCGAAGCTTTTGATGGCGGCCCGATTGCACTGGTTGAAAATGGTGATGAAATAACAATAGACGCCGAAAACGCCATCATGCAACTTCACCTGAGCGATGAAGAAATTCAACAACGACGCGAAGCCTGGCAGCCTGTTCCACCACGTTACACACGCGGCGTGCTGGCGAAATATGCCAAAACGGTCTCTTCTGCCTCTGAAGGCGCCGTCACCGACAAAAACCTGTGAGCAGGCTGGCAGGCGGCGCATGATCTGTTGTGATTTAAGCTGGTCTTGGAAGATATTTTTGACTGAGGTCCCATCACCGACAGCTGTGTGGCGATTAATCAACGACCACTCCGCAAAACCTGCGCACTACCAATAAGCGGCCTTGTTGAACTGCTCAACACAGCGAGGTCGCTCAGTGCCCAATGAAACTGGCTTGCCTGTCAGTGATTGGCCCAGCCAGCCTTCTGGCATCGAGAGCTTGAACGGCGCTCTCACCGCGTCCTCTGAAATACCGCTAAACCCCACTCTCCGGTAGTAATCCGGGTCGCCGTAGGTAACAACATAATCCACACCATACTGCTTGATTTGATTGAGTCCGAAGTGAATGAGTTGCTGCCCAATGCCCTCACCTTGATGTTCGGTAATGACGGCGACAGGGGCAAGCATGAAAACATTCGATGATGTCCTGTAAGACAAGCGGGTGTAGAACGCAGCGGCAAGGACTTTGTCGTCACTGAGTGCCCCGTAACAAAGGATATTGTCGTCATCAATTGCAGTAGCTAGTGCACTGGCTAGCTCACCAATCAAGCGCCCCTCATCAGTCCCCTCTGAATGGCTGAAGACAGCGGTGAACAGGTTTGAGATTGCCTGCGAAAAATCTAATGTCAGGGACTTGAATTTCATTGATTGCTGCTATTTCAATACATTGTTTTCACGTTCATACTAATACCTTGTATTTAAAACAAAATGCTAGGTTGATTCAAAATTGTCACGGCGAATTTCATCTTCTGATCTCAAATTGGGTATGTATATCCAGAAATTAGGTGGTTCATGGATAAAACATCCTTTCTGGCGTAGCAGTTTTCTTCTGACAGACCCGGAAGATATAAAACGTATTCGACAGGCTGGGATCAAAGAGGTATGGATTGATGAACAAAAAGGAGCAACCTTAGAAGAAAACACCACTCAACCCCAAAATACGCAAAGCAAGCCGGAGATAGCACAAGCTGCAGAGAATCCGCCTGCGAAAGAGACAACTAAGGAAAAGTCCCGCCCACCCGCTTCGATGGAAGCGGAGATAGAGCGGGCACGCAAATTCTGTAGTGAAGCCAAAACCCAAGTGTTGGCAATGTACAGCGATGCGCGGCTTGGAAAAGCAATCAATACAACACAGGTTCTGCCCCTGGTTGATGAAATCAATGCAATGGTACAGCGTAATTCAGCCGCAATTCTGAGTGTAGCCCGCCTCAAAACACACGATGATTATACCTACATGCACTCAGTGGCAGTCAGTGCCTTGATGATAGCACTGGCTCATCAGCTCAACCTTGAAGAAAGTCAGATACGACTCGCCGGCATAGGTGGCTTAATGCACGATATCGGTAAAGCATTAATGCCTCTGGACGTATTAAATAAACCTGGCAAGCTGACGGACGCTGAATACGACATCATGAAACAACATCCCCAGGCTGGTGCAGAGTTATTGAGGCTCTCCGGCGCTGAGTCTGAAGTGGTGGATATCGCATTACACCACCACGAAAAAATAAATGGTATGGGCTATCCAAACCGACTCCAGAATGATGATATTTCACTGTTAGCGCGAATGGGTGCCATTTGCGATGTGTATGATGCTGTCACCTCAGAACGAGCCTACAAAAAACCATGGGATCCTGCCGAAACGATTCGAAGAATGGCAAGCTGGGAAGGGCATTTCGACAAACCTATTTTCGAAGCATTTGTAAAATCTGTTGGCATCTACCCGGTAGGGTCACTGGTGAGGCTCTCATCACAGAAGTTAGCCGTAGTGATTGAGCCTGGCTCAGAATCCCTGGTAAAGCCCAAAGTCAGGGTATTTTTTTCTTTGCGCGCCAGGGCGCCCATCCCAATGCATACAATCGATTTAGCCCAGGCAAGCTGTAGAGAATCCATCGAGGGACCAGAAGATCCCTCCCAATGGAATTTCAAACAGCTGGATGATTTGTGGCAATAAATTAGATTCATTGACTCAAAAACCATAATGCAGCCGCCTTTTACATCCAGACCTTGATGCCGCTTTTTCTTCCATTTAACGATATCAATGGTGTTGGTGAGTTGCTTTAGCTGTTTGTCTTTACTGTCGCTATTTATTGACTGAATCCATTCAGTCAATCCTGAATAAGTCATCAGTCTGTTTTCATGCTGACTACCGAAACCGGTCAAATTGAGTCGACTTAAAAGCTAAACATTAAAATCCATATTTACAAACCCTATTTAGCTGTGCTCATATTAGAACTGCGTCACAAAAAAAGGGTGTCCCGTGAGATCTAACCTCCCCTTATTCGATCCCATTGCCATTGAAGCCCTTCTGGAGATCGTCAGTGACGGCATCTGGTTCTGGCATGCTGATACCGGTTATGTGTACCGCAGTCCGGGCTGGTACAAAATGCTGGGTTACAATCCACATTCCCTGGAAAATAACGTCTTCACCTGGGAACGTGTGATTCATCCTGATGACTACCCGCGTGTCATGCACCATTTTGAGCAATACATCAGCGGTGGTTCTGACAGCTATGAAATAGAATATCGTTGTATGACCAGCTCCGGCAGACCATTGTGGATAAAGGACACGGGGCTAATAGTAAATAAGGATAGTGACGGTAACGTGCTGAGAATGATCGGCGCCCACCAGGACATCGACGCACTTAAACACCTGGATGAATTAAACACCTACGAGAAGCAAAGTCTGCAGAACATCATTGATGCTCGAACTCATGATCTGACAAGACTCAATAAGGAATTGTCAGAAAAAGCCGCCGAAGCTGAGCGTAATGCCAGTATTGATTATCTGACTTCACTCTCCAATCGTTTCAGTTTTGAGCAGCGCCTGGAAAGTGAAATTGCCCGTGCCCAACGTTTCAGTGAGCCACTCTCACTCATCGTGATGGATCTGGATAAGTTCAAACAAATTAACGATCAGTATGGCCACCCGACCGGTGACAGCGTGCTCATCCGCATGGGAGAAATTTTACGTAGCAACCTGCGACAGATTGATTTGGCTTCGCGCTGGGGTGGCGATGAGTTTGCCCTGTTGTTGCCGAATACGCCCATTGCCCATGCTCTGTCGGTGTCTGAAAAATTACGAAACGTTATTCAGATGGAGTTAGTGCCGGAAGCACTTGAGGTCAGTGCCAGTTTTGGTGTCGTGGAACTGCACAGAGACGAGTCCCTGATAGACTTTATGAGAAGAGCGGATAACGCCTTGTATGAATCAAAAAATAGCGGTCGAAACAGAGTTTCCCAAGGCCACTAAGCTTGCTTATATGAATTGTCACATCAAGCCCTGTTTTTTCACATAAATTTCCGCCGCAGTAGCTGAAGCTATGGTCAGGTTATCTTGGTGTTAAACAATGAAAATGAGCGACAAAATACGGGCACTGCAGGAAGAAGTAGACGATCTGAAGTTTGCCACCAGCAGATTGAGCAACATGGTACTCAGCCTTCAAACCATGCTGACCTCACAGCAACTGGAGTCTGAGCAAACAGCCTTTTCCTCTACCAACCAGCAGCCCCCTTCCCTTTAAAACCACAAAAAACTTGATCTAATTCACATTTCTTTTACATTTACAGTTAGGGTCACCATCTGCGAGGAGAAGAGAAGTGAAAATAATGAGATCATCAGCTTTACTGGTTATCAGCCTGCTCAGCATGAGTGTTTTTGCCAACACAGATACCATTATTCATGTCAGCCAGCCCGGCGACAGTCAGATGAACTGTGATGAAATCAATGCCGAGATCACAGCGATGGAAAACGTCATGGCAGAGGCTAAATCGAGCCAATCCGCCAGTAATCTGGCTGGTATCGGTGCCAGTGTTGCTGGCCATTTCGCGGGACTGCTCGGTGGCGGTGCCGGTGCCGCCGTGGCGACCACCGGGGCTAATGCGGTGGTCAACAATAATAAGCAATCGGCCGAAGAGCGCCTCAAAGCCGCAGAGCAACGTAGAACAATGTTGATGGGCATGCACACCGGCAAAGGCTGTAATGACCCGATGCTCGGGGAACAATAAGCAGAAGTCCGGGTCTCAGGCAGGAATCCGGCGGGTGTAGTTCAATGGTAGAACCTCAGCCTTCCAAGCTGATGATGTGGGTTCGATTCCCATCACCCGCTCCACTCTAGTGTTCGTTATTGGCGCCATGAGCGCCGATACCGGTTTGTGAGCGAATGAACTGATGCTCAAACAATGCCTGCTCTTTTCTTCCCCGCTCACTGTTATCGGTGACTGAAAACAGCCAGATAAGAACAAATGCCGTCAGCACTGAAAACAGCGCCGGGTATTTGTACGGGAAAACCGCCTGAGCATGTCCCAGGATATCAACCCAGACAATCGGGCCCAGAATGACCAGTACAATCGCGGTCGCCAATCCGGCAAAGCCGCCCACCAGCGCACCGCGCGTGGTTAACCTGTGCCAGTACATCGATAGAATCAGAATCGGGAAATTGGCACTGGCCGCAATAGCAAAAGCCAGACCGACCATGAAAGCGACATTCTGTCTCTCAAACAGAATACCCAGTACGATCGCCACCATTCCCAGCACGATAGTTGCTATCCGCGACACGCTGATTTCCCTGTCGCTGGAAGCCTGTCCTTTTTTGATAACACTGGCATAAAGATCATGCGAAATCGCCGAAGCGCCTGCCAGGGTCAAGCCGGAGACCACCGCCAGGATAGTCGCGAAAGCGACAGCAGAAATAAAACCGAGAAAAATATCACCACCGACGGCCTGTGACAGATGGATCGCCGCCATATTGTTACCGCCGATAAGCCCGCCATCGGCATTGAGAAAGTCGGGATTGGTGGAAATCAATACAATCGCGCCGAAACCGATAATGAAAGTCAGCATGTAAAAGTAGCCGATAAAACCGGTGGCAAAAAACACCGAGCGCCGCGCCTGCTTGGCATCAGCCACAGTGAAGAAACGCATCAGAATGTGAGGCAGGCCCGCCGTGCCGAAAATAAGCGCGACGCCCAGGGAAATAGCTGAGACCGGATCAGAGACCAGTCCCCCCGGTCCCATGATCGCCTCTCCCTTCTCATGCACGGCAATCGCCTGGCGAAACAGCTGCTCCAAATCGAAATCAACATGATTGAGCACCATCAGGGCAATAAAGGTTGCACCTGACAGCAATAGCACTGCTTTGATGATCTGCACCCAGGTTGTCGCAATCATGCCGCCAAAGGTGACGTACAGCATCATCAGCACACCGACGATGACTACCGCCAGTTCATAAGGCAGGCCGAACAGAATCTGAATCAATTTCCCGGCACCAACCATCTGAGCAATCAGATACAGAATTACAACCGCCAGGGCACCGAAAGCAGACAGCGTCCTTATCGGTAATTGTTCCAACCGGTAAGAGGCCACATCAGCAAAAGTATAACGGCCAAGATTTCGCAGCCGCTCTGCTATCAGGAACAGAATCAGCGGCCAGCCTATCAAAAAACCAATCGAATAAATCAGGCCATCATAGCCTGAGAGGAACACCAGTCCGGAAATCCCCAGAAACGAGGCAGCAGACATATAATCGCCCGCAATCGCCAGCCCGTTCTGCAGACCGGTAATGCCGCCCCCGGCCGCATAATAGTCCGAGGTTGAACGTGTCCGTTTTGCCGCCCAGTAGGTGATCATCAGCGTCGCGACGACAAACAACAGAAACATCAGTATCGCCGGCAGGTTTAAAGGCTGCTTCTGGACTTCACCACTGATCGCCTCAGCGTTAGCGGCGGATGCAAGCCCTGCAGAGAGCGTGAATATCAGTGCCTGCCATCCGATCATTGTTCTGTCTCACTGATAATCTGCTGATTGATCCGGTCGAAATCGGTGTTGGCCTTGTGCACGTAGATGCCTGTCAACACAAAAGCCACAATAATGACCAGCAGTCCCAGGGGGATACCGATGGTGATAACACTACCGGCCATAATCGGTTCGGCCAACCACTGCGGAGTAAACGCAATCAGCAGGATAAAGGCAAAATACATCAGCAGTATGACCATCGCCAGGCCCCAGGCCCAGCGGGCACGTCTGGCGACCAGTTGATGAAATTTGGTGTTCTGCTTCACCTTTTCGTACAGCTCTGCACTCATGATTTTCTCTCTTCCTGTACCGTCAGCGGCATCATTATTATGTTTTGTTGTCCGGCCGATTATGCTGGCTTTGAGCGATACTGACAAACTCGGCAGTGTGATGCGCTGTTATAGCCACAGTCATGGTGGTGGTGAGGGAGCAGCACCCCACTTACCAAGTTTAAGTTGAGCTCAATCAGCAAAAGATTCAAAATATTGTGCTTTACTGTCTAGACGTGACTGGCTGAAGCCTCCGTGCTTACTGCCCGTTTTGAGCAGACATTCTCCGCTTTCTGCAACTACACGCCACCAAAACTGGATAACAAAATGACCGGGCAGACAACAGCCAAATCAAATAAAAAGTCGATTCCCGCCGTGATGGACAGCAAGCTGTTACTGAATGCATTGAGTCATGTGCTCAAAGGCGGCTTACGCTTCAGGAAAGGTCATATCCCGCCTCACTCACACAAGGTAGCTGCTGACTTTTCCGGCGTCGGGGTGGCGGCATCGCCTGATCCCGCCGTCGATGATTATCTGCTGGAAAAGCTGCAGGAACTGGGCGTTAGAAATGTCCGTATTGACTTCAGTTATGGCGATGAGAATGCAGATACCGCCCGGTTGCTGGAAAAGCTGCTAACCACCGATCTAAAAGTGCTGCTGCATCTGGTCCAACCTTTTGAAGTGGCGCGTAACATGAGACAGAAAGCCGAACAGCAGAAATGGCGGGAGTTTGTCGACAATATCTGTGACCTATACGGCCACCGGGTCCACACCATTGAGGTCGGCTCAACCATCAATCGTCGCCGCTGGGCCGGTTATGACACCAAGGGTTTTTTCACCACCTGGCAGATTGCTTATGAAGAAATCAAAGGCCGTAATATCAAGATTGCCGGCCCCAATATTTCTGACTTCGAACCTTTCTATACTTTTGCTGTACTGGAGCGGCTGCGTAGAAACGGCGTATTGCCGGATTTCCATACCAATAATCTGTTCAGTGAACGGGTAACCGAGCCGGAGCGCTTCGATCACCGAATTTTAGGCTTTCAGTGGGCCACCCTGCTCAAGGTGAACCTGGTCAAAAAAGCCCGGTTGCTGCATCGCATCGGGGCGCGTAAAGGGGTTGATAAAATGGTGTCCCCATCCGCTTTCTGGACCCTGCCACGCATCGAGCGCCTGCTGGAAAACAGCGAAGAGAAAATGGCCGATTACCTGAGTCGTTACATGGTCTTACTGGCGGCCTCCGGCGCCATGCGCCGCACATTCTGGGGGCCCATGGTGTGCTGGCGTGAAGGACTGATTGATGATGGCAGTGGCCGTTATCCTGAACTGGAGCGCATTACCCACTATAAAAGCATTCTTGGCGACTTGCCGAATTTCCGCCTGAGGCCCGCTTTTTATGCAATGAAACAATTCAATGCCCTGCTCCCTGGCTCAGTTTACGAAGGTCCCCTGAAAACAGCAAAAAACCTGGAAGTCCATGTTTTCCGGGCTGAATCAAAACGCATTCATGTCGCCTGGACCATTAATGGCAAAGCCTGTGAACTGGAAGCCCTGTATCAGACTTCAGATATTGCCAAAGCCGGGATTGAGAACCGCGACGGCGTCGCTTTCAATGAAACGCCCCAGTTTATCACTGAATCGCCGATTTATCTGAGTTGGCCACTCACCGAAAATATTACGATCAAACCGCTGCAAGCACCTTACCCGCTTGAGTCAATCTACGCGCACCGTGCTACCGGACACTATTATCCCTATCACCGCAACGGTTGGCATGGGATGCTCATCGCTGACAATGAAGCTGAAGCCAATTCACTGGCTGAGCAACTGCATCCGGATCACTTAGCTGAAGCAACCAATGAGACCACACTGCGTAAAGCACGCAATATCATCTGGACAGTTGCTGGTCCGGCAGGACAGACTGTGGTCGCGAAAAAGCCGCTGAAAATGCATCCGCATAAACGCCTTCTGGATTGTTTCAAACCCAGTAAAGCCCACCGCAGCTGGATTGCCGCCGCAGAACTGTCCCGTCGGGGAATCCCAACTGCCCAGCCATTAGCCTACTTTGAAAAAGATAATGACAAGTCGATGCTGCAGAATCTGTTTGTCTGTGAACAGGTTGATCATGATTTTTCTGCTCGCGAAATGCTGATCGCCTATCGTGATGGCGCAGAACAATTCGAAGGCATCGAAGCTCATGAGGCTTATCATCAACTGGCTGCATTTCTGCTGCGTATGCATGAGCATGGCGTATTTTTCCGGGATCTGGCCGGTGGCAATATTCTAATCAAGAAAGCGGCCGACCAGCGTCTGAGCTTTACCCTGATCGATATTAACCGTGCCCGTTTTTACAATCACAGCACACCGCTGAATCAACGTCTTTCTGACCTGACACGGATTTGCCATAAGCTGCACTGGGCCGGGCGCGACTACCTGGTCGGTCACTATCTGCAAGGCATGCGAAAACCAAAAACCTTCATCTGGCGTTATCGACTACCTTTTTATCTGTATGACTTTAAGGTCAATTTCAAGCGTCGCTATGGCCGCAAAGCCATTAAGCGTTTGTGGAAAAGAATGACGAAGCAGGCATGAGAGCCTAAGCTGTGACGGTGCCGTTGCGGTCCTCGACATCACCCCATCAGCGATGCAGGCCCGGTCAATTCAGTGAGAAAAGGACCAGATCAATGAGCGGTAGCTATCACTTCACTGCTCAATAAAAACCGCGGTTTTATCTGCCTCAAGCTGCCGTAGTAGCGGCACTTTTCATACTCTCACCTGTCCGAGCGATGTTGATTAAGGAAAGCGTGTCATGAAATCAATTGCAATTATCGGAGCAGGTATCAGCGCCTTGTCACTGGCCCGCCGGCTCCCAAGCCACATTGACTACCACCTGTTTGAGAAATCAGTCGCTCCCGGCGGCCGGGTTGCCAGCCGAATGATCGCTGACCAGCCGATTGACCATGGCGCCCAGTTTTTTACCGCACGCTCTCCGCAATTTAAACAGTTTATGCAGCAAATGATGGCTGAAGGCTATGCTGCCGACTGGCAAGCCCGTTTTGTTGAGATGGATGGCCCTGTTGTCCAGGCTCATCGACAGTGGGATGAAGAATATCCGCATTATGTCGGTATACCCGATATGGCGGCCATCGGGCGCGCGATGGCACAGTCACACCCCATCCATTACAACACTGAAATTATCGAACTGTTGCGCCAGGATAACAGCTGGCAACTCCAGGATACCCGGGGACAATCATACGGCCCCTTTGACTGGGTGGCCCTGACTTTGCCTGCGCCACAGACGCTGTCACTGTTACCGCCCGAATTTTCCGACTATAAAGCGGTTGCAGACGCAAAGATGAAACCCTGTTATGCCCTGATGCTGAGCCTGAAAGCAGATCCGGCATTAGCGTTTGAAGCCGCACTGGTTAAAAATGCCGATATCAGCTGGATCTCTGTCAACAGCAGCAAACCGGGTCGTCAGGGACACAGCCTGATGATTCATGCAACAAACAAATGGGCCCAGGCACATCTAAATGACGATATTGAATGGGTCAAACAGCATCTGATTGACAGTGTCATTAACGTAACCGGCCTCGATCCCCAGTTAATCGAGGCTGTGGACCTGAAACGCTGGGTTTATGCCAACCTGCCTAAACAGACACTCCCCGCTTATTACATCGACCCCGAACTACAGTTAGCCGCCTGTGGTGACTGGTGTATCAAAGGCCGGGTCGAGGCTGCCTTCACCAGCGGTCTCAAGCTGGGGGAAAAGCTAAAGCAACTATGAGCGAACCCGGTATCAGGCAAATCAGTGAAGACAGTTTTATCCTGCCTGGTTTTGCGTCAGCTGAAGACCAGGCGCTACTAGCGGCTATCCAGCAAATCACGGCAGCAGCCCCTTTCCGCCAAATGTCCACGCCAAGGGGCTTTAAAATGGCAGCACAACTGAGCAACTGTGGTGACTGTGGCTGGGTCACTGACCGGCGTGGTTACCGCTATCAGCAGACCGATCCGGAAACAGGACAGGCCTGGCCTGATATGCCGCTATTTTTTAAAACCCTGGCCAGCAGGGCCGCTGCGAGTTGTGGCTTTGAAGACTTTGATCCCGATGTCTGTCTGATCAACTGTTACCAACCCAGAGCCGGGATGGGACTGCATCAGGACAAGGACGAAAAGGATTTTTCCGCCCCTATCGTGTCAGTATCATTGGGCGTACCAGCTATCTTCCTGTTTGGTGGACTGCAAAGACGAGACAAACCCGAGCATTATCTGTTACAACACGGTGATGTCGTTGTCTGGGGCGGTATTGATCGTCTGCGCTTTCATGGCATCCAGCCGGTCAAACTCTCACATCATCCTCTCACTGGGCAATACCGTTATAACCTGACATTTCGCCGGGCTTTTTGATGCTGGACGAAATGATTATCAATGGCGATAATGGAGCGGATAATCCTTCTTAGAAATGGATCATAACAACGATAAGAACACCGGCTGCTAGGAGTCACGGACAAGCCGGCAGAGAGATGTGGCTAACATTGCGGGATGCACAGTCAGAAACGCCACGATAATGAGGTAACGTTATCTTGACTGGCAACGACACAGAACAGCTCAGTAATCAGCCGTATATGAGTGCCAGGAGGCAGAGTATTCTGAAAAAGAAAAAGAAGGTCCTGATCATTGATGATCAAACAACCGGCCGGACGATTCTGCAGAAAATCATTCAGCAAGTCGACGATAAGCTCGATGTCACTGCTTTAGGCAGCCCTCTGGAAGCACTGGACTGGGTCGAACAACACGAGCCTGACCTGATCATTACCGACTACCGCATGCCGCAGATTGACGGTATTGAACTCATTCGCGCTATCAGAAAAAAACCGCATTGTGAGAGCGTGCCCATCATGATGATCACCGTGGTGAGCGAAAAAGAAGTCCGCTATGAGGCACTTGAAGCCGGCGCAACCGCTTTTCTCACCCGTCCGATTGACCAGATTGAATGTCGCACCAGTTGCCGGAACCTGCTTAAAATGCATGAACAGCATCTGATCATCCAGGATCGTGCAGACTGGCTGGCGAGACAAGTCGAAGTCGCCACCGAACAAATCATCCAGCGTGAAAAAGAGACCATTCTGCGTCTTGCCCGAGCCGGCGAGTATCGTGATGAAGGCACTGGCAACCATGTACTGCGGATGGCCAAATATTCACGGCAAATTGCAGAGGCCATGGGCAAATTCAGCAAAGAAGAATGCGATGATCTGGAATATGCCGCTCCCATGCATGATATCGGCAAGATCGGTATACCAGACGGTATCCTGCTTAAACCCGGCAAACTGAATGAATACGAGTGGGACATCATGATGACCCACACCACAATCGGCCACGCTATTCTCTCCGATAGTCAATCGCGTTATATGCAAATCGGTGCCATTATTGCCCTTAACCACCATGAGCGGTTTGACGGTAAAGGCTACCCCAATGGTCTCAAGGGTGAAGAAATCCCGCTGATTGCGCGTGTAGTTGCCGTGGCTGATGTGTTTGATGCCCTGGTCTCGTCCAGACCCTACAAACATGCCTGGGATACCGATGAAGCCATCGCCTACATTCAGAAACAGGCCGGCAGCCACCTGGATCCAGCATGTGTCGACGCATTTATACAACGCATCGACAATATCAAACAGATTCAGGCCGATTATGCAGACGAACCCGGTGATGAGATAGTCTCAAATGGATGAAGCGCTCAAGGCCGAGTCAAACCAAAAGAAGAAGGGCTTCCTGCCCCAGACAGGAGATAGTGAACCTGAACAGGCGATAAAAATCCGCCTCGCTATCGGTCTCGCTATTTTTCTTTATTTCGGTGTTCCCTGGGCCAGTGGGGAACAGTGGCATCAAACATTGTTCTCAACCCCCAGCCTGATCACACTGGGTTACTACACCGGCGCCATCGTTATTGCCATCGCCATTTTTCTCAATCCACGACCCTCTTCTGTCAGGCGGATTGCCGGCATTTTGCTGGACTTAACCTCACTGTCGATTCTGATGTTTTTCGCCGGTGATGAAAGTGTCTTTCTATTTGTTATTTATCTCTGGGTGATACTGGGTAACGGTTTCCGTTACGGTAGCCGCTATCTGTATATCTCGCTGGCTGTCGGCATTATCGGTTTTACCATCGTCTTACTCAATGGTCAGTACTGGGCAGATATTCATCACAAACCGATTGGTTACAGCCTGCTGTTGTTATTGTTACTGATTCCACTCTACTCCGCGTTTCTGATTAACAAGCTGCATGCCGCGATCCGCACCGCAAAACTGGCGAATGAAGCTAAAAGCCGCTTCCTTGCCAATATGTCACATGAACTCCGAACACCGCTGAATGGCGTCATTGGTGTGGCTGATTTACTGGGTGAAACGGATCTGAACCGACAACAGCATGAATTCGTCAATATCATGCGTAATTCAGCCAATACCCTGCTCGGTCTGATCGAAAACGTACTGGATATTTCCAAAATTGAAGCCGGTAAAATCCATATTGCCCACGAAGCTTTTGACTTGCATGGTCTGGTCAACAACATCATCCAGCTACAGTCTGCGATGGGAGAGTCAAAAGGTTTACGTGTCAGCCACTGTATAGATTCACGCATTGATTATCGTCTTGTCGGTGATCCGCAACACCTTCGCCAGGTGCTGATAAATCTGCTCGGCAATGCCGTCAAGTTCACCGATAAAGGCGCCGTCAAGCTTCTCATCAGACAGGTGCAGCCTGATACAATAAACAGCCAAACTCGTATCAGGTTTGAAGTTAAGGACACCGGTATCGGCATTTCCGAGGAATATCTGGAAAAGATTTTTGAAGATTTCACTCAAGCTAACAATGGCGGAACCGTTAAATACCAGGGGACAGGACTTGGTACCACGATCTCCAAACAACTTGTTGAATTGATGGGAGGAGAGATAGGAGTAGAGAGTCAACTGGGGATCGGCACCACATTCTGGTTCGAACTGACTTTTGAAACACACTCTGAGGACGCTTTGGAATTAACCGATCAGAAAGTGCTTATATTTGCCGGTGATCAGACCGTTGCCGCAATGGCGCAACACCTTGACAGTTGGCACGTCCCCCACGAACGCGTTCACTCATCAGCGCAGGCAATGACGTCACTGATGAATGCCATCAGTGCCGAGGAACCATTTACGACCCTGATCATCGAATCGCAGGCGATGTCGGCAATCACACCGGTTCAATATGCGCAAATGCTGGCGCAGGAATCTCAACTGGCACACCTTTCGCTGATTCTGATAGCAGACCAGGAAACCGTGCTGGCTGATAACGAACTGAGTGATTTTTACCTTTCTGCAATCCATGATGTCAGTGACAAACGCGTTTTGTTCAACGCGCTGCATGCAGTTGAAGCCTTCCACCAGGCAGGCGGTAATATCATCAGCCTGAATGACTTCTATCATGCTCAGGCCAGCAATGAGCGCGAGCTGACGATTTTGATTGCCGAAGATAACCAGGTGAATCAGAGAGTCCTGGAAGGTATGCTCAGCAAACTGGGGCACAAAATCCTGCTTGCCGGCAATGGTGAGCAGGCCATGGACTTAATCAGCGAACACTTTCAGCAAATCGATTTATTGATTCTGGATATGAATATGCCTGAATATTCTGGCGTAGAAATTCTGCAGGCGCTGCGGTTTATGGATGCCTCCAGAAACATACCGTCGATCATGCTCACAGCAGATGCCACGCCGGAAGCACAGCGGCGTTCGGAAGAAGCCGGAGCGGATTTTTTCCTGACAAAGCCTATCAATTCAAAACAACTGTTGACTCATATCGCCCGTTTTTCCAGACAACTGCCCGAACAGGAAGTCTCACAACAGGCAACGTCAGACACGGATACATCTCTCATTGATTATCAGCATCTCAGTGATCTGAGAACGCTGGGCGGTGGCGAACAGTTTATGCATAATCTACTCGATAGTTTTATTGAAGACGGTCGCAAGCACCTGTCGATTATCAATGAGGCCGTCAGGGATGATTACTATCAATACCGCGAAAGTCTGCACGCCCTCAAAGGCACATCAACGGAGCTTGGCGCAGTGACCCTGGCAAATTTATGCAGACAGGCAGAAACCCTCAAACCAGCTCAAATCAATTCTGCCGAAATGATCGAACTGGTTGAGACGCTGAACCACGTTTTTGACGACACACTTAATACCATCAGGGAGGCACTGGCCGTGGCTCCCTATCAGACTAAACATTAACCGCGACGGCCTGTTCTGATCGTTGTGACTGGCGCTGGACCAAGCGTTCCATCATTCTGAGATCCCGGGATTGCAGCTTCAACGCAGACTCAACCCAGACCTTGGTAATATCTAACAGCTCGTCATAGCTGACCGGATTGCACAAGTCCCGTACTCGGCGTAATGCCTGATGACTGTTGTGCGCCTTGGAAGCCTTCTGAATATAGCGATAGACCGCTAATTCTCCATCGCCCTTTTCAGCCAGCACATCAACCACACCCAGTTCATGCAGTTCTTCAGCCGAATACAGGTGTCCGGAGAGAATCATCTTTTCTGCCTGTGCGGTCCCTATTTTTCTTGATAGCAGCGAATAAGCCCCCATCCCCGGGAATAAATTAAACAAGACTTCTGGCAGGCCCAGCTTAGTGCCTTTTTCGGCAATCAGTACATTACTTGAGAGCGCCGCCTCGAAACCACCACCCAGTGCATCACCTTTCACTAGCGCGATGGTCGTCAGCTCCGTATTCAAATGAACCATGTTGGCGTAGAGCACATCGATACAACTGACGGCATAATTCAACAGGCCATCAGCGTCTTTGTTTTTGATTAATCCTGAGAACAAATCCAGGTCGCCTCCCAGATTAAAGACACCATCGATATCCGATGACAAAACCAGATAGTCATATTGCTGGCCCTGTGTCTGCAACATCTCCTGCCTGACATGGGCAAAATAGGAAGAAATATTTTTGAGCAGGGTCGGCGTAAAACACGGCCTGGGCGACCCTTTCATGGCGAACCATCCGGTTTTGTACTTGCTGTCATAAAACGTTTTTAACTGGGCGTATTCACCACGCTCAGGCGCCTGAACATCTGAAGGCGTGTCTTTCAATCGGGCTGTGGCATTCATTTCGTTCTCCTTGAACTGCTGGTGATGACCTTGAAGCCAGCTGAACACTGCATTCTCGGTGCTACAACAGGTTCTTAGCAGAAACTATGCCCAATCTGCTCCACACCACTAATTCGGTGTGGAGTAAAGCAAAAATAACTATTTAAAACATAGAGTTATAATTTTATAATAGTGTTCAGGTTTTAAAAAAAGAAGCCCTGTAGAGGTATGATCGAAGCAAATGTCAGAAAATTGACTTCACTTCTCATTGCATCAGAGCCCGGAGGTGGCTGAGTGCGGCACGGCTGTTACCCTTAATGTTGTAGCCGCCCTCAAGTAGCGACACAATCCGGCCATCACAATATTTATCCGCCATCGTCATCACCCAACGGGTGAGTTGATAAAAACCATCGTCAGTCACTTTAAAACAACCCAGCAGGTCATCCTCTCTGCTGTCGAAACCGGCAGAAATTAAAATCAATTCCGGTTTGAAGCTTTCCAGTGCCGGGCGAAGAGACTGTTCAAAGCTTGACAGTATGGTGTCATCATCACAGCCACAATCAAGATGCACATTGATGTTAAATCCTTCTCCCGGCCCCTCACCTATTCGCTCAGGACTGCCAGTGCCCGGATAGGCAAACTGATTATGCGTGGAAAAAAACAGAACTGAGGGGTCCCGGTAAAAAGCCCATTCTGTTCCGTTGCCATGGTGATAGTCCCAGTCAATAATCAGTATTCTTTGAAGCGCATACTGCTGCTGGGCATAACGCGCTGCCACAGCAATATGATTGAAGTAGCAAAAACCTTCCTCTTTACCACTATTGGTAGCATGGTGGCCCGGTGGCCTGGAAGCACAAAAAGCATTCCTGACTCTGGATTGCATCACCGCGTCCACTGCCGACAGAATACCTGCCGTTGCCAGCAGAGCATTATCAAACGTGGCCGGATTCTGGCCAATACCGCTGAGATGTTCCTTGCTGTGTATCGTCGATAACCAGGGTTTTGATGAAGCCAATGCTTGCGGATTGAGTCTAATCAGGGAAGACGCCCAGGGTGCGTCTTCAAGCGCCTGTTGAATGGCACGGTAGCGAGCAGGCGATTCGGGATGCGCCGGAGAAATGTGGTGTTTAAGATAGCCCTCATCAAGCACAAGCCCCGTTGCCTGATGTACGTCCGCCGAAAGCCGCTGAGTGAACACACTCAGCGAGGCTAAACTTAAAAGAAAGTCCCGACGTTGCATCTTCAATTACGATTTTCAAACTCAGTCAATTTAAGCACCGCTGATGAGCGTCTCCTGCCCCAGAATATTTTCTATCGGCATCGGTCTGCCTAAAAAATATCCCTGGCCATAGTCCACACCAATTGATTTGAGCTTGTTCCAGATTTCTTCATCCTCAACAAACTCAGCAATCGTCTCCAGTCCCATCACATGGCCGATGTCGTTGATTGATTTCACCATCTCGAAGTCCAGTGGGTCGTTAATCATATCTCTGACAAACATGCCATCAATTTTAATGCTCTGCACCGGCAGATTTTTCAGGTAGCCGAAAGAAGACAAACCACTGCCAAAATCATCAAGAGAAAACTCACAGCCGATTTCCGATAATGCTTTAATAAAGGAGTTGGCATTGCGCAGATTGCTGATAGCGGCGGTCTCCGTTATCTCGAATTTAATCATTGCCGGATCAAATTTTGCTCTGCCGAGTCTGGCACCGATATGGGCAAGCATTTCAGCGTGCCCCAGAGAAGCACCGGAAAGGTTAATCGCAAATTGCTCGACAAACGACAACTCGCTCCTGTGCTTTTCCAACCACTCAAACACATGATCAATCACCCAGCGATCAACCCGTTCCGACAGGTTATAGCGTTCTGCTGACGGTAAAAATGCGCCCGGCGGAAATAAAGTCCCCTGCTTGTCACGGAGTCGGACCAGCACCTCATAGGAATGCAGCTGACCGGATCGCGTGCTGAGGATGGGTTGAACATACAACACCAACCGGTTATCCATCAGCGCTTCCCTGAGTTCGTTAACCCATTTGAACTCGCCTTCCTGTTCCGCCAGCCGTTTATCCTGATCCTGGTAAAGATAGACTCTGTTACGTCCGGAATTCTTAGCTGCATAACAGGCGCTGTCTGCCTGTTTTAAGGCTTCTGTCCGGTTGCTGGTTCGGTGGGTGATACTGGTCACACCGATGCTGACCCCAATAGTAAATACCTGAGACTCCCAGATGAATTGGAATTGCTCTACCAGTTCTCTGACCTCATTAGCGACACGTTCTGCCTGTTGCTGCTGGCAGTTATCAATCAAAATGGCAAATTCATCGCCACCGAGTCGTGCCAGCGTATCGGTCTTCCTGGTGGTACTGCTCAACAACCTCCCAAGTTGGCGCAATAGCTCATCACCGGCAATGTGACCACAGGTGTCGTTAATGACTTTGAATTGATCCAGATCCAAAAAACACAGCGCATGCTCGCTATGTCTGTGCTTGGCATCTTCGACCATGGCCGTCAGTCGATTTTCAAACTCCGCACGATTGATTAGTCCGGTCAGATCATCATGCGTCGCCTGATAGGAGAGCTTTTGCGATAATTGCCGGGAGTCAGTGATATCTTCGAAGATCACCACAAAGTGAGTAATTGCTTCGGCGTCATCATAGACTGCCGCAAGATATATTTTTATCCAGTAGGTTTCGCCATTTTTGCGGCGGTTCTGGATTTCACCATTCCATTCACCCTGCTGGGAAACCGTTGACCAGATTTCTTCAAATCGCTGAGACGCCTCATCCGCAACAATATGTTTATCCAGGCGGTCACCCAATACCTCAGTGGAAAGATAACCGGAGACCTGTTCACATTTTTTATTGATGTATTCAATAAAACCGTTAGCGTCTGTGATTAAGATAGGGTTGGGACTGGATTCCACTGCGCGTGACAACTTCAGCATATGGGCCTGGCTTGACTTGAGCTTGTGGTTTGTTTCAAGCAACTCTTGTGTTCTGTCTCTGATGAGAGCCTCTCGCTGACTCACCTCGAGATTCAGTTTATCGAGCAGTTGCTGGTTTCTCTGCTGTAATCGCAGGCCCATAATAATGTTTGTGTTAGCCCGTTTAGCCAACGACACCATCATCAGGAAGTAGAAAACAAAAGCCATCGTCAGAAAATAGAGCAGGTTATGGTTGGCCGTGGTTTGTATTTGATAAACCAGCACTGAGGTCAAGAAAACAAACTGGGGGACCGTGTAAGCAAGAAACGCCGGATACCAGACAGATAATATCGGGACTGCCGCTGCTACCACAGTACTGATCAGGACATAGAACAGCACATTGATTTGGATATCATCAATCAATATGTAAAAAATACTCGAGCTCGCCCAGACCAGTCCTATCAAAAAAGTCAGAAGGACGTAGGCTCTTATCCAGACTATCGGATCCGGCTCATGCTTGTATGAATAGACTTTATAAACAAATAACAGTAACAGTCGTGCACAAGCCAGCAGGCTGATGGACAAAGACCAGGCAACTAACAAGTTGCCATGAACGTGCTCCGAGAAAAGTGCGTAGATCAGTAACGCCACGCCAATGACGGTAATATTCGAAAACAGGGCCTGTTGATAAAGTAAAGCGGCCTGGTTCTTCAGTATGTCTTGTTCATCCCTGTCCATACTAGCTGTTCCAATGATGCAAATTGCAGAGAATAGCATTAATCATGCAGTGATTACCTCGTCCCGGAAATGCACTTTGTGAAGCATCCTCATCAAACCAGCGTGCTTAAATATCATTCCTCAGACTAAGGTCATCGGGATAAGGCTGGAGATAGGCCTGGCGGTTAATGTAGGGATCCGGATGATTGTTAAAATGGTGTTTGAGCAGCGTCATAGGCACGATGAGGGGAACCTGTGCCGTGCGATATTGCTCGATGATCCTGCCCAGTTCGGCCTTTTCCCGACTGCTGATTTTTTTCTTGAGATAGCCCTGTAAATGCATCATGACATTGGTGTGGGTTTTTCTGGATGCGAGCTTACGCAGGGTATCCATCAGCGCAGCAAAGTAGCGTTCACCCAGTTTTTGCGGATCATGATTGCCGGCATCAGCCAGCATCCGGCCAAGTTCGGCATATCGTTTGGGTGAGTGAGCCATCAGGCAATATTTATAACGAACATGAAAATCGAGAATTCGCTTGGCCGTCAGGCCTTCTTTTTTCAGTGCCTGCCAGTTGGCATAAGCAAATACCCGGGTGATGAAGTTCTCACGCAGTATCGGGTCACACAGCCGGCCTGACTCCTCCACTGGCAATAAAGGATGGCTATCGATAAATGCCTGAGCGTAGAGACCACGGCCGGGATGCTGCGAGGGATAGCCGTTATCCTGATAGACCTTGACACGGAAGACGCCACAACTGGGCGAGTTTTTCATGAATATGTAGCCCGATAGATCATCATGCTCTTCTGCCTTGGTCTGTCCGAAAGCGCTGAGCGCGTCGGTATAGTCGAGACTATCATCATGCACCGCGACAGCACGCGGACGCTCAACATTGCCTACCAGTCTGATCGGTTTGCGGGGCACGCCCATACCGATGCCCATCTCGGGACATTCAGGGACAAACTCGAAATAACGGGACAAACTGTCGGTGGCCAGACGCAAATGCTTGTGAGAGCCATCATAACGAACAGCCTCGCCCAGCAGACAGCTACTGATGCCGACTTTGATTTTCATGGGTGTTATCGGTTCCGGGTGGTGGTGTTCATTCATAATAACATCGGGCAAACTTTGACTGATAACTGTGTTCTCATACCTCAGGCACTCAAGGGACGCTTAAATTATGAATTATCTTATTACCGGTGGTACTGGTCTGATCGGCAGCAAAATCTGTCAGAGGTTGCAGGCAGCCGGACATACGGTCATTGTTCTCAGTCGCAGCCGCAACAAAGTCCACCAACGCTGTGGACTATCGGCCATTGCCGTCACCAGTCTCGACGAAATCGGTCAAAACGAACAGGTGGATGTCGTGATCAATCTCACCGGTGCGCCTATCGCCGACGCCCGCTGGACAAAAAACCGCAAACAGGAGCTGAAGGACAGCCGTATTAAGCAGACGGAGGCACTGATCCAGTGGATCAGTCAGCGCCAGCAGAAACCTGGCAGCCTGATCAGCGGATCAGCCATTGGCTGGTATGGTGATCAGGGTGACAGAATCGTGACGGAAGACAGCAGTTATCAAGACGAATTTGCTCATGAACTCTGTGACCAATGGGAACAGGCTGCCTTGAAAGCAGAAGAGCTTGGCGTCAGGGTTTGCCTGGTGAGGACCGGTCTGGTTCTGGCACCGGGAGCCGGCTTTTTACAACGCATGCTGCTGCCCTTCAAGCTGGGTCTGGGAGGGCCTATCAGTGATGGTCAGCAATACATGTCCTGGGTCCATCTGGAAGATATCTGTAATCTGTTTATTTTCCTGAGCAAACAGCAGGCCTTGCATGGTGTCTTCAACGGCACCGCCCCCACGCCGGTCACCAATGCCGAGTTTAGCCGGACCCTCGCACAAAATCTTCACAGACCAGCGATTATGATGGTGCCTGCTTGTGTGTTGAAGCTGGCATTCGGTGAAATGTCACAACTGTTACTGGGTGGTCAGCGGGTGCTGCCGGAAAAAGCCCGGGCAGCCGGTTTTGAGTTTCAATATACTGATCTGAACGCAGCACTGGGAGACGTGCTGCAATAACGAGACGGAGTAGCATGACAAAACGCGCAGTATTACTGGCCAATCTGGGCTCACCAGACGCACCTGAAACCGGTCCGGTACGTCGATACTTGAATCAATTCCTGATGGATCCCTACGTGATCCAGTTGCCATGGGTGTTGAGAAGACTGATTGTCAGCCTTTTCGTCTTGCCCAGCCGCCCCAAGGATTCTGCCGCGGCCTACCGCAGTGTCTGGACTGATGAGGGGTCGCCTTTGATCGTTTTATCAGAGCGGCTTAAATCGGCTGTAGAGAAACAGGTAGAGATGCCGCTTGCCATGGCAATGCGCTATGGTAACCCCAGCATCGAACAGCAGTTACTCAAGCTTTGTGAAGACAAAACTATTGAGGAAGTCTTCTACATCCCGCTTTACCCTCACTTTGCCGACAGCACGATTACCACCTCGATTGAAGAGGCTCGACGCGTGATCCGGGATCATAATCTGAATGTCACGCTGAAGGTGATTGACCCGTTTTATGACCATCCTGACTATATCAACGCGCTGGTCGAGAGTGCCCAGCCTTATCTGGATCAGGACTATGACCATCTGGTTTTCAGCTACCACGGTCTGCCGGAAACGCACATTACCAAGCTGGATAAGAGCGGCAGTCATTGCCTCCAGCAGGATAACTGCTGTCAGATTCCCCACCCGGCCCACAAAACCTGTTACCGACATCAGGTCATGCGAACCACTGAATGTTTTGCCAGCCGGGCCAACCTGCCTGCAGACCGCTACTCGGTGGCTTTTCAGTCGCGACTGGGCCGCGCCAAATGGCTGGGACCAAACACCGAAGACAGACTCACGGAGCTGGCGCAGTCCGGTGCCAAAAATGTGCTGGTCATTTGTCCGGCTTTTGTTACCGACTGTCTGGAAACACTGGAAGAAATTGCAATTCGCGGTGAAGAGGTATTTCAGGAAGCAGGCGGGGAATCGTTGACACTGATTCCGTGCATGAATGATCACCCCGCCTGGGTCAATCTCTTGGCTGACTGGTGTCAGCAGTGATTAAACACGACCGATTAGTGGCTGACGGACGATCTGGCTGGTGTATTCACCACCGGGGCCGTAAGCGCCAGTTTCCGGATCACGACCACGCAGAATACTCAGCGCCCGAACCAGGTGCTGACGGTTTACATTGACGATACCGCCGTTAATTTGATTATTGTCGCGGCAGATTCTCGCTGCCTCACGCAGTTGTTCCAGCAACTGCATGACTGGTCGGGCCTCGTTCTCCGGGTGGTTGGCAATAAATGCCTCCAGTCCGGATTTGCCGCCGGGAAATCCTGCCGCCTTGAGCAGATGCTCACGCTGGCGACCGAGCTGTTCCAGCTGAACCACATGCGGTTGTTTGTGTTGGGTCAGCAGAGAAATCTGCGCCAAATCTGCTGCTTTCAGGGCTTCTCGCTCCTGCTTAAGCAGTTGCGCCAGTTGAACACTGTGATTGAGTTCGGATTGCAACATTGAGCTCAGTTGCTGCAGCGCGTTCATCGACATGAGGGTATTCCTTGCTTATAAGTCTCCCTCAAAATCAATCATTTTTCGTGCCAGCTCCTGACTGTCGATTTGATAGGAACCGTCTTCAATTGATTGTTTTATCGCATCTACCTTGGCGGTATCGACGACCGGTACATCAGCCAGGCTCTGCTCCAGCTGCGCTAAGGTGTCACTGAGGCTGACCTTATCCGCCGGACTTTGTTTAGCTGCTGGTGTCGCCGCAGCGCTGTTGTTGCGCTCATTAACATTGCGAGTCGAATTATAATCCGGCTGCAATGGCGGTTTAATGTTATTTATTTCAGCCATTTATGCTGTCTCCAAATACTTTCTGCTCTTGTTGTCGACGGATTCAGGAAAAACTTGAGTATTTTTGTCTTTGTCTGAATTTTGACGCTACATGGTCACTCTGACAACACCGGGAGAGTGGACAACGCCCTCGACCACACGTTCTGATGAGCTGTTTCTGACACGCACTTTGTCACCGAGGCTGGCGTCTTCCAGCGCGGTCCCATTCATCCGCACTTCCATCGTGCCAGCGGCGGCAACCAATATAATCTGCTCACCCCGTTTGACCACTTTTTCCAGTTTCAGGCCACGGGATGGAATCACGGAACCAACGGCCAGCGGATAACGCAGTTGCTGGCCGGTGATCTGTGCCGTCGACTCCAGAAAGCCCTGACGCAGCTCAGCAATATCCATCACCTGCATGCGCACATCTGATTCAGTCAGTGTCGTGTGTGCCGATAAGGGTTTCGCTGCCACGACGACCGGCTTCATCACTTTGACTTTCACCGGCACATAAACCGTCCATTCAGTGGCAGCCGGACATTTTACACCGATGGTTCTACTCCCTACTGTGTTAGCGGCAGAGTTGGAGAAAGTCTGTAAATTCTTTTCACACTGTTGCAGCCGCAAACGATTGTCCAGGGATTCCACAAGGACTTGAGGACTGTTATAACTGAGTTGCGCATCATTCAGGGCATGGACATAGGCCGCCTGCTCGATATCTGCAATCGGCTGTAAATTGTCTGCATGAAGAACCTGCGTCAAAAAAACGACACAGAAACTGATTATAATCTTAGGCAGTGACATTGCGGGCATCCTCTGGAGCCTGAGTAAAATGGTAATGTGTCTTCTGCAAAGTCCATGCCCGGAAAATAATCAAGTCCCTGTCACTGGCGCCGATAGTCTTATTAGTCTGGCCATATTCACTGTTATCGCAGGGTTAAGTAACAGGGCCTTTTTAAAGGAGTACGCATGAGCAGCATGATCGATGGTGTGGATCAGCGCACCAATCTCGCCGGCACCAATCGACTGGAACTACTGTTATTCAGACTGGGCGGCGTGCAGTTATACGGTATCAACGTTTTCAAGGTTCGAGAAGCTATTCCCTGTCCCGCTCTCACTAACATGCCCAATGCTCACCGTGTGATCAAAGGCGTGGCATCGATTCGGGGAAAAACCGTCAGCATAGTCGACCTGGCAGAAAGCATTGGCCGCCGCAGTGTCGGAGACACCCAGGACAAGTTTGTTATTCTCACTGAATACAACCGCACGGTGCAGGGTTTTCTGGTCAGTGCTGTCGACCGGATCGTCAATATCAGTTGGTCAGATGTATTGCCGCCACCAGCCGCTTCCGGTGCGAATACCTACATGACTGCAATCACCAAAGTTGATGATCAACTCATCCAGATTATCGATGTTGAACAGGTGCTGGCTGAGGTCATGGGCATGAATACCGATGTGTCCTCGGATATTGCTGACGAAGCAGCGCCACCGGGTGAACAACGTAAGCACATTCTGGTTGCTGATGACTCCAGCGTCGCCCGCAATCAGATCAAACGCACTCTGGATCAAATCGGCGTCGACTCAACGATCGCTAAAAACGGCCGCGAGGCGCTGGAAATACTGCAGGGCTGGGCGCAACAGGGTATCAACATCAGCGAGCATGTCTCGCTGCTCATTTCCGATATCGAGATGCCGGAAATGGACGGTTACACGCTGACCTCGGAAATTCGCAAAGATCCTGCGCTGAAGGATTTACAAATCCTGCTGCATACTTCCATGAGTGGCACCTTTAATGAAGCACTGGTGCAGAAAGTCGGTGCCGATCATTTCCTGCCCAAATTCTCCGCCGATGAACTGGCGACAGCCGTTAAGTCACTTATCGAATAAATAAAAAAGGCGCCCTGTGGCGCCTTTTTCATCCTGTGCTCACCAGGGTGATTAGCGAGCCGGTCCAAAACCGGTCATATCCGGCGGCATCGGTATCACCTCAGAGCGCTCGGTGACGATATCGTCTTTAGCACGCATCAGGTTGGTACCAACAAAACCACTGACCCGGTAAACCCAGGGCGACAGGCGTTTATTCAGTTTCTCTACCTCAGCACGGACTGCATCGGGCTTTTTGGTGACGTCCAGTTCCTGAATATCCTTCGGTGCCGGCTGGATCACACTGGGATCAAAGGCAGCACTCAGCGCAGTGAAGTAGTAACCATCCACAAATGAGGTTTGGGTTGTCACCACCAGCCCATCAAACGTGGTAAATTCTGCTGTCACCACCTCCGCATCACCGCGATCAAATTCCGCCGCCGGTTTCACATCCTCCAGACGCATCTGGTGCAGGGAACCGGCAATGTCATACCCCAGTTGCGGATATTTAAAGACCGTCTTATCACCGGATTGCGGTGTACCGAATTTATCTTTTTGTCCCAGATTGACCAGCACCGCTGAATTACCGTTAGGCTGTGTGATTTCAACACGGGCGATACGCTCACGGGCCAGATTGATGACTTGGCTCTGAATCCAGTTAAGCATGACCGGATTGATCTGCAGGTACCCCTCGGCAAGCCAGCTCTCTTCTTCACCAGCACGGCGAACGTAGAACTGCTTGGGACCGGCAGCCATAGTCACTTCGCGCTGTTCGCCCAGGATCAGACCGGCGACCGGTTCCTCACCATCCAGCAAACTGATTTTGAGTGACTCTCCCCCGGGGACTTCCGGGTTAGGGCCTTCCACGCCGAGTACTGCGTATTTATCAGGGTCACTGGTTTTACGCTCCAGAATCTCGGCTTCGGACAGATCGATAAGCATCCGCTTCACTTCGTCAAAGTTGGCCGGATAGTTGTAGTACTCAGGCAGATACCAGTCCTCATCCTCGCGCTTGAGGGTGAAGTCCCCTTCACCACTGGCGAAACGAATATGATCCACTGCACTCAACTGTTCAAACAGATCCGGGAACAGCAACCCATATTCATCCTGATTGTCGTCAGCCCGGTAGATGGTGACCAGCATCAGCAGCACCATCAGCACGGTGATGATGAACAGGACAGTCAGACTATTGCGATTTTTTATCATCATTTTCAACCTAATTTGTGCTCTCGACTTAACAGCTTCAACGCTTACTGCTGGCTCCGCGCCTTGTTACGTTTACGGATACGCATCCATCCGGTAAACACGGCAAGCAAGGCCACCAGAACAGGCACCAGACCGATGTTGAAAAACTTCAGCTGCGTATCCAGACGGTCGATATCCTTGCGCAGGTTCGACTGCACTTCCCGCAGTTGCTGTTCGGTCTTGTTGGCCGTCAAGCGGAACTCGGCGATTTCTTTCTGCTGTTCCGGTGTCAGGATCTGCTCACCGCTGCCGCTGCGTTGAACCTGCATACGGGCAATACGCTGCTGGGTCTCTTTCAGCTTATTCTGCAGCTCGCGCTCCTTGGTACGGAAACGCTTCTCAGCATCACGCTGCAGCGCAATCACCTTGTGAAATGGCCGGGTGAATCCTGCTCGAGAACGCACACTGATAAGCCCTTCGCTACCGGTCAGGTCCTCAATGCTATTGATGAGAAAATCAATATTATTGGATGTGGTGAAAGTCAGCTGTTCGCCATAGAAATCCTGCGTCTCAACCCAGAATCTATCATCAAGGACATCGACGTCAGCCACCGCGATCACATCAATATCGCCTTTGGCAGTATCCAGATGGCCCGGCATTTTCTTGATTTCACCGGTTTTGCTCTTGGCACCGTCAGGGAATGCCGTGGCGACAGCCCCCTGAACCCGGACTGCATAGGGATAGCTCAAGGTTCCCGGCTCATATTTAGTGAGCAGGGCGACCGGGTCATTACGGAACTGAACCACACGCTTATCGACCAGCATCGCTTCATTGCTCGACGACACCAGCGGTGTCACTTCAGTGGATTTATCCTCCAGGATTTTGAAATACCCCGGCGTCGCCACATTAACGCGATTGAGGGCAGAGGTAATCCGCTCATCGACATTAAAATTGCTTTCATCCAGCGACTGCCACAACACATAGTCAATCGGCTGGTGATCGGTTCTGGCACCGAAATCGACTTTGGTCGCGGTTTTACGGTCAGCGACCACATCGGCACTGGCACGTTCAATGCCCCAGGCTTTAAACAGTTCATCCATATTGGAGCTGCGCGAAGCCAGCATCGCTGCCATCGGGTTATCCGGATCTTTTTCCGGTTCATCCAGCTCGGCGTAAGGATCGACGTAGCTCACCAGCTTACCGCCGGCCAGTACATATTGATCAATCGCGTAGAGCGTGGTGTCCTGAAAGTCCTTGGGATGCACGACCACCAGTACATCGATACTGGAAGGAATACGGCGAATATCCTTGGGCAGCATGGTGACGTCGAACATTTCACGCAGCTCATTCATCATTGCCCAGGGTTTGGCGCCATCAGGCGAGGCCACCTCACCTTTCATCGGATCATACTGCTCACCATCGACCTGCAGTGAACTGATGACACCCACCGTTTTACGATCCTGGTTGGAGAGCTTATAAATCAGCTTGGTCAGGTCGTATTCCAGCGTGTCTTCCTTCTCAGGCTGGAAGAATGGAATGGTTTCAACACCGTCCAGCAGGTTGGTGCCGGCCAGACCGAAATACAGCGGATCCGGCTCACCTTCGATCGGTACCGACTGCAGACCATACTGCTTGGCGCGCTGCTCCTCATCAGAGAATGGCTGCGGACTACTCGTGTAGAGACGAATCATACCGTTGGAGGCACGCTGATACTCCAGCAACAGTTCCTGTACCCGCTGAGCATAGGCTTTAAGACTGGGCAATGCCTGCGCGGTCTTCTCGGTATAGTAGAAACGCAAGGTCACCGGCTCCGCCATCGACTCCAGTACATTGATGGAACCTTCGGACAGGGTGTAAAGATTGTCTTCAGTCAAATCCACCCGGGCGGATTTGAAGTTACCGTTCACCACGATATTGAACGCGATAAACAGGATAATGGCCAGAAGCAGACCCGTGGTTGATAACAGTTGTTTATTCATCTTTGCATTCTCTCCTAGTCGGCCTTGCGCGCATTAACAATCAGCGCATTGGCAAACAGCCAGATGGCAATCAAAGAGATGAAATAGAGCATGTCACGCAAGTCTATGACTCCTTTACTGATGGCATCAAAATGCGTCAGGAAGCTGAATGAACTGATCACGTCCACCAGCGTCTGCGGTGCCCAGCCGGCAAAGAAGTCGATGACAATACCGAAACCGGCCAGCACGAATATCAGGCTGATGACCAGACTAATGACAAAGGCAATCACCTGGTTCTTGGTAATCGCAGAGATACAGGAACCAATAGCGAGAAAGCCACCGGCCATCAACAGACTGCCGAGGAAGCTGGCAACAATCACCCCGTTATCCGGATCACCCAGGTAATTCACCGTAATCCAGAGCGGGAAATTCAGCAGTAAAGCCAGACCGGTAAAGGCCCAGGCCGCAAAGAACTTACCCAGCACGGCTTCGAATACCGATACCGGCAATGTCATCAACAGTTCGATAGAACCGCTTTTGCGTTCTTCGGCCCAGAGACGCATAGAAATTGCCGGTATCAAGAGGATATAAAGCCAGGGGTGCAGTGAAAAGAAGGGATAGAGATCGGCTTCGCCGCGTTCGAAAAAGTTACCGACATAAAAGGTCGAAAAACCGGTCAGTAACAGGAAGATAATAATGAAAACGTAAGCCACCGGCGTCGCGAAGTAGCCGTTGAACTCACGCTTCATAATGAACCAGATATTTTGCATATTCATTATTTGATTGACTCCGCGTTGGGCAGGGTAATACTGCGGAAAACTTCATCCAGACGGCCATGCTCGGCATGCAGGGCGTCAATATCCCAGCCATTGCCACGGATTTTTTCCGACAACTCAGCCGTGATCTGGCGGCCATGCTGTGGATAGACCCGGAAACCCGCTTCGCCGCTCAGTTTTTCCACATTGGCGACAAACTCCAGAGAACTGAGGAAGTTTTCAAAAGCCTGCTGCTCGATATTCGCTACATTGACGCAAACAGCGTTGTAGTAGCGTGATTTGGACTCCAGTTCCTGTGGCGTGCCGTCGAACTTGATCTTGCCGTTGGCAATGACCACATTGCGGTTACACAGCGCGTGTACTTCTTCAAGAATATGGGTTGAGATGATGATAGCCTTGTCTTCGGCCATTTCGTTAATCAGCGTACGGACTTCGTGTTTCTGGTTGGGATCGAGACCATCGGTCGGTTCATCGAGGATCAGAACCGGCGGGTTGTGCAGAATGGATTGCGCCAGACCAACACGGCGTTTGTAGCCTTTGGAAAGCGTTTCAATGGGCTGAAACATCACATTGGTAATACGGGCGCGTTCTGCAGCCAGCCCGACTGCACGTTTTTTGTCAGAACCCTTGAGACCCCGGATTTCGGCAATAAAATGCAGAAAACTGTCCGGCGTCATATCCGCGTAAGCGGGCGCTCCCTCAGGCAGATAGCCCAGATGCGCTTTGACTGATATCGGGTCTTTCAACACATCGTAACCACAGACCCGGACCGTGCCTCTGGTCGGTGCCAGAAAGCCGGTAATCATTTTCATGGTGGTGGATTTGCCGGCGCCATTTGGTCCGAGAAACCCGAGTACTTCGCCTTTGCTGACGGAAAATGACACGCCATCAACGGCTTTAATCGCGCCAAAGTGTTTGGCCAGATCATCGATCTCGATTCTCAACGTCATAGTTAAAGCGTCCCCCGCTTCCTAATCATTTTTGCAAACTCGTCATATTCTGGTGTCTGTCAAATGAAGTCAAGTTTGAATTCTGTCTGACAACTCCCCATTGTTTTACAAGTATCTAACGCATAAGCTAATCCGGACTACATCAAAAAGAGTGCGCTATGGCCCTGAAAAGCTTGACCCAAAAATTTCGTGATTTCGGCTGGACTGTCAGCGACAGCTTCGCTGATAACACGACTCGCATACAAATCATCAAAGCTGGCAGTGTGGTTATTGGCACCTTCGCTATACTGATGTTGCTGCTGATGTTCTGGTGGAACATGGCGCCAGCGACGTTTGAACCGGTTGAGCACGCCCGTCAGACAGCCAAACTGGAACAACAGGCCATGGTGACCGGTTACACCTCAACCGAAACCGCCATCGAACTCGCCCAGACCCTATTGGATAAACCGGGAGGCTACCTCTCAAACGACGTGATGCCGCCATCCGTGTGGATGGACAATATTCCCAACTGGGAGTTCGGTGTGTTGGTGCAGATTCGGGACTTCACCCGTGCCATGCGCAATGACATCAGCCGCAGCCAGTCGCAATCACTGGAAGATCCGGATTTGGCCGAGGCTGAACCGCAGTTCAATTTCAACTCTGAGTCCTGGCTGTTTCCGCCCAGTGAACGTGAATACCGCACCGGTATCAAAGCGCTGCAATCTTATCGTGCCCGCTTGGGCAGCACTGGCAATGATGAAGCCCAGTTCTTCGCCCGGGCAGACAACCTGGCTGCCTGGCTGGCCATTGTTGAAAAACGATTGGGCAGTCTGTCACAGCGCTTAAGCGCCAGCGTCGGGCAAGTCAGGGTCAATACCGATCTTGCTGGTGAGCCGGATGCCATGCAATCGACGCCGACAGCCGATGAGATTGTCAGCAAAACCCCTTGGTATGAAATTGATGATGTTTTCTACGAAGCCCGCGGCACCACTTATGCACTGGTCCACCTGTTAAAAGCTGTGGAGCACGACTTTGCTGATATTTTGAGAAAGAAAAACGCCCTGGTCAGCCTGCGTCAGATTATTCGTGAGCTGGAAGCGACACAGGCCACCGTTTGGAGCCCGATCATTCTTAACGGCAGTGGCTTCGGGCTGTTTGCCAATCATTCACTGGTGATGGCTTCTTATATTTCCCGTGCCAATGCCGCCATTATCGACCTGAGAGCCTTGATGAGTCAGGGTTGAGGATTTATTAGAATTTACTTAAATTGGGTCATTTGCCCCACCTGATAGGCAAATCACCCATTTCAATCAGGGATTTTCTCCCTAATATTGAATCATGAAGTGCTGGCATACGCATCCAGCCTCAAAGTTCAGATTAGATGGAGAAAAACGATGTCTACAAATAAAGGTTTGAAAGCCGCTGCGATAGCCGCTCTCTTCATGCTGCCTTTCGCAGCGACTGCTGAAGAGCCAGCTTACACAGTCACCAATGGCCATGAGCTGGACGCTGAAACTTATCAAGGTTTCAAGCTTTACCGTAACTGGTGTGCCCGCTGTCACGGCACCTATGGTCAGGGCATGGTAGGTCCCAACCTGGCAGAGAGTCTGACCGTCATCAGTAAGCAGGAATTTTTTGATGTTGTGGAAAACGGCAAAACCGGCCAGATCGGCAGCATGCCCGCATGGGGCTCGAACCCCCAGGTCATGGAAGGCCGTGAACAGCTCTATCGTTATCTCAAAGCCCGGGCTGATGGCGCCATCGGCGAAGTCAAACCCAAAAAAGCCAAGTAATGAAAACGGGCTGCCCTGACAGGCAGCCCGTTTCCTGTTTAATCATTCGCTGATTGCATCAGGATGGAACAATTGCTGTCCTTTTATACGAAAGTCACGAATAATTTTCTGCCCCTCAGGGCCAGCGACGAAATCAATATATTTTTTTGCCAACTCATAATTCACGTGATCATGTTTCTCCGGGTTCACAGCCATAATGTGATAGGGGTTAAACATCACCTCATCGCCCTCGAATAACACTTTGAGATTCATCTTGTCGGCGTAGGCAATTTGGGTACCGCGATCAGCCAACGCATAGGCGCCTTTCTCGTCAGCCATTTTCAGCACCGCGCCCATTCCCTGACCCGCAGCAATATACCATTTGCCTGAGGGCGCAAGTCCCGCGTTATCCCACAAAGCTTTCTCTTTTTTATGGGTGCCTGAGTCATCACCGCGTGATACAAAATCAGCCTGAGCCTGGGCAATGCGAATAAAGGCGCCGGCCGCGTTTTCTGCCGCGGCAATATTCGCTGGATCAGATGCCGGGCCCACGATCACAAAGTCATTATGCATCACCGCCGTGCGATCGATAAAATCACCCGCCTGTACATAGCTGAGCTCGGCCTGTGGCGCATGCACAAAGACGATATCGACATCGCCATTGCTGCCGATTTTAAGGGCTTTACCGGTACCCACGGCAATGACATCCACCTGGGCGTTGTGTTGCTTTTCAAACGCCGGGTTCAACACGGCAAGTAAGCCCGAGTTATCAGTACTGGTCGTGGTCGACATCTTCAGGTGATCTACGGCCATCGCTGAAGTGCTAAGTATTGCCAGTAGTGTGAAGCCTAACCATTGTCTGAGTATCATCATCAACCTCCGTTATGATTTGTCTGTCATTTACTTCTCTTAATTAACTGAAAATCATGACGTAAAAATGACTAAAAGGCCCACTGACTGCGTAACTGGAATACGCTTGGCTCGTCACCATCATTGGCGCCTCCATTCACATCCAGCACATTGACATAGTTGGCGGTAAAGCGCAGGGTCGGCGTTGGATACCAGTTCATACCCAGCGTCATCGAATCCGCTTCACCACCGTCAATATCCGCATCACTCAGATCCACTGTACTGAAGCGCAGCGCGACTTCCCAGGCACCGATACCTCCCTCTCCTACGTTAGCTTTGGGAGTAATGCCACCGAATTTGCCGTTCTTGTAATTACGTGACTCACCGGTCAGGAAGTAACCTGCCTGGGCATACCAGCCGTCAAAATCCAAATCACTGCCACTGCCACGGTTGACAGAAGTGGTGATATATTCGGCCTGCGCTGAGAAAGGCCCCTGCACAGTGGCAATCTCAGCGCCCACTTTGAGGAAATCATCAATCATCGCAATGGTTCCGGTATCAACAATATTGATGCCGGCAACATGTGTTTCAGGCTGCTGACGGAAACGCGCTGAGTTCACACCACCCGTTTCACGATAATTCAGCCCCAGCCCCAGGTGTACCACCTCGGTTTTATTATTAACGGGTGCCCATGTGAACCGGGTTCCAGCACCCCAACCTTCATCATCGGCACCACCCTCGCTATTGACTTTATCCCCGAACAAGCCCCCTGCCAGCGTCCAGTTCTGATGATTCGTTGTTGCCATAACGCCCATGTGACGGCCGGGAGCAAAGGCTGATGGCAACCCCCGCTCGCTAAAAGTGGTGTACTTGGAACTGGTCTGTTCCTGCAAACTGAAAGGGTCTTTGAAATTACCGGCTTTGATTTCCAGATTATCAAAACCGTTATAACTCAGATAAGCATCCTTAATGCCGCTGGCGCCATCGTCAACGAAGTCATACTGCAATTTATAGCCCCAGTCGTAATACATGGTGCCCTGTAAATAAAGTCGAGCACGACGGATCTCGGTGCCATCGCCCAAGTCGGGTTCGCCGCCATAGGCAGCGGCATCAGCCTGAAGACGGCCACCGAGCCTGGTTTCAAATTTGCCGTCGCGGCTTTTGACCTTGAGACCGCCGTTGGTGGTGACTTCCACATCGGATGGCTTGGTCGCCTCGGCCAGTTTTTCTTCGACTTCGGCTTTTTCTTCGGCTGCCTGAACCTGGTTCTGTTTCAGCTCTGCCATCAGTCGCTTATATTGCGCATCACTGACCGTACCATTCTGATGCAGCATCGTGATCAGTGTTTCGATTTCAGAACCGGCATAAGCGGGCATCGCAGTGGTCAGGGTGAGTCCCGCAAGCAGCATTGTGGTTTTCAATTTCATCTTTTTCTCCCTAAGCGTAATAAAACTGTCGTATTAATATGCCTTAATATACATATATAAAGACTGAATACTTGAGTACAATCAAAGTTATCAAGCATTTAAATATGAACTATACAACATAAATATGGATATCAAAATTAACTTTCACTGGCAAATGAGCCGACATGGTGAAAACCATGACCTTGATACGATTCTGTTTCAGTTACTGGAAGCGGTGCAGTCTGAAGGCTCGCTTAAAAAAGCGACCGACCGCCTGGGTGTGTCCTATCGGTTTGCATGGGGACTGGTGAATAAATGGGAATCCCTGCTTGGTCATCCCCTGGTCATTCTGGAGCGGGGTCGCGGCGCCAAACTGGCACCGGCCGGTGAAAAACTGATGCATGGTAACCGTCATCTCTCCGCTTCTTTTTCTCCGGAGCTGGATAACTTCTCCACTCAGTTCAAACGCGAGTTTGAAGCCATTTTGAATCGCAACCATGCTGAAGGGTTTAATATTTTTGCCAGCCATGGTCTTGCAGTCGGGGCCTTGCGGGACCTGATCAATCAACAGTCCGATTTCCAGTTGGATCTGCACTTTCATGGCAGTCTGGAAAGTTTGCGCGCGCTGCGTAACGGTGACTGCCACATCGCCGGCTTTCATATCCCGGTAGGTGAACTGGGGCATCAGGTCAAACAGGATTATCTGGAGATTTTGAACGAAGACGCGCATCAGTTGATTTACGTGGTGAAACGCAATCAGGGCCTGATGGTCGCGGGCGGCAACCCGAAACAGGTCAAGGATATCCATTCCCTGGCTGATGGCAAATTGACTTTCATCAATCGCCAGGCTGACTCCGGAACCCGTCTGTTATTTGATCAACTACTACAGGTCCATGACGTCCCGGCCAGCCGGATTAGAGGTTACCTGCATGAAGAGTTCACCCATATGGCGGTCGCGGCGATGGTGGCCAGTGGCGCCGCCGATGTCGGTTTCGGCATTGCGCCGATGGCCGACAAATTCAACCTCGAATTCATTCCCCTTGTGTGGGAGCACTATTGTCTGGCGGTGCCGAATCATCTGATCGAGGATGAGCGGGTGACTGAAATTATTTCCCTGCTCAAGAGCGAAGCTTTTCATCACAATCTCGCTGGCTATTCCGGCTATGACACATCGCGCTCGGGAGAGCCGGTGAGCTTTAAAGAAATTTTCGTTTAATCACGCTGCCAGTGGCCGCTTTTGCCGCCCGCCTTTTCCAGTAGCCGGATATCGGTCATCACCATACCGCGATCAACGGCTTTACACATATCGTAAATGGTCAACAGGCAGACCTGGACCGCGGTCAGCGCTTCCATTTCCACCCCGGTCTGACCGCTGGTACCCACCATGGTCTGGCAATGTACGGCTGAGTTATCCGGGTCCAGCTCAAACTCGATAGAAACCTTGCTCAGCGCCAGCGGGTGGCATAAAGGCACTAAATCCGAGGTTTTCTTGGCTGCCATAATGCCGGCAATCCTGGCAATGCCCAGTACATCGCCTTTTTTATGGCCGCCCGCTTCAATCAGCCTGAAGGTCTCAGGCAACATCGAAATCGTGCCGGCTGCCACCGCAATGCGGTCAGTGACCTGCTTGCCGCCAACATCAACCATATGGGCTTCACCGGCCTGATTAAAATGGGTTAACTCCGCCATTGCAAGTGTTATCCTACTATTTTGAAATTTGCTGAAACAATCAACCAGATGAGTATCCAAGTCAAATTTTTTGCCAGTTTGCGTGACAAAATCGGCAAGTCCGAAGTTGAGCTGAGTGCCGCCAAAACCACCGGTGAGGCCTGGGACCAGGCCACCGAAAATGCGCCACGTCCTGATAATGTGCTGGTCGCGATTAATCTTGAATATGCCCGCTTCGATGACCCGGTGGAAGACGGCGACGAAGTGGCTTTCTTCCCGCCGGTAACCGGGGGCTGAGATGAGCAGCTGGGTCAGTGAACATGACATCGACCCCTGGCAGCTTATTGCCACACAGGAGACCAACCTGAAGCAGGCGGGTCGCTTCGGCGCTATCGGCAGTTTTGTCGGCACCATGCGTGACTTCAGTGACCGCGAAGGTCTCAGCAAAATGCGGCTGGAGCATTATCCGGCGATGACAGAACAATACCTGCAGAAACTGGAACAACAGGCGCGGGAACAATGGCCTTTGCTGGATTGCCTTATCGTCCATCGCGTCGGCGATATCTACCCCGGCGATGCGATTGTGGTTATCGCCTGCTGGTCGGCGCACCGGCGTGCGGCGCTCGATAGTTGCAATTGGCTGATCGAAGAACTCAAATACCGCGCCCCATTCTGGAAACAGGAATTCAGCCCGGAAGGCGCGCACTGGGTAGAAGAAAATACTGACGGTCACAGCCAAGGGAAAAAAACATGATTACTGCCTTATATGCCAGTCTTTGTGCTTTGTGGATAGTGAGACTCTCACTTCAGGTTATCAAGCTGCGCCGCCAGCACCGCGTACTGCTGGGAGATGACGGCCATCCCGACCTGCAGACCGCCATCCGGGTTCAGGGTAATGCCACTGAATATATCCCCATCACCCTGATTCTGATGATTATCCTGGAGTGGTCCGGTGCGCCCTGGTGGCTGATTCATATCGCTGGTATCGCCCTGCTGACAGGACGCTTTATTCACGCCACTGCCCTGCAGCGTAATGATGGCGAACGCCGGGTCCTGGGTATGAAAATCACCTTTTACCTGATCATGGCGCTGTCGGCGCTCAATATTTTCTATCTGATTGCCGGTTACTTTTTTGCCGACTAACTAGCCAAGAAAGTCACGGACACCAATCAGCATCATATTGACGGCGACCAGATTCAGTAACAGCCCCATCAGCTTTTCCACTGCCCGGATGCCGCGCTCACCCAGCCAGTCACTGAGCCGTCGTCCGAGCAGAAAGATCAGAAACGCCGTCACCAGTACCAGTAACAAAGCCAGTAATAATTCAAACAGACTGGCTTGTTGCTGAGAGCGCAGAATCATTACCGTGGTAATCGCCGACGGCCCCGCCAGACAGGGCACGGCGATCGGAAACAGGAAGGAATCGTGACTGTAATCGCCGGCAAACACATCTTTGGCCGACTGGAAGATCATCTTCAGCGAGATCAGAAACAGAATCACGCCACCGGCCACCATCAATGAAGCCCGCTCAATACTGAGATACCCCAGCAAAGCCTCGCCGACCAGCGCGAATACCACCAGCACCAGTAAAGCCAGCAAGGTCTCACGCAGTATAGTTTTGCGGTAGTGAGACTTTTCAGTACCGCTCAGCACCGCCAGCACAAAAGGCAGATTGCCAAAGGGGTCGATGACCAGAAACAACAGTAAAGCGCTTTCAATCATAAAGACTCCCTTTGATGTTTCCCTCTCACCCCGACCCTCTCCCGCCATGGGGAGAAGGAATAAGACGGTGCCAATCTGGGTTGAGTACGCCGCTCCTTCCCCCTCGACGGGGGAAGGCCGGGATGGGGGTGTGCACTTAACCCAATTCTGGAATCGGTCTTGAAGACTATACGATCAACTTAATTCTACTCCAGCCCCAGCTCATCCCAAATCGCATCAATCTTGGCCACCACTGCCGGATCGCGTTCAATCGGCCGCCCCCATTCACGGTCGGTTTCACCCGGCATTTTATTAGTCGCATCCATGCCCATCTTGGAGCCCAGTCCCGATACCGGCGAGGCAAAATCCAGATAATCAATCGGCGTGTTTTCCACCATGGTGGTATCACGCACCGGGTCCATGCGGGTGGTAATCGCCCATATCACATCCTGCCAGTCACGCACGTTGACATCATCATCGACGACGATCACGAATTTTGTATACATAAACTGCCGTAAAAACGACCACACCCCCATCATCACCCGTTTGGCATGACCGGGATACTGCTTCTTCATACTCACCACCGCCATCCGGTAGGAACAGCCTTCAGGGGGCAGATAGAAATCGACAATCTCCGGAAACTGCTTCTGCAGAATCGGCACAAACACCTCGTTCAGCGCCACGCCGAGAATCGCCGGTTCATCCGGTGGCCGGCCGGTATAGGTGCTGTGATAAATCGGGTTCTGGCGCTGGGTTATCCGTTCAATGGTCAACACCGGGAAGCTGTCGACTTCATTGTAATAACCGGTGTGGTCGCCATAAGGCCCTTCCGGTGCCATATCATCCGGGTAGATAAAACCTTCCAGCACAATCTCGGCATTGGCCGGCACCTGCAAGTCATTGCCGATGCATTTCACCAGCTCCGTCTTGCTGCCACGCAAAAGCCCGGCAAAGGCATATTCCGACAAAGTATCGGGCACCGGTGTCACTGCCCCGAGGATGGTGGCCGGATCACAGCCCAGCACCACACTGACCGGAAACGGTTCGCCCGGATAAGTCTGCTGCCATTCCTTGAAATCCAACGCGCCGCCACGATGCGATAACCAGCGCATAATCACGCGGTTCTTACCAATCACCTGTTGCCGGTAAATGCCCAGATTCTGTCTTTCTTTATGCGGCCCTCTGGTGACCACCAGCCCCCAGGTAATCAGTGGCGCCGCATCTTCCGGCCAGCACAACTGAATCGGGTAATTCGCCAGGTCAATCTCATCGCCTTCAAGCACCTGCTCCTGACAAGCGGCTTTCTTGACGATCTTGGGACCCATATTCATCACCTGCCGGAAGATCGGCAACTTGCTCCAGGCATCCTTCATGCCCTTGGGCGGCTCCGGTTCTTTCAAAAAAGCGAGCAGTTTGCCGACCTCACGCAAAGCTTCGACTGACTCCTCGCCCATCCCCATCGCCACCCGTTTCGGTGTACCAAACAGGTTCAGCAAAGCCGGGACGTTTGAGCCTTTAGGGTTTTCAAACAGCAGTGCCGGACCGCCTGCCCGTAACACCCGGTCGGCGATTTCGGTCATTTCCAGGGATGGATCAACTTCAGTGGTGATGCGTTTGAGTTCGCCTTGTTTTTCCAGGCCGGAGATGAAGTCTCGGAGATCGGTGTATTTCATGGGTGCTGGTTATTTTTATTTGGGTGGGAGTAGCTTAGCAGGTTTGACCTAGATCAATTAATGTTCATAACCCGATGTTTCTCTAAGATAGACTTGAAAAGCATTAAGCCATGAAACATCTACCGCTGTAACCAGTTTGAATTGTCAATGGAGGACTTCATGCCAATCAAATGGAAGAAACGAAGTGGACTCAACCCTCAAGCCATATTAGATAAAATTGAGAGTATTAAATCAGTTAACAAAGAGGGGCGAGTTTCTTACTCTGGATTTGAATACCATGAGGCGTTTGCCTCATTATTCTCAATGCTTGAGATTCCCCAAGCTATATCCAATGAACTCAATATAGACTCTCTCGTGTCAAGAGGTTTGGGGAAAGCGGCATCAGAAGGGATTTTGACTCTTGATAGTGTTGCGAAATCATTGAATGCAGTGGCAAACGCTGAACTATCAACTAAACAGATTGAATACCGTCTACTCACATCCTTGTCATTATCTGCCCCACTACCTTTCAAAAAAATTGATCTTGATGGATCAAAAATCAGGTTTATCGGGGAGCAATACCCTAAGAAATACTCATCAAGGGATATTATTATTCAAAAAAACAGAACTAAAACATACTCTGAACATCCCGGTTACAGAAAGGTTATCGTGTCTGCCAAAGCAAAATCTTTTCAAGCAGCAGCATCAAAAGCTCTGAACGCTCTCGATATCTCAAGGGCTATTCTGTCTATGTTCTCAAACTCAGGGATGGAATTAATGGGCGATCCATACTCGCCAATTAATAAAATAAGGTTAGGTTAAGCCCACACTCTTCATCTTAAATCAGGGAATCACGCTACTGAAATGTTCTGGTACGAACCAAATTTTCAGGAGACGATGCCTTTTCACCATAACAAACCAGATCAACTAGAAAAGAATTTTAAATTTTGTTTAGAAAAGCTATCTAGCTCTCCATACCATCTTGTGATTAAGGATGCACTCCTGAGATATGTTAGAGCTCTAGATGAAAATGACCCAAATACAGCTGCCATTAGAATATGGGGTGCTATGGAAACTTTGGCATCCCCCAATGAAGCGCGGTATGACAGAATTATTAAACGCTGTTCGTTCCTTTTTGATGAAGAAGAGTATCACCGCCAGTTGCTTGAACATTTAAGAGAATTTCGTAATAGAACTGTCCATTCAGGAGACCAAAGTGAAAAAGCCAAAACATTTTGCTTTCAACTACAATTTTATTTCCGACAGTTAATACTCTTTCACCTAGGCAATGCATCCCACTTCGACTCACTTGATGAAGCAAACGACTTCCTAGACTTACCTGCGGACAGCAAGTCTCTCTTATCAAAACAGAAACAAATATTGAAAGCCCTGGAATTCCGAGGCATAAAGCTCTAAAAGCCCATGAACCAGTGGGTAATTCACTTTTCATTGGTTGTGAATTATTCAATTCACAAGTTCATTTTTTGCGTGGCCAAAAAACGAACCAAAAAAGGCCAGACCCATGCTTGCCCTGCGGGTTCCCCCTGCGCTTCTCGATGTGACTGGGTGCTCGCGAACTCGCTGCGCTCAAACATGCGCTCGCACTGATCCAGTCACCTCAGCGATGCTCGGCGGCGCAAAAGGGCGGAATCACCCTCACCCCACCCCTCTCCCTTCGAGGGAGAGGGGGCAACTACTATCCCTGCCTACAGGGTTAGCCCCTTATCCCCCGTTTGTGCTGGCGAGGAATAACATTGATTCAGGTCTGAGGGCGGCTAGTGTCTGAGCGTAGCGAGTTTTAGCCGACCGCCTGAATCAATGTTGTGACGAGTGGAGCCGCAGGCCAGCACATTGGGGCGCCCTTGGGTTGTTAGGGATTTGGGCGCGCAAATCCCTGACTCGCCAACAAGGCGAAACTTTGGCTTGGGGAAAGCCACGGTTTCTTTTAATTCCTAATGAATTTTTGGACAAACAAAATAAATGCCCCCCCCCGCGGCAGCGTACCAGCTTTGACCAAAAACTAAGCTCAGAGAGATTGCCACGGCCTACCGGCCTCGCAATGACAGAAAGTCAGTTGGGCTTCGTACCTCAGCCCAACCTACGAACAATAATTAACCACCTTGAGAAGTTTGATCCCAATCCCCACTATTACAATATAATGAAACTATTATGAATCAGTCATTTGGAGGTTGTTATGGCTGGAGGATGGTCCCGAGACGGGGCAGTACAGGATCAAATTGATGCCAGTGTGGAAGACGCGGTCAGCGCCGTGCGTGGGCGACTGCCCAAGGGCGAAAGCCTGAAGTACTGTGAAGAATGTGAAGAAGCGATTCCGGAAGCGCGCCGTGAGGCGATTCCCGGGGTGCGTCTGTGCGTGCAGTGTCAGGAAGAAGTCGATAAGGAAAACAAAGCCGCGGGCCTGTTTAACCGCCGTGGCAGTAAAGACAGCCAGCTTCGCTGAATCAGTCTGAATTTTGAAAAAGGGCACAACTTGCCCTTTTTTATTATCTGCGTTTTCTGTCAGACTCTGGTTTGAATCTCGGTGTTGGCATCATTCTAATTGATGCATCAATCGTTCACAGTAAATTGATTCCCAACGCCTTATGTTTCAGTAGCAATACCCCGGTGATGTTATCGGGGCTCCAACACGAAAGGATATGCAATGAAAAAACTATTATTACTCCTGCCTTTTGTTTTCACCGCTCAGCAAGCCCTGGCTATGGATGCCCAGGTAGAAGAAAACTACAAAAAGCACTACAGCGAGCAGATGAAACCTTTGGTCGTGAAAAAACTCAGCAGTGACAGACCGGACATGACTGCTAAGGCCATTCGTAGTGAAGCTGATGCCTATGTCACCAAAATGGCTGAATGTCAGATCAAAGGTCTGAGTAACCTGCCTAATGAATATCGTGATCAGGCGATTGTGCCGGTGGCTGAAGGCGGTGATGTCGCCAATACTACCCGTGCTTTGAATCAGAAACTGAAAGAAGATATTGATGCCGGTCTGGTGACTAAAGACGATGTGATGGTGATGATTCAGACCGCACAGGAAAGCGTACAAATCTGCATGAATTCATAATCCCGCTTTCTGCATGCACATAAAAAAAGGGCCTTTCGGCCCTTTTTTGTTTAAGCGGCAATCCCGGAATGCCTGAGTAAGGCATCAATCTCGGGCTCACGGCCACGGAACTCGATGAACAGTTCCATCGGTTCCTTGGAACCGCCCTGTTCCAGAATGGAGGACAGGAATTCCAGACCGGTCTTGCGATCGAAAATGCCGTTTTCCTCAAACTTGGAGAAGGCATCGGCAGACAAGACTTCCGCCCATTTATAGCTGTAGTAACCAGCCGCATAGCCACCGGCAAAAATATGCGCGAAGCTGTGAGCGAAACGGTTGAATTTAGGTGGTTTTACGACCGTAATCTGATCCCGCACTTCAGCCAGGATCTTTTCGACCTGATTAGACTCGTTGGGATCGAATTCCAGGTGCAGACGGAAATCAAACAGCGAGAATTCCAGTTGTCTCAGCATCATCATTGCTGACTGGAAGTTACGCGCCGCGATCATTTTCTGATACAGCGCTTCTGGCAGCGGTTCGTCTGTTTCGTAGTGGCCGGCAATCAGATCCAGTGCCTCACGCTCCCAGCACCAGTTTTCCATAAACTGGCTGGGCAGTTCGACTGCATCCCAGGCGACGCCGTTAATACCGGAGACACCCGAATAATCAATCTTGGTTAGCATATGATGCAGACCATGACCGAACTCATGGAACAGGGTGGTCACTTCATCGTGGGTGAACAGCGCCGGTTTGCCACCGACCGGTTCCGAGAAATTACAGGTCAGGAAAGCGACCGGGGTCTGGATGCCACCGGCGGTTTTACGGCGCACCAGGCATTCATCCATCCAGGCGCCACCACGTTTGTGCTGGCGTGCATAGAGATCCAGATAGAACTGACCCCGCAGTTCACCGCTGGCCTCACGAATTTCAAAGAAACGGACATCGTTATGCCAGATGTCGACGTCTTTACGTTCGGTAATGTCCAGCCCGTAAAGCTTGTTCACCACCGCGAACAGGCCATTAACGACTTTGTCTTCCGGGAAATACGGTTTGAGTTCTTCCTGGGAAATGGCGTAACGCTGCTGACGCAGTTGCTCAGCAAAATACGTGACATCCCAGGCTTCCAGATCGTCCATGCCCGCGGTTTCTTTGGCGTAGGCCTTGAGCGCTTCAAACTCTTTTTCAGCAATCGGCTTGCTGCGGCCAGCCAGATCATTCAGAAACTCCAGCACCTGCTCCGGGCTCTGAGCCATCTTTGTGGCCAGAGAACGTTCAGCATGATTATTAAAGCCCAGTAGTTGGGCCAGTTCATGACGCAGTTTCAGAATCTCAGCCATGACGTCAGTGTTGTCCCACTTACCGGCATTGGGGCCCTGGTCAGAGGCTTTGGTCGCAAACGCGGTATACATTTCTTCGCGCAGTTCCCGGTTGTCTGCATAGGACATCACCGGCATGTAAGAGGGAAAGTCGAGGGTAAAGACCCAGCCTTCGAGACCGTCACGCTTGGCAAACTGCTCTGCCATCGCCACGGTAGAAGGTGGCAGGCCTGAAAGCATGGCTTCATCAGTTATATGCTTTTTCCAGGCGTGGGTCGCATCAAGCAGGTTTTCTTCAAATTTGGCGCTAAGCTCAGTCAGCTTCTGCGTGATCTTTTTATATTGATCGCGTTGTGCCGGTGGCAGTTCGACGCCGGACAGGCGGAAGTCACGAATCGCATTATCAATCACTTTTTTCTGCGCGGTATCAAGCTGTTTGTAGGCGTCGCTTTCTGCCAGTGTCTTATAGGCGCGGTAGAGGTCTTCATTCTGCCCCAGTTCGGTACCGAACTCGCTCAGCATTGGCAGACAGGCATTGTAGGCCTTGCGCAGTTCATCGGAATTGACCACCGAGTTCATATGGCTGACCGGTGACCAGACATGGTCAATGCTGGCTTCGATTTCTTCCATCGGTTCCACCAGCGTTTCCCAGGTCGGCTCGGAAATCTGCGTCAGCAGCGTGTTGACTGCCTCTCTGGCTTTGTCGATAGCCTGCGTCACAGCCGGTTCAACGTGTTCCGGTTTGATTTTGGAAAACGGCGGTAAGGTGTAATCGTCTAGTAATGGATTGCTCATAATTCTCTCTGATCCGGTGTAAGCCCTGAGTATACGACAGCCGCCCTGACGGTCTTACGTCACGATACTGCAATAAAAGGTTAATCAGGCTGAAATATTAATTAGTTAGTGTGCGCTCAAGATAAAAGGTAGGGGCACATTATGCAAAAACAAGTCAGTCAGAAAGAAAAGATAAAAGTTCGCAGCGTCTGGATATCCGATATTCACCTGGGATTCCGTGGTTGCAGCGCCGATTTCCTGCTCGATTTTCTGCATAAAGTGGAATGTGACTATCTTTACCTCGTCGGCGACATTATCGACGTCTGGGAAATGAAAAAGAAAATGTTCTGGCCCCAGGCCCATAACAACGTGATTCGTACCCTGCTGGGTAAAGCCAAGCACAACACCAAGGTCATCTATGTGCCGGGCAATCATGACGAAATGCTGCGTGATTATGACGGGGCCGTGTTTGGCAACGTCGAGATTCAAAATGAAGTCATTCACACCACTGCCGATAACCGTAAATTACTGATCCTGCATGGTGACCAGTTCGATAGCGTGGTGAAAATCTCGCCACTACTTGCCAAAGTTGGAAGCAGACTTTATGAATGGCTGCTACGTGCTAACCGTTATGTGAATCTGGTGCGCCGAAAACTGGGCTTTTCTTACTGGTCACTGGCGGCGTTTCTCAAGCACAAAGTCAAAAATGCCGTGCAATACATCAGCAACTTTGAAGAAGCGGTGGCGCATGAAGCCGCACGCCAGGGCGTTGACGGCGTAGTATGTGGTCACATTCACCGTGCCGAAATTGCCCGTCATCACAATGTTGATTACTACAATTGCGGTGACTGGGTCGAGAGCTGCACCGCACTGGTCGAACACCCTAACGGTGAAATGGAAATTCTTTACTGGACCGATCTGGTGGAACAACCACAAGCGCTGGTGCAGGCAGCATAGGTCAGACAATCTCAATGAAAATAGTGATAGTAACCGACGCCTGGACACCCCAGGTCAACGGGGTAGTGCGGACTTTAAAACAGACCCGCAAATGTCTGGAGCAACTGGGTCATGAAGTCCACTTTATTACTCCTGAATTGTTTAAAACCATTCCCTGCCCGAGCTATCCGAGTATACCGCTTGCTCTGTTTCCCGGTCGTAAAGTGGCTCAGTTACTTAACGAGCATCACGCCAATGCTGTGCATATCGCGACAGAAGGCCCACTGGGCATGGCTGCCAGACGCTGGTGTCTGCGTAACAAATTTCAGTTCACCACCTCTTACCACACCCAGTTTCCTGAATATGTCAGGTTGCGCGCACCGATTCCGCTGAGCTGGACCTATGCCTGGCTACGTCGTTTTCATGGTAAAGCCGTGCACACACTGGTTCCGACCGAGTCACAACGCCAGCGGTTGCTGGAGCGTGGCTTTGACAATGTTGAAGTCTGGGGCCGCGGCGTTGATACCGACATTTTCACACCGAACACCCCACAGCCACTGGACCTACCCAGACCCATCATGCTGAATATGGGCCGTGTCGCGGTGGAAAAGAATATTCAGGCCTTTCTGGATCTGGATTTGCCCGGCAGTAAGGTGGTGGTCGGTGATGGCCCGGATCTGGAACAGCTACGCCAGGATTATCCCGAGGTCATGTTCACCGGCGCCAAATTCGGTAGAGAACTGGCCAGCTATGTGGCAGCGGCCGATGTCTTTGTTTTCCCCAGTCGTACGGACACATTCGGCCTGGTGTTACTGGAAGCCATGGCCTGCGGCGTACCGGTCGCGGCCTATCCGGTGACGGGGCCCGCTGATGTGGTGAAAGACAGTGTCACCGGTAGTCTGAGTGAGAATCTTGAAGAAGCCGTTAAAAAAGCCCTGGTGCTGGATTCGCAGGCTTGTATCGACTTTGCCAGACAAAACAGCTGGCTTGCCTGCAGCGAAGTCTTTGCCGGATATATGTACGACAATACTGAGAACCCCGAGTGGCATGGTCACAGGCATTCAGCCAAGGGAAGCTGATGGCTGTTGCGTTTATACAACATATTTATCCTGCTGTTTGCCGAAATTACAACACAATCTCTTGATCGGCCCTGAGTGGCATGAGATTATTTGCCAGTCAAATAAGAAAAAACAGGGATAAAGATTTCAATGACACATCTCCGTACCGTTTTCAGATTGGGTATCGCCGTCATGGTTCTGTTCATGACCGGTTGTGCCACCACTAACCAAAGCGCAAGCGCCGGCGACCCACTGGAAGGCTACAACCGCGCCATGTATAAATTTAACGACGCCGTCGATACCGCCGTGCTCAAACCGGTTGCCCGGGGCTACGACGCAGTCGTGCCAGACCCCATCAGCCAGGGCGTCAGCAACTTCTTCAGCAACCTGAATGACATCACGGTCATCATCAACGATCTGTTCCAGGGCAAGTTTTACCAGGCCTACCGTGACACGCATCGTTTCGTGCTGAACACCACGGTAGGCGTAGCAGGTATTTTTGACGTCGCCAGCCTGAGTGGCTTCACCAAGAATAATGAAGACTTCGGTCAAACCCTGGGTGTCTGGGGTGCAGAGCCCGGTGCTTATGTGGTTCTCCCCTTCTTCGGCCCCCGCAATGTACGCGATACCTTCGGTTTGATTGGCGATATGTTTACCGATCCTGTGATGTATGTGGAAGGTGATGATGCGCGTATTGCGCTGGTCGGCACCCGCGTCGTCGACACCCGTGCCAATCTGCTGAAAGCGGAAAAAGTGCTGGATCAGGCCGCTACCGATGAATACAGCTATGTTCGTGATGCTTATATGTCTCGCCGGCAATATCTGGTGTTTGACGGTAATCCACCAATGAATGACGAGTTCGATGTCTTCGAAGACGACTGACACGACAATCACGGATTGAGACTCTATAATAAAGAGCCGGGTTTTGACCCGGCTTTTTTATGTTTCAAATAAACCGGATTCAGACAGTCACGGAGCATTATGACCAGCATTCTATTTATTCTCGCCATCGTCGCCGGTTTCGCAGTGCTGATTTGGGGCGCAGATCGCTTTATCGACGGCGCCGCCAATCTGGCCAGTAACCTGGGCGTTTCTCCTCTGATTGTCGGTGTCACTATTGTCGGCTTTGGTACCTCCGCCCCGGAAATGCTGGTCTCAGCACTGGCTGCATTCGACGGCGTACCATCCATGGGTATTGGTAACGCGGTCGGATCCAATATCACCAATGTTGGTCTGGTGCTGGCAGTCACCACCCTGATCACGCCTCTGGTGGTCAACTCTTCGACTTTACGCAGAGAATTTCCAGTACTGGCCATTGTTATGCTGGTGACATTGGTGATGATTACGGACGGCGTGCTCAGCCGCGTTGATGGCAGTATTCTGTTTGCCGGCTTTGTTTTGACTATCGCAGCGATGGGCTGGATGGCCTATAAAGGCCTCGGTACGGGTGACCCACTGGAAGCCGAATTTGCCGAGGAATATGCCGAACCTAACATGTCGACCGGCAAAGCCAGCGGGTATTTTGTGATTGGCCTCGCTTCACTGCTAATCGGCTCCAAGTCCCTGGTCTGGGGTGCCAGTGGTATCGCCACGATGCTCGGTGTCAGTGATTTGATTATCGGCCTGACTATTGTGGCTATCGGCACCAGCCTGCCGGAACTGGCCGCCTGTGTCGTTTCCGCGCTGAAAAATGAACATGACATCGCAGTCGGTAATATCCTGGGCTCCAATATTTTCAACCTGCTGGCGGTCCTTGCGATGCCAGGCCTGATTGCACCGACGGCAGTCGACCCGATGCTGCTCTACCGTGACTTCCCATTCATGATCGGTCTCGCGCTTGGCCTTTTCCTGTTTGCCTGTTACTGTTCTGAGGGTCGTATAGGCCGGGTCGCCGGGGTATTGATGTTGATGGTCTATATTGGCTATAACAGCCTTCTTGCTTACCAGAATATGCCTGGACTCAGTTAATGCAAATCAATCACGATAAGCTCAGAGAACTTGCCTGTGCGGTCATCGACACCGAGCTGGCTGCCGTGGCGGCTTTGCGCGATCGTATCAACGACGATTTCATCAAAGCCTGTGATTTTATGCTGGACTGTAGCGGCCGGATTGTCGTCATTGGGATGGGAAAATCAGGTCACATCGGTAGCAAGATTGCCGCCACACTGGCCAGTACCGGCACACCAGCATTTTTTGTTCATCCCGGCGAGGCCAGCCACGGCGATCTCGGCATGATCACCGATAAAGACGTGGTACTGGCCCTGTCCAACTCCGGTGAAACCGGTGAAATTCTGACGATCCTGCCGTTGATTAAACGACGCCATGTGCCGTTGATTGCGATGACCGGCAGGCCCGACTCAACACTGGCGCAATGTGCCAGCGCCCATTTGGATGTAAGTGTTGAACGTGAAGCCTGTCCGCTCGGCCTGGCGCCAACTTCCAGCACCACCGCCGCCCTGGTAATGGGCGATGCACTTGCCATCGCTCTACTGGAAGCCCGGGGGTTCACGGCTGAAGATTTTGCCATGTCACATCCGGGCGGTTTGCTGGGTCGACGACTCCTGTTGCATGTCAGTGATATCATGCATACCGGCTCGGCAATCCCCACCATCAGCGAATCGGCATTAATCAGTGAAGCTTTGATTGAAATGTCGGCCAAAGGCCTGGGTATGACTGCAGTGACCAACGACAGCAAGCAAGTCGTGGGGATATTTACAGATGGTGATCTACGGCGTGTTCTGGCACAGGAAGTGAACATACATACTGAACCGCTGTCTGCTTTCATGACTCGTGGCTGCAAAACCGGTAAGCCGGATATGCTCGCCGCAGAGGCACTGGAACTGATGCAACGTTTCAAAATAAACGCCCTAATCATTCTGAATGAACAACAACAACTGGCCGGCGCTATCAATATGCATGATTTGCTGCGTGCCGGTGTGGTCTAACAGGAAAAGTAATGCAGGATATTCTGGAAAAAGCGAAGAAAATCAAATTGGTCGTTTTTGATGTCGATGGTGTTTTAACCGACGGCCGAATTATCATCGGCGATGATGGCCAGGAATATAAAGCCTTTAACACCCGGGATGGGCATGGTATGAAGCTGCTTCAGCTGACCGGCGTGGAAATCGCCATTATCAGCGGCCGTACTTCAAAAACCGTTGAGCACCGGATGAATGGTCTCGGTATCAATCATGTATTTCAGGGCAAACGCGTCAAGCTCCCCGTATTCGAACAATTGATTGAAGAACTGGGCCTGCAACCCGAAGAATGCGCCTATGTGGGTGATGACTGGGTGGACTTGTCAATCATGAGTCGGGTCGGGCTTGCTGTCGCGGTGCAGGATGCTGACAACCTCGTCAAAAAACATGCACACTGGATCACCCCCTCCAATGGCGGCCATGGTGCTGCCCGCGAAGTGTGTGAACTGATTATGGAAGGACAGGGTAACCTGCAGGATCAAATTGAACGCCATTTTTAACCTGCCCCTATACGCTCGACTGGGCCTGTTATTGATCACAGGCTTCAGTCTGTGGCTGATTTTTCACGACAACAGTCAGCCATCGCAACAAAGCACTGAGATCCGTCGAACCAGTGACTACGCCATGACTGACTTCACTATGACGATTATGGACATTAATGGTGAGCCGGCTCGAATAGTCAAAGGCGATGAAATGGCGCATTTTCCGCATGATGATTCCACCGAGATCATCCAGCCGATCACTGAGTTTCTGGAACCGGGTCAGGACACATGGGTGGTCAGCTCCAGACATGGCCATACGCAGGGCGATGCGGAAACGATACTGCTGACCGGAAATGTTATTATCAGCAACAAGGATGATCCCGCTTTTGAAATGCGTACTGAGAGACTGACACTGAATACGCAAGACAACACGGCTTATACTGAGGAGCCAGTGACCATTCATTCACCGCAGGGGGTGACCGATGCTGTTGGTCTGCATGCTGCACTGGATGATGAAACAATCAACCTGCATTCGAGGGTAAAAGGACAATATGATGCGCCCGCTAATTAATCTGCTTGCGATTGCCATGCTAATGCCTGCAATGGCTTTGGCTCTGCCCAGTGACCGTGAGAAACCTATCAGTATTGAGGCTGACCACGCCCAGCTGGATGATCGTGAAGGCGTCACACAATACAAGGGCGATGCCATTCTGACCCAGGGCACGCTGCGCATTACCGGCGATATCATTACCTTCTTTTACGATGAAAACAAACAGCTCACCAAGGCCGTCGCTGAAGGCAAGCGCGCCACCTACCAGCAGGTGCACAAGCCCGGCGAAAACCCGGTCAAGGCTAAAGCACTGAAAATGGAATATTATGCCGACCGTCAGAAAATCTATCTGATCGGCGACGGTTATGTTTGGCAGAACGGTGATGAATTTACCGGCAATTACATCGAGTACGATATTGAGCGTAATGTGGTCAGTGCTAACTCCCGCCCCGTGACCGTAGACGGCGAAACTCAGAAAAAAGGCCGGGTCCATATCATCATCCAGCCACAAAATACCCGTAAACCGGCTCAATCAGACGACAAAACTGCACCCACACCCCAACAGTCTGCGCCGGCAGCAGAATCTGAAGGCGGCAATGACACGCAGAGCAAAAATCAAGCTGTCGAGCCCAAGGCCTATCCGACGGCGATGACAACAAGCCGTCTGAATGTCCGCACCGGTCCCGGCACCCAGTATCAGAAACTGGGCACGCTGACAGAGTCGATGGAAGTCATCGTGCTGACCCGTCAGACCAACTGGGCTCAGGTTCGCGGTACCATCAATGGTGAAGTCGTGATCGGTTGGGTCAACAGCCGCTATCTGCAATAATCCCGGCTGAATATGAGTATTTTATCCGCGCAGCAGTTGGCGAAGCGTTACGGTGATCGTCAGGTCGTTAAAGACATCTCTCTGGATGTAAAAAGTGGTGAGATTGTTGGTTTGCTGGGCCCCAACGGGGCCGGTAAAACCACCAGCTTCTATATGATCGTGGGTCTGGTCCCGGTTGATCACGGCTTTATTTTTCTGGATCAATACGATCTCACTGATTATCCGATTCATGACCGGGCACGCCTGGGCATCGGTTATCTGCCACAGGAAGCGTCCGTATTCCGTAAGCTCAGTGTTGAGGATAACCTTTACGCCATCCTCGAAACCCGCAATGAACTGAGCGCAGCACAACGAAACGATCTGCTGGAAAGACTGCTGCAGGACTTTCATATCGACCACATCCGCAAATCCAGGGGCATGTCTCTGTCAGGCGGTGAGCGCCGGCGGGTGGAAATCGCCCGGGCGCTGGCCATGGACCCGCAATTCATCCTGCTCGATGAACCCTTTGCCGGTGTTGATCCGATTTCGGTGCTGGATATTCAGGGCATTATCAAAGCACTGGCTGAGCGGGGCATTGGCATTTTAATCACTGACCACAATGTCCGTGAAACGCTCAATGTCTGTCAGCGCGCCTACATCTTCAATGAAGGCGAAGTCATTGCCCGCGGCACACCTGAGGAAATTCTTAAGAACAAGAAGGTACTGAGCGTTTATCTCGGCCGCGACTTCAGGATGTAAATAAGCTGGCGTTATCAACGGCTGTTCAGCTAAGATGCAATTTGACCTGATGCGCCGCTATATATGAGTCTACGATACTTATTCAATTTTTTGATTCTGCTCATTTTGAGCCAGGTTCATGGTGCATCAGCGAATGAACAGGCACAACATGACGTTACCATCCAACTCCACTGGCAGCATCAGTTTCAGTTTGCCGGACTCTATGCAGCAAAAGAGAAAGGTTATTTTCAGCAGGCCGGTCTCAATGTCGATATTAAGACGGGGTTTTCCCACCCTTATGATAAGGTTGAGTCCGGTGAGGCTGAATTCGGTCTGTCCGGGACCGGCATTGTCGTAGAGTATTTGAAAGGGCGTCCTCTGGTAGCGTTGGGCGCCACTTTTCAGAATAGTCCTTATGTCTGGCTGGTCAAAGGCGATTCGGGCATATATTCAGCCCAGGACTTTATCGGCAAAACGCTGACCCGCCAATCCTATGCCGATGATCTGGCAGCCATTTTCCTGAAAGAAGACATCGACATCAACCAGATTAACTTTGTGCCGCCCAAGTCGACGGATATTGAGGATTTGATTGCTGGCCGGGTCGATGGTTTGACTGCTTATATCTCAAACGAACCCTTCAGGCTGGCGCAGGAGCAGGTACCGTATCGAACCATCGCACCCAAAGACTACGGAATCAGTTTTTACAGCGATATTCTGTTCACCTCCCAGGACTATCTGAAAAATCATCCCCAGCAGGTCGCAGCTTTTCACGAGGCGATGTATCAGGGCTGGCGCTATGCCGCAGAGCATCCTCAGGAAATTATTGACCTGATTCTGGAGAAATATAACCCCCAGCATAAAAGCCGGACGCATCTTCAGTTTGAAGCTGACCAGCTAATCAAGCTCAGTCTCTATCCCACCGTCGAGTTCGGGCATATGACCCAGAGCCGTTGGCAGAAAATCGCTGAAATCTATCAGGAACTGGGCCTTTATGACACCGTCGGTGATCTGGATGACTTTCTCTACCAGGAAGCGAATGGCAGAGACTGGCCTTTTCTGCTCAGCCTGGGTTTTATTGGTTTGGTCTTACTTGGACTGATCAGTCTGCTGCTGAAAAGGCATCATGATAAACGCCTGGACAGGACTATTCACGACTACACGCAGGAACTGAAACAGGAACTGAGAAAACGGGAAGAACTGGAAGCCGAAGCACGTCATGAGAGTCTCCGCCTCCAAACCTTGCTGGATAACACTATCGACAGTGTGATCACCATCAATCACCTCGGTATTATCGAAAACTACAACAAGGCCTCCATCGCACTCTACGGTTATCAGCCGGAAGAAGTCATCGGACAGAATATCACCATGCTGATGCCCGCCCATTACCGGGATATGCACAAGTTGGGGATGTCACGTTTTCTCTCAACTGAACAAAGCCGAATCCTGGGTAAACCCGTTGAAGTCGAGGCGCAGCACAAAAGTGGTAAAGCTTTCCCGATTGAACTCACCATCAGCGACTTTCAATGGCAGGGAGAATATCTTTTTACCGGCATTGCCCGCGATATCAGCAAACAGAAAGCGGAACAACAGGCATTAATTGAAGCCAAACAAACCGCTGAGCGTGCTAATAATGCCAAGTCTGAATTTCTCTCGGCGATGAGCCACGAACTGCGGACACCATTGAATGGCATACTCGGTTTTGCCCAGTTACTGTTAAGTGACAAAGAGCAGGCGCTGAGCAAACAACAAATCAGAAATGTGCGGCAGATCATCTACAGCGGTGAGCATTTGCTGACCCTGATTAACGACGTTCTCGAATTATCCAAGATTGAGGCCGGAAACATAAAAACATCCAGTGATCATGTCCTCATCTCCAATGTCTTTGAAGAATGTTTGCCGATGCTACAGACACTGGCAAAACAATATGATGTCGATGTCGACCTGCTCGACAATAACGATTGTGTCGTCGTTGCTGATTTCACCAAGCTCAAGCAAGTCTTTATTAACCTGGTTACCAATGCCATTAAATACAATAAAGCAGGCGGAAAAGTCCTGATCAGTTCCAGTGTTCAAACTAACAGCAGCACGCTGAAAATGACGGTCACGGATACCGGCCAGGGTATTGCACAGGACAGACAACCCTATGTATTCACGGCCTTTGAGCGCTTGGGTCAGGAGTATGCCAACATTGAGGGCAGCGGCGTCGGTCTCAGTGTCAGCAAACGACTGATAGAAGCGATGGGCGGTAGTATTGATTTTGCCAGCACCGAAGGCCAGGGAAGCAGCTTTTGGATTGAATTGCCTCTCTCATCGCGGCAGGGGGATACTGCCGTCGCCTCGAGGATGCTGGGGGCTGCAGAAGACAGCTCGATACAGGATCGTCGCGGTGACAACGAGCACAAGAAACAGCGCCGACATGTCATTTACATCGAAGACAATCCGGCCAATATCCGTCTTATTGAGGTCTTTTTCTCACGTTACGACCATATCTCTCTACATACCTGTGAAAGTGCCGAAGCGGGTCTGGTATTACTCGAAACACTGATACCTGATCTCATGCTGCTGGATATCAACCTGCCCGGAATGAGTGGGATTGAACTGCGTCAGGTGATGTTGGAAACCCCGGGGTTGGCCGATATTCCCGTGATTGCGCTGACCGCTGCCGCGATGCAGGAGAATATCGACGCGGCCGAGGGGCTGTTCAAAGCCTACATTACCAAACCCGTCGATTTCGGATTACTGACCCGGACTTTACAGGCTTATCTTTAGGGCCCTGTCTGCGGGAAAAACAGTCGAGGCTCTACCCGCTCGTCATTGAGGCTGACGCCAAAATGGAGATGTGGCCCGGTAACCCGGCCGGTCGCCCCCACCAGACCAATCACCTCGCCCTGCTGGACTGTTTGCCCGTCTTTCACATCGATCCGGCTTAAATGGCAGAACATCGTGACCAGCCCCTGACCGTGATCGATAAACACGCTATTGCCGTTAAAGAAATAATCACCGGTACCCCGGATAATGCCGCCGGCTGGCGCCTGAATCGGCGTGCCGGTGGCAGCGGCGATATCCATGCCGCTATGCGGTTTTCTGGGCTCACCGTTAAATACGCGGCGACGTCCGAACAAACCACTGACTTCCCCTTTCAGCGGCCAGATAAAATTAAACGGCACCTCATTGTTGTCGGTCCAGTGCTGCAGGGCCGCATCTATGCGGGCACTCTCGCGGTTTATTCTTTCCATATCGTATTGATTTGGATTGACCTTGCGCTTGTCCTTAATCGTAATATGCTGGGTCGGGTACTGCTTGTCCTCAATCGTGAAAAGCAAGGTTTTGTCTTTGCCGTTCTGACTGACTGAAATTTGATGTGTGCCCGCTTTGGCTTCCAGCGGCACACCGATCACCGCCTGCCAGAGACCGTTTTCAGCCGCGACCAGTACCGGTTTATTCTCAAATCGGACCTCAGGCCGGGTGGTGGTTGCCGGTGCCAGTGGTAAAATCACTACCCCGCCCGGCACGGCTGATTCCTGTGGCAAGGCAACGGCCAGCAGCGGCAGGCAAAGGCTCAATAACAGCAGAATTTTACTGTTTCCCGGCACTTTTTACCTCGCAGTCAATCTCGCCCTGATGCAGCTTGATCCTTAGCGCGTCGCCCGGTTTGACCTGCTCACTGCGGGTAATGACTTCCTCACTGTCGGCAAAGCGGGTAATACTGTAACCCCGTTCCAGTGTGTTAAGCGGACTCACCGCCGCCAGGGTCCGCATATGTTGTGTCAGCATGGCTTCAGCTGAAGTCAGCTGCCCCTGGATCAATTTATCGAGCTGGCGCTTGAGCCCGGAGACATGCTGCTGCTGTGCCGCCACCTGCTGTAATGGCAGCTGCCGCCTGAGCCTGGACTGCAAGGTGCTAACCCACTGTTCAGCCTGTTTTTGCTGTGCTCTAAATGCTGTCTGCAGTCGATGCAACAGATTATTAAGCCGGGCATGCTGACTATCAATCTGGGCCTGCGGATGTTTCAGTCTGGCCGCGAGATAATCAACTCGTTGTGCCCGATTCTGCTGCTGCCGCAACCAGGCCACATCCAGCATACGTTTGAATTGATTCAAACTCTGAGTTTGCTGGCGAATCTGCAAATCCGGCCTCGGCAGACGCCGCTGCAAATGCAGCAGATGTCGCTGCTCCCCGGCCAACCATTGCTGGATACGGGCAGTGAGTCGCTGCATCAGGTTGTTCACGGTCGCCAGTAATTGCTTGGCGTCAGGTACGGCCATTTCTGCCGCGGCTGATGGCGTGGGCGCACGTACATCGGCCACAAAATCAGCGATGGTAAAGTCGACCTCATGTCCCACTGCGGAAATAACCGGCAATTCACAATCATAAATCGCCCGTGCCAACTGTTCGTCGTTGAAACTCCACAGATCTTCCAGTGAACCACCACCGCGACTGATGATCAGCAGATCACAGTCTCTGCGGCTATCAGCCAGTTTGACCGCCTCCACCAGTTGCCTTGCCGACATCTCGCCCTGCACAGCGACCGGATAAAGAATTACATCCACCGCCGGGAAGCGGCGTTTGAGCACGCTGAGAATATCGTGAACAGCAGCGCCATCCGGCGAGGAAATAATACCGATGGTGGCGGGCATGGCAGGAATCGGTTTTTTATGTGCTTCATCGAACAGCCCTTCCTGTCCCAGCCGTTGCTTCAGCGCTTCATAGGCCCGTTGCAAAGCGCCACTGCCGGCCTCTTCCATATGCTCGACCACCAGCTGAAATTCGCCGCGGCCCTCGTAGAGCGTGACCCGAACCCGCAACAGCACCTGCATGCCGTTCTCAGGCGTAAAACGCAGTTGCCGGTTTCGATTGCGGAACATCGCGCAGCGAACCTGCGCAACTTCATCTTTCAGTGTGAAATAGATATGCCCCGAGCCGGGCATGGCCAGATTGGATATCTCACCCTCGACCCAGATAAGTGGAAAAGAGCCTTCCAGCAGCATGCGGGCTTCGCGAACGATCCGCGAGACCGGATAAACCTCTTTGACGGCCCGGTTAGCCAGTGTGCCTTGTTGATCGGATGTATTTTGTGATGCCATTGGCACTGATTTTCCTGATATAATTGCAGGATCATATTACAGCTAATTTCAGGAACAAGCCCGATGAGAATTGCTCAAGAAGCTCTGACGTTTGATGACGTTTTGCTGGTCCCGGCCTATTCAAACGTTCTGCCGCGTGATGTCAATCTGGCGACAAAATTGACCCGGGATATCACCATCAACATCCCGTTGCTGTCTGCAGCGATGGATACTGTCACCGAAGGCCGTCTGGCCATTGCCATGGCGCAGGAAGGCGGCTTGGGTATTCTGCACAAAAACATGACCATCGAGCAACAGGCCGAAGAAGTTCGCAAGGTTAAAAAATTCGAAAGCGGTGTGGTTCGCGACCCGATTACCGTCAGCCCCAACACGACTGTTGGTGAAGTGGTTGACCTGACCCGTACTCACAACATCTCCGGTGTCCCGGTCGTTGATGGCGGCGATCTGGTTGGTATCGTCACCAGCCGCGACCTGCGGTTTGAAACCCACTACGACAACCCGGTGTCTTCCATCATGACCAAGAAAGACAAACTGGTCACCGTCAAGGAAGATGCTTCCCGCGAAGAAGTGCTGAACCTGCTGCACACCAACCGCATCGAGAAAGTGCTGGTGGTGGATGATAACTTCCACCTGACCGGCATGATCACGGTCAAGGATATCCAGAAACAGACCGACAACCCCCTCGCCTCCAAAGACGATCAGGAACGCCTGCGTGTCGGTGCCGCAGTCGGTATCGGCAGTGAGAGCCAGGCCCGTGTTGAAGCACTGGCGGCAGCCGGCGTCGATGTGATTGTGGTTGATACTGCTCACGGTCACTCCCAGGGCGTACTGGATCAGGTCAAATGGGTGAAGCAGAACTTCCCGCAGGTTCAGGTTATCGGCGGTAATATCGCCACCGCAGAAGCGGCGCTGGCACTGGTTGAAGCCGGCGCGGATGCGGTCAAAGTCGGTATCGGCCCCGGTTCCATCTGTACCACCCGTATCGTCGCCGGTGTCGGTGTCCCGCAAATCAGCGCCATCAGTAATGTGGCTGCTGCACTGGAAGGTACTGGTGTGCCACTGATTGCCGATGGCGGTATCCGCTTTTCAGGTGACATCGCCAAAGCACTGGTTGCCGGTGCTCACAGCATCATGATTGGCGGCATGTTCGCCGGTACCGAAGAAGCGCCGGGTGAGGTCGAGTTGTATCAGGGCCGTGCTTACAAATCCTACCGCGGTATGGGCTCGCTGGGTGCCATGTCACAGAAACAGGGCTCCAGTGACCGTTACTTCCAGGAATCCAACGAGGCTGACAAGCTGGTGCCGGAAGGCATCGAAGGCCGCGTGCCATTTAAAGGCAGCCTCGGCGCCGTCGTGCACCAACTGGTTGGTGGTATCCGTGCCAGCATGGGTTACACCGGTTCGGCAACCATCGAGGAAATGCGCACCAAACCGCAATTCGTCAAAGTTACCGCAGCCGGAATGAGCGAAAGCCACGTGCATGACGTGACGATTATCAAAGAAGCCCCGAACTACCGTCTTAACTAAGCCTGAAAACCACTGCGCCGCTTCCCTGGCGCAGTGTTTTTTTATTTGATTTGAAGAGATCTCAATGACCAGCAATATTCACGATCACCGCATTCTGATTCTGGACTTCGGCTCCCAGTACACCCAGCTCATCGCCCGCCGTATTCGTGAAGCCGGCGTTTACTGTGAGCTGCGTAACCCGGAAATCACCGAAGCTGAGATTCGTGAATTCAATCCCAAAGGCATCATTCTCTCCGGTGGTCCCGATTCCACCATCGGTGAAGCGGCACCCAGTGCCCCGCACTGTGTCTTCGAAATGGGCCTGCCGGTGCTTGGCATCTGCTACGGCATGCAGACCATGGCGGCACAGTTAGGCGGCAAAGTTGAGTCTTCCGCACACCGTGAATTCGGTTATGCCCAGATCCGTGCCCGGGATCACTCCCTGTTCCTGCGTGATATTGAAGATCACACCACCGAAGAAGGCTGGGGCATGCTGGATGTCTGGATGAGTCACGGTGACCGTGTAGCGGAACTGCCTGAAGGTTTCAAAGTCATCGCCAGCACCGACAGTGCCCCGATTGCCGGTATGGCCGATGAAAGCCGTCACTTCTATGGTGTGCAGTTCCACCCGGAAGTCACCCATACCACCCAGGGACAGCGCATGATCGAGCGTTTCCTGGTGGAAATATGTGACTGCGAAACGCTGTGGACCGCAGCCAATATCATCGATGATCACATCAGCGCCATTCGTGAACAGGTCGGTGAGGATGAAGTGTTGCTGGGTCTGTCCGGTGGTGTCGATTCCTCGGTTGTCGCGGCCCTGCTGCACAAGGCGATTGGCGATCAACTGACCTGCGTGTTTGTGGATAACGGTCTGCTGCGTGAGCATGAAGGCGACCAGGTCATGGCGATGTTCGCCAAGCATATGGGGATTCGTGTCATTCGTGCCGATGCCGAAGATCGCTTCCTCAGCAAACTGGCCAGTGTTGATGATCCGGAACAGAAACGCAAAATTATCGGTAATACCTTCGTCGAAGTCTTTGATGAAGAAGCGGCCAAGTTACCTAAAGTGAAATGGCTGGCCCAGGGCACCATCTACCCTGATGTCATCGAGTCGGCTGCGTCCAAAACAGGCAAAGCCCACGTCATCAAAACCCACCACAACGTCGGTGGCCTACCTGAGGAAATGAACCTCAAGCTGATTGAACCGCTGCGCGAACTGTTCAAGGACGAAGTCCGTAAACTCGGTGTCGAGTTGGGACTGCCCAGCGATATGGTTTACCGTCACCCCTTCCCGGGGCCGGGTCTGGGCGTGCGTATTCTGGGTGAAGTTAAAAAAGAGTATGCCGATCTGCTGCGTAAAGCCGATCATATCTTTATTGAAGAACTGCGCCGGCATGATCTTTACGACAAAACCAGCCAGGCCTTTGCCGTTTTCCTGCCGGTTAAATCGGTGGGCGTCATGGGCGATGGCCGTCGTTATGACTATGTGGTCTCGTTGCGCGCCGTCGAAACCATCGATTTCATGACCGCCCGCTGGGCCAACCTGCCATATGATTTTCTGGATCTGGTGTCACGTCGTATCATCAACGAAACAGCGGGAATCTCCCGGGTTGTCTACGATATCTCCGGTAAACCACCTGCCACGATTGAATGGGAATAAAACGTTACCATTTGCTTATCAGCGGCCGTGTGCAAGGTGTCAGTTACCGTATGTCGGCCTGGGAAAAGGCGCAACAACTGAACCTGACAGGCTGGGTACGCAACCTCAGTGATGGCCGAGTCGAGATGATGATTGAGGGTAACACTGCAAGCCTTGATCAAATGATCGACTGGGCGGGTCATGGTCCCCGTTTTGCCGATGTCACCCACATTGATATTACGGAACAAAACCACACCGGCGAGTTCGCCGATTTCGACATTCAATAGACTCTGACCCTACGGCCCGCCGTCAGCCAGAGGTCAACCTCGTCAGACACCGCTCTGCGCCGATCTTCACCACTGACTCATCCACCAGATCAGTGCAGCCACACTCGGTGAATTCAAAAGTTGCAGCGCAGTTGTCTTTACTGTTGTCTTTACTGGATAACAAAACACATCCCCCTGTCTACAGTTTGCTAAAACAGACACAAAAGCTATGATGTCTCCACAATAGAAAAATAAAGGGACAGATCATGGCTCGGCAGTTTAATTCCCAGGGTTTTATGTGGCGTTTTATCTTTGCGCTGGTACTGGTTTACCTGACTTATAACCCCACCGGCTTGAGTTACTACCACTGGGCCAAAGATGCCTTTTTCGGTGATGGCACCTTCATGACCCCACCTTTTGCCATGGTCTCGGTGGTGCTGCTGATCGGCTGGACAATTTATCTGCGTGCCACCTTCCGCTCACTGGGCGGTTTCGGCCTGCTACTGGCGATTGCTTTTTTCGCCATTATTATCTGGTGGCTGGTGGATCTCGGGCTGCTGGGTATTCAGAATGTCTCCGTGTTCAGTTATATCGTCCTGTTCCTGCTGGCTGCAGTGCTGGCGGTAGGCATGAGCTGGTCGCATATCCGCCGTCGTCTCTCCGGTCAGGCGGATATGGATGATGTCGATGAGAACTAGCCTGTTCAACGGCACATGAGCACAGCACCCAAGGCTGAATCACTCAGCGACAGCGCTGCCAGAACGGCTTACGATCTGCTTACGGCTGAGGATGATGGTCGTGTCTGTCGAGATATTCCAGAGCAGCTCTGTGACGAACAGCCACGTAATTTCAGCACGCATGTTGTCTCGCTGGCACTGACTAAGACGGCCGATGCGCTACTCAATCCCAAGTTGATTCTGAGTTGGATCCTCACCACGCTTGGCGCCTCACAATTTGTCGGATTGCTGGTACCGATAAGAGAAGCCGGCGCACTGCTGCCGCAACTGTTTATTGCCGACCGGATTCGAAATATGCCACTGCGAAAGTATGCCTGGGCCGTCGGCAGCGCTCTGCAGGGTCTGTGTGCAGGCGGTATCGCAATGGCGGCCATGTTACTGGAAGGCGACGCACTGGGCTGGACTATCATCAGCCTGCTGACGCTGCTCGCCTTATCCAGAAGCATCTGCTCGGTGTCCTATAAAGATGTATTGGGCAAAACGGTGGGTAAATCCCGGCGTGGCACAGCGACCGGTTCCGCGGCCACCGTCGCCGCGGCGATGACTATCGCTTATGCCGTGCTCATCGCCTCGGGCCTGTTCGACAAAATCAATATTGTGATTATTGGCCTGATTTTCGCCACCTTCTTCTGGCTGACAGCAGGCTTTCTGTTCTCGACGCTGAAAGAAACTGCCGGTGCCACCGAAGGCGGTGCCAACCCGGTCAGCATGGCCAGAGAAAACCTGCGCTATCTTATCGATGACCGGGAATTGAGACTGTTTATCATCACCCGTTCCCTGCTGCTTTCAACGGCACTGGCACCGCCTTTTATGCTGGCACTGAAAGCAGAATCGATGCAGGAAAGTCTCCATGGACTGGGCTGGCTGTTGTTAGCTTCATCCTTGGCGAGCCTGCTGAGTAGCTACGTTTGGGGGCGCCTGTCAGATCGCTCCAGCCGCAAAGTGTTATTACTCGCCGGGTTGGGCGGCGGTGTTTCACTGACCTTGACTGTGATTGCCTCACAGCAGAATTGGTTGAGTCTGCCCTGGCTTTTGCCTTTTTTATTATTTAGTCTGATGATTGCCTATGGTGGTGTGCGGCTGGGACGCTCTGTCCATCTGGTCGATATTGCCGATCAGGATAAAAGAGCGATTTACACGGCCCTGTCCAATACCATCATCGGCATTATTCTTTTGCTGACTAGCCTGTTCAGCATTATTGCCAGCCTTTATGGTGAAGCTTTTGTGTTGGCGATGTTCGCGTTGATGAGCTTTGCGTCGATGACGTCGGCTTATCTTATGCGTGAAGCACAGGCATAAAATCAATACCAATAATAAAACCCAACCCACGTACAAGGAGACAACAATGGATAACTTCCTTACCGCCTGGAGACCTCGTGTTCTGAGTCTTGTCCGCATTATTTCGGCGTTTCTGTTTATGGCCCATGGCACCCAGAAAATGTTCGGCTTTCCGGCCGAGCAGCGCTACCCGTTTGAGCTGTTTTCACTCTCCGGCGCAGCCGGCGTGCTGGAAGTCGTCGGTGGCTTTTTGCTGTTGATTGGCCTGTTTACGCGTCCGGTGGCCTTTATTCTATCGGGCCAGATGGCTGTCGCTTATTTTCTGGTACACGCACCACAGGGTTTCTGGCCGCTGAACAATGGCGGTGAGTTGGCCACGATGTTCAGCTTTGTATTCCTGTATTTTGTATTTGCCGGCCCCGGCTGCTGGAGCGTCGATTCTCTGTGCAAAAATAAACGCCATCAATCTCTGTAAATTTTAAAAGCTGCGGCCAGTTCCTGATCCCACTGGCCGCAGCCAATCACACAGTCAAATAAGCTCTGAATGGAAATTTTCCGCGTTTTTGTCCTGTTTATTCTGACCGCACTGGCAGAAATCATTGGTTGTTATTTGCCCTACCTCTGGCTGAAACAGGGCTATTCCGCCTGGCTATTAATCCCGGCAGCGATCAGCCTTGCTCTGTTTGCCTGGCTGTTGACCCTGCACCCGCATGCCGCTGGTCGGGTTTATGCCGCTTATGGCGGTGTTTATGTCAGCGTAGCCTTGATCTGGTTATGGGCTGTCGACGGGATTCGTCCCAGCCTGACAGACTGGTTGGGCGTGACGGTGGTGCTGACGGGCATGCTGATCATCATGCTCGGCCCCAAACAAATATGAGCCTCTACAGCCTTCGTTCTCCTTCCTGAGCGAATCAAGTCGACTTAGTTAATGCGATATATTCCCGGCAATAATCATGCGGGATTCATTAACGCCGCTCAAGGCCACTGTTATAAGCTGGAAAGTTCGTATTGAGTTCACCTCAATAATCTTTAAATGACTCGAGAAACAATGATTATGGCTGATAGAGATCCCCGTTTTTTTGACCGTGCAGATGCCTTTATCCGAACCGCCAATGACCAGATTGAGGACGGCGCTGAAGCAGGACAGGTCAGTGCCTCGTTTATGTATGGTCTTGCCCGATACAGTGCCTGGTTCAGTGCTTCAGGGTGGAAATCAGGCGCAGACATGGCCAGCGCGAAAGCAGAAACGCTGGAATTTTTCGTTAATGAATATCGAAAAATGCTGGCGCTGAACCTGGATGACTACATCAATAATTTCGACAACTACATTGACGCTTCTCAAGAAATGAAGAATCACTCATAAAACTTAGCCAGATCAGGAAAAGTACGCTAGCATCAGCTTGTCAACTTCCGGAGCGGCTCATGAAAAGTAGTAACCCACCCTCTCTTTCTGTGCTGGTGCCCGCACTGTTTTTCCTCTTTGTCTTGAATGGCTGCGCCACGAAGGTATTAATGTCGTCAGAATCACCTAAAAAGAAAACTGAACAGCAGCAAAAACAGCTTCTCCAGGATAGGTCAGTTGTACCGGGCGGGGACAAGTCATTCGCTGTGAGTCAGTACGCCAACAGGCGTAATTGATAAATGACGCTGGGGAAGTTGCGTCTCCGGTGTCTCAACTTTGGTCAGGAGTAACACATTATGCTCACGCGCATTCTTGGTGTGGTATTAATTATAGCCGGTACTGCCGGACTCATTTACGGTGACTTCAGCTTTACCAGAGAAACACATCAGGCAGAGTTGGGGCCGCTGGAACTGGAACGACAGGAAAAAGAAACTGTTCAGCTCCCGACCTGGGCCGGTGCCGGCGCGATTGGGGTCGGTGTCATTCTGTTACTGGTTGGTGGCCGGCGCCGTTAAAGGAGAATGAACATGGAAATCGCAAGCTTGATCGCCCTGTTTGGCTGGATGACCGTGATCAATTTCGCACTGTTAATTTTCAGCACACTGATACTGACCATGTTCAGAACAGCTGTCATCAGAGTTCATACCCGGGTTACCGGGCTTGAAGAAAATGCGCTTAAGCCAGTGTATCTGTATTTTCTGGGCTTTTATAAAGTGCTGATTATTCTATTTAACCTGGTTCCCTATCTCGCGCTCAAGCTAATCTGAATGCTGACCTCATAGCACCTCAAGGTCTCCGATAGCCACTGTTTAATAAGCTAAATGAATCAGCAAGCCTCTCGGCTGGCGTGTCTGCCAATCCACAAAGTCCCAGGGACTTGTCTTTTTCCTCACCGCTATCAACCCGCTTACATCCCACTCATGCCTGGGTAGCTTGAAAGCGCCTCACGGAATGCCTTCATTTCCCGCCAATCAGGGCTGACTGTGTCATCAACAGCCCCTATAACGATCAGCGATTTTTTCAGCTGAATTCAATTTTGATTCTTTTCTCAAGCTCAATACCACATGGGTTTATAAACGATCGGGGATTTGTTTCTGAGTCCAGCAAGAGTCGTTTTTAGGAATTCAAGACAACCCATCGGGAAATTTTGCTGATAGTATCGCCAATCCACAAAAGGAGCACTGCTTCTTAAACAACTCTATGAGCATGTTTAAAAAACAGTTATTCCCTGTGGGTGTATTAAAGTTATAAGGAGCACCTATGGAGCACCAAGTAAAAAAATCGGTGAGCAGAACGCTCGCCCTGGCTCAGGACTTCGGTCTGATGGTAGTGGCACTGGCGACCATTGTTGCCATTGGCATTGAAATAAAAATCATGATTGATAACAGCTTTGTTTCATTAACTGATTTGCTGTTGCTGTTTATTTATCTTGAAGTGATCACCATGGTCGCGGTGTATTACGAATCCGGTGAAATGCCAATCAAGATCCCGCTCTATATCGCTATCGTGGCTTTGGCACGGTACCTGATCCTGGATATGAAAAATATTGATACCTGGCGTATTTTGGGGATTGCTTCGGCCATTTTGCTGATTGGCGGTGCCATCATCGTCATTCATTACTGCAAGACATTGATGCCGGATAAAGTTAAAGGCTGATCATGACGCGATGAGAGGCTTTTTGGGCGGCGGTAGTGATACCGCCGCTTTTTTTGTTTTGCGTTATGCATGGCGGTGCATTACGATTGAGCTCATGCTGAATCGGATCAAACTATGACATCACAATTTACCGTCCATGGACGCTTATGGATTGAGGGTCCTGATGGCACTGTGCTGGGCCATGGCCGGGTTGAATTACTGGAAAAAATTGACGCACTGGGATCGCTGAGTGCCGCAGCGGCTGCACTGGGTATGTCCTATCGCTATGCCTGGAAACTGGTGAAATCAATGAACGAACATGGTGACAATCCACTGATAACCCTCAATGCGGGCGGTCGCGGTGGTGGTCACGCCAGTCTGACCGCGGCTGGCAGCGAGGCCGTCGCCAGATACCGCCAGACCGATCGAGAATTTGAACAATTCCTGTCACAACAGTCTGAAAAGCTACCGGGCTAAAGGGATGCGTCTTATCAGAGTATTAGCTATTGCTAGCCTGTTGTTATCACCACTCCAACTTATTGCCGATCCCATACGCATTGCCGTAGCGAGTAATTTCACGCATGCCATGCAGGACATCAAACAAGCTTATGAGCAACAAAGCGAGCACAAGGTAGAACTGATTTTCGGCTCAACTGGCAAGATTTACGCTCAAATCATTAATGGTGCCCCATTTGACGCTTTTTTTGCCGCCGATACCGCGCGGCCCGCACGGCTGGAGCAGGAAGGCTGGATTCAGCCGGAATCACGCTTCAGTTATGCCGTAGGTCGTATCGTGCTGTGGAGCCCGGATCCGGATCTCAAGATTAATGACGGCCAGGTTCTGAAAACGGCAGCGTTTCATCATCTGGCGATGGCGAATCCCCGACTCGCCCCCTACGGTAAAGCGGCACAGCAGGTACTGCAGGCAAACGGCGTCTGGGAAAGCCTGCAGAATAAAATTGTTCGTGGCGAGAATATTGGTCAGACCTTTCAGTTTGTCATCAGTGGCAATGCGGAACTTGGGTTTGTCGCATTGTCTCAGCTTAAGTCCCGGGCCGGGCGGCACAATGCCAATCAGTGGCTCGTTCCTGAGGCACTGTATGATCCGATTGAACAGCAGGCAGTCCAGCTAAGCGAGAAACCGGCCGTCACTTCGTTTATGGCATTTGTGAAAGGGGATGTTGCCCGGCAGATCATTCACCGTTACGGATACGATACCCCCTGAGCATGCACCCCGATCTGACCGCCCTGCTGATTACTCTGAAACTCGCTGCGATTACTACGGTTATCTTGCTGCTTATCGGCACGCCGCTGGCCTGGTGGCTGGCGCGAAGTCAATGGCGATTCAAGTTTGTGATTGAAACCGTGATTGCCTTGCCGCTGGTATTGCCTCCCACGGTGCTGGGTTTCTATCTATTACTCATGTTGGGGCCGAATGGCCCCATCGGCGGCATTGCAGAAAGCATTGGCGGCCGGCCGCTGGCCTTTACATTTACCGGGCTGGTTATCGGATCGGTATTTTATTCGCTGCCTTTTGTGGTTCAGCCTCTGCAAAATGTATTTACTGCCATTGGTGATAATGTGATGGAGCAGGCAGCGACACTGAGAGCCAGTCCACTGGATCGATTTTTTAATGTGATGATGCCGATTGCCCGCCCCGGCTTCCTCACCGCCGCTGTGCTGGGCTTTGCCCATACCATCGGCGAATTCGGCGTAGTACTGATGATTGGCGGTAATATTCCCGGTGAGACAAAAGTGGTCTCTATCGCCATTTACGATCATGTGGAATCGCTTGAGTATGGTCAGGCTCACATCCTTTCAGGCGGACTGCTGTTGCTGTCATTCCTGATGTTGATGTCAGTGTACGGCCTTAACCGTCGTTTTAGTCTGTTGCGCTCATGAGCCTGCGTATTCAGCTCAATATCCCCCGCAAGGATTTCGCGATTAATGTGTCGCTATCCGTGACGTCCGGTCAGATCACGTCCATTTTTGGCCCCTCGGGATGTGGTAAGACCAGTGTGATGCGGGCAATAGCGGGCCTTGAAAACAAGGCCACCGGGCATATCCAGATGGCAGATGAAGTGTGGCAAAAAGCTGACTATTTTCGCCCACCCCACCAGCGTGACATCGGCTATGTGTTTCAGGATGCCAGTCTGTTTCCACACCTCAACGTCTACGATAATCTCCAGTTCGGACTGCGCCGCCAGGCAAAGGAAAAACGTCGAGTGTCACTGGAACAGGCTATAGAACTGCTGGCACTGTCACCACTATTAAAACGCAGCATCGATAAACTCTCAGGCGGCGAAAAGCAGCGCGTCGCCATTGCTAGAGCAGTAGCTACCTCGCCAAGTGTGCTGCTGTTCGATGAGCCCCTGGCCGCCGTCGACATTGCTCACAAACAGGAAATTCTGCGTTATATCCAGTCGTTACATCGCGAACTCGATATTCCGATGCTTTATGTCAGCCATGCTATTGAGGAAGTTGCCCGTCTTAGTGACAACCTTGTTCTGTTGGAAAAAGGTCAGCAACTGGCAAGCGGTAAAACCGTGGATTTATTGTCCCAACTCAGCTTGCCTCTGGCGCATTACGAAGAGGCTGCGGCCATGCTGGATACTTATGTGACTGGTCGTGACGAACAATATGGACTCAACCTGCTGGCATTTGCTGACAGCCATTTACAAGTGAGTCATGGCAGTTTGAAACAGGGTGACAAGGTCAGGCTAAGGATCATGGCACGGGATGTCAGCCTCACGCTCCAGCGTCATGAAAGCAGTAGCATTCTGAATATTTTTCCTGCCGTTATTGAGTCAATGGCTAATGAAGGTCCTGCTCAGAAACTGGTGCGGCTTAATGCTGGCGGTCAGATTATCCTCAGCAGAATCACTGCTAAATCTGCTGACCAACTGGCCCTGGTCCCGGGTATGACGGTGTTTGCTCAGGTTAAAGCGGTGTCACTGATGGTTTGAGTTGTCATCAACGCGTCGTTTTACTCTGTTGAAATCAAGCTGCCTGATTCAGCTTGATTTAATCAGACGTCGCTAATCTGGCTTGAGATGTTCAACCAGAGTCTTTGATATGACGACAGCCTTACGAATGAAACGCGGCTATTACCTTGCAATCGCTGCGATGACAGTTGCTCTGCTCTATCTCTGGCAGTGTCACCATGCCAGTGCAGTCAACCACCCTGACTGGGCGCTGAACCAGCATTATGACATCGGTAAGACTTTCAGCATTGCGGGAATCGAAGATAATCTTTCGGGACTGACTTTCCACCCCGGTAATGACACACTTTTTGCGACGCTGAACACGCCTGAGACGATGATTGAACTCAGCAAAGAGGGTGAGATCATAAGACGGATAAAGCTGGATGGTTTTCATGATACAGAGAGCATAGACTACTTGGGCAATGGTCTGTTTGTGGTCAGCGAAGAGCGACGCCGACGACTCGTTTTTTTCTCTATCGACAGCCAGACCAGTCAGGTCAATTATAGTGATACCCAGTCTATTTCATTGCCCGGACCCGGCGAAGAAAACCGTGGGTTTGAGGGCGTTGCCTGGTCAGCCCGACACGGTTTGTTTGTGTTACAGGAAGAACCGGCACGGATGATTCATCACCAGATGCATGACGCCGAGTCGCTGATCGACAACGATTTGCTCAATCATGCATTACCACGGAAAGTAAAAGACTATGCCGGCATCAGCCTGCTGGAAGGTGACGAAGAAAAGTTACTGGTATTAAGTGAAGCCTCGCATGAATTGCATCTGATGAACCTCAAAGGACAACCTCTGTCGCAGTTGTCTCTGCGTCATGGTTTCATGCATCTCTGGCCATTGATGCAACAGCCTGAAGGCATCGCTGTTGACAGTCAGGGTGATATTTATATCGTGGGTGAGCCTAATCAAATGCTGGTGTTACAGAGGAAAGTCTCAGCTCCCACTATGTCTAAACACGCTGACACCTGAAAAAGGCGGTCCGGAGACCGCCTTTGTGATCACCTCAGGTCTTATTCACACATCATAGGTCGAAGCCGACACATTACCGCCGCGACCGGTCCAGTTGGTATGGAAGAACTCACCGCGTGGCTTGTCCAACCGTTCATAGGTATGCGCACCAAAGTAATCACGCTGTGCCTGTAACAGATTAGCTGGCAGGCGTTCACTCCGATACCCATCATAGAAAGACAGGGCGCTGCTGAAAGTCGGCACTGGCACTCCCAGCGCCACAGCGGTCCCGACTGCTTTGCGCCAGCCCGGCAATGCTTCGGCAATGGCTTCGATAAAGAAGTCGTCCAGCAACAGGTTTTCCAGTTTGGGGTTCAAGTCAAAGGCATCGCGGATCTTGCTCAGGAACTGACTGCGGATAATACAACCGCCACGCCACATCAGTGCTATACCACCGTAGTTGAGTTCCCAGCCATAGATTTCTGCGGCTTCACGCATCAGCATATAGCCCTGGGCATAGGAAATAATCTTGGAGGCATAGAGGGCATCGCGAATAGCATTGACCATCTCCGCCTTATTGCCTTCGAACTGCCCGGTGACCGCCGGCAATACTTTCGAAGCACGCACCCGCTCATCTTTGCGCGCGGACAGGCAACGTGCAAACACGGCTTCACCAATCAGAGTCAATGGAATACCCAAATCAAGGGCATTCATCCCGGTCCATTTACCAGTGCCTTTTTGACCGGCAGTATCGAGAATCCTATCAATCAGCAGTTCGCCGTCATCATCTTTGACCGCCAGAATATCGCGGGTGATTTCGATGAGATAGGAGTCGAGCACGCCTTCATCCCACTCGGCAAACACCTGCTGAATCTCATCACCGGACATGCCCAGACCTTCACGCATCATCTGATACGCCTCGCAAATCAGTTGCATATCGCCGTATTCAATGCCGTTATGGACCATTTTCACATAGTGGCCGGCACCATCATTACCCACCCAGTCACAACAGGGTTCACCATCCACCTGGGCGGCGATGGCCTGGAAGATCGGTTTGATATGCGGCCAGGCAGCGTTGTTGCCGCCGGGCATCAGAGAAGGACCATGCCGAGCCCCTTCTTCACCACCGGAGACACCGCTGCCGATAAACAGGATGCCTTTTTTGTGTAATTCATGTGTACGTCGGTCACTGTCGTTAAAGAGTGAGTTACCGCCATCAATAATGATGTCGCCCTTGTCGAGATAAGTCACCAGTTGCTCGATGAAAGCATCAACAACCGGGCCGGCTTTGACCATTAACATAACCCGGCGTGGTGCCTTCAGGCTCTCAATAAATGATTTGAGTTCATGGAAGCCCATGATCTCAGTCCCCTTGGCAGGACCTTCCAAAAATTCATCGACTTTACTGGTGGTCCGGTTATAAACCGAGACTTTGAAACCTTTGTCATTCATATTGAGGACCAGGTTTTGACCCATGACAGCCAGACCAACCAGACCGATATCCGCTTTAGCAGAATTTTCTACTTCACTCATAATTCTCTACACACCTTTATGTATTCACCAATTGCTTCTCGCGTCGACCCCACCACCAGTCGCCTTTGACCGGAGGCAGAATCACATTCAACAGCACCGGTCACCTCAATGGTCTCCCCCACCCGGGCCTGACCGACATAGGTATGAGTAAACGACACGACTTCGGGCGTCATTTCGTTATCAATCAGATAATGGGCAGGAAAATCGAAAGCGCGGTGATCATCGATCACAGTCGCTTTGACCGTTGAGATGCCCTGTTTGATGTAGTGATGATGCTCTGGTTCCAGTTCATCAGGGAGCGATACCATACCGATATCAAACTTGGTACCATCAATTGCTGCTTTATTAAATTTGCGAGATTCGTGCCAGGCAAATTCTTCAAAATTCAACTCACCACCCCGACGCTGGAAATTGTCCCGCATCAGCGACAGATCCAAGTCCTCGATCAGTCCGGAAGCTATGGCCTGCTTGACTGCATCACGAGTTTGATGAAATGCATCACGGCCATAAACCACCAGATCGATATCCGAACCGGCTTTCTGATTGCCAATCAGCATTGAGCCGGTTAGCCCCAAAAAGTCACAATTCACACCGAACTGCACTAAAATAGTGAGTAAGCGAGACAGCTTCTCTTCAATAACATCCTTCGGCTGGGACTGATTTTTAAGTGCTTTCAATCGTGCTTCAGGCCGGTGATGAACAACGATATCCGCCACATCAACCGCATGAAACTCCGCATCAAACTGTTTGGATTTGTACAGGTAATCAGGGTGATGGCGGGAAAGCAGGCGATTGGCCTGCAGAGTATCGACTTTCTGCCAACTGTCACCGTCATTAACGTAACGCAGAAAACAGCCGACCTTGCCCTGATGAGGATGATAGCTAACCACAGCAAAGATGAGACCATCCCCGGTCTGGACAAAGTCCTTGGGTAAATAAGGGAACTCTGTCTGTCTCATCCTCTGTCGTTTCCTCCTCTTAGAAACAGGTATTACTTCAGTTTAGCGTTCCAAAAGCGCACACCACTGAAAATCAGCAGCAACATAAACAGCATCAGCACATCGTTGAGCCAGATGCCCACTGGAGCCAGCCAATGACCGTTGCGAAAATCCGTCAACACTTGTTTGACAGTAATGCCCTTACCGTGGAAATACGTTTTCAGCTCAGAGGCAACCGAATCCGGTATCGGATAGGGCCTACTCCATGAGACGCCCTGTAAAGACAGCGGTTCCCAGACATCCAGCAGAAAATTACTACGCCACATGCCATTACGGGCCTGAATGACGGGCTCCCCATGGTAGGTGCCGATATTCTGAATCGGCGCAGGAATACCAGCTTGTGCATGTAGGGTGTCGAGGTATTCGCCTTCGCGGCTAAGCAGAATCAGAGCCTGATCCGTCGCCAGCACAATCACATCCTCTAATGTAATCGCCCCTAACAAAGACCTTTCCAGGTGGGTGACCGGTGAGGCATCGACAAATAGCTGTGTATCGAACTGGGAAAGAATTTTATCGTCAACCAGGAATGCGGCATCGGCCTCCTTCAAGCCCATACCGTAGTGAGTCATTAACCACTCCCAGGTCAGGTACCGCTGACCCAGTTCCAGTTGCTTGCTGTGATTGAGTAACAGCCACGCCACTAATTGAAGCAATATTAAACAAGCCAGCAGCCATAACAATAACCGGGCTAATTGCTTCAAATGTGGGGTCATATCCTTTCCGTCTGTCACGCTTAAAATCTAAGTCTGCCAGTGTTGCGGACGAATGTGTAGCTTTAACGCCCAGACAAACAAAAAAGGCAGCCGAAGCTGCCTTTTTCTGAGTGAGATGGTTTAGAAATCTACCAGCACACCGGCCCATACCGTTCTTTCGATATTGGGGCGAGCACCAAAAGGCTGGCGCGCAATGATTTCCTGTCTGTCGAACAGGTTTTCGACTTTCACGAACAACTCCGGCCCCACATCCAGGCGGTAGCGGCTGATGAGATCAACCGTTGTCAAAGCATCCGTTTTATCCAGTCGACTGTCTGAATCATTACAACCAATGGAGACGCAGGTCTCGTCGATATACTTGAGCACAGCGTAATTATTCCAACCACTGTTGTGCTCCAGCCCCACCCGCAAACTGAAAATATTCTCAGGAATGTTTTGCAATTCCTGACCACTGGCAAATTCATCACCGGAAGTCGTCTCAGCATCGGTGTAGGTGTAGGCCAGGTCAATCGGTATCATGAAATCGCCTGCAGTGAACAGAGTCCCGGCCTGAACCTCAAGACCTTTGACTTCAGCGCCACCGACGCTGAATGAACCCGACTCAGCATCATTGCTACATGGGGCAGCTACAGAACATTGCTCCACCAAGTTACTGAAGTCTGAATAGAAAGCAATCGCCTCACCATAGAAAACGCCCTGCTTGAATCGCAGACCGAGTTCATAGTTATCACTCTTGCCAGGTTCGGTGCCATCTTCCGCACCTGCCCCCAGCGGAATCATGCCCTCGTGGAAGCCGGCCAGCACTTGCCAGTTATCGGTCAAATCAAAGGTACCCGAGATACCGGCAAGATATTCACGATAATCATTATCCACTCGGTCGGTGACTGAGGAACGAGCGGCCCCACCGCCATAGCGTCGTGCCTTGGTCTCAACATCTTCCATCCGCAAAGACAGGTTCAGTAGCAGACGATCAGTGACCTGGTAATCATCGGTAATCCAGAGACTCAGCGCTTGAGCTTCTTCAAGACGATTGTCACTGGATCCGACTGCATTTGTACCCTGATATACCAACTGACCATTAACCTGGTCATACACTTCTACTGGTTGGAAGCGATCCGTTTCATCATAATGCTGGCGGGCACCAAAGTTAATATCGTGGTCACCGAGTAGCCAATTGAAATTAGCCTGCACACCATATGAGTCATAGGCACGGTCATTGTTTTTATATAAAAGGTTCTCTTCGTCGATAGTGCCTCTGAGAACACCAATAGCATTTGCATTACCAGCATTCGCATCTTCAATAATATCGCTACCATCGCTGGTTGGGGTTGCTCTATCGTAATCACCATCAAACTTAAACCAGTTACGCTTAAACTCATTACGATAAGCAGTAACGGTTGATGTCAGGTTGTCACTCCAGTCGAACACATGAGTCAGATTGATACCGGTGTGCTGGTTATCCATCTCGTCAATGTGGGTCAGACCATAGCGACGGTTTTCATCGCGTTTGAAATCTGCGTCGGTAAGACCCGCGTAGGTTTCATCAGAATTTTCCAGCGAACGCTGCATTTTAAGCAGGAATTGATTGCGCTCCCCTTCCCAGGATAATTTGGCAACGTAGTCTTCAATCTGAAAACCACTGTTGTCATCATAACGATCAATATCCTTGTAACCTTGGTAATGACGCTGCGCTGTCTCGATGGAATAACCCCAGGGACCGGTTTTCCCCCCATAATTCAGGTGCAGGTCAGCAGAGCCGCGATCATTCATCATGAACATCGCGCTGCCCTGGTTGGTTTCAGGAATCGGGGTTGAGACCAGATTCACCACACCACCCACAGTTTGGGGCCCGTAACGTAACAGCGGCGCACCTTTCAGTACCTCAATGGAATGCAGTCTTGATGTAGTAGGGAAGTAATAGGCCGCCGGATTGGAATACGGCGCTGGCGCAATCAAAACACCGTCTTCCATTAAAGTAATGTTCTGACTCCGCTCGGGAGAGGCTGCACGGATACCGATATTAGGACGAAGGCCAAAACCATCTTCTTCTTGAATGTAAACACCAGGCACGGTTTTCAGAACCTGGTGGATGTCTGTTGCAGCTTCAGTGGTCAGTTGCTCGTTACTGACAACGGCTGCAGACCCCGGTAGTTCTCGCGCTGCTTCACTGTCGCCAATGACGGTGACAGTATCCAGTTGTGCGGCTCTATCTTCAGCCACTGATATCGATGAATACAGGCCAGCAGAAGTCGCCAGGGCGATACCACTTGCCAGCACAGTCAGTTTCGATCTCACATTTACTCTCCTAACGTCTCATAAATAATGACGCAGAAGATACACTAAATGCGAATCCCTATCATTAGTTTTCGTTACTTTTGTGACAAATATTAATCTTTTGTTGCAAAAACACTACATCATCAATCGCAATCCCGGCTGACTGGTCGTGTCCGTATTGAACTCAAACAGGCCACGACTGATGTCTTTGGCAAATTGAGAAAAATGATGTTCAGTCATGCGCATGGTGATCGACCCCATGGTCAGGTGAATCATCTGGCAATCCGGACAATGTTGAATATCGACTGTGGAAGACTCATAAATTGTCTGGGGTCTGCAGGTTGAAGCCATGTTATCTCCTTAAATGAATGCTGATGAATAGTCGTGCAGGCCGTGTTCCGGTAATTGCTTTTGAAGGCAGTATCGAGACCACCAGCGTTTAGATAGTTGTTGCCAGAGTTGCTTGATATCAGGCTGATCAGAGTGCGTCAGCAGCAGCCGGTAATTGCGACTGATTTGCAGGGCGACACAGGCGCTGGGATTGGACTGATAGGATTTTTCCAACTGCCGGTTGGCAGCGAGAAGACACTCTCTGTGCCATTCAGGTTGACGAGGCAGACCGACCTTCATGACATCCTCCTCGCAGCAGCGGCCAGCAACATACTCCAGACAGTGCGTTTGGAGGGTTTATCCAGGCAATTGAAATCCGCCGCATGCAGTTTGCCCTCGGCAATCAGTGTTTGCAGGCGGTCCTCGCGGAACGCGAGATGAATGGTATGACTGCTGTGCTGATTAAATTGTGCTGCTTTCATATCTCACCCCCTACTGAAAAACAGTAAGTGCGAGTATAGACAGCCTTTAATCTAAATGCAAATCATTATCATTAAATATTTCGATTATTGAAGGACTGGCTGTGATCACGGCGAATAGGAGCCGGTAGCGTAATAACCAAAGCCGACGAAGGGCCAGTCATGTTTGGGGTTATAAGGCCTGCCAGAAGCACTGTTGGCTGGCCAGCGTTGACTGTCAATGATAGTGACGACAGGCAGCGTCAGGGTTCTTTGATCGACTTTGATCAGCTTTTTATCGATGATGCGGCCGTAAACGGTCAACATGCTGCCCGTGGTGAAAATAGCCGGATCCAGAAACGCATCTGACTTAACCAGAAAGCGTCCCTGACTGTCATCAGACTCAACCGGACGGCCATAACGGTTTAGAGGAAACTGTATTAACTGGATCTGGGTGTAATTTTGCTCGTTGTTAACTTCAATGATTTTACCGCCCCAGCGAACGGCTTCATCAATGTGCGACGCCACATCGACACTAACCTGCTTGAGCTGTAGATCCGTTTTAGGGGCATGCTGGATGGTAGTGGGTGCTGTACTGCAAGCGGTGAGCAACAGAGCCAGACTCGCCATGAAAAACGCTTTCATAAGGTCTCCCGTCCGGCGTTAAAAGCCGGTGATTTACTGTGTATGCAGATTGACAGGCACACACGCATTTAGTTTCCGCATCAGAATAAGCTCAACGCCGCGTTTTCTTTTGCTTACGGGCCGCTTTTTTGGCTGCTTTCTGTTCACGCACTGTAAGTACATCAGCCCATTCTTTTTCGGTCATTTCCGGCGTTTCCCAGCTGATGGGCCCCAGCATGCCGGCGCGAATCTCAGTGAGGATGATTTTCGCCACACGTTCCAGATCGACCCGGCCACCACCACGCAAACAACCACGCCGGTGACCGATGGCTTCCATGGTTTCCAGTCCGGTTTCCGGCAATTCATTGAGTTCAAAACGCTGTTGCAAAGCCATGGGGTAAGTTCGCATCAGGTATTCTATGCCGTAAAGCGCAATATCATCATTGTCGATGGCTGTTTCTTTGATGGCACCGGTGATCGCCAGCCGGTAGCCACTATGCGGGTTTTCCAGATTAGGCCACAACACACCCGGGGTGTCATGCAGCACAATTCCCTGTTCCAGCTTGATTCGCTGCTGCATTTTGGTGATGGCGGGTTCATTACCGGTTTTAGCAATCTGGCGACCAGCCAGCGTGTTGATCAGCGTCGATTTACCGACATTGGGGATACCCATGATCATCGTCTGGATCTGTTTCACACTGCTGGCTTTGGCCGGCACCATTTTCTGGCAGAGCGTCAGCAAGTCTTTCACCCGATCCTGCTGCTGCGCCACCATGGTCAGCGTTTTCACCGACTGTTCCTGTTCCAGATAAGCCTGCCAGCGCTCGGTGATGGCGGGATCGGCCAGATCCATCTTATTGAGCACCTTGATACAGGGCTTACTGCCACGTAGCTCAGCCAGCATTGGGTTTTGACTGCTAAAGGGAATGCGGGCATCAAGCACTTCGATAATCAGGTCGACCTGAGGCAGCACCTGTTTCATCTCTTTGCTTGCTTTATGCATATGGCCGGGATACCACTGTATGGCCATTAGTAAGTCCCTTGCAGCCACCGGGGCTGAATCGTTGATTGCTGTGTCATGGCGGCTATTTTAGCCGAAAGCGCTGACGATATCAGTGCTGACGCAGGTACTGATTGATATCTATTTCATCAATCTGTCTGGCAGGCAGGAATCGCTGGGCATACTGGAGATAAACACCACTTCGCAGGAACAGCTCAAACACCTCGACATCGATATGGTCGTTTTGAACCATCTTATGCAGAATATCCAGTGCCTGACTGACGGGTTTGGCTTTCTTATAAGGCCGGTCAGCCGCAGTCAGGGCTTCGTAGATATCCGCCAGCACCATAATGCGTTCAGGCATCGACAGCTGTTCACCGGTCAGTTTTCTCGGGTAGCCGGTGCCCTTCATGGTTTCATGATGCGTTGAAGCATAGCGTGGGACCCGCTTGAGTTCGTCCGGGAATGGCAGGCTCTCCAGCATTTTAATGGTGCTGATGATGTGCTCGTTGATTTTAAATCTATCCTCAGCACTGAGTGTGCCTCGAGATATCGCAAGGTTATGAAGCTCGCCCAGATTATAGAGGTACTTGGGCACGGCCATTTTAATACCAAACTTCGGATCGTAATCTGTACTGTGATGACGCTCAATCAGATGCTCAGGACGATCCACCAGCAATTTCTCTGTCGCCGGAAGTGGCCTTGAGTCTGTCTGCAAGCGTGATATTTCACCCGAGGACAAGCCCAGTTGATCATCAAAGTAACGTAACCAGGTGATCTCAGCCAGTTCATGCAGCTTGGCAACATCTTCTTCGCTGATGAATTCACCGCCGACATTGGCATTGGCGATAAAGGCAAAATCATCTCGCAATTGTTGCTGTTTGTCGTTTTTCTGTTGCGCCAGTTCAGCCTGATCGGCACCGGGCTGTGCCAGTTGAATCAGGTAATCAATTTCGGCATCACGCCACAGTACTTCAAACCGCATCCGAACTTCATGAATACGGTTGTAAATCGTTTCCAGCTTCGTGCCTTTATCGATAATGTGCTCTGGCGTTGTGATCTTGCCACAGTCATGCAGCCAGGCGGCAACCTGGAACTCGCGCCATTCTTCCTCGTTTTTGAATGCAAACGCCTTAAACGGACCCTGGTCTGACTGCTCAGCGGCTCTGGCCAGCATAAACGCCAGTTCCGGTACCCGCTCACAGTGCCCGGCAGTATGGGGTGACTTATCATCGATCGCCTGTGCGATCACTTTGATAAAGGCATCAAGCAGTTCTTCCTGGGCTTTTTCATGGCGCTGAATCGCATCCGACATATTGCTCATTGAGCCGGCCAGATCGCCAACCTCTACGATATTACTGGAGACATCCTGCACTTCGTTGTAACGGCGCTGAGTGATTTTTTCGCTGTCGGCTGCCAGTTGCCGGATGGGTTTGACTATGGGACTAGCCAACAGCCATGACACCGGCACCAGCAGTAATACCGCCAGGGTAGTCAGCGCGATTGAGGTTTTTACTTTATCCAGACCGGGTGCCAGCACCGTATCAACCGGCGTTGTAATGGCAAAATAATCCTGCTTGCTCTCGGCTTCTCCAAAGGGCGTGACATAGACGAAATAATCTTCACCGTTCAAGGAGACGGTCTGCAGTTCATCGGACATTGCCTGCTGCGTCATCTGCATCAGTTCTGCATAGGGCACAGCACCCAGCTGACGAGACACGCTGCTGCGGCTATCCAGCCACTTTTCTCTGAGGGCCTGCAGATGATCCGGGCCCAGTGATGCCAAAGCCGTATTAAATAATTCGGTCAACCCAGCACGCGACTTATTAATCATAAAATGCAGTTGGGTGGGCATGGTGGCCTCGCCAAAATCCAACGGCTGATGAATGACCACGTCGTCAATAAAAAACTGGGCGGCGGTGTAATTCAGGATGGGTGCAGTATCGATAGCAGCATCGGCTTCACCCTCACGCACGGCATCGAACATCGCACGAACATTCTCAACCCGGATAATCTCAATCTCCGGGAAGTTTTCTTCCAGATTATTGGCCAGAGACCAGCCAGTGGGAATGGCGACTGTTTTACCGAACAGTTGCTCAATATCAGTGATCGGGTCCCCCCCTGTTGCCGTAATCACGCCATAGGGGACCTGCAGAAAGGGATCTGACATATCTCCCAGCAATTCGCGGTTTTCCTGGAAAAAGACCGGTTGCAGAACATCCAGTTCATTACTGAGAAACATCTGGCCCATTTCATTCCAGCTCAGGCCATTGACGTAACGAATGGGAATGCCCGTCATCTCGGCGATGTAATCGAGCACATCTATCGCATAGCCATAGGGCTGCCCCGACGCGGCGAAATTAATCGGTGGCCAGTCGATTTCATTAGAGACGGTCAGAAAATCAATCGATTCTGCCAGTTGCTGCTGCTCTGCAGTGAGTTCCAGCTCAGGCGCCGGCGGTAACCAATCCTCCTGCTGGACTTCTTGATTGGTGGCAATCAACTCACCGGTTTGCTGAAACAGATAGACTTCACTATCTTCACTCAAATCCTGCGCATTAAGAAAGCCGGACAGTGACGACAGGGTGATGTCCAGGGCCAGAACGGCCTGATTTTCCGGCACAATGGTGGAGTATGTTTCCCCGGGTGCCTGCAGGTGCTGGAACAGATAAGGATCGGTTTTATTGACCCCTCCCGGTTTGGCATCAGTAAACCAGGGCCGCTTGCGCGGATCATAGTCGGTTCTGTGTTCACGCTTCGCGCGCAGCTTGAAATCCCCATCCAGGTAGCTGAACTGACGTAAGCGATTATTGCCCTCTCCCGAAACCCGGATGGTGAGCCAGCGATCTTCCGGTTCAGCGCGGAACTGTCTGCGCGCGATGGGATCGGCATCAAGATTAATCAATTCGTAGAAATCACCGTTGCTGAAGCCGATATAGATGGCGAAAAACAGCGGGTTACGCTGCATCGCTTCGGCAAACAACTGGCGCGAATCATCGGAAATACCGTTCTTGCCCTCAAAGCGGGTAAATTGCGACAGGATACGGGTTGCAGCTGTCGCTCTGCTGTCAACGGCTGACAGGTAATCGCGCGTGCTGGCTGCGGTTTTCTGATACACCGACAGCGTCGACTCGGTGGCCATATCCGTACTGAAGAAATACTGCAGGCTGATCGCCACAGACGCAGTGATCACCGTCGCCACCAGAAAGAAACCGATGACGGTTGCCCTGATAGAGATTCGAATGGGTTTGCCCCCGGGCCATGAAATCATGGGTGGTTCCTCGTTGCTGCGTCCGCTGAGTTTATTTTTGTGTTGTGCTCAAGCCAGTTTATATCACCATCGCCCTGATGACACCATCATCGGCTTGGGTATAATGCGATTTTTATTTTGTCCGGAAGCTGTTATGCCCAAAGCCAGTGAACTGAAACGCGGAATGGTAGTGGAACTGGCCGCTGAGCCCTACGTAGTCAGCCAGATAGAAGTTCGCAATCCGTCATCACGGGGGGCTTCGACGCTCTATAAAATTCGTTTCAATCACCTTAAAACCCGTCAAAAACGCGATGAATCCCTGAAAGGTGAGGACTTCCTGAAAGAAGTCGACTGTGAAAGGCGGCTGGTTCAGTATTCTTACCAGGACGGTAACAGCTATGTGTTCATGGATAATGAAAGCTTCGAGCAGTTTATGATCGATAGCAGCGATATTGAGGAAGATCTGGGCTACATCAGCGAGGGACTGGACAACATCGTGGCGGTACTACTGGAAGGTCAACTGGTGGCCATCGAACTGCCTGCCGCTGTAAACCTGCAGATAGTCGAAACAGCCCCCGGCATTAAAGGCGCAACCGCCGCAGCCAGAACCAAACCGGCGACCCTGTCCACCGGCCTGGAAGTTCAGGTGCCTGAATACATCGAAAATGGTGAAGTGATACGGGTTAACACTGATAGCGGGAAGTTTATGTCTCGCGCCTGAGATAGTGATCGATATCGACCTCGTCGATCTGAGATTCCGGCAGGTAGCGTCGTGCATAATCAAGATACACCCCGCTGGTGAGAAACAGCTCAAACACTTCCTGATCGATGTGCTTGTCTTGCACCATGAATGACAAAATCCTGATGGCCTCACTGATGGGTTTAGCCTTTTTGTAAGGCCGGTCGGCCGCCGTTAGCGCTTCATATATATCTGCCAGCACCATAATGCGCTCGGGAATCGACAAGTCCTCGGCTGATAACTGTCGTGGATAGCCCGTTCCAATCAGCGTTTCATGATGAGTCGAGGCATACCGTGGTACCTGTTTCAATTCATCGGGGAACGGCAGGTTTTCCAGCATTCTGATGGTGCTGATGATGTGCTCATTAATTTTAAAGCGATCTTCAGCCGTCAGAGTACCTCGCTCTATCAGCAGGTTGTACAGCTCACCCTGGTTGTATAGATAGCGCGGCACATCCATCTTGATACCCAGCTTCGGGTCATAATCAGTGCTGTGCAAGCGCTCGATTAAGTGTACCGGTTTATCCTGCAGCAGTTTTTCCTCCACCGGTAGCTCAGGGGGATGACCTTTCAGTCGCGTTTCTTCCAGTGGAGACAGACCAATACGGTCGTCAAGATAGCGTGTCCAGGTGATCTCGGCAATTTGCTGGATACGGGCTTTTTTATCATCACTGAGATATTCACCGCCGACATTCATACGCGCGACAAAATCAAAGTCGTCACGTATTTGTGCTTGTTTTTGAGTAAGCTCGGCTTTGAACTCCGCCTCTCTGTCCGGCTCATTATCACGCTGACGCCAATAGTCCAGCTCTGCCTCGCGCAGCAACACCTCAAACCGAGTGCGAATTTCATGAATGCGGTTATAGATTGTCTCCAGCTTAGAGCCCTTATCTACCACGTGTTCCGGTGTGGTTATTTTGCCGCAATCATGCAGCCAGGCTGCGACTTTGAACTCACGCCAGGCATCCTCTGAGTCAAACTGAAAATCTGCAAAGATCCCTTTATCTGTCTGTTCGGCTTTTTCGGTCAGCATAAAGGCGAGTTCCGGCACCCGCTCGCAATGACCTGCCGTGTAGGGGGACTTATCATCGATAGCCTCAGCAATCAGGCGGATAAAGGAATCCATCAAAGCTTTTTGGGACTCCTCAAACTGGTGAATCGACTCAGACATATCCAGCATTGACTGCCCCAGTTCATCGATTTCTTTGATAAGACTCCCGGGTTTTTTTACCTGCTCGAATTGAAGACGCTTAATTTTTTCATTTTCCACGGCCAATTCACGAATCGGTCCTATGATGGGTGAGGCAAAAAGCCATGGAATAGGAATTAAAAGAAACAGAAAGGCAATTGTGACACCAACTGACAACCATACTTTCTGCATCGTTGGCCCCAATACATCACTGACCGGTATCACGATGGCCAGGTATTCCTGCGTTTCAACACCACTATCGACCGGTGCCACATAGACAAAATGTGGCTCCTCATCCAATTGCATCTTACGCAGTCGTTGCTGGCGCTGCGGTTGACGAGCCAGTTGAACCAACTCGGGATAAGGCACGGTCGCGGTTTCCTGCAGGCTACGTTCGCGAATAAGCCATTTCTGCTCCAGTGCCTGCTTGTGAGCCGCATCCAGGTTAGCAATAGCCTGATTGAACAATGCCATCAAGGCGGTTTTGTCATCAGACACAACAAGATGCAGCTCGTGAGGAAATGCGACGGGGGCAAATTCAATCTGCGGGTGAAACTGCAGGCCTGAAATAAAATATTGTTCCGCTGTGTAGTCGAGAATCAGACCAATATCCAGCCCGGCATCTACCTCAGCGTTATTGACTGCTTCCAGCACCTCACGGCTTGACGCTACTTCTCTAACCTCAATGTCCGGGAAATGTGCTCTGAGCACTTCGATAATCGACCAGCCTTCGGGAATGGCCATAGCGTCACCGTCAAGCTCACTGATGTGAGTGATACGCTCTCGCCCCGGTAATGTCACGAGTGAATAGGGTAATTCGATAAAGGGATCAGAAAAGAGCCCCAGGTTCCGATTGCTCTGATTTTTAAAAACCGGCTGTAGCAGATCAATATCACCATCCTTAAAACGGTCAATCAGCTCCAGCCAGCTGAAACCATTAACATATTTCAGCTCGATACCAAGCATTGCCGAAAGCATGTTCAGATAATCGATACTATAGCCACGGGGTTGACCGGAAACGGCAAAATCTATCGGCGCCCAGTCCATTTCATTGGAGACAGTCAGCTGCGCGTATTGTGCGACAATCGCCTGTTGCTCTTCGGTCATCGCCATCAACTCCGGCTGCGGCAGAACCATGTCTTCATGTGCTTTGACACTGGATGCCACCAGGTCACCGGAGGGCTCGAAAAGAAATATTTCACTACCCTGGCCAACTTTATTGGCCTTGAAAAAGGCTGACAGTGATGACAGGGCAATATCCACCGCAATCACGGCATCCGAGTTCCGGACTTTGATGGAATAAGTCTGACCGGGTGCCTGCAGGTTATGGAACATATACGGTGCCGTTTTCCTGACTTTATTCTCCACCGCCTGTTTGAACCAGGGTCTCTGTGTCGCGTTGTACTCACTCTCTTCGTCTCTTACCTCACGCAGGTCAAAATCAGTGTTGTAGTACTGATATTCGCGCTTACGCTGTTGTCCTTGACCGGAAATATGAATAATCACCCAGCGATCTTCGGGGGCTGCATCCAGCTGTCTTCGAACAGCACGACTGCTTTCAAGGTTAATAAGCTCGTAAAAATCACCGTTCTCATAGCCGATGTAAATGGCGTAGAACATCGGGTTATTTCGCATGAATTCAGCGAAAACATTACGGACTTCAGTACCTTGGAGGCTGTCTTCCAGCAAACTCGGATAAATGGATAAGACTTTAGCGACCTTTGAGGCCCGGTCATCCACCGACTGCAGGTATTGGCTTGTATGCTGGCTGAGACTACTGAACTGTGACAGCGTTGCGTTCGTCGCAATTTGCTTGGTGAAATAATACTGCAGGCTCACCGCAAGCGCGGCCGTGATAAGCGTGGCGATGAAGAATACCGTTACAACAGTGACTCGAATCGGCAGCTTGTGGCGGAGCAGTCTGCGAAGAAGATTTCTTGCCATTCGCGCGTCCCTGAATGAAGCATGAGTATAATGTCAACTGACAAATACAACTTATACAGGAAAGCCGCTTTTATTGTTTATTTGATAACCGGGGACTCTCAGTGTAACTATTGTCAATAATCCAGACAGGAATACACTCACCCTCGCAGTTCGATGAAAAAAAAACTGAAACAGTATCTCTTTATTAGTCTGGGCTGGGTATTTGTTTTACTAGGCGTTATCGGTGCCGTGCTCCCTCTGCTACCCACCACACCTTTTTTGATTCTGGCACTGGCCTGTTTCGCCGAAAACTCGCCTCGCTTTCACCGTATGTTACTGAATCACCGCTGGTTCGGTCCGCCTTTGCAACAGTGGGAGAAGACCCACACCATGCGCCGAGCGGTAAAGAAAAAAGTGTATCTGCTGATCATTGTGACCTTCACTATTTCCATTACCGTGCTCTGGGGACGCACCGGCCTGCAATTAATGCTGGTTGCTATCTGCCTGATACTGCTATGGTTTATATCAAGAATCAAAGAAGCCGAGAGTCTCGTCTAATGACAGCCAGTGACGCCATCCGACAACGGCACTCCGTGCGCCGTTTTCTGCCCCAGTCCGTGGATAAAAACCAGATCCGTTATCTACTGGATATTGCCAGTCATGCCCCATCGGGTGCTAATACTCAGCCCTGGCAGGTGGCCGTACTCACCGGCAACAGTAAACAGCAGTTGTGCCAGCAAGTGAGCGACGCTTTTGAGGCCGGAGTGAAACCGCAACCGGATTATGAATACTACCCGCTGGAATGGCAGGAACCTTACCTCAGTCGCCGACGCGCCTGTGGCCTGCAGCTCTATCAGAGCCTTGGCATCGACAGAAAAGACAAAGCGGCTCAAAAGGCACAATGGGCAGCTAACTACCGTGCTTTTGATGCGCCGGTAATGCTGTTGTTCTGGATGGACAACGCGATGCAAACCGGTTCGTTTATCGATTTTGGGATGTTCCTGCAATCCTTTATGATTGCGGCCGTGGATGCCGAGCTCGCTACCTGCCCGCAGGCGGCGCTGGCAGAATATGCACCGCTGGTGAAAAGCTTTCTTGAGATTCCCCCCGAGGCAACCCTGCTATGCGGCATGGCGCTGGGTTACGAAGACAAGCAAGCTGCCATTAATCAGTACCGAACTACACGCGAATACCACGATACTTTTACCCGTTTTTACGATTAAATCTGCAGGAGATAAGATGCAATTACAGGCCTTTCTGAATCGACTCAAAACAGAACCGGAAACCATCCAGTTTGAAGACAGCATGGCGGTGATTGAAGCCAACTATGACTTCACCCCGACCCGTTTCCGAAATGGTGAGACACTCAATGAGGCTGGCCAGAATAATGGCTCCTGCAAGATCCTCGCGTTCGGCCAGCTCAACGGCTTAAGTGTCGAGCAGACGCTGGCCTGTTTCGGCAAGTTTTATCGTGAGGATGTACTGGCTACCCCAGATGGCGAGGACCATCAGAACATCCGTAATTTTATGCGCACAGGCTGGGACGAAGTCTCTTTCCACGGCACTGCACTGATGCCGAAATAGTCAATTTTCTGTTATGGCCATCGCTGTCTCAGGCGGCTGTAGAGAACTGTAGCAGGCTGATTTGGCAGTATCTAAAACTGCTTGATTATGTTAGAATTGCGCGGTTATATCGCCCATTCATCGGAACTTAGACACTTCGCTATGGAACTACAACCTAATAAAAAGTCTGACACGCGATTTTTATTGCTGGAAGGCGTGCACAAAAATGCCGTTGAGTCGCTGGAAAAAGCCGGCTTTACCAATATCGAATACGTTTCCCATGCTTTGGATGAAGCCTCGCTGATTGAAAAAATCAAAGGCGCTCGCTTCGTCGGCATTCGCTCCAGAACCCAACTGACCCAGAAAGTACTGGACGCAGCGGATCGTCTGACTGCTATTGGTTGCTTCTGTATTGGCACCAACCAGGTCGACCTGGAAGCCGCGAAGATGAAGGGTATTCCGGTCTTCAATGCGCCTTATTCCAACACCCGCTCTGTCGCCGAAATGGTGATTGGTCAGTTGATCCTGTTGCTGCGTGGTATCCCCGAGAAAAACTGGAGTGTACACAACGGCACCTGGCCCAAATCGGCTGACAAATCCTACGAAGCCCGCGGCAAAACCCTGGGTATCGTCGGTTACGGCAGCATTGGTTCCCAGCTGTCTGTGCTGGCTGAGAGCTTGGGCATGAACGTCATTTATTATGATGTGGTGACCAAACTGCCACTGGGTAATGCGACCCAGGTCGACAGCATGGATGAACTGTTGCGTCTATCAGACGTTGTGACCCTGCATGTGCCTGAGCTGGAATCGACCAAAAACATGATGACCAAGGCCGAGTTCGACAAAATGAAATCGGGTGCGATCTTTATTAATGCAGCCCGCGGTACCTGTGTCGTCATCGACGATATGGTACAGGCGCTGGAAGAAAAGCGTCTGGCCGGTGCGGCGATTGATGTGTTCCCGACCGAACCCAAGTCTAATGACGAACCGCTGGAATCACGCCTGCGTGGCTTTTCCAACGTCATTCTGACACCGCATATTGGTGGTTCCACCGTCGAAGCGCAGGCCAATATCGGTCTTGAAGTCGCGGATAAGTTTATCCAGTTTGCCCAGAACGGTACCACCGTCTCTGCTGTGAACTTCCCGGAAATTGCCCTGGCGCCAAGACCCAATACGCACCGTCTGCTGCATATCCATCACAACCAGCCTGGTGTATTGTCCAGCGTCAACAGACTGTTCGCCGAGCACGATATCAACATCCTGGCACAAAGCATGACCACCAAGGATGAAATCGGTTACCTGCTGATTGATGTCGCGGAATTCGATTCCACGCTGGCGTTCGAGCACCTGCAAAGTGTCGAAGGCACAATTCGCCTGCGGGTGCTTTACTAAGCAAACAAAAAAGCCCGCACCCTCTGGTCGAGGGTGCGGGCTTTTTTTTGCCTGTCAGTTTTGAGACTTGCCGGCTTCACCCCAGTATTTCAATTTACTGGTCTTACCAATACCCGGATTAAATGAATTGGTCGGATCCAGTTTGCGGTAAAAGGTCTTTAACGCGTCCTTGGCAAAATATTCCTGACCCACATTATGCTCAGCCGGATACTCGGCGCCACGCGCATCAAAAAACGCCAGTAACTGCTGTTTCAGCGCTTTGGCATCCACGCCTTTTTTCAGAATATAGTTCTGATGCATCACGTGACAGAACAAGTGGCCAAGGTAAAGTTTGGCCTCAATCTTGTCCTCGATTTCCGGCGGCAGGACTTCCAGCCATTGTTCCTCATTACGCCGCAGTGCCACGTCGATAGTCATCATCGGCCCGAACTGCTTGCGTTTCATAATGTGATAGCGACCGACCGCGCCGCCAGCGACAAAACGATTCAGAATCGCTTTTTCACCTTCGCGCTTGGTGCATTCAAAAAAGTCACCGTTATGATTCTTGAAGAATTCGGTGAGATAAGCGCGCGCTTCGTCCACACCGTCGTTGTTCATCTCCAGGATCCAGTGATGCGCAAAACGATCCCGGTACTCTTCCATGCGTTTGGGCAGGTGATTAGGCCATAGGTAGCTCAGGTACTGCATCATGATGTCCGACAGCTTGCTGGGCAGAAACTTGAACTTGCCTGCGATACGATCGACGCTGCGTTTCATCGCAAACAGCTTGGGAATGTATTTTGAGCCCAGCTTATCGATCACCAGAAAGGTATCTTTGCCGTATTTCTTGCAGACATCGTAATAATCACGCCCCAGGTATTCACCTGAAACCGGCAGATTTTTGAAGCTGGACAGGATATCGCGGCGCATTGTTGCCAGTACGCTGGCATCGTTGGTACCGATGTAGAACACCTGCTCTTTCTGGGCGATAGGGTAAGTATCCATTCGCACCGCAAATACTGCCAGCTTGCCGGCACAGCCTGAGGCTTCATGCAGACGGCGACCATCATTATTGAAACGGGCCGGCGTGTCTTCATCCACCTGCCTCACACGCTCATGATACTCATCATCGGAAGCACGTTTGTTGGGGAACTGGATATCCTGGGCTGTGTAGTTCTGCTTGTCCAGGTTGCTCAGGATCTCTTCCGGGGTCGAGCCCAGTTCGATGCCCAGGTGATTGACCAGCTCCAGTTCGCCATCGGCATTAATCTGGGCAAACAATGACAACTCGGTATAGGCCGGACCTCGCTGGACCAGTGCCCCCCCAGAGTTATTGCAGATACCGCCGACAATCGATGCACCGATACAGGAAGAGCCAATCACAGAGTGTGGTTCACGACCATAGGGAGCCAGTGTTTCTTCAAGTCCAAACAGGGTGCTGCCGGCCAGGCCGATGATCTGACGCGCATTATCAATGAGTTGGATCTGATCAATACGCATAGTGTTAATGATCACAATCGGGCGGTCATAGTCTTCCCCGTTCGGGGTAGAACCACCGGTCAGACCGGTATTAGCCGCCTGCATAATGACTACAACATCGGCTTCAACACAGGCTTTGAGCAGTTGCCACACCTGCAGCAGTGTCGCCGGTCTGACTACCGCTAGCGCCTTACCCTCACCGAAGCGAAAGCCCTTACAATAAGGTGCCACCTTGGCAGGGTCTGTCAGGGTGTAAGCATTACCCACGATATTCTTAAACTGATCAATCAGGGCGTTAGGATTGGCATACTCGGGCATGGTTGCTCTCTGTCACGTTTCTGGTTAACTCATTAATTCTATCACGACACAATGCGATACTATGTCTCATTTTATAAGCATTGATGTGCTATCCATTCGGGAAATATTAAATGGCCTTTTATCAGATCGCCCTACTCGCCCTGCTGCAGGGACTGACAGAATTTCTGCCGATTTCCAGCTCGGCTCATCTTATTCTGTTACCGGTCATCGCTAACTGGCAGGATCAGGGCCTCGCGTTTGATGTCGCCGTCCATGTCGGTACATTAACGGCGGTCGTGATCTACTTCCGCCACGATATCAGAACTATTCTCGTGGACTGGGTTGCCTCACTGAAACAGAGAAAAACCGTCGGTGACAGCCGCCTGGCCTGGGCCGTTTGGTTCGGCACCATACCGGTAGGACTTGCCGGTCTGCTGTTTGCAGATATCATTGCAAGCAGCTTGCGCAGCCCGCTGGTGATTGCCACCACCACCATTGTTTTTGGCCTGTTACTGGGCTGGGCTGACTGGCGCGGTAAAAGGCAGCGTAGCGAGCATCAGCTCACCTGGTCAGATATTCTGTTTATCGGCATCGCCCAGGCCATTGCCCTGATTCCCGGTACCTCACGCTCCGGTATTACCATCACTGCAGGTCTGATGCTGGGACTCACCCGCCAGGCGGCAGCTCGCTTCTCTTTTCTGTTGTCGATTCCGGTGATTATTCTGGCTGGTGGACTTGAAGTCACAGAACTCGTACAATCCTCGCTTCCTGTCGACTGGACAGCCCTGATTTCAGGGGCCGTATTTTCGGCTGTCAGCGCCTACCTCTGCATTTTCCTGTTTCTGAAGATGCTCGACCGAATCGGTATGTGGCCATTCGTCATTTACCGCTTGATACTGGGCGCTTTTCTACTCTGGCTGTTTCTGTAAAAGCTGTTGACAGTCAGACTATGAGTGCGTAATATTCTCCCTCTTTATTTGGACCGCTTGCGTAATTATCAGGAGCAACTCGCGGATGAAAACCATTAGTGCAAAACCAGCAGAAGTTCGTCGTGACTGGTTCGTTATCGATGCTGACGGCAAAACCTTAGGCCGTATGGCAACTGAGATCGCGCGTCGTCTGCGTGGTAAACATAAAGCGATTTACACGCCTCACGTTGATACTGGTGATTACATCGTTGTCATCAACGCTGAAAAACTGCGTGTAACCGGTAATAAAATGAAAGATAAGATTTATCACCACCACACTGGTCACATCGGTGGTATCAAATCTATCTCTCTGGAAAAACAACTGGACAAAGCTCCGGAGCGCGTTATCCAGACTGCTGTTAAAGGCATGCTGCCTAAGAACCCTCTGGGTCGGGCCATGTTCAGCAAGCTGAAAGTTTACGCTGGCACCGAACATCCTCACACAGCACAACAGCCTAAAGCGCTGGAAATCTAATCGGATATCAACATGGCAGATTCATACTACGCAACAGGTCGTCGTAAAAGCTCTACCGCTCGTGTATTCCTGAAACCAGGCAGCGGTAACATTTCGATCAACACTCGCTCACTGGAAGACTATTTCGGTCGTGAAACTTCACGCATGGTCGTCCGTCAGCCTCTGGAACTGGTCGACATGATGGATAAGTTTGACCTCAACATCACTGTTCGCGGTGGTGGTAACAACGGTCAGGCCGGTGCCATCCGTCACGGTATCAGCCGTGCCTTGGTTGAATACGACAATGAGTTGAAAGCTGAACTGCGTAAAGCCGGCTACATCACTCGTGATGCCCGTGCCGTTGAACGTAAGAAAATCGGCTTGCATAAAGCTCGTAAACGTCCACAATTCTCAAAACGTTAATTGTCCGGACACGTCTGTACAGACAAGAAAGGCCATCCCTCGGGATGGCCTTTTTTTTGTGCGGTTATTGTCACATTGTTTTGACTCATGCTATAAAAATCCTGAACGCACAGATAGATAGCAGGGACGACACAATGAAAAAAATACTGATTACCGGGCTGCTGGCCCTAAGCCTGCCCGCTTTGGCGATCGCAGAGGAACAGTCTGCTGTGGCATTTACTGCCGGCGGTTACGATGCCTTTGACAGCGAAGACAATGCAACGGAATTAGGGGTGGAATACCGCTTCGCCCCGGCCGCTGACTTTTATAATCTCATTCCCACCATCGGCGCATCAGTCACCTCGGACGGCGCCTATTGGGCCTATGCCGGTGTACGCTATGACTGGTCTTTGTCAGCTAACTGGGTGTTGACACCGCACTTTGCCGTGGCGGCCTATGAAAACGGCGGAGGTGTCGATCTGGGCTATGGTCTCGAATTTCGTACCGGCCTGGATCTCGCTTATCAAATGACTGACAGGAGCAGGCTGTCTCTGGGCTATTACCATATGTCCAATGCCGATCTGGGCGATTACAATCCGGGCGCTGACTCGATTATTGTCAGTTACAGCTATACGCTGGGTGAGTAATTAAAGCTTCTTGTAAAGCAGGCCCTTGCCTTCCGGCTGAGTTTTAAAGCGGCGGTGAACCCACAGATATTGCTCCGGTGAGCGGCGAATTTCCTGCTCGAGCCAGTCGTTAATACGCTGCGCGTCGAGCAGATCATCACCGGTCGGATAGTCCTCCCAGGGCTTACCGATACTGATGGTATAGCTGCCGTCTTTTTCACGGCGCGGCACAAAAGGCACGATTCTGGCGCCGGTCATTTTGACCATTCTGGCTGTCGCTACAATCGTCGCCGCCTGTACACCGAAGAATTTGGCAAACACGGCTGTGCGTTTGCCAAAGTCCTGGTCCGGGGCATACCAGACCACTTTGTTTTTCTTGAGAGCCCGCAGCATTGAGCGTGGATCATCACGCAGGACGATACCCTCGCTATGAAAAGTTCTTGAACGCATCATCACGGCATTAAACAGCGGATTCTTAAGCTGCCGAAACATCACATAAGCCGGCGTTTTCAGCATGATCAGCCGGCCCCCCAACTCCATACTGGTGAAATGACCGGTGAGCAGAATCACGCCCTTGCCTTCAGCCTTGGCCTGTTCCAGATGTTCCAGCCCCTCATAGCGGACCCGTTTCAACAGACGCTTATCACTGGCCCACCAGCTCATCGCCGTCTCAATCATCATCATGCCCATCGTGGTCAGGCTGCGCTTGACCAGTCGTTCCTGTTCCGACGGGCTGAGTTCAGGGAAGCTTAATTCAATATTACGACGGGCGATTTTGGCCCGTGCCCCCATAAAAGGACGCATCAACAGTCCGAGGCTCTGACCGATTATGACCTGTAATCGCCCCGGCAGATAGACAGAAAGACGCATCAGGGTCAGCCCCAGCCAACTTGACCAGTAGCGCGGGTGAAGGAACTGTTTCTGGAAAATTTTCATCAAGGCGTGTTCAGTACTCAAGGTTGCGCCTATGCTATCATTCCTGCTCGATTTCCGCTTATCCAATGAGTCTGAATTGAGATTTTTATACAGCTTTGTTTTCATCCTGGCGCTGCCCCTGATTATGCTCCGCCTGATTTGGCGCGGCAGTCGTGCTTCTGCGTATTTCAAACGCTGGGATGAACGTTTCGGTATCAAACCTGCCCCCTCAGCCGAGAAACCGTTGCTCTGGGTTCATGCAGTCTCTGTCGGGGAAGTTGAGGCAGCCAGACCCCTGGTCGAGGCGCTACAGACTCAGTACCCATCACATCAGATTCTGATTACCACCATGACCCCGACCGGCAGTGCTCGGGTCACCAGTCTCTACGGCGATAGGGTTCTGCATTGTTACCTTCCTTATGACCTGCCTTTCGCGGTCCGGCGTTTTCTGAAATCGGCGCGACCGGAACTGGGCATCATTATGGAAACCGAGCTCTGGCCTAATCTGATTCATTATGCTGACGCGCTGGAGATCCCCATGGTGCTCGCTAATGCCCGGCTCTCAGCCCGATCCGCTGCTGGCTATCAAAAAATTGCCAAGCTCAGCCAGCGCATGTTGCAGCAGTTCACACTGATCGCGGCACAATCTCAGGATGATCGGCAGCGTTTTGTCGCGCTGGGAGCTGATAAAGAAAGTGTCCATGCCGTCGGTAATCTTAAGTTTGAAATCACCCTGCCCGCCAGTCTGACAGAAGAAGCTGAAGCGCTGCGCAGTATCTGGGGTAACCGACCGGTATTTATCGCCGCCAGCACCCACGAAGGTGAGGACGAGATTATTCTCAACGCGTCACGTAAAATCCGTGCCGAGTTTCCGGATTTGCTGCTGATCCTGGTACCACGTCATCCGGAGCGTTTTGACAAAGTCGCGGCATTAAGTCAGCGCAGTGGTTTCAAGATTCTGCGACGTAGCGATAACGGGATGTGCAGCCGTGATATTCAGGTGCTGGTCATCGATACCATGGGCGAACTGCCGTTATTTTACGGCACGGCTGATATCGCATTTGTCGGTGGCAGTCTGGTACCCAGGGGCGGTCATAATCTGCTGGAACCGGCCGCACTGGGACGTGCGGTGATCATCGGCCCGCATTACTTCAATTTCAGTGAAATCAGTCGTCAATTTCTGGAGGCTGGAGCCGCAGTACAGATTGATAGCAGCGAGAGCCTGGCAGATACGGTAACGGATTTACTCAGAAACCCGCAGAAGCGCGCTGATATGGGTCAGGCGGGGCAGAACCTGATTAAGCATAGTCAGGGTGCCAGCAAACGCCTGCTGAACCTGATCAAACGGAATATTGATGTCTGACGACAGTCGCTGGATGCAACGGGCGCTGGAGCTGGCACGGCATGCGGAAGCCGAGGGTGAAGTCCCGGTTGGCGCAGTGGTTGTGTTGAATGATGAAATCATCGGTGAGGGCTGGAATCATCCGATTACAGCGCATGATGCCACTGCGCACGCCGAGATTATTGCGCTGCGTCAGGCCTGCCTGTCTCAGAATAATTACCGCCTTCCCGGTGCCGATCTCTATGTCACACTGGAACCCTGTGTGATGTGCGCCGGCGCGCTGGTGCATGCCCGCATTAACCGCCTGGTTTATGCCACCAGCGAACCTAAAACCGGCGCCGCCGGCAGTTGTGTCGATGTGTTTTCACTACCTAATCTCAACCACCGCGTGCAATGCGAGTCCGGGCTTATGGCTGAACAAAGCAGCGAGATGCTGCGTGCTTTCTTCCGTGCCCGCCGTTAAAGATATTTAGCGACTATCGCCCTTTCCGGCGCCAGCCCCTGATAAGGGATGTAAACCTGATGGCCACTGCCGGGCGCGACCTCAACAGATTCTAATTGCTGATTCCACAGTTGCTCCAGCACGAACTCCCGATTGCCTGAGGGCGTAATCAACTCCAGCCGGTCACCGGCAGCAAAACGGTTTTTAACATCCACTTTCAACAATTGCCTGTCCTGATCAATCCCTGACACCTCGCCGACATACTGCTGACGCTCGCTGCTGGAATAACCATGCAGATAATTCTGCTGTTCCTGCGTCGGATGCCGTTGATAGAAACCATCGGTATAGCCACGATTAGCAAGATTATCCAGCTTGCCAATCAGCGTGGGGTCGAAGGCTTTACCAGCCCTCGCATCATCAATGGCCTGACGGTAAATCTGCGCGGTACGGGCAACATAATAGACCGACTTGGTACGCCCCTCGATCTTGAGCGAGTCGACGCCGATCTTCACCAGCCGGTCTATATGCTGCACCGCACGAAGATCTTTCGAGTTCATGATATAAGTGCCGTGTTCATCCTCGAAGATCGGCATCATTTCACCGGGACGATTTTTTTCCTCTATCAGATATACCTGATCAGCCAGTGGATGCCGTTCCTGACCACCGCAGTCTGACAAACCACTCTGGTTCATCGCATCAAAAGCCTGAAAATCGATTTTCTGCGGATCATCATCATTGCCATCACTGCTGTGTGTTTTATATTCCCAGCGGCAGGCATTGGTACAAGTCCCCTGATTCGGATCACGGTGGTTAAAGTAGCCGGACAGTAAACAGCGACCTGAATAAGCGATACAAAGCGCACCGTGCACAAACACTTCCAGTTCCATTTCCGGGCATTGCTGACGAATTTCCTCAATCTCATCCAGCGACAGCTCTCTGGACAAAATCACCCGGCTCAGCCCCAGCGACTGCCAGAACTTCACTGCCTGATAATTCACCGTATTGGCCTGCACCGATAAATGCACCGGTATCTCCGGCCATCGTTCCCGGACCATCATGATCAGACCGGGGTCAGCCATGATCAGTGCATCCGGGCCCATCTCAATCACCGGTTCCATATCCGCCATATAAGTCTTGAGCTTGGCGTTATGTGGCATCAGGTTACTGGCAACAAAAAATTTCTTGCCTCGCTGATGCGCCTCCTCAATCCCCTGCGCCAGTACCGGCAATTTGTGAAAGTCATTATTTCTGACACGCAAACTGTAGCGCGGCTGTCCGGCATAGACGGCATCGGCACCGAAAGCATAGGCATAACGCATATGTTCGAGGCTGCCGGCAGGAAGCAATAATTCGGGCGCATTCATCAGGCTTATATCCACATAAAAAAAGCGTGAATTATAATCGATTTATGATTTTTGCCAATAAAAACAGTGATATTTGCCTCTGGCAAAAACTGTCTCAGGTGCAATAAGGTCGATAACAAGGGATAATTACCCTGTTTGTGTTAAGAGGATGTTGCTTGAAACGCCTAATCATTTTCCTGCTGGCTGTTTGCATGACTGCAGCCTGTAGCGAAGCCCAACCACACCTTCAGCAAATTCAGGATCGCGGAGAGTTGCGTGTTCTGAGCCGTTATAGTCTGACCAGCTATTATGTCAAAGGTGACACGCTGGCAGGGTTTGAGTACGAACTGGCACAGCGCTTTGCCGAACGACTGGGAGTCGACCTGAAAGTCATCGTGCCCGACAATCTCGGCAATGTGCTCAGTCTGATTGAACAGGGCAAGGCCGACATCGCTGCAGCAGGCCTCACCGTGACGGAGCAACGCAAAAACCGCATTCGTTTCGGACCGGTCTACCATGAAGTGACTCAACAACTGGTGTACAAACATGGCACAGGGAAACCAAAGGACATCACCGACATTACTGATGGTCAACTGGAAGTCGTCGCCAAAAGCAGCCATGTTGAGCAATTAGCGTCTCTGCAGGAAGAAATTCCGGAACTGGACTGGCGGGAAAATGAAGAGCTGGATAACAGTGGTCTGCTGGAACTGGTTCAGCTGGAGCTTATCGATTACACCGTGGTCGATTCCAATGAAATGTCAGCCAATCAAGGACTGCTCCCTGAGTTACGTGTCGCCTTTGATATCTCAGAGCCACAACCACTGGGTTGGGCAATGCCATTGTCAGACGACGACTCTCTTTACCTGGAAGTGCTCGCCTTTTTTCACGATATGGAAGCTTCCGGTGAGCTGGACAAGCTGATCGAGAAATATTATGGCCATATTCGACGCTTTGACTATGTCGACACCCGCGCTGTTCATCGACGGATTCAGACCCATCTGCCACGCTACAAAGATATGTTCCAGCAAGCTGGCGAACAATTCGGTTTTGACTGGCACCTGCTGGCAGCCATGTCCTATCAGGAATCACACTGGAACCCGGAAGCTGTATCCAGCACCGGGGTGAAAGGGCTGATGATGCTGACCCGTGCCACCGCCAAAGAAATGGATGTCACTGACCGTGAGGACCCGGAACAGAGTATTTTCGCCGGCGCCGGCTACCTGGCTTCGATCTATGAGCGCCTGCCTGACGGCATTCAGCCTGCTGACCGCATCTGGTTTGCACTGGCCGCCTACAATATTGGTATGGGTCATCTGGAAGATGCGAGAGTATTGACGGAAATTCAGGGTAAAGATCCCAATCTTTGGACAGACGTCCGGGAACACCTGCCCTTGCTGTCGAAGCAGAAATGGTTTTCCCAAACCCGCTATGGTTATGCACGTGGTAGTGAACCGGTTCGTTATGTACAGAATATCCGCCGCTATCTGGATATTCTGCTACATCATGACGATGCTGCGGTGCCTGTTATTGAAGCGCCCCCGGTGGAAGAGCCTTTACCAGCCGCATTATAAAAAAAGCCCGGACAAGCCGGGCTTTTTTCGTGGCATCAGCGGCATGTCACTAACGTGATTGCTCAATCAACATATCCACCACTTCGAATAGCTGTTCACTGCCACCAGCACTGCTGGCATTGGTCCGGTATTCCCCCTCAACGATAAAGGCCGGCACACCGGTGATACCAGAATTGCGGCTCATAATCAGTGCATTTTTCACTTTGCCTTTGACGCTGAAGGAATTCATTGTTTTAGCAAAAGCTTCACGATCAATCCCCTGCTCTTCAACAAAATCCAGCAGTTGGTCTTCGGTACTCAAACGGCGTTTTTCCACATGGATGGCATTAAAAAGTTTGGGATGCAGCATCTCCAGATCACCAGAGGCTTCAGCCGCGTAATAGACACGGGCCAGTTCCAGCCAGCTGTCACGGAAGATCGCTGGGACTTTCACAAACTTCACATCATCGGAAAGTGTTTTTTTCCATTCTTCAATTTCCGGCTCCAATGCAAAACAATGGGGACAGGTGTAGGAAAACATTTCCACTACCACAATTTTCTCAGCATCGGTGGTCGTCATTTTTTCAGCCGTAGGGAAATAATGTGTGCCCTCGACGTAAGACAGCGGCACTGCCCAGACAGACAGCGATACCAGGCCAGCAAGTAGGCCTGCGGCCAGCATTGAGAAAAATTTAGTCATCTTCATATCCTTTCGTTTTAGAGCGTACCGTAAGAGTGCAACCCGGATAAAAACATATTGACACCGAGGAAGGCAAAAAGAGTCACAAACAGGCCTACAATGGCCCACCAGGCCATTGGCCCTCCATGCCAGCCCTTAGTCATGCGCATATGCAGCCAGGCAGCGTAGTTGAGCCAGACAATCAACGCCCAGGTTTCTTTCGGATCCCATGACCAGTAGCCTCCCCAGGCTTCTGCGGCCCACAGCGCACCGAGAATGGTTGCCAGAGTGAAAAAGGCAAAACCCAGCGCGATGGTTTTGTACATCAGGTCATCCATCAAAGCCAGCGACGGCATCTTCTGTACCCAACGGCTGACTGAGGCTTTACCAGTCTGTCTGTTAACCAGTAAGTAGGCCACCGCTATCATGGCGGCCATGGCAAAAGCACCATAGCCAACAAAATTGGCCGGCACATGAATTTTCATCCAATAACTCTGCAATGCCGGTACCAGCGGTTCGATTTGATGGGCTTGACGGTCGAAGGTATACCAGAGCTGGAAAACAACGGCGGCACTGATTACCAATAACACAAACCCGCCCAGGCTACGTGTCTGGTAGCGGCGTTCATAGAACAGGTAAAGCAATGCAGTCACAACGGCAAACAGGATGAACACTTCATAGAGGTTACTGACCGGAATATGACCGATATCGGCACCCAGCAGGTACGATTCGCGCCAACGCACCATCAAACCAATCATACCCATAGTGGTCGCCGCCCAGGTCAGGAAGCTGGCCACTTTTTCAGTAAACTCAGAGTGAAAGATCAGCCCGCCAAAATAAGTTGCGGTCGCCATGACGAACAGTGCGCTCATCCACATAAAGGCTGACTGACTGGCAAGTACATAATTAAGCCAGAAACTCGTGTCAGCGCGAGCCAGGTCATCACCATAAATCGACACAGCAATCAGACTCAGCACTGCAACCGTTAAGGTATGCCAGCGATATCCAGGCCAGTACTGACCCAGCCAGGCCATAGAGATCCCGGTGAGGATGATAATACTCACTTCATAGCCATCAAGGATTTCGCCATAGAAGGCAATCAGACCAACAGCCGACAGCGCCATCAATAATCGCCATATCCAGGCGGCCAGGTTGGTTTTTCCAGAATCAACAGTAGAAAGTTGTGTGCTCATATCCGTCTCGTAATGCGCTGTCGCATGTAGAACCTAAGAACATCAGTCAACAGCAGAGTTCCGCTGCAGCGACTGCAATTGCGTGTAAATTTGTTCGAAATAATCATCAAATTCGCGTGGGTTGCGATTGGTCATACCGGCCAGGTCAATTCGAGTCTGTTCCCCATCACGGCTCAGCCACGCCCAAAAGCGTCTTTGCGGCAAATAGAACAACAGAAACACCCCGGCGATCAGAAAAGCACAGCCCAGATAGACCACGTTTTTACCCGGCGATCGGGCAATCTGCAGACCGGTAGATTCGATGTGATTGAATGCTGTCAGCGATAAATAAACCGGCGAACCATAGCGTGGCAGCGTGCCCACGGCATCAATGGCATCCTGCAAAAACAGCAATTGTGCTTCAGATACGGTGTCTTCCGCCCCCAATTCGAGACTGTTGAAGTAAATCCGCCCCAACATTTCCCGAAGCATTGCAAGATAGGCTGGCGCCAGTGTTTCCCGCTCAACTTCAGGCAGGCTCTCCTCAATGAAGTCACGTACTTCATCAAAACCACCTCGCACGAACATCGCCATCAGGGTTTCCAGAGTACGTTTCAGACTGTCACCCAGCACGTTGTCCTGTTCACTTTGCAGACTGACCAGCGTTTCATCCTTCATTTCCGCGGCTACCGCAGAGACCTGTTCGTCATTATGCAAAGCATGTAGAAATCGAATGAACCCCTCGACACTGCCATCCTCATCAGCCGGTAGATACAGGTAGGCGAACTCTTCGGAAGGACTATTGCGTACCCCGCTCAACAAGAATTCACGCCCATTGCGCTCAACCGGGTACATATAGTTTTCAAATTCCATTGCTTCACCGGTCTCGCGGCGCAATTTGAACTGGATGCTGGGGCCGAAGTTACGGACGTTTCGGGGGTTGTCTTCGGTGGGATCAGGATTGATATTGAACGGCCGGAAGCCGGTCACTTCCAGTTGTAATTCCCTGTTTCCCCAGAGCATCTGTTGCGTTTCAAAAACCCGGGTTTCCAATTCAGTGGGTTCCGGCTGGCCGGCAAACAACGGCCAGGCATTGATAGTCAGTTCAGAGCCGCCATCACCAAAGCTGGCCTGATAAATAGCATAGCCTTTGTGAATCAGAGGGTGATTAACCGCAATCGTCTGCTCCAGTGGCTGTTCCAGATCCGGATCGTAGATCACCAGATCTGACTCGAATGATTTAGGCTGACCAGTCGGATAATGTTCAATTCTGAACTCCTTTACCTCAATGGTAAAAGGCAGATTCTGCACCAGATAGCCGTCTCGCATCGGCAGATAGACCACACTCGCGGCACGCCCCTCTGGAATACTCACACTGCCACGGAAAGCCTGTGGCCCAACCGCAAGACGACTTTCTTTGGGGATCTGACTCAGCGGCAGGTTACGGGTTTCAATGTCCAATCGGCCCTGCCACTCAGCAATCTTGAGCGGCAGATTACTGTCCAGCAGACCGCCGACACAAATCACGATGATGGCGACGTGGGTCAGGATATAGCCAAGTCGGTTCATGCCACCACGCATTGCCGACACCAGACGATCATCACCTTTTTCAGTGATGCGGGTTCGAAAACCCAGTGCGGCGAGTCTGTCACTGATTAAGTTGGCGTTGTCTTCAATCTCACCTGATTTCTGCCAATGAGCGTGATGATGCATGCTGCGCAGGGATTTGTGCTGGACATGAGTCCTAAGATTGAACATATCCCTGAACATCGATGGGGTATGACGAACTACACATACGGTGGTGGATATCACCAGCAGCGCCAGAATTGCCAGAAACCACAATGCACTGTAGACATCATAGAGACCGAGCGCTTCAAACACTTCAAACCAGTATGGGCCGAACTTGATGACGTAGTCCGGATAAGGCTGATTTTGTTGTAAGACTGTGCCGATAACCGACGCGATCGCCAGTGTGATCAGCATGGTAATGGCGAATTCCATACTGCCCAGGAAATGAAATATTCGCCAGGCAAAGGAACGCTGCGGCAGTTTCGAGTCCTTGGATTGTGACATCGGGAGGCCCTTATTTCAGGTCATACCTGAATTGAGCCTGACTGCATGTGAAAAACATGCAGCCAGGGATTCTATTTGATTAGGGTTTAAGACCGAAAACGTATGCGGAGACAGCTTTGATTTCCGCTTCGGTCATTTTGCTGGCGATATCACGCATCATGCCGTTGGGGTCATTCGCACGCTCGCCTTTTGCAAAAGCATGCAACTGCGTTTCAACGTAAGCACCATATTGAGAAGCCAGTTTTGGCCAGTTGGCTGCGGGGACACCGCTGCCGTTCGGGCCATGACAGGCCATACAGGCCGGAACGCCGGATTCTTTATTACCGCCACGGTAAATTTGTTCACCGAGTTCCAGCATCTCTTCACTCACCGCACCGGGTGCCGTTTTCTGGCTGGCAAAGTAAGCAGCCAGGTCGGCCATGTCCTGCTCTGACAGATTAGCGGCCATTGGCATCATGATCGCGTTCTGACGTTCACCGCTTTTGTAATCCATTAGCTGCTTGATGATGTAACCTTCATGCTGACCTGCCAGTTTGGGAAAGTCTGGTGACAAACTATTGCCATCAGTACTATGACAAGCGGCACACACCGCGGCTTTTTCTTTACCCGCCGACACATTACCGGCAGCCCATACAAAAGGAGTCGTACTCATCGCCATGCCCAGCACAGCGGCCATCAACATTCTTTTCATCTTCTCTACCTGAAAACTAAGCGCTTGCATCATTAAAACTTTGGGTATGCTACTCTTGTTGAGATATTTTTTCACCCAGAATGGTTCCATGTCACAGCTATACCGAAACGCTTATTATAGCGGTAGCGCGACCAAACTGTCCCAGTTGCCCGGGGACAATGGTTACGAAGTCGCCTTCGCCGGACGTTCCAATGCCGGCAAATCCAGTGCTATCAATACAATTACCGGTATTCGTTCTTTGGCACGAACCAGTAAAACGCCGGGCCGTACCCAGATGATTAACTTCTTTCATCTGGATGAACAGCGCGCTTTGGTTGATCTTCCCGGCTATGGTTATGCCAAAGTCCCGGAAGCAATGAAGCAAAAATGGCAGGCCACACTGGCCCAATATCTAGAAACGCGCCAATCCCTGCGTGGCCTGATGCTGATGATGGATATCCGTCATCCATTAAGAGATTTTGACTTGCAAATGCTGACCTGGGCCAATCAGGCTTCGCTGCCGGTACATATCCTGCTCACCAAGTCAGACAAACTCAAACACGGCGCCGCCAAGGCAACGATGCTGGATGTGCAGAAAAAGCTACAACAGGAAGACCTGGAAGCCACTGTACAGCTATTCTCATCACTCAACAAAAGTGGCCGTGATGAGGCTGTAAGCAGACTCGATCACTGGTTTGAAGTCGACACGGTCATTGCTCAAGCGTAAGCGGTGATGAAAAAAGCGCCACTTGAAAGTCGTCGACAGTTTCTCCAATACACGGCTTTAAGTAGTGCTTTTGCCGGTTTCAGCCTGCCGGTTCTGGCCGCTCAGTCCAGTGTGGACTACCGTGACATCCTGCCTGAGTCGATGACAAAAGCCGGTGATAGCTTCAGCAACTACGGTCAGCCCTCACCCTACGAAAGCAAGATCATTCGCTGGATTTCTGCCAACCCGGATATGCCGGGCAATGGTGTGTCCTGGTCACCACTGCATGAATTGCAGGGCAGTATCACGCCTAATGGCCTTCATTTTGAGCGCCATCACAACGGTGTGCCTGACATTGACCCGGCGAGGCATACCCTGCTGATTGATGGCCTGGTGGAGCAACCACTGAGCTTCAGTATAGAGGCGCTCAAACGTTATCCGATGCAATCACGGATCTGCTTCATCGAATGCGGTGGTAACAGTAACAGCAGCTGGCGCAGCCGACCGATTGAGACTGCTGCGGGTTACGCTCATGGTCTGGTTTCCAACGCTGAGTGGACCGGTATACCGCTGAAATACCTGTTGCAGGAAGCCGGCATCCAGAGCAAAGCGAAATGGGTTATCGCTGAAGCCGCTGATGGCGCTTCACTCAATGTCAGTATTCCGCTGAAAAAACTGCTGGATGATGCCATCCTGGCGCTGTATCAGAACGGCGAGCGCTTAAGGCCGGAGAATGGTTATCCGCTGCGGCTGGTTTTGCCGGGCTGGGAAGGTATTACCAACATCAAATGGCTGCGGCAATTGCGGCTCACTGATGAACCGGCGATGACCCGTGATGAAACGGCCCAGTACACCGACTTGATGCCGGATGGCACAGCACGCCAGTTCAGTTTTGAAATGGAGGCCAAGTCGCTGATTACCTCTCCCTCACATGGCATGAAGCTGCCGGACAATCCCGGTATTTATCAATTGACCGGCCTCGCCTGGTCGGGCCGCGGCAAAATCACCCGGGTGGAAGTCTCCTCAGATGGTGGCGCCAGCTGGGTAGATGCCGAACTGCAACAACCGATATTGAGTAAGGCCTTCACCCGCTTCAGCCTGCCCTGGCAGTGGCAGGGCCAATATGCCATGTTGCAGAGTCGTGCCACTGATGAGACCGGCTATGTGCAACCCAGCCGTGAACAACTACTGGCGAACCGCGGCAGCCACGGCTTTTTTCACTTCAACGCGATCATCAGCTGGGAAGTCAGCGAAGATGGCTACCTCTATCATGTTTACCCGGATTAACCTGACGCTGACCTTATTGTTTGTGCTGCCAGTCCTGGCTGCGCAGCCACTCTATCAGCCGCTGGGACAAGCTGCGTCTGATCTCAGTGATAAGCCCGAATGGAATCTGACTATCAGCCCCGATGGTGAAGCTTTGCCACCGGGCTCCGGTAATGCGGCTCAAGGCAAGCAATTGTTTGAACAGCATTGTGTTGCCTGCCATGGTTTCGGTGCGATAGGCGGCAGTGCCATGCCACTGGTTGGAGAGCTTGGCTCGCTGAGCGGTGAATACCCCGAAAAAACCGTGAACAGTTACTGGCCTTATGCCACGACCCTGTTTGACTACATCCGCCGTGCAATGCCACCCTCTGCTCCATACAGTCTAAACAGTAATGAAATCTACGCACTTTGCGCTTATATTCTGAGTCAGGATGGTATAATTGAAGCTGATGTGGAACTCAACGCAGTCACATTACCCCAGGTAACGATGCCTAACCGGAACGGCTTTTCTGCCATCTACCCTCAATAATTGCTGAAATGAAGGATCTGTCTATGAGCCCTCGCTATGCGCTGACCGCTACGCCTGCTCCAGAGCTATACAACACCCCCAAACTGGGCATGAGCAGTGCTGACCTGGTCAACGATTTCAAACGTTATTACGGCACGCATCTGGCGCAGGACAAAGGCTGCGCCTCCGGTCACTATCTCTATTCGGCGCTGGCACTGACCCTGCGTGATCGTCTGTTTAATCGAATGAAGCATACCAAGCACACCTATGCACAGGCCCACTGTAAACAGGCTTATTACCTGTCGATGGAGTTTCTGATGGGCCGGGCGATGGGCAACGCAGCGCTGAACCTCGGTCTGGAAACAGAAACTGCCAAGGCGCTCAATGAACTGGGCATGAGCTTTGAAGAGCTGATTGAGATGGAACACGATGCCGGCCTTGGAAACGGCGGGCTGGGTCGTCTGGCAGCCTGTTTCATTGATAGCTGTGCCACTTTGCAACTGCCGGTGACCGGCTACGGCCTCCGCTACGAGTACGGCATGTTCCAGCAGAAAATCGTCAATGGCTACCAGGTAGAAAAACCGGATCATTGGCTGCGTGATGGTAACCCCTGGGAATTGGAGCGGCCTGAATTTACCCAGCGGGTCAAATTTGGTGGTCATACGGAGTTCCACCGAGAGCATGATGGGCAGTTACGCGCTTACTGGGTTGAAACCAATGATGTACTGGCTGTGCCGTATGATCTACCGGTGCCAGGCTACCAGAATGGCACCGTGAACAAACTGCGCCTGTGGAAAGCAGCCGCCACAGATGAATTTAACCTGGAAGACTTTAATGCCGGCTCTTATACCGATGCAGTGGCCGCTAAAAATGAAGCTGAAAATATCAGTATGGTGCTTTACCCCAATGATGCCAGTGAAAACGGTAAAGAACTGCGCCTGCGTCAACAGTATTTCCTGGCTTCCGCCAGTCTGCAGGATATTCTCGACTACTGGGTGACTACGCACAGCGAGAAGTTTGACGATTTCGCTGACAAAAACTGCTTCCAGTTGAATGATACTCACCCTACCGTAGCAGTTGCCGAACTGATGCGTCTGCTAATGGATGAGCACGGTCTCAACTGGGATGAGGCCTGGGATATCACGTCCCGCACCATGGCCTACACCAATCATACCCTGCTACCGGAAGCGCTGGAGCGCTGGCCGGTGAACATGTTTGGCCGCCTTTTGCCGCGGATTCTTGAGATTATTTATGAAATCAATGCCCGCTTCCTGCGTGAAGTCGCCAACCACTGGCCCGGCGACAAAGAACGCTTAGCCAGAATGTCGATTATTGAAGAAGGTCCTCAGCAACAGGTGCGCATGGCACACCTCGCCATCGTCGGCAGTTTCTCCATCAACGGTGTTGCGGCTTTGCATTCCGAGTTGCTCAAAAAAGGTCTGTTCCATGACTTCTATGAGCTCTGGCCACAGAAGTTCAACAACAAAACAAACGGCGTCACCCAGCGCCGCTGGCTGGCCTGGTGTAACCCTGATCTGAGCCAACTCATCAGCAACACCATTGGTGACAAATGGGTCACCGAGCTCAGCGAGCTGAAAAAACTGGAGCCTTATGCGCATGACAGCGCTTTCCAGCAAAAATGGCATGCGGCCAAACGCGCCAATAAAGAGCGTCTGGCGGCACTGGTAAAACAAAGCTGCAACGTCGACTTCAACCCTGACGCGATGTTTGATATTCAGGTCAAACGGATTCATGAATACAAACGCCAACTGCTGAATGTACTGCATGTCATTCATCTTTATGACCGCATAAAACGTGGCGACACTGAAGGCCTGACCAAGCGCTGCGTCCTGTTTGGCGGTAAAGCGGCGCCGGGTTATGTGATGGCCAAACAAATCGTCAAACTTATCAACAATGTTGCCAATATCGTCAATAACGATGAGGAAGTCGGTGACTGGTTGAAAGTGGTTTTCCTGCCCAATTACCAGGTCTCTGCCATGGAAGTCATTTGCCCGGCCGCCGATCTGTCTGAGCAGATTTCCACTGCCGGTAAGGAAGCCTCCGGCACCGGTAACATGAAGTTCATGATGAATGGTGCCATCACCATCGGCACGCTGGATGGCGCCAATATCGAGATCCGTGATGAAGCCGGTGAAGACAATTTCTTCCTGTTCGGCCTGACTGAATCCGAAGTGGAGGAGGTCAGAAGAGATTACAACCCCCGCTTTATTATCGATAATGATGCCGACCTGCGCCGCGTTGTCGACTTATTGGAGTCGGGTCATTTCAACCAGTTCGAGCCGGGCGGTTTCGATGAAGTCATTGCTGCTTTCACCAGTCCCCACGATCCATGGATGACTGTGGCTGATTTCCGCAGCTATGTCGACGCTCAGCAGCGTGCCTCAGAAGCCTATGAGGATAAACAGCGCTGGCTGGCAATGAGTATTATCAACAGTGCCAACAGCGGCAAATTCTCCACCGACAGAACGATGGAGGAATACAACGACGAGATCTGGCAACTGGAGAAAATCAATCCACAGTACTAAAACAGTTTCCGGACACAGTCCCGGCAATGCCCATCTTTTGATGCAGAACGTGGTCAAAATACGTATAATCTGCCGCTCTGATTGATGTTTTCATCATCACGCGCCCGTAGCTCAGCTGGATAGAGTATCGGTTTCCGAAGCCGAGGGTCACAGGTTCAAGTCCTGTCGGGCGCGCCATTTTCTTTCCGGTCCTTGCTTGCTATTCAGCCTCCCCTGCGCAGCCGGATTACTACATCCTTGTTTTCGCTTTTTACCTCGGTCTATAGATATTTTCACCTCCTCAGTTCGATTAAAAACCTGTTAATCAAGGATTAATCTTAACTTAATAGCCCGTCAGGGCTGCGTTCATGGACGAGGCATAACATGGTCTTCGGTTCAACAAAGGAGACTATCCATGAAAACCACTTTAATCGCTTCAACTCTTGGCCTCTTGATCAGCACTTCAGCTTTTGCAGCATCAGATGTCTTAGACCATGACAAAGTGAAAGCAGCGCAGGATGCCTGACCGGGGCGAGGAAATGGACAAAAAAAACCGCTACGGGCAAGCCCATAGCGGCATAGAGGAAAACCAATAAAGCTATATCAGTTGGTTTCAGCATAAACTCGTGGGCTGAATGGCTCTATAGGATAAATTCCTTTTTTTGCGGTCTATTGCGGTTAACTCTACACTGCAGCTATGATTTCATTGTCAACGCGCAAACTATCCTGCCTTATCTTGTTATCGACGCTGAGTTTTTCAGCGAATGCGGCAGCTGTCCATTGGAAAAATAACGACTACATCCTGAATAGCTTTCTCGATATCACGCTAAACCGCGAACATGGCGGGCAGGCTGGACAAGTCAATAAATGGCTGAAGCCGATCCGATATTACATTGCTGATAGAACTGGCGATCAGGATTTACATCAACGCATGGTGACTGCTCACCTACATCATCTCTCCACTATCACCAGGCTTGATATCGCGCCGGTAGAACAGGCTGAAGACGCCAATCTGCGCATTTTATTCAGCTCAGAACAGCATCTGGATCAGCATTTATTGGAGGATTTTGGACTGAGCAATCAATCTTTCCGGCAACAGATAATTCGTGACAGCGTCTGCCTGGCAAGGGTCAGAACATCAGCGAATGGTGAAATCAGAGCAGCCGCAGTGATAATCCCTGTCGACCGGGCTCGTGCTCACGGCAAGCTGATGAGCTGTGTTGTGGAAGAACTGACCCAGATTCTGGGCCTGGTCAATGACTCAAACCAGGTGTTTCCCTCGATATTCAATGATCGCTCGTTTAATGATTTTCTGAGCGGGCTGGATTTCATCCTGCTGAAATTGCTCTATGAGTCGGAGGTCAAACCCGGCATGGATCAAGCTGAGCTTAAAAAGCAGGTGACATCGCTTCTTTCCCGTCCCGGCTTTCAATCAATCATTGACGCTGCAGAACAGAAAGTGAGAGAGAACAGCCTGGAAAACTGGCTCAACTGACAGATAAAAAAAGGGCCCTGCTTGCAGGGCCCTTAATGATTAACTTACTACTTTATTATTATCGATTGACATCGAACTCTACACGACGATTCAGCGCACGACCGGCATCTGTATCGTTGCGTGCAATCGGGAAGTTTTCACCCAGACCGACAGGTACCAGGTAACGACCGTCAATACCACGTGATGTCAGGTAGTCTACAACCGCTTGAGCACGACGCTGTGACAGGTCTTGGTTGTATGCTTCTGAACCGACGCTGTCAGTGTGACCTTCAACGCGTACTTCTACGATTTGGTCAGTTTCTTTCAATAAAGTTACTGCTTCTTCCAGCGTTTCTTCTGCTTCAGGAGTCAGTGTTGCTTTATCGAACTCGAAGTGAATGTCTGTCAGCGTCAGCAGGTTTTCACCTGGCAGTGGACAGCCGTCCTGATCAACGATGACACCCTCTGGTGTACCAGGGCAGAGGTCAAGGTAATCAGCCACTGCATCGTTGTCTGAGTCCAGCGGACAACCAACACGATCAACAGTCACACCTTCCGGCGTGTTACGACACAGGTCGATACCGTCGTAGACACCATCACCGTCTGTGTCATAGGCACAGCCGTTCTGATCCAGCAACGCACCCGGAGGTGGTTCAACAGGACATACAGGCTCTTCGACCATTGGTTCCTTGGCTTCAGCTTCATGCGGACACAGCAACAGACCCAGCATACCGCCTACCGCGGCACCACCGGCAACGCCTGAACCACCATCAACGGCAGCGGTTGCAGCACCACCGACCAGTGCACCCCCAGCGGCGCACATGAAGTTCTTGCCTGCATCACGCTTGGCGGGGCCAGAACAACCAGCTAATAAAGCTGCCATGAACAGCGCAGCAAAAAATTTGCCTGATAGTCTCATTTTGCCTTCCTTATTAATTTTGATTGAAAAAATGACATCGATATCGCCATACAGTTGTGCACGACTGATATCTCACTGTTGTAGTTTGACTACATCATAGACCGGATTTCAAGTGGCGTCTAATAAATTTCTTGAATTTCGCTTTTTTATGTACCAAAAATACAACAACGGTTACAGTCGTCCCTGCATTGTTTGTTCATCAGACTCCAGCGACAGCCTGTCCACACCCTCGTCCTGCTGTATTTCACCGGACTCAGCGCCCAGTTTTATCATCAGTCGAACCTCATTCTCGGAGTCAGCATTTTTCAGCGCTTCTTCGTAAGAGATCTGACCCTCTTTGTATAGATCATAGACTGCCTGATCGAATGTCTGCATACCCAGTTCCCTGGAACGCTTCATGACATCCTTGACTTCAGAGACCTTGCCCTTCTCAATTAAGTCGCCAATTAATGGCGTATTGAGCAGCACTTCTACTGCCACCGTCCGCCCCCTGCCATCTTTTTTGGGAATCAGCCGCTGGGCAACGACAGCTTTGAGATTGAGTGACATGTCCAGAAACAGCTGTTTGTGACGCTCTTCCGGGAAGAAATTAATAATCCGATCCATTGCCTGGTTGGCATTGTTAGCGTGCAATGTAGACAGACAGAGATGGCCTGTCTCAGCAAAGGCAATACCGTAATCCATCGTATCCCGTGAACGGATTTCACCAATCATGATCACATCCGGCGCCTGTCTCAATGAGTTTTTAAGTGCAATCTCGTAAGATTCTGTATCAATCCCGACCTCTCGTTGCGTTACCACACAGCCGGCATGCTTGTGATCAAATTCAATCGGGTCCTCAATACTGAGGATATGCCCGGTGCTGTTCTGATTACGGTAGCCAATCATGGCAGCCAGGGTAGTCGATTTACCACTGCCGGTGGCACCGACAAAGATCACCAGACCCCGCTTAGTCATCGCCAATTCTTTGATGATTTCCGGCACTTTCAGTTCTTCGATAGTCGGGATTTCATCCTTAATACGACGCAGCACCATTGCAACGCGGTTACGTTGAAACAAGGCGCTGACCCGAAATCGACCCGCACCTTTGGTTTCAAGCGCATAGTTGCATTCTTTATCGCGCTCAAAAGTCTTTTTCTGCTCGTCAGACATGGTGCTCAGCACCAGGTCACGAGCCTCATCATCGGACAGTGCCTCCTGCGACAACGTTGCCATTCTGCCGCTGACTTTCAGCGTGACAGGACGGCCTGCCGTGACAAACACATCAGATGCATCATGTTTAACCGCCGCTTTCAGAATCGTTACGATTTCCATCGCTATACTCCTAACGGAACAGATCTTTGTTAACGGCGCGTGACGCCGCTTCGTGTTTAGTCACTTTCTGACGTCTAACCAAATCTTGCAGACATTGATCCAGAGTTTGCATGCCCAGTGCACCACCGGTCTGTATTGCAGAGTACATCTGCGGCACTTTATCTTCACGAATCAGGTTACGAATCGCCGGTGTGCCAATCATGATCTCATGCGCCGCGATACGGCCACCGCCGACTTTCTTCATCAAAGTCTGGGAAATGACGGCCCGCAGAGATTCAGACAACATCGAACGGACCATATCTTTTTCTGCTGCCGGGAAAACGTCAATAATCCGGTCAATCGTTTTAGCAGCGGATGAAGTATGCAGGGTACCAAACACCAGATGGCCGGTTTCTGCTGCAGTGAGTGCCAGCCGGATGGTTTCCAGGTCACGCAACTCACCAACCAGGATGATATCCGGATCTTCACGCAAGGCACTGCGCAAAGCTTCGCTGAAACCGAGTGTATCGCGGTGAACTTCGCGCTGGTTAACCAGACACTTCTTACTCTGATGAACAAATTCAATCGGGTCTTCGATGGTCAGTATGTGCTCATTATCTTTTTCATTACGGTAGTTCACCATCGCCGCCAGCGTCGTCGACTTACCGGAGCCGGTGGGCCCCGTCACCAGCACGATACCGCGTCGGTTATCCGCGATGGATTTGAAGATTTCCGGTGCGCTCAAATCTTCCAGTGTCAGCACCTCAGAAGGAATCGTCCTGAAGACAGCGGCCGCACCTCGATTCTGATTGAAGGCATTCACCCTGAAACGGGCCATATTCGGCACTTCAAAGGAAAAGTCGGCTTCCAGAAATTCTTCGAAGTCCTTGCGCTGTTTGTCATTCATGATGTCATACACCATGGCGTGGACTTCTTTATGCTCCATCGGCGGCAGATTGATTCGCTTTACATCGCCATCGACGCGGATCATGGGTGGTTCGCCAGACGAGATGTGTAAATCGGAAGCCTTGTTCTTAACACTGAAGGCGAGCAATTCGGTGATATCCATCCACGTTCCCTTTACTGATTGGTGTAATCTATGTGCTGTAATGATAGAAGCGATTAAACATAAAGTAGCGCGCTGACTACGGGCTTGCAAGATGACTGAGATAAAAAAGCGATTCCACTCAATCAATGACGATATCAGGCTGGCTGAGCAACAATCGGGACGAGCACCGGAGTCAGTGAAATTACTGGCTGTCAGCAAAACCTGGCCGGCTGAAAAACTGAGACTGGTTGCTGAAGAGGGACAGCTGCGTTTCGGCGAAAATTACCTGCAGGAAGCGCTGGAAAAAATCGATGCTCTCGCCGACCTGGATTTGGAATGGCATTTTATCGGTCCGATTCAATCTAATAAAACCCGTGATATCGCTGCCCGTTTTGATTGGGCACAGTCCGTAGATCGCCTGAAAATCGCACGCCGTCTGAATGAACAGCGACCGGAAGATTTAACACCGCTGAATGTCTGTATCCAGGTCAATATCGATGAAGAGAACAGCAAATCCGGCGTTGCAGCCAGTGAAGTCATGCCACTGGCAGAAGCCATCAGCCAACTCGACAGGCTAAGACTGCGCGGCCTGATGGTGATTCCGTCCAGACAGGAGCGCGAAGAAGCGCAACGTGACAGTTTCCGTCGGGCCAATGCTGTGTTCGAGTCACTGCAGCAGCGTTTTGACCATATCGACACGCTATCAATGGGTATGAGCGCAGACCTCCATGCCGCGGTTGCTGAAGGCAGTACCATGGTTCGTATCGGCACGGCCCTGTTTGGTCAGCGTGATACCCGTCAAGCTGAATAAGCTTTACACTGATTATTACAGGAAAACAGATAAACAAGGGGTTTAAATGAAAGACTGTACGCTCGCTTTTATCGGCGGCGGTAACATGGCCCGCAGCCTCATCGGCGGCCTCGTTAATAATGGCTTTGCGGCGCAATCGATACACGTTGCCGATACCAGCACCGAAAGTCTGGAACAGTTATCTGCCCGCTACCCGGTGCAGACTTTCACCGACAACGCCGCGGCCATCGCCAACGCTGATGTGGTTATCCTTGCGGTTAAACCACAGCAGTTGCAGCAGGTCTGCCGCGAACTGGCGCCGCACTGGCAACAGCAGAAACTGCTGATTTCCATTGCCGCCGGGATTCGGCTTGATGACATTACCCGTTGGATTGGCCACAGCGAAGCGGCCGTAGTGCGCGCGATGCCCAATACGCCGTCATTGGTACGTGCCGGCGCCACCGCTCTCTGTGCCAATGCGCATGTCAGTCATGCTCAGCATGAGTTGGCTGAGTCGATTCTGCGCGCGGTCGGTCTGGCCCTGTGGGTCAAGCATGAACAACAAATGGATGCCGTCACCGCGCTATCCGGCAGTGGCCCCGCCTACTTTTTTCTGGTCATGGAAGCCATGCAGACAGCCGGGATGGATCTGGGTCTGCCCGAGGAAACCGCCCGCCTGCTGGCGCTGGAGACCGCGTTCGGTGCAGCTAAAATGGCGCTGGAAAGTGATGAATCCGCCTGCGTGCTGCGTCAGCGGGTCACCTCTCCCGGCGGCACCACGGAACGCGCGCTGGATGTGTTTGAAAACGAAGATTTAAGGGGCAGTTTCAAAAAAGCCCTGAGCGCTGCGGCCGCTCGTGCCGCGGAACTGGCTGACCAACTGGGACAGGACTATGACTAACGGTTATCTGGCAAATCCACTGATTTTTATTGTTGATACGCTGTTTTATCTGTACATGGTGGTCGTTGCTTTGCGACTGGTCATGCAGTGGGCGAACTGGGAGTACCATAACCCACTGGTACAGTTCATCATCAAAGCCACTCAGCTTCCGGTCAAATTCCTGCGCCAGTTTATTCCGTCCATGGGCCGCTGGGATACCGCCACTATCGTGCTGTTAATACTGGTCACCCTGGCCAAAATTATGATCGTCGGGCTCATCGCCGGGGCCTGGCCATCAGGCCTGTTATGGTTGAGCCTGATCGCGGCTGAGATATTCTCTTTGTTTATCGGTATTTTCACGGTCAGTATCATTATCGAGGTGATTCTCAGCTGGGTGACACCCCCCGGTAGCTACAATCCGGTAGCGCCACTGGTGCAGCGTATGAATGCCCCCTTATTACGACCGGTAAGACGCCTGATTCCGCCACTGGGCGGCGTCGACTTATCTCCTTTGTTTGTCATACTGGGGCTGCAGGTGTTGTCCATGCTGGTGATGCCATTACTGACCGGACAAATTTAAGTCCGGTGATTGCGCTCCCGTCACTGTCTGATTAGACTTATCGCTTTTTTTACAGGAATCAACTGTTTATGCCGGAATCGATACCAGCCGACTCCGTTGGTCTGGTAAGCCCCGCCACCCTGCATGTCGACTCGCCATTGAAACTCGACTGCGGGCGCACGCTGTCCAGCTACGACCTGGTCTACGAGACCTATGGTGAACTCAACGCCGATCACAGCAATGCTGTGCTGATCTGTCATGCCTTATCCGGCGACCATCATGCGGCCGGCTATCACTCAATGGCGGATCGTAAACCCGGTTGGTGGGATACCGCCATCGGTCCCGGCAAAGCAATCGATACCAACCGTTTTTTTGTGGTCTGTCCCAACAACCTGGGTGGCTGTAAAGGCTCCAGCGGCCCTAACACCATCAATCCAGACACCGGTGAACGCTATGGTCCTGATTTTCCTATCGTGACCGTGCCTGACTGGGTTCGCAGCCAGGCCGTACTGGCCGATAAGCTGGACATACAGCAATGGGCTGCGGTGATTGGTGGCAGCCTGGGGGGCATGCAGGCACTGCAATGGGCCATCAGCCTGCCGGAACGGATCCGACATACCGTGATCATTGCCGCGGCGCCCAAGTTGTCGGCACAGAATATCGCTTTTAATGAAGTGGCCCGCACCGCCATCAAGTCGGATCCGGATTTTCATGACGGCAATTACATGCGTTTCAATACGCTGCCCCGTCAGGGCTTGGGCCTGGCGCGCATGCTGGGACACATCACCTATCTGTCTGATGAAGCCATGGGCCAGAAATTCGGCCGTGAATTACGCAGTGGTGCCATTCAGTATGGCTACGATGTTGAGTTCCAAATTGAGAGCTATCTGCGTTACCAGAGCACCAGCTTTGTGGAACGGTTTGATGCCAACACCTATCTGCTAATGACCAAGGCACTGGATTATTTTGATCCTGCCAAGGAATTTGATGACGATCTGACCCGCACTGTCGCCCATATCGAAGCCAAGGCACTGGTTATGTCTTTCACCAGCGACTGGCGCTTCTCGCCGGTACGTTCGCGGGAAATCGTCAATGCTATGCTGGCTGCCGGCAAACCGGTCACTTATGCCGAAATTGAGGCCCATCAGGGCCATGATGCTTTCCTGATGCCGATTCCACGCTATCTCGATATCTTCGGTACCTATATGCAGCAAATCGCAGCGGAGGTGGCAGCATGAGTTTGCGACTCGATCAGCAAATCATCAGTGACTGGATTCCCGACGGTGCCAAGGTACTGGATCTGGGCTGCGGCAACGGCACGCTGCTTAACCATCTGCAACAGCGTCAGATTACTGGCTACGGGCTGGAAATTGATAACAGCAAATTTGCCGATTGCATCCGCGCCGGCATCAATGTCCTCCAGGCTGACCTGGATGAGGGGCTATCGCAGTTTGCCGATCAAAGCTTTGATTTTGTCATCCTGTCGCAGACGCTGCAGGCTATCAAACGCCCCGATTTTCTCCTGCGCGAAATCGTTCGGGTAGGTAAGAAAGGCATTATCGGTTTTCCTAATTTCGGTCACTGGCAATGCCGCATGCAGCTGGCTTTAGGTGGGCGTATGCCGGTTTCCAAAGCCCTGCCCAATGCCTGGTTTGAAACCCCCAATATTCACCTGTGCACGATTCAGGACTTCGAGCAGTTATGCGCCTCACATAATCTGAACGTACTCAATCACAGTATCGCCAATCACGAGCATAAAGACAGCCTCGCTGTCCGGCTCCTGCCTAACCTGTTCGGTCAGATTGCGGTTTACCTCGTACAACAACAGAACAATTAATGAAAGACTATCAACGCGAATTTATCGAGTTTGCCCTGCAGACCGGGGTACTGAAGTTTGGTTCATTTACCTTGAAATCCGGTCGTCAGAGTCCCTACTTTTTCAACAGCGGCCTGTTTAACACCGGCGCCTGCCTGGCGCGTCTGGGACGCTTCTATGCCCGCACCATTGCCGAGTCGGGTCTGGACTTCGATGTTTTATTCGGTCCGGCCTACAAAGGCATTCCACTGGCCTCCACCACCGTGGTAGCCCTGGCTGACCAGCATGATCGCGACGTGCCCTATGTGTTCAACCGCAAGGAAATTAAAGATCACGGTGAGGGCGGTCAGCTTGTCGGTGCTGAACTCAAGGGTAAAGTGCTGATTATTGATGACGTGATTTCGGCTGGCACCTCGGTGCGCGAATCAGTCGATATTATCCGCGCCGCCGGGGCTGAACCTGCCGGTGTGATTATTGCGCTTGATCGTCAGGAACGCGGTCAGGGAGACTTATCCGCGATTCAGGAAGTCCAGGCTGAACACCATATTCCGGTACTCAACATTATTTCGCTGAATGATCTGCTGGGTTATTTGCAGGACAGCCCGGAACTGGGTGAATACCTGCCAGCGGTGCAGGCTTACCGGGATCAATACGGGGTCTAACCCAGAATCAGCTTGACCGACACCAGCAGGGTGATGACTTCGAAAGCCCGCTTGATCCAGCGGTTCCCATGTTTAATCGCCAGATGCGATCCCAGGTAGCCGCCCAGTAACGAGCCTAATAACAGCGCCGGTAACCAGTCCCAGCGAATATCTCCCAGCATCCCCAGGGTCACGGCGCCGGTGCCGTTCCAGAACAGGCCTACGAGGATGAGGGTGTAAGCGACCGCGCGTTGATAATCCATACCGAACCACATCACCAGCCAGATCGTGACAAACAGACCGGTTCCAGAGGTCAGGGAACCGTTGAGGAAGCCCAGGAAAAACAACATCAGGCCACCCAGTATCAACCCGTGACGATCCCGGTGTTGAGGCCTATGCTGCTGTCCGAGCTCGGTTTTCAACATCGAATAGATACCCAATCCGCCAGTCAGTATGCCCAGCGCAATTTCTGCCCAGCGATCGGGCACCAGCAGAATCAGAGAGCCCCCCAGCACCACACCAGGTAGCCCGCTTATCAGCATCAATGCGACAAACTGCCGCTCCAGCTGACTGCTGCGTAGGTAACGCAGCACGGCACCCAGTCCCAGTGCTACACTGGCCACTTTGTGGGTCGCCAGGGCCACAGCGAAACTTAAGCCCAGAAAAATCAGCACTGGAAACTGCAGCAGACCCGCACCGCCACCACTGAAAGCGGAAAATGTATTCGCTACCAATGAAACGATAAACAGGATAAATTGCTCAATCAGGTTCAACTTTCAGCGGTCTCTCTTTAGAATAAAGCTCATGATGATACGTAAATTCCTCTGCCTCAGCACCTCACTGCTCTTGTTTGCTTGTCTCAGTGCGCAGGCCGGTCAACTCTATCGATTCCCGGATGAAAACGGCGTACTGACACTCAGCACCAGTCTGCCCCCCGAAGCCGCTCAAAAAGGTTACGACATCATTGATGACAAGACCATGCGGGTGATTAAACGCGTTGCACCGGCCCCGACTGAGGATGAACTCGAGGCCCTGGAAGCAGAAAAACTACGTGAGGCTGAACGCAAGAAAAAGCAGGAAATAGCGGCTCAGGAAGCAGAAAAAGCCCGGCAGAAGCAGCGTCAGCATGATCGCACACTACTGATTACTTATCCGACCGAAGTCGATCTGCTTGCAGCCCGTGACAAGGACATCAACTACCGTCAGGAACAAATCGGTATGTTATCGGCTAAGCTGCCAATCTTGAAACAGCGTCTCCAGGATGTTCAAAAGGAAGCTGCGGAACGGGAACTCAGTGGCGGCAAAATTACTGACAATATGCAAAAGCGGTTGGATGCAGCCCAGGAAGAGATCAGGATCCGGCAGCAGTCAATCAAGATTTACCAGGCTGAAATCGAAGCATTAAAAACACAGTATCAGCAAGACCTGGAACGTCTGAGATATCTGCGTGGCACGCAGACCACAGAAGACTAAACCAGCGTATCGATCACCGACAAAAGATGTTGATTTTCGCTCGGTGTGCCTATGGTGATACGCAAAAACTGATCAATACGGCGTTTGTTAAAGTGACGCACAATCACGCCTTCTTTACGTAAACCGGCAGCTAAATCTGCAGCATCATGCTGCGGATGTCGGGTAAATACAAAATTGGCCGCTGAAGGCAGGACCTCAAAACCCATCTCCTGCAATCCCAGCGTGACTTTATTGCGGCTCTGAATCACCTTGTCACAGGTTTCCCTGAAATAAGTCCGATCCCTTATAGCGGCGACCGCAGCAGCTTCAGCCAGCATATCCAGCGGATAGGAATTGAAACTGTCCTTCACCCGCACCAGGGCCTCGATCAAATCGGCATGGCCCACCGCAAAGCCAATGCGCAGCCCCGCCAGAGAGCGTGACTTGGAGAGTGTCTGGGTCACCAGCAGATTGGGATATTGCTGTGTCAGTGGAATCGCACTCTCACCACCAAAGTCGACATAGGCCTCATCCACCACGACCACGGAATCCTGGTTGTTTTGCAGCAGCCGCTCTATCTCGGCAATGCTCAACAAACAGCCAGTGGGGGCATTAGGATTAGGGAAAATAATGCCACCGTTATCACGTATATAATCATCAATGCTGATCTGGAAATCAGCAGTGAGTGGAACTGTTTGATAATCGATTCTGTAAAGCTGGCAGTAAACCGGATAAAAACTGTAAGTAATATCAGGGAACAACAAAGGCGGTTCATGCTGAAACAAGGCATGAAAAATATGCCCCAGCACTTCATCAGAGCCATTACCGACAAACACGTTGGCCGTGTTGACCTTGTAGTAATCGGCAATGGTCTGTTTCAATTCATGTGAGGTCGGATCCGGATAAAGCCGTAAACGGTCACTGACGCCCATCTGAATCGCTTCCAATACCTTCGGCGAGGGACCATAAGGGTTCTCATTGGTATTGAGCTTCACCAGATTGGCCATCTTCGGCTGCTCGCCCGGTACATAGGGCTGCAGATTGTGAACAAAAGCGCTCCAGTAGCGACTCATGTTTAATCCTTCAGACGATATTCAGCACTGCGTGCGTGTGCGGTCAGACTCTCACCCCGGGCCAGCACCGAAGCGACTTTACCCAGTGTCTGTGCGCCCTGCTCGGAAACCTGAATCAGGCTTGAACGCTTCTGGAAGTCGTAGACCCCGAGCGGTGAACTGAAACGGGCGGTACGTGAAGTCGGCAGTACGTGGTTCGGGCCTGCGCAGTAATCACCCAAGGCCTCCGGCGTGTAACGCCCCAGGAAAATGGCGCCGGCGTGACGGATTTTCTTAGCCATTTCCATCGGCTCATCAACCGATAACTCCAGATGCTCTGCAGCAATAAAGTTTGCGACTTCAATCGCTTTGTCCATGCCATCAACATGAATCAGTGCCGCGCGGTTCTGCAGCGAAGTGTTGATAATGTCTTTACGTTCCATGGTCGGTAACAGCCGATCAATCGCCTCTTTGACTTTGACCAGGAAATCGGCATCCGGTGAGATCAGAATCGACTGGGCATCTTCATCGTGTTCCGCCTGTGAGAACAGATCCATGGCAATCCATTCCGGATCGGTTTTACCGTCACAAATCACCAGAATCTCAGACGGACCGGCAATCATGTCGATACCGACGGTGCCGAACACCATACCTTTGGCCGTCGCTACAAAAATATTACCCGGGCCAACGATCTTATCGACCTGGGGGATGGTCTCGGTACCATAAGCCAGTGCCGCTACAGCCTGGGCACCACCGATAGCAAAAATACGGTCGACACCGGCTACTGCCGCTGCGGCCAGGACCAGTTCATTAACCTCGCCATCCGGAGTCGGCACCACCATGATGAGTTCACCGACCCCCGCCACTTTGGCCGGAATCGCATTCATCAATACCGACGACGGATAAGCCGCCTTGCCACCCGGCACGTAAAGACCGGCGCGATCCAGTGCTGTCACCTGCTGTCCCAGCACGGTACCGTCTGCTTCAGTATAGCTCCAGGAATCCTGTTTCTGATGCTCGTGATAGTTGCGGACGCGATCTGCAGCAGCTTCCAGCGCCTGACGCTGATCCTGTGGGATATTTTTCAGCGCGGCATGGGCGCGGTCCAGTGAAATCTCCAGATCGGCCATAGTCTCCGCGGTAATCCGATCAAAACGACGACTGTATTCAATCACCGCGGCATCGCCATCTGATTTCACCGCTGCCAGGATTTCTCTGACAATGGAAGTGACTTTGTCATCTGACACGCCTTCCCAGGCCAGCAGGGTTTCCAGTTGCGGCCAGAAATCCGCCTGTGTGGCATCCAACTGTTTAATTTCAAGCATTACTCTGTTCTCTTACTGCGTTGCGGATTTGTTCGATAAATGTCTGAATCCGCTTATGCTTCATTTTCATCGACGCTTTATTGACCACTAAACGCGAGCTGATATCCGCGATATGCTCCATGGGCACCAGACCATTAGCGCGCAGGGTATTACCGGTGTCCACGACATCGACAATGCGGTCAGCCAGGCCGACCAGCGGCGCCAGTTCCATTGAACCGTAGAGTTTGATGATCTCTACCTGTTCGCCCTTTTCGGCGTAGAAACGGCGGGTACTTTCAACAAACTTGGTGGCGACCTTGAGTCGACCGTTTGAGACCGGTTCATCCGGTTTACCGGCGGTCATCAGCTTGCAGCAGGCAATCCTTAAATCGACCGGCTCATACAACTCGGCATGGGGGTGCTCCATCAGCACATCCTTTCCCGCGACACCGATGTCAGCACCGCCATATTCGACATAAGTGGGCACATCAGAGGCACGCACAATGATCAGTTTCACATCCGGCTGATTGGTGTCCAGAATGAGCTTACGACTGGTTTCCGGAGCATCCAGCGGTTCAATCCCGGCGGCCTTCAGCAAGGGCAGTGTTTCTTTGAATATCCGGCCTTTTGAGAGCGCCAGCGTCAATGTTTCAGACACTAGACAGCCCTCCTGACAGCGCTGGGAACGCGACGAATACGGGCACCCAGTTGCTGTAATTTCTCTTCAATACACTCATAACCACGGTCAATGTGATAAATACGTTCGACTTCGGTATCACCTTCTGCAACCAGAGCAGCCAGTACCAGGCAGGCCGAAGCACGGAGGTCGGTCGCCATCACCGGTGCTGCAGTCAGAACGTCTTTGCCTTTACAGACGACGGTATTACCCTCGATTTGCAAATGTGCCCCCATGCGCTGCATTTCCTGCACATGCATGAAGCGGTTTTCGAATACGGTTTCGACAATCGTGGCCTGGCCTTCGGCAATACTGTTCAATGCTGTGAACTGGGCCTGCATATCGGTCGGAAAAGCAGGATACGGTGCGGTACGGATGTTGACGGCTTTAGGCCTGTTACCTTTCATATCCAGCGAAATCCAGTCCTTACCGACATCGATATGGGCGCCGGCTTCTTCCAGTTTGAGCAAGACGGCTTCAAGCTGGTTGGCATCCGTGTCTTTCAACTTGACCCGGCCCCGGGTCAAAGCGGCAGCCACCAGATAAGTACCGGTTTCAATACGATCAGGGAGGATTTTATATTCCGTACCCTTGAGCGATTTCACGCCTTCAATCACCAGCGTCGCAGTACCGATGCCAGTGATTTTTGCCCCCATTGTGTTGAGATAATTGGCGAGGTCCACGACTTCCGGCTCACGCGCCGCATTTTCGATTGTCGTGGTACCGTCTGCCAGCGTCGCCGCCATCATCAGGTTTTCGGTACCGGTGACCGTGACCTGATCCATAAAAATATGTGCACCTTTCAGCCCCTTACCGCTGGTCGCACGGATATAGCCGTTTTCTACCCGGATATCAGCGCCCATCTGCTCGAGGCCACGAAGATGCAGGTCAACAGGCCGGGAACCGATGGCACAACCACCCGGCAGCGAGACATCCGCTTTGCCGTATCTCGCCAGCAAGGGCCCCAGAACCAGTATCGACGCCCGCATGGTTTTAACCAGATCATAGGCCGCTTCAGTATCGGTCAATGTACTGGGGTCAATGACCACTCCGGAGCGTTCATCAACGGTCAGGGTCACCCCCATCCGTCCCAGCAGTTCCAGTGTCGTGGTGATATCGTGCAGATGCGGCACATTACCGATACGAACCGGAGAGTCTGCCAGCAGCGCCCCCATCAGGATAGGCAACGCGGCGTTCTTGGCACCGGAAATACGGATTTCGCCGTCAAGCGCGACGCCACCGTTGATGATCAATTTATCCATGTCTAAATTTCAGGCTCGCGTCAGCTTAACGGGGGGCGGAAGTTTTGAGGCCCAGCGCGTGCAGTTCACCACTGGTAAAACGGTCACCTAAAGTCGCTTTGACCATCTTGTGCTGTTGTATCAGGCTCTTGCCGGCAAAGGAAGGGCTGATCACTACGGCATCAAAATGCTGGCCGTCATCACCTTTCACTTCAACATCGGCATCAGGCAGCCCGGCTTCGATCAGGGCTTTTATTTCAGAAGCTTTCATATCAGATTATCAATTCGATTTGGCTATTTAACGGGTAAGATTTCGTCAAGGCCACTGGCCTTGGCGATTGCCATCATCTGTGATGGCACGTGCTGGAATTCAATCGGTTTGCTTCCCTGCCGCGCCTGGCGCATCCAGGCTATCAATAATGCCAAACCCGCGCTGTCGGCACGGGTTACATTGGTGAGATCGATGTCGATTCTGGCCGCACTGTCAAACAGGTTCGTCGACTCCGACAAGACTGCCTTGGCGGTATCCAGAGTCAGTTCACCGCTGACATTAAAAATCTGGCTGTCAGCATCAAAGCTGATGTTGAATAAGTCGCTCATGCTTTGACTTTTTTGTTGCGCTCAGCCAGATCCTGAATCAGTTGTTCCATACCGCCGCTGCGGATTTCGTTGGCAAAACTGGAGCGGTAGTTAGTTACCAGGCTGATGCCATCGATTTTGACGTCATACACTTTCCAGGCATCCTGCTTGTTCTGGTAGAGGGACAATGACATACCGATAGACGGTCCGCCTTTCTGTACCACTTCCATCGGCACGGTCACACGCTTGCGGCTCAAATCATCACGGAACGGCAGCATGTTGATTTCTTCGTCCGTGTATTCCAGCATGGCGGTGGAATAGGTTCTGATCAGCAACAGACGGAACTCTTCGACAAAGCGCTCACGTTGTTCCGCATTGGCAGAACGCCAGTTTTTACCCAGCGCCAGTTTCGACATTTTCTCGAAATCGAAATGCGGCATCAGGATGTCTTCAACCAACTCGTAAATTTTTTCAGGGTTGGCTTCCAGCGCTGCTTCGTTATCCTTAAGCGCTTTGAGCATATCATCCGAGGCTTTTTTCACCAGAGCCTGGGGCTCCGGCATTTCTTCGGCCGAGCTTGTCAACGGACTGAACGCCAGCATGAAGGCTGCCAGCATCAGCAACGGCTGTATCAATGTTTTATGCATCGTGGTCATTATTCGTCACCTTCCGCTTTGCTGTAGAGGAACTGCCCAATGACCTGTTCAAGCACCAGGGCTGGCTGAGTCAGGTCTATGACATCCCCGTCTTGTAAAAATTCTTCTTCAGCACCGGCAACAAGGCCAATGTACTGTTCACCTAACAGACCCGCCGTGTAAATACTGGCAGACGTGTCATAGGGAATGTTATCGAACTGTGAATACATGTTGATGGTGACTTCGGCATTGTAAGTCATTGGATCCAGACTGATAGACGCGACGCGTCCGACACGGACCCCGGCCATAGTGACAGGCGCCCGAACCTTGAGGCCACCGATATTCTCGAATTCCGCAGTGACCTGGTAGCCGGCCTCATCGGTGAAGTCACCCAGATTGCTGACTTTCATCGCCAGCATGAACAGGGCAGCAATACCCACGGCGACAAACATTCCGACGATAATTTCGGTACTCTTATTCTGCATCATTACTATTCATCTCCAAACATCAACGCAGTCAGCACAAAGTCCAGCCCCAGAATCGCGAACGCAGAGTGCACGACTGTGCGCGTCGTTGCTCTTCCGACCCCTTCTGAGGTCGGTGCGGCATCATGCCCTTCAAACAAAGCTATCCAGGTTACAACAAACCCGAATACAACACTTTTGATGACGCCGTTCATGATGTCATCATAAAAATCAGTTTTGGCCTGCATCTGCGACCAGAAAGCGCCGTCATCAACACCAAGCAGACCATGGCCAACCAGGAAGGCACCGATAATGCCGACCGCGCTGAAGATCGCAGCCAGCAAAGGCATGGAAATCAGACCGGCCATGAAACGTGGCGCGATAATCCGGCGGATAGGATCTACAGCCATCATTTCCATACCTGATAGCTGTTCCGTACTTTTCATCAGGCCGATTTCAGCGGTTAATGCCGAACCAGCACGACCGGCAAACAGCAGCGCGCTGACGACAGGCCCCAGCTCACGCACCAGAGACAAAGAGACCAGTACACCGAGAGATTCCTCGGCACCGAAATCCACCAGCGTATTATACCCCTGCAGGCCTAACACCATCCCCACAAATAAGCCCGAAATCAGGATAATCAGCAGCGACAACACACCGACCGAATAGATTTGCTGGAGAACCAGGGAAAACCGCAGAAACAGGCCCGGCACACCGGCCAGAATATGCATCAGGAACAGGTGCCCCCGTCCTAGCCGTTCAAAGGTGCCCAGTCCCCAGCGGCCGAGACTGCGAATCAGGTTAATCATGCATGTTCCTCTGGCTTGAGTAAGTCTTCTTCATACTCCGGTCCCATGTAGTGGAATGGTACCGGCCCGTCCGGCAGGCCCTGCATAAACTGCTGAACCCACTGAGAGCCGGAGCGTCGCAGCTGAACCGGTGAGCCATGTTCGATAATCTTGCCGGCAGACAATAGATAGATGTAGTCAGCAATTTCCGCTGTTTCTGCCACATCGTGAGAGACCACAATACTGGTCAGGCCCATGGCATCATTCATACGGTGAATCAGGTTCACCAGCGTGCCCATCGAGATGGGGTCCTGCCCGGTGAAAGGTTCGTCGTACATGATCATCATCGGTTCCAACGCCACCGCACGGGCCAGGGCCACACGGCGCGCCATCCCCCCCGATAATTCGGCTGGTTGCAGGTTCCGGGCATTTCTCAGCCCCACCGCCTGCAGTTTCATCAGCACCAGATCACGGATCATTGATTCGGGCAAATCGGTGTGTTCCCGGAGAGGGAAAGCCACGTTATCGTAAACAGTGAGGTCGGTGAGCAAAGCACCACTCTGAAACAGCATGCCCATGCGTTTACGCAATTCGTAGAGTTCGGAGCGGGAAAGTTTGTGCACATTCTGCCCGTCGACTTCAATCGTGCCCTTGTCAGGACGAAGCTGGCCACCAATTAATTTGAGTAAGGTGGTCTTGCCAGTGCCGCTCGGGCCCATGATAGCCGTGACTTTGCCGCGCTCAATATCAATGTTGACGCCTTCAAAAATGGCACGGTTACCACGATAAAAGTGCAAGTCCCTGATCTTTATCAGTGGCACGGGGTTCTCCAGCTTAATCAGTCGTGAATGAAAGGTCGTTAATTTTGGTGAATAAGCCACACTAAGTCAAATTGGCTTATGGAAAAAAACCGCCTTATCCGCTAGAGTGTGTGCACCATTTTTTGGTCTTAGAGGAATAATTCACATTGGCTTCTGTTCAGATTACGTTCAGACTTTCTGTGCTAACTTCCTTTACGCATTCATAATAAACCGGAGAGATATAATGAAGAAGTTTTTACAATTCTTTGCAACTGCCATGATGATCGTTCCCATGCTGGCAGTGGCCCACGGCCCGACCCGTCAACAGGTCAAGGAAACTGTTTTCATTAACGCTGCCCCTGAAAAAGTCTGGGAAGTCGTCAGTGACTTCAGCGGTCTGCATAACTGGCACCCTGCTGTCGCCAGCACTGAAATGAAAGAAGACAACATCCGTGTTCTGACTCTGAAAGCGGAAGGCAATCCGACTATCACCGAAGAACTGGATAAAATCGACAACGAAAAAATGATGATGATTTACACCATTGAAGACATGAGTGTTGTCAAAACCATCACATTCAACAGCCAGGAAACTCCTTACTACACCCTGCCGGTCAACAACTACAAAGCCTGGTTGACTGTAAAACCTAAAGACGGCGGTTCTGAAGTGACCTGGAAAGCCAAGTTCTACCGTGCATTCCTGGCTAACCCACCGGTACCGGAAGGCCAAAGTGACAAAGACGCTGTAAATGCGATCGAAGGTGTCGCGACAGCGGGTCTGAACAACCTGAAAGCCATTCTGGAAAAATAATGCTGTTCTCGCTGAATCAGCCAATTATCAAGGCGACCCGATTTCGGGTCGCCTTTTTTATGGCGCTGGTGCTGACACTGACGGGCTGTTTAGGTGAAGACAAGCAGTACGCACTGATTACCAACCAATTGGCAGACAACGTCAGTGTGATTGATGTCAATGCCGGTGAAGTCGTCAAGGAGATCGTGGTCGGTGACGCCCCAGCCGGGGTCGCAGTCAGTCCTGATGCTAAACGGGCTTTTATCAGTAACCCCGATAGCCGCAGCGTGTCTGTGATCGATCTGGAAACCCTGAAAGAAATCCGTCAGATTGAGGTCGGCGCTGGTCCGGTAGGCATTGTGGCGGACAGCCGTGGTGAAAAGGTCTATGTCGCTGACTGGTATGACAATCTGATCAGTGTGCTTGATCCAGAAGCCGGTGAGATCAATCAGACCATCACAGTCGGTCAGTCGCCGGCGGGTATGATGCTGGATGAGAACAAGCAGCGGCTTTATGTTGCCAACCGTGATGATAATGCCGTGGCCTTTATTGATCTGGAAGCGGCTCAGGTGGTGAGAAGTGTGGACGTCGGCGAGTCCCCCTTTGGCATGGCAATGACTCCTGATGGCCGCTTTATCTATACCGTGAATGTGCAAAGCAGTGATGTCACCGTGATTGATACTGACACTGCGGAAGTTGTGATCACTATTCCGGTCGGTGAATGGCCCTACTGCGCCGTGGTCAGTCCCGATGGCAAAAAACTGTATGTCACCAATCAGGATGACAGTACGGTGTCGATTATCGATGTCGACACCCATCAGGTCATCAATACGGTCGCCGTTGAAGACACACCAGAAGGCATCGACACCTCGGCCGATGGCAGTGTCATCTATGTCGCCAACTGGGGCAATGGCACCGTGTCAATCATTGATGCGCTGACCGAAAAGCCGCTCAAAACGCTCAAAACCGCCACCGGCAGCCGCGCATTTGGCGAGTTTATCACCACACTTGACTGACAGCGCGGTTTCTATCGTTGCGCTGGATGACCAGGCAATTGGCCGTGCACAGGCACTGGCTAATCGCTTGGCTTTGTCTCTCACAGCGCTTCAGCCCGAGGCCACCCAGCTCTGGCTGAGCGAGCAAGGTCTGGCACTCAAGGTACCCGAGTTTAAACAGGCTTTCTCGATTGACTTCAGCAGCGGCAAGTATGATCACCGTCGCAAATTCGGTGGTGGCCGTGGTCAACCGCTGGCCCGGGCCGTCGGCCTGAAACAAGGGCAATCACCCAGCGTCATTGATGCCACTGCCGGCTTTGCCCGTGATGCCTTTGTGCTGGCAAGTCTGGGGTGTGAAGTCACCATGATCGAGCAGAACAGGATCATGAGCCTGCTGATTGAGGATGCCTTAATACGTGCAGCGGATGACGCGGCCATTGCTGAGATTGCAGCCTGTATGAAGCTTTACCAGGGCAATGCCATTGCATTACTGGCTGAAGGAAAACTGCAGGCTGATGTGATTTACCTGGACCCGATGTATCCCGGCCGCGACAAATCCGCCCTGGTCAAAAAGGAAATGCAGTTATTGCATCAACTGGTCGGTGCCGATATCGACAGTGGTGAATTGCTGGCCATTGCCCGGGAAAAAGCCGGTAAACGAGTGGTGGTGAAGCGCCCCAAAGGCGCCGAATTTGTCGGTGAAAAGAAACCGGCAGCCAGTGTACAGAGCAAAAATACCCGTTTTGATATTTACCCGACGCGCTGAGCTCAGCCTTTATATTGCTTGTCGAGATCACGAAGCCGCGCCAGTTTTTCAGCAATTTTGATTTCCAGACCGCGATTGACCGGCTCGTAGTAGCTCCGATCCCGCATTGAATCCGGAAAGTACTGCTCGCCCGCCGCATAGGCTTCCGGTTCATCATGGGCATAGCGATATTCCTTACCATAGCCCAGTTCTTTCATCAGCTTGGTGGGTGCATTGCGCAGATGGACCGGCACTTCAGCGCTGCCATGGGTTTTGGCATCGTTCATCGCCGCTTTGTAAGCCACATAAACTGCATTACTCTTGGGCGCGCAGGCCAGATAAACCACGGCCTGGGCAATCGCCAGTTCGCCTTCCGGGCTGCCCAGTTTGTCGAAACTCTCCCAGGCATCCAGTGCAATTCGCAAGCCGCGGGGATCGGCATTACCGATATCTTCGGCTGCCATTCGCACAATCCGCCGCATCAGATAGACTGGATCACAGCCGCCGTCGATCATCCGACACAACCAGTACAAAGCCGCATCCGGCGCAGAGCCGCGCACACATTTATGCAATGCCGATATCTGGTCATAAAAGGCTTCGCCGCCTTTATCGAAACGGCGAATAGTCCCGGACAGCACTTCCGCCAGATCGTTTTCATCGACTTCGGTCTGACCTTTGCTGTCGGCGAGATCGACCGCGATTTCCAGCAGGTTCAGCACCCGGCGACCGTCGCCATCTGCCGTCTGTGCCAGTTGATCCCGTAAAGCCTCAGAGATTTGGATTCCCCTGCCTGCAAGGCCCAGTTCATCATCCGCCATGGCCCGGTCGATGATCTGCCGTAAATCGCCTGCTTCCAGCGATTTCAGCACATAGACCCGGGCACGCGATAACAGGGCGTTATTAAGCTCAAATGAGGGGTTTTCGGTGGTGGCACCAATAAAGGTAAATGTCCCGTCCTCAACATAGGGCAGAAACGCATCCTGCTGTGATTTGTTGAAGCGGTGCACCTCATCCACAAACAGCATGGTACGACGCCCCTGCTCCTGTTGCAGTTGCTGGGCACGGGCGACGGCAGCTCGGACCTCTTTGACCCCGGCCAATACTGCGGAGATGGTCATAAACTCGGCATCGCAGTAACCGGCAATCAGTTTGGCCAGTGTCGTTTTACCCGTACCGGGCGGCCCCCAGAAGATCATCGAGTGCGGATGACCGGAAGCAATGGCCTGCCTCAACGGCTTACCAGCCCCCAGCAAGTGGGTCTGGCCGATATATTCATCGAGGGTTTTGGGGCGCATCCGGTCTGCCAGCGGACGGCTGGCCGGATCGGCCTCAATTTGATCAAATAAACTCACGTATCAGGCTGACTCTTTTTATTGGCTGTCACCGACGACATCCACCCCGGCCGGTGGCGTGAAGCTGAATAAATTCTTCTCGAATGTCGGATTCTCTTCGACCTCACTGAAGACAAGACGGGTACGCTGATCAAAACTGTCACGCATGATCATCTGTGCCAGTGTGTCACCATCAAAAACCAGCGTCACCGCCTGGAAATTGGAATCAGATTCTTTCGGTGTCAGTTCGACCCAGAGCCGGCCGTCATCGGAAGGCAGGTTCTGAATATGATATTTGTCGGCTGGCACGACCTCACCGGATAGCAGTGTGGCCGGGGTATCTGCCAGAGCTTCCTGCTGTGATTTGACGGTGACCTGTTCCAGGTCCACATCATAAAACCAGATTCGTTCGCCATCAGCAACGATTTCCTGTGGGTAGGGCTGCTGGTAATCCCAACGAAATTTGCCCGGCCGTTCCAGCTTAAATTCACCTTCCGCCTCTTCCAGCAGATTGCCCTCGGTGTCGATTACCATCTGTTCGAAATGGGCTGAGAATGTCTGCACATTATCGACGAACTGCTGCAGCTTCTGGGTCGCGTCATCGGCAGCGGTAGCGACGGAGGAAAAGAAAAGGCTCAGCAGCAGGGCTGAAGATTTAATCAAGGTCATGCACTGACTCCATTGTCCTGTGTTAATTGAGCAGACTGCGGGATAACGGTGGGGTTCCGTTATGATTAATCGCGAGGTGGCGGCGCCAATACTTCGCGGCTGCCGTTGCCCTGCATCGCGGAGACCACACCGGCGGCTTCCATCGCTTCCACGATTCTGGCTGCCCGGTTGTAGCCGATCTTAAGCCGACGCTGAATACCGGACACCGAGGCACGGCGACTCTCGGTCACAATCTGAACAGCCTGATCATAGAGTGGGTCGGACTCGGCGTCGCTGGGGTCGCCCAAACCACCCTCACCGTCATCGCCGGCCGGATCCTGGGTGATTTCTTCCAGGTAATTGGGCGCCGCCATTTTCTTCAGATGCTCGACCACGGCGTGAACTTCATGGTCATCGACAAAAGCGCCATGTACCCGTTCCGGCAGACCACTGCCGGGAGGTAGATACAACATGTCACCCTGCCCCAGCAGTTGTTCAGCCCCCATCTGATCCAGAATGGTACGCGAGTCGATACGGGATGAGACCTGGAAAGCAATCCGGGTCGGGATATTGGCCTTGATCAGACCGGTGATGACATCCACCGAAGGACGCTGGGTCGCCAGGATCAGGTGAATCCCGGAAGCACGAGCTTTCTGTGCCAGTCTTGCAATCAATTCCTCGACCTGTTTGCCGACCACCATCATCATATCGGCCAGCTCGTCGATCACAACAACGATAAAGGGCAAAGGCTCCAGGGTGGGGGCGACTTCACCCGGTTCGACATCGATAGTCGGGTCTTTAATAGGTTCACCACGTTCAATCGCATCGCGGACTTTTTTGTTGTAGCCGGCAATGTTCCTGACCCCCAAAGCGGCCATCAGCGGGTAGCGCCTCTCCATTTCTGCTACACACCAGCGCAGCGCGTTGGCGGCTTCTTTCATATCGGTCACCACCGGCGCCAACAAGTGCGGAATGTCTTCATATACCGACAATTCCAGCATCTTCGGATCGACCATGATCATGCGCACCTGTTCCGGGGTCGCCTTGTAAAGGATACTCAGGATCATCGCGTTGACCGCCACCGACTTACCGGAACCGGTGGTGCCGGCCACCAGCAGGTGCGGCATTTTTTCCAGGTTGGCTACCGTCGGCCGGCCGGCAATGTCTTTACCTAAAGCCAGTTCCAGCAGGGATTTGCTGTTCTCATAGTCGTCACAGGCAAGGATTTCCCGCAGACGCACGATTTCACGGGTTTCATTGGGGATTTCCAGCCCCACCACCGGTTTGCCGGGAATGACTTCCACAATACGGACACTGCTGACTGACAGCGCACGGGCCAGGTCTTTTGCCAGGCCACTGATCCGGCTGACCTTGATACCGGGTGCCGGCTGTAGCTCAAAGCGGGTCACCACCGGCCCGGGCTGGACTTCCACTACCTGCACCTCGACGCCGAAGTCTTTCAGTTTGAGTTCAACCTGACGAGACAGCGCCTGCAAAACTTCTTCACTGTAGGCACTCTGGCTTGCCTTGGGCATATCCAGTAGGGCCAGAGCCGGCATACCCGGCGCATCCGGTGTTTCAAACAGCGGCACCTGTTTTTCTTTCTCTTCGCGTTTACTGGGCTCTTTTTTCTCCAGCACCGGCTCAATCCGTACCTTGGCTTTGTGCTGGAGCTTTTCTTTCTGTTCGCGGAAGGTTTCTTCACGTTGCTGACGGGTACGTCGCGCCTGCAGATCGTCCTTCATTTCACGCAACCAACGGCTGATATGCAGAAACGCAATCATCGCGACACTGCCCAATTTGTCGACCACCATCAACCAGGATAAACCGGTGAATAAAGTCACACCGGTGAGCAACACCGCCAGCAGTAACAGGCTGGTCCCGGAAGCACCGAAGACTGACTCAAAACCATGACCGACGACTTCTCCCAGCACGCCGCCGGCCCCCATAGGCATCAATTGCGCATATTGGGTCAAACTCAGCGAAGACAGCCCACTGGCAGCAGCCAGAGCCATCAGCAAGCCGGTCATTTTCAAGATCCAGAAATGCAGGGCATCTTCACTATCCGCACGTTTACCCCAGCTGAACAATAGCCAGCCGGAAAAGCCAACCATAAAAGGAAACAGATAAGCCGGGAATCCAAAGCCATACAAAAGCGCATCAGCAAGCCAGGCACCGACGATACCGCCACTGTTGGCGATCAAATCATCAGCACCGGTCGTCGACCAGCCCGGATCGGTGGGCTCATAGCTCCATAATGACAGCAACAGATAAGCGGCGAGCGCCACGGCGAGGATCAGTGCCGCTTCGCGCAGGCGGAAGCCGACTGCGCCACTCGCTTCATTATGTTTCTGTTTGTCATTGACTCTTGTCGCTTGTGCCACGGTGATATTTCCAACTCAGCCAATAAATTAACGTCTGATTTTAACACAGCTTTTGAACTAAGATGCTTGTCCAAACTCACAGCAGTGGTTACTCTACCTGCTACTTGATAAACATCCTTCGGAGGCAACTCTCATGGCAGACGCCAAACACTGTCGATTACTGATTCTGGGCTCAGGTCCCGCCGGCTACACTGCTGCCGTGTATGCTGCGCGTGCGGCGCTGGAACCGGTCCTTATTACCGGCATCGAGCAGGGTGGACAGCTGACCACCACCACCGATGTTGATAACTGGCCGGGCGATGACGAGGGGGTTCAGGGGCCGGAATTAATGCAGCGTATGCAGCGTCATGCCGAGCGTTTTGGCACCGAGATTGTCTTTGATCACATCCACACCGCGGATCTCAGCCAACGGCCATTTCGTCTTATCGGCGATGCCGGTGAATATACCTGCGATGCGCTGATTATTGCCACTGGCGCCTCGGCCAAATACCTCGGTCTGGAATCGGAAGAAAACTTCAAGGGACGCGGTGTGTCTGCCTGTGCTACCTGTGACGGTTTCTTCTACAAAGGCCAGCCAGTTGCTGTTATCGGTGGGGGCAATACGGCGGTGGAAGAGGCCTTGTACCTGTCTAACATTGCTTCCAAGGTGACCGTGGTTCACCGCCGTGATTCCTTCCGCTCCGAGAAAATTCTCAGTAACAAACTGCTCAAGCGTGCGGAAGAAGGTAATGTCGAGATCCTCTGGGATCACGTGCTGGACGAAGTATTGGGCGATGATGCCGGTGTCACCGGTATGCGGGTGAAAAGCACCAAAGATAATAAAACCCGGGAAATCGATCTGCAGGGCGTCTTCATCGCCATTGGTCACCAGCCTAACACCGGCATGTTCAAAGGACAGCTGGAAATGGAGCATGATTACATCATTCTGAAAAAAGGTACCGAGACCAGTATCCCCGGCGTATTTGCTGCCGGTGACGTATCAGACCCAATCTACCGTCAAGCGATCACTTCTGCCGGGGCAGGCTGTATGGCGGCATTGGATGCCGAACGCTTTCTCGACAGCGACTAAAGTCATACAATCAAAGGGCGGGCTCACCGCCCTTTTTTGTTAGTAGGAGCGCACATGGATTCTGACTACCAGCACATTCTGATTGCCGTGGATTTTTCCAGCCACACTGACGAAGTCTGCAATAAAGCACTGGCGTTGGCGGAACGCAATAATGCCAAACTCAGCATCTGTCATGTTGTGGAAGATTTTCCGCTCACGGATTTTGCTTACGAGCCGATGATCAGCGTTGATATCGACATGCGTGAAGCCCTGCTGGAATCAGGCAAAAAACAACTTGCCAAACTGGCAGACGAGATGGGTATCCCCGATAGCCAGCAATGGGTGGAGTGCGGCAGTCCCGGTCATGATATTGTGCGAATGGCTGATGAAAATCAGGCCGATTTGATCGTTGTCGGCTCCCATGGACGCCGTGGCATAAAAATGCTGCTGGGATCCACCGCCAATGCGATATTACATCACGCCCATTGTGATGTACTGGCAGTCCGACTCAAAGATGACTAAAGCCTGAAGACCATTCAGTGAAAAAATCCAATCTGCTGGAAACCGCCGGCCTGCCCGGTTTTATCAGTTTTCTGGCTGTCGCCTTTATCAATGCGATGGTCGATCTGGGTCATAAGATTCTGATTCAGAATACGATTTTCAAAATGTATGATGATGCCACCCAGGTCGGGCTGACGGCCATCATCAATGCATTAATTCTGCTCCCCTTCATCCTGTTATTCACCCCGGCCGGCTACTTGTCAGACCGTTTTGCCAAACCATATTTGATGCGGGCCACCGCTTTTGCGGCAATTTTAATTACCCTGCTGATAACCCTGGCCTATTATCAGGGTTGGTTTCTGTTTGCATTTCTGCTGACTCTGGTGCTGGCGGCACAAAGCGCACTCTACTCGCCTGCAAAGTATGGCTATATCCGTGAATTGGCCGGTAATGAACGACTGGCTCCCGCGAATGGTTTTATTCAGGCCACCACGATTGTGGCAATTCTGAGTGGGATTTTTGTCTTTACCATCCTTTTTGAAACCCGGCTCGACGGTCACGAATATCAGAATGAAGCCGAACTCATTCGTCATATCGCTCCGATAGGCTGGCTGCTGGTCTCGCTCAGTGTGGTCGAGTTTATTCTGGCCTGTCGCCTGCCCTTGACCGGGACGACTTCAACTCAACCACGCTTTGACTGGCAGCGCTACCGGCAGGGGCACATTCTGCGGGAGAACCTGCAGCGACTTCTGCATAACCCGGTGATCTGGTACGCCATTCTGGGCTTGTCGATGTTCTGGGGGATCTCGCAGACTTTTCTGGCAACATTTCCGGCATTTGCCAAAATGGTGCTTGCCGAAGACAACACGATTGTTATTCAGGGGCTGTTGGCCTGCTCCGGTGTCGGCATCATTATCGGTTCATTGCTGGCAGGGGCAGGTCGCAAAGGTCACATCAAAACAGGGCTGATTCCAGCGGGCGCCATCGGCATGTGCCTGGTGTTATTTGTGGTGCCATTGCTCAGCTCGACCATGCTATTTGCTCTGGCCATCCTCAGCTTCGGCTTTTTCGGCGGTCTGTTTATCATCCCGCTTAATGCACTGATACAGTGGCACGCCCCTGCGAATCAGCTGGGTACTATTCTGGCAGGGAATAACTGGGTGCAGAACATCGTCATGATCAGTTTTCTGATGCTGACCTTACTCGCCGCGTTGGCCGCAATCACCAGCCAAATCATGATGCAGACAATTCCGATCGTCACCACCCTGCTTGCATTGTTACTGGCAATACGCGCCAGAAAAGCAAAACAGACTTGATATTCCTGACAATTTAGGTAATTCTCCTAGCTCATGTAAGGTTAATTCACATTGAGAGCCACGCGTGAGCAAAGTAACGTCGTTCCCCCCGGTCTATGATCATGAATTTCAGCAGGCATCAGAGAACCTTCGGCGTACACTCCCCCTCGTCAATCAACACAAAACCCCGGTTAACCCCGTCAATTACGCAGTCTGGTATGAATATGTCGCCGGTGATAATGCCGAGCTGGTGAATGCGATTGATACCCGGCTCAGTAAAAATCAGCCCATTACCGCCGATGTCACCCAATATCTCTATGAAAAATACGTGTTGATGGGCATGCCTGAGCGGCTCAGCCTGACCAACAACGGTCTGAAACTGGTGGTGGATAACACTTTACAGAACATCAACCGGGTCGAAGCCACCGCCACATCCTGCAGCTCGGGCCTCAGCCAGAGCCAATCAATGTTGGAGAGCTGCAATGATATCCAGGAACTCAAGGGCCTGGTGACGCAGATTCTCAGTAACACTCAGCAACTGACCCAGAGCAGTCATGAACTTAAAAGCGAACTGAGTCGCTCGTCCCAGGAAATCATGAAACTGCGCGAAGAATTGGAAGCGGTCAAGCAGTCTGCCCGCACCGATGGCCTGACCGGATTGCTCAACCGGGGCACATTCAACCGCGAGTTGACACACCTGTGTCAGGACCGGGATATGACCTTCTCACTGGCCCTGTTCGATATCGACCATTTCAAACGGCTCAATGATAATTTCGGTCATCTTCTGGGAGACAAAGTACTGCAGTATTTTGCCTCTATTCTCAACGCCCACCGGGATGATATGCATATTGCTGCCCGTTTTGGCGGTGAGGAAATGGCGATGATTTTCCTGCACAGCAGCCTGGAAGAAACCTTCCTGATGGCGGAAAAAATCCGTGAAAAGTTTGCTGCCAGCCGACTCAAGAAAAAAGGCAGCGAAGAGTCCATTGGTCAGGTCACTGTCTCAGTCGGCATCACCCACTTACAGCCCGGCGATACGCCCAGGGACTTGATCGAGCGTGCCGACCGGGCTTTATATCAATCAAAGGCCGACGGCCGCAACTGCATCAACTTCGCCTAAAAGCGATAGAAGCGACTGTTAAGGTAATCCACCACTGCCTTTTGCTGGTCTTTATTCCAGTTCACATCGGCTGCCCGTATACAAAACTGCAACCGCGATTGCAAATCCTGCAGTGAGCGAACTTTGCGATCCTCTCTTTGGTACAACTGGTAGGGGTCACCACCGCCCAGTGAGGCATGACACTCCATACAGGCAGCGTCATGCAGTGCTTTGCCATTCTGCGCCGTAGCACTGCCGCTGAAAATGAAAGCCAGTGATATCAGCACTAGACGCATATTAAGCCGTCCCCGATTGCAGATGGGCGATACGCAATGCCGCCGGTGGATGCGAGTCATACACCGCCGATACCAGCGGATCCGGCGTCAGCGTACTGGCGTTTTCTTTATAGAGCGCCACCAGCGCCGCAATCAGATCATCGGCATTGGCCACAGACGCTGCGTAATCGTCGGCCTCGTATTCATACTTACGTGACAAGGCTGTCATCAGTGGATGCAGGAAGAACAGGAATACCGGTATCACCAGCATAAACAACGCCAGGGCCATGGCATTGGATTCGGTATTGGCACCCAGCCCCTCAAAGAACCATGTCTGACCGGACGCCCAGCCCAGCAGGGCCAGGCCCAACAGGCTCAAACCGGCCATCACAAACATGTTTTTCACCACATGTTTGCGACTGAAGTGACCCAGTTCATGGGCGAGCACCGCTTCGATCTGATCTTCATTCAGCGTATTGAGCAGGGTGTCGAAAAAGACGATGCGTTTGTTATTACCCATACCGGTGAAGTAGGCATTACCATGACCACTGCGGCGGGAACCGTCCATCACAAAAATGCCCTGACTTTTAAAGCCACAGCGACTCAGCAGATTTTCCACCCGCTGCTGCAGTTGTTCATCTTCCAAGGGCGTGAACTTGTTAAACAGTGGCGCGATGAAGGCTGGATAAGCCCACATCATAAATACCGCAAAGCCCATCCAGGCTGCCCACAGGTAGAGCCACCAGTAATCACCGGCGCTGTTCATCATCCACAAAGCGACCCAGATCAACAGGCCACCGACCACCAGCATCAGAACAGTCTGCTTGATGAAGTCGGAGAAAAACAGACCCGGCGTCTGGCGGTTGAAGCCGAATTTATCTTCCAGAATAAAGGTTTTGTAATAGGAATAAGGCAGTTCCAGCAGCGAGCCAATCAACAGAAAACTGAGGAAAAAGAGGATACCGCCCAGCATCGGCCCCATCTCCAGTTGAGACCAGGCACCATAAAGGACTGCCAGTCCACCACCCAGGGTCCAGAGCAACAGGATCACCATGCTGTACAGGGTTTCACTGCGCTTGAACTTGCCTTTGGCGACCGTGTAATCAGCGGCTTTCTGATGCGCCGACAGGCTGATCTGGTCTTTGAATGCAGTGGGCACTTCGTCGCGATGAGCGGCAACATAACGCCCCTGTCTGAATGACAACCAGATTTCCACCGCTGTCATCAGCAATACCGCAGCCAAAAATATCCAACTGAATTCGTTCATACGCTAAGCCCAAGTTTTCCCATATAAAAATGTCATGAAGAGTAGCCTTTGATACAATCTCTGGCAAGTTAGTTCATCCCATTCATCAACGATAAAGACGGAGACCATGGCCAAAAGTAAAAACAACCTGATCTGGATTGACCTGGAGATGACCGGTCTCAACACCAATACTGACTATATTATCGAAATTGCCACTGTCGTCACTGACAGCGAACTTAACGTACTGGGAGAAGGTCCTGTCTTTGCCATACACCAACCGGATTCGGTTTTGGATGGAATGGATGAGTGGAATACCCGCCAGCACGGCAAATCCGGTCTCACCGAGCGCGTGCGCGAGAGCACCATCAGCGAAGCCATCGCAGAAGCCAAGACACTGGAATTTTTACGCCAATATGTCCCGGCTGGCGTGTCACCGATGTGTGGTAACAGTATCTGTCAGGATCGTCGCTTTCTGGCGCGCTGCATGCCGGAACTGGAAGCCTTTTTTCATTACCGCAACCTGGATGTGAGCAGCTTTAAGGAACTGGCTCGGCGCTGGGCACCAAAAGTGGAAAAATCCTTCAAGAAAAACGCTTCGCATCTGGCGATGGATGATATCAAGGACTCCATCCGCGAACTGCAGCATTACCGTGAGCATATGATAAAGCTGCCAGAGACGGTCTAGATTCACATCGTTTTCACGGACCGAAAGCGAGATTAACCTCTCTGTTTTTCGTACCGTGACATGGTCCACCACAAACCACATCTGCCAAACAAAATCTGCCCTGTGTGTGAGCGCCCTTTCAACTGGCGCAAGAAATGGCGCAGGGACTGGGACCAGGTCAAATATTGCTCTGAACGTTGCCGCAGGCAGGCGCATTGAGTCCGATGGCTGATTTATCCGCATTCCCATCACGCATGCTGCTGCTCGACTGCGAGACCACTGGCGGCCGCGCCAGTCGTGACCGCATGACCGAACTTGCCTTGATCCAGGTCGACGATGGCGTGGTGGTGGATCGCTGGCAGACCCTGATTAATCCCGGTGTTGCTATTCCGCCCTGGATTACCCGCCTGACCGGCATCAGCAATCCGATGGTCGAGGATGCGCCGCGATTCGAGGATATTGCACCGGCCCTGTTTGAGCGTCTGCAGGACCGGGTTATCGTCGCCCACAACGCCCGTTTCGATTACAGTTTTCTCAAACAGTCATTTCAGCGCTGCGGTTACCAGTTCAGTAGTAAAACGCTGTGCTCGGTCAGGCTGAGCCGTAAATTATTTCCCGAGCACCGTTATCACGGTCTGGACCGCATTATTGAAAGACTGGGTATTGAGATCGATGATCGGCACCGGGCGATGGCTGATACCGAAGTCATTCTGGCGTTTTTTCAACATATCAGCGATACCTTTCCGCCGGATAAGATCGAGTCTGTCTGCAAACAGTTGCTGAAACGCCCGAGCCTCCCCAGCCATATCAGCCAGGAACAGATTGATGCCCTGCCCGATCTGCCCGGTATTTATCGCTTTCTTGATGCAGAAGGTGTGCCGCTGTATATCGGCAAATCGGTCAATATCCGCGAGCGGGTTTTGAGCCACTTCAGCCAGGATCATCAGAATTCGAAAGAACTTGATATCAGCAAATCCCTGCACCATATCGAATTTGTACAGACGCCTTCAGATTTTGGTGCCCAGTTGCTGGAAAACACCGAAATCAAACTTTATTCACCTCGCTTTAACCGCCGCCAAACCAGAAGCAAAACCCTGTATCAGATTTCTCTGGCGGAAGATACTGAAGGTTTGTTAACAACCGAAGTGGTGGCAACTGATATGACGGCGATTGAGGATATCACCCGTCGTTATGGCCTGTTTCGTAGCCGGAAACAGGCACAGAACACCATGCTGGAACTGATACAAACGCATCAGTTGTGCCAGAAACTGTGCGGGCTGGAAAAGCGTCAAAAAGGCGCCTGCTTCGGATTTCAGCTCAAAAAATGCAAAGGTGCCTGTTGCGGTAAAGAAAGCGCTGCCAGCTATAACCTGCGTCTGCGACTGGCGCTGGATAGTCTGAAAAATCAACAGTGGCCCTGGCCCGGTCCGGTCATCATCGAGGAGCACCCGCTGCATGAAGACTGGGACGCGGTTCATTATCACCTGGTTGATCAATGGCGTTATCTGGGCCAGGTCAAAGATGAAGCCGACTGTCAGCAGTTGCTCAACAAAAACCAGCAGAATCCGGCCTATTTTGACCGCGACAGCTACAAAATTCTGGTGCGGTTTCTACTCAATCCGGACCGGCAAAAGCACCAGCGTCTGGTGATTAAACCCTTTTCTATGGATCAAACGGAGCTTGTCTGATGAAAACGTCGCATCGCTATCTGGGTTATGCCGGCCTGATTCCCTTTGTGATACTGGCCATTGGCAGCCTGTTCGATAACCGCCATGCCGAGATTTTCCTGATTGACTATGCCGCGCTCATTTTCAGTTTTCTGGGCGGCATGTTGTGGACGCTCAGCATGAAAGAAACGTTGCCGGCACATGTCGCCCTGGTCTCGGTCAGCGCCATGCTTTGGGCCTGGCTATGGTTGCTGACCCCGGCTTATAACTGGTTCTGGCTGGCGGCACTGTCGTTTGTGGCTTTATGGTTGTATGAGTGGTTCCTGCTCCGGCGGTTTATAGAACATGAATTTCTGATGCTGCGCGGTCAGCTCAGTCTGATTGCTGCCCTGTCACTGGTGCTGGCCAACTTTTAATGGCTTATCGTCTCAACCTGATTCTCGGCGATCAACTGAACCGTGACAGTCTGCTGTTTCAGGATAGCAAGAAAGATCAGGATCTGTTCTGGATGGCAGAAGTAATAAGCGCGTCCAGCGACACACCTTCCAACAAACAACGCACGGTATTATTTCTGTCAGCCATGCGTCATTTCGCCCAATCGCTGGAGATCGAGGGTTTGTCGCTTCAATACAGCACCCTCAGTGATGGCTACCAAAACTTCTCCGAGGCCCTCTCCGCCACACTGAAACAGCAGCAAATCAGTCAGGTACGCTGCGTATTGCCGGGTGATGTCGATGTCATGCATGAACTGGCTGACTGCTGTCAGCGCCACCAGCTTGAGATTGAATGGCTGGCAGACAATCATTTCATCAGCCGCCCGGGCGAATTCAAACAGTGGATGCAGAATCGGCGTCAACCCAGAATGGAGCACTGGTATCGCTATCTGCGCCAGGACCGGCAGATCCTGATGGATGACAATAATGAGCCTGCAGGCGGCCAGTGGAATTTTGATAAGGACAACCGCAAAACCTTCGGTAAAAGCGGCCCGGACGCTGTGCCTGAGCCTGTCGATTTCAAAGCGGATGCGATGACACAGGCAGTCATCAGGGATATTCAACAATACTTGCCGGACTTGCCGGGTGAGATTGAGACATTCAACTGGCCGGTAACGCGCGAACAGTCGCTGGAGCAGTTGCAAGACTTCATCAGCAAGCGGCTGTCACAATTTGGTGACTACCAGGATGCGATGTGGACTGAGCAGCCATTTCTGTTTCATGCCCGCCTCTCCGGCTGTCTTAACCTGAAACTGCTGCATCCGCTGGAAGTGATAGAGGCGGCTGAGCAAGCCTATCGGGATAACAGGGCACCACTCAATGCCGTCGAGGGCTTTATCCGTCAGATTCTGGGCTGGCGAGAATATGTCCGCGGTCTTTACTGGTACCACCGTGATGACTGGCTGAGCTATAACGCCCTTGATTGCGACCATGATCTGCCCGGCTTTTACTGGAATGCGGAGACCGATATGCGCTGTATGCGGGAATCTGTTTCGCAAGTGCTTACTTTCGGTTATGGCCATCATATTCAAAGACTGATGGTGACCGGTTTATTCTCTCTGCTGTGGGGCGTCAAACCGGATCAGATTCACCGCTGGTACCTTGGCATGTATATCGATGCCGTAGCCTGGGTAGAGATCCCCAACACGATCGGCATGAGCCAGTATGCCGACGGTGGCATCGTCGGTTCCAAACCTTATATTGCCAGCGGCGCCTATATCAAACGCATGTCGAATTACTGCGATCACTGCCATTTCAAGCCCAAACAGGCCAGTGGAGACAAGGCCTGCCCATTTACCACCCTTTACTGGTCTTTTATCGATAAACATCGGGGCTTACTCTCTCGCAATCCGCGGCTGGGCATGCAGGTAAGGAACTGGGACAACAAGGGCAATGACGAACAACAGGCCATCCGCGATCGAAGCGAGTGGCTTTATCAACATCTGGATCAATCCGGCTACGAGGAGCAGGGATGACAACAACACAACTGGTCTGGCTCAGAAATGACTTGAGACTGGATGATAATCCGGCGCTCTATCTCGCCCAGCAGCAGGGGGATATTGAGGTCGTATTTGTGGCCTGTCCCGGCCAGTGGCTGCAACATGATGAAGCTGCCGCCAAGCAGGGACTCAAAGCCGACAGTGTGAAAGATATTCAGCAACAACTGGCTGCCAAAGGCATCCCCCTGCATCTGCTGGAAACGGACATGTTCGCGGATGTTCCCACCCTGCTGCGTGACTTCTGCCAGGAGCATGCTTTCAGTGCCATCTGGTTCAATCAGGAAACGCCGCTGGATGAACGGCGCCGGGATCAGGCAGTGGTGGACACTTTCGCTGAAGCGGGTATTGCCTGTCATGCACTGGAAACCGATCTACTGGTCGCCCTGCCGGTGCTGACCCAGCAGGATGAGCCCTTTAAAGTCTTTACCCCCTACTATCGCCGCTGGCTGCAGATTCTCCAGGACACACAGCGTGCACCCTATCCTGAGCCGGAAAAACAGGGCAAGCAGCTCAATGTCGACTGGCAACAGCCTGACTGGTCCGGCGATTATCGCGATGATATCTGGCCGGCAGCCGAAGACAAGATTCGGGAGAAACTGGATAAGTTCTGTCAGAAAAGACTCAAAGCCTATTCCGAGCGGCGTGATTTTCCGGCAGAACCTGCCACCAGTTTATTGTCGCCCTACCTGAGTCTGGGACGTATCGGCCCCCGTCGGCTGCTGGCAGCGATCCAGTATCACTGCGGCGCCCAGAAAATGCACTGGCAGGACAATGTCTGGCTGCAGGAACTGGCCTGGCGTGATTTTTACCGGCAACTCTTGCTGCACTTCCCGCGGCTGAGCATGGAAAAGCCCTTCAAACCGGAAACCGATCAGGTGGTCTGGGCCGATAATGAAGACGGTTTTAAAGCCTGGTGTGAAGGACAAACCGGTTTTCCGATTGTCGATGCCGCCATGCGACAGCTGAAGCAGACCGGCTGGATGCATAACCGGCTAAGAATGATTACCGCCAGTTTTCTCAGCAAGCTGTTATTAATCGACTGGCGCCGCGGCGAACAGTTTTTTATGCAACATCTCATCGATGGTGAGTTTGCGGCCAATAACGGCGGCTGGCAATGGAGTGCATCGACCGGCTGTGATGCGGCACCCTACTTCCGGGTGTTTAATCCCACACGCCAATCAGAACGGTTTGATCCGGAAGGCGAATTTATCCGTCGCTTTGTACCGGAACTAAAAGATCTGAGTAATAAACAGATTCATGATCCCAGCGACGAACAACGTGCCAAACTCGGTTACCCGCCACCGGTGATTGATTACAAACCCGCACGTAAACACGCGATTGAGGCTTTTGCCGATCTGAAAAACAACTGACATTCATCATGTCTCACTGCTATGGCATAAGGCCAGCATTGTTTTAGCCAGCTTGGCCCTGTCCCGCATTCTCAATGTCGCTGTGTTCGGGGTCTAATCCAGCCGGCAGCGGAATGACCATGGATAAACATCAAAAAGAGTGAGTATTCACTTTCACTAATTAATCCAATAAGACCTCTGACTTTGCAGCAGTCCGGCCACCTTGATTTTGCGAGTCAGAAAAACAGGGGCGCCATGTGATGCGCTTGAACGGCTCTGGCTGGCTTATGGTCAGTCGGCCTGTTTCAATTGCTGCACCAGTTGTTGCAGGGTCTGGCTGATACGCGTCAGCCCGTCACCGGCCTGATTAATTTCATTTACATGACGATCCACCTGCTCCGAGTCCAGTTTTATCTGCTCGGTGGTACGGGCGATCTCATCAACGGTCATGGTCTGTTCCTGAGTAGCACTGGCAATAGCGGCATTGATCTGATTGATATTCTGGATGGCCGACACCAACGGTTCCATAGCTGAACGTGCTTCCGCCGTCTGTTTGGCACAGTCTGATGCTGCATGACTCTGGCGACTGACTATCACGGTCGCCTCACTGCCCGACTCGATCAGTTGTTCGATGATATGCCGGATTTCTTCGGTCGACTGGGTCGTGCGTGATGCCAATTGCCGCACCTCATCGGCGACCACCGAAAAGCCCCGTCCATGCTCGCCGGCACGGGCCGCTTCGATAGCTGCATTCAGGGCCAGCAAGTTGGTCTGTTCGGCTACGCCCTGAATCACTTCCAACACGGTGCGGATATTATTCCCGTTCTGCTCCAGTTTGCTCATCACCTTTTCCACATCCATCAGATCGGCCGCCAATTTCTCACTGGCCTCGGTGGCATCCCTGAGTGTGTGGCGAGCAGTTTGTGTTGCCTGATTGGCTTCACTGGTTGATTTCGATGCCTGGTTCGCATTATCAGCCACTTCCCTGAAGGAATAGGACAACTCGGTCACCGCCGTTGCCACCTGATCAGTGGCATTATGCTGCTGACGGCTGAGTGCTGATGTCGCGACTGAGACACTCTGTAAAGACTGGCTGGCTGTGGTCACGCTCTGCGCCTGCGCTTCCAGTTTGGCAATCAGGGTTGCCAGGTAAGTCTGCAGGTGCGTGGCAGAATCAGCCACTGAGCGGGTTTCATCAAATCGGCTATCCAATTGCAAGGTCTGGCTGAAATCGCCCTTCTGCATGCCACGGAAAAAGCGTTCCAGCTTCAATAAAGCAGTCAGGGTCAGTTTTTGCAAAAATGCCTGCAGACTGACTGCAATCACTATCAGCACCACCGTTGCCAGCATTGCCCACCGTACCTGACTCGTAATACTGGCCTTTATCTCGGCAATCTGTTGCTGGAAGCGGTCGAGTGTGGATTGCAGTGCCACAATTTGTTGATTCAGACTACTGCGACTCTGGTCGACTTGCTGCATGAAACTGATGGTATTGGCAATCTCCTTGTCATATCGACGTGTCAGACTCTGCAATGAGGCAATACTGACTTCACCGATTTCATCCGGCTCCTGCGGGATCAGAGACATTTCATCCTTTTCGGTGTAAATGCCAAAGCGCGGCATGGATTCCAGCTTGGCAAGCAAATCGGCGAATAGCTGGTTCTGCGCGAGCAAGGCCTGTTGCTGGGCCTCATCCTGATCTTCGAAAAAAGCCTGACGCTGGTGAGATAACGGATTCAAGCGACGGCCCATTTCCGCCAGGGTGGAGAGGAAGACTGCCTGTTCATCACTGAATTGATAACCGGCCTGCTCGGCATAGTTGATCAGCATGCCGATATCACCGGCACGTTCACGTTCATTGTTGATCAATAAGGTCTGCGGGTTAGCCGCGAGTTTACCCGCCGCACGCACGTCTACGACCTTGGCATGAAGCTGGCTGATCGCTGCCTGGATAGCCTGGTTTTCAGCTTGACTGAGCCAGGAAAATGACTGTGCACTCAGTGCGGTCAACTTATCTTCTGCAGCCTGAAGTAAGTCGGCCTGACCACTGGCAAGGTAGCGCTCCAGCAGGATGCGCACCTCAATATCAAAGGTATTACGATATTGCTGGAATTCGTCGGCAATCTGATAGGGTTTATCCAGTTGTCGCCAGCCCCAGACAGCGGTCAGCGCCGAGACGACCAACAGACCAACAATGGAAAAGGTAATAAAGCGAGAGACAATGGAGAGTTTCATAAAGGCCGATTACATTAAAAAAGCAATCAGCGAGTCTACGGTCTGGGGATGACAGGCTTATGACAGGAGATGTTGCTGTAATGCCCAGTCCACATGCTCTCTGACCAGATCTGACGGGTACGCTTGTTTTTGTTGCAGGGCCGCAATGACAGCCTGTGATGTGCCCGCATTACCCAGCGCTACCGCGATATTCCTCAACCAGCATTCATAACCAATACGGCGAATCGGGCTGCCTTCGAGTTTTTGCAGAAATTCCTGTTCCGTCCAGTTGAACAAATCAATTAACTGTGGCGCATCCAGGCCCTCCCTGGGCAGGTAGTCTGATTCGACGGTAGCCTGTGCGTATTTATTCCAGGGACAGACCAACTGGCAATCATCACAGCCGTAGATACGGTTGCCCATCATCGGCCGCAATGATTCGGGGATCGAACCACGCAGTTCAATCGTGAGATAGGAAATACAGCGGCGGGCATCGAGTTGGTAAGGCGCGACAATCGCCTGGGTCGGACAGATATCCATACAGGCCGTGCAACTGCCACAATGCGCGGTGATGGCATCGGTTACAGGTAATGGCAGATCGGTATAGATTTCACCCAGAAAGAAATAGGACCCGGCATCACGGCTTAATACATTGGTATGTTTACCAATCCAGCCCAGCCCGGCTTTCTCGGCAATCGCTTTTTCCATCACCGGTGCACTGTCAGTAAAAACCCGAAAGCCCATCGGGCCGATTTCTTTTTCCATTTTCGCCGCCAGCCTGGCCAGCCGTTTTCGCATCAGCTTGTGATAATCGCGGCCCAGCGCATACCGTGAAATAAAGGCCTTATCACCATCGTTAATGACCTGCCAGGGCTCGGCCGCCTCACCCGGCCAGTAGTCCATACGCACACTGATGACCCGGACCGTGCCTGCCACCAGCAAATCAGGTCGGGTGCGTTTTTCGCCATGTTTGTGCATAAACGCCATCTCGCCATGAAATCCCTTCGCGAGCCAGCTGTGCAGCTTTTGTTCAGCATCATGCAGATCGATATCACTGACACCCAGCGCCTGAAAGCCCAGTGAACGGGCCCAGCGCTGCATTCTGTCCAGTAATCGCCGCGACTCTGAAGCTGTCAATTGTTCACTCATGCACGTTATTATAAATGTTTAAGCAATACACTTTGGGGCTAGCTATATGCTTACTCTGCCACAGGAACTTTTCAGTGCTGAACAAACCCGCGAACTCGACCGACGGGTGATAGAGAACTATCACATCCCAGGCAGCGAATTAATGACACGTGCCGGCGCAGCGGCACTCAAAACGCTCAGGCATTTCTGGCCTGAGGCAAGACACATTGTCGTGGTCTGTGGTGGCGGCAATAATGGGGGCGATGGTTACGAGTTGGCGCGTCAGGCAGTTCAAGCTGATTATCAAGTCAGCCTGTTTGAGCTCGGCAACATTGAGAAAATGAGCGATGAAACCCGTGCCGCACGTCAGGCGCTGCTGGCTGTTGCCGATGTCATTCAGCCTTTTGACCATCGTCTGCCGACCGCTGATGTGATTGTGGATACCCTGTTTGGCACCGGACTGGATCGTGATGTCGAAGGTCGCTATAGAAACGCCATTGAGGCCATTCACCAGTGTCAACCGACACCGGTTCTGTCGCTGGATATTCCATCCGGTATCCATGCAGATAGTGGCAATGCGCTGGGCATCGCTGTCTCCGCTTCGGTCACCCTCAGTTTTATCGGCCTGAATAAAGGCCTGTTTACCGGTGATGCCCCCGATTACTGCGGCCAGATCTGTTATGACGCGCTGGACATACCGGCAGAGGCATATCATGCGGTCCCAGCCGAAGCCCGACGTATTGAGCTGTCTCAATACCGACAACTACTGGCTCCACGTCCCCGTACAGCCCACAAGGGTCATTACGGGCACCTGCTGGTCGTGGGGGGAGACAATGGCATGCCCGGTGCGGCCAGAGTGTCTGCAGAAGCCGGCGCCCGGGTGGGCAGCGGTCTGATTTCGATTGCGACCCACACCGCGCACAGTGCCATTTTGAATCAGGCACGGCCGGAGCTGATGTGTCATGGCATTGAACAAGCCGGGGAGTTGACGCCACTATTGGCTAAAGCCAACGTCGTAGCCATCGGCCCCGGTCTGGGGCAGAGCTCGTGGAGCCAGTCACTGTTTGCAGCAGCGCTCGCTGCCGATCTGCCCATGGTGGTCGATGCCGATGCGCTGAATATACTCAGTCGTCAACCACAAAAGCGCGACAACTGGATTTTGACTCCACACCCAGGCGAAGCCGCACGATTACTTGAATGCCACAGTCACGAGATCCAGGCTGACCGCTTTGATGCCATCAAAGCCCTTCAGCGACGCTATGGTGGCGTTATTGTGCTGAAAGGCGCAGGCACATTGATTTATGATGGTCACTCACCTGTACATGTCTGTACTGCTGGCAATCCAGGTATGGCCAGCGGCGGTATGGGAGACGCGCTAACCGGGGTGATTGCCGGGCTACTGGCTCAGAAAATAGCGCTGAATGCGGCGGCCAGTCTGGGCGTCCTGATTCACGCCATGGCGGCAGACAGAGTGGCTGAGTCAGCCGGCGAACGGGGCATGCTGGCAATGGATTTAATGCCACATCTGCGACAACTGGTTAACCTGTATTAATACGAGAGCTGAATTTTGCAAACATTTCTGGCTGATGAACAGGCAACACTGACGCTGGGGGCGAAGCTTGCCGCTGCCTGTCCCGATACACTCACTGTGATTCACCTGGAAGGTGAACTCGGCGCGGGTAAAACGACGCTGACACGCGGCTTTCTTCAGGCACTGGGGCACCCGGGTAAAGTCAAAAGTCCGACCTACACACTGGTCGAACACTATGAACTGCATGACCGTCCTGTCTATCACTTTGATCTCTATAGGCTGAGTGAGCCGGGGGAACTGGAGTTTCTGGGACTGGATGATTATTTCAGTCAACAGGCTTTGTGCCTGATTGAGTGGGCGCAACGGGGAAGTGAGTATTTACCAGATCCTGATTTGCGCGTGGATTTACAGTATCAGGACCAAGGTCGGCAGGCGCGAATTTCAGCCCAATCCCCAGCCGGCGAAAAAATCTGTGCAAAACTTCACATTTAGTTAAGGTTTCAATTCTATCTTGCTTATTTAAAAAGAAAACTTGATTTTTATTATGCTGCTCGACAAAATATTAATAACGTTGTCTATAGGATGATGAGATGTTCCGTCTCCTGCTGAGTTTTTACTTGTTGCTTGCTGGTTCCTTTGTCTGGGCAGATTCGGTTGAGGGCATCCGTGTCTCGCACGATGATCGCAGTGCCCGTCTGGTTTTTGACCTGAACGCCAGCGCAAACTACAACACCTTCACCCTGGAAAACCCGAACCGCCTGGTGATTGACATCAAGGATTTCCGCCAGCGCAACAAACTCATCATTCCCTCGCTGGCCGATACACCGGTCAAATCCGTTCGCTATGCCGCCTACGATCACGAAACATTGCGTATCGTGCTGGATCTGGCGCACGAAGTGCAGTATGAGACTCAGACACTGCGGCCTAATAAGGGCTATCCACACCGACTGGTGGTCGACCTGACATACTCTCCCCGCCAGGCCAAACAAGCCTTGATTGCCGCACAGGAGCAGGCGGAAGCTGATAACCAGCCTGGCAATGCGGCAGCACAGGAAACCAAAGTCAGGGAAAACGTAGTCAAAACCAGCAAGGTTCTGCCCCGTCGCGATATTATCGTTGCCATTGATCCGGGCCATGGCGGTCAGGATCCCGGTGCGATTGGTCCCAACGGCACCAAAGAAAAAGACATCGTGCTGTCAGTTGCCAAGCGCCTGGCTAAACTGGTGGATCAGGAACCCGGCATGCGCTCCTACCTGACCCGTGACAACGACGTGTTTATCAGCCTGCGGGATCGTATTCGCCGTGCCCATGAGAACGGCGCAGACATGTTTATCTCCATTCACGCGGATGCTTTCCATAAACGCAGTGCACGGGGTTCATCCGTCTATGTCCTGTCTGAACGCGGCGCCAGTAGTGAGGCAGCTCAGATTCTGGCCGATCGTGAGAACGCCGCTGATCTGGCTGGCGGCATCAGTCTGGAAGACAAGGATGATTTGCTGGCCTCAGTCCTGCTGGACTTATCTCAAACAGCGAGCCTTGAGGCCAGTCTGGAAGTTGCCGATACCGTATTATCCGGTCTAAAACGCGTGGGGCATGTACACAAGAAACAGGTTGAATCCGCTGCCTTCGTGGTGTTGAAATCGCCGGATATCCCGTCGGTGCTGGTGGAGACGGCCTTTATTTCCAACCCGGAAGAAGAGCGCCGTTTACGCACTGCCAGCCACCAGGCCAAACTGGCTCAGGCAATGATGGTGGGGATTCGCAACTACTTCCAACGTAATCCGTTGCCGGGCACCAGTCTGCCGCAACAGCATATTGTCAGTGCGGGTGATACCCTCAGCATGATTGCCCAGCGCTATCAGGTCAGTATGGCCGATATCCGCACAGTGAATAATATGTCCACAACTAGCATTCAAATCGGTGATGTCCTGAAAATCCCCTAGGCTGCCACAAACCCTATCCGCTGATTACACAAATGAGCGCAGAGAATAATCCCTGCATAACTGAATCTGGCGTGTTCTCGAATTTATTAATGATGTGAATCTGTGAGAATCCGCGTCATCTGCGGATACAGACTGTTCTGTCTGATCGCAGGGAACACTCTCTTAGCTAGCGAGCCACCACTGAACTGCTAAACTAGCGGAATGAACAACCGTATTCATGCACTGCCACTACACCTTGCCAACCAAATAGCCGCCGGCGAGGTGGTCGAACGTCCGGCCTCGGTACTCAAGGAGCTGGTTGAGAACAGCATTGATGCCGGTGCGACACAGATTGATATTCAGATTGAAGGCGCTGGCAGGCAACTGATTAAAGTATCCGACAATGGTGGCGGTATTCATCCTGATGATTTACCGCTGGCACTCAGCCGGCATGCCACCAGCAAAATCAACAGCAGTGAACAGCTCAGTCATATCGGCAGCCTGGGCTTTCGCGGTGAAGCCCTGCCCAGTATTGCATCGGTTTCCAGACTGACCCTGGCCTCGAAACAGCCCGATCAGGATTGTGGCTGGCAACTTGTCAGCGAGTCAGAACAGCCAGAACCCACTGCTCACCCTGATGGTACCAGTGTCAGTGTTGCTGAACTGTTTTTTAATCTACCCGCCCGGCGCCGCTTTCTGCGCAGTGATAAAACTGAACTTCAGCATCTGCTCACCACCTTTAACCGTTTGGCTCTCAGCCGCTTTGATGTCGGATTCAGCGGCCACTTCAATGACAGTCAACTAATAAAACTACCCGCGCTGAGTGATCCCGCTCACTATCTTCAGCGCATTGGCAAAATCTGTGGTCAGGCTTTTACTCGCAATGCCAATTACCTGGATCAACAATTCGAGGATATTCGCCTGCATGGCTGGGTGGGGCAACGTCAAGCTCACCGGGCCCAGACCGATGTCCAGTATTTCTTTATCAATGGCCGCGTCATCCGTGACCGCATTATCAACCATGCCGTCCGTCAGGCTTATGGCGACAGTTTGCCGGCAGGAAGACAACCTGCCTACGTGCTTTATCTGACCTTGCCGCTGGATCGGGTCGATGTCAATGTGCATCCAACCAAACATGAAGTGCGCTTTCGGGATGCACGCTTGATTCACGGCCTGATTACACGTGCTGTATCAGAAGCGCTGGACGACGGTTTGACAGCCAATCGTGTTCAGGATGAATTGCCCTTGCCAGCAGTCACCTCTTCCCGGGTTGAAGAAAAGGCGATTGACTATGTCGCTCATACGACGTCAAAGTCACTCGCCACTGCATCACCCACCCTAATGCCAACCGCGCAGGATGATGTCGTCATCCTGCATCAGCGCTTCGCTTTGATATATGCTGAAGACCCTTACCTGATTGATTTACAGGGCGCAGAACGTGACTTACGCCGTTTGCAGTTTAGCCAGGCTATGGCACGTGGCGAACTGGCTTCCAGACCCATTCTGGTACCCATGCCACTGGCACTGCCCAGCACTGATCTGGCACTGTTGGATCAACATCAGGGCTTACTTTCGGAGTTGGCGATCATCATTGAGTTGAGCTCTGAAGTAGCAGCGATTAAACGCATTCCTTATCTCCTGTCTCAGGTCGACCTGCAGCAGCTGATTGACCAGCTTGTACAAACGCTAAGGCAGCATGGCAATGACCGTGCCGCCATGACAAACGCGCTCAGCGATCTGATAGCACTGTCACCCGTCACCAGTCAGCAACAAGCCCGTCAGATTATCCACGAACTGACCCGGACACCTGATCAATTAGCTCGTTGGCAACAGAAACTTGATCCGGCGACATTGGGTGGCTTATTCTCGAACTGACTCTTAAGCCCTGAAGCAGGAAGTTATGGCCAAATCAGCTCGCCCCTCACCATCGCTTATCCCAGCTATCCTTGCCTTGATCGTATTGATTGTGCTGGGTTATGTGTTATTTGCTGATCTGCAGCCTTCACGGACTGAACATACCGTGACCCCGCCGATTGAGTTAGAGGAACCCGAACTGGAAGTCATCACACAGGAAGCCTTACCGACGATTGATGGGGCCCAGCTAGCCGAAGAAGAGGCAAGCACTTTTGTCGACAATCTGGCTCCCTCTCCAGCCGAGAATGAGACCGTGACCATCACTGAAGAGCAGGGTGAATTCGTGCGTCATGACGGCACCATCGCTATTCCCAAACTGGAACACCGTGAAACGACCGTAGGTGAACTGATTAAAGACAATACGCTGACGGATGAGACACCACTGACGCTCAGCTATACCGAAACGGAAGAATCCCAAACGACATTACGGGAGCTCGACCGGCAGATCGAAGATAAAACCCAGCGTATCACGCTGGCGCAACCGGATGGCAGCCGTCGTGAAGCGCCATTGGCTGACTTACTCAATGAAAAAGATCTGGATCAGGACACACCTGTCACCCGGATCCTTGAAAAGACACAAACCCGGCAAATCACCGCCGGTGAACTCGCCCAATCTCAACTCAATCCGGACCAGGAAGTTAACGTCACAATTAACCGTGGCGTGGCACAGTTATCCGTTAAAGATATCGTTCAATCGGGAGAGTTGCCCGACAACGCGCTTTTTTATTTGCACCGTGTCACCGAAGACGACAAACAGGGGCTGTGGGGCATTATTCAGAGCGGCCTGATCCAGCGCTTCCGTCAAGGGTTGGCACTGGAGGGGATTGCCAGCAACAAAGAGATTGTGAGTGTGACCATTCCGGCGGATGCCGATGAGCCGCTACCGACCGGCTTAAGCTCGTTTCTTGGCAAAGTGCTGAATCAAAAAGTCGAGTCGAGTTATATCTATAACTTCAGCACCCGGGTGATGGGGCGTGATCCGGACCTGATTCATCCCGGTCAGCAGTTAATTCTGATTCATTTCAGCCCCGAAGAACTCAAACGTATTTACCTGTTTTTTGCCGAACAACGTAATGAGCAGGCTCAGAGCTTTGCCATTCAACCCTGATGCTTGATTTACTGTTTCTGCTGATAGTGGTTGGCATTATTGCTATTGCTTTTCTGATCCCACTGGACTGAACCTCAAGTTGATGGGCATCCCGGAGACAACCTGTCATCTCAGCGCGGGCGGGTAAGCTTAAGTCCGGCCCCGCTCCTGCTGCAGTGTCTCACCTTCAAGTCGGCTGAACTTACCGTAACGGAGCATCACACTGGGCAGAACCAGCAGGTTAAGAATGGTCGACGATACCAGTCCGCCGATAATGATCGCCGCCATCGGCCCCATAATTTCCCGCCCCGGATTATCCGAGTTAATCGCAATCGGCAACATGGCCAGCGCGGTGACCAGCGCGGTAATCAGAATAGATGGCAGACGCTCCTGAGCCCCCCGAATCGCGGTATCCAGATTCCATTCCGCGCCCTCTTCGACCACCAGGTACTGGTAGTGCGACACCAACATAATCGAATTACGCAGCGTAATCCCGAACAGAGTAACAAAGCCTACCATGGAACCAATCGACAACACCCCATTGGTCATCAGTACCGCAATGACCCCGCCCACCAGCGAAAACGGCAGGTTAATCAATACCAGTGAGACGTTTCTGACACTCCGTAATGCCAGAAACAGCAGGAGTAAAACTGCGATCCCCGCCAGACTGGAGTGGACGATCAGATCTTCCCGCGACTGGGCCTGGGCAATCGCAGCGCCGGTAAATTCGGGATAGATATCAGCACTGAAATCCACCTCTGCGTGTACCCGCTCCCGCAGTTCATCAAAGAAGGAAGTGAGATCTCTACCGGACACATTACTGGTCACCGTCTGATGGCGCTGCGCATCGCGGTGCAAAATCGCGTGACGCCCCGAAACCTGCTGCACTGTGGCCACATCCTGCAGGCTCAGCATAAAGCCGTCCGCGGCCCGAATCGGCAGTTCACGTACATGGCGCGGTTGCTGTCGCAATACTTCGGGCACAATAACGACCACATCAAATACCTGGTTACCTTCGTAGACCTGGCCCACAGCGACGCCGTCATAGGCGGTTTTCAAGGTATCCATCACCTCTTTCGGCGTCAGTCCCCAGAATGCGAGGCTGTCGAGATCAAGCCGAATCTCCAGTTGTGGTTCACTGGGCGGGGCCCGCAATTGTACATCCGCTGCCCCCTGAATATCCTGCATCACCGCGGCGACTTCTCTAGCCTTGCGGTCCAGCGCTTCCAGATCTTTACCGTAAATATTCACGACCACCGGTGAGGTGTAACCGGAAATGGTCTCATCAATCCGCTCGGTCAGGAAGGAATTGACTTCCGAGTTAATACCGGGGAAGGCTTCCAGAATCTCACGAATCTCATCAAGCACCTGTTGCTGACCGGCACCGTCCATGGGCTCCAGATCTACTTCATATTCACTGTAATAGGTACCGAAAGTATCCGCACCACGCTCGGCCCGGCCAGCCCACTGCGAGGTCGATCGCACCCCGGGGATTTCCGCAACGCGCTTTTCAATCTCACCGCCAATCCGCAGCGATTCACCGATTGAGGTACCGGGCAGACTTGCGGTGTGGATTATATAGTGACCCTCCCGCAGTTCCGGCAGAAAACTGCCTCCCAGCAGGGGCAGAATACCGACACCGGCTGCGCAGAATATCAGTACACCGGCAATCGTCATTCGCGGTGCCTGGCTGACCCTTCTCAATGCCCTGCTGTAGTGTGGTTTCAACCACTGGATGACCGGTGGTTCACGATCACTGATGTCGCCTTTGTTGGCTAGCAGAATATGACACAGAGCCGGTGTCACGGTCAGCGCCACCAGCAGTGAGGCGAAAATCGCCAGGATATAGGCTTCACCCAGCGGTTCGAACATGCGTCCGGCGACACCACTCAGCGTCAGCAGTGGCACAAACACCAGCATCACGATAAAGCTGGCATAGACCACAGAACTGCGCACTTCCATCGAGGCTTCATAGACGACATCCAGCGTTGAGCGCGGTACAGCCAGGGCGGCATTTTCCCTGAGACGACGGAAAATATTCTCGGTATCGATGATGGCATCATCGACCACCTCACCCAGTGCGATGGCAAGGCCACCCAGCACCATGATGTTGATATTGATGCCCAGATGCAGCAGCACAATCAGCGCAGCCATAATCGACAAGGGAATGGCTGTCAGAGAGATAACTGCAGTTCGAAGGTTAAATAAGAACAACACCAGTACCAGCATCACCAGGCCGCCACCCAGATACAGATGTTCCTGGATGTTGCTCAGTGAACTTTGAATATAGTTGGCGGGACGGAACAGATCATCATGCAGCGTAATACCTTCTGCCTCGAAACCATCCTTAAATTCGGCCAGCGCCGCTTCCACACCCTCGGTGATGGCGAGCGTCTCCGCATCGTACTGCCCTATCACCATCAGCACGACGCCGGGTACGGTGCCCACCGCGGCCCCGCCAATGGTCGGTGCTGGTGCTGTTTTCACGTTAGCCACATCCCCCAGATGCAGAATATCAACGCCGTTTTTGCGGATCACGACCTTGGCCAGTTGTTCAGCGGTTAAGGGTTGGCCGATAACCTGCAGCGCCATGCGCTGATTGGGATTCTCGATATAGCCGGCACCGATAATGCCGGTGGCCTGCCTTGCGGCCTGGGTGACCTCTTCGACGGAAAGATCAAATTGCGCCAGTTTATTCGGGTCGATTTGAATCTGCAGTTGCCGCTCGTGGCCGCCAAAGACATTGATATCGGCGACACCTTCAACACTCAGCAGCCGGGGGCTCAGCGTCCAGTCCACCAGCGAGCGTAGTTCCATCAGGTTGTGCGTTTCGGAGGTTAAACCAATGGTCATCACGGTGCCGGATGATGACTCAAGCGGCACCATGACCGGCGTCTCAACGCCGGCGGGCAGTTTATCCTGTAGCCCTAACAGGCGCTCCGATACCAGTTGTCTATCCAGGTAAATATCGGTGCTGTCATAAAACGTCAGCGTCAGTACCGACAGGCTGGGTATGGACTGTGATCGAATCGACTCCAGGCCGACCAATCCCCGCAGGGCATTTTCCAATGGTTGAGTCACCAGGATCTCAACCTGCTCGGCGGTCAGTCCCTGTGCTTCGGTCTGAATAATGACCTGTTTAGGCGCGAATTCGGGGAAAATATCCAGACTGGCATTAGAAAGTTTGTAAACACCATAAATGAGCATTAACGAGGCGAGAGCGACCACCACCCCACGGAAACGTACAGAAAAGGCAACCAGCTTAGACAGCATCTGATTCCCCCATCATAACGGTGATTACAGTGTCAGGACTGTGCTGCCGCTCTGCTACCAAACAATCTGTGATCGCGCTGGAAAAACAACGCTTAATCATCGTCTTCATCCAGAATCTGCCAGCGGAACTCCTCAGAGAGCAACATCTGTGAACCGGCTACGACCAGTGACTCACCTTCCTCGAATACTGACTGGATAAAGATACCGCCCGCGACCGCTTCGCCCTCTGCCAGCGGCCGACGCAGATACACCTGCTCGGACTGCTGAACATAGGTCCAGGGTTTACCGGCATACCAGACGATGGCGCGCTCAGGGATAAAGAATCCTCGTAGCCCTTCTGCATTACGTGGAATCCATGCATGAAGACGCATACCCAGACGCAGTTTGCCGGTGGCCATTCTGAAATAGTAGGTTTCACCCTGCGCCGCGTAATTGGCCACAAAGGCCGGTGAGACATAGTAAGCCTTTCTCGCCGTATCGCGCTGTCCTTGTCGGGACACACGAATGACGTTGACATCGGCAGGCAATGTCAGCGCCACAGGCAGGGTAATCTGAATCAGGGTGTCCTGACGGGTAACCAGACGCTTAAACTCTTTTGAATCCTGCACTGAGACCCAGGAAGCAACCACCGCGCCCCAGCCTTGAGTCAACTCTGTTTTTGCGGCCTCCAGTGCCAATGACGCTGCTTCCCGCTTTGCTCTTGCCTGCTGCCAGTTGGATTCGGCATAACTGATATTTTTACCGGCAATACTGCCGGTCGCTTCAGCCAGTTGTTTCAGGCGATTCAGTTCCTGTAGCTGAGCACGCTCATGCATTTGCGCCAGATCCAGTTCTACTTCTAACTGTTTGAGTCGTGTTCGCCACTGAATCAAATCACGCACATCGACCACACTGGCATAAGCCCGGGACTCGGGATAATAGAGATCCTGTTGCAGACTCAGCAGCTCAATCCCCGCCGCGTTTTTGACCTCATCATTGAGCTCCACCCGCATCGGCTCTCCCTGCTCATGCTCCTCGTCCTCGTCTTCTTCCTCACCAACCTCTGAGGCGCGCTCTGCCGCTTCTTTATAGGCTTCAACGCCTTGACTGAAAAGAGAAGGCCAGGACTGGTCGCTGATCAGCGGCACCGCAATGGCGACAATAATCAGTACGGCCAGCGTCAGCCATAAGGAATATTTGTTGCGTGAGGACATTTTCTTCCCAACTTATTCAGGACAAAATCAGCAGCCATTAGAGCACGCTGTCATAAACCCGACAAGTTTGGGCCGGGACAGGGCCGTCACGACGTTTTCATCTCACCGCCCAAATGCCTTGCAGCAGCTGTGCGATGTTCGCGCTTTAGCGTTGCTACCTGGAGAGAGTTTAATAAGCCCACCCATCAGCTTGATATCGATTGTAGCCATGGGTTGATTAATCCGGGCTTAATTTTCTGAACCCTTGATCTAGAGAATTAATCCGCAGTTTCCCTTGACACAGGCCCTCACACAAGGTTTAATACGCAGCCTTATCGGCTCGATAGCTCAGTTGGTAGAGCAAGGGATTGAAAATCCCTGTGTCCCTGGTTCGATTCCAGGTCGAGCCACCACGAACACGAAAGCCCTGTCAGTTTTACTGACAGGGCTTTTTTGTTTTTTGCTCGTGGATGAAGAATAACCAACAGACTATCCATAGATGACGCAGATTATCGCAGATAGAATAATTAGCTACTCTGGGTAAGGGGCACACAGCCACCTGGCCGTCTCAGATTTGAGCTTGCCCTAGTGTTAATCTTGCCACTGAAACCTGATTGATAAAGTCCTGCTGGCATTTCTGAAAACCATCATTCGTTTCTCAAAATACAATCTGCGTATATCTGTGTAATCTGCGGATGAGATTCCTTTCAGTAAGAAGATTTTTGGTTTCCTTTAATATGTGTGTGGTAAAAAACACACAGATTTGTGAAATTTTTGTCATTAGCGAAATTTTTGTTGTAAAAGTGTTGCATTCGCTTTTTTTCTGTGCAAAATAAGCTATCAACCGTGATTCAATCCGGTTGCGAGAGAAATTAAAGTAATCTGTTAACAATAGAAGGTGAAACAGAATGAAATCATTGAAAAAAACAACTCTGGCCTCTCTGGTCGGTGCAGCTGCCCTGGCAACAGCCGGTGCTGCTAACGCCACCATCGTGGTCGGCGGCGAAAACGGCTACGAATTCAGCATTGACGGTAACATCAACCAGTTCTTCGTCAGCACAGACAACGATAATGCTGATGACAACGTTAACGAAGTACGTAACGGCCTGCTGCCAACATTCTTCGGCTTTAACGTTTCAGCCCCTGAAGTCAACGGTCTGAAAATCGGCGCCCGTGTTTCGATTTCTCCATCAACCAATGGCACCAGCTACGTTTCTGGCGGCGATCAAAACGCTCTGGAACAACGTGAAGCGTTTGCGACCATTGATGGTTCTTTCGGTCAAATCCTGGCTGGTAAAGCACTGGGTCTGTATGGTTCACACAACATCCTGACTGAACAAACACTGTACGGTGTTGGTTACGGTACAACCGGTAACGGCCAGACTACTCTGGGTGGTATCGGTTTCGGTTACGACTACGCTGACTGGCGTTCACAACTGCGCTGGACTTCACCAGACATGAACGGCTTCAAAGTGGCCTTCGCTGTTGTTGATCCAGCAGGTCCTGGTATTGCTGATCTGGCCGGTGCCGGCCCAACTGGTCCTATCGGTTCAAGCGCTGACTCAGAAGATCTGCGTTATGAAGCTGACCTGAGCTATGCCGGTGCTTTTGATAACGGTAGCTACATGCTGTGGTTGTCTGGTATGGTTCAAGATCAAGACGATTTGGCTGAAGACAAGCAAGCCTGGACTGTCGGTGGTACTTTGAAAGTGTCTGGTTTTGAGTTTATGGCTCAATACTCAGATGCTGAAGATGCAACCGGTGCAACTGCTGCAACTGCAACTGCTAGTACCGATGGCGGTGGTTCAGTCGTTATCACTCCTGCTGCGGCATCTAGAGAACTGGAATGGGATCAATATGTAGTTCAAGCGGGTTACCGTTTTGCTGGTACTACTCTGGTTTCAGCTAACTACTCTGAGTTAGAAGACAAATCACCTGCTGCGACTTCTGACGACACCGCTGAGCGTATTACGCTGGGTGTTTACCACGATGTTAACGCTAACCTGAAACTGGTTGCTGAATACACCAAAGTTGAACACGATGATGAATCTCGCCTTGACGCAGACATCTTCGCTCTGGGTGGTTTCGTAACCTGGTAGTCAGCAGTTTCAGTATCAAGTCTCCGGATTTGATATAAAAGACTGAAAAAAGCCTCAACCTTCGGGTTGGGGCTTTTTTTTGCTTTTCAGATAATAGACTATCCGCAGATTACACAGATTGACGCAGATTATTTGTTCACTGATCGCTGCTTATTCAGCGAGGTGGATGGTGGTATTTTTATCTACGAAAATCTGCGTAATCTGTGGATGAATGTAATTTAGTAATCCTCTGTGGTTAATTTGCTTGAACAACCCAGGGCTTTATAATCATCAGACCAATAAAGACAAGGACTCAAGCATGAGCATCAGCACCCAATCCATCCCACTTTTTATTGAAGCGATCAAAGCCGAAATTACCGCTAATGCAGACGAAGTCACCGCTTTGGATCAGGCGATTGGCGATGGCGATCATGTCACCAATCTCAAACGTGGCCTGGAAGCGCTGGAGAAACAAACCTCTGAACTATCAGAGATGGACTGGTCAGCGGCCTTGATGAAAATCGGTATGACACTGATGTCGACCATGGGCGGCGCTTCCGGTTCGCTCTATGGCAGCTTGTTTGTGGCGATGGGTAAAGAAGCTCAGAAAACTGAGATGGATGCAGCGGGTTTTGCTGAGATTTTTGATGCCGGCGTGACCGCTGTAAAAACCCGGGGCAAAGCGGATCTGGGAGAAAAGACCATGCTGGATACCCTGATCCCTGCTTCACGGGCTTTAAATGAAAAAGCCGATATTGCGGCTTCAGATTTACTGGAAGCGGTGAAAAAAGCGGCTTATGAAGGCATGCTGTCGACTGAGGATATGCTGGCCACCAAAGGCCGGGCATCATTTTTAGGCGAACGCGCCCGCGGTCATATCGATGCTGGCGCACGAACCAGTCAGTTGATGATTTGTGCGATTGCGGACGTGATTGAGAAAAACTGAGTATCCGCAGATTTCACGGATTAACGCAGATTTGAGACCAACCTTTTGTATTGAAGGCTTTTGGAACCAAAGTTAAGAATTAAACCTTTTTTCAATCGGGATGCTTTCAGATAGTTAATAACTTGTGCTTCTTCAGTGCCTGACAATTTCTGTAATGCTTTGAGCTCGACTATCACGTTTCCGAAACAGACAAAGTCAGCCTTGTAAAATGTTCTCAACTGCACACCGTGATATGTAATCGGCAGCTGCTTTTCTCGGACATGTGGAATACCTCTGGATTCAAACTCCATCTCAAGCGCTTCTTGATAGACTTGTTCAAGAAAACCACAACCGAGTGAGGCATGCACAGACATTGCAGCACCTATAATTGCGTATGTCTGTTCGTCTTTTATTAAATCTGCGTTAATCCGTGAAATCTGCGGATAAGTTTCCATAGGCAACGCTCCCTGTGCCTCTGTGGTTATAACTTCAGCATCCCCAACGCAATGCCGCTGTGTGCACCGGCGCATCCCAGTACTGAATCATTTCATCATCCAGTTTGGTGACGGTAATCGAGCACCCCGCCATATCTAATGATGTGGTGAAGTTACCTACCAGTGAACGTGACACTTCGACCCCGCGCTCAATAAAGAACTGCGCCGCCAAATCATAAACCAGGTAGAGTTCCATCAACGGGGTGGCGCCGAAACCATTCACATGCAGCAGGATTTTCTGGCCCTTGGCTGGCATCAATTCCTTGTCAACCGCAGTAGCCAGATGCTCGACAATGTCGCTGGCGCTGCTCAGATCCATCGGCTCACGGCCACGCTCACCATGTATGCCAACGCCCATTTCAATCTCATTGTCACCGATATCAAAGGTCGGTTTACCCAGTGCAGGCACAGTACAACTGCTTAACGCCACCCCCATCGAGGCGGTTGAAGTCGCCACCTTATCTCCCAGTTTTTTACAACTGGCCAGATCGGCACCGGCCTCTGCTGCCGCGCCCACAATCTTCTCGACAATCAGCGTGCCAGCAACACCACGACGGCCCGTGCTGTGATCTTTGGGCAGAGACACATCATCACTCACCAGCACGGTGTCGTGTTCACACTCAAGCATTTCGGCGGCGATTTCGAAGTTCATTACATCACCGGCATAATTTTTAACAATGAACAGAACACCGGCACCGTTTTCGACCTCCTGAGCTGCCATCATCATTTGATCCGGGGTGGGTGAGGTGAATATCTGACCGGGACAGGCGGCGTCCAACATACCCTTGCCTACAAGACCGGTGTGCAACGGCTCATGACCCGATCCGCCACCGGAGATCAGGGCCACTTTGGGCTGGCCAACCGGTGCTTTGCGGGTCACGAAGTGGGGCTGATGGTTCAGCTTAATGATGTTGTCATGGGCCCTGGCAAAGCCATTGAGGCTTTCTTCCAGCACACTCTCGACACCGTTGATCATTTTCTTCATCGTTCTCTCCCGTATTATAAAGCCAGTTCCAGTGCTTCAGTGACCGCTTCCAGATCCTCCAGCACCCAGGTCGGCTGATAATCGATATGTTGTAAATCCTCTCTGGATGACACGCCTGTCAGCACCATAATACTTCTGATACCGGCATTGACCGCTCCGAGAATGTCGGTATTGAGTCGGTCGCCGATGGCCACAGTGTTGGTAAAGTCGGTCCCCAGTTTTTTCAAAGCCTGCTGGTACAAAATCGGTTCGGGTTTGCCTATGCAGACCGGCTCCACGCCAGTCGCAGCCTGCAAAGCGGCGAGCGTGCCGCCATTACCAATGACTTCACCTAACTCCGTCGGCAAAGTGGTATCGGCATTGGTCGCGTAAAACAACGCACCGGCTCGAATATTCAATGTTGCGGTAGCAAGTTTGTCCCAGGTCAGCGTTCGGTCAAGGCCGGAGACCACAATATCAGCACCTTCATCAGTGATGCCTTTTGCCGGCTGATTCACCTGATACAAATCGGTCAACACAAAGCCCTCGGCTTCCAGCGGTTTTCTGAGTCCATCCTCCCCAATCACAAAAACACGTTTCTTGTCAGCCGGCAGGTTTTCCCGCAAATAAGTCGCGGTTGCCATACTTGAGGTCAGGATTTCATCATCGCTGACTGTAACCCCCATCGCAGCAAGTTTTTCTATGTATTGTTGTTGAGTAAGACTGGCATTATTGGTGGCGAGAACAAATGGCAACTGTTTGTTTCTTAACAACGTGAAGAATGCTTCCAGTCCCGGCAGCGGCTTTTTGCCATGCCAGAGTACACCGTCCATATCTATAATGAGTCCGCCGATGTTTTCCATTACCGTGGTTTTTGCCGTTGTCAAAACACGTCCTCTGATAGTAGAAACAGGCTTCAAAGCGTCGCACACATCAATTCGTCCTGTCTAGCAGCTAAAAAGACGGAATTTGTCGGTTTTTGCCCAAAAATTGACATATTCAATACAACTGCTTTATAGTCTGCGAGCGTATTTCTTAACGTATACCCTATAATTTCAAACTAATATTAGGAGCATGTCAGCATGGCAAAAGCACTTATTCAAATGGCACTGGACTCACTGGATTTCGATCAAACTATGGCACTGGCTGAACAAGTCTCGCCTTACGTTGACATCCTGGAAGTCGGTACTCCTTGCATCAAGTACAACGGTCTGGAAATTGTTACAGCACTGAAAAACAAATTCCCTAACAACCTGATCCTGGTTGACCTGAAAACAATGGACGCCGGTGAATACGAAGCGACTCCATTCTACGAAGCAGGTGCTGATATCTGTACTGTTCTGGGTGTTTCTGACAAAGCCACTATGGGCGGCGTTATCAAAGCAGCCAACGCGAACAACGCAGAAGCTCAAATCGACCTGATCAGCGTTAAAGACAAAAAAGCCGTTGCGACTGAAGCAGCTAAAAACGGCGCGCAAATCATCGGTGTTCACACTGGTCTGGACGCACAGGCAGCAGGTCAAACACCATTTGCTGACCTGAAAGACATCGCGGGTCTGAACCTGGGTGTTCGTATCTCTGTTGCTGGTGGTCTGAACAAAGACACCATCCAGGATACCGTTCGCGCTGGCGCTACCATCGTTGTTGTTGGTGCTGCTATCTACGGCGCTGACTCTCCAGCAGAATCTGCTAAAGAACTGCGTGCACTGGTTGACGCAGCCTAAGCGGAAACCAATTTGCACTGAGCAAAGAAAAGAACGAGTGGCCCCGGCCGCTCGTTTTTTTTCAGTGCTACATCAGAGACTGCCCTATTATTGATAGTCTCTAGTGTCAAAAGCTTTACAAGATGGGTTAAAGTGTTGATGCCAGTCAGAAAAAAGCCTGTGTCCGACACAGGTGGACTGAACAAAAATAAGCATGTGGCGACACACCGGAATCGATTCATCCTGGCTCAATCGTGAAACTGCTTCTGGGTTGCCACATAAAAACGAAAATAGTAATTTACCCGTTGCACCAACCTCGTTATGTTGGGCAGATGGGGTTTAAAAATGTAACAGGGGTACAATCATGAATGAAAATAAAGGTCTATTTGCTTCGATTTGTGGCTTCTTTAAGAGCTTGTTCTCTTCAAGCCCGGTAACAGAAAGTAAGCCGGCTGCATCTGCCGATGGTCTGACGGGTGTTGAGCGTTACATCAGAAACAAGTCTCAGGGTGGTTCCAACCTGACCGGTGTTGAAAAATACATCAGAAACAAAACCACGAACGGCAAGCCACTGACGGGTGTCGAACAGTATGTTCGTAACCAGTCTCAAGCAAAATCAATGACGGGTGTAGAACGTTACATCCAAAACAAGGGCTAATCAGCCTTTACCCCATCGTGGTGATACGTCGCTGCATTCAGATCGCAGCGAGCCCAACCTGACGTATCCCGGACAATTTCAAAACTTACATTCGCGCTCATTCAAGCGTGATTGTTGTTTTTAACTTTGAAAACTAAAGGTACATAACATGGCTAATTTACTTGATCAGCTTAAGGAAATGACCGTTGTTGTTGCTGATACGGGTGATCTTGAAGCAATCAAGAAGTACACCCCACGTGACGCGACAACCAACCCTTCTCTGATTACTGCTGCCGCTCAAATGCCTCAGTATCAAGATATCGTTGACGACACACTGAAAGCTGCGCGTGAATCACTGGGTGAAGACGCACCGGCTTCAGAAGTGGTTTCACTGGCATTTGACCGTCTGGCGGTTTCTTTCGGTCTGAAAATTCTGGACATCATTCCAGGTCGTGTTTCGACTGAAGTTGATGCGCGTCTGTCTTACGATACTGAAGCCACTATCGCTAAAGGTCGTGACCTGATCGCTCAATACGAAGCTGCCGGCGTTGACCGCAACCGTATCCTGATCAAAATCGCTTCTACCTGGGAAGGTATCCAGGCTGCTGCGGTTCTGGAAAAAGAAGGCATCCACTGTAACCTGACACTGCTGTTCGGTCTGCACCAAGCCATCGCTTGTGCTGAAAACGGTATTACTTTGATTTCACCGTTCGTTGGTCGTATTCTTGACTGGTACAAAGCAGACACAGGTCGCGATTCTTACGAGTCACACGAAGACCCAGGTGTACTGTCAGTCACCGCAGTCTACGAGTACTACAAAAAATTCGGTTACAAAACTGAAGTTATGGGCGCAAGCTTCCGTAACATGGGTGAAATTACCGAACTGGCCGGCGTGGACCTGCTGACCATCTCTCCAAAACTGCTGGAAGAGCTGCAAAACTCAGAAGGCACGCTGGAACGTAAACTGTCTCCAGAAATCTCAGCCAAGTCTGACATTGAGAAAATTTCAATGGACAAAGACACCTTCGACAAGATGCATGCTGAAAACCGCATGGCTCAGGAAAAACTGACTGAAGGTATCGACGGCTTTGCGAAAGCACTGGAAACATTGGAAGAATTGCTTGCCGATCGTCTGGCAAGCCTTGAAAGCGTCAAAGCGTAGTCTCAGACTACATTCGCTTTCTCACGTATTCAGCCCGCTCCACTGTGAGCGGGCGGGAATGCAGCGGAAAACGGCTTCATTGACTTGATGCCGTTTTCTGCATATAGTCCCGCTTCACTTTATTGTTAAGCGTGAACAATCATTTTTACTACATTTAGGAGTATGTAACATGGCTGAAATCCAAATGGCACTCGACTCTCTGGACTTCGACGCAACAATGGCTCTGGCTGAACAAGTCGCGCCTTACGTCGATATTCTGGAAATTGGTACACCATGCATCAAGTACAACGGTCTGAAACTGGTTAAAGCGCTGAAAGCGGCTCACCCAGACAAGAAAATCCTGGTTGACCTGAAAACAATGGACGCTGGTGAATACGAAGCCACTCCTTTCTTTGAAGCCGGTGGTGACATCACTACTGTACTGGGTGCTTCTGACATGGCGACCATCAAAGGCGTTATCAAAGCAGCAAACGCTAACAACGCTGAAGCTCAAATCGACCTGATCGGTGTTGAAGACAAATCAGCAGTTGCTAAAGAAGCCGCTCAAAACGGTGCGCACATCATCGGTGTTCACACTGGTCTTGACGCACAAGCCGCTGGTCAAACTCCGTTTGAAGACCTGAAAACCATTACTGGTCTGGGTCTGGGCGTTAAAGTATCAGTCGCCGGTGGTATCAACAAAGACACCATCCAAAGCTGTGTACAAGCTGGCGCTGCTATCGTTGTTGTTGGTGCTGCTATCTACGGTGCGCCTTCACCAGCTGAATCTGCTAAAGAACTGCGCGCTCTGGTTGACGCAGCATAAGGATTAGTAAAATGACAATGCATCGTGATCTAGTTCTGAACAAAATCACTAATATCCTGGGAGCCACTGACGATTCGCTTGAAGCAGAATTCGTATCTATGTGTGATGATGCCAAGCGCATTTTCATCACAGGTGCGGGTCGTTCAAGACTGGTTGGTAACTTCCTCGGTATGAGGTTGATGCATAGTGGTTATACTGTATATGTTCAAGGTGAAATCAGCACACCGAGTATCCGTGAAGGCGATCTGCTGATCGTTATCTCAGGTTCCGGTGAAACTACTCAGCTGGTATCATTCGCGAACAAAGCCAAATCTGAGAACGCTAAAGTGGTTTTGATTTGTTCAAAATCCAGTTCAACGATTGGCGATATGGCGGACAAAACAATTCAAATCGGTAACGATGACAGCTTTGCCCCGACTAAGGGCATGCCGATGGGTACCATGTTTGAATTGTCTACGCTGATCTTCCTGGAGTCTATCGTGTCTCACCTGATTCACGAAAAAGGTATTCCTGAAGAAGAAATGCGTTACAGACACGCTAATATGGAATAACCACTTTTCCTTAGCAGAAAGTCAGAAAACGGGTAACCTTCGGGTTGCCCGTTTTTTTATGTCTGTCATATGGATAGAGCTTGTCCGGTTAAAACGCTATAATAAGCTGTTGTCCATTTAATTGATTTTGAATTCTATGTCCGCCAAAACGCTTTACGACAAACTCTGGGAACAACACGTGGTCCGTAGCGATGCAGACGGCACAGCGCTGCTCTATATCGATCGCCACCTGGTTCATGAGGTGACCTCCCCGCAGGCTTTCGAAGGACTGCGTCTGGCGCATCGCAAACCCTATCGTCTGAACACGATTCTGGCGACACCGGATCATAATGTACCCACATCAGACCGTGACAAAGGCATTGCTGACCCGGTCTCCCGCCTGCAGGTAGAGACCCTGGACCTGAACTGTAATGAATTCGGCATTGTCGAATTCGGTCTCAACGATTTACGCCAGGGTATTGTTCACGTCGTGGGTCCTGAACAGGGCGCGACCCTGCCTGGCATGACCGTAGTCTGTGGTGATTCGCACACCTCTACGCATGGCGCTTTTGGTGCATTGGCCTTTGGTATCGGCACCTCAGAAGTCGAACATGTGATGGCCACCCAGTGTCTGATCCAGCGTAAATCCAAGAATATGCAGGTTCGCGTGGAAGGTCACGTTAAACCGGGCATCACCGCCAAGGACATCGTGCTCGCCATTATCGGTGAAATCGGCACTGCCGGTGGTACCGGTTATGCCATCGAGTTTGCCGGTGAGGCCATTCAAGCGCTGAGCATGGAAGGCCGCATGACCGTGTGTAACATGACGATCGAAGCCGGTGCCCGTGCGGGCATGATTGCCGTCGATGACACGACCATTGAATACCTGCGTGAACGTCCATTCGCGCCACAGGGTGAAAACTGGGATAAAGCCGTCGCCGCCTGGCGTGAGCTGCATTCAGATGACGGGGCGCACTTCGATAAAGTCGTGACACTCAAGGCTGAAGAAATAAAACCTCAGGTTACCTGGGGCACCTCACCGGAAATGGTGGTACCGGTCACTGCCAATATTCCCGACCCGACAGCAGAAGGTGACGCCGTTAAGCGAAATGGTATGGAAAAAGCCCTGAAATATATGGGCCTCAATGCCAATCAGCCGATTACGGATATTCATCTGGACCGCGTCTTCATCGGTTCCTGCACCAATTCACGTATTGAAGATCTGCGTGAAGCGGCCAGTGCGATTAAAGGCGGTAAAGTCTCTGCCAGCGTCAAACAGGCGATGGTGGTGCCAGGCTCCGGTCTGGTCAAGCAACAGGCGGAACAGGAAGGTCTGGATAAAATCTTTATTGAAGCCGGTTTTGAATGGCGTGATCCGGGCTGCTCAATGTGCCTGGCGATGAACGCTGACCGTCTGGAATCCGGTGAGCACTGCGCATCGACTTCAAACCGCAACTTTGAAGGTCGTCAGGGTCAGGGTGGTCGAACTCACCTGGTGAGCCCGGCGATGGCCGCTGCCGCAGCGATTGCCGGTCACTTTGTAGATATTACTCAACAAAGCGCATGAGCGATTACGCAGCGGTGCAAACCGAACTGCTGACCCTGCGCGATTTTCTGCGCTGGACCACATCCCGCTTCCTTGAGGCGGGATTGTTTTATGGCCATGGCAATGACGATGCCTTTAATGAAGCCTCACAGCTGATTCTCAGCAGCTTGCATCTACCCGTGAATGAATTGCCGGCGTTGTTTCTGGATGCCCGTTTGAGCAATGAAGAAAAGAAAAACTTACTCGGGCTGATTGAAAAACGTATCGAGCAACGCATCCCTCTCCCCTATCTGACCCATGAAGCCTGGTTTGCCGGCCTGCCGTTTTATGTCGACGAACGTGTACTGATTCCGCGTTCTCCTTTTGCCGAGCTTATCGACAATCAATTCCAGCCCTGGCTGGAAAGCCCCGACGAGCTTGGCCGTATTCTGGATCTCTGCACCGGCAGCGGCTGTATTGCCATTGCCCTGGCCATGGCTTTTCCTGAGGCGACTGTTGATGCGGTTGATATCAGCGAAGACGCGCTGGCGGTGGCCGATATCAATATCAAAAAGCATGAACTGCAGGATCAGGTTACAGCGATTCAGTCCGATTGCTGGCAAGCCATTGAACCGCAACAGCAATATGATCTGATTGTCAGCAACCCGCCTTATGTCGGGGCTGAAGAGATGGCAGGTCTGCCTGCAGAATACCGGCATGAACCGGCTTCCGCGCTGGAAGCGGCTGATAACGGCCTGGCTCTGGTCAGAGAAATTCTGCTGAAAGCTGCCGATTATCTGAGTGATAACGGCTTGTTGTTTGTGGAAGTCGGCAACAGTGATCTCGCGGTCGACGCGGCCTGGCCGGATATGGCCTTCATGTGGCTGGATTTCGAATCAGGCGGTCACGGTATTTTTATGCTTGATAAAGCACAATGTCTCGAATTCAAACAGAAATACGCCTGAACAGTCAGACCGTCTCACTCTCTTCCTGGTAAGTCACCACGCAGTCTCTACCTGCCATCTTGGCCTGGTACATGGCTTTATCGGCCCGCTCAAACAAACTGTTAAGTGTATCGTGGTTGTCTCTGGCCAACTCCGCGATGCCGACACTGACCGTCACCGGCTTCTCCAGTCCGGCTGGCTTGAATTTGCGCAAGCGGTCGAGCATCCGGTCCATCAAGCCATTGGCTGAATTCAGATCACAGCCCGGTAAAATAAATACCATTTCATCACCGGCCCAGCGGGCAATCATATCGACATCACGTACATGTCGCTTCAGCCAGGCTCCCAGTTCGGATAAGAGTTGATCGCCGATCTGAAAACCGTGGCGCTCATTGATTTGCTTCATGTGGTCAATATCCATCACCGCCAGTGACAAGGTGCGATCGAAACGATAAGCCTCGCTGAAATATTTACCGGCAAACTCCCGCAACGCGTGGCGGTTGAACAAACCTGAGGTTTCATCCAGCATCGCCAGGCTGTAAAGTGATTGCTGCTGAGTGCGCAGTTCTCTCAGTGTCTGATAACTGGTGATATGGTTGAATACCCGCTGGCGAAGCTCTTCACGCACAATCGGCTTGGAAACATAATCATTAACGCCGAGATGGAATAATTCGATCTTGCGCGACATATTGTCAAAACCGGACGTGGCGATAATCGGCACATTGCCATATTCACTCTGCATCCGGCGGATTTTCCGCACCAGGGTGATGCCGCTCATAATGCCTTCCAGCATGATGTCGGTAATCACCAGATCATAATCACCATTGCGGAAGGCCTCCCAGGCACTCTCAGCATAGTTATAAGCATCCACATCGAGCCCCATATCGGTCAGCAGATCAATCACGATAGTCTGTAATACGCGGGAGTCTTCAATGAACAGTACCCGACCTGACAGTTGCCGTGACTCACGCTGACTGAGGCGAGTCAGATAGGTTTCCATCTCAGTAATGTCATGCTTGCTGAAAATATCAGTGGCACCGGCCAGCAGCGCCTGCTTGAGGATTTTGGCATTATCCTGTTCGGTCAATACCAGCAGGGTGGCGAATTCGTAACCACTCAGCGCACGGAGCTGGCTGCAGAATTCACTGCTGGCGTAGTCCTGCAAGTTATCGGCACAACAGACCAGACGGTAACGTTCGTTGCCCGCCTTATCCAGGCCATCATAGCCGGAATAGGCAATATCGACCTGAAAGCCGGCTGACGTCAGTAAGTCGCTCAACTGCTCGCTGAAATAACTTGAACTATCAATCACCAGCGCGTTTAACATACTATCCGCCTTACTGCTTTCCATACTGTCCATGTATCGAGTATCGAGTATCGACTAAATTGGCAACGTTACCATTATTTGAACTGAGTCGCGAGTAATTGACGGGTAAAGCTGCTACGCAAGTAAAAGCCCTTGGGATTCATCTGGCTACTTTCTCCGGTCTCCGACCACGACTTTGCCATCACGCGGCTGTGTGCTGCTTTGGGACGGATTTGCAGAAACTCACCTTCTCTTGCTGTGATGTCAGCCTGTTCTCCAAGCACAACCCGGTCCATTAGTTCTTCCCAGTCATGCTGCAGTTGCTGTTCCTGTTCAGGTGTCGGCTGCCAGATCCAGCCATGACCAACATAACGATCCGCCAATGGAATCGCAGCGTCGGCTTCTACTGGCAGCCACAATACTTTCGCCAGCTTTTTCCTGACCCAGCTGTTTTCCCACTGCAGCCGACCTGATTCAGTCAGCGACACAGTGCACACATAGGTTGACTCCTTAGGCTGACCCTGGGCATTGAGTGGCAAGGTTTTAAGTTCAATGCCCAGGCCCATAAAATCAGGTTCCGCCTGATTACCCGCATCCGCTCCGAGATAATATTCCAGTAACTGTCCCACCCAGCCTTTATGCCGTTGGAGGTTGCCGGGCACGTTTAGTCCCATTTCAGCGGCCACTTGCCCCAGAGTTTTACCGGCAAGCAAACGGCAGCGCTCGACTAAATCGGCTTCGGTTTCAGGCGCTTTTCTGGCTTCCATTGGCTTTTCCAAATTCTCAAAAACGGCCCGGTCATGGTAACCTAGCGTCCTTTATCCTGTCCCTGTGAGGAGCTGTGAAAGCCTTATCCATCAACAAGCTGAGCAAAACCTACCGTAATGGTTTGCAGGCCCTGAAAGAAGTCAGCCTGGATATCGAACAGGGTGACTTTTTCGCCCTGCTGGGTCCCAACGGTGCCGGCAAGACCACAACCATTGGCATCATAACTTCACTGGTCACCAAGACCACCGGTAGCGTCAAAGTCTTCGATACCGATCTCGACGACGATTCTGAGCAGGCTAAAAGCTACATCGGCCTGGTGCCTCAGGAATTTAACTTTAACGGCTTTGAACAGGTCAAACACATCCTGATTACCCAGGCAGGTTATTATGGCATGCCCGCTCATGAGGCTGAACCCCGTGCTGACGAACTGCTCAAGCAGCTCGGGCTATGGGAAAAACGCCACACACCGTCACGTTCGCTGTCAGGGGGAATGAAGCGTCGGCTGATGATTGCCAGAGCACTGGTTCACAACCCCAGATTACTGATCCTGGATGAACCCACCGCAGGCGTCGATATTGAACTCCGCCGCTCGATGTGGACTTTTCTACGCAAGATTAACGCTGCCGGCACCACGATTATTCTGACTACGCATTATCTGGAAGAGGCAGAGAGCCTGTGCCGCAATATCGCCATTATAGACAAGGGTGAGATTATCGAGAACACCGATATGAAGACCCTGCTCAACCGGCTGGATAAAGAAGCCTTCATTCTCGATCTCAAATATCCACTGCTGAATAACGATTTGGATAAGCTGGACTACACCCGTCTGGATGACACCACGATTGAAGTGGAGATCAGTCGTGGCGAGTCACTCAACAGCGTGTTTGAGGTGTTGAGCCGACACGGCGTGGAAGTCGTCAGTATGAAAAATAAAGCCAACCGGCTGGAGGAGTTGTTCTTGAACCTGGTTGAAACTTCGGAGCAAAGCACATGAACCAGAGCCGTCATCAACGCCACTGGGTTGCCCTGTCGACGCTGGTTACCCGCGAAATCCGCCGCTTTTTCCGTATCTGGCCGCAGACTATTCTGCCGCCGGCCATTACCATGACCCTGTATTTCATCATTTTCGGCAACCTGATTGGCAGCCGCATTGGTGAAATGGGTGGTTTCACCTATATGGAATATATTGTCCCCGGCATCATCATGATGGCGGTGATTAACAATGCCTACTCCAACGTGGCTTCGTCATTTTTCAGCGCCAAATTTCAAAACCATGTCGAAGAGCTTATCGTTGCACCAGTGCCCAATTACCTGATTCTGGCCGGTTATGTGGCCGGCGGCACCGCGCGCGGGCTGTGTGTTGGTGTGATTGTCACCATCGTCTCACTGTTTTTTACCCGACTGCCGATTGAGCATATTTTTATCACAATCAGCATGGTGGTGCTGAGCGCCGTGCTGTTCGCCATCGGCGGTTTTATCAACGCGGTTTATGCCCGCAGTTTTGATGAAATCTCGATCATCCCGACCTTTATCCTGACGCCGCTGACGTATCTGGGTGGTGTGTTTTATTCCATCAGCCTGTTGCCGGAATTCTGGCAGAACGTGTCCTTACTCAACCCGATTCTGTATATGGTGAATGCTTTCCGCTTCGGCATGCTGGGCGTGTCGGATATTCCGGTGGTGGCGGCATTCAGCATTATTCTGCTGTTTATTGGCGGACTGACGGCATTTGCACTCTATCTACTGCATAAAGGCACCGGGCTGAGGAATTGACCAGGTGGCTGAGAGCGATATATGAATCCGCAGATTACGCCGATTTCACAGATTACTGATCAACGTTGATTCAATAATCGAGTTGATATGAATTAGACTTTGCTGAGGAAATTAGCCTCAGGCCTGAGACTCTTGCTCGATTAATCTGTGTACATCTGCGTAATCTGCGGATAGTTATCAACTAACCCACCAGCGATAATGCTTCCTTAAGCGTCTGAATCCCCGCCCCCGGCAAGTGGGCATTCTCACTTAAATGACGACGCCAGCGGCGGGCGCCGGGCTGGCCCTGGAACAGGCCCAATAAATGACGGGTGATTGATTTTAGCGGTCTACCCTGCTGCATACGCTGCTCAATATAAGGCAGCATCTGTTCAATCACTTCATGACGAGAAATCACCGGCTTCGCTTTGTTGAATACAATGTCATCGGCTTCAGCCAGCAGGTATGGGTTGTGATAAACCGCACGGCCCATCATCACACCATCGACATGCTGCAGATGCTGCCCGACTCCTTCCAGCGTCTGGATGCCGCCATTGATATCGATATGCAGGTGCGGATAATCCCGCTTAATCTGATATACGCGCTCGTAGTTAAGTGGCGGCACATCACGATTTTCCTTCGGGCTTAAACCTTTCAGCCAGGCATTACGCGCATGCAGAATAAAGATTTCGCAACCGGCAGCAGAGACCTTGTCGATAAAGTCGGTCAGAAATTGATAACTGTCGAAATCATCGATGCCCAGACGGGTTTTCACTGTCACTGGAATAGTGACCCTGGCCTGCATGGCAGCAACGCCCTCTGCCACCAGCTCCGGCTCGGCCATCAGACAGGCACCGAAACGACCTGACTGGACCCGATCACTGGGACAGCCGACATTGATATTGATTTCATCATAACCCGCGTCTTCACCCATTTTCGCGCAAAGCGCGAGTTCTTCCGGCTCACTGCCGCCCAGCTGCAATGCCAGCGGGTATTCCAACTGATCATGGGCCAGAAAACGTTCCCGGTCACCATGAATCAGCGCACCGGTCGTAACCATCTCGGTATAGAGCAGCGTTTCACGTGAAATCAGCCGCAACAGATAACGGCAGTCGCGGTCGGTCCAGTCCATCATTGGGGCAACGGACAGACGTCGGGTAGGGGAAAAAGCGGTGGCTGCTGACATGGTTTGGCTGCGAGTTTAAAACCCGCTATTTTCGCAAAAAACTGGCAAAAAATCTTCCTCTTACGCACAATAACGCGATGAAAAGCATCCATTGCAATGGCGTTGAGGTCGAGGTCATACGCAGCAAGCGCCGCAAGACCCTGTCGCTGGGCATCCGTAACGGTGAGGTCAAACTGCGAATCCCGGCCCGCCTGCCCTTGCATCAAGCCGAGCGCTTCGTGCATGAAAAAAGTCACTGGATACAGCAAAAGCTGCTGGCGCACCCTCCGGTTAAAGCCAAACAATTCGAAAGCGGCGAAAGCCTGCTCTATCTGGGAAAAACCTACAGTCTGGTGGTTGAGCCAGCCCAGGCGCGCAGAGAGATACAACTCACTGATAAAGTTTTGCTTGTCATGCACCGTGATCCGCAGCCCAGTCAGGCAGCGATAAAACGGCAAGTCGAAGGCTGGTACAAACATCAGGCGAGGCATTTACTGACAGCGCGCTGCGAAGAACTGGCAGCGCAAACCGGATTGGTGCCCGCCAGCATAGAAGTCAAAACCTATCGTGCCCGCTGGGGCAGTTGTACCGCATCAGGAGAAGTGCAGCTTAACTGGAAACTCATCATGGCGGCGCCTGACATTATTGATTACGTCATCATTCACGAACTCTGTCATCTGCGTCAGCACAATCACTCACCGGCATTCTGGCAACTGGTGAAACAATTTGACCCAGCGTTCACGCAACATCGGGCATGGTTGAAATCAAACGGACAGAAACTTCAGCTGTAAAAGCCGCTGCCAGGCTGGCGACTGGCGTTTAGAAGCTTGAAAAATCTGCCATTTCAATTAATATGTCGACTTTGGGATAAGGAACGCTGCAACAGGGCTGACCCTGCTAGGCTTATCCAACAGGTTTCATTTAACTGCGTTCATTATTAACAGGTAACTGATAGTAATGAGCACGGTCCCTCGACTCATGGCACCACTATCATTACCTCGAACTAATGTAATGAGGAAGCTGGCTATGAGTAGTAATTATCTTTTCACCTCTGAGTCCGTGTCAGAAGGTCATCCGGACAAAGTCGCTGATCAGATTTCTGATGCCATCCTGGACGAGATTCTTCGTCAGGACCCCCGCGCAAGGGTTGCTTGTGAGACCCTGATTAAAACCGGTGCCGCCATTATCGCCGGTGAAATTACCACTTCGGCCTGGGTCGACCTGGAAGACGTGGTCCGTAAAACTATCACCGATATCGGCTACAACAGCTCTGAAGTCGGTTTCGATGGTCAGACCTGTGCCGTGATGTCGTTGATCGGTAAACAATCTTCCGATATCGCCATGGGCGTGGATCGTGACACTGAAGAAAATCAGGGTGCCGGTGACCAGGGCCTGATGTTCGGTTATGCCAGTAATGAAACCGATGTCCTGATGCCCGCGCCGATTACCTATGCCCATCGTCTGGTTAAAAGACAGGCCCATATCCGTAAAAGCGGTGAACTGAGCTGGCTGCGTCCTGACGCCAAAAGTCAGGTGACCTTTGTCTATCAGGATGGCAAACCAGTGGGTATTGATGCCGTGGTACTGTCTACTCAGCACAGCCCGGAAATCTCCCAAGCAGACCTGCGGGAAGCGGTGATGGAACACATCATTAAACCCGTGCTGCCGGAAGAATGGCTGACACCAAAAACCCAGATCCATATCAATCCAACCGGCCAGTTCATTATCGGTGGTCCGGTGGGTGACGCGGGTCTGACCGGTCGCAAGATCATCGTCGATACCTACGGTGGTATGGCCCGTCATGGCGGTGGTGCCTTCTCCGGTAAGGATCCCTCTAAGGTTGACCGCAGTGCGGCCTATGCAGGTCGTTATGTGGCCAAGAACATCGTTGCCGCTGGTCTTGCTGATCGCTGTGAAATCCAGGTCTCCTACGCCATCGGGGTCGCCGAACCGACTTCAATCAGCGTCGAAACCTTCGGCACCGGCAAAATCTCGCAGGAGCGCCTGGAGCTGCTGGTCAGGGAACATTTTGATCTGCGCCCGGTCGGTCTTATCAAAATGCTCGACCTCATCAAACCCATTTACCAACCCACTGCCGCCTACGGTCATTTCGGCCGTGAAGATGCTGGCTTCAGCTGGGAAAACACCGATATGGCTGACGTATTACGCGATGCCGCCGGTCTGAAATAATTTAAGGAATCATCATGGAATCTGCTATCGAAAACCTCACCCCCGACTACAAAGTCGCTGATATTTCACTGGCCAAATGGGGTCACCAGGAAATTAAAATTGCCGAAAGCGAAATGCCCGGTTTGATGGCGCTGCGTGAAGAATACGCCGGCCAGGCACCACTGAAAGGTGCCCGCATCGCCGGCTGTCTGCACATGACCATTCAAACAGCGGTATTGATCGAAACACTGGTGGAACTGGGCGCTGAAGTACGCTGGTCTTCCTGTAATATCTTTTCAACCCAGGATCACGCCGCCGCGGCGATTGCCGATCAGGGCATTCCGGTCTTTGCCTGGAAAGGTGAAACCGAGGAAGAAGCGGTCTGGTGTATTGAGCAAACCATCGTTGGCCCCAATGGCTGGCGTCCGAATATGATTCTGGATGATGGTGGCGACCTGACCCTCATCATGCACGAGAAATATCCGGAGTTACTGGACTATGTTAAAGGTCTGTCGGAAGAAACCACCACCGGTGTTCACCGCCTCTATGAAATGATGAAACAGGGCACGCTGAAAGTCCCTGCTATCAACGTCAATGACTCGGTCACCAAATCCAAGTTCGACAACCTCTATGGCTGCCGTGAATCTCTGCTCGACGGCATCAAACGCGCCACTGATGTGATGGTTGCCGGTAAAATCTGCGTCGTGCTGGGTTACGGTGATGTCGGTAAAGGCTGTGCTCAGGCTTTCCGTGGCATGGGCGCCACTGTGCTGGTCACCGAGATCGATCCGATTTGTGCCCTGCAGGCCAGTATGGAAGGTTACCGCATCGTCACCATGGATGAAGCCGCGGCGATGGGTGATATTTTTGTTACCGCCACCGGTAATATCGATGTCATCACTCACGACCATATGAAAGCGATGAAGAACGAAGCCATCGTCTGCAACATCGGTCACTTCGATTCTGAAATCGATGTCGCGTCATTGCGCCAATACGAGTGGGAAAACATCAAACCACAGGTTGACCACATCATCTTCCCGGATGGCAAGCGCATCATTCTGCTGGCCGAGGGCCGTCTGGTGAACCTGGGTTGTGCCACAGGTCATCCGAGCTTCGTGATGTCTGCGTCATTCACCAATCAGGTCATGGCGCAAATCGAACTGTGGCAACACAGCGATAATTATGAGAACCGGGTTTACGTGCTGCCCAAGAAGCTGGATGAGAAAGTCGCCCAGCTGCACCTGGGCCGCATTGGTGCCAGCCTGACACAACTGACGCCGGAGCAGGCAAAATACCTGGGTCTGGAACAGGCCGGTCCTTACAAGCCGGAGCACTACAGGTATTAATCGTTAATCAGTTAGAATGGGCTGATTTTTCAGCCCATTTTTTTCTTCAAGACAAAAACATGTCCAAAAATCTGACGCTCAGTTGCGAGTTTTTCCCGCCTAAAACCGACAAAGGGGTCGCTAATCTTCGGCGTGTCCGCGAAGCTTTGATTCCACTTGCCCCCGAATTTTATTCGGTTACCTTCGGCGCCGGTGGCTCCACCCAGGACAACACCATGGAAGCGGTGCTGGAAATTCAGCAGCAGCAACCCACTACCGGTATTGATGCCGCACCTCACCTGTCCTGTGTCGGCTCCAGTGCCGATCGGCTGCGTGAAATGCTCGATATTTATCAACAAAACGGTATTCACCGAATTGTGGCGCTGCGCGGGGATCTGCCCTCCGGTATGCGGGATCCGGGTGATTTCCGTTATGCCAGTGAACTGGTTGAGTTTATCCGCAGGGAAACCGGCGATTATTTCGATATTGAGGTCGCGGCCTATCCGGAAGTGCATCCACAGGCCCAGACCGCGGAATTTGATCTGGATAACTTCAAACGTAAGGTCGATGCCGGGGCCAATAGCGCCATTACCCAGTATTTCTACAATATTGATGCTTACCGCTTCTTCCTGGATCGCTGTACGCAGAAAGGCATCGATATTCCGATTATTCCCGGCATTATGCCCATCAATAACTTTGCCCAGCTGGCACGCTTTTCTGCCAGTTGTGGTGCTGAAATCCCGCGCTGGTTACGCAAACGGCTGGAAGAATTCTACGATGATACCGAGTCGATGAAAGCCTTCAGCCTCGACTTTCTGACCGAATTCACCCGTCAGTTGATTGAACTGGATGTGCCCGGCCTGCATTTCTATACCATGAACAAGACCGAGCCCACGCTGACCATCTGTCAGCGACTTAATCTGATTAAGCCATAGCGTCAGGCGGCCCTTGCGATGGAATATTTTGCTGATTCTTTCGCTGCCGCCTTTGCGTTGCTCCTGCAGCTCGATCCGCAGATCATGCGGATCATTGTCACTTCCGTCTATATCTCCCTGACGGCTTCCGTCATTGCTGCGCTACTGGCCATCCCCGCCGGTGTGGCGATGGCGCTGAACCGCTTCAAAGGCAAAGCCACGATTCAGCATTTGCTCAATACCCTGATGGCAATGCCCACCGTGGTGATTGGTTTACTGCTTTATGGTCTGTTCAGCCGGGCCGGGCCGCTGGGTGATTGGGGCCTGCTCTATACCCCGACAGCAATCATCATCGCCCAGGCCATTTTGATTTTCCCCATTATGATGAACCTGACGGTGACTGCCGTAAATTCAGCTGACCCACGCTTGATACCAACATTAAAAAGCCTCGGCGCACGGACACTGCCGATGATGCTGCAGGTTATTCGGACCACCCGCTTTGCCATACTGGCCGGTGTCATTACCGGCTTCGGTCGGGCTATTGGTGAGGTCGGGGCCGCTATGATGCTGGGTGGCAATATCGAGGGATTTACCCGCACTATGACCACCGCTATCGCGCTGGAGACCAGCAAAGGCGAATTCGAGCTGGGTCTGGCGCTAGGCATGGTGCTGTTGTTGATTGCCTTTGTGCTGAACTTCCTGCTATCGATTCTGAATAAGGCCAAATCATGACACCGGCTTATCAACTCAGTGATATTCGCGTTGCCTTTGATGGCAGAGACGTGCTCACTATCCCATCCTTAAGTCTGTGCCTCAATGAAAGCACTGCCCTACTCGGCGAAAACGGCGCCGGCAAGTCGACTCTGATGAATCTGCTGGCTTTTGTGCAGCGCCCCGATCAGGGTCAGATCGCCCTGCTGAAACAAACTGTGGGTGCCAGACTGAGCGCTGAGCAGCGTCGTCGCATCGGCTATGTCACCCAGCAACCCTATATGCTGCATGGCAGCGTCCGCGATAACCTGAAGCTGGCACTGAGATTACAGCATATCCCCCGGCCACAGCATCATGCGCTGATAGAAAAAACCTTGTCTCTAGTCAATCTGATGCCACAGGCGGATCAGGATGCAGCGACCCTGTCAGGGGGGGAGCTCAAGCGGGCCGCTATCGCCCGCGCGATTGTCTATGAACCTGATATTCTGCTGCTGGATGAACCCTTCTCGCATCTGGATCAGCGTCATATTCGCCAGTTGGAAACCAGCATTCGTCAGTTTGCCGCCCAGGATGGCAAAACAGTCATTTTCTCCACCCACGATCGGTTGCAGGCGATGGCGATAGCCAACAAATCCATCAACCTGGTCAATGGCCACGTCACCAGCGCGCCTCTGCTGAACCTTTATCACGGGCAAACCCAGCAACAGCTATTCAATACCGGCAAACTGTTAATTCATATCGGTGAAAACGATGCCGGTGCCCGGCATATTGCCATCGACCCACGCCAGATTATTGTGTCTGATCAGCCACTGCATCACACCAGTGTGTTGAACAGTTTCGCCGGCCGTTTAACCCAGATTGCCGAAGAGGCCGGCCATATTCGCCTGTTGATTGATTGCGGCGAACCGTTTTATGCGGTGATAACGCCCACCTCACTACACAACCTGGCATTACAGCTCGGGGATACTGTCTGGGTTAATTTTAAAGCCAGTGCGGTGAGTGTTTTCTAGCGCTTGGCTTGCGCAGTAGCCTGTGCTCAAACAGATTGTTTTTCAGTTCACAGAACAAATTGGCGATATCCTGTAGGCAATGGCATAAGACTTGCGGTAACATAAACTCATGGTCGCAACATTAGTCCAAAAACACTTGTGAAACCCTCATTACAGCTACGTGTAGGCCAAAGTCTTTCGATGACGCCGCAGCTGCAGCAGGCGATCCGCTTATTGCAACTGTCATCGCTGGAGTTGCAGGCTGAAATTCAGGAAGCGCTGGAAACCAATCCCTTGCTGGAAGTCGAGGAAGACTACGACTACGACCAGAATGCCGCCAGCCGCAGCGATGACGATCAGGCCAGCCGCGACATCAGTCAGTTGGAAAACCAGGATATCCCCGAAGATCTGCCCGTCGACACCAAATGGGAAGATATGTACGACCACCAGCACGTTTCCAGTGTTGGCAGCAGTCCAATGGGGGATAGCGATCTGGAACGTGAAAACCAGGACGAAAGCACAGATACGCTGCAACAGCATCTGCTTTGGCAAATGCGTCTGACCCCCTTCACCGAGACCGAAGCCACTATTGCCACCATGATCATTGACTCGGTGGAAGATGATGGCTATCTCAAAACCACCCTGGAAGAAATACACGAAAGTCTCAGCGAGGAGTTTGAAGAACTGGAACTCGATGAGATTGAAACCGTGCTGCACCGGATTCAACATTTTGACCCGGTCGGTGTGGCCGCGCGCGATTTGCGTGAGTGCCTGCTGATCCAGCTGCGTGTCTACGAGGCTTCCGGCATTCCCCATATCGATTTGCTGCGTGAACTGATCGACAAACACCTCGATACGCTGGCTAAACGCGACTATGCGCAGATCAAACGAGCCCTGAAGGTCTCTGACGACGAACTCACCGAACTGGTACGCTCAATTCAACTGCTGAACCCACGCCCCGGTAGTCAGATCCAGACAGACAACACCGAATACATCGTGCCCGATGTCTACGCCCGTAAATATCAGGGCAAGTGGCAGTTATCGCTGAACCCGGATAATGCACCGCGCTTGCAGATTGCCGAACACTACGCGCAACTGGTCAACCGTGCCGATAACAGTGCCGAGAACACCTACCTCAAGAATAATCTGCAGGAAGCGCGCTGGTTTCTGAAAAGCCTGCAAAGCCGTAACGAGACGCTACTCAAAGTCACTGAAGCCATTGTGGAGCGGCAGAAAGATTTTCTTGACCATGGTGAAGAAGCAATGAAACCACTGGTACTGGCTGATATCGCAGAAGCCGTGGAAATGCACGAGTCCACGATTTCGCGGGTAACCACCCGTAAATACCTGCACACCCCGCGCGGTATCTTCGAGTTGAAGTATTTCTTTTCCAGCCATGTCAGCACGGAAGCAGGGGGTGAATGTTCAGCCACGGCAATCCGCGCTATCATCAAAAAACTGGTCGCGGCTGAAAACCCGCGCAAACCCCTGAGTGACAGTAAGATCGCCGCCATTCTCGGTGATCAAGGGATCAACGTCGCTCGCAGAACGATTGCAAAGTATCGCGAGACGCTGGCCATCGCGCCATCGAACGAGCGAAAACGACTGGTTTGAATCAGTCATCACCACTCTAGAGGAGTCTTTTTTATGCAATTAAATTTAAGCGGACAACACATCGATATCACTGACAGCCTGCGTGATCACGTCAACAAAAAGTTCGAAAAACTGACACGTCACTTCGATAATATGACCAATGTTCATGTGATTCTCTCTGTGGAAAAACAGCGTCAGAAAGCCGAAGCGACAGTCCATGTCAGTGGCGCTGATTTGTTCGCCTCCGATGAAAACGAAAACATGTACAGTGCGATTGAGAATCTGGTCGCCAAGCTGGATCGTCAAATCATCAAGCATAAAGATAAAATCACTGACCACCATCAAGCGGTCGGTGCCGATATGAAGCACAGAAGTAATTAATTCAATTCACAGGACTTTCTATGCTCATTGCCGCTTTATTGGTTAACGCAGACAGCATCAGTTTCCGCGATTCGGCCTCCAGCAAGAAAAAAGTACTGGAGAACCTGAGTCAGAAACTGGCTGCCAATACGACCGCGACAACAGCAGAGAAAATATTCCAGGTCTTACTCGAGCGAGAGCGACTCGGCAGTACCGGACTGGGCAAGGGCGTGGCGATTCCCCACGCCCGGGTGCCCGGTCTGACGCATACCATTGCCGCCATGCTCACCCTGGAAAATCCGGTCGCTTTCGAATCCGCTGACAATCAACCCATCGATATTGCTTTTGGCCTGCTGGTGCCGGAAGAAGATACCGATCATCACCTGCAACACCTTTCCCGCCTGGTCTCCCTGTTCCGAGACCCGGAAATCTGCGATCAAATCCGCCACGCTGACAGTGCCGATGCCATCTTTGAACTGCTGTTATCGATTGATGATGACTAAGCCATGAAAGCGCAGAGGGAAAGTCACTCCTGCCATGGTGTTATGGTCTGTATTCATGGCCAGGGCGTGCTGATTACCGGTGAGGCCGGCATGGGTAAAAGCAGCCTGGCGCTGGAACTGGTGTCAGAAGGTCATCAACTGGTAGCTGATGATGTGATTGAAGTCAGTTGCAGTGATAACCAACTCTACGGGCACTGCCCGAATATGCTCAAGGGTCTGTTGAACAGCCGTGAACTGGGCACTATTGATATCGAAAAACTGTTCGGTATCAGTGCCACAGTGGAATCGGCGCCACTGCAGTATATCGTTGAGCTCAACCCCAACCCCTTACCCGGAAAACTCGAAGGCCAGCAACAAACGACCACCTTGTTACAGCAGCAGTTACCCAGCATCAGATTAAATCCAAACGCCGCCGCCAGTGTTAGCTCGCGCCTGCTCACCTGGCTCAAGATGCAGCATCAGGCCGATGCCAATCTGGAACTTCGGCGTCGTCAGGCAGCACAAATGCAATCATGACCCCCGCTCATGGATGGGCAGCGTTAACAGACTCTGGAGGCTGGAACTATTTGCCTGGACAGAGGATATCCATTACATTCAAAGCCGTCATGAGACTGTTGTTGTCAGAGTCAGGACCGCAGCAGTTTGATTTTTAGAGAGATGAGATGACCGTAGGCATTTTACTCGTATCACACAACAACATCGGCACTGAGTTGATTAACACGGCCAGGCAGATGCTGTCCTGCTGTCCACTACCGACTAAAGTTTTGTCTATTGAATCCAGAGATCAGCCAGAGGCCATTCTGTTGGAGCTCGATGAGGATCTGAAAGGCTTGGATCAAGGCAACGGGATTTTGATTCTGACCGATATGTTCGGCTCGACACCGAGTAATATCGCCTGCGCGGTCTCGGATCGCTCGGATATCCGTGTGGTGTCAGGACTGAATCTGCCGATGCTGATACGGGTGCTGAATTACCCGGCATTGAGTCTGGATGAGTTGGAAGTCAAAGCACTGAGTGGCGGCCAGGAAGGTGTGGTCCGCTGTCATCACTCGGGATACTCAAGTAAATGATGGAACAGACATACACAATTATTAACAAACTCGGACTGCACGCCCGCGCTGCCGCCAAATTTGTCACCACCGCCTCAGCGTATCAGGCAGACATCACCGTCTCCCGTGATGGCCGTACTGTCAATGGAAAAAGCATTATGGGTGTCATGATGCTGGCCGCTGCCAAAGGGACAGAAATCCGTATTCATGCTGTCGGTGATGATGCCGAAGCAGCATTGGATGCCATTGGCAGTCTGATTAATGATTATTTTGGAGAAGGGGAATGACACTTGAGCTGCAGGGTATCGGCGTCTCACGTGGCATTGCGATGGGCCGCGCCCATATTCTTTTTCACAATCAGCCTGATGTCCGCGAATACCTGATCCCGGCATTTGCCATCGAGCAGGAAGTTGATCGCTTTCTGGATGCGATTGAACAGGCCAAACAACAGCTCAAATCGATCCGTAATCATATCCCGGCCAATGCGCCGGCTGACGTTACCTCGTTTATCGACACCCACCTGTTAATGCTGGGTGACTCCTCACTCAACAAGGTGCCTGTGGATATGATTCGTCAGCGCCGCTGTAATGCCGAGTGGGCTCTGCAGTTGCAGCGGGATGCGCTGATCAATGTGTTTAACGAGATGGATGACCCTTATCTGCGCACACGCCGCGATGATGTCGATCATGTCGTCAACCGCATTCATCGGATTCTGACTGATCAGGAAGTCGCTGATCATGAAATCCCCGATGGCCGTCTCAAGGGCCATATCATCATCGCCGAGGATTTGACCCCGGCCGATACCGTCCTGATGCAGCACCAGGGCATTGTTGCTTTCGTCACCGAACACGGTGGTGCCACTTCACACACCACCATTCTGGCCCGCAGTCTTGGCATTCCGGCGATTGTCGGTGTCGAATCGGTGCGTCGCTACGTGCAGGACAACGAACCGCTGATTGTCGATGGCGAAACCGGCATTATGCTGCTGGGCGCCGATGAGACCACTCAGGATGAATATGAACGCCGACTGATCGCCTTTCGTGAACATATCTCGTCGCTGAGTCGCTATAAGTCGCAGCCGACCAAAACCCGTGATGGCAAGTCGATTACCCTGCTGGCTAATGCGGAATTGCCGGAAGATATTACGACCATCAGTGCGGCCGGTGCCCAGGGTATCGGCCTGTACCGGACCGAATTTCTCTATATGAACCGGCTGGCGCCACCGGAAGAGGAAGAACAGCTTGCCGCCTACCGTGATGTGGTGGAAGGCATGAACGGACAACCAGTCACAATCCGGACTTTTGACCTGGGCGCCGATAAAACCGTCGATGGCGGGCGTCACCTGAATCAGACAGTGGTCACCAATCCGGCGTTGGGTCTGCGGGCCATTCGCCTTTGTTTGAGCCAGCCCACCATGTTCCGGACCCAGTTGCGCGCCATTCTGCGGGCTTCGGCCTACGGCAAGATTAAGGTCATGTTCCCGATGATTTCCACGATGCATGAACTGTTGCAGGCGCGGCATATTCTGGAACAATGCAAGCACGAACTCGATATGGAACATCTCGAATACGACCACCACATCAAGATCGGTGCGATGATCGAAATCCCGGCCAGCGCGGTTTGTGCAGAGATGTTTGCGCGCCATGTCGACTTTCTGTCGATCGGTACCAATGACCTGATCCAGTACACACTGGCAATCGACCGTATCGACGACCACGTCAACTACCTGTATGACCCACTGCACCCGGCCGTGCTGCGTTTGATCAATATGACGCTGCAGGCCGGCAAGAAACACAATGTGGAAGTGTCGATGTGTGGTGAGATGGCCGGCGACCCACGTTATACCCGCCTGCTGCTGGCGATGGGACTGGAGAGCTTCAGTATGCATCCCAATGCCTTGCTGGAGGTCAAGCAGGTGATTAACGAAACCGAACTGAGCCAGTTGCCAATTAACACGCTGGACATCATGAACGCGACTGATCCGCTGGAAGTTGACATGCTGCTGGAACAGATCAACGGCCCTGACCATTAAAGACCGCTTCATACCCCATTGTGTAGCCGGTTTAAGTTTCGCCGGTATCGCTCTGACTGACACTTAATCCGGCTCCGGCGCTATTCAGTTGCCGGCAAGCAGGCTAAAATAACGGCCGAAGCACGGATCCGAATCACCGCCGCCGTTGAGACCTGGATATGTCAGAGCTGGACCACCATCACACCCTGAATCATTCAATCGATACCCTCTCTGATGCGTTACAGAGCGGTCGCTTTGTGCGCATGCGCCGATTGCTGGCCGGTCTGCATCCGGCGGAAACCGCTCACCTGCTGGAATCTCTCCCTCCTAACGAACGTAAAATCTGCTGGCCGCTGATTAACCCCGATTTGCGGGGTGACGTGCTGTCTTACATGGGTGAGGAAGTCCGTACCGATCTGATGACGGAGATGGACACCGCCGACCTCATCAACGCTACCGAAGATCTCGATACCGACGACGTCGCTGACATTCTGCAGGATCTGCCCGATCACATCGTGCACGAAGTGCTGCGGGCCATGGACAGTCAGCACCGTCGCCGGGTGGAAGCGGTGCTGGGTTATGAGGAAGACACGGCCGGCGGTCTGATGAACACCGACGTCATCACTGTGCGTACCGATATCACACTGGAAGTGGTATTGCGTTACCTGCGCATGCTGGGGGAACTGCCGGAAAACACCGACAGTTTGTACGTGGTCGATCATAACGACCATTACCTTGGCACCCTGCGCCTGTCACAGGTGGTGAGTCGCAGCCGCTCGCTGCTGGTCAGTGAAGTGATGTCGCATCAGGTGGAGCCGATTCCTGCCAATATGTCAGACCGGGATGTCGCTCGCCGGTTTGAGAAACATGATCTGATTTCAGCACCGGTGATCGATAAGGATCATCATCTGCTGGGTCGTATCACCATTGATGACGTAGTGGACGTTATCCGTGATGATGCCGAGCATTCAATGCTGAGCATGGCGGGTCTGGGTGAAGACGAGGATACCTTTGCCGGCGTCAAGCGCAGTGTCAACCGCCGTTCGGTCTGGCTGGGTGTTAATTTGCTGACTGCGTTTCTGGCTTCCTGGGTCATTGGCCTGTTTGACACGACGATCGAAAAAGTGGTCGCGCTCGCTGTTTTGATGCCCATTGTGGCCAGTATGGGCGGGATCGCGGGCAGTCAGACGCTGACACTGGTCATTCGCTCAATGGCACTGGGGCAGTTGAATGATAAAAACCAGCGCTGGCTGCTTCGAAAGGAAATGCTGGTTGGCGCTGTCAACGGCGTAATCTGGGCCGTGACTATCGCGATTGTGACTGTGATCTGGTTTAATAACGTCTCGCTCGGGGTGCTGATAGGCACCGCCATTATTATCAACCTGATAGCCGCCGCGCTGGCCGGTGTGACCATTCCGCTGGGGCTGAAAAAACTGGGGATTGACCCGGCGCTGTCAGGCAGTGTGCTGCTCACCACGGTGACCGATGTGGTTGGCTTTATGGCCTTCCTCGGCTTTGCCACGCTGTTTATTGTCTAGATTCGGAATTGTTATGTCTGGTAACACCTTTGGAAAACTGTTCACTGTCACCACTTTCGGCGAGAGCCACGGGCCGGCAATCGGTTGTATCGTCGATGGCTGCCCGCCGGGACTGGCACTGAGCGAGACTGATCTGCAAAACGATTTGGACCGTCGCAAGCCGGGTAAGACCCGTTTTGTCACCCAGCGTAAGGAAGCAGACGAGGTCAAAATTCTATCCGGGGTTTTCGAAGGCAAAACCACCGGCACGCCGATTGGCATGTTGATCGAAAACGTCGATCAGCGCTCCAAGGATTACGGCAACATCATGAATCAGTTCCGCCCGGCCCATGCAGACTATACCTATCACCAGAAATACGGGGTTCGCGATTACCGTGGCGGTGGCCGCTCTTCTGCCCGAGAAACTGCCATGCGTGTGGCTGCCGGTGGTATTGCCAAAAAGTACCTGCGCGAACGTTATGGCATAGAAATTCAGGGTTATCTGGCCCAGCTGGGCCCGGTCAAAATCGAAAAAATCGACTGGGACCATATCGACAACAGTGCTTTCTTCTGCCCGGATCCGGATAAGGAACAGGCACTGGAAGACTATATGAAGTCGCTGAAAGGTGACTCGATCGGCGCCCGTATCAATGTGGTAGCTCGCCATGTGCCGCCTGGTCTGGGCGAACCCATTTTTGACCGTATCGATGCCGATATCGCCCATGCGATGATGAGTATCAACGCGGTCAAAGGCGTTGAAATCGGTGCCGGCTTTGACGCCGTGACCCAGAAAGGCAGTGAGCACCGTGATGAAATCGCCCCGGAAGGGTTTCTGTCTAATAATGCCGGCGGTACGCTGGGCGGTATTACCAGCGGTCAGGACATTCTGGTGTCGATGGCCCTCAAAGCGACTTCCAGCCTCAGCATCCCGGGCCGCAGTATCGACAAAGCGGGTAATCCGATTGAAGTTGTAACCAAAGGTCGTCATGACCCCTGTGTCGGTATCCGCGCGACACCGATTGCCGAGGCCATGCTGGCGCTGGTGCTGATGGATCATGTTTTGCGTCATCGCGCTCAGAACATGGATGTAACGACGGATACGCCCATCATCCCGGCTCAAAAACCCTAAGTGCCTTTATCCCAAGTTCCATACTGGCGCCTGTCGGGATTCTATTTCTTTTATTTTGCCTGTCTTGGCGTGCTGGTTCCCTACTGGAGCCTGTATCTGCAATGGGAAGGCTTTTCAGCCAGTCAGATTGGTGAGCTGACAGCGATTCTACTGGCGTCACGGATCGTCGCCCCCAATGTCTGGGGCTGGATTGCCGATCACAAGGGACACCGTATGCGCATTGTGCGCTCGGCCAGTTTTGCGGCCACCCTGGTGTTCGCCGGCATCTTTGTCGACCAGTCCTACCTCTGGGTGGCCGGCACCCTGCTGCTGTTCAGCTTTTTCTGGAACGCCTCATTGCCTCAGTTTGAAGTGACCACGCTGCAGCACCTGGGAGAACACAGCCACCATTACAGCAAAGTCCGGGTGTGGGGGTCGGTCGGCTTCATTGTCATTGTCATGAGCCTGGGCTGGCTGCTGGAAGTTTTTGATCCGGGTATCGTACCCATTGCGCTGCTGTTAAGCACCGCCGGGATCTGGCTGGTCAGCCTGAGCGTACCGGAGTCTGCTTCCAGACATATGAGCCTGGAGCATGTCTCGCTGGGCCAACTGCTAAAAAGACCCGCCGTGATTGCCTTTCTGGCCATGTGCTTTCTGGCACAGGCCAGCCATGGTCCCTACTACACGTTCTACACCATTTATCTTGAGCAATACGGCTACGGTCGCGGACTCATCGGTCAGTTGTGGGCGCTGGGCGTGCTTGCCGAAGTCGTGGTATTTCTGTTTATGCATCGCTGGCTGCCGCGGTTTGGACTGCGTTACGTCCTACTAGCCAGCCTGCTGTTGAGCGCATTACGCTGGCTTTTGATTGCGCTGTTTCCGCAAAACCTGTCCCTGCTAATCTTTGCCCAGTTGCTGCACGCAGCCAGCTACGGCACCTATCATGCCGCAGCAATTGCCTGGGTGCATCGTCACTTTATCGGCAAAACGCAGGGACGTGGGCAGGCACTCTACAGCAGTGTCAGCTTTGGTGCCGGCGGTGCGCTGGGCAGCCTTATCAGTGGTTATCTGTGGCTGACCCCGGGCCCGATGTGGACCTATCTGTTAGCCAGTGCTCTCACGGTGCTGGCCTTTATGATTTCATTCATCTGGCTCAAGGAAGATGACCGGCATAAAAAACCAACGTCGTAAATACCTCTTTTTCTCCAGGCTTTTTCGCTTCCCTTCACTCCCCCCATTACTTATACTATTGGGCTAAAAATTAGCGACAGTCAGACAGCAGACACGTCCGTTGTCTCAACCAGGTGAAATCATGCATTTCTCGATTAAGAAAGGGCTGGATTTGCCCATCTCGGGTAAACCCGAACAATCTATCTTTGACGGCAACCCTGTCAAATCGGTAGCGGTCTTGGGTACTGAATATGTGGGCATGCGTCCCACCATGCTGGTTGAGGAAGGCCAGCAGGTGAAGCTGGGGCAGGCTCTGTTTGAGGACAAGAAAAACCCCGGCGTGCTGTTCACCGCGCCCGGTGCTGGTAAGGTCCGCGCGATTAATCGCGGTGCCAAGCGGGTCCTTCAGTCAGTGGTGATTGATCTGGAAGGCGATGAAGAGGTCAGCTTCCAGCAATATGATGTCGCCAGCCTGGATAAACTGGAACGGCAGGACATTCAGAAGAATCTGGTCGACTCCGGCCTCTGGCTGTCATTCAAAACCCGCCCCTACAGCCGCTCACCGGCACTTGACTCCACCCCGCACTCGATTTTTGTCACCGCCATTGATACTAATCCACTGGCTGCCGATCCCAGCGTCATCATCAACGAATATGCTGAAGACTTTAAACACGGTTTGACTGTCATCAGTCAGCTGACTGACGGTAAACAGTTTGTCTGTCAGGCGCCTGACACTGCTTTGCCGGTCAGCCATCGTGACAATATCGAGATTCATACTTTCTCCGGCCCGCACCCTGCCGGCCTGCCTGGCACCCATATTCACAATCTGGATCCGGTCAGTGCCAGCAAAACCGTCTGGACCATCAATTACCAGGACGTGATTGCCATCGGCAAGCTGTTTACCAGCGGCCGTCTCTGGACTGAGCGTGTCATTTCATTTGCCGGCCCGCTGGTCAACAAGCCACGTCTGATTCGTACCCGGCTGGGTGCCAGCACGGAAGACATCGTCTTTGGTGAAATTCAGAATGTCCAGGCGCGAATTATTTCCGGCTCCGTCCTGCACGGCCACACCGCCAATAACTGGGCCGCTTATCTCGGTCGCTATCACAACCAGTTGTCAGTGATTGCTGAAGGTACCGAACGTGAATTACTGGGCTGGATTCGTCCAGGTGGCAAAAACAAGTTCTCGGCGCTGAATGTGTTTATTTCCAGCCTGTTTCCGAAAAAAGATCTGGCGTTGACCACCTCGCAGAACGGCAGTCCCCGTGCGATGGTTCCCGTCGGTGTATTCGAGAGGGTGATGCCGCTGGATATTCTGCCGACGCAACTGTTGCGTGCATTACTGGTCAAGGATACTGACTCTGCCCAGGCGCTGGGTTGTCTGGAACTGGACGAAGAAGACCTGTCACTGTGCTCCTTTGTCTGCTCCGGTAAATATGACTATGGCCCGGCACTGCGGACCAACCTGACACAAATTGAGAAAGAAGGATAATCATGGCGCGGTTAAGACGTTTCCTTGATCGTATCGAGCCGCAATTTCAGAAAGGCGGCCCTTACGAGAAGTATTACGCCCTGTATGAGATGGTCGATACCTTCATCTACTCCCCGGGCGATGTGACACGCGGTTCACCGCACGTGCGTGACGCCATCGACCTCAAGCGGGTCATGAGTTATGTGGTGGTCGCGACCTTCCCGGTGTTGTTACTGATGCTGTGGAATACCGGCTTCCAGGCTAACTCGGCGATGGCCCAGATTGGCATGGATGCAGGTGAAGGCTGGCGCCACTGGCTGATGACGACACTGGGCATCAGCTATGACCCCAACAGTCTGTTTGCCAATATGTTCCATGGGCTGCTTTACTTCCTGCCGATGTATATCGTGACGCTGGCGGCCGGTGGTCTGTTCGAGGTCATCTTTGCTGCTGTGCGAAACCACGAAGTCAATGAGGGCTTCCTGGTCAGCTCGATGCTCTACACCCTGACCCTGCCGCCCTCAACGCCGCTGTGGATGGTGGCTTTGGGTATCATCTTCGGTGTGGTACTGGGTAAAGAGGTATTCGGCGGAACCGGCAAGAACTTCCTCAACCCCGCACTGACCGGCCGTGCTTTCCTGTATTTTGCTTATCCTGCCTCAATGTCGGGTGATGCAGTGTGGACTGCGGTCGATGGCTACACCGGTGCAACGCCACTGGCTCTGGCTGCCTCCGGCGGTGTTGAAGCAATCAAAGAGGCAGGTTACACCTGGTCGCAAACTTTCTTTGGCATGATTCCGGGCTCTCTAGGTGAGACCTCCACATTAGCGATTCTGATTGGTGCTGCTTTCCTGATTTATACCCGGGTGGCTAATTACCGGATCATTTTCGGCGTTTTCCTTGGCATGGTCGCCACCACCCTGCTGTTCAACCTGATCGGCAGTGACACCAACCCGATGTTCGGTGTGCCCTGGTACTGGCATATGACGATTGGCGGTATCGCCTTTGGTATGGTGTTTATGGCGACTGACCCGGTTTCCGCTGCAATGACCGACAAGGGCCGCTGGATATACGGCTTTTTGATTGGTTTCATGGCAGTACTGATCCGTGTGGTCAACCCGGCCTTTCCGGAAGGCATCATGCTGGCAATCCTGTTCGGCAATATGTTTGCGCCGCTGATCGATCACTTTGTGATGCAGGCGAACATCAAACGCAGATTGAAACGAAGTGAAGTCAATGGCTGATTCAACTGAGAAAAAAGGATTTCTGGGCAGCTTTCTGAGTCTGCCTAATGACAATCCCAAGAAAACCCTGTTTGTGGCGATTATGTTGTGCCTGGTCTGTTCGATCCTGGTATCAACCGCGGCAGTATCACTGAAACCGCTGCAAACCAGTAACAAAAAAGACGATATCAAACGCAATATTCTTGCTGTAACCGGCCTGAGTGATCAGGAAGGCACACTGGATGAGCTGTTCAGTCGCTTTGAGGTCAAACTGGTTGATCTGGATACAGGCCTGTATGCCATTTCAGATATCGACCCGGTTGTTTACGACCAGCGTAAAGCCTCTGCGGATCCGATGATGAGTGTGGCCTTGCCGGGCGGTCAGGATATCGCAGGTATCAGCCGCCGTGCCAATATGGCACCGGTTTATCTGCTGACCGAAGGCGATACCATCAAACAGGTTGTTTTGCCGGTTCATGGTTATGGACTCTGGTCTACCCTGTATGGCTTTTTGTCGCTGGAAGGTGACTTCAATACCATCACCGGCCTGCGCTTTTACGAACATGCTGAAACCCCGGGTCTGGGCGGCGAAGTAGACAACCCGAAATGGCGCGCCAAGTGGGATGGTAAAAAAGTCTTTGATGAAGAGGGCAATGTCGAAATCCGCGTCATCCGTGGTTATGTCGATGCCAAGACCGCCGATGCTGAGCACAAAGTCGATGGCCTGTCCGGCGCGACCCTGACCAGTAATGGTGTCACTAACCTGCTGCAATACTGGTTGGGTGACCACGGTTTTGGTCCTTACCTGAAAAATATGCGTAGCGAATTGGGGAAGTAACAGATGGCTAGTCAAGCAAAAACCAATGTTATCGATCCGTTAATCGACAATAACCCCATCACCCTGCAGGTGTTGGGCATTTGTTCGGCTTTGGCGGTGACGACCAACATGATGGCCTCGCTCATCATGTGCATCGCACTGACCACAGTGTGCGCCTTCTCGGGCGCGTTCATCAGTGCCATCCGCAAACATATTCCGGGCAATATCCGCATCATCGTACAGATGACCATCATTGCTTCACTGGTCATTATCGTCGATCAGATTCTCAAGGCTTATGCCTATGAGGCCAGCAAGCAGCTGTCTGTATTTGTCGGTTTGATCATCACCAACTGCATCGTACTGGGCCGGGCAGAAGCCTACGCGATGAAAAACCCACCGCTGCTCAGCTTCCTGGATGGTATTGGTAATGGGCTGGGTTACAGCCTGATTCTGATGTCGGTCGCGTTTTTCCGTGAACTGCTGGGGGCCGGCAAATTGTTCGGGGTTCAGGTGATTCCGGTTGCCAGTGAAGGTGGCTGGTATGTACCCAACGGTCTGATGCTGCTGCCACCCAGCGCGTTTTTTGTTATCGGCCTGATGATCTGGGGCATTCGTACCTGGAAGAAAGAACAGGTGGAGAAACCGGATTATCAGATTCACCAGGTTCACCGGACGGAGGTACTCTAAATGGAACAATACCTGAGCCTCTTTATGCGGGCGATTTTCGTCGAGAACCTGGCGCTGGCCTTCTTCCTGGGCATGTGTACTTTCCTGGCGGTCTCCAAGAAAATCGAAACCGCACTGGGTCTGGGCATCGCTGTGATTCTGGTACAAACCATCACGGTGCCGGCCAATAACCTGATTTATCAGTATCTACTCAAAGACGGTGCACTGGCCTGGGCCGGTCTGCCGGAAGTGGATCTGAGCTTTTTGGGTCTCATCAGTTATATCGGCGTGATTGCTGCGATGGTACAAATCCTGGAAATGGCGATGGATAAGTATGTACCGGCTCTGTACAACGCCCTCGGCATTTTCCTGCCACTGATTACCGTAAACTGCGCCATCCTCGGCGGCACCCTGTTCATGGTAGAGCGTGATTACAACTTCGCAGAGAGCGTCACTTACGGTCTTGGTAGTGGCTTCGGCTGGGCACTGGCGATTACTGCGATTGCCGGTATTCGCGAGAAGCTCAAATACTCCGACGTGCCTGACGGGCTGCAGGGTCTGGGTATCACCTTCATTACCGCGGGCCTGATGGCGCTTGGATTTATGTCATTTTCGGGGATACAGCTGTAATGGAAATCATACTTGGTATCGTACTTTTCACCCTGATCATCATGGCCCTGGTGTTCCTGATCCTGGGCGCACGCTCACGTCTGGTCTCCACCGGTGATGTCAATATCATCATCAATGATGAGAAGACCATCAAAACCAAGCCGGGCAGCAAACTGCTGGGCGCGCTGGCGGATGCCGATCTGTTTGTGTCATCTGCCTGTGGTGGCGGCGGTACCTGCGGTCAGTGCAAGGTCAAGATTTTTGAGGGCGGCGGCTCCATTCTGCCCACTGAAGAATCCCACATTACCAAACGCGAAGCGCACGACGGTGAGCGTCTGTCCTGTCAGGTCTCGGTCAAGCAGGATATGAAAATCGAAGTGCCGGAAGAGGTCTTCGGTGTTAAGAAATGGGAGTGTACCGTTCGCTCCAACCATAACGTGGCGACCTTCATCAAGGAACTGGTGCTGGAACTGCCGGAAGGCGAAGACGTTAACTTCCGCGCCGGTGGCTTTATTCAGATTGAATGTCCGCCGCACACGGTGGAATATAAGAACTTCACCATTGAAGACGATTACCGTGGCGACTGGGACCGTTACGATATGTGGCGTTACAAGTCCGTGGTCAAAGAAGATGTGGTGCGCGCCTATTCCATGGCCAACTATCCACTGGAGAAAGGCATCGTTATGCTCAACGTGCGGATTGCCTCGCCACCGCCGGATCAGGACGATATTCCACCGGGCCAGATGTCTTCCTATATCTTTGATCTGAAACCGGGTGATAAAGTCACGATTTCCGGTCCCTTCGGTGAATTCTTTGCCAAAGATACCGACAAAGAAATGGTGTTCATCGGTGGTGGTGCCGGTATGGCGCCGATGCGTTCGCATATCTTCGACCAGCTGGGCCGTTTGAAGAGCAAGCGCAAGATGACCTTCTGGTACGGTGCCCGTAGTCTGCGTGAAATGTTCTACACCGAAGATTTCGATCAACTGGCTTCAGAAAACGATAACTTTACCTGGAATGTTGCCCTGTCCGACCCACTTCCCGAAGATAACTGGCAGGGGTACACTGGCTTTATCCATAATGTGCTGTATGACAATTACCTGAAAGATCATCCGGCACCGGAAGACTGCGAGTTCTATATCTGTGGTCCGCCAATGATGAATGCTGCCGTGATCAGCATGCTGGAAGATCTGGGTGTCGAGCGTGAGAATATCCTGCTTGACGACTTTGGAGGCTAAATGACTACCTTTATCGCCACCTTTGTAATACTGCTGCTCGTCGTTGCCGGCATGGCTATCGGCGTCCTGTTTGGTCGTTCATCGATCAAGGGCAGTTGTGGCGGTCTCAACCAGGTCGGTTTGGGTGGTAGCTGCGGCGGTGCCTGCTCTCTTGAGGAAAAAGAGGAATGTGCCCGCCGTAAAGCAGAACAACAATAAGGTCACAGGAGAGAAGCCATGCTCGCACCGTTGAAAGTTAAAGACTATATGAATGGCACCAAAATCACCTTCACACCGGATATGGATGTGCTGCGTGCGATTCATCAATTGATTGAGTTCAAGATTTCCGGTGCCCCGGTCATTGATCATCACGGCAACCTGATCGGATTCCTGTCAGAAAAGGACTGCATGCAGGTCGCGCTCAATGCAGCTTACCAGGGTGAAGCAGCCGGCAAAGTCGCCGAATTCATGCATGAGGGCTGCCAGACCGTCGATGTTGAAGCCTCAATCATTGAAGTCGCCGAAACTTTTCTTCAAACCGCTTTCAAATGTCTGCCGGTGGTCAAAGACAATCGTCTGGTCGGCTCAATCACCCGCCAGAATATTCTCAAAGCACTGGAAAAGACGGCCAATATCGAAAGCCACAAAAAGCCGGCCAAACAATCCACCAAACAGCAGATCCACGTCAGCAGCCCCAACTAAACCTGGGCCTGTGCATCAAATAGAACAGCTACTTCGGTAGCTGTTTTTGTCCCCATAACGCGCTACACTCAAAACGACAGGCCCAGCAACCGGAGCTTTTTATGCAATTGGTGTTTCGTGCCAATAATATTCTGGAAGCCCATATCGTCGCGGGCATGCTCAAGAGTCATGACATCGACTGTCATGTCGGTGGTCATTATTTACAGGGCGCCGTGGGCGATCTGCCTGCGGCCGACTTTGCCCATGTGTTTGTCCACGAGGACGATCAAGCCCGTGCTGAAGCGCTGATTGAGGACTATGAAAACGGCGAGTTATAAGGCTGTTTTGTCTGCCTTGACAGGCATCAGGTGATCCAAGCTGCCTGACATTTTTTCCCGGGCACAAATTAATGTAAGCTTGCTATTCGACTTTCCAATAAGACACTGTAGCTATGATTTACAACAGCATTCTCGATACTATCGGCAACACGCCCGTTGTCCGCCTCAATAATATCGCACCCGACCATGTCGATATGTACGTCAAGGTCGAATCATTCAACCCGATGGGTTCGGTTAAGGACCGACTCGCCTTTGCGGTCATCGATGATGCTGAAAAGCGCGGCGTGCTCAAACCCGGCCAGACAGTCGTTGAAGCGACCTCCGGCAACACCGGTATCGCACTGGCCATGGTCTGCGCTGCCAAGGGTTATCCTTTTGTTGCCACCATGGTGGAAACCTTCTCGGTAGAACGCCGCAAAATTATGCGCGCCCTGGGTGCCAAGGTCATTCTGACGCCGGCAGCAGAAAAAGGCACCGGTATGGTCAAGAAAGCCGAAGAACTGGCAAAGAAACATGGCTGGTTTCTGGCGCGTCAATTCGAAAACCCGGCTAATCCGGCTTACCACAGAAACACCACAGGGCCTGAGATTTTGCGGGACTTTGCCGGCAAGCGCCTCGATTACTGGGTCTCCGGCTGGGGCACCGGCGGTACTTTGACCGGTGCCGGTGAAATGATCAAACTCGCACGTCCTGACACCAAAGTGGTCGCGACCGAGCCTGCTGCCGCGTCAATGCTGGCTGGTGGTGACTGGAACCCACATAAGATTCAGGGCTGGACCCCGGATTTTGTGCCTGATGTGCTCAATCGTGATGTCTATGATGAACTCTATCCCGTCACCGATGAAGAAGCCAAGCACTGGGCGCTGCGCCTGGCCAGTGAAGAAGGCATTTTTGTTGGCCTCTCCTGTGGTGGCACGCTGGCGGCAGCGATGAAGGTTGCAGAGAAAGCAGAAAACGGCTCAAGCATTCTGGCCATGCTGCCTGATACCGGTGAACGGTATCTCTCAACTTACCTGTTTGAAGGCATGAATGAAGAATCAGATGACGACTGGCTGGCGAGTCAATAATCGTATTTTACGATAATATTAATCTGATTTAATCGTTAGACTTGATAATGAGTCCACGCCATAATTCAATCAACGCTTCAGGGAAACCCCGGCGTTTTATATAACCTTAACAGGAGAGAGAACCATGTGGACTAAACCAGAATACTCAGATATGCGTTATGGATTTGAAGTGACCATGTACATCTGCAACCGCTAGTTGCTTTATATCCTTCTCACCCGGAAAAAGCCCCTTCCCGAGGGGCTTTTTCTTTTCTAGTTCAAAACATCTGCCAGTGCCAGTGACCAGCAGCAGGTATGGTCGGCGCCCACCACGATATAGCTTTGTACATTGTCCAGTGTTTTCATATGCGAAAGATACGATGTCAGTACCGAGCCCGGGACAACATCATCGCGTTCGCCGATTAGGTGGATCTGCGGAACGGCTTCCAGCGCTTCGCTGAAGTTGATGGGGTTGAGTGAGCCATCCAGTGGATCAATTTGATTGAAGTCCGTCCAGCGCTTATGGTCCAGATTACCGGCCACGGTGACAAGCAGATCCACATCATCACGCACGGCCGCAACAATGCTCGCGACAGTACCGCCACCGGAAAAGCCTATCAGACGAACCTGTTTAGCCTGGTAACGGATTTTCATCGCCGAAATGGCTCGGTTCATTGAGCGAATCACCTGACCTGAATAGCGGTGAGAGGTCCATACGTCCTTACCACAGGTATTCATTCGATTCGCACGCAGGTATTGGCATGGGCGACCAATGTAGACGCTGTTTGCACCGATTTCCTGGGCCAGCTTCAGGGCGACACCGGGCCTGCCATCACCTTCAATAAAAATATTGAGCACATCAGCACGGCGCAGCTCCGGCGGCGCAAATCCCATCATGGTATGCACACCACCTGATAATACAACCCGACTCCATGGGATAAAATCATCTGCCTGGGCACTGGGGAAGACCAGGGACATGAGTAGCAGGAACCATCTCATAGCGCACCTCTCAGCGAGTTGTGTCATACAAGCTTTTGCATAACTGATGCCAGAATTTATCAAGCTCATCAGTCAGATAGAAAATCAGATCCGCAGAATTTGATTCTCTTCCGTGCAAAAACCCATTACTATCGGCGCATGACCAGTTATATCAAATACTTCGATCCGGGCCGAGAGTATTTCTTTGTCGAAGGCTGCTTTATTAACGAATTATCCAATGACCCGCATGATCCGAATGTGTCAATTGCCCGCGTCAAAGTGACGCCGGACGTCACCACAGCCTGGCACCGGCTCAGTGGGACGACAGAACGCTATGTGATTCTCGAAGGTGAAGGTGATGTCGAAGTCGGCGATGACGCACCAAAAAGGGTCAAAACCGGTGATGTCGTGTTGATTCCGCCCCAAATCAGACAGCGAATCAGCAATCCTGGCGATAAAGATCTGATCTTTCTAGCTATCTGCTCTCCCCGCTTTCAGGAAAAGCACTATATCGATAGTTAATGAAGCATAAACTGATGCATTTTTAAGCATCGCTGGAATCTGATAGGCTGAAAACGATCGAGTTAGATAGACATCCTTAAAGGAGGTCAGCATGACTCAGAAACAAAGAGAAGCAGCCAGAGAAAATATCAAGAAAGCACAGAAAACCTGGCAGGAAATGACATCACGCCAGCGTTCGCTTTCCCAGCCGGAAGGTTCAGACAGGGCCAATGTCGGCACTAAAGGCGAAGGCGAGTATTACCGCATTATCGTTCGCCCAAAAAGCCAGTTCACCAGCTTTCGCACTCATGACGTAGGTAAAGATGGCCACACTCTGAGACTGGCAGGCCACCGTTCCAGCGGTTCATGGGCCACCCATGCCTGGTTGATTGATAAAGATGATGCCTATGTTGACGACCAGGGTTATCTACGCAGCGACAGAAAATCCACTCAGAAAGTACTGCGTAACCTGCGAAGCGTGCCGCGGCGTGTCCGTGGTGATATTTTTGAATCAAAACCACGCAGGAATGTGCCAGAGAAAGACAAGCCGACTGCGGCTCAGCAGCGGGCGAGAAAAGAAAATATTCAAAAGGCCCAGCAGGCCAGACAGCATTGAATATCAGGCAATACCGCTGACCGCATAAAAGATGGTCCAAATCAGCAATGGGATGGCCGCTGCAGCAAGCAGGATAATCCAGCATAACAGCTGGGCGATCCGTCCGCGCCATACAGCGGCCTGCCCTTCGACTACACGAACATCACGTATGACGGGGGTATCTGGTGGCGGGAATCTTTGCGTTTTGATAATCCTGCCGGCATAGCGCAGCAGCACAATACTCAGACCTATCACCGGCGCCACCGGGATCAGCATCAGCAGGAATGCCAGGTAATGATGCTCAACCAGCAGTTCGGCATTGTCTTCAATCCAGACATTCACATTGCCAATCAGACTGTCGAAGATGAGAAATAAGACAGTGCCGACCGCGAGCCCAATCAAAATTGATTTAATCGCTTTGCGGCGAGCTTCAGGATCTGCTTTTTGAATATGCGCCATTGATGACACCCTGTTTAAGCCAGACACTATCTTAACAAAGCCACTGTGCTTGAATGCTAATTCACTGCCCAGCATGGCTTGCACATGACCCAGTGATAAGCGCATCATGAAATTGTCACTGGCGATGCCCTGTGCATTGCTGGCAGAACTTCAAGACGCATGCTGGAGGTAAGTGTTATGCAGTTACCCGTCCAAATCACCTTCCGTCAAATGGCACCTTCCGAAGCCCTCGAGGCAAAAATCCGCGAAAAAGCCGCCGGCCTTGAACAATTCTTTGATCGCATCATGAGCTGCGATGTTATTGTCGAACAGAGTAACCGCAACCATAACCAGGGCAATCTGTTTCATGTCCGCATCGACCTGCGTGTGCCCGGCAAGGAACTGGTAGTAAGCCGCGATCCGGTTAAAAACCATGCACATGAAGATCCCTATGTGGCTGTACGTGATGCCTTTGAAGCCATGAAGCGTCAGCTCAAATCCTACGCCAGTCAGCAGCGCCGCGAAGTAAAGACACATGATATCCCACCCCATGGCCGAATAACCGCGCTGTTTCCGATGGAAGATTACGGACGCATTCTGACCCCGACCGGCCGCGATATCTATTTCCACCGCAACAGTGTGCTTGATGCAGACTTTGACAACCTTGAGGAAGGGATGGAGGTCAGGTTCAGTGAAGAAATGGGTGAACAAGGCCCTCAGGCCAGCACGGTGAAACTGGTTGGCAAACACCATGTGATGTAGACAGTCTTCAATCAGCACCCATTTTGAGTGAGCTTTACATGCCAAATGCCCTGTAACTATTTGCCTAAGATGCGGTCAGTCATTACTCATGACTAATCAACAAATGAGCGACTTATGAAGCGATTGATTCCTATATTTGTGAGTGTCTGTATGGCACTGCTTCCTCAGTTAACGTTGAGTGCTGATATTCAAACCCTACTTGCTCACCCGGATCGTAAGCTCAGTAACAAACATCGAGATCAATACCGAAATCCCGCTGAAACCCTCGATTTCTTCGGCATAAAACCGGACATGTCTGTCATTGAAATCTGGCCCGGTAGAGGCTGGTATACGGAAATCCTCGCACCGTGGATAAAACAGGGTGATGGTGATTTCATTGCTGCTGGCTTCCCTGAAGGTGGTCCTGGCTGGCGCCAGAATATCAAGGCTGAATATGAGGCCTGGTTAGCAGACCATCCGGACAAATTTGATGAGGTTAAACTGATAGCATTCGGCCCGCCAGACAACTGGCAGCTCGGTCCGGACAATAGCGCGGATGCCGTTCTCACATTCAGGAATGTGCATAACTGGGTTAAGGGCGGGTTTGCCGAAAATGTATTTAATGCCATGTTCGATGTGCTCAAGCCAGGCGGCATCCTGGGCTTGACTGACCACAGGGCTGACGCCGGCACATCTCTTCAGACCATGAATGCCTCTGGCTATCTGACTGAACAACTGGTTATTGAACTGGCAGAAGAATCCGGCTTTGTACTTGAAGCGAAATCTGAAATTAACAGTAACCCTAACGATCTCAAAAATTATCCTGCTGGGGTTTGGACGCTGCCACCGACATTACGCCTTGGTGAGCAGGACAGAGAGAAATATTTAAATATTGGGGAGAGTGATCGGATGACTTTGCGGTTTAGGAAGCCGGAAGAATAGGTTCGTGTACAGCTCAAGCTCTTACTATTGAGGTGACCTACTTTTTCGCCCACATCTATGTAGGCGACCCTGCGGGCTCCCTGTGGTCGTGCAAAAACATTCATGGTTCTCTGGATATGTGTTCGTAATGAGCCTTTGGATGGACTTAAAGGTGACCTACTTTATCAGCCCCATCCTTGTGGCTGACCCTTCGGGCGCCTCCGGCGTCCAAAAACGCTCCCGGCGTTTTTGTCACTCCGTTCAAGTAGGTCACACTTCCTAAATTTCAAATAATAAAAAAGGCCACCCCTATCGGAGTGGCCTTTTCTATTATATTAAAGCCTGGCAGTGACCTACTTTCACATGGGAACTCCCACACTATCATCGGCGCAGAGCTGTTTCACTTCTGAGTTCGGGATGGGATCAGGTGGTGCCAACTCGCTATGGCCGCCAGGCATAAACGG
>NZ_JAPDMS010000004.1 GCF_026319365.1 Methylophaga sp. OBS1 | reverse complement strand
AAGTCCCTGAAGGGCCGTGGAAGACTACCACGTTGATAGGTTGGGTGTGGAAGTGCAGTAATGTATGAAGCTAACCAATACTAATTGCCCGTGAGGCTTGACCATATAACCCCAAGTTAGGCTTGGGGTTGGAAAGACGATGTTTTTCCCCTTGTTACCGAATTCCACGAGCTAGACTGAAAGCTAGCTTATACCGTTTATGCCTGGCGGCCATAGCGAGTTGGCACCACCTGATCCCATCCCGAACTCAGAAGTGAAACAGCTCTGCGCCGATGATAGTGTGGGAGTTCCCATGTGAAAGTAGGTCACTGCCAGGCTTTTATATAAAAAGAACCCGACTCAAATGAGTCGGGTTTTTTTATATCTAAACCCCTGACATGACTTCTCTTGATTCAGGGAAGTCCCCATGTGACAAATCTGTCCGGACAAGCCATGTTCCATACATGGCTTTGCATACACTCCATCCTTGGAGATAAACCGATATCGACGCCGCCAGTTATCCGGAAGGCTCGGCGCAGGATGTGCCCATTTAAAGCAGGTCAAGATAGATAAAAGAAAGGCCAACCTCATTAACAGAGCCTTGTCTTTTTGTGTATAAAACCTAAGCAGAAAACGGTGCAGAAACCCCCTCAGGCATTCTGATAGCAAATATCTTTCGCACCGTTTCTTCTGTTTTCCAGGTACCTTTAAAACCAGCTTCCACCACAAAGCTGTCACCGCCTTTATAGGTAACGGAATTGCCATCAGCGTCAGTCAGTGTCGCTTTGCCCTCAAACATATGGACCATTTCGTCGGCGTTGTAGGTGACTTGGTATGTACCGGGCGTGGCTTCCCAGAAACCGGTCAGAAAATGACCATCTTCTGGAACATGTTCCAGCCAGGTTTTCATGGTGGGCTGGCCATCTGTTGGTACCCAGCCGTCAAGATCAGTGGTGATCGGATCAACATTGGGCTTAGTAATATTACCGAAAGAGACTGTTTTCATACCCGCTCCTTAAAACGAACAAAATAATAGAACAGTGACTTTCTCAGGGATGCATATTGGGGGCAATGACTCTTAGTGGGTAGGACATCATGCTACTTAAGAGGTAAGCTGTCCTCTAACTGCTTTATAGCATTGAGTTGAAGATCTTTTCACAGTGTCTGCTATAAACTTTAGGACAGGCGGCAAGAAACAGAATTAACAGCATTTGCTGCTTAGTCAGTCTGGGTCTGCTTTGCAGATTATCATCTGTTTGCTGTGAAAGATGGTGAAGCGTAGTTATACCGCCTAAGGTCATGGCTCTGACTTCCCAGCCCAATCTGCCGCGTAATGAGGCACCTAGCAGGTAACCCTGTTGCATGAGTCGGGTAGTGCGCTGGTAGAGACTGCGGACAACAACAGCAATGGATTCGCTATTGCTGGCAACCAGCTCATGCTCTTTCAGGCCGGCAGCTGACAGTTCCTGTTGCGGGATGTAGATTCTATCCTGCTCTCGATAATCCTGAACAATATCCTGATAGAAATTAATCAGCTGTAATGCGGTACAAACGGCATCTGACTGCTGAAGTTGGCGTTCACTGGGTGATATCGCAAGGTGCAGTAATAAACGGCCCACCGGATTGGCTGAGTAACGGCAGTAATTCAAGACTTCATTAAAGTCAGCGTAACGCGATTTGACGACATCCTGTTTGAATGCGGTTAAAAGATCCTCAAACAGCTTAAGAGGCAGCCTGTGATGGCTAATAACATCCTCTAAGGCAAGAAAGATAGGGTCATTGCCTTGATAGCGGCCCTGGTTGATTTGCTCCAGCGCGTGACTGAAGCCATTAAGTCTAGCTAAGCGTTCTGTCTGACCGAGATTACCTTCATCGGCAAAGTCATCAGCCGTCCTCGCAAAGGCATAGATAACGCTGATAGGTCGTCTCAGACGTTTCGGTAACAGAACCGAAGCGACCGGAAAGTTTTCATAATGGGACTGGGCGAGCTCAAGACAGAAGGTATAGGCTGCCTCGAGTTTAGGGTTACTCATCGTCACTGGATTGCTGAACCTGACGCGGCTGTTGTTCCACCGGCGGCAGATCAGTGATCTCGTTTTTGCTGCTGATCCCCATTTCCGTGAACTTCCGGGCGCCAGGCATGACCTGCCGTTCTAAAGAACCCACGGCACTGTTGAAGTGGTTGACGGTGCTGCCCAGGCTATTGCCAAGCTTGCTCAGATGATTGCCGAATGTGGACAGGCGTTTGTACAGCGTTTCGCCAAGCTCACGAATCTGTTCAGCATTTTCGGCCAGGGCCTGCTGTTTCCAGCCATAGGAGACGGCCCGCAGCAGCGCAATAAAATTGGTAGGCGTGGCGAGAATAATATTCTGACTCATGCTGTCCTCAAGCAGCGCTGGGTCGACTTCCAGTGCCGCCGCGAGGAACTGTTCACCGGGAATAAACAGAACCACAAACTCAGGTGAGTTACTGTATTCCGCCCAATAGTTTTTACGTGCAAGCTCCCGAACCCGGCTGCGGATCACCTGTGCATGGCGCTTAAGCTCACGCTGGCGTTCGCTGTCTTCCTTGGCCTGAATCGCTGACAAATAAGCATCAAGCGGCGTTTTCGCATCGACGATAATATCGCGTTTCTCGGGCAGCTTGACGATCATGTCAGGACGAATACTGCCATTTTCAGTTGTGGTGTGAGTCTGTTCGAAAAAGTCACAATGCGCGACCATGCCGCTTAACTCAGCCAGACGACGCAGTGTCATTTCACCCCATTGACCACGCACCTCAGGACGACGCAGCGCCTGTACCAGATTCTGTGTTTCCAGTTGCAACTGCTGCTGGCTTTTAGTCATCTGATCAATGGTGGTACGCAGGCTGCCGTAACTTTCCTTGCGCTCTTTTTCTATATCGTGGATTTGCTTGGTGGTCTGCTGCAAAGCGTCGCTGATTGGTTTGACCAGTTGTTCAATTGCTTTCTCGCGACTGCTTAAGTCGGCCTTGGCCTCACTTTGAAACCGCTTGAGATTCTCTTCTGCCAGTTTCAGGAAACTGTTGTTGTTGCGACTGAGTGCTTCATTGGATAGCTGATTGAAGGTATTCGCCAGCTGTGCCTGGGTCTGCTGAAGCATATCGTCCAGCTGTTTTTGTTGTTTTTTCTCAAGCTCGAGGCTGAGCGACAATTCGGTGTTTTCACGCTCCAGCCTGCGGATGACTTTTTCACGCAACAGATACACAACCAGGGCGCCAGCGAGGGCCGCAGTGAGTATTAACACTGTGATCATGATTGGAGAGTCTACAGCCATTGCAGCAATTCTTCCGGATGATTAATCATGCCATCAGCCTGCCAGTTTTCTGGCCGGTCGTCATCACCGAGGTAACCATATCGAGCCACAAGCGTATGCATATCGGCATTGCGACCGGCGATAATATCTCGTTCAGCATCACCGATATAAACACAGTCAGTCGGTTCTATGTTCACGAGTTTGCAGGCATGCAGCATAGGTGCTGGATGCGGTTTGCTCTGCGCTGTGGTGTCGCCGCTGACGATACAGGCTGCACGTTGTTGAAGATTAAGACCCGCCATAAGCGGCTCGGTTAGAAAAGCCGGTTTGTTAGTAATCACTCCCCATTTTTTTCCCATATCTTCGAGTTTGTCGATGACTGTCTGCATGCCTTCAAACAGATTGGATTCGCGCGTCAGGTTGTCCTGATAAAGCTGCACGAAGCGCTGTTGTAATGAGGCAAACTCAGGGTTATCGGTTGTGATACCAAAGGCCAGACTCAAGAGTCCGGGGCTGCCATGACTGGCGACGGCACGAATCGCTTCATAGGGCAGGGGAGCCCGGCCTTCCTGCTGCAGCACTTGATTCAGGGCGTAAGCCAGATCGGGAGCAGTGTCGACCAGGGTGCCATCGAGGTCGAAGAAAACAACATCAAATCTCGACATATTAAATTTTTCGGCAGTGAACCAAGTAGTTCACTTTCACATCCTTGCTCAGGCTGAATTCTCTGCTCAGCGGGTTATAACTCATGCCACTGATATCCTTCACCTGAAGGCCTGCCTGACGGCACCAGCTTGCCAATTCTGCGGGGCGGATAAAGCGTTTATAGTCATGGGTACCTTTGGGCAGCATGTTCATGACATATTCCGCACCGACGATAGCCAGAAGATACGCCTTGGGGTGACGGTTCAGGGTGGAGAAAAATACATCGCCACCCGGTTTGACCAGATCGGCGCAGGCTTGAATGATCGCGGCCGGATCGGGCACGTGTTCCAGCATTTCGAGACAGGTAACGACATCAAATTCACCAGCATGTTCGCTTGCCATGGCTTCGGCGGTAGATTGCTGATAATGAATCTCCAGTCCGTTTTCCATCGCGTGCAGTTTGGCAATATCCAGTGGCATATCACCCATATCGATACCAGTCACATTGGCACCACTTTTAGCGAGCGCTTCAGAGAGAATGCCGCCGCCACAACCAACATCAATCACATTGGCATCCTGCAGTCTGCAGCGGTCGGCAATATACCCCAGTCGAAGCGGATTTATTTCATGCAGCGGTTTGGACTGGCCTTCCAGATCCCACCAACTGCTGGCCAGCGCCTCGAATTTGGCCACTTCATTGGGATCGACATTAAGGTGTTGTTCGCTCATTGTTCAGCCTGCTTAATGGAGTTTGCCCATTGACGGGCATCCTGGATCACTTTGCTTTCATCCAGTGTCGTTAACTGCCGGTCTTTGAGTAACTGTCTACCGGCAACCCAGACATCTGTCACTTTATCACGGCCAGTCGCGTAAACCAGTTGTGAAACCACGTCATAAAATGGCTGGGTCTCGATGGAATGCATATCGACAGCAACAAGGTCAGCGAATTTCCCGACTTCAATTGAACCGATTCTGTCATCCATTGCCATCGATTTGGCTGCATTAATCGTGGCCATTTCCAGTGCCTTATGCGCGGGAATGCTGCTGGGATCTTTGGCAACTGCCTTGGCCAGCAATGCTGCCTGTCGCATTTCACCGAACATATCGAGATCATTATTGGATGCTGCACCATCGGTGCCAATGCTGATATTCACGCTTCTACGATCGAGTTCTGCCACCGGGCAGAAGCCGCTGGCCAGTTTCAGATTGGACTCCGGGCAGTGAGCGATGTGAACACCCGCTTCGCTGCACCAGTCCATTTCCTGGTCATTCAGTTGTGTCATATGCACGGCAATCAGGCGCGGTGACAGCAAACCGATATCACGTAAACGTTCCAGTGGCCGCATGCCGAACTCTTCGACACTGGCTGAGACTTCGGCCGCCGTCTCGTGAATATGCATATGAATGGGTAGATCCATCTCTTCGGCATTAATCAGAATAGATTCGAAAGTCTTATTGGCGACGGTGTAGGGTGCATGCGGTGCGTAACTGGTGCTGATACGGGTGTGGTGCCGATAACGATCATGTAATTGCTGGCCTTTGTGCAGATACTCATCGACACTGGCTGCCCAGTTGGTAGGAAACTCAATAACCAGCATGCCCAGACTGGCCCGCATACCACTTTTATCGATAATGCGGGCGGTCGCTTCCGGGAAGAAATACATATCATTGACGCAGGTGGTGCCACCACGCAGCATTTCAGCCACCGCCAGAGCTGTGCCGGCTTCTACAAAGCCGTCACCGACAAACTTGCCCTCCGCCGGCCAGATATGATCATTGAGCCAGCTCATTAATGGCAGGTCATCAGCCAATCCCCTAAACAGGCTCATGGCACTGTGTGCGTGATTATTAATAAGCCCGGGAATCAGACAGTGCTGATCCATGTCGTGTATGGACGCGGCACTGTATTGCTGTTTTGCTTCGTCAATGGGAAGAAGCGCTACAATACGGCTATCTTTAATGATGATGGCCTGGTTTTCCAGCACCTGCTTTGAAGCGTTAACTGGCACAAGCCAGCGCGCATTGATAATCATATCGACGGTTTGCATGCAGCTGATTATACCGTCGACACAGGGTAAAAACCTACCTTGTCACCTTAATTAGTTCACGGTAGCCAATGGTTTGCCGGGCGGTAATGAGGAGTTCATTTTTGACAAAAATAACGAGCACAATCGAACCGATTCAATGGCGGGATGAACGCCTTTTTTTATTGGACCAACGCCAACTGCCGCAGCGGCAGGAATGGCTGGAGTATGACCATCCGGATCAGGTTGCTGAAGCCATTACCATGATGGTGGTGCGGGGGGCGCCTGCGATTGGCGTGACGGCGGCTTATGGTGTCGTACTTGCTGGCAGACAGGCCTGGCATACAGCCGGTGTAACCTGGAAACAGGCGATGACCGCCCCTCTGGCGAGACTGGAGAATGCCCGCCCGACAGCGGTCAATCTCTTCTGGGCGATAGAGCATATGCGCCAGTTTTACCTGAACCTGCCAGATGGCGAATCACCGGAAACCGCGTTGCTGACTGAAGCCAGAAAAATGCATGAGCAGGATGTGGCCGCAAACCGCGCAATGGGTCAGAGCGGTGCAGCGCTGCTGGATAGCCAGAGTAAGGTGCTGACTCACTGCAATGCCGGGGCGCTGGCGACAGCCGGGTTTGGCACAGCGCTTGGTGTGATTCGGCAGGGCTATGCCGAAGGTAAGATTGACCATGTTTATGTGGATGAAACCCGTCCCTGGTTACAGGGAAGCCGTTTGACCGCCTGGGAATTGATGCAGGATGCTATCCCCATGACCCTACAGGCCGATTCGGCGGCGGCTTTGTTGATGGCTTCCGGAAAACTGGACTGGGTGATTGTCGGTGCTGACCGTATCGCCGCCAATGGGGATACTGCCAACAAAATCGGTACCTATTCTCTGGCAGTACTGGCTCGCTATCACAAGGTCAAAATGATGGTGGTGGCGCCAACATCAACCATAGACTGGGATATCCCTGATGGCAGCGGCATTCCAATTGAACAGCGTCTAAGCGAGGAGGTGACACATATCTACCGTGAACCCATTGCGCCTGCCAATGTCAATGCGATAAACCCGGCGTTTGATGTGACACCGGCTGCCTTGATTGACGCCATTGTTACCGAAGTGGGTGTTATCCTGTCGCCAACAACAGAAAAAATGTTAACGCTTAAAGGGGAGGAACCATGACTGAAACAGTACTCATCACCGGCACCAACCGCGGGATTGGTCTTGAGCTATGCCGGCAACTATCGGCCAAAGGCATGCATGTCATTGCTAGTTGCCGACATGCCTCGAAAGAATTGAAAGATCTCAATGTCGAAATCATTGAAGATGTCGAGGTCAGTGAACCGACCAGTCTCGCCAAACTGGCGGATACACTTAAAGGCCGTAATATCGACTGGTTAATTAATAATGCCGGTATTGCCGGCGGTATTGGTCTTGGTGATATTGATGACGCTGCAGTCGACAGTTTTATCAGAATGTACCGGGTGAATAGTCTGGGACCTTTATTAGTGACTCAGGCACTGCTGCCCAATCTGCATGAAGGCAGCAAGGTCGGCATTATCACCAGCCGCATGGGTTCGATTGACGATAATGATTCCGGCGGCAGCTATGCTTACCGGATGTCCAAAGCCGCCGTTAATGCAGCCGGAAAATCCTTGTCTGTAGATCTTAAACCCAGGGGTATTGCTGTCGCGATTCTGCATCCGGGCTGGGTGCGTACAGATATGACAGGCCACGGCGGGTTGATCGATCCTGATGAGTCAGCATCCGGGCTGATTAAGCGTATGGAAGAGCTAACGCTTGATACCAGTGGTGGATTCTGGCACACCAATGGTGAACGGCTACCTTGGTAACTCCCAAGGCTATCAGCTGCAGGGACGCGGCTGTGCCGGAATCACTATTTGCATCTAATAAGCACTGGCCCCGGCTTATCGACGCCGCGCTGCTACCTGCCATGTTTGAAGACAGCACGCATCAGTTATGGCACTGTCAGACAACGGACGGGCCGTTAATCCTGAAAGTCTGTGACCCTGGCCGGCTGGCATCTTCGGCAACCTGGCAGGTGATGCAGAGCTTGTTTGACTTCTCCCTGACCGATGAGTTGGCCAATGCAGTGCAGATCCGCCGCATTATCCATCAGCATGGTCTGCTGCACATTCCTGAGGTGGTGGATTCTGCAGCACCGAGTGCAGAATTGCCGGGCTTTGTACTTAGCCGTTTTGCCAGTGGCGAAAGCCTGGGCGCAGAGAACCTGTCGCTGTCAATGGTGAGTGATTTTGCCCGTCATATTGCCAGGTTGCATCAACAGGCGGATTTGAACTGGGGGCTTTTGACTCATCCCCACCATCCACCGCAACGCTGGCCGGAGCAATTGATAAAAACATTTTTGCGTTTCAGCAGACAGTTAAAAATCGGCGAACCCTGGTTGTACAGGGTGATGTCTGAGATTGAACAGATCACGCCGTCACGCTTTTCTCCTGTTATGCTCGATAATCGGTGGGATCAATACCTGCACAGCGCTGGCAGACTCACGACCCTGGTTGATATTGATGCTTTTGTGATGGCACCGCCCGAGTTAGAGCTGGTATTAATCGAGTATCAGCTGAGCGAAGCACAAGCTGCACGCTTTGCCATGGTCTATCAGCAATATCAGCCCATGCCCGATCTGAATGCTGTCAGGCCAGTTTACCGCCTGCTGCTGTTTTTGATGAATGCGCTGGGTGAGACTGATATCAACAAATGGATGCAAACTCAGATCAGATTCAAATAATCTCTGTTCAACTTAATGTGACTGGCTGGCAAAGCTTATAAAAGCGTTCAGCATTAAATTCTTCCAGGTGGCGTATTTTGAGTTCAGCTTCCTCAAAGTCAGCGTCTTCAAAATCCTGAATGCCAGGTACCACAATGGTTCTTATTTTAGCCGCTGTCGCCGCCTTGAGTCCGGAGGCCGAGTCTTCAAAAGCCAGCGTCTCGGTAGCAGAGACACCCAGTTTATCCAGTGCTAAGAGATAAACATCAGGATTGGGTTTGCCCTGATCCACCTCAGAGGATGAGACCGTACAATCGAAGTAGTCAGCTATCTCCAGTTTTTCGAGTACCAGTGGAACCAGAGATTGCGGGGCATTCGTGGCAAGGCCAATTTTGCACTCATGTTGCTTTAGCATTTTGATGATTTGCAAAACGCCCCTCTTTGCAATCCCATCCTGTTGGATAAGTGCACCGACCCGCTCTATGACCTCTTTTTCTACACTTTCCAGACTGCGATTTTGCCATGGGAAATGGGAGAACCAGAATTCAGTGACTTCTCGCGTGGTCATGGAGGCGGTGAATGAGGCAAGTTGATCACTGACCTCAACGCCTAATGCCGAAAACACCTGCTCCTCAGCGGATTTCCACATGGGTTCACTGTCAATTAACAGTCCATCCATATCAAAAATAACAGCTTTCATTGGATACAGGTTCTTTTAATGATTGGCAGTAGGTGAGAGCGTGTTTTGCTGACGATAAAGCCGGATCCAGTTGATAAAACCGACGCTGGCGAGCACGGTATACAGTGAAAACAAAGCCACCGTGGCATAAAAGCCGGTTTCCAGATAGAGCACCACCGCGGCGGCATCGATAATGATCCAGTAAAGCCAGTTCTGCAGAACTTTTCGTGCCATCAACCAGGTATTGAGCACTGAAAAGACGGTAACGCCGGCATCCAGATAAGGGTTCTGAGAGGCTTCAATCGCCCACAGGTAATGACCAATCAGCCAGGTCAACAGACTACCTATCACCAGAAAAGCCAGGTGATAGGACAAAGGCCAGCTATGAATGGCGATATCATTCTCTTTCTGTTTATGCTGACGCCACAGAAGGTAGCCGTATATCGCCATGCCCATATAGTAAAAGTTCAGTAGTGCCTGCATGGGAAGCTGACCATCCCAGAACAGCAAGGTATAGATTAGCGTGCTGACAAAGGCCATCGGCCAGCACCACTGTGATTCGCGGGCAGCGAAAACAATATAGCCCACGCCCAGCAGGGCGGCAAAAACCTCCCAGCCTGATAAGGCCATCAGGCCCTTTAGCATCGCATCCCACATAGAACGCTAGTCTTCGACCTGATAACGGTCAGTACCGATCATTTTCAATACAAACACACTGTGCGGAAGCTGATTGAATACAGCTTCAATTTCGCTGTCCATGGCGTCCATCACATCGCGGTATTCACCAAAAACCTGGGTGCTCAGGTTATTACGTGAAATATTGAGCTTAGGGTTATTTTCCAGTTTATCGATAAAGGCCAGAATAGGGTCAGCATAGTGCTCTGTCAGCGGATAAAGGCTGATATCGACTGAAACACGCATAGTAAAACTCCTTAATAAAAAGAGGGCTCAACGGAGCCCTCAAGCTATGAATTAATAATCGTAGCTGACGGTCAGACCGACAACGCGGGGATCACCGAACTGTTTGTATGTGCGATTAGCGTAGTTGATTCGAGGATCATTACCGAAGAAAAAGCCACGGGTGTAGTAATCCTTATCAAACAGGTTACGCCCCCATAGGGTGACCTTCCAGTTGTCTTTTTGATAAGCCAGACTGGCGTTGTAGATGACATATGAGCCTGATTTTGAGTTATGACTGTTGGAAAAATAAAAGTCATCCTTGCCTTCCATATTGGCACGCAAAGTCAGGTTGGGAGTCAGGTAATATTCGCCTCCCAGCGTGAATTGATAGTTCGGGGCATGTGCCTGGCGGCGACCTTCAATATCGTTGCTGGAGATGTCCGGGTTTTCATACTCATCGAACTCAGCACGAAGCAGACCTAGTGCACCAAACAGGCGGAAATCCTGGCTCATTAACCAGTCAAAATCAGCTTCCAGACCGAAGTTTTTACCGCGAGCCGCGTTAGCGATTGAGTCTTCAAATTCGCCGCCACCAACAAACACCGAGCTCTTCACCTGAGCATCGCGACGCAATGAATAGAAAGCCGCAATGTTGGTAATCAGATCGCCATCCAGCCAGCGTGATTTAAGGCCGGTTTCCAGGCTCCACATATATTCGGTGTCGAATTCACGTTTGCTGTCCGGCAGTGCGTCATTGTTATTAACGCCACCGGATTTATACCCACGCGACAATGAGGTATAGGTCATGTGGTCATCATTAATTTGATAGTTAAGCCCCAGCTTGCCACCGAACAGACGTTCGCTGGTATCGATATCAAGTGCATTGGAGTCTTTGTAGTCAGCTTCAAAGTATTCGATTCGCAAGCCCGTGATCAAAGTCAGCTTATCGGTCAGATGCGTATCAAGCTGACCGAACAGTGCTGTGTTTCTGGTTTCGTAGTCATTATCCAGATTACCGAAATCCGAGTTCAGATCTAGTTCTTCATCCTGTGAAAGGAAATACACCCCGACCGCCCATTCGGTTGTGTTATTGAAAATCCAGCCATTTTCATTGGAGAGGGCTTTTAATTCGACAGAGTAGTTTTCCCGATCTCGATTAAATTCCTCGAAAGCGTTGTAGGGACAAAACGCATCATTATCAAAATCATTATCCTGACAGTTTGCCTGTTGTATTGGCGTTAAAGTATCAAAAAACGCCTGGTTGGCTTGCGCGTTAGTCCAGTCTGCATCGTAGCTGTATGTCAAGTCTGACTTCACATAGGTCACATTGGATTGTAATTGCAGTGCGCTACTCGCCCGATAATCCGTTTTTAATGCCAAAGCAGTCGTGTTTTGACTGTCCTCACCGGGCATATCTGATTGGCTGTCACGACTGTTATCAAGGGTGAAAGCATCATAGCCATTATCAATGTCCAGATGTAGCAGGTTCAGGTCTACCGTCAGGTCAGAGTTCACCAGCCATTTCAGGTGACCACGGGCAGTAATCTCATCGTGATCCTGAACATCGTCTTTACCTAAAAACTGATTGTCCATGTAGCCATCGGATTGATGGCTGTAGACTGAAAAACGGCCCAGTAGCGAGTCTTTGACCAGCGGCCCACCGACTGCCACACCGACATTTCGGGTATTGTATTCAGCCACACCGGTTTCGACATGCATATCGAATTCATTACTTGGCTCAGTGCTCTTCATATTGATGACACCGGCGAGGGCGTTGGTGCCGAATTTGGTACCCTGAGGACCGCGCAGGATTTCAACGGTTTCAATATCAAATAGGGTGGCAGCACCACCGGTGCGGCTGAAATCAATCCCATCAATTAACAAACCAACCGATGGATTAATCGGTGCAGAGAACTGACTGCGCTCGCCAATACCGCGAATCTGAAAATATTGTCCACGGGCAGCACCACTGGAGATATTCACATTGGGTGCCAGATTCAGTACATCTTCAAGATGCTGGGCACCGCGGGATTCGATGACTTCATCATCGATGGTGGTGAGGCTGACCGGGGTTTCCTGGGCTTCGTTGGGACGAAAGTCGGCACTGATAATCATAGACGGCAGTTCTGCCGGGGTGATTTCTGCCCAAGATGGAACAGAAAGCATCGCGCTGGCACAGGCCAGTGCAAGAGTGGAACGTTTCATAGCTATCCTCGTGGCATAAAGCGTTGGGACAGCAACAACGAAGACCGACTAAATCAGCTAAAGTCGAGAATCAGCCTGTCCCTACGCCAGTATTATCTGGATCAGGTTCATCGGGTTCTCTCTGTTGAGATATCTCAGGCGCGAGGCCACCCCGAGGCAATAGTCCGTTAATTGAATGAAGCACTTCCGTTTGTATGTGCCCATTTTATTTTAATGGTCAGACTTTGACCAGCCCGCAGAGCTTATTGCAGAGGTCGTAGACTTGAACGGCACTGGGGACAGACGCGTAGTTGCCGGTTCAGCCTTTGGGTGGAAATTTTCTGTTGCAGATTATCAAAGCAATGCGGGCAGTAATAATCCGGATCGTCACCGAATTTATAACAGCCACTGGCTTTGTCCGGGTGTGGTGTTGAAGGGCCGGTATCGTCTTCAGGCGAATGCAGGAGCAGATTATCGAGTTCCTGTTGCAGGCTGCTGATTAAATGCTGGTCGCCCTCTGCGAGTTTGTTGGCAATCTCACTGATAATTTGATGGATATTGTGCAACTTGTTGTTCATACAGTCATTGGCTCAAAGAACACAATCTCATTATAGGCCTGCCAAAAGAAAAAAGGCACCCGCAGGTGCCTTCCTCTGAATGCATTGAAAGCTTATTTTTCCAGGCTGGCTTTCAGGCTTTCCAGTGTGCTGGTGTAAAGACCGGTGACGGCATTTTTCGCTGCATCATCATCCAGTTCTTTGGGTGGGTGATGGTTGCCGTGATAAGCACGGAAGAACTTACCTTTCCAGCTGACTTTACTACCGCCATCAACCGCTTTGACACTGACCCATGATTTATATTTGCTGACAGGGAAAGCGGGGACTTCGTGCATTTCACCATGGTCATCAACTTCACCGGCTTTGCTGATGTCGGTGATTTCGTATTTATAGGTCATTTTCTCTTCATCAAACTTATCCAGTTCTTCAGAGATGGTGGCACCGTTTTGCAGTGTCAGGGTACGGGTAGCACCTTTTTCATTGCCGCCTGTCGCTTCGGTTGATTTCACAACCGGAATCCAGCTGTGTGCGTTATTAAAATCTTTGACTGCATTCCACACAGTAGCTGGATCAGCGTTGATGACAATGCTCTCTTCAACAGTAATGCGGGGCGCGCCGTGGGCGAAAGCCAGTGCCGGCAGTAGTGCCAGGCTCAGCAGCAGGGCTTTGAGTAATTGCTTCATGATTAGTCCTAATATTTCGATTATTGTGTTTTATGCTGCAAGCAGCAGCCCAGAAAATTAGCAGCTTTTTGCCCGGGCCACAATGTGAATTAGTCCTATATCTCAATTGCCTTGCTGACAGCTTCCCGATCCAGGTGTGAAGCAAAATACTCAATAAAGGCATACATATAGCCTCGCAGATAGCTGCCTTTACGGATGCCCAGATGGGTAGTGCTGGGTCGGAACAGGTGGCTGGCATCAATGGCCTGAAGCGGTGCATCTTTCACCGGATCAAATGCCATGTTGGCGATAATGCCGATGCCCAGCTCCAGCTCGACATAGGTCTTAATCACGTCGGCATCGGTGGCGGTGAACACGACGTTGGGATGCAGGCCTTTTTCGATAAAAGATTGATCCTGTTGCGCTCGACCAGTGAAACCCATCACATAAGTGAGAATCGGGTAATCGGCTATTGCTTCAAGGCTCAACTTGTCTAACGCCAGCAGGGGATGCGCCGGGGGCACGACAACACAACGGTTCCATTGATAGCAGGGCAGAATAGCCAACTGCTCGAACTGAGCCAGACCTTCAGTCGCAATGGCAATATCGACCCGCCCGGTTGCCGCCATTTCAGCGACCTCGGGTGGTGTGCCCTGCACCATATTAAGATGCACATTGGGATAGCGCTCGGAAAACTGCTTGATGGCGGAAGGCAGGGCATAACGGGCCTGCGTATGGGTGGTGCCAATTGACAGGGTGCCAGTCTGGTCACTGCGGCAGTCCGCCGCCAGCTGGCGAATATTGTCGACATCCTGCAATACCCGCTCAGCCATATCGATAACCGACTTGCCGACCGGCGTAATCCCCGTCAGACGTTTTCCATGACGTTCAAATATCTGCAGTCCCAACTCTTCTTCCAGCTGCTGAACCTGGTTACTGACACCGGGTTGAGAAGCATGCAGGGCGTTCGCTGCCGCCGAGATACTCAGGCCTCGACGAGCCACCTCGCGCACATATTTGAGTTGCTGTATCTTCATAGCTTTATATCTTTTCGTTATAACGATAGTAGATAATATTCATTGATAGAATATTACGCTTTGGTAAACTTGTCAGCTCTTTGGAATAGACAAGGCGAAGACCTATATGGAATGGGGCTTTATTCTGGCAGGTTTGTTTGTCGGCATTATGGTCGGCATGACCGGCGTGGGCGGTGGTTCGCTAATGACCCCAATCCTGATTTTCGGTTTTTCCATCCAGCCTGCTATCGCTGTTGGTACTGACCTGTTGTTCGCCGCCATAACCAAGTCTGGCGGTATCTGGGCTTACTGGCGCCACGGTGTTGTAAAATGGAAAGTAGTCTGGACTCTGGCGGCTGGCAGTATTCCAGCGACATTGCTGACCTTATGGGTGATGAACCAGACCGGGATGCATGAGGGTGAGCACAGCGAGATCATCACCAAAGCATTGGGGGTAGCTTTGATCCTGACCTCCAGTGCCTTGCTGTTAAAAGGCTGGATTGGTCGCCTGCTCAGGGCGCAGGAAGGTCACCCCGTGGTCAATGCGCTGTACAAACTGAGACAGGATGAAGGCCACAAGGCCATGTTTACCGTATTAACCGGCGCTGGCCTGGGTGTGATGGTGACCATCTCCTCGGTAGGTGCGGGTGCGCTGGGCGCGGTCATTCTGCTGTTTCTGTACCCCAGAATGAAAGGCGTTGAGATCGTGGCTACCGACATTGCGCATGCGGTGCCTCTGACTTTTGTTGCCGGCCTGGGCCACTCGGCCGTGGGTACTGTCGACTGGTCGTTGTTACTGTACCTGCTCGCCGGCTCGTTGCCGGGAATTCTTATCGGCAGTCACCTGGGGGTTCGCATTTCAGATCAGGTCATGCGTCCACTGTTGGCCGTTATTCTGGTTCTGGTAGGCATAAAATGTCTGTTTTGACCGGTCCAATAGATCTGACTCAGTATGGCTGCCCGATGCATTACATCAAGGCTCGCGAGGCCATCAGCCATATCGAGCTCGAGCAGGACATCGAGCTGTGGGTCAACAGCGGTGACGCTGTGACTGAAGTATTGAAAAGTCTGCGCCAGGATGGCCAGCAATGTGAGGTCGTAGCCGAAGAGGGGCTGACCACAACTATTCGTGTGAGAAAAAAACGATGACTGATATCAAACCTGCTCTGGCTAATAAAATTGAGGCCGTGATCGAGGTACTTAAAGAAATCGAACGGGACTACAGTCCTGCGGTACTGGCAACCAGTTTCGGTGCTGAAGACATGGTGTTGCTGGACTTGATCTGCAAGCATGCACCGGGCATTGAAGTCTTCACGCTTGACACCGGCCGGTTGCCCAAAGAAACCTACGAATTAATGCAGGAAGTAAAGACGCACTACCAGAAAGAAGTGCAGGTCTATTACCCGGATACTGCTCAGATTGAAGCCTTTGTGACCAGTAACGGTCCCAATGCCTTTTATGACAGTGTCGAGATGCGCAAGCAATGCTGTGGTATCCGCAAAGTGCAACCACTCAACCGGGCCCTTGCAGGCAAAAAAGCCTGGCTCACCGGGATGCGCCGTTCCCAGTCGGTGACACGGGCGGAACTGCCGGTGTCCGAATGGGATGAAGATCATGGTCTGCAGAAATTCAGTCCACTGACCGACTGGTCAAACGGTAATGTCTGGGCTTATATCCGCGCCTTCGAGGTGCCTTACAACAAACTGCATGATGAAGGTTATGCCAGCATCGGCTGTGCGCCCTGCACCCGTGCGATTACCGCCGGTGAAGATATTCGCGCTGGCCGCTGGTGGTGGGAAAACCCTGAAACTAAAGAATGTGGCTTACACGTCAAATCGAAATAACAGAGAACGATAATGACTGAAAAACAATTAACCCATCTCAAACAACTGGAGGCGGAGAGCATCCACATCATTCGTGAAGTGGCCGCTGAGTTCGAAAACCCGGTGATGCTGTATTCCATCGGTAAAGACTCCGCCGTGATGCTGCATCTGGCGATGAAAGCGTTTGCGCCGGGTAAACTGCCGTTTCCACTGATGCATATCGATACCACCTGGAAGTTCAAGGACATGATCAAGTTCCGTGACAACATGGCCAAAGAGCATGGTCTGGAACTCATCGTCCATACCAACCAGGAAGGTAAAGAAGCGGGTATTAACCCCTTCGATCATCCTCGTTATACCGACATCATGAAAACCGATGCCCTCAAGGAAGCATTGAGTAAATATGGCTTCGATGCGGCCTTCGGTGGTGCTCGTCGTGACGAGGAAAAATCGCGCGCCAAAGAGCGGGTCTATTCTTTCCGGGATAAGAATCACCGTTGGGACCCGAAAGCACAGCGTCCGGAGCTTTGGAACATTTACAACAGCAAGGTGAACAAGGGCGAGAGCATCCGTGTTTTCCCACTGTCAAACTGGACCGAGCTGGATATCTGGCAATACATCTATCTGGAAGAGATTCCGATTGTGCCATTGTATTACGCGGCAGAGCGCCCGGTGGTGAACTACAACGGTCTGACCATCATGGTCGATGATGATCGTATGCGTATTCCCGAAGGCGAAGAAATCAGAATGGAAAAAGTCCGTTTCAGAACTCTGGGCTGTTATCCATTGACCGGTGCGGTCAAATCCGACGCCGACACGCTGCCGGAAATCATTCAGGAAATGTTGTTAACCACCACTTCAGAACGCCAGGGCCGTGCCATCGACCACGATCAGGCCGGTTCCATGGAGAAGAAAAAACAAGAGGGTTATTTCTAGTGCTCCTACAAGATAATAATTACGGATTCAGCGCCCCTGTGATGTTTCGCAGCAAGGCGCAGTGCGCAGGTAATGGCCATTCCCTTATCAAGCGCTGGAACGCGGCTGCGGGACATCACAGGGACGCCCGGAGGGTGAACTTGTCAACCACCATGGACTTCGTTGTGCCTCTTGCCAAGGAAACAACCCTTACCTGCGAGTCACGCCTTGCCATGAAGGCTGACAAGCTCACTGAACGCGCAATTATTACCTTGGAGGAGCACGCATGACTACTGAAAGCTCATACCAAACAGATAGCCTGATCGCGACAGATATCGAGGCTTACCTGAAGCAGCATGAAAACAAAGAACTGCTGCGTTTTCTGACCTGCGGTAATGTGGATGACGGTAAGAGTACGCTGATTGGCCGTCTGTTGCATGACTCCAAAATGATCTATGAAGATCAGTTGGAAGCGGTGACCCGGGACAGTGCCAAATCGGGTACCACCGGTGATCAGGTTGATCTGGCCTTGCTGGTGGATGGTCTGCAGGCTGAACGTGAGCAGGGCATTACCATCGATGTTGCTTACCGCTATTTCTCGACCACCAAGCGTAAATTCATTATTGCCGATACCCCGGGTCATGAGCAGTACACCCGTAATATGGCAACCGGTGCATCGACCTGCCAGCTGGCCGTGATTCTGATTGATGCCCGTCACGGCGTTCAGACCCAGACCCGTCGTCACAGCTTCATTGCTTCACTGCTGGGCATCAAGCACATCGTAGTCGCTATCAACAAGATGGACCTGATGGATTACAGCCAGGAAGTCTTCGATAATATCCGTAAGGATTACGCCGAATTCGCCCGTGAACTGGAAATCGAAGATATTCACTTCGTACCGCTGTCGGCGCTGGTGGGCGATAACGTCGTCAACAAGAGCGAGAACATGCCCTGGTATGAGGGCGAGACCTTGATGGACATTCTTGAGAATGTCGATATTGCCGATGATCCGAATTTCGAAGATGCCCGCTTCCCGGTGCAGTATGTCAATCGTCCCAACCTGAACTTCCGCGGTTACTGCGGCACGCTGGCATCCGGTATTCTGAAGCCGGGAGATGCGATTACCGTACTGCCGTCCGGCAAAGAGAGCAAAATCAAGGCGCTGGTCACTTATGATGGCGACCTTGATCATGCCGTGCCGGGTGAAGCCATTACCGTCACGCTGGAAAATGAAATTGATGTCAGCCGTGGCGATATGATCGTTCACAGCAATCATCACCAGCCACATGTTTCCAGCCAGTTCAAGGCGATGGTGGTGTGGATGACCGAACAACCACTGACTGCCGGCAAGCAATACAGCATCAAAGTAGGCGTGAATGAGAGCACCGGCTCACTGACAGCGATTGATCATCAGGTTGATGTAAACACCCTGCAGCAAAGCAATGCCACTGAGCTCAAGCTGAATGAAATCGGTTTATGTGAGTTCTCACTGAACAAGCCGGTCGTGTTTGATACCTACAAACGCAACCGCATTACCGGTTCTTTCATCATTATCGATCGTCTGAGCAATGTCACCATTGGCGCTGGCATGATTACTGATGCCGTCTCTGGCAGTCATCAGACTGTTCCTGCCGGTGAATTTTCGGCATTCGAACTGGAACTGAATGCATTGATTCGCAAGCACTTCCCGCACTGGGATGCCAAAGATCTGAGCCAGCTGCTCAAATAGCCGGTGTTTTTTTCGCCAGCCCAATTGGGCTGGCGAAAACGCTTTCAAGTACGCTTAGCTTGAGCGGTGCCTCCTCACTTTCCCCATTAATTTAATGCTGTGCTTCGGCTAAATATTTTTGTTGAACCGGATAAGCTCCCACAAGTAATCGCTTATCTCGATTGATTGCATTGGTATTAGGCATCAATACAGTCAACTGACTGTGTTAGCTTCTCTATTGTACGAATTAGATTGAAAGCCCCTTTCGAGGGTTTTTTCAGATAGAGGAGAGCAAACATGACTACAGAGTCAAAACAGCCCGCAGGTAAATGTCCGGTGATGCATGGTGCGATGACCGAATCGGGCAAGTCAGTCACCGACTGGTGGCCCGAGTCACTCAATCTTGACATTCTTCATCAGCACGATCGTAAAACCAATCCGATGGATGAGGATTTTGATTATCGCACTGAAGTCCGCAAACTGGACTTTGACCAGCTGAAGAAAGATATGCATGCCCTGATGACAGAAAGTCAGGAATGGTGGCCGGCAGATTGGGGACACTATGGTGGTTTGATGATTCGCCTGGCCTGGCATGCGGCCGGGACTTATCGGATTGCTGACGGTCGCGGTGGCGGCGGCACCGGTAGTCAGCGTTTCGCGCCACTCAATTCATGGCCGGATAACGGTAATCTCGATAAAGCACGACGCTTGCTGTGGCCAATTAAAAAGAAATATGGCAATAAAATTTCCTGGGCGGATCTCATGATTCTGGCCGGTACAGTGGCTTATGAGTCAATGGGCCTGCCTGCTTATGGCTTTTCCTTCGGTCGCGTGGACGTCTGGCATCCGGAGAAAGACATTTACTGGGGTGCAGAAAAAGAATGGCTGGCACCTTCGGACGAGCGTTATGAAAACGTTGACGAACCAGACACCATGGAAAATCCACTGGCGGCAGTTCAAATGGGTTTGATTTATGTCAATCCCGAAGGTGTCAACGGTAATCCAGACCCTCTCAAAACGGCCGAACAGGTTCGTGTCACATTCAAACGCATGGCAATGAATGACGAGGAAACTGTAGCCCTCACCGCAGGTGGTCACACCGTTGGTAAATGTCATGGTAATGGTGATGCTGCGGCCTGCGGTCCAGCGCCTGAAGCCGCTGATCTTGAAGAGCAGGGCTTTGGCTGGAAAAACCCGAATCAGCAGGGAAAATCGAGCAATTCATTGACCTCTGGTCTGGAAGGTGCCTGGACGACCCAGCCCACCGTGTTTGATATGGGCTACTTCGACATGTTGTTTGGCCATGAGTGGGAGCCCAGGAAAAGTCCTGCCGGTGCCTGGCAGTGGGAGCCCATTGATATCAAAGATGATGATAAGCCGGTAGACACTGATGACCCTATGCTTCGCCATAATCCCATCATGACCGATGCCGATATGGCAATGAAGATGGATCCGACTTATCGTCAGATCTGCGAGAAGTTTATGGCAGATCCTGAGTACTTCAGAGATAGCTTTGCCCGTGCCTGGTTCAAACTGACGCATCGTGATCTGGGGCCCAAAACACGTTATATCGGTCCGGATGTGCCTGATGAAGATTTGATCTGGCAGGATCCTGTTCCGGCTGGTAATACCGACTACTGTGTCGAAACAGTGAAAAAAAGAATCGCTGAAACTAATCTCAGTATCGCTGAAATGGTCAGCACAGCCTGGGACAGTGCCCGGACTTTCCGTGGTTCGGACATGCGTGGTGGGGCCAATGGCGCGCACATCCGTCTGGCACCTCAGAAAGACTGGGAAGGTAATGAGCCGGTTCGTCTGACCAAAGTGCTGGAAACTTACAAAACCATTTCAGCCGAGACCGGTGCCAGCATCGCCGACATTATCGTGCTGGCGGGTGGTGTCGGTATCGAACAGGCTGCCAGAGCAGCCGGTTATGACGTACTGGTGCCCTTCCATAAAGGTCGGGGGGATGCCAGCCAGGAAATGACCGATGTCGAGTCATTCGAGCCTCTGGAGCCGGTCGCTGATGGTTTCCGGAACTGGCAGAAACAGAATTACGTGGTGAAGCCTGAAGAACTGATGCTGGATCGTGCCCAGTTACTGGGCCTGACCGCAGCGGAAATGACGGTGCTGATTGGCGGCATGCGAGTGCTGGGAACCAACTTCGGCGGCACCAAGCATGGTGTATTCACCGAGCGGGAAGGGCAACTGAGCAATGACTTTTTCGTTAACCTGACCGATATGGCTTATAGCTGGAAACCGGCGGGAGACAATCTGTATGAGATTCGTGACCGCAAAACTGATGCACTGAAATGGACAGCAACCCGGTTTGACCTGGTATTTGGGTCGAATTCTATTCTGCGTTCATATGCTGAAGTCTACGCTCAGGATGATGCCGGTGAGAAGTTTGTTAAAGACTTCGTCAAGTCGTGGACCAAGGTCATGAATGCCGACAGGTTTGATCTGTTGTCATAAGCAGCCAAAGCTGTCCAGCACTGGTCCAGCGCCAGTCAACAGGCATTAACCAAGGCAGAGGATTTATCCTCTGCCTTTTTTTATCTCATGGGCTTGCCTGAGTTAAATCAGTCCTGACCCGGTTCACGTCGTTGTTGGCTATCGGACGAGGCTGATTTCAATGCCAGGCAATAAGGCAACAATTTCAGCAATAATCCCTGACTACCCGCCAGGCGGCGAGTTTCTCACTGACACTCAGCGCGGCATGAGCCGGGCTGGTTGAAGGCAACTTAATCATGGGCCGGTGTGCTGACAACGTCGGCAAGACCTGCCGTTTGAATAACTGTTCGGATTTGCTGCCGTTAAAGAACACCGCTTCAAGGGTCGGGTGTTGTTCAAAAAAATCCTGAAAGTCATTGGCCTCAATACTGGCCGGGTCGATATGTTGATCCAGACTGCCGGGGCGATAACAGGCTTTCAAAACGTCCCAGACGGCGATGCCATGATCAACGAGGTGCTGGCAACGCGTTTGATATGACCATTGGGTATTGAGAGCGACCAGTTCAGCCATTATCGGCCAGAAAGCATTGCGCGGATGAGCGTAATACTGCTGCGCTTCAAGCGAGGCAACACCGGGCATCGAGCCTAGAATCAGCACTCTCGGCTTGATACCGACAATCGGCGGAAAACTGTAGCTCAATGGTTTAACGGCACTCATCTCACTGATACAGCTGCCCCTGATGACGAATCCAGCCATGGGGGTGACGGTTGTCCGGGTCATGATGGGTCCAGTGCATCACACCGCCCTTATTGTTCCATTCATATTCACCATAAACTGTCACTTCATCACCCACCTTAAGACCATTAATTCTGGGGGCCAGATCGATATTATGGGCAACCAGTAGAGTGTGGCCATCGGCCATTTCCATGATAAAGCGCTGGTGGCGGCTACCCTGATTATCGTCTTCCAGCAAACGGATAACCCGGCCGGCCACTTCAACCTGAACGTCACTTTGCTGCGCCTGGTAAAGTGCGACAACATCAGTCTTGGGGGGCGCGACCTCGGTGACGGGGCCCGGCTGATAATGACTGGCGGCGTAGATAACGACAATAAAAGCGGCCAGCAACCAGAAGCGCTGAGTTTGACGTTTGTTTTTGAACATTGTTTTATTTTCTCCTGGCCGGCTATCTGGCTTATCTTTAGCTTCATACAGAGGATAGCTCAGTAAATTGGTTTGGCAAATAAGTGAAACAGTCGCATCGTGTACAACTTCCCCCGATCGATGTTCGGCTGATTCTGATTAATAAAACCGTTTCAAAACCCGCAGTCATGCGGTATTTAGATAAATCCCGAATATCAATATAGTTATTTATAATTTCCCGTTATATACCTGCCCGTTTATAATACCGGGTCCGGTTATTTAGCGTTTTAGAGAGCTTAGATGTATCAATACGATAAGTATGATCAGATGATGGTTGATCAGCGGGTCGCCCAATTCCGCGATCAAACCCGCCGTTACCTGGCAGGTGAACTGACTGAAGATCAATTCCGTCCTTTGCGATTGGCGAATGGGCTGTATATTCAGATTCATGCACCGATGTTACGTATCGCCGTGCCTTACGGTCTGATGTCTTCCAAACAGGTTCGCAAGGTCGCTGACATTGCCCGCCGCTATGACAAGGGCTTTGTCCACTTCACGACCCGGACCAATTTCCAGTTGAACTGGCCGAAACTGGAAGATGTGCCTGATATCCTGGCTGAACTGGCTACAGTGCAGATGCATGCGATTCAAACCAGTGGTAATGATATCCGTAACACGACGACTGATCAGTTTGCCGGTATCAATGCCGAGGAAATCGAAGATCCCCGTCCATGGGCTGAAATCATTCGTCAGTGGTCAACCTTCCACCCGGAATTTGCCTATCTGCCGCGCAAATTCAAGATTGCGATTATCGGCTCTGAAACCGACCGTGCGGCGACCAAACTGCATGACATCGGTCTGCATCTGGTTAAAAACCATGATGGTGAAATTGGTTTCGAAGTCCTGGTTGGTGGCGGCCTGGGTCGTACCCCGATTATCGGAGAGCAGATTCGTCCGTTCCTGGAAAAAGAAGATCTGCTGTCTTACCTGGAAGCGATCCTGCGTGTTTATAACCGCCTGGGACGCCGTGATAACAAGTACAAAGCCCGCATCAAGATTACCGTTCGCGAGCACGGCATCAATCACATCCGCGAACTGGTCGAAGCAGAGTGGGTGCAAATCCGTGATCAACTGCGCCTGGACCAGAAAGAAATCGATCGTGTGAAAGCCTTCTTCACTGAACCTGATTACGACAGCAATGCCGCTGCCGATACCACTTTTGAGGCCAAGCTCGCTGAAGATAAAGCCTTCGCTCGCTGGCTCAAACAGAACACCTTTGAACACAAAGTCCCGGGCTATAAAGCGGTCTATGTGTCATTGAAAAAACATGGTCAGGCGCCGGGAGATATTACTTCCGAACAGATGGAGATCGTCGCTGACCTGGCTGACAAATACAGTTTCGGTGAAATCCGCTCTACTCACACACAGAATCTGGTACTCGCAGATGTCAAACAGGCGGATCTGTATGAACTCTGGCAGCAACTACAGGCTGAAGGTCTGGCGACACCGAACATTAACACGCTGACTGATATCATCTGTTGTCCGGGCCTGGATTACTGTGGCCTGGCTAACGCGACCTCGATTCCTTTATCCAAGCAAATCGCGGAGCGCTTTGATGACCTGGATCACCTCTATGACCTGGGCGACATCAAGATCAAGTTCTCTGGTTGTATGAATGGCTGTGCCCACCAGAGCGTCGGTCATATCGGCATTTTGGGTGTCGATAAGAAAGGCGAGGAATGGTATCAGTTCACACTGGGTGGTAGTTCAGAAGCCGATGCCGCTATCGGTGAACGTCTCGGTAAAGCGATTCCTAAAGAAGAAGTCGTTGATACGGTTTCGCATCTGATTGATGCTTACGTCAATCTGCGTCATGAAGATGAATCATTCCTGGCGACGGTTCGCCGCGTTGGTGTGGACCCATTCAAGGAGCGTGTTTATGCAGATCATTAAAGATCGTGAAATTGTCGAAGATAACTGGCTGCATCTTGATGATGAAGCAGAGCTGGTTGCAGGCAATATCACTGTCTCGCTGGCACGCTGGCAGGAGCAACATGAGTCACTGGAACATCATGAAGGTGGTCTGGGCCTGCGCCTGAGCGGCGATGATCCACTGGAAGAAATCGTGCCCGATTTGGCGCGGTTTTCTCTGATTGTATTGCTGTTCCCGGTCTTCACTGACGGCCGCTGCTATTCCTACGCGAAATTGCTGCGTGAGCGTTATGGCTTTAAAGGCGAAATCCGGGCACAGGGTGATGTGCTGCAGGATCAGTTGTTCTATATGTCTCAGTGCGGCATTAACAGCTTTGAACTGGCAAACCCCAATCGCCTGACCAATGCCTTGTCGGCATTTGATGACTTCACCGAAAGTTATCAGGCCACGGTTCTGCGTCCCGAGCCACTCTATCGCCGCCGCTAAATCTCGATACTGATGGCTGTCTTCGCGATAGGTGATGTCCAGGGCTGTTATGACGAGTTGAACAAGATGCTGGATCAAATACAGTTTGATCCAGCATCTGATCAAATCTGGCTGGCCGGTGATCTGGTCAACCGCGGTCCCAAATCACTCGAAGTGCTGCGCTTTGTGAAAAGTCTGGGGGACAGCTGTGTCAGCGTGCTGGGTAACCACGACTTACATCTGTTGGCGAATGCCGCGGGAGTGGTCGAATACCAGCATCATATGGACACCATAGCACCGGTACTGGCAGCCAGCGATAGTGATGAGATCATGCAATGGCTGCGTCAGCAGCCGTTGTTTTATCACGATGAAGTCCTCCAATTCAGTATGGTACACGCCGGTCTGCCGCCTGAATGGTCGATCTCTGAAGCCCGCGAACGAAGTGCTGAGGTTGAATCAGTGCTGAAATCGGATAACTGGCAGGCATTCTTTGCCCATATGTATGGCAATAATCCCAAGCGCTGGTCACCGGATTTGAAGGGTTGGGACAGACTGCGGTTTATCACCAACTGTTTCACACGACTGCGCTACTGCCATGAAGATGGCAGGCTGGCGTTGAAATACAAAGGCGCGCCAGAAGACAAGCCGCTGCATCAAAAGCCCTGGTTTGAAATGCCTGGCAGAGCCAGTGAACAGGACAGGATCGTGTTTGGTCACTGGTCTACATTAGGTACTGGTCAATATGGTAACGTGTTTTCACTGGATAGCGGGGCTGTCTGGGGCGAAACCCTGACCGCGGTCAGAATCGATCAGGCGCCCTATGAATGGATTACGGTTAAAGCCGATCCTGATGGTTTACCCCATGCCCGCAACAAGAGCAGCTCGAAAAGCCGACGCTGGTTCTGAAATAATGCAGCGGGCAGGGCAAATATAAAATGAGTACAATACTTTTAATCTTATAGCGTTGGATCTTTAGAAATGAGCAATGTCACGACATTTTCGGGTGATTTTTCAGCCAAGGGACTCCGCGTCGGTATCGTCGCTGGTCGTTTTAATGACTTCGTGGTCAACAACCTGATCGAAGGTGCGATTGACTGTCTGGTTCGCCATGGTGCCAGCGAGAGCGATATCGAACTGGCCCGGGTGCCTGGTGCGGTAGAAATTCCGCTTGCCGTCCAGCGTATGGGGCGGACCGGTAAATACGATGCCATTATCGCCCTGGGTGCAGTCATTCGTGGCGGCACGCCGCACTTTGAATATGTCGCTGGTGAATGCTCAAAAGGTCTGGGCCAACTGGCGCTGCAACTGGATATGCCGGTTTCCTTCGGTGTGCTGACTGTCGACACCATTGAGCAGGCCATTGAACGCGCCGGTACCAAAGCGGGGAACAAAGGCGCCGAAGCTGCGATGGGTGTGATCGAAATGGTTAATGTGCTGCGTCAAATCGAGGCTGGCAACTAAATGGCAGCCGGATTACCCCGCACCAAAGCACGCCGTGCTGCTGTTCAGGCTCTGTATCAGGCGCTGGTCAATAATGAAGCACCGCAGAAAGACGCGCTGGATTTTGTCACGGCAGAATACGCAAACAAAATCGATAGTAAATATTTCAGCACGCTCATCGAAGGGGCGATTAAATACCAGGATCAGATCGATGCCACGCTGTCAGAAGCTGTCGATCGTGATCTGAATGCGGTTGATCCGGTTGAAATTTCCGTATTGAGATTGGCCACATTTGAATTTATGCACCTGCCGGAAATTCCCTATCGGGTTGTGCTGAATGAAGCAGTGGAACTGGCCAAGTCCTTTGGTGGTGAACAGGGGCACAAATATGTCAATGGTGTGCTCGATAAAATGGGGGCCCGTCTCAGACCGCATGAATATCAGGCAGCCAAAGAAGCACGTGCGAAACGTTGAATGCGCGATCTCTTCCACGGGTCTGAATAAACATCATTGAGTGGCGGTGGCAATGATTTGCCGCCGTCCTTTCTTTTTAAAGAGAGTCCGGTTTGTCTCTGTCCGAATTTTCCCTGATTGAAGATTATTTTTCGAAGCTGACAGCGATGCGACAGGATGTCACTCTCGGTATTGGCGATGACTGCGCGTTGTTACAGTGCAGCCCGAGCAAAGAAATCGCTGTCTCAATTGATACGCTGGTGGAGGGAGTTCATTTTTTTGCTGATGTGGACCCCAAAGCGCTGGGCTATAAATCATTGGCCGTGAACCTGAGCGATTTGGCCGCTATGGGGGCCGAACCGGCCTGGTTCACGCTGGCGCTGACATTACCGGAACATAAGCCTGAGTGGCTTCAAGCCTTCAGTGAAGGGCTGGCACTTGCGGCCAGACCTGCGGGTATCCAGCTGGTCGGCGGTGATACTACTCGCGGGCCGCTGACTATTACTATTCAGGTACATGGTCTGGTAGATCAGGCCAGGGCACTGCGTCGTGATCGTGCAGATGTCGGTGATTATATCTATGTTACTGGCACCCTTGGCGATGCCGGGGCCGCGTTGAAAAGACGTCTGGAAAACTGGTCTCCCGATTTATTTGACCAATCTGACTGGCAGTTTCTATACAAACGTTTGGAATATCCGACTCCACGCTATCAGTTAGCACAAAAAATCCTGAACTATGCGAGTTCGGCTATCGATATTTCAGACGGTCTTCTTGCTGATCTGGGACACATTCTTGAGCGAAGTCAGACAGGAGCCATCGTCAAACCGGCTCAAATACCACTCTCAGCGAGTCTGAAAAAGCTCTCACCGGAGCTTGCTATCCCATTGGCACTCGGGGCCGGAGATGATTATGAACTTTGCTTTACTGTGCCGGCCAATAAGGTCGAATCATTGGCAGAGCTTGGCCTGGAAATCCATTGCATCGGTGAAATCACTGCGGGTAATGAGTTATCACTCCGGGATGAAACTGGAAAAGAAATGAATATCGATGCAAGGAAAGGCTATGACCACTTCGGGGCTTAAGGTCAATTTCAGAAGCTTAATCAGGCGCCCAGCCTGTTTTCTGGCTTATGGTTTTGGCGCCGGCCTGGCACCTAAGGCGCCCGGCACTTTTGGCACCTTAGTCGCCTTACCCATCTATTGGTTGATCCAGGATTCGCCTCTGGTTGAATACCTCATCCTGGTTCTGGCCCTGTCAATTATCGGGATTTGGCTCTGTCAGAGAGCGGCTGACTGGGTAAAACTGGATGACCCTTCAGGTATCGTCTGGGATGAAATTGTCGGCTATCTGGTCGCGATGACCTTCGCGCCCTCCGGCTGGCAATGGATGCTGTTGGGCTTTGTACTCTTTCGTTTTTTTGACATTCTAAAGCCGTGGCCGGTGAACCTTGCAGACAGGCATTTGCATGGTGGCCTGGGCATTATGCTGGATGATATTGTCGCTGGGATAATGGCTGCCGCTGGGATGGCTCTGATTCAGCTGATTATCATCTGAAAGTCATCGCCAGCGGCTGTCACTCACAGCCTGTGATTTTGTGTGCCATGGTGCGCAATTTTGATGGCACCGAGTTTCGCAGCAATACGGCCGGTTTCTTCCCAGTCTTTGCCATGCATGATGCCGTGTATCAAACCTGCCCGATAGGCATCACCACAACCGGTTGGATCAACCACCGCCTCTGCTTTGTGGCAGGGAATCTCAATCTTTTTACCTTCAGTAAAGATGTCTGAACCCTGCGCACCGCGGGTGATAATCAATGCTTCCACCTGACGCGCGATTTCTTCCTCGGGCAGGCCGGTGCGATCCATAAACAACTGGGCTTCATAATCATTGAGCGCGATGTAGGAAGCCTGCTCAGCAAACTGCATCAATTCATCGCCATTAAACATCGGCAGCCCCTGGCCCGGATCAAAGATAAACGGAATACCGGCATCTTTGAGTTGCTGGGCATGCTGCAGCATGCCGTCACGCCCATCCGGGGCAACGATGGCCAGTTTGATATTGTCAGCTTCCGAAATGTGTGTCTCGTGAGCCAGGTTCATCGCACCGGGATGAAAGGCCGTGATCTGGTTGTCGTCCATATCCGTGGTGATAAACGCCTGTGCGGTGTAATGCCCCTGTTTGACATGGACATGTTTGCGACTGATACCTTGTTGATCCATCCAGTCGGCGTAGGGCCCAAAGTCAGTACCTACGGTACCCATAGGTACCGGTTCATCGCCCAGAAGTTTTAGGTTGTATGCGATGTTACCGGCACAGCCACCGAACTCTTTACGAAGCTCAGGCACCAGAAATGCGACATTCAGCATATGCACCTTATCCGGCAGAATATGGTTTTTGAACTGGTCGGGGAAAACCATAATGCTGTCATAGGCGAAAGAGCCACAAATCAGAGCTGACATAATTTTACCTTTGTTGAATTTCGAGTTGTTTGTGAGAGCCGCTCAGGCTGAGTTTACCGTTTAAAAAGTCTTCCAGTTGCTGACCCACGATTTCGTAGCGCCAGCCCTGTCGTAGTGACGTCTCTTCATCTCTGACCAGTGCTTCGACATCTTTGCGTGAGGCCACGGCGGCCGGGGTGATACTCTGTTCATCACAACGCTGACGCAGTAAAGCCATCAGGGCGTCCACCACGGCATCCTGCTGATTACTTAGCGGTGTTGGGCGTTTCATCACCGGCCATTCAGATTTGGGCACCGCTTTGCCTGTCTTAATTGCTTCCAGGATCGCTGTGCCATGACGGTCAATATCTCTTTGTTCCAGGCCACGGATTTTTTTCATGCTCTCGGTAGACGTTGGCGCAAAACGGGCTAAATCCAGCATCACATCGTCTTTTAAGATCCATCGTCTGGGCAGGTTGTGCTTGATGGCACGTTGCTCGCGCCAGGCACCCAATTGTTGAAGCACGGCGAGTTGAGACGGTTTCAGACGCCCAGCCCCCTTGATACGCTGCCAGCTTTTATGGGGATCTTCCTGGTAGGTTTTGACGGCGGATAAGGTGGCAAAGTCTTCTTTTAACCAAGTGAGACGCCCTGTTTCTGTTAGCCTGTGATTGAGTTGGTGGTAGAGTTCACGCAGGTAACGCACATCATCAGCCGCATATTCCAGTTGCTCCGATGACAGCGGACGCTGCCGCCAGTCTGTCCGGGCGTGGGCTTTATCCAGATCGACATCCAGACATTGTTTGACCAGGTTCCCGTATCCAATCTGATCCCCATAGCCCAGCACGGTAGCCGCCAGTTGGGTATCGAAAACGTGCGGGGGCAGCTTGTCCCGTAGCATGAAAAATAATTCCAGATCCTGGCGGGCGGCATGGAATACCAGTGTCATGTCATCACGGTAGAACAAATCCAGCAGAGGCGTCAGATCGTCGAGCGCCAACGGGTCCACACAGGCGATGATTTCGTCATTAGCAATCTGAACCAGGCATAGTTCGGGAAAGTAAGTCTTCTCGCGGTGGAACTCGGTATCGACGGCCAGCCAGGTGCTGCCGGAAAGTTGCTCGCAGAGGTCTGCCAGGCTGTCAGGAGTGTCGACGTACTGAATGGTCATCTACTGTGCTCTGCAAAAGGGACACAGTATAGCCAGTTTAATAATCAATTCATAACCCGGCTCATTGTCACCACATCGGTAATGGCTGTGACCACAACTTCAGGTTGGTCGAGATGGATATCATGGCCGCTGCGGGGTGCGAAAACCTGCTGGCTGATAGGAGAGAGCTTCCACAGATCCTGCTGAAGACGCGCCCAGGTTTGTTCCTTGGCCTCGGCGTCAACACGGCCCAGCCATTCAGACTTACCACGGCTGATTACAATCAGCGGGACTTTGGGGAACTGATTGAACTGTTCCACCTGTCGGGCACTCTCGTATAGTGAAGATATCTCAGCACGTGCCGCATGAAAGGCTCTTTCACGTAGTACGCGGTGTTTATTCAGTACTGAATCAGAATCACCGTATTTAGGCATGACGAGAATGTTGCCTTTTCTATCGAAATGTTGTGGCAGGCTGATATCAAAAATCTCATACTGCTTTTCATGCGAGGCATCGACAAGCACCATACCGGCAATTTTGCCCGGGTTTTGCGCGGCAAAGACTCGGATGTTGTAACCGCCAAAGGAGTGCCCTACCAGGACAAAGGGGCCCGGGATTTTAGCTTTCTGAATCAGCTTTTCGATTTCGTTGGAAATGCGCAGACTGTTGCGGGGCTGAGGACCCGCGTCGCTCCAGCCGTAACCCGGGCGATCAAAAACGCAGACGCGCGTTTCTGCTGCGGTATCATTCTGAATTTCAAACCAGTCAGTCGAGTCATCACCAAGACCGGCATCGATTAATACCGTGGGTTCGCCCTGACCTCGGCAGAGCATGTGGATACTGTATCCACCGACGTCGTAACGCTCACCAGGTATGGGAGGGAACTCATTCGCTCTGGCCGAACTGAGCAGCACTACTGCGATGAAAAACAGCAGAAACTGAATAGATTTGAGGCACATACCGGACTCCGAACACGCTTGTTTGTGTAAGAGTTATCCGAGTCTGGTGAAGTTCCTGTGAAGTACGGATGACAGGTGAGTTATCTGAGGATGATAGCTTCTAGATCAGATTGCTTGAAAGGCCAGTCCAGTTCCTGTTGATCAGCAAATTGCACCACTGGAATGCGAATGCCATAACGGGCGACCAGATCGTCATCATCACCGATTTCCCGAAGGATGATATCGAGCGGCGCTTTGTCCGCGATATTGAGCAGCAGTTCATGAGCCTGTTCGCAGAGATGGCAGCCTTCCGTGGTGAATAAGATTATCTGCATTAGTTTTCCATCAGGCGTGGCATCAAATCCACAAAATTGCAGGGTTTATGGCGGCTATCCAACTGGTCATGCAGGATTTCATCCCAGCCGGTTCGGCAAGCCCCGGAAGAGCCCGGCAAGCAGAAAATAAAGGTCCCATTGGCGACACCCGCAATCGCTCTGGATTGCACAGTGGAAGTTTTGATGATTTGATACGAGAGGTAACGAAACAACTCACCAAACCCTTCGATTTCCTTGTCAAACAGGACTTTGACTGCTTCCGGCGTACCATCACGACCGGTCAGGCCGGTGCCGCCTGTAGTCACGATCGCCTCAACCTCTGGGTCAGCGATCCACTGCGAAATGAGCGCTCTGATCTGATAGGTGTCGTCAGATACAATTTTGCGAGCTACCACATGGTGGCCGTCGGCCTTAGCTTTATCTTCAAGCACTTTACCCGAGGCGTCGTTGTCAAAAGTTCTGGTATCGGATACCGTCAAAATAGCAATATTGACCGGGGTGAATTTGGCACTCATCTATCTGTGTCTCATTTTTAAAGCGTTAAACCCAGTATAATCACCATCATTACAAGGGTCTAGAATGCTGACAATGTATGGAGGATTAGAATGAAAAAAATTGTATTGGCGACTTTGATTGCAACAGCGCTGAGCGGTTGTGCGGCTGATGATCCCAATAAAAGAACCAAAACCGGTGCTGCTGTCGGTGCCGCTGCCGGTGCTCTGCTGGGCTATGCCGTGGATGACGGAACCGGTGGTGTTGTCGCAGGTGCTGCGGTCGGTGCCCTGGCTGGTGCCGGTGTAGGCCGTTACATGGATAATCAACAGCGTGAGTTTGAACAGGCGCTGGCCGATGAACAGGCCAGAAACGAGCTGAAAATTCAGCAACTGGAAAATGAGACGCTGAAAATCGATATTGCCAGTGAAGTCTCTTTCGACTTCGACAGTGCTTCATTGAAATCGGCATTTACCCCGACCTTGAATAAAGTAGCCGATGTTTTGCAACGCTACCCCAAAACAGTCATCCATGTTGTGGGTCACACTGACAGCGTCGGTTCAGAAAGCTACAATCAGCAGCTTTCCGAGCGTCGGGCTCAGTCTGTTGCCGATTACCTGGCATCAAATGGCGTTGAACGCGGCCGTTTGTATGCGACAGGCCGTGGTGAGCTTGAACCACGTGCAACGAATGAAACCGAAGCCGGACGTCAGCTCAACCGCCGTGTTGAATTGTTTGTTAAACCGATTGTAGAGGGGCAGGAATCTGAAGCCTACCAAGCGCCGTAAACCCGTCAAAACGGCATCACATACCCCTATCGATCCGGACATCATTTATGGCCTGCACGCTGTGCAGGCCGCACTGGATGTTCCGGTCAGCAGAATCAAAGAAGTCTGGCTTGCCGCTGATCGTCAGGATCAGCGGGTTGAAGCCTTGCTGACCGCAGCCAGGGAACAGGGCATTGTGGTGCACAAAGCTGAACGGGAAACCCTCGATAAGATTGCACCTGAAGTCCAGCATCAGGGCTGTGCTGCACGTTGTAAACCGCTGGAAAGTCTGGATGAGAAGGGACTGCTGGACCTGATTGAAAATTTGAGCGAGCCAGCCTTTCTATTGATTCTGGACGGTGTGCAGGACCCGCATAACCTGGGCGCCTGCCTTCGCACTGCCGAAGCCGCTGGTGTGCATGCGGTAGTGGCACCTAAGGACAGAGCCTCAGGTCTCACCGCCACTGCAGTGAAAATCTCCAGCGGTGCCGCAGAACGGGTTCCGTTTGCGCAGGTCACCAATCTATCCCGATTGATGAAAGATCTTCAGCAATTGGGAGTGTGGCTGGTGGGCACATCCGGGGATGCGCAACAAAGCCTATTCCAGATCGATCTGAAAGGCCCTGTGGCGATAGTACTTGGCGCAGAAGGCAAGGGTATCCGGCGTCTCACCCGTGATAACTGCGATGAAGTCATCTATATTCCCATGCAGGGTGAAGCCGAAAGTCTCAATGTTTCGGTCGCTGCCGGGGTCTGCCTGTTTGAAGCCTATCGTCAACGCCACTTGTGAGCGGCTGAAAAAATCAAGTAAAATATTAGATTGCCTAAAGTTTTTATCGCTGCAGGCAAAACTCCTTGCTTTATGGTTCGACCATAAAGCTGTTCAAACCGTGAGGAGCTCTAATGAGACATTACGAAATCGTGTTTCTGGTCCACCCTGATCAGAGCGAGCAAGTCCCCGGCATGATCGAGCGTTACACACAAACGCTGACCAGCCAGGGCGGTACCATCCATCGTCAGGAAGACTGGGGTCGTCGTCAACTGGCTTATCCCATCAACAAAGTGCACAAAGCACACTACGTTCTGATGAATGTGGAATGCGACGTTGAGCAGCTCAACGAAGTCACGACTGCATTCCGTTTCAACGATGCTGTTATCCGTCATCTTGTTGTCAACATGGACGAAGCGGTCACCGAACCGTCACCCATGATGCAAAAAGATGAAGAGAAGAAATCAGCCTAAGGCTGCATTGATTATTTAGGAGAATCACAATGGCTCGTTTTTTTAGACGTAGAAAATTTTGTCGCTTTACCGCTGAAGGTATTAAGCAAATCGACTACAAAGATGTAAATCTGCTGAAAAATTACATCACTGAAACAGGAAAAATCGTACCCAGCCGTATCACAGGTACCAAAGCGCGTTACCAACGTCAGCTGTCTACTTGTGTGAAGCGTGCGCGTTTCCTGGCATTGTTGCCATACTGCGACATGCATAAGTAATACAGTTGATTCAAACACCTGATTTAAGTTAGTTCATTATTATGCTGCGAGGAATTGCAGATTTTGCCATGCAGGGCAGATGGCAGGCAGGCATTGCCGCAGCGCTGTTGTCTGCTGCCGCTATGATGCTACCGCCGCTGAATTATCTGGCGAGTGGTGTTATTGCCCTGACAACCCTGAGGATGGGGCCCGGTGAGGGGGCTAAAGTGGTGACGGCCACGCTGGTGGTATTCACACTGATGGCCTGGTTCCTGTTGGGCCAACCCTGGGTGGCCGGTCTGATCCTGTTGACCAGTTGGTTACCGGTTTTTCTGGCCACACTGGCATTAGGTTATACCCGTTCCCTGGCGACAGCCTTGCTGGCGTCCAGTGGTCTGGGCATTGTGACCATTTTACTGATGCATCTGCTGGTGCCTGACCTGACCAGTTGGTGGCGGGACATGATCGAACCGTTCATGGCTTCACTCAGTGAACAACCTGGCTGGCAGTTGGGTCAGGATGAAACGGCGCAAATGACCGGGAACCTGGCTGGCATGATGACCGGATTGATTGCAGCCGGCGTCAGCTTTAATGCTGTTATCGGTCTAGTTATCGGCCGATTCTGGCAGTCACAGCTGTTCAATCCGGGCGCTTTTGGCAACGAGTTCAGGGAAATCCAACTGGGACGACCTGCTGCCATTGTCACCGCCATATTGATGGCATTGACACTGTCGCCGCTCAGCGATTCGCTCAGTGTGCTGGCAGACTGTTTGCCGGTGATGCTGGTGGCATTCGGTGTGCAGGGGCTGGCCATCGTGCATGCGATTGTGAAGCTCAGACAGAAGAGTAAAGCCTGGTTGGTAACGATGTATGTACTGTTGGTGCTGATGCTGCCTCAGATGGTAATGATGCTGGCAACATTGGGTGTTTTAGATCAGTGGTTTAATTTCCGTAAACGCTCACAAACCGAGTAACGCGGAGTTTTGAATAAGCAGTCGCAGGACTGCGAATGAGGGTAGAACGATGCAAGTAATTTTGCTAGAAAAAGTTCAAAAGCTTGGAAGCCTGGGTGACGAAGTCACCGTGAAATCTGGCTATGGCCGTAATTTCCTGGTGCCAACCGGTAAAGCACTGCCTGCCACCAAGCTGAACAGAGAAAAATTTGAAGCACGTCGTGCTGAATTGGAAGCCGCTGCAGCCAAAGTTCTGGCTGAAGCAGAAAGCCGTAAAGCCAAACTGGTTGCTGCCGGTGAACTGAACATCATGGCCAACGCCGGTGTGGAAGGTAAACTGTTCGGCTCCATTACTGCTGCTGATATCGCTGATGCGTTGAACGCCGCAGGTGCAGAAGTTGACCGTAATGAAGTACGCCTGCCAACGGGTCCATTGCGTCACACGGGTGAATATAATATCGATATTCAACTGCATGCTGATGTGTTGGTGACCGTGAAAGTCAATGTCACTTCAGAGGCCGAACTGCAAGCACGCGCTGAAGCCGAAGAAGCGAGAAAAGCACGTGATGCGGCTCGTGAAGAAGCAGAAGCGATTGCTAAAGCTCAAGAAGACGCTTAATGCTGATAACTGAATGATTCTGTGATAACCGAATCATTCAGTTGAGTTTGATGCTGAAATGACAGGGCCGGGTTACCGGCCCTGTTTTCTGCTAAAATTTTCAACTCGACAATGCGTTTTATTTTGTCTTTTTCTTAATGGGGTTTAGGTGGCACTGTGGAAGAAATCAGCTATCCAGAATCGTTCAAGGATACCGCCACAGAGGCCCTGAAAGTCCCGCCACACTCTGTTGAAGCCGAGCAGTCAGTTCTCGGCGGTCTGATGCTCGACAACGGTGCCTGGGAGCAGGTCGCCGATGTTCTCGTCGAGCAGGACTTCTATCGTCACGATCACCAGTTGATTTTCCGCGCGATTGCCCAGTTGATGGAGCAATCACAGCCGGTCGATGTCATCACGCTCGCTGAATGGCATGACAAACGGGATGAATTGGATCAGGTTGGTGAACTCGCTTACCTGGGCATGCTTGCCAGCAATACTCCCAGCGCGGCGAATATTGCCGCCTATGCTGAAATTGTGCGCGAACGCGCGATTCTGCGTCAGCTAATCAAAGTCGGTAACAGCATATCCAACATGGCCTTCAAACCGGAAGGCATGACCAAAGAAGAGATGCTTGATATTGCCGAGCGCTATGTCTTTGAGATAGCCGAAAAAGGTGCCAAGCGTGGTGGTGGCTTTGTGCAGGTCAAAGATGTACTCAGCAAAGTCGTCGATCGAATCGACTCCCTGTTTGAGCAGGACAGTTCCATTACCGGTTTGCCTACCGGCTTTCTTGACTTTGATGAACAGACTTCAGGTCTCCAGCCTGCTGATCTGATCATTGTCGCTGGTCGGCCCTCCATGGGTAAAACCACCTTTGCGATGAATATTGCCGAAAATGGGGCGATACACAGTAAAAAGCCGGTTGCTGTGTTTAGTATGGAGATGCCGGCTGATGCGCTGGCAATGCGTATGTTGTCATCACTGGGCCGCATTGATCAGCATCGTCTACGCACCGGTAAGCTCAATGATGATGATTGGCCGCGACTGACATCGGCGATTGCATTGCTGAACGAGGCACCGTTGTTTATTGATGATACACCGGCTTTAACGCCGACGGAATTGCGCGCCCGTGCCCGTCGTCTTAAGCGCGAGCATGGTCTTAGCCTGATCGTGATTGACTACCTGCAGCTGATGCAGGGCAATGCCGGCAAATCTTCGGAAAACCGGGCAACCGAGATCTCTGAAATATCACGCTCCCTCAAAGCCCTGGGTAAAGAACTGGAAGTCCCTGTGATTGCTTTGTCGCAGTTAAACCGGAGTCTGGAGCAACGGCCCAATAAACGGCCGGTCATGTCAGATTTGCGTGAATCGGGTGCGATTGAGCAGGACGCCGATCTCATCGTCTTTATCTATCGCGATGAAGTCTACAACGAAGATTCGCCTGATAAAGGTAAAGCCGAAATTATTATCGGTAAACAGCGTAATGGTCCGATTGGTACCGTAGCGCTGACTTTTCAGGGTAAGTACACACGCTTCGAGAATTTCGCGCCGAGTTATTACGATGATCAAATGGGCTACGACGGAGAATAATCTTGGCGTTTCCCGTCGCTGCCATCAATCTTGCTGCTTTACGTCATAATCTCGCCCGGGTGCGTGAGTTCACCCCGGATAGCGCGGTGATGAGTGTGATCAAGGCCGATGCTTATGGTCATGGTGTGCTGGCTGTAGCCGAAGCCCTGGCAGACAGCGACGCCTTTGCGGTTGCCCGGCTCAGTGAAGGCATCGCGCTGCGTCAGCAGGGTGTCAAACAGCCTATCGTATTGCTGGAAGGCGTTAATAGTGAAGCCGATTTTATCGCGGCTTCAGCGTATCAACTATCACCAGTGATTCATCTTTTCAGTCAGATACAGCTGCTGCAGACCATCACGTTACCAAAACCATTAACGTTCAACTGGCTGATGATCGACAGTGGCATGCATCGGCTTGGCATTGCCCCGGCTCAGGCGCCAGCAGCACTGGCCATACTGCAGGCCTGTGGCAACCTGACGAATGAAATCGGTTTGATGAGTCATTTTGCTAATTCCGACCTGGTGGGGGATAAACGCAATCAGCAACAACTGGCCCCGATGCAGTCGCTGCGGGATGAGCTTGGTCTGGCGGTATGCATGGCCAATTCTGCAGCCGTGATGTCCTATCCTGATTCCCATCTCGACTGGGTTCGACCGGGACTGATGTTATACGGCATTTCCCCGTTTGAAGATAAAACCGGCACAGAGCTGGGACTTGAACCTGTGATGCAGCTCAAAACAGAGCTGATTGCGGTTTACGATATCGATGCCGGCGAAGAGGTAGGCTACGGTGGTGACTGGACAGCCGAGGTGCCAACGCGGATCGGTGTCGCCAGTATCGGCTATGGCGACGGCTATAATCGTCATCTTTCCAACAAATCGGCAGTCTGGCTGCGCGGACAGAAAGTACCGGTAGTTGGACGGATATCCATGGATACGATTTGTCTCAACTTGAATAATCTCGAACAGGCTGAGATCGGGGATGAAGTGATTCTCTGGGGTATGCCGGAGCTGCCGGTAGAACAATTGGCACAACTGGCTGCTACCATCCCTTACGAACTGGTCACGGTAATATGTCGTCGGGTACACAGGGAGTTGTCAGATGGCTAAAGCTAAACGCATCTATGTGTGTAAGGAATGTGGGGCGCAGACACCGCAATGGGCCGGACGCTGCAATGATTGCGGCGCCTGGAACAGCCTGACGGAAGAAATTCAGGCGAGCGCTTCTTCCGCTTCGCAAGCCACGATTCAGCGGCACACCGGCTATGCCGGCGAGCAAAAAAAACAGGTTCAGGCACTTTCCGAGGTGAAATCGGAACAGGCTGTCCGCTGGACCACCGGTTTACCGGAACTGGACCGCGTACTGGGGGGTGGACTGGTCACCGGCTCGGTTGTACTGATAGGCGGTGATCCGGGTATTGGTAAATCGACCTTGTTGTTGCAGGCTATGGCCACTATGGCTGACAGCAGTGGGATCAAACCGCTTTACATCAGTGGGGAAGAGTCTTTACAGCAAATCCGGCTGCGGGCTGAGAGACTGCAACTGGAACAGGCGCCGCTGGAATTGCTGGCTGAAACCCATGCTGAGCAGATGGTCGCGACCGCCGAGCAGCGTAAGCCCCAGGTGATGGTAATAGACTCTATCCAGACTGTGTTTACCGAGCAGTTACAGTCGGCCCCGGGTACCGTCGCTCAGGTCCGGGAGAGTGCGGCGCAACTGGTGCGTTATGCCAAGTCCAGCGGCACCACGATGATTCTGGTGGGCCATGTCACCAAACAAGGGGCGTTAGCGGGGCCGAGGGTATTGGAGCATATGGTGGATACCGTGCTCTATTTTGAGGGCGATACCTCGACCCGTTTCCGCATTCTTCGCGCGGTGAAAAACCGCTTTGGCGCGGTCAATGAATTGGGCGTATTCGGCATGACCGAACTGGGACTGAAAGAAGTCAGTAACCCTTCGGCGATTTTCCTCTCCCGTGGTGAGGAGTCAGTGCCGGGTAGTGTGGTCACTGTGATTCGTGAAGGCAGCCGGCCGATGCTGGTGGAGGTGCAGGCCCTGGTCGACAGCAGTCCGCTGGGTAATCCGCGTCGGGTCACTGTTGGTCTGGAGCAGAACCGACTGGCCATGTTGCTGGCGATTCTGCACCGTCATGGTGGTATAACCTGTCATGATCAGGATGTGTTCATCAATGTCGTGGGCGGTGTGAAGCTCAGCGAAACCGGTGCCGATCTCGCTGTGTTGGCGGCCATCATTTCCAGCCTCAGAAACCGGGCTTTGCCCCGTGACTGGGTGCTGTTTGGTGAAGTTGGCTTGACCGGCGAAATCCGCCCGGTTCAGGCTGGCGAAGAACGGATCCGCGATGCCAGCAAGCATGGCTTCAGCCATGCCATCGTTCCTGCAGCCAACGCGCCGCGCAAGACCATGAAAGAGATGAAAGTGACGCCGGTAAGGCATTTGTCGGAAGTCATCAGCGCGCTCAGAGACGCCACCGGCTAGTCTTTCTCTATCAGCGCCGAAAGTTCGCGGTGTAATAAACCCTCATCACCGAGATTGAGTTCCATCAGCCGTTTGAGATGGGTGATGCTGTCCAGATCCATTTCATAGGATTCAAAGCCGATACTATCATCATCAACGTGGGCAACGGTCGCGTGCATTTCGATCACGACTTCGCCCTGCTGCAGTAATAAGTCCACGGTACAGGACTGTCCCAGCCGGGCCTGCCATTGTCCCGGTTTGATGATCAGCAGTCCTTTCAGTGAGACATCCAGTACCGAGCAATTAAGAAATTCATCGCCGTCTGCAGTTTTGATATGGGCGATGGCGTCAAATGGAATGCGGCTGAAACGACGTCTTTCCTGTGTTGCGTCATCGGTCATTTTATCCACTCCCAGGTTGCTTGATTTGATACTATCACTGTTTTCGTCACAGGAGTAAATCATGCTGTGGGTCAAAGCCTTCCATCTGATCTTTATCGTGACCTGGTTTTCCGCTTTATTTTATCTGCCCAGGTTATTTGTCTATCACGCACTGTGTGATGATGAAGCCGGTAACGCCCGGTTTAAAATCATGGAACGGAAACTCTACCGCGGCATTATGACGCCCAGTGCACTGCTAACCCTGATATTCGGTGTCTGGCTGTTGAGTTTTTATTCCCTGGAGCAGATAGCCTCAATGGGCTGGCTGCATGCCAAGCTGACACTGGTTATTCTGCTGTTTGCCTACCATGGTATCTGTGGTCGTATGCTCAAGCAGTTCGCTGCTGACAATAATCAGCGCAGTCACCGCTTCTACCGCTGGTTTAATGAATTCCCGGTACTATTGCTGATTGCGGTGATTATTCTCGCAGTGGTGAAACCATTCTAGGCTCAATAAAAAAGGCTCCCTCGGGAGCCTTTTCTGTTTGTCTCACTGATGAACTCAGTCAGTGTATTCGAATATTTTAACCACACGCTGAACGCCGGCGGTATTGGTCACCAGATCCACTGCCTGTTGTGCTTCAGATCGGCTGACCAGCCCCAACAGATAAACGATGCCACGTTCAGTGACGACCTTGATGTGAAAAGGATCGATTCGCTCATCGGTTGCCATTTTGGCTTTGATTTTGGAAGTGATCCAGGTATCGGTACTGCGCGAGGGCAGAGCGCTGGGCGCGGCAATAGCCAGCTCATTATGAATCCGCCTGACTTTAGGGATCTGTTTGACCTCGGCAGTGGCTTTCTGCTTTAGAGATTCGCTGGGCGTTTCACCCGTTAGCAATACAACACCATTGAAGCTGGTGACATTGATATGACTCTGATCGTAGATTTCCTTATTGTTAAACAGCGCATAAGCAGCTTTAAATTCAATGCCCTGATCATCAATCACTGTTCCGGTGGTTCGGCGGTCATAAGCTACGGCAGCACCGGTAGCAGCACCACCGACAACGGCCGGTGCACAGCCCTGAATCAACAGGACAGGGACAACCATCCAGGCGAGATGTTTGAGCTTATTCATACTGAGCAATCCTCACATAAATATAATTTGTTGTTGTGCGGTCTTTATAGACCGCTTGCTATTAGCCTTGTTCAAAGGCGTTCTGAATCCATTGCATCCGGTAACCATCGTCTGCGAGGCTGACGCCAACCACATCAAACCGGCAACTGTCATGTTGAACACGATGCCGCTGCAGGTACTGTTCGGCGGTATGAATCAACCGTAACTGCTTGGTCCTGGTCACCGATTCCGCGGCACTGCCAAAAGCGGCACTGCGGCGAAAACGCACTTCTACAAACACCAGCACATTACCATGTTGCATAATGAGGTCAATCTCACCACCGCGGCTATGATAATTACGGGTCAGCAGTTTCAACCCCTGCTGCTGGAGATAACGGCAGACTGCTGTTTCAACTTCTGTGCCCTTGTCCCTGGCAAACAACATGTCACGGCAGGCTCTGCAAATGGCCCTGTTTGAATTGGCCCCAACGCATGTCACGCTCAACACGGCCAGTGTCGTTAATAGACAAAACACCGGTGGCACCCTGATATACCTGTTGCGGATCCCGGCTGAGTTGATTCAGCTCCGGAATCAGGCGATAGGCATCTACGCCCATGGCATAGAGCCTGAACAGGCCTCCGGGCTGACCCTCTGTCTGATTTTGTACCGCCTGATAAGCCTCATCCTGATTACTTTCGCTGGCAAACATCCAGGGAATGTCAGTAATGACTAATTCATTGAGATCGATATCCTGTTGTGGATCCGGTTGACCACTGTAAGCGTGTGAGGTCGCAATCAGTGGCAGGTTACCGCTGCGATGGAATTTTAGTTGAGGCACCAGTTGACGGGCTTTCAGCGGTCTCGCAACCAGAAACAGGAAGTCGATATCCTGGCGACGTCGCGGTTCAAACTCCATTGAGCGACCCAGTACGCGCTTCAATGCCTGATAACGCTGTTCGCTGACATCAAGGCCCATGAGAGGTATCAGGGTGTCACGGAAATCATTATCTGATTCGTTATAACTGGCTAGGGATAAAACATTACCACCCTGTTCGCGCCAGGCTGAACTGAAGGCACTGGCAACACGCTCACCCCATTCTCCCTGAGGTGCGAGAATGACGGCATGCTGATAGCCTTTACGGCGGGCAAAGTCGGCGACCGCCATAGCGTCATCTTCCGGGGCCAGGCCGAATTGGAAAAGGTTGGGGCGACTGAGTACGGGATCAATACGATTCAGCGCCAGCACTGGAACCGGCAGTTCAGACAGTTTGGCCACCGCTTCGACAGAAGCTTTTTGTAGCGGACCAATGACCACACCTGCACCGCGCGAGACTGCCTCCTGATAGAGCTGATCAACATTACTGCGGCCAGAGTAAGGATCAGTTTTGACATCCAGAAAATGCAGTTGACTACTGGCACCGCTGGCAAAGTGCGCGGCAATGATACCTTGTTTGATAGCACGGGCAGCCTCAATGAAGGGCCCCTCTGCTGGCAGCATCACGGCAATATCACCAAGCTGTTGCGGCAGTGTAGTGCCGCTGGTTTTGATGCTCTCCTTATACAGCGAAGGGTCCGCAGGATGATTGGGGTACGTGCGACGCCAGTCTTCGAGCGCGACAGCCAGTGCTTCAGGGTTATCCTGATAGGCCTTGATGGCGTAAGCGAGAGCAAACCAGCCGCTGTCATCCGCTGGTGGGTAGCCCGGGTTATATAAATCCAGTGCCTGTGGTGTCATTTGCATCAATGCCTGCCACAGCGTATTACGGTTTTGTTCTATAGCCGCCTCATCACTCAGCAGTTTTTCCAGTGCTAAGTGGGCATTGGCTTTCTCCAGCCAGTTACTGGTCAGCGTGTAGGCGTCAGAACGCAGTTGCAGCAGTTTGACGCGGTCTTCAGCGTTGAGACTGCTAGTGTCGATGTCCGCCATCGCGGCCAAAGCGGCTTCGCCCTGACTGTTGTAGAGTGCAATTTCTGCACCGAGGGTGGCTGCGACATAGCGTTTAGCGTCACTGAGCAGCGCTGTCTTGACTTGTTGCAGGGCTGAGCTGGCCTGTTCAACCTGGCCCGTCTGCCAGAACAGTTCGGCGGCTCGCAGCAAGTACAGTGCCTGACGTTCGCCTTCATGGTCGGCGGCCAGTTGCAGATATTGTTCTGCTGCCTGTTGATACTGACCTTCCGTTTCTGCTGTGACTGTCTCTATTTGAGTGGGGCGGGCCTTGCCCAGGGGGCCCTGGACGGGCTGACAAGCGGTCATCAGAAACAGGAGCATAATGGCCGGTAACAGCAACAAGCGATTGAGAGGCATATCAGATGTCTGTGTTGTTATCATGGAAGCATCATCTTACCTGTTCGCGTATATTACGACCACAATTACACATTGAATTAAGGAAAAATTGTGACTGCTTCACAAGCCGGGCAATTGTACGTAGTGGCGACGCCCATCGGCAATCTGAATGACTTTTCTCAGCGCGCCATCGATACACTGAAAGCGGTAGATCTTATCGCGGCAGAAGATACGCGTCACAGCAAGCCTTTGCTGCAGCATTTTGCGATCACCACACCACTGCAGTCATTGCACGAACATAACGAACAGCAACGCAGTGAGTTGTTAGTGCAACGCCTGCAGGCCGGTGACTCGATAGCGCTGATCAGTGATGCGGGTACGCCGCTTATCAGTGACCCGGGCTACCGACTGGTGTCGCTGGTCAAATCTCAGGGAATTCAGGTCATTCCTGTACCGGGCAGTTGTGCGCTGATTTCGGCGTTATCTGCCTCGGGTATCGCCTCTGATCGATTCAGTTTTGAGGGCTTTCTGCCAGCCAAGGCCGGTGCTCGTCGTCAGCAACTGTCACAGCTTAAAAACGAACAGCGAACGTTGATCTTTTATGAAAGTCCCCGTCGTCTCCTCGACACCCTCAAGGATTGTGTTGAGATTTTTGGGGATCAGCGCCGTGCCTGTCTGGCACGGGAACTGACCAAGATTCATGAAACGATTGAAACCCGTCGGCTCATTGCGCTGGAGGAATGGGTAGCGGCGGATGCCAATCAACAGCGCGGTGAATGTGTGCTGCTGATTGAGGGCGCGTCTGATGTGGTTTCGGCTGACGAACAGGAAATGCAGCGTGTACTGGCACTGTTGCTGCCGGCGCTACCAGTGAAAAAAGCTGCGGCCATCACTGCCGGCATCACCGGTGGCAGCAAGAACGAGGCTTATCAGCTGGCATTGAAATTACAGCAGAAATAAACGCGCTGGGGTAAAATAGCCGGCTTGAGACGACCAGACAATCGCGCCTGCCACGGCAGGTGAGGAAAGTCCGGGCTCCACAGGGTAAGGTGCCAGGTAACACCTGGGAGGCGTGAGCCTACGGCCAGTGCAACAGAGAGTATACCGCCGGTTTGTCTAGGCAAGCCGGTAAGGGTGAAAGGGTGCGGTAAGAGCGCACCGCGCTTCTGGTAACAGAAGTGGCAGGGTAAACCCCACCTGGAGCAAGACCAAATAGGGGAACATCATGTGCGACCCGCACTGTTCCCGGGTAGGTTGCTTGAGGCTGATGGTGACATCAGTCCCAGATGAATGATTGTCCTCGACAGAACCCGGCTTATGGTCGTCTCAACCTTATTTTCTATCTCTGAGTTGAAGTATTTCCGTTTTCAGACTGGTATACCCGCACCGTATTTTTACCACGTTTCTTGGCTTCGTACATCGCGATATCGGCCTTTTTCAGCAAGGTCTGATCGTCATCACCATGTTCGGGATAGAGGGCAAGGCCAATACTGGCTGAAACCTGAAGCTTGTAATCATCGATATCTATTGGCAGCGCTAATGCTGTCAGTAGTTTCTCGGCAACATGCAGACCGTCATCAATGCTGTCGATTTCCGGTAGCAGAACGACGAATTCATCACCGCCAACACGGGAGAGTGTGTCAGATAGCCGTAATAATGAGGTGATACGCTCAGATACGGCCTTTAGCAACAAATCCCCAACATCATGTCCATAGCTGTCATTGATCGCTTTGAATCCATCCAGATCGATGAATAAAACGCCCAGTCGCAGCTGATTTCGAGACGCATACTTCAGCGCCAGACTCAGCCTATCCTCGAACAAAGTACGGTTGGGTAAATCGGTCAGAGAATCATGATAGGCGAGATGGCGGATTTTCTGTTCCATCTCAATCCGGTCAGTGATGTCGTAGAACCAGGCCAGGATTGAAGGCGTGTTAAGGTAATTCACCTTCAGAAAAGAGCCGATGCACCACTTCACCTCCTCTGAATGACTCGACGTGACCTTGAGTAACAGATTGGAAACCGTTTGATTTCGCTGCAATCGTTCTTTGATAGATTCAATCTGCGTTTCTTCGATGGCGAACCCGGCCCGTTTTTTAGTATCGAAAGGTTTAAAACTGCGACTGAACAACTCCAGATAACGCCTGTTAACGTAGAGTGTCTGCTCATCACTCAGGCTGAAAATGCTGACCGCGACCGGACTGAAATTCAATACTTCACGGAACTGGCTGGCATCTTGTCTGGCTCGAATTCTGAGATTCAGGTTCTCGTGCAGGCTGGTTCCCTGTAAGCGTCCCGTATTAAGCATGAAACCGGCAAACAACATCAGCATCAGGCCCATTGCCAACGGCAGTTCATTGCCAGCAATGAAGTAATGGAGGCTGTTGGGTAATATGGTTGCCATAATAAAACTGACCACAGCCACTCTGTCGGTGGCAAGCGATGAAGTCGCACCCACCACCAGACCGCCCAGAGTGAAGGTGATAAACAATTGGTAACTCAACTCAACCTGCTGAGAAAAGAAAAATCCCGCCCAACCCCAGATCAGACCGGACATCAATGTGCCAAACCTGAAAAATTGAAGATGTAGTTGAATCTGTTGGTGATCAATGCTCACTGAGCGGTTGAATTGGTAAAAGACCAGTAAGCGGATGATGTGAAGGCTCACCAGTATGATCAGCCATGAGAGCAGCGTACCGTAGTTAACCTGATCATCGAGAACAGTCGCCATAATGACCGCGAGACAGGTGCTGATAAATAGAGAGACCGGTATTGAACCGGTTAGCAGTTTATATTTTTCGAGATCTTCAATGAGGTCGCTATTGGGAGACGTATTGTGATTGTCGGTATCCATTGCTCAGAGCCTTCGTCTGCGGCGATCTCGCAAACACATACAGTACCATTGATACAGAGCCAGTCATTGATTTCAATCACAATTAGAGCAACCCTGCAGGATCAACACTATTCTGCGCCTGCTCAGAACGCAGGTGCAGAATAGCGCATCAGTGTGATGACAGTAGTTATACGACGATGGTACTCCAGATGATCACTGTCAGTACGTTAAATACAACCAGCATGCACAATCCTGCAGAAATAATTGAGGTCGAGACTACATAGCCTTTACCCTCATCAATATTCATATAAATGGGAATCCCCAGATACAACAGATAGAGGCTGTAGCAGACCGATAACAGTAGCACCAGCATAGCCAGCCAGACGATCGGTACAAAACCAATCAGACCCGCCATATACATGGGTGTTGCAGTGTAGGTGGTAAATAACAGGCAACGTCCAAAACTGGCTTCTTCACCAAAGGCTCTTTCCATGGCAAAGGTGAAATAGGCCATCATTGAAGTAAAGGTGATAATCAGTATATAAAATGCCACTGCCATTGGCAGGGCATCGGCCAGCACGACCTTGTTGAACTCACTACCGGCCAGACTCCAGCCAACCTGATTAATACCTATCAAAAAAGCCACTGCCGGCACTGCAGCCAGAATGACCATACGCAAGATACCGAACTGCGTAATATCGAGATTTTCGTCACTGATTGATTTCCACTCGACACGTGGAACGGTGAAAAGCCCCCAGAAGTGCTTACGATGATGATGGTACATAGCAGACCTCCTTGTGGTCGTTAACTGAGCATTAACATCAAGGACCGCTTCAGTTTCACTTTATGCCCTTTTTTAGGGATCTTCAAGCGCTTAGCCGAATATCATGCTGTCGACCAGCAACAGCAGGAACAGCCACATCAAGTACTGAATTGAATACTTGAACAGACGCCAGGCAGCGAGCGGATCCTGTGCATCAAACAAATGTTTCACGCCCCGGAATTGATAGGCATTCAGTAGTAGAACACCAGTCAGATACAGCCAACCGCTCATGCCGGTGACGAACGGTAGTAGCGTGCAGGCGAACAGCAACAGACTATAAAGCAGGATCTGAACTCGGGTGAAGGCTTCGCCGTGGGTGACCGGTAGCATAGGCACGTTGGCACCGGCATATTCCTCTTTTTTATGCAATGCCAGGGCCCAGAAGTGGGGCGGTGTCCAGACAAAGATGATCAGCACCAGCAACAGGGCATTGGGATCAATTTGTCCGCTTACTGCAGTCCAGCCCAGTAATGGAGGCATGGCACCGGCGAGTCCGCCGATGGTGATATTCTGCGGTGTTGCCCGTTTCAGAAACAGTGTGTAAATCACGGCATAACCAATCAAAGCAAACAGCGTCAGCCACATGATGACCGGATTGACCAGAAACCACAGCAGCAAAAGCCCCGACGCTGCCAAAATCAAGGCAAAAGTGAGCGCCTGAAGTGGCGTGAGATGACCGGTCACCACCGGCCGCTGACGGGTCCGGGCCATGGTGGCATCCAGCTTGTGATCAATCAGGTTGTTAATGGCAGCGCCACTGGCCGCACAACACGCAATGCCGATAACGGCGATGGTCAAAACGCCCGGGTCGGGCCAGCCTGGTGCCAGTAATGCGCCGACCAGGGCAGTCAGCAGCATCAGCAGTACGACTTTGGGTTTGCACAGTGCCAGGTAATCTTTCCAGTTGGCACGGTGTAAAGCAGGCGTTGTGACAATAGAGTTTTGCATGGCGTCACCCCGTAGTTTGTGAGACAGAAGTTCGGCGGTGGGCAATACCGCTGGCAGCCGGTTTCAATCGCTGATGAAGATCAAGCAGACACAGCATCAGCAAGGCGGCACCGGTGTTATGAGCGAGAGCCAGAGTCAGGGGCAGCATCAGCAGTGCGTTAGCAATGCCCAGTGCGATCTGCAATGTGGTCAGAAACAGGAGTAGACAGATCTGCATTCTGAGCATCGTATAGCGCCATAAAGCGATGCATAGGCTGATAAGACACAGGGTCAATATCATCGCAAAAAAACGATGCACCACCTGAATGCTTTGTCTTGCTGCAGCTGATAGCAGACCGCCTTCGTGACTTTGATCGATAAACGCTGTCAGGTTAAAGGCCTCTTTTAAGGGCGCTGCCGGCAGCCATTGCCCCTGACAGGTAGGGAAGTCGGTACACGCCAGACCGGCATACTGACTGCTGGTCCAGCCACCCAGGCTGATCTGAAAGAAAGTGAGTATGATCACTGTGCTCACTAAGTTTTTCAGGGTCGCTGGAATAGTCACCCTGTCCAGAGGATAAAACTGCTTACGCAGCCGCCAGAGTAAGGCGAGAAGTATCATGCCGCCCAGCAGGTGAATGGTGACAATCTGGGGTTGCAGTTTCATGGTCACTGTCCACATGCCAAACAGGGCCTGGGCGATAACCAGTGCAAGCAGGCCGCGGCTCAGCCAGAGACTGCGCGGGCTGGCTCCCGGGTCTCTTTCCACCCGTATCATGATTAGCAGGATAATCAGACCCAGTAAGCCCGCTGCGTAACGGTGAATCATTTCCATCCAGGCCTTGCCGGTATCAAGGCCGCTGAAAAGATGCTTCTCATGCTCTGCCGGCGGTAGCAGTTGACCATAGCAGCCCGGCCAGTCAGGGCAGCCGAGCCCGGCATCCAGCAATCGGGTCAGGGCACCGAGGGTGACCACGATGAAGGCGAGGGCAAATGCGAGGTTGGCGAGAGACTTGAGTGACATAGCCCTATCCGATATGTGAAGCCTTGAGTAACCAGTCGATATCGGCCAGAATTTTTTGGCCGTTCAAATCGGGTGCAAAACGCATCACCAGATTCCCTGCCGGATCAACCAGCCAGAAGCTGTGATCCTGCCAGTCAAGCTGATTTTGATTAAACCAGTCAATCAACGCTGGTGCAGTGACTGAGCGGACTTGTTCGAAGTTGACGTTATCGGGTCGGTCCTTGCCCATGTCACTTGAAAGCCATAAAGGCTGAACCCGTTTCAGGTCTGAACCCATTGCCGTGTGTAATTGCTGCAAGCGGTGTAACTGCTCGGCACAACCGTTATTGCATTGCTGACTGAGCATCAAGAGCCCCCACTTGCCGTCCAGCTCGTCAGAGAGCTGCTGAGGCACAGTCATGCCTGCCGGCATTAATTCGCCATTATTTTTGGTATCCAGTGGCAGCTTATTACCGATTAAAGCCAGCCCCCAGGCAAAGAGCAATGGCAATAAAGCGATCAGCCAGATGATTCTGAATAGCCATGGCTTTTGTGTCATGATTCCCTCCGGCGACTGGCAATCACTGTGATGATGCCGCAGGCAAGGCCGATAAGCAGCCATTGCACTGCATAACCCGCGTGCATCGGATATTTGTTTTCAGGTGCAGCATCAACGGCAACCAGCCCGACCGGTGCCGGATCGGCATAGATAACATAGGGCAACAGCTTGATATTCAGATGCTGACTAAGCAACGGGATCTCGATTTGCTGTAAAACCCCGGGCCAGGCAGGATCTTCTCTGGCCTCTGCCAGCATCAAGCCGGGCTCCGGTGTTTTGATTCGGCCTGTGAGCCTGTTGATATCACTAAACGCTGTCAGCGATGGTTTCGTTTCTGTTTTAGCTGTCCAGCCGAGGTTGACCAGTATTGGACCCTGCTGACTTCTCAACAGACCGAGTACATGCCAACCAACCTGTCCCTGATATATCTGGTTGTCCAGCAGGAACAGGTTTTCGATAGTCCCCCTCGTCTCGACCCGCTGGAATTCAGGCAAGTCCTGAGAAAGTAATGCGGGTGGCTGATTTTGTTGCTGCAGGTAGACCTGGTAGCGTGCTTCAGCGGCCTGGGCTCTTTGCCACTGCCAATGGGAGAGAAACAGACACAGACTGATCGCGAATGCGGCAAATAGCAGATAAGCCGGACGCAATGTGAATGCGCCCTGAAACCTAGTCTGAAGCAGTCGTTGTGCTGTCACAAAATCTCCTTGAATCGGGCTTCCTATAGCAAATAAACAGTGGTGAATAGAAAAATCCAGACCACATCGACAAAGTGCCAGTACCAGGCGCCGGCTTCAAAGCCGAAATGCTTGTCCGGGGTAAAGTGACCCTGAAACACTCGGAACAGCAACACCAGTAAAATAATGCTGCCGATGGTGACGTGGGCACCGTGAAAACCGGTCAGCATGAAAAACGTGGCCCCGTAAATACCGGACTTCAGGGTCAGATCCAGTTCAGTGTAGGCATGAATATATTCATAGATCTGCAGACCCAGGAAAGTCAGGCCCAAGACAATAGTCAGGCTGAGCCAGCCTTTCAGCTTGGGTCTGTCTTCACGTTTCAGGGCTTTGTGAGCCGCGAGCAGGGTAAAGCTTGAGCCGACCAGTAACACCGTATTAATCAGCGGTATGTGCCAGGGATTGATGACTTCCCGGATGGGTGGAAACTGCTCCGGGTTGGGGGCCTGCATCAGCGGCCATGAGGCCTGAAACTGCGGCCAGAGCATGCTGGCCAGGCCTTTATCACCCTCACCATCCAGCCAGGGCACGGCAAACACCCGGATGTAAAACAGCACGCCGAAGAAGGCAAAAAAGAACATGATTTCGGAGAAAATAAACCAGGACATCCCGTAACGGAAGGAGCGGTCCATCTGCGCTGAATAAAGACCCTGGCGTGATTCAGCAATCACTGCTGCAAACCAGCCAATCATCATGCCTGCCAGGATCAAAGCGCCTGAGTTGAGCATAATCTGCGCCAGCAGGCTGTCGCTCTCCTGTTGCAGCGAATAAATCAGGGCGGCGGCACCGCCAAGGGTCAGAAACAGTCCGACAGCACCGATAATCGGCCAGTGACTTTGTGGTGGAACATAGTAGGCGGAATGTTGGGCCATAATGAGTTCCTCCCTAAATGACAGCGCTAGTCGACGCCGCTCGCGTCGCGCTCACTGATATCAAACAAGGTATAGGATAAGGTCAGCTTGCTGATCTCCTCCGGTAGTGCAGGATCAACAAAAAACACCAATGGAAACTGTTTGGCTTCGCCGGCCGCAAGCGGCTGACGCTGGAAACAGAAACATTCGATTTTATTGAGGTAATCGGCCGCCTGAGGTGGAGATACACTGGGTATAGCCTGTGCGACCACCGCCCGGTTATAGCTGTTGTTGACTGAAAAATGGATCTGTTTACGTTCACCTACAGTCAGTTTGATTTCTTCCTGTTCCGGGTAGAAGCCCCAGGGTAAATTGTCATTGCGATTGGCAACAAACTGGACCGTGATGGTCCGGTCTGAATTGGCAGCCAGGGCATTGATGTCCCCCTGATAGGCGCCTTTGGTTTTACCGTTCAGGCCGGTGACTTCGCAAAACACATCATAAAGTGGGACCAGCGCAAAGCCGAAGCCGAACATCAGCACCACGATGAGAATCAGACCACTGGGGCTTGAAGGTTTGAGCCAGTGTTTCATTTTCGCTCCAGATCCGGCGGGGTAGTAAAGGTATGGTACGGGGCCGGTGTCGGCACACTCCATTCCAGTCCGCGGGCACCTTCCCAGGGCAATTGCTCAGCTTTTTTACCACTGCGTACGGTTTTAATCAGGATATAAACAAACAGCAGCTGGGTGGTGCCAAACAGGAAGGCACCGAGACTGGTCAGCATATTAAAATCAGCAAATTGCAGGGCATAATCGGGAATCCGTCTTGGCATGCCGGCGAGACCAACAAAGTGCATCGGGAAGAATGTCAGATTGACACCGATAAAGGACAGCCAGAAATGCCATTGCCCCAGTTTCTCGTCATACATTTTGCCGCTCCACTTGGGCAGCCAGTAATAGACGGCAGCGATGATGCCAAACACAGAACCGGGTACCAGCACATAATGAAAATGAGCGACGACAAAATAGGTGTCGTGATACTGAAAGTCAGCCGGTGCAATGGCAAGCATCAGGCCTGACAGCCCACCGATGGTAAACAGCACGATAAAGGCGATCGCAAACAGCATCGGTGTTTCAAAGGTCATCGATCCTTTGAACATGGTGCTTATCCAGTTAAACACCTTAACCCCGGTCGGCACGGCTATCAGCATCGTGGTGTACATGAAAAACAGTTCACCCGCGAGCGGCATGCCAACGGTAAACATATGGTGAGCCCAGACGATAAAAGACAGGAAAGCGATAGCCACCGTGGCAAGCACCATGGCCCGGTAACCAAACAGGGGTTTGCGGGCGAAAGTGGGGATGATTTCTGAAATCACGCCGAATGCCGGCAGCACCATGATGTAAACCTCGGGATGCGCGAAGAACCAGAACACATGCTGGAACAGCACCGGATCGCCACCGCCGGCCGCACTGAAGAAACTGGTGCCGAAATGCACATCCATCAGCACCATAGTTACAACCGCAGCCAGGACCGGCATGACCGCTATCAAAAGAAAGGCAGTGATCAGCCAGCTCCAGACGAACAGCGGCAGATCCATCATTTTCATGCCCGGTGCCCGCATATTGAAAATGGTGACGATGACGTTAATGGCGCCGAGAATCGAAGAAATCCCCATCATATGCACGGCAAACACAAAGAAAGTCACACTGGGCGGGGCATAAGTGGTCGATAAAGGCGCATAGAAAGTCCAGCCAAAGTCAGGCGCGCCGCCCGGCATGAATAATGTCGACAGCAACATCGCAAAGGCAAACGGTAATATCCAGAAGCTGAAATTGTTGAGCCGTGGCAGGGCCATATCGGGGGCGCCTATCATCAGCGGCACCTGCCAGTTAGCGAGACCGACGAAGGCCGGCATCACGGCACCGAATATCATGATAAGGCCATGCATGGTCGTCATCTGGTTGAAGAATTCCGGCATCACCAATTGCAGGCCCGGCTGGAATAATTCCGCCCGAATCACAAAGGCCATGGTGCCGCCGATAAACAGCATGATCAGACTGAATACCAGATACAGTGTCCCGATATCCTTGTGGTTGGTGGTCAGTATCCAGCGGCTAAAGCCCTTGGCTGGTCCGTGATGCATCGTCTCTGCGTGTGCGCTCATAACGACCTCACTGTTTATCCATCAGGTCCTGTATTTCGGCAGGGGTGACCCTATCACCGGTCTTGTTGCCCCAACTGTTGCGTTCAAAGGTGATGACTGCGGCAATATCGACGGCGGTGAGTTGTTTGCCGAAAGCCGGCATGCCTTTCTCCACCCGGCCGTTGGTCACGATCTTCATATGGTCCAGTTTTTCACCCTGAACGATGCTGCTACCGTCCAGCGCCGGGAATGTCGGCGGCATACCGGAGCCATCCGCCTGGTGACAGGCAGCACAGTTTTTCTCGTAGACCGTGGCACCGGTATTGACCAGCTCTTCCAGGCTCCAGTCTTTGTCAGCAGCAGCGACAGCGGCTTGCTGCGCGGCTTTCTGGTCGGCCAGCCAGGTCTCATATTCCGACTCGGTGACGGCTTTCACTTCAATCGGCATGAAAGCATGATGTTTGCCGCAGAGTTCAGCACATTGCCCTCGATACACACCGGGTTCCTTGATGCGGGTCCATGACTCGTTGATAAAGCCTGGAATGGCATCTTTTTTGATCGCCAGATCCGGCACCCACCAGGCATGAATCACATCATTGGAAGTAAACAGAAAGCGGACTTTTTTGTGAACCGGTACGACAACGGGGTTATCCACTTCCAGCAGGTAGTTGGGGTTTTTCTTTTTGCGGTTTTCGATCTCTTCACGTGGCGTTGCCAGCACGCTGAAAAAGTCGACATCTTCACCGATGTATTTGTAATGCCACTTCCACTGATGACCCGTGACCTGGATATCGATATCCGACTCACTGGCGTCATAGAGATCACCGAGGGTAATGGTGGAGGGGATAGCGATGGCCACCAGAATCAGGAAAGGAATGGTGGTCCAGATGACTTCAACCAGAATATTGCCATGGAACTGGGCCGCCTCATGCCCCCGCGACTTTCGATGATGATATATCGACCACAGCATGACGCCGAAAACCACCACGGCGATTGCCAGGCAGATATAGAAAATGGTCATGTGCAGGTTGAAAACGGATTGACTGGTGTCGGTCACACCAGTAGGCATGTTGAATTCCAGCGCCAGGAGCGGCGCGGGGGGCAGAACAAGAGCGAGACAGAAAAGATGCAGTCGTCGGCACATAGCACTCTCCTTGCATCGAGGGTGAAGCCATCATTGGCGTTCACGCTGCAAAAATAATTTGCTCTTAAGAATCAAGTATATGCCTTTTATAGGAATTTACCAGTCCGATTTAAAAAAGGAGCTAGCCCCGGCTTTTTCGGGGCGAGGGGGAAGAGAAAAGCTCAATATCGATTCCGTCTGAAAAGTCTTATTTTGTTGTGGCAGATAGGTATAATCGGCGCCTGATTATGCCAATGGCGATCTGTTGGCGATGAATCTGTTGACCAATTATTCTCTGAAGCCATCCTGGAACGAATAGCAAAAAGTCTCAACAGCTAGAATTTACTTTAAGTTCATCAGCCACAGTTTTGATAAAGAACATGTCCTTGACACTGCCTTCACAGACTTTTCTCCCACTTTTGCCAAATGTCGCTAAGTCCTTGTCATAAAAAGAGGATTTTGTTGATCCAGATGCTTGACTTCATGCATTTGCAATCCTATAGTGTCGACAAGTGGGGAAAAGTGGATCTAAGTGGATCAATTTTTTTGAGGGCGGCAAGTGTTTCGAGGCGTGGCAACATTCAATCTGGATGCCAAAGGGCGGATGGCGATACCAGCCAAGTTCCGCAAGCATCTTGACGTCTGTTGTGAAGGCCGTCTGATTGTCACCATCGATCATTCTGATCACTGTCTACAGTTATATCCACTGCCCGAATGGGAACTAGTTGAACAAAAGCTCACTGCGCTCCCCAGTTTGAATCCACAAGTCCGTCGTTTGAAAAGAATGCTGCTCGGTAATGCCACAGAATGTGAAATGGATGGTAATGGTCGTATTTTGCTGCCAGCCAAACTGCGTGAATTCGCCGGCCTCGACAAAAGCATGGTGATGACCGGGCAAGGCAACAAGTTTGAACTCTGGAATGAGCAAACTTGGAATGAACTCATGGATGACTGTCTGGAAGAGAAGTTTGACGAGAATCTAACGGCTGAACTCGAAAGCCTGTCGATATAGGGCGGAATTATGACTGAGATCCACTCGGAACATCTGCCAGTCTTGCTCGATGAGACGCTCGACGCCCTGTCTGTAAAAGCCGACGGTAAGTACCTCGATGCCACTTTCGGCCGTGGTGGACATAGCCGTGCGATTTTGGCGCAACTTTCTGAAAACGGTCGTCTCCTTGGTCTGGATCGTGATCCCCAGGCGGTGGCGACCGGTAAACAGCTGGCCCAGGATGATCCCCGTTTTGCCATTGAGCACTGCGCCTTCTCCGAACTGGCGGGAGTCGTGCACGCTCGTCTGTGGCAAAACCAGATTGACGGCATTCTGATGGATATCGGTGTGTCTTCACCTCAACTCGATGATGCCGGGCGTGGTTTCAGCTTTTACAAAGACGGTCCGCTGGATATGCGGATGAATCCCGAGGTCGGTATCAGTGCCGCTGAATGGCTGGCTACCGCGGAGATGGACGATATTGCTCACGTGCTCAAAAGCCTGGGTGAAGAGCGTTATAGCAAACGCATTGCCCGTGCCATTGTTGAAAGTCGTGATGACAAGCCGATTACTACGACCAAGCAACTGGCTGAACTGGTGGATAAGGCCAGTCCGTCACGGGAAAAAAACAAGCATCCGGCTACCCGCACTTTCCAGGCAATACGTATCTATATTAATAATGAGTTGGAAGAACTGCGTCAGGCGCTGGAACAAGCCCTCGATGTGCTGGCTGTTGGCGGCCGTCTGGTTGTGATCAGCTTCCATTCGCTGGAAGACCGAATTGTTAAACGTTTTTTCCGTGATGAAGCCCGCGGTGATGATTTGCCTGCGCATTTTCCGGTTACGGTGGATCAACTCAATCCGCGTCTGAAAATTATCGGCAAGGCGGTTAAAGCCGGTGATGCAGAGCTGTCTGTCAATCCGAGAGCACGTAGCGCCATCATGCGCGTGGCGGAGAAGCTGGCATGAAGCTGAAGCATTATCTGGAACAGGTGCATATCGATATACCGATGCTGGTGATGGTATCACTGGTCATCGTCTCGGCGGTCGGTGTGATCTATTCCAAGCACCTTAACCGCAATGAATTCATCCAACTGCAGAAGCTGGAAAAACAACGTGACCTGCTCAATGAAGAATGGGGCAGACTGCTACTCGAGCAGAGTACCTGGGGCAGTCCCAGCCGGGTTGAACAACAGGCGAGAACCCGTTTGAACATGATCGTGCCCAGTGCCGATATGACTGTGGTGATCAAACGATGAGTGCGGCACGCGTGAGTCATCAGCACGTCGGCCTCTGGCGGCTAAACCTGGTCAGGGTGATGTTCATCCTGTTCGTGCTGGGTTTATGCTGGCGTCTGGCTGATATTCAGATCCTGAACCCGGAATTTTTGCGAAATCAGGGCGATGCCCGTCATCTGCGTCAGGTGCCGGTTGTCGCTCATCGCGGGATGATACTGGATCGCAGTGGTGAACCACTGGCCATCAGTACGCCGGTACATTCAATCTGGCTGAATCCGCAGGATGTGCCGACGCAGCACCCCAAACTGAGTCAGTTGGCCGAGCAGTTGAATCTGTCGGTCAGCACCCTGCGTGACAAAATCAGCGGTAACCAGTCACGGGAATTTATTTATCTGAAACGCCATGTCACCCCGGAACTGGCCCAGAGTGTCAAAGCGCTGGGTATTCATGGCGTTTATTTGCAGCGCGAATACAAACGATACTATCCGGCCGGCGAAGTGACCGCGCATATGCTCGGCTTCACCAATATTGATGATATCGGTCAGGAAGGACTGGAGTTGACCTACGATGCAGTACTGACCGGACGTTCCGGTCTCAAACGCATGGTGCGCGACAGCAAAGGCAATTTTGTTGAGGGCGGTGAATTGATTCGCCCTGCCAAAGCCGGCGAAAATATTCAGCTCAGCATTGACCTTCGTTTGCAACATCTGGCGTATCAGGCACTCAGAAAAGCCGTTGACGAACATAAGGCAGAGGCTGGCACGGCAGTGGTGCTGGATATTCAAAACGGCGAAGTGCTTGCCATGGTCAACCAGCCCTCCTTCAATCCGAATAATCGTGAAGGGTTGAAGCCGAGCCATTATCGTAACCGTGCGGTGACCGACTTGTTTGAGCCGGGATCTACCGTCAAACCATTCACAGTCGCCAGCGGTATTAAATCCGGCAAATTCGATCTGACTTCAATCATCAACACCCACCCGGGTGTGTTTCGCGTCAGTGGGCACCCGATTCGCGACTTTCGTGACTATGGGGAAATCGATCTGACCACATTGATACAGAAGTCCAGCAACATCGGCGCCACCAAGATCGCGCTGGAGCTTGACCCTGAGGTCCTATGGCAGGATTTTGCCCGTTTCGGACTGGGAGAGTCGACCGGTGCCTACTTCCCGGGCGAAGTCATGGGTACGATGCCTGACCCTTCATCATGGCGAACGCTGGACCGAGCCACCATGGCTTTCGGTTATGGTTTATCAACCTCAGCGCTGCAACTGGCAAGAGCCTACAGCGTGCTCGGCAGTGGCGGCATCTTAAAGCCGGTAACTTTTGTCAAAAATGGTGAAATGCCAAAAGGGCGTCGCGTGTTTGCCGCCGATTTGATGCATCAGGTACTGGCAATGATGGAAAAGGTGGTTGAGCCCGGCGGGACTGCGACCCGTGCCGCTGTGGCTAATTACCGCGTAGCCGGTAAAACCGGTACCGCCAAAAAATCAATCAGTGGCGGCTACGCCGACAAACGCTATCAATCCGTTTTTGCAGGGATTATCCCGGCCAGCGCGCCACGCCTGGCTATGGTCGTCATGGTGGACGAACCCCGTGGTGAGGAATACTACGGCGGCGCAGTGGCAGCCCCGGTCTTCGCTGAAGTGATGACCGGCGCGATGCGACTACTCAATATCGCACCGGATGCATTACCGATGACGCAAATGCAGGTGGCCAACAAATGATCACATCTATTGTGAAAAGACAATCGCTAACCCGGCTGCTGGAGGATTGGGTAGCTGATGATGTCGCCTTGCAGGAGTGCATGCTGAGTGATATCAGCATGGACAGCCGACGGGTCACTGCCGGTTGTCTGTTCCTGGCATTGGCAAAACAAGCTACAGAAAGAGAAAAACACCTGCACCAGGCGCTGGATAAAGGCAGTTTTGCTGTGCTGATTGATGCCGACCAGCCACTGACACCCGCTGAAAAAGCATTACTGGAAGAGGAAGTGGTCACAGCCTACCCGATCAGGAATCTGGCCCAGCAGGCCGGATATATCGCAGCCCGTTTCTACGAAAATCCCTCTGAACACATGACTGTGATTGCTGTGACTGGCACCAACGGCAAGACGTCAGTCAGTCAGTTTATCGCTCAGGCACTGGAAGCCAGTGGTCAGCCCTGTGGTGTTATCGGCACAATGGGGGCCGGGCGTGTCAGTGATCTGGAACTGACCGGTATGACTACGCCCGACCCGGTATCAATGCAACGCCTGCTGGCGGGCTTTGAACAGGAAGGTTGTCGTTATGTGGCGCTTGAAGCTTCATCTCATGCGCTGGTCCAGGGGCGGCTCAACAGTGTCGATGTCAATGTTGCCGTGCTGACTAACCTCAGCCGCGATCATCTGGATTATCACCGGACAATGGCACAGTATGCGGCCGCCAAACAGACACTGTTTGAAATGAGCTCGGTCAGTCAGGCGCTGCTTAATATTGATGACGCTTTTGGTCTCCAGGTCAAACAGGCACTGCGTGCTGATATCGAGTTGCTGACATACAGCAGCCACGTTGAAGCAGACATTGCCGCTTCACAGATTGAATGCCGCCGTGATGGGGTTGCCTTTGAGCTGAACATCCATCAACGCAGGCAAGCTGTTCAACTGCCAGTCATGGGCCGATTCAATGTCGATAATCTGCTGGCGACCCTGGGAGTGATGAAACTGATCGGCTTTGATGACGAGCAGGCCTGTGAAGCACTGCAACATTGCCATGCAGTCTCCGGCCGGATGGAAGCCCATGGTCAGGCCGACCAACCCTGTGTGGTGATAGATTATGCCCACACCCCGGATGCGCTGGAGCAGGCCTTGAAAACGCTACGCAGTCATTTGCCGGAGGATGGTGAGCTCTGGTGTGTCTTTGGCTGCGGGGGCGATCGTGACAAGGGTAAACGACCGCTGATGGGCCAGATTGCCGAGGCGGAAGCAGATCGTGTCGTTATCACTGACGATAATCCACGCACTGAAAATCATCAGGCGATTGTCGACGATATTCTGGCTGGCTGCCGGCAACCGGAGAAAGTCCGGGTGGAACTGGATCGTAAAGCCGCCATTCGCTATGCCCTGTCACAGGCTTCCACCAGGGACATTGTGCTAGTCGCTGGCAAGGGCCATGAAGCCTATCAGGAAATCGATCATATTAAATATCCTTTCAGCGATACGCTGATCGTGACAGATGTTCTCGGCGAACTGCACAGCGGTGGTGTCTATAACGTCATGGGGGGGCACTGATGGCGTTATCGATGACACTGGCGCAACTAAGCAATTTACTGGGCTGTGAGACCAACGCGGGCGAAGTTAAAGTGCGTGGCGCTGTGATTGATACCCGGAAGATAAAAGAGGGACAACTGTTTGTCGCTCTTAAAGGCGAACATGTCAATGGCCATGATTTTCTTGCCCAGGCCCGTGAAGCGGGAGCCAGTGCTGCGCTGGTGTCAGAACTGCGTGATGACCCGCTGCCGCAGTTGTTGGTCAAGGATGTTCGCCAGGCCTTTGCCAAAATCGCGCGTGCTTGGCTGCATCAGAATCGGACCCGGGTTGTAGCTATTACCGGCAGTAACGGTAAAACCAGCGTGAAGGAGATGGTCACTGCCATTTTGCGGCAGATGGGCCCCGTCCTGTCGACACAGGGTAACTACAACAACGAACTGGGTGTGCCGCTGACACTGTGCCGTCTGGATCCTGAGGACAAGTTCGCTGTGATTGAAATGGGTACCAACCATCCTGGAGAAATCGCCCAACTGGTCAAGATTGCCCAACCCGATGTCGCGGTCATCAATAACATTGCACCGGCTCACCTGGAGGGCTTCGGTACCGAAGCGGGGGTGGCAGTTGAAAAAGGCGCTATTTATACGGGGTTGTCGGAAACGGGTACCGCCGTGGTCAATGCCGACATGCCTTATCAGGAAATATGGGCACCGTTGATTGCGGATAGAAAAATCCTGACTTTCGGCCTGGAGAATGAAGCTGATATCCACGCGGACTACATTCAGCCGGATCCTACAGCCAGCCACTTCATGGTTGAGATGGAAGGGGTCAGTCATCATTTTGATCTGCCCTTACCGGGTTTGCACAACGTCAACAACGCTCTGGCTGCGATTGCAGTCTGCCGCGCACTGGAAGTGCCGGTAGATGCAATGGTGCGTGGTCTCGCCAGTATGCGTGCCGTACCTCATCGGCTGCAATTGAGAAAAGGCATTAATGACTCTCGCCTGCTTGATGATACCTACAACGCCAACCCCGGTTCCTACTTACAGGCACTGAAAACCCTGAGCAGCTTTGCTGGCGAGCGCTGGTTGGTGCTGGGGGATTTCGGTGAACTGGGTAAAGACACTGACAAGATTCACGGTGAGATGGGTAAACAAGCACAAGATGCCGGTGTCAGCAGATTATTCACCGTTGGTGCCAGCAGTCAAATGGCCGGACAGCAGTTTGGGTGCGGTGCACGACATTTTGAGGATCTCGACGCTTTGCAGCAGAGCCTGAAACAGGACTTGGGCAGCGATGTGACATGCCTGATCAAAGGCTCGCGTTTTATGCAACTGGATAAGCTGGCCGATCGGCTGGCGCAAGAGGGAGAGGGCAATGCTGCTGCTGTTAAGTGAATACCTGAGCCAATATTACAGCGGGTTTAATGTCTTCCAGTATCTGACACTGCGGGCGATTCTGGGAACAATGACGGCGCTGGGCATTGCCTTGCTGATCGGTCCGACTATGATTCGGCAACTGAGTTTTAAACAGATTGGCCAGGTGGTCCGACGCGATGGTCCGGAATCACACTTCAGCAAGAGTGGCACCCCGACCATGGGCGGCTCCCTGATTCTGGTGGCGATTGCTGTCAGCACCCTGTTATGGGCAGACCTCAGCAATCGATATGTCTGGGTGGTACTGACTGTGACCCTGGCCTTCGGTGTGATTGGCTTTGTTGATGATTACATCAAGCTGGTGAGGCAGGACCCGCGCGGTCTGCTGAGCCGTTATAAATATTTCTGGCAGTCGGTGTTTGGTGCCGGTGCAGCGGTATTTTTGTTTTTGACAGCAACCGTCCCCGAGGAAACCACGTTGATCGTGCCGTTTTTCAAAGAAGTCGTGATTCCACTGGGCGGCTGGTACATGCTGCTGACCTACCTGGTGATTGTAGGCAGTAGTAACGCGGTTAACCTGACCGACGGTCTCGACGGGCTCGCGATTATGCCCACGGTGATGGTGGCGGCAGCACTGGGCTTGTTCAGTTATGTCGGTGGTCACTTTGAGTTTGCGCAGTATCTGCAGATTCCGTTTATCCCCAGTGCCGGTGAACTGACCGTATTCTGCGCCACACTGGTCGGGGCTGGACTGGGCTTTCTGTGGTTCAACACTTATCCCGCACAGGTGTTTATGGGCGATGTCGGCGCGCTGGCGCTGGGAGCAGCATTAGGGACCGTCGCCGTGCTGGTTCGCCAGGAACTGGTACTGCTGATTATGGGCGGCGTGTTTGTGATCGAAACCCTGTCGGTGATGATACAGGTCGCCTCATACAAGCTACGCGGGAAACGCGTGTTCCTGATGGCGCCGATACACCACCACTATGAGCTTAAAGGCTGGCCAGAGCCACGCATCATCGTGCGTTTCTGGATAGTGACGGTATTCCTGGTTTTGATTGGTTTGGCAACGCTGAAAATACGATGACAAGAAGCATGAACAAACTGACACATAAAAGCTGCCTGATCATCGGTCTGGGACAGACCGGGCTGTCTTGTGCACGGTTTCTTGCTGACCGGGCACTCAGTGTTGCGGTGATGGATACCCGTGAACAGCCGCCGGCACTGACCACGCTGCAGCAGGATTATCCGCAGGTGCTGATCAAAACCGGTGCCCTGGAACTGGACTGGATGCTCAAGGCTGACCTGATTATTCTGAGCCCGGGTGTCGACCCGCGGCTGCCGGAGATCCGCGCTGCGCGTGAAGCCGGTATCGAAATGGTCGGGGATATCGAACTGTTCGCCCGTTACGCCGATGCCCCGGTGGTAGCGATTACCGGTTCTAACGGCAAGAGCACCGTAACCACCTTACTGGCGCTGATGGCACAACTGGCGGGCAAGAATACCCGCACCGGCGGCAATCTGGGTACGCCGGCGCTGGATCTGCTTGAGGAGACGGCACCGGATTTCTACATACTGGAACTCTCAAGCTTTCAGTTGGAAACAGTCTGCTCACTGAATGCCTTCGCAGCCGTGGTGCTCAATGTCAGCCCGGACCATCTGGATCGTTATGATTCAGTTGAAGATTATCAGCGTGCTAAACAGAAAATCTTTAACGGGGACGGTGTCATGGTCATCAACCGTGACGATCCCATTGTGAGTGCAATGGCAGATGGCAGCCGAATCCAGATCGGTTTCAGTCTGCATCAAACAGAAGGTGTGGATTTCGGTCTGCTGCAGAAAGACGGGGAAACCTGGCTGGCCGAGGGCAATGAGCCTTTGCTGGCAGCGAGTCAAATGAAAATGGTGGGTACCCACAATCTGGCTAATGCGCTGGCTGCGCTGGCCCTGGGGTCAGCCATGGCGCTGCCGATGTCGGCAATGTTGACGGCATTGCAGGCATTCAAGGGCTTGCCGCATCGATGCCGCCTGGTAAGAGAACTGGATGGCGTGCGCTGGTTCAACGACTCCAAGGCAACCAATATCGGTGCCTGTGTAGCAGCCATCGAAGGCCTGGCCGGTAACGGGCCGATTGTGTTGATCGCTGGCGGTGTCGGCAAGGATCAGAACTTCAGCGAATTGACACGAACCTTGAAAAAAGCCGTTCGTGCGGTCGTGCTGATGGGTGAAGATGCGGACAAGATTGCGGCGATTGTGCCACCGGGTGTAGAGACGCGTTTAGCCGTAGATCTGAATGACGCAGTCAGTCAGGCACGGCAGGCGGCACAGCAGGGGGATAGTGTTCTGTTGTCACCGGCTTGTGCCAGTTTCGATATGTTCAGTGGTTATGTTGAGCGTGGCGACAAGTTCGAGCAGGCGGTAAGGGGGCTGGCGGCATGAGTGAGTCCAAGCTGCAATTTGACCGTAGTCTGCTGTTTGCTTCAGGTGCCCTGATGTTTGTCGGGCTGATTATGGTGTGCTCGGCCTCAATTACGATTGCTGACAGCATGACCGGGCAGCCATTGTTCTATTTCATTCGACAGGTGGTCTTTGCAGTCGCCGGCCTGGGCGCGGCCTGGGCAGTAGTGTCGATCAGACTGGCTGTCTGGCAACGAATTGCGCCACAACTATTAATGTTTGGTGTGTTTATGCTGGTTCTGGTTCTGATTCCCGGCATTGGCCGGGAGGTCAACGGCGCAAGCCGCTGGCTGCCGTTGGGGCCGGTGAATCTGCAGGTAGCGGAGGTTATCAAGCTTTTTGCCATCCTCTACATTGCCGATTATCTGCAGCGTCACCATGGTCAGTTGCACACCTCTTTTCTTAAAGTCCTGGCACCACTGATGTTGCTGGGTGTAGCGGCATTATTGTTGCTGTTGCAGCCGGATATGGGCTCAATGGTGGTGATCATGTCTACGGTGCTGGCGATGCTGTTTCTGGGCGGCGCAAGGCTGGATGTCTTCGCCGCACTGATTGCCGTGATGGCGGGGTTGTTCGCGATGCTGATCTGGGTAGCACCATACCGGCTGGAACGTTTGCAGAGTTTTATGGACCCCTGGGCTGATCCCTTCGGGGCGGGGTTTCAGTTGACCCAGGCGCTGATTGCCTTTGGCCGAGGTGACTGGCTGGGCGTGGGGCTTGGCAGCAGTATGCAGAAACTGTTCTACCTGCCGGAAGCCCATACCGACTTTCTGTACTCCATTCTGGCAGAGGAACTGGGGCTGGTCGGCGCGCTGGCAGTAATTGTGCTGTTTTTCATCTTTATCTGGCGGGCACTGGCGATTGGCCGCGCTGCAGAAATGGCAGGTCAGGTATTTGGTGCCCAGGTGGCCTACGGTATCGGCATTTGGCTGGGCATGCAGGCCTGCGTCAATATTGGCGTCAACATGGGCGCATTGCCCACCAAAGGCTTGACCCTGCCATTGATGAGTTATGGCGGCAGTAGTCTGGTGATTGTCTGCGTGGCGATTGCATTGCTGTTCCGTGTCGATATGGAAACCCGGCTACCCGAGAAAGCCTCGGCAAGGATCAGACGATGACGACGAAGACAGTCAAAGTCATGATCATGGCCGGTGGCACCGGTGGTCACGTGTTCCCGGCACTGGCAGTCGCTGATGAACTGAAACAGCGTGAGGTAGAAGTGAGCTGGATTGGTACACAGAGAGGCATTGAGTCTGAGCTGGTGCCTAAGGCAGGCTACCCGCTGACTTTTATCAAGGTGGCTGGGCTGCGTGGTAACGGTACGCTCGGCTGGCTGATGGCGCCGTTTCGTGTCATCAAGGCGGTTTGGCAGGCATGGCATCTGATGCGAGTGTTTAACCCTGATGTGGTGATCGGACTGGGTGGTTTTGCTTCCGGGCCCGGTGGTGTGGCTGCCTGGCTTTTGAAAAAACCGCTACTGATTCATGAGCAGAATGCGATTCCGGGTCTGACCAATCGACTGTTGGCAAAAATCGCAAAACGGGTACTCACCGGTTTCCCCAACAGTTTTGATAACAAAGTCGAGGCTGAGTGGGTAGGTAATCCGGTGCGTAAACAGATTGAAGATCTGCCGATGCCGCACCTGCGTCAGAGTGCGGATATGAGCCGACTTAAAGTGCTGGTTTTAGGCGGCAGCCTGGGGGCTCGAACCCTGAATGAGGTAGTGCCGGTAGCGCTACAACTGATGGACACAAACGAGCGGCCAGAAGTGCGCCATCAATGTGGCAAGAAACATATTGAAGCCTGTCGAAATGCTTACAGTCAGGCAGGTGTGGAAGCTGAAATTACTGATTTTATTGCTGATATGGCTGCTGCCTATAGCTGGGCAGATCTGGTTATCTGCCGGGCAGGTGCCCTGACTGTCGCCGAAGTCGCGGCAGCCGGTGTGGCATCGATTCTGGTGCCATATCCTTATGCGGTGGATGACCATCAGACGCACAATGCGGCGCTATTGGTCGATGCCGGCGCGGCCACGCTGATTGCGGACGATCAGCTCAAAGCAGACGCGTTGTCAGTCAGCCTGCGTCAGTTTGATCAAGACAGAGAAGGATTATTAACCATGGCTAATGCGGCGAGACAAGTCGCGAAAATCGGCAGTGCGACACGGATTGCCGATCTGTGTCTGGAGTATGCCCATGGATAGATTAACCTCAGCCATGCAAAGCCGGGTCAAGCATATTCACTTCATCGGTATCGGTGGTGTGGGTATGGGCGGTATTGCCGAAGTACTGCTCAACCTCGGCTATCAGGTGACGGGCAGTGATCTGGCTGAAAACAGCCTGATCAAGCATCTGCGTACCCTGGGCGCCATCATCATGATTGGTCATGATCCGGACTATCTAAAAGGCGCCGATGTGGTCGTCGTCACTACCGCTGTTACCGAAGATAATGTGGAGTTACAGGCCGCACGTGAGCAATATATCCCAGTGGTGCCGCGCGCAGAAATGCTGGCCGAGCTGATGCGTTTCAGCTACGGCATTGCAGTCGCCGGCACTCATGGCAAAACCACTACAACCAGCCTGATTGCCTGCCTGCTCAGTGAAGGCGATTTGGATCCGACTTTTGTGATCGGTGGACGTCTTAACAGCGCCGGCAGTAATGCCCGTCTCGGTACCGGACGTTATCTTGTCGCTGAAGCCGACGAAAGTGATGCGTCGTTCCTGTATCTGCAGCCAATGATCGCGGTCGTCACCAATATCGATCAGGACCATATGGCGACCTATGAAGGCAGCTTCGACAAACTCAAAGCGACCTTTGTTGAGTTCCTGCATCACCTGCCGTTTTATGGGCTCGCGGTGATGTGTCTGGATGATCCGGTGATTAAGGACTTGCTGACCGAAGTCACCCGGCCGTTCATAACCTATGGGCAGGATGAAGAGGCGGATTATCAACTGGTGGATCTGACCCAGTGTCAGGGTCAGAGCTTTTTTACTGTGATTGAAAAGCACAGCGGTGAACGTTTCCCTATCACCCTGAATATGCCCGGTCTGCATAATGCCTTGAATGCAACGGCGGCGATGGCCGTTGCCCGTAACCTGCAGGTCAAGATTGAAGCCTGCCAGCGAGCCTTGCTGAAATTTGACGGTATTGGCCGCCGATTCAACTTGCTGGGACCGGTCAAAGCAGATGGTGGTGAAGCGACTTTGATTGATGACTATGGCCATCATCCCACTGAAATCGCAGCCACTTTAGCGGCTACCCGTGCCGGCTGGCCGGATAACCGTCTGGTGGTGGTCTTCCAGCCTCACCGTTATACCCGTACCCGTGATTTGTTCGAAGACTTTGCTCAGGTCTTGTCATCGGTTGATGTCCTGGTGGTGTTGGAAGTGTATCCGGCAGGCGAAGCTAAAATTGCCGGGGCTGATGCCCGCAGCCTGTGTCGGGCAATCCGTCTGCGTGGTCAGGTCGAGCCGGTGTTTGCTGAAGATAAAGAGGCGCTGTTCACTGTGTTGCCAAGCCTGTTGCAGGACGGTGATGTGCTGCTGACCCTGGGCGCCGGTGATATTGGCCGGATGGCACAGGCGCTGCCCGAAGTCTTGAGCGGAGGTGCTGAATGATGGCCTTGCAGCGGACTTTAAGAGGCGAACTCAAAAAGCATGAACCGTTGGCGCGCTATACCTCGTGGCGTGTCGGCGGCGAGGCGAAACAACTCTACCGCCCGGCAGATGCGATTGATCTGGCGGTCTTTCTGCAGCAGTTGCCAGCCGATGAACCGGTGCTCTGGCTGGGACTCGGCAGTAATCTGCTGGTGCGTGATGGTGGTTTTAACGGCACCGTGATTGTGACTGCAGGCGCCTTGCAGAATATTGATATCGAAGGCAACACCGTGGAAGCCGAAGTGGGTCTTTATTGCAGCAAACTCGCCAAGCAGGTCGCCAAGGCCGGCCTCAAAGGCGCGGCATGGTTTGCTGGCATTCCCGGCACACTGGGCGGCGCGCTGGCAATGAATGCCGGTGCTCATGGCAGTGAAACCTGGGACTTTGTCAGCAGTGTGACCACGATAGACAGATCTGGCGAACTGCGTCAGCGTCCATTGGCCGATTTTGATGTGCATTATCGTCATGTGGCTTTGCCAGAGGGCGAATGGTTTGTCGCTGCCAGCATGCAGTTTGAGCAGGGTGATGCCAGCACTGAAACCGATCTGATTCGCGATCTGTTGAAAAAACGTAATGCCAGCCAGCCCACTAATCAGCCCTGCGCCGGTTCAGTATTTCGCAATCCTGAGGGGGATTTTGCAGGACGACTGATCGAAAGCAGTCAGCTCAAGGGACTGACCGTGGGTGGCGCCAGTGTATCGAGCAAACATGCCAACTTTATTGTTAATGATGGCACTGCCACGGCAGCGGATATAGAAAACCTGATTTATCTGGTTCAGGACAAAGTGGAACAGTTGCAGGGCGTACGGTTGACACCGGAAGTACATATCATCGGGGAGGCCAGTGCATGAGCCGCCGTATTGAGAATGCTGCAGAATTCGGACGGGTTGCCGTGCTGATGGGCGGTCGCAGCGCTGAGCGTGAAATTTCGCTGATCAGTGGCAAGGCCGTGCTGGCTGGTTTACAGCGTAAAGGCGTTGATGCATATGGCATCGATGTCAGCTTTGATATCTGCCACAAACTGGGCAGTGGTCAGTTTGATCGGGCCTTTATCGTGCTGCATGGACGTGGTGGCGAAGACGGTGAAATTCAGGGCTTTTTGCAGGCGGTGAATCTGCCCTACACCGGAAGTGGTGTGGCTGCTTCGGTGCTGTCAATGAATAAACGCATCAGCAAAAACAACTGGATCCAGCAGGGTCTGCCCACCGCCGGTTTTGCCCGTGTCAGCGCTGATAGCGATGCCGGGATGCTGGTTTCCCGTCTGGGACTGCCACTGATTATCAAGCCAGTCAATGAAGGCTCCAGCATCGGTATGAGTAAGGTCAAAACCGTGGATGAACTCAAGCAGGCGATTGAACTGGCATTGCAATACGACGCCGATGTGATTGCCGAGCAGTGGATTCAGGGTGAGGAATACACCGTCACGATTCTGGATGGTGAGCCTTTACCGGCTATCCGCCTTAAAACGCCTCGCGAATTTTATGACTTCGAAGCCAAGTATCAATCGAATTCGACCGAATATCTGTGCCCCTGTGGACTGGATTCAGACAGTGAACAGCAGATGCAGCAATTGGCCTTGAAAGCTTTTGACGGACTGGGCATGTCTGGCTGGGGCAGGGTTGATTTTATGCGCGACGGTAAAGGTGAGTTTTATCTGTTGGAAGCCAATAGCGTGCCGGGCATGACCGACCACAGTCTGGTGCCGATGGCAGCCAAACAGGCTGGTATTGATTTTGATGATCTGGTTTGGCGCATTCTGGAAACCAGTGTCAGGGAGTCATGCTGATGGTGGTGACCAGACCAAAACGGGGTGCGAGCATGACTGAAGCCAAAGCCAGCCAGCCCAGAGACTGGAAACAGTCACTGAAGCAAGCCGTGGCGATAGTGGTTGTCATGATGATCATCGGTAGCGGTGCCTATTTATACGAGGCAAACACGCTACCGGTGAAGCATGTCACCGTGGAGGGCGATATCCGCCATGTGGATCGGGATGAACTGGTACAGGCGGTGTCGCCGTATGTCCGTGGCAGCTTTCTGGATGTCGATGTCGCCAGTATCCGCGCAGCCGGTGAAGCGTTGCCCTGGATTAAACAGATTCAGGTCAGACGTATCTGGCCGGATACATTGCATCTGGTGGTTGAAGAACATAAAGCGGTGGCGCGCTGGAATGAAGATGGTCTGGTGAACAGTCTCGGCGGCGTATTCAGACCGGCGCTGAATACCATTCCCACCGGTCTGGTGCAGATGAATGGCCCGGAGGGCACCAGTGAACTGATGGCCAGAAGACTCGTGGATATTCAGAAAGAGCTGAAAACACTGGGACTCCGCGTGACCGCGATCAGCATGGATAAACGCCGTGCCTGGCAAGTGGATTTTAATGAAGGGCTGCATCTGAAGTTGGGGCGTGCTGAGGGCGATGCCCGGCTACAGCGCTTTATCGATGTCTATCGCAGTGGTCTGAGCAGCTTCAGAGAACAGATTAAAGAAATTGATATGCGTTATACCAACGGGCTGGCCGTGGTCTGGAAAGACGGCCAGCAACCTGATTTTAATGGGACTGTGTAATGTCGAAACGTAACGAGAGAGAGCTCATCGTCGGACTGGATATCGGCACCTCCAAGGTGGTGGCGATTGTGGCGGCGCCGATTCTGGATGCCGGCCCCAATGAAAACCAGCTGGAGATCATCGGTATCGGTTCGCATCCGGCCCGGGGCATGAAAAAAGGCGTGGTGGTCAATATCGAGTCCACCGTGCAGTCAATCCAGCGTGCGATTGAAGAGGCTGAGCTGATGGCAGGCTGCCAGATCCATTCAGTCTTTGCTGGTATTGCCGGCAGTCACATCCGCAGTCTGAACTCCCATGGGACCGTGGCGATTCGGGATAAAGAAGTGACCCAGGGTGATCTGGATCGGGTACTGGACGCAGCCCGCGCCGTGCATTTCCCGGGCGATCAGCAACTGCTCCATGTTTTGCCACAGGAATTCATTATCGATAATCAGGAAGGTATCCGTGAGCCGATTGGCATGTCCGGGGTTCGTCTGGAGGCCAAGGTGCATCTGATTACCGGTGCGGTCAGTGCTGCCCAGAATATAACCAAATGTATTGAGCGCTGCGGCCTGCATGTAGACGGCATCATTCTGGAGCAGATGGCCTCCAGTTATTCAGTGCTGGATCAAGATGAAAAAGAACTGGGTGTCTGCATTATCGACATCGGTGGTGGCACTACCGATATTGCCGTGTTTGTCGATGGCGCCATTCGTCATACCGCGGTGATTCCGATTGCCGGTGACCAGGTGACTAATGACATCGCGGTCGCGTTGCGGACACCGACGCAATACGCCGAAGAAATCAAGATCAAATACGCCTGTGCGTTGACCCAACTGGCACGTGAAGATGAAACCATCGAAGTGCCCAGTGTCGGCGACCGGCCGCCACGACAACTGGCCAGACAAACCCTGGCTGAGGTCGTGGAACCACGTTATGAGGAGCTGTTGATGCTGGTTCAGGCTGAACTGCGTCGCAGTGGATTTGAGGAAATGCTGGCTGCCGGCATCGTGCTGACAGGCGGTAGTTCCAAAATGGAAGGCGTCATCGAACTCGCTGAAGAAGTCTTCCATCTGCCTGTGCGTCTGGGCGTACCACAACACGTCGGGGGACTGGTTGATGTGGTGCGTAATCCTATCCATGCCACGGGTGTCGGGTTGCTGTTATTTGGCAACGAGGAACATGCCCCGGGGCATGGTGAAATCAGAGTAAGTGACGGGTTTAAAGGCATGTTGTCAAGAATGAAAAGCTGGTTCCAGGGGAATTTTTAAGCTGAGTCATTCAGTGTGCTGAATTGAACAATTTTTAGGGGGAGAAAACTATGACTTTTGAATTGATTGATACATATACAGAAAACGCGGTCATCAAAGTAATCGGTGTCGGCGGTGGTGGCGGTAACGCCCTGGAACACATGGTGGTCAACCAGATTGAAGGCGTGGACTTCATCAGTGCCAATACCGATGCTCAGGCATTGCGTAAAAGCTCTGCGACCACGCAACTGCAACTGGGTACGGACATCACTAAAGGGCTGGGCGCCGGTGCCAATCCGGATGTCGGCCGTCAGGCAGCATTGGAAGACCGCGAACGCATTATGGATGTCATTGATGGTGCCGATATGGTGTTCATTACTGCCGGCATGGGTGGTGGTACCGGTACCGGAGCAGCACCCGTAGTGGCTCAGGTCGCCAAAGAAATGGGGATTCTGACCGTGGCAGTAGTGACCAAGCCGTTCCCATTTGAAGGCGGCAAACGCATGAAAATCGCCCAGGCTGGTATTGAGGAACTGGGTCAGCATGTCGATTCGCTGATCACCATTCCCAATGAAAAGCTGCTGAAAGTGTTGGGTAAAGACATGACCCTGCTGAACGCTTTCAAAGCTGCTAACGATGTGTTGCTGGGCGCAGTTCAGGGCATTGCTGAGCTGATTACCCGAGAAGGTATGATTAACGTCGACTTTGCTGACGTTCGTACTGTGATGTCCGAAATGGGCATGGCGATGATGGGAACCGGTCATGCGTCCGGTGAAAATCGTGCCCGTGAAGCCGCTAAACTGGCTGTCTCAAGCCCACTGCTGGAAGATGTCGATCTGGCCGGTGCCCGGGGTGTGCTGGTTAATATTACAGCGGGTCTTGATATGAGCATTGGCGAGTTTGAAGAAGTCGGTAATACCGTCAAAGAATTCGCCTCTGATGACGCTACTGTCGTGGTCGGTACGGTCATCGACCCGGATATGACGGATGAATTGCGCGTCACCGTGGTAGCGACCGGTCTGGGTGGTGAAAGAGTTGCCGTTGCCAAAGCACCGGAAGCTGAGTCACCGCAGATTGAGATTGTCAAAAAACCGGTGGATATCGACTACGACGAGCCGACTGTTATCCGTAAAGAGAAAGACAGTCAGCAGAAACAAGTGGCTAATGGCGATGTCAACATGGATTACCTGGATATTCCAGCCTTCCTGCGTCGCCAGGCAGACTGAGTGTAAAAAACTGTAAAGTTGGCTGGTGAAGTTCTGCTTATGGTAATATTATTTGATCTGTAATTGTATAAGGGGGTAATGCACCGTGATCAAGCAACGAACATTGAAGAATGTGATTCGTGCCACCGGTGTCGGTCTACATAGCGGCGAGATGGTCTATCTCACCCTGCGTCCGGCTGCCCCCAATACAGGCATTATTTTCCGCCGAGTTGATCTCGACCCGGTGGTGGAGATCCAGGCAAAGGCCGAAAACGTGGGTGAAACCGCATTGTCGACAACCCTCATTGAGCACGGTCAGCGTGTCTCGACGGTTGAACACTTGCTGTCTGCCTTTGCCGGTCTTGGCATCGATAATGCCTACATCGATCTGAATGCGCCAGAAGTCCCGATCATGGATGGGAGTGCCGGACCGTTTGTGTTCCTGGTACAGTCGGCCGGTATCGAAGAGCAGAATGTCGCCAAGCAGTTTATCCGTATCAAGAAGCCAGTGGTGCTTGAGGACGGTGACAAGTGGGCCAGGTTTGAACCGTTTGATGGGTTCAAGGTCTCTTTCACCATCGATTTCGAACACCCCGCCTTTACCGGACGACCGCAACAGGTTGATGTTGACTTCTCCTCCACATCATTTGTCCGCGAAGTCAGTCGGGCTCGTACTTTCGGCTTCATGAAAGATATCGAAAAACTGCGTGAGAACAATCTGGCACTGGGCGGCAGCATGGATAATGCCATTGTCGTCGACGATTACCGGGTCCTCAACGAAGATGGCCTGCGTTACGAAGACGAATTTGTTCGACACAAAGTGCTGGATGCCATTGGCGATTTGTATCTGTTGGGTCACAGCCTGATCGGTGCCTTCAGTGGCTACAAATCCGGCCATGAAGTCAACAACAAACTCTTGCGCAAACTGCTGGCTCAGGAAGATGCCTGGGAACTGGTCAGCTTCGAAGACGACAAAGACGCCCCCATTCTTTTCAGTCGTCCCGCAGCGTCACTCACCAGTTAAACTCAGTCTTTCTGACGTTTCGCCAGTTTGTTCAGGGCGGTTTTTAGCGGACCGTCCTCGATTTCCGCAGCGGTGCTTTCGATAAGTGCCGCTGTTTTTGTAGATAAATGTAAATGATTTTCCTGGTCCGGCCGGCTGATGGTTGTCAACGGCCGGACTTTGACATCGAGTCGGCTTACCGGCTCAGGTAAATGCGTCGATAGTGCTTTGCAGATTTGCGGGGCCTGGAAACGCAGTAAACTGGCAAAGGCCGCTTTGTCAGTTTGCACAATCACCTTGTCGCCGCTGATGTTGGCGAGCCGGCAGTGATTGACGAATTGTAAAGGCAAGCTTTTCTGCAAAATGATGTTAAGCTTGTCCAGTTCCCGGGCGCGTGCAGACAACCATTTGAACTGGCTGTTGTGTTTATAGACTTGCTCTAGACGCTCGGGTTTTTGAGACATGATTAACTATCACTGAGAAAGGATAAAAATGCAGGTTATCATTATATCCTCAAACAGTAAGACACATAAGCACTGGCATCTGACGCGATCAAAGCTGCTGGTGCTGGCAGCCGTTCTGGTGAGCCTGGTCAGTATCAGCAGCTACAGCTTCGCTAACTGGATGCATAACAACGCCAACCCCGCTCAGTTCAAGCCCACACCCCCTCTCAGTTCTTCCAGCACTTTTACGCCATCTGATAATGTTCAGGTCAGTGAATATGATGCCACTGTCACTGATTTCTATGCCCGCCAGTTGGGTGGACTGCAGGCAGAAACGATACGTCTGCGCATGTTCAGTGAACGGCTGGCAGAGATTGCCGGTTTCGACAGTGCGGCTTTTTCGCTTGATGAACATCCGGCTCTCGGCGGTATCGATCAGGATGGTATGCCGCTGAGCAGTGAAGCCCTCGACCGCGGTATACAGTCATTGTCCGATGAGCTTCGCACACAGGAAGAAGCGCTGGCTGCCCTGGAGCAATACCTGCTGACCGAGGACACCATTGCTGCCAGCATCCCAACCGGCAAACCGGTCGAGGATGGCTGGGTGTCGTCATTTTATGGTTACCGTATCGACCCGTTCAACGGTAAAAAAACCTTTCACGATGGCCTGGATATTGCCGCTAAATCAGGCAGTGACGTGATGGCCGTCGCCGATGGCATTGTAACCTGGGTTGGCGAACGCGGTGGTTACGGCGGTCTGGTTGAAGTCGATCATGGTAACGGCTACGTCACCCGGTACGCGCATAATAAAACCATCAAGGTGAAAAAAGGGGACCGTGTCAGTAAAGGCGAAACCCTGGCTCTGATGGGCTCAACAGGACGCTCTACCGGACCTCACGTGCACTTTGAAGTGTTGCGTGACGGTCAGCACGTCAATCCCTACAACTTCATCAAATAACGCTGCTCCCCTTGTATTCCCGGGAGTACGTCTCCATTTCGACTGGGCAGGCTTCAATCCGTCCTCGGGTCCGCGCTATAATCACACGATTTGAGAATTATTTCCGGTGTTCGCGCCGTAACAACACAAACTAAGGCGAAATCATGGTAAGCAAGTTTTTCAGCAAGATATTTGGCAGTCGTAACGAGCGGGTACTGAAAAAGCTCCGTAAGGTGGTAGACGACATTGCCGCGCTCGAAGCCAATATCGAAAAACTCGATGATAATGCACTCAAGGCCAAAACCGCTGAATTCCGTCAGCAACTGAGCGACGGCAAAAGTCTCGACGATATCCTCCCCGAAGCCTTCGCGGTAGTCCGTGAAGCCAGTAAACGGGTACTGGGTATGCGCCACTTCGATGTACAGATGATCGGTGGTATGGTCCTGAACGATGGCAGAATTGCCGAAATGAAAACCGGTGAGGGTAAAACACTGGTGGCCACACTGGCGGTTTACCTCAATGCCCTGCCTGGTGAGGGTGTCCATGTCATCACCGTCAATGATTACCTGGCGCGTCGTGATGCCGGATGGATGAGTAAACTCTATGGCTTTCTGGGCCTGAGCACCGGGGTGATAGTCGGTGGTCTTAATAATGAAGATCGCCGTCAGGCTTATGCCTGCGATATTACCTACGGCACCAACAACGAATTCGGCTTTGATTACCTGCGCGACAATATGGCTTTCCGGATCGAGGAAAAAGTCCAGCGCGGTCTCAATTTTGCGGTGATCGACGAGGTCGACTCGATTCTGATCGACGAGGCGCGGACGCCATTGATTATTTCCGGTCCGGCGGAAGACAGCTCAGCGCTGTATCAGCAGATCAATACTCTGATTCCTCATCTTGATAAACAGGAAGGTGAGGGCGAGGAAGTGACCAAACCCGGTGACTACACCGTCGATGAAAAGAACAAACAGGTACACTTCACTGAAGATGGCCACGAGAAAATAGAGAAACTGCTGACCGAAGCAGGTCTGCTGGATGAGGATGCCAGCCTCTATGATGCCGCCAATATCGGCCTGATGCACCATGTTACAGCAGCCCTGCGTGCTCACGTCCTGTTCCAGCGTGATGTCGATTACATGGTGCAGGATAACCAGATTGTCATCGTCGATGAGTTTACCGGCCGAAGTATGCCTGGCCGCCGCTGGTCTGAGGGGCTTCACCAGGCAGTGGAGGCTAAGGAAGGGGTCAAAATCCAGAACGAAAATCAGACCCTGGCATCGATCACTTTCCAGAACTATTTCCGGCTCTACAACAAGTTGTCCGGTATGACCGGTACTGCTGATACCGAAGCTTTCGAGCTTAACTCAATTTACGGTTTGGAAGTAGTGGTGATCCCGACCCACAAGGAAATGCAGCGTAAGGATGAAGCCGACCGTATTTACCTGACTGGCCAGGAAAAATTTCAGGCCATCCTGGAAGATATTCAGTACTGCCAGAAACGCCAACAACCTGTGTTGGTTGGTACTGCATCGATCGAAAGCTCAGAACTGCTGTCGGGCTTATTGAATAAAGCCAAGATCAAACATGAAGTTCTCAATGCCAAGTTTCACGAAAAAGAAGCCCAGATCATCGCGAACGCCGGCCGTCCTGGTGCAGTGACTATTGCCACCAACATGGCGGGTCGGGGAACCGATATTGTCCTGGGCGGCAGCCTGGAAGCCGAGCTTGAAGAACTGCCGGAAGACGCATCGGAAGAGACCAAAGAAAAAATCCGTGCCGACTGGATGAATCGCCATGACAAAGTACTGGCTGCGGGCGGTTTGCATATTATCGGGACTGAGCGTCATGAGTCCCGTCGTATCGACAACCAGCTTCGCGGTCGTTCCGGTCGTCAGGGCGACCCGGGCTCCACCCGCTTTTATCTGTCACTGGAAGATAACCTGATGCGGATCTTTGCCTCAGAGCGTATGGCCGGTCTGATGCAGAAACTGGGTATGGAAGAGGGTGAAGCCATCGAACACCCCTGGGTGACCCGGGCTATTGAGAACGCACAGCGCAAGGTTGAAGGCCATAACTTCGATATTCGTAAGCAACTGCTTGAATTCGACGATGTCGCCAACGATCAGCGTAAAGTTGTCTACGAACAGCGTAACGAACTGATGGCTGCCGAAGACGTATCCGAAACCATTGCTTCCATGCGCGACACCGTCATCAATGACACGATCAGCATTTACATTCCGCCCAACAGCATTGATGAGCAATGGGATGTTGCCGGTCTGGAACAGGCGCTGCGCGACGAATACGCTTTGGAGCTTGATATCAGTGACTGGCTGGAGAATGACGACAGCCTCCACGAAGAAAGCCTGCGTGAGGGCATTCTGCAAGAAGCCGAGAAAGCCTACCAAGCCAAAGAAGAAACGGTCGGTGAAGAACTGATGCGTCACTTCGAGAAAGCAGTGATGCTGCAGACACTCGACAGCCAGTGGAAGGAGCATCTGGCCCAGATGGATTACCTGCGCACCGGTATCAATCTGCGTGGTTATGCGCAGAAAGACCCCAAGCAGGAATACAAGCGTGAATCCTTCAGTTTGTTTACTACCATGCTGGACAATATCAAGCATGAGGTCATTCGAATTGTGTCACGGGTCCAGGTCAGGGCGCCTGAAGACGTTGAAGCAGTGGACCAGCAACGCAAGCCTGCTGAAGATGTTCAGTATCAGCATGAAGATGCGCAGAAAATGGGGCAGGAAGAACCTGCAGAACAAGCTCCAAAGGCTTCACAACCCTACACACGTGATGGCAGCAAAGTCGGCCGTAATGACCCCTGTCCCTGTGGCAGTGGTAAAAAATTCAAACATTGCTGTGGAGCCATCAATTAATGGCAGTGAATCTGACTGCACCTACCGAAGAAGATCTGCTACCGGTCGCCGGTGTCAAACTCGCGACAGTCGGTGCCGGCATTAAAAAGCCCGGCCGTCAGGATGTGGTCCTGATGGAACTGGCGGAAGGTAGCGAAACAGCTGCTGTCTACACTCGCAATGCATTCTGTGCAGCACCGGTGATCCTGGCAAGACAGAACCAGAAACAGGCCGCCAGCCGCTATCTGCTGATTAACTCCGGTAATGCCAATGCCGGTACCGGCGAAAGCGGTATGCAGGCGGCAAAACAATGCTGTCAGGCGGTCGCTGAACTCACCGGTGTTGATGCCAGTGCCGTCCTGCCATTCTCTACGGGTGTGATTGGTCAGCCGCTACCGGTTGAAAAAATTACCGCGGTATTGCCCGAAGCGAAAGACAAGCTGTCCGAAAACAACTGGTTGCAGGCAGCTCAGGCCATCATGACGACGGACACCGTCGCCAAAGCCAGATCGATGCAACTGGAACTGGGCGGAAAGACGGTGACCATAACCGGTATGTCCAAAGGCTCAGGCATGATCCGTCCGGATATGGCCACTATGCTCGCTTATATCACCACCGATGCCGCGGTCAGCCATGCCGTATTGACCACCATGCTGCATAAGGCGATGAACCAGTCGTTCAACCGCATCACTGTCGATGGTGATACTTCGACCAATGATGCCTGCGTGCTGGTCGCTACCGGGAAAGCCGATAACAAACTTATCGACAGTATTACCAGTGAAGAAGGTGAGCGTTTACTCAGTGCTTTGATAGAGATCTGCCGTTATCTGGCGCAGGCTGTGGTGCGTGATGGTGAAGGCGCAACCAAGTTTATTTCGATCAATGTGAAGCAGGGGCAAAGCCAGGAAGAATGTCGAATGGCGGCTTATGCGATTGCCCATTCGCCGCTGGTTAAGACTGCCCTGTTTGCTTCTGATCCCAACTGGGGACGGATTCTGGCAGCAGTAGGTCGTAGCGGTATTGCTAATCTTGATGTCAGCACGGTGACTATCCATATCGGCGACGTCTGTATTGTAGACAAGGGGCAGCCTGCCAGTGACTACACGGAGCAGAAAGGTCAGTCCGTGATGGATGAAGCCGAGATTGATATCACCGTCTGGCTGGGACGCGGTCAGGCAGAAGATAGTGTCTGGACCTGCGATTTCTCCTACGACTACGTCAAAATCAACGCTGAATACCGCACCTGATACCGCATGGCAGAAAAGCAGATAACGACCCTGAGTGAGTTCCTGCACCACAGTGGTGCCAGGTATCGCGTGTTTGATATGGGGCGACGGGTCACCAAGCTCAGCCCGGATCAGTTTGTCAGTTTTGAGTGGGCAACAAAGCCCTATCCTTTACCGTTTCAGCGCAGCGCTTTGTTCGGTGTCATCTTCTGGCATCCGGATGCGGCAGGTAAGCACTATGTCTGGTTTCTGAAGTTTCCGCTGGATGAACAGGGACTGTTGCTGCAGTCAGCCCGCGATGAGTTTCTGGTGATGCTGCTGGAGCGGGTGGGCGAGTGCATGCTGGCTGCTGCAGACGGCAAACAGATTGAAGGCGCGCTCAAAGACAGTCCCTATACCTTTAGCCCGCGTGAAGACAAAATGGCGGCTTTCAATGCCCAGGCGACCAAAAGTCTGGCACTCAAGCCTTCATCGTATTTCGCCGATGCCTATGCTTATTTCACAGGCAAAAGGCCAATCGACAGTTGGAATCAGCTGGGCATGCAGGGCGTGGCCGATGTCGCAGTCAGACTCGATGATAACGAGGAAACACTGGGACTGATAGAAACGCTGCCGCGTATTCCTTTTGAGCCATTTAATGTACTCAGTACCTTTCTGGAAAATGCTGAGCCAGCCGCGGGTATCGTCGAAGTGCTGGCGCAACGGGTCGATGTGCAACTGGAAAAAAAACAGCCTGATATCAATATGATCTGCGCCTGCCTGCGTGCTGCTTCCAACAGCCCGGCCAGAGGACTGGTCGACCAGATGGTCAAGCACGTGCTCAAACATACCTGCAGTCAGCATATTGAGATACTGGCGGTGCTGGCTGGGCGTTGCTGGCGTTCATTACAGCAGCCGTCCTTGTGCCAGCGCTATGTGGAGCAATTGGCGCATAATGAGGCGGGTTATGAGGGCTTCAGCCAGTTACTGGCCGACCTCGTGTTTGTGCCGGGCATGCGTGAACCGGTGATGCAGGCCTTACGCAACCCGGAGCGGTCCAAAAAACTGAGCGAGTTCGTCGGTCTGATGTTTGGCTGATCAATCGAGATTGTTTTTAACGATATCGGTGTTGAGACCGTCAATACTCTGCTGGTTTTTCTGACGCCAGTATTCCCGGATACCGACTTCCCCCTGCTTTTCAGCCCAGCGGTTAAGCTGTTCACGATCACCGGCATAGTCAAACAGCGGCACGGCCATGCCACAGGAAGTCTGAACCAGATCGATATCAAGGTCGAAAACCTGACGCGCGCCGGGCAGGGGATCAAACAGTGAATACAGACCAGACCACTCCGGGTCTTTTTGATGGATGACGCGGGCCGTACCGTAGACTCTGAGAATCATCGGCCTGCCGCTAAAGGCAGCAAACATCAGTGTCATCCGGGGATTTAACTGTACATGGGCGGCAGTCTCGTTGCCGCTGCCGGTGACATTGAGCCAGATTATCCGTCGGCTATTCATCACCCGTAATGAATCCATGCCTTTGGGCGAGATATTAACGCGACTGTCTTCGGTCGCCGTGCCGACAAAAAACAGGTGTTGTTCCCCGATAAATTCAATCAGGCGTTCCGACAATGTTTCAAATTTCTGACCCATTTTAAGTTTGCTGGCTACGCTGACTGGCGATCTGATGTTGCCATTCCTGTTCCATCATCAGCTCGAGGGTGGATTCAACCCGATCGATAAAAACATAGCCGTTGATATGATCCAGTTCGTGTTGGAATACCCGCGCCATAAAGTCATGATAGCGGGTTTTCACCGTGTTGCCGTCACGAGTCTGATAGCTCATATCAATCCAGTTATAGCGTGGTACCAGACCGCGGATGCCGGGCAGGCTCAGGCAACCTTCCCAATCCTTACTGGTGGTATCTGAATGTGCCAGAATCTCCGGGTTAATCACGGCAAACGGCGGTACATCGGGCGCATAGGGATAACGGTCGTTGGGATGAGAAGACAGAATAAAAAAACGTTGGCTGATACCGACCTGCGGCGCCGCAATGCCCATGCCACCTTTGTCGATGACAAAAGCCAACAGGGCATCGAGCTGTTGCTGAAATGCCGGATCTTCAATGCTTTCAACTAGCTCGGCTTTCTGCCTGAGCAGCGGATGACCGAGCTGGTGAATAGTAAAATCAGTACTCATATCGCCGGGGCTTGCAGCGGATCCTGTAATCGAAACCAACCCGCAATACTGTAACGGTCACGCAGAGATTTGACCACTTCGTGAGGAAATTGCTCACTCAGGAAAATCACAAATGTACCGAAGTTGGGATTCACCGTTTCAATGACGGTTTCAGAATCCGGCGCATAAATCAGCAACTGACCGCCGTCATCAGCCTGCCATTCCGGATTCAGATACAGCACAGTAGTCAGTACGCGATTGGATTGTCCTTTAAAGGCATCCAGATGTTTTTTGTAAAAAGCGCCGGGCGGGTAGTGCGCATAATGCGATTCATAATCAAACAGCCCCATAAACAGGCGGCGGTTGATCGCCAGCCTGAAATCAGCCATCTGGTCGATATAAGCGCGATCTGTGGGGTTATCTGCAGTCAGCCAGCGGGTCTGATCCTGGCGAACGCTGTTGTCTAACTGAAAATCGAGATCACGGCCGATACCGGCGCGCTGGAAATCCGCATCGTCCAGTCTTGCCACGCGACGATGCAGGGCGATATTCAGTTCTGGCGGCAATAATTGCGGCAGAATGCAGTAGCCTCTGTCTGCCAGTGCATCGGCTATCAGATCATAGGTAGATTCAAGGGGCTGGATGAGCGCTTTCAATCATGGGATCTCCATACAAACGTTATACCGTTTTGAGGCTCATGAAATCTCAGCAACAGGCGAGGCGCAGGAGTTTGAACGGGGTGCTAAAAATAGCATATTTCTCTGATTAAAGAGGATATTTTTTATTTCCCAGAGTGACTCTCTATCCGCAGATGACAGGGATGTTCACAGATTAATGCGAGTAAGCAACAGCGGAAGATCAGGCCAACAGACCATATAAATCATGCCGCCTGCATTAGGCTACTGACTTTTTATTAATCAGCGATCATGTGCGAAATCAGCGGATAATATCAATCAGCCGAAGAACCAGTAGGCGACACTAATCGCGGCGATAATACCGGCAAAGTCAGCGGCGAGGCCACAGCCGACCGCATGACGGATGTTTCTGATACCGACGGCGCCGAAATACACGGCCAACACGTAAAAGGTGGTTTCTGTGCTGCCCTGTACGATGGAAGACAGGCGGCCAGCAAAAGAGTCGGCACCATACGCCTGCATGGTATCGACCATCATCGCGCGAGCACCACTGCCGCTGAACGGTTTCATTAATGCCGTTGGCATCGCATCGATGAAGCGGTCATCCAGCCCCAGGCTCAGAACCAGGCTACGAAGACCGTCAAAGATGAGCTCAAGTGCACCACTGGCACGGAACACGCCGATTGCAACCAGCATAGCCACCAGATAAGGAATAATTCTGACCGCCGTTTCAAAGCCTTCCTTGGCACCATCGATAAAAGCTTCGTAAGCATTCACTTTTTTCAGTGCAGCGGCACTGATAAAGATCACGACAAGAGAGAACAGAATCACATTACTGATCAGCGCCGACTGACTCAGCATGGTTTCCTGTGACAGGCTGGCAAAGTAGCTAAGCAGGCCCACGACCAACAGAGTAAAACCGCCCAGGTAGCTAAGCACGACGCGGTCGAGCAGGTTGATTTTCTGTACCCAGGCAACGGTTAACAGACCTACCAAAGTCGACATGTAGGTCGCGAGCAGGATGGGAATAAACACATCAGTGGGATTGGCGGCGCCCATCTGGGCCCGGTAAGTGAAGATAGTGACCGGAAACAGCGTGACCGCGGAGGTATTAATCACCAGAAACAGAATCTGGGCATTGCTCGCCGTGTCCTTGAACGGGTTCAATTCCTGCAACTCTTTCATGGCTTTAATGCCCAGCGGCGTGGCAGCATTATCAAGGCCTAATGCATTGGCAGAGATATTCATGACCATCGAACCCAGGGCGGGATGGTTTTTGGGGATGTCCGGCATCAGTCGCTGGAACAGCGGGGTCAGGCCACGCGTAAGCAAATCAACAAAGCCACTGCGCTCACCGATTTTCATAATACCCAGCCATAGAGCAAGAATACCGGTCAGCCCAAGGGAGATTTCAAAGGCGGTTTTGGCCAGTTCGAACATGGCCTCCATCAACTGGGAGAACACCATCTGATCGCCAAGCACGATAAGCTTGAACAGTGCCACCGCAAAGGCGATCAGAAAAAAGGCGATCCAGATGATATTCAGCATGCGGCTTATTGTGGCATGCCGGTTTGCAGGAAGGAAGCCGGAGAGTATTGCGCTCTCCGGCCTGTTTAAAAAAACTTATCGGCGCTTCTGACGACCCTGAGGCGCTTTGCCGCCCTTGGCCGCTTTGCGCGGGCCGTTTTTCCTTGGCATTTTGCGTGAACCGGGCGAAGCAGGCCGTTTCTCACCGTCGTTTTCAGCCAGACTGATTTGCAGTTGATGCTGATTGACCCAGATCTTACGCAAGTGCTGGAAGATGTCTTTAGGCATGCCTTCCGGCAGATCGATAAAGCTGTGATCGTCCATAATCGAAATGCGGCCGATGAACTGGCTGTCGAGACCAGCCTCATTGGCAATCGCACCCACCAGATGTTTAGGTTCGACCTTATGCTCGCTGCCGACTTCCACCCGGTAGGTAATCATGCCGGCTTCGGTCTGGTGGCGAGTCCGCTCTCTCGGTTCACGTGCGGGTTTATCACCGCGCCTAGGTCGCTCGCCATTGTCAGCCTTGTCGCGGGGCGCTTTGCGTTCGCTGGTGTGCGACACCGGATTCAGCGGCCGTTGCTTCTGAACCAGGAAGGCGAGGGCGCCAGCCAGTTCCAGTGGGTCAGCATTATGCTCTTCCTGATACTGGGCAATCAGGGTTTCAAAAAAGCCCAGATCCTGTGATTCGATAGTTTCGGTCAAGAGCTGTTTAAAGGCCATCACACGACGATCAGCGATATCTTCGCTGCTTGGCAGTTGCATGCGGGCAATGGTCTGCTTGGTGGCTCTCTCGATGGCACCCAGCATGCGCTTTTCTCTGGGAGCAACGAACAGGATCGCTTCGCCTTTACGACCGGCACGGCCGGTGCGACCGATACGATGCACATAGGATTCGGTATCGTAGGGAATATCGTAGTTGACCACATGACTCATGCGTTCAATATCAAGACCGCGTGCCGCGACATCGGTGGCGACCAGGATATCGATTTGGCCGGCTTTCATTTTTTCGATGGTCTTTTCGCGCAGCGCCTGATTCATGTCACCATTGATCGCCGCTGCCGCGTAACCCCGTGCTTCCAGCTTTTCAGCCAGATCCACGGTCGCGTTCTTGGTGCGTACGAAGATAATCATGCCATCGAAATCTTCGACTTCCAGGATCCGTGTGAGGGCATCCAGCTTATGCAGCCCCGTCACCTGCCAGTAGCGTTGGTTAATGGTATCGACGGTTGAGGTTTTGGCCTTGATATGTACCTCAACCGGATTTTGCAGATAACGTTGAGCGACCCGGTGAATCGGCTTGGGCATGGTCGCTGAAAACAGCGCAACCTGACGTTCCTGCGGGGTTTCCTGCAGGATGGTTTCAACGTCATCAATAAAGCCCATGCGCAACATCTCATCGGCTTCATCCAGTACCAAGGAACGCAGTGCGTCGAGCTGCAGTTTGCCGCGGCGGATGTGATCCAGAATACGGCCCGGTGTGCCCACAATTACCTGTGGATTACGCTGCAGCGCACGCAGTTGCAGGCCCATGCTCTGGCCACCGTAAATCGGCAGCACATGGAAGTTTTTGATATGGCGACCATAGCCCTGAATGGCTTCTGCGACCTGGATGGCGAGTTCACGGGTTGGTGTCAGAACCAGTAGTTGCGGCGCCTGCTGTTTGCCGTCAAGACGGCTTAGCAGCGGCAGTGAGAAGGCCGCGGTCTTACCGGTACCAGTTTGCGCCTGCCCAAGCAGATCCCGGCCTTCCAGTAATGGCGGAATGCTTTGTGCCTGAATCGGGGAAGGGGTTTCATAACCGGCTTCCTGAATCGCTTTGAGAATAGCCGGGGCAATACCTAACTCACTGAATGAGGGCATCGTTTCACGATGTTCTGTGGACATGAATAAACCTGTGATGGTCAGTTTTGAACGCAAAACTGATAAGCGGGGTGTAAAACCCGACATTATACGATGCTGACTGAATAAAAGACAGAAAAAACATTTGTTTATTGACGAACTGGCAAGCGGCACTGCACAGGCTTTATGATGAACTTGAGTGAGGTAAAGGAGACACCGATGGATCAGTTTTCAGTGGATGCCTACACGCCACAGCAGATTGCAGCCCGTGTACAACAGCTTGGCGTCACCAAGGCGACGGGGGACCCCTTGCAGGTGTTTGCTCTGGCGGTGCTGGCCGGTGCGTTTATCGCTCTGGGTGCAGCATTTTTCACCGTGGTGACCTATGATCCTGGCAGCATCGCCGGTGGCCTGTTACGGTTGATGGGCGGCCTGGTGTTCTGCCTTGGATTGATCCTGGTAGTAGTTGCCGGGGCTGAACTGTTCACTGGTAATAACCTGATTGTCATGGCTTTTGTCGACGGCAAGGTGACACTGGGCCAGCTGCTAAAAAACTGGCTGATTGTCTATCTGGGTAACTTTGTCGGTGCCATGGGCATGCTGTTGATGATTTATTTCAGCGGTCACTGGCAACTGGCTGATGGTGCCGTCGGCGCCAAGGCAATTGCGATTGCCAACAGCAAGGTCAACCTGAGCTGGCTGGAGGCGCTGTTTCGCGGCATTTTATGTAATGTGCTGGTTTGCCTGGCCTTATGGTTATGTTATGCGGGCAGGACCGTAGTGGATAAGGTGCTGGCGATTTTGTTTCCCATTACTGCCTTTGTGGCGCTGGGCTTCGAGCATTCGGTTGCTAATATGTATTTTATCCCGGCCGGTCTGCTCGCCAGTCTGGAGCCCCACATGCTGCAGTCGCTGATGCCGGTCGATATCGATAATCTCACCATAACAGGATTTTTATGGCACAACCTGCTGCCTGTAACTGTAGGCAATATGCTGGGCGGCGGTTTGTTCGTCGGCCTGGTCTACTGGTTTATTTACCTGCGCAAAAATAAGGAGAGTACTCATGACTGATCATATTTATAAAATCATTGAACTCACCGGCAGCTCGCCTGAGAGCACCGATCAAGCGATCCGTAGCGCTGTCAGAAAAGCGGGCGAAACCGTCAAACACATGGACTGGTTTGAGGTGGTTGAAACCCGCGGCTCGATTGAAAACGGCGATGTCCAGTTCTGGCAGGTCACCATCAAGGTCGGTTTCCGTATCGAAAGCTGAGCCAAGAGGCGGGGTAAGGGATGCGTACCGACGTAGTCATTATTGGTGCGGGCACGGCCGGCCTGGCTGCCGCCAGAGAGGTCAGTAAGCAGACTGAGGATTTTTTGCTTGTTGACCCGGGGCCGCTGGGCACGACCTGTGCCCGGGTCGGCTGTATGCCCTCCAAGCTGCTGATTGAGGCCGCCAAGGCTTATCATCGCAGGCTCAGCTTTGCAGAGTTTGGCATTCAGCATGCCGATAAGCTGGCAGTGGATATGCCCGCGGTGATGCAGCGGGTTCAAAAGCTCAGGGATTTCTTTGTTGACAGTACGCTGGAAGCCACTGAGCGATTCAATCAGCAACTATTGAAACAAAAGGCCCGCCTGCTGGGGCCTAATCGGGTGAAAGCCGGTGGTGAAATCATTGACTGCAAAAAGATTATCATCGCCACCGGTTCACGACCGGTGGTGCCTGACAGCTGGCAGGCTTTTCATGAGCATATTCTGACCAGTGATAATCTGTTTGATCAAAATGGTTTTGCCAAGCGGATTGCGGTGATAGGACTCGGTGCCATCGGCCTCGAAATCGCCCAGGCCCTGAGCCGCCTCGGTGTTGAAATCACGGGCTTTGGGTCTGACAAGATGTTGGCAGGGCTGAGTGATAAACAGGTTAACAATGCGCTTCACGAGAGCCTGAACAAAGAATTCAAGCTTAAGCTGGGCGAAGATGCGGAACTGGAACAGTCTCCAAATGGCGTCAAAGTCAAAGCCGGTGATTTCAGCGATGAATTTGAACAGGTCATCGTCGCGATTGGGCGCAAACCCAATATCGATAATATTGGCCTTGAAAACCTCGATATTGAGCTTGATGAGCAGGGGCTTCCCCATGTCGATCCGCATACCTTGCAGCTTGAAGACCAGCCGGTTTTTATAGCCGGCGATGTGCGGGCCGATACCATGCTATTACATGAAGCCGCAGATGATGGCCGTATTGCCGGTCACAATGCGATGGCTGAATCGGTCTCTTCGTATTGCCGTCGTATCCCTCTCAGTGTGGTGTTCTGCGAGCCGGAAGTGGCGGTCGTCGGCCAGCCTGCCGGAGAGTTGGAAAAGCAGGATTATGTGTCAGGTAAAGTCGATTTCTCAAAGCAGGGCCGGGCCAGAGCCGCGCGGAACAACAGCGGTTACCTTAAAGTCTATGCAGACAGACAGACTGGCAGGCTGCTCGGAGCCGAAATGGCCGCCCCTGATGCCGGCCATCTGGCACATCTACTGGCACTCGCTATTCAGCAGAAAATGACCGTGACCGAAATACTGGCGATGCCGATTTATCATCCAGTAGTGGAAGAGGGATTGCGGACTGCGCTTCGGGATTTGCAATCGAAAATCTCGTCAGAGGGTGGTTTTGATTTATCCCGCTGTGAAGCGATGAGTGCCGAGGCGCTGGATTAATTGCTCTGTTTCTCGAAGCTATGCACCCAGACCTGGTGGGCGTCATTCCAGTCCATACCGGCATGCATACTGATGATCAGTTGTTGGTAAGTACTCAGATCGGGAAAGCCTTCCGCTTTGGCATCGCTTTCCGTCATGTCACCCAGAGACTGTCTTTCCAGTCCGGTAATTACAAACTTTGCTGAACCGAGAAAAAAGGTTTCACCGGGATAAGCATACACGCCATTGCGGCGTTGCTGGGTTTTCCGCCCGGCGAGTGCGACATCGACCAGCCGTTGATGAGTTACCAGTCGGTCGATGTCGCAGGTCTTGGGGGGATAATTCGAGTGCTGTTCTGACATTTATTTGTTGATTCTGCTGAATTTGGCGCCTTCCAGCGTCAGGTTGAACATCAGCCCCTTGTTACTGAACATAAAGCCGACGATAGGATCCTCGATATCAATGGTGTTGATATCTTCTCCGGTGCCCCACTCCACGACTGCAACTGAGCCATCCACGCCGGCTTTCCAGCCTTTACTGTTGCGGAAGTAGTTCAGTGCCTCCTGTTCCAGAAAGACAATCACCAGCGATTTGCTCTGCGCGCCCAGTTGCAGGCCAATGGAAGCGGCGGCGGTGCTGTAATAAGACACGGTTTCACCATTAATCATCAAAGCGCCTTCACCATATTCGCCACCAATACCAAAACCGGCTTTGATGATTTTGGGGAACACAAGCACCCCTGTGGCGCGTTCCAAAAACTGCTCGCCACCGGGAACCTCAACTTTGAATTCTTTCAGGGTTTCGCTGACGCCGATATCTATCTCTGTAGCGGAAGCTGCCAGTGTCAGTGCCGGGCTGGCAAAAAACAGCATGCCCAGACTGGTCATCAGGAGGGTCCATTTTTTCATAATATGCTTATGCCACTGTTTCATGCCGTTGTCCTCAGATTGAATGATGGCAATACAGTAGCATGAAAAAATGACAAAAGTTGAGGCCTGACTGGCGCTTAGCAGAAATTCAGAACCTAACCAATGCCCAGGCTTTGCAAGTACTCATCATAGCTGCCATGGAAGTCAGTCAGACCTTCGGCTTCCATATCAAAAATGCGGGTTGCGAGTGAGGAGACGAATTCACGGTCATGACTGACGAAGAACAGCGTGCCATCGAACTGCTCCAGCGCCATATTCAGTGATTCGATCGATTCCATATCCATATGGTTGGTAGGTTCGTCCATGACCAGGATGTTGGGACGTTGCAGAATCAGCTTGCCCAGCAGCATGCGGCCTTTTTCACCACCGGATAGGACATTCACTTTTTTATCGATCATATGTCCTGAAAACAGTAGACGCCCCAGCGTACCGCGGATTACCTGTTCATCGTCCTCGGGACCGGCCCACTGTGCCATCCAGTCATACAGGTTCATGTCGTTTTTAAACAGATGGTCGTGGTCCTGGGCGTAGTAACCGATATTGGCGTTTTCCGACCATTTCACTTCACCGCTTTTAGGCGGCATATCACCGACCAGGGTTTTGACCAGGGTGGATTTACCTATCCCGTTGGGGCCGATAATCGCAATGCGCTCGCCTACTTCGGTGATAAAGCTGAAATTATCAAACAACGGTTTGTCACCGTCGAAGAACTGACTGACTTTGCTGACTTCCAGCGCGTTACGAAACAGTTTTTTGTCCTGAGTAAAACGAATATAGGGGTTAACGCGGCTCGACGGTTTAATGTCATCAAGCTGGATTTTTTCAATCTGCTTCTGACGCGAAGTCGCTTGTTTGGCCTTGGAAGCATTGGCCGAAAAACGCGAGACAAACTCCTGCAATTCCTTAATCTGCGCTTTTTTCTTGGCATTATCCGCCTGCAGGCGTTCGCGGGCCTGAGTGGAAGCAATCATGTAATCATCATAGTTACCGGGATAAACACGCAACTCGCCATAATCCATATCCGCCATATGGGTGCAGACACTGTTAAGAAAGTGGCGGTCATGCGAAATGATGACCATGGTGCTGTTTCGCTGATTGAGAATATCTTCCAGCCAGCGGATGGTGTTGATATCCAGGTGGTTGGTCGGTTCGTCGAGCAACAGAATATCGGGATCGGCAAACAGTACCTGCGCCAGCAGAATACGCAGCTTCCAGCCCGGTGCGATTTCACTCATAGGCCCGTAATGCTGTTCCACCGGAATCCCCACACCCAGCAATAATTCGCCGGCGCGGGCTTCGGCGGTGTAACCGTCGAGTTCGGCGTACTGGCCTTCGAGTTCAGCGACCTTGATACCGTCTTCCTCACTCATCTCCGGCAAACTATAGATACGATCGCGCTCATGATGCACTTCCCACAGCGCTTTATCGCCCATGATCACCACATCGATGACCCGCTGATCCTCATAAGCGAACTGATCCTGTTTCAATACGGCGAAGGATTCATTCGGATCCCAGCTGACATTACCGGAGGTCGGTTCCTGATCGCCAGCCAGAATTTTCATGAAGGTGGACTTACCGCAGCCATTGGCGCCGATAAGGCCGTAGCGGTTGCCGTCTCCGAACTTGACCGAGACGTTTTCGAACAGGGGCTTGGCCCCGAATTGCATGGTGAGGTTAGCTGTGCTTAGCAAGAGAGAAATCCTGTCGTTAGGAAAGTCGACGGGCGACGTGAAAAACCCGCCATTATACACAGACTTAGTGGCCGCGAATAAGGGCGATTTTGGCTTGTCTGCTGAGTTTTTTTATTGCGGCTTCGCGTTTGGATGCACTACTGCGATCGGGGTGTTTTTCCTGATAAACCAGTTTGCGTGGCGGGCTGGTATGAAAAAATCTAGCACCGCCATTCAGCGTCTGGTGCTGAGCGAAGCGTCTGTTCAGATCCGTTGTAATACCGGTATAGAGTTTGCCGTTATCTGCTTCAATGATGTAGACGAACCAGTCCTGGACCTGAGTGACGTCTGTCATTCAACAGACTCGCCAAAAGCGGCCGACAGGGCAAGTTCAATCTGCATCAAAATCGAGTGCTACCGAATTAATACAGTAACGCAGGCCGGTCGGCGCCGGTCCGTCGTCAAATACATGCCCGAGGTGGGCATCGCAGTGCTGACATCTTACCTCGGTACGATCCATTCCATGACTGTAATCGGCATGATGAGTCACGGCATCCACATCGACCTGGGCATAAAAACTGGGCCAGCCACAACCGGAATCGAATTTGGTTTCGGAGTTAAACAGTGGCTGATGGCAACAGACGCAACGGTAAGTGCCGTCGTCCTGCTTGTCGACATAAGCGCCGGAAAAAGGCGGTTCGGTTCCGGCTTGGCGGGTCACGAAATACTGTTCTTCAGTTAGCTGTTCTCGCCACTGAGAGTCGCTTTTATCAAGTTTGTCAGGCATGTTCGCTACAACAGTTCAGCTTCGACAGGGCGACATTGTAAGCAAACTTGTACAAAAATTCAGCAGTGAGGGGGAATCTCTGAAAAAAAAGCCGGCCTGGAGGAGGCCGGCAAAACTCGGTTTTCAGATTTAAGAGAGAGGGAGAGTCAATGCGCGAGCCTGGCAAGGCATCTTCGCTCCATCGGTTATAAATAATAATGATTTGTATTTAGCTTTTCAAGTATTTTTTTGAGTTTTTTTATTCAGCCTCGCTGAAGGTCAGTAAACCAGTGTTCATAGCGGCAGTTTGATACATAAACGCAGGCCACCCTCTGGCCGGTTTTCAGCTTCTATCTGCCCCCCATGCGCAGCCACGGCACGCTGGGCAATTGTCAGTCCCAGCCCGATGCCATCACGCCGTTGAGGATCTCCACGGAAAAACGGTCGGAACAGCTTATCCAAATCTGTGTCATTGACGCCCGGACCTTCGTCTTCAATCGTGATCTCGAAATGTTTATTACTACTGCCAGCCAGACCGGCAATCACACTGATATGGCCACCGGCATCACTGAATTTGATGGCGTTCCGAAGCACATTTTCGATGGCCCGGTGTAACAGTTCCTGTTGACCGTGCAAATTGGCAGGACCGTTGTGTTGATAGCGTATCTGTACGGATTTGGCTTCAGCTTCAAAACGGGCATCGGCGATAATTTCATCGAGCAGAAGATGGATATCGATCTCTGTCGGCTGGTTCTGAATAACACCGGTCTCCATTCTCGACAAAAGTAACAGTTCACCCACTAACTCACTCATTCTCTGCGCTTCCTTTTCCAGGCGGCTGAGCGTAGTGGTGACTTTTTCCGGTTGTTGCTGAGCAATGCCGATAGCAGCTTGCATTCGTGCTAACGGTGAGCGGAGTTCGTGAGAGACATCATGCAACAACTGACGCTGGCCGTTCACCAGACTACTGATTTGTGAAGTCATGAAATCAAAATTCTGGCCCAATTCTGCCAATTCATCACGACGGTTTTTCATACCCGCTCCCACACGGGTATCGAGGTTACCGTCGGCGACAGATTGAAATGCCCGTTTAAGTGAACTGATAGGGCGGGTGAAATACCAGGCCAGTAAGGCACTGAACAGCAGACTGGCAATGACAGCAGAGCTGATAATCAGGAGTAAGGGGAGATGTTTCAGCACCCAGCTTTTCTTGAACAGTGGTCCGGGCGCTTTTTCAGGTTCTGCCAAAGGGGCGTAGAGCAGCCAGTTCTCACCATCGAGCCGGACCTGGTCAATAATGCGATCTTTGCCTTTGGCAAGCAACTGTCTGGCCTGAGATAGCGCAGACATATCAATTGGTCGGCCCAGCAAGTCCTCATTGTCGATGTTGACCGCCAGCAATGGTATCAGCCCGTCCTGTTGCGTTTGTTTCAAAAAGCTCGCGAGGGCGTTGACGCCCTGACTGCGGCCAATATCGGCGGCAACCTGAACGTAGGGAATGCCACGGAAGTCAATCAGACGCTCTTCACGTGATAAGGGATCGTCATCAGTGGCGTGCTTGAGCCAGACAAAACTGCCGGTACTGATCGCTGCAGCCAGCAGTGTCAACCAAAACGAGAAAAAGAACTTCCAGAACAAACGGCCCATACTCATTCCTTGATCAATTGATAGCCTTGCCCACGGATAGTTTGAATCAGGTAGTGGCCGTCAGCATGCTGGCCCAGTTTTTGACGGATACTGCTCATATGGACATCAATGCTACGGTCAAAGCGTGCCAGCGGACGCCCCAGCGCTTGCTGAGACAGGGCCTGTTTACTGACGACATGACCCGCTTCACGTGCCAGCACTTCCAGCAGATTGAACTCGGTGCTGGTTAAATCCAGTACGTTATTTAACCAATATGCCTGACGACTCTCAGATAAAATGGTCAGCGGGCCAATACTGAGCTGGAGTTGTTCCTGTCTGTTTGACTGTTCAGTGCGACGCAGGATGGCACGAATCCGCGCGACCAGTTCTCTGGGCGTGCAGGGTTTAGGCACGTAATCATCGGCACCGGATTCAAGGCCGATGATACGGTCGATATCATCTCCCTTGGCGGTGAACATCAACACTGGAATCAGACTCTGCTGACGGATTTGCCGCAGCACCTCAGTGCCTTTGATATCGGGCAACATCATGTCCAGGATGATAAGCTCAAAACGACCTGATAAGGCTGCTGTCAGTCCGTCATGACCATTGAAACGGGTTTCAACTGAAAACTGTTCCTGCTGCAGGTAATCTTCAAACAGTTCTGCCAGCTCCACATCGTCGTCAATTATAAGTACAGAGGCCACTGAACACTCTCTTTTTGATAATGTGCCAATCATAGCGATTCAGTGGGGCAGCAACCAGACTGCAGGACGCATCTTTACTTATTTTTACCTCCCTCTAACGTTTCTTTACCTCTATCTGCATGATACTGGCGGCGTGTTCTGCACACGTCCGCTAAGGGCGCTTTTATTTTTAAACGGAGATTGAATATGAAAAAACTGCTAATCGCTTTATGCCTGCTGCCACTGGTTTCAGTCGCCCATGCCGGTGACCATGACAAAAAACAATGCGATGGTCACAAATACCACATGAAACACAAAAAAGCCGGTGACGTGCCGTTTTACCTTAGGGATATCGATTTGAATGAGACGCAGAAATCCCAAATCAAGGCGTTGATGGAAAAACGCCATGCTGACCGCAAAGCGAATAAGCAAGCCTATTGGGACAACAAAAAAGCCATTTATGCGCTGACCCGTGCCGACAACCTCAATGAAGCTGAACTGGAAAAACTGGTTGATGAGTCGATGGCAATGAAAAAACAGTCAGCGATGGAACGGGCCCGTTTCCATCATCAAGTTTACAACCTGCTGACAGCAGAGCAGCAGCAGTTAATGGAAGCTAAGCTGCAAAAAATGAGGGAAAAACACGGCAAGTAAAACGTCGTTGAGTTCAGACACGGTGCCCTTGATCCTCTCCTTTCCCGCACAGAGGGCACCGTGTTTTTTTATTTGAGCTTGGATAATTCTGTCAATGCATAGCCTTGCGGATAGCCCTTGGCGCGGATATTAAAATAATACTGGCAGTAGGCCGAAAAATTATGTGGAGTACCTTCAGTCGGGAGGTGCGTGAAATTATCAATCAGGCTGACCGCGCTCTCTTCAATGCCGATTTCCAGCAGCATGTCCTCCAATTGCACTGCACGATTGGCAATCATCCGCGGGCTCTCGCGGAAGTGGTCTGAGGCCTCGTTGAGCAGGTTGACCCGGTGAGACTGACTGGTGACTTCGCCAGCGAGTGCAGCGTGACTTCGGATAATCAGCCAGTCGGCGGGATTGACTTCATGATGCGACTCCAGCCACTGAGGTATTTCTTCCTTATTACTTGGATTATTGACGGTGCTGTCGCTGGTTAAGTCAAAATCATCTTCACTGCAGGCTGCTATCAGCAATAGCATTATCAATAACATTGGGGTTAAGCGTGACCGACTCACAGGTGTGTCCTCCTATCTAATAACACAAGGAGATTAGCAGCCATCTATTCAGTCTCATATCTGACTCACTCCCGCTTTTATCAGGGTGGTTTTCCCGGCTTGCCGGACAGGCAGCAAAAAAAAGCGCAATTCGTTATCATCTGGGACGGGTTAAATTGAGGAAATAAAATGGTTCTGGAGAGTGCGCCCAGTTGGCAGGCCCCGCTGCAAAAAGAATTTGATGCGCCTTATATGCGGGCATTGAAAGAGTTTCTGCGCGGCGAAAAAGACAAGCAAAAAGTTATCTATCCGCATTCATCCAACTGGTTCCATGCCCTTGAGGCGACGCCGCTGGATGCCGTCAAAGTGGTTATTCTGGGGCAGGATCCCTATCATCAGCCGGGGCAAGCGCATGGACTGTGTTTTTCGGTGCAACCCGGAATAAAAATCCCGCCCTCACTGATGAATATTTACAAGGAATTGGAGAATGATTTGGGGATTCGCCCGGTCAGTCATGGCTATCTGGAAAGCTGGGCCAGGCAGGGCGTGCTGTTGCTCAATGCAGTACTGACCGTGGAGGATTCCAGAGCTAATGCGCATCAGGGCAAAGGCTGGGAACAATTCACTGATAAAGTGATTGAAATCATTAATGAACAGCGCCGTAATGTGGTCTTTATGCTATGGGGCAGTTACGCCCAGCGTAAAGGCAGCATGATCGATAGCAGCCGTCATCTGGTGCTCAAAGCGCCACACCCATCACCTTTATCGGCACATCGCGGCTTTCTCGGTTGTGGTCACTTCAGTCAGGCGAATCAATACCTGCGGGACCACGGACTCACACCAGTGGATTGGCAACTCCCCGAGCAGCCTGAAGCAGCAAAATCCTGATCCCAGTCACGCGCGCTTGGTACAATGCGCGCCATGATAAATAGCAGTGGATTACATTCTTCATCTGAAACACGCGTCTGGGACGGTAACGGTGCCATTGCGCCCTTGTTCGGCCAGCCGGGAGCAGTGGCATGATTAAATTCAGCCAGGTTTCCCTGCGTCGCGGCAGCAAGTTGCTGTTTGAAGCCGCCAACCTGATTATTCATCCGGGACAGCGTATCGGTCTGACCGGTGCCAACGGGACCGGCAAATCCAGCCTGTTTGCGATGTTACGCGACGAGCTTCACGCCGACAGCGGCGAAGTGTCGTTGCCCGAAAGCTGGGTCATCGCACATGTGGCGCAGGAGACACCGGCAGTCGACACGCCAGCGATTGACTATGTGCTGCAAGGCGACAGCGAGCTGACTCGCCTGCGTCAACAACTCGCCGTGGCGGAAGAAGCCGGCGATGGACACCGTCAGAGCGAGCTGCATGACAAACTGCTGAGTATCGACGGCTATGCCGCTGAAAGCCGAGCCGGCAAGCTGATGCATGGGCTGGGTTTTAAAAACGGTCAGGAAAACTGGCCGGTGACCGCTTTTTCCGGTGGCTGGCGCATGCGGTTGAACCTGGCGCAAGCGCTGATGTGCCGATCGGATCTGTTACTACTCGATGAACCCACCAACCATCTGGACCTGGAAGCGGTCTACTGGCTGGAAGACTGGTTACGCGCCTATCCCGGCACCCTGTTGGTGATTTCCCATGATCGCGACTTCCTGGATCGGGTCGTCACCCATGTTGCCCATATCGAGTTGGAGCGGATCAAGCTCTACACCGGCAATTATTCCGATTTCGAACTGGCCCGCGCCGAGCATCTTGCCAATCAGCAATCTGCCTATCAGAAACAACAGCGGGAAATCGCGCATATGCGCAGTTTCGTGACCCGGTTCAAAGCTAAAGCAACCAAAGCCCGCCAGGCGCAGAGCCGGGTCAAAGCGCTGGAACGAATGGAACTGATAGCGCCAGCGCATGTGGACTCGCCGTTTCATTTCAACTTTCTGCCCCCCACGCGGTTGACGACACCGCTGTTGAGCCTCGACAAAGCGGCCGTAGGCTATCATGACACGCCGCTGCTGGAGCATATTGAATTGAGTCTGGCTCCGGGCGACAGACTGGGCTTACTGGGCCCCAACGGCGCGGGCAAATCGACGCTAATAAAATTGATCGCCGGGGTGCTGACGCCACTGGCAGGTAAACGCCGTGAAGCCAAAGATATCCGCATAGGTTACTTTGCCCAGCATCAACTGGAACAACTTCGTCCGGAAGACAGTCCACTGCGACATTTGCAGCGGCTGGATCCACGTGCCAGTGAGCAGGAGCTGCGCGACTTTCTGGGTGGTTTCGGTTTTCATGGTGACAAGGCGCTGGAAAAAGTGGCGCCGTTCTCCGGTGGTGAAAAAGCGCGTCTGGTACTGGCTATTCTGGTCTATCAAAAACCCGCCTTGCTGCTGCTGGATGAGCCCACCAACCACCTTGACCTGGAGATGCGACTGGCGCTGACAGTGGCGCTGCAGGAATTTGAAGGTGCTCTGGTGGTCGTCTCGCATGACCGGCATCTTCTGCGTACAGTGACGGATGACCTGTTGCTGGTGGCTGGCGGCCAGGCCCGACCCTTTGATGGCGATTTGGATGATTATCGTCAGTGGCTGCAAGAGCAGGAGCGGCAGGAGAAAAAGCCGACGGAACAAGGGCCATCCAATAAAAAACAGGATCGTCAGGCGGCCGCTGCGCGCCGACAGAAATTGCAGCCGATCCGAAACAAGCTGAAATCTGCGGAAAAAGAGATGGAGAAACTGACTCACTCTCTGACCCAACTGGAAACGCAGCTGGCCGATAACTCGCTCTACTCCGAGGCCGGCAAAGACAAGTTAAAAACGCTGCTGGCGCAACAGGCGGATCTCAAAGCGGCCCTGGAACAAACCGAAACTGACTGGCTGCAAGCCAGCGAACAACTGGAATCGGCTGAAGCCGATGAGGAATAGACTTTGGCACTTTTGTCATTAAAACAAGTCACCGTCAGCTATGGCGGTCCCAATCTTCTGGACAAGGTCGACTTTCAGCTCGATCGCGGGGAACGGGTCTGTCTGGTCGGCCGTAACGGGGCCGGGAAATCCACCCTGATGAAGCTTATCGCGGGTGAAATTAAAGCTGACAGCGGTGAAATTGTCGGTGGTCAGTCGATCAAAATTGCCCGGCTGGAACAGGAAGTTCCGATAGGCACCCACGGCAGTGTATTTGATGTGGTCGCCACGGGGCTGGGGGAAGTCACACCGCTGCTGGTCGAGTATCACCATCTTCTGCACGAGCTGCAGACTGATAGCAGTGAGGCCTTATTAAACAAACTGGAGAAGGCCCAGCACAAACTGGAAGCAGCTGATGGCTGGTCATTGGAACAGCGGGTAGAGACGGTGATTTCACGCTTGTCGCTGGATCCGGATGCCGATTTTGACAGCCTGTCGGGCGGGAAAAAGCGTCGTGTTCTGCTGGCACAGGCGCTGGTAAAACAACCGGATATTCTGCTGCTGGATGAGCCCACCAACCACCTGGATATTGAGTCGATTACCTGGCTGGAAGGGTTTCTGAAAAACTATGGCGGTACCCTGCTGTTCATTACTCACGATCGAACATTCCTGCAGGCGCTGGCAACCCGGATTGTGCAACTGGATCGGGGCCAGCTGGCCAGCTTTCCCGGTGACTATCACAATTACCTGAGAAAACGTGAAGAGATGCTGGCGGCTGAAGCCGAACAAAATGCCCAGTTCGACAAGAAACTGGCTCAGGAAGAAGTCTGGATCCGGCAGGGCATTAAAGCCCGGCGCACCCGCAATGAGGGCCGGGTCAGGGCACTGGAGAAAATGCGTCAGGAACGCAGTCAGCGACGTGAGCGTCAGGGCAGTGTCAGCATGCAGCTACAGGAAGCCGAGCGTAGTGGCAAGCTGGTGATTGAGGCGGAACATATTGGTCAGAGCTACGATGGCAAAATGCTGTTTGCTGATTTCAGCACGGTCATTCAACGCGGCGACCGCATCGGGATTATCGGTCCCAATGGCTGTGGTAAAAGCACACTGTTGTCGATACTGCTGAAACGCCAGACGCCGGAAAAAGGTGAGGTGAAACTGGGGACCAATCTGGAGATTGCTTTTTTTGATCAACTGCGCAGCCAGCTTGATGAAGAGGAGAGCGTGGTGCAGAACGTCGGGCAGGGCAGCGACCACGTCGATATCAACGGCAGCCGTAAGCATATTATCGGTTATCTGCAGGACTTCCTGTTCACACCTGAGCGGGCAAGAACGCCGGTTAAAGCTCTATCAGGCGGCGAACGTAACCGTCTGCTGCTGGCGAAATTATTCACCCAGCCAGCGAATTTGCTGGTGATGGACGAACCGACCAACGATCTTGATGCCGAAACCCTGGAATTGCTGGAAGATTTACTGCTGAATTACAGTGGCACGCTGCTGCTGGTCAGCCATGACCGGGCTTTCCTGAATAATGTCGTCACCAGCAGTATCGTTTTTGATCCAGATGGCGGCCTGCGCGAATACGTTGGTGGCTATGAGGACTGGCAGCGCCAGTGGCAACAGACGCAGAAACAAAAATCGACGGCTGCACCGGCCAAAACAAAGCAGGCGGAACAACCCGTCGCACAGAAAAAGAAATCCAAGCTGACCTATCAGGAGCAACTGGATCTGAAAGCGCTGCCGGCCAAAATTGAAGAACTGGAAGCCAGACAACAGGCTTTTAACGACCAGATGTCCGATCCCGGTTTTTACCAGCAGGACGCGGCCAGGATCACTGAGGTCCAGCAGCAGGTTGCGGCACTGGAAACAGAACTGGCAGCTGCTTATGAACGCTGGGAAACGCTGGAGGCCAAACAGGGTGAGTAATCACGCTGGAAGTCTTTGTTCCAGGAGCGCGGCAATATTGTCGACCGGTATCGGACGACTGTAATAATATCCCTGGTAAATATCACAATGGTTAAGCTTCAAAAAGCTTAGCTGCTCCTCGGTCTCAACGCCCTCGGCGATGATGATCAGACCAAGACTTTTCCCCAGTGTGATGATGGCTTTACAGATTGCAGCATCTTCGCGATTACTCTGACATTCGCGAATGAAGGCCTGATCAATTTTCAGAATATCAACCGGAAATTTTTTCAAGTAGCTCAATGAGGAATAGCCGGTTCCGAAGTCATCAATTGACAGTCTGATACCTGTTCTTTTGAGGGCCTTCATCGCCGCAATACTCTCATCGGTATTGCCGGTGAGCACGCCTTCCGTAATTTCGATCTCCAATAGCTCTGCATTAAGCTCATATTGTTGCAGCTGGTCTGAGATCAATGTCGACAGCGTTTTGGTATGCAGGTGCTGGCCGGAGACATTAATGGCTACCGGTAACAGTGGAGAACCACTTTCTCGCCATGAGGCCAACTGTTTTATTACGGTTGTGATAACCCATTCATCCAGTTCAATAATCAGGTTCGAGCCATCGATAAGATGAATAAAATCGCCGGGCATGATTAACCCGTATTCTGGATGCTGCCAGCGAATCAATGCCTCGAAGCCCACTACTTCATTGGTTTCAATTGAGACTTTGGGCTGGTAATGCAATAGCAGTTGATCTTGTTTAATCGCTTCAGGAAGTGCATTTTCCAGCTCAAACTGTTGCTTGTTCTTTTCACTCATTTCTTCGAGATAAATGCGATAAGTATTTCGTCCTGCCTGCTTCGCGCGGTACATCGCAATATCTGCCTGCTGCATGAGTTGTTCAGAGTTAATCTTTCCATGTTCTGAAATGGCAATCCCGATGCTGGTTCTGACTATCAGTGTCTCTTGACTCAGATGTACCGGCATCTGCATGGCTTCAAGAATCTGAATCGCTTTGTTTTCAGCATCCTGCTGGTTTATCTCACCAGATAAAACAACAACAAACTCGTCACCGCCCCAACGACCAACCAGATCCAGCTCTCTGGTGACGGCGGACAGCCGTTTTGCTACTTCACAGAGAAGATCATCACCGGCCTGATGCCCGAGGTTATCATTAATTTTTTTGAATTGATCGAGATCCAGAAACATCAGAACCACTGACCCAGCCACCTGACGGTGGTATTCAATCCGCTGCTTGAGATTGTTAAGGAAGTAGGTGCGGTTATACAAACCGGTCAGAGGATCGTTGTAAGCCAGTTGTTTGAGACGATTTTGCAGTTTAATTTGTTTTGTGATGTCCCGGATGTGCAGTGTGTACTCAACTTGTGGATGATTGCTGTCCGTTGTTTGCGTGATAACAACTTCGGCCGGAAATTCCTCACCATCGCTGCGCGCGAGCTCAGTAATATTCTGCCGTTTTAAGACTAAGCCATCCCCGGCAACAAAACCCTGTGACAAACTGCTTAAAGCTGCTGTCCGGGAGTCGGTTGAGATAAACAGGTTGAAGAAGTTTTCGCCCAATACTGACTTACGCGACATGCCAAAACACTGTTCAGCAGCCGGATTGAACTCAATGACTTTACCCCGGGCATTGATGGTGACTATGCAGTCCATTGCAGCCTGAAGAATAGCGCCCTTACGAAACTCGCTTTGTTTGAAGGCATTAAAGGCCTGATCCCGTTGATCAATTTCCTGGTTCACCTTGTCAATAACGCGATTATATTGCTGCGCAATTTGTCCGACTTCGGTAAAAGGTTCTTCAGGAACGCGCGATGAAAAGTCAGATTGTTTTTGCTGATTCTGCATCGCAGCCAGCAGGTCAAATACCTCGGTGCTGACTCTGTGCTCGGCGACATTGAGGCCAATGAGTTCTGACTGAGAATCAACCCGAAAAGAATAAAAGCGGTTGATGATTTTGAACAGAAAATAAGCAACACAAAAACTGTAGAGACCAATACTGATAACGCCCAGTCCCTGCACCATCAGCTGTTCTGACAAGGTTAAACCATTGCCAATTTTTTCAGTACTGCCGAACAAGGCGACAGCCAGTGTGCCCCAGATACCGGCAAACAGATGAACCGGTACAACCCCGATCGCGTCATCAAGCTTTTTCCGATCCATCAGGCGATCACCATAAAACACGATGGCACCACCGATGACGCCTATCAACATTGCCTCCAGCGGGGTAACAACATGACAGTTCGCGGTGATTGATACCAGGCCACCCAGTGCGCCATTAATGATCATCAATACATCAATATAGCCGTCAGAGAGGTATTTGATCAGTGTGGTGGCGATCCCACCCCAAACAGCTGCGAGGAGGGTATTGAGGATGATCCCGGGCACCGTATTATCCCAGACCAGTGTGCTGCCACCGTTGAAACCAAACCAGCCGAACCATATCAGCAGCCCACCCAGAACCGCTAATGGCAGGTTGCTGCCCGGAATACGACGTTCGGACAGATCATAACGGCCGATTCTGGGACCGATAATCATAATTGCTGCCAGCGCGACCCAGCCACCGACAGAGTGAACGATAGTGGAACCGGCGAAATCAATAAAACCCAGTTTCTCCAGCCAGCCTGTGGCTTGCCCAGACAGAATGCCCGACCACGCCCAGTGACCGATAACGGGGTAAATAAACAGTGAAATAACAATGGTAATAAACACATAACCAATGTAACTGGTTCGCTCGGCAACGGCACCGGAGACTAATGTTGCTGCTGTTCCGCAGAACATCATCTGGAAAATAAAAAAGGTAATGACACCAGCCGAACTGTCACCACCAAAGGCAAAATCACTGGTGCCGAACCATCCTACAGCAGAATGGCCGAACATAATGCCAAAGCCAAGTAGCCAGAATATGGCACTGGCCAGGGTAAAGTCAGTGATATTCTTGGCCGCGACATTGATACTGTTTTTACTTCTGACCAGACCACTTTCCAAACACAGAAAGCCGGCCTGCATCGTAAAAACCAGGAATGCCGATAAGAGCAACCAGAGATTATCCACCATGACCTCCTTTTCTTATTCGCCTCATGATTTTTTACGACAAGAAAAAAGAAAAATCCAAGAAATTTACGTTTGTCGCAGCTAAAAAAACGACACCCGAGGCGGTGTGATTAAGGCAAGGTCATGAAAAGCATAAAAAAAAGCCATTGCTATTAAAACAATGGCTTTTCCTGAATTAAGTTCGGAAACTAATTATTATTCATCCAGTAGCGCATCGCGGTCATCAACACCGCGGCGTGGCAGGATCCACATTTCGTACATGGAGACGGTCCACATAAAGGCAAATGACAAGGCCATTGACCCACCGGCAATGATAACAAGCCAGGCGAAATTAGGATTCAGTTTGGTTAACCACCAGGAGGCGATATCCACCAGAAGAAAAACATACGGTGTGGAGATGGCAATCACCTTGAGCGGCTTGGGTACGCCAGCGGCCAAACTGAAGATCAGGCCGACAAACATAAAGATAAAGGCGATACCGAACAAGTGAATGTGCGAGACGCGAGCCAGCGCCGAGATGCTGACACCGGTATCAACCAGGGCGCGGTCTTTGATGTTCTGAAAATCGCTGTAATCAGGGATACCACCACCATCAGCGTTGTGACAGACAATACACTTGGATTCAAAAATGCTCTGAATACCCTGTTCCTGATAAGCTTCTTCGGTCGCGCCCTGATGAATCCAGTTGATGATCGCATCCCGTTCCTCATCGGTAGCCATCGGCTTCATGGAGCCGTGCAGTTTGTTTTCCAGTAATGAGTTACTGCGGTTCCCATAATAGCTGTAGACGATGTCATCAATTGACAGGCCATATTCACCGTCGGCAAGACCGTGGGTCAGTTGAATCTGAACGACGGCCATCAGATAACCGACAGCAACAACGATCAAGTAGCCGCTGAACAGTGCTTTAAGGGATGTTCCCTGACTAGCCAGGTTGAGGTTATGCGATAAAGCCATGGTTTTTCCTTTACAGTTTTTGCGGGCATTATGTTATTACATTCGGCTCCGTAAGAGTAGCAAACGGCCCAATTACTGCTGACCGAATACGGTTTTCAATAATTCGGTAGTTCGAGCTGCAGGATTCTCGCGGATCTTTTTCTCTTCCATTGCCAGCATCGTGAATAGGCCATTGAGTGCCTGCTCCGTCACGTAATCAGGCAAATCAACGTTCAGTTCCTGACCGACGACCGGTACGTTGGCAACCCTGTCGCTGAGTTGATTGTAGTAGCGGGTTGAGCCAACTTGGTCCAGAGAGTTTTTGATGCTGGGACGGAACAGTTCTGTCAGTCGACCGCTGGTCTGTTCCCGGAAATACTGAGTGGCAGCATTCTCGGGTCCATTGAGAATATTCCTGGCATCTGAAATCGTCATGCGCTGGATGGCATCAACAATAATCGAAGTCGCCTCAGGGGCAGCTTCTTCCGCGGCACGGTTGATACTGGTTTGGAATTCATCAGCCATTTCGCTCATTCCGACCTGGCGTAGCAGATTGCCGACTTTTTCTACTTGCGGTGGCAGAGGTATACGGATTTCAGGGTTACCCAGATAGCCATCGGTCTGACTGATCCTGTCTATCGCGCGTTGACTGCCGACATTGAGGGCTTCTTTCAGGCCTGACACCAACGTGCCGCTGTCCAGCGAGTTGCTGTTGGCCTGCTCACCAGGCAACAGGGTTTTACCTGCGTCTTTCAGATCATTCAGCATCGTGTTCCAGTCGGCGCTGGCGCTGTTGATCGTCAACAGCGGGGTGATAAGCAATATGGTTACGAATGTTCTGGCTTTCATCGCGGTATCCTTTGCTTGTGGCAGCGGCATTGCTGTCATACTCTGGTTCATTGTCGCCGATGCGCTTTTGCAGTCAAGTTAAATTCGGAATGTGATGATGAATAATACCGATGACAGATAGAGGTCAAATCTGGAACTTTGTATGACGGCGCCTACTTGTCAATAAACGACAGTTGAGCAGCATCAAGAGACCAGACGCGAAACCAACCGATGCTGAAGCGATATCATGGCGGTTGAACCAATCTGCAACATAAAAAAAGCCGGTCAGCTTGTGCCGACCGGCTTTTGAATTCTTATCTGCGGGATAGATTATCCGGGGACAACGTTTTCCGCTTGTGGTCCTTTTTGACCCTGGGTCACTTGCATGGTCACGCTCTGACCTTCTTTCAATGTTCTAAAGCCCTCTGCCTGAATCGCAGTGTGATGGACAAAGACATCCGGGCCATCCACCTGTTCAATAAAGCCGAATCCCTTAGCATCATTGAACCATTTAACTTTTCCTGTTACTTGATCTGCCATATCAACCTCAATCTTTAAAACTATACCGGTGCTTTCCAGCGCCAGCGAAAATCAGCTTCAGAGGAAGCTTATTGCATTGTAACCCTAAAAAATGCAAAGAAGTCAGCATTTTGCGTCAATAAATGCAAATTTTTTTGTTTGTAAGCAGCCGACGTCCTGAGCTTTCCATGGGCTGGTTATGTCATTAAGTCAATAATGGCAGGGGCTTTGGGCAGTGCCAGGCTTCAGTATCGACATGAAGTCGTTACAGTCAGAAATTGGCCTGAGGATATCGAAATTTCGACTTTTAGCGGAAAATTGAATGAAGAAGCTTATTCCGGCACATAGTCAGAAGGTGGCGCAGAGCCTTCACCAAAGAAGAACTTTTCCATTTCAGTTTTGAGAAATGCCTGCGATTTGGGATCAGCCAGGGACAGACGATATTCGTTTATCAGCATCGTTTGCTGACTCAACCACATCTGCCAGGCTTCCTTGGAAACGGATTCGTAAAGCTTTTTCCCCATCTCACCGGGATAAGGTGGAAAATCGAGACCTTCAGCCTCTTTGTTGAGTTTGGCGCAATGAACCATGCGTGCCATAAGTACCCTCTAATAATTTAACGTTTTCAAAAATGATTTCACCGGTGCCGGCAGGCCCAGTTCATAAGTATCTTCTATTCTATACCACTTGCCCTGGTCTTTGTCGGCAACCCCTTTGATTCTGCAACGCAGCAGTACGGGGTGGATATCCAACCTGAAATGGGTAAAGACATGTTGCCGTGGTGTCAGATTCGTAGTGGATTGGACCTCGATTTTCCAGTGCTGCTCGCAATAATGGTTAATGTTTTCATCATCACTGATTTCCGGGAAGCTCCACAAGCCACCCCAGATTCCTTGCTGCGGGCGCTGCTCCAGTAGCACCTCGCCAGACATGTTGAGTAATACCAGCCAGCATGTCTTGCGGATAGGAATGGCTTTTTTGGGTTTTTTACCGGGAAAAGCTTCTGGCTGACCCAGAGCATGGGCCTGGCAATCAGTCTTCAACGGACAATGGCGGCAATCGGGTTTAGTACGGGTACACAAGGTAGCACCGAGATCCATTTGCGCCTGGATATAGTTGGCAATCCGCGTCTCTGGCAGCAGTTGTTCAGCATATGACCAGAGCCGGTTTTCCACCTGTTTGACGCCGGGCCAGCCATCAACGGCAAAATAACGCGCCAGGACCCGTTTCACATTGCCATCCAGAATCGGGAATCGTTGATGAAAAGCCAAGCTCATAATCGCACCAGCGGTGGATCGACCGATGCCTGGCAGGCTGGTCAGGTCTTCCAGGCTGGCCGGCATCTCTCCTTCATAAAGTTCAACAATCAGCTGCGCGGTTTTATGAAGGTTACGGGCACGGGCGTAATAACCCAGGCCGGACCAGTAAGCTAAGACTTCATCCTGCTGGGCAGTTGCCAGTGTTTGCAGGTCGGGAAAGCGTCGCGTAAAGCGCTGGTAATAATCAATAACGGTGCTGACCTGCGTTTGCTGCAGCATAATCTCGGACAACCAGACATGATACGGTGTTGGATCCTGTTGCCAGGGCAGATCCTTCCGGCCGTACTGGTCATACCAGTTGAGTAGGGCTTGGGAAAAGTTGAATTTCGCGGTCATAGTCGGACAGAAAAAAGCCCGCGACCGATCCTCAGTCGCGGGCAGGATTTAATGCTGGTGTGATCAAAAGAAGTTTTTCAGTTTGTCCTTAACCGCGTCTTCGAGTTGCTTTTCAGGTGATTTTTCTTCTTCCGCCGGCGCCGCCTCCGAACCGGACTGCTCATCACTACTTTCAGTTTTTTCTGGCTCGCCGTTGGCAGCGGAATCTTCAGTCTTTGATTTTGTGCCTAAAGCACCGCCAAGCAGTCCACCGAGATCATCACCCAGTTTTTCTTTAAGTTTTTCTTCGGCCTTGCCTTTGAGTTCTTCCTTGGCTTTGTCTTTCACCATACTCGCCAGATCAACGGTTGGCTTGGGATTACTGAAAGTGCCGGTAATTTTGACGGGAATACTGAGCCCTTTGAGTTCAGCCAGTTCTTTTCCGCCCTGTCCGGCAATAGTGCCAACCACCGCTACCTTGAGGCTGTAGTCTATGGTCTCCTGAGGCAGACTGGCCTGCCCCGCGCCATTGATCCGGAGTAATGGTGATTTCAGTGCCAGATCCTGATTGTCAATCACCCCATTATTTGCAGTGAAAGTGCCACTCAGCGCAGAGAAATCGGTCTGCACCGGCTCATCTGATGCTGCCGGTTTTTGTCCGGAGAGCGCGGCTTTGGCTTTGCGGATCGCCTCAGCGATATTGATACCTTTCAACGCGCCTTCGCTGAAGGAGAAACCGCCATTACCACTCAGGGTTTGTTTGATCTCCTCAACGGTAGCACCGCTGCCGCTGAGTTTGGCGTTAGCATTGGCGGTACCCGTGATCTTAGCCTCACCGGTCATATCTTTCAGCAGGGGTTCGGCCTGGACCCCTTTGACGCTCTCATCGATTGAGAGTTTGAGCTTGTCGCCGCGCGCATCCAGGCTGACGTTACCGTTGTATTGACCCTGATAAAGGTCAGCGCGCATCGGTGTCAGCTTTACCAGGCCGTTTTCAGCGTTGATAGTGACGTGAATATTTTCACTGGTCAGACCACTCGCCGTCATCTTGCCAATATCAATTTTGCCTTTGGCATTGATTTGACGCAGCGTGTCGAGTGGCAGCGCACTGGAACCACCCGTCGCCGCTGTAGCCGGTGAAGCCGCTGGTTTGTCCTCGTTTTCTTCAACAGGTGGCAGGTAACGATCCAGGTCAATTTGATCCAGTTTCAGATTAAAGTTAAAGCCGGGTTTGCTGAAATTGTTGACTGCAAACTGCCCGGTGAGCTTGCTCTGATCCAGGGTCAGGTCCAGTTGCTTGGCATTGATGCTGGAAGTTGAGCCCTCGAATTCTGATCGCAGCTCGATTTTTTCCAGTGTGCTGTTATCGGCCATTGCCGGCAGTTCAACATTCATATCATCTGCCAGTTGCCGCAGGTTAAATGGCTGAATATGGACACTACCGGCAAAACCCGGGTTGTCAGACAGAATGTTGTTCGCCTTGATGTCGGCTTCCATCAGCAGCTCCTGCAGCGACAGCCGCAATGCAGTGAGCGTGACAGTCTGCTGTTCAAGATTGGCGCTGACGTTAGTAGTGAGCTCAAGTTGGGCCTGTTCACCCGGTAGAGACGGATCAGTGATATCTGCCGTCAGGTTCAGCCCATCGATGGTGGTTTGCTGACTGCCCAGGTTGCTGTTGATTTTACCGGTCAGCTTGGCATCAATCGTTTGCTGCTCATTGTTGGCTTTGGCAGTCAGCGCCATATCGCTGAGGGTGACCAGTTGCTGTGCCATATCCGCGTTAATATCACCTTCCAGTGCCACGTCAGCCTGAGTAAAAGGCAATGCCTTACCCTGAGCGATAGTGGTGAAACTCAAGTCGGTCAGTGCGTATTGCTGTTTCTCCATGTCGACCATTACTTCGGAGTTGAGCGTGACATGGGCCTTCACTTCCGGTTTGGCACTGATCAAATCAAATGCCATATCCAGTGAGGTGGGTTCCCCCGGTACCAACGGGTCGGTGGTGAGATTGAGATTTCTCAGCTGATAATTAACGCCCTGAGAGGCATCAGACCATAAAATGTTGGCATTGGTCAGTTTGACACCGGCAATGCTGACCGCGGCCAATGCCGGTCCGGCTTTTTCTTCGCTGGGTTTGGCCTTTTCTTCAACGACTTCGTCGGCCTGGGTCAGATCGTCCCAGTTGGTCTGGCCTTGCTTGTTGGTCTCGAGATTCAGCACCAGCCCGTCGAGCACTACCGTGTCCATTTCCAGTTGTTTTTTCAACAAAGGCATCAGTTTGATGCGAATTTCTGCCTGTTCAACCTTGGCAAAAGAGTCGGCTTTGAATCCCTCGGCATTACTGAGTGACAGCGGCCCCAATTCCAACGCAATCCAGGGGAATACGGAGAGTTCGATATCACCCTGCAGAGTCAGATTGCGTCCGGTGACTTTCTCAACTTGAGTGGAAATTTCATCTTTGTAATCGTTGGGGTCAACGATGAATGGCAATGCGACCAGACCGGCCACGATAATCAAAATGATGGCAAAAAGCAGTTTTAGGGCAATGCGCATAGTCAATATTCCGTTTATGAAGAGAAATCCTGCAATACCGCATCATGATAGGGCATGATGGCGGTTTTATGAACCTTGCTTGATGGTGAAGTTGAAGAGTTCGTAATCCAGCGTGCTGTCAATGATACCACTTGCCTCGGCGATATAGGGCTCGCCATGGTCCTTGACCCTGAGCCGTCGTCTGGGTGAATACAGCCCTTTCTCCGTGATCATTGCTGCGGGTTCTTTTGGCCTGGTTGTTGGCATAATCAACGCTGGATGCTGCTCTGCTTCACCATCAGGGGTACAAAATACCGGGACAGGTTTTCCCTCAATAAGTTCAAGCCCGATAACTGTGTCTGCTTCAGTATCAACAAAAAGCCACCTTACACTGGCTAATTTCACGGCGACACCCGGTTCAAAAATTCCGACGAAATCACCAATATTAAGGTGACAACAATCCCTGCTTGCGCGCTTGGCCATGATGCCACCGCTGCCTTGATTTGCCAGGTGCCAGTCCAGGCCATTGGGTTTCTCGGTCTGTAGACTCTGATGAACATAACTGATGCCATGAACAATGATCGCCTTGCGATGTTTTGCCGAGTTGAGCCGGTGATAGCGACGTTCATGCGTGGTGTTGAGTTGAGGGATGATTTTTTTAAGTAAGCGTAATTCGGTATCCAGTGAAGCGTAAGGGCCTGATTTAGCATCCTTGAACAGGTTCTCGATAGAAAGCAGTGCCGGTTGCGTATTGAGCAGGCGCGTTGAGGGGCGTTGCCGGACCGATGCTGGCATTTTCACCATGGCTTGGGGCATGAGGTCACTATCGGTATCAATGCAGAAATGACCGGTCAACATGAAGTTGCTGGTGGAGTTGATCAATTTGTCGCTGAGCGTACCGGTCTCAACTTTATCGGTGAACTCGGTCATCAGACGAAATAGTCTGATGACATCAAAGCGGGCCAGGCTGTATGGGTCAGCTAATGCGGTCAGTGTGATTTGCAGGTACAAATCATAAAAACTACGCGATTGATGCTGCTCTCTTAAGCTCACCGTTTGCATCAGGGTCTGAGCCTGCTCCTGATATAAATACTGCTGATGCAGCCAGTGCCAGCTGCCAGCAGGCGCTTTCCGATAATACTGGTATGCATGCAGTATAAGCAGCGCCTGCTGTTCAGTACTGCGGTTGAGGCAAAACAGAAGCAGATTGTTGTGGTCCGGTGTCGCTCCCCTTTGATAGGGGTGGCGGGCAAGTTGCTGGTAACCGAGACCCAGAGTGGCAATCAGTTCACTGATGTTTTGAATGGCTCGCAGATTCTCGGCGGTGGCATACATATCGCGTTTCACTGCTGAAATGTCGCGGGTGAAAAGGAGGGCGTGAATTTCAGTGCGGTAGCTCTCAAGCAGTTGTAACATCAGTAGTGGTTTCAGTCTGAGTTGTGATAAAACGACGATGTGACTGAGCAGGGTCGATGTCCGCTGATGGGCTTCTTTGGGCAATTGACTCAGCCAGGCTAATAGCAGGCCGGGATCAGTGATGGTATCGCGACGATTGGCTAATGGGTCCGTGGCTGGAGTCTTTAAATTCAACTGTGGCAGCTTTGAGGAAGGCTGTTTTCGAAGCTTCAGGTTGTCAAGCCATTTTGCCGTCCACGCTGACCACTTAATGGGACTTTCAACTTTTTTAGCCGGGCTATCGGCTTGCGGCATGATCTGCTGCAGGCGGATCTTTTCTTCCACCAGGTTTAATGCTTCCGAGAAGCTGGACTTGAGCAAGGGTTTTCTGAGTACGATGTCGACCGGCTCACTGACATTGCCGGTGTTAGTCAGCAGGGCGGTATAACTCTGGCCACGGTTTTGCCAGGCTTGCTGACCCGTGTCGGTATCAAATGCATAAATCTCAAGATCCGCCTGACCTTCTTCAACCAGGATCCACTCTGACGTCAACAAATCAGCCGATAGTCTCAGCATCGAACGGAGTGAGTTTCTGTCGATACCGTTTAGTCCTACCAGCTTAAGACGCAGAGTCGACAAGGTCAGGCATCCTCCTCCAACTCGGCTTCAATGCGCCGGATCCGCAGGGTTTTTATGGCATTGTCGGCCGTCTGCACGACTTCGATCACATAGTCACCCCAGCGAATGCTGACCCCCGGATCGGGGATGCTTTCCAGATGCTCCAGCACCAGGCCGTTGATAGTTTTAGGTCCATCGGTGGGGAGTTCCCAATTATTGCTGCGGTTGATGTCACGAATAGTGGCGGTGCCGTTAATCAGATAACTGCCGTCTTCCTGAGGATGTATTTCCTTGTCTTCATCAATGGTGTCAGCGGTAAATTCACCGACAATCTCGCGGAAAATATCCTCCAGCGTGATCAGTCCCAGCAGATCACCGTATTCATCGACAACCAGCCCGGTGCGCCGACGGTTACGTTGAAAGTTGATCAGTTGAGTATTGAGTGGCGTGCCTTCCGGAACAAAGTAGGCGTTTTTTATAATGGCCCGCAGGGTTTCCGGTGTCAGATTGTCCTGGGTCAGTAAATGTAATGCTTTGCGCAGATGCAGAATACCGACGATGTTATCCATTGTGTCTTCATAAACCGGAAGACGGGTATAGCCACAGTGAGACAGCTGTTTGATGATATCCGGAAACGGCGCATTGATATCCAGCCCTTCAATTTCATTGCGCGGCACCATCACATCATTCACTGTGACTTTTTCCAAATCCAGGATACTCATCAGCATATCTTTGTGACGTTTGGGAATCATGCTGCCTGCTTCAATCAGGGCGACACGCAGCTCTTCGACATTGATGGCCGTGGTGGCGGCATCCTCAGGTGACACCCCAAACAGGCGCACCATGCGGTTGGTAATGCTGTTGGTGAACCAGACCAGAGGATAAAGGATAAATAACAAGGGTTTCAGCAGAAAACTGGCTGGGAAAGCAACCCGCTCCGGGTGCAGCGCAGCCAGCGTTTTAGGCGTGACTTCAGCGAACAGCAGGATAATCAGAGTCAGCGCGAATGTCGCCACCACAATGCCGTTTTCTCCCAACAATTTTATCCCGATCACCGTGGCGATCGCTGAAGCCAGGATATTGACGAAGTTATTACCGAGCAGTATCAGCCCGATCAGTCGATCTGGCCGACTCAACAACTGCCCGGCAATCAGCGCACCGCGATGACCTTCCTGCTCAAGATGTTTTAACCGGTAGCGGTTAAGCGACATCAGGGCGGTTTCGGAGCTGGAGAAAAACGCTGAGACGAACAGCAAACCAAACAGAATTAAAAACAGAACCAGTAAGGAGGTCTCTTCAAGCATGGGCGTGTCAGTTCACCAAATATTCGAGTACAAATTTACTGCCCATATAGGCCAGTAACAAAAAGCCAAAACCACTTAAGGTCCATTTAACCGCGGTTTTTCCTCGCCAGCCATAGCGCAGCCGGCCCCACAGCAGGGCAGCGAACACACACCAGGCAATCACTGATAAGACAGTTTTGTGTACCAGGTGCTGGGCCAGCAAATCATCGACAAACATGAAACCGGTAATCAGGCCAATGGTAAGTAGGACAAAGCCCGTTATCAGCAACTGAAACAGCCCTTTCTCCATCGTCTGTAAAGGTGGCAGTTTGCGGATGATACCGGCGACATGATGCCGACGCAGGTGTTTTTCCTGAATCGCCAGCACGACGGCCTGAATCGCGGCCAGCATAAACAGGCTATAGGCAGCCAGAGATAGCAGCACATGCCACTCCAGCGCCGGATCCGACAGGGACGGAGGCTCGGGCGATGGGAGTTCCACCCTGAGCATCAGGCTAAGCGCGACCAGCGGATAAACCACAATGCCCGGATGTGAGTCGGGCATCCTGCTACCCACGATCAGCGTGATGAAAGCCATCAGCCAGGTGGTTACAGAAAAGGTTGAGAAAAGTCCCAGATCCCAACCACCGGCGGCATGCATCGTAAAAAAGATATCAGCCGCGTGAAACAGCAGCGCCATAATGATCAGAATCGCGACCGGAACCCCGGGTTTTACCGCAGATTGACCCTTCTGTACAAAGCGCCGGATAAGAATTGCACTACTGCTCAGATAGAGCAGAAAAGCGAGAGCGTTGGCAATGGCCATATTTCATTCGATCCTTGGAGGATTTGTTATCTCAAATGTCAATGATAAACGAGGTCATCCTGTCGGAAACAATATATCAGTTATACTATGCTTTTGAAGCATTAAACACTGGCAGCCTATGCCAGCCATCTAGGGTGATCTATGTTTGACAGTTTAAGTGAAAGACTGGGGAGTACGCTAAAGTCACTCCGTGGTCAGGGCCGTATCACTGAAGACAATGTAAAAGAGACGCTGCGCGAAGTACGCATGGCCCTGCTTGAGGCCGATGTCGCGCTACCGGTCGTCCGTGAATTTATCAACCGCGTCAAAGAGCGGGCGATGGGACAGGATGTCCTGCGTAGCCTGACACCGGGCCAGGCGCTGGTCAAAGTCGTCAATGACGAACTGGTTGCTGTGATGGGCGAGGCCAACCCGGGCCTGAATCTGAATACCCAGCCACCCGCCGTAATTCTGATGGCCGGCCTGCAGGGTGCGGGTAAAACGACCAGTGTCGCCAAGCTGGCGCGCTGGCTGAAAGAGCGCGATCGTAAATCGGTGATGGTCGCCAGTACCGACGTCTACCGACCCGCGGCAATTGACCAGCTGCAGACACTGGCCGGCGAAGTCGAAGCCAGGTTTTTCCCGAGTCAATCGGATCAGAACCCGGTCGATATCGCCAAAAATGCGATAGAACAGGCTAAGCGTGATTATGTCGATGTGGTGATAATCGATACTGCCGGTCGCTTGCATATCGATGACGACATGATGACCGAGATCAAACAGATTCATGCCGCCATCAACCCGGTTGAAACCCTATTTACTGTCGACAGCATGACCGGTCAGGATGCCGCCAACACAGCCAAAGCATTTAACGATGCCTTGCCGTTGACCGGTGTGATTCTGACCAAGGCAGATGGTGACGCCCGTGGCGGTGCCGCCCTGTCTATCCGCCATATCACCGGTAAACCTATCAAGTTTATGGGGGTCGGTGAAAAGACCGCAGCACTGGAACCTTTCCACCCTGACCGTGTAGTATCTCGTATCCTGGGCATGGGTGATGTGTTGTCGCTGGTGGAAGAAGCCCAGCGAAAAATGGATGTCGATTCCGCTGAAAAGCTTGCCAAGAAGCTTAAAAAGGGTAAAGGCTTTGATCTGGATGACTTCCGTGAGCAACTTCAGCAGATGGGCAAGATGGGCGGCATCGGTTCCATGCTGGATAAACTGCCTGGCATGGCGAATATACCGGATGCGGCCAAGAACCAGGTCAATGACAAGGAGCTGGGCAAGCTGGAAGCCATCATTAACTCGATGACCCCAAAAGAGCGCCGCCGCCCGGATATTATCAAAGGTTCACGTAAGAAACGTATCGCTGCCGGCAGTGGCACGCAGATTCAGGACGTCAATCGTCTGCTCAAGCAGTTCACGCAGATGCAGAAAATGATGAAGAAAATGGGCTCTAAGGGTGGCATGGCCAAGCTCATGCGGGGCATGGGCGGCAAATTCCCGATGGGCGGAATGGGTGGCGGTGGCATGCCGTTTTAGGTCTACCGAGCATCACCTGCTACAAATAGTAAACTAAGACTTTGCAAACCCGGGAGACTTGCGTAAAATACGACGGTTTTCCGATCCAGTTTTTCAACGGGCATAAAGAATATGGTAACAATTAGATTGACTCGCAGCGGCGCCAAGAAGCGTCCTTTCTACGGTATCGTCGTCACCGACTCACGCAATGCGCGTGATGGTCGTTACATCGAACGCATTGGTTTCTTCAACCCGATCGCACGTGGTCAGGAAGAGAAACTGCGCGTTGATCTGGACCGCGCTGCTCATTGGATTAGCCAGGGTGCACAAACTTCTGAGCGTGTTGCCAAGCTGATTGAAGAAGCTCAAAAAGCGGCTGCTTGAATAAAGAACAGGTGCGGGTATGGCAACATCCGAGGAGTTTATCCCGGTAGGTAAAATATCCGGCGCCTTTGGCGTAAAAGGTTGGGTCAAGGTCTACTCCTTTACTGAACCCCGCGCCAACATCCTGGAGTATTCACCACTGTTCCTGTCACGACAGGGGGAGTGGATAGAAATCAAGGTGTCCGGTGGGCACTTGCAGGGAAAAGGTCTGGTGATGGGCATTGCCAACGTCACCGACCGCGATCAGGTTCAGCCACTCATCGGTGCTGAGCTGGCGATTAAGAAAGACCAGCTGGAGCCGACCGAAGAGGACGAATTCTATTGGGCTGATCTGATGGGCCTGAGCGTGGAAAACCTGGACGGCGATTTGCTGGGACAGGTGGACCACTTGCTGGAAACCGGCGCCAACGACGTGCTGGTGGTTAAGGCAAAAGGCACAGAGCGATTGATTCCGTTTGTGATGGATGAAATTGTCAAACTGGTTGATTTGGATAACAAGCTTATCCGGGTGGACTGGGACAAAGATTTTTAGGGAGCGAGGTTGATGCGCCTGGGTGTGATATCCCTGTTCCCGCCAATGTTTGATGCCGTCACCGAATTTGGGGTGACAGGTCGGGCAGTGACCCAGGGGATTCTGGAACTCAAATACTGGAATCCGCGTGATTATACGCACGACCGCCATCGAACCGTGGACGACAGACCTTACGGTGGTGGACCGGGCATGGTCATGAAAGTCGCTCCGCTGAGTGAAGCCATCACGGCAGCGAAGCAGGAACTGGGTGATGATGCCAAAGTGATTTATCTGTCACCACAGGGCAGGAAACTGAATCAGCAGGCGCTGAAACAGCTGGCAGGCAGAGACAAAATGATACTGGTTGCCGGGCGTTATGAAGGCATTGATGAACGCCTGATTGAAAAGCAGATTGATGAGGAATGGTCGATTGGTGACTATGTCCTCAGTGGTGGTGAACTGGCAGCCATGGTGCTGATTGATGGTGTGGCCAGATTGTTACCCGGTGTATTGGGCGACGAGAATTCTGCCGAGCAGGATTCTTTTGTAGCAGGTTTGCTGGACTGCCCGCATTACACCAGACCGGAAAAGTTATTTGACCAGACAGTACCCGAGGTATTGCTGGGCGGTGACCATGAAGCGATACGCAAATGGCGCCTTAAACAGTCCTTGGGACGAACATGGTTGCGACGACCTGACTTGTTGGCAGATAAAACATTGACCGATGAGCAGCAGGCGTTATTAGAAGAATTTATTGCCGAGAGCGGGCAGGATTAGTTGGGAGTTAAACAATGAGTAACATTATCGAACAGCTGAACGCTGAACAAATGAAACAGGATGTCCCTGAGTTTTCAGCGGGCGATACTGTTGTTGTTAAAGTCAAAATCAAAGAAGGCGACCGTGAGCGTGAACAGGCGTTTGAAGGCGTCGTGATTGCCAAGCGCAACCGGGGTCTGCACTCTGCTTTTACCGTTCGTAAAATCTCCAGCGGGGTAGGCGTAGAGCGTGTATTCCAGACTCACAGCCCGACTATCGCCAGCATCGAAGTCAAACGTCGTGGTGATGTACGTCGTTCTAAACTGTACTACCTGCGTGACCTGACTGGTAAAGCAGCACGTATTAAAGAAAAATTGTAATTCAGCGGTTCATTCGGACCCGGATTACCGAAAAGGGCAGTGGTTTTCCACTGCCCTTTTTTATTGCCTGCTGCTAATCTAATGCAGACATGACGACGCAAGAATCCACTCAGCCCAGCCGTTACCTGGAACGTTTTCTGGACAGCCTGTGGCTGGAAGCCGGCCTCAGCCAGAATACGATTGAAGCCTACCGACGCGACCTGTTGGCCTTTGCAGGCTGGTTGTCTCAATTTGATGTCGATCTGGCTGCAGCCACTCAGCAGGACATTCAACGTTATCAAAGCCAGCGTATGCGTGAAGGACGTAAGGTCAGAAGCGAAGCGCGGCTGCTCTCCACACTGAGACGCTTTTATCGCTATTTATTGCGAGAAGATCTGCGTGACAGTGATCCCACCGCGCAACTTGAGTCGCCACGTCTGGGCAAACCCTTACCGGACAGTCTGACCGAACAGGAAGTGGAAGACTTGCTGGCACAGCCGGATGTCACCGATGTGCTGGGCCTGCGTGACAGAACCATGCTGGAATTGCTCTATGCCACTGGTCTGCGGGTGTCAGAACTGGTCAGTCTGAAACAGGAGCAGTTTAACGTTCGGCAGGGCCTGATTCGCTGTATCGGCAAAGGCAACAAGGAGCGACTGGTGCCGGTGGGTGAAGTGGCACTGGACTGGCTACAGGATTATCTGATTGAGAGTCGGCCGGGGCTGCTTAATGGTCAGGTCACGGATGATTTATTCCCTACCCGCCGTGGCAAGGCGATGACCCGTCAGGCCTTCTGGTACATCATTAAGCGCTATGCCAAACAGGCGGATATCCAGAAGCATTTATCGCCGCATACATTGCGGCATGCCTTCGCGACTCATCTGTTGAACCATGGTGCCGATCTGCGTGTGGTTCAGTTATTACTGGGACATTCTGATCTCTCCACCACCCAGATTTACACCCATGTCGCCAAAGAACGGCTGAAAAAATTGCATGGACAGCATCACCCGCGTGGTTGAGCAGACTGACGCAATATGATCGCGATGTTAAACTTGCCGCTTGATTGAATTAGCCGGAGCAGGGCATGCCTTCCTTTGATATCGTATCCGAAGTTGATAAACATGAGCTGACCAACGCCGTTGATCAGGCCAACCGCGAATTGAAAAACCGCTTTGATTTCCGTGGAACCGAAGCCAGAGTCGAACAGTCGGACAAAGTGCTCACCCTTTTCGCTGATAGTGATTTTCAGCTTGAACAGTTGCTGGATATTTTACGACTTAAGCTGGTAAAGCGCGGGATTGAACTCGGTTGCCTGGAAGTCAAAGATCCAGTTGGCCTCGGCAAATTGCGTAAACAGGATGTGATTGTCCGTGAGGGGCTTGATAAGGACGTGTCCCGAAAAATCGTCAAGCTGATTAAAGACAGTAAAATCAAAGTGCAGGCTGCGGTACAGGGCGAGAGCGTTCGCGTCACCGGTAAGAAACGTGATGAACTGCAGCAAATCATCGCGATGCTCAAAGCGGAAGAAAGCATCGAGATGCCGCTACAGTTCAATAATTTCAGAGACTAGGAAACTTTAATGCTGAAACATCTACTTGTTATTGCCCCGTTGCTCTTCATCGGCATCAGTCATGCCGCAGAATCAGACAAGCTCAGACAAAAACTGGAACAGAGCCTGCCGGGTGTTGCCATAGACAGCCTCAAAAAAGTGGATAACGCCGACTTATACGAAGGGGTTATCAATGGCGAAATTCTCTACTTCTCAGCCGATGGCCGTTATGTGTTGCAGGGGGAGTTGGTGTCGCTGGAATCCAGAACTAACCTGACCGAACAGCGTCGCGTCAGTCTGCGTAAAGATATTATCGACAGTCTGGATGAGAAAGACATGATCATCTTTGAGCCGAAACAGACAGAACATACGCTGACCGTTTTTACCGATATCGACTGTGTATATTGTCGTAAAATGCACTCTGAAATCGAGCAATACAAAGACCTTGGCATTCGTATCCGCTACATGGCCTACCCACGCGGTGGTATTGGTTCCCAATCCTATGATGAAGCCGTTACCGTCTGGTGTAACGAGGACCGACATGATGCGATGACACGGGCTAAAGCGGGCGAGGAAATGAAAGCCAAGACCTGTGATAACCCGGTCAAGGCCGAGTTTGAGACTGGTCAGAAACTGGGCGTTCAGGGCACCCCTGCACTGTTTACGGAAAACGGACAGATGTTGCCTGGATACGTGCCTCCAGAACGTTTAAAAGAGATTCTCGAACAGACTTCAGATCAATCTTAAGCTTTGAAAACCTGAATCCAGCCGGTGATCATGCAGTGTCAGCTGCCGGTCATCGGCTATGAGATAACTGATATGGTTATCCCAGTCTCCCAGCACCACCCGATAACTCGGCTTGTCATTTGAAGTTGCTAGTTCATGAATCGCCGGTCTGTGAGTGTGGCCGTGAATCAGAATATCGATCTGATGGGTCTCAATCATCCGCGAGACTTCTGATTGATTCACATCCATTATCATCGCGGTTTTATGCTGCTTTTTCTGTTTGCTCTTGGCGATAATCTGGTCTGAGATATTCTGCCGGAAGCGGGCCGGTAACTTCAGAAAACACCATTGAAGAAAACGGTTTCTGACTACCTTCCGGTAACGCTGATAGCTGATATCATCCAGGCATAGCGTGTCACCATGCAGAAGCAGCGCAGCGTGATCGCCAAACTGGATTGGGTAACTATCACCCAGTAAGCTGGCGCCCACTTTTTTGGCAAAACCCTTACCCAGCATAAAGTCGCGGTTACCCACCATCAGATATAGTTTGATGCCGCTGTCTGAAAGCTTTTGCAGGACAGTGACAAAGGGACTGAATTCAGTAGGCACCAAATCATCACCCAGCCAGGTGTTGAAAATGTCACCAAGGATATAGATTTCATCAACCTGCCCCTGCTGGGCGTCAAGAAACTCGCAAGCCATCTCTGTCAGCGCGGGACGAGCCGGGCTGAGATGGAGATCGGAAATAAACAGTCTGCGCATAGAAAAAATCCTGCCCTCATGGTGAGGGCAGGATGACAGTGTTAGAGTACGCTGGCTTTTTTAATGACGACGTCTTCAGCCGGCACATCCTGATGTGGGCCACGCATGGTGGTGTCTACCTTGCGGATTTTATCGACCACATCCATACCTTCAACGACTTCACCAAATACGGCATAACCCCAGCCACTGGGTGCTTTTCCACGAAAATCGAGAAAATCATTATCGACAGTGTTAATAAAGAACTGGGCTGTCGCTGAATGTGGATCATTGGTTCGTGCCATTGCGACGGCACCGCGTTGATTGCTGAGACCGTTATCAGCCTCATTTTCAATCGGGGCACGGGTTGGCTTCTGCTCAAAGTTTTGATCAAAGCCGCCGCCCTGAACCATGAAGTTTTCAATCACACGGTGAAAAATGGTGCCATCGTAAAAGCCGGCCTCAACGTATTCCAGAAAATTAGCCACGGTGTTGGGGGCTTTTTCCTGATTCAGTTCAATTACGATGTCCCCCATTGTTGTTTCCAGTTTGACTTGAGGCGCGGCGCCCCCTTCAGCGTTGGCTGCCAGGGAAAAGGAAGCGAAAAACAGGGGAGCCAGATGGCGGTAAAGTAGTTTCATGTCTATGTCCAACAACGGTCAAAAGAAGTCATGATAGAGCATCGGCCCTGATCATGGGAACATCAGGAAGCGGGAATGAGGGACTTGTCACTGAAAACAGCGCTGTCGCCCGGACAGGCTGAACGCGTATAATGCCCGTTTTAATTAAAAATCAACTTTGGCTATGTCAGAAACCGCTGCTCAACATAATTTTATTCGCACCATTATTCAGGAAGATATTGCCGCTGGCAGGCTGACCGGAAAGGTAGTGACCCGCTTCCCGCCGGAGCCCAATGGTTATCTGCATATTGGCCATGCCAAGTCGATCTGTCTGAATTTCGGGTTGGCAGAGGAGTTTGGCGGGGATTGTCACTTACGTTTTGACGACACCAACCCGGCCAAGGAAGAGCAGGAATACATTGAAGCCATCATGGAAGATGTTCAATGGCTGGGCTTTCAGTGGGCAGGCGATGTTCGTTACGCCTCAAGCTATTTTGAGCAGTTTTATGACTGGGCGGTGCATCTGATCAGACAAGGTAAAGCCTATGTCTGTGACCTGACCGCCGACCAAGCCAGTGAATATCGCGGCTGGGCGACCAAACCGGGTAAGGAATCGCCATACCGCAGCCGCAGCATAGAAGAAAACCTGGCGCTGTTCGAAAAGATGAAGCAGGGCGAGTTTGATGAAGGTTTTTGTGTGCTGCGCGCGAAAATCGATATGGCTTCGCCGAATATGAATTTACGCGATCCGATTCTGTATCGTATCCGCAAGAAAGCGCATCATCAGACCGGTGATAAATGGTGTATTTACCCCAGCTATGATTTTGCCCATGGTCAGGGCGATGCGATTGAAGGTGTCACTCACAGTATCTGTACACTGGAGTTTCAGGATCACCGGCCATTGTATGAGTGGTTTATCGAAAATCTGCCCGTGCCATCAGAGCCGAAGCAGTATGAATTTGGCCGTTTGAACCTCAATTACACGGTGACCAGCAAACGTAATCTAAAACAACTGGTCGATGAAAAGATTGTGGCCGGCTGGAATGATCCGAGAATGCCCACGATTTCAGGCATGCGACGTCGCGGTTATACCGCTTCAGCGCTGCGCGCATTCTGTAACGGTCTGGCTGTTGCCAAAACTGACGGCATTGTGGATATCGCGCAACTCGAATTCGAGATCCGCAATGATTTGAATGAGAATGCCGCACGTGCCATGTGCGTGCTGAATCCACTGAAAGTCACCATCAGCAACGCGTCTGATGAGGTGGAATGGCTGGACGTCCCCAATCACCCACAAAAGGAGGAGATGGGGCAGCGGTCCATACCATTCACTAAAGCCATTTACATCGATGCGTCTGACTTTACAGAAGACACCAGCCTGAGTCGCAAGAAGTTCAAGCGCCTGGTCATCGGTGATTATGTGCGTCTGCGCGGGGCTTATGTCATCAAGGCAGATGAAGTCATCAAGAACGACCAGGGCGAGGTAATTGAAGTCATCGCTTCTCTGGTGCCTGATACCGTGGGGCAGAACCCACCGCCGGAAATGAAACCGCGGGGCGTCATTCATTGGGTATCTGCGACAGAAGCCAGACAGGTGGAGTTGCGCCTGTATGATAGATTGTTTATGGCGGAAGCGCCGGGCAAGGAAACCGGTAATTATCTCGATGACGTCAACCCTGATTCCTTACGCGTGATTAAAGCCTTCGCCGAGCCGACCATTGTGGATTGTGAACCTGAAACAGCATTCCAGTTTGAAAGGGAAGGCTATTTCGTCAGTGACCGATACGACCACAATGCCGAGTCACCCGTATTCAACCTGACCATTGGTTTAAAAGAAGATATTTCAAAAAAGTAAATAATGTTAAAAATCTATAACAGCCTAACTCGACAGAAAGACACGTTTACCCCCATTATCCCAGGCAAGGTCAGTATGTATGTCTGTGGCATGACGGTGTACGACCTCTGTCATGTCGGTCATGCTCGGGTGATGGTGGTGTTTGATGTCGTCACACGCTATCTGCGGGCGCTGGGCTATGACGTGACTTATGTTAGAAACATCACTGATATAGATGACAAAATCATCAAACGCGCGGCTGAAAATGGTGAAAGCATAGAGGTGCTGACAGAACGTTATATCAGCGAAATGCACCAGGATGCCGACGCGCTGGGCGTGTTAAGACCGGATATCGAGCCCAAAGCGACCGAATCCATGGGTGAAATTTTATCCATGGTACAGACCCTGATAGATAAAGGTCTCGCTTATGTCGCCGAAAACGGTGATGTTTATTACGATGTCAGCGAATTTGCCTCATACGGCAAGTTATCCGGGCGTGATGTTAATGAACTGCGTGCCGGTGAACGCGTCGCGGTGAATGAAGCCAAGACCGACCCGCTCGATTTTGTGCTGTGGAAAGCCGCCAAAGAAGGTGAGCCAGCCTGGGAGTCACCCTGGGGTAATGGTCGACCAGGCTGGCATATTGAATGCTCGGCGATGTCAGCGCATTGCCTGGGTGAGCATTTTGATATTCATGGCGGTGGTCAGGATTTACAGTTCCCGCATCATGAAAATGAAATCGCCCAGTCCGAAGGCGCGCATAACTGCCAGTCAGTCAATTACTGGATGCACAACGGCTTTGTTCGTATTGATGATGAGAAGATGTCCAAGTCGCTGGGTAACTTCTTTACCGTGCGTGAAGTGCTGGCGGTCTATCCGGCTGAAGCAGTGCGTTATTTCATTCTGTCCAGTCACTACCGCAGCCCACTGAATTATTCAGAAGATCAGCTTGAACAGGCGAAAGCGGCATTGACCCGTTTTTATACCTCACTGCGTGAAGTAGAACCACAGGCAGAAGTACGCTGGCAGGAAGACAAGGAATTCGGTCCTCGCTTCCAGGAGGCGATGGATGATGATTTCAATACCGCGCTGGCCTTGTCAGTTATGGCTGATGTGCGTCAGGCTCTGAATAAAGCCTATGAGCGTGGTCAGGGTGCTGAACAAGCCGCTTATTACGCCGGCCTGTTGTTATCCTTCGGTGATGTGCTGGGACTGTTCCAGCAGGATGCCGACGCGTTTCTGGTCGGAGATACCGCATCGGATGATGAAGCCGCTGCAATCGATGCCCTGGTCGCCGAACGCAATCAGGCGCGGTCTGATAAAAATTGGGGACGCGCTGATGAAATCCGGGATCAACTCACGGAAATGGGTATCGTGCTGGAAGATTCAGCCGGTAAAACCAGCTGGCGGCGTCAATAAGCCTGTTTGGAATTATTAACCACAGAGGCACAGAGGCACAGAGGACACAGAGTTTTTAGAATTATCTGCAGATTACGCTGATTTTCACAGATTAAAAACAGTCCAGCGAAGTGTTTGTCTAGCAACAGAGCTTCTGGTTTTTGTCCCGACTCTGTCTTTATTATGAATAATCTGCGACCATCTGTGTAATCTGCGGATAGATGTTTATATCTACTCTGCGCCTCTGTTGTTCAGTGTTTATTTTTGATGTAAGTGCTCTGCAGCAAACAGCGTATTTTCCATAAGCGTCGCTACAGTCATCGGACCGACGCCACCCGGAACAGGGGTTATCCACGAAGCCTTCTCTTTGGCACCTTCAAAGTCGACATCCCCGGTCAATTTGCCGTCTGCCAGTCGGTTAATACCGACATCAATCACCATCGCACCCGGTTTAATCCAATCGCCCGGAATAAAGTTGGGCTTACCCACGGCAACAACCAGCAGATCCGCACGACGCACCTGTTCCTCAAGGTTTTTAGTCCAGCGATGGCAGACGGTCGTGGTACAGCCGGCGAGCAATAGCTCCAGTGCCATCGGCCGTCCGACAATATTGGAAGCCCCAACAACCACGGCTTCAAGCCCTTTCAAATCGACTTCAGTGCTCCTGAGCAGGGTGATAACGCCTTTCGGGGTACAGGGACGAAGAACAGGGATGCGTTGAGCCAGGCGGCCGATGTTATAGGGATGAAAGCCGTCGACATCTTTATGAGGCGCGATGCGTTCAATCACAGTTTCAGGGTCGATGTGCGCGGGTAGCGGCAATTGCACCAGAATGCCGTCAATTTCTTCATCACTGTTGAGCTTATCTATCAGTGCCAGCAGTTCATCCTGATTGGTGGTATCTGGCATGTCATAAGCGACCGATTTGATGCCGATTTCTTCGCAACTGCGACGCTTACTGCCAACGTAGACTTTTGATGCGGGGTTTTCACCGAGCAAAACGACGGCGAGACCCGGGCGGCGTTTGCCGTCAGCAATCAGTTTATCAGTGGCCAGTTTCAGTTTTTGTTTCAGATCGGCGGCGACAGCTTTGCCATCAATAATCTTCGCGCTCATTCAGGGGTCCCGGACTTGCAAAAGCGGCTATGATCGCATGAGTCGTCGTGAACAGCAAAAAATATCAAATCAAGCGTTGACTCTGTCTGGGGAACAACGTATTATTTCGCCTTCTTCGAGGATGACTTCTCGAAAACAAGTCGGGGCATAGCGCAGTCTGGTAGCGCATCTGGTTTGGGACCAGAGGGTCGGGAGTTCGAATCTCTCTGCCCCGACCACTTCCCTACTTTTTTCTTTGTCCTCGCTTAGACCACATGTCACGATGCGCCCGTAGCTCATCTGGATAGAGCATCGGCCTTCTAAGCCGAGGGTAGCAGGTTCGAGTCCTGCCGGGCGCGCCACTTGCCTGTCGTTCACTCCCCCTTCTAATATGCAGCATCAACGGATTAAGTTGAGTAATAACGGCCCCAGTGCTACATTCGCCTAGCACTACCTGAACTCAATTACTGAATCTAAGCTGTGACTCAAAAAACATTACTCATTACTGGCGGAGCCGGTTTTATTGGTTCTGCACTTATCCGTCATTTAATCCGTCAGACCGATTACGCTGTCGTCAATATCGATAAGCTCACCTATGCGGGCAACCTTGAATCTCTTAGCGAGATCGAGGCGCATCCCAACTATCATTTTATTCAGGCTGATATCTGTGATGCAGCCAAGATGGCTGAGGTCTTCTCCGAGTATCAGCCAACGGGTATCATGCATCTCGCGGCAGAATCACATGTCGATCGATCCATTGATGGGCCGGCAGAGTTTGTTCAGACTAATCTGGTAGGCACATATACCATGCTGGAAGCGGCCAGAAATTACTGGTCAGCGTTGCAGCCTGATCAAAAAAAGGCCTTCCGCTTCCATCATATTTCTACAGATGAGGTATATGGTTCGCTGGGCGAAAACGGGTTGTTCACTGAAACCACGGCCTATCAACCGAACTCACCCTATTCCGCCACTAAAGCAGGCAGTGACCATCTGGTTCGCGCCTGGCATCATACATACGGGCTACCGGTTGTATTGACGAATTGTTCCAATAATTACGGTCCCTACCAGTTTCCGGAAAAACTGATTCCGTTGATGATCAATAATGCACTTGCAGGTAAAGCCTTGCCGGTATATGGAAACGGTCAAAATATTCGGGACTGGCTGTATGTTGATGATCATGTTGAAGCACTACAGTTGGTATTTGAAAAAGGGAAACTCGGAGAAAGTTACAATATTGGTGGCTTTAACGAGTATACCAATCTGGATGTGGTGTACACGCTGTGTGAGATCCTGGATGATTTATTGCCAGACTCTGATTACAAACCGCATAAAGATTTGATTCATTTTGTGACTGACCGCCCGGGTCATGATTTACGCTACGCAATTGATGCCACAAAAATTCAAAAGGAACTGGGCTGGCAGCCTCGTGAAACCTTTGAGTCCGGTTTAAGAAAAACCGTCGAGTGGTATTTAGACAATCGTAGTTGGAATCAACACATCATCGACGGTAGTTACCAGCAACAGAGACTCGGTTTGGGAGGAAAGTCATGACCAAGCGCAAGGGGATAGTGCTCGCCGGTGGCAGTGGCACCCGCTTACACCCGGTGACGCAGTCCATCAGCAAACAGCTTTTGCCGGTTTACGACAAACCGATGATTTATTATCCTTTGTCCACCCTGATGCTGGCTGGTATTCGAGACATTTGTGTTATCTCAACACCTCAGGACACACCCAGACTGCAACAATTGCTTGGCGATGGAAAGCAATGGGGGATAAACCTCAGTTACATAATACAGAAGAGTCCTGATGGCATTGCTCAGGCCTTTATCCTTGCAAGAGACTTCATTGGTGATGCTCATGTTGCATTGATATTAGGAGACAATGTGTACCATGGCCATTATTTGCTTGATGTGATGCGAGACGCTGATCAAAGAGAGGTTGGGGGAACAGTATTTGCTTATCGAGTGAAAGATCCGGAAAGATATGGCGTCGTCGACTTTGATAGCGCTGGAAAAGCATTAAGTATCGAAGAAAAGCCATTAGAACCAAAGTCACATTATGCAGTTACCGGGCTTTACTTTTATGACAACAGTGTTGTTGAAATTGCACAGAACCTTGAACCGTCATCCCGAGGTGAATTAGAGATTACTGATGTCAATAGACATTACCTTGAGAATGAAAAATTACATGTCAGGGTATTGGGTAGAGGCATGGCATGGTTGGATACAGGGACACATGACTCTTTGCTTGAAGCTTCTCAATTTATACAGACAATAGAAAAAAGACAGGGTATGAAGGTGATGTGTCCAGAGGAAATTGCTTTTAGAAAAGGATACATTTCAGCTCAAGACCTGAAAACCTTGGCAAAACCATTAATCAAGAGTGGTTACGGAGATTATCTAATGCAGATTTTGAGTGAAAAGCATCGATAAATGGAAGCATGTGAAACAGCAATCCCTGATGTCAAAATCCTTAAACCACGTGTTTTCAGCGATGAACGTGGTTTTTTTATGGAGACCTATAATCGTCGTGTTTTGAGCCAGTTGCTCGACACAGATGTCGAGTTTGTCCAGGACAATCACTCTGCGTCAGTCAGAAATGTACTGAGGGGCCTGCATTATCAGATTCATCAGCCACAGGGAAAGCTGGTCAGGGTCATCAGTGGTGAGGTCTTTGATGTGGCGGTGGATATGAGAAAAAGCTCTGCTTATTTTGGGCACTCGGTGAGTACCATTCTGAGCGCAGACAATCATGAACAGATGTGGATTCCGCCGGGTTTCGCCCATGGTTTTCTGGTTTTGAGTGAGCGTGCTGAGTTTCTGTATAAAACCACCGACTTTTATGCGCCTGAGTACGAGCGAACCTTACTGTGGAATGATCCGGATCTCGGTATCGATTGGCCACTGACATCAGCCCCAATTTTATCGGATAAAGACCAGCAGGGCAGACCATTTACAGAGGCTGAGGCTTATCCATGAGTCGCATACTGCTCCTCGGTGCGACTGGCCAGATCGGATATGAACTGGTAAGAAGTCTGGGACCTTTGGCCAAGCTGGTAATGCCTGACCGGGAAGCACTCGATTTGCGATCAGATGAAAAAATCATCGCTGAAAAAATTCGTCAGTTTCAACCTGATCTGGTGATCAATGCAGCGGCTTATACTGCCGTTGATCAGGCCGAGCAGGAAATTGAGCTGGCCTGGCAGGTCAACGCCAGCGCTCCGGGGGCAATAGCCAAAGCGTGTGCGTTAATGGGGATCCCAATGATCCATTTTTCCACAGACTATGTATTTGATGGTCAGGGGAGCCAGCCCTGGACTGAAAATGATACAGCGCACCCCGTCAATGTTTATGGTCAGAGTAAGCTGGCTGGTGAGGTGGCTATCCAGAAAAGTGGTGCGATGCACTGCATTTTTCGAACAAGCTGGGTATATGGCCTGCATGGTAAAAACTTCCTCAATACCATGAGACGACTGGCTTCAGAAAAAGCGTCATTAAACATCGTCAGCGACCAGATTGGCTCACCAACCTGGTCAAGACACATCGCTGAGGCCGTATCCGCCGTGGTTGTTTTGTCCAGACAGCAGGGTCCCTCATTCTGGCAACAACAAACAGGGATTTATCACCTGACCAATAGCGGTGCCACATCCTGGAGTGAGTTTGCCAAGGCTATATTTGAGGCGCTGGCGGCAGAAGGTCAAACCGTACCTGTTGTCAATGCGATTGCTACCAGCGAGTATCCAACGGCTGCCATGCGCCCCGGCTTTTCTGTTCTTGATAACGCCCGGATAGAGCGTCAGTTTGGTATTCGTATGCCCGACTGGCGTCACAGTCTGAAGCTGGTAATGCAGGATTTGAAACTATAGTTTTGCCGTTGCTGGATAAGGCATGAAATAATGACCTGATACTTTCAATCGACGGAATGATAGTTTGAAGCAATCATCAGCAATCACCTCACTGGGGCAGTGGTTCCTCAACCGTTCACGCCGAGTGAAACGTGTCATCAGTATCAGTGTTGATGTTCTGGCCGTTATCGCTTCATTGTGGTTGGCTTTTTCACTGCGTCTAGGTGAGTTTTATTCTCCGCCAGGTGAGCAGCTATGGATATTCCTGCTGGCCCCCCTCATCGCTGTCCCCGTCTTTATCAAATCCGGTCTTTACAGAGCGGTTATTCGCTATATCGGTATTGATGCGCTGTGGGCTATCAGCCGTGCAGTGCTCCTGTTTTCCCTCATTTTTGCCGTGGTCGTTCTGGCGGCGGGAGAGTTCTCGGGGCTGGTTCCAAGAACGGTTTATGGCATCAATGCAGTGATTGTCATGTTGTTTGTCGGCGGTAGCCGGATGCTGGCCCGATGGCTTTTCACTCACAGCCAGCAACAGAACTGGGCCGATCTTCATACCGAACGATATGTTCCCCCGGTACTGGTTTACGGAGCGGGACAGGCGGGTGCTCAACTGGCTGCGATGCTCAAAATGAGTAATCAGATGCGTCCCGTGGCTTTTATCGATGACGATACATCGTTACGGAATCAGCAGATTAATGGACTGACGGTCTACCCTTTTGAGCAACTGGTCGGGCTGATAGAACGTTATCATGTTCGGGACATCTTGCTGGCGATGCCCTCAGCGAGCCGCAGAAGACGCAGTGAGATTCTGCAGCAGCTGGAACAGTATCCAGTGCATGTCCGCACCTTGCCTGACTTGATGGATATTGCTGAAGGCAAAATTGAAGTCTCTGATATTCAGGAAGTGGACATAGGCGATTTGCTGGGCAGGGAACCCGTCGCGCCGGATCAAACCCTGCTGCACAGTAATATCACAGACAAGGTCGTGATGGTCACCGGTGCCGGCGGCTCAATTGGTTCCGAGTTATGCCGTCAGATTATGCATCTGTCACCTCAAACGCTGATACTGTATGAAATCAGCGAGTTTAGTCTGTATCAAATCGAAAAAGAACTGGAAAAATTTAACTCAACGGTTTCCTTGATACCAGTTCTGGGATCGGTATTAAATCAAAACCGTGTTGAATCAGTCTGTGAACATTTCCGGGTTCAGACCATTTATCATGCCGCTGCCTATAAGCATGTGCCCATCGTCGAGAGAAATACCAATGAAGGTATTCGAAACAATGTATTCGGCACTTTGCACACGGCTCAGGCGGCGATCAAATGCAAAGTGGAAACCTTTGTGCTCGTCTCAACTGATAAGGCAGTGAGACCAACCAATACCATGGGCGCCACCAAACGCCTTGCTGAACTGGTCCTGCAGGCATTAGCACAATCTCCGGAATTGCACCAACAAACCCGCTTCACCATGGTCCGCTTTGGTAATGTACTGGGCTCATCCGGTTCCGTCGTTCCCTTGTTTCGCGAGCAAATTGCGGCTGGTGGCCCGGTTACCGTCACTGACCCGGAAATCATTCGCTACTTTATGACTATCCCCGAAGCGGCGGAACTGGTTATCCAGGCCGGTGCCATGGGGCAGGGAGGGGATGTGTTTGTGCTGGATATGGGGGAACCGGTCAAAATCCTGGAATTAGCCAGAAGAATGGTGCATTTGAGCGGTTTCAGTGTGAGGGATGAGCATCACCCTGATGGGGATATTGAAATTCAGTTCACTGGACTAAGGCCGGGGGAAAAGCTTTACGAAGAACTGTTGATTGGCGATAACGTCACGGAAACCGCACACCCTAAAATCAGGCGGGCGCAGGAAATGGTCATCCCCTGGCAAACATTGCAACTCACGCTGGATGAACTGACCCAGGCAAACGAAACAGATGATAGTGCCCGATCACGGCAGCTGCTGTTAACCACCATCGATGGCTTTAAACCGCAGTGTGATCTAACAGACTGGTTGCAATCCGAGCCAGTGAAAGAACTGCATTAGACAGGCCCTCTAAAAGGGCAGACATCACTCTCAGCCCCGGAATGAAATGCCTTCTGTTAACTGACGTGTTTCTGCCATAGTGACCACGTCCTACAGACCTGCCTACCGGTTTGAGCACCGTCCTGTCCTGTATTTTCTTAGTTGACTGTTCTTTTGTGTGCTGCTTCGTCTTTTGTTATTTGAACGGTCTTTTGTCTGCCGACTGGCTTTTTGTCTGTCACCTTGTCTTTTGTTAATGGACTGGGCTTTTGTATGTCAGCCTGTTTTTTTCCCAACCCACCTGCTTTTTGTCATACCGAGCGTAAGCGAGGTATCTCAGAGCTCGGAGAGATCCTTCGACAGGCTCAGTGTGACAGAATTATGGGGTATTGGATGACAGAGGGAGGGGACAATGAATGAGCGGGAGGGGACAAAATAAATGAGCCCAACCCCGCCTTTTCAAAACCATTTCAACTATAAAGAAACCGTTGTTCTGTATAATGCAGTTTTGAACGAACGAGGGATTATTCAACGTGTGTGGAATTGTCGGAGGAATCGCCGAGCGTAATGTTGCCCCCATCCTGATGGAGGGGCTCAGAAGGTTGGAGTACCGTGGCTATGACTCATCCGGTGTCGCATTGCTGGATACGGACAATAATCTCCAGCGCGTGCGTGCGATGGGCAAAATCAAGCAGTTGGAAAACAAAATCGCTGCGCTTGAAGAACCCTTTTCCGGGCAACTCGGCATAGCCCATACACGCTGGGCCACCCATGGCGTGCCCTCTGAAAATAATGCTCATCCGCACATTTGTAATAACAAAGTGGCGGTGGTTCACAATGGCATTATCGAAAACTATCAGTCACTAAAAAACCAACAGCTTGCCGCGGGTTATCGTTTCACCTCTGAAACCGATACGGAAGTGGTCGCGCACGAAATCTTTCAACAACTCGAAAGTACAGACGATCTGCTTGAAGCTGTCATGGCATCAATCCAATCCTTTGAAGGGGCTTATGCCTTGGGTGTGGTGGCAACCAATAATCCCGACACCCTGGTGGCAGCCAGAAAAGGCAGTCCTTTAGTGATTGGTGTCGGTATCGGCGAACACTTTATTGCCTCCGATGTATCTGCTCTATTACCTGTCACACAGAATTTCATTTTCCTAGAAGATGGTGATGTTGCCCGCCTGACTCGAGACAGAGTGGAAATATTTAATGTGCTGACAGGTGAGCGGGTGGAACGTCCTGTCAAGCATTCCAACCTGAATCTCACCTCGGTAGAGTTGGGTGCCCACCGTCACTACATGCATAAAGAGATCTTCGAGCAGCCCCAGGCGGTCATTGATACGCTGGAAGGTCGCATGACCCAGGATCAGATTCTGGTATCAAGCTTTGGTCATAATGCAGAGTCTGTATTTGCCAGCGTAAACCGTATCCATATTATTGCCTGTGGCACCAGTTATCATGCCGGTATGGTGGCTAAGTACTGGGCTGAGGATATTATCGGCGTGCCCTGCCAGGTAGAAGTGGCCAGTGAATTCCGCTATCGCAATCCGGTGATTGAAAATCACACCTTGTTTGTGACCATCAGTCAGTCCGGCGAAACGGCGGATACTCTGGCTGCATTGCAGCAAATCAATGCGCTGCGTCAGAACAAATCAACTGAATTGCGACGTCGTGCCAGTGATGATCCCAAGGCGCATCTCAACAAGCCTGATCTTACTGATGCTCAAGCACTCAATATCCCCACGCTCAGTATCTGTAACGTGGCAGAAAGCAGCCTGACCCGCGAAGCAGATCTGGTGTTTTTGACCCATGCCGGCCCAGAAATTGGTGTCGCCTCGACCAAGGCATTCACGACGCAACTGGTCGCCCTGGCATTATTGCTGACGAGCATTGGTAAAGTTCAAAACCGACTCGATGAAGGTCGGGAGGCCATGATTGCAGGTGGTTTACAGAAACTACCCAACCTCATCACGATGGCCCTGGGGCACGAAGAGGAAATTCGCCAGATCTCGGAAGACTTTGCCGACAAGCAACACGCCTTGTTCCTGGGGCGTGGCACAATGTACCCGATTGCGCTGGAAGGTGCGCTTAAGTTGAAAGAGATCAGCTATATTCATGCCGAAGCCTATCCCGCAGGTGAACTCAAACACGGTCCTCTGGCACTGATTGATGAGATGATGCCGGTGATTGCCATTGCACCGCTGGATGATCTGCTGGAGAAACTCAAATCCAATCTGCAGGAAGTTAAAGCCCGTGGTGGACAGATGATCGTATTTGAGGATGAGCGCAGTGATATCAGTTCGGAAGCCAGTTTCAAGGTTGTCAAAGCCACTACCAATGTTGGCCGCATCACAGCGCCCATCACCTACAACATCTTGCTGCAATTACTCAGCTACCATGTTGCTCTGATCAAAGGCACAGATGTTGACCAGCCACGGAATCTTGCCAAGTCAGTGACAGTAGAATAGTACAACTCTTTAATAACTGTCATATTCGTGAAACGCGAACCTTCAACACTGATATCAATTAAAAATACTAAAGAGTTCGAGATGAAAATTGCTGTTGCCGGAACCGGATATGTAGGGTTATCTCTTGCTGTGCTGCTTGCTCAGCGTCATGAAGTCGTTGCTTTAGATATTATTGAAGACAAAGTGAAGCAACTGAACAACAGACGTTCGCCCATTGAAGACACGGAAATTCAGGACTTTCTGGATAACAAGCAGCTTAACTTTACCGCAACGCTCAATAAGCAAAAAGCCTACGCTGATGCAGACTTCGTCATTATCGCCACCCCAACCGATTACGACCCCGATACCAACTATTTCAACACCAAAAGCGTTGAGGCTGTGATTGAAGACGTAATAGAGATCAATCCAAATGCGGCGATGGTGATCAAGTCGACCGTTCCGGTTGGTTATACCGAGTCCATCAAAAGTAAATATCAAACCAAAGTCATTGCGAGCAAAGCCAAACAATCCGGTGCTCCCTCTCTCCAGAAAGGAGAGGGCTGGGGTGAGAGCACGAAGTCATCCCCACAAATTATTTTCTCGCCAGAGTTTCTGAGAGAAGGCAAAGCCCTTCACGATAATCTCTATCCATCCAGGATCGTCGTGGGTGAACGCAGCCAAAGGGCTGAACAGTTTGCTCAACTGCTAATTGAAGGCGCTGAGAAAAAAGACATCCCGGTCCTTTTCACAGACAGCACCGAAGCAGAAGCCATCAAGCTTTTTTCCAATACCTACCTTGCTATGCGAGTCGCTTATTTTAATGAGCTCGACACCTATGCCGAAACACATAGCCTGGATACCCGCCAGATCATTGAGGGGGTTGGACTGGATCCGAGAATAGGCAATCACTACAACAACCCGTCTTTTGGCTATGGAGGCTATTGCCTGCCCAAAGATACCCGACAGCTGCTAGCCAACTATGAAGATGTACCTAACAATCTAATCAAAGCGATTGTTGATGCCAATACCACAAGAAAAGATTTTATTGCCGAATCCATTATCAAACGCAATCCCAAAGTCGTCGGTATTTACCGCCTGGTCATGAAGGCGGGATCGGATAATTTCCGGGCTTCCGCTATTCAGGGTGTGATGAAACGCATCAAGGCGAAAGGGATTGAAGTTGTGGTTTATGAACCTGTGCTCGAAGACGACACTTTTTTCCGCTCTGCAGTCATCAAGGACTTGGCAACATTCAAGCAAAAAGCGGATGTTGTACTCGCGAATAGATTGACTGATGACATCATCGATATCCGCGACAAAGTCTACACCCGGGACCTATTCGGGCAGGATTGATACATAGCCTGTAGTGAACGTAGTGACATTTTAAGCTCCTTTAACTGTCACCTCCAATTCCCAGGCTCATGTCATCCTGAGCCTGCCGAAGGATCTCGTCCCAGCACTGGAAGAGATGCCTCCACAGCGGTCGGTATGACAATGTTATTCCACCGACAGATCATTCACTCTGTCATCCCGAGCTCAGCCGAGGGATCTATTCAGCGTCCAGAGATGCCTCCACTCCGGTCGGCATGACAGGGAGTAGGGTCATCTACAGAACATTTACCCTGTCATCCTGAGCATGCCGAAGGATCTCCCCACAAACCAAAAAATCAAAAACCCCCTCGATTAGTTCACAAAACACCAAAACCAGAGTTGGTCACCAGCCAATAAATTGCTAATTTGACACACGGCATGGATGCCAAGATAACAACACAAAGTCACTTCCAGGGACGGTTGGACGATTGTGTTGTCAGGCATCCATGCCGACTCCTTTCCTGAAGTTATTTAAACATCACCAACAAAGTATTTACTTTCAAGGCCAGTTTACATAGAGTGTTCATTCATTGAACGCAAGTCGTTACCTTCATGCTGACTGACGAATACCGCTATAAAATATTCAAATTACTCGAGTCTAACCCTGAAATCAGTCAGCGGCAGCTTGCCGGTGAGTTGGGTATCAGCCTAGGCAAAGCGAATTACTGTCTTAAAGCACTAATCGAAAAGGGGTTGTTGAAGGCGGGTAACTTTCGCAACAGCAAAAACAAACTCGCCTATGCCTACAAGCTGACACCACGAGGCATTGAGGAAAAAGCCAGTGTGACGGTGAGATTTCTCAAAAAGAAAATCAGAGAGTATGAGCAACTTGAGCAAGAGATAAAGGAATTGCGAAAAGAGTCACTCAAAACCAAATTGAGAGAGAAGAGCGTCGGTCAAACCTCCAGAGAGGATGTGAATGAAACAGATAAAAACGAAGACTGACCTGGCCATCAATGGTGCGCCGCCTGCTTTCGACGAAAAGCTGCATGTCGGCCGCCCAAATATTGGGGATAAGGCTGAGTTTCTGAGATACGTCGATCAAATTTTCGAAAGCAAATGGCTCAGCAATAACGGTCCGCTCGTACAACAGCTGGAGCAGAGGATAGCGGAGCATCACCATGTCAAACATTGTGTTGCAATGGCTAATGGCACGATTGCGCTCGAGATAGCCATAAGAGCCTTGGAACTGAAGGGGGAGGTCATCATCCCTTCCTACACCTTCATTGCCACAGCGCATGCCCTGCACTGGCAAGAGATCACGCCGGTTTTTGCAGATATTGACCCTGCGACACATTGTCTGGAACCTGAGTCAGTAAGAAAAATGATTACGCCCAACACAAGCGGCATCATTGGCGTCCACCTTTGGGGACATGCAGCACCGGTAAAAGAATTACAAAATATTGCAGATGAACATAACCTGAAGTTGATGTTCGATGCCGCACACGCTTTTGGTAACTCTCATAAAGGTCAGATGATTGGCAATTTTGGCGAAGCTGAAGTGCTCAGCTTTCACGCGACCAAGTTGTTCAATACTTTCGAAGGCGGCGCGGTCCTTACCAATAATGATGAACTCGCCGAAAAAATGCGCCTGATGCGTAACTTCGGTTTCGGTGGGGTGGACAGCGTTATTTATCCTGGCACCAATGGCAAACTGACAGAAATTTGTGCGGCCATGGGCCTGGTCAATCTGGATAATCTTGATTCTGTGGTTGAACATAATAAATCGAATTACTTCGCCTATAATCGAGGGTTGGAACGGCTTCCGGGGATTAGTATTTTCGCCTTTGATGAAGCGGAAAAAAACAATTACCAATATGTTGTGATGGAAGTCGACGAAGCATGTCCCGTTTCGCGGGATGACATTGTTGAAGCCCTGCATGCTGAAAATATTCTGGCCAGAAAGTACTTTTGGCCAGGGTGCCACAATATGTTTCCTTACAGGAAGCTCTACCCTCATGCTCGATTGTTACTTCCTGTGACTGAGCAAATAAGCGACAAGGTGGTGGTACTGCCAACCGGGACCGCCGTATCAGCTGAGATTGTTAATGTTATAACGCAAGTTGTTGAAACAGTTGTGGGAGGAAAGAGTTGAAGTTAGCCATCATGCAGCCTTATTTTCTTCCTTACCTTGGGTATTGGCAATTGATAGCCGCTGTAGATAAGTTTGTTGTGTATGACGATGTTAACTTCATCAAAAATGGCTGGATAAACAGGAACCGAATCCTCTGCAATGGCAACGTCAGTTACCTGACTATTCCTTTGTACCAGGCATCTCCGAATAAATTGATTTATCAAGTCGAGTTCAGTTCGAAGGTGGATTGGCGAAAAAAAATATCCAAATCATTGCAGGCGGCCTATGGTAGAGCGCCGGAGTATAAGAATGTCAGTAGTCTGTTTGAGGCGATTCTTTACTATGAGTATGCAGATATTTCTGACTTCCTGGTGAATCAAATTACGGTTTTGTGTGATTTTATGAAGCTCAATACAAGGATTCAGAGCACAAGCAAGGTATACCAAAACCATCATCTTCGAGGCCAGGAACGCGTCATTGATATCTGTAGACAAGAAGCGGCTGATACCTACATAAACCCATTTGGTGGCAGAGAGTTATATAGCTCTGATGAATTTAGTCGTGCGGGCATTGATCTGAAGTTCTTGAGTTCTATTCCCACGCCATACCAGCAGAAGGCCTCAGAATTTGTTCCCGGGTTATCTATCGTTGACATATTGATGAATAACAAACCAGAGCAGGTTCGAGACATGCTGAGAAACTATCAATTAGTTCCGGGAGGAATTTAAGCAAATGAGCAAGGTGTTGGTGATTGGTGCCAGCGGAAGTTTGGGAAGCGTTGTTGCTGAGCAGCTTTCACAAAAAAATCAGGTGACCGGGACATATTGTAACCGGGAGCCGACGCTGAAAAGCGACAAGGTTGAATACAGGCAGCTTGATATCACAGACAAAACTGCATTCGAAGGGATGGACACAGACTATGATTGTGTTGTCCTGGTGGCGGGCGCGATGCCGGCGACTATGCCAGGTTATGTGCCACAGCGGTATATAGACGTTAACATCACTGGCACGCTGAATACGCTTGAATTTTGTCGGCAAACAAAGATACCAAAGCTGATTTTCATCATGACATTCTCAGACGTCTCGGGGGCTTTTTATAGCGGCGTTCCAATTACGACCGAGCAGTCCAGAACACTGGCAATGACAGGGGATCATGCCGTGTATGGCATATCAAAAGCCACAGCATGTGATTTAATCGAACATTACCATCGGGAGTATGGTTTACAGACAATCCTTTTCAGGATACCAACAGTTTACTGTGCAGACGATAATGTCGATTTTTACGTGGATGGTGTCAAGCGAACCAAAGCCTACGTCAAAATGATCCGTAGTGTTGTACAGCATAAAAAAATTGAGATATGGGGTAACCCCGAACATGCCAAGGATATGCCTTATGTGAAAGATTTTTCACGGCTCATAGCGTTGGCAGTAAGTAGCAAAACAGCACAGGGACTCTACAATGCCGGTACCGGAAGCCCCGTGACCCTTGAGCAACTTGTTAATGAAATAATTCAGGTATTTGCTGGCGACGAGGTCGTAGAAAAAATATATCGTCCGGAGATGGCGTCGCAACCAAACTTTACGTTTGATATGAGTAAGACCGAAGCTGACTTTGGCTACCAGCCTCAATATGACTTACGAAGCATGCTCATGGATATCAGAGACAGTGTCGAGCCCGCAGTCTGGTTATCAAACGATCTCTGAGTATTATGAAGCGCCTTTTATTACATCTTGGATTGCCGAAGACAGCCACGACCACGCTTCAGCATCATCTGTTTCAGCGACTGCATGATGAAGGGAAAATTAACTTTCTCGGCAAAGTGGTTGCTTATGACGACAATGGAAAATCGTATTTCAAAAACTATCAGGGTGCCCTTATACGTAAAGCATGCGAGGAAAAAATTACAAGGCCGGTGTCACAGGAACTTGACGAACTGTTGCTTGATGATCGCTTAAATGTGTTCAGTGATGAGGGGATTATGATTTCTTACCCCAATCAGGACAATTTACCATTAACCAAAAAAATCGAGAACCTCAAGCAAATACTCTCCCAGTTCGACGTGACGGTAGTGCTGACAATACGGCAACCGGTTGATTATCTGTACTCACTCTATGTTCAGCTTTATGGACAATATTACCAGGCCAATCGGCAGCTAGACAGCTTTGAGAAGTTTTCAGGCCAGTTGTTATCAACGGATGATTATAACGAGCAAGAGTCAGTTTTTATGCACAAAAATATTGAGTTACTGGCCCGTTTTTTCGAGACAAAAGTATTGGTTTTTGAAGATATAAAGCATCAACCAGATTATTTTTGTGGACAGCTTGCCGAGCTCTTGGGGGTTAAACCAGAGTTGGTGTGTGAGGCAATCCTCGGTAACCATGAAAACATAAAAAAGCGTGCTGGAGACGGTGTCTATTCGCAACGCGTGACCTCATTGTCAGGAATAAAGAAAAGCCTAGCCAACAGAACCCGGCAGTTCAGAAAGTTGCACAACCTGCTTCAGTCTATATACAGAGCCAGGTTTATGCCTTTTGAGCGAATTTTCCAGATGAAACTGACTGAGAGAGACTACTTTCATGCAAGACCCAGCCCACAGCTTCGTCATGAGTTACTGAAAAAAATTGGCATCCCCGCATCTTTCACTGCTGAAAGCTATGCATTGAGCATTGAAAAGATGCAGAGGTATGGTTACATTGCACCGGAGTCCAGCCATGGGAAATGATCTGCACTTAAGAAGCTGCATCCGAAAACTAAGAACTCTGGCACGAAATACTGGCAACAGGGTGCGGTTGATTGGAAACCAGCAGAAGATTTTTTGTATTGGTTTGAATAAAACGGGGACGACTTCAGTCAGGAGAGCTTGGCAGGACCTTGGGTTCATCGTCGGAAACCAGGCGGAGGCTCGTGAGTTACTGGCGCCCTGGCTAGAGAGAGACTTTGCGCCAATTATTCAATACTGCAAGTCAGCCCAGGCATTTCAGGATTCACCATTTTCATTTCCATATACCTATATCGCGTTAGATCAGGCTTTCCCGGGGAGTAAGTTTATCCTGACGGTGAGGAATGATGCTGAACAGTGGTACAAATCCATCACAAAGTTTCACGGTAAGAAGTGGGCCAACGGGGCGATACCGACAAAAGAGGACTTGATGGAGGCGGTAAACGGTGTAAAAGGGAGGCCCTGGGTTGTTAATCGTGCTTTGTTTGATACCCCAGAGGAAGAACCCTATAAGAAAGAAAAACTGATTCGTTTTTATGAACGGCACATTGAAGAGGTTCAGCAATATTTCAAGCACAGACAAGCTGACCTGCTGACATTGAATGTCGCCGAAGACGATGCCTATTCAAAGTTCTGTACGTTTCTCGATAAAGAACCCAATGGTGAAAAGTTTCCCTGGGAAAACAGGACATGACAACGACTCATGTTCAATGAAAAAGCTAACCACCTGGAGCAGTTTTGGCCTCAGTAGATAATCTGAAAATAAAAGCCACATCGGGTGTCATCTGGAACTTTACGGAGCTGATGCTGCGGCGGGGAGCCGGGGGGCTAACCACGCTGGTTCTCGCCTGGTTTCTGACGCCCGGAGATTTCGGGCTGGTTGCGATGATGGCAGTGTTCCTGAGCTTGTCGAACGTACTGGTAGATGCCGGCTTTAGCCAGGCGCTCATCCGCAAACAAACCATCTCGTCCCGGGACTACAATACAGCTTTTTACTCCAATATTGCCTTTGCCGTGATTGCCTATGTTGGGCTCTTCCTCGCAGTACCGGCTATTGCCAGTTTTTATGGGGAGTCGAGACTGGTCGCTCTTGTCCGGGTTGCAGGACTGGCGGTAATTTTTACGGCCTTGTCTGCTGTACAACTGGCAGTATTGTCGCGAGAGCTCAAGTTCAGGTTGCAACTGCAGGTTTCTCTCCCCGCAGCAGTGGTTTCGGGTCTCACTGCTATCCTGCTTGCCTACCTGGGGGCTGGCGTCTGGGCATTGATTGCGCAGATTCTGGTGCAGGCAATGGTCACTGCTGTCTTGTATTGGGCGCTGGCTATCTGGCGCCCCAGCCTGAGTTTTGGTTGGGCTGAGTTTAGAACACTGTTCTCTTTTGGTGGCTACCTCTTGCTTAACCAGATGACGACCGTTCCCTTCAAATACATGTATGTCATTGTCATTGCAAAATTATTTTCGGCCCAGCTTGCGGGGTTTTACTTTTTTAGTCAAAAAATCCGGGATTTGCTTGTTGAGCAGTTGGTTAGCTCTGTCCAGACCGTGACTTTCCCCGCTTTGGCCACATTACAGGACGACCCAAAGCGTTTAAAAAATGGCTATCGACAGGTTATCGCTGCGACGACATTCCTGGTTTTCCCAGGTTTGATATTTCTGGTAGCTCTGGCAGAAAATTTATTTCACTTTTTTTTGCCTGAGTCATGGTGGGAAGCAACAATATACGTGCAGTTGCTCTGTATCGCGGCCTTAATGAACCCATTAAATGCAATCAATCTCAATATACTGAAAGTGACGGGGCGCTCAGATCTGGTTTTCTATCTGGGATTGTTCAAAAAAGCACTGGCGATAGGTATTTTTGCCGTCAGCTTTCGTTACGGAATTATGGCCATTATTATGGGGCAAATAGTTCACTCAGTGCTGGCCTATTTGCCAAACAGCCACTACTCGAAGCGATTGATTCATTACAGCGTGAGCGAACAGTTAGCAGATATTCTGCCCAGTTTAATGTTGGCTGGCAGTATTGGTGTTCTCATATGGTGGCTTCAAAATATCACTGCCATGCATGAAATCATAGAACTGGCGGTATTCGGCTGTGGAGGGGTAGTTGCCTACATTATCGGGGCATGGATATTAAAATTACAGGCATTTGATCTTGCTGTCGAATTAATCAAATCCAGGATCAAAGGCAAGGCAAGCTAGAATGAGAAAACTGAGAAGCCAAGATGAAATTATCGCGTCATGGCAAGGCGCAGATACGCCGCTAGTGAGCATTTGTTGCATCACTTTCAATCATGAAGCCTACATTGAAGACGCGCTGGAAGGTTTTTTGATTCAGCAAACAGACTTTCCCTTCGAAATCCTGATACATGATGATGCGTCAACCGATGCGACGGCAGAAATTATCCGGGAATACGAACGCGCGTATCCGAAACTCATCAAGCCTATCTATCAGACTGAAAATCAGTATTCAAAAGTCAGGGCGATGAATCCTACCTTCAACTACCCTCGGGCAAAAGGAGACTTCATCGCGCTATGCGAAGGAGATGATTACTGGACTGAAAAAAATAAGTTACAAAAGCAGGTTGATTACCTACAAAGCCATGAGGCTTATTCGATGTGTTCACACAATGTCAGGTTTGAGTTTGATGGAGTTGTTGAAAAACACAACAACTATACTGCCAGGGTAATTCAGGACGCAGGTTTCGAGGAGATATTGTCGAATGGGCTTTTTATAGCGCTGAACAGCATTGTCTTCAGGAAACACCTATTTGAAAAACCCGATTGGCTGGGACAACTTCCCGGTGGCCACAAGGCTTTGATATATATTCTGACCGGCAGAGGCAAAAACCATCACTTTCTGGAGGAGATGGCCGTCAAAAGGCGGAACCCGGGGGGCGTCACTATCACACAAAAAAAAGCTCGCTCGGACTCGTATTTCGAGAGAAATATTTTTCTGCTTGAAAATCTGAAAGTTTATTTCGGTCATGCTTACGACAAAGTCATAAACAAAAAGCTCAGAAAGCTCTATGTTAGACAGGTGTTGAGCCACCTTAGCCGACTGAGAATAAAAAGCGCTCTTATGGGTTTGATCCACGCGCTCAGGCTTTCAAATTAAGCCCAGTAACCGGCATCAGGATTGATTCTGGCCTATTTTATGAAAAGAGAAATCACAGACAGTGAACGCTGAAAGCAAAAACAACTTCTCATTACACGGCGTCGCAGACTTTAGCTTGTCAGGAACTGGGCCATTATTCAGATACCTGGCCTACCAGTACGAAAACTTTTTAATCAGCGAGACCAACACAGTAACTGGCCCGGCAGATTTTTCCGTGACAATAGCGGCGACAGCATCAGGTGATGAGTCTGATCGCATTCTGATTTCTGGCACTGAGGGCTATGCGAGATCGGTTGATGGAGAAGGGTTTATCTGGTCAGTCAATAACAAGGCTGCCCGACTGGATGGACAGCAGCCGCTGGCGAAACAGACGACGCTTCTTTTTGACCCCTCGTTCAATAAGATGAAAGCCAATGTACTTTGTGAGTTATTCTGGCGATTGAGCTTTGTTGAAAAGCAGATTGCTCTAGTTCATGCCGCTTGCGTTGCAAAGGGGAGCGAGGCAATTTTACTTCCGGCCTGGAAAAATGTAGGTAAGACAGCAACCTGCCTGAAATTGATTGCAGCGGGGAGTGATTTCCTGGCTGATGATCGCCTATGGTTGCGTTCAGACGGAGTGGCGTTTGCATTTCCGCGCTATGTGGTGCTCAAAGACTCGAATCTCACACACTTTCCTGAATTTAGCAGTCTCACGACTAAAATAAAGCTACATACATTCGGTTTTTTGAGTCGGCTGAGTTGGGTGGGAGATAATGCTCTTTTCAAGCGTGTCCGCCGGCGCTTTATCCGTGCACAGTATTTTCGAATCAACGATTTGTATCCCGCAGCGAATGTCCTTAGCCAGTCAAAAGTCAACAAAACGGTGCAACTTGTTAAAAGCAGGAAGAGCGGCAAGGTCGAAATGCGGCAGGCAGATTCAACCAGAACTGCCAGTACGGTGAGTGATATTGGAGATGTGGAGTGGAATCATTCGCTTCAGACATTGGTGTCGGCGCACGATATTCTTTTCCCCGAGGGACCTTGCTGGTCTGATGAATTGTCTGCCCTGATGCATGCAGAGAGACAAGTCGTGAGAGAGGCACTTTCATCCACGCAGTGTCACCAACTCAGTATGCCCGAAGAAAACAGCCGTTTGGACTGGCGTATTCTGATACAAAAGTTGCTTGGCGCATGAAAATAGCCATAACCGGACCGGATGGCGCCGGCAAATCCACGCTTTGTAAGATGCTTTGCAAGCATCTTGATGATGCGAGGCTGGTTTATTCGGGAAAAGCACATTTTCATCTGCCTTCAACCAGGCTTGTTAAGTGGTTGTGGGACGTTGCCTTGAAAGTGCATCCATTGCTGGGCTTTGCTATTCAGCACAGCCTTTATTACCCTGTAGAATATCTTGAGAACTGGTGGCGAGTGGTGCTGCGCTACCGGAGCGGTATAACGGTTTATGACCGCCATGTATTCGACAGGCTGGTCATGAAGCACTCAGCCAGGTTGCGCTATCGGCACGGTAAAATCGGGCGCTCGTCATACTGGCTGCAATACAGCCTGAACAGCTTCTGGTCTTGTGTTTACAGATATTGTTTTCCCTTGGTTGACCATGTTTTTATTCTTTTGCCTGATGCCGAGCTTTGCTTTGACAGGGCGCTTGGACAATACAAAGATCTGGCTGATGCAGGCATCAGAGTGCAAAGTTATCAGTTGGCTTATCAGGAGGTAGCTGATGATCCGCGCTACCATTTGTTACCGATATCAGCATCAGACAGCCTCAATGATTGCCTGAAGTCATTGCTCAACCAGTTAGAAGAAAAATGAAACGATTGATAAGCAGTATCAAACACGGGCTTTTGCGACTGGTCAGATCCCCCACCTTGCAGAAGTTGCTGCAGTTTGTCACCAACACGACAGCGCGATTTGTCAAAACAGATAAAGCGCTTGTTTTGTGCGGTGCGATGAATGGCAAGCTGTATGGCGATAACAGCAAGTACATTTACGAGTGGCTTCTCATGCAGAACGACGGTGCGCGTCCGGTCTGGATAACCCGTAACAGGGACGTTTACCGGGACCTGAAAAGGCGGGGACGTCCGGTTGTGCTCAGCACGAGCCTGGCCGGGTGGATTTGTTTAATGAGAGCAAGGGTGGGCGTTTTTACCAACTCTTTGTATGATCTTGCGATGCTGCCGAGCCTAATCCCTCAGCGGGTATCACTGATTGCACTGAGGCATGGCCGCTCCGTGAAACGCATCCGATTTGCTAGACAGGGGCATGTGATCAGTGAGCTTGAAAAATACGATCGTCTGCTTGAGTCCAGACTCATTCGATATGCGATTTCAACCTCTGAAATGATCTCGGATATGCAGGAAGAGTGTCTGCAAATTGGTCGGGAAAAACACGTAGTGACGGGATATCCGAGAAATGATCTGCTGGACACTCCCACCTCTGAGGATGTGGCGAAGTGGCAAGACTTTATTGGCAAAGAGGCCACTGATAGTAAAGTGATACTGTATGCCCCCAGTTGGCGGCATGGACGAGAAGCGACAAAGTTTTTTCCTTTCAGTGACTTTGACATACCGAAGCTTTGTGAATTTCTTGAAAAGCAGAACAGTGTCTTGTTGCTGAGACCGCACATGAATGACTTATACAAGTACCCGGACCTGGTCGACTTTCTGTCGGCTTTGTGTGGAAAAAGCGATCGCATTCGCCTTGCGGGCCATGATGTTTTTGCCGATGTGAATTCGATTCTGCCTTTTGCCGATGTGTTGGTTTCCGATTACTCTGCGCTCTATCACGACTTTTTGCTGCTGGACAGGCCATTGCTGTTCGTGCCCTATGATTTCGATGAGTTTTCTCGACAAAACGGTTTTCTTTATAATTACGAGGCGCTTTTGCCGGGGCCCCGGTTAAATTCCATGTCAGCGTTTTTTGCTGCGGTGGCTGCAGCGGCTGCAGGAAACGATACACATCAACAGCAGCGGCACCGTTTGAAACAGATGATTCATCAACATGATGACGCCAATTCAAGACAGCGAGTCTGTAAATTGATTGAGCAAATTCAGGAGTCAGCGTAGTTGATGGATAGTAAGGAATACAAGAAGTTGGTCGAGGTAAGCCGGAGCAGTCTTGCGGCACGGTTTAGTCTGGGGCGCGAGCGTGCCTGTATGGTGGCCGGGGTAAATGGACCTTATTACGATCTTGAAACGCCAGTGAGAAACAGCGCGCACTGGCTGATCACCGCTGCAGTTCTCAGCGAGACAGAGAGCGATGATGACCTTCGCGCCGATGCCGAGCAACTGTTAAATTACCTGCTCGACAATCCGCACCTGAAAAATGGGGTAGCCATTCATCGGCAAAAGCCCGGTAAAGACTGGTGCAACGGCGTAATTGGCCAGGCCTGGGTAATTGAAGCACTGATGGTTGCAGGTCAAGTGTTAAAGCGCGAGGACGCGGTCAGCCAGGCCAGGCAACTTGCCAAGGCTTATGCTTTCTCGCCAACGGCAAAAGCCTGGATCAAAACTGACCCCGCAGATGGTAAGCGACGCGTGGACTATACGTTGAATCATCAACTCTGGTATGCCGCCGCTATTGCGATGCTGGATGATACTGCTTTAAATGCCCAGATTCACACTTTTCTTGATGCCCTTCATTCCGGCGCAATGCGGGTCAGGCAAAGCGGGGTTATCAGTCATTTGCTCTACAGTTGCAGCTTTAAAGGCTGGCTACTACGGCTGAGGTATCGCCTTGCTGAGCTTAAGAGTCGCCGCGCCGTCACAACCAAAGAGGTGGGGTATCACTTGTATAACCTCCATCCTCTTGCCAGGCTGAAGTGTCATTTCCCCGAACACGCGATTTTTCAGTCGCCGGTAATGCAGTCAGCTCTGGATACCGCTTTCAGTGATGAGTTTCTGTCTCAGCTTGAAGGCAACAAATATGCTTATCCATACAACGCCCCGGGTTTTGAGTACCCACTTATCGCACGGGTATTTCAATATCAGAGTGCGGCGTCTTCCAGAGCCTGGGACAGGCAGCTGGGGGAAACATTCGATGATGGGGTAACGGGGTTCAGCAGAAATTGTCCAGATCCCATGACGCTGAATGCCAGAGTCTATGAGTGGTTTCTGACTATTTTTTATGACAGATATCACCGGGGAGAGAAATGATGGATGTGTCTGTCATCGTCCCGGTATTCAATCAGTGGCACTTACTGCCTGATTTGATCAACGCATTCTCAAACCAGTCAGGCGCATTCTCCAGAGAGCTTGTGATCGTCGATAATGGCTCAGATGAGATAGCTCAACTCCCCGACAATCCCGCTATCACCATGCTTGAATGTGAAAAGCCGGGGTCTTATGCCGCCAGAAATAAAGGCTTGAGTGCTGTGTCAGGAGAGCTCATTGTTTTCACGGATGCTGATTGTGTGCCAGACAGTGAGTGGTTAATGCGCTTATATGAGGCCTATTCTGATTCTGATCAGAAAACTTTACTCGCCGGCAACGTCATTATTCGCAGCAATAGTCAGCAGCCATCTTCAGCTGAACTCTATGATATTGCCGCAGGCTTGCCACAACAGCGTTACGTATCAAGAGGCTATGCAGTGACAGCAAACCTGGCTATTCCCAGGTCGGTTTTTGACCAGGTGGGGATTTTTGATGAGAATCGTTTCTCCGGAGGGGATGCTGACTTATGCCAGCGCTCTCTGAGTGCAGGATGCAGTCTCAAGTTTATTTCTGAGGCGGCAGTTTTTCACCCCGCCCGAACGACATGGGCAGAGTACGCCACAAAAGTCAGAAGAATGAAGGGTGGACAGATTCGTGCGGGTAGACTGTCACGCCGGTTTAAGTATTTTTTGATCACACTTTTGCCCCCGGTCTGGCGGTTCTGGCGCATACTTAAATGTGACAAGCTCAAACTTTCAGAGAAAACTCGGGTTATTTGGTTTCAGTTTCGGTTGTGGTGCGTCGAGCTTGCAGAGATGTTTGCTTTGATTTGTGGAAAGACACCAGAGCGACGGTGAGTCAGCAATATAAACAACATTATCTCGGTTACTCGTTCTTATAAACACGCTTCATTAATGAAAATAGTCTATCTACATCAATATTTTAATACTCCAGAAATGACGGGCAGCACCAGGTCATACGAAATGGCGCGTCGTTTAGTGAATTGGGGCCATGAGGTTCATATTGTTACCACATGGCGTGAAGAGTATGAACAGACTTCATCTGATTGGTACGAGTCGATTGAAGACGGTATCCATGTGCACTGGTTGCCATTACCCTACTCAAACCACCTTAGTTACAGCCAGAGAATAAAAGCCTTTTTAAAATTTGCTTATGCATCGGCAAAAAGAGCTGCCGGGATTTCTGCCGATGTCATTTTTGCGACCAGTACGCCTTTGACTATTGCTTTGCCCGGTGTGTATGCAGCCCGCAAGCAGCGGGTGCCGATGATTTTTGAAGTCAGAGATCTGTGGCCGGAATTACCCATTGCAATGGGGGCGTTGAATAATCCGGTGCTGAGAAAATTAGCTTATCTGCTTGAAAGATGGGCATACAGGCATGCTTCTGCAGTAGTGGCGCTCTCCCCAGGAATGAAAGAGGGTGTCGTGAATGCTGGTTATCCTCAAAACCAGGTGGCTGTGATCCCGAATAGTAGTGATATTGAGCTATTTCAAACCTCTCAAGAAGATGCTCAAAACTTCAGGCAAGCCAGAGAATGGCTTCAAAACCGGCCGTTACTGATTTATGCCGGTACCCTGGGGAAAATTAATGGGGTTGATTACCTTGTCAAACTAGCCAGTCAACTTGAGCATATCGCACCAGAGGTGAGGATTTTGATTGTCGGCGATGGCGCGGAGAGAGCCAACATTCTGGAACTGGCACAAAGTTTAGGCGTGTTAAACAAAAATTTATTTCTGGAACCCAAAATTCCCAAAAAAGAGATACCGACGCTCTTCTCCGCAGCAGATATGATCAGTAGCTTATTTATTGATGAGCCGGCAATGAGAGCCAATTCAGCGAACAAATTTTTCGATGCACTCGCGGCAGGTAGACCGGTGATGATTAATTATGCTGGCTGGCAAAATGAACTGATTAAAGATTTTCAATGTGGTGTGAACCTGTGGGGGATGTCAGCGTCTTCAGCAGCTGAGGTGGTTGCAGAGCATATTCAGGATAAAAGATGGGTCCAGTCTGCTGGGATTGCCTCTAGAGAACTCGCTATTAAATACTTTGATCGAGAGGTATTGGCAAAACAACTGGAGCAGGTTTTTATTTCGGTGGTCGAGCAGGGCGATACAGATATCAGCCAATATGGCTCCGGCATCTATAAGCAGCAGGAAATAGACTGTGCTTAAGCGTATTTTTGACATTATAGTGTCGGGAACGCTCATCATTGTGCTGTTACCGGTCATCGTGCTGATTTATTGTGGGGTTCGATTGAAGCTGGGCGCTCCGGTTTTTTTCAAACAGCTTCGTCCTGGACGCAATGCGGAGTTATTTGAACTCATTAAGTTCAGAACAATGCTTGATGCACAAGATAAAGCAGGAACACTGTTATCAGATGAAGAACGACTGACAGACTTTGGGCGTCTCCTCAGGGCCACAAGCCTGGATGAACTGCCGGAGTTATGGAATGTTTTCAAGGGTAATATGAGCCTGGTAGGGCCCAGACCCCTATTGGAAGAGTATTTGCCCTTATACAGTCCTGAACAGTCGAGAAGGCATGAGGTCAGGCCGGGCGTGACGGGATGGGCCCAGGTCAATGGACGTAATAACCTGTCATGGCCGGAGCGTTTTAGAATGGATGTCTGGTATGTTGAAAATCAATCGTTTTGGCTCGACTTGAAAATACTGTTGATGACCGTTAAGAAAGTGTTCTTGAGGGAAGACATCAATCAGAGCGGTCACGCCACTGCAGAAAAATTCAAAGGAAATGACAAGTGAAGCGTTTGGCGATTTATGGTGCCAGTGGACATGGCAAAGTTGTGGCTGATATTGCCGGATTAACCGGTTGGCAGAGCATTGAGTTTTTTGACCAGGCAGCAGAAGACATTCAGAAGAACGGAATATGGCCTGTCCAGGGAACCTTCGATGACTTGCTACGCCAGAGGGTAGATTTTGATGCGGCTGTTGTAGCCATTGGGAATAATCAAGTCCGTACAGACAGGGCTGCGTTACTGCTTGAAGCAGGTATTGAGCTTGCTACACTGATTCATCCGTCTGCGATCATCGGTGACCATTCCGCTATAGGCCGAGGCACAGTGATCATGGCCAACGCGGTAGTGAATCCTTTCGCCGCTATTGGCGATCATGTCATCCTCAATACGGGGGCTATTATTGACCACGATTGTGTGATTGATGATGGCGTACACATTTGTCCCGGCGTGAATCTGGCGGGTGAGGTCAGGGTCGGTCATAAAGCATGGGTCGGCATTGGCGCATCGGTAATCCAGCAACGCCATATTGGTGAAAATAGCATTGTTGGGGCAGGCTCAGTCGTGATTGAGGATGTTCCCGCGAATATCACGGTGTGCGGTGTTCCAGCAAAACCAACAAAGAGTCTTTAATGTCACAGTCAGCATTTTCTCCCTGGCCTTGTTTTTCAGAAGAAGAGGCCGATGCAGTCAAGCAGGTATTGTTATCAAACAAGGTTAATTACTGGACCGGGACACAATGCCGGGAGTTTGAGTCCGCCTTTGCTCAATGGTCAGAGAGTGATTATGCGATAGCAATGGCAAACGGCACAGTGGCACTGGATGCTGCCCTCAGAGCGCTGGACATTGGCCCGGGAGATGAGGTTATTGTTACCTCCCGCACCTTTATCGCTTCTGTTTCTTCAATCGTTTTACTGGGAGCGAAACCCGTATTTGCAGATGTCGATGCCGATTCGCAGAATATTTATGCAGATTCAATAGCGCCGCTCATTACCGACAAAACAAAAGCCATTATCTGTGTGCATCTTGCTGGATGGCCATGTGAGATGGACGATATCATGGTTCTGGCCAAGAAGCATGATCTTAAGGTCATCGAGGATTGTGCTCAGGCACATGGTGCGCAATATAGAGGACGCTCTGTTGGTGCGATTGGTGATGTCGGTTGCTGGTCTTTTTGCCAGGACAAAATCATGACCACGGGCGGCGAAGGTGGCATGGTGACAACCAACTCAGAAGCGCTGTGGAAAAAGATGTGGTCATTCAAAGATCATGGCAAATCTTACGATGCGGTTTATAACAAAACGCACCCGCCTGGATTCAGATGGTTACATGAGTCGTTTGGCACGAATTACAGGATGACCGAAATGCAGGCGGCTATCGGATTAATTCAGTTGCAACGAATGGAGGCATGGAGCAAGGCACGCCGAAACAATGCTGAGGCAATCTGGAATACGGCAGCCGGGTTTACTGCTTTAAGAGTTCCCAAACTGCCGGCGCACATTCAGCATGCGGCTTATAAGGCCTATGTGTTTGTCAGACCAGAAAAACTGAGAACCGGTTGGGATAGAGACAGGATTATGCATGAGATTAACCAACGCGGCGTTCCCTGTTTTTCCGGTTCCTGTTCAGAAGTGTATCTGGAAAAAGCGTTTGAAAACGATAAGCTAAGACCAGAGTCATCCCTGCCGGTTGCCGCTGAGTTGGGCGAGACTTCATTGATGTTTTTGGTGCACCCGACAATGACACAAGCTGAAATAAAACAGACTTGTGACGTGGTTTCAGAAGTCATGCTACTGGCTCAGTCCAGTCAATAATAAAGGGTTGAAGGAAATACAAGTTGACCGATATCGTTTGGCAAGACCATAGCCTTGATAAGGCATCACGCTCTCTCCAAAAACGACAAAAACCATGCATACTCTGGTTTACTGGACTGAGTGCCTCAGGTAAATCAACAACGGCCAACGCTGTTGAACAAAAGCTTTATGAGTTGGGCCACCATACCTATTTGCTGGATGGTGATAACGTCCGCCATGGTTTGAACAAAGATCTGGGGTTCAGTGATTCTGACAGAATCGAAAATATACGCCGTATCGGTGAAATGGCTAAGTTATTTGCTGATGCTGGCTTAATTGTTTTGAGCGCATTTATCTCCCCCTTCCGTGCAGACAGAAAGATGGTGCGTGATTTGGTTGGCGCGGGGGAGTTTATTGAGATTCATATGTCCACCCCACTGACGGTGTGTGAGCAGCGAGACCCCAAAGGCTTGTATAAAAAAGCGAGGCGGGGTGAGGTAAAAAATTTCACGGGCATTGATTCAGCTTATGAAGAGCCTCTGTCTCCAGAAATTATTTTGAACACGGCTGAAAGTGATATTGAGACTTGTGCTGACACAGTGATTGCCTACCTCAAGCAAAATCATATTATCCACGAGTAATTGATGGCGTATATCGACGTTTTTAATGGTGATGCCGATGGCATCTGTTCATTGGTTCAATTACGCTTGGCTGAGCCAAGAAGCTCAGCGCTAATTACGGGTATCAAGCGTAATATCAATCTTCTTACTCAAGTTAAACCATCAAACGTTGACGAGATTACGGTGCTCGATATCTCAATGCAGAAAAATCGTTCAGATTTGCTGCGTGTGCTGGATAGTGGCGCAAAAGTGTTTTACGCCGATCACCATAACCCCGGTGACATTATCCAGCATCCCGCGCTTGAAGCTCATATCGACACTTCGCCATCAACCTGCACCGCGCTGATCGTTGATCGATATCTTAATGGCCAGTTCCAGTTGTGGGCTATCACAGCGGCTTTCGGCGATAATTTAAGTCAAGTAGCTTTCAAGTTGGCTGGGGAGCAGAGACTGAGTGATGGGGAGATATCCGTCATTCAAGAGTTGGGTATCTACCTGAATTACAATGGCTATGGTGCCAGTCTGGACGATTTATTTTTCCATCCTGCTGATCTTTACCGGGCCTGTGTTAATCATCGAACGCCGTTTGATTTTGTTGAAAGGAATCAGCCTGTTTTTCAGACATTACGCGATGGCTATCATCATGATTTAACCCTGGCAGGCGAGGAAAAGCCGTTTTATGAAACCACTTCTGTTGCTGCATTTCGGTTACCCGCGGAAAAATGGGCCAGGCGAGTGAGTGGGGTATTCAGTAACGAACTCAGCAATGAGTCCCCTGACAGAGCGCATGTGATTCTTACCGAAAAGCAGGGTGGTGATTATCTGGTTAGTATACGGGCACCACTGAAGCAGCTTGAGGGGGCCGACGAGATTGCAGGGCGCTTTAAAACAGGTGGTGGTCGTAAGGGTGCTGCGGGTATTAACACACTGAAAGAGGATGAGATCCCATTGCTGATTGATTTGATGGAGCAACGTTATGGGGGAGATCCTTCGGCAGGCTCAGGACGAAAACGACGCTCAGAGTGACTCGACTCTGTCATGCCGACCGGAGCGGAGGCATCTCTTACAGAGCTGGGAAGAGATCCTTCGACAGGCTCAGGATGACATAAAAACACGCTCAGGATGATGGAAAATCTGTTCAGGATGACCTGAAAATAGATTTAAGATAACAGTGTATGGGGTCATGGATGCAGAAAAATTGTGAATGGGTTCTCATTTTGTGGTGCTGACAGTGTGTTGTGACTTGTCATTGGTTTAGCAGATGCAGTAGCCTGAAACTGTCGCTTTGGATGAGCGATTTAATGGACTAACAAAATGGAGCTTAAATCATGATGAAACAAACGCTTATTGCTGCGTTCGCAGCATTATTTCTGTCTCTGGGTACAGCCTTCGCCGCCGACAAGATCAATCTCAATGATGCGACTGCTGAACAGCTTCAGACGCTTGATGGTGTGGGGCCAGCGACAGCTTCATCCATTATTGAATATCGTAAAGCCAATGGCGGATTTGACAGCGTGGAAGAGCTTACCAGCGTCAAAGGCATTGGTGACAAGAAACTGCAGAGCTTGTCTGATGAGGTGACAGTCTCTCAGTAAGCACTGAACATCAAAAAGCGGCATGACTTGTTATCAGTCATGCCGCTTTTTTAATGGGACAAACTCTCGACCAGTCGTGATTTGAGCTCATCTTCCTCTTCTTCGCTCAGTGCCACGTCATCCTGAGTGGTGATAAAAAAGACGTCTTCCACCTGATCGCCAAGTGTGTTGATCTTGGCGTTAATTAACTGAATGTCACAGGCCAGAAATACCTGGGCTACGGCTGAAACCAGCCCCGGACGGTCATGGGTATAAAGTGACATCACGGTGTGGTTTTGCTGCGGGTTGGTTTCAAATTCGATATTGGGCTGTGTTTTGAACAGTTTCATGGTTCGCGGCGTAATCACCGGACAATAGGCCTTGATATCACCGGTATTAGCCAGTTGTTTCTGCAGCGCCTTGATGATCTCGCGGGACTCCATGGTATCGCCATTGACGATAAAGGTATTCAGCGCGTCAGATTCACTGGTGACATTGATTTTGGCATCCAGCACATTGAGCTGGCACTGCTCCAGCGCGGAAGTGATGGCAGCGAAAATACCGGGACGATCTTTGGTGACGACGAATATTTCCAGGGTCTGCTGTTCATTATGGGTTCGCAGGGCAATCAGTGGGTCTTCACCAGCGTGATCCAGTCGTTCTTCTGTCTGCCAGACTAGCTCGTCAACGGAATGGCGCAGGAAGTATTCCAAATCATAGCCTTGCCATAACAAGCTGACATCCTGTTGCTGCCGACCTTTATCCTGCAACTTCTGTATCGCTTCCTGATATTTTTTATAGCTTTTCTCACGGGTACTTTTGGCTTGCGCTTCGGTGTGTTCCAGCCATTGGCGTGTGCTGTGATAAAGCTGTTTTAACAGCGAGTCACGCCAGCCGTTCCAGAGGTTATTATTGGTGGCTCGAATATCGGCCACGGTCAGCAAATAGAGATAATTGAGTCTATCGGTGTTTTGTACCAGTTCGGCGAATTTTTTGATCACAGCCGGGTCTTCCAGGTCACTCTTTTGTGCTGTTGAAGACATCGCCAGGTGATGACGGATCAGAAAGCAGATTAACTCGGTGTCGTAGCTGCTCAGGCTGTGGCGTTCACAGAAAGCCTTGGCATCAATCACACCGAGCACACTGTGATCACCGCCGCGCCCTTTGGCAATATCGTGGTAAATACCGGCGATATAGAGCAGTTCCGGTTTCGGTAACTGATTAAAGACTTCCGAGCAGAGCGGGAATTCATCACGGTATTCTTCACAGGAGAAACGCCGCAGGTTACGCACCAGGAACAGGGTGTGTTCATCGACAGTGTAGGCGTGAAACAGATCATGCTGCATCTGGCCCACGATGCGACCAAATTCGGGCAGGTAAGCACCGAGTACATCCAGTTCGTTCATTCGCCGGAACTCATGCGTCACGCCCTTGGGCTGACGAATGATTTCCATAAACAGGGTACGGTTACGTAAATCAGATCTGAACTTGTCATCGATCAGATGCAAATGCGCATGGATCTGGCGAATCGTGGATGCCCTCACGCCTTTGAGTTGCGGGTTCTGTTCCAGTACCAGAAAGACCTCCAGCAGGGCATAGGGGTAATAAGCAAAGATGCCGGGATTGATGGTTTCAAGATAACCGTTATGCGACTGAAAGCGGCGGTTGATGATTTTAATATCTCGCGGTTCATCAGCGAGAATAATGGTTTCTTCGAACAACTGCAGAAGCAGGCTGTTCATCTGGCTTACCGAGCGGGCGCAGCGATAGTAATCTTTCATGAACTGCTCAACGGCCAGACGCGACTCATTGTCAACGTAACCCAGTTGTTTGGCTAATTCTCGCTGATGATCGATCATCAGCTTTTCCTGCTTACGGCCCGCCAACTGATGCAGGGCAAAGCGGATTGTCCATAAAAAGTTCTGAGCCTGGTTCAGGGTTTCAAACTCGCTGTTAGCCAGAAAGCCTTTTTGTCTCAGGCCTTCCAGATTCCGCACATCAAAGTGCTGTTGCGCCACCCAGGTCACAACCTGAATATCACGCAGCCCGCCGGGGGATTCTTTAATATTAGGTTCCAGGTTATTGGCGGTGTCGTTGTATTTCTGGTGGCGGTCGAATTGCTCCTGACGTTTCAACTCGAAGAAGCGGCGGGTATCCCAGGTCTTGTTATCGACCGTGAGCTGTTCCAGAGAATCAAACAGGGTTTCATCACCACAGAGAAATCGGGCTTCCAGCAGGTTCGTGGCGATGGTGATGTCTTCTTCGGCCTGCTGCCGACATTCCTGAATGGTTCGAACGCTGTGGCCGATTTCGAGACCGATATCCCAGAGCTGGGTTAAAAAGTCGGAGAGTGATGGTGGTGGTTCAGCCGATACTGATTCATCCAGCAGGATTAGCAGATCCACATCGGAGTAAGGGTGGAGTTCTCCACGACCATAGCCACCGACAGCGAGCAGGCTGACGGGGGTGTTTTCGTCGATATATTGCTGCCAGATTTGCTGCAGAATTTCATCGACAAAAGTCGCACGTTGGTAGACCAGCTCGGGGACGGGTACGCCCTGTTCAAACTGTTGTTTAAGATGTTGCTGACTCTGTTTCAAAGCCTGCCGGCACAGTTCGCTGTTGACCTCGGCGTCGGGTGGCATGACGAGATTGCCGACTTCCCAGATGGAGATGGCCTGTTGAGTCATGAATATTCCTGTATCAGAGATCGTCTTCTTCGCTACGACGGGTCAGCACTTCGTGACCGGTTTCGGTGACCAGAATGGTATGTTCCCATTGAGCTGACAGTGAACGGTCCTTGGTGACGACAGTCCAGCCATCAGGCAGTTGTCTGACGTGGCGTTTACCGGCATTGATCATGGGTTCAATAGTGAACGTCATACCTGGCTTAAGTTCCATACCGGTGCCCGGCGTGCCATAGTGCAATACCTGAGGCTCTTCATGGAAAACGGTGCCGATGCCGTGACCACAATATTCACGGACTACAGAGAAGTTTTCTTTTTCAGCGTGTTGTTGAATCGCGTGCCCGATGTCTCCGAGACGGACGCCGGGTTTGACCAAATCAATACCGACCAGCATGGATTCGCGGGCAACGCGGCAGAGTCGCTCGGCCAGGATCGAGGTTTTGCCGACATGGAACATTTTGCTGGTATCACCGTGATAGCCATCTTTAATGACTGTCACATCGATATTGATGATGTCACCGTCTTTCAGCTTCTTGTCACCGGGAATACCGTGGCAGATGACATGATTGACCGAGGTGCAGACCGACTTGGGGAAACCATGGTAATTGAGTGGTGCCGGAATCGCTTTCTGCTCGTTGACGATGTAATCGTGACAAATCTGATTAAGTTCATCAGTAGTGATGCCCGCTTTGACGTGCGGTGTGATCATCATCAAAACATCTGCCGCCAATTGGCCGGCAATGCGCATCTTTTCGATTTCGTCTGCAGTTTTAATACTGACTGCCATGTACAATTCCCAATTAAATAATGTTGTAAACGCTGCCCATAGTTTGCCGTAAATCCTGTCCGGTCACCAGTGATGCTTTGGTAAAACGGGCTGGCAGACGATTTGGCTTTGTTTTGCCTCCTATTTGTGGAATAATATGCGCGCCCGACGCTGCTCTTTCGCGGAGTGGGTCGAGGCAAAATCACACATGTGCCGTCACAGTTGTCGGGGTGCTGTCGATAAGACTCGAACAGTCGATAACTGGGGTACATGGAGGCTAAACCCCATACTCAAAAGGTATAATCATGGCTAAAACAACAATGCGCCAAATGCTTGAAGCAGGCGTACATTTCGGTCACCAGACCCGCTACTGGAATCCAAAAATGGGTCCTTTCATTTTTGGTAAGCGCAACAACATTCATATCATCAACCTGGAGCAAAGCCTGCCATTGTTCAACGATGCGTTGAATTACGTCAGCAAACTGGCTTCCAAGAAAGGCAAAATCCTGTTTGTCGGCACCAAACGTGCTGCCCAGGACGCGATTCGTGAAGATGCAGAACGCGCTGGTATGCCTTTCGTTAACCGTCGCTGGTTGGGCGGTATGCTGACTAACTTCCAGACAGTCCGTGCATCAATCAAGCGTCTGGACAATATCCAGGAAATGATCGAGTCAGGCAGAACTGAAGGTCTGAAAAAGAAAGAAGTACTGGATCTGACCCGCGAGCAGGAAAAACTCGAAAAAAGCATCGGCGGTATCCGCAAAATGGGCGGCCTGCCTGATGCGATGTTTGTTATCGACGTTGAACACGAAAGCATTGCAATCAAAGAAGCCAAGAAACTGGGCATCCCTGTGATTGCTGTTGTCGATAGTAACAGTGATCCGGACGGCATCGATTATGTCATTCCTGGCAACGACGACTCCATGCGTGCAATTCGCCTCTACACTGCGAACATTGCCGATGCCATCCTGGAAGGTCGTGCCTCTGTGACAACCGGCGATGCGAACGAAGAATTTGTAGAAGTTGCTGAAGACAGTGCTGAAAAAGCAGCCGAGTAATTTCTACTGAGAAACTCAGCAGGCTCGCCCGTTAGGGCGGGCCTGTGTTGTATGTGTGGTCTGAATAACCGGGCCAGCACAAACCGAATTGATTTTAAGGGTGAGAACAATGGCAATTACTGCAGCTTTAGTAAAAGAACTGCGTGAGCGTACCGGCTCAGGCATGATGGAGTGCAAAAAAGCACTGGTTGAAGCAAACGGCGATATCGAACTGGCTATCGAAGAAATGCGTAAAGCCGGTCTGGCAAAAGCTGACAAGAAAGCCGATCGCGTGGCCGCTGAAGGTATCATCGCCATCGAAGTCAGCAGCGATAACAAAAATGCGATCATGCTGGAAGTGAACTCAGAAACTGACTTTGTTGCTAAAGCAGATGATTTCGTCGCTTTCGTTAATGAAGTGGCGCAAAAAGCACTGACTGAACAACCTGCCGATCTGGATGCACTGAAAGAACTGAAACTGGACTCGGGCGAAACCGTCGAATCCAAGCGTCAGGCACTGGTCGCCAAAATTGGTGAAAACATTCAGGTCCGTCGTTTTACCACCATGTCGACTGATGGCATCATCGGTTTCTACCGTCATGGTGACCGTATCGGCACCATGGTCAATATCCAAGGCGGTGATGAAGAACTGGCCCGAGACCTGGCGATGCATGTTGCAGCCAGCCGTCCACAAGCGGTCTCTCCGGACGATCTGTCACAGGAATTGCTGGATAAAGAGCGCGACATCGTAGCGACTCAGGCCAAAGACAGTGGCAAACCGGACAACATTATTGAGAAAATGATTGAAGGCCGCATGGCGAAGTTCGTCAACGAAATCAGCCTGCTGGGTCAGCCTTTCGTCAAAGATCCGGATCTGACCGTTGAAAAACTGGTCAAGCAAGCCGGTGCCACCGTAGAAGGGTTTGCTTTCTATGAAGTGGGTGAAGGTATCGAAAAAGCAGAAGATAACTTTGCTGAAGAAGTGATGGCTCAAGCCAGAGGTAAATAATTGATGACGACGGGAAGTCAACCAGTTTACAAGCGTGTTCTGCTCAAACTGAGTGGCGAGGCTTTAATGGGGGATGCCGAGTATGGTATCCAGCCAGAAGTCATTTCCCGCTTTGCCAAAGAGATCACCGAGCTCAATGCCCAGGGTGTTGAGCTCGGTATCGTCATCGGTGGTGGTAATATCTTCCGGGGTGCCGGTCTTGCAGCCAGCGGGATGGATCGCGTCAGTGCTGATCACATGGGCATGCTGGCCACGGTGATGAATGCCCTGGCTTTACAGGATGCGCTGGAACGTAACGGGACTTTCTGTCGAGTGATGTCAGCGATTCGCATTCATGAGGTCTGTGAGGATTACCTGCGTCGTCGTGCGATTCGTCACCTTGAGAAAGGCCGCGTGGTGATTTTTGCCGCCGGTACCGGTAACCCGTTTTTCACCACAGACTCAGCAGCCAGTCTGCGTGCCGTGGAGATTGGTGCGGAACTGATGTTGAAAGCGACACAGGTGGATGGTGTTTACACCGATGACCCGCGCAAGAATGCTGAGGCGGTACGTTACACCGAGCTGAGTTACGATGAAGTCATCAATAACCGCCTGGCCGTGATGGACACTACCGCTGTGGTGATGTGTCAGGAGCAGGAAATCCCGCTGCGCGTGTTTGATGTGCACAAACCCGGTAATCTGACCAAAATCATCTACGGTGAAGATGTAGGCACATTAGTCAAATAGGACGGATCATGATCGAAGAAATAAAAAAAGATGCCGCTGACAGAATGAAAAAAAGCGTCTCGGCCCTGAGTTCGCAAATGGCAAAAATCCGTGCTGGTCGTGCACACACCAGTTTGCTGGATCATCTGCAGGTACCGTACTACGGTTCTGATGTCCCCCTGAATCAGGTCGCGAATGTGGGGGTGGAAGACTCACGCACTTTGTCTGTGACACCCTGGGAAAAAGATATGGTCTCTGTGATCGAAAAAGCGATCATGAGCTCTGACCTGGGGGTGAATCCGATGAGTGCGGGTATGACCATTCGCATTCCGATTCCACCGTTGACCGAAGAACGTCGCCGTGATCTGGTCAAAGTCGCCAAGGCTGAAGCTGAACACGCACGGGTTGCGGTGCGTAACATCCGCCGTGATGCCAACAGCACCTTGAAAGATCTGCTGAAAGAAAAAGAAATCTCTGAAGATGAAGAGCGCGGTGCAGAAGAAGAAATTCAGAAGCTGACCGACGCCACAATCAAGGAAATCGACCATATCCTGTCGGATAAAGAATCGGATCTGATGGAAGTGTAACCGCCTGGTTACACTTCATTTCCATCACACTCGTATGAGTGAGCAGGCAGTTAAAATTCCCAGACATATCGCCATCATCATGGATGGCAACGGCCGTTGGGCCAAGCAGCGTTTGCAACCCCGCTTTATGGGACATCGTGCCGGGGTCAAGGCGGTGGAAGGTATTGTCAAACGCTGTGCTCAACTGGGGGTGGAAGTTTTAAGCCTGTTCGCGTTCAGTAGTGAAAACTGGCGCCGTCCGGGTAAAGAAGTTTCCCTGCTGATGGACCTGTTCAGTCATGCACTGAACAATCAGGTCAAAAAACTCCACGATAATAATATCAAGCTGCAAATCATCGGTGACATCAGCGGCTTTTCAAGCGCGCTGCAAAAACAGATCAAGCAGGCACACGAGATGACGCAGAATAATACCGGTCTCACATTGAATATCGCCGCCAACTACGGTGGCCGCTGGGATATTACCCAGTCCGTGAGACAGCTTGCCGAACAGGTGGCAAGCGGGGAACTTGCTGCCGATGCGATCTCAGAAGAAATGATTAACCGGCATCTCACTACGGCCTCTCTGCCGGAGCCGGATCTATTCATTCGTACGGGTGGCGAACAGCGGGTCAGTAATTTTCTGTTGTGGCAGATGGCCTACACCGAATTTTATTTTACCGATGTACTCTGGCCGGAATTTGATGCCGGACAGCTGAATAAAGCGATCGATTCATTCCGTCATCGCGAGCGACGCTTTGGCCGAACCTCAGAGCAACTGCAGGATGATGCTGATGCTTAAACAACGACTGATCACTGCCGCTATTCTGATCCCTCTTGTCGTCTGGGCTTTGCTCGGGTTGCAGAGTGGCATGGTGACGTTGCTGTTTGTCGCGATTTCATTACTGGCTGCCTGGGAATGGCTCAGCCTGGCGCGCATCGATAACAGTGCAATGAAAGCCGTTTTGCTGAGTCTGCTTTTTCTGCTGGGTGGGCTGGCGATGTTGTCCCTGCCGGTGATTGTTATCTTGTCGGTTAGCCTGTTTGTCTGGCTGAGTGCGACGCTACTGGTCCTCTTCTTTGCCAATAAACCGCTCAATTCGATGCTGGTGACGCTGTTCCAGTCAAAAGTTTTTGTGTTTATCGTCATGCTGCTTGTCTTGACTACCTTTGTTACCAGTGCCGGTTTACTGCATAGTCACTGGCAGCAAGGACCTGCGCTGGTGTTGTATCTGTTGGTGACCGTCTGGCTGGCTGACTCCGGCGGTTATTTTGCCGGTAAACGCTTTGGGAGACATAAACTGGCAGCGGCTATCAGTCCCAATAAAACCTGGGAAGGGGTTTATGGCGCTCTGGCATTAGCCTTGATCTGGGCTGTGGCATTTCATTTTGTCGTCGGTAATCCATTACAGAATCTTCTCAGTTGGCTCCTGCTCACTGGCTTTATTGTGATGATTTCCATTGTCGGCGACTTACTGGAAAGTGTGTTCAAGCGCAGTTTCCAGGTGAAAGACAGCGGACAACTGCTACCCGGCCATGGCGGCATGCTCGACCGTATCGACAGTCTGCTCGCCGCGCTCCCCATATTCACAACCAGTTTGCTTATTCTCGGAGCCGGTTAAATGAAAGCGGTAACCATCCTGGGGTCGACCGGGTCTATTGGTGTCAGCACGCTGGATGTGCTGAGCCGCCATCCGGCGCAATTTTCAGTTTACGCCCTGACCGCCAACGGCTCCGTAGATATGATGTTTAAGCAATGTCTGGAACATCAGCCCAAAGTGGCGGTGATGCTTGATCTGGAAGCCGCCGAATTGCTGAGTCAGCGTTTACAGGAGATCGGTGCCTCAACCCAGGTGCTTGCCGGTGAGCATGCGCTGCAGGATGTGGCTGCCAGTGAGAATACGGATTACGTTGTCGCCGCCATTGTGGGCGCTGCCGGTCTGATGCCGACATTGGCTGCGGCGCGAAGCGGTAAACGTATCCTGCTCGCCAATAAAGAGGCACTGGTGATGAGTGGTGCTTTGTTTATGCATGAGGTACAGCAGAATAAGGCGACTTTGCTGCCGGTAGACAGCGAACATAATGCTATCTGGCAATGCATGCCACTGGGAGATGAACAGCATTATGATTTCAGTGATAGGGGCGTTCGCCGTATTATTTTGACGGCTTCCGGTGGGCCTTTCCGGGATGCCGAATTGGGTTCGCTGGAATCTGTGACCCCGGAACAGGCTGTGGCCCACCCCAACTGGTCGATGGGACAGAAGATTTCGGTAGACTCCGCCACCATGATGAACAAGGGACTGGAGGTTATCGAAGCGCACTGGCTGTTTGGTTTGCCCCCCGCCCAGATTGAAGTCATTCTGCATCGTCAGAGTATTATTCATTCCATGGTCGATTACGCAGACGGCAGTGTGCTGGCACAGATGGGCAATCCGGATATGCGTACGCCGATTGCCAATACGCTGGCCTGGCCGAAACGGATTGATTCCGGTGTCGCGCAGCTGGATCTGGTCGCTGCGGGACGGCTGGACTTTGCCCAGGCCGACTTTGAACGATTCCCCTGTCTGAGGCTGGCCTATCAGTCCCTGGAAGCGGGCGGGACCAGTACGGCTATCTTAAACGCGGCGAATGAGGTTGCGGTGGAGGCGTTTCTACAACGGCAAATCCGCTTTACTGATATTGCAAGGATGATCGAGCAGGTACTGAAAACTGTCCCGGTCAATGCGGCGGACAGTCTGGAACAGATCCTCGCTGACGACGCGGCGGCCCGGCAGTACGCCAGAGAGTTGGTTAACGGATGATGTCATTAGTCTATTTCCTGATCGCGCTGTCCTTACTCATTGTGATTCATGAGTATGGTCATTTCTGGGTCGCCCGCCGCTGTGGCGTTAAAGTGCTGCGTTTCTCTGTCGGTTTCGGTAAACCGCTCTGGAGCAGACTCGGCCGTGACGGTACCGAGCATGTGATTGCTCCCATCCCACTCGGCGGTTACGTCAAAATGCTTGATGAGCGTGAAGGTAATGTGCCGGAAAATGAGCTTGGTCAGGCGTTTAACCGACAGTCTCTCCCCAAGCGTATGGCGATTGTGGTGGCTGGCCCTGCTGCCAATCTCGCCTTTGCTGTTATGGCCTACTGGTTTTTATTTGTAGTCGGAATTCCCGGAATCAAACCTATCGTGGCTGAAGTGGCGCCGCAATCTATCGTGGCGCAGGCCGGTATGGTGAGTGGCGATGAAATTCTGCAGATTGATGGCCGGGATACACCCACCTGGAACAGTGCTTTCAAAGCCCTGCTGAGACATGCCGAGCAGGGTGATCAAGCACAGCTCACCGTCGCTTCAGGCGGTACCCAGCAGACATACGGTGTCACTATTCCACAGCTGGCGATAGATGAGGCCGGGCGTCTGTTCAGTGAATTGGGTATGACACCACTCAGGCCCGACATTGCACCGGTTCTGGAGCAGATTGTACCTGACTCGCCAGCGGCGGAAGCAGGTTTGCAGGCGGGGGATCGGTTATTAACCGCCAATGGCAAAGAACTGAATAACTGGAACGACTGGGTAGAACTGATCCAGCAAAATGCCGACGAAACTATACCGATTACAATAAGGCGTGGTGACAGCGTGCAGCCTCTGTCTCTATCGCCGGAGGCCGGCGAGGATGGAAAAGGCCGCATTGGTGCCGGTGTCGATACTGACTTCAGTCGCTTGCCAGCCGAGCTGCAGTCCGAGCTGCGTTATGACCCGGTGACAGCGCTGAAAGAAGCCGTGGTTCAGACCTGGCTGTTTACCAGCTCCACCTTAAGCAGTCTGTGGGGAATGCTGACCGGTGATGTCTCGACTGATAATCTGGGGGGGCCGATCAGTATCGCCCAGATCGCCGGCAGTTCTGCAGAACAGGGCTTGATCAGTTTTGTCAGCTTTCTGGCGATGATCAGCATTACCCTTGGCATTCTGAATCTTTTGCCGATTCCGATGCTCGACGGCGGTCATCTGCTGATGTTCATCATCGAAGCGATGCGGGGCAAACCGTTGCCCGATGAAGTCCAGATCAGGGGGCAGCAGATCGGGCTGTTCCTGTTGCTAATGCTGATGTTTCTGGCCTTTTTCAATGATTTATCAAGACTGTTTGGATAATGCTGCCTTTGCAGGTACACTTACATCTTCGTCGACGGATCGTTAGTACTAATTACAATGAGAAAATTACTGCAATTTCTGGTCATGTTATGTCTCTCTGCAGCTGTCATGGCAGAGACCTTTACGATTGAAGATATCCGGGTAGAAGGTCTGCAGCGTATTTCGGCAGGCACCGTGTTCAACTACCTCCCGGTCAAAGTCGGCGATGAGATGTCCGACAATGATGCCCGCGGTATCATTCGCTCCCTATACAAATCGAAGTACTTTAATGACGTGCAGGTTGAACGCCAGGACAACGTGCTGGTTATCAAAGTGCAGGAAAGGCCGGCTATTTCCAGTATCGAACTGGTGGGTAACAAAGACATGGACTCGGCCGAGTTGCTGAAGTCCCTGCGGGAAATCGGTTTCGGTGAAGGTCAGGTGTTCGAGCAGGCGATGCTGGAACGTGTTGAGCTGGAACTGGAACGTCAATATTTCAGCCGGGGTAAATACGGGGTCGCGATAGAATCCGAGGTGACGCCTTTATCACGTAACCGGGTTGCCATCCGTATTACGATGGCGGAAGGTGTGGTTGCCACCATTAAAGATATCAACATTGTCGGTAACGATTCCTTTGAACAGGAAGAGCTGACAGAAGAGTTTCAGACTACTACCGGCACCCTGCTGTCATTTATCACCAAAGACAACCAGTATTCCCGTCAAAAGCTGTCGGCGGATCTGGAAACACTACGGTCATTTTATCTGGACCGCGGCTTTGTCGACTTCACGGTGGAATCAACCCAGGTTTCCATCAGTGACGATAAGAAAAACATGTTTATCACCATCAACATCACTGAAGGTGACAAATACAAAATTGATGAAGTCCGTCTTGCCGGCAATCTGATTGTACCGGAAGAGGAATTGTTCGATCTGGTGACCATTAGGCAGAATTCGGTTTTCTCGCGTAAGGCCATCACCAAGAGCACCGAAAATCTGACCAATCGTCTGGGTAATGATGGTTATGCCTTTGCCAACGTTAATGCGGTACCTGAAATTGACCGTGATGCCAAAGAAGTCGACCTGACCTTCTTTGTCGATCCGGGGCGTCGCGCCTACGTCAGACGGATTCAGATTTCCGGTAACAGCAAAACCCGTGATGAAGTGTTGCGTCGGGAAATGCGTCAGCAGGAATCAGCCTGGATATCGACTGAGAAAGTGGAGCAGTCCAAAGCCCGTATCTCGCGACTGGGCTATTTTGAAAACGTCAACGTGGAAACAATTCCCGTGCCTGGCGTTCAGGATCAGGTCGATCTGAATTACGGTGTGACTGAAACCCCATCAGGCAGTCTGTCTGCCGGTGTCGGTTACTCTCAGTCAGACGGTATTATCTTTAATGCTAACGTGACCCAGAAAAACTTCCTGGGTAGTGGTAAACACATCCGTTTCGGTTTTAATAACAGCAGTATCAATACCATATACAGCTTCGGTTACACCAATCCGTATGCGACGATAGACGGCATCAGTCAGGGTTTTAATGCCTATTATCGTAAAACCGATGCCGATGAAGCCAACATCGCCCGTTATACCCTGGATGCTTTCGGTGGTGATTTCACCTATGGTATCCCCATCTCGGAAGAGAACAGGATTGACCTGGGCTTTGGCTATGAACATACTGAAATCGATCTGCCCAGTACTGACAGGATTCTCCGTTACGAAGACTTTATCGACCGTGAAGGCGATTCTTTTGACACGGTGACCTTGAATGCTGGCTGGTCGAGTGACAGTCGAGACAGTGCGATTCTGCCGACCAGCGGGATATCCCAGAGTGTCAGTGCCGAAGTCGCCATTCCGGGACCTTCGCTACAGTTCTACAAGCTTCGCTATAAGGCCAATGCTTACAAGCCGCTGGGCGAAGATCTGACTTTTGCGATCCGCGGTGAGTTTGGTTATGGTGACGCCTACGGTGATACCAACGAGTTTCCGTTCTTTGAAAACTTTTACGCGGGGGGTATTCGCAGTGTTCGTGGCTTCCAGGCCAATACACTGGGTGTGAAAGAACGAACCTCACGTGGAGATGAAGAACCTGTAGGCGGTAACTTACTGGTTTCAGGTGGTGCCGAAGTTATTTTCCCGGTGCCGTTTATGGATAAAAGCCTGAAATCGTTCCGCCTGAGTGCCTTTACCGATTTCGGTAACGTTTACGATGTGAACCAGGATTTCGATGCTGGTCTGCTGCGTTATTCAGCGGGCCTGTCAGCTATCTGGATTTCACCTTTCGGTGCAATGACATTCAGTATCGCTGCTCCGCTTAAGAAAGAAGACGGTGACGAGACTGAGGCATTCCAATTCTCGTTAGGATCGACGTTTTAATTAACCATTGGAGTTGAGTGTGAAAAATATGAAGTTTATTTGGCTGTTGTTCGCTTTGATGATTGCTGCACCTGCCACTTATGCGGCAGATCTGAAGATCGGTGTTGTCAATGCTGGCGTTGTGCTGGATAAATCTCCACAAAAAGCGGCGGCACTGGCTCGTCTGGAAAAAGAATTCGCTTCCAGAAGCCAATCACTTGAAGCCAAGCACAGAGCGCTCAGAGCCGCACAGGAAAAGCTGAATAAGGATGGTGCTATTCTCAGCGGTGACGAACGTCGTGAAAAAGAGCGTGATATTCTCAGCGATCAACGTGAGCTGCAGAGACTGCAGGATGAGTACAGCGAAGATCTCTCTATTCGCCGCAACGAAGAACTGCGCGAACTGGAAAAAGATATCGCAGAAACCATTGTCGATCTCGCTAAAAAAGAATCTTTTGATCTGATTCTCTACCAGGGTGTGATTTTTGCCAGTGATAAAGTCGACCTGACTGACAAAGTGCTGGAAAGATTGAAAGCTAAAGCACAATAGAGCCAGACCCCGTGAGCTGGACATTAGCGCAGATTGCTCAGCATGTGAATGGTCAGGTTGTCGGTGATCCGGATTATCTTATCCGGGGCGTTGGCACCCTGACTCATGCTGGTCCGGAGCAAATCAGCTTCCTGGCCAACAAAAAATACAAGAAATTTCTGACCGCTACCCGGGCTGGTGCCGTAATCGTTGCAGCCGGTTCCGAGGCTGGTGCCAACACCAATTTAATTGTGGTTGATGATGCCTATGTCGCTTACGCAAAGGCGGCAACCCTGATGTACCCCATCGCCAGAGCTGATGTGGGTGTCCATCCCTCAGCCTGGGTCCATCCTGATGCCCGCATCGAAGACAATGTCAGTATCGCCGCCCATGTGACTGTTGAGCAGGGCGCGGTGATAGCGGAAGGGGTATCGATTGGTGCCGGCAGTGTTGTTGAAGCGCAGGTCACAGTGGGGCGTGACTCTGTTATCAAGGCTAACGTAACCCTCTGCCGCGAGGTACAGATAGGCGAGCGGGTTATCATTCATCCCGGTGTGGTAATCGGTGCCGATGGGTTCGGTATTGCCAATGATCAGGGCCGCTGGATCAAAGTCCCCCAGCTTGGGCGTGTGGTGATTGGTGACGATGTGGAAATCGGTGCCAACACCACCATTGACCGTGGCGCTATTGATGACACGGTGATTGGTCATGGCGTCAAGCTGGATAACCAGATTCAAATAGGTCATAACGTCACAATCGGTGATCACACTGTCATTGCGGGCTGTGTCGGTATTGCCGGTAGTACCCATATCGGTCGCCATTGTGCTATTGGCGGCGGCACCGGAATCACCGGGCACATCGAAATTACCGATGGCGTGCAACTGACCGGGATGAGCATGGTGACCAAGTCGATTACAGAATCCGGCGTCTATTCTTCCGGGATTCCGATTGAACCGGCCAGACAATGGCACAAGAATGTGATCCGCTATCGGCAGATGGATAAATTATTCGAGCGGGTGACCTCGTTGGAAAAACGACTAAAAGACTAACGCTCAGCTTGTCGCACTGTGTTTTTACTTTACCGGCAGGATGACTCAAAGTAAGATTGTTGGTCTTTTGTTACAACGATAAGTCCAAGGGTATTGGTTTGAACACGATTGATATACACGAAATTCAACGTCTGTTACCGCATCGGTATCCATTCCTGTTGATTGACAGAGTGATTGAATTTACCCCCGGTGAGCATCTGGTCGGCATCAAAAATGTCACCTTTAATGAGCCCCATTTCACCGGCCATTTCCCTCAGCGTGTGATCATGCCCGGTGTGCTTATTCTTGAGTCGCTGGCGCAGGCTACCGGTCTGCTGGCTTTTAAGACGGCGGATGCGATTCATTCCGACGACGCGCTGTATTATCTTGCCGGCATTGATAATGCCCGCTTCAAAAAACCGGTAGAGCCCGGTGATCAATTGAAACTGGAAGTCAAATTGATTAAAAATAAACGAAACTTATGGAAGTTCAGTGGTGAAGCCAGTGTTGACGGTGAAGTCGTAGTCAGCGCTGATATCATGTGTGTTAATCAAGAAATGCCCAAGTGATTCATCCCAGCGCCATTATCGACCCCAGCGCCATCATTGCAGATGACGTCAAAATCGGCCCCTTTACAGTTATCGGACCCAAGGTGGAAATCGGAGCCGGCTGTGAAATCATGTCCCATGTTGTGATTAACGGCCCAACCCGAATCGGTAAGAATAACCGTATATTTCAGTTTGCTTCCATCGGTGAAGAGCCACAGGATAAAAAATTCTATGGCGAAGATACCTGGCTGGAAATCGGTGATAACAACCTGATTCGTGAGTCAGTGACGATCAACCGCGGCACAGTAGGCGGTGGCGGGATAACCCGAATTGGTAGCAATAACTGGATTATGGCCTATGTCCATATTGCTCACGACTGCATCGTCGGTAACGACAATATTTTCGCCAACAATGCCTCACTGGCTGGTCATGTATTGATTGATGATTACGTGATCCTGGGGGGCTTTACCCTGGTCAGTCAGTTCAATTACCTGGGCTCCCACAGTTTCAGCGCTATGGGCAGCGTGATTTCACGCAATATTCCGCCCTACGTGCTGGTCTCTGGCCATATGGCCAAACCGGTCGGGGTTAATGTTGAAGGCCTGCGTCGCAGACAGTTCACTGACAATCAGATCAGGAATATTCGTCAGGCCTATAAGTACCTGTATCGATCCGGTCTTCGCCTGGAAGAAGCAGAACAGAAACTGCATTCGATCCAGCAGGAGAGCAGTGAACTGGAAATTCTTTTCTCCTTCCTGGCTAAACAGGAAGGCGGCATTATCCGGTAGCTGTATTTCACAGCCACCGGATATTGTCCTGTCAGTCGTTACTGGGTGAAGCGCTGATTTTGTGAATACTTAAATCGGCGCCCTGGTATTCATCTTCCTGACTCAGTCTCAGTCCCATCAGTTTTTTCAGGACACCATAGACAACAAAGCCGCCTACGAAGGCGACTGTCACGCCCAGTGCCGTGCCTATCAACTGTGATGCGAAGCTGACCCCGCCCATGCCACCGAGTGCCATCTGGCCGAAAATACCAGCCGCAATACCACCCCAGACACCACAGAGACCGTGTAATGGCCATACGCCCAGTACATCGTCAATTTTCCATTTGTTCTGGGTCAAGGTGAAGGTCCAGACAAACAGGGCGCCGGCAACCAGGCCTGTGGTCAGCGCACCAAGTGGGTGCATGATATCCGAGCCGGCACAAATCGCGACCAGACCCGCCAGCGGGCCATTATGAACAAAGCCCGGGTCATTGCGACCCATCAGGCAGGCCGCCAGAATACCGCCAACCATTGCCATCAATGAGTTGACGGCGACCAGGCCGCTGATACCGTCAATTTCCTGAGCGGACATCACATTAAAACCGAACCAGCCAACGCTCAGAATCCACGCACCCAGTGCCAGGAAAGGAATACTGGACGGTGGATGCGCATACATCTCTCCGCCCTTACCATAACGCCCGTTACGAGGCCCCAGGTGCAGCACGGCTGCCAGTGCGATCCAGCCACCCACAGCGTGTACTACTATTGAACCGGCGAAATCATGAAACCCGGCGCCAAATTGATTAGCAAGCCAGTCCTGGATACCGAAAGCGCCATTCCAGGTAATGCCTTCGAAAAACGGATACACAAACCCGGCGATAAAAAAGGTGGCGATCAGTTGCGGGTTAAAGCGCGCACGTTCAGCAATGCCACCAGAAACGATGGCAGGAATTGCTGCAGCAAAGGTCAGCAGGAAGAAAAACTTCACCAGAGCGTATCCATTGTTCTCTGTCAATGACGGTGCCGCATCAAAGAAGTTAAGGCTGTAGGCGATGCCGTAACCAATAAAGAAATAGGCCATGCTGGAAACAGCAAAGTCCACAATAATCTTGACTAGGGCATTGACCTGATTTTTCTTTCGCACCGTACCGACTTCCAGGAAGGCGAAGCCGGCATGCATGGCTAAGACCATGATGGCGCCCAGTAATATAAATAAAACGTCAGCTGAGGTTTGCACAATCTTGTCCTTTTTTATTTTGAGTAGAGCACCAAAATAGCAAGAGTTGCACCAAAATAGACATAACATATAAATCAATGACTTAAAAAGTATGTGTGCGAAAGTTGTGCGCTTGAATGCTTTTTTGTGGTGCGTTGATGGCGTTATCTGCACCATGCGGGTGCGTTGGTGATCACGAGTAGACAAGATCCACAAGCTGTCAAGAAAAACGTATAATCTCAGGTTTTGAATAAACCGTCTGCGGACAGACAGCGCAAGGAGAAAGCATGGACATCTATGCATCTGATGAAGAGAAAGCAGAAGCCATTAAGCAGTGGTGGCGAGAAAATGGTCGTTCAGTCATTGCCGGCATTATCCTCGGCCTGGCAGGCATTTTCGGGTTTCGTTACTGGATGAATTATCAGCAGGTGCAAACCCAGCAGGCTGCGGTGATTTATCAACAGACTGCGGTTCAATTGTCTCAAGCTGAATCCGCAGATGCTGAGCGCACAGTTGAAACGCTGATGCAGGATTACCCTTCCTCGGTCTATGCCGTGTTCGCTGCATTGGAAATGGCTGAGAGTAAACTGAACGACGGGCAGGCTGATGCCGCAGTGAACTATCTAAGCTGGGTGCGAGACGAAGCCAAACTTCAGAGCCATCGCGAACTGGCAAGACTGCGGCTGGCACGGGTCTTATTCAGCCAGGATAAGCTTGATGAGGCACTGAGTCTGATTGCTGAAGCCGACTCTCAGGCGTTCAGTTCACTGTTTGCCGAGCTGAAAGGGGATATCAACCTGGCTCAGGGAGATACGATTGCAGCGAAAGCTGCCTACCAGCAAGCGCTGGCCCAGTTGACCCCGGGCGAGCCCAGACAATCTCTGTTAGAAATCAAACTTGATGATGTGGCGAAAGCGGATGAAGCTTAAATATCTCTCTCCTGTTTTATTACTGTCGCTGCTTGTGAGTGGCTGCAGTGCTGTCGAATATCTGTTTGTCGAAGATGTCTATGAAGCGCCGCCCAGTGAACTGACCGAATTTACACCGGAATTTGAGCCTGATGTGATTTGGGATAATCAGGCCGGCGATGGTGCTGATGAGACCGGCAACGAGCTTGCCGCCTGGTGGGAAGAGGGGAAAATCTTCGCTGTCGACTACGAAGGTGAAGTAAGCGCCTTCAATGCTGAAACCGGCCGTCGAATCTGGGAAACGGAACTGGATATGCCAGTCGTTACTGGTGCTGGCGGTGGTTTGAACATGGCGCTAATCGGCACTAAAAATGCCCATGTGGTGGCACTCTCAGCCGAAAATGGTGATGAGTTATGGCGTACCCGCCTGACCAGTGAAGTGCTGGCCCCGCCCAGTGCTGCTGAGGGTGTTGTTGTCGCCAGAACAGCGGATGGCCGTGTCAGTGGCCTGTCGTCTGAGTCCGGTGAAGTATTGTGGTCTTACCAGCGTGCGGTACCGCTTTTGAGTCTGCGTGGTGCCGGTGCGCCCGTTATTGCTGATGACCGTGTGATTGCAGGTTATGACAACGGCAAACTGGTTGCGCTATCCATCATAGACGGCAGCGTTATCTGGGAAAAAAGCATCGCGGTGCCCAGTGGCCGGACTGAGCTGGACCGACTGGTGGATATTGATGCGGATCCGGTGATTGTGAATGATACGGTCTATGTTGTGACTTATCAGGGTAAGGTGGCTGGCGTTGATGTGAACACTGGTCAGATTTACTGGTCGCGTGACATGTCGTCTCAGGCTGGATTATCTGCTGTGCCCGGAGAAGCGGTCTATGTGACGGATGACGAGGGTAATGTCTGGGCGGTACAGGATGGCAGTGGTGATGCGCTCTGGCGACAAACCCGGTTGGTGCGTCGTCAGGTAACTGGGCCGGTAGTAGCGGGTGATTATGTTGTGGTGGGTGACTTTGAAGGTTATCTGCACTGGATCGCACGCAATGACGGTCGTTTTGTGACCAGACAACAGATTGCCGACAGTGCCATTGTCAGCAAACCCTTTGTTCGCGATGGCAAGCTTTATGCGACAGCCGCTGATGGCACGATTACAGCTGTGCAGGTACCCTGATTTTGAAACCCGTTATTGCCTTGGTGGGCCGGCCTAATGTCGGCAAGTCCACCTTATTTAATCGGCTCACACGAAGCCGTGATGCCCTTGTCGCCGATTTTGCGGGACTCACGCGGGATCGAATCTACGGTACTGTTCGTGAGGAGGGGCTGGACTTTATCCTGATCGATACCGGCGGTCTCACTGATTTGACTGACAACATGGCCGAGCTGATGCGTAAACAGGCACAACTGGCCATTGATGAGGCCGATTTGGTGCTGTTTGTGGTCGATGGTCGTGCCGGTTTAATGCCGGCAGATCATGACATCGCACAGCAACTGCGCAACCAGGGTAAGCCTGTCCGTGTGGTTATCAATAAGACTGAAGGCGAGCAACGGGAACTGGTGGCTGCTGAATTTTATGCGCTGGGCCTTGCTGAGCCACTGGTGATCTCTGCGACCCAGGGGCGGGGGATCACCGGCGTATTCAATGAGATCAGAAATGCGGTGCCGGAAGCAGTGGTGGAGGAACTCAGCGAGGAGGAACTGGCTGAGTTGGACGATGACAGTGATGATATTCGCCTGGCCGTACTTGGTCGCCCGAATGTCGGCAAATCGACACTGATCAATCGTCTGCTGGGCGAGGAACGTGTCGTCGCTTTCGATGAACCTGGCACCACACGTGACAGTATTCATATCCCGTTTGAAAAAGACGGCGTCAATTACACACTGATTGATACTGCTGGTGTCAGACGCCGCTCCAAAGTGTCTGAGAAGCTGGAGAAGTTCAGTGTGCTCAAAACCCTGCAGGCGCTCGAAGATGCCAATGTCGTGATGCTTGTGCTGGATGCACATGAGGGTATTGTTGAGCAGGATCTGCACCTGGCCGGTCTGATTGTTGAGAGTGGTCGGGCTGTGGTACTTGCCATCAATAAATGGGACGGTCTGGAAAAAAGTGAACGCGAGTGGGTGGCAGCCAATGTCGAGCGTCGTTTGCCATTTATGAATTTTGCCAAGACACACTTTATTTCTGCCTTGCATGGGAGTGGCGTCGGACTACTACTGAAATCGGTCAGACAGGCTTACCAGTCAGCGATGACTAAAGTGCCGACCTCACGACTGACGCGGGTACTGGAAGATGCTGTAGCTGACCATCCGCCGCCGCTGGTCAGAGGAAGACGGATTAAATTTCGGTATGCACATCTGGGTGGCAAGAATCCACCCCGGATCATCATTCACGGCAATCAGACCGAGTCCACGCCGAACAGCTATAAACGCTATCTGGAAAACACTTTCAGGGAAGTACTTAAGTTGCAGGGAACGCCGGTAATGATTGAATTCAAGACCAGTGAAAACCCCTATCGTGACAGAAAGCCGAAACCGGCAGAAACAACGGAAAAAAGAGCACAGCGACCGCCGAGACGCACTAGAAAATCCTAGCTGAAAATTCAGAGAAGGCCCTGATCATCGCCCATCAGGTTATCGAGGTCGTTTAGCTGGTCACGGATTTTCTCACGGTTGGCCAGCTTTTCTCTGGCGGCTGGAGGCAGATCGGTAAACAGGATCACACCTCTATCAATCAGTGTGTTTATCAAGTCTTCCAGTACCCTGACCAGCGCCATATCCGACATGGATAGAGCAACCCGCGCAGCATCGGCATCATCGGTTTGAGTCAGAAATGAGATCAACTCTTCTGATTCAATCGAGAGATACTCGTTGGCACCCGGCTCAGGTGAGTCGTAGACATTGATGATCCTGCCTTCTTCATTTCTTCTTACATACGCCACGTCTTTGCTCCCGCTGTCACTTGATTGACTGAAATTTAATGTATAGTGGGCTTTACAGTAAATCAAAAAACTGTGAAACTCATCAAATTAATTAGATCCCAGCATGAATAAGAGATGAATACGGAGCAAGTCATCAATTCGAATAATAAAACGCAATGGGAACCAGAGGATGGCTACCGCAGTTTTGACGATCCATTGCTGGGATGTCTGACCATCCTCTCAAAAATCCTCAACAAGCCCCACAGCCCGGACTCATTAACGGCAGGATTACCACTGGTGGACAACCGGCTCACGCCCGGCTTGTTTTCCCGCGCCGCCGAGCGGGCTGGACTCTCCTCCAAGGTTGTAAAACGCTCACTGGGTAAGATTTCGAATCTGGTGCTGCCTGCGGTTTTAATACTGGAAGGCAGTAATGCCTGCATCCTGCTGGAAGTGAAGGGTAAGCAGGCAAAAGTGATTTTCCCTGAAACCGGTGAAGGAGAGTCAGAACTCAGCGTAAAAGAACTGGAGGCTGCCTACAGCGGCTACGCCATCTTTATCAAGCCAGTTCATCATTTTGACAGACGCACTGAGTACACCGCCATACCACGAGCCTCGCATTGGTTCTGGGGCACGATTATGCGCTTCTGGCCAATTTACAGTGAGGTCTTCGTTGCCTCGATACTGGTCAATAGCTTCGCCCTGGCTTCGCCTCTGTTTATTATGAATGTCTATGACCGGGTCGTGCCCAATCATGCCACTGAAACATTATGGGTACTGGCCATTGGTGTCGCGACGGTATTCTTATTCGAATTGCTGCTGCGAACCCTGAGGGCTTATTTCATAGACATGGCCGGCAAGCGCGCTGATGTGATGCTGTCATCCACGATTTTTGAAAAAGTGATGGCTGTCAAAATGGCTGCCCGTTCTAACTCAGTCGGCTCGTTTGCTAACAGCATGCAGGAGTTCGAATCATTCCGGGACTTCTTTACTTCGGCCACACTGACCACACTGATCGATTTACCGTTCGCCTTTTTGTTTATTGCTGTTATTTGGATGCTTGCGGGACCTGTCGCCTATATTCCGCTTGCCGTGATTCCATTGACGATACTGGTCAGTCTGATTATTCAGGTCCCGTTGGGGAGAACGATCCAACATTTGTTCCGCCATTCCGGACAGCGAAGCTCGACTTTGATTGAGACACTGACCGGGCTGGAAACCATAAAAAGTATTGGCGCTGAAACGCCAATCCAGCGTAAGTGGGAACAGACCGTTGGCTTTATGACTAAGTACAGTCAACGTGCCCGTTTGCTGTCGTCCACTGCGGTCAACTTCACTTCTTTTTTGCAACAGATGGCGACCATCACTGTGGTGGTTTATGGTGTTTACCTGATTACCGAGAATGAAATTACGATGGGTGCGTTGATTGCGTCGACTATTCTGACCGGACGCGCGCTTGCGCCCATGGCGCAGATGGCTGGTATCCTTACCCGTTATCATCAATCGAAAGCGGCACTGCAGTCACTCAACTCATTAATGAATCTGCCGGTAGAAAGACCGTCCGGTCGTGAGTTTCTGCATCGTCCTGAATTCAAAGGCGGGGTTGAATTCAAAAAAGTCACATTCCGTTACCCGAATCAGCCCATGGATGCGCTTTCTGAGATCTCTTTCACGATAAAACCGGGTGAGAAAGTGGCTTTTATCGGCCGTATCGGTTCCGGTAAAAGTACCATCGAAAAGTTGATTCTGGGACTCTACGAGCCAGATGAAGGCTCCATTCTGCTGGACGGAACGGATATACGTCAGGTTGATCCGGTCGATTTGCGCCGTAACGTGGGCTATGCCCCCCAGGACGTGGTCCTGTTCTTCGGCAGTATTCGTGACAATATCACCATGGTGGCGCCTTTTGCCGATGACTCTGCGGTGCTGAAAGCCGCTGATGTCGCCGGTGTGACCGAATTTGTTAATCGTCATCCATCGGGCTTTGATATGCCGGTAGGGGAGCGGGGTGAAGGTTTGTCCGGTGGTCAGCGTCAAAGTGTCGCGGTTGCAAGAGCCTTGCTGATGGACCCGCCTGTTGTGGTACTGGATGAACCGACCAACGCCATGGACAACAGCACAGAAGAACGGTTTAAGGCCAAGCTATCAGAAGAGCTGGAAGACAAAACACTGTTGTTGGTCACCCACAAAGCCTCTTTGCTGAGTCTGGTTGAGCGGATTATAGTCATGGATCAAGGGCATTTGGTCGCGGATGGTCCGCGTGATCAAATACTAGAGGCACTGAAAAAAGGCCATATTAAGGTGTCTAAAGGATAAACGCATGGCCTGGTTCAAACGTTCAAACCCGGAAGATATTGAATTCATGTCAGAGGTCAGCGCGGCGACCATGGAAAGCTCGCCTCGCACCGGCCACTCTCTGTTGATTCTTACTGCTTTGTTTTTTGTCTGTGCTATCTGGTGGGCCAGTCAGACAGAATTGGATGAGGTTACCCGTGGTGAGGGTAAAGTCATTCCTTCCAGCAAAATTCAGATTGTGCAGAATCTGGAAGGCGGCATCCTGTCGGAAGTGTTGGTTTCTGAGGGTGAAATCGTCGAAAAAGGCGATGTACTGGTCAGGATTGATGACACACGCTTTTCATCATCCTTTATGGAGAGCAAACTCAAATATTGGGAACTGCAGGCCCGTGTTGCCCGATTGGAAGCAGAGGCACGCGGCGAAGAACTGGTCCTTCCCGAAAAGCTGGTTGAGGAACGCCCCCAGCTCGCATCAGCAGAGCGGCGTTTATATGAAACCCGTCAGCGGGAATTGCAAAGCAATATTGACGTGTTACAGCAGCAGGCCCGTCAAAGGCAGCAGGAACTGGCGGAAAATCAGGCCAAGCTGAATAAACTGCGCACCAGTTATGAACTCAGTAATGAAGAACTGAAAATGTCAGAACCACTGGTGTCAGTGGGTGTGATCTCTGAGGTTGAGATCCTGAGGCTCAAACGCACGGTGAATGATCTGCGTGGTGAAATGGAAACCACCAGACTGGCGATTCCACGAATTCAATCCAGCCTCAATGAAGTCAGGCAGAAAATTGAAGATGTGAAAGTACGGTTTCAGTCTGAAGCGGCATCCCAGTTGAGTGAAGTTCAGGCCGAACTGGGCAGAACCCAGACCACGATTACTTCGGCAGAGGATCGGGTCAGCCGTACCCTTGTGAGGGCACCGGTCAAGGGCAAAATAAACCGACTGATGATCAATACTGTTGGCGGCGTCATTCAGCCGGGTGAAGATATTGTTGAAATCGTCCCTGTCGATGACAGCCTTTTGATAGAGGCCCACATCAGGCCGCCGGATATTGCTTTCCTGCGTCCAGGGCAAAATGCGATGATTAAATTTACCGCGTATGATTTTTCTATTTATGGTGGTTTGCCTGCAACGCTGGAACGGATCAGTGCCGATACCATCACCAACGAAGAAGACGAAAGTTTTTATCTGATATACCTGCGTACAGAGAAGAACTATATTGACAGTAGTAAAGGACCGTTAGAAATTATCCCTGGTATGACGGTGACGGTAGATATTCTGACGGGTAAAAAGACCGTGTTGGATTATTTGCTCAAACCCATCCTTAAAGCTAAAAATGAGGCGCTCAGAGAGCGTTGATGGACGGAATCATCTAAATGAACGAGACAACGATGACACAGACCTGCCTTTTCATGGTCATCCCTGATCAGAACCGGCTACAAGCTATCAAGCAGGCTTTACCAGAACATTATGATGTTAATGATTTTGATAATATCGCCTCACTGCTGTCTGCCGTGAATGAGATTTCTCCACAGTTGATTCTGTGTCATCAGTCCTTGTTTGAAGGCGAGATGGATCATCAGCTCAGTGCTTTGGCCCAGCAATGTGAAGGAAGTCGGGTATTGATCATCGGGCCACCCAGACCGATGGCGATTCAGATTGAGGCCCTGAAACAGGGGGCTCGCGGCTACTTCAACCAGGAATTGGCGTTGGATAAGCTTGATGATGCCATGCAGCTGATCATGAATGGTGAGGTTTGGGTGGAAAGGCATGTGATTTCAGGTCTGATAGACGAATTAACACATAAACCGGAAATAAGTGACGCGCAGCGTCAGGCACTGGAAAGCCTCTCTCCGAAAGAAACGGAAGTGGCTAAATTAGTCAGTCATGGGGCAACCAATAAGATGATTGCGAGACAGCTCAATATCACGGAGCGTACCGTTAAAGCCCATCTGACGACCATTTTCCAGAAAATGAATCTGCCAGATCGACTATCACTGGCGATATTGTTCCGGGATCTGCGTTGAGGATTCCATTGCGGGACAGCTTATGTTGTAATACAGTTGCTTAAAAGTGCAACTTAAAACAGTTTTGGATGTTTGACTTGTGACGCCTGAGGGGCCGCCGAAAGCGTCACATAAAAAAATAGGATTAGCAATTATGAAACGTTTAGCTATCGTCATCCCTTTGTGCATCTCGGTTAGCATGGCTAATGCAGATACGCTTCAGGAAGCAGTGGATGCAACGGTAAAAACCAACCCTGATGTTTTAGCGGCCACACACGAGAGACAAGCAGTATCGAAAGAAGTAGACCAGGCGAGGGCGGGTTATTATCCTACACTGGACCTGGCGATCGGTACGGGTTGGGAAATGACCGACAATCCGAGTACTCGGAACTCAGGACGCGGTGAAGTTCACCTCAATCGAGATGAAGCCAGTCTCAACCTGAGACAAATGTTGTTTGACGGCTTCGAGACCAGTAATGAAGTTGATCGTCAACAAGCCAGAACAAATTCACGGGCTTTTGGTGTCTATAGCGCCGCTGAAAATACGGCACTTGATGCGGTTCTGGCCTATCACAACGTATTGCGTCAGCAGCAACTGGTTGAGTTAGCACAAACCAACCTGGAAGCACATGAGCGCACGCATGATCAGATTCTGCTTCGTGCCGAGCGTGGTGTCGGTAGAAAAGCAGATATGGAACAAAGCCTGGGACGTCTGGCACTGGCTGAAGCTAACCTGAAGTCAGAGCTGGCTAATCTCAGAGATGCTGAAACAGCTTATATCCGTGTTGTGGGCATGGAGCCAGCTTCCTTATCATTGCCGGATTCCCCCATCACTATGATTCCTGCAAGTATTGACGAAGCGATTGCCATTGCCACAGAAAACCATCCGACATTGCGTCTTGCCAGTTATGATGTTGAATCTGCGGAAGCTCAGCACGCCACAGCCAAGGCGCCGTTTTATCCCGACCTTCACCTGGAAGTCGGTACCCGTGCCGACCATGATATTGATGGTATTGAAGGTAAGGACAAAGATATTACCGCGATGCTGCGTCTGCGCTATAACCTCTTCAATGGCGGTCGTGACAGTGCACGCCGAGAAGAAACGGCTTTCCTGATTAATCAGGCAGCAGAAATCCGCAACAATACGCATCGTCAGGTCGAAGAGAGTGTTCGTCTCTCATGGAATGCCTGGCAAACACTGCGCAGCCAGATGCCAGCGCGTATTCAGCACGTCGAATCGAGTGAAAAAGCGCGTGACGCTTATCAGCAACAGTTCAGCCTGGGACAGCGTACCCTGCTTGACTTGCTGGATTCTGAAAACGAAGTATTCAGAGCCCGCACTGCACTGGTAAATACCAAGTATGACGAGCTTTACGCGATGTACCGTATTCTCAACAGCATGGGTATGTTGCTGCAAGGTCTGAATGTCGAATTACCTGAAGCTGCGACGACTATCGCTGCCAATCAGTAAAACCGACGTCTTTAATTTAAACAGAGAAGCCACGACATTGTGTCGTGGCTTTTTTTTAGTGGCGTTACAGCCGGTTTTTTTCTGGTTTGGAAACGTTCGTGCTATCATACGATGCCCTATTGGCGGGTTATTTAAGAGAGTTCATGAGTAAGCAATCATCATTTACCTACGAAGAATTATTGCAATGCGGACACGGACAGATGTTTGGTCCCGGCAATGCTCAGTTACCCATTCCAAATATGTTAATGATGGACCGCATTACTCATATCTCCAATACCGGCGGAGCATATGGCAAGGGCGAAATCATTGCTGAACTGGATATTCATCCTGACCTGTGGTTCTTTGCCTGTCATTTCCCCGGTGATCCGGTGATGCCCGGCTGTCTCGGTCTTGATGCGATGTGGCAACTGGTCGGTTTCTTCCTGGCCTGGGACGGCAATCCCGGTCGAGGCCGTGCCCTGGGCTCCGGTGAAGTAAAATTTACTGGTCAGGTATTACCGACAGCTAAAAAGGTCACCTACCGGATTGATCTTAAGCGGGTGATCGCACGTAAACTGGTGCTGGCTATTGCTGATGGCACAGTGTCGGTCGACGGTCGTGAGATCTATGTGGCCAAAGACCTGCGTGTCGGTCTGTTTACCTCCACTGATGATTTTTAGGATTTAATGATGAGACGTGTAGTTGTTACAGGACTCGGTATTACATCCTGTCTGGGGCTCGATGCCGAGACAGTCACTGAATCCCTGCGCCAAGGTCGTTCCGGTATCAGGTTCAAACAGGACTATGCCGATATGGGCTTTCGCAGCCATGTAGCCGGCACCATTGATATCGATTTCAAAGAGTATATCGATCGCAAGACCCTGCGTTTCATGGGCGATGCCGCTGCCTATAGTTATATTGCGATGCAGCAGGCCATTGATGATGCCGGTCTGAAAGAAGAACAGATTTCCAATATCCGCACCGGTCTGATCATGGGGTCGGGCGGCGCTTCTTCATCCAACCAGGTGGAAGCGGCGGATATCCTGCGTGAAAAAGGTCTGAAACGTATCGGGCCTTATCGTGTCACCCAGGTGATGGGCAGCACCACATCTGCCTGTCTGGCGACACCTTTCAAAATCAAAGGCATCAATTACTCCATGTCATCGGCCTGTGCCACCAGTGCGCACTGTATCGGCACTGCGATGGAGCAGATCCAACTCGGTAAACAGGATATTGTCTTCGCCGGTGGCGGTGAGGAAGAACACTGGTCTATGAGTTCATTATTTGATGCCATGGGTGCTTTATCAACCAAATACAACGAGACCCCGGACAAAGCCTCGCGCGCTTATGATGCTGACCGTGACGGCTTTGTTATCGCCGGTGGTGGTGGTGTGATTGTGCTGGAAGAATACGAGCACGCCAAAGCTCGTGGCGCAAAGATCTACGCTGAACTCACCGGCTACGGTGCGACTTCTGATGGCTATGATATGGTCGCACCTTCAGGGGAAGGCGCCGAGCGTTGCATGCAACTGGCGATGTCTACGGCCCGTGGCAAAGTTCAGTACATCAATGCCCATGGTACTTCGACACCGGTGGGTGACCTGGCTGAGCTGGGTGCGATCAAGCGGACTTTCGGTGATGCGATTCCCTATGTCGGCTCCACCAAATCCTTGTCGGGCCATTCACTCGGTGCCGCTGGCGTGCAGGAAGCCATCTATAGCCTGTTGATGCTGAATCAGGACTTCCTTGCTGCATCTGCCAATATTGAACAGTTGGATCCGGAAGCGGAGGGCATGCCGATTCTGCGCGAACGCGTTGATAACGCCGGCCTGACCACGGTGATGTCCAACAGTTTTGGTTTTGGTGGTACCAATGCCTGCCTGGTGTTCGAAAAACTCGACGACTGAATGAAAAAAGCCACCTGACGGTGGCTTTTTTTATGAATCGAGATCAGCGTCAGTGACGGGGCCGCGTTTGCCGGCGACAGCCTCCTGAATCAGTGTGATCAGTTTCTGTTTCTTTTCCGGATCATCCAGATATTTTGAGCTGAAGGTAATGCCGAATTTGTCAGCATACTGCTTGACCAGCATCACCAGTATGGTTTCATCTTCCACGTTATACTCCCGTTAATGAATTCAACATTATATCGTTCAAGCAGCAAGCCATGAAATTGCATTATCAAGACAGCGGTGAAGGCCATCCCTTAATCATCATCCACGGTCTGTTCGGTTCAGCCGACAACTGGCGCAGTATGGCCAGGTATTTTTCGCGCTATTACCGCGTGATTAGTGTCGATTTGAGAAACCATGGACGCTCACCGCACAGCGATACGCAGGATTTCGCCAGCATGGCAGCCGATATCGAACAGTTATGCGGTGATTTGGGCTTGCATAAAGTGCACGTACTGGGCCACTCGCTGGGAGGCAAGGTCGCCATGCAGTTTGCGGCCGAGCAATCCGCCTGGGTGGAGAAGCTGGTGGTGGTCGATATCTCACCGCGCCGCTATTTCAGCGAACATACGCCGCTGATGGACGCGATGCTGGCACTGGATCTGAAAAAACTGGACTCGCGTTCAGCAGTCGATGCAGCGCTTGCTGACACAGTCACAGACAAAAGTGTGCGTCAGTTTCTTTTGATGAACCTGCAATCGGGGGATGAAGGGCTTTACTGGCGGATTAACCTGCCGGCACTGAAAGCCAATTACCCGCAGTTGATGGCACCGGTATGTGAAAATGCCACCGTTAGTGCTAACAGCTTGTTTGTCTATGGCTCATTGTCTGAGTATGTGACCGATGATGACCGGGCGCTGATCAGGCAGCAATTTCCACAGGCGCAGTTCCAGGCGATTGAAAAAGCCGGCCACTGGGTCCATGCTGAGCGTCCGCAGCAATTCAAACAGGTTGTCGAGGAGTTCCTGGCCAATGATTGAGAAACACTTGCTGGATAAACTGATTCAATTTCGCAAAGAACGCGATTGGGAGCAGTTTCATAATCCCAAGGATATTGCGATATCGCTCTCTATCGAAGCGGCAGAGTTGCTGGAGTGGTTCCAGTGGCGAAACAAAGATGAAGTCAGCGCCATGCTGGCCTCGGAAAAACGTGAACATCTGGAGGATGAAATTGCCGATGTGGCGGTCTACCTCAGTTATCTCTGTCATGATCTGGGCATTGATTTGAATCAGGCAGTGAAAAACAAGATGGCCAAGAATGCGGCCAAATATCCCAAAGACAGAGTCAAAGGCCGCGCTGATAAGTACAACGAGTATCAATAATCAGGTAGGATTTGGCATTTAGCAGCGCGGTCCGGCCGCCTTTATGGAAAGACTGAAATGAGTGCGATTGTTTTCCTGGTTCAATGCCCAGACCGCAAGGGACTGGTCGCCGGTATTACCGGCTTTTTTGCGGAGAGAGAATTTAACATCCTGCATTGCCAGCAATATACCGATGTCGAAAACGGCCAGTATTTTATGCGGATCCGGCTGGAAGACGAAGGACAGATGCCGACCGGGCAACTCGAAACCGAGTTTGATGGTTTTGCCCGGAAGATGAATCTGACCTGGTCAGTACGCTACAGCGCGAAACCCTACCGCGTGGCTTTGATGGTGACCCGTGCCTCACACTGTGGCTATGACTTGTTATTGCGTGAGCTGGAAGGTGAACTGAAATGCGATATACCGCTGATCATCGGTAATCATGATGATCTTGAATATATGGCAAAGCAGTTCGACAAACCTTTCTATCACCTGCCAATCACCAAAGACACCAAACCGCAGCAGGAAGAAGCGATCAAGCGTTTACTTGAAGAATACGGGATTGACCTGGTGGTGATGGCGCGCTACATGCAGATCCTGTCGGAAGACTTTGTCCGTGAATTCGCCGGTCGCGTCATTAATATTCATCACGGCTTTCTGCCGGCTTTCCAGGGTGCCAGACCTTACCATCAGGCTTATGAACGCGGCGTTAAACTGATTGGCGCCACGGCGCATTATGCGACTGCTGAGCTGGATGAGGGGCCGATTATCGAACAGGATGTCGAGCGAGTCATGCATGATAACAGCCCGGAAGATCTGGTCATGATTGGTAAAGATATTGAGCGACTGGTACTGGCGCGGGCAGTCAAAGCCCATATCGAACACCGCATAATAATCAGTGGTCGTAGAACCATTGTGTTCTCGGAAGGTGCCTGAGCGCTTATAAGGCTGCTGTTGTCGCTGAATTGCATCAGCAGACATTGTCATCAACATAAGGACAAACTATGAATGCCACCCCTGTTGTGATGATCACCGGTGCTACCTCCGGTTTCGGAGAGGCCTGTGCTCGGCTGTTTGCCCAGCAGGGCTGGCGACTGATTATTACCGGTCGCCGTCAACAGCGGCTGGACGAACTGCAACAGGCACTGGGCGGGGCGGACAGGGTGCACACCAGCTGTTTCGATATCAGTGACCGGCAGGCGGTGGAACAGGCTTTTGCCGACTTACCTGATGCCTTCAATAAGATTGATGTGCTGATCAATAATGCCGGGCTGGCACTGGGGCTGGAAGCCGCTCATGAAACCCGTCTTGATGACTGGGAGAAAATGGTCGATACCAATATCAAGGGGCTGCTGTACTGCACCCGCACAGTCTTACCAGGCATGGTCGAGCGCAAAACCGGCTATATCATCAATATCGGCTCAGTGGCCGGCAACTGGCCTTATCCCGGCGGTAATGTTTACTGTGGCACCAAGGCCTTTGTGCGCCAATTCTCTCTGGCTGTCAGAGCCGATCTATTAGGGACCAATGTCAGGGTCAGCAATATCGAGCCGGGAAATGCTGAAACCGAATTCTCCATGGTGCGTTTCAAGGATGATAAAAACCGGGCAGATAAGGTTTACCAGGGTACGATTGCGCTACGTGCTGAGGATGTCGCAGACACGGTCTGGTGGCTGGTGAATACTCCGCAGCATGTCAATGTCACCACGCTGGAACTGATGCCGACGCAGGAAGCCAACGGCCCGATGGCGTTCCATCGGGAATAAAAAAACCGCGCCGGGGCGCGGTTTCAAGTTTGCTCAGCCCAACAGCCAGCTGGTGGGGTTGGGGTAAGGCTGATTCTGATCCAGGTATTTGATGCCTTTGACACAGCGCACAATGAGCCAGATGACCCAGAACAGCAGAATGAAATAGCCGATAGCGACCGTGGCGAGTACCACGCCAATAAACAGGTAGAGTAAACCAATCCAGAAGGTTCTTATCTGAAACTGATAATGCGTTTGTAACCAGGCCGGGGCATCGCTTTTATTTACGTAAGCGATAATCACACCGATAATGCCCAGAAATTGAATGATGATGTTGACCATCAACAGCAGGTAAACCACCTTGGCCGTGTTCTGACTGTTTTGCTCGCTGTTCGCCATAATGTCTTCCTTAAATCTCGTCAGCTACTAATCTAGCAAATTGCCACACTCATGTCCGAACAGGAAACACAGCCGCCCGAGGACGGCTGTCATCCTGCCTGGGTGTTAACCGCCGAAATCGAAGCGAATACCGGTCATCACAGTTCGGCCGATAATCGGCGCTTCTTCCTTCAGGAAGCTCTGGTGACGGCGTCCATCTTCATTGAGCAGGTTGCGGCCCTGAACATAGATTTCCGCGCCTTTCAGACTGTCAGGTGCCCAGCTGGCATTAAATGACAGCAGATCATAACCGTCGGTATCGGACTCCAGTTCAGCACTTTTGCTTTGTCTGAAGATGTGACGGTAATCGATGCTCAGAGACCAGTCCTGATAGGCCGTATCGACACCGATGCCCAGTCTGCCCGGGCTGATTCGTGGCAGATTGTCACCGCCATCCAGCTTGGCACGAACATAATCACCCGACAGACGCAGTGTCACCGGCACAGCGCCCTCAATCACATCCCAGGCTGCGGTGAATTCCGCGCCATAGAAACGGGCATCATCCTGCTGATTAAATACCAAGGTATCACCCTCAATCAGAATGGGATTGCCGGTACCGTCATCACGTGAGGCGAGATAAATAAAGTCCTGCACGTAGTTATAGAACAGAGTGGTATCAAAGCGGAAGGGCCCGGCATGGCGGTCCAGTCCGATTTCAAAGTTGGTGTAGGTCTCTTCATCCAGTGTTGGGTCACCGACTTCAACGGTACCTGAGGCAGCATGTGCACCAAAGGCGTAGAGTTGTTCAGCAGACGGTGCCCGTTCTGAACGGGTGACCGCCAGACGCACATGATGCTTATCATCCAGGTCGATAATCGAACCGGCGGAGAGACTGAACGGGGTGAAGCTACGACTACCCAGGTTGGCTTCCTGATGTATCTCGTCACCACTGGGCAAATCGATATGACGCTCTTCATCCAGCGTTACCGGATCAGAACGAACGTGATCCACCCGTGCTGCGAATTCCAATCGGCCAAAGTCAGTAGGCAATTCTTCCAATACGAACATACCCATTGAGCGGGTGTCATTGTCGCGAATATAGAAGCCGTCGCCACCATGTCCACCGTGACCATGACCGGCACCTTCGGCGCCAAACTCACGGTTATTCAACTGCAGACCGATGACACCTTGCCAGAGACCGATTGGGTTATGTACCAGTTCCAGACGCGCTTCAGACTCGTCATTGGTGAATTCGGTTTCCACCCCGCGCTCTTCCAGTTCACCGTTAAAGAATTCACCACCGATTTCCTGCTGGTTGAATTCGGTATGTGCCAGTTTCAGACGGGCCGTGCTGAAGCCGGGCAGCGGATTATTGAATTCACTGCGGAAATCGACGCGATCATAATCGGCATGAATCCGTTCCTGCTCTTCTTCGCCTTCACCCAGGAAGACTTCTGGAATGCCATAATCTGTGCGCCAGCGGCTGTAACCCAGACCCGCATGACCCCATTCACCTTTATAGAGACCAGTTACTGAGAAGCTGTCGCTGACCGCATCACTGTTTTGCAGGGTATCTTTATCGCCCCGGGTCTGACCGATTTGCTGATAGCCGTCAATATCAAAATCATGGCTGCGACGGAGACCGTAGTCAGTACGCAATACGAAGTTATCGGTGACCGGTAATTCCAGACCGATATTACCCTGGCGTTCATCACCGTTGTAACCGTAGCCCAGTTGACCGTTGACGCGGGGGGAATCACCAAAATCGGGATCAAAGCGGCCACTTTTGACGTTGATAACACCACCGGCGGCGCCACTGCCAAAGAGCAGGGTGGCGGGACCACGGAACACTTCAATTTGCTCGGCACGACCGACATCAATCGCAACAGTGTGATCACCGCCCTCACCGGATATATCAACCGTTTTCAAGCCGTCTTCCAGTACCTGAACCCGTGAGCCCTGCAGGCCACGAACTACCGGGCGACCAACGCCAGGGCCGAAATCCGAGTTGGCAACGCCCGGTACGCTGTTCAGGGTGTCGCCCAGGGTGGCGGCACGTTGTTTATCCAGTTCTTCATCAGCCAGCACGGTGACCGGGAAGATGAGTTCGTCCGGGGTGCGGGCACCCAGCGGGTCGGCGGTCACCGTCAGGCTGGGAATTTCCACCGGTTCTTCGCTCTGGTTAGCCGGTGCCGCAAAAACACTGGCTGGCAGGCTGGCAATGACAGCACTGATCAGCAGTGCAGACTGTTTTTTTCGGAACATGTTTTTTCCTCGTTACATATTCCTGTCTGCTTCATATGAGACATGCTTCCCTAAAGGGCAGGGTAACACTTCTCATGATATATCATCACAAACAGGAGAGGTGACGCTGCGTAAAGCAGGCAATCAGAATCTTAAAAATGATTTTCTGTGTCAGGAAAAAACAGGTGGCGCACGAATGGCATGCTGCCGGCGAGTAGTCGCCGGTAGGTGAGCGTGGTAAACAGACGATTCAAAAAAGCTCGTTTCTGTCTGAATACCAAATGCCAGCTCCGGATAAATATCTGCGGCTGGCAGGTGATTGATCGCATTTAAACGCTCGCACTGCGCCTCAGCAGTGTGGAAAGCATGTTCAGCATCATGCCACACGGCAAACGACTGCAACAGCAGCACGATGGCTGCCAGTGCCAGTAGAACATGTCGATTGAGATACCGGTTGGACACGATTTAGTCTATTTCAGGAGTAAACGAGACAGCAGAGTCTCATAAATTTGCGACAGGGTGTCAAGATCGGCCACCGACACGCATTCATCAATCTGATGAATCGTGGCATTAAGCGGACCCAGCTCGATCACCTGAGTGCCTGTTGGTGCGATGAAACGGCCATCAGAAGTACCACCGGAAGTGGACAAGGTGGTCTCATAACCGGTCACGTCAAAAACAGCAGCCTGGACCGCTTCCAGCAGTTCGCCACTGGCGGTCCGGAATGGCTTACCCGACAGCTCCCATTTCAATTCATAATTCAGTTGGTGCTTATCCAGTACAGCCTCCACGCGGCTTTGCAACTCCTCATGTGTGACCTCTGTGGAAAAACGGAAGTTGAACACCATCTCGGTAGTGCCGGGGATAACATTGGTCGCACCGGTGCCGGCATTCAAATTGGAGACCTGAAAGCTGGTGGGCGGAAAATCAGCATTGCCCTGATCCCACTCAATGGAACATAACTCGGTTAAGGCCGGTGCCAGCAGATGAATTGGGTTCTGGGCCAGATGCGGATAGGCGATATGCCCCTGTTTTCCCTTAACAGTCAGTCGACCATTCAGAGAACCCCGACGACCGTTTTTGACAATATCGCCGACTTTATCGGTGCTGGAAGGTTCGCCCACCAGACACCAGTCAATCTTTTCCCCGCGACTTTGCAATGTCTCCACGACTTTGACAGTGCCGTTGATGGCCGGACCTTCTTCATCGCTGGTAATCAGGAAAGCGATACTGCCTTCATGTTCCGGGTGTTTGCTGACAAACCGCTCACAGGCCGTGACCATGGCGGCGATACTGCCTTTCATATCCGCAGCACCGCGACCATAGAGCATGCCATCAACGATGTTGGCTTCGAAAGGGGGGTGGGTCCATTTATCCAGCGGCCCGGTGGGGACGACATCGGTATGGCCGGCAAAGGCAATGATCGGCCCTTTATTGCCACGGCGCAGCCACAGGTTTTCGACATCCTCGAAATACATATGCTCAGCTTTGAAACCCAGCGGCGCGAGGCGGTCGGACAACATAATCTGACAGCCTTTATCTTCCGGCGTCACGCTGTCACGGCGAATCAATTCCTGAGTCAGTGCAATAGTATCAGACATATTATTTTCCGAATTGGTCGGCAAAATCGGCTTCTTTAAAGCCAACCAGACAGCCCTTGTCTGTTTCAACAACAGGTCTTTTAATCAGGGTCGGATTGGCCAGCATCAGTTCCACAGCCACGGCCTGATTCAGCTTATCTTTGCGCGGATCATCCAGCTTACGCCAGGTGGTGCCACGTTTGTTCAGCAGGGTTTCCCACTTGACTGACTGCAGCCAGCCTTCGAGGGTACTTTTTTCCAGCCCATCCTGACGGAAGTCATGGAATTGGTACTCAACGCCGTTATCATCCAGCCAGCGGCGGGCTTTTTTCACCGTGTCGCAGTTTTTGATGCCGAATAAAATCATGCCTTGTTTCTAGCTCCTGTCTGGGCATAGTCATGTAGGGAGACGAGAAAATAGTTATCCGCAGATGACGCCGATTTTCAGAGATTAGCTTGTCAATAATCTGTGTTTACCGGCGAAATCTGCGGATGTGTCATTAAATGTCGCGAAGCAGCTCGTTGATGCCGACTTTGCCACGGGTTTTCTCATCCACCTGCTTGACGATAACCGCGCAGTAGAGGCTGTAGCTACCGTCTTTGGATGGCAGGTTACCCGAGACCACCACTGAACCGGCAGGGATACGGCCATAGGTGATTTCACCGGTCATGCGGTTGAAAATCTTGGTGCTCTGGCCGATGTAAACGCCCATGGAAATAACCGAGCCTTCTTCCACAACGACGCCTTCCACGACTTCGGAGCGGGCACCGATAAAGCAGTTATCTTCGATAATGGTCGGGCCGGCCTGCAGCGGTTCCAGTACACCGCCGATGCCGACGCCACCGGACAGGTGGACGTTTTTACCGATTTGGGCACAGCTGCCGACAGTGGCCCAGGTATCGACCATGGTGCCGGAATCAACGTAAGCACCGATGTTGACGTAAGACGGCATCAACACCACGCCAGGTGCGATATACGAGCCACGACGCACAGCGGCAGGCGGCACCACACGGACACCGGCTTTGTTGAAGTCATCTTCAGAGAAGCTGGCGAATTTAGGTTCGACTTTATCGAAATACTGGGTTTCACCACCGGCCATCGGACGGTTGTCATTCAGACGGAAAGACAGCAGGACCGCTTTTTTCAGCCACTGGTTAACCACCCAGTCACCATTTTGTTTTTCTGCGACACGGGCACTGCCGTTATCCAGCATCGCCAGCGCTTCATTGACCGCGTTGCGGACATCGCTGTCGGCATTGGACGGATTGATTTCAGCACGGCGCTCAAACGCTTCTTCGATAATATTCTGAATATCGCTCATGAGGTTCTCCATTGATTTAATTGAATTGTTCGATCAGGCTGCGAATTCGCATGGCAGCCTCAATGCATTCTTCCAGCGGTGCGACCAGGGCCATACGCACACGGTTGGCACCGGGGTTACCTGTAACTGTGTCACGGCCCAGATAACTTCCGGGCAAAACGGTGACATTCTGCTTTTCAAACAGCTGACGGGCAAATTCGGTATCGGCGACCGGGGTCTCTGCCCAGAGGTAAAAGCCGGCTTCAGGCATCGATACCTGCATAACCGGAGACAGGATCTCCAACACGGCCTCAAATTTTTCACGGTACAGTTCGCGGTTGTGGGCGACATGGTCTTCATCATTCCAGGCAGCTATCGAGGCAGCCTGGGTGGAAGGCGGCATGGAACAGCCGTGGTAGGTACGGTAACGCAGAAACTGTTTCAAAATATCGGCATCACCCGCCACAAAACCGCTTCTCAGTCCCGGCGCATTAGAGCGTTTGGACAGGCTGTGGAAGACCACGCAACGACGCATATCGGTGTAACCACCGCTATAAGCCGCCTGAAGCAGACCGACCGGAGCCTGGTCTTCATCATGATAAATTTCTGAGTAGCATTCATCGGCGGCAATCACAAAGTCATATTGGTGGGCGAGCTCAATCAGGCGCTGCAATGTCGCTTCATCGATCACAGCCCCGGTCGGGTTACCGGGACTACAGATGTATAACAACTGACAGCGCTGCCAGGTCGTCTCGTCAACAGTGTCGAAATCGGGGATAAAGCCATTGGCCGCATCACAATTCAGATAAAACGGTTCGGCACCGGCCAGAATCGCCGCGCCTTCATAAATCTGATAAAACGGATTGGGCATGATGACCAGCGGGTCCTGACTGCGGTCAATCACGGCCTGAGCGAAGGCAAACAGCGCTTCGCGGGTGCCGTTGACCGGCAAAACCTGGGTCATCGCATTGATATGACCGTCAAGCTGAAAACGCTGATCCAGCCAGGTCGCAATCGCGTGACGCAGTTCATTACTGCCGGCGGTAGTCGGATAGCTCGATAGCCCGTGCAGATGGGTGATGACCGCCTCAGTGATGAAGCCCGGCGTCGGATGTTTGGGCTCGCCGATGGACAACGCAATATGTGGCAGATCTTCCGGCGGATGACAACCTTGTTTCAGCTGCGCCAGTTTTTCAAAAGGGTAGGGATGCAGTTTTGTCAGTTCCGGATTCATAGAGACCAGGGGGAGAATGAAAATCAGACTATTATAACGGGTTAGCTGCCTGACGTGGTATAAGGTGGCGTCATGATCCCATCAAGCAATAAAGAATATTCTCTGGCGGTTAGCGCCATCCTCTTCTCTGCCGCGATGTGGGGACTTATCTGGTATCCGATGCGCTTATTGGAGCAGGCCGGTATGCCAGTGGTCTGGACCACGCTGGCGGCTTATCTTGCGGCAGCTTTGGTTGCCAGTATGCAGTTGATCTGGGTCTGGAAACGCATAGCGCAGCAATGGCCGCCGTCATTATGGGCGCTGGCGCTGGCGGCCGGTCTCACCAATCTGGCTTTCCTGGTGGCGCTGATTGAAGGGGAAGTGGTACGGGTGATGCTGCTGTTTTATCTGTCACCACTGTGGTCGGTGCTGCTTGGTCACTGGTGGCTGGGAGAGCGTATCTCACGCCAGTCCCTGTTGATGATTCTGCTTGCGATGTCCGGCACCTTCATGATGCTCTGGCATCCGGAAATCGGCTTTCCCTGGCCGCATGGTCTGGCAGACTGGCTGGCTCTATTCGCCAGTTTTATGTTTTCGGTGAATAACGTACTCAGTCGCAAACTGGCGGCAGTGCCGATGGAAATCAAAACCTTTGCTGTTTACTGGGGCGTCGTCATGGTAGCCATTGTCGTGCTGTTTCTGCAGCAGGCAACGGTGCCTCAGGTGACAGTGAATGTCTGGTTGCTGGTCGCGGTATTTGGTGGGCTGGCTTTCGTCTCAATGACGATTGCGGTGCTCTACGGTCTGGCGAGAATCGCCGTTTTCCGCGCCGCGATTCTGATGTTGTTCGAATTGCTGGTAGCCGCAATCTCGGCCTGGTTGTTGACCGACGAGCGTATGAGCGGCATGGAATGGCTGGGTGGCGCCCTGATTTTTGTGGCGGCCTACGGAATGGCTCGTCTTGGCAAGATGCCCTGACCCTTGGGTGCCGGCGGCGCTTCGCGTTAAAATAAGCACTAACTATCCTGCCGCTCAGGCGGCAGGTTGCGTCTTTTCATCAACTATCGGGACCCCGCATGATCAAATCAATCGCGCACGCCAGTTTTCTCGTTGAGGATGTTCCGCGTTCTCTGAAGTTTTATTGTGATGTGCTGCAATTGCCGCTCAATCCCAACCGACCTGACTTTCCGTTTGACGGTGCCTGGCTGGATATCGGCGATGATCAGATGATTCACCTGATGCAGTTGCCCAATCCGGATTCCAATGAAGGCCGTCCGGCCCATGGTGGACGGGATCGTCACCTGGCTCTGGTGGTGGAAGATCTGGAAGCGTTGGCTGAACGACTGGAAGCAGCCGGTATTGAGTTTTCCCGCAGCAAGTCAGGCAGAGCCGCTTTTTTCTGTCGTGATCCGGATGGCAATGCGCTGGAATTTGCTGAAGATTTCACGCCACCACCACTGCAAAAATAATCCCGGCCGGAGCGAATCAGTGACTTACAGACTTACTCACATTTTCTGTGGATAAGTCTGTGGTTAACTGATGGGAAAATCGCTAAGTCATTATTCTGTAACAGGCTGCCCGGCGCTGGTTAAAATCTCACCAACCTGTAAATATCAAATAAAAACAATGTTTTATCTTTGTTTTTCAGAGATTCAATGACTTAGCGACATGTCTTATCAACTCAGAATACTTTGCTGGCTAACTGGTGATAACTTTCTCCTGAAATACCGGTTCTGCGTTTTTATCTTGCCAGCGCTGGTTGCTGCATATCATCCATAAACGCGTTTCTTTCTTCAGCGGATTCTTCACGCTGCTGTTCCAGATCGGTGAAGTTAAATAAATCCACATCAGCCAGCTGTGAGGGTGAGATGTTCTGGATACTGCGGAAGATATTCTCCAGTCGTCCCGGTGTTTCGCGCTCCCAGCTTTGCAGCATTTCCTTGATTTTCTGGCGTTGCAGGTTTTCCTGGGACCCGCACAGGTTGCAGGGAATAATCGGGAACTGCATCGCCTCAGCGTAGCGGGCGATATCTGCTTCGCAGGCATAAGCCAGCGGCCGGATCACGATATTACTTTTATCGTCACTGAGGAGTTTGGGCGGCATCGCCTTGATTTTGCTGCCGTAAAACATATTCAGAAACAGGGTTTCGATAATATCGTCGCGGTGGTGCCCCAGTGCAATTTTGGTGATGCCGTTTTCGCGGGCATAGCCATAGAGTGAACCGCGACGCAGTCGCGAGCAGATGCCACAGGTGGTTTTGCCTTCCGGCACCACTTCCTTGACGATGCTGTAAGTGTCTTTTTCGATGATATGAAAAGGCACATCAATCGATGACAGATACTCCGGCAAGACATGCTCCGGGAAACCGGGCTGTTTCTGATCCAGATTCACCGCAATCAGCTCGAAATTAATCGGCGCATGATCACGCAGATTAATCAGGATATCCAGCATGGTGTAACTGTCCTTACCGCCGGACAGGCAGACCATGAGCTTATCGCCATCCTGAATCATATTGTAATCGGCAATGGCCTGGCCGACATTGCGACGCAGACGCTTACGCAGCTTATTGAATTCGCGTTGTTGTTTGACGAGTGCTTCAGACATGATTAAACCAGACCTGCAAAGGGTTGAACGGTAACGATAGTGCCGGGCTCAATGCCGTCACAGTCTTCATCCAGCAGGATGAAACAGTTGGCGACGCTCATCGAGCGTAAAATCCCCGACCCCTGCTGGCCGGTGGTTTGTACTTTGAGCTGGCCGCTGCCATCTTCAAACAAAATGCCGCGTTGAAATTCAAAACGACCGGGACGCTTGCGGATTCGGCTGTCGGTCTCTACCTGCATTAAAGGCAGCGGGTGATCATTTTCACCGGCCATCTTTTTCAAAGCCGGCTGTACAAACTGATAGAAAGTCACCATCACTGACACCGGATTGCCGGGCAGACCGAAGAACAGGGCATCGTCTATTTTACCAAAGGCCAGTGGACGACCGGGTTTCATCGCGATTTTCCAGAAATTGACCTGACCCAGTTCGGCCAGCATTTCCTTCACATAATCGGCATCCCCTACAGAGACGCCGCCGGAAGTAATCACCACATCCGCTTCGGCGGCGGCCTGTGCCAGGGCATTTTTCAGTGCGGCTTTTTCGTCCGGGACGACACCCATATCCAGAACCTCGGCGTCGAGCCTTTTGAGCATGCCATAGAGAGTGTAGCGATTGCTGTCGTATATCTGACCGGCTGCCAGTGGTTCGCCAATAGAGCGCAGTTCATCGCCGGTAGAGAAGAAAGCGACCCGTAGTTTGCGTCTGACTCTCAATTCACCAATACCCAGCGAGGCGATCAGCCCCATATCGGCCGGTGTGATGCGTTGTCCTGCTGGCAGTACCGTCTGACCCTGTTCGATATCTTCACCAGCCATACGCACATTCTGGCCGGCTTGATGCTGACCATGAACCGTGATCTGATCACCATCAACGGCGACATGTTCCTGCATGATGACCGTGTCGCATTCCGGTGGCATCATCGCGCCGGTCATGATCCGGATGCATTCACCCTGACTGATCGAGCCCTGATAGGGTTGTCCGGCAAAGGCGGTACCAACCAGCTTCAGTGTATAGCGCTCAGCCGCCATATCCCGACTGTGAATGGCATAGCCATCCATGGCTGAATTGTTATGCGGCGGTACCTGCAGCGGCGAAATCACCGGGGCATGCAGGATATGCCCCAGCGCGTCACGCAGGGCGAGTTTCTGCCAGCTACTGATGGGGCTCAGTAACTGTTCAATCTGGCTACGCGCCTCGTCAACACTGAGACTTTGCTGATCCTGCGGATCAGCGCAGCTGGGTTGGGGAGTAAATTCGGCCATAATCAGGCAGTCCATTTATGCATAAATTGTTCAATAAAGTCGGCGATCGCCCCGATATCGTTGATGTTAAGCTCGGGCAGCGGATGCGTGCCTGCAAGGGCTTCATCCGAGGCAATGGCAATAATCTGTGGATCATCCCGGAAAAGTAGCGGTTTTCCAAGACTGGGCCGATACAGTTCCAGCTTGGGAATAGGCTCATGCTTGAAACCTTCGACCAGTATCAGGTCGAGTTTGCTGACCTCCAGCCGGGGCAGTAAATCAGCCAGTTGCGGATCATTGTCCGGCGCATCGCTTTTCTCCATCAGGGCCATCATCCGTGACGAGGCAATCAGCATTTGCTGCGCGCCGGCTTCTCGGATTTCATAACTATCCTTACCCGGTTTATCGATATCAAAATTATGATGCGCATGCTTAATCACTGCCACCCGCAGGCCACGCTGATTCAGTTCCGGTAATAAGCGGGTCAGCAAGGTGGTTTTGCCGGTGCCACTGAAGGCAGCGATACCGAGCATGGGTAAGGGGGCTGTGAGCGTGTTGGTTTGCTCAAGATCTTCCGGGTGATTGAAATTCACAAAGGTCTCAGGCTGATCCGAAAAATCCACCTCCGCCAGTTTATACTGCATCAACCATCGGTCGATTTTCCGCTCACCCTGCTCCAGAAAGGCACGCAGTTCGCCTTTAAGCCGGGTCGGGATCAGACTGAAAACCGGTTGCAGGCGGTCACCATCACTGGCGACTGCCAGTTCTCTGCCATTCATCAGCATGGTTTCCATCATTCGTTGCCGCAAAACAGGTGAAATAAAAGGCGAGTCACAGGGTGCGGTCAAAATATAATCAGCCTGGGTGTTTTCCATCGCGGTCAGCATGCCGGCCAGTGGTCCGTGAAAACCCTCAATCGAATCGCTGACCACGGGGTAACCGAGCTGCTGATACTGTTCAAGATGGCGGTTAGCGTTAATAATAAGTGTGTCGACCTGAGGCAGCATGGCGCTGACAGCATGACGCACCATCGCGCGGCCCTGATACGGGATCAGACCTTTATCATCGCCGCCCATGCGGCGGGCCAGACCGCCCGCCAGAATCACGCCGGTTACGGAAGGAAAAGGTTGGACTGTCATTTGTGCCTGCTTGAATAGGGAAAAATCATGATTAAATACTGGCTTACCGCGCTTATTATACTGTTAAACAGTCTGTCAGCAGCGGCTGAAGAACTCGATATCCTTGTGGTGGGACTGTTTGCCAATCAAGCCGTGCTTGAAGTTAATGGCGAGCGGCATCTGCTCAAGGTCGGTGGCAGTACGCCCGGGGGCATAAAACTGATCGCTGCCAACAGCAATGAAGCGGTGCTTGAGATTGAGGGTAAACAACAGCATTTTCCACTTGGTAATCGTATCAGCACACAGTTTTCTGCACCGGTAGAGCAACCCGAGGTCAGCCTCTGGCCCACCAATGGCATGTACCTTACAGCGGGAAGTGTGAACGGTTATACCGTCAATTTTCTGGTCGATACCGGTGCTTCTGCCATTGCGCTGAATGCGGCAACGGCTAACAGGCTGGGCATTGATTATTACCGTGGAGAACAGGTGGGTATTCGCACAGCCTCCGGCAACGAGGTCGGTTACAGGGTGACGCTGGATGTGGTGCAGCTTGAAGAAATCAAACTCTACAATGTGGCAGCGGTGGTGCTGGATGGGGCTGAGCCCTCTACCGCCCTGCTGGGTATGTCTTTCCTGGGACAACTGGATATGGAACATAACGGCGAACGGCTGGATTTACGACAGAAGTATTAGGACTCAATAAGTCAAGATGGCCGCCAGCATTGGTGATTGGCAAGTCCAGACAAAAAAGCCCGGTCGAACCGGGCTTTTCTATTCAGGCATCAGGATTAATCAAAGCCCTTGCTGATGAGGGCATAAGCCGAGTGATTGTGGATAGATTCAAAGTTTTCTGATTCCACGATATAGGCGGTGATGCGTTTGTCTTCATTCAGCTGTGCGGCCACGTCGCGCACCATATCTTCAACGAATTTCGGATTGTCGTAGGCACGCTCGGTGACGTACTTCTCGTCGGGACGTTTGAGCAGACCGTAGATTTCACAGGAAGCCTGTTTCTCAACCAGGTCAATCAGGTCTTCAATCCAGACAAAGCTTTCCACACGCACTGTGAGTGTCACGTGAGAGCGCTGGTTGTGGGCGCCATAGTCCGAGATATTCTTGGAGCAGGGGCACAGGCTGGTGACAGGAACCACGACTTTGACGTTCATCGCGGTCTTGTCGCCTTTGATTTCACCGATAAAGGTGACGTCGTAATCCATCAGGCTGCGCACTTTGGAAATCGGTGCTTCCTTATTAACGAAATAAGGGAAGTTCATCTCGATGTAGCCGGATTCGGCGTCCAGACGCTCCGTCATTTCTCCCAGCATTTCGCGGAATGACTTCACCGTGATTTCGCGTTCATGCTGGTTGAGGATTTCAACAAAACGAGACATGTGCGTACCTTTAAAGTGGTGCGGCAGGTTCACGTACATGTTGAAATTAGCCACAGTATGCTGTTCACCCGTGGTGCGGTCACTGACCTTGACAGGGTGTTTGATATCTTTGATACCCACCTTGTCAATGGCGATCTTACGCTGGTCGGCGATATTCTGTACGTCTTCTATCTCATCGTGCTTGCTGGATTGAGTTGTGCTCATTCAGTTATTCCTCGCTATATTTCACACAGGCGCGGTCTGTTTCCCACAGGGTGACACCTGAAATCTTGGCAGTGTCATTATTCAGGGTATCGCTGAGTTTCTGATAGAAATACCGGGCGATATTCTCTGCCGTTGGGTTGATGGTATCGAACGGCGGAATGTCATTCAGATACCGGTGATCCAGGGTTTTGGCCAGTTCACGGGTAGCGGTTTTGATGGTTTTGAAATCCATCCCCATGCCGTGCTCGTTCAGCTCTGTGGCCGTTACCTCAACCTCAAGTTTCCAGTTGTGGCCATGCATACGACGGCAATCACCCGGATAGTCTCTCAGGGTGTGGGCCGATGCAAAATCTGCCAGGATCTTCAGGGTGTACTTTGCGCTCATAATGTTGACTATTATACTCGGGAATTCATCGGGGTAACAGGATATTATGCCGAAAAGAATCGATTAATCATATCGATAATTCCTGTCGCATCGAGTCCACAGTGAGAAAGCATCTGTTGATGCACGCCATGATCAATGAAGGAATCGGGCAATCCCATCATTTTGACCGCGACGCTGTGATTGATGTCTCGCAGGTACTCGCTGACGGCACTGCCGGCGCCACCCATCACAGCATTTTCCTCAATGGTGAGGATCAGATCATGACTGTCGGCCATGGCCTCCACCATCGCCGTATCCAGTGGTTTGACAAAGCGCATGTTGACGACGGTGGCGTTGATTTTGGCGGCTGCTTCTTCTGCCGGCGCGACCATGCTGCCAAATGCCAGAATGGCGACTTTTTCACCCTGACCACGCAGTTCTGCTTTGCCGATTTCCAGTGTACTCAGCCCGGTTTCGACTTCACGGCCGACACCACTGCCACGCGGATAACGCACGGCACACGGGCCATCGTGATAAAAACCGGTGGTCAGCATCTGCCGGCACTCCTGTTCATCAGCCGGCGCCATCACGGTCATGTTGGGGATGCAGCGCAGGTAGCTCAGGTCGAAGCTGCCCGCATGGGTTGGACCATCCGCACCGACGAGACCCGCCCGATCAATCGCAAACAGCACCGGTAGATTCTGCAGTGCCACATCATGGATCAACTGATCGTAAGCGCGTTGCAGAAAAGTGGAGTAAATCGCGACGACCGGTTTTTTGCCTTCACAGGCAAGGCCGGCAGCCAGCGTGACTGAATGTTGCTCGGCAATACCGACATCGAAATAGCGATCCGGGAAATCTTCAGCAAAGCGATTCAGACCGGAACCGTCACACATCGCCGGTGTAATACCAATCAGGTCCGGATCTTTTTTGGCCATGTCACACAGCCAGCGGCCAAACACCTGGGTGTAGCTCGGGCCTTTGGATTTACTGTTGGCCGGACTCACACCATGATATTTGCAGGGTTGCTGTTCAGCCGGTTCGAAGCCTTTGCCTTTTTTGGTGACGACATGCAGAAATTGCGGCCCTTTACGCTTTTTAAGGTTGCCCAGCGTGGCGAGCAGGGTATCAATGTCATGTCCGTCAATCGGACCGATGTAATTGAAACCCATTTCCTCGAACAAAGTACCCGGGATCATCATGCCTTTGACGTGTTCTTCTGCACGGCGGGCAATCTCCCAGGCCGGCGGAATCTTCTCCAGCACGCGCTTACTACCCTCACGGGCACTGGCATAGAAGTTACCAGACAGCAAACGTGCCAGGTAGTTAGCCATACCGCCGACATTTCTGGAGATCGACATCTCATTATCGTTCAGAATGACCAGCAGGTTGGCATCCAGATCCCCGGCATGTGCCAATGCTTCAAAAGCCTGACCGGCGGTCAGGGCACCATCACCGATAATCGCCACACTGTGACGCGGATCATCGTTGGCTTTGGCGGCAATGGCCATGCCCAGGGCGGCACTGATGGAGGTGCTGGAGTGACCGACACCGAACGTGTCGTATGGGCTTTCGCAGCGTTTCGGGAAACCTGATAGTCCCCCCGGTTGGCGCATGGTGCTCATGCGGTCACGGCGGCCGGTGAGAATTTTGTGCACGTAACTCTGGTGGCCGACATCCCAGACCAGGCGATCTTCCGGCGTGTTGAACACGTAATGCAGTGCCAGGGTTAGCTCAATCACACCCAGGTTGGAGGAAATATGGCCACCGGTTTGCTGCACGCTGTCGATGATCAGTGTGCGCAGTTCCTCTGCCAGCTGCGGCAGCTGTTTTTTATCGAGCTGACGCAAATCATCAGGGCTGTTGATATGAGCGAGTAAATTATCCATTCAAGCAATCTTAGTGAGAACGTTTCACCACAAATTGAGCGAGCGCGCCCAATGCTTCCGTGTTAAAGGGTAACTCTGCCAGTTGACCAAGGGCTTTTTCAATCAGTGCCACCGCTTTTTGCTGCGCTTTTTCCAGTCCCAGCAGGGCCGGATAAGTGGGTTTGTTGAGGGCGATGTCAGCACCCTGGGTTTTACCCAGGGTTTCCGTGTCGGCAATTACATCCAGCACATCATCCTGCACCTGAAAAGCCAGACCAATACAGTCTGCATATCGTTCCAGGTGCAATAAAGTCTCTTCGTCACAGTGTTCTGCCGACAGCGCCCCCAGCACTACGCTGGCACGGATTAGCGCGCCGGTTTTGAGTTTGTGCATGGATTGCAGCGCATTGAGATCGAGTTTTTTGCCCACCGATTCCAGATCGACGGCCTGACCACCGGCCATGCCGAATACGCCGGAAGCCTGCGCCAGACGTTTGACCATGGCGCTCTGCTGCTCGGCAGTCAGTGCCGAATCGCACAATGATTCAAAGGCCATTGATTGCAGCGCATCACCGACCAGCAGGGCAGTGGCTTCATCATAAGCTTTGTGGCAGGTGGGGCGGCCACGACGCAGGTCATCATCGTCCATGACGGGCATGTCATCATGCACCAGCGAGTAGGCATGGATCATTTCCACCGCTGCGGCAGCGGCGTCCATGGCGCGGTTAGTGGCACCCAAAGCCTGACCGGTGGCATAAACCAGCAGGGCGCGCAGCCGTTTGCCACCGCCCAGGGTGGCATAACGCATGGCTTCCAGCAGGCGGGTGGAAGTCACTTGATCAGCGCTGGTAAGACGTTTATCCAGGACAATTTCAATCTGCGCCTGGTGCGTCTGCATCCAGTCTTCAAGCGGGAATTTGGGATTCACGATGGGTCGGATTCGGGATCAAAATCGACCATATTGCTCTGGCCGGATTGTTGTAACAGCATTTGCACTTTCTGCTCGGCCGCCTTCAGCGAATCCTGGCAGTCGCGGGTCAACAATACGCCGCGCTCATAGAGTTTCAAAGATTCTTCCAGGCTGATATCACCTTGTTCCAGGCGTTCTACCAGCGTTTCCAGTTCTTTGACAGCTGCTTCATAATCCAGCTTTTTCTGCTTTGACGCCATGAGGGCCTCTGAAAATAAATCTAAACCGATGTAGCCCGTTATTATAAGGTAAACAACCCGCCCTTGCCCGCTGGAATGTTTTTTTATTTACCGTTAGTCTGTTTTGCTTCAACTCCGGTCTGAACTTGAACCATGCCCAAAATAATTCGCGGTTTACATAATCTGCCCGACTCGCCACAAGGCTGCGTGGCCACCATTGGCAATTTTGACGGTGTTCATCTCGGGCATCAGGCTGTTTTGACGCAACTGGCCATGAAAGGCGACATGCTGGGGTTGCCGGCGGTCATCATTACTTTCGAGCCACAACCCTTTGAATATTTTGTGCCTGAGAAAGCCCCGGCCAGGCTCACCCGTTTCCGTGAAAAAGTCGAGGCCTTGCGCGCCTACTCCATTCAGCAACTGTGTGTGCTGCGCTTTAATGAAAATTTGGCTCGTATGTCGGCGGAAGATTTTATCCGTCGCCTGCTGGTGGAAGGGCTGAATATCCGTTATCTGGTTGTCGGCGATGACTTTCGCTTTGGCCGTCATCGGCAGGGGGATTTTGCCATGCTGCAGCAAGCGGGACGCGAGCATGGTTTTCAGGTGGTCAATATGCATACTTTTGCCATTGATCATCAGCGGGTCAGCAGCACCCGGATTCGCAACGCGCTGCGCGATGGTGATCTGGAAACGGCCGAACGGCTGCTGGGCCGGCCGTACCGGATGAGTGGCCGGGTTGCGCACGGTGACAAGCGTGGCCGCAAGATGGGCTTTCCCACCGCCAATATTCATCTGCATCGCTGCAAAATTCCACTTAACGGCGTGTTTGCCGTGCAGCTTTTCGGTCTGGATGAAGAACCCCTGAATGGTGTCGCCAATATCGGCATTCGTCCCACCATCGGTGGAGATAAAGCCTTGCTGGAAGTGCATTTGTTTGATTTCAACCGTAATATCTACGGTGAACATGTCCAGGTGCATTTCCTGCACAAGATCCGCGATGAGCAGCGTTTTGACGGTCTGGAAAATTTAATGACGCAGATTGAAAAGGATTGCGCCGAGGCCCGGCGTTTTTTCGCTGAACAATGTTAAGCGTTCCGGAGAGTGACGCACTCTCCGGGACCATCAACTGTTCTGTCATCCGTTGACCGGTTTGGTGCTGAAGTGACCATGACGGCAGTCGCTCAGTATGCCGTGAAAGCTGATGCCATCGATATGAACCAGATCAGCGTTCTTCAAGATAAGTCTGACGAAGCAGGCTGTTGCGTTCACGTGCCAGTTGAATGGCGCAACTGACCGTCATCAGTGACTGTATCGAGCCGCCCTCGTATAACTGGAACACGCTCTGGCACTGTTTCTTACGGTAGGCTTCCCAGTTATGCTGGGCCTGCTCTATCAGCTTGAGCAACACCGGATCATCGGCATAACGGATGCGAATCAGATCCAGATTACTGTCCAGTTCATTGACGGCACGTTCCAGTTTCACGTTGAGGCACTGGTTGATTTCAACCGTGGTCACGGATTGCGGACACAAGGCTCTCGCTTCAGCCAGCGAAGGTAACAGTAAAAACAATAAAAAGAGTCGTCTCATCATTGATAGCTTTATTTTTTCAGTTTTAACAAAATCTGACCTGCCAGTCTTTCCATGCTTTGCAGGCTGATATCGGCCTGTTGTAAAAAGTCAGCATCGTAGAACTCAGGGTCAGCCCAGTGCCGGCCACTAATATGGCAGCGCTTGGCGAGCTTATCGAGCCCCAATTCTTCGAGCTCAAAGCCCAGTTTTGTCCATAGCATTGCCAGATGCCGCTCGGTTGCATGGTCCGGTTTACCGGTGTCTTTGAATTGGCGCAGGTAGACGGCAGTCTCCCTGGCTGCCAGAATCACATTCTGCAGTGCCTGTTTGGATTGCTGTTTTCGTTGCCATCCGGCGCGGTTGAGGTTGGCGAGCCAGCTTCTGACGTGTTTGAAAATTTCCCACAGCAGTGTCGGGCTGATGTTGTCCATCTCAATCCTCGAAGACTCTTCGCATCGGTATCATCGCCGAGCGAACAAAGCCGTGCTGCTGATAAAACTGCTGAGCCCGGTCATTATTGGCATCAGTCAGAAGGGTAATGCGAAGACAACCCTGATCCTGGGCAAAGTCTATCGCTGCCTGCAGCAGTCGTTTCCCCAGGCCCTGAGAACGATAGTCCTCAGCAATAATCATATCCTCCAGCATCGCGACTTTACCGCCCATCGCGGTGGAGATCAGGTAAAGCAGACTGACCATGCCCGCCACGATGTTATCTTTTTTTACTAACAGAATCTGTCCCTGCTCGGGATGGGACAGGATCGCATTCACGGCGCTGGTCTGTTTTTCGCTGTCGACTGAAAAGTCAGCTTCCTGACTGAACAGCGCTGACAGTAACTGACAAATGGCGTCAGCATCAGCTTCACTCGCATGCACAATTGACAGATCAGTCATGGGCAATTCACTTCGTTTAAAAAGTCGATTGATAGTACCATGACAATCATCAAGCACCGCTTTGAAACCATTCTGGAGGGCATATGACCGATTGGCTGGATGCGAAGGTAGTGGAAAATAAACAGTGGAATGATCGGCTGCATTCCCTGCGGCTTCAGGCTGATTTTCCCAAGTTCAAGGCTGGTCAGTTCACGCGACTGGCATTGGATGTCGACGGAGAGTTAATCAGTCGGCCTTTTTCGCTGGTCAATGCGCCCGACGAACAGACGCTGGATTTTTATTTCATCGAGGTGCCAGAAGGCGTGTTATCCACCAGGCTGGCGAAGTTGCAGGCGGGGGATGACATCAAAGTAGCGCCTAAAGCGGCAGGCCTGCTCACTCTCGATCAGCTTCCGGAAGCCAGGCACCTGTATTTGCTGGCCACGGGTACCGGTATCGGTCCATTCCTGTCGATTATCAAAACCACTGAGGTCTGGGAGCAATTCAACAAAGTCGTGCTGGTACATGCCGTGCGCTTCCAGAATGAACTGACCTATCAGGAGACAATCGCGGCCGTTCAGGCAGAGCACCCCGAGGCGTTTGTCTATATTCCCATCGTCAGTCGTGAAGACTGTGACTTTGCCTTGTCAGGTCGGATCCCGCAGGCGATCGAAGATGGTCGCCTTGAGCATCGTGCTGGTCTCGAAATCTCACCGGCGGACAGCCAGGTCATGCTCTGCGGCAATCCGGCGATGATTCAGGAAACGATGCAATTACTGATTGACCAGCGCGGCATGAAAAAGCATTCACGGCGCGATCCGGGCCAGATCAGTATTGAAAAATACTGGTGATCACTGTTGCTGCTCAAGGGGTCTCGCTCCAGCGTTTATCTCTGATGTACAGGGCGCGGCCATTGGAGTCGCCAGCCTGCCTTTCTTCCAGTTCAAACAGCTCGGTCGCCGCAACCAGTTCACCGAGCTTTTTATAGCCATAATTGCGGGGGTCGAACTCGGGAGCCTGCTTGGCAATATTGCTACCGACAGCGCCGAGTCCTGCCCAGCCAGTATCATCGGACGAAGCTTGGCAGGCATTTCTTAGTAAGTGGACCAGTTTGCTGTCCTGCCGCAGTTGGTTTCTGGAGAGTGCTTTAATGGCAGGACTTTCATCTGTTTCCCGTCTCAGTACTTCGGTAAATATGAACTTGTCACAGGCGGACACAAAGGGATAGGGCGTTTTCTGCTCACCAAAACCATAGACAGTGAGTCCGGATTCGCGAATCCGGGATGCGAGGCGAGTGAAATCACTGTCACTGGACACGATGCAAAAACCATCGAAATTGCCGGTATAGAGCAGATCCATGGCATCGATAATCATGGCGCTGTCTGTTGCATTCTTGCCCTTGGTATAGGCAAATTGCTGGATGGGTTGAATCGAATGTTCCAGTAAAACGGTTTTCCAGCCGGTTAAGCCGGCCGAGGTCCAGTCCCCGTAGATGCGCTTCACACTGGCGATGCCATAGTTGGCTATCTCGGCGAGTAGCTCGTTGACGATACCCGGCTGGGCATTATCGGCATCAATAACCACCGCCAGTTTATTCACCTCATCCATGACTGCTCCTTTTGTAGCGCGGGCTTAACCCAGACGACCTTTTACCGATTTGATAAAGGCCTCGGCAATTGGCATATCACCGTTATAGATTTCATCCACCTGATTGATGGCTTCGGAATGATCCAGGCATTGCAACACACAGGCGGCCACGTCGGCGCGGGTAATGACCATGGCATCTTTATCACTCGGTCGCTGCGTTGTGATTTTGCCGGTTGCAGCATCATCGGTGAGGCGGCCGGGACGCAGAATAGTGAAGGGCACGCCGCTTTCCAGCAGATGCTTATCAGCGAAATGCTTGCAGATGTTGTAATGCTTGATGGCCGGGGTGCCGTTCTCCGGGTCACCGGCATCGCGGGCACTGACCATCACAAACTGTTTGATGTTGTGTTTTTTGGCCATGTCGACGGCTTTCACCGCGCCCCATAAATCAACCAGAATGGTCTTATCGGCACCGGTTTTGCCGCCGGACCCCGCTGTGAATACGACCTTATCACAGTCAGCAAAGGCTTCATCAGGAAGCGGCTGTTCTAAATCGGCAAGCATAATTTCAGCGCCCAGTTGTTCCAGCTTCTGGGCATGTTCACTGTTCCTGACCATCGCTTTCACCGGCATATTCGCCAGCGCCATCATGCCGATCAATTGTCTGCCAATCTGACCATTGGCACCGATTACCAGTGTCTTATCCATGTTTAACTCCTGCTGATCCATTCTATTTCTACAGCTTAGCATGCCGTTGAGATGAGATTGAGTGATGATTTATGTCCATAAGTATTGACATATTGCATATATGTCCATGAAAATAGACATATGGAATTACAACAAGCTTTGATTGTATTTGATGCGCTGTCGCAGGAAACGCGCCTGCGCGCCTTTCGTCTGCTGGTGGAGGCCGGGCACGAGGGACTGGCTGCCGGGGTGATCAGTGAGCAATTGGCGACACCACATAACACACTGTCATTTCACCTCAATCATCTGGCCAATGCCGGCATTGTGACCTCACGTAAACAGGGCCGATCAGTCATTTATTCTGCCAACTTCGAGGCGATGCGTGAGCTTATCGGGTTTATGGTGAAAGACTGTTGCAGCGGTGATGTCGCCACCATCAAAGAAGATAAAGAAACCGGCTGCTCGGTGATTGAATTAGCCGCTTGCTGCCCGCCATCAAATCAGGAGTTATAACAATGAAACGCATGCATATTCATGTTGGCGTCAAAGATATTGCTGAAGGCGTGAAGTTTTATACCGCTTTGTTCGGTACAGAGCCAAGTAAACAGATGGCGGATTATGCCAAGTGGATGCTCGACGATCCCAGACTGAACTTCGCCATCTCGACGCGCAGTGGCGAACAGGGCCTCGATCATCTCGGCTTTCAGGTTGAGGATGAAAGCGAACTGACTGCAATGCGTGCCCAGCTCAGCGAGGCGGATATCGCGACCTACGATGAAGGCGAAACCGTGTGCTGTTACGCTGAATCCGACAAATCCTGGCTGCAGGACCCGGCCGGCATCGCCTGGGAGGCCTATCAGACCATGGGTGATGCACAGATATTCTCCGATAAAGTTGATTCAAACGAGAGTGCCTGCTGCACCCCGGTATCCATTCCAGTAGTGGCAGCGTCATCAAGCTGCTGCGAACCTTCAGACGACAATAATTCAGGTTGCTGCTAATGAAAAAAGTCTTAGTGTTATGTACCGGTAACTCCTGCCGTTCCGTGATGGCAGAAGCATTAATTAATCAATTGAAAAAAGGGGAGTATGAGGCGGTCAGTGCCGGTAGTTTTCCGGCAGGTTATGTCCACCCTAAATCCATTGAAACCCTCAAACGTCACGGTATTGACCCGGGCGAACCTCGCAGCCAGTCCTGGGATGATTTCGCCGGTAAACATTTTGATTATGTGATCACCGTTTGTGACGCTGCTGCCAATGAGACCTGCCCGGCATTTCAGGGACAATATCAGCGTCTGCACTGGAGCACGCCGGACCCGGCCAAGGCTGAAGGCAGTGAAGCCGACATTGAAGCGGCTTTTGATGACGCTTTCAATATGCTCAAAACCCGCATCGAGCAGGAACTGCCATGAGCGAAACCAGTTCACCCATGGGTATTTTTGAACGTTACCTGTCAGTCTGGATCGGCCTGGGTATTATCGCTGGTGTGGGCTTAGGCTGGTTATTTCCTTCAGCATTTGAAGTCATCGCCGGGCTGGAATTTGCCAGTGTCAATCTCGCCGTAGCCGTCTTCATCTGGCTGATGATTTATCCGATGATGGTCAATGTCGACTTTGCTTCGCTGAAAGATGTCGGCAGAAAACCCAAAGGCCTGTGCCTGACGCTGGTGGTCAACTGGCTGATAAAGCCTTTTACCATGGCCGGGCTCGGGATTCTGTTTTTCGAGTTCCTGTTTGCCGGTCTGGTTGACCCGCAAACGGCTAAAGAATATATCGCCGGGATGATTCTGCTCGGTGTCGCACCCTGTACCGCGATGGTGTTTATCTGGAGCCAGCTGGTCAAAGGCGATGCCAACTACACGCTGGTACAGGTGTCGATTAACGACATTATTATGGTGTTTGCCTTTGCCCCGATTGCTGCTTTACTGCTGGGTATCACCGAAATTATTGTGCCCTGGGAAACGCTGTTTCTGTCTGTTGTACTGTATGTCGTGACACCGCTGCTGGCCGGTTATCTGACACGCCGTAAGCTCGATAAAAGCAGCGATCACCATGAAGTGGCTGAGTTTACGGAAAAGGTCAAACCCTGGTCGATTCTGGGTCTGCTGGCAACCGTGGTACTGCTGTTCGGTTTTCAGGCCGAGACCATTCTGGCGAAACCTTTGGTGATTGGCCTGATCGCGATTCCGCTGCTGATTCAAAGTTACGGCATCTTTGCCATTGCCTATGGCTGGGCCTATTTATGGAAAGTGCCGTTTAATGTTGCCGCGCCAGCCGCATTGATTGGTACATCCAATTTCTTTGAACTCGCGGTGGCTGTGGCTATCAGTCTGTTCGGTTTACAGTCGGGCGCGGCGCTGGCTACCGTGGTTGGTGTGCTGGTGGAAGTACCGGTAATGCTGTCGCTGGTGGCACTGGCGATTAAAACCAAGCCCTGGTTTGCCCGTTTTGTGTAGTGACCTTTATTAAGCACTGGGCCTGGATCGCCGCGGCCTACGGCCTCGCAATGACGGAGACAACAAAAGGTCCGTCATTGCGAGGAGGCACGACGAAGCAATCCAGTCCCGTGTTGAACTGGGTGCACGAACATTGAAGTCTGCGACTATGTTGAGTACTGAGCCTGGATCGCCGCGGCCTCTGGACTCGCGATGACGGAGACAACAAAAGGTCCGTCATTGCGAGGAGGTACGACGAAGCAATCCAGTCCCGTGTTGAACTGGGTGCACGAACATTAAAGTCTGCGACTGTGTTGAGTACTGGGCCTGGATCGCCGCGGCCTTCGGCCTCGCGATGACGGGAAACAAAAAGGTCTGTCATTGCGAGGAGGCACGACGAAGCAATCCAGTCCTGTGTTGAATTAGGTGCACGAACATTGAAGTCTGCGACTATGATGATTACTGTGCCTGGATCGCCACGGCCTTAGGGCCTCGCGATGACGGGGGAGCATAAAAGGCCCGTCATTGCGATGACGTGAAGCCTTGCAGGGACAAATCAATCAGCACCCTGACAAACTCACTAAGGCTGCAATACCTGCAAACCATGCTCATCGACACGACCGGTTACCAGGCGTGTGGAAATTGTCTCGAAATACACATTCTTGGCAGCGATATCGTCATCTTCGGGTAATGGCAATTCGTTAACAGGCATAGCCTCCAACACGACCTCATGACTGGTCTGAGGGCTGTTCTTAAAGCTGTCAGCGAGTACCCAGAAAGGTTTGCCGAAATGCTGGGCGGCGAGTGCCTGCAACAGGGTGCCGGTCTTATTCACAAAGTGATGATCAGTCAGCCAGCTATCACAGCCGCTGATATTGATGTCGACATCCGGCATCACCAGCCCCATTTCCGCGTCGGTAATCAAGGTCACCGGGATACCCAGCCGATTCAGTTGTGACGCGACCAGCAGCCCCTCGTTGCCGGGGGCACTGACGGTGACGATGACCTTAAACGCCCGATACTGCTCCAACGCCTGTTCAAACAGCGCCATCACCTGTGAACTGCGACTATGCGTTAACACAGTCATGCCCGGCTTAATCAGATTGGCAGCGTGCTCAGCCACCTGCTCCGAGGCATCCGCGAGCTGTTGATAGACCGCAACAAGCTGGCTCAGATACTGCTGCTTGAAGTCAATATCAGCCACTTCAAGCCGCTGTTGCCAGCGCTTCAGGGCATTACCCAGTGCAATCATACTGGGACGAGCGGCGGTTAACGCATCACAAAAGCTGTCAATTTTATCGGCGGACTGTACCGGCATTTCAGCCAGATAGTCATTTAATGCCGACAAGGTGAGCAAGGCGAGCGAAGTGGCCCCCGATTCACGATTGTTTTTCAGGTCGCTCAGAATAGTGTCAAAGTGGTCAGCCATTGATACCGGATATCAGAGCAGCGTAATACCGCACAGCAATAACAAGGCGATATTAGCCACAAGACCAATCATAAAGAAGAGGGTCCTCGGGCTCGGGTTCTTTTCGGTCGCAATCTTGTAATAGAGCAGCATATGACCAAGCCGTGCCAGGCCATAGACCCACAACAACACGCCGGTCCAGAACGGGCTGGCGCCGACAAAGATCGCCAGAAAAGCGGTGCTGAGTAAAATCGGCAGGTTTTCCAGCGAGTTCATAAAGGTACGGTGCGCCCTGAACACAAAAGACTCGTGACTAATCTCCGGTGGCAGTTTGCCGGGAATGGCACCGGGATATCGAGCCTTGGTTGAACTGGCAATAAACCACTGCACCAGCCAGATAACGAGAATAAAGAAGACAGCCCATAAGGCCACGTAGTAAGCACTGCTGACAGCTGGCGTCATTGTATCTCCCTCAAATTGCCTGAGATTATTGATTGAGCCAGGACACCTTGTAGAGATCCTGGCGGCGATCTTTAAGGTTGTTCACCGACCCCTCGCTTCGGGTCAGTTTCAGTTTATCCAGATCGAGATCAGAGAACATAATCATCTCGGTATTGGGTGTGGTTTCTGCCATCACCGCATCATGCGGATAGGAAAAATCTGAGGGTGAAAACACGGCCGCCTGAGAATACTGGACATCCAGATTTTCCACTTGGGGCAGGTTGCCACAGCTACCGCAAATGACGACGTAACATTCGTTTTCAATCGCCCGGGCCTGGGCACAACTCCGCACCCGTAAGTAGCCATTCTTGGTGTCGGTCCAGTAAGGCACAAACAGAATGTCCATATCCTGAGCGGCCAGGATGCGGCCCAGTTCGGGGAATTCCACGTCATAACAAATCAGAATGCCAATACGACCGGCATCGGTGTCGAACACCTGTAGCTGATCCCCCCCTTCAATGACCCAGTCACGGCGCTCGTGCGGGGTAATATGCAGTTTACGCTGAATATCGATGGTGCCGTCACGGCGACACAGGTAAGTGACGTTGTAAAGCACGTCATCTTCCAGCAATGGCATCGATCCGGTGATGACATTGATGTTGTAGCTCACTGCCATCTGGGACATTTCATTTTTGAACTTTTCGGTAAAGGCCGCCAGAAATCGAATGGCTTCCGTCTGGTTGCGCTGGTTGGGGCTCAGCCCCATCAATGCCGCATTAAAAAACTCCGGAAACAGGGCAAAGTCGCTTTTGTAGTTGGAGAGGGCATCAATGAAATATTCGACCTGGTTCAGGCATTCCTGTACCGAGTCCACCTCACGCATTTGCCACTGAATGGCGCCGATACGAACCTGGGTTTTACGGGTCTGAATGACCGTGGTTTCCGGTTCGTAGAAAATATTACGCCACTCCAGCAGCGTGGCGTAGCCCTGCGATTTTTCATCTTCGGGCAGGTATTGTTTCAGCAGGCGGGTAACCTGAAAGTCATTGGAAAGCTGGAAGGTCAGAATCGGGTCATAAATCCGCTTGTTTTTGACCGCCTCGAAATATTCAGCCGGTGACATTTCATCCGCGTGCTCGTGGTAATTGGGGATGCGTCCCCCGGCCAGAATGGCGCGCAGGTTGTGTTGTCGGCAAAGCTCTTTACGGGCTTCATACAGGCGGCGGCCCAGACGATAGCCTCGATAGTCCGGGTGGATCAGTACATCCAAGCCATAGAGCGCATCGCCATTGGCATTATTCAGAATGGTTTCACGCTTGGAAATCAGGTCATCATAAGTATGCGGGTTACTGAACTGCTGATAGTCGACCTGCACCGAGAGTGCCACACCGATTATCCTATCGTGGTCGACGACGCAGATTTGCCCCTCGGGCAAATCGTCAATCAGTTTAAAGATGGTATGTTCAGGCCAGGAGCCGCCGATGTCCTGATAAATCTGATCCATCAACTCCTTGAGTTGAGGGTAGTCCTGCTTTTCCAGGTTACGGATTTTAATATGCAGATCTTCAGGCATGCACTTCCTCAGCGGTTGGAATGTCAGCCCTTAGTTCATCACCCATAGCGCGATATGTCCAGTGATAACAGCGTCTTTTTTCAACACAGCAAAACTGAGTGGAAACCGGCGAAAATCCGATAATGAATCACACTGAAACGCGTACGATAGGCAAAAAAAAGGCAAGCACAGGGCTTGCCTTTTTTCGTGAATTCGTGCGCTTTACAGGGCGACGATGTTCTCAGCTTGTGGGCCTTTAGGGCCGGTAGTCACTGAGAATTCGACTTGCTGACCTTCGGCCAGTGTTTTGAAGCCTGAACCAGTGATGGCGCTGTAATGAGCGAAAACATCAGGGCCAGAAGATTGTTCGATGAAACCAAAACCTTTCGTTTCGTTAAACCACTTTACGGTACCAGTAACGGTATTAGACATATTGATTATCCTGTAGATAAATTAAAACTGCCCATCAGGGCGGGTGTAGCGTGAAACAGACCGGAATTTAGATACTACAGGACGAAGAACAACTTAGATGCAACGAAGTGGAGAATGTAAACGTGGGGCTTAATTTCTAGCTGTCACCATAATCCGTGTAATTTCAGCGAAAGTCAATCTATTTTTAACCACAAGCCTGTTATCTGTGCTGACTGGATATGGAAAAGCAGCTTTGCTGTCCCAAGAACATGATTTTGCTGAGTCATTTTCATGCATGAAGGGCTTCTTATTTTTGTTTTCACGAGGCCTCGGGCCGTGGCGATCCAGGCCCAGAGCTCAACACATTCGCCGACTTGGAAGGTTGTGCAGCCAATTCAGTGCGGGACTGGATTGCTTCGTCGTGCCTCCTCGCAATGACGAGGATATGGTCACTGAACTGGGCGGTGCCTCTCAACATTCCGTCATCGCGAGGCCTCGGGGCGCGGCGATCCAGGCCCAGTACTCAATACAATCGCAGACCTCAATGTTAGTGCACCTAATTCAGTACGGGACTGGATTGCTTCGTCGTCCCTCTTCGCAATGACGAGGGAATTGTGACTGAACTGGGCGGTGCCTCTCAACATTCCGTCATCGCGAGGCCTTGAGCCGCGGCGATCCAGGCCCAGTATTCACCACCTTCACAGGCCTTAATGTTCGTGCACCAAATCAACACGGGACTGGATTGCTTCGTCGTCCCTCCTCGCAATGACGAGGTTATCGTGACTGAGTTGCTGCCTGTTCTTCCTCATCCTCAAGAATTTTATAAACCGAATCACCTTCCTGAGTCGGACGAATAGCCACCGTCGATTTATCAATCAGGTGCACACCGGAAAACACAATCGCATCCCCCAGTTTGGGCACATAGGCCAGTGTGTCATCAGTTTCATAAAGCTTATAGCCCACTGTCTGCATTTTGTAGCGGACATAAGGGTAGTAGCCCTGAACCGTCAGCAAATTGCTGGAGCGGCGAGGGTAGGGAGAAGCAATATCCTCCAGCATCAGGTTGATGGCTTTTTGAAGGTTGTCGGAAATATTATCTTCAAAAGCCTGGCCGTCGTTGGCTGCCCAGCCGTTCTCTCCGGTGAATGGTCTGGCCGGACCGGAAGAGGCAATGTAACGGCTCCACCAGATATCGGTGTTCACAACGGGATTTTTTAATGCCGCCTGCAACAGCACAAAAGGCTTGGCGTTTTTATCGTCCTGAAAGGTGAGAATCACCGCGGTTTTTACCTTGAGCACGGGGGTGCGGGGTGTAGCAAAGTCGGTAAAAGTGCCCGCAAACTCCGGCTGAACAATCAGTTCATCAGTAATGGCATCGGCGGCTTCAGTCAGCTTGAACTGCAGCATCGCTTCGGTATCCTGAATCGACGTTTCAGCACTCTCCGAGTCGATAGCGCTCTGCAAAGAGAGACCTATCGGCCCCAAAATCGAACCAACCCAGCCGCCGGACTGATGACCTGAAATAATCACCTGACTGTTGGGCACCCGATGTGTACCGGCCGGTAAATCAAATAAGCCCGACAAGCTCTCATCAGTGAACTGAATGGCGATTTTTTCTGATTGAGCAGGGGCTGGCACTATCGTGGTGGAGGTGCAGGCCATCAATGATAGGAGAGCGACAGCGAGTGATATTGCTTTCGCGGATGAAATGAATTTCATTCTGTTTTTACCTTAGTAACGGCGCTGGTTCAGTGAGGAATCACCTGCTTGGAGAGGCTGAGTCCGCGTGTAGCAGCCGGCTGAGCGTATCGAAGTGTCAGTTAAGCGTATCAAGCATGAAGATGAAAAACCTTATTCATGATTTTCCATTCCCCATCCACTTTCAGCAGCGTGAAAAAGTCAGTGAATTTGAGCCCGGTCCAGTTATCAGACTCCAGTCTTACGCTGGCAATAGTACCTTCGACATCAATATGGGCTATCTCGCTCATGATATCTGTCGCAGGGCCATTCTCATCATTCCAGTCAAATAACTTCTGAATTGGACCGGCAAACAAATCCTCACCGATATAGCCAAAGATGGTGGCGTCGGGATGGAAAGCAGGCTTCATCACCTCACCTTTTCCTGTTCTGGCCCCATCAATGTATTGTTGAACAACGGCTTTAATCGATTCGATATCATTGCTACTCATCTTTATTATCCCTGGATGATTAGTAAATCAGTCCAGCTATTTTTACTTGATGCCCAATGTCATTGCAATGCGATGAAAGTGTTGTATCAACCAGCCAAAATCTGGTGAATAAACGGAGCAGGCAGTTAGCTTGATGAATGCAGAGAGTCCAGTGATGCCATTGGACTGACGGCACGAAAGATAGTCCAGATCCGGCTGGTAATGGTTTCACTCTGGTCAGTGAGTCCAGCGCTCACAGGCTCATCACTGAACAGGCCATCAATATATTGCTGTACCAGTCGGTCATTGTTTTTCAGCACGGTATCCTGTTCAATTTTTTTGATCTCGGCACTATCGTATCTCTCCATCGTGCGGGATTCCACGAAGCCCTGGTCATCCATACTCAGATGCCAGATCTTGATACTACGCAATACCTCAGTACCATCCTGACCGGCCACAATCTGTGCTTCGATTAATTGCACATCCTGATTGGCATACTTCGACAATGGCTGTACTTTTTTGGCCACGTTCCGGAAGTACTCATTGGGCACTAGTCTGATGCGGTCGCTATCCTGAGTATAAAGATAAGTGCGGTAGGCAATATTCATTGATAGCGCTTCCCATCTGAACCCGCGGAGTCAGGTTTGATTAATACCAAGACCATGAACCAAACCGGCCTAAGATGCCCGTCTGACAGGAAAGTCCGGTATCAGGCGCGGTTCAGTCTGCAGATAACGCTCTTTTTGCATCATCTCCAGTAACACGGCATAGGCCATTACGCCATGACTTTGACTATCATATTGTGACGGCACCAGTCCCTGTTTGCTGGCTTCTCTGAAACGCGTATCGACAGGAATCACTGAATCCCAGGTTTCCCGTGGGTGATCATGGTGCAGGGTTTCCAGCGTCAGTACAGAAGCACGTGTCCTTTGGTCATACATGGTCGGCACAATCGTGTAATTAAGCTCTTTCTTAAGCGACTTCGTCACCATCGACACGGTTCTGAGCATCCGTTCCATACCTTTCAACGCCAGGAACTCAGTCTGTACCGGCATAAGTAGGTGCTCACAAGCTGCCAGCGCATTAATCATTAAAGCACCCAGTACTGGCGGGCTATCGATCAGCACATAATCAAAGTCTTCACGTACCTGTGCCAATGCGCGGGTCAGCTTCAGTCCCATACCGGGCTGTGAGGCTTTGCGCTCAATGGTCGCCAGACCAATACTGGCAGGCAATAATGAGAGAGATGTCAGACTTGTCTGCTGGATGAGTGAGTGGACTTCGGCGCGGCTGATATTGTCAGCGCTGAACACGTTGATGCTGCTGGCATTGATGTTTTCCGGGTCATAACCGAAGTAAGAGGTCATCGAACCCTGTGGATCAATATCAATTAACAGAACGCGCTGTCCCTGTTCTGCCAGTAAGCCACCCAGGCTGACAGCCGTTGTGGTTTTCCCTACCCCACCTTTCTGGTTGGCGACAGCCCATGTTTTCATAGCGCGTTCCTCTCAATATTCCCTGAACTATTTGTGACAAAATTTAAAACGCTTTTTAGGTGTTTGCAAGGCAATATTAACTTTTAAATTAGGTAATTGGTTTAAACATATGAAATATAATGAAAATATGGTTTTTTTCTGTGAGCTGTTAATTCATTGGATCACGGAATTAATGTGGGGTCCGGCAGGGTGAGCGGGAGGCTGATCTGCATAATGGTCGCTTCTGGCAAGTCGAACAGCTGGTAATTTACCCAACAAAAATAGACACTGATTGTTTGATTACCCAGGGAGTTGCTATGCAAACGGTTGTCATCTTCGGCGCTGCCAGTGGTCTGGGCGCGGCAATGGTGGATTATTTTCATGATGCGGACTATAAGGTCATCGCTGTCGCCCGTGACCCGTCCAGAAATTCCCGCCTGGCCGAATTGAAGCTGGACAGCTTCAGTTGTGATGCGACTGATCAGAAACAGGTCGAACAGACCGTTGCCAGCCTGCCAAAGGATGCCTGGATTATCTCAACCATGGGCAGTTACCGCGCCGATGTGCCAGTCGATTACATCGGTCACCGTTATCTTATCAATGCCCTGGAAGCGAATCATATTAAGCGCTTTCTATTGGTCACATCACTGGGCTGCGGCGACTCATGGCAGTATCTGTCAGCGCGTTCAAAACAGGGCTTTGGTGCAGCCGTGCGGGAGAAATCACTGGCCGAATCCTGGTTGCAGACCAGTACCCTTGATTACACTATCCTCCGCCCTGGTGGTTTGAAAGAGGGTGATGTGACGCACACAGGCCAATTATCACAGCACCAGGAAAAGCATGGCCTGATTCATCGCAGTGAAGTCGCAAGGCTGGCTGAAACTTCACTCAAAAAGGCAGAGAGTGTCGGGCAGATTTATCAGTGTGTTGACCCTGAGCTAAGCTGGTGAGTGAAGAGGAACCATCACAGCTTCCAACAGCGGACTTAATCAGAAAATAGGGACGAGAAAAATGAAATGTTCAAACTGGCTACTTATTGTTTCAATTTCATTCCTTTCAATGTCAGTCAAGGCTGAACCAAGCAAAGACGCGCTCATAGGCACATGGTATGCGAATATCCACACCAGCATGTCTGAATCGACCATGTGGTTGCTTCAGCTCAGAGAAGACAACAGCTATCTGTCTCAGAAAATGCTGTGTCAGACAAAAAAATTAATCTGGGTAGACGAAACAACAGGCACCTGGAAGTTAGATAAAACAACATTAATTCAGATGCCGAAAACCCATAGTGATTTCAATAAGTATGAAGAAACGGATTCAGGTGAAATGATTACCTTTACCGATGTCACGGTGAGTGAAGACTCATTAAGTTATAAAGATACCAACCAGAAAAAGCTCACATTCAAACGCTATGATGGTTTTTTCAGAATGCGTTGCAGTGGGTTGATGTGAGGTCTTTGAGTCAGTACTAAAATCGGCCCTGTCCCGATTTCCGGGTCTCTACCATTTTCAACTTAAGGCTGTGAGCCGTCTTTCGAATTCAATCGCAAATATCAAACTGGCTGCTCCCTTGGTCTGTAGTTCACTAACCCAGACTATTCGTCCCTGACCGGACCAGTTGGATGAGACTATTGCGATGATGGTGTCGATATCACCTCAACACTATCAGCAAGGCAAGCCGTTTTTTTCCTGTCAAAGCTTTGAACCGGGTTGGTGACATAGCGAACCCCGGTTACCCTGACGGTGGCGCCCTTGGGAACAGCCCACGGTGTCGGCGCGTTAATATCGCCGATTAAAGCTGATGAGCCGCAATAACGCTTCCAGTCATCGCGGCCTTGTGCAGCCACCAATGCCCCGCGAAACACACCCACCACATCCGGCATCGGCGCGTACACTGGCTTCCAGGTCTCAGGTTCGGCTTGTGGTTCAAGCTTGGCATGGCCAGTTCGACAGGCCTCAATGTCGGCGTCAGACGCCTCATAGCCACGCGCCAGATTACGAGCGGGTCTCACGCACGTGCTGTAGCATTCGCTGTTTGCAGCACGACAGTCCATCGACATTTGTTGTAGTTCCTTTGCCAGGTCCGGTTGCGCTGTAACATTTGTAGAAAGAATCGCTACCAGGAATGCTAGTGTTATTGTGGCGACGGGTATCATACGAAAAACTCTTGAATTCATCAGGTCCCTCCGGAATCAAAAGAGGCTGAGGGTGTTGCTGAAAGCTTCGCCAACGTTACCCACAGCTTAATCCAAAGATAAAAATCTAATCGATGCGTGTGTATTCGCAAAGACTATCGAACACAGCATCCTCTCCAATGGTGCATATGGCGGTGATGGTTTCTTCTTTTTGCCATAAAAATTTACAATTCGCCAGTCCAGTGCCTGCACAAACCTGCATTTCCGGGCGACCCTCACAGCGTGAGTCACCCTCGATACAGGTATTGGCATCCTGGGCATGAAAGGGCGCCCAGCCTGCTTCTAACATTTTCATGCGAACGCTGGAATAGGGTTCATTTTCATCAAAATGTGGTAGAGCGGGAGTGTGATGACAAGCCAACAAGTGAGTCGAGAAAAGGGCAATCACTATGGCCGATAAATAACACGCTAGTTTTCTCATCATTTAGCCCTTGGAATCTTTTTCAGTCGGACAGCTAGCTTTTATACTGACTCTGAATATACTGCTTCTCTCTCAAATGTCCTATCCGGCACAATATTGATAATATCTTGTGATCCGGCTGGCTTCGGAATGTGCAGAAGTAGACTGCGTTGCTTTTATTTCAACTTAAACGCCGCGTTCAGTGAAAGCGTCATAGACTTTGGTTGGATGCTGCCTTAGCTCAAGCTTGTATGCATTAGCAACCAGACACTCACCAACGCTGTCCACCTTAACCGCCACCCGCTCAGTACTCAACGCGCGCCTCTGCAAGCTTCCTGAATGACCTCTGGTTTTCCGTTAGCACATCTGAAATCAACGCGCCAAGCACGTCGATGAGTTGGTTCAGCCCATCAAGCGTAGCGTGCCCCGCCGCAAATATCTTTCTATGGCCGTCCGGGACATCAAGCGAGTTTCTCAAGACTGCGTTTTCCTGCAACAACACGCAAAATTCATAACATGAATTCAACAAAGATAGCTCTTGACCTTTTGGGACGTCTAAATCGCCGTCGGGCATACAAAAGGCAATAGATACTAAGTCGTAACTGGAAAGGTCAATTGCTTCGGTGTCATACTTCAAGGACTTCATCAGCCTTGCCGCCTTGCGCAGCCCGCCATGTGTCTGAATGTCCTTATGGGCGATCCAGGCATTATGTAGGAAAGGAGTGTTTTTTAGACGCTTCATATTTTTTGAGTCCAGAATTTGCACTACTCTATACATCTTCTGCCCGGTTTCGTTGTATTTGTTCGTGTTGAACCAGTTAGAGGGCACAACATCGATTTTGCGGCGAAGAGAGCCGCCTTCCAGGGAAATCGACTTTCCACCACTTGAATCTAGCGTAGCTTCGGGAAACGCAGCTTCCAATGAGGCGATTGCGTCCGCCCTCAGATCTACTAGATCTTGGAGCGGATTCCCCTTGTAAGGACTGGACGGTTCTTGGGGATTTTCAAGTGTATGAAACTTCCCAGTGAGTACGAGAAGATCAATATCACTACGAGCTTTAATGTGAGTATCGTTTGTCACCGAGCCTTGATACTCATACTCACATTTGTCATCCAGTCGATTATCGAGTTGATTTCGAACTCGATCGCCCTGCGCAAAAGTATTCTTCGTGTATTCCGGATCAATCGGCTGCATTGAGCCAATTACGTAGCGGACCGAATCGCTTTGTTCGATGTGCCGATACGCTTCATTTAGAAGCTTTGCTTCCGTTACGAATTGGTCTGTCCTGCGGCTAGCTAGCCGATCTAATCGATTTGCCATATCAATTCCTTGTAACGCTCAAAATTCCAACGGTTTGTCGATGCTGATCCGTGAAGTAATTCCCCTCACCTGATAAACAGTCTTCCGAGAACAAAATTTCGGCAAATCCATCGTGCTTGTTCAAGTCCAACGCTGCTGCAGTGGGATCGCTTTCGTACAAATACTGCAGCCTATATCCGACCCCTTTGTCATGAAAAATACTCGCTGACAAACTTTTTGAAGAGGATTTTCTTGTTTGTAGATGAATGAGAATTTTTGACCAAGACTGCGTTACAACTATCTTCCCCTCCCACTGGGAATTGGCCTTCTCGCCATTCTTCAGCATCGTTTCGCCTTTACAAACCCATTCACCGTTGAGATCAGGAACAAGTAAGAATTTCCGAATCCAAACGCTTTTCCAAAGTTTTTGGTTAAAGATCTGATAGAGCCCAATAAACAAACCAAACACCGGAATGGCGGTCACTGGTGGGGCCGGTATACCTGAAAGTGCCTCTACAGCCGTCAAGCCGGCCCTGACAGCATCATTCAGAATTGGAGCTGCCGTGATAGCGATGAACGCCAAACCAAACAGAATTTTCTCTTTTGGATGATTATCTATCGAGTAATCGTGCACTTCGTCTCCTTGCGATGGCTAACGCCAGCCAGCATGCGCGGATACGGAATGGAGGCGAAGCCGCAATGAAGTAGCCGTCGCCGTACCTAGCCTTCTTGCACCTAGCCGTTGCATGGTGGATCGTAGTTCTCAATTAGATCCTTTTCTACTTGCAAGCGTGTTTGTTTGTTGGACTCACCGTAGACACATTTACAGTTGGCTCCTTTCGACTTGAAGCAGGGGGCATCGTGATGGTCATCAAACCTTTCGGACATGTCTTCTGTCTGACCGACATAGATCCTTGTGTGTGAATGACCGCCGTCATTGTTGGGGGAGCGCTTGGTAATGAAGTACACAGCGCCATAGTTTACTTTGAAGTTTGTATCCCAGGAGTACGCCGTGAATTCGTACTTCTTCCCTGATTTTCCGGTGTAAGTGACGGTACCGTACTTTGCCATGACTGACCTCCATCTTTAGGTATAACAGCCTGTTTTATGAAGCCATTGGCCTTATAATTAATTATTAGCGTTAATGCATAATAATGACCCACACTAATAATCATGCTTTTAAATTTGCTGATTTTATTGCGGAATAAATCGCTGAACGCAGAAGGGAGAGTCAAATAGGAATACAGCCTCTCTAATTGCTGGTGGTTGAAGCCAGGGGATGACGGGGTTGAAACCATAATAGAAATCCCTTCATGGTTAAAATGGCTAGTATCAAAATCCTTCTAAAATCAGCGTTGTCACTGATGACCAATCTGTGAACTATTTCACAATCAATAAGATAGCGCAACTGTATCAGGCAGCGGGACTGTTATGGGCCTCTCGAATGGGTCCCTGTGCCATCACCCAGGTGATGACCAGAAACACCAGCATACCGATCAGGATAGACTGGTACTGGACACCGGCATCAATCATAAAGCCGAGGAAGGCAGGGGCGAGACCGGTGGAGAACACCAGAAACGCTGATTTCAGAGAGCGGACCTGGCCCAGGTGTTCACGACCCCAGAGCCGCACCAGCAGACTGTCGCCGATGGGGGAGGACATCCCCAGTGCGGTTCCGGCACCAATCATGATGATCCAGATAGCGATATTGCCGCCAATCAGGGCCGCTGCCAGCAAAGCCACGGCGAAAGGCACAAGGTAGAGTCTGGCGAGGGTGGTGACACCGAGCTCATCAATCCAGCGACCGCCCAGTAAGGCGCCGGGAAAACGGGAAATCCCCAGTCCGGTCAGGGCGAGAGCATAGGTGGTGGCCGTGGCGCCCAAGTCTTCTGTCATCTGGGCCTGGTAGATAAAGATGCCGGTGAGGGTGATGGGGAGGACCATCAGCATCGGGATCAGCATCCAGAAGCGGCGTTCCCGCATCGGTGAAGGGCCTTTTTCTGCGGCTTCGTTTTTGCTTTTTTTCTGTCTGGGGGCTTCGGGCCAGTCGACAAACAGGATTAGCAAAAACCACATCACGGCCAGAACGGCGACAATGCTCCACCAGATTTCCTGCCAGGTCAGCCAGGTAACCAGCAGGGCAATGACCGGTGGCAGGATGATTTCACCGGAGGGCATACCCAGGCTCACCAGGCCCAGCGCCCGACCCCGGTTCAAAGTAAATTCACGACCGGCCAGTGTGCTACCAAGATGGGTCATCAGTCCCTGACCACACAGTCGTTGCAGGCCGAGTCCGAAAACGGCCAGCCCCCACCAGGGTGAGAGTGTAAGCATCAAGACCCCGATAAACAGGGCAGACAGCACCATCAGGGCATAGCGTCTGGGCGCAATCCAGTCTATTTTGGGGCCGAAGTGCATCACCAGAAACCCGCTGGTCATGGTGATGGCGGCGTAGATACTGCCGAATTGACCGGCGGTGATATCGAGGTGCTGACTGATATCCGACTGAAACAGGCCGATAAAAAAGCTTTGGCCCAGGTTGCCGGTAAAGACCGCCAGCCAGGCGGCGGCAATCAGACCAAAGTGCCGACGTAACAGGCCGGCATAGCCAAGACGAATATCTGAATCCATGAAATCTTCCGTTTAGTCGCGCTGCTGCGTGTTGTTAAACAGACGCGGGTTGTTTTTGATGAAATTTCTGACCCACCGTTGCATCAAGCCCTCTGTCGGGTGGCTTTTAAGGTAGCGGTAACCCAGCAGGCTGATGATCATGGCACCCAGGGCGTCGACCATCAGGTCGGTGATTGTATCAGTCAGGCCGGTGCTGTCACCGAAAGCCGGTTTCTGCATGGTGAGGTTGAAGAGCTTGTCGGCGGTGTATTCGAAAAACTCCCAGAACACGCCGACGCCGACCGCAAATAAAAAGGCAAAAAAGGCGATAAAGCCCGGTTTCATATAGAGGCTGACGCGTTCGGTTTCGTTCATCACATACACCAGCAGGAAACCGACGATGCCCAGCAGGAAACCGGAAACAGTATGCAGCGCAATGTCCCACCACCAGATTTTCAGGTAATAACCGTGCACTTCCCCCAAAAACAGTGAGGCGAAAACAAAAATGATGGTTAATAGCTGAAACGCGGCGGGGATGACGACATCGAATTTTTTTGCAAATACGGTGGGCAACATCGTGATAAGAAAGATACCCGTGATGATGAAAGCATCGAACCAGGCCTGATCCCAAAGGGCGCCAACCACACCGGCGACCAGAATGATCTGAAACAGGGTGGCTAGACGATTTTGCAGGGTATTTTCATCCATGGGTCATGATTTCTAAATGAACTCACGTCATCTTAAACAGTCAGGTTTTTAAAATCGAGTTATCCACGCCGTGATTTGAGTTAACAAAATCCTCTTGTTATGGTTGTGAGCAATTTTGTCTCACGCAATCTTAAATCAAACGAACAGGGAGTTTAATTTGCGCTATCCAATGTCATCCTTTCTGAGCACACTCAGTATGCTGTTGGTCATCTGGCTAATCTTTGCCACCGGCCCTGCACAGGCCGGGGCGGCACAGCTTGCGGCCCAACAGTCTGGAGCTGAGGGGACAGTTGATAAATACCAGGCTCTGGCTGATGTCTTATCCGACCCGGCCAGTCGGGACCAATTGATCGAAGAACTCAGATCCATGTCCGGCAGCAACGAGCAGGACTCGTCAGCGGAGGCGCAGCGCGGTGATGAGTCAGAAACCAGCGAGGCTGAAAAACAGGCAGGTGCTGCGACGGATGTCGCCAGGAAAACGCAGTCAGCGGTGCAGGTGATTGTGGGGACATTGACGGGTAGCTGGGCAGCCCTGGGTGAACTATTCACTGGCGAAAGTAAGAGCATCAAAGCCTTTTTCACCATGCTGGTAAAGCTCAGCCTGGTGATTGCTGCCACGATGGTGGCCTATTGGCTGTTAAGACCGCTGGCAAGACTGCTGTTTCGCCGCGCCGATAATATGGCGGCAGGGGCCGATGGCATACACCCGATGGTGGTAAAGGCCACGGCAGTGCTGGTCAGTGTTGTTACTGATGTAGTGGTGGTGATTCTGGCCTGGCTTGCCGGTTATGCCGTGGCACTGTTGTTTGTCGGTGAAATGGGTGAGGTGAGTGTCAGCCAGAGCCTGTTTCTGAATGTCTTCCTGGCCGTGGAGTTGTTCAAGGTCGTTATCAGGGCGGTCTTTGCCGGTCGTGATGATTCGCTGCGTCTGCTGCCGATGACAGCAAATACCGCCCGCTACTGGAGTCTGTTCCTGTCGAGTCTGGTTGGCCTGGTGGGCTACGGCGTGCTGTTTGTGGTGCCGCTGGTCAGCAATGAACTGTCGCAGAACCTTGGCGATCTCAGCAATCTGATCATCGTGATTATCGCGGTCAGTTATGCGTTTACCGTGGTGGGCCGCAATCGTCAGAACGTCAAAGACGGCCTGAATGCGCTGTCGCACAAAGCCAACTTCTCCATGACCCGGGTCACACTGGGCGTGCTGGCAAAATGCTGGCACTGGCTGGCCTTCGCCTACTTCCTGGTGATGGGGGCTTCGCTGCTGATTGAGCCGGATACCGCCTTGCCCGGACTTCTGATGGCAACCTTGCAGACCGTGCTGGCGATTTTCATCGGTATGGCTGCGATTGGCCTGCTTCAGATACTGCTCGACAATGGCGTTAAAGTGCCGGCCGTGATCAGCCAGCGCCTGTCGACTTTTGAAACGCGTCTTAATCATTTTGTGCCCACCTTCAGTAAGGTGCTGAAGGGCATTGTGCTGGTGGTGGTCATCAGTGCGATTCTGGATGCCTGGGGGGCGGTGAACCTGCCTGACTGGCTGGCTACTTCAGCGGGTACCCAGTTCCTCTCTACCGTGATTTCGGTGCTGTTCATTCTGGCTTTTGCTTCCTTGTTCTGGATGACATTGGCCAGCTGGATTGAGCATCGTCTGGACCCGGAACAGGGTGGTGGCGAGCCCAGTGCCCGTGAAAAAACCCTGCTGACCATTTTCCGTAATGCGACGGCCATCGTGATTATCGTGATGACACTGATGATCGTGCTGTCGGAAATTGGTATTGACATCGGCCCATTACTGGCTGGTGCCGGTGTGCTGGGCCTGGCGATTGGTTTCGGTGCCCAGAAGCTGGTGCAGGATGTGATTACCGGTGTCTTCATCCAGATGGAGAATGCAATTAATGCCGGTGATATCGTTACTGTCGGCGGCCTGACCGGGACAGCGGAAAAACTCACTATCCGTTCTCTGGGGCTGCGTGATCTGTCAGGCACCTATCATGTCATCCCGTTCTCTTCAGTGGATACCGTATCCAACTACATGCGCGAATTTGCCTACCATGTGGGGGAATATGGTGTGGCTTATCGCGAAGATACCGACGAAGTCGTTATCAAGCTGCGCGAAGCCTTTGAAGAGCTGCTGTCCGATGAAGAGCAGCGTGCCAAGATCCTGTCTGATGAACTGGAAGTGCATGGCGTGACCGCGCTGGCCGACAGCTCGGTCAATATCCGGGTTCGTATCAAGACCCTGCCCGGCAACCAGTGGGCAGTCGGACGTGAATACAACCGTCTGGTTAAACGCCATCTGGATGCGGCAGGTATCGAGATTCCGTTCCCGCATCTCACGCTGTACTTCGGTGAAGACAAGCAGGGCAATGCACCAGCTATGCCGATGAAAATGCTGAATGACGTGAAAATGATTAATGACGCGTCCAATGAAATTCAATCCGCTAAAAAAGCGCCGGGTGGACGCTCCAGTAAATCTTCCGAGTACAACCCGACTGATAAAGGGGACTTTGATGACGGCGAGTAGTCGCCGTCTCAGTGTCTGAGTTCAATAGGGTAACTAAGATTATCGACCGCCGTGCCGGGTTGGCAGTCATTGGCTGCCAACCTTAAGCCCGCGTGACGGAGCGATCATCTCGGTTAAGCTTATGCAATTACTGACCATTGCCCCGCAGAGCGCCGGTTCGATCCGGGGCTAGGTGATACGCGGTGCATTATCCACCTGTGACTTTGCGGCGTATCTTACTGTCTGAATTTGATAGTCCGTCGTACCGGACTAGCGATCGGCTGATCAATCCGGGTCGTTGTTGCGTTGTAGTGGTGAACGATCAGCGTTGAGCGATGGTGGGTTATTTAGATTATTTTTTTGACGAAAATAACCCGGCGGGTAGGTGATGCGGGTGTCCTGATGCTGGCGATACCCTGAATTGGGTATCGGATTGTAATCCTGCCGGTCGTGATGCGGTGGCGTCTCCGGCTTGGGGCTCAATGTATTGTCTGGTCGACCGCTGATGCCATAAGAATGATGATCACCATGACTGATGCCGTGTGAGTGATGCCCGGAGCCACGCCATTTTGATTGGGAGCCGGATGCATTGTACGAATCTGACATGCGCTGATCGCTCTCTGGGTTAGCCTGCTGGCCGCTGTCACCACGCGCCTGTATTGTGAACACAGATAAGCCAGCTGCAATCAGGCCAGCGAATACGAGGCTGCGTGGAAGAGCGAAGTGAGTGAGAGACATAACGACTACCTGTTGCAGGCAAGATTAAACTTAGAGACTGACAGCGTTGATCGTTAGTTCAGCAGGTATCAGGCTTTAACAAACTGCCCTTGATCGACGCCAACCATCACTTTTTTGAGATCAGCCGCTTTCAGACCGAGTGCATAACCCAGCACGCCACTGCCAATGACGACATTGTCAAAGCTATCAACGCTGTTATCGAGCAGCACAGTGATGTCTTCAGGCAATGCAACCGGCGGTACAGCACCCACCACGTAACCGGTCGCCTCAGGCACCTCATCAAACTCGGCCATGCGCAGTTTCTTCTCATCGAGATGTTTACGCAGCGTGCCCCAGTCGGCGCGGCCACCACCGGCTACTGCCAGCAGGACATAGGCATCAGAACCGGTTTTAAACAGCAGGCTGCGAACCACGGAATGGGGATCATGCCCTTTGTTACGCAGCAGTTCTTCCAGATTACGGATAGGTTTCTTGTCTTCGGTTAAAGGGATCTCGATGACTTCGTAATCAATGCCCTGATCAGATAAAAGGGCGGTTACCGGTGATGAAATGCTGTCACTCATTAAGGGCTCCTGAAAGACTGATTGAACTTGGACTATGCAGGCTAGCATACTGGATTTCGATGTGGGCTTCATCCTGGCTTGCTTTGGTGCTTTCTGGTGAGTCTTTAGCAAAATTTATCAGTCGATTTTAAGTCTTTTAAACACTGGAGCTGGATTGCTTCGTCGTACCTCCTCGCAATGACGGGGATATGGTTACTGAACTGGGTGATGCTTCTCTCGTTCCGTCATCGCGAGGCCTTGAGCCGCGGCGATCCAGACCCAGTACTCACTACAATTGCAGACCTCAATATTCGTGCGCCTAATTCAGCACTGGGACTGGATTGCTGCGTCGTTCCTCCTCGCAATGACGTGTGAGTGGAAGGTGTAGTCATACTGGTTTTTAGGTATGTTCTCGTGTTTTTAATTCGTGAGCGAAGCCCATCGTCAATGTGGTTAGAAAAAAACATCGTCATTCAGGTCAAAACTGCTCGTCATTGCGAGCGCAGCGAAGCAATCCAGTCCAAATCTGCAATAAGTATCCAAGTATTCAACTTATGTTCCGGCTAGTGCTAATAACTCACGCACATGATTTGCCGATTGCAATCGATCTTGCTCGTTCAAACAGTAGATGCTCCAATACGAGTTGGTTACATGGAGGTGACTACGATGAAAAGTCCAGCAGTTTATATCATGGCAAACCGTCGTAATGGCACGCTATACACCGGTGTCTCCTCAAACCTGGTTCAGAGGGTTTGGCAGCATAAGGAGGGGCGCCTGGGTGGATTCAGTGCGAAATATAAGACGACGCGATTAGTTTATTTTGAACAGTGTGGTGACATGCTGTCAGCGATTGAACGGGAAAAACAAATCAAGGCGGGTTCCAGAAAAAAGAAGTTAGTTTTGATTGAGACGATGAATCCGGATTGGCGGGATCTTTATTCTGACATTAGTCAGTAAATCCACTGTCATTGCGCAGGTATGAAAGCACAATTCGGTTCGCCGCTTGAATGGATTGTGAGGACTTTATGGTCTGGGCTGGATTGCTTTGCTGTGCTCGCAATGACGGGACTGATGAGTGCTCTTGTGGGGAACAAGTCCTTCTCCCCAATACCGTCATTGCGAGGAGGTATGACGAATCAATCCAGTTCTTCACTTGAATGGATTGTGAGGACTTTACGGTCCGGACTGGATTGCTTCGCTGTGCTCGCAATGACGGGACTTAGAAGTGCTATTTTAGGCAAGCAAGTCCTTCTCCCCAATTCCGTCATTGCGAGGAGGTACGACGAAGCAATCCAGTTCATCACTTGAATGGATCGTGAGGACTTTACGGTCTGGACTGGATTGCTTCGCTGTGCTCGCAATGATGGGCCTGATGAGTGTTATTTTGGGGAAGCAAGTTTTTCCCCAATTCCGTCATTGCGAGGAGGTACGACGAAGCAATCCAGTCCTCCACTTGAGACAAGTCACTCTGCTATCCAAGCCGCAACTGCCAGGTGGGTTCAAGTGAAGGGTGAATAATACCGTGCTCAATCAGCCAGTCGCGGGCATCGTCGGCATCCTGTTCAAACCAGCTTTTGGCACTGCCCAGACGGAAGGTATAACCCCAGCGGTCCATATCCCGTAACATGCGGGCCCGGCCCAACTTATCGACGAATCCGGCGAGCAGAACCTGAAGAAAGCAGACGCCATTTTCCTCGTCGTAATCACCTTCGGCATCGGTATCGAGTGCAGCACGGCGCTCCGGGTCCATGCAGATATAGTGACCGGCTTCGTGTAAGGCGGAATGCACCGGGGTGTCGTCACGCAAATAGAGCTGATGACCAATCAGACCGGCTTCGCGTTCACCGAAAAAGCTGCCGGGGATACGTTCATCTTTAGCGACATCAATGATCTGGATGCCATAAACACTGAGTAAAGTTTTCAACTGTTGACGCATGAGCGGATGACAGTTGATGACATCCGTCGGATCAGACACGTCGAGCGTCACCGACGATATGGTTGATGACCATGCCGGCCAATGTCAGTCCGAAAATGGACGGCATATAACTGACCGTGCCGTTCACCGCGCGGGCACGGCCGCGACTGACGGGTTCCGGTGGCAATGGCGGCAAAGGGGATTCGGTTGAATACACGGTTTGAATACCGCGGCCGACACCACGTTTACGCAGCTGGGCGCGCAGGTGTTTGGCCAGTTTGCACATGCTGGTGTCCATCAAATCGGCGGTACGGACCTGAGTCGGATCCAGTTTGCCTCCGGCCCCCATACTGGCAAAAACGGTCATCTCATTACGCCAGGCCGTTTCCAGCAGGGCGCTTTTACTGCTGAGGCTGTCGATGGCATCAATGACGACGTCATAGCCGCGGCCCAGGATGTCGGGGATGCTGTCAGGCGTCAGAAACTCGGTAATGAGTTCGACGTCACAGTCAGGATTAATGTCTTTGATCCGGTTTGCCATGACGTCGGCTTTGAGCACGCCGACGGTGGATTTCAGCGCCACCAGTTGCCGGTTCATATTGGAGCCTGAGACTACATCATGATCGACCAGGGTCATTTTGCCGACCCCCATCCGTGCCAGCGCCTCGGCGGTAAATGAACCGACGCCGCCCATGCCGGCCAGAAAAATATGTGACTGTTGCAGTCTGGCGATACCCTCATCCCCGAGCAGGATGTGCGTGCGCTCAAACAGCGGATTGGAGTGTGCCATCAAATAACCTCAATGCGTCTGAATCGCTGCATATTTTCCTGTTAATCAGCGGCTTTGGCAAAACGTTGCACAGACTTATTGGCGCGGCTGAAACTGTTTGATTCGGGTTTCCAGCTCTGAAAGCAGGGCTTCACTGCTATGACGATAGCGAAGCTGGGTATAGAGGTGTGTGATGGTGGCAATTTGCTGCTGATAGTCAGGTAGCTGATTCTGCGCACGAGAAGCGAAGTCGAGCGGACCTTCATGCTCCTGTTTGATCAGACCGAACCGAGCGAGTTTCCTGCAGAAAAGGGTGTAGAGTCGCACTGCCGGATCGGGGTGCGCATGGCGGTAGTAAGACATCAGAAGCATGACAATGCCAGTCAGCGCCAGTAACAGGGTCAGAATCGCAGCCATTTTGCGCCAGTCCGGGTTCTGCATGCCCAGCCGTGACAGAAATTCTTTCTGTATCTGCGGTCCGTAGCCCACCACCCAGATATCCCAGGCCGTATTGAGTGCGTTCCAGTTATTTCGCAGGTCCTGCCAGACTTTGACCAGTGCATCACTCTGAGCAATCATCCGGGGTGAGTTACGTTCTGCGGGCAGCATGTCGGACATACCCCGTTCAACCCGTTCACTGGCCACCGCCGAGGTCGGATCAATGCGGATCCAGCCGCGTTCAGGGAGCCAGACTTCGGTCCAGGCGTGGGCATCGCGCTGACGGACTGTCAGTACATTATCGACCGGGTTGACGTCACCACCCTGGTAGCCGGTGACGATACGGGCCGGTATCTCTGCCGCCCGCATCAGAATGGTGAAGCTGGCCGCGTAATGTTCGCAAAAGCCTTCACGACTCTCGAACAGAAACTGATCCACAGTGTCGCCCTGAAGCACGGGCGGTGACAGGGTATAACTGAAGTTTTCCTGATTAAAAAAAGCCAGTACCCGGTCAATGTATTGCTGCGCACTTTCGCTTTGCTGCTTCCACTCATTGGCCAGGCGACGAGTGCGGGGATGCATACCATCGGGTAGTTGCAGCGCTGCCCAGAGATGGGGATCGGCAGTAGCGTTAAGGCGGTAGTCGGTGTAAGACTGTAGTGAATACTGGACCCGGTTTTTTATTGCTTCACTGCTGTTGAGTCTGGCGTCGGCACTGAGATAACTCGACATACCTGTCGGCTTCTCCGTCGGTAAATCCAGCGCGAATAACCAGCGTTTATTATGCGGCTCCAGGGTCATGGTGTAATTGTAGCCTGAACCTCTGACAGCAATCTGAGGCGGCGAGTCACTGCTTTCACCCGGTGCCAGTGGTGACCAGACGGTGCCGTCAGTTTTCCACAATACCGGTCCACGCCAGTACCGCTCGGATGTGGGCGGCAAATTGTCGTTTTCGAACTCGACCCGAAAGGCAATTTCATCAGATTGAATCAGTTGACTGATTTTGCCCATCTGAATTTCGTCATTGATGCCAGTGGATCCGGACTGCTGAGGCAAGTTGCCCAGTGTGATCTGTTCCGTCATGCTGGTGGTGGTATTGCTTCCGGCATCTTGAGGCAGACCCCAGATGGGACCGGAAATACGCGGAAATAACACAAACAGGATCAGCATGACCGGGATAGCCTGCAATACCATTTTGCCTGACAGTTTCAGCCGTTGTTTCAGCGACATTGCTGAGGATTCGCTGTTGACACTGACCAGGCAGGCGGTCAGCAGCAACACCACGACCAGCATCAGTATCACCATCAGCATGCTCTGACTGTAGAAAAAGTTGGTAATAACCAGAAAGTAGCCAAGATAACAACTGAGATAGTAGTCACGCAGTGAACGGGTTTCGACCACTTTGAAGGCAAGCATAATGGTCAGTAGCGCCGCACCGGCATCACGTCCAATCGTCAGACCGAACTGACCGAAAATAAGCACAATGACCAAAGCCGCGGTGCCGTTGTGTAACACTCTGAGCCAGCGACTGGCAGCGGGCAGTGGCCAGCCGCGATAGTTGTGCATCAGACGCCAGCCCATCATCAGCGCAAAAGCCAGCCCGACCCAGAATGGTTGATACACAAAATGAGGCAATGCGCCGATAAACAGCGTGGCGATGAGGTTGTTCATCGCGTAATGATCGGGAGAAGTATCTGCCTTAGCCATGATAGAGCGCCAATGTTTTAAGACAAACATGTTGATGTTGCGGACCGCTGCCTGCCTCAATCTGCGAGGTCGGCAGTTGCAGGCCATAACGATGGCCACTGCGCTCCGCCTGAATCACCCAGTTGCTTAGCTGCGACAGCTTTGCCTCGGTGTCGGGAAGACTGTCGACGTCTTCCCAGCGTAGCTGTAACTCATGGCCCTGTGGGCTGGAAAACTGTTTGCTGCGCATGACTTCATCACGGGCCAGCGCTTTCCATGCGACCCGATGTAATGGTTCTCCCTCACGGTAATTCCTGAGACCAGAAAAATCATCATCGCCGATTTGTTCGCCTTTGAGACGTTCTTTTCCACCAATGGGTGGACGGGGCAATGGCAGTTTGCCTTTTGCCTGTGGATACACCAATACCTGAGCCGACTGCGGATACAAAGTCCAGCTGTAAAACAGGCCGAGCGGATAAAGACTGGCCAGTCTCAGTGTATTGAGTGAGTGCCAGCCACGGCGATGGGTGGGCAACTCCAGCGTACAGGAATAGGTGTTGTCAGCCTCAATATGACTGATTTTATGAATGGCCTCGTAAGCCTTGAATATTTTCCAGCGAGGCAACGCCTGGTTTTTCTTGTGAGCGACTTCCAGTTGATAACGATCGCGACTGTCCTGATTGGTGACAGTCAGTTTGAAACGCGCCTTTTGTCCGCAGAATACGGCTTCTGTGGGAATCACGCTGATTGAGAGTTGGCGCAGGTTACGATGACTGTGGTGCATCGTGACATGCCCCAGACTGGCCAGCAGAAAACTCAGCAGATGACCCAGGCTGTTGTTGTAGTTAATTGCTCCGAGCAGCATCAGCAACAACAGACCTGCATAAGCATAACCGGGCCGGGTCGGGAGGATATAAATGCGTTGTTTTTGGCTGTCGCGGAGGCGATGCCAGATTTCTGCCAGTGCCGTGGTCATGGCTCAGGGGATCGCAACCTGATGGATCAGTTGATCAATCCAGTCTTCGGGGCTGTCTTCTTCACGCCGCTGCAAACGGTGACTGACGATACTGGGTAAGACGGCCTGGATATCTTCGGGCAACACATGATCGCGGCCTTCCAGCATGGCCCATGCCTGACCGGCACGCAGCAGTCCCAGACCAGCACGGGGCGAGAGACCATTGTGATAGTGTCCGGAATCACGAGTATGGCTGAGAATGCTTTGAACATAATCGACCAGCGCCGCTGACACATGTAACTTGCTGGCTTTTTCCTGCAGTGCCAGCAGATCCTCAACGTCGACCACCGCTTTCAAATCACGCAGTAACTGACGCCGATCCTGCCCCAGCAGCAGGGCGCGTTCCGCCTTGGCATCGGGATAACCGAGTTCAATCCGCATCAGGAAGCGATCCAGTTGCGACTCGGGTAGGGGGAAAGTACCAATCTGATTCGCCGGGTTCTGGGTGGCAATCACAAAGAACGGTGAGGCCAGCGTATGCGTTGTTCCTTCGACAGTAACCTGCTGCTCTTCCATCGCTTCCAGCAGTGCACTCTGGGTTCTTGGCGAAGCGCGGTTGACTTCGTCAGCCAGAATCAGCTGGGTAAAGATAGGACCGGGATGAAAACTGAAACGGCCGCTGTCACGCTCGTAGACCGACACGCCGATAATATCGGCAGGCAGCATATCGCTGGTGAATTGAATACGCTGGAATGTGAGCCCCAGGGTACTGGCAATGGTATGGGATAACGTGGTTTTGCCGACACCGGGTAAATCTTCAATCAGCAAATGGCCTCTGGCAAGCAGGCAGGTGAGGGCCAGTTTGATGGGGTGTTGCTTGCCGAGAATGACGTTGTTAATACTCGCGAGAATTGCGTCGAGCTGGGTCTGGGCCATAAAGAGTCCTATGCCTTATTTCCTGTTGTTCCGATGCCTTGATGTGTTGACTTCCTACTAGACAGGATAGGTTTACCATGGTTCATCCCATCTGTTCCGAGAAAAGGAAAAATTCATGCCCGCACTGACAGTGTTCAGTTGAGTTTTAGCAGCCTGCGACAGTTATCGCTGGTGGCAGCCGCGATTTCTGCTGCTGTTTCATGGCGAAGTTCGCTGAGTTTCTCCAACACCTGCGGAATCATTTCCGGTGAATTGCGTTCCCCCTGATGGCCCGCCAGAGGCATATCCGGGGCATCGGTTTCCAGCACAATCGATGATAGCGGCAGATCGGTGAACAGCCGCTGCAGTTTTTGTGCTCTGGGATAAGTCAGCGCGCCGCCGACACCAAACACAAACCCCTGCTGCATATAAAACTCAGCCTGCTGCATGCTGCCATTAAAAGCATGTACGATGCCGCCGGTCAATTTGGTTTGGCGCAGTACCTTGAGTACCTCATCATGGGCCTTGCGCACGTGCAGGATGACCGGCAATTGAAATTGCTCCGCTAATTGAATTTGCGCTCTGAAAAGCGCCGTCTGTGCTTTTTTGTCGTGGCCGGGGACAAAGAAATCCAGACCGATTTCACCAACCGCCAGCGGCTGATGTGTGTTGATGGCCTGTTCCAAAGCTGACAAATCATCCTCTTCATGTTCCTGCATGAACATGGGATGAAGACCCAACGCGGGTTGCAGCATCGGATACTGATCACAGAGTTGTAGCAGGGATGGCCAGCGGGCCCGTGTGACACCCGGTACGATGATATGGCTCAGACCTAATTGTTGGCAGTGTGCCAAAACCTGTTCTCGATCGGTGTCGAAAGCATCAAAATCGAAGTGGCAGTGACTGTCAATTAGAGGCATCATAAATAGCACCCTGTAATAGCAAGGAAACAGATGCAAACACGCGTTCTGCCTGCCAGTGTTCCCCATGAAAGAATGATGCTGAACCTGGCGTTGTTCCATATCCTGATACCGATTGTAGCGCTGGCCTCAGGTGTTTTGCTACCTTTGCTGGGTTTGGCTTTGCTGGGTTCGCTCTTCAGTATTGGCTGGATAGGCTGGTACGCACGACACCATCATTTTGCTAACGACCGGCAACAGCAGCATTGGCAACTGGCCTGGCGGCACTGTCGCTGGCTGCTTTATGCCTACGCCGTTTCTGCGCTGATTATGCTGATGGGTATAGCGATGTCCTTGCTGCAGACGGACAGCAACATGGGCACGATTATGCTGGTGATATTCAGCCGTCTCGCGGTGGTGCCGACGCTGTTGATGGTTTTGTTACTGTTTGTGCTGGAAACCAGCGCGCTGGCCGAGAGTCGAAAAGGGAACTGAAGGAGGAGGTCGCTGGATGACGGAAGATGCCAAAAGAGCGAGTGATGCCCATGAGCGGCTGTTATTTAATCTGTCAGTCGTTCATTTCCTACTGCCGGCGATTTTGTTTAACACAGAGATGTTGTGGCTGATTGTCGGCCTGCCCATGTTGATTTCGACCGGTGTTGTGATGTCCATTATGCGGCGTGCCGGTAAACGGTCACAGCCCGATTTGATTTATGCTCACTGGTTGCTGGCCTGGCGTCGAGGTCGATTCCTGTTATTGTCTTACCTGGTGTCGCTGGCCTTATTCGGACTGGGCTGGCTGTTTCTGCTTATGCAGGCGGATCAGGTGATGCGGGGTATTCAATTAGCGGTGGTGGGGTGGTTCAGTTTGCTGCCGATTTCTCTGACCATCGTTGTTCTGATTATTCTGGAAACGGCTTCACTGGCGCAGGCAAGACAGGGAGAGATGCCCAAACAAATCACCTGGTGGTTCAAGGCATAACAGATCTGACTTCTGCCTGTCCTTCACCCCGGGGATCACTGGCGGCGTTGATTTCACCGCTTTTTTTATTCACTATCACTGCCTGCATATCGCCATAACGACGATTAAGTTGCTTGATCTCATGGCCTCGCGATTTCAGTGCCTCAATCTCAGCCTCACTGAATCCGTCTTTTTCCAGTTGAATCACATCGGGCAGATATTGATGGTGGTAGCGCGGTGCAGCAACAATCTCTTCAACAGAACGACCGTCTACAAAATCCAGCAGACTCAGCAGCACCATACTGATAATGCGACTCCCGCCCGGGGTGCCGGTGATCATCAAGCGTTCATCATTTTCAATAAAAGTGGGCGACATGCTCGACAAAGGACGCTTGTAGGGTTCAATGGCATTGGCCTGATTACCAACCAGTCCATAGACATTGGCCGTGCCTTCTTTGGCGGAAAAGTCATCCATTTCATCATTGAGCAGGACGCCGGTTCCCTCTGCCACAAAACCGGAGCCAAATGGGTAATTGATGCTGAGGGTCGCCGCGACACGATTCCCCTGCTGGTCGATAACGGAAAAATGCGTGGTGTTTTCACCGGCCGATTGGTTAATCGGCAGAGCATCACTGCTTGTCGCTTTGTCAGCGTCAATACTGCGGCTCAGCTCACGGCCATAAGCCGGACTGGTGAGATGATCCGGTACATCAATAAAATCGGCATCGCCGAGATAACGGCTGCGATCAAAATAAGCCCGACGCATGGCTTCCACGACCCAGTGGCGTCGTTGAGTCACATCAGCTTGCTGCAGCTCAAAGCTGGCCAGCTGATTTAAACTCAGCATCAGTACAATCCCGCCGGATGAGGGCAAAGGCGCCGAGGTAATCCGGTGGCCGTGATAATGACCGATGATCGGCTCGCGTTCGATGACTTGATAGTTTTTGAGATCGGTGTGGGTCCAGATACCGCCGTGTTGCTGCACCGAAGCAACCAACTTATCGGCGACATCTCCCTGATAAAAGCCGTTATGTCCCTGGTTGGCAAGCGACGTCAGTGTCACGGCAAGATCGGGCTGGCGTATCAAGCTGCCGATGTCAGGGACCTCGCCCTGGTCGAGAAAAATACCGGCGGCTTCAGGGTACTGACGGAGGGTATCACGGCGGAAGCCGACAAGATGTTGATAACCTTCTGTGACGGCAAAGCCCGCCCGGGCATAGCGAATGGCCGGTTGCAGACTGGTATGCAGCGGTAAAACACCGTATTGCTGGCTTAAATGCACCAGGCCGGCCGGGATTCCCGGGATGCCCGCAGCCAGGGGCCCATTCAGTGAGCGCTCGGGCTGGAACTGACCATTCTGATCCAGGTACATATCTCTGTGCGCTTTGCCCGGTGCCATTTCACGACCATCAATCATCACCTGGTAGCCATCCTCAGCCCGGTGAAGTAACCAGAAACCGCCGCCGCCAAGACCTGAACCTGCGGGCTCCACGACGGCCAGCGCAGCGGTCACCGCGACGGCTGCATCGAAGGCATTGCCCCCTTGTTGCAGAACTTCAAAACCGGCCTGGGTTGCCAGCGGATGGGCACTGGCAATAGCGGCCGGTTTCGTCTCTGCAGTGGCAGATAAGGCAAAAAGACAGAGAAAAAGACTGACAATCAGCTGGGGCATATCCGCGTTAAGCTTGTTTTTCTGTCGCTTGTTTATCAGCTTCGCGGCGTTCGCGTTTCTTGCGTCGATTCAGCTCCGCGGCTTCGGCTGTTTCCTGGCCAATATGGGCTTCACCGCGCAGACGGGCCAGTTGAATCTGTTTCTCACGCTCAGCAAACCGGCGCTTCTGATCGTCAGTGGTCTGATGGTAACAGTGCGGACAGCTCACGCCTTTTTGATAAAGCGGGCTTTGTTTATCTTCTTCGGTGATCGGCAGGCGACAGGCATGACACTGATCGTAATCTCCCTTTTCTAACTGATGATTAACGGTCACGCGGTCATCAAACACAAAACATTCGCCTTCCCAGAGAGACTGCTCGGCCGGTACTTCTTCCAGATATTTAAGAATACCGCCTTCCAGGTGATAGACCTCTTCAAAGCCTTGTTCTTTCAGGTAAGCAGTCGACTTTTCACAGCGAATCCCGCCGGTACAGAACATCGCGACTTTTTTATGCTTGTTCGGATCCAGATGGCTTTTAACGTATTCCGGAAACTCGCGGAAACTGTCCGTCTTCGGATTAACCGCATTTTTGAAGGTGCCGACCTGAACTTCATAATCGTTGCGGGTATCGACCAGCAACACATCCGGTGCAGAAATCAGCTGGTTCCATTCAGTGGGTTTGACATAGGTGCCGACCACACGCTTGGGGTCAATCCCTTCGACTCCCATGGTCACGATTTCATTTTTCAGCTTGACCCGGCTTCGCATAAACGGCGAATTGTCAGTGTAGGATTCTTTATAGCTGATTTCAGCCAGCCGGGGATCTTGTCTCAGATAATCCAGCAGGCCATTGATCGCGTCACGCGAACCGGCGACAGTACCGTTAATGCCTTCTTTGGCCAGCAGAAGCGTACCGCGTATTTCATTCTTCAGCATGAAGTCCAGCAAAGGTTGTTTCTTTGCCTGGAAATCATCCAGGGTAACGAATTTATAGAGGGCGCAAACAACGATCTCGGCCATGATGATCTTTCCTGAGGTACTGAATTAAACCCGTTATTTTACTTAGATTTAGCTGGACTGTCCTGTCTAATCAAAGGCCCATTTGTAAATGGGTATCTGAGATTTTACTTTTCAAGCAACAGGCGTAATATTATCGAACAATAATAAAGCATAACCACCAGGCGTTGTTGCACCGACGGGAGTGGCGAAGCATGGACGAACAGGAAAAGCTCAGACTCATCAATGACCAGTGGCAGCAGGACGATGAACGCTGGAGGCAGGAGATTGAAGACTGGCAACATGAAACTCAGCGGCTGGTAGCGCTGCTTTACATGCTGGAAAAAGCCCTGCCTGAACAGTCATCCAAACTCGATATTCACAAGGCTCGGATCGACAAGCACAACGAAGACTTAAATCGTTATCGTTGTGGACTGGAGAAGCAGTGTCCGCCGGCTTGTCCTTCCCATATAGACATCGAAAAGAATAAGCGCCTGCATAAAATGATGGCACTGAATCACGAAGATATGCAGCGCGAACATAAAACTTTCAGCCGTGAATATCACAAAAAGATGCGTCGTTTCCGGGAGCTGGCTGAGAGACTGATGAATGAATTGCAGGCCTTCAGCTGATCTTTATCCCTGCCAGCTCCGCACGCGACCGGTGTCGATGTGAATGAATTCTGAGCCAGGATAATAGCCGACCCCCCCGACTTTCAGGCCCAATGCGGTTTTACGCAGTTCATCCAACTGACGCCCGGGCAGGCGGACATCAATCGCTTTACCCTGCATGTGCAGACTTTTCTTGGCGACGCCATCACTGTTTTGACGCAGCATTTGATTGGTTTTTGGTGAGCGATAGCCTGAGATAACGTGGAAGGGCTGTTTGCCGTGCATTTTTTGATGCAGCAGGTTCATCATTTCAATCAGGTTTTGATCGATTTCATGAATATCACCGGTACGGTGATCCCGCAGAACACGATGAATCGCCTTTAACTCATCTGCCTGATAAGCACCTTCCGCCCAGTAGGTGGCCTTTACATGTTCCCCGGTGTGGAGATTCATCAGGTTGATGGAACGTTCCGGTTGTTTTAACACGTTGGCAAAAGCATTGGGCATGGCCAGTGTGGCAGTGGCGCCTAATCCGAGTTGCAGAAAACGGCGTCTGAATTCACAGGTTTCACCGTCGATATAGGGAGATTTTTTGCCCTTTTTTGCCAGCATGAGCTCACCTCATCAGTTGTTCAAAATTTGAACAATTATAACCAAAAGTTTTTGCCTTACAAGAATTTAAGCATCCGCTGATCACGTTTGTAAGGATCGGTGGAAAAGAAAACCTCGCCCTGATAAGGCCAGACAGTGAAATAAACCGCATAAACTGGCAACGGCTGTTCCAGCTTTTCACCCAGGTTACGCCCGCTTTCAATTTTGTTGACGACAGATTCCCTGGCATTGTCACGGTTGAGACTGAATTCGGCCAGCGCCAATGGTTGTTCGATACGGATACAGCCTGAACTGAAATTACGCTGGGTTTCCTCAAACAGGGCTTTATCGGGGGTGTCATGGAGATAGATACTCCACGGATTGGGGAACATGAACTTGAGCCTGCCCAGGGCATTTTGTTCACCCGGGCGCTGCTGCAGACGGAAGGGAAAGTTATCGGCAGTGACCTCATCCCAGTTGACCAGGTAGGGATCGACGGGGCTTTCAAAGCCGGTTCCACGCAGGAAAATATTGAACGCATTAAGAAAAAAGTAATCCGGGTCTTTTTTCTGCTTGGGTAGCAGGTCACGCCTGGCAAGCTTGTGGGGCACATTCCAGTAGGGATTGATCACAATGTGGCTCATGGCACTGCTGAAACTGGGGGTAGAGCGGGTCTCTTTACCGACAATCACTTTCATGCTGAGTTTGATGTCATTATTTTCCACGGCTGTCAGTTGATAGCTGCCAAGATTAACCAGCAGATAGCGTTCGCCCAGGTTGTCAGGTAACCAGCGGTAGCGTTCGAGATTGATACGGATTTTGTCGACCATGGCCTGTGCTGATAGGTTCAGCACTGCCAGGGTGTTGGGGCCGACAATGCCATCCTGTTTCAGGCCATGTTTACGCTGAAATTGTTTAATTGCCTGCACCAGTGTTTCATCGTAGTGAGTGGCATCCTCCAGCGAGGGGCGGGGATGGTAAAAGTCTTCTGTAGACAGGCGCCTGCGCAGTGCCGGCACTGCCTCATGCTCAGTCCCCGGTTTCAATAGTCGGGGCATATTCTCCGGCAATGTCTCCCAGCCGCCACGGGCAACATAATGACGATATTCAGATAAGGCTTCAGTCATCTGATGATACTGGCTCGATTTCGGCAGCAGCTGATTCAGGGTATCGCCGAGATGCGGACTCAGCAGAGCGTTTTGCAGGATGGCTGCCGGATCGATGTCGTCGCGCTGAATATGCCACTGGGGATCGGCCTGAGTCGGATCCAGCCGCCCAATCGCCAGGTCATGAATCAGATCCAGTAAAGCATCGGTCAGCAGCAGATCAAAATAACGGGCGTATTCGGCATTGTCGGGTGAGGATAACTGTTGCAGCAGGTCCAGATGATAGTCTTCAGGTTCCAGCCCATGCTGGGCTACCGTGGATAGAAAGTGCAGCGCTTGTCGGCCCTGTTGGCTGAGTTGCAGCTCATTCAGCCAGATAGGCTGGTGATTGTCAGTGAAGATAGCCAGTTGCGGATGATCGGGGACCGGCAGGTTTTCGGGTAGAGAATAGGCCTGCAATGGTGAGCTTATCGCTATCACCAGAACAATCAAAACCAGCCCATTCCTTGCTGTCACAGCTGCCTCGTTGGTGTTACACCCTCAATCTTGAATTGATGATCACATGCGTGTGAAGGAGGGTCAAGCTGCGCGACGGCTACGTACCAGCAGCCACAGGAAAAAAGGTCCGCCCAGCAGCGTGGTAATAATACCGACGGGTAATTCAGCTGGGGCAATGATAAGTCTTGCCACGCTGTCACATAGAATCAGAAAGCCGCCGCCAAAAATCAGTGTAGCGGGAATCAGCCAGCGATGGTCAGTACCGATAATCAGACGGCAGATATGGGGCACCATCATGCCCACAAAACCAATGGGTCCGCACAAAGCCACAATCGCGCCGACGCAAAGCGAGGTAGTAAAGAACAGCAGGTAACGAACGCGTTTGACGGCGACACCACGACTGATCGCAATATCATCACCGGCCATCAACAGATTCAGCTCACGACTGAGCCAGATCATCACACCCGCGCTGAAAGCCACTATTGGCAGTAGCTGTAGCAGTGACTGATAACCACTGATACTGAGACCGCCCATTAACCAGCGCAGAATCCGGAAAGAGTCATTGATATTACTGAGATATTGTGTAAACAGAATCAAGCTGGAGAAGAAGAAGCTGGTGGCGACCCCGGTCAGTAGCAGAGTTTCAATCGAAAAGCCGTAATGCAGACGGCTGATGCCATAGACAAAGCTGATGGCGGCCAGCGCCCCGATAAAAGCGCCCAGCGTGATGGCATCAAAACCCAGCAGTGAAATATTCAATCCCAGAAACACGGTTAAAGCGGCACCGAAAGAGGCGCCACTGGCGACACCGAGTGTGAATGGCGTCGCCAGTGGATTATGAAACATCGCCTGAAACACCATACCGCAGAGGGCGAGACCGGCCCCGGCGACAAAAGCAAACAGGGTACGGGGAAGACGGATTTCGAAGAGGATCTGTTGTCTGACCACTTCGTCAGTGATGTCGCCCAGACCGGCAAAGGGGGCCAGTATCATCATAGCCAGGCTTAAGCTAGTGAGCAGGGCCAGTTTGGCTGAGGTGCTCATAAAGCATCCGCCAGTGCGATGGTTCGGCCGCTACGCGGATGAGTGACGAAGACAAAGTCCTGCTGATAGAGTCGCCGCAGACGCTCCGGTTCCAGAAAAATTTCACCGGGACCCTGCCAGGCGGCTTCACCCTCGGCCAGGGCCAGTACCTGACGGCCTCTCTGTCCGGCATGGTTGATATCGTGGCTGACTTCAATCACGGTCATTCCCAGTTGCTGGTTCAATCTTGCGATCACCCGGTGGACTTCCACCTGATGATGCGGATCCAGGTAGCTGGTAGGCTCATCCAGCAGCATCACCGGTGTTTGTTGAGCCAGTGCCGCGGCAATCATAACCCGCTGGCTTTCACCACCGCTGAGGGTGGCCATCTGGCGTTGGCGGAACTGTGCGGTGTTGGTGATGCGCAGTGCATCTTCCACTGCAGCCTGATCCTCCGGCTGCCATTCTGACAGCGCCGAGTGATGGGCGTAACGTGACATTTTGAGAAAATCTTCTACTGCAAACGGTAACTCGCGGCCGCTGTTTTGCGGTACATAGCTGATCAGTCTGGCGAGTTCACGCTGGGGATAGGCTGAAAGCGGCAGGTCATGGAACAAAATCTCGCCGTTGTTGATATCGATTATGCCCATCATCGCTTTGAGCAGGCTGCTTTTGCCGGCCCCGTTAGGACCTACCACCACAAGATAATCACCCGCATTCAGAGAAAAACTGATGTTGGATAACAGTGTTTTTTCCTGCAGGCGCACATCCAGCGCCCGTACCTCAATCATCAGCGACCTCATTCCAATCGAGTTGAGGGTGTAGCAGGCGGGCAAAGTCTTCCAGCAGCCTGATGATTCTGGGGCCGGGGACACTGCCATAATCACGCTGGATAATATGCACCCGACCTGACAGAACGGCGCTGACGCTGCTCAATTGCTGCCACTGTTGCATTACAAGATCCATATCGCTCTGATGGTCGTCGGCTTCCGGGAAAACGTCGATGATAACATCCGGATTCATACGGATAAGGCCTTCCTCACTCACCGATGGCACCATGACTCTGGTTCCCTGGTACACATTGATACCACCGGCTAGCTTGAGCAGGTCATTATAAAAATCATGCTGGCCGGCGACATAGACGGTTTCCAGCTGATCGCTGTTAACATAATGGGCAATCGACACCAGGGTGCGCACTGGTGGCTGAGATTCGACTCTGGCGCGTACTGCGTTGATTTTTTGTTCAATCTCAGCCAGCAAATCATTTGCCTGCTGTTCGTGACCGGTTACCTGACCGGTACTGGCAATGGCTGCCTGGATACCGAACAGGGTCGTATTATCGATGCTGTGAGTGCTGATACCCAGTTGCTGCAGCTGCTGACGCAGTCGTTGCTGGCCCTGTAGCATGATGACCAGATCCGGTTTTTTCGCCACAATGGCTTCCAGACTGGTATCTGTGTAACCACCGACAGTGGGCAGTGAGCGAGCCGCGGCGGGATAATCGCAATAATCGGTCACCGCGACCAGTTTATCGCCTGCACCAATAGCGAAAAGTGTTTCGGTAATACTGGGCGCCAGTGAAATAATGCGCTGATAACCGGCCTCTGCTGTTTGTTGAGGTGACGCGGCGTCTCGCTGACTGACCAGTCCGATGACGATCAGCATCAGCGCGAAAATGATAAGCGGCCAGAATCGGCGCATGATTTATCCCAAAGCAAAATCTGACATTATATGAGAGATCGGCAAGCCCTTCAGCCAAGAGGAACAAAATAAAATGACAGAATACGAGGCCATGCTGGCGCAGGCTGACCTGCTTTACGACATGGATGATATCAATCAGGCCCTGGACGAAATGGCTGAGGCGCTGAGCCGGGATTACCAGGAGCAGGCACCGGTGGTGCTCTGTGTTATGAACGGGGCAGTGATGACAACCGGACATCTGCTGCCGAGGCTGTTATTCCCGCTGGAGCTCGATTACATCCATGCCAGCCGATACGGTGACAAAACGGTGGGAGGCGAGCTGGTCTGGCAATCTGAGCCACGGGTTGATTTAAACAGGCGACATGTTCTGCTGGTGGAAGATATCTACGACCAGGGACAGACACTGGCAGCATTAAGAGCGTATTGCCATGAGGCCGGGGCGGCTTCTGTGCGCTGTGCCTGTCTGCTGGATAAAATTCGTCAAGACAAGGTCGGAACCATACCGGAGTATCTGGGACTGACGGTGCCGGATCGCTATGTTTTCGGCTTTGGTATGGATATGGCCGGATACTGGCGAAATCTGCCCGCGATTTATGCCGTCAGGGAGCCTTCATCATGATCGGTATTATCGGTGGCAGCGGTCTGACGCAATATCCGGGGCTGATTATTGATGACAGCCGCGATATCGAAACAGCTTTTGGTATGCCGTCGGCACCCCTGAAAATCGGCCAGCTGAACGGCCAGCAGGTGGTCTTTCTACCCCGGCATGGCGATCAGCATCAAATCGCACCACACCGTGTCAATTACCGCGCCAATATTGATGCCTTAAAGCAGCTGGGGGTGACACATATTCTGGCTGTGGCTGCCGTGGGTGGTATCAGTCAGCGATACGGGCCGGGGACACTGGCGGTGCCGGATCAGCTTATTGATTACACCCATGGCCGGGAACAGAGCTTTTTCAGCGATGCTTTCAGTCCCGACAAACATATCGATTTCACGCATCCTTACCAGCCGTCAGTTCGAACAGCCATTTTGAAAGTAGCGCAAGCGCTGTCTTTGAACCTGGTAGATGGTGGCACCTATGGTGCCGTTCAGGGACCGAGACTGGAGACCGCAGCAGAGATCAGACGCATGGCAAGAGATGGTTGCGATCTCGTGGGTATGACCGGTATGCCTGAAGCTTATCTCGCTAAAGAAGCCGGCATTCACTATGCCACGCTGGCAGTGGTCGCCAACTGGGCTGCTGGCGTTACTGATGCCGAGCTGAGCATGACCGAGATTGAACAGACGCTGGCCGCCGGTATGGAGAATGTGCAGGCAGTGATTGCTGGTGTTATTGGCCTTCAGTCGCTTCGCTAGTCTCCGGCAGTGAGTAGCTTTCCGGCGTTTTGGATACTGCCGACGCCGGGGCGGCGACCGGGGTCAATTGTAGAATGGCGGCAATACGCGGGTGATCGAAGTAATTCAGGGCTTTGGATTTGATTCGCCGAATTTGCGCCAGGTTCGGATTGCGCGGTCCGCCCAGCTCCACGCCTTCAGGTGTCGCCGCGTTCCAGTTGCTGAGGCTGCTACCATTCTCCTTGAACCATAAATCAATATCCGCGTGCAGGTAATTGACGCGGTAAACTTTGAGCGCACCTTCTACCAGACCATTATCAGAGTTGATTTGAATTGAACGGGCGCTCCCTTTGCTGAGCATCGGCTGTTGCCAGGCTTTGTGATAATGCACGCGGTAATTGGACGCATTCTGCAAACGCTGAGAAACGCCGGCAAGTGTTTCCACAGCGGCTGGCTGAATCTGATTATTAGCCATTTGCGGGCTCAGGCTGCCACTTCGGATATTGTTCATCACTGGCCAGTGCTCGGCGTTGGCACCGCTCAAGCGTTCGAAAACGACCAGTTCAACGTGATACCACTGTTGGGCGAAAGCACTGGTGCTCAAGATGCTGAGTGAAGCCAGCAGAGCGACGCGTAAAAAAAATGTATTGAGATTCATGGCAACCTTGGAGTTAGGGGTCGGGCTTATTGTCCATCGAATAAGCGACAAGATTCAAGTCATACGCCCACTGGCTGATTACTGCTATTATCAGCTTGATCAATGCTGATTAAACCTGGAGAGCACGCAGATGGATGGATTTTCGAGTTTTGTCGTCTTCTTTTTAGTCCTGGCAGTGGTGATTGTTCTGATGGGGGTCAAATCTGTCCATCAGGGTATGGAATACACTGTAGAACGTTTCGGTCGTTATACCCGCACTTTGCGTCCGGGCTTGAACCTGATTGTTCCGGTTATCGACACTATCGGTCATAAAATCAACATGATGGAGCAGGTGCTCGACGTGCCTTCGCAGGAAATCATTACCAAAGACAACGCCATGGTACGGGTTAATGGCGTGGTATTTTTTCAGGTGATTGACGCCCCCAAGGCTGCTTATGAAGTCAGTGGTCTGGACAATGCCATTCTAAACCTGACGATGACCAATATCCGGACTGTGATGGGCTCGATGGATTTGGATGAGCTACTTTCCAAACGGGATGAAATTAATACCCGCTTGCTGGGCGTCGTTGATGACGCCACGACTCCCTGGGGTGTCAAAGTCACCCGCATCGAAATCAAGGATATCGAACCGCCCGCCGACCTGGTGGAAGCCATGGGCCGGCAGATGAAAGCCGAGCGTGAAAAACGCGCCAATATCCTGGATGCCGAGGGCGACAGACAGGCAGAAATTCTTCGTGCTGAAGGGGAAAAGCAGGCTGCGGTGCTGGAAGCAGAAGGTCGGCGTGAAGCCGCATTCCGTGATGCCGAAGCTCGGGAAAGGCTGGCTGAGGCTGAAGCCAAGGCGACGATGATGGTGTCGGAGGCCATTGCCAAGGGCGATATCCAGGCGGTCAATTATTTTGTTGCTCAAAAATACGTGGAAGCGCTGAAAGACATGGCATCAGCAGATAATCACAAGGTCATCATGATGCCACTGGAAGCCAGCAATGTGATTGGTTCGGTGGCAGGTATTACTGAACTGGCCAAAGAGGCCTTTACCAGGAAAGGAGCCTGAGCATGTCCTGGCAAATTGATTTCTGGTACTGGTGGATATTCGCCGTAATTTTGGTGATTATTGAAATTCTGGCCCCCAGCTTTTTTGCACTGTGGATGGCTATTGCTGCTTTTTTGACCGGTCTGGCGCTATTACTCATGCCGGAAATGGCCTGGCAGATTCAGTTGCTTGTGTTTGCATTACTCTCGGTTTTCAGCATCATACTGTGGCGACACTATTATCTGAAAAATCCGATTCTGAGTGATGAGCCCAATCTGAACCGTCGCGGCGAACAGTATATTGGCAGAGTGGTAACACTGACATCGCCGATTACCGATGGCGTAGGTAAAATACGGCTGGATGACTCGACCTGGAAAGTGTCGGGGCCAGACTGCGCCAAAGGCACCAAAGTTAGAATTATCGCACTGAATAATGTGGTATTTGATGTGGAGCCGGAGCGCTGAATGGGGTCTACCGTTATCGATCTCTTGCACCGTGGCCGGCGGCAGGGCGGAAACCGCGATCATGGCCAGCTCGCAGCCATAGCTAAGTGATATTGCAGGACGTTTATGAGCGCTTTTTTTAACAGTGAGCTGACCCAGCAACAGTTTTTGACCCAGTATTGGCAGAAAAAGCCACTGCTGATCCGCCAGGCCTGGCCAGGCTTTGACCCTATCCTGAGTGTTGAGGAACTGGCCGGGCTCGCTTGTGAAGAAGAAATTGAATCACGGCTGGTGCTGGAGCAGGGTGATAGTGGTCCCTGGGAACTACGCCATGGCCCGTTCACTGACATCGACTTTGCTGCGTTGCCGGCAACTCACTGGACACTGCTGGTACAGGATGTCGATAAACATGTGCCGGAACTGGCCAGCGTTATGCGCCGATTTAATTTTATCCCAGCGTGGCGACGTGATGACCTGATGGTGAGCTTTGCACCAGAGGGTGGCAGTGTGGGACCCCATACCGATGGTTATGATGTATTTTTGCTGCAGGCCATGGGAGTCCGACGCTGGCAGATCAGTCATGCTCCCTTGCAGGAAGCTGAATTTATCGATGGTCTGGAATTGAAAATCCTCAAACAGTTTGAAGCGGATGAAAGTTGGGATCTGAAGCCGGGCGATATGCTCTATTTACCGCCTCACTTTGCTCATCATGGTGTTGCACAGAATGACTGTATGACATTTTCAGTGGGCTTCCGGGCACCGACCCAGCTGGAGTTGCTGGACGCTTTTATGCAAACCCTGACGGAACAGGAGCTGGGTATGCAGCGCTATCGTGACCCGGGTCTCCAGGTCGCGGAAGATGACATGTCAATTGATGCAGCCTCACTAAGTCGTTTTAAGAAAAGCCTGATGAATCTGTTCGAGCAATCAGATCACTGGATCAGTGATGCGGTCGGGCGTTTGATGACAGAGACCAAGCCCAGTTTGCAATGGCTGGCCGAACTGAGCACCAGTGAGCCGGTGAGCGAAGCCGAACTGGGTGAAAAGTTGCTGGGAGGACATCGGCTGGTACGTAACCGCTATATTCGCCTTGCCTGGCTGGAGACGGAGGCGGATTTCAGCGTCTATGCTGCCGGCGAGAGTATTAGTGTGGATAAGCAGGCAGCAGAGGCACTGCCGGTGTTATGTGGCGACAAGCCTATTGCAGTCGATACGCTGAAAGTTTTACGTGAACTGCCTTCAGCTGTTCCCGCCCTGTGCGATCTGGTGGCTATTGGCGCCTGGCACTGGGATGAAGCTGAATCCTAGACGCCAGTTCAGACTTTACGTGCCCGCTTGAAGACGGTTTTATGACATCTCGGGCAAGGCGGAATCCGGCTGGTTTTCTTGAAGTGCATTTCACAGCCACAATCATCACAGACAAGTGTCCCGACGGCGGCGATTTCGCCGGTATGATATTCCTGCGACCAACGTGCCTGGCTGGCGAGGCGGTTCCATTCCAGCCGGGTTTTATCGGCCGCCCGGGCGAAGAGTTCCAGCATGCGTTCTTCTACCAGACGCAGGTCAAAACTGAACCAGTTGGATAGTTCCTTGCCGGTCTTGTTGATGTAATCAGCAGCTTCATGCAGATCCCGCTTGACGTACGCTGCCACTTTATCCGCCTCTTCGCTGGTCAGTTCACGGAGTTCAACAGCCCGCTGACGCGCTTTGTCGATGTTACGTTGCAGTGTAGGCATGGTCTGTTCTTCTGCATCATCAAGCAAATCATGGACCCGTGCCATCATTTTGTCGTAAGCGTCGACCAGTTTTTTCTCAAAATTGTCCTGTTCCATCGCATTACTCCTTTAAACGTCAGGCTTTTTAAGATAACTTAGCACAAATTGATGCATCTAAGGGGGCCATTTTGAACACATTTCGTGGGGTTTTTCTGGTGGGTTTTCTAGCCTGTCTGAGCATGTTGCTGGTGGCTGGCTATTTCCAGTTTATTGAACATCTTGATCCCTGTCCGCTGTGCATTTTGCAGCGGGTCATGGTATTGGCTGTCGCCGTTGTTTTTCTGCTGGGCGCAATGCACAACCCCGTGAATACAGGTCGTCGCGTGTACGGCTTTTTTGTGGTTCTTTTTGCCGGTATTGGCGCTGCCATAGCTGGCCGCCATGTCTGGTTACAGCAATTACCTGCCGATCAGGTGCCGACCTGTGGTCCTGGCTTGAATTTCATCGTGGAAAACTTCCCGCTTAGCCAGGCGATTGATATGGTGCTGAGAGGCTCAGGCGAATGTGCTGATGTGATGTGGACATTCCTGGGCCTGAGCATTCCCGGCTGGACGCTGGTGGCGTTCGTAGTCATGATTCTGATCGGGCTGGGTCAGCTGTTTGGCAAGCACAAACAACCCGATTTCATCTGAGTCAGTTCGACTCAGTTAAAATAGCTCTGCAGCGGGGGAGAGGCATTGATGCCATGCGGAGCATGGCTGTCAATCAGCGTGCGCGGTAAACGATGCGGCCTTTGCTCAGGTCGTAAGGGGTAAGCTGAACAGTCACTTTATCGCCGGTAAGAATGCGGATGTAGTTTTTACGCATTTTGCCGGAGATGTGGGCTGTGACCACGTGCCCGTTTTCCAGTTCAACACGGAAAGTCGTGTTGGGCATGGTATCAATCACCGTGCCTTCAAATTCAATATGATCTTCTTTTGCCATAAACTCTCATGAACCTTAGGGTTAAAAAGCTCATTTTGCCGTAATATCACTGATTATTCAAAGCTTTTATCTAATTTACGCCAATTGGACTGATAGGCTTCGAGCGCCGAAAAGCGCGTTTTGTAGCGCATTTTAGGGCTTTCTTCGATCCAGTACCCCAGATAAAGCCATGACAGGCCATAGTTTCTTGTCAGCTCGATCTGTTTCAGGATGGCGAAAGTCCCGAGCCCCCGCTTGGGCATATCGGGATCGAAAAAGGTATAGAAAGCAGATGCGCCATCATTGATGAAATCAGTGACTGCGACGGCAACCAGTTTCTCAGCCAGCCTGAATTCGATAAACGCCGTATCGCACCAACTGCTGGTCAGAAAGTTGATATAGCTGTCACTACTCGGGTTATCCATTCCTCCACCCGGGTGCCGTCCAGACAGGTAACGGCGATAGAGTTCAAAATGTTCATGATTGAATTCCGCCGGCCGCACCCGCATTTCAATATCCTGATTTTGCTTGAGACAGCGACGCTGACTGCGGTTGGGTTTGAATTGTCCCAGATCGATCCTGACCGGGATGCAGGCTTCACAGTCCGGGCAGAAGGGGCGATAGATATGATCACCACTGCGACGGAAACCATGCTGAATCAGATGGCTGTATAGCGCCTTACTGGCAGGCTTGTTGGGATCAGGATAGATATTTCTTGCCCGTCTCCCTTCCAGATAGGAGCAGGCATGAGGTTGATCCTGATAAAAGTCGAGACTCATAAGCTTAACGGCAGATCCGGATCAATGTGCCAGGGCGAACTGACAGCGGGCTGGTAACAAAGCTGCTGAAGCTGGCCCAGAAATACTTCTCTTGGTATTTCTTCAGCCCCCATCCGGGCCAGGTGGTCGGAGTAAATCTGACAATCAATGACTGGCATGTCCCAACGTTTTAGTTGCTGACACAATGCGACCAGGGCGATTTTGGAACTGTCAGTCACAAAACTGAACATCGATTCTCCGAAAAAAGCCTTACCGATTGCCACACCATAGAGACCACCGACCAGTCGATTTTGTTGCCAGCATTCGACGCTGTGGGCGTAACCCAGCGAGTGCAGTTCGCTATAGGCTTTGATCATTTCTTCGTGAATCCAGGTGCGGTTATCCGGATCCAGGGGTTGATTGGCTCTGGGGGCCGAGCAGGCGTGCATGACCTGTTCGAAAGCCGTGTCCAGTGTGACCGTGATATCCTGTTTTCGCAGCTGTCTTTTCAGGCTTTTACTGATGTGAACACGGTTGGTGTACAGCACCATACGTGGATCGGGGCACCACCAGAGAATGGGGTCATTTTTATTGAACCAGGGGAAGATACCGTGGCGATAGGCATCCAGCAGCCTTTCGGCAGATAGATCACCACCTGCAGCCAGTAAACCATGCTCCGTCGCCTGTTCGACTGGCGGAAAGCGACTTTGTGTTGTGGCCGCTAACCATGTGATAGACATAGCATCAATCTTGTAGTTGTAAATTCAGTTCTTTAGCCCAGTTTATGGAATCAAGATAGGTTCTGACCAGCACTTCTTTTGGAATCGGGGAATGTTGCAGCACCTGCCAGTGACCGCGCTCATACGCGAGCGTATCGTGAAGCGCAAAACCGGCAGGCCCTTTTCGCTCGATTAACGCAGTTTTGAGCTCGGCGGACAAGGGCAATCGTTCAACAATCTGCGACATTGGACGATCCATGAGTGCATCCAGTGTAGAGAAAAGGCCAGCCGCAAAAAAAGTATCCGACTGACCTTTGTAATATTTGGCCAGCAGTTCACACATCCGGGCTCTTATCATTGCCACACTGCGCAATTCGTTGGGTTTGTCATCCATGCTGGACAGACACAACAGGCTCGCCCAGGTTTTGACTTTATTGATACCCAGCATCGTCACCGCCTGTTTGGTGCTGCCAACTTCACGCGGCAATCCAAAAAAGGCTGAATTGATGAGACGGAGCAGTTTGTAGCTGAGGCTCACATCCTGGTTAATGGTGGCTGCCAGATCATCAGGCTCAACATCCGGCTCCTGTAATTTGACCAGTAGTTCCATCAGGGTTTGCTGAGAGGGGCCGATCACCTTTTTTTCACTGGCTTGCGGCAGCGTGTAGAAAAAACCTTGCAGTAAATCGACATCATGACTTCGGCAGAACTGGTATTGATCGCCCGCGTTGACATTCATGGCGCACAGAACACGGTGGCGCTGGCGCCACTGTGGCAAAAACTCGGAGAGAGTGTGTGGCTGGAATTGATCCATGTCGATCAGCAGTGTTTGAGTTCGGCGTTCGCTGTTGCTATCAGCGTGACCGGCGAAACTAAAGGCAGTGTTACTGAACTGGGGTAAATCAGCGCCATTGATATCCAGCGTCAGAGACATACCGATGTTGGGTAATGCCAGCAGGGCACTTTGCCAGGATTCGGGGATGGTGAGCAGCGCTTTTTGCCGGTGGCTGATGCTTTGCAGGATGCCGGGAAGTTGCTCAATAAAGCCGGGGACGGGCGCGTCATCATCGAGTCTGCCGCCATCCAGGCCAAGAAATGAGAGGTGGTAACTGTCGACATCCAGCTGGTTGGGAATAAACAGGGGCTGGCGGTGAATGACGCCGGGATAAGCTTTAAGCAACTCAAAAGGCGCAGCTTGTTGGGCCATGGGCGGATGCTCTCTTTAAACAGGTAACCTCAAATCGATTCGCGACCTGAGAACGCATGAGACAGTGTACCACTGTCAATAAACTCAAGCTCTCCTCCCAGAGGAATACCGTGCGCCAGTCGGGTCACTTTGATCTGGCGGGCACGAGCCAATTCACTGATATAATGGGCAGTAGCTTCACCTTCCACGGTGGGGTTGGTGGCCAGAATCAGCTCGCCAATCTGTCCCTCATCCAACCACGCTACCAGCCTCGGGATACCCAGAGCTTCAGGGCCGATGCCATCCAATGGAGACAAATGACCGGATAACACGAAATATTGTCCCTGGTAGTGGGTTGCCTGCTCGATTGCCAGTACATCGCTGGGCATTTCGACAACGCAGATTGTATCCTGTTGACGGCGCTCATCACGACAGCGGACACAGAGCTCACTCTCGCAAAGAATACGGCAGCGTTGGCAATGACGCACATTACCGAGTGCTTCCTGCAGCGCTTTGCTGAGCCTTTCAGCGCCGTCACGGTTACGCTCAAGCAGGTTAAAAGTCATACGCTGAGCAGATTTTGGCCCCACACCGGGTAAGCAGCGCAGGGCCTGTATCAGTTCATCAATGCTGGGGCCGAGTGTCGCCATAGGTCAGACTTAAAATGGCATTTTCATGCCGGGTGGCATCATGCCTGACATCCGTTCCTGAGTGGTTTTCTCCACCTGGCGGTTGGCATCATTGACCGCTGCTGCGATCAAATCTTCCAGCATCTCTTTGTCATCTTCGTAGAGTGTGTCTTCAATCTCGATACGTTTGACGTCATGTTTACCGGTCATGGTCACTTTGACCATGCCACCGCCGGCCTGGCCGACGACTTCCATCTGGGCCAGTTCCTGCTGGGCTTTTTCCATATTGGCCTGCATTTGCTGGGCCTGTTTCATCAGGTTGCCTAATCCACCTTTCATGGCAATTCCTCTTGTTAATCGACAGGTTTGATTGATTGCTCAATTATACGGGCATTAAAAGTATTTTTGATGATTTCCACAGCAGGGTCGTTGTGAATCGCATCAATCGCCCGTTGTTGTTTTTCCGCTGCCTGTTCGGCACGCTCCACGGCAAGCGTCGGGCCAGCTTCAACATGTTTTGTTGGATCAGCAAACACCACTTTGAGTTCCTGCCCCAGTCTTTTTGACAGGGCCGCTTGCAGGCGTTGCTTGGATTTGTCTGTCGCCAGATGACCCAGTTCCGATGACAATGACAGGTGCACGGCCTGATGTTCTGTTCGGATCAAGGCACTGTTTTCTGCAAGCTGGCGGGTGAGTGCGGAGAGCTTTAATTCGGCGATGATTTGGGTCCAGTTCGCCGGCGACAAGTCCACAGAAATCAGTGTGTCCGCCGTGACCGGTTCAGGCTGGCTGAGAGGTTCTTTCACTGCTGCCGGGGTGGGTTCCGGTGCAGTCGATGACACCGTGGCCCGGGGTGTGGCCTCCTGCACTGGTGCCGGATCTGCTTGAGGGGGCGATTGGGGACGTTGTGGTTGAACTGCCGGGGTCTCATCGTCCTGACCGGATAAAGCCTGTTTCAGGGCTTGCCTGGCGGAAGTGGGTTGGGGCTCGGGAGGCACCGGTGTTGCAACCGGCGGTGAACTCACGGCCGGTTTACGGGGCGAGGGCGACTTTTTTAGCGGCTGGTCTCCAGTATCCGGGGCTGAAGTGGTCTGCGGCTGGAAGCTCAGCATTCTGAGCAGCGTCATATCAAAGCCGCTCTGCGGGTCGGCGGCCCATGACAGATCGCGTTTGCCATTCAGTGCGATCTGATAGAGCAGTTGTATGGTTTCCGGATCGAAGTCTCTGGCCAGTTCTGTCAGCCGTGGTGACAGGGATTCGGGCAAGTCCATGTCGGGCACGAGTTGCAGCGTGGCGATTTGCTGCAATGCGCCCAGCAATGAGTCCATTACCACGGCAAAATCCCGACCCAGTGCGGCCAGTTCGGCAGATTGAGCAAGCAAAGCCTTGCCATCCTGTTGAGATAGCGCCTGAAGCAGATCGCTGAGTTGATCCTGACTGATGCTGCCGAGCATCTGGAAAACGGTATCGCTGCTGACTTCACCGGCGCCGAAAGCGATAGCTTGATCCAGCAGGCTCAGGGCATCACGCATACTACCATCGGCTGCGCGGGCAAGCTGAGTCAGTGCTTCCGGTTCAAACTGAATCTGTTCCTGTTGCAGGATAAAGGCGAGATGCTCACTGATTTGGGTTAAATCCAGCCGCCGCAGATTAAACTGAAGACAGCGCGACAGGATGGTCACCGGCAATTTCTGCGGATCGGTGGTAGCAAACAGGAATTTTACGTGCGGAGGCGGCTCTTCTAGGGTTTTCAGCAGGGCGTTGAAACTGCTGGTGGAGAGCATGTGCACTTCGTCGATGAGATAAACCTTGTAACGACCACGGCTAGGTGCATATTGCACGTTATCCAACAGTTCCCGGGTGTCATCGACTTTAGTGCGTGAAGCCGCATCAACTTCGATTAAATCAACAAAGCGACCGTTGTCCACTTCGGTACAGCTTTGACACTCTCCACAGGGAGTTGAGCTGATGCCCTGTTCACAGTTCAGCGATTTGGCGAGAATACGGGCCAGGGTCGTTTTACCGACGCCGCGGGTACCGGAAAATAGAAAAGCGTGATGCAGACGGTTCTGATCGAGGCCGTTGATCAGGGCGCGCAGAACATGCTGTTGCCCGACGACTTCCGCAAAGGTTTTAGGACGCCACTTGCGGGCCAGAACCAGATAACTCATCAGCTATACGTTGACCTTGTCCAATAAGGGTGGTGACCCACACCAGCCGAATCTCGGCGCCCGAGTCCGAAGGCTCCGCTGCTCCCTTCCGGGCCTGACGGGTTGACCAACATATCGTCGCGAGGAGACCGATGCAGGCCACCATAGAAGCGACTATTCTATGCGTTAAAAGTCAGTTTTTCCATCACCGGATTGTAATTGCAGTGAGCAGGGCAGCATAAACAAGCACTTAGGGTTATGATGAGTAAGAGGATGCGCTAAAGGGAATTGATTTGCGCACTATGAATCAAGCGAATCGTTAAAAAAATTGATGATGCCTTAATCGGCGCCGATAGCCATAGTGGGCTTAGTTTGTATCAATCTCCATCGCGCAGTGTTGCACAGCGAAAGGAAAGGAAAACATTTCATGTGGAGAAGAGCGTGTTGTTTCTGAAGCGCCGGTTATTCATTGCCACAGCCGTCAACCTGGTTGTTTTCCTTGTCTACCTGGCAAGCGGCTGGCTCAGTCTGCAGATTTCTGCGATCAATACGTTTACTGCAGTGATCTTTTTCCCGGCTGGTATTGCGCTTGCGGCTTGTCTGACTTATCGCTTTCATCAGGTGTTACCGGGAATTTTTCTGGGCGCCTATCTATTAAATCTGTTTTTTACCCAGACTCAGAATGTGTTGTCACCGGCCGCACATCTTTTGCCACTGGTCATTGCGGTCGCTTCCAGTCTGCAGGCGGTTGTCGGTGCTGTTGTTATCAGACGTTTTGTCAGTGCTGAATTCAGTCTGAGTCATGAGCGTGAAATTCTGCGTTTTATCGCTGCGGTGCCGCTGATCTGTCTGATCAATGCCACAATCAGTGTCAGCGCATTGTCAATGCACCGTGATGGCGTCGAGGTCTTCCTGGCTAACTGGGCCGGCTGGTGGGCAGGAGATTCGCTGGGTATTCTGATCGCGCTGCCGTTAATGATGAGTTTCTGCGGCCGACCCCGCCAAATCTGGCGCAGCCGGCGCTGGTTAATCAGTATTCAGGTCATCGTTTCTTTGCTGATCATTGTTGCTCTGACCTATGAAATCAGACAATTCGAAAACCGCAGGCTGGATGACCGCTTCAATATTCGCACCCAGGAAGTGGGTACCCTGTTCAGGGTGGCATTACGTTCAGAGGAACTGATTCAGGAGAGTGTGGCGCAATTGTTTGCTGCGTCAGATGAGGTGACCCGCGAAGAGTTCAAAGAGTTTGTCAGCTGGAGTAACAGCTTTGAACAGCAGCATATCCAGGTGATCGAGTGGCTGCCGAAAATAACCCATGCTGAACGTGCAGCTTTTGAGCAGGAACAGCAGGCGTATTTTGGACCCGGCTTTAGCATCACCGAATTCAACGAACGTGGCGTGCTGGGCCCGGCTGCAGCGCGAGAGGTCTATTTCCCCATCACCTTTCTGGAGCCGGAATGGGACAATACGCTGGCACAGGGGTTTGACCCGACTTCTTCACCGGTCTCCAACGCAGCGATACAGCAAGCGATTGAAACAGGGGCTCCCCGGGCCCGGGGGCCGCTGACAATCCTGCGTGATAAATCGCCTGTTGATGCCTTGATTATTTACCGGGCGGTCTATCAGCGATCAGATGGCAAGATGACCCTTGCACCGGGTATGGGAGAGGTCGCGGGGCTGGTCAATATGGTGATCCGCATAGAGGATTTTATCAACGACATACTCCGGAACGATGAGAATCGCGATTTCACGTTGCAATGGCTGGATGTGGAGACGGGGGATTATTACTATCGCCAAACGGTAAAGACGGCGTTATCGATGGCACATGATGTGACCTTTGAGCTGGCCGGCCGGGAGATGAAATTAATCTTCAATCCCACCCCCCATTATCTGGATAGTAATCAATCCAATCTGGCTAATCTGGCATTGATTGGTGGTTTCTTACTGGCTGGTTTGTTTTCGCTGTTATTTCTGAGTATCACCGGACGCACTTATCGTGTTGCTGCGGAGGTTAATCAGCGCACAGAAGAATTATCGGATGCCACCCGGCGAGCACAGGCATCAGAGCGGCGAATTCGTGATGTTTTGGAGAATATGCGTCAGACAGAGCAGAAACTGTTGCTGTCCGATGTTGCCTTCAACTCCACCAGTGAGGCCATGATCATCACCGACGCGATGAAACAGGTGATTGCCGTCAACTCGGCCTTTACCCAGATGACCGGGTATACAGAAGAGGAAGTCGTCGGCCAGTACCCGGACTTCCTGGTGACCGGCCTCAGTGAGAAAGACTATCAGCAGTTCTCCGAGGTTTTCTGGCAGGCTATGTACTCGGAGGGCATCTGGCGCGGCGAGGTTAAAAGCCAGCACAAAAGTGGCCAGACCTTCCCTGCCTATCTGTCGATGTCAGCGGTTTATGATGAATACCGCAACTTGACCAATATGGTGGCTGTATTCGCGGATATTTCTGAAGTGAAACAGGCACAGGCCACCATCGAGCGTCATGCCAACTACGATACATTGACCGAGTTGCCCAACCGCCGTTTGTTTACCGACCGCCTGGAACAGGCAATACGCCGCGCTCATCGGGACAATGAAAAGTTGTGCCTGATGTTCCTGGACCTGGATCGATTCAAGGATGTCAACGATACGCTCGGTCATGAATTTGGTGATGAACTGTTGCGACAGATGGCCCTCAGAATCCGGGATTGCGTGCGTGATGTGGACACCGTAGCGCGGCTTGGCGGCGATGAATTCACGATTATTCTGAGTGATTTTGACAATAAGAGTGATGCGGTTAGTATCGCCCGGAAGCTGATTACCGAGATAGAAAAACCACTCACCATCAAGGAACAGACGTTACGGGTGACCACCAGTATCGGCGTCACGTTTTATCCCGATGATGCACTGGAGACTGGCATGCTGATACAAAATGCAGACCGGTCGATGTATGCAGCCAAAGATATGGGCGGCAGTGCTTTCAAGTTTTACACCTCGGAGCTGGAATCAAGCTGGCGCTCCAGAACTTTTATTCTCAATGAACTGGAAGCGGCAATCGAGAAAGGGCAACTCGAAGTGTATTATCAGCCCTTGATTCCGGCCAGCACCCAAGACAGCGTCATCAGCGCGGAAGCCCTGGTGCGATGGCAACATCCTGAGCGCGGGTTGATACCACCGGCTGATTTTTTGCCCCAGGCCGAGCGCATGGGCATGATCGAAAAGATTGACGATTATGTTTTCAGCCAGGTTTGCCGTCAGATTAAAGCCTGGCAGGTCCGAGGTCTGGGTGATGTCTATGTGTCGGTCAACCGGTCAGCACATAATTTTGGAAATCAACGCGGCCGCCTGGACTGGCTGGCCTTTATCAAAGCGCAGGGCATTGATGCCAGCCAGATCACCCTGGAAATCACCGAAAGTGTCTTAATGCAGCGGCAGGCTGAAGCCAGGCATTTGCTGAAAAAACTGCGTCAAGCCGATGTCCAGATTGCGGTGGATGATTTTGGCACCGGCTATTCCTCCCTCTCGTACCTGAAAGAGCTGGATGTGGATTACCTCAAAATCGATCGCTCTTTCATCCGGGATCTGGAGTCAGATGACAATGACCGCGCGATCATCGAAGCCATCACTGAGATGGCAAGAAGGCTGGGCATTCAGGTCATTGCCGAAGGGGTAGAAACCGAAAACCAGCGCGATATATTGCAGCAGATTGGTTGTCACTGGCTGCAGGGTTATTATTTTGCCCGTCCCATGCCGGTTGACGAGTTTGAACAGTTTGTCCGCGATAACCCACAGATTGCTGAAAGTCACCTGCCTGGCAATCAGGGTGAGGCAAGTGATTGAATCTGTTGATTGTTTTGACTCAGTCCGGCTGATTGTTTAGACTAGCCCGCTTTTGCGGGATGCAGGCCGTCATGTCATTGAGTCCACCCTAGCGACCACTCTCCCGGGCATTCCCCTTGCCCTCAAGACCTGCATGTCAGGTTGTTTGTCGTCACGACAAGCCCTCAGTAATTAGCAAACAACAGGAATAATTTATGTTTCAGAATTGGAGAAATGACTGGTTCTCTAATGTGCGTGGTGATCTGCTTGCCGGTACTGTCGTCGCCCTGGCTTTGATTCCCGAAGCCATTGCCTTTTCGATTATTGCCGGCGTCGATCCCAAAGTCGGTCTTTACGCCTCTTTCTGTATCGCAGTCATTATCGCCTTCACAGGGGGGCGTCCCGGCATGATTTCGGCAGCCACCGGGGCAATGGCGCTGCTGATGGTGACCCTGGTTAAGGAGCACGGCCTGGAATATCTGTTGGCAGCGACCTTGCTGACCGGTGTGCTGCAGATAGGGGCGGGATATTTCAAACTGGGCGACTTGATGCGCTTTGTGTCGCGCTCGGTGGTGACCGGTTTTGTCAATGCGCTGGCAATCCTGATTTTTATGGCGCAGTTACCGGAACTCACCAATGTGACCTGGCATGTCTATGCGATGACCGCGGCCGGTCTTGGCATTATCTATCTGTTCCCACTACTGCCCCGCATCGGTAAAGTCATCCCGTCACCGCTGGTCACCATCGTCTTGCTGACACTGGTGGCGATGATCCTGCAAATGGATATCCGCACAGTCGGCGATATGGGCGATCTGCCGGATACGCTGCCGATTTTCCTGTGGCCGGATGTACCGCTTAATTTTGAAACTCTGGCCATTATCTTCCCTTACTCTGTTGGTCTGGCCGTAGTTGGTCTGCTGGAATCAATGATGACAGCCACCATTATTGATGATCTGACCGATACCGGCAGTGACAAGAACCGCGAGTGTAAAGGGCAGGGTATTGCTAATATCGGTGCCGGTCTGTTCGGCGGCATGGCGGGCTGTGCCATGATCGGCCAGTCGGTCATCAACGTGAAATCCGGCGGTCGTGGTCGCTTGTCGACCTTTGTTGCCGGTCTGTTTCTGATTGTGATGGTGGTCTTCCTGGATGACTGGATCAAACAGATCCCGATGGCGGCGCTGGTCGCGGTGATGATTATGGTATCTATAGGTACCTTCTCCTGGGACTCTCTGCGCGATATGAAGAAACATCCGCTTTCCACCAATGTGGTGATGGTATCGACCGTCGTTGTGGTGGTGGCGACTCATAACCTGGCCATTGGTGTCTTTGTCGGTGTGTTACTGGCTTCGCTGTTCTTTGCCAATAAAGTCGGCCATTTCCTGATCATCAAAAGCGAAGCCAATGAACAGGAAACCGAGCGCAGTTATCGCATTGTGGGTCAGGTCTTTTTCGCCTCATCAGATAAATTCACTTCGGCTTTTGATTTCAAAGAAGCGCTGGATAAAGTCACCATTGATCTGAGCCAGGCGCATTTCTGGGATATCACCTCGGTTACTGCGCTGGACAAGGTCGTCATTAAATTCCGACGGGAAGGCACCGAGGTTGAGTTGATTGGCATGAACGAAGCCAGTGCCACCATTGTTGACCGTTTCGGGGTGCATGATAAGCCGGAAGAAGTCGAAAAAATACTCGCCGGACATTAAGGAGAGAGAAATGAGCAAAGTCATAGCCTGTATTGATGGTTCACAAGTCGCGATGGATGTCTGTGATGCCGCCGCCTGGGCCAGTCTTAAAATGAAAGCACCGCTCGATCTGTTGCATGTGTTGGATAAGGATGAATATCCAAAAGCGGAAAATCGCAGTGACTTGTCGGGCAATATCGGTCTCGGCAGTCGTGAACACCTTCTGGAAGAACTGACTGAACTTGATGCCAAGCGCAGTAAACTGGCACTGGAGCACGGCAAGCATATGCTGGATGATGCCAGAAAACGGGTTGAAGCGGATGGTGCAGGAGTAGTTAGCACGCATCAGCGTCATGGCAGTCTGCTGGAGACGCTGCAGGAAGCCGAGCAGGATATGCGTCTGCTGGTGATGGGGCGTCAGGGCGAGGCCCATGATAATCAGGCCCATAGTCTGGGCAGTCACTTGGAAAATGTAGTGCGGGCGATGCATAAGCCGATCATGGTAGTAGTGCCCGGTTTCAAGGCCCCCAGCCGTTTCATGTTTGCTTATGATGGCAGTAAGACCGCACAAAAAGCATTGGATAAACTCGTTCAGAGCCCTTTATTGAAAGGTCTGGAATGTCATCTGGTGATGGTCGCAGAGCAGGATGATAAGCACCTGAAAGAGCTCAATACGGCAAGAGACAAGCTCAAAGCGGCTGGTTATCAGGTCAAAACAACACTGGAACAGGGTGATGTGCAGCCGGTGTTGTCTGCATACCAGCAACAGCATGCGATTGATCTACTGGTGATGGGGGCTTACGGTCACTCACGTATTCGTCAGTTTCTGGTGGGCAGTAACACGGCGAAGATGGTAAGGCTGAGTGATGTTTCTATGCTATTGCTGCGTTAAGCATAAAAGCAAAGACATTAAGCCATAGTGACTCTATAGAAACGCATTTAACAGGGTGAAGCCAGGCTTTGTCGATCGAGGTAAAAAATGGGCAGTTCCTCCCTGAACTGCCAACGGACTGGCTAAAGGGGTTAATGCCAGTTTAAATTGATGCCGGTGTACAGGAAACGACCAGCCTGAGGGAAGCCATAGCTGGTCTGGTAATCCTCATCTAACAGGTTTTCGATACCGACATAGACCTGACCACTGTCGCCAGCCAGGCGATAATTCAGTTTTGTTGCAACAAGCTGATAAGAGGCTAAATCTTTGTGTTCAGACTCATCATCGCGGTTGAAGTAAGCCTGGCTTCCGATATGGATTAAATTCGCAGCAATCGACCAGCGCTCATTAATCAGGTAATCAGCGTCCAGAGTGAACTTATTTTTAGGGCGGTATTGCAGCGTGCTGGAGAGCGCATCGCTTGATTCATCTTTGGCATTTAGCAGGCCGAGACCAGCACGGACAGTCAGTCTCTCGGTAGCTTGAATAGCAGCGGTGAGGTCAACGCCTTCTATCGTTAACTCCTGCCTGCTTTCAAACACGCGATCAGAATCTCTCTCAATGAAGTCAAATACTTTGGTTCTGTATAAAGCCAGATTCAAGTCAATCTTGTCCCAATGTTGATTTAAACCCAGTTCCAAATGGTTGGCTTTTTGGAAACCAAGCGTTTCATTACCACCCTCCTCATCATAAAGCTGACGAATCGTGGGGCTGTCCACCTTCCGTGAGAAAGAACCATAGACTGAGGTATCTGGATTAAAAGCCTTGCTCAATACAAAACGGGCGCTTTGTTCGCTCTCATCATTGCCATTTGCTTTGTCCAGTTTGTGGTGCGCGATGCCAGCTATAGCGGTCAATTCATAGGGGAATGGCTGAATAATTTCTACACCGTAAGATTCGATATCAATATCCTCGTCGATATCAATGCTGGCAAAGTCAGAGGCAGCATCACAGGTTGACGAACCGCCACCGCCGCCACCGCCGCCGCCACCGCCAGAGGCGTCACAGCGGATTCCTTCTGATTCGAAGGCTTCATTTCTTCTATCTACACTGAACCCAATTTCAGTGTTAGTTGATGCTATGAATCCATCAACCTGGGCATGAAAGCCATGAATATCCGTTTCATTGTCCAGGTTTCTACTGCCTCTCTGGATGAAGCTGTTGAAGTGAGCGTCATCAAAGCGAAGCTCATTTTCTTCGAGTTCATTATTAAAAAACCATAATTTGGCGCCCCAGCTATCATTGAATGCATAATCACCACCAATTTGTATGGTTGTGCCGCGCTGTTCTTCTGTTCTCTGATAGTTCGGGTTGTTTGCGAAAGGGTCTATACGGTTATTCCCGGGACCAGGAAGAAAGGCACTGGGGGGCTGTCCGTATTCGCCTTGTAGATGGCTGAGAAAAATACCCAGATTCAATTTTTCTGTCACCTGACGGTTATAGGACAGCAGATAGTTTTCGCGCCGGTAATCGCTGTTATTGCGCTCGTCCGTATCCTGAAAATTGTCATTGTCACGGCCGATAGGTGAGTCGAAATCATCGGATATGGGAAAGCCATCCCGGGAACGAATGCCTGCGGCCATAAACAGGTCATTGTTTTCATCGCCATAACCAGCAAACGCATTGCTGTGCCAGAAATGATCACTGCCCAGTTCCGCTTTGACACCGCTTCTAAACCCGTTGAATTGGCCGCGGGTCTGGATATCCATCACACCACCCATACCCCCATCACCATAAAGCACGGAGGAACCCCCAGCTTTAAGATCAATCCGGCCGATGCCGAAAGTGGGGATGAGGGTGGGATCAAACTGACCATCAAAGGTGGAGTTAAAAGGCACACCGTTGACAAGTAGCTTGATCTGCCGGGTCCTGAGACCGCGAATATCAATCCTCGGTGTCCCATCAGCGCCGTTTCTGACATTGAGAGAAGGCACGAGGCTGATTGCCTCATCCAGACTGCGCGCACTGATGCGTTCCATATCTGCTCTGTCGATACGATAATTGCTGGCGGTTTCCACGTTTTCCCTGACCACGATCTGACCCAGTGGATAGACATCCTCAGACGGCGTATCGGCCTGAATGGCTGCACTAACGGACAGGGCCAGCAAACTGACAGCGGAGGTTATCAAGGGTTTCGTTATATTTTCTGAACTATAACGATAGTCGCAAAGCAGTGCGCTTAAAGTATTTTTCATATCAGGCTCCGTGGATTTAGTTATCTGTTTTCAGTTTTTGCATGGAGCGCCAGGCAAGCAAACCGGCAAGACCGCCGATAAGGCCAAAGCAGAAATGCGTGACCAGAGGATAGAACAAGCCATGATTCAAAGAGTCACTGACAATGCCCATCCCGGACTGAAAGACCAGCTTAAACAGTGGTTTCAGCATGTGCGCGAGCGCTGTCACCAGAATCATCAGAAACACTGTCAGGCTGTGATGCCTAAGCAGTCGGTAGCCGCTGTCGATGAACAAACCCTGTGCCAATAAAATGATAGCCCCTACGCCAGCGGCATCGTTGAAGACCCGGCTGGCTGTTACCCCACCCATTGCAGCCAGACTGGCGGCGTATGTCTGTGGGGTGCTGAGGCGGACAAAGATCAGAATCGCCATCAACTCCAGGCCATGCCGTCCGGGAAGATTCATAGGCCATCTCAGGGCTTCATGGAACCAGACAGTGAGCACCCCGGCTGACAGAATGAGAAGAATCTGCAGCCAACGATGGCTGAATAAGTCAGAACTGTCTGAGATAGTCTTTTGCGGCGACTTGCCAGCCATATGCTTTCTCCCCATCCGGCTCGACAATCAATGTGGCTTTTCCGCCAAGCCAGATGGCTCTGGGCCAGGGGCCCATGGTAATGTCGAGATCGATATCAGTTAATACCTGTCCTTCAATACTTTGCACCAGATCGATCCCTGTCCGGTTGATTAGATGTCCCAGTTTGACTGTTTTTTCAGCCTGTTCGCGCATATTCGCCAACCAGAGCATGCGTCCGTCACTACCTGAAGCTTGCAGACCAACAGCGGCGAGCGCACCAATCACACCATCCTTGTCGCCAGTCAGGCCGTATAGGTTGATCTGATGTGTTTCTGCCAGTGCCCAGGCCTGATTCTGGCTGACTAACTGCTGTTTGCAGAGAAAGCCAAACCGATAAATGTCCAGCGGTATTGACCGTTCCCACGCGATACACAGGCCCGCATCGGAACCTTCGGCACTATTTTTTTCCAGGTATTCCAGACAGAAGTCAGTGATAGCTTCAAGCTGACTTGCGTCTGATTGAACCCGCACACAAGCTGCACTGTTGTGTGAAGTGAAAGGTACCAGCGGGCTTTTGAGTAACTGGTGACGGGTAATGACACGACAACTGCCCCAGCCGTTTTCTGTAATGGCTGCCCCCAGGCTACGGGCGTGATAGCCGGTGCCGCGGCTTTCCAGATTATCGGTATCATCAATGCCGATAAGCAGTTGTTGGTTGGATGTGGCGTCAGTCATCTTGCTATTGTCTTAAACGTTATATGCAAGCATATACAACGATGAGTAAGAAACCAACTATGCTAACGGAGTAGTTCGCAGAGCGCTTCAGCCTCCTGCTGCGTGGCAGTAGTAGCCAGTTGCTGGATATGGCGATAATGGCTGAGTACTTTTTTGCCAAACTCAGTCACGGTGGCGCCTCCACCATGGGAGCCACCCGTGGCAGTTGAGACCAGAGGGTGCTTGAAGCTGCTGTTCATGGTGTTAACCAGATCCCAGGCGCGCTTATAGGACATCGACATGCTTTTCGCTGCGGCCGAAATCGAGCCGAAATGGATGATAGCTTCAAGCAGATCAGCTTTGCCGGGGCCAAGCGCATAGACGCCTTGATAGGGAATCCGCAGTTTGATATCGATACCGCTGCTCATGATGGCTGAATCTATGGGAAATAAGATAAATTATAGCCCAGAAGGGGCCGGTTGAGTCTGTGCAATGCGGCAGGGGGCGTTAATTAATGGCGGAGAAGGAGGGATTCGAACCCTCGATAGGCTATTAACCTATACACACTTTCCAGGCGTGCGCCTTCAACCACTCGGCCACTTCTCCTAAGGGTGCGAAAGATTACCTTAGATCGCTTCTTCTGGCAATGCTGAAGCTGGCTTATCTTTATCTACCTGTTGCTTCTTTTCAGCTGCCGGGGCTTTTTTACTACGGCTACGACGGGGCTTTTTATTGGATTCTGTGTCGCTGGCGGGCGCATCTTGTCCCATGATGTCAGACGATTGCGGGGCCTTTTCCACGGCATCATCATCTGTTTGGTTATCAGCTTCAGCCGGTTTTTGCTGTTTTTTGCTGCGGCTATTCTTCTTGTCATCCTGGCGGACATAGAAGGCAAGGCCTCGCAGTACAATATCAGGGTAGTGGTTGATATCGTCGGGTAGCAGTGGCAGTAGTTGTTCAGCATCGCCACCGGTGATGATGAAACGGACCTGATCGTTAAAGCTTTGTTTGAGGTCATTGATGATGCGTTCAAGTGTCGCGCTGATACTGTATAGGGTGCCTGCGTGAATGGCGCTGAAGGTATTCGTTGCCAGGGTGTTGAACTCTTGCTCGCCCAGTTCCTCAGTCAGCGCATCAGTATTGGCAGCCAGAGAACTTCGCATCAGGCTTAGCCCGGGTAGAATCATGCCACCCTGATGTTGACCGGTTTTACTGACAATATCGATGGTCATTGCGGTGCCACAGTCAATCACGCACTGCGCCTGACGGGCATGTTGGCGGGCGGCAATCAGTGACAGCCAGCGATCGATACCCAGTTTTTCGGGCTCATCATAGGCATTAATGACGCCAAAGCGCTTTTTCTCACTGGTTACAAACTGCGGCGTCAGATCCCAGCTTTTCTGTACCCATTCACTGAGTTGCTGGGCCAGTTTGTCGCCGCCGACGTTAGCGACATACACCGCATCGATGTCAGAGAGGTGCTTCCAGGCTTTGTTGAGTGAGGCTTTGATGCCGGTTTTAGCCCGGAGAAAACTCTGGCTGTCGCTGAGGCCTGTTTTATCGAGTGTAGCCCATTTGACGCGGCTGTTGCCGATATCAACCAGTAATTTCATGAGGCAAACCTGATGCTGATGTGGCTGTTGGATAGGTGATGAATCTGGTTATTGCGAAGATAACGTAATTCACCCTGATCATTTATACCACAGGCCAGGGCCGAAATTCGCTGCTCACCGTCAATCAGGGTGATGGCCTGCTCATGCAGTGCATCATAGCGAGGCCAGAGCGGCAGGAAGTCGCTGAGACCTCGGTGTTCAAACAGTTCTATTGTTTCAATCATGTTCTGAATTATTTTTCCTGCCAGCCAGTTTCGACAAGGGACAGAGTCGCATAGCTGTTCCAGGCTGGTGGAGGGTTGTTGGATTAAGTCACGTGTGGATGAGGGAAGCTTAAAGTTAAGGCCAATACCCACTACCGTATATTGCTTGGTGTTAAACCTTGATTCTACTAGAATTCCTGCCAGTTTTTGTCGACGGTAAAGCACATCGTTGGGCCATTTGAGCTGTAACTGATTGATTCCAGCTTCCTTAAGCGTATTTATCAGGCTGATACCGATCGCAATACTGAGGCCGTTTCTGGGAGTATCTGCGCAATTAGGCCAGAACAGGGAGAGATAGAGGTTACCAGCGGCAGGAGATTGCCATTGATCGCCACGTCGCCCACGACCGGCAGTCTGAGTCTCGGCCAGACAGATGGCCGGGGTTTGTTTGCCTTCGCTGAACCGTGTCCACAAAGCATCGCTGGTGGAATTGATTTCAGGATAGATCAGAATATCCTCCAGCAACGACAGTGAGGAAGGTGACATAGCACGGCTGATCTCGGTCAGAGATAGAGGAGCAAAAGCGGATGAGTTCAAAGGAACAGTCTTGGTGTTAAAGCGTAGGTATAGTCTAGCAGGCGGGCAACAAGCTTGTGAATCGGGTTGGGTTAGCGTGAATTGATACTCAAACTTTAATATCGAGCAGGCTGCCAATCATTTCATTACTGGTCTCAACGACTTTGGCGGCAGCCTCTACCTGACGCTTATTAGCATCGAGCTGAACCAGAGCTTGGGTCAATTGTTCAGTCGACAGTTGATCCGCGCGAGCGATTTGATTAGCGTTCTGACTGGCACCGTAAATTCCGTTTTGTATGCCTGCAATACCGGATTGGAATGCTGAAATGCTGTTCATGACTGACCTCCTCTGATAGGTGAGATTTATATCACATTATTTATTATGTTTTTGTGACGCGTTTCTCATTTTAGCATCCAGTTTAATGTAGGTAATACTGCCACAAAAACAGAGCGTGCTGAAAATCAATGCCAGCAAAGGGTAAATTAAGAGACTGTCACCACTGTAGAGCTCACCCACAGCATGACTGAAATAAAACAGCATCAGAAAGCTGGTCCAGGCATGTGTATAAGGTTTGGCATAGAGCAAACCACGCATCGGAAACAATAAGGGCACGACGCCCAGCACCAGCATGGCGGCGGTGGGGAAGTTTTCCGAATGCGGGGCAATCAGAATCCAGGCGAGCAGGGTGGCCATCAGGCCAAAAAAGCTCAGTAGCGTGAGCCAGCGGAAAAAAAGGACTTTATTCATTTTAATTTCGTCGTTACCTGAGCGATGCGTTTACCCAGCGCTCGGCATAGCTGGGCCTCTTCATCACTGAGTTTGCGGTTGTTCTGACTACCAGCGACATGGCTGGGGCCATAAGGGGTACCGCCACTGTCAGTGAGCATCAGGCCGGGTTCACTGTAAGGCAGCCCCATCAGTAACATGCCGTGGTGCATCAGCGGTAACATCATTGACAGCAAAGTGGATTCCTGTCCGCCATGGAGACTGCCTGTGGAGGTAAATACGGCGGCAGGCTTGCCGGCAAGCTCGCCAGACAACCAGATATCGCTGGTGGTATCGATGAAATGTTTGAGCGGTGCGGCCATATTACCAAAACGGGTCGGGCTGCCCAGCACCAGTGCCTGGCAGTGCTTGAGATCATCATGACTGACGTATAGATGACCCTCTGCCGGGATACTGTCTTCAGTCGCCTCACAGACGGGCGATACTGGTGGCACGGTACGCAATACAGCATGGCAGTCTTTTACCGTTTCGACACCGCGTCCAATCTGCTCTGCCATGCGCTTAACATGACCGCTGCGACTGTAATAAAGAATCAGAATATCAGCCATTAAATGATGTCCAGCACAGACTCGGGTGGACGACCCAGGCGTGCTTTGTTGCCTTTAATGACAATCGGCCGTTCGATCAATTTGGGGTGTTCCACCATGGCTTCAATCAAGGCCTCTTCGCTCAGGCTGCGGTCTTTCAGGTTCAGCGCTTTATAGTCGTCTTCTCCCTTGCGAAGGAGGTCACGGGCTGAAATGCCCAGTTTCTGCAGAATCGCTTTTAGCTCAGTCGCAGTCGGCGGGGTGTCGATATATTTGATGACTTCAGGTTCAATGCCTTTTTCCTCCAGCAGGGCCAGCGTCTGTCTGGACTTGCTGCAGCGCGGGTTATGAAGAATCTGAATGTTGCTCATCGAGTTGGCTCCAGTAATTTTTCCAATGCAGATAAATGAATTTCGACGGGACGGACGGTGCTCCATTTCGAGCACCCCGGACATTGCCAGTGCATGGTGCGTCCGGAGAAGCCGCAGTTTTTACAGGTGTAGCGATCGCCCTTATGAATCAGCGCCGTTGTGACCTCTTTAATCAAGGGGATGAGTACTTGATGATTGTCTTCACCCAGCATAATTAACTGATGCAGACCTTCCACGGAAGGATGTTGATAGAGCTCACGATAAAGAAACTGTTGCGCCGCCTGATTGCCCTGTTGCTTGCGGATAAGTCGCGTCAGTAAGAGACGGGCTGAGGTCAGGTTAGGGTGTCGCTGCAGCAGGCTTTGCAGCCAATCGCGAAACAGATGCATATGACCAGTGTGTTCATAGCAGCGTTCCAGTAGCGGTAAAGCTTCTGACAGGAAAAAGTGGTTTTGCTGTTCAATTTGCTGCAGAACCCGGATGGCTTTGCGGTATTGACCCGCGTGAATCAGCATTTTTCCTTCCAGCAGGCTGGCTCGAACGCAATCGGGGTCAAAGTGATGCGCACTGCGTAACAGGTTGGTTGCTTGTTGCCTGTCAGTTTCAATCAACGGCTCTGCCAGTTCACAGTAGAACTGGGCGATCAGTGTGTGTGTGTTGGTTTTTTTGTCCGCGGGCAGTTTTTTTGCCATATCTATCGCTTGCTGCCACTTTTTTTCCTGTTGGTAAATCCTTAGCAACTGACGCGGTGCCTCAGAGGGGGTTGGCGATTGCTGTAACAGCTCAAGAAATAATTGTTCGGCCCGGTCCAACACCCCGGCGCTCATGTAGTCTAACCCCAGCTCGACCAGGGCCTGGGTTCGCTGGGTGCTGCTCAGTGTAGGTCGTGCAATCAGGTTCTGATGAATACGAATAGCACGCTCGGTTTCGCCACGGCGCCGGAACAGGTTAGCGAGTGCAAGATGGGTTTCCACCGTTTCACTGTTCACTTCCAGCAGACCGATGAAGACATCAATCGCTTTGTCAGGCTGTTCATTCAGCAGGTAGTTGAGGCCTTTGAAGTATTCAGGGCTGAAGGTGGAGTCCTGTGGCCGGTAACGTCGCTTGTAATGCCGACGTGCCATTAGCCAGCCGGAGAGGGCGGCCACGGGCAGCAGGAAAAATAGCCACTGAAGCATCATGCTCAATGACTGTCTTTAATCGGCAGAATGCGCAGGCTGTTGATTTCCTGCTCAGATACCGAGAGTTTGTGTTGCAGACGTCGGTTTTCGTAACGTAGTTTCAGTGTCGTCAATATTAGAACGACCATTCCGATGGTCACGCCCAGCAACATAGCGATGACCAAAACGGCGGACAGTGGCAAACTAAATTCACCAAAATAAAAGTTGACTGTTACCTCGGTCATGTTGAATGCGGCAAATGCGGCACTGACGATAAAAATCAGCGCGAACAAAAGCAGGAAAAATAATTTTCGCATACGGCGCAGTTCCTTAATATTGCTTAAATCAGAGCAAAGTCTATCCAGTCCTGATCATACCGCAAAATCGATCCTTGCCCAGAACAGGTACAAATCATGTAAAATGTCTGTTTAATTAAAGACAGGCTAGAGCCTGCGTAACTCGTGTTTTTGGAGAATTCAACATGACCTTTGTTGTCACAGAAAACTGTATTAAGTGTAAATATACTGACTGCGTTGATGTCTGCCCAGTAGATTGTTTTCACGAAGGTCCCAATTTTCTGGTTATTGATCCAGATGAGTGTATTGACTGCACCCTGTGTGAGCCGGAGTGTCCTGCAGAAGCGATTTTCTCGGAAGATGATTTGCCGGATGAGCAAATGGAGTTTCTGCAAATCAATGAAGAGCTCTCACGTGTCTGGCCAGTTCTGTCTGAGAAGAAAGATCCCCTGCCTGATGCTGAAGAGTGGGATGGAAAACCGGACAAAACGCCACTGCTGGAAAGATAATCCGATTTTCAGGATAACAACAAAAAAGCCCGCATTAAGCGGGCTTTTTTATGTTTAAAGTGTCGTTTCAGACCATCAGTTTCTGGAGCTTTTTGATGGCGTTGTTTTCGATTTGCCTGATGCGCTCGGCAGACACCTGATATTGTTCAGCCAGGGTATGTAAGGTCGCTTTATCATCTTCTTTCAACCAACGCTGGGCGATGATATCGCGGCTACGCTCATCCAGCGTCGAGAGGGCATTAGCCAGTTTCTGTTGCTGATAATCGCTGTAGTCATCCTGTTCCAGTTGCTGGGAAGGATCCGTATTGTCCGGTGCAGCCAGGTAGGCGACAGGAGAATAATGGTTGTCTTCATCATCCGTATCTGCCGGGAGATCAAATGAGGCATCTGGTTGAGCCAGTCTGCGCTCCATGTCCATGACATTGGCCGGTGTCACCCCCAGATCCTCGGCCACAGCTTCAACTTCTTCCTGGTTTAACCAGCCCAGACGTTGTTTGGCGCTGCGGAGGTTGAAGAACAGTTTTCGCTGTGCTTTGGTGGTGGCGATTTTCACGATGCGCCAGTTGCGAATCACATATTCATGGATTTCAGCACGAATCCAGTGTACCGCAAAGGAAACCAGTCGAACCCCTTTCTCCGGATTAAAGCGTTTGACCGCTTTCATCAGACCGATGTTACCTTCCTGAATCAGGTCAGCGACGGGCAAGCCATAGCCGCTGTAACCTTTGGCGATACGAACCACGAAGCGCAAGTGTGACAGCACCAGCCGTTGTGCGGCTTCAAGGTCACCGTCACGCTGGAGTTTGCTTGCAAGATCGTACTCTTCATCAGCGGTCAGTACGGGAATGGTGTGTACCAGGCTGGTATAGGCATCGAGATTACCGATTGGTGCCAGTGCCAGTTCGTATTGGGCCACATTGTTTGTCATCTGCGCAGTCTCCTGAGAGTCATCGCTCAATAATAGCATTAATTATTATATTGCCACTATGTGAACCTTGAAACAGGTAAAAGTTCCTGTTTTGAGGGTGTTTTAGGTGGGCTCAATGTCGTCAAGGTGCCTACCCACAGCAAGCCAGGCGCCGAGGACACCCAAAACCAGGCCAAACAGCGGCAGGGCGATAAACATCTGACCGCCCAACCAGTTCAGTGTGAACTGACTGTCATAGAGCGAAGCCAGCCGGTTCACCGGTCCACTGACAAACAGCAAGGTCAGCAGCAGGGTCAGCCAGGCAATCGCGCCGCCCAGCAGGCCGTACCAGAAGCCGGTATACAGGAATGGACGTCTGACAAAAGCATTGGTGCCACCGACCAGCTTAATCACACGGATTTCGGTCTGTCTGTTTAAGATAGCAAGTCGAATTGTGTTGCCGATAACCAGTAGCACGCTGAGTGAAAGCAAAATTGCCAGAATGCTGATGCCGCGTTCGCCGGCTTCATTGATACTGCGTAATCGCTGAAGCCATTCCATATCCAGTTTTGCCAGTTCGACTTCCTGCATGTTCTGCAGTCTGTCGAGCAGGCTCTGCAGCGCCACGTTTTCATGCTGGCCCGCCTCAGGCTGAATGATAATCACCGGGGGCAGGGGGTTGCTGGGCAGGGTATCAAGCAGACTGTCGAGACCGGATAAGTCACGGAATTCTGCCAGCGAATCTTTAGCCGACTGGTAATGTACAGCACCAATATCAGGCCAGGTCAGTAGTTGCTCGGCCAGTTGCTTGCCACGATGATCCGGCGTGCTGTGATGCAGAAATAGTGAAATCTGACTGGCTTCATCCCACTGGCTGCTGACCTGTTCTACATTTTTCAGCAGCACATACAATCCTGCAGGCAAAGCCAGAGCAATCCCGATCACAAGCACGGTCATGGTGGTGGCAGCGGGAGTGCGCCATAGTTGTCCCAGGCTGTAAAGCATCACCTGCAGATGACGCAGGAAGTAATTATGAATATTGAGTTTGAGCATCAGGCCAACCTTCCCTGGTGAAGCGTGATTTGCCGATGAGACAGGCTGTTGATGAGTTCCAGATCATGCGAAGCAATAAAAACGGTCACGCCAACCTGATTAAACTGTTCAAACAAGGTCATGATCTCGCGTGACAGGTCAGGATCCAGATTACCGGTAGGTTCATCTGCCAGCAGTACCGGGGGGCGGTTGACTACCGCGCGGGCAATGCCGACCCGTTGCTGTTCACCACCGGACAGGGCGATGGGCAGACTGCGCTCTTTCCCCAGCAGCCCCACTTTGTCGAGCGCGGCTCTGACTCTACGTCCAATCTCGCGGTGATTCTCACCGGCGATAATCAGAGGTAAAGCGACATTGTCGAAAACGGTACGATCATGCAGCAGGTTGTGGTCCTGAAATACCAAGCCAATCTTGCGGCGGTAGTAGGGGATTTTCCATTTCGGCAGCCGGGTGAGATTCTGATTGTTGACCCAGACCTGTCCGTGTGAACTGCGCTCGATCAATGCAATGAGTTTCAGCAGGGTGCTTTTACCTGCGCCGGAGTGGCCGGTCAGGAAAGCCATTTCGCCTTTTTCCAGCTCAAAACTGAGTCCGGACAGCGCTTCATGCTGGTTGGGATAACGTTTGTATACCTCACTGAAGCGGATCATTAATCGTCTTCCCGTCCTAACAGGGCATCAACAAAATCATTGGCATTGAAGGGGCGTAGATCATCAATTTTTTCGCCCACACCGATGTAACGGATAGGCAAGCCGGTCTTGTCTGCAATGGCAAAGATGATGCCGCCCTTGGCGGTGCCATCGAGTTTGGTGAGGGTAATACCGGTAACACCGACAGCCTCGTTGAATTGCTGCGCCTGTTGCAATGCATTCTGACCCGTGCCGGCATCAACGACCAGCATCACTTCATGCGGGGCGGTCTCATCGATTTTGCCCATCACCCGTTTCACTTTTTTCAGCTCTTCCATCAAGTTGGACTGTGTGTGCAGACGGCCAGCGGTATCGGCAATCAAAATGTCGATATCACGGGCTTTGGCTGCTTCCAGGGCGTCATAAATCACCGAGGCTGAATCGGCACCCGTAGGCTGGGCAATCACCGGGATTTTGTTGCGTTCCCCCCAGACCTGAAGTTGTTCTACCGCGGCGGCACGGAAGGTATCACCGGCGGCGAGCATCACTTTTTTCCCCTGTTGCTGAAATTGTTTGGCCAGTTTACCGATGGTCGTGGTTTTACCGACACCGTTAATGCCTACCATCAGAATGACATACGGACCTTGTTTGGCCGGAATCACCAGCGGCTTGGCGCTGGGCTCAAGAATCCTGACCATGTCGTCACGCATGGCGTCAAACAAAGCTTCAACATCGCCAAGCTGTTTACGGTTAACCCGCTGTGTCAGGTCATCAATGATGCGTGCGGTGGCATCCACACCGAGATCCGCGGTCAGTAGCTGGGTTTCCAGGTCCTCCAGCAGGTCATCATCAATGGTTTTTCGGCCCAGGACCAGACTGGCAAAGCCTTCGGTCAGTTTATTACTGGTTCGGCTCAAACCTTGTTTGAGGCGACCGAACAGGCCGGTTTTTGATGGGGCTTCTGCGGTTGCATCAGCCTCGCTTTCCGGTTGCGCTGCTGGCGTTATTTCAGCAGGCGCTTCAACCTGCTCTGGCGCCGCTTCCGGCTCGTTTGCTTTGTTTTTTTTTCTGAGGAAACTAAACATATTTTCTGCTTGTCGTTACACTTCGACGGTCAATCTTATCACGCAGCCATTAAAGAGATGCAGATGCTGAAACTAAAAAAATTAGCCTGGCTGGCCCTGTTACTGCCCGGCATTGTACAGGCACAGGTCAGCGAATTTGAGCTGGAAAACGGACTCAAGCTCATAGTCAAGGAAGATCACCGGGCACCGGTGGTTGTGTCCCAAGTCTGGTACAAAGTCGGCTCCAGCTATGAATACAACGGTATTACCGGTATTTCACACGTGCTGGAGCATATGATGTTCAAGGGCACAGAAAACCTGGAACCGAATGAATTTTCACAGATCATCGCCCGCAACGGGGGTGAACAGAATGCTTTCACCGGCCGTGATTACACCGCCTATTTCCAGAAACTGCATAAAGATCGCCTTGAGGTTAGCTTCAAGCATGAAGCCGATCGCATGCGCAATCTCGTGATTGAGCCGGCCGAGCTGCTCAAAGAGCGTGATGTGGTGGCTGAAGAACGTCGCATGCGAACTGAAGACAATCCTCAGTCCCTGCTACGTGAACATTTCAATGCTGCCGCTTTTATGAGTAGTCCTTACCACCACCCGATTATCGGCTGGATGAGCGATATTCAGAACTATGAAGCGGAGGACTTAAAGGCCTGGTATCAGATGTGGTACGCCCCTAATAACGCTACGGTGGTCGTGGCTGGCGATGTGGAGCCCAAAGCGGTACTGGATTTGGCGAAAAAATATTTTGGTCCTCTTGAACCTGAGACCGTCGCCGAACTCAAGCCACGTGTTGAAGTGCCTCAGAAAGGACTACGCGAAATCAAAGTCAAGGCGCCGGCTGAATTGCCTTATCTGATGATGGGGTGGAAAGTACCCACCGTGACTACCATCACGGAAGACAACAGCTGGGAGCCTTACGCACTGGAAGTGCTTGCAGGTGTTCTGGATGGTGGCAACAGCGCCCGTTTTGCCAGAGAGCTGGTACGAGAACAGCAGGTCGCCACCAGTGTCGGCGCTGGTAACAGCCTGTTTTCAAGATTAAAAGACTTGTTCCTGGTCGCAGGCACCCCGGCTAACGGCAAAAGTGTGGATGATCTGCAAGCTGCGGTACGTGAACAGATTGAGCGACTCAAACAAACCCCGGTAACTGCAGAAGAACTCGACCGGGTGAAAGCCCAGGTGGTGGCAGAAACAGTGTATGAAAAAGACAGTGTGTTTTATCAGGCGATGCAAATCGGCATGCTGGAAACAATCGGTCTTGACTGGATGGTCGGCGAGCAATACGTCGATAACATCAAAGCGGTGACCGCTGAGCAAGTGCAGGCGGTGGCCAGGAAATATTTCGTCGACGACAGCCTGACTATTGCTGAGCTGGTTCCATTACCACTGGATGGACGCCGTCCTGTTTCAAACGCTGGAGATGCGCATGTTCGCTAGAGCTTTTGTATTTGTATTCACTCTGTTATCAGCCGGCCTGAGCTGGGCCGGACCTGAAATCCAGCACTGGACTACCGACAACAATGCCCGGATCTATTTTGTCCCAGCACCAGAGCTGCCGATGGTGGACATCAGCGTGGTATTTGATGCCGGTGCGGCACGTGACGGCGATATGCCGGGCACAGCGAAAATGACTGCCGCCATGATCGACGAAGGTACGCAAACCATGACGGCCGATGATATCGCCAGTGCCTTCGCCAATGTCGGTGCCAAATTCGGTGCTAGTTCGGAGCGCGATATGGCCGTGTTCAGCCTGCGCACGCTGACAGAAGAACAGGCCTTTGAGCAGGCGCTGGATACCTACACCAGGGTACTATCAGCTCCCGCCTTTCCGCAGGACGCTTTTGGTCGTATTCAGCAAACCTTGCTGACCGGGCTGCAGGCAGAAAATCAGTCACCACAGGCGATTGCTACCCGGGCTTTTTATGAGAGTCTGTACGCTCAGCATCCTTACAGTGTGATGCCCGCCGGTAATGCCGACAGCGTGCAAAAGCTGAAGCCAGCCGATTTGAAAGCCTTCTATGATCGTTACTACGTCAGCAGTAATGCCGTGGTGGTGATAGTTGGTGCGGTCGACCGCAAACAGGCAGAGGAGATCGCCAAACGGCTGACTTCCGGTCTTGCCACCGGTCAGCCTGCGGAAAAGCTGCCTGAAGTGCCGGCATTGAATCAAGCGCAGCAAATCAACAAAAGCTTTCCTTCAACCCAGACCACTATCGTGATGGGACAGACCGGCATGAGTCGAGATGATCCGGATTATTTCCCGCTTTATGTCGGCAATCATATCCTGGGCGGCAGTGGACTGGTATCGCAGCTCAGCGATGAATTGCGGGAAAAACGCGGTTTAACCTACGGCGTGTATAGTTATTTCCGGCCAATGCAGCAGAAAGGACCCTATCAGTTTGCCTTGCAGACCCGTAACGAAAAGGCACAGGAAGCGCTGACCGTGCTGCAGGATACCCTTAAGAAGTTCATCACAAACGGCCCTACCGAAGCGGAGTTAACCGCTGCCAAACAGAATATCACCGGCGGCTTTGCACTGCGGGTGGACAGCAACAGCAAGATCGCAGACTACCTCGCTATGATAGGATTCTACGACTTGCCATTGGACTACCTGGATAACTTTAACGACAAAGTGAACGCAGTGACCTTGGCGGATATTAAACAGGCATTCGAGCGACGTGTGAATGCCGACACAATGCTGACGGTGCTGGTAGGTGGCGAAACAGAAACAAAGTAAAGCAGGTTCATTACGCATCATCGCCGGCAACTGGCGTGGCAGACAACTGACTTTCCCTGACGTTGAGGGCTTGCGGCCCACAGGAGACCGGGTGCGTGAAACCCTGTTTAACTGGCTGCAGCCGGTGCTGGGGTTCAGCCGTTGTCTTGATTGCTTCGCTGGTAGTGGTGCATTGGGCTTTGAAGCTGCCTCAAGAGGGGCAGCTGAAGTCGTGATGGTGGAAGCCGATCAGCAAGCATTTAATACGCTCAAAGAGAATAAAACTGCGCTTCAGGCTGAACAGTGCGATTTAATCCACGCCAAAGTCGAGGCTTATTTGGACCGCATCGACAAGAAGTTTGATGTGGTGTTTCTGGACCCGCCTTACCAACATGATCTGTGGTCTGAGGTTGCAGCGATGCTGACAGAAAAAGAATTGCTGAATGCCGGGGCTCGTATTTATCTTGAGTATCCACGACGTCAGCCGCAACCAGCCTTGCCTGAATCCTGGCATTGTTTGCGAGAAAAGCGGGCAGGTGATGTAAAATATGCCTTGTTTGAATTTCAAGCCGGAACCGCCGACGGATGACCATCGCAATTTACCCGGGCACTTTTGACCCGATCACCTACGGCCATATTGATTTAGTGAATCGCGCGGCATCGCTGTTTGACAAGGTGATTGTGGCGATTGCAATAAATCCCGGTAAACAACCGATGTTCAGTCTCGATGAACGGGTGGCACTGGCCCGCGAAACCTTGCAGGATTTGAATAATGTTGAAGTGCGTGGTTTTGAGGGTCTGCTGGTCAACGAAGCTATCAGCATGGGTGCCAATGTCATTATCCGTGGGCTGCGTGCGGTGTCGGATTTTGAATATGAATTGCAGTTGGCAACCATGAACCGGCGTATGCAGTCGAAGGTGGAAACCCTGTTTCTGACCCCGGCAGAAAATCTGAGCTTCGTGTCTTCATCGCTGGTGAAAGAAATTGCCATTCTCGGCGGTGATGTGTCGGAGTTCGTTGCCCCTTGCGTGCAGGCTGCATTGAAAGCCAAATTGCCTGAGCCCAAATAACAGCGATAAGATCGCTCAAATATCGAATTGTGGAGTAAGAAATGTCCCTGTTTATCACCGATGAATGCATCAACTGCGATGTATGCGAGCCAGAGTGCCCCAATGGCGCTATCTCGCAAGGTGCTGAAATTTATGAAATCGATCCGGAGCTGTGCACCGAGTGCGTAGGTCACTTTGATACGCCGCAATGTGTCGAAGTCTGTCCGGTCGACTGTATTCCCAAAGACCCCGACAACGTCGAATCGCATGACCAGCTTTATGCCAAATATGAAACCTTAATGGCCGCCGGTAAATGAGTGTTCGGCGCTATGATGCGCAGCCGGCATAGTCGTATTAATAAAAGCAGCCTGCGGGCTGCTTTTTTGTTGCTATTGAGCACAACTATATTTTGAGCCTTTGCCGCGCTGAGGTATCCTAAGCGATTTCAAATTTCCCCTATCCGAAGAGAGTCCATGCAACAAGAATATCGCCCTGATGAAGTGGAAGCCGCTGCCCAGCAATTCTGGCAGGAGAACAACAGCTTCCAGGTCACCGAAGATCCTGACAGGGAAAAATTTTATTGCCTGTCGATGTTCCCGTATCCAAGCGGTCAGCTGCATATGGGGCATGTGCGCAACTACACCATCGGTGATGTGATTTCTCGTTATCAACGCATGCAGGGCAAAAACGTGCTGCAACCGATGGGCTGGGATGCCTTTGGTTTGCCGGCTGAAAACGCGGCGATCAAAAACAAGGTCGCACCGGCGGCCTGGACCTATCAGAATATTGATTATATGCGTGGACAACTGCAGCGCCTCGGACTGGGTTATGACTGGCAGCGCGAACTGGCCACCTGCAAACCTGACTATTACCGCTGGGAGCAGTGGCTGTTTACCCGTTTGTACAAAAAAGGCCTGGTCTATAAAAAGACGGCTTCGGTCAATTGGGATCCGGTTGATAACACCGTGCTGGCCAATGAGCAGGTGATAGATGGCCGCGGTTGGCGCAGTGGTGCGCTGGTTGAAAAGCGTGATATTCCACAGTGGTTTATGAAAATTACTGATTATGCGGATCAACTGCTGGCCGATCTGGATCAGCTTGATGGCTGGCCGGAACAGGTCCGCACCATGCAGGCCAACTGGATTGGGCGTTCCCAGGGTGTACAGATTCAGTTCAACATTGCGGAGCAGAATGACAGTCTCGCTGTTTATACGACCCGCCCGGATACCTTGATGGGTGTGAGTTATGTCGCGGTGGCGGCAGAACATCCGCTGGCACTGAAAGCAGCAGAAAATAATCCGGAGCTGCAAAGCTTTATTGAAGAGTGCCGCCGCATGCAGACCTCGGAAGCAGCACTGGAAACCGCCGAGAAGAAGGGCGTAGCGACCGGTCTGATGGCGATTCATCCAGTGACCGGCGAACAGGTCCCGGTGTGGGCTGCCAACTTTGTGCTGATGGGCTATGGCACCGGTGCGGTTATGTCAGTACCGGCCCATGACCAGCGCGATTTCGAGTTTGCACAGAAATACAGTCTGCCAGTGAAGCAGGTCATTGAAGCCGTTGATGCAACAGAGATTGATCTCAGCAAAGCCGCTTTCACTGAAAAGGGCCGTTTGCTGAACTCCCGGCAGTTTGATGGCCTGACCAGTGAACAGGCTTTTGATGCGATTGCTGACTTCCTGGTGGAAAAAGGGCTGGGTGAACGTCAGACCAATTACCGGCTGCGTGACTGGGGCGTTTCACGTCAGCGCTACTGGGGCACGCCGATTCCAATTATCAACTGCCCGACCTGTGGTTCTGTGCCGGTGCCGGAAGCGGATTTGCCAGTCACCTTGCCGGAAGATGTCGTGGTGGATGGCTCGGGCTCACCGATTAAATCGATGCCCGAGTTCTATCACACCCGGTGTCCGGAATGTGGCGGCGAAGCAGAGCGCGAAACCGATACCTTCGATACTTTTTTCGAGTCATCCTGGTATTACGCCCGTTTCACCTGTCCGGATAACGAGCTGGCGATGCTGGACGAGCGTGCTGATTACTGGCTGCCGGTCGATCAATACATCGGCGGTATTGAGCACGCTGTTTTGCATCTGCTCTATGCGCGTTTTTTCCATAAACTGATGCGTGATGAAGGGCTGGTCTCCGGCGATGAGCCGTTCAAAAACCTGCTGACCCAGGGCATGGTGCTGAAAGACGGTGCCAAAATGTCCAAGTCCAAGGGCAATACGGTTGACCCGCAGGCTTTGATTGACGAATACGGTGCTGACACCGCGCGTCTGTTTATGATGTTCGCGGCGCCGCCGGAAATGTCACTGGAATGGTCGGATAAAGCCGTTGAGGGTGCTAATCGTTTTCTCAAGCGTCTGTGGCGTGCGGTTAGTGAGCATGTGGCTCAGGGGCAGACCGCTGAGATTGATACTGATAATCTTTCGGATGATCTGCAGAATCTGCGCCGTCAGGCACATCAAACCCTGACTAAGGTCACCGACGATATCGGTCGTCGTCATACCTTCAACACCGCGATTGCCGCGGTCATGGAACTGATGAATGCCATTGCCAAGCTGAATGACAACAGCGAACAGGGCCGTGCGGTGCTGCAGGAGAGTCTGGAACTGGTGGTACTGATGCTGTCTCCGATTACGCCGCATATCAGTCACGCGCTGTGGCAGATGCTGGGCCACCAGGGAGCCATAGTTGATGCCAGCTGGCCTGCAGTTGATGAAGCCGCGCTGAAGCAGGATAAAATTGAGCTGATGGTCCAGGTTAACGGTAAACTCAGAGCCAGAATCGCCGTACCGGCAGAAGCCGATCAGAAAGCGGTTGAAGAAATCGCCTTTGCCGAGGAGAACGTGCAGCGGTTTACCGAGGGTAAGGAAGTCCGTAAAGTCATTCTGGTCCCCGGCCGCTTGTTGAATATTGTGGTGGCAGGCTAATAAAGGAAATAAACATGAATCATGTGGTGTTCAGAAGCTTTATCGCACTGGTCATTCTGACTCTGACTGCCTGCGGCTTTCAGCTCAGGGGCGCAGCGGCGGTGCCGGAAGAACTGAAAACGCTCTATATTCAGGGCGTCAACACACGACAGGATTCATTTGGTCTGCAACTCAAGCGTGCTTTGCAAAGGAACGGCATCAACGTGCTTGAGGATTACCAGGAAGGGGCGTCTCTGTTTACCGTGCTGGAAAACCGCTATCAGCAGAATGTGCTGACAGTGGGCAGCAATGCCAAGGTGCGTGAATATGAACTGGAAGCCTGGGTGATTTATCAGATCACCGATGAAAACGGTGAACTTATCGGTGATAAGCAACGGGTCGAGGCCAGACGCGATTACCAGTTTGATCAGAATCAGATCCTGGCGATGGACGAGCAGCAACGGGTATTGCGCGAAGATATGTATAAGCAGATGGTACAGAGCATTATCCGCCGCCTGTCTGCCCTTAATTAATTCATGCGGCTAAAGGCGGAACAACTCGACGGGGCCTTGCAGCAGTCTCTGTTACCGGTCTATCTGGTGCATGGTGATGAAGCGCTGCTGGTGGAAGAGGCCGCCGATAAAATCAGAAAACGGGTACGCGATGCCGGGGCGAACGATCGCGAAGTCTGGCATGTCGAAGGCCGTTTTGACTGGTCACAAATCAAGTGGCAGGAACAGAGCCTGTCGCTGTTTGCCAGTCAGCGGCTGATTGAAATCCGTCTGCCATCGGGCAGCCCGGGAAAAGAGGGCGGTGAAGCTTTACGACGCTTTTGTGCTGAACCACCGCAAGACACCACGCTGATTATTATCAGCGGCAAAATTGATAATCGCTCGCAGAAAGCCAAGTGGTTTACCGAACTCGACAGCCTCGGCGCCACAGTCGCAATCTGGCCTGTGGATGCGACGCAGTTACCACGCTGGGTGATGCAGCGGATGAAACAACGCGATCTCGATTGCGACAATCGCCTGGCGAGCCTGATCGCCGAGCGGGTGGAAGGCAATCTATTCGCCGCCGCACAGGAAATCGACAAGCTGGAGTTACTGAGCGTCGATGGCGAACTCAGTGAAGCTATGATCCTGCAATCGGTCGCCGACAATGCCCGCTTTGAAGCCTTCGGCCTGATGGATACCGTGCTGGCAGGACAAGCGCAGAGAATCCCCCGTATAATAGAGCGCCTGCGCGCGGAAGGTGTTGATATTTTAGCGGTTTTTTCTGCTGTTGCCTGGTGCCTGCGGCGGATTGTGGCGATGTCGGTGGAACTGCAGAACGGTCGTCCGCTGGAGCAGGTATTTGCTGCTCAGAAACCGCCGGTCTGGGATAAAAACAAACCCTTAATGCGGGAAGCCTTGCAGCGCTACGATAGTCAGCGCTGGCAGCAGTTTCTGACGCAGATGGCCGATATCGACCAAGCCGCCAAAGGCATATTGAAAACCTGCCCGTGGCGTTTGCTGGAAAAACTCTGCCTGCAGGCGGCAGGTGTCAGACAAGCCTGATAGAGAAAACGAAGGAGTCTTTTGTTGGACGTTAATGAATACATGCAGAGCCTGGGGCAACACGCCCGTCAGGCGAGCCGCGCCCTGGCACGTGCCGGCACTGAAACCAAGAACAAAGCCCTGCTGGCGATGGCAGCCGAGATCCGTGCGGCTGCCGAAACCCTGAAACGGGAAAATGAACGAGATCTGGAAGCCGGCAGAAGCAAAGGTCTGGAAGCGGCGCTGCTGGATCGTCTGACCCTGTCCGATGCCCGCATCGAATCCATGGCGGAAGGTCTGGAACAGATCGCCGCGCTGCCGGACCCAGTGGGTGAAATCAGTGATATGACTTATCGGCCTTCCGGTATTCAGCTGGGTCGTATGCGTGTACCGCTGGGTGTAGTCGGTATTATTTACGAATCACGCCCGAATGTGACTGCTGACGCAGCCGCTTTATGCCTGAAATCCGGTAATGCCACCATTCTGCGTGGTGGCAGTGAAGCGATTCACTCCAACCAGGCGATTGCCGCCTGTATCCGCCGTGGTCTGGAGCAGGCCGGTTTGCCGGAAACGGCAGTACAGGTGGTTCAGACAACTGACAGAGCCGCCGTCGGTCAGTTAATTACCATGCCGGAATATGTCGATGTGATCGTGCCCCGTGGCGGCAAAAGCCTGATTGAACGGATCAGTAACGAGGCCAGGGTACCGGTGATTAAACATCTGGATGGCATTTGTCATGTTTATATCGACAGTGAAGCCGATCTGGATATGGCCGAAGAGATTGCTTTCAATGCCAAGTGTCATCGTTACGGTGTCTGTAATGCGATGGAAACCCTGCTGGTGGATGCGGCTGTTGCTGACACCATCCTGCCACGACTCGCAGTGCGTTACGGTGATGAAGGCGTGGAACTACGCGGCTGCAGCCGTACCCGCGCGATTCTGAAAGACATCAATGCCGCGACCGATGCTGACTGGGACACCGAATACCTGGCACCGATTTTGTCTATTAAAGTTGTCGACGGGCTGGATGAGGCGATGGAGCATATTCATCATCACAGCTCCGGTCACACCGAATCGATTGTGACGGAGAACTATCAGCGCGCACGTCGTTTCCTGGCTGAGGTGGATTCCAGTTCGGTGATGGTCAATGCGTCGACTCGTTTTGCCGACGGTTTTGAATATGGTCTGGGTGCCGAGATTGGCATTTCAACGGATAAAATTCATGCCCGCGGCCCGGTCGGGCTGGAAGGGCTGACTTCACAAAAATGGATAGTCTTGGGTAGTGGGCAAGTCAGAAACTAAAGCTGCTGTTGGTATCCTGGGCGGGACTTTCGATCCGGTCCATTTTGGCCATCTGCGTACCGCGCTCGATGTGGTTGAAGCGCTGGATCTGGAACACCTGCGCCTGATTCCGTGTGCCTTGCCGCCACACCGCGTGGAACCGGTGGCCAGTCCGCAGGAACGGCGTCTGATGCTGGAACTGGCGATTAAAAATCATCCCAAACTGGTGGTCGATGATCGTGAACTGGACCGTGAAGGGCCTTCTTACACAGTGGACACACTGCTCAGTCTGCGTGAGGAATTACCCGACAATCCGCTGTTTGTGCTGATGGGCACGGATGCTTTTCGCAGTCTGAACAGCTGGTCACGCTGGCAGCAGATTATTGAACTGGCGCATATTGTTGTGATGCAAAGACCGGAAGAACAACTTGAGATGCCGGGTGAACTGGCGGAATGGTATCACGCGCATCAGGCAGTGCCGGGTGATGAAGCCCTCGCTGCAGGTAAAATCTGGTCCATACCAGTCACGCAGCTCAGTATTTCAGCGACCGGTATCCGCGAGAAACTCTATGAAAATCGTGATGTGCGTTATCTGCTGCCGGATGCCGTCATTACACTGATTGAGCAGATGGGGCTGTACCAAATCAGGCCGCAAGCATCCTAATGGATAATCTGTTTTTTGTCCTGTCCAAGCTTGTCTGGGGCTTACTAAGCCCCAGCAGTCTGCTGATCTGGTTATTGATACTGGCCACCCTGTTTTTGTGGCTCAATTATATTAAAGCGGGGCGCCGTTTACTGACCTTGCTAAGTATTGTGGGGTTTGCGGTGATGGCGTATCCGGTTGGCGACTGGCTGATGCAGCCACTGGAAACCCGTTTTCCACCCCCTGCAACTTTGCCCCAGGATATTGACGGCATTATCGTGCTGGGCGGCGCCGAAAACCTCAAGCTTTCCAGTGGTTGGAACAGTGCCGAAGTCGGTGACAGTGCTGAACGCCTGTTTGCCGCCGCACAATTGAGCCGGGAATATCCAAGCCTGCCAGTCATATACAGCGGCGGAAGCAACCTGGTGCAGATGCCGGATCTGGACAGTGAAGGGTGGGTCTCAATGACTTTGCTGACGCAGGTCGGTATTGACCCGGCACGGATAATCAATGAGAGTCGGGCTCGCAATACCTTCGAAAACTTCGTCATGATAAAGCCATTGTTGCCCGAGGCCGACGGTCAATATCTGCTGGTCACTTCCGCTTTTCATATGCCGCGGTCAGTCGGCATTGCCAGAAAACAGGGCGTTAATGTGATTCCCTATCCGGTGGATTACCGCAGCAACAAACCAGATCTGCGTTACTGGGACTTTGCCTTATTCTCACATCTCGAGGTATTGGAAGTCGCCTGGCGTGAATGGCTGGGATTGACCGCTTATTTTATAACCGGCAAAACCTCGGCCTGGTTGCCCGCTCCTCGCTTGGAGCAGGTTGAGCAGGATTAATCAGACAGCAACGGTCGGCAACCTTGCGTTACACTATTATTAACTTTGACGAATACGGAGAGCCCAATGCAGGCTGAAGAACTCAAATCACTGGTTATCAACGCACTTGAGGATATCAAGGCGGAAGATATTCAGGTTCTGGATGTCACCGAGATGACCGATGTCACCGATTTGATGATTATTGCTACCGGTAAATCCAGCCGCCAGGTTAAGGCACTGGCCAATGAGGTTGTGATGCAGGCTAAAGCTGCCGGTGTCCAGCCTCTTGGTGTCGAAGGGGAAACCGTCGGGGAATGGGCGCTGGTGGATCTGGGCGATGTGATCACGCATATCATGACCCCGCAAACCCGTCTGACCTACAATCTGGAAAAGCTCTGGAGTGTGCCCGAACAAAGCGAAAAGCTGTCGGCTGACAAGGAATGAAAATCAACCTGGTCGCGGTTGGCAATAAAATGCCGGACTGGGTGACACAGGGATTCGAAGAATACAGTCGCCGCCTGCCGCGGGAATGTACCCTGCAATTGCAGGAAATCACGCCGGCCAAACGTGGCAAAACCGCACAAGCTGAGCAGTGGAAGAAAGATGAAGCGGTACGGATTTTGTCAGCGATTCCGGATAATCACTATGTGATTGCACTGGAAGTCGATGGCAAAAGCTGGAGCACCCAGTCACTTTCTCAACAGATGCAGTCCTGGCTCAGTGACGGCCGTGATGTGACGCTGCTGGTCGGTGGTCCGGACGGACTCGATTCCAGCTGTCTGCAGCGTGCTGATCAAAAGTGGTCTCTGTCACCGTTGACCCTGCCTCACCCACTGGTGCGTATTGTGCTTGCTGAGCAACTCTACCGGGCCTGGACTATCCTGCAGAATCATCCCTATCATCGCGCATGATTTTTCCTGCTATTTACCTTGCCTCAGGATCGCCTCGGCGGCGTGAACTTCTCAGTCAGATGGCAGTCGACTTCGCTGTGATTGTGCCCGATGTTGATGAGTCTGTGCAGCCCGGCGAATCTGCGCAAGCTTATGTTAGGCGTATCGCGATCAATAAGGCGCTGGCTGCTCTCCCAATGCGTGATTCGAATACCAGCAGACCGGTGCTGGCGGCGGATACAGCGGTGGTTGTGCAGAAGACAATTTTTGGTAAACCGGTCAATGACGACGATGCCCGGCGTATGTTAAAAATGCTGTCTGGACAGGCCCATCAGGTGATGACCGCTGTGGCACTGGCTTCAGAGGAAAAGCTGGAAACAGCAATCAGCCTCAGTGAGGTTCGCTTTGCCTCAATGTCAGAGGCAGAGATTGACTGGTATATCCAGACCGGTGAAGGCCGGGATAAGGCCGGTAGTTACGCGATACAAGGCTTGGCTGCGATCTTCATTGAAACCATTCGGGGCAGTTATTCCGGCATTATGGGGCTGCCTGTCAGGGAAACTGGACAACTTTTAAAGCATTGGAAAGCCGATGAGCAGTGAAATTCTGATCAATATTACGCCCAGTGAGACGCGTGCCGCGGTCGTAGAAAACGGCGTCCTACAGGAAGTTTTTATCGAGCGTAGTGAATACCGGGGACTGGTGGGAAATATCTACAAAGGCAAGGTTTGTCGGGTGTTACCCGGTATGCAGGCGGCTTTTGTCGATATTGGCCTGCCACGCGCCGCTTTTCTGCATGTTTCAGATATTTCTATTCCCAAGGGCCAGACAGGTGATTTGAAAGAAGCGCCGAATGTTGAGCCCACCATCAGTAGTCTGCTGAGAGAGGGGCAGGAAATCCTGGTGCAGGTGATTAAAGATCCGATGGGGACCAAAGGCGCACGCCTGACAACGCAATTATCCGTCTCTTCGCGTTATCTCGTATATATGCCTGAAACCGAAGGTATTGGCGTCTCGCTTAAAATCGAAACCGAGGAAGAGCGCGAGCGGCTCAAGAACTGCCTGATCAGTCTGCTGGATCCGGGCACCGGCGGTTATATCCTGCGCACTGCGGCAGAGGGCGTGTCAGAAGCTGAACTGGAGGCTGATCTCAAGTTTCTTTATCGACTCTGGGGCAAACTGGAAGAGCGCAAACAGACCGTCAACTGTGGCGAGCCGCTCCATGAAGATCTCCCGTTGGCGATGCGGGCCTTGCGTGATCTGTTTAATGCCGATATCGAGCGGATCCGGATTGACGCGGAAGATGTATTCCATAAAGCGGTGCATTTTGCCGAGGGTTTTATGCCCGAATGCGCTGCCAGACTGGAACATTATGATGGTGATTTACCTCTGTTTGATCTTTTCGGGGTTGAGGATGAAATCCAGAAAGCGCTGCAGCGCAAGGTTTTGCTGAAATCCGGAGGCTATCTGATTTTTGACCAGACCGAGGCGATGACCACGGTTGACGTGAATACCGGGGGCTTTGTCGGCCACAAAAACCTGGAAGAAACTATCTTCAAAACCAATCTTGAGGCGGCTCACGCCATCGCACGTCAACTCCGCGTGCGTAATCTGGGCGGTATTATCATTATCGACTTTATCGATATGGAAGAAATCAGTCACCGTGAGCAGGTATTGAGAGCTCTGGAAAAGGCCATGTCGCTGGATCGGGCACGACATAACATCAGTGCTGTTTCAGAATTGGGGCTGGTGGAAATGACCCGCAAACGGACCAGAGAGAGTCTGGGCCATATTCTTTGCGAGCCCTGTCCCTGTTGTGAAGGCAAGGGGTACACCAAGAATGTGGAAACAGTTTGTAATGAAATCTTCCGTGAAATCATGCGCGAAGCCCGTCAGTATGAAACCAAACAGTTTCTGATTCTGGCGTCGCAGGATATTATCGATCGGCTCAATGACGAAGATTCCACCAAGGTTGCCGAACTGGAGCAACTCATTGGCAAACCGATTCTGTTCCAGTGCGAGGCCCAATACGGGCGTGAACAGTTCAACGTGGTTTTGATGTAGGCGCTGAATGTTATTAAAAAGCCTTCATATAGCCAGCCGACAGCTGTTTTATCTGCTGGTGGTGGTAACGGTTCTCGGCCTGCTGGGGCTGATAGCTGCGATGTGGCTGTCGGAGGAAGTGGCGGAACGAAAAGATGAAATCGCGACCTGGGCCAGTCAGAAAACCGGTTACCCGGTCAGTATTGATTCGGCCGGTCTTTACTGGTTTGATCTGATTCCCAAGCTGGAAGTGCGGCAGGTCAAAGTCAGACAGAAAGACAGTGATACCCCGATTCTGACTGCGGAACAGGTCTATCTGAGTCTGGATCTGCTGCAAACGCTCACCAGTGGCGAACCGGTCGTGGCTGATGCCAGTATCCGTCAGGCACGACTCAAGCTAGAGCGTAACCTTGAGGGCAAGATCCGGCTCACCGGCCTGGAGGCCGGGCGTCAGAACCAGGCGAGGACCAGTCTGGATGAAGTGATTCGCTGGTTCAGCTGGCTCAAGCAACTTGAACTCAGTGGCATCGCTGTAGACTATCAGGACAGAAAACAGCCCACATTGTCTGGTGCCTATCAATTGCAGTGGCTGGAACTACAGTTTGCCGGTCGTCAGTGGCAGGCGAATGCCGATATCCTGCTGCCCCAATCCCTCGGGACCGGGGTCACGCTGAACGGCGAGGCTGAAATTGATGACCGTTACGCGCTCACAGCATGGGCGTTTGAGTTGCAGACGGATGATTTGTCATTGGCTCCGGCAATGAAAGGAATGCCACTGAATGGCATGAAAGTCGTAGAAGGTCTGTTCTCAGGCACTATCAGTGCCAGTCAGAATGATCTGGGCGAGCTAACGGCCAGACTGGATACCACTGTCAGCGACATCACGCTGGGCAGTGAAAAAACAGCTGAAGAATTTGATCAGGTCGCTCTGGAACAATTGCAGGGCCGGTTCCGTTTTTCACAACAGGCTGCCAACTGGATGCTTGATGCTGAAGCAGTGCAGATTCGGATGGCAGGTGATGCCTGGCCCGTCACGGCGTTCAATCTGCAGCGTCACCAGGGGGGGCAACTGGATGCCAGTGCGGATTATCTCCGGCTGAGTGACCTCACTGCTGTGGCATTGTTGATGCGGGATATGCCTGCCTGGCTGGTAGAGACCAAGCCGGCGGGTGATATCCATGCACTCAGCGCCCGTTATCAACCGGATAGTGGTGTCCAGGCACTGGATCTCCGTGCTGAAGGACTGGCTATTTTGCCCTGGCAGGATTATCCCGGTGCCAACGACTTGAGTTTTTCACTGAGCTGGCAGCAGAATCAGGGCGAGTTACGCCTGAATAGCCATCAAACCACCCTTTACGCCGATAGCTGGCTGGATGAAACGGTTTATCTGGAATCAATGACCGGCGAGGTCAGCTGGCACTACCAGCAGGAAAACTGGCACATCTCTGCGGAGCGGCTGAATCTGTGGAATGATGATCTGAATCTCAGCCTCAACGGCCGTGTCAATCATCAAAATGGCGAGACGGATACCGACCTGCGACTGGAGCTCCAGGATGTACAGAATAATCGTTGGCGTGCTTACCTACCCACGTCACTGATACCGGAAGATTTTGAAATATGGTCCAGAGAGGCCTTTAAAGAGGGGGTTATCCGTTCTGGCTATGTCGAACTGAAAGGCGATCCAACTGCATTTCCCTTTGATGAAGCCCCGGACAAAGGCAGCTTCGATATGCAGTTACAGGTCGAAAATACCCGACTCCATTATGCTGAGGGCTGGCCCGACCTTATCGCTGTAGACGGCACTATCAGTGGTCAGGGCAACAACCTGCTGATTCAGAGTCAGACGGGCAGCATTGCCGGATTTTCTTTCCGCGATGTCACCACGACGATCTCTAATCTGGTCAGACCTAATCCCATTCTCCGAGTCGATGGCATGCTGACCGGTTCGACGGCGAATGCGCTGTCATTCCTGCAGAACAGCCCTTTGAAAAAACGCTTTGGCTCAGTCACTGACTGGATCGAGGTGCGAGGCAAGAGCGATATCAAGCTGAACCTGATGGTGCCGCTGGTCAATCCCGATGACACGGAAGCAACGGGTTATGTCACCTTTGCTGACAGTGAGCTTCAAGCCAGTGCATTGCCGGAACTCACTATCAGTCAGATTAACGGCCAGCTCAATTTCAGCAATGAAGGGGTGGATGCTGAGACGATCACGGCGGTCGCGTTCAAACAGCCGGTGACAGTCGACGTGATACCGACTTCGGAGCAGACCCGGGTAGAACTCAATGGCAGTGCATCGCTAAACGATTTACGTAGCCTCTGGCCGCAGCAGATCCCTGACTTTATCACTGGTGAGACGGATTACCGTGCTCAGTTGATGATTGAAGAACCCGTGGAAGGGCAGTTTGATGTGGCAGTTAACATCAAAAGTGATCTCCTCGGTGTCAGCATTGATACCCCGGCGCCCCTGGGCAAAAGAGCCAGGCAACGCCAGGCTGCGGAGCTGCAGATCGAGACTGACGGGCAGACTGTTTACCGCTTCAGTCTGGATAATTGGCTCAATACTGCTTTGACTGTCGACAAGGGCAAGCCGACAGGGCAAATCATGCTGGGTGGCGATTCTGCAGTGTCACAGGCAGAAGGCTTGGTGATAGGCGGCCGTCTGACAAAACTGGATCTCAATGCCTGGATGGACTGGCAAGCCGAGCGAGCAGAACTGAATACTGAAAATACCATGCTCGATGCGGTCGATCTTACGATTGATGAACTGGCGGTTGCCGAGCAGACTTTGACTGCGCTCCAGCTTTCAGCGAGTCAGACCCGAGGACAATGGACGCTCTCTCTGGATTCATCGCAAATTAAAGGCAGGATCAGCTTACCCACTTCGGTGAGTAATGAGCGTCCGCTGGTCGTGGCTTTGGATCATTTGAATCTGCTGCTGCCTGAGACAGATGAATCTGCTGCCGTGACTGGGACGGCTGAACTCTGGCCACCAGTGAGGCTGGATATCACCGAGTTTGAACTCAATGGGGTGCGCCTGGGGCAACTGAGTTTGCGGGCCAACCGTATTGCCGAAACCTGGCAAGTGGAATCGGCCAGTCTCACCTCACCGGTTTTACAGGCCTCATTGACGGGAAGCTGGGCTCAATCGGCGGCCAATAACCGCAGTGAGTTTGAGGTGGTCGCCTCAAGTGACGACCTGAGAGCCTTACTGACCTATTACGGTTATCAGGGAGTCATTGAAGCGAGACAGGTACAGCTCAATAGCAAACTCAACTGGCCCGGCGACCCTACCGCTTTCTCACTCGCCAGCATGCAGGGTGAGCTGGATTTGTCTGTGGGTCGTGGCAGTCTGATTGAAGTCGAGCCGGGGGCGGCCGGTCGCATTTTCGGCCTGTTGAGTATTGCTGCCATCCCACGCCGCTTGTCACTGGACTTCAGTGATCTGTTCGGCAAGGGCTTTGATTTCAGTGCCATCAACGGCCAATTCCAGTTCAGTAATGGAATTGCCCGCACCGATAACCTGACTATGCAGGGGGATTCGGCCTTGATTGAAGTCGCGGGTCCAATCGATATGGTGGCCAAAACGTATGACCAGACCGTGAAGGTTACCCCGAAAGTGTCTTCTACCTTACCCCTCGCCGGTGCCGTGGCCGGTGGGCCGGTAGGGCTGGGTGTGGGAACGGCTATCCTGTTGTTCGATAAAATTGCCGGACAGGTTTTTGATCGCGAAATTGTTGACCTTATCAGCTACAGCTATCAATTGACTGGTCCCTGGAATGACCCTCGCCTCAATGTGTTGGGACCTAAGGCGGAACCGGGCCAGTCCATCCCTTAATCTGCTATCATATTAAGTTTAAAGCGACGGCAATTCTTGAGTTGATGAAAGCATCTATTTCCGAACAAGTCCAACAGCAACTGCTACTGCCAGCCGGCCTGACCGAGCAGGACCTGGAGAATGCGCTGGCTTCCACCATGACCGGCGGCGTTGATTATGCTGATTTGTATTTTCAGCAGTCCCGTCAGGAAAGCTGGTTACTCGAAGATGGCATCATCAAGGATGGTGGCTACCATCTGGAGCAGGGCGTCGGTGTGCGTGCCTGCAGCGGTGAGAAAACCGGTTTTGCCTATTCTGATGACCTGGTCTTACCGGCCTTGCAACAGGCGGCGAGTGCGGCTCAGGCGATTTCCCGGCAGGGGCAGGAGCAGTCAGTGGCGGTCTGGAAACGTCAGACCACGCCCGTGTTATATGCCAGTCAGGACCCGATACTGGCGCTGAGCGTGGAAGAAAAACTGGCGCTGCTGCATGAAGCTGACGCCGCGGCGCGCAGAGCCGATTCCCGTGTCAAGCAGGTTAACGTCAGTCTGGCCGGTGAGCTCGACAGCGTCTTGATTGCTGCCAGTGACGGGACCTACAGTAGTGATATACGGCCATTAATCCGGATGAATGTCAGCGTCATCGTCGAGAGCAATGGACGCCGTGAGCGCGGTAGTGCCGGTGGCGGCCGCAGAATGGATTATCGCTATTTCCGTGACAACAATCTGGCCCAGGCTTATGCCCGGGAAGCAGTGAGGATCGCCCTGGTTAACCTGGAAGCGGTGGCTGCGCCAGCGGGTACCATGCCGGTGGTGCTTGGTAGTGGCTGGCCTGGCGTACTGTTGCATGAAGCGGTGGGTCATGGCCTGGAAGGTGATTTTAACCGTCGTGGCACCTCGACTTTCTCCGGAAAAATGGGTGAAATGGTCGCTTCGCCTCTGTGTACTGTCGTTGATGACGGCACCCTTGAATTCAGACGTGGTTCGCTGAACATTGATGATGAAGGTGAAGCCAGTCAGTACACCACATTGATTGAGAAGGGGCGTCTGGTTGGCTACATGCAGGATAAGCATAATGCACGTCTGATGGGTACCAAAAGTACCGGTAACGGCCGCCGTGAATCTTATGCGCATCTGCCGATGCCGCGCATGACTAACACTTATATGCTGCCCGGTGACCGTAAGCCGGAAGAAGTTATCGCGTCGGTGGACAGGGGTATTTATGCCGTTAACTTCGGTGGCGGTCAGGTCGACATTACTTCCGGCAAATTTGTGTTTTCAACCAGCGAAGCCTACCTGATTGAAAACGGCAAAATCACGACGCCGGTGAAAGGCGCCACGCTGATTGGTAATGGCCCTGAAGTCATGCAGCGTATTTCGATGGTTGCCGACGATCTGGAACTCGACAGCGGCGTCGGTAACTGTGGTAAAGAAGGTCAGAGCGTCCCGGTCGGTGTCGGACAGCCCACCTTAAAAGTCGATGCCCTAACCGTGGGCGGAACAGCTTAGATTTAAAACATATGACAAAGCAACACAAAGCAGTCGCCCTGATTTCCGGCGGCCTGGATTCCATGCTGGCAGTCCGTGTACTGCAGGAACAGGGGATTGAAGTTGAGGGTATCAATTTCTACACCGGTTTCTGTGTCGAGGGCCACACGCATGCGATTCGCAATCACGACAAAGAAAAACAGAAGCGGAATAATGCACTGTGGGTCGCTGAACAACTCGGCATCAAACTCCATATTGTCGATGTGATTGAAGAATACAAGGATGTGCTGCTCAATCCTAAACACGGTTACGGCGCCAATATGAATCCCTGCCTTGACTGTAAAATTTTCATGGTGGGTAAAGCGGTTGAGTGGGTTAAACAGCACCACAAGGACGGTTTCGATTTTATCGTCACCGGTGAAGTAATTGGTCAGCGGCCCATGTCGCAGCGTAAATTCACCATGCCCATCATTTCTGAAGAATCGGGTGCCGATGATTTGCTACTCAGGCCACTGTGTGCGAAAAATCTTCCTGAGACAAAGCCCGAGCGGGAAGGCTGGGTGGATCGTGAAAAACTCTATGACTTTCATGGCCGTAACCGTAAACCACAAATCGCGCTGGCCAAACAGTTCGGCCTTCATGATTTTGCTTCTCCGGCCGGTGGCTGTTGCTTCCTGACCGACAAGAGCTATTCCGATAAACTGGTTGATTTATGGCAGGCGCGTAACAGCCGTGACTATGAGCTTGATGACATCATGTTGCTCAAGGTTGGTCGTCACATCCGGCCGAATGATAAATTCAAACTTATCATCGCGCGTGATGCCGGCGAAAGTAAATTTCTGGAAGGCTATCGCAAGCAATACACCAGTATCCATGCGCTCAGTCACAACGGACCGATGGCACTGGTTGACGGCGAACTCAAACAGGACCAATATCCACTCGCTGCCGCGATAGTGGCGCGTTTCGGTAAGGGTCGGACGGCGGATGAAGTGGAACTCGATATTGCCACACCCGATCAGCAAAGGCAGCAGGTGAAGACGGCGCCGCTCAGTGCTGAAGAAGTGCTGCAGGAGTGGTACGTATGAGCCGTCAGCAACTGGATGCACGACGCATGCTCTGCCCGATGCCTGTGATCAAGACGCAGAACCAGGTGGCAGGCATGCAGGTTGGTGATGAAGTTGAGGTTATTTGCACTGACCCCGGCGCATTAAATGATATTCCAGCCTGGGCCCGTATCAATGGTCACAGTGTGATCGAGACCGTTCAGGACGAAGATGAGATTCGAATTACGGTTCGTGTTGGTGCATAGCACCAAAATGATCCATAAGCCTGTTTTTGTGCACCATAACAGTGCTATCGTAAGGTGCAGTTGCACCTAAATGGTTGATTTATCGTAACAGTGAAAGTTGGCTTGATTTCTGCTGTACTATGTCGCGAGTTTTTTTGCACAACGCAATGTGCAGTTTCTAAAAATTGGAGAAGTTAAATGTCTGTCGAAAATGTGCTTCAAATGATCAAAGATGAGGACGTCAAATTCGTTGACTTCCGTTTCACCGATACGCGTGGTAAAGAGCAACACGTTTCTTATCCAGCGCATTCTATTGATGAAGATACCTTCACAGAAGGCGCAATGTTCGACGGCTCTTCTGTTGCCGGTTGGAAAGGCATTAATGAATCAGACATGATTCTGATGCCGGATCCTGAAACTGCGGTCATGGACCCGTTCATGGATGACAACACGCTGATCATTCGTTGTGACATCGTTGAGCCTGCCACCATGCAAGGCTACGAACGTGACCCACGCAGTGTGGCTAAACGTGCTGAAGCGTATCTGGAATCAACCGGTCTGGCTGATACTGCTTTCTTCGGTCCAGAACCAGAATTCTTTATTCTGGATGACGTTCGCTGGGGCAGCGATATTTCAGGTTCTTTCTACAAAGTGGATTCTGATGAATCTTCATGGAACACTGAAAAAGTCTTCCCGGATGGCAACATGGGTCACCGTCCTAAAGTAAAAGGTGGTTACTTCCCGGTTCCTCCCGTTGACTCACTGCAAGACATCCGTTCTGCCATGTGTCTGACCATGGAAGAAATGGGTCTGGTGACTGAAGTTCATCACCACGAAGTCGCGACTGCCGGTCAGTGCGAAATCGGTGTTAAATTCAACACCCTGGTGAAAAAAGCGGACGAAGTGCAAATCCTGAAATACGTTGTTCATAACGTGGCTCATGCTTATGGCAAAACAGCGACTTTCATGCCAAAACCACTGGTGGGTGATAACGGTAGTGGTATGCACGTCCACCAATCTATTTCTAAAGGTAGTGAAAACCTGTTCTCCGGTAACAAATACGGTGGCCTGTCTGAAACTGCGCTGTACTATATCGGCGGTATCATCAAACATGCCCGCGCCCTGAACGCGTTCACTAACTCTTCTACCAACAGCTACAAACGTCTGGTTCCGGGTTTTGAAGCTCCTGTTATGCTGGCTTACTCAGCCCGTAACCGTTCAGCTTCTATCCGTATTCCATACGTCAGCAATCCGAAAGCACGTCGTATCGAAGTTCGCTTCCCTGATCCGTCTGCCAACCCATACCTGGCATTCTCTGCCATGCTGATGGCTGGTCTTGACGGTATCAAGAACAAGATCCACCCTGGCGATGCCATGGACAAAGACTTGTACGACCTGCCAGCCGAAGAAGCAGCAGAAATTCCAACCGTATGCCACTCTCTGGATATGGCGCTGGAAGCGCTTGATGCCGACCGCGCCTTCCTGACTGAAGGTGGTGTATTCACCGACGACATGATCGACGGTTACATCGCGCTGAAGATGGAAGAAGTGACGCGTCTGCGTATGGAAACTCACCCGGCTGAATACGACCTGTACTACAGCGTTTAATTCACTCGAGTCTGTTTCGACAACAAAAAAAGCGTCCCCCGGGACGCTTTTTTTATGCCTGACAGTTGCGCCGCGGCTTGCTTCGTCCTATTCTTCAATTTATGAGAGCGACTACGCTGCTACTGCTGTTTTTTTTGCTTCCTGTTCATGCGGAGATTTACCGTTGGGTGGATGATAACGGTAATGTTGTGTTCACTGATGAGCCTAAGCCGGGTTCTGAAAAAGTTGAACTGCCGCCGACAACAACCTACACCCCGATTCAGCAGGATGCTGAGACAGATGATTTGTTGAAGTTAACACCGGGTGATGACCAACCAGGCTCTGATACCGAGGCCGACATTCCCGACTATCAGATTCGTATCGCATCGCCTGCCGATGGTGAAAGCATCTGGGTTAACAATGGTGATGTCACTGTTAGCATGATTGTAGAGCCAGCACTTGATGTCGAGCGCGGTCACCGAATCGCTGTCGAACTCAATGGTCAGGCGGTATCTGAACCGCAGCAGTCCACAACACTTCAGCTGAACAATCTGAGTCGTGGCTCATATTCGCTTTTCGCCTTGATTGTTGATGATAGTGGAAATACGCTGGCTAGCTCAGCGAGTGTCAGTTTTCAACTGCATCGTAGTTCAATACAGAATAATTCCAACCTGGTACCACCTGGTCCAACAGGCGGTTCACCTCAAAATACCGGCGTATCACCACCGGGACCCACTGGTGGCAGGCCATCGCCGGCACCTTCTCCAAGCCCATCTCCGGGTAACAACTAATGCACCTTATTGGTGCGATGAGGCGGTGATTTAGTGTTATATTGCCTCTGCAATCAGAAGTAAAGCTACTTGTCTGTTACACAGCGCAGGTGAGTTTTACCACCAATCAACAGCTTACCAGCTATGTTACGCAAAACGTCCATAAATGGAGCGTTTTTTGCTAACAGCTGACCATGTACATGAGTGCCATCACAATGAGTCACAATGCCATTGCCAGTAATGATGTGCTGGAAAACCTGACGACTGCCGTTCTGGTTCTGGATACATCTCTGCGCGTCTGTTATATCAACACTGCCACTGAAATCCTGTTCGAAATCAGCCAACGACAGGCTGAACATATCCCGCTGCAAACACTGTTGCCGGGAGAAAAACGGCTGATTCACTCTCTCAGAAGGGTGGTTTCTACCGGCCAGGCTCTGATAGAGCGTGAGGTTCGCCTGTTCCTGCCTGCCAGCGGTGAGATTCTGGCTGATTGTGCGATCAAAATGCTTGATATCGATGAACCTTACCTGATCCTGGAACTGGCCCAGCTTGATTATCAGCAAAGAATCAACCGTGACGAAAATCTGCATACCCAGCAACAGGTTGTCCGCGGGTTGGCTCACGAGATCAAGAATCCGCTGGGGGGCCTGCGAGGCGCGGCTCAACTTTTGGAACGACAGCTTGACTCAGAAGATCTGAAGGAATACACGAGAATCATCATTACTGAGGCGGACCGTCTGCAGAATTTGATGAATCGTATGCTGGGGCCAAATCAGCATCCTGAAAAGCGTGATACGAATATTCATGAAGTTCTGCAGCATGTCAGACAATTGGTGGATATCGAAGTCGACGAGCGGCTCAAGTTTAAAATTGATTATGACCCCAGTATTCCCGAGCTCTATGCGGACTTTGATCAACTGATCCAAATATTTCTCAATATCGTTCGCAATGCCGTTCAGGCGATGAACGGTGTTGGCCTGATTACCCTGCGTACCCGTATTCAGCGCAATATCACAATTGAAAAACAGTATTACCGTCTGGGCGTCTTAGTTGAAATTGAAGACAACGGCCCCGGCATCCCTAAATCTTTACAGGATAGTCTATTTTACCCACTGGTTACCGGACGTGCTGATGGCACCGGTCTGGGACTGTATCTGGTACAGAATCTGGTTCAGAGAAATGGTGGCACAGTGTCGTGTCATAGCCATCCGGGACAGACTATCTTCTCAGTTATATTTCCTTTGGAGTTAGCACGTGAACGCCACTAAAGCGATAGCCTGGATTGTCGACGATGACCGGTCCATACGATGGGTCTTGCAGAAAGCACTGGAAGCGGTAGATATCACGGTTCGCGCCTTTGAAACAGCCGATGTTGTTTTACATGAATTAAAACAGGGGCGAGAAGAAGCGCCCGATGTGTTGATTAGTGATATCCGCATGCCAGGTATCGACGGTCTGCAACTGCTCTCCGAAATCAAACAACGGTATCCGGAACTGCCGGTGATCATTATGACGGCTTATTCAGACCTGGACAGCGCCGTCTCAGTCTACGAAGGAGGGGCTTTTGAGTATCTGCCTAAGCCATTTGATGTGGACGAGGCTGTGGAGTTGGTTCAGCGTGCCGTGGCACATAGTAGGGAGCAGGAAAAAAGCCCGTCAGAGGATTTTAATCTTGGTGCCGAGATTGTTGGTGAAGCACCGGCCATGCAGGAAGTTTTCAGAGCGATAGGTCGCTTGGCCCGCTCTAACATCACCGTGCTGATCAATGGTGAATCCGGTACCGGTAAAGAATTGGTTGCCCAGGCATTGCATCGTCATAGCCCGAGACGCCAGTCGCCATTCATTGCACTGAATATGGCTGCCATCCCCAAGGAGTTGCTGGAGTCCGAACTGTTCGGTCACGAAAAAGGTGCTTTTACCGGAGCACATGTCCAGCGCAAAGGTCGCTTTGAGCAAGCCAACGGTGGCACCCTGTTTCTGGATGAAATCGGTGATATGCCGATAGAACTACAGACCCGTTTGTTGCGAGTGTTATCAGATGGCGAATTTTTCCGGGTTGGTGGTCACAGTGGTGTCAAAGTCGATGTCCGTATCATTGCCGCCACCCACCAGAATCTGGAAAAACTGGTCGAACGAGGTGATTTCAGGGAGGACTTATTCCATCGTCTCAATGTCATCCGAATTCATATTCCTTCTCTCAGGGAGCGTCGTGAAGACATTCCGGCACTGGTGGCCTACTTCCTTAACAAGGCGGCCAAGGAATTAAACATGGGTACCAAGAACGTATCACCAGAGGTAGAAAGCTATCTGTCGCAACTACCCTGGCCCGGTAATGTTCGTCAGTTGGAGAATACCTGCCGCTGGTTAACTGTCATGTCGCCAGGTCAGGTTGTACAAATGGACGACCTGCCGGTGGAACTCTCTGCTGAGCATGCAGAGAGCGGTAACAGGCAGGGCAGCGACTGGCAGCAGTTATTCCGTCAATGGGCTGCGAATAAAGCCCTGAGTGGTCAGGAGGGCGCACTGGCTGATGTCGTGCCATTGATCGAGCAGCTATTGATGGAAGTTGCGCTGGAGAAAACTGCCGGTAAGCGTCAGGAAGCAGCCAAGCTATTGGGATGGGGTAGAAATACGCTGACCAGAAAATTAAAAGAAAATTAGAAATCGTCTTGCATGGCCATAGGGTGCTATGTATAATGCGCAGTCTAATCAGGTGCGGGGTGGAGCAGCCTGGTAGCTCGTCGGGCTCATAACCCGAAGGTCGTCAGTTCAAATCTGGCCCCCGCTACCAACACTGATTACCAGAAGGCTCAAAACAAGTTGACTTGTTTTGAGCCTTTTTTGTTGTGCGTTAATAAATCATCCCATAGCGTGCTTCAGCCTGGTTTCGGCTGATAAATTCAGCATCGAGTAGTTCCCAGCGTTGCGGGCTGTCCATGACGATATCGCAACCCAGCGGCAGCTTGTGACCATTTTCCAGCGCGAACATAGAACGCCCGGGTTGCCTGACTTCTGCAAAATAGCGATCAAGCTGAATATCAACTATCTGGTCGGGATGTTCATTGATGATAAAAACGCGTAATCCGCCGCGTTGATTACAGTCACTGCTGGCGTCGGCATCAGCCTCTTTCACGAACTTGATAAATTTATCAGCTTTTAATGAGTCTGCCTGAGCGAGCGTCAGCGGTGATAGCGCGAGCATAAGCATAATAAGAGAGTGTCGAATCACGTTGTTTCTCCAGATTTAACGAGTCAGAGATCAAAAAACGACAGGTGTTTCATCAGTAGAGTTGCCTGAATCTCGCAAAAAGGAAACAATCCTGCTAATTCCCAAGTTTTATTCCTGTCGGTGCGAGTGTGAGCCCTCTGAGTCCCAGCGGTTTTTGTTGCTGTTAAGCGCTTGTTTTGTTACTATTCTGTGCTTTCTGGGAAGTCAGTAACTCAGCTAACGATGATTAGTGTCGTGCTGACCGAGGCAGAGCGGGACTGGCAACGCCCGCGTCACAATGTTTGTAGATTCCGGGCCCCTATAAGGGGTTTTTGTTTTTCTGGAGATTTGATTCTGTCTCCTGGAGTAAAGCGATAACGATGGCCATCACTGATCAGGTTGAACAACTCATTGAGTCTTCTATAGAGACACTCGGCTACGAACTGGTTGGTGTGGAGTACATCCAAGGCGGGCCGGACCCGATTCTGCGAATCTATATTGATGCCGAGCAGGGTATCAGCATTGAAGACTGCGAACGGGTCAGTCATCAGGTGAGCGGTATCCTGGATGTTGAGGAGCCGATTCGATCAGCCTATTTGCTGGAAGTTTCTTCCCCCGGGTTTGATCGGCCTTTATTCAAGGCCCGTGATTTTGAGCGGTTTGCCGGTGTTGAAGCCAAAATCAGCATGAAACTGCCGGTGAATGGCAGACGAAATTTTAAAGGTGTGCTTCAGGGATTTGAAAACGGTGAGATATTGATTGAAGTGGATGGCGAAGTCTACGCATTGCCGCTGGCAAAGTTGGGTAAAGCAAGACTTGTTGCCTGAAAAAAGCGTATTATTGTCGGTTAATAAAAGAAAACTGGGTTGGATTAGTTTGCTGCGTAATCCACTGGGGGCGTGATGAATAACAAAGAAATTTTATTGGTGGTCGATGCCATGTCCAACGAAAAGGGCGTGGGCAAGGAAGTCATTTTTCAGGCTATTGAAGCCGCGTTGGCGATGGCGACCCGCAAACGTTATGAGATGGCGCTGGATGCCGCTGTCAAAATTGATCGCGTGACCGGCAATTATGAGACTTTCCGTCAGTGGTTAGTTGTCGAAGACGAAGAAGAACTGGAATCCGAAGAAACCCAGATTACTCTGGAAGAAGCCAGGAAAAAAGACCCGGAAGCGGAGGTCGGTGGCTACATTCAGGAACCGATGGAATCGGTTGAGTTCGGCCGTATCGCAGCACAAACTGCCAAGCAGGTCATTGTTCAGAAAGTCCGCGAAGCCGAACGTGCGCAGGTTGTGGATCTGTACCGTGAAAAAGTCGGTCAGATGATTCATGGCACCGTCAAGCGAGTTGACCGCGGTAACGTGACATTGGATCTCGGTGGTAATGCAGAAGCCTTCCTGCCTCGTGAGGAAATGATCCCACGCGAAAGCTTCCGTGCCGGTGACCGCATCCGTGGCTATCTGAAAGAAATCCGTCCCGAAGGGCGTGGTCCACAACTGATTGTCAGTCGTGTTGCACCGCAACTGTTGATTGAGCTGTTCACGCTGGAAGTACCGGAAATCAGCGATGGCATGATCGAAATTAAAGGTGCTGCCCGTGATCCGGGGCTGCGAGCCAAGATTGCGGTTGAAGCCAAAGAATCCCGTATCGATCCGGTCGGTGCCTGTGTTGGCATGCGTGGTTCACGGGTTCAGGCTGTCACCAATGAACTGGCTGGTGAACGGGTCGATATTATCCTCTGGGATGAAGATCCTGCGCGTTTTGCCATTAACGCCATGGCGCCTGCCGAGGTACTGTCTATTGTCGTTGATGAAGATGCCCACAGCATGGATATTGCGGTGGAAGACGGTCAGCTTTCTCAGGCAATCGGTCGTAGTGGTCAGAACGTCAGACTGGCCAGCCAACTGACCGGCTGGGAACTGAACGTTATGTCAGCATCCGAAGCTGATCAGAAAGCTGAGAGCGAAATCGGTGAGTTGATTCAGGCCTTCATGACGGATCTGGATGTGGATGAAGACGTCGCACTGATTCTGGCTCAGGAAGGCTTCTCTTCTCTGGAAGAAGTCGCCTATGTGCCGGAGCAGGAAATGCTCGACATCGAAGAGTTTGACGAAGATATCGTTGCCGAACTGCGTTCACGAGCACGTGATGTGCTGTTGACCCGGGCGATTGCCAGCGAAGAACAACTGGAATCAGCAGCACCGTCACAGGAACTGCTGGATATGGACGGCATGACGCGCGACCTGGCCCTGACACTGGCCAGTAACAAAGTGACCACACTGGACGATTTAGCAGAGCTGGCCGTAGATGAACTGGTCGAAATCGGTGGTATGAACGAAGAGCAAGCTGCAGCAATGATCATGAAAGCCAGAGAGTCATGGTTTGCAGACGAAAAAACAGATGCAGGGGAGTAACCAATGAGTGACATGAGGGTTAAAGACCTGGCTGGCACAGTCGGAATCACAGCTGAACGATTGGTCGAACAGCTGAATGAAGCGGGGATTAACGTCTCAAAGCCTGATGATCTGATTACCGAAGAGCAAAAGCAGACATTGCTCAAGTTTCTGCAGCAGCGCCATGGCAAATCTGATGACAGTGATGCCTCATCGCCAAGAAAGATCACACTGAAGCGGAAGTCGGTCAGTGAAATCAAACTGGGTGGCTCGGCACGTGGCGGCAAAAGCGTCAGTGTTGAAGTCAGAAAAAAGCGTACTTACGTTAAGCGTGGCGAAGCCGAACAGCCTAATGCTGCCGCTGAAGATTTGCTCAAGCAAAAAGCAGCCGAGGAGCATGCGGCTGAGGTAGCGCGTCAGGAAGAACAGCGCCTGCTGGAAACCAAACGCAAGCAGGAAGAAGCGGCTCGCCTGAAGCAGCAACTGGATGAACAGGAAGCGGCCGAAGTCGCTGCTGCCATTGAGGCTGAAAACAAGGCAAACGAAGAAGCGCAGCGCGCTGCTGAAGAAGAGCAAAAAGCGATTGAAGCCGAAGCCAAGGCCAAAAAGCCTGCCGCCAAAGGCAAACAGAAAGAAGAAGAACAACTGACAGCCTCGCAACTGGCCCATAAAAAGCTGGAAGAGGCTGACGCCAAGCGTCGTGCTGCCAATCTGGCCCGTATTGAGGCGGAAAAAGCCCTTGAAGCCAAGCGTAAAGCCCGTGAGGAAGAAGAGGCGCTGGAGAAGGCCCGCGAAGAAGCTAAAGCGGCGGCTGCCGAAGCGCAGGCAAAAGAACAAAAAGCCGCAGCGCGTAAAACCAAGGACGCAGAAGCCAAGCATGAGCGTGGTAAGTCTGCCCGCCGTGGTGGTCGCCGTGAAGATGACGATGACTTTGAGCGTAAAGAGTTACACGTTAGCGAAGGTAAAGGTGGTCGCCGCAAGAAGAAAAAAGGGGCGGCAGCAGGTCGTGTTGCAGTCAGAGATCAGGAACACGGCTTCTCCAAACCGACTGCGCCGGTGGTACGTGAGGTTAATGTTCCGGAAACCATCAACGTGTCTGATCTGGCACAGCGTATGTCAGTCAAGGCGGGTGAGGTTATCAAAGCCCTGATGGGGCTGGGTACCATGGCCACGATCAATCAGGTACTGGATCAGGACACCGCTGTCATCGTGGTCGAAGAAATGGGCCATGTCGCCAAACCGATTCGTGAAAATGAAGTGGAAGAAGCGCTGCAGGTCTCGGACGAAGACCTTGGCGAAGCGGTTACCCGGGCACCGGTAGTCACGGTCATGGGTCACGTCGATCATGGTAAAACTTCACTGCTCGATTATATCCGCCGCACCAAGGTGACTTCAGGTGAAGCCGGTGGTATCACACAGCACATCGGTGCTTACCGGGTTGAAACCAGTCGCGGTGAGATCGCATTCCTGGATACCCCGGGTCACGCAGCCTTTACCGAGATGCGTTCACGCGGTGCTAAAGTCACGGATATCGTTGTGCTGGTTGTCGCAGCAGACGATGGTGTCATGCCGCAGACCATTGAAGCCGTTCAACACGCCAAAGCAGCAGAGTCTATTGTTATCGTTGCCGTTAACAAAATGGACAAGCCGGAAGCGAATCCGGACCGCGTCAAGCAGGAACTGGCTAACCACGAAGTCATCCCCGAAGACTGGGGTGGTGACGTGCAGTTTGTACCGGTATCGGCACTGACGGGTGAAGGCGTGGAAGATCTGCTGGAAGCCATTTCACTGCAAGCTGAAATCATGGAGCTGAAAGCACCTGAAAAAGGTCCGGCGCATGGTACTGTCATTGAAGCGCGCCTGGATAAAGGCCGCGGAACAGTGGTCACTGTACTGGTTCAACAGGGTACCCTGAACAAGGGCGATATCGTGGTAGTCGGTCAGGAGTATGGCCGTGTACGCGCCATGTTTAACGAAAAAGGCGAACAGGTCGACACGGCGGGTCCATCCACACCGGTAGAGTTGCTGGGTCTGTCAGGTACGCCGGCTGCCGGTGATGAACTGCAGGCAGCACCGGATGACAAAACCGCCCGTGAGATTGCCGATTTCCGTCATACCAAAGCGCGTGAACAGAAAATGGCACAGCAACAGGCTGCGAAGCTGGATGACATGTTCAACAAGATGGAAGAGGGCGATGTCAAAACTCTCAACGTGGTCATCAAAGGGGATGTTCACGGTTCGGTTGAAGCCGTCAGCCAGGGGCTGCAGAAACTGTCTACGGATCAGGTGAAAGTCCGCGTAGTTGGCTCTGGTGTCGGTGGTATCAATGAAACTGATGCGCAACTGGCAGCGGCCTCTGATGCGATTTTGATTGGCTTTAATGTTCGTGCTGATAACGCCGCACGCAAGGTGATTGCTGAAAAAGGCCTAGATGTACAGTACTTCAGCATCATTTATGACTTGCTGGATGTGGTAACCAAGGCTATGACCGGCATGCTGGAACCGGTATTCCGTGATGAAATCATCGGTCTTGCCCGAGTTGATGATGTGTTCCGTTCACCGAAATTCGGTGACATTGCTGGTTGTCTGGTATTGGAAGGCACCGTCAAGCGTAATAATCCGATTCGCGTACTGCGTGACAACGTGGTGATTTACGAAGGTGAACTCGAGTCACTGCGTCGCTTCAAGGACGATGTTAATGAAGTGAATGCCGGCGTTGAATGCGGTATTGGTGTGAAGAACTACAAAGACGTCAAACCCGGCGACCAGATCGAAGTCTACGAACGGGTTGAGGTTAAGCCGACACTATAATGGCCAGAGAATACAGTCGAACAAATCGTTTTGGCGAAGTGATAATGCGTGAACTCGCGCTGATGATTCAGCGTGAGGTCTCGGATCCCCGGGTGGGTATGGCGACAGTGTCTCATGTTGATGTCACCGCCGATCTCAAATACGCCAAGGTTTATGTCACTCGCCTCAACGGCTTTGAATCGGAACAGGATGCGGCTGAATGTCTGAAAGGGCTCAACAGTGCCGCCGGCTACCTGCGCCGCGGACTTGCGGGGCGGGTCAAGCTGCGCAACATTCCCGAACTGCAGTTTGTTTATGACCAAAGCCTGGAAAACGGTTTCAAAATGGATGAGTTGATTGCCCGTGCCAATGCATCCAACCGTCAGGAAGACGACTGAACCATTCAAGTGTATGGCAAGACGAAACAAAAAAGGCCGCGATATCACCGGAATTGTGGTGGTAGACAAACCCAGCGGTCACAGCTCCAATCATGTTCTGCAACAGGTCAAACGACTGTTTGACGCCAGAAAAGCCGGTCATACCGGTAGTCTCGATCCACTCGCCAGTGGCGTCTTACCTATTTGCCTGGGAGAGGCGACCAAAATATCCGGTTACCTGCTTGATGCGGACAAGGAATATGCCGTCACCTGCAGGCTGGGTATCACCACTGACAGCGGCGATGCTGATGGTGAGATCATTGATGAGCAGTCGGTGCCTGAATTTGATGAAACACAGCTACAACAGATTCTGACTGGCTTTATTGGGGAGCAGGATCAGGTACCGCCGATGTTTTCAGCCCTGAAATATCAAGGTCAACCGCTTTACAAACTGGCTCGTCAGGGCAAGGAAGTCGAGCGTAAGGCCCGTCGCATCACAATTTACGGGATTGAATTACTGGATTGTAGTCAGGACAGTTTTACCTTGTCGGTACGCTGCAGCAAAGGCACCTATATCCGGACGCTGGTCGAGGATATCAGCCATAAGCTGGGCACTGGTGGTCATGTCACCATGTTGCGCCGGACCCGGGTAGCCGGTTATGCGCTGAGTGATGCCGTGAGCCTGGAACAATTGGCGGAAAGCCGCGAAACCGGCCAACTTGACGCGCTCGATGAGCAGTTGGAAGCGGCGGAGAATGCCTTGCCGGACTGGCCGGTTATCAATCTTGATGAATCAGCCAGCAGGACGCTGAGTTATGGGCAGTCGATTCAGGTCGAACAGGACTATGAGCGCGCAAACGTCCGCTTATTTGATCAGAATGAAAAATTTATGGGCTTGGGTGAAATGTCGCCAGATGGAGTAGTCAAGCCAAAACGTTTGTTTGTCGCTGCGGTTTGATGACGTTCTCCTTGTTTAGCAAAGAGAAAGTCGGTAAAATTCTCAGCTCTTGAAGGGTTGGCTGTTCTGGTTGAGATCGGCTGGAACAGTTCAGAATTTAACTGCAAGCCATAGGGCTGCAAAAAGTTGGAGTATTCAATGTCTATTTCTGCACAGCAAAAGAAAGAAATTATCAGCAAACACGCACGTTCTGAAGGTGATACAGGTTCAGCGGAAGTCCAGGTTGCCCTGTTGACTGCGCGCATCAACAACCTGTCGGATCACTTCAAAACCAATACGCACGATCACCATTCGCGTCAGGGCCTGCTGAAAATGGTCAGTAGCCGTCGTAAGATGCTCGACTACCTGAGAAAAACTGATATCGAACGTTACCGTGCCCTGATTGCTGAATTAGGCCTGCGTCGCTAAGTTGAATCTGGTGACCGATTATATGCAGCGACCCCAGACTGTCATCAATAGACTGGGATCGATGATATAAGATATGCCCCTGAAGCTGTTGCAGTTTCAGGGGCATATTCGTTTATTAAGTTTAAGTTTGTCAGTTTTAATCAGTGCTGGAACAGGTCCGGCATTGAGAATGAAGAAGATAAGGAAAAAAGAGTGAACTCAGTAAAGAAGACAGTTCAATTCGGTGAGCACCAGCTTAGTCTGGAAACCGGAAAAATTGCCCGTCAGGCTGGCGGTGCCGTTATTGCCAGCCTTGGTGAAACCTCCGTACTGGTAACTGTGGTCGGTAAAAAAGACGTCTCCCCCGGCCAGGATTTTTTTCCTTTAACTGTTAACTATCAGGAACGGACCTACGCTGCCGGTAAAATCCCGGGTGGCTTTTTCAAACGTGAAGGTCGCCCCAGTGAAAAAGAAACGCTGACCTCACGTCTGATTGACCGTCCACTGCGTCCGCTTTTCCCTAAAGGCTTCCTCAACGAAGTTCAGGTGATTGCGACCGTCGTTGCGCTGGACCCGGAAATCGATCCTGATATTCCTGCGATGATTGGTGCTTCTGCAGCACTGGCTATATCCGGTATTCCTTTCAATGGACCGCTGGGTGCGGCCCGTGTCGGTTATGTTGATGGTCAGTATGTACTGAACCCGGGCAAAGCCCAACTGGATAACAGTGCGCTGGATCTGGTTGTTGCGGGTACCGAAAGTGCCGTTCTGATGGTGGAATCTGAAGCCTCTGAACTGCCGGAAGAAGTGATGCTGGGCTCGGTGATGTTCGGTCATCAGCAAATGCAGACTGCGATTAATCTGGTCAAAGAGCTGCAGGCCGAGGCCGGTAAACCCGCCTGGGACTGGACTGCACCTGAGAAAGACGAAACGCTGTACAACACGGTTAAGTCTCAGGCATACGAAGGCATTAAAGAAGCTTACGCCATCAGTGACAAACTGGCGCGTCTGGATCAACTGAGCAATGTACGCCAAGCTGCGGTTGAAGCGCTGGTCACTGAAGAATCTGATCTGACAGAAGATCAGGTAAAGAATGTCTTTTCCAAACTGGAAAAAGAATTGGTTCGCGGCAAGATCATTGCCGGTGACCCACGTATCGATGGTCGTGACACCAAGAGTGTCCGTCCTATCTTTGTCGAAACCACTTTGCTGCCACGTGTTCATGGCTCAGCCCTGTTCACCCGTGGTGAAACCCAGGCTATGGTCGTTGCTACACTGGGCGCTGAGCGAGATGCCCAGATGATTGATGCGGTCGAAGGTGAGTATCGTGACCGTTTCATGCTGCACTATAACTTCCCGCCATACTGTGTCGGTGAAACCGGTTTTGTCGGTTCTCCCAAACGTCGTGAAATCGGCCACGGTAAACTGGCCAAGCGTGGTATCGCTGCAGTCATGCCATCGGCAGAAGAATTCCCTTACGTGGTTCGTGTGGTCTCTGAAATCACCGAATCAAACGGCTCAAGCTCGATGGCTTCTGTCTGTGGTACCAGTCTGGCACTGATGGATGCCGGTGTGCCGATTAAAGCGCCGGTTGCCGGTATTGCCATGGGTCTGATTAAAGAGACTGATGGTTATGCCGTTTTGACCGATATCCTCGGTGATGAAGATCACCTGGGTGATATGGACTTTAAAGTCGCCGGTACCGAAAAAGGTGTCACGGCACTGCAGATGGATATCAAGATTGAAGGTATCAATGAAGAAATCATGCGCACTGCACTGGCCCAGGCCCGTGATGGTCGTCTGCATATCCTCGATAAGATGAACGCTGTGATCTCCACTCACCGTACCGAGATGTCGAAATTCGCACCGCGTATCATCACGGTGAAAATCAACGCCGATAAAATCCGTGATGTAATTGGTAAAGGTGGTGCGACGATTCGTGCGATTACTGAAGAAACCGGCGCTACTATCGACATTCAGGACGATGGTACCGTGATGATCTTCTCTGCTGATTATGATGCCGGCCAGGCCGCTCTGCGTCGGGTGGAAGACATCACTGCCGAAGTTGAAGTTGGTAAAATCTATGAAGGTCGTGTCGCTAAACTGATGGACTTTGGTGCTTTCGTCACCATTTTGCCTGGCAAAGACGGGCTTGTGCATATCTCACAAATCTCTGATGAGCGTGTTGAGAATGTCGGTGACAAGCTCTCCGAAGGCGATATGATCAAAGTCAAAGTGCTGGAAGTGGACCGTCAGGGCCGCATTCGTTTGAGCATGAAAGCGGTAAATGAAAGCGCTGAAGACTGATTAATGCCCTAAAAGGCGAATCCTGACAAAGCCCTGGCTGATTTATCAGCCGGGGCTTTTTTTTGTCCAAACCACCTGTTCAGGTTGATTTTGTTTCCGAGTATTCCGAAAAATAGTGTAGCCTTTATCAAAAAACAGAAAACTATCTAGAAATTATCTAAAATATTAGCTATTATCCCCGATAAAGGTATCGAATATATCAATTATTCGTTTTGATGGAACGGTTCAACATTCTAGAGGGTAGGGAAATGGAAAAAACAAAATTGGCACAGGTTGTGGCTCTGGGATTGGTGCTATCACTGTCAGCCGGTTGTAGTGGGAGCAGCAGTAAATCTGTCAGGAGTTCCGGTGGCGGTGAAATGGTTGATGGCGGCGGCGGTGGCAACGGCGGTGGTGGCGCTACTGGTGTTCAGACGCTGGTTGATGATGGTGGCGGTATTGTAGACAGCGCTGGTCAGACGGTGAGTGCCTTGGGTGATACAGTCAGCCAGATTGACTTACTGGGGTCTGGTGCTGTCACCAGTGGTACAGGTGACATTATCGCCAACACTGGAGAGGCGGTCAGCAGCATTGGTCATGGTTTGAGTAGTGGTCTTGGATCAATCAGCGAGAATGACAATGCAGTCGGCACAACGCTCGCAGGTGCAACCGGTGCTGTCGGTGAAGTCGGAGAGGCGGTGTCATCAGTTGGAAACACAGTCGAAAGCCTGAATACCCTGCCTGTCTTTGCTCAACTCAATGATTCCACTGGACTCCTGACACAACTGGGCGGCACTGTTGACTCATTGGGTGCGGTTGTTACTGATACCGGTAATACACTCACAGTGGCATTCGTAGGTGAAGATGGACAGCTATCCGGGCTGACAACAGAACTGACCGCCGTGGTCAGACCCCTGGTCAGTAACATTGACGGCACTACAAAAGTTGTGGGCCAGGCGCTTATCGTCGGACCATTGGCGAACAATATTCTTACTCAGGCTGGTACCGCTGTCGTTGTGCTGGGTGAGCAGCTTAAAGCTGACAACAATGCAGTACTTGCCGGAGCGGGAGGTACAGTCTCAGGTGTGGGGCAATTGGTTATTCACACTGGCGGTATTCTTGCGGTCAGTGATGATGACGAAGGGCAGGCCTTTGATCTGGCAGGTTTACTTGATACCAGTAACTTACCCGTACTTGGCTCACAAGAGGGGGGAGTGCTGGGTGGTACCGATGGCGTACTGGGCACAGTCGGTGAAACCGTCGAAGGTCTGACTGGTGGCGAGGGCGGTTTGCTAGGCGGCACCGGGGGTGTGGTCGGTACGGTGACCGATACGGTCAATGGCCTGACAGGCGGAGAAGGCGGTCTGCTAGGCGGAACGGAGGGTATCGTCGGTACTATGACTGACACTGTTGATGGTCTGACCGGTGGCGAAGGTGGTCTCCTGGGGGAGACTGATGGTGTCGTTGGTACGATCACTGACACAGTTGAAGGCCTCACTGGCGGCAATCAACTGCTCGGTGGTGTTACGGATACTGTAGAGGGGCTGACTGGTGGCAATGAACTGCTCGGTGGTGTGACTGAGACGGTGGAAGGACTTACCGGCGGTAATGACTTACTAGGTGGCGTTACTGGTGTGGGTGACCTCACAGGTGGCGGTGACCTGATTGGCGGGGTTACTGATACCGTCGGTGGCCTGACTGGTGGACTGCTCAACAGCGGCGGTGGTGGAGGTAATGATGACGGCCTGATCGACCAGGTCGATGATGCCCTACTGGATCCGATTCTGGGCGGGCTTTTGTAAGTATTTATCAAAACTTATGGTTGGAATTGGCATTCAACGGCTGGCCTGGTGTCATTCACGCTAAGACAATGCAAGATAAATATAAATTGATTGCCAAGCTCCATATCCATCCAAGGTGTGGCGACTGACTCTGTTGCTACACCTTTTTTTTACCTTATAGTTGCACGTTTCACGGAAGATCGAGTTAATGAGAAAAACAACGCTTTTACAGATGCTTTTTTTCAGTTTGTTGTTGCCAGTGACGGCCTGGGCAGTAGAGCCTCCTTTTATCGTTGAAGAGCAAGAGCTGGAATTTATTGACAAAGAAAAGTCAGCGGTTGATTTACCTGCGGGCGAGTCATTAAGTACAGCAAAACAGGTGGCAACAGTCCGTGTCGAAAAAGTGCAGTTCCAGAGCCAGAGCCAGAGCCAGAGCCAGAGCCAGAGCCAGAGCCACTTATCGCTGACACTGACTTTGAGTCTGAAGCAGCGCGTTTGCAGCGCTTGATGTCTGAAAGCGCAGAAACGCATACCGAAGCCGAAGCAATAACTGATGCCCCAGAAGTGGAGCCAGCCACAGAGCAGGCGGCAGTCCGCTCCGAACTCGAAGACCTGCGAGCCAAATTACGCGCCCGAACAGCACAGCTGAAAGCGGAGGCTGAAGCAAGGCAGCAACAAAAAGCTGAGCAAGAACTTCAATCCACGCAGGCGACAGACAACTCAGATGAACAGTCGCCTGATACGTCATCGGAACACAAAGCGCAGGTGGCGGAGAGTGAACCGGCTCCAGAAGTGGATGAAGCCATTGAGCCGTCAGTGCAGGATGATGAGTTCACCCCATCAGAAGCAGAACAAACAGCGATTGATGCGCTGACGCCAGAAAGCAGTGAGTCGAACGCATCCACGCCCGAAAATGAAGCAGTTCTGGCTGCCCAGTGGGAACAGGAGCTTCTGGATCAGACGCCGTCGGTGGAGACCGAGCAGGTATCAGAACAGCTCGAGCCCGACTTAGCTGCTGAAACCGTTTCTGTTACTGAAAGCGGCGAAAATCCGGCCGATGAACAGGCTAAGAAGACCGAACTTGAGCCTCAGGTGTCTGAACACTCAGATACAGCATCAGTTGTGGCGGGTGCAGATCCTGAGCCAGAGATGACCGAGGACGAAGTTGAGAATGTTCAGTCGGATAATGCGCCACTGGATGAAGAAGCTGAACTGGCCGCAGAATGGGAGCAAGAGCTCTCAGAATCCACTGTCACGGAAGATGACAGTAACGTCGAGATAACTGAGGATCAATCAGCGCCTGATAGTCAGGAAGACACGCCCGAGACCGAAGATGAAGCGGCGATGCTGGCACAGTGGGAGCAGCAACGGGTCGATGAATCAGCGTCTGTCACCACCCCGGAAGTACAGGAAGACAACGCGGCGCAGGAAGAGGCCGATGGACAAGAGATATCAGCCCTGAATGAGCTTGATAGTGAAGCCAGGATCGCCGCTGAATGGGAGCAACAGCTTGAGCAGGATCCGGAAGTTAATGTTGGGGAGCCGCAACAGGCAGAACCTGAAACAGTTGACCAGGGTGAACAACCGGCCTCAAGTGAGCAGGAGATAACAGAAGAGCCCAATGCGGCGCAGGAAGAGGCCGAAGGACAAGAGATATCAGCCCTTGATGAGCTTGATAGTGAAGCCAGGATCGCCGCAGAATGGGAGCAACAGCTTGAGCAGGATCCGGAAGTTAATGTTGAGGAGCCGCAACAGGCAGAACCTGAAACAGTTGACCAGGGCGAACAACCGGCCTCAAGTGAGCAGGAGATAACAGAAGAGCCCAATGAGACTGCGATGCTGGCTCAGTGGGAACAAGAACTGCTTGACGAGGCTGAACAGCCAGTCGCAGAAGCTCAACAGGATGAGGTCCAGGATGATGGCTTTGTCGCCTTTTCTGAAACCCAGGCGAACGAAATTGCCGATCAGGAACAGGCTGAGGCAGAGAGGGAGGCGGCACTGGCTGCTGCCTGGGAACAGGGAAATGTTGTCGAGGATGAATCATCTTCAGAGAAGACTCAGGAGCAACTTGAGCCGGAACCTCAGCAGCCAGAGCAACCTGAATCAGAGAGCAGCGAAGCAGAAGATGAAGATATCGACACCGGTCCACCGGTGAAACTGACTGATTCTAAAGCCGCTTTATCTGAAATGTGGGGTGATTTGACTGAGGAACCATTGCCTTCTGAAGAAGATCTGGAATCGATGTTTGAGGAAATTCGGCAACTGGATCAGGATGAATCTCTGTCGGCGGGTGACAGTCTGCGGCCAGGCAAAACCGTAGAGAAAGATGAACTGAAATCGATTTTGTCCTCGATTCCGTCGTTTTCACAAATGAATAAAAAGTCCGACCAATAAGCACGGATCAACCGCGATTTCCCACTGCGCCAGCACGTCTATTCTGCTAAAATCTGGCGCAGTTTTTATCGGGAAAAACCATGACAGAACAAGTCCATGATGTCGCCATCATCGGTGGCGGGGTGTGTGGTACAGCGCTGCTGTATCTTTTAAGTGAATACACGGATATCCAGCATATCGCGCTGGTGGAAAAATATGATGATGTGGCCAAGGTGAATTCTCATGGTCGCAATAACAGCCAGACCCTGCACTGCGGTGATATTGAGACTAACTACACGCTGGAAAAAGCTGCCAAGGTGAAAGCCGCGGCCGAGATGGTGGTCAACTTTGCTGAAACCCTGGACGATCACGACAAAGTGATTTTCAAATACCCGAAAATGGTCCTGGGCGTCGGTGAAAAAGAGTGTCAACAACTGCGTGAGCGATTTGACACATTCAAAACCGTGTTCACCACCATGCAGCTGCTTGAAAAGGAACAGATCGCCGAGATCGAACCCAATGTCATCATGGTTGATGGCAAAATGCGCGAAGAGCCCTGTGTCGCGCTGGCCGTGCTCGATGAATACTCTGCGGTCGATTACCATCAACTGGCTCAGCGCTTTGTGCAGGAAGCCAACAAAAATACCGATAAAGCGATTTCACTATGTCTCAACAGCCATGTTGAAAACATCGTGGAAAAAGACGGCGTATTTTCTATCATCACTCAGAACCAGGTGATTAAAGCCAGAAGCGTAGTGGTTTCAGCCGGTGGACACAGTCTGCTGCTGGCCCAGCAAATGGGTTATGGACTGGAGTATTCCTGTCTGCCGGTCGCCGGCAGTTTCTATTTCACACCGCCACTGCTGAACGGCAAGGTCTACACTGTTCAGAACGACAAACTGCCTTTTGCTGCAGTCCATGGTGACCCGGATGTGCTGGTGGAAGGTAAAACCCGTTTCGGCCCGACCGCGCTGTTATTGCCGATGCTGGAGCGATATAACAGCAAGACCTTCGTGGAGTTTCTGCGGGTGCTGAAACTGGACCGCCGCGTGTTCAAAGTGTTCTGGGATCTGTTTAAAGTCAGTGATATCCGCAACTACATCTTCAAGAATTTTCTATTTGAAGTGCCCGGCCTGCGCCGCTGGTTGTTTATGCGGGACGCCCGCAAAATTGTGCCATCACTGAAGCTGGAAGATGTCAGTTTTGCCAAGGGCTTTGGTGGTGTTCGCCCGCAGCTGATAGATAAAAAGTCGTCCAAACTGATGCTGGGTGAGGCCAAAATCAATCCTGGCAGTGGCATTGTCTTTAATATGACACCCTCACCCGGCGCCACCAGTTGCCTGGAAAATGCCGAGCTGGATATGCGATTCGTTGCTGGCAGACTGGGGGCGGAAATCGATGAAACGCGACTCAAGACGATCCTGCACAAGTAGCATAGACAACAGTTAATTGTTGGCGGTACGAGATCATATAACGCCAGGAACGAATGTCTCACTCAGGGAGATACAATGCATAAACCGTCGTCCAGACTGAGTAGTAATATCAAGCGCTCTGAACAGAAACAGCTGTTTACTTTTTTTGTACAGGACATGCTATTCGGACTGGATGTGGGGCAGGTGCTGATGCTGGATCAACACATTGACAGGATTCAGCCATTGCCGGTGGAAGAGCAGGGCTTTTCAGGTGTTATCAAGTTTCAGGGCCTGGTGGTGCCGGTGCTGGATTTCGCTCACAGGTTGAATATGCAGTCCGGGCTGGACAGTAAAAAAGCGCTGATCGCCGAGTTCAAGTCACAACTGCAATGGCATCAGCAGTGGTTTGACTCACTGGCGGCAGCCATTCGTGACAAGGAAGCGTTTCAGCTTGATTTGGAAGCTGCAGAGTGCGCTAGCAGTCTCTGGTTGCGTCACTTCGAAACACGCGATGACACACTCAATGAATTGGTCAGTGCCCTGGTGGAGCCGCATGAGCAACTTCATAACGCTGGCGTAACTGCCCTCAGGCAGGCGCAGGGACAGGATCCGAATCATATGGCCACGCTGTTCCGCCAGCAGGCCAGTCAGCCACTGCAAAAATTCAAAAACCTGATTGCGCGCGCCTGCGAACAATTGCAAAGCGATATGCGCCAGGTGCTTTTATTTGTCACTGAAGATGGCGTAACCCCTCGCTATGCCTTATTGATAGATGAAATTAACGATGTCATCAGTTATGATGCGTCGAATTTCCAGTCCAGTGCCAGTGGCGCGCTGGCGCAGTTTCGTAAAATCGGCGATGTGCTGACCGGGGTATACACCCATGACAGCCAGCCGGACTGTTTGTATTTTGATTTAAATAAACTGGCCGATAACGCAGCATTGCAAACTGCTCAAGCCTGAATCATTTCTGCAACAAGATGAAGTCTTCCCCCTATATCACTGCTGAAGGCATGTTCCGTCTCAACCAGGAGCTCAGCGAGCGCTGGCAACGTCGACGCGAGGTCGTGCAAGCCCTTGCCGCAGCGGCAGCCGAAGGCGACCGCAGTGAAAATGCCGAATATATTTATCGTAAAAAAGAATTGCGTGAGCTTGATCGTCGCATTCGTTATCTTCAGAAACGCTTGCCCGACCTGAAAGTGGTTCACGATACGCCTGATAATCAGGACAAAATATTTTTCGGCGCCCGGGTGACCCTTGAAACCGAAACCGGTGATGAAGTGACCTACCGGATTGTGGGGCCAGATGAAATTGACTTTGAAAAAGGTAATATCAGCGTTGATTCACCGATGGCGCGTGCACTGCTGGGCAAACAGGTCGATGATGAAATCACGATCCGTGTGCAGGAAGAGACCAGAACTTTCTTCGTACTGCATTTTATTTACCTGACTCCCTGAATCTCTCACTCTCGGTTCTGAAAACAGTTGCCAGTGTCAGTAAATAATAATATGATACGATATATCATAAATTATGGCGTCAAGGACATCATAATATTTCAGCTCAACATTCGAGACGCTGAAATTAACCAGGTCGCCCGGAGAAAAAATGGACGAAACGACACTGCTGAATGCCGCCGAAGAGGATTATATGAATGATGAGCAATTGGCATTTTTTGATCAGCGGCTACAGGACCTGAGAAAGGAAACCCTGGCCGAAATTGAAAGCTTGAGGGAAGAAATTACCCAGGCGAGGGTCAGCGATATGAGTGACAGGGCGACACTGGAGGAAGAAGCCATTATTGCTATCCGTATCGCCGACAGAAAACGTCAGTTGATTCCCAAAATTGATGCCGCCCGTCAAAGAATCAGGCAGGGGGATTACGGTTATTGCCTGCAGACCGGTGAGCCTATCGGCATCGCTCGTCTACTGATCAGACCCACAGCCGAATATTGTGCCGACGTTAAAACAATAAACGAAAGAAAGGAAAGCCACTATGAACACTGAGCAGGATCCGCGTCTTCCGGTGACCGTACTATCGGGATTTCTGGGTGCCGGTAAAACCACGGTACTGAATCACATACTGAATAACCGTGAAGGCCGCAAGGTGGCGGTTATCGTCAACGATATGAGCGAAATCAATATTGATGCTCAGCAAATCAATAATGAAGTCGACTTCAACCGGGCAGAAGAAAAGCTGGTCGAGATGAGCAATGGCTGTATCTGCTGCACTTTACGTGAGGATCTGCTGCTGGAGGTACGGCGCCTGGCTGACGAAGGTCGTTTTGATTACCTGGTTATCGAATCGACTGGTATTTCTGAGCCTTTGCCAGTGGCAGAAACCTTTACTTTTGCTGACGAGTCTGGCGAGAGTCTTTCCGAAGTGGCGCGTCTCGATACCATGGTGACGGTGGTTGATGCGGCCAATTTTCTGAATGATTTCCAACAGGCTGATATGTTGCAGGAAACCGGTGAGTCACTGGGGGAAGAGGATAACCGTAGTGTAGCCGATTTGCTGGTGGATCAGATTGAGTTCTGTGATGTCATTCTGATTAGCAAAACCGACCTGTGCAGTCCGGAACAACTCAAAGCCGTGACTGGGGTCATTAAAAGTTTGAACCCGGAAGCCGAGATTATCCCCATTGAGCGGGGTCGGGTCGACCTGAAGCAGGTGCTGGCAACGGGTAAATTTGATTTTGAAAAAGCGGAACAGTCACCGGGGTGGCTGAGGGAAGTCCGTGGCGAGCATATTCCAGAGACAGAGGACTATGGCATCAGCAGTTTTACCTATGTCGCGCGCAGGCCGTTTAATCCGGAAAAGTTTTATGCCTTTCTGCACCAGGAATGGCCCTGTGGCAAATTGATTCGATCCAAGGGCTACTTCTGGCTGGCGAGTCGACCGCAGTTTGCCGGTACCTGGAGTCAGGCAGGCGGTATTGCACGGCATGGTTTTGCCGGCATGTTCTGGCGGGCGGTTCCTGAAAACCGCTGGCCGGAGGATGAAGAATCCAGAAAACTGATTATGGAAAACTGGGTAGAGCCCTTCGGCGATATGCGGCAGGAACTGGTGTTTATCGGCCAGAATATGGATGAGGACGAAGTCAAAGGTATGCTGGATGACTGCCTTATCAGTGATGAGGAACTGCTGGCCGGTAAAGCCTTATGGCAAACCATGCCGGATCCGTTTCCACGCTGGGAGCAGGCATAATGTCAGCCGTCGCCAACAGACTGACCCAGGAACCGGTCGTCACATCGAAGGCGCCACTGGTGCTGAGCGAAATTTATCAGCCTGGTGTCGATTTTGCTATCTGGCAGCGCCAGTTCAGTGCTGAACTAAAACAGGACATTGCCAACCTGTTGCAGCAGCAGAAAACCTTTAGCTTTCGGGTTCTTCTCCGCCCAGATGAGGTCTCGGAGTGGCTCAAGGCCCAATGGCCGTCAAGCCATTTCAGCGCATTCCAGGCTGATGTACAGAAACTGGTCACGATGTTCGCGGATTTGTTTGATCAGACCCATGTCGGCATGCGGCTGGAACTGGTCGACAAAACCTTGTGCCCGCTGTTTCATATGGATAAGGTCATGGCACGCATGGTGACGACTTATCACGGGCCGGCCACCGAATGGCTGACGGAAGATAATATTAACCGTCAGGCGCTCAAAGCCCGCCAGCATGAGCAGGTGGTGTGTGATCCGGCCAGACTAAAGCAGGCTGAGGCCGGTGAGGTGCTACTGTTCAAAGGTGAGGCGTGGCCTCAGGAAGACGTGCAGGGCATTGTGCACCGATCGGGACAGGCGAGCGCTGAAAACAGGCGCCTGCTGTTGACCCTGGATCTGGTCTGAGCGGGAAACCCCATGTCGTCGGGCTGCTTTACTGTTAGAATCTCAATGCAACCCAGCTTTGAAAGTGATGTACTGCGGGCAGAGATAATATGAAAACGGATAAAATTCTTCAGCAAGCTGAAAAGACCTGTCTTGAGCAGGGCGGACGCCTGACGCCTAAACGACGCCATGTGCTGGAAATATTACTGGAAAATCCCCAGCCTCTGTCAGCGTACGAAATTGCCGAACATTACCAGCAATTAGTCAATGAAAAGATCCCTGCAATGTCGGTATACCGTATGCTGGAGTTTTTGATTTCCCAGGGGCTGGTGCATAAACTGGCGTCTGCCAATAAGTTTATCGCCTGTTCTCACATCGCCTGTGATCACGGACATCAGACGCCACAGTTTCTGATTTGTGATAACTGCCAGTCAGTACGCGAAGTCGGTATCGATAATCGCCTGATCAATGCGCTGGAAAAAAGCATCCAGGACAATCACTTCCAGCTCAAGAGCCCGCAACTGGAACTGCATGGTCTGTGTGAAAACTGCCAGACACACTGAATAACCGGACATCCAGCCGGTTTTCTTTTTAGTATTTAATGATACGATATATCGTCTTACGTTAAGGTGTTCTTATGCTCGACGTCAATAATCTGAATAAATCCTTCGGTGCTAACCGGGCGGTGCAGAATCTCAGCTTTTCGCTACAGTCTGGCGAGGTACTGTGTCTGCTCGGCGCCAACGGCGCCGGCAAAACCACGACCCTCAATATGCTGTTGGGGTTTACCCAGCCGGACTCGGGGGAAGCCACGCTGGATGGCGTTAATATGCATCATCAGACCGCATTGTGTCGCCAGCATATGATGTATATCCCGGAAAATGTACACCTCTATCCCAGTTTCAGCGCGCTGGAAAATATGGCCTATCTCGCTGAACTGGCAGGCTTGAAAGTCAGCCGCCAGGGTATGGTCGAGGCACTGGAAAGAACCGGTATCGACACGGTGCATCATCAAAAACCACTGGGCAGTTTTTCCAAAGGGATGCGTCAGAAAGTCGCTATCGCTTTTGCCCTGCTGAAACACGCCAAACTGGTTTTAATGGATGAGCCCACTTCAGGCCTCGATCCGGTCGCCACACGCGAATTTATCGATGTTATCAATACGATTAAGGCGCGCGGTACCGCGGTGCTGATTGTGACTCATGATCTGCTTTGTGCGCATGAGCTCGCTGATCATATCGGCATCATGCACCAGGGGCAGCTCAAGCAGCTGATGGACCGCAACGACCTGTCTATCTCAGAACTGAATGAACGCTATTTCAAGCAGTTCGCCGCCTGAATTAAAGGAATAAAAATCATGCAGAAAACCCTGATTGCCAGCCTGCTGGCAAGCCTGACAATTGCCCCCGCGCAGGCGGAAACGGAAGCCAACCGGATGTCGCCGCTAATTGTGGTGGGCGCAACGCCCAGTTATGAAACCAACAATCTGGCCGGTTCCGTCGACAGCATTAGTCGCGATGAACTGGCTATCAGTCACGTCGATGACACCATGGAACTGTTTAGCAAGGTCCCCGGTGTTTACTTTGCCCGCTATAACCAGGGCATTATTAATACCGATATCGGCATACGCGGTTTTGCTGCCGAGGGCAGCACACCTCATGCCAAACTGTTGATCGACGGGATTCCAGCCAATCTGCATAATGGCTACAGCGAGATGGACCAGCTGTTTCCGGCCAATATCGAGTCGGTCCAGGTTTACAAAGGCTCGAGTGACCCGCGTTATGGCCTGTTCAACGTCGCCGGTAATTACAATATCGAAACCCGTTCTGATCTGGGGCGGGAAGTGGAAGCGACCTACGGCAGTTTCAATGCGCGTGAGATTCAGGCTTATGCCGGCGAGCAGAGCGGTCGGTTAACGCATAGTTATTTTGCCGGCTATCGCGAGGCGGATGGTTACCGCGATAACGAACACATCAAAAAGTATAGTGTGTCCGGTCGCTGGTTCTACGATTTTACAGAGGCGACCACACTGGGCTTCATCGCCCGTGTTGCCGACTACGATGCGGATGCAGCCGGTTATCTGCCGCGTGAAGAGGCGCGCAAACATCCGACCCGGTCTGCTGATTATGCCCGCCTGGATGGCGGAGATAAACAGACCCAGTCATTCAGCCTGCACCTGGATCATGCTTTCACTGAACAACTCGACTGGTCATTGAAAAGCTATTTCAATCATTATGAACGCGAACGCTGGGTCCGCTTTAGTGAAGGGGCTGATTTGCAGAACCGTTTTGATGATCAGGATCATTATGGCGTAATTTCTACCCTGAGCTGGCAACTTCATCCGGACTGGGAAGTCCGCTGGGGTGTGGATGCTGAAAAGCAGGAAGTGCTGGAACAGCGCTTCGGCACGGTCGGCTTCCAGCGCCAGCGTGATAACAACGATGTGATAAGAGACTACGATTTCAGCTTCGTCACTTACGGCAGTTATCTGCAACTGAGCCATATGCCGGTGGATTGGCTGGCCTGGAATGTCGCACTCCGGGGCGACAGAATTCGCGGCGAGTTTACCGCTACAGATAATAGTGGTCAGCAGGAAGACCGCAATATCTATGACTTTGGCACCATTGTTCAGCCCAAAGCCAATCTGTTCTTATACCCCAGCGATGATGTCACGCTGTTCGTCAATTATGGCCGCAGTTTCCAGCATCCTTTCAGCGCTTCCGCTTATACCACTGGCAACACCGCAGCCCGGGATGTCTCGATTAATGATGGCTGGGAGGCCGGTGTCAAATGGCGCCTGTTCTCAGCACTTCAACTGCGGGCTTCGTACTGGGAGCAAAAGGCCAGTGACGAATTTGTATTGGTGGACGGGCTGCCACGAAACGTTGGTGAGACCGAGCGGACAGGCGTCGATTTCGGCTTTGACTGGGATATCAACGATAAGCTGATTCTGTGGGGTAATATTGCCGGCGTCGAGACGGAAATTCAGACAGATGGCACAAATAAAGGCAATGAACTGCGCAGTATTCCGGATTACACGGCGTCATTGGGACTGAGTTATCAGGTGGTGCCTGATCTGACCTGGCGGGTGCATCTCGATTCTCAGAGTGGATCTTATGCCAACGAGGAAAATATCGGCGGCAAATACGGTCACTACAACCTCGTCAATACCAGCCTCGACTATGCGACCAGCTGGGGCAATATCAATGTGCAGGTCAATAATCTGTTCAATGAATACTATGAATATGTTTATGACCAGGGTTCGCCCGGCACATTGGATACCATTCATTCGCCGGGTAATGGCATCAATGCCAGTGTTTCTGTGGCTTATCATTTCTAGGAAGCAAGATGATCCTTACTGTCGCCCGTCATGAACTGGCTGAGCTGTGGCGACACCGCACGCTCAAAATTCTGTTACCGATGATGACCCTGCTGACGTTGCTGGTAGCCTTCAACCACTGGCAGCAACAGCAGGACTTTATCGAGGTGCAGCAGCAATGGCAGCAGCTCAATAATGAGAAATGGGAAGCCCAGCCGGACCGGCATCCACACCGTGTGGCGCATTATGGCTCGATGGTATTCCGGGTGATTTCACCACTAAGTTTTATTGATGCCGGTGTCAACCCTTATGTCGGCAATGTGCTGTTTCTGGAAGCACACCGTCAGAACAGCAGTCAGTTCAAACAATATCTGAGCAGTCACAATTATATGCAGCTCGGCGCCTTATCGGCGGCGACGCTGATTCTGCTGGTCTGGCCACTGGTCATGATTGCACTGGCCTACCGGACGGTGAGCGGTGAAAGACAGCAGGGGACATTGAGACAGATCCTGTCGCTGGGGCTGTCATTCCGTCACTTGCTAATGGGAAAAGCGCTGGCCTATCTTTTGGTGTCGCTGGTTTTTCTGTTGTTTGTGTTTGCTATTGCAGCCTTCTTTCTGAGTCAGGTCACAGTCAGCGCCGATATCATCCAGCGCTTTGCCTGGTTATTTGTGCTTTACAGCCTCTACAGTGCTATCTGGGTGGGGATGATTATCCTGGTGTCATCGCTTGCCAGTACCAATAATCAGAGCCTGTCTGCCCTGTTGCTGCTGTGGTTGCTGTTTACCGTGATTGTGCCCAAGCTGATGTACAGTAGCGCTGAGTGGCTATATCCTCTGCCCGACAAAGCGGTGTTTGATATCAAAACCGCAGAAGCCATTGCCAAAATCGGCGATTCCCATAACCCGGATGATCCGCATTTCGATACCTTCAGACAACAGACGCTGGAAAAGTATGGTGTCGACCGGGTCGAGGACTTACCGGTCAACTGGCGCGGTCTGGTGATGCAGGAAGGGGAGCGTATTACCAGTGAGGCTTTTGAAGCGGTCTATGCCGATGTGATGCGTCGTATCGAACAACAGAATCAGTGGGCCCTGTGGGGAGCCTTGTTGACCCCTTATCTTCCCGGCCGTGAATTATCCAATACCTTGTCGATGACTTCGGCAGAGCAGGTCAGCGACTATGAACGCGCCGCTGAAGAGTATCGTTATCGTTTGATTCAATCGCTGAACGAACTGCATACCGAAGAGATTGAACTGGAGGATGATCGGGCGCAGACCGTTTCCCGCGAATACTGGCCGCAATTAGCGGATTTTGATTATCAGCCGCCGACCCTGAGTCAGGACCTTGACGCGATGTGGTCTTCCATCCTGTTGTTGATGGGGTGGTGCCTGGCCATTTTTACTGCTTTGCTGTTTGTGCGTACCCGGGTGGCATGATGAAACTCTATCAATTAGAACTGAAACTATTCTGGGCTAACCGCTTCAACCGCTGGTTGCTGGTCGCGTATTTTCTGACCGCACTGGCGGCCGTTGTCATGGGCCACCAGACTTATGAGCGTGAACTTGAACGCTATGCTGTGGCTGAAACCGATTACCAGGAAAAGCTGGATCACTATCGTGAGCTGCATGCTGAGGGCGAATTGCAACCGGGTTATATGGGCTATTATCTGTTCCATCCGGTGGTGCAGACCCCTTCTCTCTGGACCAGCCTGTTTCGTGGCGAGCGTGATGAAAATGCGGATCACCTGAGAGTGCGTTTGCTGGGACTGCAGACACAGATGAATGTGAGTGATCCGGCGAACCCGGATCAGCAGATCAGCGGTCAGTTCGATTTGGGCTTTATCTGGCTTTACCTGCTGCCTTTGCTGGTGGCGGCGATGGGCGTCAATGTGCTTGCCGACGAGCGCAGCAGCGGACGCTGGCCGATACTGCAATCACAGTTGCCACGAGCTGTCTCGATTGTGTTCAAAAAGCTGCTTGTTCCAGCAGTGGTCCTGGCGTTGACCAATCTCCTGATTCTGCTTTCAGCGGTGCTTATCACCGGCTTGTCACTGAGCTGGGCTGTCGCCGGTCTGGCATTGTTGCTGCTTCTGTATCAGCTCTGCTGGTGGCTCATCTGTGGCTGGATCGTCATGTTGAATCGCAACGCCAGTTTTAACTACCTGAGCTTCATCAGTCTCTGGCTGTTGTTCAGTTTTGTGGTGCCCGGTTTGTCCTATCTGTATCAGATTCAACAGCAAAGTCCCGGTGCGGATGCTGCCATCGTCTTCGAGCAACGGCAAATGATGAATGATAGCTGGGATCGCGATAAGCAAGCCGATTTTGCCGACTATCTGGAGCGCTTCCCGGCGTGGCGTGATACGGCGCCATTAGGTGACGCCTTTGATTGGCGCTGGTATTACGCCATGCAGCATATGAGTGACGTGGTCGTGGCCGATCATGTCAACCAGCGTATGACCGCTAAGCAGACAAGTTACGAGCAGGGCCGGGCTGTTTCCTGGTTCTCACCGGTGATGGCCATGCAGTACGGCCTGAACCGTCTGGCTGATGCCGATACTGTCGCCCATCTTGATTTCAGCCGACAAGTCATGGATTACCACAGCCGCATGCAGGACTTCATCTGGTCTGTGCTGTTTTTCGACCAAGCTTTTGACAAAGCCGACTTCGAACGTATGCCGAGCTTTGACTATGAGGCCAGCGGTGACAGCCTGTTCACACAGACACTGCTCAAGTTGCTGTGCTTGAGTCTGCTGTTTTTCGGTCTCAGTGTCTGGGGGTTGAAACGTTCGAATCTGGGGTGACTAGCAGTCGCCCTGACGGTGGGCCTCATAATCCATTTTCATGATCATTTTGCCCAGTGGGGTATCCATTTCACTGTTCATCTGTCCCTGCATACGTTCACCATGGAAAGTGGCGTAACCGCTGAAGCGGGTTTGCATACCCTGCATATCGCAGATGGCGGCATAATCAGCACGCGCTGGCTGAATATCAACCCGTGTGAGTTTGCAGTTTTTAGGGATCTCCAGCACGTCCAGTCCTTTATCCAGGTCGGCCTGGGTGACGCATTGCTTATTTTCGCTGGTCTGCGGGGCAATCGACATGGGGCCTTCGATTTCCGTGTTATGGGTGTAGACCCACAGGCCCGGTTTCAAGTCCGGTGTTTCAGCACTGGCAACAGGCGCCAGCAGAACGGTGCTGAGGGCGTAAAGAAAAAACGGAAGACGCATAGTGAGGCTCCTGTCAGTGCAGCATGTGATGTTCTCAATTATAGCCGCTACTTTACGTCACCGTGCGTTTGTTAAACAAATGATTTATGCTGTAAATGATATGATGTATCATGTAGTTTTATTGTTCTGAATGGTTACCTGTCTATTCCCGCGAGCAAGGCCAGGCGCATAGTTGTGGCTGGGCTCTGGCAAAGTAAATGAGTTATCTGATGAATATTATCTGTTTGAAAAACGCCCGACTATTTGATCCACTTCAGCAGGCTGATGGGAAACTCTCCACGCTCTGGATAGCAGATGATCGCATAATCAACGAACCTGCCCCTGAGTTACAGCAGAAAGCCACAGTTTATGACCTTGACGGGGCGGTGACGATGGCAGGGGCGCTGGATATTCACAGTCATATCGCCGGCGGTAACGTGAATACGGCCAGGCTGATGCTGCCGGAACAGCATCGCAGTCATCTTGAGCGGAATATGAAAACCCCGTTTTCCAATGCCAAGTGGTCCTCCTTTGAGACCGGCTACCGCTATACTGAAATGGGATACAGCATGGTGCTGGAACCTGCAATGTTACCGGTTAATGCCCCACAGGTTCATGCTGAGCTCGCTGATATTCCCATTATCGATAAGGCGGCGCTGGCTGTGCTGGGGAGTGATGACTTTCTGGTGCGTCTGCTCAGGGCCAAAGCCAGTCAGGCGCAAATTAATGACTATGTCAGCTGGACCATGAACAAGACCAAAGCGCTGGGTTTGAAAGTCATCAATGCCGGCGGCTCACAGGCCTTTAAAAAAGGCGCTTCCACCTTTGGTCTCGATGATGTGGTGCCGGAATACGGTATCTCGTCGCGTCAGTTATTACAGCACCTGCAAACCGCCGTGGTTCAGACCGGTCTGCCGCATCCGGTGCATGTGCACTGTAACAACCTCGGTACACCAGGAAATATTCAAACTATCGTCGATACCATGGAAGCTGCACAGGGCTTGCCCATGCATCTGGCGCATGTGCAGTTCTATGGTTACGGCGATGAAGGGAAATACGGCTTTTCTTCCTCTGCGGCCAGACTGATGGAGACTTTTAACCGGCATCCGAATATCACGATGGACGTTGGTCAGGTCCTGTTTGGTCAGACGGTGACTTTGTCGGGTGACGTGATAGCGCAGTTTGATCGCCGACATGACGCCTCACCACAGAAGTGGCACGTCTGGCATGCTGAAAACGAGGGCAGCGGCGGTATCGTGCCATATCAGTATAAATCGACCGGATTTGTGAATGGTCTGCAATGGGCTATTGGTCTGGAAATATTCCTGTTGTGTGATGACCCCTGGCGTTTGTTTTTTACGACCGATCATCCCAACGGCGCGCCCTTTACCCGTTATCCCGATCTGCTCAGGCTGTTGATGGATTACGACTACCGCATGGAATGTCTGTCTCATTTGCATCCGGATATCACTGAAATGACGCTGCTTGCGGATATAAAACGTGAATACACCCTGTATGAGGTAGCGGTGATGACCCGTGCTGCGTCTGCCAGATTGCTGGGGCAAAGTGACCGGGGCCATTTGAAACCCGGGGCCAGGGCAGATATTGCGGTTTACCGCGAGCAAGCGGATAAGGCCGCGATGTTCCGGCGCGCCGAGAAAGTGTTCAAAAATGGTCAGCTGGTGTTGGATCAGGGTGTTATTCAGAACACGTCAGTTGGCAGCACCCTGGCGCTTGAGGTGGGCTATGATCGTAATATTGAAAGTCATATTCAATCTTACTTTGACAGGTTCTACAGTCTGCGTCTTAACAACTATGGCGTTACAGAGAGTGATGCGCGTCCCGGCAGGGCTTTTCAGACGCATAAAGTCAGTGGCGCCTTTTCTGGTTAATACTTTTGAAACTTGTTTAATTTGTCCACATTGATACGATACATCATAAACTTAGGAGGCATTGATGAAAGATAAAATGGCTGTGTTCTTTTCCGGGCTGTGTCTGGTGCACTGTGTGTTGACACCGCTGATTATAGGGGTCGGCGTCATGGGCTTTGTCGGCGACATGCTGGAGTCTGAATGGGTTCATATTGTGATGTTATTTCCGGTCGTGGCGCTGGCGGTGTTCAGTCTGCCATCAGCCTATCGCAGTCATCGCACCCACTGGCCGATGGTGCTGGCAGTGCTGGGCATTGCCGCCCTGTGCAGCGCTTTTTTTCTGCCTGAAACCATGGAGTTATGGATCACCATACCAGCCGCGAGTTTACTGATTATGGCACATAGCTGGAATAGTATACTGTTGCAGCGTCAGCGGCTTAAAATGGCTGCGCCGCAAGCCTGACCACATTCCGTAATCAAGCTGCATAACTGGAGTTATTGATGAAATTTAAAACACGTTTAAAAGGACAAAGTCATAGGCGGTTCATTTTGAACGCGGTGCAGGCAAGCTTGATTGCGCTGGCAGCGACAGGATTGCAGGCTGCCGAGGACGGGCATCACGAACATAATCACAATCATGACAATCAGCATCAATCTCATGCGGCTCATGTACACGGTGAGGCAGCGTTGAATATCATTATTGATGGTGAATTGATTCTGGCTGAATTTATCTCGCCCTTGGAAAACCTGCTAGGTTTTGAGCATGAGCCTGAAACGGCGGAACAAAAACAGGCATATCAGGATCTACTGCAAGATCTTGCCGATTCTCAAGCTGTATTCGGCGTTTCCGATGCACGCTGTACCCAGACTGGACAACAGAGTGAGTCGCCGTTTACCGAGGCGGGGCATGCACATGCTGAGTGGCATGGTGAGTATTATCTAGAATGCCGTGACATTGCTGAGGCTGCTCACATCAAACCTCAGCTTTTTACTGCCTATCCCGGTATTGAAAAGCTCACAGTACAGTTGATTAGCACGCACGGCCAATCTCAGCAGATTGTTACCAGTAACAACGACACGATACCGCTTAAATAGCCTGTCACCGCAGTTAGTCCCTTACTGTCATGCAATCCATCAATCTCAGTGTCATTCAGCAGGCCTTACCGACCAATGTCATCACAGGATTTCTGGGTGTCGGTAAAACCTCGGCGATTCAACATCTGCTCAAACAGAAACCGGCCAGTGAGAATTGGGCGGTGTTGATTAATGAGTTTGGTAAGGTGGGAATTGATCGCCAGATTCTGGGCAGTTCAACGGAACAGGCTAGCGTTGAAATTCGTGAAGTCGCGGGGGGATGCATGTGTTGCTCGGCAGGCTTGCCGATGCAGGTTGCCCTCAATCAACTGCTCAGAAGCCGCAAGCTGGATCGCCTGCTGATTGAGCCCAGCGGCCTCGGTCACCCGGAAGAGGTTATTGCCTCCCTGGCTGGCCCGAATTATCGCGGGCTATTGGACATACGCGCTACGCTGACCCTGGTCGATGCCAGACACTTCAGGGATCCGCGTTACACACAACACCCGGTGTTCCAGCAGCAACTGCATATTGCCGATAGCCTGGTGGTGAATAAAAGCGATTTGTCGGAGCTCAGTGATATTCAACAGATGGAAAAAACCTTGATGGCTTTGCATCTGGATGAATTAACGGTTCGGTATTGCGAGCATGCACAACTGGATCTGGATTGGCTGACAGCGCCCGCCAAATTTGATCAGGCAAAATGGGCTAATCCGCCCCGCGTGCTGAATGTTGAATCAGTCGAATCACCACTCCCTGAAAGCGGCTTTTTAAGAGAAGATCAGCAACTGGACGGCTGGTACAGCTGTGGCTGGCGGTTTGCCCAAGACTGGCAATTTGATGAAACACGGCTGTTAGACTGGTGCCAGTCTCAACAGGCTGAGAGGATCAAAGCGGTCATCAACACCCCTCAGGGCAGTCTGATCATTAACCGGGTTGAAGACCACCTCAATTATCAGCGCAAGCAAACTGGGGATGGTGAAAGCCGGTTGGAGATGCTTTTCCGCAGTAAACCAGCAACGACAACGCTGGAGCGTGCCTTGCTGGGTTGTCGATGCGATTATTCCTCGGTGTAAAGTTCGACCGTCTCAGCCGTCATGCTGTAGGCCGACTGCGCGATTTCATTTTCGGTGAAGCTGGTTGCGATAGTACCCTCAAGCCAGTAGGCATTGTAGATATCCTCGACCAGAATGCCTTGTTCTGAGGTGACATAGACTATCTGGTTGGGCGGCGGCGGTGGCAGATGAATACAGGCACCGAAGTAGGGCACCAGGAAAAATTCGGTCACTTCCTGTTTGTCGTTCATCTCGATTGGCACAATAAAGCCGGGCAGGCGAATGGCCTTGCCATTGAATGTCTCGACTACATCAGTCGACACCAGTGCCCGCTGATAAGCGTCATCCGGCATCGTGGACTGTTCCAGCGCACTTAACATCTTGTTACTGAGCGCATCCTCGGGGCTGCCGTCTTCGATGTCACTGATATAGTCGGGCGGGTTTTCCAGTGCTTTGAGATCCTTCTCCGGCAACAAATCCACCCAGTTGATGCGCTGGTAATCTTTGGCCATGACCAGCCCGGATAGACCAAGCAGGACTAGAAAAAACGCAGGACGAAGAACAGCAGACATTATGATAGGCATACGTGACTCGTTTTTGGCTTGATATGTTGTATCATCGACCCTGATTGTACATGATACGACCACATGATTATGCTCCTTATTGAAAATCTCAAATATCGCTATCCGGAACAGGACAATGATTTGCTCGACATCCCGCACTGGCAGGTAGCGGCGGGTGAGACGATCTTTTTGTCCGCCCCTTCCGGTAGCGGCAAATCGACTTTGATTAATTTACTAGCCGGTATTCTCACGCCGCAACAGGGCACAATCCGTATCCTGGATACAGCCATCAATCAATTATCTGCACGCCGCCGTGATGCCTTTCGGGCGCGCCATATCGGCATGGTGTTTCAGCAATTCAATCTTATTCCCTACCTGTCTGTGGCTGACAATATTCGCCTTGCCAGTCATTTTTCAGCATCGTCTGCAACTGAAGCCGACACGCGCGCGCTGCAGCTCTTGGACAAACTGGGACTCACTCAAACAGAAGTCAGACGCAAGGCCGGGCAGCTCAGTGTCGGTCAGCAGCAACGGGTGGCGATTGCCCGGGCGCTGATTAATGAACCTGAACTGTTACTGGTGGATGAGCCAACTTCCGCTTTGGATACTGCGCATCGGGATAAATTTATCGATGTATTAATGCAGCAACTGGCGCCAGCCAAAACCAGTCTGATCTTTGTCAGTCACGATACCAGCCTGCAGTCACATTTCAGTCGTCATGTTGAGATAGGAGCGCTACAGCATGATGCTGCTTAAACTTGCCTGGCACAGTCTTGGCTCACGTTTGGGCACAGTCTGTTTGACCGTACTGATGATGAGCGTGAGCGTATTTGTGTTACTCAGTGTGGAAAATATCCGTCACCAGGCTAAAGAGAGTTTTCAGCAAAGCGTGTCCGATGTGGATTTGATCGTTGGGCCGCGGACCGGGCAAATCAACCTGCTGCTGTATTCAATTTTTCATATCGGCGTGCCGACCCATAATCTGGGCTGGGATAGTTATAAAATGCTGCAACAGCACCGCGATGTTGACTGGACGATTCCTTTATCTTTGGGAGACTCACACAAAGGCTATCGCGTGGTGGGGACCGAGCAGACTTTGTTCGATCATTTTCGTTACCGCTCTGATCGGTCACTTGAATTGGCTTCTGGCCAGGCTTTCAATGACACCTACGATGCAGTCGTCGGGGCAGAGGTCGCAGCGAGTCTGGGCTATCAGACCGGCGATGAGATTGTGCTGGCCCACGGCATTGCCGATACCAGTTTCAGTCGTCATGAGAATCACCCGTTTCAAATCAGCGGTATCCTCGAACCCACCGGCACCCCTGTGGATCGATCCGTCTTCATCAGTCTGACCGGTCTGGAAGCCATGCATGCCGACTTTCCCGGTGCTAACACCTCGCCGGACCTCATCCCGCAGTCAATCACCGCGGTGCTGGTCGGGCTCAAGTCCAAAATCAAAACCTTTACGCTACAGAGAGAAATCAATACCTATGCTGCTGAGCCGCTGCAGGCGATTCTGCCGGGGGTTGCGTTGAGCAGCCTGTGGTCGATGCTGGGCGGGGTCGAACAGACCTTATGGGTTATCTCGCTACTGGTGCTTTTAGGAGCTTTGATCGGGATGGTCAATGTATTGTTACTGTCGATGCGGGAGCGGCAACACGAACTCGCCGTATTACGGGCACTGGGCTACCGGCCCGGTTTCCTGTTTGCATTACTGCAGCTGGAAGCATTACTGATAACCCTGTCGGCGATTATCGTGGCCTTGATAGGACTGTGGATAGGCGATATCTGGTTGCGAGACTGGTTGTTATCGCAATTCGGCCTGTTTCTGTCTGAGAGTCTGTTACAGCCTGATATGTGGCGCTTGTTGGCTGGGATTGTGGCGGCCGCAGTGATTTCAGCCCTGCTGCCGGCAGTCAATGCCTACCGGCAGGGGCTGAATGTGCAGTTGCGTTAGCGCTGCTTAGTAGGCGCTTAGTTCGCGGGTGTGAGACGATAAATTGCACCGGCATCAGTGCTAACCAATATGGCGCCATCCGGCGCCTCTATGACGTTGCGGATGCGGCTGTTGAGACTTCTTAGCAAGCGCTTTTCGTCCACCGCTTCATTATTCTCATTGAGCGTGACGATATTCAGGTGTTGCAGCTTCATCGCGCCTGATAACAACTTGCCCTGCCAGGCAGGGAACAGCTCGCCCTGGTACTGAATCAGGCCGCTGGGCGCAATCGACGGGTCGTACATTTTTACCGGTTGTTCCATACCGGCTTTTTGTTCTTCACCTACCGCGAGGGGAGCCCAGTATTCCTTGCCATAGGAGATTTCGGGCCAGCCGTAATTATTGCCGGGCTTGACTAGGTTGATTTCATCACCGCCACGGGGACCATGTTCCTGGGCCCATAGCGTGTTGTTTTCGGTGTTGTAAAACAGGCCCTGGACATTACGGTGACCGTAGCTCCAGATTTCGGGCAGGGCATTGTCCTGACCCACAAACGGATTATCCTCCGGCACACTGCCATCGAGATTGAGGCGCAGAATGCTGCCGGCATGGTTAGCCAGGTTCTGGCTGTTTTCACGCTCGCCCCGGTCACCCAGTGACAGGAATACGTGGCCTTTGCCATCAAAGGCGATACGACCGCCGAAGTGCACGTCGTTACCGGTACGGCTCCGGGTCACGATAAGATCCTGCCAGTCGACAAGCTGATTGCCGTTAATACGGGCTCTCGACAGGGTGGTCGCCCCCTGACCATCGATATTTTTGTTGTAGCTGAGATAAATCCAGCCGCTGTCCTGATAGTCGGGTGCCAGGCGGATATCAAACAGACCACCCTGACCGCCGACCCGGATACTCTCAGGTAAACCGGTTATTTCGGTGATCTCACCGGTGTTCATATCAACCCGGCTCAATGTTTGGTCACGCTGAGTCACCAGCAGGTGATTATCCGGCATGACAGCCATGCCCCAGGGGATATTGAGTCCGCTGGCGACTTTTTCGATATTTAGATCTTTGTCGCGGGCAATCTCAGCATGGGCGGAGAAAGTTAAAGCACAGGTGAGTCCCAGAATCAGCGTTTGTAGCCATTTCATAATCAATTCCTTGTTTCAAATAAGCATGAAGCGTTGACAGAGTATTCTTAAAGTGGCGCTTGCCTGTGCAGTGCTGTAAGCGCCACTATGTCGGACCCCGATTCCTTCACTAACGTTCGCGATGACAACAGTGGTGTGGCTTTTCTGTCTCCTGATACGTTTTGGGGGCTCCCTATTTGCTGGTGAAAAATGTGATAAACAATAAGCTCAGGAGAGGCTTTATCCGCTCAATTTGTGCGGGCTGCAAAAGATTGCTTCGCTGCGCTCGCAATGACGGTTTTATCAGAGATTGACGGCTTTATGAGAGTCTGCTGGCGAGGCGTTTCTTTGATTGGAGACAAGGTCAGCAATGCAGTTCACATTTCCAGTGTCATTGCGAACGCAGTGAAGCAATCCAGTCCCGGACTGACACAGGCGAGCCGGCCATCGACAACGAGAGGAGAGCATTGAGCGAGCGGAACGATTCTGCGTCCAGTCTCTGACTAAGACGCCTACTCCTCAACCCCTAAGAACTACAGGACAACATTGAACAACCGGGACGATTACGCGCCCAATCCGGACGTTTGGCGGCGTATTGCTGATACTGAGGCTGCTCGTCGTATGGATGGCGCATCACATCCAGTAATTCCTCAACCAGCGAATAGTCACCTTGTTCCGCCTTATCGATAGCCATCTGAGCCAGGTAATTCCGTAGCACATACTTGGGATTCACTTTATTCATTTTGGCTTTACGGTTCTCATCATCAATGCCGTCTTCCTGAACCCGTTTCAGATAGCGGCGTATCCAGGCGACAAAATCATTTTTATCCGTTCTGTTCAGGCTATCCGGTGCATAAAAGGCAATCATCAGTGGTGCCAGCAGTTTGTCCTCGTCGGCATCTATGTCATCCACACTGACATCTGCCAGATGACGATAGAACAGGGTCATATCGGTCTCAGTGAACTGCATGACCCGGTTGAGTTCTTGATTCAGTTCTTCATCACCTTCAATGAACGCACTCAACCCCAGCTTCTCGGCCCGCATCTGCTGCCATTTATCTGTATAAACCGTGACATAGTCGTTAAGCATGTTTCTCAGTGCTTCAGCATCATCAATCAGCGGATAGATGGCATTGGCCACCTGCAACAGGTTCCACTGAGCAATCTGCGGCTGAGCCCCGAAGCGGTAACGGCGACCGACGGCATCAGTGGTGTTGGGCGTCCAGTTGGGATCGTAATCGTCAATCCAGCCATAAGGACCGTAATCGATAGTCAGGCCCAACACCGAGGTGTTATCCGTGTTGAACACGCCATGAACAAAACCGACCCGCATCCAGTCGACCACCATATCCGCGGTGCGCTCACAGATTTCTCTGAACCACTGTAGATAGGTTTCTTTACCCGGCTCACCCAGATGAGGAAAGTCGGTTTCCAAAGTGTAATCCACCAGTTGCTTCAGCGTGTCGATATCACCGCGTGAGGTGAAAATTTCATAACTGCCCAGACGCAGAAAAGAAGGGGAGACCCTGCAGACTACTGCCCCTGGTTCCGCTTTGGGACGGCCATCATAGAACATGTCACGGGTCACATTCTCACCAGTGGCAATGATGCTGAGCGCCCGCGTGGTAGGAATGCCAAGGTGGTACATGGCTTCGCTGCAGAGAAATTCGCGAATGGAGGAGCGCATCACCGCCAGGCCATCTGCCATTCTGGAATAAGGCGTTTCTCCGGCGCCTTTCAACTGCAGACAGAAACGTTTGCCTTCATCGTTAATAACTTCGCCCAGGTTAATGGCACGACCGTCACCGAGCTGTCCCGCCCAGTTGCCGAACTGGTGCCCACCGTAGCATTGAGCATGCGGCTCCATACCCGGCAACAGTTCATTACCAACAAAAACGCGGGTGAATTGTTCGCTGTGACATTCGGCTTCAGTTAAACCCAGTTCAGCCGCCATCTCTTTTGAATAGGCAACCAGTTCTGGCGCCTTGACCAGCTGCGGTTTCACAAAGGAATAGCAGGCACCCAGCACCTGGCGTCGATGATTGTCTGTTTCCGGATCGGCCGGTAATTCACGGACAAACTTGTTGTCGAAATGGAAGTCGAGTTCACTGCTTGTTTCAGTGGCTGTTTGTGCTATATGTTCAGTCATAAGGCTCATTACATCAGAATTGCGGGCAACAAAAAACCGGAGAAAAGTGATGTTAATCGGTGTACCCAGGGAAATAAAAAATCACGAGTACCGCGTTGGTTTGACACCGGCAGGTGTCCGAGAGTTGAGCAAAGGCGGTCATCAGGTTCTGATTGAGACAGATGCCGGCACAGAAATTGGCCTTAGCAACGAGGATTATCGCCAGGCTGGGGCTGAGTTGGTAGATGAGGTCACGGACCTGTTCAAACGAGCTGAGCTGATAATCAAGGTCAAGGAACCGCTGACACAGGAGCGTGCGCTGCTGCGTAGTGATCAGACTCTGTTTACCTATCTGCATCTGGCACCAGACGCAGAACAAACCAGGGAGCTTGTTGGTTCCGGTGCGACCTGCATTGCCTATGAAACCGTGACCGATACCGCTGGTGGTCTGCCTTTGCTGGCACCAATGAGTGAAGTGGCAGGCCGGATGGCAATTCAGGCGGCAGCCCATGCCCTTGAAAAAACACAGGGTGGCATGGGGGTTCTGATAGGTGGTGTGCCCGGTGTGTCGCCGGCTAATGTCGCTGTCATCGGCGGTGGCGTGGTTGGTATCAATGCGGCCAGGATGGCAATGGGGCTGGGCGCCAATGTGACGATTCTGGACAAATCCATTCCCCGATTAAAAGCATTGGATGAGCAGTTCGGTCCTCAGCTTAAAACCCTCTATACCACCTCGGAATCAATAGAGCAGGCAGCACTATCGGCGGATATTGTCATTGGCGCGGTGTTGTTACCGGGTGCTAAGGCACCCAAGCTGATTTCCAGAGAGATGTTGAAACAGATGAAAAATGGTTCGGTGCTGGTAGATGTGTCGATCGACCAGGGCGGGTGTTTTGAGAACTCACGACCCACGACTCACGATGAGCCGATTTATATAGACGAGGGCGTGATTCATTATTGTGTTGCCAATATGCCCGGGGCAGTTGCCAGAACCTCTACTTTTGCTCTCACCAACGCCACGCTACCTTTTGTGTTGGCGCTGGCGAATAAAGGGGTAAACAATGCGCTCAAAGAAGATCCTCACCTGCTTGCCGGGCTGAATGTTTATCGCAGGCAGATGACCTATCAGGCTGTGGCTGAAGCGCATGGATATGATTATGTCAGCCCTGAAACGGTGCTGAGAGACTGATGGAAACACAGAGACACAGCGAGGTGCTACAGCGCTTTTAGAATCATCCGCAGATTACGCAGATGAACGCATATTACCAGTTAGGAAAGACAGAATCGGGACACAACTGAAACGTCATGATGATACGCAATGAGTTTGTATGGGCCACATTTAATCTGTGAAAATCAGCGAAATCTGTGGATAGCTTTTTATTTTCTCTGTGTCTGTGTGGTTGCTCGTTATTGATGTAACGCCGGCCCGAAATCAAACTCCACCGCCGGATTCCAGATCCGCTGCCACACCCACCTAACCCCCTGTTCCCGGTTGGATTCTATTCTGACCTGGTTGGGGATAGCCGGTCTCAGATCACGCCCATTATCGTCAGCGAGACTGAAACGGAAAAAGTAAGCCGGTTCCATCCCCATTCTCAGATCAGTCGCAACAATTTGCTTGCCCTGTTTATCGAGCTTGAACAGGCCATTAGTAAACCAGTCGATACGTTGAAAGGCGGGTAGCGCTCTGGTTTGCTCAATCAATTTGCCACCACGATCATAGCGGCGGAAAGTCATTTTCTGACCGTCATCAAACAGGGAACGGAAACCCTCATAATAGTAGTCATCGCCAACCACAATCATTCGCCACAGCAGCGTGTTGAAAGCGGTTGCCGACACCTGCATGTTCTCATACTGAATATTTTGCTTAGCAAGCGCCCGTTCGGTTTGCGCTGTTATCCAATGCTGTGCACCGAAGCCCCATAGCAGATAGACACAGCTGAAAGCAAAACCATAACGCATGATTTTGTCGCTGCGCCTGCGCTCAGGCCAGAGCAGCACAGCGATAAACCCGGCCAACAACGCCGCTGAGTAGATGGGGTCAATGATAAATACGCTGCCCCCGGAAACCGGTGGCGGCGTAAAAGGCCAGAATAACTGGGTGCCGTAGACCGTTAGGGCATCCAGTCCGGCATGTGTTACCAAAACCAACCAGATTAGCAGCCACCACGTGGACAAGGAGAATGTTTTATCCAATCGCTGCAGCAACATCGCCATAATGGGCGCGGCGAGTGTATGGACCAGCCAGGAATGCGTCCAGCTACGATGAAAGGTCATTGAGTCCAGGTCGTTGTCGTAGGGAATAAAGATATCCAGATCCGGCAACACCGCAATGCCTGCCCCCCAGAGTAGGGCTTTTCTGCGCGACTGTTTCCCGGCTACCGCATAACCAACAGCGCCGCCCAACAATGCCTGAGTCAATGTGTCCATTAGCTGATGCGTTCTCTTGTTTAAATCCAGTCAAAAATAAGGAGGTAGGCACAGCCGCTTGCGGGAAAAAATTCCCTGTTATACATTCGTCTCTTGATGAAAACAGGCACAAGACCTGTTCCGCCAACCTGCAAAGCTAAGCCCAATATGAAAAAGAATGCGCAACTGAGACAACCGACGCAAGCAGAAATTCAACCGATTTTGAATGCCCTTAACGCCGGGCAACTGGGGGCTGCTGAAGCCACTGCCAAGAAAATGCTCAAGCAGTTTCCCAATGCGTTTGTCCTGCACAACCTCTACGGCAACGCATTGGCTGGACAGAACAAGTTTAAAGAAGCCGTCGATGCTTTTCGTAAAGCGCTGAAAATCGACCCTAATATCGCCGAGCTGCACTTCAATATGGGCATATTGTTGACCAATCTGAACCGTACTGAAGAGGCAATTCAAAGCTATAAAAAAACGGTCAAACTCAAACCCACACTGGTGGATGCGCATTACAATCTGGCAGTGGCTTATCAGAACTTACGCGAGTTTGGACTGGCATCCAGAAGTTATCAGCAAGCGGTTGAACTGGAACCCGGCTTTTACGAAGCCATGGCCAATCTGGGTGTCGTGTTGCAGGAGCAGGGCTTACTGACTGAAGCCGTGGATGCCTACCGGCGTGCGCTGGCAATTCATTCCGATGCCCAGACCTGGTTCAACCTTGGTACCGCCTTAAAAAATCAAGGCAAATTGGGCGAGGCCATTGAAGCCTACAACCAGGCACTGGATATCAACCCGGATTACGCCGAGGTACACAGTAATATAGGCGAAGTTCTCCGCGAGCAGGGGCGTTACGACGAGTCCGTCAAGGCTTATCAGCATGCATTAAAACTCGATCCTGAATTACCGCTCGCCAACTATAGCTTAGCGGTCTATTTATACGATAGCGGCGATCTGGCAGGTGCATTAGAACACTTCCAGCAATCACAATACGCCGACTGGCAGGAACGTTCGCTTTACTGCCTGTATAAGACAGGTCAGTTTGAAGCGTTCAAACAAGGCCTGGATGAATTGAAACGCAGTAAGGACAATTCACCGTTTCTGGCGACCTTATCCGGGCATTATGCTGAAAACTTTGGCGTCGAGAATGACTACAACTTCTGTAAAAATCCGCTGGACTTTGTCTTCCATACCGAAATCCCGGAACTTAAGGGCGACAGTGAACTGCTCAAGCAACTGCTGCATGACATCGAAACCTGCGATGCGGAAGAAAAATCACAGGGCCGACTCTATAACGGGGTGCAATCGTCAGGCAATCTTTTCAAGCGGCCGGAAGCTTCGTTCAGAAAACTGGCTGAATGCGTGACGCAGGCGGTCGAGCGTTATCGACAGACTTTTGCCGGTGAAAACTGCCAGTTCGTCAAAGCTTTCCCCAGAAACACCGAATTTGCCAGCTCCTGGTATGTCCGAATGAAAACCGGCGGGCACCTCAATTCACACATCCACGAGGAAGGCTGGGTCAGCGGGTCTCTCTATTTATCCGTACCCAAAAACAAACAGCATGAGCATGAGGGCAGTATTGAACTCAGCACGCATGGTGATGAGTATCCCAAGAAGCACGATAACTTTCCCACCAAAACCATCGCTCCGGAAGTCGGTGATCTGGTCATGTTCCCGTCATCGGTGTTTCACAGGACCATCCCGTTCAGTTCTGATAATGAGCGGATCTGTATCGCATTCGATCTGAAACCAGCCTGATACGCCTTAGCAGCGGCAACTTGCTGATGCAGACAACAGAAATGCGTCCGATGTTGTTGCTTCTATCCCTGCTCGACTCCCCCTCGTGGTGAAAGGCTAAGCGCACGGACAGACAGAAGCAGCCATGCAACGTTCCTTCCTCCCTATGCGGGGGAAGGTCAGGATGGAGGGCGTCAAAATGGGGCGCAAAACAATGCGCACAACACTGTCTTTCGTAGCCAATATTGACCAAAATGCCTGCTACAATCGAGTTCTGCTGTCCAGAGCGCAGCTCAAGTATTGGATCAAAATAAGGAAACCGCATGTCTCAAACGTCCCAGTCATTTATGTCCAGATGGACGCCTGCAGAGGTCATGCTGGCCATATTGTTTCTGGTTGCACCGCTTTATTATCACCCTAACCTCGGTGGTGAGGGGCTCAGAATTCCAAATAACGCCACTATCTGGATTGTAGCGGTAATTTTCATAGCTTACTCATTGAATAAAGTCATCAAGTCGGCTTTATTTCAGCTACCCAGGTATTTTATTTATATCGCCGCTTTTCCTTTCTTGGTGATTTTGAGCGGGTTTCTGGCAGGGGTAGAGCAACCTCTACAATGGTTGTTCCGGGTATTGTTTATTCTGGGTGGTTTCGCTTTTTTCTTCAGTCTTTTCCAGCACAATTTCAGACAAGGCCGCTGGGACAGGTTGCTGTTAATCATTGCTTTATCAGGTCTGATCCATGCGGGCATTGGACTGTTACAAATATGGCTGCAGGCGGATATGCCTTATCTTTTGCCCAAGTCACCAGAGGGCCTGCCATCCGGCTTATTCCAACAGATAAATAATCAGGCAACTTATCTGGTTACCTGTATTGCGCTGGCCTTTTATCTTGCCTCCAGACCGATACTGTTTAAACGCCGGCGTCTGCTTCAATCGCTTATAGTTGTGACCGTGCTGGCCGCCAGCTTTATTGTGGGGTTTTCAGGTTCAAGAATCGGCTTTCTGAGCCTGGCTGTGGCGTTGCCGATGTTGCTGTATGTCAGAAGAAAACAGCTCAGCAGCAATAAAACTCTCTCCGTGATTCTCCTGGCAGCCTTGTTGGTGGGTTTTGCCAGTGGGCTAATGCCAAGCGGCGGTAAAGCTATCGAGAAAACCGCAGCCATGCAATCAGGCTATTCAGGCTCTGCCAGACTGGGTATTTATGATATCTCCCTGGGCCTACTGAAGGAGGAACCACTCTTTGGTCATGGTATCGGTAGTTTTCCAAGCGTGTTCCAGCATGCCAGGCCGGGTTTTTATGCTGAGCACCCTGAGGCGAAGCTGCCCAAGGAAATGGTTAGCCATCCACACAATGAAGCTTTGCAATGGTTGGTTGAGGGTGGTGTTACTGCCGTTCTTGGTATAGGACTGGCTGCGGTGGGCGTGACTTTAGCACTCTACGGAGTGGGAGTCTCCAGAGGTACGGCATACCTCATGTTAATGATGCCAATTATTTTGCATAATCAAGTCGAGCTACCGCTTTACATGTCGTCATTACACTGGCTATTACTCAGTACGCTTATTGCCCTGAGTTTTGCTTTCCGCCTAAGACGACAAGCCAACTCAATGACGGTTTATGCCCACAAACTCTCTGCGATTAGTATTCTGCTTGTCAGTTCGATACTCATATTGTTTTTGTTGCACACGGTGCGAGCAAACTGGGACTTTGTTGATTTCTATCAGGGCAAACAGTCGCATAACCCCTTAGTCATCGCTAAACAAAATCCGTATCTCTCGGAGCAGGCACAATGGATAGACATGAGTGCGATGATGTACTCCAGCATGCAGTATGGTCTCAGAGATAATGTGCAGTATTTCACTGAATGGGGACAAAGGTTGCTGGAGCAAAGGCCGGATGTTGATTTATACATCAAACTGACAGATGCTTTTGAGTATCTCGGAGACAAAGAACGCTACTGCAAAACGGCAATGCAGGGTAGCCAAATTTATCCACAGTCTGAAAGATTAGGTCGAGCAGTGACGTTTTGCCACAACTGACGTTCAGCGTCACATCCTGACCTTTGTGGCTACAAAATAATAAAAATGATTTAGAAGTAATGTGTAAGTAATTGTAAAAATTGATAATTTTAATTTGGCATGGATGTCGCTTGTGTCGTGATTAGCAAATTCTCGTTTGCTGTTTTATTCATAAGGAGAGTCATTAATGAAACAGGTACAACAAGGTTTTACATTGATCGAACTGATGATCGTCGTCGCGATTATCGGTATTTTGGCAGCGATTGCGTTGCCCGCTTATCAGGATTACACAGTAAGGGCTAAGGTGCAGGAAGGTGTCAGTTTGTCATCTCCTGCTAGAACATCAATCGGTATCTCATGCAGTGAAGGTACAGATTTCAGTAGTATGGATAATGCTTCTATCAATGTTCCCACTGATTACAGTGCTACAAGCGATCTGATTAGTGATATCACTGTTGCCGGGACGAGTGCCTCGCAAGCAACGGTGACTATCGACTTTGATGGACCGAACTCACCTCCACAATTAAACGATGGTAGTGTGCAGTACACAGCTACATGCAGAACAACAGGTACTGACTGGTCGATAGCTGAGTTAAACTCATTCCCAGCTAAGTATTTGCCAAACGAAAGTAACTAATCGATCACTTTCTAAAATGTATCGAGGTAATTAGCTTCAGATACTCGGAAAAGCCCCATAACATGGGGCTTTTTTGTTTATAGGCGAAGTTATAAGTTATTTTTCTCAGCAGGTCTAATGTAAATTGAAAGCTTGCAGGATGGGGTGAAAAGTAACCTTTTCGGCAGGTACAGGAAATTTAATGGTTTAGCTTCCCATTCTTTGTATCAGAGCATACCTTCTAAATATCAATCAAATAACTTAATGACTTTCAGTTATGTTTGCCCATCTGAAATATGGTTTTATCCTATCTGGGGTGCTGGGGTTGGAGTCACTTGACCCGCATGCCCGGCTGCGCACCTGCATCCGGATTTAGAATAAACAAATCTTTGCCACCTGGCCCAGCGGCCAAGACCATCCCTTCTGATAAGCCAAACCGCATCTTGCGCGGTGCCAGATTCGCCACCATGACGGTGAGTTTGCCGATTAGATCTTCCGGCGCATAAGCGGATTTGATGCCGGCAAACACCTGTTTTTCAGCCAGACCGATATCCAGGGTCAGTTTCAATAATTTATCCGCACCCTCAACATGCTCGGCATTAACGATTTTTGCCACACGCAGATCAATCTTGGCAAAGTCATCAAACTGAATTTCACCGGCAATCGGCTCGATCTCGCTGGACTTTTTGCCGGTTTCTTTAGCATCAGCTTTTTGTTCTGATGCCATCGATTCCCTGGACGCTGCCAGTATGGCATCGAGTTTATCCTGCTCGATACGGGTCATCAGCGGTTTAAATTTATTTATCGTGTGGCCGACAAGCGGTGTAGCCACATCCGACCACTGCAGCGGATCAATATTTAAGAATGTTTCTGCCTGCTCAGCCGTGCGCGGTAGAACGGGTTTGAGATAGGCAACCAGCACGCGGAACAGGTTAATGCCCATACTGCAGATAGCCTGCACCTCATCTTCTTTGCCTTCTTCCTTGGCCAGTACCCAGGGTTTCATTTCATCGATGTAGACATTAGCCCGATCCGCCAGCGCCATAATTTCACGCATGGTCTGGCCGAATTCACGGGCTTCATAACGCTTGGCAATGGCTTCCGCCTGGTTGGCAAAGTCACGGAAAAGACCCGGTTCACTGAGTTTGTCAGCCAATTGGCCATCGAAACGCTTGGTCAGAAAACCGGCACAGCGGCTGGCAATGTTGACCACTTTACCCACCAGATCGGCATTGATGCGGGTCTGGAAGTCTTCCAGGCTCAGATCGATATCATCGATACCACTGCCGAGTTTGGCAGCAAAGTAGTAACGCAGATATTCTGGATTCAAATGGTCCAGATAAGTCCGGGCCTTGATAAAGGTGCCACGGGATTTGGACATCTTCTTGCCATCGACCGTCAAAAAGCCGTGGGCATAAATATTATCCGGCTGACGGAACCCGGCACCTTCCAGCATCGCCGGCCAGAACAGGGCATGGAAGTAGATGATGTCCTTGCCGATAAAGTGCACCATTTCGGTATCACTACCGGGCTGCATAAAGCGGTCGAAATCGACGCCTTCACGCTCACAGTAATTTTTGAAGCTGGCAAGGTAACCAATCGGCGCATCCATCCAGACATAGAAAAACTTGTTTTCGGTATCCGGGATTTCAAAGCCGAAGTAGGGGGCATCACGGGAAATATCCCAGTCCTGCAGGCCGCTGTCGAACCATTCGCCCAGTTTGCGGGTGACTTCCGGTTGCAGGTGATCGCTGTGGGTCCATTCGCGCAGGGTTTTCTCGAAGTCGCCCAGCTTGAAGAAATAGTGCTCTGACTCTTTGGTTATTGGTGTCGCACCGGACACAGCCGAGACCGGGTTTTTGAGCTCGGTCGGCTCATAGGTGGCACCACAGACTTCACAGTTATCGCCATATTGATCAGCGGCACCACATTTTGGGCATTCACCGCGGATAAAACGATCCGGCAGGAACATTTCTTTTTCCGGGTCATAGGCCTGACTGATCGTGCGTGCTTCGATATGGCCGGCATCACGATTAGCCAGATAAATCCGGCTGGCGAGTTCACGGTTCTCATCACTGTGCGTGCTATGGTAGTTGTCAAAACCAATCGCAAAATCGGCGAAATCGGCCTGGTGCTCTTTACTGACCTCGCTAATCAGTTGCTCGGCACTGATACCCTGATTTTGAGCCCGCAACATGATGGGCGTGCCGTGAGCATCATCGGCACAGACATAATGCACTTCGTGGCCACGCATTTTCTGAAACCGTACCCAGATATCGGTCTGAATGTATTCGACCATATGGCCCAGATGAATCGAGCCGTTGGCATAGGGGAGGGCACTGGTAACCAGAATTTTTCTTTGCATGGTGGGACCGTGTTTTGGTGATGGGAAAAACGACAAAAGATATCAGAAATCGCGCTCTGGCACCATGTAAGCAATAGCGCGATTATGGCGGATAAACCATAGAGGCACAGAGATCACTGAGAAATAATTTTTTGCATCATAGGATGCCAGCTTTGATGAGCCTGGTGTCAATCGCCCTGCTTGCTCAGCATGGCTTCTCAACATATGGCCTGGATTGCTTCACCAGCTTCGCAATGACCTGCGGGGGTGAGATGGATAAAGCACGAACCTATAACCAACTTAGCGCTTTGACCAAAAATTCATCGAAAACTTTCTACGATTACAGATAAAAGAGGTAACTGTTAAAAGGGTTGATCGCTGTGGACTCTGTGCCTTTGTGATGAATTTATCATTCAGAGCTATTGAAAGTTGCCTTGGTTTAGTCTAGATTGAACTCTCAACTCTTATATAAGACTTGCAATTTGTGAGGGATTTGATGGAGCTCGACTTACACGACATACACCCCGACTCTATTGAGCTTGCGCTTGATAAGGCCCGTCAATATCGCTCACTGCATGAGCCTGAAATTGCCGAAAGTATCTGTTTGGATATTCTCCACATCGAGCCGGAAAATCAAAAAGCGTTAGTGCTTTATATCCTGGCGCTTAGTGATCAACTGCATCATGCCGGTAAGAAAACCCAGGTGCAGTCGATTGAGCAGGCCATTCAGAAGCTGCAAAGTCGTTATCAGCAGTATTACTACACTGGCCTGTTACATGAGCGACGAGCCCGTTTTATGTTGACCCAGAGCATGGCGCGCGTATTTGCCTATGACTATTTTATCGAAGCACTACAGTTCTACCAGAAAGCGGAAAAAATCCGTCCAGAGCACAATGACGAGTCGATACTTCGCTGGAACAGCTGTATCCGTACTATCGAAAAAGAAAAGCTGAAACCGCGGCCCGATAACAAGGACGCCAGACTGGATATGGAAAGCTAAAGTCATGACGCTATTACAACTCAAAAAACGCAGCATGACCCTGGCGGGAATTATCATGACCGTCTATCTGATTTTTCATATGCTGACTAACCTCAGCTTTTTTTCTGCCCCTGCTTTCGAGCAATTCTATGCCGTTTATAATCAAGGCTGGATTCGCTGGCCGGTTCTGGCCCTGGTGCTGGTTGCTCTGTTGATTCATGTCAGAGCGGCAGCCGCGATTCGAGTCAAGAACAGTCAAGCACGCAAGGTTGGTTATAAAAAGCACGATAAGCTGCATATTCCTGCACCACTGGTCACCCTTAGCATCATTCTCCTGCTTATTTTTATTCTGGTGCATATCGGCCAGACCCTGTTGATGGATACCAGCCAGGTGAGACAGGTTATGCTGCAGTGGTTCAGCTCTACCTGGATGCTGTTGTTTTACCTGGCAGGGCTTTTGATACTGGCGATGCATTTGCTGCATTCGCTGGTCAATGTTTTACAGACTCTCGGCATCAGCTCGAATATGCATAAGCTGACAATCAGCGCTGGCGTCGTACTACTGACAGCTGGATTTGCCGCCGTTCCACTTTATATCTGGATCACAGCATGAGTGAGTTTGAACTGGATAGTCACGCGCCCAAAGGGCCTTTGCAGGACCGCTGGAAACAGCACAAATTCAACTCCCGTGTGGTGAGCCCGGCCAATCGTAAAAAATACACGGTGATTGTGGTCGGCACCGGGCTTGCCGGCGCTTCAGCCGCTGCTTCACTGGGCGAGATGGGCTATAAGGTGAAAACCTTCTGTTTTCAGGACAGCCCGCGCCGTGCCCACAGCATCGCCGCCCAGGGTGGGATTAATGCCGCCAAGAATTATCAGAATGACGGTGACAGCGTCTGGCGCCTGTTCTACGACACTATCAAAGGGGGCGACTTCCGGGCACGTGAATCCAATGTGTTCCGTCTGGCCGAACTCAGCACCTCGATTATCGATCAGGCTGTCGCTCAGGGCGTGCCTTTTGCCCGTGAATACTCCGGTTATCTGGCGAATCGCTCCTTTGGTGGCGCGCAGGTGTCACGGACTTTTTATGCCCGAGGTCAGACCGGTCAACAGTTATTACTGGGCGCCTATCAGGCCATGAGTCGACAGATTGCTGCAGGTAGCGTGACCCACCGTTCACGCTGTGAGATGCAGGATCTCATCATGGATGGCGATCGGGCCATCGGCATTGTGACCCGGGATCTGATGACCGGTGAGTTGGAGAGTCACCTGGCCGACTGCGTGGTGCTCTGCACAGGCGGTTACGGTAACGCCTTTTATCTGTCGACCAATGCCAAGGGCTGTAATACGTCCGCTATCTGGCGGGCCCACAGGAAAGGCGCTTTATTCGCCAATCCCTGTTTTACCCAGATACACCCGACCTGTATTCCCCAGCAGGGTGAGTTGCAATCCAAACTGACCCTGATGAGTGAGTCGCTGAGAAATGACGGCAGAGTCTGGGCGCCAAAAAACCAGGCGGATGCAGATAAAAGGCCTGAAGACATTCCAGAAGCGGACAGAGATTACTTCCTGGAACGATTGTATCCTTCCTTCGGCAACCTGGTACCCCGTGATATTGCGTCACGTGTGGTTAAACAGGTGTGTGATGAGGGCCGAGGCGTTGGACCGGAAATTGATGGTCGCAAACTGGGGGTGTATCTCGATTTCGCTGATGTGATCAGACAGCAGGGACTGGACGCCGTCCGCGAAAAATACGGCAACCTGTTTGAAATGTATCAGCGGATTACAGCTGAAAATCCCTATGAGACTCCCATGCGTATCTATCCTGCTGTGCATTACACCATGGGCGGTCTCTGGGTGGACTATAACCTGATGACGACGATCGATGGCCTGTTTGCCGGTGGTGAAGCCAACTTTTCTGACCATGGCGCGAACCGACTGGGTGCCAGTGCTCTGATGCAGGGGCTGGCGGATGGCTATTTTATACTGCCTACCACCGTCTCTGACTATCTTGCCCGCCACAAGCCAATCCAGGCCGCGCAGTACCAGTCTCAGGCAGATGCGGCGATTGAGGAAGCCCGCACACGGATTGATAAACTGATGAATGCGCCAGAAGCGTCAGTGACAGCCGATGATTTTCACCGTCGGCTGGGCCAGATCCTCTGGCATGCCTGCGGCATGGCGAGGGAGAAGCATACGCTGCTGACGGCAATCGAGAAAATCAGGGCGTTGCGCGGGGAGTTCTGGCAAAAAGTCAAAATCACCGGCGATGCTGAACAGCTTAATCAAACCCTGGAGCGTGCGGGTCGTGTTGCCGATTTCTTCGAACTGGCCGAGCTGATGTGTCTTGATGCGCTTGACAGGGAAGAGTCCTGCGGCTGTCATGCCCGGGAAGAACATCTGACTGATGATGGCGAAGCCAAGCGCAACGATATGGACTATTCCTACGTGGCAGCCTGGCAGTACAGTGGTGATACCAGCAAACCGAAGTTATTCCGTGAGTATCTGCATTTCGATTTTGTCCGACCCAGCATAAGAAATTACCAATGATCTTTAAATTAAACATATGGCGACAAAACGGCCCACAAGCCGAGGGCTTCTTTGAGGCGCATGAAGTCGATGCCAGTGAAGACTCTTCATTTCTGGAAATGCTGGATGCGCTGAATGAAAACCTGATTCTGGCTGATAAAGAGCCGGTGGCTTTCGATTTTGACTGTCGGGAAGGCATTTGTGGTTCGTGCAATCTGGTCATTAACGGCACGCCGCATGGTAAACACAGGGCCACCACGACCTGCCAGCAGTACATGCGTGACTACAAGCAGGATAAAGAGCTGTGGATTGAACCCTGGCGTGCCACTGCGTTTCCGGTTATTAAAGATCTGATCGTCGACCGCAGCGCGTTTGATCGCATTATTCAGTCAGGTGGTTATATACCTATCCGAACCGGTTCGGCCTGTGAAGCCAATACCTTACCGGTCGAAAAAGAAGTCGCCGACCAGGCTTTCGATGCCGCTACCTGTATTGGTTGCGGAGCCTGTGTTGCCGTCTGTCCTAACGCTTCTGCCACCTTGTTTGTGGCAGCAAAAGTAGCACATCTGTCGACCCTGCCTCAGGGGCAACTGGATCAAGCGAGGCCGGCAAAATTACTGGAAGCGATGGAAGAGGAAGGCTTTGGCAGCTGTAGCAACTACCGCGAATGTGAGCGCGTCTGCCCCAAAGAAATCAAGGTCAGCACCATCACCAAAATGAATCGCCTGCTCTACCGTCGCGGATAAATGATGCATTGCTCTACACTGCAGACAAAGCTATAGTTTCAACTTTATGGCAGTGTATTGAGCAGGGAGAACGAGAGTGCAGCTTGCCTGGATGATATCAGCGCTGATCGTGCTGTTGCTCGTTGTTGTTGTCTGGCTCCTGAGCCGGCGTAAACAAAACGCCGCTGCTCCTGCTCCCAAGCCTGTCAACCCCTATGCTGCGGTAAAAATAAAACCTATCAAACATGAGGCTTGCGAAGCTGCTTACGAAGCTTCCTGCCGAATATTTCTTGCCAGAGAAGCACCCACTTTACCGCTGAGAGACTGTGGTAAACCCAATGACTGCCGTTGCAGTTACGTCCATTACAAAGACCGACGCCATGAACGTCGACGTTCATCCAACATACAAACTCAGGAACTGCACATAGAAGGCTATCCGACGGAGCGTGAGCGGCGTGACACGGTCTGGCGTGGAAGACGAAAAACAGACTGAGTCCTGTTTGAGCAAAGCGGGATGGAAGACTGGGAATAAAGTCTTGAAATCAGCCTGCTCTGTGCAACACTTGATAATCATGATGCTATGGAAACAAGATGACTGGAAACACTGAGAACAATATCGGTGTCGCTTTGACTGTCGGCTGGCGTGAATGGCTCTCGCTGCCCCAACTGGGTATTGAAAGAATCAAGGCCAAGGTTGATACCGGTGCCCGAACATCTGCAATTCATGCCTTTGAGGTCAATCCATACCAAAAAGACGGTAAAACGAGAGTGCGCTTTGGTCTGCATCCGAACCAGGGGGACACGGACACAGTCGTCTGGTGTGATGCCGAGGTCATAGACGAGCGCAATGTCACAGATTCAGGAGGCCACACTGAAAAACGTTACGTTATCCTCACAGAAGTCAGGCTGGGTAACAAAACATGGCCTATAGAAGTCACACTGACAAACCGCGATAATATGCTGTTTCGGATGCTGTTAGGTCGCACAGCGATGACAGCGGGCAATATTGTGGTTAACCCTGCTTTGTCTTTTCTGGCAGGGCAGAGTAACAATGAAGCAAATGCCGAACCACGCAAAGAGATCCTTGACGGAGAAAGTGAATGAAGATTGCCATCCTGTCGCGTAACCCGAGACTTTACTCCACTCGCAGACTGGTTGAGGCAGCCGAGGCCCGGGGGCATGAAGTCCATGTGCTGGACGTATTGCGCTGTTATATGAACATCACTTCACTGAAGCCGGAAGTTCATTACAAAGGCGAAATTCTGACAGGCTACGATGCCGTGATCCCAAGAATCGGGGCTTCAGTCACTTTTTATGGCACAGCAGTACTGAGGCAGTTTGAGATGATGAGCGTTTATCCGCTGAATGAATCTGTCGCTATCAGCCGTTCGCGTGACAAACTCCGTGCCTTGCAATTGCTGTCACGAAAAGGGATTGGCTTGCCGGTCACCGGTTTCGCCCATCGGCCTGACGATGTGGATGATTTGATCAAAATGGTCGGTGGTGCGCCGCTGGTGATTAAATTGCTGGAAGGGACTCAGGGCATCGGTGTGGTCCTTGCTGAAACCGAGAAAGCGGCCGAGAGTGTTATTGAGGCTTTTCTGGGTATGAATGCCAACATCCTGGTTCAGGAATTTATCAAGGAAGCCGGTGGATCAGACATTCGTTGTTTTGTCGTGGGGGACAAAGTGGTCGCCGCAATGAAACGTCAGGGTAAGGAGGGGGAATTTCGCTCCAACCTGCATCGAGGTGGTAGCGCCAATCTGATTCGTATCTCGCCGTCAGAACGTGCCACTGCCGTTCGGGCTGCAAAAACCATGGGCCTGAATGTGTGCGGTGTTGACCTGCTGCGTTCCAACCATGGTCCGGTAGTCATGGAGGTCAATTCCTCGCCGGGCCTGGAAGGCATTGAGAAGGCAACCGGTAAAGACATCGCCAATCAAATTATTGAGTTCATCGAGAAAAATGCCAAGCTGGGCAAGACCCAGACACGTGGGAGAGGCTGATTGTGGCTGACCCGCTGATGATTGCCGGCGAACAGATCAAGCCGGGCCAGAATCGTATTATCGAAGTCCCGCTACCTGACCTTTACATGCACACAGCATTGAGCATGCCGGTTCAGGTTATCAGTGGTCGTCGCTCAGGACCGGTGATGTTTGTCTCGGCGGCGGTGCACGGGGATGAGATTAACGGCGTTGAGATTATTCGCAGATTGGTGAAAAGCAAGAGCCTGAAAGGGCTTCGCGGTACTTTGATAGCGATTCCGGTTGTTAATGTCTACGGTTTCCTCAATCAATCCCGCTATTTACCGGACCGGCGTGATCTTAATCGTTGCTTTCCGGGCTCAGATGAAGGCTCACTGGCCGCCCGCCTGGCGCATTGTTTTATGACTGAAGTCGTTCAGCACTGTAGTCATGGCATTGATTTGCATACGGCCGCCATTCATCGTGACAACCTGCCGCAAATGCGGGCTGATCTGTCCAACCCGGAAGTAGAAGCCATGGCAAGAGCCTTTGATGCCCCGGTGATACTGAACTCAGGTCTTATTGAGGGCTCATTGCGTTATGCGGCTCAGCAGTCCGATGTACCAGTCATTGTTTATGAGGCCGGTGAAGCGCTGCGTTTTAATGAGTTGGCGATCCGTGCGGGTGTGAAAGGCGTGCTGGAGGTCATGCGTAAAATCGGCATGCTGGCTCCTTCCAGTAAAAAAACTAAAAAACGGGACCCCTTTGTGGCTCGCTCCAGTGTCTGGGTGAGAGCCCCGCAAAGCGGTATTTTCCGGATGCTGGTACCGATGGGGGCCAGTGTCAATAAAGGGGATCTACTGGGCATGGTCGCCGCACCCTACGGTAAAGATAATTCGGAGACGGAAGTATTTGCCACCAGTGCCGGTGTGATTATCGGCAGAACGAATATCCCACTGGTCAATGAAGGCGAGGCTTTGTTTCACATAGCCCGCTTTAATAAGCCGGATGAAGTGGCTGAGGGCGTGGAAGCTTTTCATTCCGGGCTCAACCCGGCAACAGATAATGGCATGCCCGAAGAATTGCCAATTATTTAGAGACCGTGTTGATTAAAAAAACCTCATGGGCAAAGCCCATGAGGATGTAAAGGGAAAACATAAAATTTCTACCCTGTTGCAGCGCAACGTCCTAAAGAATTTCATGCCTGTGCAAGGATACGGCTGAGGGCCGGTCACAGTTACCCCCTCTATTAGGGGGGAGGGGAACTCAATGGAAACGTTAAGATAAGCTGGCAGCCCCCCGGGGTTTTTTGTCCAATCTGTAATTGACCACCCAGCCTGGCGGCTCGGGACTTCATATTGCTGATGCCGTGGCCTTGATTGAGTTCATCAGGCTGTGGCGCAAAATAGCCGTCATCCTCAATGATAATCTGAAAGTTTTCTCCAGTCTGAGCTGCGCTGAAATGGATGTTGGCGGCACCGGAATGCTTTAGAATATTTGTAAAAGCTTCCTGCAGAATACGCAACAGGTGAAGGCCTGTTTGCGGCTTGATCGGCAGGGTCTCTGCTTCGCTGGCCACTTGCCAGTCGAGATCAATGTCCAGTTGCTCCAGCTTGCGGCTGGTGCGGTATTTAAAATCGGCGAGCAACGATCCCATCACACTGTTCTGCATGCTGAGAGAGTGAATGATCAAACGTAAATCATTCAGACACTCAGTCAGTACAGTCTGAATGTTACGTTTCATCTCTGTGTCCTTTTCACGCTCCAGAATAGCCAGGGAAGCCACAAGTTGTCCGCCAATACCGTCATGCATATCGCGCATGATGCGCTCCCGTTCTTCCAGAATGGCTTTACTGCGCTCGAGATCGATCGTTTCCTGGCGCTGCTGTGCCAGTGCCTCGTTCTTTTCCGATAATTGATTGACGGTGTAACTCAATGAGGCGGTGGCAGCACTGACTTTATCCTGCAACTCAGCCTCATTTCGCTCCAGTGATGCGATCATGCTGTTGAAAGTACGTTGAAAATTGAGCAGTTCTCCGGTGCCGTTTTCATTGACTCTTGCCGTAAAATCTCGTTGTTCGAGTTTGGCTGCCGTGGCTATCAGTGCATTGATGGCATGACTGATTCTGCGGCTGAAAATATACACCAGGAGCAAACCCAGACCCAGTGCGAGCAAAGAGATGCCCAGTACTTTCATATAGGCATGGAAGCGTTGGGCTTCTGCGCTGTTTCGGGTTAGCCCGATATCAATCGTGCCCAGTGGTATGCGATTTTCAGCTTCCTGGACACGACCACCAAAATCCTCCAGTTCGGGGCCTCGGGCGTAGATTGGCAAACTGAATTCTCTGATACTGTCGTTCCCGGTAGGGCCGGTTTCATGCAGCAACTGCTCACCGGTACTGTCAATAAAGCGAATATGTGCAAGTTCGTGTGTTTTGATCATTAAATCAGCGACTTGCTCGAGGGTATCAATGTCACCGGTGTAAAGCGCGAACTCTGACATCACTGATGCCTGTGCTGCAATACTTTCACCGCGGTTTGTGACTTCGGTTTCAATACTTTCCAGCACGTCAAACAGGATCAACAGAGCAATGAAAACAATCGTGATTAATAACGGGACAATGGTGATCAGCAGTAACTGAGTTTTCAGTTTAGTGACGAACATTGGCTTGCTCACCTTGGATCAGATTTTCGGGAAGGCTCAGGTTTAGCGCCCGGGCAATGTTTTTATTAACCGAAATGGTCATCGGCGGATAATGGGGTCCTTCCCGACTGAGTTTTCCATTACTGTCATGCCAATCGTTGATGATATCTGCCGTTGTAGTAGCGACATCTTCCAGTGCCGCGTAAACCGATAACAGTGCTCCCGCTTTCAGAAAACTCCTAGAATAACCGATGACCGGCACTTTATATTTATAACTCTGATAGAGCATCCATTTGGCATTTTCACCCGACCAGATGTGCGGATCACGAACAGCAATCAAAACGCCGGCATTGAAGAGTGCTTTATCGACTTGTCTGGCGGGTTCAATGTTCGCTTCCACACTGACAACATCCAACGTTACCGTCTCCGGGATGATGAGTTGGTCTATCGCTTGTTTTATTGCCTGGTTATTATCTGAAACAGCAATGACAATTTTGTTGTTATAACGCTTGCTGGCAATGCTCACCGCTGTATCGAGCCGGCGTTGCAGCGGCTGCTCGAGGAGTACTGCAGCCCATGGGGCTTGACTGTTGAGCGGCAAAACGCTGTTGTCGACGTAACTGTATAGCTGAGGGTTTTCAGTGTAATGCTGCTGACTGTATCGAACCGCTGCTTCGCCAATACTGACGATTAAGTCCTGCTTGCTAATGGCGCTGCTGGCAGCGGAAGCGATTGAACTGACGGTCATTTTGTCTGGATGGGACTGTGTACTAAGCTGGTGCTGAATACGTTCAGCGGCCCTGAGGTAGGCGTCAGTATTGTCAGACAACAAGAGATGCACGGAGCCGGCATGTGCCGGCCCCAACGCACACAGCAGCAGAAAGGTGACTGCCAGTAAGCGTCTCACTCAGAAATTCAGGTAGGTGACGCTGAAGTAGTAACGCGGTTCATATTCCAGCAGAAAGTCATCGTCGTCATCCTGCATGAACTCGCTGTATTTTTCATTACCAATATTTTGCCCTCCTAGCTTCAATACCAGTTCCTGACGTCCTGACAGAGGTATTCGTTTAATAACTGAAGCATCAAGCCTCGTGTAAGAATCGACCTTGTCACCCCGGCCATACCACTCCATGGTGCCCACATGGTAGAGCCCGACATTGAATTGCCAATCATCCAGGCTTTTAGCTGCCAGAATGCCATAACTTTTCCGTGGTGCACGACTGTCAAGCGAGGTGATTTCAGTAGCGGGTCTTGGGGGGCTCTGATTGATTTCTTTTATGGCAGAGCCGGTTTCATGTCCACGGTTGAAATGCAGTCGAATAAAGCTATTTTGTTCGGGACGGAACAAGACTGAGCCCTCAAAACCATACATCGTCGATTCGTAGACATTGCCGATGCGTTTTAATTCATCGTCGGGGTCACCGGTACCGGGATCATTATCGATGTAGAAATCGATGACCTTGTCGTATTCCTCACGGTAGGCACGCACTTCCCAACTCAATGGAACATTTTGCATACGACCGACATATCCGATATCGAGAGCTCTGACCTCTTCAGCTTCTATGTCGTCGTTTGACAGAAATACCTGGTCGAGTGTGGCGCCATTCGCAGTCCGCAAATTCACCTCAAAGTTCTCTTCCAGCAGTGAGGGAATACGATATGCCTTGGAGTAACCCAGACGAAGAGACTGTGTCTCCTTGATATGCCATGTCAGACTGGCACGTGGGGAGAAGCGCGGTTTATCGGTACGGTTGTCTTCGATAAAACCACCTGCATTGGCCGTAAATTTTTTGCCCAGTGGCCATTGAACATTGCCAAAAGCACGGAAACTGGTATTGGAGACCGTGCCTTTATCTGCGAAGAAGGCCTTACTTTCCATCGTGTCGTAGCGACCACCAACACCGACGACGTATTGTATGCCGCTATTGAGAATTTCACTGTACTGGAGTTCCAGGTCACTACGGTGACTACGATAGGTGCGTTCACCGGCGACAATGGTCTGTTGTGGATCCCCGAGTTCTGCCGGGACAAATCCCGGTGCCGGAGCCTCAAGCAGTTGCCAGAGTGGATATGAACGTGTCATGTCATCTTCATCACGGTAGTTGTGATAAAAGTTAACCTTAAGTTCCTGGGTGTCGTTGATCAGGTGATCCCAGCGCAGGTGCGCTGACACTGCGTCAGTATCTCGTTTTCGGTCATAAAAACTGGTGGGGTTTGAAGGATCAATCGGGGGCATTTCAGCATCACCGGTGGTGGCACTGAAATGAGCAAAAATTGCGTTACGTGGACTGAAATTGTAGCGACCAGTCAGGGACAGGTCGTGAAGGTCACGTGTATCCTGATAATCATCAAAGCCCCCATTATCACGGCCTGCGGCACTGATTCGATAGTTGAAATCTTTCATTTCACCGCTGTGCCGGAGCAACAGGCGACGTTCTCCGATGTTGCCAAAACGGGCACCGACTTCCCACTCATTATCCAATTCCGGCGCTTTGGTTATGATATTGATGGCGCCTGAAAAGGAGTTGGCACCATAGGCTGAAGCGGCCGGGCCACGGACTACTTCAATCCGCTCAATATCCTCAATCTGTATGCCGAGTGTGTTCCAATCGATTGCTGACAGAGCCGATGTATAGGTAGAGCGGCCATCAATCAGCAGTTGCATGCGGCTTGGATATTCCCAGCCATCGCCATGATTCACCACTGCATGGGTATTGCCATCGGCATGTGCTACCTGGAACCCGGGTACCAGTCGGAAAATATCGGCGATTTCAATAAAACCGCTGGCTTCAATCATCGCACTGTCAATGACCGTCACCGCTGAGGGCGAGGAGAGCACTGATTGGTTCAGACGGCTGGCACTTGTTATCACAGGCAATTCACTAAAAAATTCATCCTCAAACTCGTCCGACAGGGCGTACTGGGGCGTCAGCCCCAGCATCAATGTCATGATTAAGGGCGCAGATTTTGTTCTCATTGTTCTACCTTTAGATGATGCCCAGGAGCGTCGCTTCACTCACAGCTTGCATCTTATTTTTCACTGAAAGTTTTTTATAAACGTTAGAGACGTATTCCCTTACAGTGTAATAAGAGAGATCCAGCATTTTGGCTATCTCTTTAGAGGTGTATCCCTTGCTGACGAGCAGCAATACCTCTTTTTCACGAGGACTGAGAATGCTGGCGGCCGGTTTTTGATCTTCGCTGGAGGATTCAGTGATGGACAGTTCGTTGAGTAGATAACGGGCAATGCTCGGACTGATAGGCGCACCACCCTCAACCATCTGGGAGATGGCCTCGTTGATATCCATAAAATCATCATCTTTAAGAAGATAACCCGACGCGCCGGCTTTCAGCGCCTCGATGACATGATAACCATCACCGAATACTGTGATCACAATAGCAAGCTGGGTTTTCACCGCAGGTAGATTGATGAGCTTAATCAGGTCGACACCATTACCATCCGGCAAATCCAGATCGGTGAGCAGAATGTCGGGCGGGGTTTGACGGATAAAGTCCAGCGCCTCGGTGTAGGTGCTGACAGCGCCACTGAGTTCAAACTGGCCACCATTTGTTATCGCATCTTCAAGGCGATGACGGGTAGCTTCAGAATCTTCAACTATAAGTATGCTTTTCATTTATCCGGCAGTACCGCTGTGAGTTGGGGATAATCCACGCGGCTGACAAGTGGTTCCACAACAATTACCATGATGCTCATACATCACATTTCAGGTCATTCTGAGACTGTGTCTCCATCGTCGCCAGGGTGGCGGAAATGACGGATTCACAAGCCCTAGGTTATCAGTCGAGAAGGATATCATTATCCCCTAAGTTGAGGGGAGGCCTATCCTGATGATGAGGCTATGCTGCACAGTTTGAGAGCCTGGGAAAGAGGCGGGAACAGTCTCTGGGCATCTGCAGTCATGCTACTGTAAAGTTTAGGACTTATTTGTTGTAATTATTCTTTGCATTTTCACACCAAAGTAGTGAAAATCGCGCACTTTAATCCACATCATTAGGAATCGCTGCCGATGCAAAACCACCTCTCCTCAATGCTGGACAATGACCTGGACTTGAGCGCTGAGTGGAGTGCTGAACATAGTGCCCGTTTATACGGTGTTCGTGACTGGGGCAGTGACTATTTCGATGTGTCAGATGATGGCAATGCTGTTGTCTCGCTGCAGTTCGGTGATAAAACCATACAGGTGCCCATCATTGATATCGTCAAGGGCATGCGCGAACGCGGTCTGGATATGCCTGCCGTGCTGCGCATTGAGAACCTGCTGGATCAGCGCATCACCCAGATCAACGAAGCTTTTGGCAAAGCCATTAAAGATGCCAATTATCAGAATGATTACCGCGGCGTGTTTCCCATCAAGGTTAATCAGCAGTGCCATGTTATCGAGGAAATCGCTGACTACGGCAGCCGCTATCATCACGGCCTTGAAGCCGGCAGCAAGGCTGAACTGATTATTGCCCTGTCACAGTTGCGAGACCATGACAGCCTGATCATCTGTAATGGTTACAAAGACGAAGAGTTCATCGAACTGGGCCTTTATGCCCGTCAGATGGGAATCAAGTGCTTTTTTGTGCTGGAAACAGCGATGGAGCTCGATATCATCCTTGAGCGCAGCCGGGCGCTGGGTATCGACCCTCTGATCGGCGTACGAATCCGTCTGGCTTCGATGGTGGAAGGGCACTGGAACGAAGACAGTGGTGATCGCTCCATCTTTGGCCTGTCCACGAATGCTTTGCTCAATGTGGTGGAAAAGCTCAAGCAGGCCGATATGCTGCATTGTCTGCAACTGCTGCACAGTCATCTGGGCTCGCAGATCCCCAATATCCGCAATATTCGCAGCGGGGTGATGGAAGCTTGTCGTTTCTATGCCGGTTTAATTGAAGAAGGCGCGCCGATGGGCTACATCGATCTCGGTGGCGGTCTGGCAGTGGACTATGAAGGTGCTCGCAGTAACAGCACTCACAGTATGAACTACGGTTTGGATGAATACTGCTATAACATCGTCGAGACCCTGCAGGAATGCCTGGATCCGCAGGACATCAAACATCCGGTGATTATTTCCGAGTCAGGCCGGGCGCTGGTGGCCTATTCCTCAATGCTGCTGTTCAACATTCTGGAGGTCCGTGAGCACAAACCGGGAATCATCCCGCCCGAGCCACCCGAAGACAGTCATGATCTTATCGTCAATCTGTACGGCGTGATGGATTATGTCAAGGTTGAGCATCTGCAGGAATGCTATAACGATGCCCTGTACTACCGTGACGAAGTGCGGGAGTTGTTCCACCATGGACAGGCGACACTCCGGGATCGGGCGCTGGCGGAAAATGTGACTTTGGCCATTCTGGACAAGATTTCCAACCTGCTGCCACAGGCAAGGCGTGTCTCACAGGAACTGGAGGCGTTGCCGGAACTGATGTCCGATATTTATTACGGCAACTTCAGCCTGTTCCAGTCGCTGCCTGATATCTGGGCAATTGATCAGCTGTTCCCGATTATGCCCATCCACCGGCTCAATGAAGCACCGGTGCGCGATGGCGTGCTGGCAGATATGACCTGTGACTGCGATGGCAAAATCGATAACTTCATTTCACCGGAAGGGGTGCGTAAAACACTGCCACTGCATCCGTTGAAAGAAGGCGAGGAGTATTACGTCAGTGTGTTCCTGGTCGGTGCCTATCAGGAAACCCTGGGTGATCTGCATAACCTGTTTGGTGACACCAATGTGGTCAGTGTGCATATCAATGAAGACGGCAGCTTTGATTTCCGCCGTGAATTCCATGGTGACAGCATTGCCGATGTCCTGAGCTATGTGGAATATGATCCGAAACTGATTCAGGAACAGTTCCGACGTATCGCCGAACAGGCGGTGCGTGACGGCCGGATCTCGGTGCCGATGCGTCAGCAGATGCTGCGCGCCTTCCGTGAAAGCATGCACGGTTACACATTCTTCGAACGTTAATAATCTTGTTTTTCCGAATAGTTAATTAATTAAGGAAAGGTTCTTGTTATGTCTAAAGTCGTGATTATCGGCGCCGGTGGCGTCGGCGGTGTGGTAACACACAAATGCGCACAACTGCCGGAAGTGTTTTCTGACATCGTGCTGGCCAGCCGCACCGAAGAAAAATGCAAAGCAATTGCTGCGCAACTGGAACGCCCGATTAAAACCGCCAAAATCGATGCCGACAACGTCGCTGAACTGACCGCTTTCCTTGAGCAGGAAAAACCGGATCTGGTGATCAATGTGGCCCTGCCTTATCAGGATCTGAGCATTATGGATGCCTGTCTGGCAGCCGGTATCGATTATCTCGACACCGCCAACTACGAGCCACTGGATACCGCCAAGTTCGAATACAAGTGGCAGTGGGCTTATCAGGACAAGTTCAAGAATGCGGGCCTCACTGCGCTGCTGGGCAGTGGCTTTGATCCGGGGGCGACCAATGTGTTCACCACCTGGATTGCCAAGCACTACTTCGATGAAATTCATGAACTCGACATCATCGACGTTAATGGCGGTGATCACGGCTATCCGTTTGCGACCAACTTCAATCCGGAAATCAATATTCGGGAAGTGACGGCTGAATGTCGTCACTGGGAAAACGGTGAGTTCGTTGAAACCCCGGCGATGTCGAAAAAAGCCAGTTTCACCTGCCCGGATGAAGTCGGCACCTACAATATCTACCGGATGTACCATGAAGAACTGGAGTCGCTGGTCAAGCATTTCCCGACCTTGAAACGGGCCCAGTTCTGGATGAGCTTCGGTGATAACTACCTCAAGCACCTGGAAGTGCTGGGCAATGTCGGCATGACGGGTATCGAGCCAGTTGAATTCCAGGGCCAGCAGATTGTCCCGATTCAGTTCCTTAAAGCCCTGCTGCCGGATCCATCCACGCTGGGACCGCGTACCAAGGGTAAAACCTGTATCGGTTGCGTCGTCAAAGGGGTGAAAGACGGCAAGGGAAAAATTGTCTACGTCTACAACATCAAGGACCATCAGGACTGCTATCAGGAGGTGCAATCCCAGGCGATTTCCTACACCACCGGTGTACCCGCCATGATCGGCGCTAAAATGATCCTGGAAGGCAAGTGGAAAAAGCCGGGTGTCTGGAATATGGAGCAGTTCGATCCGGATCCTTTTATGGAAGACATGAACAAATATGGCCTGCCCTGGCAGGTGGTTGAGCTCGATAACTTCGATCTGGATTAGGTTTACATAAATCCGCTGATTTCGCAGATGGACGCAGATTATTTTGAAAGGCGTTTTCATCTGTGAAATCGGCGTAATCTGCGGATAAAAATTTTTCAATGCAATTCACCGATTTCTCCAAACTCGATCTTTCACGCCTGCCATCACCCTGTTTTGTGGTCGATGAAGTCGCGGTCGAGCGTAATCTTCGTATTCTGAGCGAAGTCGCTGAGGCCAGCGGCGCCAAGGTGCTGGGTGCGCTGAAAGCGTTCTCGATGTGGTCTTTTGGTGATTTGACCCACAAATATCTGAGCGGCACCTGCGCCAGTGGTCTGCATGAAGCCAGATTGGGTTATGAAGAATACGGCGGTGAAGTGCATGCTTTTGCCGCCGCCTTCAGTCAGGCAGATATCGATGAACTGCTGACTTTTGCCCATCACATTGTGTTCAACTCCTGCGGCCAGTGGTTGCGGTTTCGTGAACAGTGCCTTGCTGCCAAAAAGCAGCGGCCTGAACTGCACTTTGGACTGAGAATCAATCCAGAACATTCCGAGGGCACCGTGCCGATTTATGACCCGTGTTCACCGGGCTCACGTCTTGGCATTCCGCTGTCTCAGTTGGATGAGGCGGCGCTGGAGGGGATTAGCGGTCTGCATTTCCATACCCTCTGCGAGCAGGGCTTTGAACCACTGGCCAGAACGGTCGCAGCGGTGGAGGACAAGTTCGGCCATCTATTGCCGCAAATGCACTGGGTTAACTTTGGTGGCGGTCATCACATCACCGCCGAGGGCTACGATATCAATGGCCTGGTGGAACTGGTCCAGGCATTCAAACAGCGGCATGATGTCGAGGTCTATATGGAGCCGGGCGAAGCCATGGCGATCGGTACTGGTATCCTCAGTTGCGAAGTGCTGGATATCACCTGGAATCAGTTAAATCAGGCGATTCTGGATACCTCAGCCACCTGCCATATGCCTGACACATTGGAAATGCCATACCGACCGGATATTACCGGCGCAGGTGAGCCGGATGAGTTTGAACATACCTATCGTCTGGGTGGTCTGACCTGTCTCGCCGGCGATGTGATCGGCGATTACAGCTTCCCCGAACCGTTGCAGATCGGTCAGCGGCTGATATTTGAAGATATGAGCCATTACACCATGGTCAAAACCACGACTTTTAACGGCACCAAATTACCGGCGATCGCGATCTGGAACTCGGAAACTGACGCGCTGAGAGTAGTCAAAGAGTTTGGCTACCAGGACTTTAAACACAGGCTCTCCTGATATGAAACAACTCGAATATCCCATTTTTCTTGGCTCGGAAATCGACCAGCCAGCGCCCGATAAAGCGATGTTTCATGTACTGCCGGTCCCGTTTGAGAAAACCGTCTCTTACGGTGGCGGCACCGGTCTGGGACCCTCATCGATTCTGGAAGCCTCATGGCAACTGGAAGAGTGGGACGGTTACAGCAAGCCCTGTGATGCCGGTATTTACACCTGTGAGCCGGTTGACTGTAGTGTCGATGCCAAACAGGTTATCGACAACATCGCTACGGCTACTGCCAATATCGTTCGTCAGGGCGCGATGCCCGTGGTGCTGGGCGGCGAACACACCGTCACTTATGGCGTGATCAAAGGCCTGGTTGATGCCGGCATAAGCGATTTCGGCGTGGTACAGATTGATGCCCATGCTGATTTACGTCAGGCCTATGAAGGCGATTTGCTGAGTCATGCCTCGGTGATGAAGCGGGTGGTGGATATGGGCATTCCGCTTTACCAGCTGGGTATCCGTGCATTCTGCGAGGAAGAAATGGGCTTTCGCGAGGAGTTCGGTGTGCATTTCAAAGATGCTGATGAACTGGTGCAGAACAATATTCAGAGCATCACATTGCCGGATGATTTTCCGCAGAAAGTCTTTTTTACTGTTGATATCGATGGACTGGATCCCTCCGTGTTTCCCTCCACCGGCACGCCGGTGCCAGGCGGGTTGGGCTGGTATCAGACGCTGAATCTGTTCGAATCCGTCGCCAAACAACGCGAGATCATCGGCTTTGATGTAATGGAGTTTGCGCCGATTGAAGGCTTTCATGCGTATGATTTCGCTGCCTCCATGCTGACCTACAAACTGATGGGTATCGTCCAGCGCAATCAGCGTTGATTCTGATAAAAGTAACCACAGAGTCACAAAGGACATAGAGGAATTTATTAAGCCAGTCATTGCGAGGCCCAAGCCGAAGCAATCCAGTCCCGGATTGGTTTAACCTTCCTTGCGTTTTATCCTCAACAGCACTTCCGAGTGTCCGCGGCCGGATTCTCTCTGTGACCTCTGTGCCTCCGTGGTGAAACAAATGTGTTTAATCAATATTTATGCTTTTCATTGAAGCGTTTACGGGCTAAAATCCGCCGTTTTTTCTGTGCGGAATTTTGACCATGAACCAAGCCACTATAAAACTGCTGCAAGACTACTACGATGCCTTTAACCGTCAGGATATGGATGCTTTCCTGGCCATGCTGACTGACGACGTGATCCATGACGTTAACCAGAGCGGTCGTGAAGTCGGTAAGGAAGCTTTCTCCAAGTTCATGGACCGCATGAACGCGCATTACAAAGAGCAAATCGTTGATATTTCCATCACCACCAATGATGAAGGTGATCGCGCTGCGGTTGAATTCACTGTATTGGGTGAATACCTGTCAACTGACGAAGGCTTGCCTGAAGCTGCCGGTCAGACTTACCGTCTGCCTGCCGGTGCCTTTTTTGTGATTCGTGACGGCAAAGTCGCCCGTATCACCAACTACTACAACCTGGAAGACTGGATCGCCCAAGTCGCAGGTTAAACTGCTGCGTCTTTTTCCGCGATGGTGTCGGATTCAAACTAAAGTGCTCACTGACATCATGTCAAAGCCATTCTTAGTTTGAATCCGCTTTAGCCTGAGGAAAAATCTTCACAGCATAAAACGACGATTGGAATGACAATGCTGAAACTGGAACGACTCTCCGGCGATAAGCTGAACCAATATATTCCGGAGCTTGCCCGGCTCCGGATTCAGGTGTTTCGTGACTGGCCCTATCTCTACGACGGCGATCTGGCCTACGAAGAAAAGTATCTGCAAACCTATATTGAAGCCCCTGACAGCGTGATCGTGCTGGCTTTTGATGGTGATAAAGTGGTGGGTGCCTCAACCGGCATCCCGCTTAAGCATGAAACGGAAGAGGTCAAAGCGCCCTTTATCGCTGCCGACTATGATGTCGACAAGATTTTCTACTGCGGTGAATCGGTCTTATTGCCGGAATACCGCGGGCAGGGGGCCGGTGTCGCTTTCTTCGATCATCGTGAAGATCATGCGCAGGAAATCGGCGGTTTTGAGTACAGCTGCTTCTGCGGTGTGCAGCGTCCTGAAAACCACCCGAGACGACCGGCCGATTACGTGCCGCTGGATAATTTCTGGCGCAAGCGCGGTTATGAAAAATATGATGATCTCAACACGACTTTCAGTTGGAAAGAACTGGATGAAACGGATGAGTCGCCCAAGCCGATGACTTTCTGGATGAAGAAAATTTAATGAGCAAAGTAAAAGCAGCCGTCGCACAGTACGACATCGGCTTTTTCCAGGATTGGAGCGAGTTTGAAACCAAGCTCACTCACTGGGTCAAACAGGCAGCCACGCATCAGGCCAAATTGCTGGTGTTTCCCGAATACGGCAGCATGGAGCTGGCGTCTTTGTTCGGTGAAGGAGTCTACAAGGATTTGGGTAAACAGCTGCACTCAATGCAGGAAATTTATCAGGATTACGAAGCGCTGCATATCGAGCTGGCGCGTCAGTTTGATGTGATGATTCTGGCCAGCAGCTTCCCGGTCCTGCAGGAAGACGGCACATTCCGTAACCGTGCCAACCTCTATGGCGTGGAGGGACTTATTGACTTCCAGGATAAGCTGATCATGACCCGCTTTGAGAATGAGCAGTGGCTGATTCACGCAGGTCAGGATATCAAGGTGATCGATACGGATATCGGCCGACTGGGCATTAATATCTGCTATGACACCGAGTTTCCCATGATTGCCCATCAGCAGGTTCAGGCCGGTGCCGATGTGATTCTGGCACCCAGCTGCACTGACACCCAGGCTGGTTTTTACCGGGTCCGTATCGGCTGTCAGGCACGGGCACTGGAAAACCAGTGTTATGTGCTGCAGTCCCCCACTTTCGGTAATGCTGAATGGTCGGAAGCGGTCGATTTCAACACCGGTCGTGCCAGTGTCTATACCCCGGTCGATTATGGTTTTCCGGATAACGGCATTCTGGCCGAGGGTAGTGCAGAGACTGCCCAGTGGGTCTATGCTGATTTGGACCTGACCGAAATAGCCCGCGTACGTCAGGCCGGGCAGGTGTTTAATTATCGTGACTGGCCCTTGCAAAACAAGCTCCGGGGCCCCAACTAGTATTTATGAGCTGAAACGCCATCATTGATGGCGTTTTTTTTCGTCTGCTGCAAAAGCCACAATAGCTGTATGGATGAAGCCGTCGCAGCCAGCCGTTAGAATAAGGGGTATCTCAAAAACACAGTGCACGCGCTGAACAGACAGGAGTGATGAATGTTAGATAAAAACCAAGTTCAGGAAATCATCAATGATTTTGTGGACCCCGCCACCGAAATCAAGCTCGGTGAGACCAAACCAGGCATCAAAGTGGAGCAGGAGGGCGATAAACAGGTAGTTACTGTCACCCTTGGTTATCCGGTCAAAGGCTATGCGACTGAACTTCAGCAACAACTGGCAGACAAGCTGAATGCTGCCGGCGCAGACGGTGTCAGCGTCAAAGTTGACACCAAAGTCATCAAACACAAAGTCCAGCAGGGTGTACCCGCGCTGGAAAACGTCAAAAACATTATCGCGGTTGCTTCCGGTAAAGGCGGCGTCGGTAAATCCACCACCGCGGTAAATCTGGCACTGGCACTCGCGGCTGAAGGCGCCACCGTCGGCGTGCTGGATGCTGATATTTATGGTCCCAGCCAGCCACGTATGCTGGGTACCACCAAACGTCCGGAATCAACGGACGGTAAAACCATTGAACCGATTGAAAGCTATGGCGTACAGAGCATGTCAATTGGTTTTCTGATTGATGAAGAAGAGCCGATGATCTGGCGCGGACCGATGGTGACCCAGGCGCTTCAGCAAATGCTGGGCGACACTAACTGGAAACAACTGGATTATCTGGTGATTGACCTGCCACCGGGCACCGGTGATATTCAGTTGACGCTGTCGCAGAAAGTCCCGGTCAGCGGGGCCTTGATTGTCACCACGCCACAGGATATTTCGCTGCTGGATGCCCGCAAAGCCTACAAGATGTTTGAAAAGGTTAAAGTGCCAGTGCTGGGTGTGGTGGAAAATATGAGTACCCATATCTGCAGCCAGTGTGGTCACGAAGAGCACATCTTCGGTAGCGGCGGCGGTCAGAATATGGCTGATCAATATGGCATCAACCTGCTGGGTAGTCTGCCTCTGAATATCCGCATCCGTGAAGATGCCGATGGTGGCCAGCCAAGCGTTGTGACTGATCCTGAAGGGGATATCGCCATGGCCTATCGCCATATTGCCCGTCGTCTCGCAGCAAGATTGGCGATGCAGGGTAAGAACTATGCCGCAGCCTTCCCCAATATCGTCGTTAAAAACGATTAGTATTTTGCTCATCCGCAGATTGAGTGTGAATCAAGGAAAAGCAGAGAAATAAAGAACCACAGAGACACAGAGGGCACAGAGATGTTTTTGTGATTTGGAGGCCTCAGGCCGTGGCAGTCCAGTCCCCGCGGGGACTGGTTCCATCCAACACTGGCTATTCGCACGACTGACAACATTTCTCTCTGTGTCTCCGTGCCTTTTTGCTTATTTAATAATCTGCGATAATCCGTGTCATCTTCGGATAAGCTAAACGACTTCAGTCAAGTCGTAAAATAACGTTATCATTATCCTTTTTATGCAAGGCTAAGCGGCTCACTATGATCAAATCGGACAAATGGATTCGCCGGATGGCGGAGCAGGGCATGATCTCACCCTTTGAACCGGGTCAGATCCGTTATCACAACGATAACCGTATCATTTCCTATGGCACCTCCAGCTACGGTTATGACGTTCGTTGCTCCAATGAGTTCAAGATATTCACCAATATCAACTCGGCGATTGTGGATCCGAAAAACTTCGATGAGAGCAGCTTCGTGGATGTCACTTCTGATGTCTGTATCATCCCGCCTAACTCTTTCGCTCTGGCACGCACTGTGGAGACCTTCAAAATTCCGCGTAATGTCCTGACTGTCTGTCTGGGCAAATCAACTTATGCCCGCTGCGGCATTATTGTTAACGTCACGCCACTGGAGCCCGAGTGGGAAGGCCAGGTGACGCTGGAGTTCTCCAATACCACGCCCTTGCCAGCCAAGATCTACGCCAATGAAGGTGTGGCACAGATGCTGTTCTTCGAGTCTGATGAAGTCTGCGAAATTTCCTATGCCGACCGCGGTGGTAAATACCAGGGGCAGGCCGGCGTCACTTTGCCGCGGTCCTGATTCAGGGGCATGGTAAACAGGCACCCCATCGCAACATTTTTCAGGCTGTTTCTGGCCAGTGCACTGTTGGTGGCATGCAACAGTGAAAAGGCACCTATAGAGTCATGGCAGCATAGCCAGTACGGCAATTACGCTGCGGCTTTTTCACCAGACAAACGTTATGCTCTGGTCGGTGATATTGATTTGCCTGCCAAACTCTGGGATATCGAAGCGAGCAAAATCCGCTATACCTGGCAGAATCAGCCGGGTGAAGCCAGCACCGCGACCGATGTGGCTTTCTCACCAGACGGCACGGTAGCTGCCACCTGTGAGTCCAACACCGTGGTGCTCTGGAGCATGGCAGACGGCAAACCGATTAGCCGACTGCAATTTCCAACCACGGTCAAGGATATGGCGCTGGCAGCCAATGGCTCCCACCTGCTGCTGGCCCTGCAGGACCGCACAGCCGTCTATTTTGATGTCAGGGCCAACCAGGTACGCCAGATATTTGAACACGACGGTACCCCGGTTAACTCCCCGATAAACCAGCTCATCAATGCTGTCGCCTTATCCAGCAATGGCAGACTGGCTTTAACCGGTGGTGACGATCAGACCGCCCGGCTCTGGGATTTACAAAGCGGTGAACAGCTGCGTCAGTGGAAACACGGCAATGCTGTGACGCTTGTCAGTTTCAGCCCTCAGGATGATTATGCAGTCACCAGTGCCGGCAATGATCAGACCCGTATTCGGGCTGTCGCCAATGGCAAGGAAATCGCGGTACTGACTACGTCACCGATTCCGGTGGATGGGCCATGGGGTGATTTCCCGGTATTTAAAACAACCACCACCGCGGTAGGCTATTCCAGCGATAACCGGTTTATTGTCACCGGCCATCCTAACCAGCGGATTTGCACCTGGCGTGCCAGTAACGGCGAAAACATCAGCTGCTGGCAGGCATTGCGCCGAGATGCATTAAAACCGGGGGTCGTATTGCAGGCGCTGACATTTAGTCCCGATGGACAATCCATTTACAGTGAGACTGGTAACGGTCTGGCACAGAAGTGGAGGTTTCAAGATGACTGAGCCATTACTCAAATTGGTCTTTTTCGTACCTGAGTCACACAAAGAATCGGTGAAAGCGGCTATTTTTGCCGCAGGTGCCGGGCATTATGATGGTTATGATTGCTGCAGCTGGGAAAGTCAGGGCACGGGCCAGTTCCGGCCGTTGGATGGTAGTGATCCCTTTATCGGTAAGCAGGGTGAAATTGAGCGGGTGGGTGAGTTCCGGGTTGAAACCGTTTGCCCAGCCTCTTCGATAAAAACCATCCTGCAGGCACTGATATCGGCCCACCCATACGAAACCCCGGCCTATGAAGTCTGGTCTGTAAAGACAATAGACGATTTCTGAATCAAGAGCTTAAACCATGGATACATCCGCTACTGAAATCTCGCCGAAAGTGACTTTGCTGGCTGATTACCAGCCGCCAGCCTATCTGGTTGAAGAAGTACTGCTGCAATTTAACCTCGACAGTGCTAAAACCCGCGTAGTCAGCACGCTGACGATGCGCCGCAATCCTCAAGGCCCCGGTGGCGACTGCATCCTTGATGGTGAAGAGCTGGAACTGGTCTCGGTCAAAATGAATGGCAACACACTGTCTGCCAGCCAGTATCAGCGCTCGGACAGTCAACTGTTGATTCCGAATACACCGGAAAAATTTGAACTGGAAATCACCACCGATATACATCCGGATCAGAACACGGCGCTGGAAGGGTTGTACCATTCCGGTCGTATTCTTTGCACGCAGTGTGAAGCCGAAGGTTTCCGTCGAATTACCTATTACCCGGATCGTCCCGATGTCATGTCGGTATTCACTGTCACCATTGTGGCGGATCGTGAAAAATGGCCGGTATTACTGTCCAACGGTAACCTGGAAGATCAGGGCCGCTTTGATGATGGCCGTCACTGGGTGCGCTGGCATGATCCGCATCCCAAACCCAGCTATCTATTTGCACTGGTTGCCGGTGATCTCTACGTGCAACAGGACAAATATACCACCTTGAGCGGCCGCGAAGTGGCGCTCAGAATTTATGTGGACCCGGAAAACAAGCATAAATGTGACCACGCGCTGAACTCGCTGAAACAGGCGATGGAATGGGATGAAGAAACCTACGGACGTGAATACGATCTTGATGTGTTCATGATCGTCGCCGTGAATGACTTCAACATGGGCGCGATGGAAAACAAAGGCCTCAATATTTTCAATGCGGCTTGTGTGCTGGCCAGTGCGGAGACTGCCACCGATCAGGATTTCTATACCATTCAGAGCATTGTCGGCCATGAGTATTTCCACAACTGGTCCGGTAACCGTGTCACCTGCCGTGACTGGTTCCAGCTGAGCCTTAAGGAAGGTTTCACCGTGATGCGGGATCAGAGTTTCAGTGCCGATTTAAACTCGGCTGCGGTTGCCCGTATTGATGATGTCGACAAGCTCCGCAGCATGCAGTTTGCCGAAGATGCAGGACCGATGGCTCATCCGGTCAGACCCGATTCCTATATCGAAATCAGCAACTTCTACACCGTCACCATCTACGAAAAAGGTGCCGAAGTGGTTCGCATGATCAAAACCCTGGCCGGTGAGGAGGGTTTCCGCAAAGGCTCGGATTTATATTTTGACCGTCATGACGGTCAGGCGGTGACCACCGACGATTTTGTCAAAGCGATTGAAGATGCCAACCATCTGGATTTATCTCAGTTCAGACGCTGGTATAACCAGGCCGGTACGCCGGAACTGACTGTCGAGACAGACTATGATGCCGTGGAACAGCGTCTGACGATGACTGTCAGTCAGCATTGTCCGCCCACACCGGGACAGGATAAAAAACTGCCATTTCATATTCCGTTTGCAGTGGGGCTACTGGACAAAGATGGCGACAGTTTGCCGCTGCAACTGGCGGGGGAGAGCAAACCCTATCCGGCTGATACCCGCGTTTTATCAGTGACCGAATCTACTCAGACATTTGAATTTATCAATGTCAGCAGTGAACCGCTGGCCTCAGTGCTGCGCGGTTTCTCAGCGCCGGTCAAGCTCAACCACAGACTCAGCAATCATCAGCTGGCCTTTATGATGGCGAATGACAAGGACAGCTTTAATCGCTGGGATGCAGGTCAGAAGCTGATCATCAACATCATTTTGACGCTGGTCGCCGACATACAGCAGCAGAAGCCGCTCAGCCTCTCGCCATTGCTGGTCAATCAGTTTGAGCAGGTATTAACCGACAAGAAACTGGACCCGGCACTGATTGCGAAAATGCTGACCTTGCCGACAGAGAATTACCTGGCTGCGCAGATGGAAACGCCGGATGTCGATGCCATTCATCAGGCTCGTGAATTCGTTAAGCGTCAGCTGGCAGCGGCGTTAAAAGAGCAGTTCGACCAGACTTATCAGCGTCTGAATGTTAATAAAGCTTATGAGTTCAATGCCTCGGAAATGGCGCGTCGCAGCCTCAAGAACCTGTGTCTGTCCTACCTGGTGGCCAGTGGCGATCCGTTCCAGGTGCAACGCTGCCTGCGGCAGATGAAGCAAGCCGACAATATGACTGAACTGCTGTCCGGTTTGAGGATAATGGCCGATCAGATTGGCCCGGAGCGCGAACATGCCCTGCGTGCCTTCTACGAACAGTGGAAGCACGACAAACAGGTGGTCGACAAATGGCTGGCGGTACAGGCCGCGTCCAAGCTGCCGGATACATTGATCCGGGTGAAAGGGCTGATGCAGCATGAGGCCTTTAACATCAAGAACCCGAATAATGTACGGGCACTGATTGGTATGTTCTGCCGAAATAACCCGGTTAACTTCCATGCCAAAGACGGTTCCGGTTATCAGTTTCTGGCTGATCAGATTCTGGTACTCGACAAACTCAACCCACAGGTCGCCGCGCGTATGCTCGGGGCCTTGAATTCGTGGCGTCGCTACGATAGCAAGCGTCAGGCACTGATGAAGCAGGCACTGGAGCGAATTGCAGCTGAGGAATCTTTGTCAGCCGATGTCTACGAGATTGTGACCAAGTACCTCGCTGCCTGACATGTACGAACTGCACCCGAAATTGGCCCAGGATACCTTCAGCGTCGGCGAGTATGAGCTCTCTGAGGTGCGGTTGATGAATGATACCCGCTACCCCTGGGTCATTCTGGTGCCAAGGCGGGGCAATGTACGTGAAATTCATCAGTTGACGGAAGCAGAACAGCAAAGGCTGATTTACGAGTCCAGCTTCACCTCGGAGCAGATGATGCAGCTGTTCTCAGCACAGAAAATGAACGTCGCGACCATAGGCAATGTGGTTGAGCAACTGCACCTGCATCACGTGGCCCGTTTTACTACCGATGCGACCTGGCCGCTGCCGGTATGGGGGATTGGTGAAGCTCAGGCCTATTCGGAGGTGGCAGCCAAAGCGATGCTGTCACAGCTGAGAAGAGTGCTGGATGATTTGTTGATTTAAACGATGACAGAACTGCGATTTCGCCTGCATCTGCCACGGCAAGAGGCGCTTCGTTATTACCAGGGCCAGGTAAGCACGGTCATTGTGCGTGCTCACAACGGTCAGACTATCAGTTTTCCTGCCTACCACATCCGTCCCTTCGTTGACGCTGCAGGCGTGAACGGCTTATTCCGGATACGTTTTGATGACAACCACAAGCTGCAGTCTTTGGAGCGAATTGGAACTTAGGTTTTTGTTTTAGCGCTTGCCCCCCATCCCAGCCTTCCCCCGCAAGGGGGGAAGGAGCCAGAAGCATGCTAGTGTCTAAATTATTCCCTCTCCTCTTGGGGGAGAGGGCTAGGGTGAGGGGAGAAGGTCTGAAAGAGTCCTTATGAACGTTGGACTGACTGGGCTAAATGATTCAAAATCACCTCCAAAACAGCCTCAATATCACCCAGCACCTCATGATTCCAGAATCGAATTACTACAAAACCCTGCTGTGTTAGATAGGCACTTCGGTTATCGTCGTAAGACTTATTCTGCAGGTGCTGGCTGCCATCAATTTCGATCACCAACCGCTGTTCCAGGCAGACAAAATCCACGATATAACTACCCAGGATAAATTGACGTCTGAATTTGGCGTTCAATAATTGTCGATTTCTGATCCTGCGCCAGAGTGTTTGCTCAGCCTCAGTCATATTTCGGCGGAGTTGTCGGGCACGGTGTTGACGTTCATCCATGAACATTGGCTCCTTGCCTGTGGTTGATTTGGGGGCCCCCATCCCACCCTTCCCGCACAAGGGGGAAGGAGTTAGATCCCTTGTCATTAGATGGTTAAGGTGCGGGGAATAGCTATTTTTTATCCACCTTATGCACAATCAGCTGTGTGCCTGACATCAGGTCATGCCAGCTCTGTTTATCCCTGCTGAGCCATTGCCAGAGAAAGCCCAGCCCCAGGCACAACCAGGACAAGATCGCCACTGCAAAACGAATTGTGGCCTGTTTCCATGTGATGGCGACCTGACTCTGGCCGATCAGGTACACTTTCCAGGCACGCATGCCCAGCGTCTGACCTCCATGGGTCCAGAACCAGCCATAAAAAAACAGACTGACCATCAAGAGATAAAGCAGAAATATCGGGTTGCCGGCCTGGATGGCTTCACCCTGGTTCAGCGCGACAGGAATGACTGTCGCGAGAAGCAGTGCAGAGAGCAGAAGCAGAAAATCGTAAAGCATGACCATCAGCTGTCGCAGCGGGCCGGGACGGGTGTTTGTATCTGTCATATAAAACCTGGAAAAGTCGCATTTTATTTGGGCGTTAAACCCCACTTAAAGTATCATTATCGCTTTAATTTATCTTGAATTGGGTTCCGCATGCTGCAATTGATTGGCCGTCCGGCTTTTTCTGCTTTCCGACTGGAGAAATTACTCAGCGCCATTCAGGCTGAGGTCGCTGCTGTCAGCGCGATCAGAACTGAATATCGTTACTTCGTGGAAGTTGAAGGCGAGTGTATCCTGCCTTCGCCGGAACTCAAACTGGTCGAAACCATGCTGGAAGCCAAAGTCGGTGATACTCAGCCTGAAACAGACGAGAGCTTTTTCCTGGTCACACCACGTCCGGGCACAATTTCCCCCTGGTCGAGCAAGGCCACCGATATTGCTGAAAACAGCGGTGCCAATGATGTAGAGCGCATTGAGCGCGGCGTCGCTTTTTTTGTCAAAAGCACTGCGCCGCTGTCAGCCAAAGACAGGCAAAAAGTAGCCGGTCATCTGCATGATCGCATGATCGAGTCTGTTTTTGAGAGCATTGATGACGCCGATCGCCTGTTTGTTCACGCTGCTTCCAGACCATTGGTCAGTGTCGATATTCTCAATGGCGGCCGCGAAGCCCTGGTTGCTGCCAACCAGAGCATGGGACTGGCACTTGCCGAAGATGAAATCGATTACCTGTACGACAACTTCACCATGCTCGATCGTAACCCCAATGATATTGAGCTGATGATGTTTGCCCAGGCCAACTCCGAACATTGTCGCCACAAAATCTTCCGTGCTGACTGGATCATTGATGGAGAAACGCAGCCGCATACGCTGTTTAACATGATCCGTAATACCCACGATAAAAACCCTGAGGGTGTGGTTACCGCTTATTCCGATAACTCCTCTGTTATCGAAGGGCCACGCAGTCATCGTTTCCAGGTCGATATGGCGAATGGCCAGTATCACTATGAAGGCGAACTCCAGCACATCATCATGAAGGTTGAGACCCACAACCACCCGACGGCGATTTCGCCGTTTCCCGGTGCTGCTACTGGCGCCGGCGGGGAAATTCGTGATGAGGGCGCAACCGGTCGTGGCTCCAAGCCTAAAGCCGGTCTGACCGGTTTTACCGTCTCCAACCTTGAAATTCCAGGCTTTGAACAACCCTGGGAAACACCTTATGGCAGACCGGCCCGGATGGCTTCGGCGCTGGAAATCATGACGGATGGACCATTAGGCGGCGCTGCATTTAACAACGAATTCGGTCGTCCCAACCTCTGCGGTTACTTCCGTACCTTCGAAATGCAGGTGGAGTCCAGTCAGGGCTTTGAAGTGCGAGGCTATCACAAGCCCATCATGGTCGCGGGCGGCATGGGCTCGATTCGTCCACAACATGTCAAAAAAGGCATTATGGACCCGGGCATGCAACTCATTGTACTGGGTGGCCCGGCGATGCTGATTGGCCTCGGTGGCGGCGCTGCTTCCTCGGTGGCTTCCGGCACCAGCGATGAGGGCCTCGACTTTGCCTCGGTTCAACGTGGTAACCCGGAAATGGAACGCCGCTGTCAGGAAGTCATCGATCGCTGTGTGGCCCTGGGTGACGATAACCCGATTATCGCGATTCATGATGTCGGCGCCGGTGGTCTGTCCAATGCCTTCCCTGAACTGGTCGATGACAGTGGCCGGGGTGGCCGTTTTGAACTGCGTCTGATACCGAATGATGAATCCAGTATGTCGCCGATGGAAATCTGGTGTAACGAATCTCAGGAGCGTTACGTGCTGGGCGTTCATCCGGACAGGGTCGACGAATTCCAGGCGATTTGTGACCGGGAGCGTTGCCCCTGGGCCATCGTCGGTGAAACCACCGAAGAAGAGCATCTGATGCTGGGTGACGCGGACAATGAAAACCTGCCGATTGATATGCCGCTGTCTTTGCTGTTGGGTAAACCGCCCAAAATGCTGCGTGATGTGACCCATGTTGACAAAGTCTATCCAGAGGTAGACTTTACAGGTATTTCTGCAGAGCACGCACTGGAGCGGGTGCTGAAACTGCCGGCCGTAGCCAGTAAAAACTTCCTGATCACCATTGGTGATCGCACCGTCACCGGTCTGGTCGCACGGGATCAGATGGTCGGCCCCTGGCAAGTGCCGGTTGCTGATTGTGCCGTGACCCTGGCAGATCATCACGAACTGCTGGGTGAAGCCATGGCGATGGGAGAACGTACTCCGCTGGCTCTGGTTAATGGTCCGGCATCCGGTCGTATGGCCGTGGGTGAAGCAATTACCAATATCGCTGCGGCTAAAATCGACAAGCTGAGCGATATCAAACTTTCGGCCAACTGGATGGCGCCATGTGGTCATCCGGGCGAAGATGCCATTTTGTACGACACGGTCAAAGCCGTTGGTATGGAGCTGTGTCCCGAGCTGGGTATTGCGATCCCGGTCGGCAAGGATTCGTTGTCGATGAAAACCGTCTGGGATGAAAAGGGTGAGACCAAAACAGTCACATCACCGTTGTCTCTGATTATCAGTGCCTTCGCGCCGGTGAGCGATGCCGCCAATACCAGTACGCCACAACTGCGCACTGATCTGGGCGAGACCGACCTGATTTATATCGATCTGGGCCACGGCCGCAACCGTCTGGCAGCCTCTGCTTTGGCACAGGTCTTTAAACAAATCGGCACAGAAGGCGCCGACCTGGATAATGCTGCGGATCTGAAAAATTTCTTCAACGCGATTCAGCAGCTCAAAGCTCAGAACAAAATTCTGGCTTACCATGACAGGGGTGATGGTGGTCTGGTGGTGACACTGGCTGAGATGGCTTTTGCCGGTCGCTGCGGTATCGATGTTGAACTCAACGGCATGGGCGAAGCGCTGCCGCTGCTGTTCAGTGAAGAACTGGGTGCCGTGATTCAGATTCGCCGCGAGCAGCGGGATGAGGTCATGAAACTGCTGGCTGAAAATGGTCTTGAATCTCTCTCCTTTGTGATTGGTCAAGTGACCGAAGAACAGCGCCTGCGGATCAAGGTGGATGGTGAACAGGTTATCGATCAGTCCCGTGTCACGTTGCAGCGTTTCTGGGCTGAAACCAGCTACCAGATGCAGGCACTGCGTGATAACCCGGAATGCGCCAGGCAGGAATTCGACAGCATTCTGGATGATAAGGATCCGGGCCTGTTTGCTAAATTGAGCTTTGATGTCGCGGAAAATGTGGCGGCACCGCTGATTGTCAGTGGTAAGCGTCCTAAAGTCGCTATCCTGCGGGAGCAGGGCGTCAACGGCCAGGTAGAAATGGCAGCCTCATTTGACCATGCCGGTTTCTGTGCGATCGACGTGCATATGAGTGATATCCTGGAAGGCCGGGTCAATTTGAGCGATTTTGTCGGTCTGGTTGCCTGTGGTGGTTTCTCTTATGGTGACGTACTGGGTGCCGGTCGCGGCTGGGCCAGCACGATTCTGCATAATGAGCGTGCCCGCCAGCAGTTCGCTGACTTTTTCCAGCGTCAGGATACCTTTGCGCTGGGTGTCTGTAATGGCTGTCAGATGTTGTCTCAGCTTAAAGAGCTGATTCCGGGTAGTGATCACTGGCCGCGTTTCTCGCGCAACCTGTCTGAACAATTTGAGGCCCGCTTCTCAATGGTTGAAGTGCTCGATTCTCCCTCCATCCTGCTGCAGGGTATGGCGGGTTCCATCATGCCGATTGCTGTGGCTCATGGTGAAGGTCGTGCTGATTTCAGCGAGACCGGTTCCGAGTCAGGTGCCATTGGAGCCATGCGTTTTGTTGATCACTACGGTCAAGCCACTGAAACCTATCCATTTAACCCCAATGGCTCCAAAGGCGGTTTAACGGCACTCACCACAACAGATGGTCGCGTTACGATTATGATGCCGCATCCAGAGCGGGTGACCCGGGCTGTGCAGCATTCATGGCATCCTGATAACTGGGGTAAGGAAGGTCCCTGGGCCCGATTGTTCCAGAATGCCAGACGCTGGGTGGATTAAAACGATATGATGCCTCGCAGATTCGCCCTGCGGGGCATACTGCTTTTGCTTTCATTGCTGGTGATGGGCAGTCTGATCGCTATCACCGGTGTGAAAGCGGCAACACCTTCAGTTGAACTCGCCGAGCTTGACTGGGAATACTACTGGGGAGATCTGCCTTTTCGTGATTCCCGGCCTGACTTTGATGCTGTCTCTTCCAAATGGCAACCGATAGCGTTTCCAGCGAATCCCCCCGATCGTGAGGGTCGGCAGTATGTCTGGTTCAAAACGGAACTGCCGGATGTGGCGCTTTCTGCCCCCGTTATTTTTGTTACCAGTATTAACCTTAACGTCGAAGTCTATCTCGATGATCAGATAATCTACCGTTTCGGCAAACTGGAGCAGAACAGCAAAAAGCCATTCATGGGCTGGCCCTGGCATCAGATCTCCCTGCCTGCAGCGTTCTCCAACAAGCCAATCTATTTTCGAATTTATTCCGATTACACTGACATCGGTTTATGGGGCGAAGCCAAACTGATGGAACGCTCTGACATGCTGCTGCATGTGATCAGTAGTGGCATGCACGAACTGATCGTCGCTGCATTCTCTTTACTGGTTGCTTTTGTCAGTCTGGTTTTCGCCCTGTTTCGGGGTACCAAAAAAGAGTTTTTCTACCTGGGTTTGTTTTCTCTCGCCACAGCAGGTGTGCTTATCGGAGAGAATCTGGCGATACAGCTGGTAATGCAGTGGCCATTACTGAAAACGTATCTGGCGGCAGGTTGCTATTTCGCCATGCCAATATTTATCTCCATGTTGCTTTATCACTGGTTGAACGGCGCAACTGGCAGTCGTTTGCTGAAATTTGTTGCCCAGTTTCACCTGACTTATCTGCTCCTGGCAGTCCTGTTGTCCCTGAGCGGAACTGTCGATCTCGCGCTCTTCTTCCCGGTGTTTGACGTTTTGTTTGTCATTTCACTGCTCATCATGATGCGGGTGGTGCTGCCAATGTCACGACGCGTCAACTTCTCACAGAAACTGGTACTTGCGGCGTTCACTGTCTATGCCGTTTTTCTGCTGGTAGATATGCTGGTGGCACACAGCTTCCTGCCATGGGTCGACTTTCCTATCGCCATAGGAGGGTTGTTGTTGGCGCTGGTGTTAGTGGTGATCTCAATTCGCAGTTATGTGCAGACCAACCTGGCAATAGAGCAACTGAATCAGCAACTCGAGAACAGGGTAACCGAACGCACAGCGGAACTGCACGCCTATGCGGCAACTGAGCAACAGAGGCGCATGGAGTTGGAGAGGGAGAACCGCTTTATTGCTGAACTGGAAAAGTTTAATCAGGCGCTGCAATCCTGTGAAAACCTTGAAGAAGCCAAGACCCTGATCCGTGACAAGCTTGCCGGTGTCTTTAAACCCAGCCGGGTCAATGTCACGCTGGACGGCGATAATGTCAACGCATTACCTGATGCACAGATTCGATTGCAGGCACTTGAAGGGGGAAGTCATGTACTGGCCTCGCTCACACTGGATGCGGGTGATGAAGCGCTCCCCAAAGCGAAGTTAGACGATTTTCTTCACAGAACGACACAAAGAATGACGGTGACACTGGGCAATATCAAACTGCGAGAAGATTTGCAGCGTTACTCCTTCGAAGACTCCCTGACCGGTCTTCGCAACCGCCGTTTTTTTGATGATGCGCTGGCGCGTGATATTCAGTTGGCAAAGCGTCATCAATCCCCTTTGTCCCTGTTGATTTGTGATATCGATCATTTTAAACACTTCAATGACGAGTTTGGTCATGATGCGGGAGATGCCGCTTTACAGGCCGTCGCTGACACGCTGCAGCATTATTTTCGTGAGAGTGACATTCCTTGCCGGCTCGGTGGTGAGGAATTTGTGGTGCTGATGCGGGATGCTGAACTTGAAGATGCCATCTCTAAGGCAGAGCGTTTAAGAGAAGCAATACAGTCACTGGAAATCAGTTATCGTAACGAGAAACTTTCCCACCTGACCATCTCAATTGGTGTTTCCTCATTGTCAGGACCGGACACGGATGCTGAAACGCTACTGCGGCAGGCCGATCAGGCACTCTACGCTGCCAAGCAGAGAGGGCGAAATCGCGTTGTTTCAGCGGATGATACAAAGCAGGTCCGGTCAGAAATACAGTAAAGAAAAGCGGATTCTGTGGGGCACGAAGAGGAGCGACTTTCCCTTGCTATACTGCTAAAGTTGTCAAAGCTCATGTTCCGGAAATAAGTATGTTTGACAGTGTCTTTAGCCAGATTGGTGTCATCCTGGCGCTTGCCGCTATCGGTGGCATCATCGCGCAGTTTCTAAAACAACCATTGATAGTGGCCTTTATCGTGGTGGGCATTCTGATAGGTCCATCCGGCTTTGAAATGGTGTCACACAGCAGTGAGATCGAACTGTTCGCACGGCTGGGTATCGCGTTGCTGTTGTTCGTTGTCGGACTCAAGCTGGATCTGCATGTAATCCGGACTGTCGGGCCGGTGGCGCTTGCCTCAGGTTTAGGCCAGGTCTTTTTTACCTCTGTCGTCGGCTATTTTATAGCTTTACTGCTTGGCTTTGGCCATGTGCCTGCTATCTATATCGCGGTGGCACTGACATTCTCCAGCACCATCATTATTGTTAAGTTGCTCTCTGATAAGAGAGAAGTGGACGCGCTGCATGGCCGTATCGCCGTTGGTTTCCTGATCGTTCAGGATATTGTGGTGGTGCTGGTGATGATTGGACTCACCGCCTATGGTCAGGCAGATAGCGAGACCAGTCTGGGCTGGGAAGCGGTTGAGATCATTCTCAAAGGCGGGGCCATGCTGATCGTTGTGGCCTTGTTGATGCGTTACGTGCTCCCATGGCTGCTCCATCGACTGGCCCATTCCACCGAGCTGTTGATGTTATTTGCTATCGCCTGGGCAGTGATAGGCGCCACGACAGGTGAGGTGCTGGGTTTCAGTAAAGAGGTTGGCGCTTTTCTGGCCGGTATTTCTATTGCTTCTACCGCCTATCGGGAACAGGTCGCGGCCCGCTTGGTCAGTTTGCGGGACTTCCTGTTACTGTTCTTCTTTGTGGAACTGGGGGCCACGCTGGACTTGAGTCTGCTGGGGGCGCAGGTATTCGCTGCCAGTATCTTCTCGCTATTCGTGTTATTTGGTAACCCGCTGATTGTGATGGCGATCATGGGCTATATGGGCTATCGCAAACGCACCGGTTTTCTAGCTGGTCTGACTGTAGCCCAGATCAGCGAGTTTTCCCTGATTCTGGCTGCACTGGGACTGTCATTGGGGCACCTGAATCAGGAAGTGGTCGGCCTGATCACCCTGGTCGGATTGATTACCATCAGTGCATCAACCTACATGATTTTATACTCGCATCAGATATACGAACGCTATTCTCGGTTTTTGTCGCTGTTTGAACGACGAATTCCTTATCGTGAAATAAACAATTCGGCCGAAGCGGAGAAAAACATAGACATCTTACTGGTCGGGCTGGGACGGTTCGGTGCGTCGGTGGCCAGTAATCTTGCCAAAAGAGATTGCCCGTTTATGGCTGTGGATTTCGACCCGGAAGCTGTGAGACGTCATAGCAGAGACGGTTACAGTGTTCGCTATGGTGATGTTGAAAACCCCGAATTCGTTGCTTCACTCCCTCTCGACAAAATTAACTGGGTCGTTAGTACCGTTCGGGACAGCCAGATAAACCGCATGTTGCTACACGGCCTGAGACAGCATGGATATACAGGAAAAACGGCTTTCTCAGTGACTAACAGACAGGATCAGATTCTGTTTGCTGACGAAGGAGTCAATGTTGTGCTGGAACCATACTCAGACGCTGCCAAAGAGGCTGTAGATAAACTACTGGCTGGGCGAGCAGAAAAAAAGGGCGAACAATGAGCCAGATAAAAAGGATTCTCTATCTCTCGGAGCCTGCTTCCGAGCAGACTGATGCAGTCAGACAAGCGATATTATTCGCCCAGGCACAAGACGCCGAACTCACCATACTGGAAGTGATGCCTGAGGTTCGTTCTCAGTTGAATCCCTTGCCGCAGAATCTGGATATCCAACAATTGGAACAAGCACTCCAGAATGAACGACGCCAAGACCTGAATGCATTACTTGACTCACTGGAGACAGAGGCTCAGGTTGCCATCCAGATCAAGACAGGTAAACGCTTCGTTGAAGCAATCAGGGCGGTCATGGCTGAGCACTATGATTTGCTCATTAAAGCGGCAGAAAATCCACCCTGGCTGGAGCGACTGTTCGGCAGTGACGATATGCATTTGTTGCGTAAATGCCCCTGCCCACTGTGGATTATCAAACCCGGAAGCCGGTCAGAATATAAGAATATCCTGCTGGCATTAGACTTTGACACTACGGAGCCAGGCTCTGCATTAAGCCAGTTTAACGAGACACTGCTTGGGTTTTCAGCCCAGATGGCCTGTGAGGCCGAGACCCAAATGCATATATTGCATTGCTGGCAGCCGCCTGATGAAATGCTGCTCAGAGCATGGGGAAACCTGGATGATAAGCAGACTCACCAATACGTCCATGACGAGAAATCAGCCCATCAGCGAAGTCTGCAGCGTATTGCTGACTACATTAATCCAAGTCTCGGCGAGTCGGCGCAGGGACGACGCTATGCCTATTTTCATTTGATTGAAGGTGCCGCACAAACGGTTATTCCCCAGCAGGCCAGGTCGCTGGGTACCGATCTGCTGATCATGGGCAGTGTTGCCCGTACGGGAATGAGTGGCGTGTTTATTGGCAACACGGCAGAAATGGTGTTGGAACAGGTGGACTGCTCAGTGCTGGTGGTGAAGCCGGCAGAATTTGTATCGCCAGTGAAGCTTGAAAGCTAACCGGGGTAGAGAGGTCTGCTGCCATTTATTCTGACCCGTGTCAGTGATCGCGGAAAAAAAACGGTGAGGCAGAGATAGTCAGGTAGAGGCATATCCTTGTGCGGCCATGCTCATTGGGTTAACTGATTGAAACAACCACTTTTTTCTATTGAACTCATGGGAAAGACTCCTGTCCTAATAGCGAACAATCAACAGGAGGTTACATGAGAAAACTCACATCAATCCTAACTGCGTTATTGATCACGGGACTACTGGCAGCGGGATCAGCAGTGGCCGAGAACCACACGGTAGATGCACGTGGTCTCAAGTTTATGCCAATGAATATCCATATCCAGCCCGGTGACACGGTTTACTGGGAAAATATGATGACGCATAACGTCAACATGCTGGAAAACCTGATCCCAGAGGGAACTGAAGCATTCACCTCACCGATGAGTGAGAATATCAACCATACCTTCGAAAAAGAGGGCATCTACATTTATCAATGTGACCCGCACATCGGTGCAGGTATGGGGGGCGCTGTGATTGTGGGTAACCCGGTTAATCTGGAGCAGATTAAATCACAGGACGTCAAAGGCGGCCTGGGCCGGGTCGTTGATGAAGCAATCGAATTTGCAGAAGGCCTGTAAATCCATCCGGCGTGACGTAATCAACCGGCTGTTTCGGCAGCCGGTTTTTTATTGTCTGTTACTTATTCAAAAAATATAGCTAACCAGACAGTGGGCTGCCCGCTATCCGTTTTCAGTACCTTGTGGCGACGGTGAGCGGGAATGAAAACATAATTGCCTGCTTTCAGTTCCATTTCACTGTCACCTTCCAACAGTAAACTGGCAGAACCGCTCAACACGATAACCCATTCATTTTCAGCCTGGTCATACCAGCCAGTTTCAGGTGAGGCCTGACCGTGTGAAATAATACGCTCTATCCGTATGTTGTCTCTGCTTACAAGCGCTTCAAAGACTTCCTGATCAATGCATGATGGGATGTCTGAAAAAATATTGTTTTTAGTCATTTTTCACTGTGATCGGCGCAGTGTCTGCCAGATTATCAGCAGGACCGGACTGTTTCCGTGCCCAGCCTTCCATCAAACGCGATGTCACCAGATCACCGGTCACATTCACTGCGGTTCTCGACATATCCAGGATACGATCGACCCCCATTATCAGGGCGATACCACTGGGTGGAATACCCACCGTGGTCAGTACCATGGCCAGTATCACAATACCGACACCAGGCGTTGCTGGTGAACCGATAGAGGCGCCCACGGCCATAGCGACAACCAGTGCCATACTGGCCATACTGAGATCAACCCCGTAGACCTGTGCCAGGAAAACGGTCGCCACACTTTGATACAGCGCCGTGCCATTCATATTAATCGTCGCACCCAGCGGAATAACAAACTGGGCAATGGAGGGTCTGACCGCCAGTTTATCCTGAGCAGTGCGAATGGACAGTGGCATCACTGCAGCAGAACTGGAGGTAGAAAAGGCGAGCAGCAATACATCACGGCAATGTTTCAAAAACTGCATCGGGTGCTGACCCGCCATCAGTCTTAGCAACAATAAATAGACCAGCATCAATATCAATAGTCCGCTCAGCACGGTGAAAACATATGAGGCCATTCCAAGCAGGGCGCTGAGCCCAATACTTGTGGTGAGTTGTGCCATCAATCCGAAAACAGCATAAGGCGCCAGTCGCATTGCCCAGTGCACGACGGTCATGCAGATTTGCTGCAAAGATCGCAGTAAGTCCAGCATGGGTCGGGATTGTTCGGCGGGCATTGATACCAGTGCCACACCGACAATAATTGAGAAGATCACCACTTGTAGCATTTGTCCCTGCACCATCGCATCCAGTGGATTGCCCGGTAGCAGTCCCAACAGGACATCAGGCAGGGACGTTACATCCGGCATGGCAGCCGGAGCGATATCACTGGTGTCCTGTTTTGGCAGTGTCACGTTTTGTAGCAATTTGCCAGGATTGAACAAGTTTCCGATCCATAAGCCAATGGCGGATGCCAGCGCGGTGGTGGCAGTAAAAAACAACACGACACGAACGCCAACTTTGCGCAGTTGCTCCATATCCTCAGTGGCTGCCAGTCCACGCACAACAGAGGCAATTACCAGCGGAATCACAATCATCTGAATGGTGGCGATAAACAATCGCCCCGGAAACGCCAGCCAGTTACCGATAATAGAACCGGTAGACGGGGCTACCAGGCCGGTAGATGGGCCCAGGAAAATGCCGGTTATCAGGCCCAGAAACATCCCAATCAGCACTTTCAGCCAGAGCCGGTGTTGCACCAGACCAAATAAATAACTACTCAATGAAGGCCGTGGAGAGGGGGGAGATGGTATATCTGGACCTGGGTTTTTTTCTTCTGTCATAGCCTGCTCTGACTCAATAATGACGATAAATAATGGATTCAGGCTAAAAATAGCACAAGAAAAGTCATCTTAGGCACCTGCTTATCTTTAATGCCAGGCAGCAAGAATTGCGTCATCAGCAGGATTCTGTTCAACTTGAGTACAAGGGTTGTGCCACAATACACACAACAAATCTGGGTGGTCAAAAGGACAGAGAAAAAAATGACCTTGCGGGCAATTTTTAGTGATTGGGCTGAGCGCTATTTCTCCGATGAAGAAGCGGTGATCATGCTGATAGTGCTGGTCTTGGGGTTTGCAGCAGTCATTTGGTTTGGCAGCATGTTGGCACCGTTTTTTACCGCGCTGGTGCTGGCTTTTTTGTTGCAAGGTGTTGTTAATCTGCTTACCCGCAGACATGTGCCGGAAAAGGTCGCAATCGGTGTCGTTTTTCTGGGCTTTATCGGTGCCATGCTGGCACTGGCATTTTTACTCATGCCTTTGCTGTGGAACCAGATGGTCAACCTGGTGCAGGAAATTCCCAAGATGCTCTCCAGTGGCCAGCAGTGGCTGGATGAACTGCAGCAGAAATATCCCAACTTTGTTACCCAGGACCAGATCCAGACCTGGATTGCCGCCGTCAGTCGTGAGTTCAATCTCTATGCCCAGCGCGCACTGACGCTATCGCTGGCCTCACTGGGTAGCGTTATTGGTCTGATTGTCTACCTGGTGCTGGTGCCGATTCTGATTTTCTTCATGCTGAAAGATCGCGAGAAACTGGTCGGTTTCACCTTGTCTGTGCTGCCGGAAAAGCGGGGGCTGATGAGCCGGATATGGAATGAGATGGATGATCAGATTGCCAATTATGTCCGCGGTAAGGTGGTAGAGATTATCATCGTTGGATCAGTAACTTTTATCACCTTTGCCTTGTTCGGTCTGCCTTACTCGGCATTGCTGGCGGTGCTGGTCGGCTTTTCAGTATTGGTGCCATTCATCGGTGCTGCGGTGGCTACGTTGCCGGTAGCGGCCGTGGCTGGTTTTCACTTTGGTCTGACCAATGAGTTTCTCTACGTCGTGATTGCTTACGGCGTGATTCAGGCACTGGATGGTAATGTACTGGTGCCCGTGCTGTTTTCGGAGGCGGTGAACCTGCATCCGGTCTCCATCATTCTTGCCGTCTTATTCTTCGGTGGAATCTGGGGCTTCTGGGGCATTTTCTTCGCCATTCCCCTGGCGACGCTACTCAAAGCCCTGATGAACGCCTGGCCACGTAGCCTCAAACGGACTCAGCAACCAAGTGAAGCTTCGCTATAACTGTGCCGGAACGTCATGACGATATTAGTCGTACAAATTGTGATTCAGCAATGGGATAAAGGCCAACGTTCAGAAGCCGACCTCAAAGCCCGGGCGGAGAAGCCGGATCGCCTCCCAGTGAAACAACCCAATGCCCGCTATCTGGCTGATCATCAGGTGCTGCTGGATCAGCACGGCGATGATGTGATGGGTAATCGCATCCGCTATGAACTCAGTGATGATGGTCGTTTCATTATCGACCGTTTTCGTTTTGACCTAAATAACAAAACCCTGGAACACATCGCACAACCCGACTCGATGCTGCCAACTGAACCAGTGGCAGATTTAACGGACGGCTGGGTGCAGTGCCGTTATCACTGGCGATACAAGGTCTATGAGGGGGGCTATCATTACTGGCTTTACGAGAACATCACGCTCAACGCTGGTTTTGTCGACAACCTGAGAGACGATCTGTTTACCGCATCAAAACCGTCGCGCGTTTTTGAAAGTGGATAAAAAAACCGGCCTGGAGGCCGGTTTTTTTGTGTTCTGTTTGAATGGCTATGAGCCATCCAAACGCGTGGACAAGCCTACCAGCTATAGTTCACTGTGGCTGATAATTCACGGCCCGGATTGTAATAATCAGCGGTACCTGAGCCCACAACATGCTGTTCATCCAGCAAGTTACGTGCGTGTAACGTCAGGTCAGTGTTTTTGTAGACTCTGTAAGAGAATGATGAGTCGAACAATACGGCTGCTTCACTTTTTGCAGTATTACTGGCGTCAAAGAAGTAGGAGCCAGTGTAGCGGGCACCCAGTCCAAAACTCATATCCTTACTCGGAAAGGTGTAGTGGCCCCACAGAGAAGCCATATGGTTGGGGGCAGCAACAAATTCATTGTCTTTAAGTGATGTGCCATTCCGAAGCGTGCCACGAACCACTTCTGTCTCCATGTAGGAGTAACCACCGGTCAGACTGAAGCTGTCAGTCAACTCAACTTTGGCTTCAAAATCGACACCTTTTACGTCAGACTCACCAATAGTCTCACGTTGGATCGAGCCATCACCCTGGACTACAGCGATAGTGACATCTTCTTTGGTTAAGTCATAGACAGAGACCGAGAAAATGGCATTGGTATCGATAGGGGCATATTTCATACCCACCTCATACTGTTTGCCTCGTTCTGGTTTAACCCCAATGGTGGGCGGGGCTACCGATTCAACCATGCTGATGTAGGTCGAGACTTCATCAGTGACTTTATATGTCAGCGCGCCACGAACAGAGGTTTCTGAGAACTTATCCGAAGATCTTGCGCCAGTGATATCTGTGCTGGACAGATCCAGCACGTCGTTACGAATACCGCCGGTAATGATAAAGCGATCATTAAACGAGAAGTTTTGCTGCAGGAAGATTGACTTGGTGGTGTAGTCCTGTTTATCCCTGAGGTATATACCATTGAATATGTCTGCACTACTTGGTGCACCGCTGTATATAGGGTTTGAAAGATTAATGGATGGGACACCCCCAAAAAATGAAACTTGTTCGCTGGTGGCGTCACGGTATTCCAAACCAACCAGCGTACTACTATCGAACCAGTCAAACTGGGCATCGTACTGAAGAATAGTATTACCAATTAATTCCTCAGCTTTGCTATCACTGCCAAAAAACGAACGATCTGTTCCGGCAGTGCTTGGGTTATCAGCCAGGTAAACATAACCGAAGTCATCTGTCAGGTCGCTGTATCGTACATTAGCTCTGACAATAAAACCGTTGTCGAAATCATGAGTGAACAGCCCTGTCACACTGGTACGTTCAACATCATGGTAGTTAAAGTTTGGTTCACCAAAAAATTCGTCACGGTCATATTCTCTATCTTTCGGATAGCCACCACTATTGGGCGTGCTGTCACGGTTGAGGTAATCAAAAATAACCGTTGCGGAAGTAAAGTCGGTCGGCTCCCAAGTAAGGCCACCCATAATGAACTCATTATCATCACGGGAATAATCGTATTCACGTTCCGCATCCTTTACTTTTGCAGTAAAGCGATAAGCCAGAGTTGAGTCGGCATTTAACGTATCACCAACATCGACACCGACTTCTTTGCGATCAAACGTACCGTAGGTCAGATAGCCTTCTCCAAACTTTTCAAACTTGGGTTGCTTGCTAACAAAATTCACGGAACCGCCTGGGTCTGCCGGGCCGAACAATGTCGAGTTGGCACCGCGCAAGACCTCGACACGCTCATAAGCGTATGCTTCCTCACGGACCCCACGCATTGAACCCAGTGTCAGGCCATCACGATAGGTTGTCGCCTGGAAACCACGAATCTGAAAGTAATCATTGCGATCATCGGTACCATAATAATCTGTGATCACACCCGGAGTGTACTGCAGCACTTCTTCAGTCGTGTTGGCATCACGTAGCTCAATTTCTTTTTCTGTGATAACAGAGACGGAAGCCGGTGTGTCCAAAATACTCGTCGCTACCTTACCACCCACCCAGAGTTCCTGGGCCACTACAGAGTTTGCATCATCATCAGCTGCTACCTGCGCGTTCACAATGATTGGTGAAAAACGGAAAACCTCTTCTTCCTTATTCTCCTGGGCTTGAATGCTGAGTGATGCCAGAACAAGCGGGGAGCAGAAAATAAGTACCGCAGGATTAAGTTTTAACCTGGAGTCGAGCGTTTTAAGGCGTGGCTTGCTTGCAGTCATGAGTGCTATCCTCAAATTATCAGACAAGAATTGCCTGATCATGGCTAGAAAAAAGTGCCAATTATCTTATGAGGATTTGAGTTAGTCAATAAAAATCTAAATGAGACTCAGTATTATTTATATGTCATTGCCGCCGTGAATTAACATCATCACTCATTGGAATGCTATCCAATAAATCCAAGGAGATGGCCTCAGATTAATTAGCAAGTACTCAAGAAGGTAACCAAAAAATTTCGGCATGCTTAGATAAGTGTTTAACCAACACTGGATTAGAAATGCAGGGATTGCAGTGACGATATATAGGCATAAAAAAAGAACCGGTCAATTGACCGGTTCTTTTGATTCAAAGTGCTTATTGAATCACGCCACAGGCAAGTCGGGCGCCACCACCGCCCAGTGGTTTAGGGTGGTCTGAATAGTTATCCCCGTTCACATGGACCATTAAAGACCGGTTACGAATCTCTTTCAGTGTCAGTTTGGGGGAGAGCACCGGTTGTGTCGCCATGCCGTTCTTGTCGACGTATAAGGCTGGCAAATCACCGGCGTGACCATACAAATCCCAGGGTTCACCATGACGGCCTGTGTTGGCTGGGTCAAAGTGGCTGCCGGCTGCGCCACCGGGGACTATTTCCCCATCTTTCTTTTTCGGGCCGCAGGAAGCGATTTCATGCACATGGAAACCGTGATTACCGGTCGTCAGGTTTTGCATATCCGGTGTGAACACCGTGCCGAAAGGGTGTTGGCTGATGGTGACTGTGCCTGCCGGCTCACCGGTTTGCAGGTTAGTCATATCGACAGTGATGGAATCAGCGGCTAAGACACTGGATGTCAGAAACAGTGACGAAAGTAGGGCATGTTTCAGCTTCATTAAGACCTCCTTTTTTGATTTCTCAACTTACCTAACTGGACTTTGCAGAAGCTAAGATGTTCCTACATTTGCTGTTAACCATCGGTTAGCTGATTCTGGTTCATTTCTCTGATTCGCATTGGCATCGAGTCAATTTCATCAAACAGACCGTCCAGTGACAGCAAGTCGCCGGTTTCCTTCACGCCGCCATCCTTGCCAATCAGAATGACTGCTGCATCCAGTGCTGAGTACTGCCGGTTGATAGTGGCGGCGAACTTATCCGTGACCCTGCCTTGATAGTTGGTTTTAGTCTCATTGCCATCGATAATGAACCAGGCGATATCCCGGTCATCTATCGCTGCTTTCGCCTGTTGCAGGCGAGTCTGGTATTGCTCAGTGTCGTTGGTAAAGACAAGAATGACCCGGTTTTTCCAGGTCAGCGGCTCCAGATTGTTCAGTATCGGTTGATTTTCGGACATGGCATTAAAAGATAATAAGAAAGCGATTAACAGCGCTGCATATTTCATCATTCACCTGTCTTGAATTTCAGCAATCACCTTTGTGACCAGCCAAACACGACGATGACTTTAGCCACGCCCGATATTTTTCATCTCACTTGTGCTGTTTCAGAACTTAATAAAGCGGAACCTCATCCAAGCTCAACTTCTCCATTATCAGGGTGTCGTAACGGAATAGGATGCTGTTCAAAAACGGTTGTTGTTGATCGTCTGAAAAATAGTGACAAGAAACGTTTTATCAGCAAGCACAAAGAGCTTTTGTGCCTTTTCTCACGAGAAGTGAACGGATTGATTCTGGCCCCGTTTATTAATGGCGTGCCCAGATTAAACCGTACACTACTCAGCCATTTGAAAGGAGCCTGAACATGACATTGCTTGATAGCAAAAACAGGATCTTCAGCTTACATTCTCTGGCCCTCAGCGTGATGCTCGCGCTACTGAGTAACAGCGCGCTGGCCGACGAGCCCTACTCATCACTGGATTCTGATCAGGATGGCCAGATTTCGCAGCCGCAATACAACAGCTATAGGGAGGACGACACACGCCGTTATGAAGGCTGGGATCAGAATCAAGACAATCGTCTGGACGAAAATGAATGGATTGATCCCTATCCCGGTGACCGCGGCGAGTACAACAGCTGGGACAGAATTGAGGACAATTATCATGACAATCAATGAATTAAATGAAGAAGCCTCAACCCTGCGAGCCAGATAGGGAATCAGGATGAAGTCGGCAGCACATGGGATGGCCTGTTGCTAGGGGAATTTGTAATACAGAATTCCCGCCTACTGAGCGCCGGCTTTGCTTTGAATCGCGCGCTGTGTTGAAACAATGAATGTAGTTTGTCTTTCGGAGGATATTACCTTGAGCCAGGACACCCGAGAAAGCCAACAACGGCAAGCCGAACAACGCTTTGGCCGTCAACTTCGTGAGCATATTCTGGTCGAGTTCCGTCAGTTATTTGCAGATAACGAGGATCTGTCAGATGACGAGGGGCTCGGTGCCCACGCCTTGCTGCACGACACGCTCCAGGCCAGGGCGTCTGATATTCATCTTGACCCGTTTCCGACTCATTACCAGGTTCGTCTCAGAATTGATGGCGTCATGATTGACGCCATTGAGATTGAACGTGATCAGGGGCAGCGGCTGGCACATCAGTTCAAGGTGCTGGCCAATATCGATCCCTTGCCCAGCGTGAACTGTGATGAAGGCGGTTTCAGTTACGAGATCGAGGATCAAACCCTGGATTTGAGGGTAACAGCAGTCCCCTGTATCTCCGGGGATAAGCTGGCGATTCGCTTGTTATCACCACCGGAAGCGGTGAAAGAGGTCAGACAACTGGGCATTCACAGCCAGGGTGTCGAATCAATCCGGCGCTGGATGGATGCGAACGGCAGTCTGTTTGTGGTGGCCGGCCCAACAGGCAGCGGTAAAACCACCACACTCTATGCCTTGCTGCATGAACTGAAACTCAATGATAGTCATGTCATCACCCTGGAGGACCCGGTTGAATACGAAGTCCCCGGCATTAATCAAATCCAGGTTAACCCGACCCATAATCTCACCTTCGCTAATGGCGCGGATGCCATGCTCAGGCTGGATCCGGATTACGTCCTGATTGGTGAAATCAGGGATGTGCCCTCGGCCCGCGCTGCGGTCAGCGTGGCAACCAGTGGCCGGGCCCTGATGGCCACATTGCATAGTCGTGATGCCGTGGGCACCATCACAGCCTTTCGCAATCTGGGTCTGGACGATTATGAAATCTCCAGCAATCTCGGGCTGGTGGTAGCGCAAAGGCTGGTCCGCAGGCTCTGCCCAACGTGCAAAGTCGAAGACACGCCCAATGAGATGGAGAAAAAATGGCTTCAGGAGCATGGGCGTGATGTGCCCTCAACAGTCTGGCGCGCCGAAGGCTGTCATGCCTGTAATGAACTGGGGTATCAAGGTCGGCTGGGTATTTTTGAAGTCTGGCAGCCGACGGAAGAAGATCTCGCGATGATCCTCAATCATGAGGATGAGCAGGCACTTAGACAAACTTTGATTGAACGTGGCGAAATGCTGATGCTGGATGACGGTCTGGCAAAAGTAGAAGAGGGCCTGACCACGCTGCGAGAGTTGCTGCACACCGGCATGCTACTGCCGGGCTTCAGACCTCAGAAATCCTAGTGTAGGTTGGGCTGAGATTCAGATGTTGGGCTTCATTGCATTCAGCCCAACCTACCTGATTCATTATTGACTATAACAGGTTGAGATATCTGGCCATTCATCCTTCTTGATGGTGGTGTAATGGTTCCAGAATGCCTTGTCGATGGCTTTCAATGACGCGGCAGTGTCATTAAGACGATAGCGTGACAAATGTCCGGGACCGCCGTTATAAGCAGCATAGGTGGCCTTGATCAGGTTGTCATCACCGCCGGGCTGCTCGTGTTCACCACGCCGGAGTGCGTAATCGACCAGGTAATGGGTCAGAATATCGATGCCGGCATTCACGTTGTAGTCGACCTCATTAACAAGACGAGCCAGATCATAGACCTTGCGCCAGACCCGGCCGTTGATTTGCATCATACCGACAGCACCACCGGCGGAGCGCAACACTTCCGGCGGACTGCTTGAGCCGGCGAAATGACGCCAGCAGGATTCCTTCCAGGCGGTGGCACGAACTAGCGGATCAAGCCGCTCTGTCAGTCTGTCGGGCAGGCTGTTATTGTTGTCCAGCCAGGCGCTGGCCTGTTGCTCCAGCAAACGGGCGACCAGCTCAAGATAAGTATCAAGATTGCCCGGCTTTGGGACCATGCCCTTTAATGCCTCGGCGGGGTTGATGTTATCGGCATGTGCGGTTGGCATCAGCCAGGAACCCACACGGCCCAGACTCCCGGTGATTTGCTCACTTAATGGCATGGTCGGGAGTTCTGGTTCCCCCTCGCTATTAAAACCAAACAGATCACGAAACTCGGGGTCGACTTCCAGCGGCAAAGGCGTAAAGCTCGGCGGTACCGACTCAGCCATCAACAGGCGAGCGAGCCTACGCAGTCCATCACGGGTGATTTCCAGACCATATTCCGGCCCCAGCGCATCGAGTGCCCGCAGTGCGTCACCACCTGCCAGAAATGCGGCCAGTCTGAAGTCAACTTCCAGCCCCGGTGTGTCCAAGCCTTCGAGTATGCCCATCAACGGACGCAAGCGATCCCATGTAGTCAGGAACAGTTCGCGAACCGGATCAGACTCGGGGTCATCAATCGTCAGCGCTTCGGCAATCGCATGCCTTGCATCCAACAGCACAGCGAATAACTCAAGACGCAGGGCACGCGAATCCGTAGATTGAGCCAGCATCGTAATGATGGTGGTCAGGAAGCCATCTAGCTCATCTTCAATGGTTTGCCATTCAGCCAATTCGCTGTCATCCAGAATAGGCTCAGGTGATACATCGGCGAATGCAGGCGGTTGAACCTGGAAAGCCAGCCAGGCTCTGACGCCGGTTTCTTCGGTTTGAATGCGGCTAATGTGGGTTCGCTCAACCAGGGATGGCTCACCATCCGGGCCCAGCAATTGCTCGATTAATTCATCAAGATTGTTAAGTGGCCCTGCCAGATCAACTTTGACGCTTTTCATGCGTGGCAACACCAGCGCATCAGCAATGAGCTTGACGGGTTTGCTCAAGAGGCCGGGGCTATTATCCGGACGTGACAGTTCGATGGAGTCAGGCACAAACTCGATCGCCAGTCCCGATTCTGTCACCTGCGGTGTCAGTTTCAGTGCAAGACGTCCCAGCCACGGTTTGGGGCCCCGGCAGACACCGAGTACATGGGCACCGGTTGTAGCGGTCAATGCCATGCCGACAGACAGTTTTTCACCATCGACAGCGACCTGCACATCGGACAATTCAAGCTGGTTGCAAAGATCGTTGCGGAGCGTGCTCTGTCCCTTGTCATCAAGTTCAAGCACGCGGCTAATCGCAGACTGCAAATGAGTAGTTTCAGCCAGCAACGGGATTTCAACTTCGTCCGCAGATAACGCGTTCGAACTGAATAAGATGAAAAGCAGCCATCCAAAGTGCTTCATTCGATGCTCCAGTGGTAAGAGCGAGATGACTCGCGGGGTGTGCCCGATCCTGATTCAGGGCTGCGATATTATCCGCGCTTTTTAGAGAACTGTCATGAAATATAGTATTGGTTTAAAAGACCGCTAAGTGTCGTCACAGAGGAGGGCGGGGGATAAGCAAGCTACTGAATTAGAAACCTTAATTTGTCAGCGGCGGTTAACTGATTTTCGAGAGTAACTGGCGAACCTCGTCAGTGCTTACTGGCCTCACCAGACGAGCCACTTCATCACCCTCGTGCAGGAGGACCAAAGTCGGCCAAAGCTTGACCTTGAAAAGTCGCCCCAGTCGTTTGCCTTTGCCATCATAGACTCTGATATGTCGTAGCTCTGAATGTTCAGCGAGCGCTTCTCTTATGGCAGGCGTCGCGGCCTGACAATGACCACACCAGGGTGTGCCAAATTCAAGTAGGACATCACCGGTCAATTCGCTGACTTGGTCAAAGGTGAAGGCTTCTTCTGAGTAATTTGCGTTAAAACCAATATCATTGGTTTTCATCTTACGTACTCCACACAATCTATTTTAGATTGCCTCATGAAAGTAGCTAACTCCTCACTCAGACAACGCGTTAGCGGTCGACTGCAATGATTTGTAAGGAGGTTTATTTTCCTTAGTTACATGCTGAGTAGATTGAGCAGGCGCCACTGCAGCTTCTTGTTTCGGCCAAAGTTGCCAGCTCACTGTTATAAGCGCAACTAGGGAAATCGCAGAAATGAAAATTGCTATGTACTTCGTGGCGATATATGTATTTTCACCACGTTTGACCCTTTCCCACTCTGCTTTCAGCATCGGGATAGATCTATCTGTCAGAACGTTGGCGTATTTTCTAGATTCTTCCCATTCTTTCTTGTTGTAGAGTCTTCGGCATTCCTCTAGCGCTTCTAGGAATTCGTTGTTTAGCTTTCGTATGTTTGAATCTTTATCTTCAGGATTAATCCTTAGCTTTATTGATGTGAAAGTGGAGGCAACTTGTTGTTGCTCCTCTGAAGCTTCTTTTAGAAAGCTTTCGTCTGTTCCAGTTTGATACTGACGCAACGCAGCGAGTGTGATTGATGCTGCGATATGGTCTGATATTTCTTTTCTTAAACTATCAATCCATTGTTGCCGAAACTCAGAGGTCTTCTGCTCTTTGGATACAATTAAACTAACCACAGAGAAAAAACCGCCAATCAGAGCGGCCAAAATGACGCCAATTGGTATAAACGCTTGCGGTGGTAAATTTTCCAAATTTCCTCCTAATGCCGCCAGCAGCGGCCTCGTGTAACAAGGTCCAGCTACCGCACGGGGCGATGCTGGCTTGCCTTATGATGTATTTGTTTTGAAGCCACTTAGCAACACCGGAAACTCTTTTGATTGTTCTATTTTTCCCCTAGATACAACATACAAGTTGTCGTCGCTGGGGATAAACTTTACCCATTGTTCAGGAGTTATTTGTGAGTCAGCTTTAACATAGAGGACAAAACTTCCAATGTAAAAACGATAGTAACGTTTTCCATACCACCTTTCCTGATGAGGATCTAACATTGCTTTCGATATAGTTCCTTCGTCATCGAATTTTGCGAGAACGAACGAAAATTCATCTTTTTCGCCTGCAGATTCTTCCCAAATCAATTTTTTAGCTTGCTCTTCTAAGGCCCCTAAATTTACTTTGCTATAGAATTCGTGCTTACTTATTGAGGCTCTCCATAACAAGCTAATTATGAACCGCTTGAGTAGCCCGTAATCAACATTTGGAATTTTATACCCAACTAAAGCCCCATTCTGTTTGAGCTCTTCGATTTCTGAGTTAACAATGAGCAGCTTCGCTGCGTAGTCGTCTAGAGTTTGGAATTTATCCTCACATTCCCTGCACAAAATCTCTTTGTCGTATACACCAATCGGTGTTTTTTTAGTATGCACTCCCTCGACGTTAGATATTAATTTGAGAGTTTTTTCATCCGCCCTTAAATCCCTGAAAAACGATTCAGGAATCACATGTGCTTTAACAAGCTTTTTATCTTGATTACACCCTTTGCAGATCATAGTTTTTTCTTGACATAACAGCGTGTTAATGAGGCCGCTGGCCTCACACTAATTATTAGTGTGAAAGGATTATGATTCGATGAGGAAAATAAATCTTTTTTATGCTGTTGAATTTAAAGGCCTTTAAGTGGCGATTTGGGAGAAAAAATTAATCGTAAAACATTCACGGTTAATTTTGAAATTAAATTGAGTGACCGGAGGAGAAGAGCGAATTAGTTTGTAATCCTTTTGAACATGTTCATCTCAATATGATGTCTCTAAACTTTATCGAACCTACAGAGGCTGAGGCTACTCCTGATGTTGGCGCTTAAGTAAAACATACAAGGCCCCAGTCCCACCATCCTCAACAGTTGCACTACAAAACGCCAGTACAGCCGGGCTTTGTCGCAACCAGTAATTAATTTTGCTTTTGAGAATGGGTTTGTTGTCTCTTGAACCCCAGCCTTTGCCGTGAATGATGCGGACACAGCGGATTTGCTGTTGCTGGCAGAGGTCCAGAAACTGACCCAAGGCGGGTTCGGCTTTGGCGATGGTCATGCCGTGTAGGTCAAGTTCGGCTTCCAGGTGGACTTTGCCTGTGCGGAGTTTAGAGAATAGTTTGTGCTGAATGCCGGGGCCGCGGTATTCCAGGTATTCCTCATTGCCCACCGTGTCAGGAGCGAACATATCGGAAAAGGCCTGGCCGGTGACTTCATGCTCAATAGTGCGTTTACGGCGGGTTTTGACTTCCGGTTTGGGGCGCTCAACAAGCTGACTGTTATGACGAATCGGGGTGGCATCGCGCATTTCTTCACGAAAAAGCGCAAAGTCATCTTTCTCCTTTTCTTTCTGCCTGTCAGCCATGAGCGGGATAAAACCTGAGTTCGGGTGGGTAGTATCTGACTTATTGTGCCAGATGCCGCTTGTGTAAAAAATGGCTTTTGATTTAACATGCCAGTCACTTGTCGGGGTGCCCGAGCGGAATTTTCCGTGGAGGCTGAGATGAAACCCGTTGAACCTGAAGAAGTTAAGACTTCCGTAGGAAACAAGCAGGATACCTGCAAACAGTCGTAATGTAGCTGTACCATGTGTCCACCTCTTGTTCGCATTCGCGCAACGATCTCATCTTCCCCGACGTTGGTTTTCAGACAGGGGGAAGTGACGTGTCCACACAAGCTACAAGCAAAGTAATCAACCTCAAAGATCGCACCGGTATTACCACCGAGCCACTTGCTGGCAGCGAAAAGTTTTATCTCAAAGGCAGCCGCGATGATCTGCTGGTGCCTTTCCGCCGTATCAACCTGACCGATACACCCAACGCAGACCCAAGCCTGCCGGGTACACCGAATGAGCCGGTCGTGGTTTACGATACTTCCGGCCTTTATACCGACCCGAATGCAAAAATTGATATCGAAGCCGGTCTGCCGCTGATCCGCCAGAAGTGGATTGAAGAGCGGGGTGACTGTGAGCAACTGAGCGAGTTCAGTTCAAAATACACCCGCGAACAGGATGCGCAGGATTTTGATATCCCGTTATTCGAGCATCGCCGTCTGCCACGTAAAGCCAAGCCGGGCAAAAATGTCTCACAGATGCACTATGCACGTCAGGGCATTATCACACCGGAAATGGAATACATTGCCATCCGTGAAAGCATGGGCCGTGAAGTTTTGGCTCAGCGTGGTGAGCTGCCGGATGACATGGAGCACTACATCACCGCCGAATTCGTGCGTAAGGAAGTCGCCGAAGGTCGTGCGATTATTCCTGCCAACATCAATCACCCTGAATCCGAGCCGATGATTATCGGTCGTAATTTCCTGGTGAAAATCAACGCCAACATCGGTAACTCAGCGACCACGTCTTCCATTGAAGAAGAAGTCGAGAAAATGGTCTGGAGTACCCGTTGGGGCGGTGACACCATCATGGATCTGTCTACCGGTAAACATATTCACCAGACCCGTGAGTGGATCATCCGTAACTCACCGGTTCCAGTTGGTACCGTACCGCTGTACCAGGCGCTGGAAAAGGTAAACGGCATCGCCGAAGACCTGACCTGGGAAGTTTATCGTGACACCCTGATTGAGCAGGCCGAGCAGGGCGTGGATTACTTTACGATTCATGCCGGTGTGCGTCTGGCGCATATCCCGCTGACCGTGAACCGGACGACCGGTATCGTGTCACGTGGTGGCTCGATCATGGCGGCCTGGTGTCTGGCACACCACGAAGAAAGCTTCCTGTACACCCACTTCGAAGATATCTGCGAAATCATGAAAGCCTACGATATCTCGTTCTCGCTGGGTGATGGTCTGCGTCCGGGTTCACAGGCTGATGCCAACGACGAAGCCCAGTTTGCCGAACTGAAAACCCTGGGTGAACTGACCAAGATTGCCTGGAAGCACGATGTACAGGTGATGATTGAAGGTCCGGGTCACGTGCCAATGCACAAGATCAAGGAAAACATGGACCTGCAACTGGAGCTGTGCCACGAAGCACCGTTCTACACGCTTGGCCCACTGGTGACTGACATTGCACCGGGTTACGACCACATCACTTCCGGTATCGGTGCGGCGATGATCGGCTGGTATGGCACGGCTATGCTTTGCTATGTCACACCGAAAGAGCATTTGGGTCTGCCTAATAAAGATGACGTGAAAACCGGCATCATTACCTACAAGATTGCTGCCCATGCTGCGGATCTGGGTAAAGGCCATCCGGGTGCACAGATTCGTGATGATGCGATTTCCAAAGCCCGTTTCGAATTCCGTTGGGAAGATCAGTTCAACATCGGTTTCGATCCGGATACTGCCCGTGCATTCCATGATGAAACGCTGCCACAACCAAAAGCCAAAGTGGCGCATTTCTGTTCCATGTGTGGACCGAAGTTCTGCTCAATGAAGATTTCTCACGATGTGAAAGAAGCGTTTGCTGAGAAGTCGCAGGAATTCAAAGAAGGCGGAAGCAAAATTTATCACGAGGTGAAAGCCTGAGGATTTGATTTGGCTTTTTAGTCTACCCCCCATCCCAGCCTTCCCCCACAAGGGGGGGAAGGGGCGAGTCAGGAGCGGCTAGTTAAGGGCTTTCCATCATTAAATGGATATACCCTGCTCCTTACGTCACCTCTCCCTTGATGGGAGAGGGCTAGGGTGAGGGTGGGAGGGGCAACCAAACCTCAATGAACAGATTGCACATATGAATCGTTATCTGATTATCGGAAGTGGCCTGATCGGACGCCTGACAGCTTGGCGTCTGCTTCAGGCCGGCCATCAGGTTGCACTCCTGTCGAAAGATGATAAGCAGGGGAGTGACAGTGCCGGTTATGTCGCGGCATCGATGGTGGCTCCTGCCACGGAGGCGATTAGCGCTGAGCCCATGGTAAAAACCGTGGGTTTACGCTCTTATGCTTTGTGGCCGCAGTGGCTGAAAGATCTTACCGAGCCGGTGTACTACCAGGATGAAGGCACGCTGGTAGTGGCTCATGCCGGGGATCAGGCTGATATGGCCAGATTCCAGCGGCGGGCATCGCATGTGCTGGATGCCTCTGACTTTCAGCTGTTGGATCGTCAGGGGCTGCAGGCGCGTGAGCCGGAACTGGCAGATAACTTTTCGCAGGCGATGTGGTTCGAGCAGGAGTCCTGTATCGATAACCGCCAGCTTTATCGGCAGTTAACGGCGCTGCTCGAAAAAGAATGCGACTGGGTGCAGACCAACGATATTGGTGAACTCAATCAGGCTGAAATTGACCGGCTCTGTCAGGAGTATCTCAACTGCAAAGCCGAGCAATTTGATGCGGTCATTGATTGCCGTGGCAACGGTGGTAAAGACAACCTGAATAATCTGCGTAGCGTGCGTGGTGAAGTCATTCGGGTACAGGCGCCGGAGGTGAACTTCAAACATGCGATTCGTTTGATGCACCCGCGTTATCCGTTTTATCTGGCGCCACGCCCTAACAATGAATATGTGCTGGGTGCGACAGTGATAGAGAGTGATGATCGTTCACCGATTACGGTGCGAAGTGGTCTGGAGTTAATGTCAGCCCTCTACAGCCTGCATAAGGGCTTTGCTGAAGCCCGCATTGTGGAGATGACCGCGCATTGTCGTCCGGGCCTGCCGGATAATATGCCGACCATCAAACGCACTGACTGGGGCTATATTGTGAACGGTTTCTATCGCCATGGTTATCTGTTTGGTCCTGCCGTGGTTGAGGACCTGACTCAGCTTCTGGCGGGGCAGCGGGAGCAGGTGCATTTCGGAGAGTTATATGACATCTAATCAACAACAGATTGAGTTCAACGGTGAAACACTGGCGATTGAGCCACCACAGACCGTCTCGGCTTTTCTTGAGAGTCAATCAGTTGCCGGGCGGTTTATTGTCGTCATCAATGATGAAGTGGTACCGAAATCAAACTGGGACCAGCATGCTATTCAGGCCGGTGACCAGATCGAAATTATGTCTCCCATCAGCGGAGGTTAGGAGCGACGATGAAAGCATCTAACTGGACAGTCTATGGTCAGGAACTGGGCAGCCGTCTATTTATCGGCACCGCCCTGTATCCTTCCCCCAAAGTCATGGTCGATGCGATTCGTGCATCACGGGCCGAGGTCATTACCGTTTCGCTACGTCGTCAGTCCGCCAATCAGGCCAACAGCGGCGAACAGTTCTGGCAGATGATTGAAGATCTGAACTGCCACCTGCTGCCTAATACCGCCGGCTGCTACAGCGTCAAAGAAGCAGTGAAAACCGCGCATATGGCACGGGAGCTGTTTGATACCGACTGGGTGAAGCTGGAAGTGATGGGCGACAGTTACAACCTGCAGCCGGATCCTTTTGCGCTGGTGGAAGCCACCAAAATTCTGATTGAAGATGGCTTTAAAGTCTTTCCCTACACCACAGACGACCTGGTGCTGTGTCAGAAACTGGCTGAACTGGGTTGTGAAGTGCTAATGCCCTGGGGCGCGCCGATTGGCACCGGACAGGGTTTGCTGAACCCTTATGCGCTGAAAACCCTGCGTGAGCGCTTGCCTGAACTCACTCTGCTGGTCGATGCCGGTATCGGCAAGCCCTCGGATGCGGTGCAGGCGATGGAACTGGGCTTTGATGGGATTCTTTTAAACACGGCCATTGCTGAAGCGTTGGAACCGGAAACCATGGCTTACGCCTTTGTCGATGCCATTAATGCGGGTCGCCTGGCTTATGAAGCCGGGATTATGCCTAAGCGGGATAATGCGAAACCGAGTACACCGACCCTTGATCAGCCGATTTGGCAGCAGGATTAGAGGAGCAGGATTGACACTCACTGGTCTCAAAACGTCATTGCGAGGAGGCACGACGAAGCAATCCAGTCTGGTGCGCATTTCAGGGCTGGGGTCTGGATCGCCACGGCCTAACGGCCTCGCGATGACGGGATTTGAGTTTAGTGCTAGTAATGGATAGTAACCAGTTTCAGGTCCGTCATTGCAAGGAGTCACGACGAAGCAATCCAGTCCAGCGCGCTTTTCAGGGCTGGGGTCTGGATCGCTACGGCCTGTTGACTCGCGATGACGGGATTTGAGTTTAGTGCTAGTACTGGATAGTAACCAGTTCCATAGCCGTCATTGCGAGGAGGCACGACGAAGCAATCCAGCCCGGTGCGCTTTTCAGGGCTGGGACTGGATCGCCACGGCCTATCGGCCTCGCAATGACAGGTTAGGAAAGGTTTGAAAGTGTGATGTGAATCCTATGCGTTGTGGATATAGCCTCGCTTAAGAATCGTCATTGCGAGGAGGTTACGACGAAGCAATCCAGTCCGGCGCGCATTTCAGGGCATGGGCCTGGGTCGCCTCGCCCTGTGACCTCGCGATGACAGGTTTGAGTTTTAACGAGTGGACTGGATAGTAACCAGTATTAGAGCCGTCCTTGCGAGGAGGTACGACGAAGCAATCCAGTCCGGTGCGCTTTTCAAGGCTGGGGCCTGGATTGCCGCGGCCTATCGGCCTCGCAATGACAAGATTTGAGTTTATTGAGCGTATTGGTTAGTAACCGGATTCATATTGACCCGTCATTGCGAGGAGGTACGACGAAGCAATCCAGTCCGGTGCGTTTTTCAGGACTGGGGCCTGGATCGCCGCGGCCTAGGGGCCTCGCGATGACAGGTTTGAGTTTTAGTGAGTGAAATGGATAGTAACCCGTTCCTTAGCCTTCATTGCGAGGAGGCACGACGAAGCAATCCAGTCCGGTGCATATTTCAGGGCTTGGGCCTGGATCGCCACGGCCTGTGGCCTCGCGATGATGGGATCTGAGTTTTAGTGAGCGTACTGGATAGGAACCCGTTCCTTAGCCGTCATTGCGAGGAGGTACGACGAAGCAATCTAGTCCAGAGCGCTTTTCAAGGCTGGGGCCTGGATCGCTTCGGCCTATGGGCCTCGCGATGACGGTCTCTAGTATTTCTAGGTAATCAGATAAGCAAGACCCATTAACAGAAACAATTAATGACTAAACAAACTAAACCTGCAGTTTTATTGATTGGTGGCCTGGACCCTCAGGGCTGTGCCGGTATTGCAGCCGATATCACCACGGTTCAGCATCATGACGGTCATGCATTGCCCTTGGTCACGGCGATGACCGAACAGACTTCAGCCGGTCTGACAGCACTGGGCGCGGTCACTCCAGACCAACTGATGGCGCAGTTCGAAAATTGCCGGGCCGATTTTGAGATTGCCGCCGTCAAAATTGGCCTGATCCCCAGTCTCCAGATAGGCCGAGCTATTAAAGCAATACTGGAAAAGCTGGGTGATATACCGGTAGTACTTGACCCGGTGTTGGCCAGCAGCAGTGGTGGTCAGTCGGTGCCCACCGATGTGCAGGCTTTTATCAGAGTAGAGCTTCTGCCAAAAATCACTTTATTGACCCCCAACCTGCCGGAGTTACATGTTTTGACCGGCACCTCAGACTCCGTAGAGCTGGGCGCTCGCGAACTTCGCAAAGCCGGACTCAACGCCTGCCTCGTGAAAGGCGGCCACCGGGACAGCGAATTTGCTACGGACTATTTCGTTTATGAAGAAGCCGAGTTTTACTGCTATCAGGACAAGCACAACAAGCAGGTCCGAGGGACCGGTTGCGTGCTGGCTTCATCAATTGCAGCACACCTAGCTGCCGGTCAGGATATGCGTGATGCGGTCATCCTGGCCAAGGCCTACGTATCTCGGGGTATTCGTCTGGCAGACACGGTTGGCCCATATCAGCTTATCGCCCATAGTCGTGAGGCCATGCAACTGGCGGACATACCCAAACTTTGTTACCAGCCGGAACTCATTGGTAAACAATTTGAATTCCCGGCCTGTCCGCCACGACTGGGTATTTATCCGGTGGTTGATAACAGTGACTGGATTAAGAAGCTGGTGGATGAGGGAATTGAGACTATTCAATTGCGCGTCAAAGACCGTGATGAAACTGAAACCCGGCAGCAAATTGAAGACGCTTTGTCACACTTGAATGGCAACCCGGTGAGCTTTTTTGTCAACGACCACTGGCAGATGGCGATTGAGTCTGGGGCCTATGGCGTGCATCTGGGGCAGGAAGACCTGCATGATGCCAACCTGCAAACCATTGCTGAGGCAGGACTGAGGCTGGGTATCTCGACGCATTCCTACTGGGAACTGGCCAGAGCTTTGGCCGTGAACCCGAGTTATATCGCGCTGGGGCCGATTTATGAAACGACCAGTAAGCAAATGCCGTTTTCACCACAGGGCATTGAACGTCTTCAGCAGTGGGTGGATATTCTCAGTGATCGCTATCCGGTGGTCGCCATTGGCGGTATCAATCATCAGCGGGCACAGGAGTTAAAACCGACCGGTGTGGGCTCGGTTGCGATGATCACAGCGATTACACTGGCCGAGGATTACCGCGCTGTGACACGTGAGTTGCTGGCACTCTGGCAGTAAGCTCAGCTGCCGTTGTTGTACTCCTCAAATTCACCCCATTTGGGTTCAAGTTCGGGTTGTGGCGCGCTTGAACCATTCCCTCGATAGTAATTCGGGATTTCATCGCTGTTGACCAGTCGATCATCATTAATCACGGCATCGGGATTGGTGTTATCGACCTGACGGGTTCTGGATTTCAAAGCCTCATTCTCTTTAGCCAGCTCTTCGATACGTTTAATCAGGGTTTGATTTTCATCCTGCATGTTGGCGAGTTGCTGTTGTAGCGCGACCAACTCAGACAGAATTTTTGAGGAAGGCTGTGTCACCGGGTTCGTGACTGCCGCAGCGCCGGTCGCTGCCATGCCCACGGCCGGATTTATTTCACTGGCCGGATTATCAGTGTTGTCTGATTCATCAGTGTCAGTCGCGGGCACTTCAGGCAGGGCAATGGTCTCTTCTTGGGTAGTGTCCTCTGATGTCTCTTCAGCGGTTTCGGCGGCCGGATCAGAGGCTGCGTCAGACTCTGTCTGCGCAGTATCTTCTGTCGTCTCTGGATCGATATCCGCTGATTTGGACAGGAAAAAATAGCTGACAATCAGGGCAACTAGCAGTAGCCCAAGCCCGGCTGCAATTTTAATCAGTAAAGAGGTCGATAAGCCTTTTTTCTTGGCTTCGGGTTCTGCTTTACCTTCTTCCAGAATGTCTTCTTCGCTTTTTTCTGCCATGGTTCTAATCTGTCCTGCCTGTGTCCGATAGGGTTATCGGACACAGGCAGAATTGCTTTATTTTAATCAACTGGGCAAACGGTTTTCGTCCAGATTGCCATTTTCATTCGTCGGTCCCTCGGTCTGGGTCGGATCAGCATCATCCTGAACCAGTGAGACCACTGTCCAGCCGGTTTCCGGTTTAGGTGAGGCAGCCGCAGTAAAGAAGCGCAGGCGACGACGCGGGTTAAAAGCAAACAGCGGCGTCACCCGACGACCATGCTGTTGCAGGTAGTCTTCAAAGCTGAAGTTTTCGGTGAGCTTGGTCTGCTTGAGCTTGGCGCCACGGGAGAGCAGGCTGGCCAGCTTGGCGTAGGTGACCTCACTGCCGAACAGCACATGGGAGTCATGGCTGATGGCTTTACGGGATTTAGCCTCACTGCGCTCCTTGGATTTTTCTTTCTCGGTAGACAGAAAGTAAACCTGATTGCTGCCGAATTCTGATTTGTAACGTAAGCCGGCCAGGGCATTGAGTTCACTCTGTGGCGTGAGTGACAGCACACCGCCAAGACCGATTAAATCCAGATGACGGTCGGCATGTTCGGAGACGGCATTACCATAATAAGTATCGAGACCGTTCATGCGGGCTTCTTTCACATTGGTCCAGCTGCCATCAGTCAGGCGGGTGCGAAAGCCATTATCATTCAGGGCCTTGGCTACCGTTCTTGCCACTGGATTCGCACCGACAATAAGAAAACCGCTGTCTTCCGGTTCAGCAACACCCAGTCGCTTGGCAATAAACTTGGCGGTAGAGCCCTGAACCAGCACCGTGCCGATAATGATGGCAAAAGCCAGAGGCACCAGCAGGTCGGCGTTTTCCATGCCGATATCCTGCAGACGCAGGGCAAACAGGGCTGTCACCGCTGCCGCTACGATACCGCGGGGGCCAATCCAGCTGATCATGGCTTTTTCCTGCCAGCTCAAATCAGAGCCGATGGTCGACAGGAAAACTTTAACCGGCCGGGCGATAAACTGGATAAACAGAAACAGCAGAACCGCGCCCATACCCAGTTGCGTGAAAGAATCGAAGTTGAGCCTGGCTGCCAGCAAAATAAACAGACCGGAAATCAGCAGGATACTGAGGTCCTCTTTAAAGTCGAGGATGTTCTCCACTGACACGTTTTTCATGTTCGCGAGCCAGATACCGAGAATGGTCACGGTCAGCAGACCGGATTCTTCCGAAATTTCATTGGAAATCGCGAAGGTGCCGAATACCAGCGCCAGGGTACTGACGTTGTGTAGATATTCCGGTAACCAGTGACGACGCAGCACAATGCCGAACAGATAACCCGCCACAGCACCGATCCCCAGACCGACGGCCAGGGTTTTGGCAAACATATAAACGGTGTGGCCGACCGAGACATGGCCCTGCAGTTGAATCGACAGCAGGACTTCAAACACCAGTACCGCCAGAATCGCGCCCAGCGGGTCAATGACGATGCCTTCCCAGCGCAGTATGTTGGAAATTTTGGTATTGGGCCGGACAGTTCGAAGCATGGGCACAATGACCGTGGGCCCGGTGACGACCATGATCGCGCCGAACAGGATCGATAAGCCCCAGGAAAAATCCAGCAGTAAATGCGTGGCAACGGCGATAAGACTCCAGGTGATGAGTACGCCGACGGTGAGGATGTTGCGGACTACACGCTGCAGCCCGCGTATGTCCTCGAATTTGAGCGTTAGGCTCCCTTCAAACAGGATTACAGCGACGGCCAGTGACACCATGGGGAACAGCAGATCACCGAACAGCGCTTCAGGATTCAGCCAGCCTGTAAGCGGACCCAGCACGATACCTGCAATCAGCAGGAAAACAATGGCGGGAAGTTTTATCCACCAGGCAAACCACTGACAGAGGATGGCAACGATTCCGATAACTGACAGCGCGACGACGGCTTCCTGATTCATTCCTTACCCTGGCTCATACGAGCGTTATTAAAACAGTCTGCAATGGTGACATTAAATGTCACCAGCGGAAAGAGGGAATCTTAGCGAAGCAGGGTAATTTCAGCACGTCGGTTACGGGCACGGCCGTCTGCGGTTTTATTGCTGGCGGCCGGTTTATGATCAACATGGGATTCGACCCGAATCAGTTCTGCCGGGATCTCATGCTCTGCCTGGAGGTATGTTTTGACGGCGTGGGCCCGGGCATCAGACAAAGGTTCATTCACCCGTTTCCGACCGTAATTGTCTGTATGGCTGCTGATGCGGATCTGGCGGATGCTGTCATCCAGTTTGACGTAACCAGCCAGTCGGTCCAGTGCTTTTTTGCTGGCAGCATCCAGCGTGGCTTTGCCGAGCGGGAAATACACGGTGAGTTTATTTACTTCCTCGAAACTGTCCGGGTGCAGGCTTTGCAGACATTGCTGAAAAGCGGGCAGTGAATCATTGAGTCTGATTGTCGACAGCATGACCCGAATGTCTCTGGAAAAGGATTGCGAGCGATATTCAATCATCGGGAAGCGACCTTCCTGCAACTGAGCAAGGGCCTCCAGGGCGACACTGCCCTCGATCTGGAAACGGCTTTGACCCGTGTCGGTCGGCAGACTGGTCAGGATGTCAACTTCATCACTGTTCTGCCAGGGCGCCGGTGCGATTTGAAAGCTCACTTCCCCGTCTTGGGCAGGCTGGGACAGCGTGTTGAAGACCAGTTTCAGAGAAGCACCATTACGGCGATAAAAGCCGCCATGACCAAATCCCGGAATCTCCTGAGTCAACGAACATTCCAGGGGGGATTCGACAACCTGCCAGCGGGTATCGGTGACGGGCGCCTGGAACTGCTCGGCAAGCAGGGGCTGAGTGAGCAAGCAGCTGAGTAAAAACAGGATTTTTTTCATCAGTATTGTATTAATGAATGCAAAGGGTAGGAGGTCAGTTGCTCACGACCATGCAGAAAAGTCAGTTCCATCACAAAGGCACAGGCGATGACTTCACCGCCCAGCTTTTCCACCAGTTCACAGCTGGCCCTGGCGGTGCCGCCAGTAGCGAGCACATCGTCGATCAGCAAAATGCGATCACCGGGGCTGATCGCATCGATATGCGCTTCCAGCGAGGCATTGCCATATTCCAGATCATAATCGACGCGCTGAACGTCGTAAGGCAGTTTGCCGGGTTTGCGAAGCGGAATAAAGCCGACGCCCAGTTCCCAGGCCGCCAGCGATCCGAAGATAAACCCCCGCGCCTCCATGCCGGCAACAGCATTTATCCTGCTTTCCCGATAGGGCGCGATTAAGGCATCAACGCAGTGTCTGAGCGTGGCCGAATCCTTGACCAGCGGTGTGATATCTTTGAACACCACTCCGGGCTTGGGAAAGTCGACGATATCGCGGATTTTGTTTTTCAAAGTTTCCATCGGGCTTGCATTGAGTCCAGTCAAAGTGGGCGTTTATTATATCGGCAGCAAGGCTTGAGTTTTTAGCCCGTGTTCATTTCAGCATTTAAAAGGAGTCGTTTTGAAAGCGCTCAGTAACCTCTTCAAAGTCATCTTAGTAGTCGCTCTGGCAGGGCTGATCAGTGCCTGTTTCAGTTGGGGCGGAGGCGAAGATGAAGACGCGACTCCCCGCTATTACGTAGTGGACGTAGACCGCGGCGTCGTTGCTCAGGAGTTTGCTCAGGACAGGGTATTATTGCTTAAGCCGGTCAGAGTGGTGCCTCATTTCCGTGACAAGACCATTGTATTCCGGGTCAATGAAAGCGAATACCAGGCACAGCCTCCCCACGAGCTTTTTACCGAGCCGGAAGAAATGTTCACCGCCCAGCTCAAACGCTGGTTGCAGAAATCCGGCATGTTCAGTCAGGTGGTCACCGATGAGTCAGTGGAAGCTGATCTTGTACTGGAATCCGCGGTGACCGGGCTTTACGGTGAAAAGCGGCCTGAATACTCCCCTCAGGCTATCCTGGAAATGCAGTTCTTTATGACAGCTGCGGATAATCAGAAAAACCTGTTCCAGACCGGACTTAGAGTGGATGTCGATATCGAGGAAACCACCCCGGGAAACGTTGTAACAGGATGGAAACAAGGGCTTGGAGAACTTCTCGCGACTTTGGAGCAGGATTTAAGCGCTTATTTTGCCAAAGTCGATGCTAGGTAGCAGTTAGAGATTAGCGTGCAGGAAATCGCCTTTGGTGGTAGGATTATCGCTTTGGTGGATAACTCCACCGGTTGCAGATAGCTGAGCTTTAACTGGACGAATAATCAATGAGTGAAATTGCCTTAGAACTGGATTCGATAGGTATCGAAGCCGAGATGAAGCAATCGTACCTCGATTATGCCATGAGCGTAATTGTCGGACGAGCGCTGCCGGATGTTCGCGACGGACTCAAGCCGGTTCACCGCCGGGTTCTCTATGCGATGCGGGAGCTGGGCAACAGCTGGAACAGCCCCTACAAAAAGTCTGCCCGTATCGTCGGTGACGTTATCGGTAAATATCACCCACATGGTGATACCGCGGTCTACGACACCATGGTGCGGATGGCTCAGCCATTTTCAATGCGCTACATGCTGGTCGACGGCCAGGGTAACTTCGGTTCGGTCGATGGCGACTCACCGGCAGCGATGCGTTACACCGAAGTGCGCATGGCGAAAATCACCCATGAAATGCTGGCCGATCTGGAAAAAGAGACGGTCGATTTCATTCCCAACTATGATGAGTCGGAATCCGAACCGGCTGTTCTGCCTACCAAGATCCCGGCCCTGCTGGTCAATGGTTCTTCCGGTATCGCCGTGGGTATGGCCACCAACATTCCGCCGCACAATCTGACTGAGGTGCTCAACGCCGCGGTAGCGATGATTGACGATCCGGGCATTGGTATTCCTGAACTGATGGAACATATTCCCGGTCCCGACTTCCCGACTTCAGCGATTATTAACGGTGCCAGAGGGATTGCCGAGGCTTATGCCACCGGCCGTGGTCGTGTGCACATTCGTGCCCGTGCTGACATCGAGACCAATGAAGCGACTGGTCAGCAAAGCATCGTGGTCAACGAGCTGCCGTACCAGGTCAATAAAGCCCGTCTGCTGGAAAAAATTGCCGAGCTGGTTAAAGACAAAAAGATTGAAGGTATTTCCGCCCTGCGTGACGAATCCGATAAGGAAGGCATGCGCATGGTTATCGTGCTCAAGCGCGGTGAAGTACCGGAAGTCATTCTCAACAACCTTTATCAACAGACCCAGATGCAGACTGTGTTCGGCATCAACATGGTCGCCATCGTTGATGGTCAGCCGCGTACGCTGAACCTGAAAGAAGTGCTGCAGGCCTTCATCCGTCACCGTCGTGAAGTGGTGACCCGCCGTTCCATTTATGATCTGCGTAAAGCCCGCGAACGTGCCCACATTTTGGAAGGGCTGGCGACCGCGCTGGCGAATATTGATGAAGTCATCGAACTGATCAAGTCTTCACCCAATCCCGCAGAAGCCAAGCAGGCGCTGGTGGCCAAGGGCTGGGCGTCTGATCTGATTCAGGAAATGCTCGGTGCTGCCGGTGCCGAAGCATCGCGTCCTGAAGATCTGGCGCCTGAACTGGGTCTGGTCGATGGTCTCTATTACTTGTCACCGGCACAGGCCCAAGCGATTCTGGATATGCGTCTGCACCGTCTGACCGGTCTGGAACAGGATAAGATCCTCGATGAATACCGTGAAGTTCTGAATCTGATTGCCGAACTGCTGGCCATCCTGAGCGATCCGGATAACTTGATGGCGGTGATTCGTGATGAACTCATCGCGGTCAAGGATGAATACGGCGACGAGCGTCGCACCGAGATCTTGGCTAATCACCTGGACCTGACGCTGGAAGACTTGATCAGTGAAGAAGAGATGGTGGTCACACTGTCTCACGCCGGTTACGCCAAAACCACGCAGCTTGATACCTATCAGGCACAGAAACGCGGTGGTAAGGGTAAAGCGGCGACCGGGATGAAAGACGAAGACTTTGTCGAGCATCTGTTTGTGGCCAACACCCACGACACCCTGCTGTGTTTCTCCAGCTTCGGTAAAGTCTACTGGAAGAAAGTCTATGAACTGCCACAGGGCGGACGCACTGCTCGTGGTAAACCGATTGTGAATCTGCTACCGCTGGAAGAGGGCGAACGCATTAATGCTGTGCTGCCTATCCGTGAATATGAAGCGGACAAATTCATCTTTATGGCCACCGCCTCCGGCACCGTGAAGAAAACCCCGCTGGTGGACTATTCCCGTCCGCGTTCCAGTGGCATCATTGCCGTTGATCTGAAAGAAGGCGATCGCCTGGTGGATGTGGCGGTGACAGATGGTCATTCCGATGTGATGCTGTTCAGCTCGGCCGGTAAGGTTATTCGCTTCCCTGAAACGGATGTCCGTTCCATGGGCCGTGTTTCACGCGGTGTCCGTGGTATGCGGATTGCCGATGATGAGCGCATCATCGCCCTGATTATTGCTCAGGAAGAGGGGGCGATTCTGACAGCAACCGAATTCGGTTACGGCAAACGTACTGATCTGGCTGAATACCGGGTGCAGGGTCGTGGCGGCCAGGGCATTATCTCAATCCAGACTTCAGCTCGTAACGGCAGTGTTGTCGGCGCGGTACAGGTTCGCGATGACGATCAAATCATGTTAATCACCAACGGTGGTACGCTGGTTCGCACGCCGGTGAAAGATGTGTCACTGGTCGGGCGAAACACCCAGGGTGTTCGTCTTATCAACCTCAGTAACGATGAAAAACTATGCGGTTTGGAACGGGTTATTGAGGACGAAGAAGACGCCGAAATGCCGGTGGGTGACGACGAAGACACAGCAACAGAAGAGTAACTTTGAGAGCGTATAACTTTAGTGCCGGCCCGGCCATGCTGCCGGATGCCGTGATGAGACAGGCCCAGCAGGAAATGCTGGATTGGCATGGCACCGGGATGTCCGTGATGGAGATGAGTCATCGCGGTCCCGAGTACACATCGATTGCCGAGAAGGCCGAGGCTGATCTGCGCGATTTGATGGCGATTCCCGATGACTATGCTGTACTGTTCTTGCAGGGAGGGGCTTCGCTGCAGTTCCCGATGATTCCGATGAATCTGCTGCGTGGCAAAACCCGGGCCGACTATTTCAACACGGGGGCCTGGTCGGGCAAAGCGATTGCGGAAGCCAAGCGTTTCTGTGAAGTGAATATCGCCACCGATTCCAGTGCCAATCGCTTCACTACGGTTGCTGATCCAAGTGAATGGCAATTATCGGATGATGCCGCTTACGTCCACTACACGCCGAATGAAACTATTCATGGCCTGGAAATCCATGATGTGCCGGACGTGGGGGATTTGCCGTTGGTCGCTGATATGTCATCGACTATCCTGTCGCGGCCGATTGATGTGACTAAATTCGGTTTGATTTACGCCGGTGCCCAGAAGAATATCGGTCCTGCCGGACTCTGCATTGTGATTGTGCGTAAGGATCTGATGGGAGAAGTACTGGCCGGAACCCCCTCGATGCTCAACTATAAAACGCATGCAGATAACGGTTCCATGTTCAACACCCCGGCCACTTACAGCTGGTACCTGGCTGGCCTCGTGTTTGACTGGCTCAAGCAGCAGGGTGGTCTGGCAGCAATGGCAGAAATTAACAAGCGTAAAGCTGACAAGCTTTACCGCATGATTGATGACAGTCCGTTTTATGCCAATCCGGTGGACCCGCGTTATCGCTCCTGGATGAATGTGCCATTCACGTTGGCTGACAGCAGTCTGGAAAAAACATTCCTGCAGCAAGCGGCTAAAGAACAGTTACTCACACTGAAAGGCCATCGCGACCTGGGTGGCATGCGCGCCAGTATCTACAACGCGATGCCGGAAGCCGGTGTTGATAAACTGATCGAATTCATGCAACAGTTTGAGCGTCAACACGGGTAAGTGCCGCCGATGAATGAGCAAGAGCAAAAGGCCCTTGAAAAGATTCGCCAGCAGATCGATGACACTGATCAGCAAATTCAACACCTGCTGAATCAGCGCACATCGATGGCGCAGGAAGTGGCGCGAATCAAAATCGAAAACGGCGAAAAAGCCGATTTTTACCGTCCTGAGCGCGAAGCCATGGTGCTCCGAAATGTCATGGCGCGTAATGAAGGCCCCTTGTCTTCGCAGGAAATGGCGCGGTTGTTCCGTGAAATCATGTCCGCCTGTCTGGCTGCAGAAAAACCGCTGCAAGTGGCTTATCTGGGGCCGGAAGGTTCCTTCACTCAGTCAGCTGCGCTTAAACATTTCGGCGGTTCTGTGGAACTACAATCAGTCAGCACCATAGCCAATGTGTTCCGTGCGGTGGAAACCGAGCACGCCTGTTACGGGGTTGTGCCAGTCGAAAATTCGACTGAAGGCGTGGTCAGCCACACGCTGGATCGTTTTATTTCCTCTTCGCTCAAGATTAACGGCGAAGTGACATTACCCATACATCATTATCTGCTGGGCCGGGCGGAATCGCTGGATGAAGTCCGTCAGGTGTTTGCCCACCCTCAGGCGCTGGCACAGTGCCGGCAGTGGCTGGGGGATCAGTTACCGCAGGCGGAACTGATTCCGCTGGACAGCAACTCCGAAGCTGCCAAGCGGGTGTCGGCAATGGATGCCAGTGCGGCTGCAATTGCCGCGAGTACCGCCGCTGCGATCTATGGCCTGAAAGTGCTGGCAAACAATATTGAAGATGAATCAGACAACACCACCCGTTTTCTGGTGATTGGCAGGCAGAATGTCGGCCCGTCAGGCGTCGATAAAACCGCTCTGCTGGTGGCGACCAAGAACAAACCGGGTGCTTTACAGTCTCTACTGAAACCCCTCGCTGAGAGTGGCATCAGTATGACGCGGATCGAGTCGCGTCCTTCCCGCAAGGGAATATGGGAATATGTGTTTTTTATTGATATCGAGGGACATATTCAGGAGCCGGCAGTAGCAGAGGCGCTGCAGCGACTGGAACAGGAGTCCTCAATGTTTAGAATTCTGGGGTCTTATCCCAAGGCAGTACTCTAATGAGCACATCTGTTAGCTACTGCGCCTGCACCTGGCAGAGTCCGGCAGTGCTCGCAATGCTCATGTACTACTGTGTACACTCCGCTTGCTGCGCGCTGGCAGACACCACCAGGCACAGGCTCGCTACACTCACAGAGGTACTCATATGAAACAGCTGGTACTGGCAAACCCCCGCGGCTTCTGCGCCGGGGTCGACCGGGCGATTGATATTGTCGAACGGGCAATCGAGCTTTTCGGTGCGCCTATCTATGTTCGTCATGAAGTGGTACACAACCGTTTTGTCGTTGATGACCTGCGCAACAAGGGCGCAGTGTTTGTTGAAGAGCTGGATGAAGTGCCGGACAACAGCACGGTCATTTTCAGTGCCCACGGCGTGTCAAAACAAGTCCAGCATGCAGGTACCCAGCGCGGTTTGAAAGTCTTCGATGCGACTTGCCCGCTGGTGACCAAAGTCCACATGGAAGTGTCCCGCTACGAGAAACAGGGCATGGAATGCATTCTGATTGGTCATGAAGGACATCCTGAAGTCGAGGGCACGATGGGCCAGTACACTTCAGAAGAGGGGGGCATGTATCTGGTGGAATCACCGGAAGATGTCGCCAAACTCCAGGTTAAAAATCCAGAACGGCTGGCGTTTGTCACCCAAACCACGCTCTCTGTTGATGACACATCGAAGGTTATTGATGCACTGCGCGAACATTTCCCGCATATCACCGGTCCCAGCAAAGATGATATCTGCTATGCCACCCAGAACCGTCAGGATGCAGTGAAAAAGCTGGCCAGAGATTGCGATCTTGTTATTGTGGTCGGTTCGGTGAACAGCTCTAATTCCAACCGATTGCGTGAGTTGTCGGAAAAACTGGGGACGCCGGCTTACCTGCTGGATAATGCTGGTGAGATCCGCGAAGAGTGGTTTAACGACAAAATGCGTATTGGGCTGACTGCCGGGGCATCAGCACCTGAGATTCTGGTCGAAGAGGTCGTTGCCAGACTCGCAGAACTGGGTATTGTCGATGTGCAGGAAGATGACGGTTTACGCGAAGACATTGAGTTTTCGTTACCGAGAGAACTTAAGATAGATGTGAGCAGTCTCAGAAAATAAAAATTAAGGCCCTACATGCCCTTTTTGCCCGTATTTCTTTGGACAGACATACTGATTTTCCTGCTACTGGCAGTAGTGGCCGCAGCTGTAATCTATATCCGTCGTCGTCCGCATCTCAGGGCGCCCTGGAAATCCGTTATTCAACGCCGTCGCGGCATGATCGCCATCATGGTACTGAGCTGTTATGTGGTCATCGGTCTGCTCGATTCTCTGCATTACCGGCCGGCACTGGAAGATGAGGGCGATGCCACAGGCACCCATTACGCCACTGAAGTTGTCAGTGTTTTTGACCGGATCGCGCAACCATTGCGCCAGCAGGTTGAAAAGACCTATTCCGCCCCCTTTGCACATCGTCTCTATGTCAAGGAGATGCAGACCACTGAGGACGGCACCCTGGTCTATGATTATCCGCGACTGAAGTACGGCGCCAGCCATCTGGATCACCCCGATAACAAACTTGACGATATTATCAATACCGTTATCCAGGCCACGCTGCTGAGTCTGCTGCTGGTTATTATCGTTTTTATCCTGCACTGCCTGTTCAACCGCAAACGACTGGGCGGTTCACTGCTTGGTCAGGCAGGACGTATTACGCGAGGCGGCTCGGATTATCCACTTCGCACCTTTTATCTGATGTTGTTTCTGCTTACCGCCACCGTTTTCAACCTGGTTGCGCTCAGTGCCGATTATCACGTCTTCGGTACCGATAAAGTGGGTCAGGATGTGCTTTACCAGGCACTGAAGAGTGTGCGAACCGGTCTCGTCATCGGTACACTGACGACCCTGGTGATGCTACCGCTGGCGATCATGCTGGGGATTGCCGCCGGTTATTTCCGTGGCTGGATTGACGACATTATTCAGTACATTTACACCACGTTGAATTCGATTCCGGGCGTTCTGTTGATTGCCGCCGCGGTGCTGATTCTTCAGGTGTATATGAACAACAATCCGGAGCAGTTCGAAACCATCGCCGAGCGCGCTGATATGCGACTGTTGTTCCTATGCATTATCCTCGGTGTCACCAGTTGGACCGGGTTGTGCCGTATTCTCAGAGCGGAAACGCTGAAACTGCGTGAGGCCGAATACGTGCTTGCCTCGCGTTCGCTGGGTGCCAGCAATTTCAGTATTCTCCACAAACATATCCTGCCCAATCTGATGCACCTGGTTCTGATTGCCGTGGTGCTCGACTTCAGCGGTTTGGTACTGGCGGAGGCGGTGCTGTCTTACGTCGGTGTCGGTGTCGATCCGTCGATGATAAGCTGGGGCAATATGATTAACAGTGCACGTCTGGAAATGGCCCGCGACCCGGTGGTCTGGTGGTCACTGACTGCAGCCTTTATTTCGATGTTTATTCTGGTGCTCGCCGCCAACCTGTTCGCTGACGTGGTTCGTGATGCCTTTGATCCCAGAATGCAGGGGGCACGATGACAGACACCCTGCTGGAAGTGAAAGGGCTGAAAACCTGGTTCGGTGACGGCGATAACCCGGCCAGAGCCGTCGATGGTATTGATTTCAGCATTCGCCGCGGTGAGACTTTCGCACTGCTGGGTGAATCCGGCTGTGGTAAGTCGATGACAGCCCTATCCCTGTTGCGACTCAACCCACATCCGGCAAGTCGTATCGTTGCCGGTGAAGTCCTGCTCACAGGGCAGAACCTGCTACCGCTCTCGGAAAGCGAAATGGAGAAGATACGCGGTCGCCGGGTTTCCATGATCTTCCAGGAGCCCCAGAGTTCACTCAACCCGGTACTGACGGTGGGGCAGCAGATCGCCGAAGTGTTGAACTGGCACTTCAATACCGATAAAGAAAGCGTCTATGCGCGTTCGATTGAGCTGCTGAAATCGGTAGGCATTCCCGATCCGCATCAGCGCATCAAAGAATATCCTCACCAGCTATCCGGCGGTATGAAACAACGGGTGATGATTGCGATTGCATTGGCCGGTGAGCCCGAGCTTTTGATTGCCGACGAGCCTACGACCGCACTGGATGTCACCATCCAGGCCCAGATCCTGGACTTGCTCAAGGATATCCAGCAGAAAACCGGCATGGCGATCATGTTGATCACCCATGATCTGGGTGTTGTGGCACAGATGGCCGATCATGTCGCGGTGATGTACGCCGGTCAGATTGTTGAATCAGCGAGCCGTCACCAGTTTTTTAATGATACCCAGCACCCCTACACTCGAAAGCTGTTTGAAGCCTTGCCCTCTGAACAGAAGCGGGAAGAGAAGCTCACTGTCATCAAAGGCAGTGTGCCACCATTGAATCAGCCGTTTAATTGCTGCCGTTTTTCCGACCGCTGTGACTTTGCCTGGCAGCATTGTCACGATATTGAGCCGCGCTGGCTTGAATCTGAAGGTCATGGCGTTCGCTGTCATTTATATGATCCTGAAGTCTCGGCGGAGCGGGTCAAGCCTGAACTCGCTGTCACTAGTTCGCGATTATCTGAGGTGGTGCCGGCGGATAAAGCGCTATTGAAGGCAGATCGGTTGAAAGTGCATTTCCCGATCAAAAAAGGCATCCTGCAGCGTGTAGTGGGTCATGTTAAAGCCGTTGATGGCATTAGCCTGGATCTCAGGCCGGCAGAAACCTTAGCTCTGGTCGGAGAGTCTGGATGTGGTAAAACCACAGTGGGTAAAGGCATCCTGCAACTGGTTCCGGTCACTGCCGGCGAGGTCAGTTTCAGAGGCAAAGAATTAACCCGCATGCATGAACGTGAACTGAAAGAAGCACGTTCGGCGATGCAGATCATTTTTCAGGATCCCTTCTCATCGATGAACCCACGGATGACGATCACCCAGGTTATCGAAGAGGGCATGCTGACCTCGTCGATCAAAGACCCAGCAGAGCGGGAAAAAAAAGTCGATGAATTGCTGGAACGGGTGGGGCTGAGACCTGATATCAAGTACCGTTACCCGCATGAGTTTTCCGGTGGCCAACGCCAGCGGATCTGCATCGCCAGAGCACTGGCGGCAGAGCCGGAAGTGATTATCTGTGATGAACCGACCAGTGCTCTGGATGTCTCGGTACAGGCGCAGATTCTGAACCTGCTGCGTGATATTCAGCATGAATTCGGCTTGTCTTATCTGTTTATCACTCATAACATCGCCGTGGTCGATTATCTGGCTCACCGCGTGGCAGTGATGTATCTGGGGCGTGTGGTGGAAGAAGGTTTGCGCGACGAAGTCTTAAATTCGCCCAAGCATCCCTACACCCAGGCATTGTTATCAGCGGTACCTAAAATCGACAGCAAAAGTCAGCGCGAAAGCGTTAAACTGGAAGGAGAATTACCGTCTCCGGCGAACCCGCCTAAAGGCTGTCACTTCCATCAGCGCTGCCCGCATGTAATGCCGATTTGCCGGGAAACCTATCCGGATTTAAGTCAGCTTAGTCGCAGTCACACCGTTAAATGCTATTTATATGAGGATAATTATGGATCAACAGACTCAAATTGAACTCGAAGCAGCCGCTTTCCGCCGTCTGCTGGAACATCTGCAGGCCAACACGGATGTTCAGAATATCGATTTGATGAATCTGGCGGGTTTTTGCCGTAACTGTTTATCCAAGTGGTATCTCGCCGCGGCTGAAGACAAAGGGATCGAAATGGATTACGACCAGGCGCGGGAGTATGTTTACGGCATGCCCTACAGTGAGTGGAAGGACAAATATCAGACTGGGCCTAAGCAGTAATCCGCTGATTGATTTATCAACCACAGAGGCACAGAGAACACAGAGTCAATAATAGCTATCCGCAGATTCCACCGATTTCCACAGATTAAATTAAACGATGGCAACTGCAGGATGTTTCAACTCGAGTGATTCCAGTCAGGACAAT
>NZ_JAPDMS010000003.1 GCF_026319365.1 Methylophaga sp. OBS1 | reverse complement strand
GTAAAATCGTCTGGTCCAACCCGGAACGCTTCTCAGTCTGGTCAGGTGCTCTGGCCACTGCCTCTGACGTTGTGTTCTACGGTACGCTGGAAGGTTACCTGAAAGCGGTTGATGCCCAAACCGGTCGCGAGCTGTTCCGCTTCAAGACCCCATCCGGCATCATCGGTAACGTCAACACTTACAAGCATGATGGTAAGCAGTACATCTCCATCCTGTCTGGTGTTGGTGGTTGGGCTGGTATCGGTATGGCGATCCCAAGCCTGGAAAGCGACTCAGATGGTCTGGGCGCAGTCGGTGCATACAAGTCACTGTCTAGCTGGACTAACCTGGGTGGTGTGCTGAGCGTATTCAGCCTGTAAGACCAAGACCCAATTCGATTAAGTCATTAATCGAACAAGTCTGACAAAAGGCCCGGCATCGAAGGATGTCGGGTCTTTTTTTATGTAAAAAAAAGCCGGGCAGAAGCCCGGCTAAAAAATCCTGGCATCGGGAATGCGGATGCCAAAACGAGAGAGATATATTTGAAGCTGAAATATATCAGGTTCATATTCTATTGATGAGTGGGCCAGAAAACTTGAGTAAAACAACCTGATAATCAGGGTGTTTTTTCCCTTAAAGCATAGAGAAGAATTTCCCGCCAGCAAAAATCAGACACGATAAACAGGGACGAATTAAGCGTCAAAACCGCTCCCGGACTGGGTTTTGTTCAAACTGTTAATTCAGGAAAATCCTGAACAGCAAGGCGAGGATTCCTGACGTCGCTTGTTTGAGAGCTGTGTAGCATTTAAGCGTCACCTGAATAGGTCGGGTGACCAATGTTTCTAAAAAATTTAGAGAGGATATAACTATGTGGACTAAACCTGAATACTCAGATATGCGTTTTGGTTTTGAAGTAACCATGTACATCTGCAACCGTTAATAGCGGTTATTGATGTATGCTCGGGGTCCCTGTGGCCCCGGGCAACGTTAAACCCAATCCCATTCACCGAGTGTGATTCGGTTTAGCAGAAGGATAGAGGCATTTATGTTTGTACATGTATTAGGGTCAGGCGCAGGTGGTGGTTTTCCGCAGTGGAACTGCAATTGCGCTAACTGCAAGGGCTTAAGAGAGGGTACGATTAAAGCCAGCCCCCGAACCCAGTCATCAATTGCAGTGAGCGCCAACGGCACTGACTGGATTTTGTTCAACACGTCACCCGATATCAAAAAACAACTGGATGACTTCCCGGCCCTGCAACCGGCACGTGAGGTGCGTGACACCGCGATTACCGCAATTGTAATCACGGATGCTCAGATCGATCACAGCACAGGCATGCTGACGCTGCGTGAACATAACAAGCCCTGGGAGGTTTATACCACTAAAGCGGTTTATGAAGATTTGACTACCGGTTTTCCGGTTTTCAACATTCTGGGGCACTTCCGGGGCATTAATCATCACGAAATCGCAACCGATCAGTCGTCTTTCACCATCCCCACTGCTGAGGGTTTGGTGTTTACCGCTGTGCCATTGAAAAGTGAGGCACCGCCATATTCACCACATCGTCACAATACGGTGCCCGGCGACAATATCGGCATGAAAATCGAAGACACCCGCACCGGTAGAAACCTTTTCTACGCCCCGGGCCTGGGCGTAGCCGAACCCCACGTCCTGGAATACATGAGTAATGCAGATGCTATTCTGGTAGATGGCACTGTCTGGACTGATGATGAAATGTCCAATGAAGGTATTAGCGACAAGCGTGCGCAAGAGATGGGGCATTTAGACCAGTCCAGCGAGGGCGGTATCATGAGCTTGCTCAACGCCATGCAGAAACCACGCAAGATCCTGATTCATATCAACAATACCAATCCGATCCTGAATGAAGAATCGGAACAACGGCAGATTCTGAATAAAGCCGGTATCGAAGTCGCCTACGACGGCATGGATATCGAACTGTAATTACTGCCATCAGATTAAAGAGAGGAAAAGAGCATGTCAGACAAACCCGCCCCATGGTCCCGTGAAGAATTCGAACAGAAACTGCGCGATAAAGAAGCGCTGTATCACATCAACCATCCTTTTCATAAGTTGATGCACACGGGTAAGCTGAACCAGAAACAGGTTCAGGGCTGGGTTGCCAACCGTTTCTACTACCAGACTGCCATTCCTATCAAGGATGCGGCGATCATGGCTAACTGTGAAGATGCTGAAGTGCGCAAACACTGGGTACAGCGCATTCTGGATCATGATGGTTACGAAGGTCAGGAAGGGGGTATTGAGGCCTGGTTGCAATTGGGGGAATCCGTTGGCCTGAGCCGTGAAGAACTCTGGTCATACGAGCATGTCTTACCCGGTGTAAGGTTCGCGATTGATGCTTACGTCAATTTTGCCCGCCGCGCGCCCTGGCAGGAAGCAGCCGGTTCCTCACTCACAGAACTGTTTGCGCCGAAAATTCACCAGGCCCGTCTCGACAACTGGCCGGAACTGTATCCCTGGATTGATGAGCGCGGTTACCGCTACTTCCGTAAGCGCCTGAGCGAAGCCAGACGTGATGTCGAACACGGCTTACAGATTACATTGGATTACTGCGACACCCGCGAAAAGCAGCAACGTGCCGTTGACCTGCTGCAATTCAAACTCGACATCCTATGGACGATGCTGGATGCCATGTGGATGGCCTATATCGAAAACCGTCCGCCCTATTGCATGGACGTGGAAGTGGAAAAATGACACAACCGAAATTCAACGCTGACACAGTGCCGGTTCTGGCACTGGGTTACCGATTCCAGTGGGAACCGGCACAGGACTGTTATGTCCTGCTCTACCCTGAAGGTATGGTGAAACTGAATCCTGCTGCCGGTGAGATTCTCAAGCGTGTCAGCGAGAAAAAACAAACCGTAGGCGAACTCATCGCTGAGCTCAAAGCTGCCTTTAACGGTGCGGAATTGGACGATGACGTCTATCAGTTTTTGGAGGAAGCTCATGACAACGACTGGATCAGAGCAGAATAAAGCCCCGGGTAGCACCGGCGGTGAAATGGGCCTCAATTCCCAGAATCATATCCGACAACCACTCTGGCTGCTGGCTGAGCTCACTTACGCCTGTCCCTTGCAGTGCCCATACTGCTCCAACCCGATGGACTTCGCCCAAATCAAGAGCGAGCTGACGACGGAAGAGTGGGTTAATGTGTTCAAGCAGGCCCGCGCAATGGGGGCAACCCAACTGGGCCTGTCTGGAGGTGAACCGCTGACACGGCCCGATATTCTGGAGCTGATCCAGGAAGCGCGTAACCTGGGCTTTTACACTAACCTGATTACATCCGGCATCGGTCTGGATGCGTCCAAAGCGCAGGCCTTCAAAGACGCTGGTCTGGATCATATTCAGGTCAGCTTTCAGGCGAGCTCGGAAGATTTGAATAACCTGATAGCGGGGACCGACGCGTTTCAGCATAAAATCGATATGGCCCGAGCTGTTAAAGCTGCCGGCTACCCGATGGTGCTGTGTTTTGTGACCCACCGCCAGAATATTGATCAGCTGGATGAAATACTGGATCTTGCTATCAACCTGGAAGCGGATTATGTGGAACTGGCGACTACCCAGTATTACGGCTGGGCCATGCACAACCGCGATCAGCTGATGCCGCTGAAGGAACAGCTTGAGCGTGCAGAAGCGACCGCGCACCGTTACCAGGAAGAACAGAAAGGCAACATGAAAATTTATTACGTGGTGCCCGACTATTTCGAAGAACGCCCCAAAGCCTGTATGAACGGTTGGGGCAATGTATTTCTGACAATCACCCCTGATGGTACTGCGCTGCCTTGTCATGCGGCACGTGATCTGCCCGGTATGGAACTACCCAATGTGCGGGATCTGAGCATTCGCGAAATATGGGAAGACTCCAATGACTTCAACCGCTTCCGCGGCTTCGACTGGATGAAAGAGCCCTGCCGCAGCTGTGATGAGCGTTTCAAGGATTTCGGCGGCTGTCGCTGTCAGGCTTACATGCTTACTGGCGATCCGGCCATGGCCGATCCCGTATGTAGCAAGTCGCCTGATCACCATCTGATACTGGAAGCGATTGAACGTGGCAGGGAGGAGGCCGCTAAACCGGCTCAGGAATCCAAACCTTTAGTCTTCAGAAATCCAAAAAATTCAAAAGAAATCAGTGGCTTCTAAATTCGCGATTCGCGCCAGCGGCCTGACCAAACGCTATGGTCAGGCCGTTGTCGTTAATAACCTCGATTTAACCATCCAGTCCGGTCAGTTCTATGGCCTGCTTGGCCCCAATGGCGCGGGTAAAAGTACGACCATTCATATGTTGACCACGATGACGTCGCCGACTTCAGGTGAGGCCTTTATCGCGGATAAATCGGTAGTGGAACAGCCGGTGGCCATTCGAGGTACCGTGGGGCTGGTGTTTCAGGATTCCGCACTCGACCGGATGATGACGGTCGATGAAAATCTGCAGTTTGCGGCGGCGCTCTACAATCTCAAACCTGTCCAGGCCAATGAGCGAATTGATGAACTCCTGTCGATATTCGGTTTGCAGAAAAAACGGCATATGAAGCTGGTTGCTCTATCCGGTGGCCAGCGCCGCGCAGTAGATATTGCCCGCGGCGTGTTGCACAAACCTAAAGTCCTGTTTCTGGATGAACCCACTATCGGTCTCGATTTGCCAAACCGTCGTGCGATCTGGCGGTTTGTCGAGCAACTGCGCAAGGAAGAGGGCATGACCGTGTTCCTCACCACCCACTATCTGGAAGAAGCCGTGGCCTGTGATCGTGTGGATTTTATCCAGAAAGGTGAGTTGCAGTATGGTGGTGCACCCAATGCGCTGATTCGCGATCTCGCGGCTTATATTCTGGAGATTGATTGTGCCGATACTGAGGCTGTAAACAAGGCACTGAGCCCTGAGTACGGTCAGCCTATCTGGGAAGATGAACATCTGACTTATCGGGTTAAAGACAAAAATGTCGATTTCACCCAATTGCAGCAGTCGCTGGGTGATGCCGTAATTTCATTGCAGTGGCGCAAACCCAATCTGAATGATGTATATCTGTGGACGGTGTGTCCTCCTGAGACCGGAGTCGTGACATGAAGAACTGGTTAGCCGTCAAAGCTGTCGCCGGACGAGAATTAAGCAAAGTCTTCCGTCAGCGGGGACGGCTTATCAGCAGCATGGTCAGGCCGCTGATCTGGCTGCTGGTGATCGGTAGTGGTGTCGGCAGTATGCTGCAGGGCGGTCAACAGGAAGGTTACCTCGGTTTTCTGGTTCCTGGTATTGTTGCGATGACCCTGCTGTTTGCCGCTTTACTGTCGGCATTAACCCTGGTGTATGACAAAGAATTCGGCGTCATGCGGATGATGATGATTGCGCCCATTGAGCATTACTGGATTGTGATCGCCAAGCTGATAGCTGCGACTATTATCGCCATGGTGCAGGCTTTTATGCTGCTGGTGATACTGGTCCTCATCGGGCTTATTGACTGGAACATCGCTTTATTACTGCTGATACCGGCGTTTGCGACGGCTATTTGTTGCGCAGCGATTGGCGGGTTAATCGCTGCCTGGTCCAAAACACTGGATAACTTTGCCGTGATTATGAATTTCTTTATCTTTCCGCTGTTCTTTTTGAGTGGTGCGCTGTATCCGGTGTCACAACTACCGGCGCTACTCAAATATGTGGTGCTGATCAACCCTTTCAGTTATGGCGTTGATCTGATGAAACACGCGGTGCCGGCAGCAGCGAGTGATTTCTCAGTGTTGACAGACATTGCCGTGCTGGGAGGATTTTCGATGCTGGCTATAGTGATTGCCTGCTGGCGTTTCTCGCGTGAGTCTGTACACGAACCCCTGTTTCACCGAGTCACTGGCAAAAAGCCCTGATACCGCTTTAGAGTGAGTCTAAAAGCCGATCTGCGGTTGTCTCGGACGTGTCTTGTCACTGCTTGCAGCTATATAAGAAAGCACTTATCCTAGCCACTCGACCCCGCGTTAGCACAGGAGTAGTCAGTGAGCGAGCAAGATAAAGCCCATTTTAATATGGTCCATCAGCAACTGCGGCCGAATGAGGTGGCTGATGCCCGCGTGCTAGAGGTCATCTCAACTATCCCTCGTGACAAGTTTCTGCCGCCGTCTCTGAGAGGGCTTGCTTACGCAGACGTGCAATTGCCAATAGGCTGCGGTCAGACCATGCTGCCGCCGATGGTGGAAGGCAGGATCTTACAGGCACTGGCTCTGAAAGGGGATGAGTCTGTGCTCGAAGTTGGCACCGGTTCTGGCTATTTCACCGCCTTACTCGCCAGACTTTCTGGCAAGGTGATCAGTGTCGATTATTTTGAAGAACTCTCCCGTCAGGCACACGAGCGCCTGTTGGATCTTGATATACATAATGTCGATTTCCAGGTGGGCGATGCAGCTAAATCCTGGCCTTTAGCTGAGCGGGTGGATGTGATTGTGATTAGCGCGGCAGTCATTAGCATACCGGATGACTATCTCAACCAACTCAAAGTGGGAGGTCGGCTGCTGGCTGTTGTCGGCAAGCCACCGGCGATGTCGGTACAATTAGTGCAGCGGATCAATGAACGGGAATGGCAGACACGATCACTGTTTGAAACCGTTATTCCTGCCATGCTCCACGCTGAACCCAAAGCGGAATTTGAATTCTGAAATACTGAGAAAACCATGAAACAAATGAATGCAACTGACCTGCAGGCGCTACTGCAGAGTGGTGTAAAACCTTTACTGATTGATGTGCGGGAGCCGCATGAACTGGCTAATGGTGTGATTGATGGCGCCATCCATATCCCGATGAATGATATGCCGGGTCGACTGGAAGAGTTTGCTTCCTATAAAGATCAAACTGTCGTGTTGATTTGCCGCAGTGGTAAACGCAGCGCACAGGTTGGTCAGTTTATGGAACATGTGGGCTTCACAGACGTCATTAATCTGGATGGTGGTATGAACGACTGGGCAAGTCAGGTTGATACCAGCATGACAGTCTACTAGGCAGCTTGTTATAACGACAAGGACTACTGTGTCGTGATCAATACGTTGTTCTGTGTTTGGCACTGTCCTCATTTCCAGCTAACATACCGACTGGTCGGTTTGTTAAAATCAGCGATGAATTAAATGCCTTAAATCCTATAGATGCACACAAACATCGCAATGCCAAAGGAAGGAACATGAAAAAACTCGCATTAAGCGCCATGCTGGCATCCGCCATCATGTCACCCCAGGTCTGGGCCGAGGACCTGATCGATGTATTCACCCTGTCGCTGAAAAGTGATCCGCAGTTACTGGCTGAAGCGGCATCGCGCCAGGCTGTAGGCGAACTGGATGACCAGGCACTGGCAAACTTTCTGCCGCAGGTTGACTTAACGGCAAATACCAACAAAACCCGGGTTGATGCCTCAGCACAGAATTTTATTGGTGGTAAGACCGAATACAACGATCATGGCTACTCACTGAGCCTGGTTCAGCCGGTTTATCGGCGTCAGAATTTTGTTCAAAGCAATCTGGCTGATATTGCCATTGAGGGGGCTGCGGCCAGCTATGCTGTGGTCGAGCAGACCCTGATCGTGCGGGTGGCGGAACGCTATTTCGGGGTGCTGGGCGCAGAAGATGATCTGACTTTCGCGCTGGCCGAAAAAGAGGCGATCGCCAAGCAGCTTGAACAGATACAGCAACGCTTTGATGTGGGCATGGCGACGATTACCGACGTAACCGAAGCGCAGGCCGCATTCGACTTGGCCAGTGCTGCTGTGATTGAAGCTGAAAACGCACTGGCCAACGCCAACGAACAACTGCGTGAGACCACCGGCACCTATGTAGAAAATTTAGCTGAACTGGAGACGGAATCACCGTTGGTCAGTCCCGAACCAGCCAGTATAGATGAATGGAGTCAGACAGCTTTACAACAGAATCCTGCGCTGATGGTGGCCAGGAGCAATGTCGATAATGCGGAACAGACAATCGAATTGCAGAAAAGTGGCCATTACCCCAGCCTGGATCTGGTGGCGCAGAAAAATTACAGCTCCCAGAGCGATGGTAACTTCAGCGGCAGCACTAAAACCCACACCGACATTATCGGCCTGCAGGTGAATGTGCCCATCTACGAAGGGGGGGCTGTGGTATCACGAACTCGTGAAGCCGCCTACCGACTCGACGAAGCGATGCAGAACGAGGAAGAACAACGGCGTCTTATCACCCGCCAGACCCGTGAGTCATTCAATGGGGTGATATCGGGAATCAGTCGGGTGAAAGCCCTGAAACAGGCGGTTATCTCCAATGAGAAAGCCCTGGAATCGACCCAGGCAGGCTATGAAGTCGGCACCCGGACCACGGTCGATGTACTCGACGCTCGTCGTAACCTGTTCAGTGCCCGCCGCGATTACGCCCGTTCGCGTTATGACTACATTCTGGATACCTTGCGTCTGAAACAGGCGGCCGGTATCGTCACGGTTGAGGATTTACAACAGATCAACACTTGGCTGGGGGCGTAGCATGGAAATCAATATGTCGATTGCAGACAGCGATAACAGTTTGCTGATGGTGATCGATATTCAGGAAAAACTGACCGCGGCCATGCCTCAGGGTGTGCGTGATCGTGTGGTCGAACAGGTGGAAGTCCTGCTTACTGCAGCGCAGGCGCTGTCGGTGCCAGTGGTTGCCACAGAGCAGTATCCCAAGGGGCTGGGGCCTCTGGAAGCCCCAATCCGAAGCAAATTACCGGCCGACACAGCGGTGATTGAAAAGACCAGGTTTTCTTCCGCGAAAGTCGAGGCCGTTAATCAGTTTCTGCAGCAAAGTGATCGCAAACAAGTTTTCCTGACCGGTATGGAAACCCACATTTGTATTTTACAAACGGCGCTGGATTTGCTCAAACAGGGCTATGAGGTGTTTGTGATAGAAGATGCGGTCAGCTCACGCGCCAAGGGTAACCAGTTCAATGCCCTGCAGAGGATGCGGCTGGCTGGTGCGGTGATCACTAATGTCGAGTCGGTTTTGTTCGAGTGGCTGGGCGATGCTGCGCACCCGGAATTCAGGGCGCTCGCCAAGCTGATTGTTTAGCGTTTAACGCCGTATCCGCTTTTCACGCCGCTGCTGGCAATTCTCCAGTGTCTGCTGACGGGCTTCAGTGTCCATTGTTTCCCAGCCGATAATTTCATCAATCGAGCGAAAACAGCCGCGGCAGATTTCACGTTCATCAAGACCGCATTTACGAATACAGGGGCTGGGTACAAATTCTGGCTGGTTCATGAGCCTTATTTTATCTGTTTAATGCTTCATTGGATAAGAGAAGTATCAATAGCGCGGCGCTTGCACAAAATAATTTGCCTGTCATTGCGAGCATAGCGAAGCAATCCAGTCCCGGCCTGGAATATTCAATAGTGTCGACTCGCAATGAAAAAGCGTTATCGTTTTGCAGAGCGATGCAGCATGACTGTCAGCAGTGAATCCTCAGGCGTGCTGCATCTGCCGCTTGTTGGCGACACCGGCTTTGGCTTTTTTAGTGAGGCTCGGCAGTTTTTCATAATCCGGCACACCCTTGATATTGGCACGGGCATAATCCAGTTTAAGCTGCGCTTTGACCCGTTCAGGCTCAATACCCAACTCTTCTGTCATCACCACATATATCATTTCAAACAACCGTCGCAGGTTAATTTTGTAACTCTGACCCGCCAGTTCATACAGCCTGTCGGATAGCTGCATAAAGCGATTAAACGGCTGCTCCCCCAGTATCAGAGGCAGCGTATTGATAAAACGACCGGAGTTGCCAATCATGTCCCAGAAGCGCGCAAAGCGGTTAACCCGCTGCATAGTCATGAAATCAACGCTGCTGGTCGACAGAATGTTGTAGGGCGGCTGTGGATTGAAGCGCAGATCATAGGGATCATTATGGCGGTTGAGCGGCGCACCGCGCAGTCTTTTAAGAATGCCTAACTGAATTTCATGTGGATTGAGTGATACCAGTAGATCAAAGCTGTTAGCAAAGTTGTCCAGCGTGTCGCCAGGCAGGCCGAAAATCAGATCAGTATGCAGGTGAGCACCGGTGTGTTCGCGCAACCAGCGAATATTGTCGCGGGTTTTGTCATTATTCTGTCGGCGGCTGATCAGCGTCTGGATATCAGGGTCAAAGGTCTGTATGCCGATTTCAAACTGCAGGCTCTGGGGAGGAAAGCGTTTAAGCACGGCCTTGAGTTTTTCCGGCAGATTATCCGGCACCAGCTCAAAGTGCAGATACAGATCATCACTCATGCGTTCCAGGAAGAATTCAAGGATGCGGATACTGGTACTGACTTTCAGGTTGAAAGTGCGGTCGATAAACTTGAAGTTACGCACACCGCGCTGCCAGAGCTGATCCATTTCCTGCAGAAAGGCTTCCAGCGGGAAAGGGGTGGCTGTTTTATCCAGCGCTGACAGGCAGAACTCGCATTTAAAGGGGCAGCCGCGGGAGGCTTCCACATAGATCAGCCGGTTACGAATATCTTCATCGTTATAAAAACGGTAGGGCAGCGCTATTTCATCCAGCTTCATCGGCTGGCCTTCAATCAGTTTGGCTTCAGGAGCACTACCATCCAGAACCTGCTCACATAACTGGCGGAAACTCTGCTCGCCCTGACCGCTAATGACATAATCCGCCAGCTCACACACTGCCGGTAAATCCGGGTGATGACTGACTTCAGGGCCGCCCAGCACAATGATGATGTCCGGTGCTATCTGCTTGATTAAAGCGACCGTGTCATGGATTTCGGCAACATTCCAGATATAGACACTAAAACCGATGATCGCCGGCTGATAACTAAGCAGTTTCTCGGCAATATTCAGTGGCCTTTCCTGGATAGTGAACTCCACAATCTCAGCCTGAGACTGCAAATCGCCCAGATTGGCATACAGGTAACGCAGGCCAAATGCAGTGTGCATATAGCGGGCGTTGAGGGTGCTCAGGAGTATTGTCATATCAGCGGGGCTGGCGTTATCAGTGATCAGGAGTACGCTATTCTACTGATGCTGCAGACTATTTTCACTTCTAAGCCATTAAAAAAGGCCGGACTAGCCGGCCTTTTTTACTATAAAGCGCTAGCTTACCAGGACAAGGTCGCGACAACCCCCACGACGCGCGGGTCGCCATAAACGGCGTTGCCATAGAGAGAGTCTTCATTGAAGCGCTCGGTTCGGTAGCCTTTGTCGAACAGGTTGTTGGCATATAGGTAGGCGCCCCACTGGTCCTGTTCATACCCCAATTTCAGGTTCACCAGCGTATAAGCATCAAGCTCAGTGTTGTCAGTGCCCAGACGATCCTCACCCTTGTTGGCGTAGGAGACATTACCGTTGATAAACCAGCCATTGTCGAAGCGATAGGTACTGGCGAAATTGGCAGTCCAGTTTCTGGCGAACTGGAATTCGTCACCGGAATAATCGACATCATTCGCCTCAAAATCATCAAACTCAGTCATGCTGTAGCCAATACCGGCCAATAAATCCCAGTTGCTGTTAACAGCGAATTTGCCTTCAATTTCAAAGCCATAGAGCTTGGACTCAGCAGCATTGATAATAAAAACATCCAGTGGATTAAATGCGCCCGGTGGGGCCACGGTGACCTGCTGATCTTTCCAGTCGGTATAGAACACATTGAGGTTCAGGTTGAGACGTTTCTCAAGATGCAGAGAACGCAGAGAGGCCTCGTAATGGGTAGTGAACTCTTCATCAAACGAACGGGCCTCCCCTCGAATCGGGTTAGTGGAAATACCGCCCGGACGATAACCACGCTGAACGACAAAGCCGGTGGAAAGTGTGTCAGACCACATGTAGTTGAAGCCCAGTTTGGGCAACAGGTTGAAGTAGCTTTCATCTCCATCCCGCTGACCACTGAGGCCGGCGAGAAAGCCATCAATCGTTGGGTCAAAAACACCATAAGACGCATTTCGCTCAATCAGTGTTTCAACGTTGCTGTTCCGCTTTTCATAATCTGCACGCAGGCCGGCCAGCAGGGTCAGTTTATCGGTCAGGTTGAAATCGATATCGGCAAACAATGCGGCGGTCTCGAATTCCTCGTCAACAGCATTGATTGAGTTAACAACAATGTCAAAGCCCAGCAGGTCAGTTGTCGGTGCCTGCACATTATCTGTCGAATAGGCATCTTCCAGTTTACCTTTGGCGAAAAACACGCCGGTGACGGCACGCACGCGGTCTTTATCATATTTCAGTAAAAATTCCTGATTGAACTTGTACTCATCGGTTTCCTGAAAAAGCAGTGCATCACCCGGGCTACCATCGAAGTCAGTATCACGCTCGAAGTCACTGTGTACATAGCCGGTTCTGGATTCGAATGTCAGAACATCATTGAGAGGCTGGATGATATCCAGTGAAACGGTATTGCTCTCGGTTTCCCAACTACTCGGGAAGTTGAGTCGGCTATGACGACCGCTCTGGCGATCATCGACAGCACCATCACCATGCTCATAGAAGCGGTTATTATTGAGCGTCAGCAGGATTTCACCATCGTTGGGCGTAAGGTAAAGCAGCTTACCGCGCATATTGGCGTTATAGTTACGGTTAAAATCGCTGTCATTCAGGATATCGTTATCAACAAAGCCATCGGTACTCTGGTAATCACCGCTGAGGCGGTATGCCAGGTTATCTGTGATCGCACCGGTCTGCATGATCGCCGTCTGATAGGTATTGTCCTCACCGTAAGCGACTCTGGCTTTACCGTTACTGATAAATTCCGGGTCTTTGGTTTTCAGTCGAATTTCACCAGCCAGAGAGTTTCGACCGGAAGTAGTTGACTGGGGACCACGAAGGACTTCGACACTCTCCAGATCCCAGGTACTGATAGCATTATCCTGAATGCTGCGTGACGTCAGCAAACCATTATCGATATAAACACCAATGGTCCCGGCACCACTATCAGCGCCGGTAGCGCCTGCATTGGCGATGCCTCGGATCGCCAGGCTGTTAAAACCACTGGTGTTGGTGACATTGGGCAGCATTTCAATCAGTTCATAGAGATTGTCATTGCGGGTGCCGTTGTCCAGTTCTTCACTGTCGACCACCCGTACACTCGCCACGGTTTCCATTTGTGTTCGTTCGATTTTCTGGCCAGTAACAATGACGGGGCTCAATTGAGTCGGCTCCGGGTCGGCGTGGGCGCTAAGTGGGGCGAGCGAACCAAGGAGGAGGCTGCCGATTAAATGTGTCATTCGCATAGACTTTCCTTGTGAAAGGTGATGAGGCTCAAACTTTTTTCAAAGTCTACACAAGGATTATGTAAAAGTTAATACATATGCGAACTATTCGTATTTTTAAATGTCTCCAGGCAGCTTCAGTTGACCTTTTGTTTCAGTGATTCAGCATAGTCATGGAGTTCACTTAATAGCGCCAGTTGATCAGTATCGTCGGTGCTGTGCTGCGCCTCAGTCAGTGCCTGTTCAAAGCGACGGAAGTTCAGGATTTGTGGAGGGGCTTTTTCTCCCAGTCGGTCACGGCAGAACTGACGCCATTGCTCAAGTTCTTCCGTTGACAGGCTGTGCGGCCAGTTACGGGCGCGATAGCGAAATAGCAACTCATCCAGCCTACTATCTTCAAACGGGATGGAGAGTGTTTTGAGCATTTCCGGTTCAGCGCTGCGGATGACTTCCATTTTGCGCTTGTCGTTATCACTGAAAAAACCACCGCTGTAGAGACTGGCATCCGGATCATCAACCGGTTCGAACTCGGGTCTGGTAAAAATAGCATTCAGCTTGGCGGTTAAATCACCAGCAGCATTGAGCATCGCCAGATGTTGATCATGCGCTTTACGATCAATTTGCAAACGCGCTGCGGCTTCATCATCCAGCGTGCTGGCCGGAACCACCACCGGACATTTGTTGATATGCAGGGTTTTCAGGGCGGGTCTGCTGGCGCCGTTTTCCAGATCAGCACTGGCGGTAAACAGTCTTTGCCGCAGGGTGTCGGCATCCAGTTCAATCAAATCGCTGGGATCATGGCGCAGATCGTAGACAATGATGCCATTGTTATTGGTCGGATCCTTGGCCAGCGGCACCACCAGGGCAGTACCACAGTAGTCACCTGGGTACATCCGCGAGACATGGATGACCGGTTTACGTTCGTTCAGATTCAGTAGTGGAGCGATATCATGTTTGCGGCGATGATTGAAGACAAAGTCATATAGCCTAGGCTGAGCATTTTTGATCAGTTTGGCCATCTCAATCGTGGCGTAGACGTCAGCCAGGGCATCATGCGCACCGCTATGTTCGATACCATTGGCCGCAGTCAGATCTTCCAGACGAAAACTGGGCCTGCCGTCCTCCCGATCGGGCCAATGGATGCCTTCAGGGCGTAGGGCCCGGGTCAGCCGCACCATGTCAATAATATCCCAGCGTGAATTGCCATTCTGCCATTCACGGGCATAGGCATCATAAAAATTACGGAACAGCGTATAGCGGGTGAACTCATCATCGAATCGCAGACTGTTGTAGCCGACGCCACAGGTGCCGGGCTCGGCCAGTTCGTCATGAATGCGGGCGATGAATTCGGCCTCTGTCAGCCCCTCTTTTTCTGCCTGCTGCGGAGTCAGACCGGTGACCAGCGCCGCCTGTGGGTGGGGCAGAAAATCACCACCGGGCTTGCAGTAAATCATCAGGGGCTCACCGATGATATTCAGATCTTCGTCAGTGCGGACACCGGCAAACTGCATGGGCCGGTCAAAGCGGGGATCGATGCCGGAAGTTTCGTAGTCGTGCCAATAAAGCGTGGTCATAAAATGTCTGTGTCTGAAGGTGAGTAAACTTAAGTTAACCGAGCCTTGCCAGGAGAACAAGCTGACATAAAAAAGCCATACACCGCATAGCGATGTATGGCTTTATATCGAGAGACAGCTTTACAGGGTCGCGAAGGCCTCTTTCGCGGCACTGATGGTTTTGGCGATTTCACTGTCAGCATGGGCGGCAGACAGGAAGCCGGCTTCGAACGCCGAGGGTGCCAGATAGACACCGCGATCCAGCATGGCATGGAAGAATTTTTTGAAACGTTCCTGATCACTGGCTGCAACCTGTTCGTAATAGCTGACTTTTTTATCTTCAGTAAAGAACAGGCCAAACATGCCTCCGACATGATTGGTGGTCATCGGTACTCCGGCTTCATTCGCCGCCTGTTGCAGACCCTCAACCAGCTTGCTGGTGGCGGCACTGAGACTATCATGGAAGCCAGGCTGTTTTATCAGGTTCAGTGTCGCCAGACCGGCCGCCATCGCAATGGGGTTACCTGACAGGGTGCCAGCCTGATAGACCGGGCCCAGTGGCGCAATGTGTTCCATCACTTCCCGTTTACCGCCGAAGGCACCGACTGGCAGACCGCCGCCAATGACCTTGCCGAAAGTGGTCAGATCCGGTGTCACACCGTAATGCGCCTGGGCACCTCCCAGGGCGACACGGAAACCGGTCATGACTTCGTCAAAAATCAGCACGCTGCCATACTGGTCGCAGACTTCACGCAGTCCCTCAAGAAAACCGGGTTCTGGCGGGATGCAATTCATGTTGCCGGCGACCGGTTCGACGATAATGCAGGCAATGTCGTCACCCACCTGCTCGAAGCATTCACGCACCGAATCCATATCATTGAATCGCAGCGTCAGCGTGTGTTCTGCCAGTGCCGCAGGCACACCGGCGGAAGAGGGAACGCCCAGCGTCAATGCGCCTGAACCGGCTTTGACCAGCAGGGAGTCCGCATGACCGTGATAGCAACCTTCGAATTTCACGATTTTGTCGCGGCCGGTGTAACCACGGGCAAGGCGAATCGCGCTCATCGTCGCCTCGGTGCCTGAACTGACCATACGTACCAGTTCCATGGAAGGCACCAGCTCACAGACCAGATCAGCCATGGTGGTTTCCACTTCGGTTGGGGCACCGAAACCGAGACCGTGTTGCACCGCCTCACTGACTGCATTTAACACATCGGGATGCGCATGACCGACAATCATCGGTCCCCAGGAGCCGATGTAATCCACGTATTGTTTGCCTTCAGCATCGGTCAGCCAGGCACCTTTGCCTTCGCGGAAAAAGACCGGGTCGCCACCGACACCCTTAAATGCCCGAACCGGGGAGTTAACGCCGCCGGGAATGTGCTTTTGTGCTCTTTGAAACAATTCGTGATTGGTTTGCATGCTGTGTCCTAAATCTCTCCGATAATGTGTAGAAGCAAGATATGCGATAATTCTAACTTATCTATGCAATAAGCAAATGATCATGAGTTTAAAATTACGATTGTTGATCATCGTGACCATTATTCTGCTGATTAACTTCGCTGCCGCGGGTTATCTGATGGTACAGAATGCCAGACAGGCGCTGGCACAGGAAATGGCGTCCAGTACCCAGTTGGCGAAAGGCCTGCTGGTTAATGCGCTGCCCACATTACGATTTTCCAATGATTTGAGTGAGCGTCTGACACTGATTGTCGATAGTGTGCGCCATACCCGTCACATCCGGGCCTGGTTTGAAGACATGAATGGTCAGCCGCTGATTGGCCAGGAGGACCAGGTTGGCTTCTTTAACAAGCCAGATGCGCCAGACTGGTTTATTCGGATGATGGAACCGGAAGCGGTGGCTTTCCGGCGACTGATCACCAAGGGCAGTAAGTCATACGGCTATTTAGTCGTGGAGGCGGACCCCAGCGATGAGGTGACCGAGGTCTGGCAGGATATCAACACGCTGTTCTGGCTGGGACTGATATTCCTGTTATTGATTCTGGCTCTGATCTACATGGCACTGAGACAGGGACTGAAGCCACTGTCGCAGTTATCAGATGCGCTGGGTCATCTGGAACAGGGTGATTTTGGCGCACGGGTCGATACCACTGCCGTTAAAGAATTGAACCCGATTCAGATCCGCTTTAACCATATGGCCAGCGTGCTGGAAAAAACCATGGCAGAAAATCATGCTCTGGCCGGGAATATGCTCAGTCTGCAGGAATCAGAACGCCGCGATCTGGCGAGGGAACTGCACGATGAACTGGCGCCCTGTCTGTTTGGTATCCGAGTGGACCTGGGCGAGATCGAACGTCTGGCTGAAGAAAAACAGATTCCTCAGATTGAAGAAAAAGTCGGCTCAGTCAAAACCATTACGAATCATATCCAGTCGTTGGTTCGTAAGATGCTCAGCCGCCTGCGGCCAATGACGCTGGATGATTTGGGCCTTGCGGAAGCTCTGCGCGACATGTTGCACAACTGGCGCGACCGCCAGCCGGAAATCGACTGGGAATGGGACTTTGTCGGTGATTTCCATGATCTGCCAGATACGTTGCAGGTAACGGTTTATCGGGTGGTGCAGGAATGCACTACGAACTGTGTCCGCCATGCTAACGCCAGTCATGTCAAAGTCGAAGTGCGCCGTGACGGCGATGCGATGAAAGTCGCCGTCACCGACGACGGAAAGGGGCTTGATGCCAGTATGGTGCGAGGCTTCGGTCTGATAGGCATGCGTGAACGGGTCACGGCACTGGGTGGCCGGATCGCATTCGATACAGCAGAAGGACATGGCCTGCAGGTGCGGGTATTAATTCCATTGAAAGGTGAAACAAACAATGAAACAGGCAGTAACGATATTGGTGGTGGACGATCATCCGATAGTTCGGGCCGGCTGTCGACAGCTCATCCAGCAGATACCCTCGGCTAAGGTTTTCGAGGCTGAAACCGGCGAGGAAGGTTACCGGCTGTTCCAGGAACAGTATCCTGACATGGTGTTGCTGGATATCACCTTGCCGGGCATGGGGGGGCTGGAAGTGCTACGTCGGATTCGCGCTAATCGTGAAGATGCCAAGGTGCTGATGTTCAGCATGCATGAAGATCCGGTGTTTGCGTCCAGAGCGATGCAGGCCGGCGCTCGTGGTTACATCACCAAGAACAACGCCGCTGACCACCTGGTCGAAGCGGTGGAAAAAGTGCTGGATGGCAAGATCTATCTGAGCCCCGATATGGCCCAGCAACTGGCCATGCTGAATATCGATGCCGGTACCAGTGCGCTCAGTGATTTGTCGCGTCGTGAGTTGGAAATTCTGCGCTTGCTGGGCGAGGGCAAGAGCATGAATGAAATTTCCGATGTGCTGGGGATCAGCTATAAAACGGTGGCGAATAACCTGACTCAGATTAAAAGTAAGCTCGACATCAACAAAACAGCGGAATTAATGCGTTTTGCCATCAGCCATGGTTTGTCGTCCTAGCCTGAGTTAATGCTGGACAGAGAAGGAAGAGAAACACAGGAATAAATTCCCGTTTTATTGGGATAAGTCGCTCATCCCAGAATGACTTGCAAGCGTTAATATTTGCATCAAGTTATAGAAATTTTCAGCTTCTATAGTCTTATATTTCTCTCTCCTTCTATGAAGGTTTCGCCGGGTACCCTGTTACCCGGCTTTTTTTTGCCTGTCACTTTATTTGAGAACGCTTCTTAATTGCGAATCTCTATTGTTTATTGTAAAATCCCTTCTCTTGTTAAGATGATGCTTTTACAATGCCGAGCTATCGGCAAATATGGGATTGGATATCTATGCAATTAAAGCAGACGATAAGACGGGGCTGGCCTCTGGCGTTAATGTTGACGCTACCGCTGACAGCGGGCGCTGGTGCTCTTGAGGACGCTATCGACACGCAAGTCGATACAGATATCGCCGCACAGGAATCACAGGAAACGATCGATAACCTGGACGATGAAACCACGGACATGCTGGCGCAGTATCGCGATATCCTGCGTCAAACCCAGAGTCTGAAAACCTACAACGACCAATTGGAACAACTGGTCAGCTCACAACGAAACGAACTGGATTCGATCAGTCTGCAGTTACAGAACATCGAGACCACACAGCGCGATATCGTGCCGTTAATGAGTAAAATGATTGAGGTGCTGGAACAGTTCGTCACACTGGACATTCCCTTCCTGCAACAGGAACGCAACGACCGTCTCGTTGCGCTGAAAACCATGATGGGCCGCGCTGACGTTTCTCTCTCAGAAAAATACCGTCGCATCATGGAAGCCTATCAGGTGGAAACCGAGTATGGTCGTACCATCGAGGCTTATCAGGCGGATCTGAACAAGGAAGGTGATAACCGCACGGTCGACTTCCTCAGAATTGGTCGCGTCAATCTCTACTATCTTACTCTGGACGGTCGTGAGGCTGGAGTCTGGGATACCGAGTCCGGCCAATGGCAGACTTTACCTGATAATTATCTGCAACCCATTGCGGATGGCCTGAAAGTCGCTCGCAAACAACTACCACCGGATTTGATGGTGCTGCCGCTGAAAGCATCGGGAGGTGAACAATGAAATCTTTAATCTCCCTGATCCTGATGCTGGGGCTGAGCTTGCCACTGGCAGCACAGGAGAAACCAGCCAACCTGGATGAACTGCTGGAGCAGGTGAAACGTGACCGGGTACTGGAGCAGCAACAGAATAAATTGCGTGAAGCCGAGTTTGTTGAGGCTCATGACGAGCAGGCGCGCCTGCTGGAACAGGCGCGTCAGCAACTGAGAGCAGAAGAGCAGCGCACCCAGCGGTTGAACTCCTCCTTTAACGAACTGGAGCAGACGCTGGCAGAACAGCAGGCGTTACTGGACGAAAAATCCGGCTCTCTGGGTGAACTGTTTGGTACAGTGCGTCAAATTGCCAGCGACAGCAATAGTGTGCTGCAAAGTTCAATGACCTCAGTAACACGCAAAGAACGTCTGGATTTTCTGGCGCAATTGAGTGAAAGCAAGCAGCAACCCACTATCGACGAGTTGCGTCAACTATGGCTGACTCTGCAGGAAGAAATGACCGCTTCCGGTAAGGTGAAGCAGTTTCAGGCACCGGTGATCACGGTGACCGGTGAAGTGGCGGAACAGACAGTTACCCGTGTTGGTGTGTTTACCGCTTTCAGTGAGGGTAAATTTCTGCGTTATCTGTCTGAAACCGGCAATCTGGTGGAACTGGCTAGACAACCGGTCGACCGCCTCCGAGAGCTGATGACGGAGTTTGCCGATGCGGAGGCCGGAGAATTGATGCCAGCGGTAGTCGATCCTACGCGTGGCGCCATAATGGCGCTGCTGGTGCAGACCCCAACCCTGAAAGAGCGCATCGAACAAGGTGGCTGGATTGGTTACATTATCCTGGTTCTGGGCGCAGTGGGTCTGCTGGTCGCGATGTTGCAGTTCCTGTCCTTGCAGCGGGCGGGTAGTGGTGTCGCTAAACAACAGAAACAGAAAGAGATTAGCCAGAAAAACCCACTGGGTCGGATTCTGTCGGTTTACAACGACAAACTGGCACAGGATGTCGAAACCCTGCAGCTCAAACTGGATGAGGCCATCCTGAGAGAAATGCCCAAGTTGGAAAGGGGGCTGATCACCCTGGCAATTCTGGCCGCCATTGCGCCGATGCTGGGTCTCCTGGGTACCGTTTCAGGCATGATCGAAACCTTCCAGTCCATCACCCTGTTCGGGACCGGTGATCCGAAATTGATGTCCGGTGGCATTTCCCAGGCACTGGTGACGACGGAACTGGGCCTTGCAGTGGCTATCCCGTTACTGTTGATTCACAGTGGCCTGTCGAGCAAATCCAATCGCCTGATCCAGATTCTGGATGAGGAAAGTGCTTCGATCGTGGCCCGCAACGCGGAAACACAGAATGGACAGTCTGACTAACGGCCTGTTTCAGATACAGCTGCTGATGGAAAGCGGCGGTTTTGTGCTGTGGATTATTCTGCTGGCATCGATTCTGATGTGGTCGCTGATTATAGAACGTTATATCTACGTGTATTTTCAGCATCCCAAACAGGTCAAGCACTTGATTAGGGAATGGCAGGAGCGTCGCGACCGCACCAGTTGGTATGCGTATCAAATCCGCCAGGGCATGATTGCCGAAAGCCGAATAGCGCTGTCGCGTTATCTGATGTCAATTAAAACCCTGACTGTGGCGCTACCGATGCTGGGGCTGCTGGGTACGGTCAACGGTATGATCCAGACCTTTGATGTCATGACCGTATTCGGAACCGGCAATACCCGGGGCATGGCCGGTGGTATTTCAGTCGCTTTGATCACCACGATGGGCGGGCTGCTGACGGCCCTGTCCGGCCTGTATTTCAGCACTCAACTGAGCCAGCGGGTATCACGTGAGGTCGACAACGTGGCCGATGCTTTGCGAAGAGATTAGGAACTAGAGATGAGAAACCGACACTCCCGCAGACAAAGCGGTGGCATTGCAGACATCAATATGACGCCGTTGATTGATATGGTGTTCATACTGCTGATTTTCTTTATTGTCACCACCTCTTTTGTCAAGGAGACCGGCGTTGATGTGAACCGGCCTACGGCGAAAACAGCGGTCAAGAAAGAACGGGCCAACATTCTGATTTCAATCAGAGCCAATGATGAAATCTGGATGGACAAGCGTCAGATTGATCGTCGTGCAGTTCGTGCCAATGTCGAGCGCATGCATGCTGAAAATCCGGAAGGCTCGGTCATTATTCTTGCCGACGAAGAAGCCAAAACCGGTCTTCTGATTGAGGTCATGGATCAGGCAAGGCTGGCCGGTGTTTCTAACGTATCGATTGCAGCCGAACGGGATTAAACGCTTTTTATGAGACTGGCGATAGGCATTATTCTGGCGCTGCTGGTGAACTTCGGCCTGTTTGTGCTGATGCAGCACATGATCAGCAACAAGGAAGTCGACAAGCAACTGACTGAAGAGATCCGCCTGCTTGATTTTGTCCGTATTAAACAGGAAGAGACGCAGCCGGAAACCAAACAACGCGAACTGCCAAAAAAGCCGCCTCCACCTGAAGAGCCACCACCGCCACCGGAAACGCCGGCACCACAGACTGACCGGCCTCAACCGGATACGCCACAGATGGATATGCCACGCATTGATGTGCCGATGGACATCACTGGCGGTCCTTATCTGGGAGATTTTGCCGAGGCACCGAAAGCAGCACCAGCCCCGGCGCCGGTACCGGTAGAGGGGCCCATCATCGATAATGAGGTGATGCCACTGGTGCGGATACCACCGCAATACCCGCGTGTGGCTGCCAGACGCGGCATTGAAGGGGTGGTGACGGTACAGTTCATTATCACCAAAGATGGTACGGTTCGTGATGCAAAAGTTGTCAGGGCACAACCCTCTAACGTCTTCAATGATGAAGCCATTGAAGCTGTACTGAAATGGAAATTCAAACCTAAACTGGTGGAAGGTCAGCCGGTGGAAAGACAAGCGACCCAGGAAATCGAGTTCAAACTGTCACGATGAGAAAATTGCTTACCACATTGTTGTTGCTGAGTCTGAGTGTGCCACCAGTGCTGGCACAGGATGAGGAGTATTTACTGACCCAGAAGACCTATGAAGCGCTGAGTAAAGCACAGGAATTGATGGAGCAGACACAATTCGGCGAGGCTGGACGACGTCTCAATGAGTTGCTGGCCCAGACAGAGGCAGGCAGTTATGACCGTGCCGTTGTACAACAAACAATCGGCTACCTGCATTCGGAACAGGCACAGTATGATCGGGCTGCTGCTGCCTTTCAGGAAGCGCTGGATGCCGATGCGTTGCCTGAGGATGTGACCCACAACCTGCGTTACAACCTGGCTCAGATTCTGATCGCTGACGGACAGTACAGTAAAGGCATTGCCCTGATGGAACAATGGCTTGCCAGTGAGGGGCAGGCTGACAATAGCGTCTATGTGTTGTTAGCCACCGCTTATTACCGGGTCGAGAATTTCAGTAAAGTCATCGAACATATCCGCACTGCGATTAAAAACGATCGTGATCCCAAGGAAGACTGGTATCGACTGCAATTGTCTGCGCATATGTCGCTGAATCAATATAAGTCAGCGATCAATGTGCTGGAAATTCTCATTACCCGCTACCCGCACCGCAAAATATACTGGGATCAACTGGCCGCCCTGTACCAGCAACAGGAGAAAGAATTCACTTCTCTCGCCGTGCGTATGCTGGCTGACAGACTGGATCTGGGCGATCCCAAAACCCTAGTCAATCTGGCCGATATGTATCGTTACCTGCGTGTGCCCTACAAATCCGGCAAACTGCTGGAAAGAGCGATGAATGAGGGTGTGATTCCGTCTGACTTCAAGCATCTGGAGAAGCTGGCTGATAGTTGGATGGCAGCCCGTGAAGACGCATTGGCGGCAGAAACGCTGAAACAAATGCTGTCGAAAGACAACAGCGGCAAAACCCACCTGAAACTGGCCCAGGTTTACCTAGCCACTGAAGACTGGCAGCAGGTGATTGATACCCTGAGTCCGGTGGTGGGGTCCTTGCAGGGCAATAACAAAGGGCGTGCACAGTTATTGCTGGGTACCAGTTACTTCCACCTGGACCAGTTGGAGCAGGCCAAAGCGGCTTTCAGTCGGGCGATGGCCTTTGAAAGTCAGTCAAGTCAGGCAGGGCAGTGGCTACGCCACATCGATGATATCCTTCAGAGACAAAATAATGCCGAGACAAGCTGATCTGAATCAGCTCAAGCAGGCACTGGTGCAGCATTATCAGTGGCTGCGCCAGTTTGGTTGCAATGACTCTCACAGCGGTAATGCGTCGCTGCGCTGGCACGATGAAATCTGGGTGACCCCCAGCGGTTGTTGTGCCGACACGCTGAAGCCTGAAGATCTGGTCCGTTGCCATATTGACGGCAGTCGCGAGGAGGGTGCTTCATTGGATGCGCCCTTGCATATTGAAGTCTACCGGCAGAATGCGCAGGCCCGCGCCGTGTTGCACAGTCATGGACCGCATACAGTGGCATTGACCTTGAAAGGGCAGGACTTTGTGCCGGTCGATTTTGAGGGGCAATTGTACTTTCCCCGGGTACCGGTTGTGACCATTCCCTATCAGGATTATGTCGCCAAATCGCCGGCGCTGGTCGCCGCCAATCTCAAAGATTATAAAGTCACTGTGGTTGCCGGCCATGGTGTTTATGCCTGTGCAGAAACGATCAATCTCGCGTATAAATGGAGTTGTTCGCTGGAATTGTCGGCCAAAACAGCCTGGTTGGCGCATCAGATTGACCGCTAAGCGACAGCCCGGCCATCTTTTCGCAACAATTTCACGCTTCACTAGTCATAACGACTCATCCAAAGTCACAACGGAGTAGGAGCATGACAGCTGAAAGCACCCTTAAGAAAAGCGCGACGGCTGAGCAGGGTTTTTTGAGAACACCACTGCTCGACGGCGATGATCCCGCCGCAAAACGTCGCGAAATCGCAGCCTACTTTAATTTCAACTTCGAACGCTACGAGTCTCTGTTCGACACGCTCAAGTCTGACGAAGCTTTTTACCGTAAATCGATTCCGCTGCGTCATCCGCTGATTTTCTACTACGGTCATACCGCTACCTTTTTTGTTAACAAAATGCTGTTGGCAGGCCTGATCGATAAACGTATCAACCCCAAATTTGAATCCATGTTTGCTGTCGGCGTGGATGAAATGAGCTGGGATGATCTGAACGAAGATCACTACGAGTGGCCTGCAGTCGAGGAAGTCACTGCCTATCGCCAGCAGGTCAAGGCGATGATCAACAGAGTGATTCAGAAAGCGCCGTTAAAATTGCCGATTGATTGGGAGAACCCTTGGTGGGCCATCCTGATGGGCATTGAGCATGAGCAGATTCATCTGGAAACCTCCTCGGTACTGATCCGCCAGCAGAAGCTGGACCTGGTGCAGTCCAGATCTGCCTGGCGTCCATTCAAAGACAGGGGGGAAGCACCGGAGAACAGTCTGGTGACTATCCCGGGTGGTACGGTACAAATCGGCAAGGATTTCAGTGACCGGGTTTACGGCTGGGATAATGAATACGGTCAGCACCAGGCCGAGATCAATGATTTCCAGGCTTCCCGTTTTCTGGTCAGTAACCAGGAGTTTCTTGCCTTTGTCGAAGCTGGAGGCTATCAGCAGGATGACTGGTGGCAGGAAGAAGGTCTGGCCTGGCGTCAGTTTACCCAGGCCATGCATCCCACCTTCTGGATCAAGAGTGCCCAAGGTTGGCAACTGCGGCTGATGACGGAAGTGGTCGATATGCCGTGGAATTGGCCGGTCGATGTCAACTATCATGAAGCTAAAGCGTTTTGTAACTGGAAGGCTGAGCAGACCGGGGAGGCTGTCAGACTACCCACCGAGGATGAGTGGTACCGGATTTACGAACACGCCGGCTTGAGTGAACTGGACGAGAAGCCGGCGGTGGCGAATATTCACCTTGATTATGCCGCTTCCTCCTGTCCGGTGGATCATTTTGCCCACGGTGATCTCTTCGATGTCATCGGTAACGTCTGGCAATGGACAGAAACACCGACCTATCCGTTTGACGGTTTCAAGGTGCATCCAATCTACGATGATTTCACCACGCCGACCTTCGACGGGCAGCATAACCTGATCAAGGGCGGTTCCTGGATTTCCTGCGGTAATGAAAGCCGTCTGGCTTCACGCTATGCTTTCCGCCGTCATTTCTTTCAACATGCGGGTTTCCGCTATGTGGTCTCGGATAATGAAGTCGAGCAGCATAGCTCCAACTACGAAACCGACCAGATGCTGTCCCAGTATGCCGAGTTCCACTATGGTGATAGCTATTTTAACGTCGGCAATTTTCCCAAAACATTGGCTGAACTCGCCGTGGAAATAATGGGAGATAAACCGAAAGGTCATGCCCTGGATATCGGCTGTGCGGTCGGTCGTGCCAGTTTTGAGCTGGCACGTGATTTCGATAAAGTCACCGGCGTGGATTTCTCAGCCCGCCTGATTAATCTGGGTGTACAGATGGCGCAACAGGGCGTAGTTCGCTATACCATCACTGATGAAGGCGATCTGGTGCATTACGAAGAACGTCGCCTGGACACAATGGGGCTGGCAGATGTCGCAGATAAAGTCGAGTTCCTGCAGGGGGATGCCTGTAATCTGAAACCGATTTATCGTGGTTACGATCTGATCCTCGCCGCCAACCTGATTGATCGTCTTTACCGTCCCGCACAGTTCCTGCGCAGTGTGCATGAGAGGCTGAACGAGGGCGGGGTGCTGATGCTGGCTTCTCCCTATACCTGGTTGGAAGAACATACCGACAAGTCGGAGTGGCTGGGCGGTTTTAAAAAAGATGGTGAGAGCTTCACCACGCTGGATGGGCTTAAAGCCATTCTGGAACCGCATTTTGAATTGATTCGTGGTCCGGAATCGGTACCCTTTGTCATCCGTGAGACCAGTCGAAAATTCCAGCATACCCTGTCTGAGGTGACCGTCTGGCAGCGGCGTCCGAGCGGCGAATAGCGTAACGGCTCAAACGTTGATGCATTGCTCTGCAGGTCAGGAAGACTTTAAACTCGCCAGTCATGTTTTATTTAATGGCAGGAGCGGGTTCACATCATGAGCTTTGATTTTGATACGCCAGTCGATCGCACTGGCTCCAGCAGTCTTAAGTTCGATGCCAGACAGGCTTATTTTGGCCGCGCTGATGTGATGCCGATGTGGGTAGCGGATATGGACTTCGCTGCCCCGCCTGCCGTGACCCAGGCGCTGGTGGCCAGGGCTGAGCACCCTGTTTACGGTTATACACTGTATCCGGAATCCGTCTATCAATCGCTGATCGACTGGTGTCAGCAGCGCTACCAATGGTCGGTGAAACGCAGTCACATCATGATGTGTCCGGGCGTTGTACCCTCTCTGCATGCAGCGATTGAAGCCCTGACTCAACTGGGCGACAAGGTGGTTGTTCAGCCGCCGGTTTATTTCCCCTTTTTCACAGCGGTGACCGAAACCGGCCGTGATCTGGTGCTGAACCCGCTAAAACTGGAAAATGGTCATTACGCGATGGACCTTGAGCATCTGGAAGACTGTGCCAAAGCCGGAGCCCGTTTACTGCTGCTCTGTTCACCGCACAATCCGGTCGGCCGCGTCTGGCGAAGGCAGGAATTAAACGAGCTGCTGACACTCGCGGAGCGCTACCAGATGACAATCATCTCTGATGAAATCCATGCCGATTTGATCTTCCCCGGTCAGTCTCACCTGCCGCTCGCCGATCTGACTGATTCAGTGAATGTGCTGACTGCTATCGCTCCCAGCAAAACCTTCAATATCCCGGGCATGGGTCTGTCCTCGCTGGTGGTGCCGCAAAAGTCGGACCGCAAAGCGATCAATCGGGTTTTTGACAGCTGGCATGTGAGCGCAGCCAACCCGTTCAGTATCACGGCCTACGAAGCGGCTTACCGTCATGGTGAGGCGTGGCTGGACGCCTTGATGGCCTATCTGCAGCAATCGCTGAACGCTGCTCGTCACATCATCATAACCGAGCTGAATGGTATCAACTTGATTGAACCGGAGGGCACCTACTTGTTGTGGCTGGATTGTCGGCAACTGGGGCTGGATAACCAGGCGCTGCGAGGTTTTTTTATTGAAAACGCCGGTGTCGGAATGAATCCGGGTTATGTTTTTGGAGAAACCGGGTCTGGCTTCATGCGGTTGAATATGGGCTGTCCCAGAGCCCAACTCGACGCCGCACTGGCTAAAGTGGCTCAAGCGCTTACGGAACTGAATCACTGATTGAAGCGCGTTTTTTCTTGATGCCGCACTCTATAATCATCAATGTTCTGCCTGTGATGCAGGAGACATAAATGAGGAATGAAGATGACAGACACAATTGGCGCGGCTGCTGGGATAATCTGGCATTACCTGGCAGAAAATGGTGCGGTATCAGTCAGTAAGCTTGCCAAGGACACCGGGCTTGAGAGTAAAGTCCTGCAGCGCGCACTCGGTTGGCTGGCAAAAGAAGACAAACTCTGCTTTGAGCTTAAAGGCCGTAGCGAGATGATTAGCCTTAAGCAGGGTTAATCGACAATATCCCTTTTGACGGTAAAGGCGCCTCGGATATCGCCCAGTTTGAATCCGGTCGCCATATCATCAGGATAGTGGGTATCAATTCTTGCCTGTACCGGTTCAGCGATTTTTGAACCATGGCAGGAGAGGCAGACTTTATCAGTCGGGATTGCCTTCATCATCCGCCACTGGCTGCCTGAGGCAGTTTCTACTTTCTCTTTAAAAGTCAGTTTCTGGATCGCTTCTCCGCCCGCTAGCCGGGTTTCAAAGCGCTGGAGCACATCCGTCTCCCAGGCATCGGCTTCATTAGCCGGGTTGCGAACTTTAAGGCTGGTGCGGCCAATTTCAAGACCATACTTCTTGGAAATTTCGGCAGCCATGCTGGGGGCAATCAGGTTGCAGACCGACACTGCCTCGGCTGGTCCGCCATCCCCCATTGCTGCCAGAAGGGAAGATTTAAGGCTGGTAGCCAGTTCTTTAATCGCTGCCTGAGCATCCTTTTTAAAGGCCTCCTGTGCCGCTTTTTCTTCCCCAGCGCTCACCGCACCGGTCATGACTAAAGCCAGAATTAACGCTAAAGATCGCATAAAAAGCCTATCCTCATTCTGTCAGCATAATAAAGAGACCAGCCAGCATGGGTGGCCAGCCGGCCCAGGGACTGAATACGATTCGCCAGGGCAGATGTTGCGGTCTGAAACCAACACCGTGGACAAACCCGATGCAAGCCCCCATCAACACTATCATCAGCATGCCATGCTGAGAAGTCCCGTCAGCTGAGATCAGCGTTGGTGGGTAAACCAGAATCATCAATGAGACGATGGCGGCTAACAACAGACTAATCAGTCTTAGCAGACTACTAGTCATCCGCTTCCTCCCCATCATTTAATTCTAACCACATGACATTGATGATACCAAAAGCCACTGCGAGCAAAACGCCCAGAATCCATGCGAAATACCACATTGGGGCCCCCTAGTAAGTCGAGTGTTGATTGTCGCGGATAAATTGCACATCCAGGCGTTGCCACATCCGACGGTAAGTCCAGTAACTATAGCCCAGAATTAATGGCACAAATATCGCTGCGGTCCAGAACATAATTTCCAGTGTCAGTTTGCTGGAGGTCGCATCCCACATTGTCAGGCTGCTGTTGATATCCGAACTGGAGGGCATGACAAATGGGAAAAGAGAAAAACCTGCAGTGAGAATGATGCCTGTCAGCACGACACAGCTACTGATAAAAGCCAGTCCAGCCCGGCCGATATGAGAAGCCAGGCACACCATGAGCATGGCCAGCAACGCCAGGCCCGGTGCCAGCATCGTCCATGGATAGAGAACATAATTATTAAGCCAGGCACCAGTCTCAGTGCTGACCTGTTTCATTTCGGGGGTGAAGCTTGAGCCCGCATCCGGCATGCTGTTGACCACATAACCCTCAATCCCGGTGGCGACCCAGACTCCGGCGATGCCAAAACAGATCAAGAGAACCCCAGCGCTGACTTTGGCAACCATTGCTGCCCGTGATTCGAGCTGATCGACTGTACGTGCCTGTAACCAGACAGCGCCATGCATGATCACCATCAACAGGCTGGTAATGCCACAGAGTAGGGCGAAAGGGCTTAACAGATGCCAGAATGTGCCGGTGTAATTAGGCCGCATAAAGTCATCGAAATGAAATGGCACGCCCAGCAACAGATTGCCAAAGGCGACGCCGAAAATAAGCGGCGGTACGGCACTGCCGATAAACAGACCCCAATCCCAGCTTCGCCGCCAGCGCGGGTGATCAATTTTGCTGCGGTAATCAAAACCGACCGGCCTCAAGAACAAGGCAAACAATGTCAGCATCATGGCCAGATAAAAGCCCGAGAAAGCCATTGCGTAAACCAGTGGCCATGCGGCAAATAGAGCGCCACCGGCGGTAATCAGCCAGACCTGGTTACCCTCCCAGTGCGGACCCACGGTGTTGAGCATGATACGTCTTTCTTCATCGTTACGGCCAAGGAAAGGCAACAGTGTTCCGACACCCATATCGAAGCCGTCTGTCAGCGCAAAGCCAATCAGGAGCACGCCGATGAGTAACCACCAAATCAGTTTCAAAGTCTCATAATCGAACATCTCAGGCCTCCTTAATGGTCGTTTCAAAGTGGTACTGACCGGTATGAAGACTACTCGGGCCCTGTCTGACAAAATGAATCATCAGGTACATCTCAATAATCAGTAACAGCGTGTAGAAGCTGATCAGCGCAATCAAACTGTTCCAGACATCACTCACTGCGAGTGTTGAGGTGGAGAGGAAGGTGGGTAATATGCCGCTGATAGACCAGGGTTGGCGACCGTATTCGGCAACAAACCAGCCAGTTTCAGCTGCAATCCAGGGTAAAGGCAGGGCAAACACCACCAGCCAGAGAAACCCTCTCTGTTGGGATTCCTGCCTTTTAGCGCAATGGTAGAAAGCCAGCGCAAAAATAATCAGCATCGCAAAACCGGAAGCCACCATTACCCGGAAAGCCCAAAACATGGGGGCCACGCCAGGAATAGAGTCTCGCGCCGCAGCCGCAATTTGTTCTTCACTGGCATCACTGATGGACTCAGTATAGCGTTTCAGCAGTAGCCCGTAACCGAGATCATCTTTGACCGCATCGAAGGCGGCGATAGTATTGCTATCGGTTTGACCGTTACGCAGTTTTTCCAGCAGGGCATAGGCATGCATGCCATTACGGATGCGTTCCTTATTTTCTTCAATCAGCTCTTTAATACCGGTTACCGGTTCATCAACGGAACGAGTGGCTATTAATCCCATGACATAAGGAATTTTTATCGCATAATCAGTTTCCATCGTGTCTTCATTGGGTAAGCCGAACAGGGTGAATGCCGCAGGCGGTTCAGTGGTTTCCCACTCAGCTTCAATGGCAGCCAGTTTGGTTTTTTGAACATCTCCCAGCTCATAGCCACTCTCATCGCCCAGGACAATGACGGAACAGATTGATGCCAGCCCAAATCCTGCTGCCACAGCGAAACTGCGTCGGGCGAAAGCGATATCCTGTTTTTTCAGCAGATACCAGGCGCTGATACTAAGCACAAACATGGCGCCAGTGACATAACCGGCTGCCACGGTATGAATAAATTTGACTTGCGCCACCGGATTGAAAAAGACCTCGGCGAAACTGGTCAGCTCCATGCGCATGGTCTGATAGTTGAAATCGGCACCAACCGGGTTCTGCATCCAGGCATTGGCGATAAGAATCCACAATGCCGACAAGTTCGATCCCAGTGCGACCAGGAAAGTCGTCATCAGGTGTTGCCGCTTGCTCAGTCGATCCCAGCCCAGGAAAAACATGCCAACGAAAGTTGATTCCAGCATAAATGCCATCAATCCCTCGATAGCCAGTGGTGCCCCGAATATGTCGCCGACATAGTGTGAGTAATAGGCCCAGTTGGTACCGAACTGAAATTCCAGTGTCAGGCCGGTTGTGACACCGAGTGCAAAGTTGATACCGAACAGCTTGCCCCAGAACTTTGTCATATCCCGGTATATCTCTTTACCGGTCATGACATAGATGGATTCCATAATAACCAGAATCCAGGAGAGCCCAAGGGTGAGCGGCACAAATAGAAAGTGATACATTGCCGTAATGGCAAATTGTAGCCGCGAGAGGTCCACCAGGTGTTCACTAATCACGGTTTTCTCCTTGTGAAGTGGAAGACAGCAGTTTCTGAGCGGTTGCGTTGCTGTTGTCGAGTCCGGGCGGCGTGCTGAAGAATTGATTCCAGATGACAAACAGCAGCATCAGTTTCAGCAGCAGCATCAGAGCAAGTTCTGTGAGTAGGCGCTTATCGGTGAGACGTTTGCCTGTCATGAGCAACCTCCTGTCTTAGCGATCGTGTTTAAAGTGAGAAAACTCACTGTGTTTAAGATATACCCGGTTATAGCTTATGCAAGCAGTAACTCGCGCAAAGTTGATCTAAATCAAAGTCTTACATCGCAGCATGACTCATTGATTAAAAGCAGCACCGGCGGGTAATCCCATTTTTTTCAGCAAACGAGCCAGTGGACAAAAACCGGTCAATGCCGCCTGTAATAAATTGGCGCCGACGATAGCCGTAAGCCAGAGCCAGTAACCATGATGTAACTGCGATAAAACCAGACTCAGCAGAATCATTGAACCGGCAAAAACCATGACAACACGATCGATATTCATTTCAGCCTCTACAATTAGATAATAATTAAATACTAATATTCTATTTATCATTATTTCTGTCAAGCATCCCGATCAAAAAAGCTTAAATGTTGTGTGTTAGGCTTTGATACTGATAATCTTCGGTGGGAATAAATTCAACTTGATTTGTAAACGATGACAAATACCTACGATGCTTCGGCGATTGAGGTCCTGACAGGACTCGAGCCGGTCCGCAAGAGACCGGGCATGTACACCGATACCACCCGACCCAACCATCTTGCCCAGGAAGTCATCGATAACAGCGTGGATGAGGCGATAGCCGGTCACGCCCGCCAGGTTCAGGTCACCCTGCATAAAGATAATTCACTGGAAGTCAGTGATGACGGCCGCGGCATGCCGGTGGATATTCACCCGGAAGAAGGCGTGCCGGGCGTCGAGGTTATTCTGACCCGTTTGCATGCCGGCGGTAAATTCTCCAATAAGAACTACAAATACTCCGGTGGTCTGCACGGCGTCGGTGTGTCGGTTGTCAATGCCCTGTCTACCCGGCTGGAAGTCAAAATCAAGCGAAACGGTATTGAGTACGCCACCGCTTTTGAAGGCGGAGCACTAAAGGAGCCGCTGGCTGAAATCGGCACGGTGGGCAAACGTAACACCGGTACCAGCCTGCGATTCTGGGCAGATGAGTCCTTTTTCGACAGCCCTAAATATTCTGTGGCCAGATTGCGTCATGTGCTGCGTGCCAAGGCTGTTTTGTGTCCGGGGCTGGTGGTCACTTTCACTGATCTCAGCGGTAAAGAGAAAGTCGAAGATCGCTGGTGCTATGAAGACGGACTGAAATCCTACCTGTCTTCTGCCATGACAGACGAGCCCTGTGTACCGGCTTCACCGTTCGTCGGTCATATCAGTGAAGAAAATGAAGAAGTCGACTGGGCGATTATGTGGCAACTGGAGCCGGGCGAAGTGCTGGCGGAAAGTTATGTCAACCTGATTCCGACGGCGCAGGGCGGTACCCATGTTAATGGTCTGCGCAGTGGCGTTCTGGATGCCTTAAGAGAATTCTGTGAGTTCCGCAACCTGCTGCCCCGTGGTGTCAAGCTGACACCGGAAGATGTCTGGGAACGCTGCTGCTATGTACTGTCGGTCAAGCTGGAAGACCCGCAGTTTTCCGGTCAGACCAAGGAACGTCTGTCCTCACGTCAATGTGCGGGTTTTGTCTCCGGCGCAGTTAAAGATGCTTTCAGCCTGTGGCTGAACCATCATGTTGAAGACGGAGAGAAGATTGCTGATCTCGCCATCAGCAATGCCCAGTCGCGGCTTAAGCAGGCCAAGAAAGTGGTACGCAAACGGGTGCAGTCGGGACCGGCGCTGCCGGGTAAACTCGCAGACTGCACCTCACAGGATCCGACCCGCACTGAACTGTTTCTGGTAGAAGGAGATTCAGCCGGCGGCTCAGCCAAACAGGGCCGGGATCGAGAGTTTCAGGCCATCATGCCGCTGCGCGGTAAGATTCTGAATACCTGGGAGGTGGAACCCACCCAGGTGCTGGCCTCGCAGGAAGTGCATGATATCGCCGTCGCCATCGGTGTCGATCCGGGCTCGGACGACTTAAGCGGTCTGCGCTATGGCAAAATCTGCATTCTGGCTGATGCCGACTCGGATGGTGCCCATATCGCAACGCTGCTCTGTGCCCTGTTTGTGCGTCATTTCCGGCCACTGGTGGAAGCAGGCCATATCTGTGTCGCGATGCCGCCGCTGTATCGAATCGATGTGGGTAAACAGGTGTTTTACGCACTGGATAATGAAGAGCGGCAAATCATTCTGGACCGTATCGAAAGAGAGAACATTAAGGGCAAACTGAGTATTCAGCGCTTTAAAGGCCTGGGTGAGATGAATCCGATGCAGCTGCGTGAAACCACGATGGCACCGGACACCCGGCGTCTGGTCCGGCTCACGATTCTGGCCGAGGACGATACCCTGATGACGCTGGATAAACTGCTGGCCAAGAAACGTTCCTCGGATAGAAAAGCCTGGCTGGAACAGCACGGCGATCTTGCCGATCTGGCTGCCCTGTAAGCAACAAGAGATAAGACCATGACTGCCATTGTCGATGATTTGGAACAGCTGTCACTGCGTGACTTCACGGAAAAAGCCTATCTGGATTATTCGATGTACGTCATTCTGGATCGGGCGCTGCCACATATCGGCGACGGCCTGAAACCGGTTCAGCGACGCATTGTTTATGCGATGTCGGAACTGGGCCTGAGCGCGCTGTCCAAGCACAAAAAATCAGCCCGTACCGTGGGTGACGTGCTGGGTAAATACCACCCGCATGGTGATTCGGCCTGTTACGAAGCCATGGTGCTGATGGCCCAGCCTTTCTCTTACCGCTATCCGCTGATTGACGGCCAGGGCAACTGGGGTTCGATTGATGATCCCAAGTCCTTTGCCGCGATGCGTTATACCGAAGCGCGGCTGGCACCCTATGCACAGGTGCTGCTGAGTGAGCTGGGACAGGGCACCGCAGACTGGGTACCGAACTTTGACGGCACCATGGATGAACCGTCCTTATTGCCGGCACGACTGCCCAATCTTCTGCTCAACGGCACCACCGGTATCGCGGTGGGCATGGCCACCGATATCCCGCCGCATAATCTGCGCGAAGTCGTCGAAGCCTGTCTTAAACTGCTTAAGTCATCCCGCACCACCCTGGATGAGATTCTGGAAGATATTCAGGGTCCGGATTTTCCTACTGGTGCCGAAATCGTGTCCAGTCGCGATGAGATCCGCAAGATTTACGAAACCGGTAATGGCTCCATCAAACAACGCGCCTCTTACGACAAAGTCGATGGCGAAATCATTATTGATGCGCTGCCTTACCAGGTTTCCGGTGCCAAAATTCTGGAACAGATCGCGGCCCAGATGCAGGCAAAGAAACTGCCGATGGTGGCGGATCTGCGAGACGAGTCGGATCACGAGCATGCAGTAAGGCTGGTGATTGTGCCGCGCTCCAACCGGGTCGATATTGAAGGCCTGATGTCGCATCTGTTTGCGACCACCGATCTGGAGCGCAGCCACCGCGTTAATATGAACATGATCGGCATGGATGGCCGTCCGCAGGTTAAGAACCTGCGCGATATGCTGCTGGAATGGCTGGAATACCGTGTCACCACAGTACGTCGGCGCCTGCAGTACCGGCTGGATAAAGTGCTGGACCGCATGCATGTGCTGGAAGGCCTGCTGATTGCCTATCTCAATATCGATGAAGTCATTGCCATCATTCGTAATGAGGATGAACCCAAACAGGTGATGATGGAACGTTTCGGCATCAGCGACCGCCAGGCAGAAGCGATTCTGGAACTGCGTTTGCGCCATTTGGCCAAGCTGGAAGAAATGAAAATCCGCGGTGAGCAGGATGAGTTGTCGAAAGAGCGCAAACAGCTCGAGTTGCTGCTGGGTTCGGATAACCGCCTGAAAACCCTGATTCGTAAGGAACTGACCGCCGACGCCGAAAAATTCGGTGATGACCGTCGATCCCATATCGTCGAACGCAAGGCGGCCAAAGCGCTGGATGCCACTGAGCTGCTGCCGACCGAACCGTTAACCATTGTGCTCTCTGAGAGCGGCTGGGTACGCGCCGCCAAAGGGCACGATGTGGACCCGGTGTCACTTAATTACCGTACCGGTGATCGCTATCTGACTTCAGTCAAAGCCCGCAGTAACCAGCAGATTGTATTCCTCGATGAAAGTGGTCGCAGTTACTCGCTGTCAGCTCACTCATTGCCCTCGGCAAGAGGCCAGGGCGAGCCTCTCAGTGGTCGGCTGCAGTCACCACCGGAAGTGCGTTTTGTTGCGGTGCTGGCAGTCGATGATGCCGACAAGCCCGTACTGCTGACCAACACCGCCGGCTATGGCTTTGTCACCACGCTGGAGAACCTGCTGGCCAAGAACAAGGCCGGTAAAGCGGTATTCAATGTGCCTGAAGGTGCCAGGATCCTGCCGCCACTGATGCTGGATAATCCGGAGCAGGATCAGATTGCGGTCGCCTCAGGCGATGGCAGATTGCTGGTGTTCCCGGTTAAAGAAATTCCGCCGCTCAATAAAGGCAAGGGTGTACGCCTGATCAATATTCCACAGGCCCGTTTCAGTGCCGGTCAGGAATGGATGCAATCTGTGATTATCGTGCCGCAGGAAAGCAGTCTGACCCTGCATGCAGGACGTCGTCACCTGACCCTGAAACCGGCGGATCTGGCGCATTATGCCGGTGAGCGCGGTAAGCGTGGTCATAAACTGCCGCGCGGCCTGCAGAAGGTGAGCGACGTTGAAGTGGCTGAGTAAACTTTAGTTCGCTTTCGCAGTCACAGAATTTATGCAGGACACACCCTCCGCTCATTTTCCGGTCACCGCGGTATTACTGAGAAAACCCAGTCAGCATCGCTGGCTGAAAACCTCATGGAAGCTACTCGGTTTTATGCCTGGACTCGATGAAATCACGCTGCAACAAGCTGCCAGCGAGGGCGAACTGGTTTATCTCACCGAATTGCAGTTTCAACTGCACAAACAGCATTGTGATGCCTACTATCACAACCTGATGTCAGGTAAACCCAAAGGCTACCTTATCTGCAGCGAAGAAGGAGACAAGCTGGCACCGATGCTGGCCACGGTCGATTTTGATGAGGCCGCTTCCTTTATGGAAACCGATGAAGTCGTGTTCGATGCCCCGCTGGCCGATGCTTTGTGCGTCTGGCTGGAGCATTTTGTGGTCGCTCATTACCAGCCGGCAGCACCCAAAAAACGTCGTCGCCGCAAATGGCATGCGGCGGAAAAAGGGGACGCACAATGAGCGACGAGCATGAGCAGGGCTTTCTGAGCCGCTGGTCCAGGCGCAAACTGGACCAAGACAGCGCTGAGGAGGAGCAGTCTCTGACGCCGGCAACTGAAGAGCCGGTTGAAACTGTCGAAGCGTCTGACCAGATTACAGATACTGATTCGGAGCAGGAAAAACCAATCTGGCAGCGCGATGATGTTGATGAGGAAACCAGAAAATCGGCCTTGCGCGCGCTGTTTCGCAAGCCCGAATTCAATGTCCGTGATGGTCTTAACGAATACGATGATGACTTCACCAAGTTTGCCAGTCTGGGTAATGTCGTCACTCATGAAATGAAGCGGATGCTGAAACTGGCCGAAGAGAAAACCCGGCCGCCACAGATGCCTGAAAACAGCGCCCCAAAACAGACTGATAAGCAGTCGGACAACCAAGATAAAGAGGATAAAGACCTTGCTTAAAGCCGTGGTAGAAGCCGGTGAGATAGCCATTGAGCCTGAAGAACAGATCAGCTTTGAATCCCGTGGTCGATGCCTGCTTATTGGCCCGGCGGCTGTCCTGAACCGGCTCATTCCTCGTCTGTCGCCACTGGAACTGTATGCCGCGGCCACCGATGAGCATCAGATTGAAGACAGTGAAACGGTGACGGTAATCCGGCAGAGGCTTTCCGAGCTGAGTGGCTGGCTGGGTGCGTTTCATGCCCGTTTCGGTGAGCATGAGCTGAGCGTAGACCTGGTGCTGGATCTCAGCGAATCGCCCGGGATTCAAAGCAAAGTGGCCCCCCTCGGCTATTTCGCACCCGGCGATGATCCGCAGGTTTTGGCTGAAGCATTGCAACAGTTGCCGGAGCTGGTGGGCGAATTCGATAAGCCCCGTTTTTTTGATTACAAACCGGATATCTGTGCCCACAGCCGCCGCGGCGTTACAGGCTGTAGCAATTGTATTGCAGCCTGTCCGGCTAAAGCCATCAGTAGCGGTGGTGACCTGATTAATGTGAATCCGAATCTGTGTCAGGGCTGTGGCAGCTGCACTGTGGTATGTCCTTCCGGCGCCATCAGCTATGCCTTGCCGACACTGGATGTCAGTGTCAAGCGTCTGCGGCAGATGCTGCAGGAATACCACTTGTATCAATCTCAGCCGCCGCAGTTGCTGATTCATGATGAAAATCTGGGACAGCAGCAACTGGAAGCCTATGACTATCCTTTTGCTGATGATGTTTTGCCGTTTTCGATTGAAGAAATTGGTGCGCTGGGTCAGCCGTTCTGGCTGTCGGCCTTTGCCTATGGTGTTTCACGCATTGTTGTCTGGGATGCAGGCAGCCACGACGATCATGACTGGCAGGAACTGCAGCGCAGTATGCAGGAAAGCAATGCCATGCTGGCTCAACTGGGCTTGTCGGATCGCCGCATTGAGTATTTTCACAGCAGGGATATCGACACCCTGCAATCAGCACTGTCACAGCCGGCGCAGGTCACTGAGATTGAGGCTGCCCGTTTTGCCGGCATTAACGACAAACGCCGGATGACCACCATGGCGCTGACGCATCTGCATGAGCAGGCACCTGAAAAACCTGAAACAATGACACTGACTGCAGATGCTGCCTTCGGTGAAATTCTAGTCGATAAACAGGCCTGCACCTTGTGCATGTCCTGCGTGTCTGTCTGCCCGGTCGGGGCGGTGGTAGACGGCGTTGATAAACCACAACTGCATTTTATTGAGGATCTCTGCGTGCAATGCGGCATGTGCGAGACAGCCTGCCCTGAGGACGCGATCGATTTGTCACCGCGCTATGTTTTCGACAGAAACCAGGCACGGCAGAAACGTCTGTTACACGAAGAACCGGTATTCAACTGCATCAGTTGTAACAAACCGTTTGCAACCCAGAAAATGATCGACACCATGATCGGCAAACTGGCTGATCATCCGATGTTTCAGGGCCAGGCACTGGAGCGGCTGAAAATGTGTGAAGACTGCCGGGTCAAATCCATGTTTAAACATTAAAGCGACAAAGGTCTGAGAAATGGAACAGGATGCATGGCGGGCGCAGCATTATGCTTTACTGGCAACGCTGCTGGCTGCACCACCGGCGCAAAGCCTGCTGGAAAACATCGCGGCAGTGGAGATTAGCGATCCGGAATCTGAGATGGGCAGGGCCTGGCTACAGCTCAAACAGGCTGCTGGCGCTGCCGAAGCCGATGCCCTAAAGCAGGAATTTGATGACTTGTTTATCGGTCTGACCCAGGGCGAAGTGATTCCCTATGGTTCCTATTATCAGACCGGCTTCCTGCATGAAAAACCGCTGGCGAAACTGCGCCAGGATCTGGCTTTGCTGGGACTGGAAAGGCAGCAGGACAGAAAAGAGCCGGAAGATCACATCGCCGCGGAATGTGACGTGATGCGCATGATTCTCTCTGCGCAAGGAACGCCGGTTGTTGATGCTGCTACATTCTTCAGCAAACATATTTCCCCCTGGGCTAATCGGTTTTTTGACGATTTGGCGCGGGCAGACAGCGCAGTTTTCTATCGCCACCTTGCACACTTCGGCAAAGTATTTATGCAGTCGGAGACGCAGTCGATGAAATAGGCAATGATTGACATATTTCATCAATAAACCCTTGATAGTGCTCAGTAGCTGCGCGATACTCGTAGTCAAAATAAATAAAAAGCGAACAAAAAAATTGTTTGCAAGCAATCTTGCTGAGGAGACACCTTGGCACTCGGTTTTTCGGAGGCGTTATGAGTACGCAAGACAGTCGCTCACGCAGGGACTTTCTGGTTAAGCTGACTTCGGCAGTCGGTGGCGGTGCCGCTTTGGCTGTGTCTTCAGGTATGGCTCAGGCCGAGCCGACCAAGCCAGCGCCGCAGGCAGAAACAAAATCCTCACCTAGTCAGAAAGGCTATCAACACACCGAGCATGTTGAGACTTACTACCGCCTTGCCGATTTCTAAGCCCTGAGTGCCAGCCATGAAACTGACCAAACGAGCCGCCGTTTCCAGCCACAAATCCAATGGTGTCAATCGCCGTGCCTTTCTGAAAGGTTCCGGCATCGCCGCAGGGGGGGCCGCTTTCCTGTCTGTACTGCCGCCGGCGATGATGCAGAAAGCCGAAGCCGCTGGTGAGCAACGCATCAGCTACGATGATGGCGAAATCACCACCAAACGCAGTGTCTGTACTCACTGTAGTGTTGGTTGTGGTGTGGTTGCAGAGGTGCAAAATGGAGTCTGGACCGGTCAGGAGCCCAGCTTCGAGCACCCTTTCAACCTCGGTTCCCATTGTGCCAAGGGGGCTTCGGTGCGTGAGCATGGCCATGGCGACAAGCGGCTCAAATATCCACTGAAAAAGGTCAACGGCAAATGGCAGCGGATTAGCTGGGAGCAGGCCATCGAGGAAGTCGGTGACCGCATGCTATCAATCCGCGAACAGTCAGGCCCGGATTCGGTTTACTGGCTGGGTAGTGCCAAGTATTCCAATGAGCAGTCTTATCTGTTCCGTAAATTTGCCGCACTGTGGGGCACCAATAACGTCGACCATCAGGCGCGGATCTGTCATTCCACTACCGTAGCCGGCGTAGCCAATACCTGGGGCTACGGGGCGATGACCAATTCCTACAACGATATTCACAACGCCAAAGCGATTTTCATCATCGGCGCCAACCCGGCCGAGGCACATCCGGTCTCCCTGCAGCATATTTTCCGTGGTAAAGAACGCGGCGCGCCACTGATCGTGGTGGATCCGCGGATGACGCGCACCGCAGCCCATGCGGATCAGTTTATCCGCATCCGCCCAGGTACCGACGTGCCATTTGTCTGGGGCATGCTCTGGCATATTTTTGAAAACGGCTGGGAAGACAAGGAATTCATTCGTCAGCGGGTTTATGGCATGGATGAAATCCGTAAAGAAGTCGCCAAATGGACACCGGCTGAGGTCGAAAGGGTCACCGGTGCCAAAGAAGCGGAAGTCTATCAGGCCGCCAAAACCATGGCCGATCATCGTCCCGGCACCTTTGTCTGGTGCATGGGCGGTACCCAGCACACGATTGGTAACAACAACACCCGTGCTTACTGCATTTTCCAGTTGGCGCTGGGCAATATGGGCGTCTCCGGCGGCGGTACCAATATCTTCCGCGGTCATGACAATGTGCAGGGTGCGACCGACTTTGGTGTGTTGTCTCACAGCCTGCCCGGTTATTACGGCCTGACAGAAGGTGCCTGGAAGCACTGGGCCCGGGTCTGGGATGTCGATTACGAATGGCTGAAAAACCGTTTTGACCAGAAAGTCTATGAGCCGGAAGCCGGCTTGGGCGAAGACGGTCCCACCGAAGCGGGCAAATCACCGATGTACACCAATGGTATTCCGGTTTCCCGCTGGATAGATGGTGTTCTGGAAGACAAGGAAAATATCGCCCAGAACGAAATCATCCGTGCCATGGTCCTGTGGGGCCATGCGCCCAATAGCCAGACCCGCGGTCCGGAAATGAAAGCGGCGATGGAAAAACTGGATATGCTGGTCATCATCGACCCTTATCCCACGGTTTCCGCGGTGATGAACGACCGCACCGACGGGGTATATCTGCTGCCGGCGGCGACACAGTTTGAAACCTATGGCTCTGTGACCTCATCCAACCGCTCGGTTCAGTGGCGTGAGCAAATCATCGACCCGCTGTTCGAGTCTTTGCCTGATCACACCATCATGTACAAGTTTGCCAAGAAATTCGGTTTTGCCGAAGCGCTTTGCAAACATATTCAGGTCAATGGTGAAGAGCCATTGATTGAAGACATCACCCGCGAATATAACCGTGGTATGTGGACGGTGGGTTACACCGGTCAGACACCGGAGCGGATGAAACGGCAGCTTGAAAATCTGCACACCTTTGATAAGACCACGCTGAGAGCCCAGGGGGGCCCCTGTGACGGTGAATATTATGGTTTGCCGTGGCCATGCTGGGGTACCGGTGACATGAAACATCCGGGCAGCCCGATTCTTTACGACACCTCGGTGCCGGTCAAAGACGGCGGCCTGCCATTCCGCGCCCGTTTCGGTATTGAACGCGATGGGGTTAATCTCTTGGCCGAAGATTCCTTCACTGAAGGGTCTGATATCAAAGACGGCTATCCGGAGTTCACCGCCGATATGCTGAAGGAGCTGGGCTGGTGGAATGAACTGACGGCGGAAGAGCAGAAAGAAGCCGAAGGCAAAAACTGGAAGACCGACCTGTCCGGCGGTATCCAGCGGGTCGTTATCAACCATGGTTGCGCACCATACGGTAATGCCAAGGCCAGAGCCATTGTCTGGCAGTTCCCGGATCCGGTACCGATTCATCGTGAGCCTTTGTATACCAACCGCCGTGACCTGGTAGAGAAATATCCCACCTATGAAGATCGCCGCAGTTTTTATCGTCTGCCGACACGCTATGGTTCCGTGCAGGCCAAGGACTTCAGCCAGGAATTTCCGCTGATTATGACCAGTGGCCGACTGGTGGAGTACGAAGGCGGCGGTGATGAAACCCGTTCCAACCCCTGGCTGGCTGAATTGCAGCAGGACATGTTTATCGAGATTCATCCGGCCGATGCCAATAATGCTGATGTTAAGCACGGCGATAGTGTCTGGGTCGATGGTCCTGAAGGAGGCTCAATCAAAGTGATGGCTTTTGTTACCGAGCGGGTTGAGCGAGGTACCGTGTTTATGCCATTCCATTTCGGTGGTCATTACCAGGGGGAAGACTTGCGGGACAAATATCCTGAAGGAACGGATCCGCACATTCTGGGTGAGTCCTGTAATGTCGTTTTCACCTACGGCTACGATTCCGTGACCATGATGCAGGAAACGAAAGTCTCGCTGTGTCGGGTCAGAGCAGCTTAATTTAAAGAGGTCAAATCATGGCTCGAATGAAGTTTTTATGTGATGCCGAACGTTGTATCGAATGCAACGCCTGTGTCACGGCCTGTAAAAACGAGCATGAGGTGCCCTGGGGTATCAACCGGCGCCGGGTGGTGACTATCGATGATGGTCATCATGGTGACGAAAAGTCGATTTCCGTGGCCTGCATGCACTGCAGTGATGCCCCCTGTCAGGCGGTTTGCCCGGTAGATTGCTTCTACACCACGCCGGAAGGGGTCGTGTTGCATGACAAGGATATCTGCATCGGCTGCGGTTACTGTTTCTACGCCTGCCCGTTCGGCGCACCGCAATATCCGCAGGAAGGCGCTTTCGGTGCCCGTGGCAAAATGGATAAATGTACTTTCTGTGCCGGCGGCCCGGAAGAAGACAACTCCCAGGCGGAACTCGACAAATACGGTCGCAACCGGCTTGCTGAGGGCAAACTGCCACTCTGCGCCGAAATGTGTTCAACCAAAGCCCTGCTGGCCGGTGACGGGGATATCGTTGCCGACCTGTTCCGCAACCGCGTGGTTCGCCGCGGTGGCCGTCCGGATAACTGGGGCTGGGATACCGCCTATAAAGAACAGCTATGAAATATCTTCTGCCAATTATTGCCCTGTCTGTACTCAGTGCCTGTTATGAGGACACTGATGTCACTATCCATGAACCCGGCGTTTACAAGGGCAAACCGGATAGTCATGTGAAATCCTATGAAGAGCGGGAAGATATTCTTTCAACCCGTTTCCAACAAGTGCAGACCGATCGCTAGCGGAGGCGACATGGCAGTGGCAGACTCGCTGAATAAACGCAAGAAAATGATGCTCTGGAGTGGAATTATTATTCTGCTCGCCATTGTTGTTCTGCCGATGAGCGGTTACCTGGTGACCGGTTTCAATGAGTCACAGCAGCAATCAGCTGAGCCTACCAATCCCCGCGCTGATACCTGGCGTCAGGTACGACGCGGCAATGAAGGTTACACCGCGGTCACCGGCCAGGAGGCCAATGAACTGATTCAGGGCTCGGGCGAAAGTTGGCGTCAGGTGCGTAACGGACCGATGGCAACCTATGGCAGCTGGTTTCTGGGCTTTGTATTAGTCGCGATTCTGGCTTTTTATACGATGCGCGGTCAGGTGAAACTGACCCATCCCCGCACCGGTGAAACCGTTGAACGCTGGACCCTGAACGAACGACGACTGCACTGGACGACAGCAGTCCTGTTTATCCTGCTGACCATCACAGGTTTAAGCCTTTTGTATGGCCGAGCAGTGTTAATTCCTTTACTGGGTTATCCCGGTTTCTCTGCTTATGCCACTGTGGCCAAGTTCATGCATAACACGCTGGGCCCGGTGTTCATGATTGCCCTGTTTGGGATTCTGATTAAGTTCTTCAGGCATAACTTTTTTAATAAAGTCGATTTGGAATGGTTCAAGGCTTTTGGCGGTATGGTGGGGGACAATCACCCGTCTGCCGGTCGTATGAATGGTGGTGAAAAGGTCTGGTACTGGGCACTGGCGACTGCCGGTGTGGCCTTGTGTTTTTCCGGGCTGGTACTGGATTTTCCCAACTTTGGTCAGGAACGTGAAGTTATTCAACTGGCCCATGTCATCCATCTGTCTACGGCCCTGATGCTGATCGCCTTCTCATTCGGTCATATCTATATTGGTACTATCGGCACCGAAGGTGCGCTGGAAGGCATGACTACCGGGCAGGTGGATGTAGCCTGGGCGGAACAGCATCATGATCTCTGGCTGCAGGAGATGCGAGACCAGCAAGCGGGTCAATCGCGCAGTAAAACGGACTGATTTTGCGCAAGTATGCATAATTTTTGGTTGTCAGTAACCAGTTATGCTTTTTTGAGCAAATTATTTCTGTAAATAAATCAATTTTTTGCCTGCTTTCTGACTCAACTACCACTTTTTAGTCATTTCAATGACTTACAAACTCCCCTAAGTTTATGCTGAGGTTGAAAACAGGCGTGAAGCCGGTCGATTCATTGACGCTAACAGCGGAATTGACCGGGATCTGCACCAAAACATGGCAAATGTCTGTTTTACAGGCAGTTATCCCGGCGAGTGCTGCTTCACAGCAAAACTTAGCCGTGCTAATTTTTGTCTGATACATAACCACAATAGCCAAAGATGGCATAGAAGATTAGAGAGAGGCCTTTTTCATGAGTGGGCAGCAAATCAGTGCTCAAAAGCTGGGCAAAGAGCTTAAATTGCCGCGGGCGGTCAACAAGGGGAGACAGGTGGATCCCAAAGCCCTGGCTGAAGTCCAGGCATTACTGGGAGATGAACCTCGCCGTAAAGATCTGCTTATTGAGCATCTGCATAAAATTCAGGATCACTACAGGTATATTTCAGCCCCTCATCTGGTGGCGCTGGCTTATGAAATGAAGCTATCCCGGGCTGAAGTCTACGAAGTTGCCACCTTCTACCATCATTTCGATGTCATTAAAGAAGACCAGACCCCACCGCCGGCATTGACCGTGCGTGTCTGTGACTCAATGACCTGTGAAATGCTGGGCGCCAATGCGCTGATTGATTCGCTGGAACAGGGGCTTGGCAGTGATGTTCGGGTGCAGCGCGTTCCCTGTATCGGCCGCTGTGATAAAGCGCCGGTCGCGGTCGTCGGCATGCATCCGGTAGAAAATGCTGATACTGCCCGTGTCTCTGAGCTGGTTGAAAACAAACAGACCCAACCGGAAGCCATTGAGCCGATTCGTTTTGAACAGTATGTGGAGCAGGGCGGTTACAACACCTACCGACTCTGTATGGAAGGTCAATATGATGTCGAGAAAGTGCTCGACACCATGGATGACTCCGGTTTGCGTGGTCTTGGCGGCGCGGGTTTCCCGGTCGGCCGTAAATGGCGAATTGTCCGCGACCAACCGGCACCCAAACTGATGGCCGTCAATATTGATGAAGGCGAGCCTGGCACTTTCAAAGATAAGTACTTCCTGGATCGTGATCCGCATTGCTTCCTTGAAGGCAGCCTGATTGCCGCCTGGGCAGTGGGTATTGATGAAATCTACATCTATCTGCGTGACGAATATGCGGCGATTCGCGAGATGATGGAAGTCGAGATTGCCAAACTGGAGGCCAACCCACCGGTCGCCAATATGCCCAAGCTCTATCTGCGTCGCGGTGCCGGCGCCTATATCTGCGGTGAAGAATCGGCCATGATTGAGTCGATTGAAGGTAAGCGTGGCATGCCACGTCTGCGTCCGCCATATGTGGCACAGGTAGGGCTGTTCGGGCGACCGACGCTGGAACACAACATGGAGTCGCTGTATTGGGTCCGCGATATTCTGGAAAAAGGTCCTCAATGTCTGACTGATCACGGTCGCCATGGTCGTAAGGGCTTGCGCTCGTTCTCGGTCAGTGGCCGTATAAACAAGCCCGGTGTGCATCTGGCGCCGGCCGGTATCACCATGCGTGAGCTGATTGATGAATACTGCGGCGGCATGCAAGAAGGCCACGAATTTTACGGTTATTTCCCGGGTGGGGCCTCGGGTGGCATTCTACCCGCCTCAATGGGGGATATTCCGCTCGATTTCGATACGCTGAATGAATATGGCTGTTTTATCGGTTCCGCGGCAGTCGTGGTCTTTTCCGATAAGGATAAGGCACGTGATCTGGCGGTCAATGCGATGAAATTCTTTGAAGACGAGTCCTGCGGTCAGTGTACGCCCTGCCGCGTCGGCACAGCCAAGGCTGTGACCCTGATGAAAGAGAAACAGTGGGATAAAAACTTACTGGAAGAGTTATCACAGGTGATGGTGGATGCCTCCATCTGTGGTCTCGGCCAGGCAGCCCCCAATCCTTTGCGCTGCGTGATTAAGTATTTCCCTGAGGAGTTGACATAATGGCTATCAACCCGGAAATTGAAAGCGAACTGATTGCCTTTGATTTGAACGGCAAGAAAGTCTTTGCCCAAGAGGGTGAGACTATTCTGCTGGCGGCGCAACGTCATGGCGTGGAAATTCCGCATTTATGCTATTCGGAGCGCCAGGGTCAGGATGGTAATTGCCGTGCCTGTATGGTTGAAATCGACGGCGAGCGTGTACTGGCCCCATCATGTTGCCGCTATCCCACTGAAGGCATGAAAGTGCAGTCGCAGAGTGAGCGTGCGCTGCAATCGCAGAAGATGGTGCTGGAGCTGCTCAAATCAGATGTCTCGGAACAGCCGCATACCCTGAATTCCGAACTCGACTACTGGGCCGGGAAACTGGAAGTCAGCACCCCGCGTTTCAAACCGCGCGAGAATCCACAGTCCGATCTGTCGCACCCGGCGATTGCGGTCAATATGGATGCCTGTATTCAGTGTACCCGCTGTGTCCGGGCCTGCCGTGATGAGCAGAATAATGATGTGATTGGGCTCGCGATGCGCGGTCATCACACCGAGATTGTGTTTGATTTGGATGATCCGATGGGCGACAGCTCCTGCGTTGCCTGTGGTGAGTGTGTGGAAGCCTGTCCGACGGGTGCTCTGATGCCAGCCAATGAGGTAGGCATGGTCGAACCCGATAAGAAAGTGGACTCGGTCTGCCCATACTGTGGTGTTGGCTGTCAGCTCACCTACAACATCAAAAACAACAAAATTCTGCATGTTGAGGGCAGAGATGGGCCGGCGAATCATGGTCGCCTCTGTGTGAAAGGCCGCTATGGTTTCGATTATGTGCACCATCCGCACCGCCTGACCAAGCCGATGATTCGTCGTGAGGATGCGCCCAAGTATCCTGACTTTGAAATGGATCCAAGCGATATTGACAAGGTATTCCGGGAAGCGACCTGGGAAGAGGCACTGGAACGTGCAGCGCTGGGTTTCCTCGACATCCGGGACCAGGATGGCCCTAACGCGTTGGCCGGTTTTGGCAGTGCCAAAGGCAGTAATGAAGAAGCCTACCTGTTCCAGAAACTGATCCGCGTTGGCTTTAAAACCAATAACGTCGATCACTGTACCCGCCTGTGTCACGCTTCGTCGGTTGTGGCGTTGCTGGAAACACTCGGCTCCGGTGCGGTATCCAACCCGGTTGCCGATGTTGAAAAAGCGGAAGTGATTGTGCTCATCGGTGCCAACCCGACGGTGAATCACCCGGTCGGTGCGACCTGGATGAAAAATGCGGTTCGCGATGGTACCAAACTGATCCTGATGGACCCGCGCGGGACCGAACTGCGGCGTGAGGCCACCCATCACCTGCAGTTCAAACCTGGCTCAGATGTCCCCATGCTGAATGCCATCATGCACGTGATCGTCGAAGAGGGGCTGATGGACGAGAAGTTCATCGCTGATCGCACGGTCGGCTTTGACAGCATGAAAAAACATCTGGAGAAATACTCTCCCGAACTGATGGAGCCCGTCTGCGGGATCCCGGCTGAGGAACTGCGTGCCGTAGCCCGGCTGTATGCCAAATCCAAAGCCTCGATGATTCTCTGGGGGATGGGGGTGTCCCAGCACGTGCATGGCACAGACAATGCGCGTTGTCTGATTTCTCTGGCACTGATGACCGGCCAGATTGGTCGTCCCGGTACCGGTCTACACCCACTGCGTGGACAGAATAACGTACAGGGGGCCTCTGATATGGGCCTGATTCCGATGCGTCTGCCCGACTATTACAAGGTCGAGGATAAAAATGCGCGGTCACATCTGGAAGAACTCTGGGGCGGCGAAATCGATCCCAAGTCAGGCCTCACCGTCGTCGAAATCATGGATGCGATCCATGCGGGTAAACTGCATGGTCTCTACATCATGGGGGAAAACCCGGCGATGTCGGATCCGGATGTGAATCACGCCCGTCAGGCATTGTCTGAATTGAGACACCTGGTGGTACAGGACATCTTCCTGACCGAAACAGCCTACCTGGCCGATGTGATTCTGCCAGCCTCCGGCTTCCCCGAAAAAACCGGGACCTTCACCAATACCGACAGGCAAGTTCAGATGGGACGTCAGGCGCTGGATCCGCCTGGTGATGCGCGTCAGGATTTGTGGATCATTCAGCAAATTGCCAAGCGGATGGGGCTTGCCTGGGATTACCAGGGGCCACAGGATGTGTTCAGCGAAATCCGCAAAGCAGTGCCATCAATGGCCGGTATTACCTGGGAACGACTGGAACGTGAACACAGTGTGGTTTACCCCTGTGAGAACGAGGGCGACCCGGGTGAAGAAGTCATTTTCACCGATCGCTTCCCAACCACGGATGGCCGAGGCCTGTTTGTCCCGGCCGATATTGTACCGCCGGATGAAAGACCGGATGAAGACTACCCGTTTGTACTGATTACCGGTCGTATGCTGGAGCATTGGCATACCGGTTCGATGACACGGCGTTCCAATGTGCTCGACTCACTGGAGCCTGAAGCGGTAGCGACAGTGAATCCGATGACACTGGATGAAATCGGCGTTAAACCCGGTGAGCTGATGACCCTCTCCACCCGTCGTGGCAGTGTGTCTGCGATTGCGCGTGCTGATATCGGGGTACCGACCGGGGCTATCTTTATGGCCTTCTGTTACTACGAAGCGGCGGTCAACAAATTGTCCAATGCGGCACTGGATCCGGCGGCCAAGATACCGGAGTTCAAGTACTGCGCGGTCAATGTCACGCCGGGTGGTGAACCGATGCAGTTTTACAGTTACGGTGGCGGTCAGTCGAAAAACGTGCTGCTGTAACCGGCATTTCCAACTAAAAAAGGCATCTCAGGATGCCTTTTTTTTAACTAGTGCTTCACATTCTTGCTAAGATATGGAGCGTATTTTTAAAGCTCCCAACAGGCTACAAGCATAATGAAAATCCTGATCAGCAATGATGATGGTTACATGTCCCAGGGGATTCGTACCCTGGCCGATGCACTAGGCAGTTTGGGTGAGATTACGGTGGTGGCACCCGATAGGAATCGTAGCGGTGCCAGTAACTCGCTTACCCTTGAAAACCCGCTCCGGCTGGAGAAGCAGGAGGATGGCGTCTACCGTGTAGAGGGAACGCCGACTGACTGTGTCCACCTGGCGATTACCGGTTTACTGGAGGAAGACCCCGATATGGTCGTTTCCGGCATTAATGCTGGCGCTAACCTGGGGGATGATGTGCTTTATTCCGGTACCGTGGCTGCCGCTATGGAAGGCCGGTTTCTGGGGCTGCCGGCCATTGCAATATCGCTGACCTCTCACACCGGCACGCATTACGAGACTGCAGCCTGGGTGGCGCAGAAGCTGGTTTCCCGGCTCAAACAATCATCGCTTCCTGCTGACACGATTCTCAACGTCAATGTCCCTGATTTACCGATTGATCAAATTACCGGTATCGAGAGCACCCGTCTGGGTCACCGTCACAAAGCGGAACCGGTGATTAAAGAATTTGATCCCCGTGGCCGGCCGATGTACTGGATCGGGCCTGCCGGTGGAGAAGAGGATGCCGGACCCGGCACCGATTTTGACGCTATCCGCCGCGGTGCCGTCTCTGTCACGCCCCTGCAAATCGATTTAACCCGTTATGATGCGATCGATGGTGTCGCCAGGTGGCTGAAAGACTGCTGATATGAACACGGATTACCGCGGTATAGGCATGACATCACAACGCACCCGTGACCGTCTGGTTGCGCGGCTGCAGGAGCGGGGTATTGCTAATCCGGAAGTCCTTGCTGTTATCCGTGAAATGCCGCGGCATCTGTTTGTGGATGAAGCGCTGGCCAGCCGGGCCTATGAGGATACCGCTTTACCTATTGGCCATGGTCAAACCATTTCCCAGCCTTACATCGTCGCCAAAATGACCGAAATTCTGCTGGCCGGTGCCGGTGACAGAGAAAAGGTTCTGGAGGTGGGGACCGGCTCCGGTTATCAAACTGCGGTGTTATCCCGGTTGGTGAACCGTGTATTTAGCGTCGAGCGTATTTCACCATTGCAAAACCAGGCCCGCGAGCGTTTCTATCAGCTCAAACTGAACAATATCAAACTCAAGCACAGCGATGGCAACTGGGGCTGGGAATGGTATGCCCCCTATGACGGTATTATTGTCACCTGCGCGCCGGAGCAGGTGCCGCATGAACTGCTCAAGCAACTGGCTCCGGGTGGCCGTCTGGTGATACCGGTTGGCGGTAGTATGGGACAGTCACTGCGGGTCATCGATCGTGTCGGTGACCGTTTCGAAGAGACCGAGCTGGATCCGGTCAGTTTTGTACCGCTGTTGAGCGGTCAGATCTGATGCGCCTGTTTTCAGGCCTGTACACCCGGGTGATGCGCTGGGCGCGTCACCAATATGCGACCTACTGGCTGGCGCTGGTCAGCTTCAGTGAGTCGTCTTTCTTCCTGATCCCCCCCGATGTGATGCTGGCACCGATGAGTCTGGCGCGGCCCGAGAAGGCCTGGTTCTATGCCGGAGTGACAACGATCAGCTCTGTGCTGGGGGGGCTGCTCGGTTATGCGATTGGCTTATTTGCTTTTCAGTTGGCGGAACCCTTACTGATTTCACTGGACTATATGCATGCCTATCAGCAGGCTGCGGCCTGGTTTGATAAGTGGGGATTCTGGGCAATATTTATTGCCGGTTTCACTCCCATCCCTTATAAAGTTTTTACTATCGCTGCCGGGGCTGCCAATATGTTGTTGCTGCCTTTTGTAATCGGCTCGCTGATAGGGCGTGGTATGCGCTTCTTTATGGTTGCAGGTCTGATGCGCTGGGGCGGGCCGGAGCTGGAGGCCAGTCTGCACCTCTGGGTGGACAAGCTGGGCTGGCTGACGGTATTGATTTTGGTGATGGCTTACCTGATATTTACATAGAGATGAAATGGATTCTGCCGCTACTGCTGATGATCACGATGACCGCCTGTGGCGGTGGTGGTCGGGCTGTTGCACCGGTCGGTTCCTACAGTAATGATGCGCCGCGCAGTGAGCGCAAAATCAGTTCTCCACCAGCCTATTACACCGTGAGAAAGGGCGATACCCTGTATTCCATCAGCTGGCGTTACGGTATGGATTACAAGGATGTCGCACGCATCAACAATATCAGACCGCCTTATACGATTTATGTGGGTCAGAAAATCCGCTTCAAATCCAGCAGTCAGAGGACTGTGACCCAGCGTCCCAGCAGTTCAACGTCGCCCCAGACCCAAGCGGTTAAACCCAGTCCATCGCCCCAGGCGAAACCCGTCCCTGCACCGAAACCAGCCACCGCGACCAAAGCTGAGCCCAAGGTATCGAAAGAACCTTTTGTGGGCAATCAGAACCTGCAATGGCGCTGGCCTACAGAGGGGCGTGTGGTATCGACATACTCCAACAGCAGTCCGGGGCGCAAAGGCATTGATATCGCCGGAAAGTCAGGGCAGCCGGTTTATGCAGCGGCGTCCGGTAAAGTGGTATACAGCGGTAACAGCCTGCCGCGTTATGGCAACCTGTTGATCATCAAACATAATGATGTCTACCTCAGTGCCTATGCGCATAGTGACCGGCTGTTGGTGAAAGAGGGCGAAGTCGTCAAAAGCGGTCAGAAAATCGCCCTGATGGGCCGCACCGGCACTCAGCGCGACCAACTGCATTTTGAAATCCGCCGTAACGGCAAGCCGGTCGACCCGATGCGTTTCCTGCCCAAGCGCTGAACCACAAAAAACGCGATTAATCCGTTACAATATAGCGTTTTGCCGGTTTTATCCGGCGTTTCACCTTTTACTCAATATCAGAGGTTAACCTTGGAACTCGGCGCGCCATTACAACGTATTAAAGACCTTCGTGATCGCAGTGACGATCTTAGGGGGTATCTTTGACTTCGATGAAAAGTCTGAACGCTTAATCGAAGTTACCCGCGAACTCGAATCGCCTGCTGTCTGGGACGATCCGGAGCGGGCCCAGAAACTGGGCCAGGAACGGGCCAGCCTGGAAAAAATTGTCAGTACCCTGTCGAAACACCGTGACACCCTGAACGATGCCCAGGATCTGCTGGAACTGGCGGCAGAAGAAAAGGATCAAGACACCTTCGATGCCGTCATCGCCGATCTGGATGAACTGGAAGCCGGTCTGGAAAAACTCGAATTCCAGCGCATGTTCTCCGGCGAGCTGGACAAAAACAGTGCCTATCTGGACATTCAGTCCGGTTCTGGTGGTACCGAAGCGCAGGACTGGGCCAATATTCTGCTGCGCATGTATCTGCGCTGGGGGGAAGACCACGACTACAAAGTCGAGCTGATGGAAGTCTCGGCCGGTGAGGTCGCCGGTATCAAGAGTGCGACCGTGCGTTTCGAAGGCGAATACGCTTTCGGTATGCTGCGCACCGAAACCGGTGTCCATCGCCTGGTGCGAAAATCGCCGTTCGATTCCGGTGCCCGCCGGCATACCTCGTTCGCCTCGGTGTTTGTCTATCCGGAAGTCGATGACACCATCGAAATCGAAATCAATCCGGCCGATCTGCGTGTCGATACTTACCGTTCCAGTGGGGCTGGTGGCCAGCACGTTAACACCACCGATTCGGCGGTGCGTATCACCCACGTCCCGACCAACACCGTGGTGCAATGTCAGACCGAGCGCAGTCAGCATCAGAACCGGGACCGGGCGATGAACCAGCTGCGGGCCAAGCTTTATGAGCTTGAATTGATGAAACAGAACGAAGTCAAACAGGCTGCGGAAGAATCAAAATCGGAGATCGGCTGGGGGAATCAAATCCGGTCTTATGTGCTGGATCAATCGCGTATTAAAGACCTACGCACCCATGTTGAGACCGGCAATACCCAGGCCGTTCTTGATGGCGATCTGGACCAATTTATCGAAGCGTCGCTGAAATCAGGATTATAAGCATGAGCAACGAAACCGAACTGGACGAAAACCGACTGATCGCGCAGCGTCGCGAAAAACTGAGTGAACTGCGTGAGCAGGGCAATGCCTTTCCCAACGACTTTCGTCGTAATGTGATGAATGCCGAGCTCAGCACTGAGTATGCTGACTGGAGCGCTGAAAAACTGGCTGAAACGCCGCGTCGTGTCAGTATTGCCGGCCGTATGATGACCAAACGGGTGATGGGCAAAGCCAGCTTTGCCAATATCCGTGATATGTCCGGCGATATGCAGCTTTACGTTAAACGTGATGACCTGCCGGAAGGTGTCTATGCCCAGTTCAAACGCTGGGATCTGGGTGATATTATCGCCGCTGAAGGTGTGATGTTCCGTACTCAGAAAGGGGAACTGTCGGTGCTGGTGGACAATATCCGCCTGCTGACTAAATCGCTCCGCCCTCTACCGGAAAAATTCCACGGTCTGTCGGACCAGGAAACCCGTTATCGTCAGCGTTATGTTGACCTCATCATGAATGAAGCGAGCCGAGACGTTTTCCGTCTGCGTACCCGTATTATTGATGGCGTTCGCCGCTACCTGATGAGCAAGGACTATCTCGAAGTCGAAACGCCGATGATGCAGGCGATTCCGGGTGGTGCGACCGCACGTCCATTTACGACTTATCACAATGCGCTGGATATGGATTTGTTTCTGCGGATTGCCCCCGAACTTTATCTCAAGCGTCTCATTGTCGGTGGCTTTGAACGGGTATTTGAAATCAACCGTAATTTCCGTAACGAAGGGCTGTCGACCCGTCATAACCCGGAATTCACCATGGTCGAATTCTACCAGGCCTATGCCAACCACCACGACCTGATGGATCTGACTGAGGACATGCTGCGCACGGTCACCCAGGATGTACTGGGGACTTCACAAGTTCATTACCAGGGCCTGGATATCGACTTCGCCAAGCCGTTCACCCGTATGACCGTCAAGGAATCGATCCTGCACTTCAATCCGGGCATTAAGCCGGAGCAACTGGAAACGCTGGAAGCCGCACGTGAGATTGCCGCCGGTCTCGATATTCCCATCAAGCAGACTTATGGTCTCGGAAAAGTACAGATCGAAATCTTCGAGAAAACGGTCGAACACCGTCTGATGGATCCGACATTCATCACCGCCTATCCGACCGAAGTTTCGCCTTTGGCCCGCCGCAGTGATGATGACCCGTTTGTCACCGAACGTTTCGAGTTCTTCGTCGGTGGCCGTGAGATTGCCAATGGCTTCTCGGAGCTGAATGACGCCGAAGATCAGGCCGAACGCTTCCAGGCACAGGTGGCTGAGAAAGATGCCGGCGATGATGAGGCGATGCATTTTGATGCCGACTACATCCGTGCGCTTGAGTACGGTATGCCGCCGACGGCGGGTGAGGGGATTGGGATTGATCGTCTTGTGATGTTGCTGACGGATTCACCGTCAATTCGGGATGTGTTGTTATTCCCGCATATGCGGCCAGAATGAGTTTTTCAGAAAAACTTCTCAAAAAACGGGCAGGTGATTTTTCATCTGCCCGTTTTTTTATTTTAGCCCGAGTATTTCGCCTCAGTGGCGAGGTCATTATTTGCGCGGCAAAAAAACGGACCAAAAAAGGCCGGCCCGATGCTTGCCCTGCCGGTTCCCTGCGCTTCTCGCCGTGACTGGGCACTCGCGAACTCGCTGCGCTCAGGCATGCGCTCTTGCTTATCCAGTCCCGCCTGCGATGCTCGGCTACGCAAAAGGGCGGTTTCACCCTCACCCCAGCCCTCTCCCTTCGAGGGAGAGGGGGCAACTACTATCCGTCTATGCGGACCATCCCCTCATTCCCCGTTTGTGCTGACGAGTAGCGCAGGTTTATCTGGATTAGGATTGGGCAGTGTCTGAGCGTAGCGAGTTTTGCCCAATCCCCAGATAAATCGAGCAACGCAGTGGAGCCGCAGGCCAGCACATTGGGGTGCCCTAGGGTTGTTAGGGAAATGGGCACGCATTTCCCTGACTCGCCCTCAAGGCGAAATCAATACTTTGAGTTGAGACCGAGCATTAGTCGTTTATATAGAGTATTAAATTGGCATAAAAAAAGGCCAACAATGACAACCCCCAACCCCACCCGCTAGGATAGAACCAAAACCTCAACCCAAACCGGAGTCACATGTTTGTCGACCTCAGTTTAGGCATCAATATCATTATCTTCCTCGCCGCCGGCGCCGTAGTCGGCGTCTGTGGTGTCTGGCTGACCGCGCGGGCTGAACAATTGGCCTATATCACCGGCCTGGGTCAGGCGATTCTGGGCGCGGTGTTTCTCGGCATTATCACTTCACTGGCAGGGACGATTACTTCAGTTACCTCTGCCTGGGAAGGTGCGGCAGAACTCGCCTTCGGTAATGCGATTGGTGGCATTGCGGCGCAGACCACCTTTCTGGTGATTGCCGATATGCTCTACCGCAAAGCCAATCTTGAGCATGCGGCGGCATCGGAAGAAAACCTGATGCAGGGCGTATTGCTGGTGGTGATGCTGTCGCTGCCGATGTTGGCGATGGCCGGCCCCGGCATCACTCTCTGGTCAGTTGATATTCTGTCTTTTGTGATCCTGGCGGCCTATCTGTTTGGCCTGCGTTTACTGCGCCAGTCGCATAATATGCCGATGTGGTCTCCAAGAGAAACCAGCGAAACGAAGTCTGAACAACCGTCTCCACCCTCTGCGGATATGGCTTCCGCCGGATTAGCATTGTGGCTGCCATTTTTATTACTGACATTGATGGTTGCAGTGAGCGGCTGGTTAATTGCCGAAACCGGGATAGCTATAACCCGCCAGACCGGGCTGAGTCAGACACTGTTCGGCACCTTGTTTACAGCTGTGGTCACCTCGGTACCGGAGCTGGTGATAGCAATTGCCGCCGTCCGACGGGGTGCGCTTGCTTTGGCAGTGGGCGATATTATCGGCGGCAATACCTTTGATGTACTGTTTCTGGTGTTGTCAGATATGGCCTACCGGCCGGGCTCGATTTACCAGGCGGTGTCAGGCACGCTGGCTTTCTGGATGGCTTTGAATATCCTGCTGGTGGGCATTTTATTACTGGGTCTGTTGCGACGAGAGCGGCACGGACTCGGCAATATCGGCTTTGAAGGCGTGCTGGTGCTATTGAGTTATGCCGCAGGTGTGACGGTGATTTTCTTTCACTGAGCCAGTATGGAAAAGCATTGTCGCCGCCTGCGCTTACGATGATAATAATCACCGTAACGCTGCCACCGGGGAGTGGCTGTTAATTGAGGAGTCACAATGAAAACAATTACTGTCACCGCCACTTTGCTGGCGTTAATCATGGTTACGGCCTGTGGTGTTAAAACGTCCGGTGTCCGCACTCTGGCCGGCGACACTTATACCATCAATGTCAGCGATATGGATGATACTACTGCCAAAGGCACCGCGCTGGGGCTGGCTGAGCATCACTGCAAAGAAATGAATAAGGCGCTGCTGGTGACCAAAATTTTCAAACAGCACCAAGTGCGTTATCGCTATGACATCACCTTCCAGTGTGTAGCGATTGATGATCCGCGACTGGAAAATGCGGAATATGAAACCATTTATCGCTCCCAGTGATTGGGTCTAGCGCGCTCTTATTAACGGGGTTTCTGCTTGTGGCGTCGCCGCTAATGGCGGAGGAGTCGGACTATCAACTCAGTCTGACGGTGATCGACGAGACGGGGTAACCGGCCGAGGGGATGCAGGTAGTTCTGTTTCACTTCAGTGAGACCCCCTCAACCTGGCGGCTGGTAGACAGTCAGGTCACAGATAATCAGGGTCAAATAGCGGGATTTCTGCCCGGTCACGATCATCGCGGAGTATACCGGCTGGTGTTGAGAAATCAGCTATTTTTTCAGCAGCGAAATCAAAAGACGTCTTATCCCCTGATTCCTGTGGTGATCAGTCTTGAAACAGAGGAACCGGTGTCACTGTCACTCAATGTGTCGGCAACCGGATACAGTGTGTCAACAACAGGGCGTTGATGTCAGACAGCCTCTAATCCCTGACCCGGATGGAGCGCCAGTACTTGCGCGACCAGTAGATATTATTCAGGCTGGAAATCGTCACGCCCAGACGCGTTGAGGCGTGCAGAAAGCGATCATCTTCCAGGTAAATGCCGACATGATTCCCGTTGCGGAAAAACACCAGGTCACCGGCCTGAAGGTCGGATTTATTAATCTGCTGACCCGCCCGGATTTGCTGTGACGTGGTTCTGGGTAGTCTGAGCCCGAATACATCCTGATAGGTAATTTGTACAAAGGCCGAACAGTCTATACCACTCCGGCTCTGGCCACCCAGGCGGTAGGGGGTGCCGCGCCAGTTATCATGCTGCTGATAAAGTCGGGACAGCGTTATCTCTGCCCCCTGTGTCGATGAATGGAATTCCGGTTCAAAAGCCGGTGAGGTGATTTTGGGGCTGCTACTACAGCCTGTGAGCAGTGTCAGAAGCAGTAACACAGAAACACAGCGTAACGGTGGCAGGGAAGCAGGGATTTTGGGCATCTTAATCAGCAGCGTTTGTAGGTGGCTTTTCAGCATAAATTACACAGCCCATACTGAAATAACCAGTTTTGCTGACATAGCCCCGGTTAATCGGTCAGGTGGTAAAAAGTTGGAATGCTGATGTTGTACTCATCGCAAAGCTCCGAAACTTCCTCACCGCAGGCGATTCGATACTGCATCTCGGCGATCTGTTCTTTCGACAGTTGAACACCGGTGTGACTAGCCATGGCTTTGCCGTTGTGTATCGGTGTGACACTGGCGGACACTGACTCAGCGTCAGGTTCGCGCAGGGCCGTCATCGCGCTCATTACCTTCAGCGCGGCATCATTGGGGTCCTTACGGGTGTCGATGGCCTGATCCTGAACCACCAGATCGATTCCCTGCTTCTGCAGTCTTTCGGCGATTTGTGCCAGTTTGACTGTGTTATCAGCCAGTCTGTCAAGCCGGGTCACCACCAGCACATCACCGTTGTGAAGGGCGTCCAGACAGGCGTCCAGTGTTTCCTGCTGGTCGCTATTTCCGGTTTTCTCTTTAAACACAGTGTCACAGTCTTTGAGTTTGTCGATTTGCATCTGCAGAGGCTGACCCTGCCGGCTTTCTCGTGCGTAGCCTATTCTCATTCATCACTCCTTGCTTTATTGAGCTTCATTAAAATAGTCAACAAAAACCGGTCTATCGTTCGTATTGAAAATGCAGCCGGGCCTGCGCATCAAGCTCTGCCAGCTTCATCACAGCAATAAAAAACCCGGCACAGGCCGGGTTTGGGTTCGTGATCAGTGAAGTGAATCAGGTCATGTTAAAGAGGGCGAGGGCTTCACGGTATTCCTCGCTGTCTTCATCCAGTTCTTCAACGCTGAAGCCAGTATCGGCACCAACCTGTTTGAATGAGACCACGTCGTTCAACCTTACCGGATCAATCGCTTTGTCCGTGCCGTTGTAGCTTTGCAGGACAGCAACCTGGACCACATCAACCAGATCCGGACCGTTGTCTCCGCTGTTACGGTTAAGATTGGCATGCTCACGGGCCACAGCCACCAGATTATCCGGGAATTCCCATTTCTTCAGAATGGCAGAACCCAGACGCGGATAAAGATTATCAATCAATTGATCCAGTTTTTTGTTGTCTCTGATAAGATCACCATCTTCATCGGCCTTCATCAGGATAGGCAGCACGCCAATGGCGTGAATCAGACCGGCCAGCATCGCTTCATCGGTTCTGATGCCGTTGAGTTTGGCAGCAATGACCTGAGAAGCCGCCGCGACTCTGGTGCTTTGTTCCCAAAGGCTGCGCAAACGTTTGTCTAAACGACTGTTGGTTGCCTGGAACATCTGTTCCATCACCAGACTGGTGACCAGGTTGCGTACCATCGACAGCCCCAGCCGGGAAACCGCCATCTGTACACTGTCGATAGCCACCCGGCCGCGGTATAACGGGCTGTTGGCGACTTTCAGCAGACGTGCAGACAGCGCCGCATCTGTGGTGATGATATCGGCCAGTTGTTTAGCAGTGGCTTCGGGATCATCGACGACTTCCCGAACTTGCAGCGCGACTTCGGGAAGGGTTGGCAGGACAAGCTTGCCGCTGTCCAGTTCCTCCAGGATAGTGGTGTAAAATACGTCTTGTTCGCTCATGAGTTTCGCTTCTGATAAATGAATTTGAAGTGTTGATGAATTTCAGTTATTTTGCTTAGTTTGCCGACAGTTTTAGCTAATCGCAGGTATTCAGTTGAACGACGAGTTTCCGAGAATCAAACGCCTCCCGCCCTATGTTTTCAACATTGTAAATGATTTGAAAGCAAAAGCACGTGCGCGTGGTGAGGATATCATCGACTTTGGCATGGGGAACCCGGATAAACCGGCTCCGGCCCACATTGTTGATAAGCTGGTCGAGGCGGCTCAGCGACCGGATACTCACCGTTATTCTGTCTCCAAGGGTATCCCGCGTCTGCGTAAGGCCTGTTGCGACTGGTATAAGCGTAAGTTCGATGTCGATCTGAATCCGGACAGCGAATGCATCGTCACCATTGGTTCTAAAGAGGGTCTGGCCCATCTGGCCCTGGCGACTATGGGGCCTGGTGATGCTGTTATGGTGCCCAACCCGGCTTACCCCATTCACCCGTACGGCTTTGTTATCGCTGGTGCCGATATCCGCCATGTGCCGTTAACACCGGATGTCGACTTCTTTGCCGAGTTGGAAAAGTCGGTCAAGGATTCCTGGCCTAAACCCAAGATGCTGGTGTTAAACTTCCCGGGCAATCCAACGACACAATGCGTGGATCTGCCTTTCTTCGAACGTATTGTCGCTTTTGCCAAGGAACACCAGATCTGGGTCGTACACGACCTGGCCTATGGCGAAATCTGCTTTGATGGTTATAAAGCGCCGTCCATTCTGCAGGTACCCGGTGCCAAAGAAGTCGCAGTCGAGTTTTACACGCTGTCCAAGACTTATAATATGCCCGGCTGGCGGGTGGGCTTCATGTCCGGTAACCCAACCTTGATCGCGGCACTGGCCCGGATGAAGTCTTACCTTGATTACGGCATGTTTACACCGATTCAGGTGGCCGCGATTACCGCGCTGGACGGTCCGCAGGAATGCGTCGATGAGATCGTGGCGACCTACAAGAGCCGCCGTGATGTGCTCTGTGATGGCCTGAATGCCATTGGCTGGCAGGTGGAGAAACCCAAAGCCACCATGTTTGTCTGGGCCCGCATTCCGGAACGTTATCGTGAGATGGGCTCGCTGGAATTCAGTAAAAAACTACTCAAAGAAGCGAAAGTCGCTGTTTCACCCGGTATCGGTTTCGGTGAATATGGCGATGAATATGTTCGCTTTGGCTTGATTGAAAATGAACATCGTACGCGTCAGGCGATCCGCGGGATCCGTGACATGATGAGAAAAGCTTAGGGGGCTGTGTGCAATCAGTAAAAATCGGAATCCTGGGTCTGGGCACGGTCGGTAGTGGTACCGTCAATGTGCTGACCCGCAACTCAAGAGAAATCAGTCGTCGTGCCGGTCGTGATATTGAAATTTATCGCGTTGCTGACCGTGATCTGGATAAACCCAAGAGTTGCGATACCTCAAACATCAACCTGACGGATGATGCTTTTGAGGTCATCAATGATCCCGACATTCAGATCGTGGTTGAGCTCATCGGCGGCACCGGTATTGCTAAAGACTTGGTGGTGAAAGCCATTGAGAACGGCAAGCATGTAGTGACAGCCAACAAGGCGCTGATTGCGATGCACGGTAACGAACTGTTTGAACTGGCACAGGAAAAAGGCGTCACCATTGCCTTTGAAGCCGCCGTGGCCGGTGGTATTCCCATCATCAAGGCCATGCGTGAAGGCCTGGCAGGCAACCGTATCGAATGGCTGGCCGGCATCATTAACGGCACCGGTAACTTTATTCTCACCGAAATGCGTGAGAAAGGCCGCGACTTTGCCGATGTGCTGGCAGAAGCACAGGCACTGGGCTATGCGGAAGCCGATCCTACCTTTGATATCGAGGGTATCGATGCGGCCCACAAGCTGACTATCATGGCGTCCATCGCCTTTGGTATTCCGCTGCAGTATTACAAATGCTATACCGAAGGCATCAGCAAGATTTCGCAGGAAGACGTGCAGTATGCCGCTGAACTCGGCTATCGCATCAAGCATCTGGGTATTGCCAAGAAAACCGCTTCCGGTGTCGAACTGCGAGTACACCCGACGCTCATCCCGCAGCGTCGCTTGATTGCTAATGTGAACGGCGTGATGAATGCCGTTGTCGTAAAAGGTGATGCGGTCGGTCCCACGTTATATTACGGTGCCGGTGCCGGCTCCGATGCAACCGCATCAGCTGTAGTGGCCGACATTGTTGATATCGTCCGTGCGCTGACTACTGATCCGGAAAATCGTGTGCCGCATCTGGCCTTCCAGCCCGATGCGTTGAAAGACACACCGATTCTGCCTATGGATGAGGTGGTCACCTCTTATTATCTGCGCATTCATACCCTGGATAAACCAGGCGTGCTGGCCGATATCACCCGTATTTTGAGTGCAGAAGAAATTAATATCGAAGCCATCCTGCAGAAACAACCCGAAGAACACGAAGGCATGGTGCCCATCATCATGCTGACGCAGGCCGTGGTCGAGAAAAATATGGACCGCGCCATCAGTCAGATTGAGGCATTGGATACTGTGCCTGATTCCATAATGCGCATTCGCATGGAATCTCTGGGTGGTTAATGAAGTCCGCCCACCGAATTTAGTTTAGAGGAAAACACTATGTCATTTCGCCCCCGTTACACTGGACTGATTGAACGCTATCGCGATCGACTGCCGGTCAATGACGACACTCGCCTGATTAGCCTGGGCGAAGGGAATACACCGCTTATCAAGCTCAACCACATTGCCAAAGAGCTGGGTAAGGATGTCGATATTTATGTCAAATTTGAGGGTCTGAATCCGACCGGGTCGTTCAAGGACCGTGGTATGACCATGGCCGTGACCAAAGCCGTAGAGGAAGGCAGCAAAGCGATTATCTGTGCCTCTACCGGTAACACTTCGGCGGCGGCAGCCGCGTATGCGGCCCGTGCCGGTATTGCGGCGTTCGTACTGATTCCTGATGGCAAAATCGCTCAGGGCAAACTGGCACAGGCAATGATGCACGGCGCCACCGTGATTCAGATCAAAGGCAACTTTGACGAGGGTATGCGCCTTGTCAAGGAAGTCGCCGACCATGCCCCGGTCACTATCGTTAACTCGATTAACCCCTATCGTCTGCAGGGACAGAAAACGGCAGCCTTCGAAATCGTCGAAGAACTGGGACGGGCACCGGATTACCACTGTCTGCCGGTCGGTAACGCCGGTAATATCACCGCCCACTGGATTGGCTACTGCGAATATTCCTGCGATTCCGGCGACCATGTCACCGATGCCTGTGCTTACTGTGACGGTAAATGCAAATATGCCGGTGGTGCCATTGTCGGTAACCGTCCGAAAATGATTGGTTATCAGGCCTCCGGCAGCGCGCCGTTTATGCGTGGTCACATGGTGGACGATCCGGAAACTGTGGCCACTGCCATTCGCATCGGTCACCCACAGAGCTGGGATAAAGCCTGGCAGGTTAAGGAAGAATCCGGTGGCTGGTTCGATGAGTGCAGCGATGAAGAAATTCTGGCAGCACAGAAACTACTGGCGGAAAAAGAGGGCGTATTCTGCGAACCGGCTTCAGCGACTTCACTGGCCGGCGCCCTGCGTGATGTTAAAAATGGCAAGATTCCGGAAGGCAGCACGATTGTCTGTACCCTGACCGGCCATGGTCTGAAAGATCCCGATACCGCCATCAAGCAAAGCACGTCAGCGGTCGTCACCGTTGATGCCAACCTTGAATCAGTGCGTGACGCGATCATTCAAAATATGGCACAGTAGCGTCATGAGCAATCTGCCGGAACCAAGCGAAACAGAAAGACTGCTGGCCAAGCGGCCGCATGATATTTTTCTGAGTAATCTCATCGGTAATCATATTCTCATTTTTACCGCGATTTCGACGTTTGGACCGGCTTATATCAAGTATCTTCTGCTGGTACCACTGCTCTCTTTCGCTGCGCTGGGTTATACCTACTTCCGCTCGGGTCATATCCGACGCGAGGACAGTGAGTTTGTCTGGGCTCACTGGCAGATTGCCCGTCGCTGGAGTAAGGTCTTTCTGATTGTACTGTCGGTCGTCACCAGCGTTGCCATTCTGGGCTGGGTGGGTAAAACCTATCTGGGCATGATGAAAGAAATGGTATACGGCATGGTGGGTGGCCTTAGCCTGTTGCCTACATTGGTGTCGGTGCTGGTGCTGATCGTGATTGAGTCTGATTCACTGCATCATGCCCGCGTTGGCACGCTTCCAGGCTGGGCCTTACGCCGTTTTCTGGGTGTTGAGCCGTCACCGGTTGAGGACTAGGCGAGGCGTTTTTCCAGTTTCTCGCGCCACTCGTGCGAAAGCGCGCCAATCTTAAGCGCCTGTTCCAAAACAGGCGTTTTTTCGTTTAGCGGCAGGCTTTTATCGAAATAGGCGCGGAATAAACGCTGGACGCTGAGTTTGGCCGGATGAGGCTCAGCCAGGGTGACCACATCGCCAGCGGCGACTAAGCCGGTTTCTATGACTCTGAAGTAAATACCCGTTGCTGCCTGTTCTACGAATAGTCTCGGCATGTCATGTCGCTCAAAGGCCATGCCCAGCTTGAAGCAGGGAACCCGGGGCTGGGAAATCTCCAGCAGACTCTGACCGACTTTGAGCCGGTCACCGATACACAGCTCGGCTTCGTCGAGGCCCTCAACAGTCAGGTTTTCACCGAATTTGCCAAAGGGCAATGTGGCCAGGCCCAGCTTCTGTTGCCAGAATAAATAGTGCTCAGCAGCAAATCCATAAACGGCCTTATGCTCGCCACCGTGATTGACCAAATCGACCTGCTTATCACCGTCCAGATTGAGTGGATTAATTTTTATGCGGCCTGTCACCGGCTGCTTGAAGATACCGGTGGAGACGGTTTTGTTTTTGTGCTGAACCTGTTTCGGCAGAGAAACGTTAACGGAACGGATGAGCACGATGGTTTAAGGTTGTTCGGTGCGTTTGACGACGGAGTGAATCACCTTGTCGTATTCAAAAAAGACTTCGAATTCACTGTAAATCCAGCGGCTGATAGGAGGCTCTCCGACTGCCGGCATTTTAGTGCCGGGTGTGCCGAATTTCTGCTCAACCTGGGTCATATTCATGCCCTGAGTCGGCCGCATGACACCAGCATCGCTGTTAGGCACGTCATAACGCGGGTCGGCGATGGAAATAACTTCTGCCTGAACCGACGCCGTCAAACTCAGAAAAAACGCTGCTAGCATTAGGCTGATGTTCCGCATCAATAGACTCCTTGGGTGATTATCAACAGAATACTACGCGCCCAGAAATTGCTCAATCAGCGTATTGAGATAACGCTGTCCTTTTTCTGTGGGGCGAAGGCGATGGATGTCGTGCTCAATCAGGCCCAGCTGTTCTGCTTCGGCGAGGGGTTTTTTGATGAGTGATATGGGCACCCCGGTGTGTTGCTGGAATAAAGGGGTGGGCACACCATCGAGCAGGCGCATGGCATTGAGCATAAACTCAAAGCCGACTTCTTTTTCATCGACCCAGCTTCGTTCCAGCAGACAGTTGTCGCTGCCGGCGGTATCCAGATAGGTCTGTGGCTGTTTCTGTTTGACCCGGCGCTCAATCTGCTGCGGTGAAGCACTGCTTATTTTGCCGTGGGCACCGGCGCCAATCCCGATATAGTCGCCGAATTGCCAATAATTGAGGTTATGCCGGCATTGTTTGCCTTTACGGGCATAAGCTGAGGTTTCATATTGCTGGTAACCGGCTGCAGCCAGTCTGGCTTGGTTGGCTAATTGCCAGTCATAAATCGGATCATCTTCCGGTAATACCGGCGGCTGGCTGTAAAACAGGGTGTTGGGCTCGATGGTCAACTGGTAATAGGAAATATGAGCCGGGTTGAGTGCAATGGCGGTTTCGACGTCATGACGGGCTTTAGCTTCATCCTGACCCGGTAAACCGAACATCAGATCCAGATTAAAATTATCAAAGCCGGCCTGGCGAGCAGTTTCCACTGCAGCGATGGCCTGCTGACTGTCATGAATCCGGCCCAGGGCTTTCAGTGCCTCATTATCAAAACTCTGGATGCCGATGGAAAGCCGGTTGATGCCGATATTTCGATAGGCCTCAAAGCGGCCGGCTTCGACCGTACCCGGGTTGGCTTCCAGTGTGATTTCAGCATTGTGCTGTAGAGGCAGTAGGGCACGAATGGCCGAGAACAGACGGTCATAAGCCTCTGCCGACAGCAGGCTGGGGGTGCCGCCACCAATAAAAATGCTTTGCACAGAGCGGCCCCAGATCAGCGGGACTTCCTGTTCCAGATCGCGGATCAGTGCATCGACATAAGCCTGCTCCGGAATCTCCTGTGGACTCTTATGCGAGTTAAAGTCGCAGTAAGGGCATTTACGAACACACCAGGGCACGTGGATATAAAGGCTCAGCGGTGGCAGGGCAGTAAAATTAAACATCAGTCGTCAACAGATTCCGGCCGCCAGCCTTGTTTCCAGGCTGTGAGCGGCACAATGGCGGGTGGTTCCCCGTTATCAAAATACCAGGCATCGACGGCATAACGAATCTCGGTGTCCAAATCGACAATGGTGGCCGTATTGTGTGGTGCTCGGCCGATAAAAATGCCGCGTGACGTGCGCGGTGCAGTGCGGTGCCACTGCAGTAACCCCTGGTTTTCCAGTATGCGCAGATACACCGAGGTGTTGGTCGCTTCATCAATGCAATCCAATTGGCCGATGCGACTGCCGCGCAGCGCATTCTGAGGCAGATCCTGACTGGTACCCACCTTTTCCCCGACCAGTTTTTCCATCAATGCGACTGCTTGCTGAATCTGTTTTCGTTCCTGTTCAGGGGAGCCGCTGGTGTCTGCGAAAAGTTGTTGAATCTGTTGCCATTCGCTGCTGGAAAGCTGGGTATCGGTCACACTACGACAACTCAAATCATGACAGACCGAAAACGCATCGGGTTTGGGAAACCCGATAAAATAGCGGTGTGATAGCTGCCAGCTTTCATGCACGTTCTGTTGCAGCCAGATAGGTTTAATCGGCTGATCCTGATAAGGTTTGTGACCGCATCCGGCTAACAGCAGGCCCAACAGAAAAGTCAGCAGGGGCAAACCGAACAGGCTTTTCAAACCGGTGTGCCTCAGGGCAAATGCCTCGCATACTGAAACTCCTCGATAAACCGACGCATGGCCTGGCCACGGTGGCTGATCGCATGTTTCTGCTGGGCACTCAGTTCAGCCGCGCTGCAATCGGTTTCCGCGACAAAAAATACCGGGTCATAGCCGAATCCACCATCACCGGCCGGGGCACTCAGGATCTGACCATGCCAGGTCCCCTGACAAATCAGTGGTGTTGGATCGTCGGCATGGCGCATAAATACCAGTACACACTGAAAGCGAGCCTGACGTTCTGTATCCGGCACATCCTGCAATGCAGTGAGTAAAGCCTCAATATTGTCAGCGTCACTGGCATTTTCACCGGCATAACGGGAAGAATAGATGCCGGGCGCACCCAGGAGGGCATCTACTTCCAGGCCCGAGTCATCAGCAATGGCCGGCAGTCCGGTCTGGGCACAGGCGTTACGGGCTTTGAGAATGGCATTCTCGACGAAGCTCAGACCAGTTTCGGCCACTTCGCTGACGCCCATTTCAGACTGGGTCACCACGTCGATATTGAGCGGGGCCAGTAGCTGCACGAATTCGCGCAGCTTACCCTGGTTCCCGGTGGCCAGTACGATTTGGCTCATGATACTGCCAGTGCTTCCCGTTGTTTTTCCATCAGTTCTTCAATCCCTTTTTTGGCCAGTTCCAGCATGGATTGCAGTTCATCGGCACGGAAGGCATGACCCTCAGCGGTGCCCTGTAACTCAATATACGCCCCGGCTTCATTCATGACCACATTCATATCGGTTTCGGCAGAAGAGTCTTCAGCATAGTCCAGGTCCAGTACCGGTGTACCCTGGAAGATACCAACCGAAATGGATGCCACCTGTCCGTAGAGCGGGCTGGATTTAATCTTCTTGTTTTTGAGCAGGTAGTTAATGGCATCCTGCAGGGCAACGAAGGCACCGGTGATGGATGCAGTGCGGGTGCCACCATCTGCCTGAATCACGTCACAGTCGATGGTAATAGTACGTTCACCCAGTGATTTCAGATCAATCGCAGCACGTAAAGAGCGGCCAATCAGACGCTGAATCTCCATGGTGCGGCCACCCTGTTTGCCGCGGGCCGCTTCCCGCTGCATGCGCGAACCGGTCGAACGCGGCAGCATGCCATACTCAGCGGTTACCCAGCCCTCACCGGTGCCGCGCAGAAAGGGAGGGATGCGCTCTTCAACAGAAGCGGTACACAGCACCTTGGTGTCACCGAATTCGACCAGCACCGAGCCCTCGGCATGTTTGGTGTAATTGCGGGTGATGTTGATTTGTCTTAATTCATTCGCTTGACGACCACTTGGACGCATAACCGGTATTTCTCCCAATCAAATTTGGCTCATTATACTGATCGTGACTGTCGGCCGCAGAGCGATTTGGGTAAGATTAGGGTTTTATCTAACGCTGGAATCAATCTGTGACACGAAGCATGACCGCGTTTGCCCGCTATGAGGAGCAAACAGACCTGGGTACCCTGAGCTGGGAAATTCGCTCGGTGAATCACCGTTATCTCGAGGTGGGGTTCCGCCTCGACGATAGCTTCCGGCCGCTGGAAATGGCGATGCGCAAATTTATCAGTGATGCACTGGGACGGGGCAAAGTGGAAGTGACATTGCGCTACAAATCGCCCGAGCAACAACAGGAAAGCCTGGAAATCAACGAAGCGCTGGCCGAGCGTGTGATCAGCCGTTATCAGCAGTTGGCTGCGCTCAGTGAGAATGCCGCAGCACTGGATTTGATGAAAGTCATGCAATGGCCGGGTGTGATTGAATCCCCAAGCCTCGATCAGGAGGCCCTCAGCGAGCGGGTGATGGCCTCACTGCAAAAAGCCTTGATTGATCTTGTCGACACCCGTGAGCGTGAGGGGGCGGCCCTGCAGAATATGATTGAACAGCGTTGCCAGCAAATCCACCAGATTGCTGAAGCGGTTCGCGCACGCATGCCGGAAATCCTGCAGACACAGCGTCAGAAATTACGGGAAAGAGTACAGGACCTGGCCGTGAATCTGGAGCCGGAAAGGCTGGAACAGGAAATGGTCTTACTGGCGCAGAAAAGCGATGTTGCCGAAGAACTGGATCGCCTTCAAAACCATGTCAGGGAAGTAGAATCAGTGTTACAGCGCGATGAGCCGATTGGTCGCCGCCTGGACTTTCTGATGCAGGAACTGAATCGTGAAGCCAACACGCTGGGCTCAAAATCAATCGATACTGATACCACCCGTTTTTCGGTCGATCTGAAAGTCCTTATCGAACAGATGCGCGAACAGATTCAGAATATCGAATAAAGGCGGTCAGCAAGCCTTTGAATGACTTCATTCTTATAGCCAGAATATCTGCTATAAAAGCAATGAGTGCTATGGTGTTGAGCATACGCCGTTTACCCTCAAACGCTGATGAAGGCAAATTGATCTGACTGATGGTGATTAGCCTCTCACGCAATTGGGGAGCAATTCACTGCAGAATGAGTCAGCATCAGTATAATGTCAGCTTGAATTGTCACCGGCAGCCTGCCGGTAAAACAGTTGAGTCCAGGGTCTGCTTGCATGATAGGAAGTTTATTTATCGTCGCCGCTCCGTCAGGTGCAGGAAAAACCAGTTTGGTGAATGCGCTGGTCGCTCGTCACGATGATATTCGTTTGTCCGTGTCTCATACTACGCGGCCGCCGCGCGAAGGTGAGGTTGATGGCCGCGATTATCACTTTGTGAGTCAGGAAACCTTTGCCGATATGCGTGACAAAGGTGATTTTCTTGAGTCCGCCACCGTGTTTGACAACAGCTACGGCACTTCCTCTGTGGCGGTACAGGAGATGCTGGCGCAGGGACTGGATGTCATCCTGGAAATCGACTGGCAGGGCGCGCAGCAGGTTCGCAATAATCTGAAAGATGCCACAGGCATTTTTATTCTGCCGCCGTCGAAAACCACACTGGAACAACGTTTACGCAATCGCGGTCAGGATAATGAAGAGATTATCGCGCGCCGCATGCGGGATGCCGAAAACGAGATTTCCCATTACGTCGAATTCGACTATCTCATTGTCAATGATGATTTCAGCCAGGCGCTGGACAGTCTGACCGCGATCATCATGGCCAAACGACATACACTGTCCATGCAAAAGCAGAAACAGGCCGGCTTGATCAGCGAATTACTGGGCTGATACGTCGCATTAACGATAATGGCGTAAAGCCATTTACCTAGCTTAAAACGCTGATATTACGTAGAATTACTTCTTTTAACTCACGGGAAAACACAGATGGCTCGCACTACTGTAGAAGATTGTTTAGAAAATGTTGATAACCGCTTCCAACTGGTTTTGGTCGCTGCCAAACGCGCGCGCGAGATCGCACTGGGTGACGACCCGATGGTTGATGTTGATAACGACAAACCAACGGTACTGGCGTTGCGTGAAATCGCAGAAGGTCTGGTCGGCCCCGATATCCTGACCAAAACCAGTGCCCGCCAGCATGCTGAAGAAAGCATCGTGGCTGATGAAGAGCTGCAAAGCCAAGAATAAGCCGTGAGCGCCAAGCCTTCAGTCGCCTCCGAACTGGATTTCATCCAGGAGTCTGAGCCAAAGCTCACGATTGACGATCTGTGTTTTGCGACATCCAATTATCTGGATGCCAGACAGGTGGATGCGATTCGGCGTGCCTATCATTTTGCGGATAATGCACATGAAGGCCAGACCCGCCGCAGCGGCGAACGCTACATTACACACCCGTTGGCGGTAGCCCATGTGCTGGCGATGATGCATATGGATTATGAATGCATCATGGCCGGGTTGCTGCATGATGTGATTGAAGACACGGCGCTGAGCCGCGATGATCTCGCGGCTGAGTTCGGTGAAGAAGTGGCTGAACTGGTGGAAGGTGTCACCAAACTGGCCAAGGCCGCTTTTGAAACCACCAAACATGCGCAGGCGGAAAACCTGCGCAAGATGTTACTGGCGATGTCACGTGATATCCGTGTCATCATCGTCAAGCTGGCTGATCGCCTGCACAACATGCGTACGCTCGGCCATCTGCGACCGGAGAAACGCCGTCGTATCGCCCATGAAACGCTGGATATCTACGCGCCGATTGCCCAGCGTCTGGGGATGAACCTGATGCGTTGTGAGCTGGAAGATCTGGGCTTCCACGTGTTGTATCCGATTCGTTACCGGGTGTTACAGGATGCGGTCAGAAAGGCACGCGGTAATCGCAAGGAAATTGTCAGTCAGATTACGGCCTCTATTCTCAACCGGATGGAACAGGAAGGGCTGAGTGCTGATATTCAGGGGCGTGAAAAGAACCTTTATAGCCTCTACAAGAAAATGTCCAGCAAGCAGCTGTCGTTTTCCGAAGTCATGGATGTCTATGCCTTCCGCATCATTGTCGATGATGTTGATGCCTGCTACCGGATGCTGGGTGTAGTACATAACCTCTACAAACCGGTGCAGGGTAAGTTTAAAGATTACATTGCGATTCCCAAGGCCAATGGATACCAATCGCTGCATACCGTTTTATTCGGTCCTTATGGTGTGCCGATAGAGGTACAGATCCGCTCCCGCGATATGGATCACATGGCGGAAGCCGGTGTCGCCGCCCATTGGTTATATAAAACCGGTGAATCCGGAGGCGATAATCTGGCCCACCGCAAGGCGCGCCAATGGCTGCAAGGCATTCTGGAGATGCAGAAAGGCTCCGGTGACTCGATGGAGTTCCTGGAAAACCTGCGCATCGATTTGTTCCCGGATGAAATTTACGTTTCTACGCCAAAAGGCGAAATCCTGACCCTGCCGCGCGGCGCCACTGCCGTCGATTTTGCCTACGCAGTGCATACCGATGTCGGTAACAACTGTGTCGCTGCCCGTGTCGGCCGGCATCTGGTGCCGCTCAGCACACAACTGGAAACCGGTGAGTCGGTCGAAATCATTACCTCTCCCAATTCGCATCCGAATCCGGCCTGGCTCAACTTTGTCGTGACAGCCAAGGCGCGTACCAGCATCCGTCACTATTTGCGTCATCTGCAAACTGAAGAAGCGACGCTGCTGGGACGGCGCTTGCTCAACAAACATCTGACGGCTTTTTCGACGCATCTGGATGATATTCCGGCAGAACGGATCAATGAACTGGTCAACGAGTTTGAACTCAGACAGTTCGATGATTTGCTGGAGGATATTGGTCTGGGTAACCATTCAGCCCTGTTAATTGCCCAGAAACTGGTCAATGAATCGACGCCGAACAAAGAGCCGCAGGCACTGATGATCGCCGGAACTGAAGGCATGGTAGTCAGTTTTGGCCGTTGTTGTCATCCGATTCCAGGCGATCCGATTCATGGTTATGTCAGCACCGGCCGTGGCATTATCATTCACCAGCGTAGTTGTAAGAATACTTCCCACCTTCGTGTACAGAACGAGAAATGGCTGGATGTTACCTGGGCGCCGGATGTCGATCGTGAATTTCCGGTTGATATTATGGTTCATGTCAAAAATCAGCGTGGTGTGCTGGCAACGGTGGCAGCCGTGGTGTCTGAGGCCGACTCCAATATCGACAATGTGGTCGTGGATGAGCGTGACGGCGGCTATTCCGATCTCAGGCTCACTATTGAGGTGCAGAGCCGTCAGCACTTGGCACGCGTGATTCGTCGTCTGCGTCTGCTCGATATGGTGGAGAGAATTTCCCGTATTAATTAATTGATGCCGCGCAGGCGGCTTTAAATGGAGAACTCAATGACCCGCGAAATTATTCATACCGCTGATGCGCCTGAAGCTATCGGTCCATACTCACAGGCAGTCAAGGTTGGCGATATTGTCTATCTGTCTGGCCAGATTCCGCTGGTACCGGAAACGATGACGGTGCTGGATGGTGATTTTTCTGCCCAGGTACGTCGTGTGTTCGACAATCTTTCTGCTGTTGCCAAAGCCGCTGGTGGCAGTTTGCAGGATGTAGTCAAATTGAATATTTTTCTGACCGATCTCAGCCATTTCGGTACGGTCAACGAGATCATGACTGAGTATTTTGAACAGCCGTATCCGGCGCGTGCCGCGATTGGTGTCGCTTCTCTGCCCAAGGATGTGCCGGTTGAAATGGACGCGGTGCTGCACCTGGGCGCATAAACCAATCAGTCATGGAATCAACGGCTGTGATGGCGGGTGAATGGTTATCACAGCCGGTTACCTCATTGAAAGGCGTCGGCGGCAAAGTCGCCGAGCGCCTCAGTAAAATCGGCATTGAGCAGGTTCAGGATCTGCTATTCCATTTACCCCTGCGTTATCAGGATCGTACCCGGCTGATGCCGCTGGGGGCATTGAGGCCAGGGCAGGAAGTGCTGATAGAAGGTACTATCCAGTTGTCCCAGGTCAAGTTCGGCCGCCGCCGATCGCTCTTATGCCATATCTCTGATGGCACCGGCGCGGTGGTACTGCGCTTTTTCCACTTTTCCAAAGCTCAGCAGGAACAGCTCGCCAAAGGTCGCCGGATCCGCTGTTTTGCCGAGGTCCGAAATGGCCCGTCCTCTCTGGAGATGGTCCACCCTGAATATCAGCTTATCGCCGCAGAGGGCATTGTGCCGGTCGATAACGAACTGACCCCGGTTTATCCCACCACGGAAGGGCTGCATCAACTGTCCCTGCGTAAATTGATGAAACAGGCGTTGGCGATTTTGGATCAGGACTCAATGCCAGAGCTGCTGCCTGTTTCTTCCAGACTGCACCAGGCAGCCGACTTTTCATTGGTCGATGCGCTGAAATATGTGCATCAGCCGCCACCGGACGCGGCTGTCGACGAGTTATTGGAACGTAAACACCCGGCTCAGAAACGGCTGGCTTATGAAGAATTACTGGCACAGCAACTCACAATGAAAAAACTACGTGCCCAGACCCAGCATCACACCGCGCCCATCCTGAGAGGGGATAAGCAGTATCGTCAGCAATTACTCAGCGCTTTGCCGTTTCCATTGACCGGCGCGCAGCAAAGCGTCATTGATGAGATCCTGCAGGATATGGCCGAGCCGCATCCGATGCAGCGGCTGGTGCAGGGCGATGTCGGTTCAGGTAAGACGGTGGTCGCGGCGCTGGCGGCGATTGAAGCGGTCTCTGCCGGCTGTCAGGCGGTGATGATGGCGCCCACAGAGTTACTGGCTGAACAGCATTACCGTACCTTTGCCAACTGGCTGACCCCACTGGGCATTCAGGTCGGCTGGTGTGCCGGTAAACAGACCGCCTCACAACGCAAACAGGTCCTGGCTGAACTGGAGTCTGGCGAGATTAAAGTGGCGGTCGGCACCCATGCCCTGTTTCAGGATGAAGTGGTATTCAATAACCTGGGTCTGGTGATTATCGATGAGCAGCACCGCTTTGGCGTACATCAACGTCTGGCCTTGAGGGACAAGGGTCGCGATGTGAACTCGATGCCGCATCAGTTGGTGATGACAGCGACACCGATTCCACGCACGCTGGCAATGACGGCCTATGCCGATTTGAATGTTTCGATCATCGATGAAATGCCACCGGGTCGCACCCCGGTTACCACCGTGGTCGTGCCCGATAACCGTCGACAGGATGTCATCGACCGGGTGCATGCCGCCTGTCAGCAGCAGCGTCAGGTTTACTGGGTCTGCACGCTGATTGAGGAGTCAGAGCATCTGCAATGTCAGGCGGCAGAAGACACAGCCACCCTATTGCAGGACAGCCTGCCGGACCTCAAAATCGGTCTGGTGCATGGTCGGATGAAAACGGTGGATAAAGATACCGTGATGAATGCTTTCAAAACCGGTGCTTTGGATATGCTGGTGGCGACCACGGTCATCGAAGTCGGTGTCGATGTGCCCAATGCCAGTCTGATGGTGATTGAAAATGCTGAACGACTGGGTCTGGCGCAGTTGCACCAGTTGCGCGGTCGGGTGGGGCGAGGCCAGATCGAGAGTCATTGTGTGTTGATGTACCATCCGCCTTTATCCGAAAATGGTCAGGCTAGACTGAAATGTTTACGTGAGACCAATGATGGGTTTGTGATTGCCCAGCGTGATCTTGAAATCCGTGGTCCCGGCGAAGTGCTTGGTACCCGCCAGACCGGGCTGCCACAATTCCGGGTTGCTGACTTAATCGAGGATCAGGACCTGCTGGCCGTGATGGACCGGGCGGCCAGAGCGATACTCAAAGACGCGCCAGAGCATGCGGAGGCACTGGTTAACCGCTGGTTCGCGCATAAACTCGATTTCGGCAATGTGTGATGAATGGACCTTTAATGAATTTTCGTAGCCACTGGCAACCCCCGATCGTTCAATCTTTGCCACCGGCTTTACGCGATTGGTTGACCGATAGTGGATCACTGACACAGCAGTTAACCAAAGCCTGTGAACAGTCGTTTTCCGTCAAACTGCTGCACAGTGGCTGGCAGCGACCGCTGGCTGATGAGTCGTTGTTGCTGGAACAACCCCTGGGGCAGCTGATGTTCAGTCGTGAAGTGCATCTGCTCGACGGCAATAAAGCTGAAGTCTATGCCCGCACCATGGTGCCTATGCGCACCTATCAGGCAATGCAGGCCCGCTTTGAAACCCTGGGAAACCGTTCGCTGGGGCAACTGTTATTTAATGACCCCTCGCTGCGCCGAGGTGAGATCGAGGTCGCCTGTCTGCAGCCACAGGACAGTCTGTTTAAAATGGCTACCCGGCATTTAACGCAACGTCCTGATAGATTGTGGGCACGCCGTTCCTGTTTTTATCTGGAGGACAAAGGCTTGCTGGTGAATGAAATCTTTTTGCCCTCGGACAAGTGGAGTGATTAAGTGAGTGTCAAACATCTCCGTTTGCAACCCTATCTGCGCCTGACCCGCCTGGATCGACCCATCGGCATTTTGCTTCTGATGTGGCCGACACTGAGCGCTTTATGGATTGCGGCCGAAGGCCTGCCGGATTTAACGGTGTTAACCGTCTTTATTCTGGGCGTCATTATCATGCGCAGTGCCGGTTGTGCGATTAATGATTTTGCCGATCGTGAGGTTGATGGCGATGTCTGGCGCACCGAGGGCCGACCGCTGGCGACCGGTGAATTGCAGGCGCGTGACGCTATCATGGTCTTTGTTGTACTGGCCCTGACAGCGTTGGGGCTGGTACTGCTACTGAATATCATGACCATCATGCTGTCGCTGGTGGCGGTATTTCTGGCCGCAACCTATCCCTTTATGAAACGCTACACCTATCTGCCGCAGATTTATCTGGGGATGGCCTTCGGCTGGGCGATCCCGATGGCTTTTACCGCGCAGACCGGGAGTCTGCCTATCATCGCCTGGCTGCTGTTCATGGCTAATATTATCTGGACAACCGTCTATGACACCTTTTATGCGATGGCTGATCGAGAGGATGATTTGAAAATCGGCGTGAAATCCACGGCCATTCTGTTCGGGGATGATGATTTGGTGATTCAGGGGATTCTGCAGGTCGCTTACCTGATCGTGATGGTCCTGATCGGCCAGCAACTGCAACTGAGTACGGTCTATTATCTGGGACTTGCCATCGCGGCCGGTTTATTTGTTTATCAGCAGTTTCTCAGCCACCATCGAGCGCCAAAGGCGTGTTTGCGTGCCTTTCTTAATAATAACTGGGTCGGCCTGGTGATTTTCGCCAGTCTGGTTCTGCATTACTTATTCTGGGCTGAGTGATGACCGGGCAGATAGGGCAAAACCGGCTGCAACAGATCAAACCGCAACTCGAACTGCTGGAACAGCAACTGACAGCGATGCAACCCTTGCTGCGGCAGATGCACTTATTGTCATCCAACGCAGTCAGCGCTGCGGCCCGGGCTGGTAGCGAGGGAGATGCCTTTCGGGTGCTGACCCAGAGCATTCAGGAGTTAGGCCAGGGGATTAACCAGGATTGCCAGCAGGCGCAAAGCTGGCTGACAGGCATTCTGCAAACGGACAACTGGGATGAGGCAGAGCAATTACTCAAAAAGCTGGCGCTGTCGCTCTCGGATATGCCGCAATCGGTCAAAAAAGGTGAATATCTGGCGATTTGCTGCGCGGTGGAAGCAGCCCATGCCAGCGAACATGGTGGTAGTTTTGATGCGGTGGCTACCATGCTCAAGCAATTGGTCGAGGATTGCCGCCATCAGGTGACTCAGCAGCAGGAGTGTCTTGAACGTCTGTTAACCGCAAACTAATCGCAGCTCAGGGAGAGATGATATGTGCTCATGGATTGGCATGGTCCTGCTGTTGTTGGCTTTCAACTCACAGGCAGATATCTACCGCAGTGAGGACCGTTTTGGGCGCACCACTTTCAGTGACAGGCCTTCGCGTGGTGCAGAAGAGATCGAGCTGGATACGGCCCCTTACCGTTATAAAGTCCATGTCACACATATCATTGACGGTGACACGGTGGTGCTGGAAAACGGTGACAAAATCCGATTGATCGGGATCAACACGCCCGAGGTTGAGAGCCGCTTCACCCGCGCTGAAGCGGGTGGTGAGCTTGCCCGTAGCTGGCTGCAAAACCGGCTGCATTCTGCGGAAGTCTGGTTGGAGTACGATGCCGAGCAACTGGATAAATATGACCGGAAACTGGCCCACCTTTTCCTGGCATCCGGCGAATACCTCAATGCCAGTCTGCTGGCACAGGGATTGGCTATGCTGACCTTAACCCCGCCTAACCTGCGTTACAGCCAATCACTGATTACAGCCCAGCAGCAGGCGCAGACTGCGAATAAGGGGATTTGGCAAAGAACCGAATTTGCGCTCAAAAAACTGGCCGATTTAGAACCTGGTCGTGATTATCGCGGCTGGCAGCGCTGGCTGGTCACCCCCAGCCGTATTAACGAGACCCGCAAGTATATGAATCTGGTCGTGTCTGACCACTTTGTGATCAAAATTGCCAAGTCCCATCAATCCTATTTTCCGTCGCTGACGACCTATCTGAAACAGCCGCTGGAAGTGCGGGGTTGGCTACGCCGACGGGGCAATAAGTATTTCATGATTGTTCAGCACCCTTCTGCGATTCAACAACGCTGAGGCCTTATGCATGCCGTGGCGGCCGGTCACAACAGAGGCTGGGAGCAGCGATCAGACAAGCTAGCGTTTAGGCCAGTATTTTTGCATTTCCAGGAATACAAACGAAGCAGACCAGGTGATCATGACCAGTCCCGCCAGTGACTCCAGGCCGCTGAGAAAACGAAGATATCCGGAAGGTTCAATATCGCCATAACCCAGGGTGGTGTAAGTGGTGAAAGAAAAATAGCTGCAATCTAGCAGGCTTAAATTGATATTACCGCTCAAGGTGCCGAAATCACCAGTGTGGATCATCAGATAGTAGCCGATAGCGAACAACCAGATTTCGATGATATGGGCCAGCACAATCACAATGACGGCCAGTAATACACGGTAATGGTGGATGAGCCGCAATTTGGGCAGTTTTCTCGCCAACAGGAACAGGGTCTGATAGTGGATCAGTATTGTGGTTAGCACAATAATGCTGTTAATGATCAGGGTCGCCAGTAACATCATCGCGCGGTTTTTACCCGGTTGCGTCCGGATAGTTTGGCGGCATAAACGGCCTGATCGGCCAGCGCGATTAGCTGTCTGCCATCCTTGATGGAACCAGGTACCGCCATGGTTGCAACACCGATAGATAGGGTGACATGCAGAGATTTCCCCGGGGGGATAGCAAACAAGGCTTTAGCAACACGATCACGGATTTGTTCGGCAATCAATGTGGCATCTTCCTGCGCTGTATCAGCCAGCAGGATTATGAATTCTTCGCCGCCATAACGGGCCAGCACGTCGGTCTGACGTAATCGATCTGATAGCAGTTTTGAGACCTGCTTAAGTACCGCATCACCTGCCTGGTGCCCATGCTGGTCATTAACCCGTTTGAAATGATCCAGATCGATAAACAGGCAGGACAGGGGAGAACCTGAACGCTGTGCCCGGCTGACTTCCTCACTCAGGCGCTGGTCAAAAAAGCGCCGGTTGTTAATGCCGGTCAGTGCGTCTCTGAGGCCCACGAGTTTAATGTGTTCATGGAGACGGGCATTTTCAATACAGGCTGAGACCACGGCGGCCAGATGCTCCAGAAACAGGGTGCCTATCTGGCCCTGAAATCGGGAGGGGTTACGGCTGCCGAGATTGAGGCTGCCGAACAGATGATTCTGGCGTGCCAGTGGCAGCAAGGCAACTGAGCCCAACTCTTCCTGTTCCGGAAACAGATAGGCATGTTGATGTGGAGAGTATTTTAGCAACCGTGGCTTTCTCAGTGGACTGAAGTGCTGATTGACCCGATGTGCCGCATCGGTGAATAACAGCCTGCCTGCCCAGGCATTTTGGGCGATCTTGGATTCCACCAGTCGCTGGATTTCGTACTCAGGGTCATACAGCATCAGGGTGACTTCGGTTAGCTGAAATCGTTCTTTGTGTTGATCCAGAATAATGCTCAGAAGTTCATGCAGACTGGTGCTGTTGAGCAGAGCCAGCTCGTATTGCTGGAAATTCTCTTGTTTCCGCTCATTACTTTTGGCGATACGAAGCAATTCATCCAGTCGGGCTTGTAAGGTGGCGATATCGTGCATCCAGGCGCCTTATGAGCGGTATTTTGTCCAGGGCTAGGGCTATTTTTGCGCCCGGCTGCGATATCAATCGCTTATGTAGAACAGCTACGCCGTGCGCTTTCCCGCCTTGCCGGACATAAAAATAGTCGCCAGCAGTGGTGGATATGAAAAAGCAACAAGCCCTAACATTAATAATGGCTTATTGCACGTGCGATTGTCCATACTTCAATCGTCCTAGCCCCATTTTGCTGTAATACTTCAGCGGCTTCTGCTGTCGTGTGCCCGGAGGTCATTACATCATCGATAATCGCGACGTGAGGTGCTGGGACCGCATCAGTACAACGAAATGCCCGGCGCACATTACTGCGTCGTTGTTTAAAAGATAGCTGGCTTTGAGAGCGGGTGAACCTGACTCTTTGCAATAACTCGGGACAGCACTGGATACCCAAGCCCTTTGCCAGTCTACGGGCGATTTCCTGCGCCTGATTAAATCCCCGCTGACGTAGCCGCAGAGGATGCAGAGGGATGGGCACCAGGCAGTCCGGCAGTGTCGACCTGGACGCCAGAGATGACTGCATTCGGGCGGCAAAAAAATCGGCAAACTGCAGTTGCTGGTGAAATTTAAAGCCAGTGATGCAACGTTTAACGGCATCCTGATATCGAAACAGGCTAAAACTCAGATCGGCTGCCGGAGGCTGTTGCAGACATTGACCGCAGATTTGCGCAGATTCCAGCGGTTTGGCACAGCGTGGACAGGCTGGGCCCAGCAGAGGCAATTCCGCGGCACAGGCCTGACAAAGCGGTTCCCGATCACCGGGCAGGCCACAGAGCAGGCAAGGTATTGGAAACAGTTTCCTGTATAATTCTCCAATTCGATGTGTCAGCGCGCTAAAGCCAGCCATGACCGTCACCCTATTTAATCCTTTAAATCAGTGAAGAGTCATCATGCCTGAGAATGTAGCAGAAACCCAAGCGACGATTCGTCAAGACTGGAAGCAGGAAGAGGTTGAAGCCCTGTTCGCTCTACCTTTCAATGATCTGCTGTATCAAGCTCAAACCGTTCACCGTGAGCACTTTGATGCGAATGCGGTACAAATCAGTACCCTGCTCAGCATAAAAACCGGTGGTTGCGCTGAAGACTGTGGTTATTGCCCGCAAAGCGCTCACCATCCCTCAGCGGTGAAAGCCGAGCCATTGATGCCGCTGGAAGAAGTGATGAAATCGGCCAATGATGCTAAAGATGCCGGCGCCAGCCGTTTCTGTATGGGCGCCGCCTGGCGTAACCTGAAAGACCGTGATCTGGAGCGGGTTGCCGCAATGGTCGAGGGCGTCAAAAGCCTGGGGCTGGAAACCTGTGTCACATTAGGCATGCTGGAAGAGCACCAGGCCAAGCGTCTCAAGGATGCCGGCCTTGACTACTACAATCACAACCTCGATACCTCGCCTGAATTTTACGGTGAAATTATCTCTACCCGTACCTACGAAGACCGCCTGAATACCCTGAGCCATGTGCGTGATGCCGGGATCAATGTCTGCAGCGGCGGTATTGTCGGCATGGGCGAAACCCGCACCGATCGTGCCGGGCTGTTAATCAGCCTGGCCAATCTGCCGAGCCAGCCTCAGAGCGTGCCGATTAACCTGCTGGTGCAAGTTGAAGGTACACCGCTTAACGGCACAGATAACCTCGATGCCCTGGAGTTTGTCCGCACCATTGCTGTGGCCCGCATCATGATGCCCAAATCCTTCGTGCGCCTGTCTGCCGGTCGCGAAAATATGAGCGATGAAATGCAGGCGATGTGTTTCCTGGCCGGCGCCAACTCGATTTTTTACGGCGAAAAACTGCTGACCACGGACAACCCGGACACCAACCATGATCAGCAACTGTTCAAACGTCTGGGCATTACACCCTGGGTCGGTGACGACAAAGCCGAAAAAAAACAGTGTTCGGCGGCCTGATAGCCAAGAGTGTCACAACTCCCCTGGCATGAGGAATTAACCGCCGCTTTAGCCGATCGTAAAGCGGCGGGTCGTTACCGCCAGCCTCGCCTGCGACTGGGTGACCAGGGCGTGACTATCACTGTTGACGGCAAAGCCATGCTGTCATTCTGCAGTAACGATTACCTCGGTCTGGCCGCCCATCCCGATATTAAACAGGCCTTCAAACAGGCTATTGACAGGGAAGGGGTCGGTAGTGGTGCTGCACATCTGCTGACTGGTCACAGTTATTATCATCAGGCGCTGGAAGAGGCCCTGGCGGAGTTTACCGGCCAGCCGCGAGTATTGCTGTTCTCCACGGGATACATGGCCAACCTCGGTACCATTGATGGTTTGCTGAAGCGTGGCGATGCGGTGATTCAGGATAAATTGAATCATGCCTCGTTGCTTGATGGCGGCCGACTGACTGAAGCCGATCAACTACGTTATCCTCATGCGGATATGGCATTGCTGCATAAACGTCTGCATAACGCAGCCACGGCCAAACATCGCCTTATCGTCTCTGACGGCGTCTTCAGCATGGATGGTGATATTGCACCGTTGCCGGAGATTATGACGCAGGCCAGACAGCATCGTGCTGCTGTACTGATTGATGATGCCCATGGCTTCGGGGTCATTGGTAAAGGCGGTCGCGGTACGGTGTCACACTTTGCGCTGGCCCCGGATCAGGCCCCGATCCAGGTCGGTACCCTGGGTAAGGCCTTTGGCACCGGCGGTGCTTTTGTCGCGTCGAATGAAACCGTGATCGAAACCCTGATTCAGCAGGCCCGCAGCTATGTCTACACCACGGCGCAGCCACCCGCCGTCGCGGCGGCAACCCTGGCCAGTTTGAAACTGGTGGAACAGGAAGACTGGCGCCGTGACAAGCTGAATACATTGATAAAGCAGTTCAGACAGGGAGCGCAGCAACTGGGCCTGAATCTGATGCCGTCAGAAACACCGATTCAACCGGTATTGATAGGCGATGATAAAACTGCCCTGGCTGTCGGTCAGCATCTGGAACAGGCCGGTATCCTGGTCGGTGTGATTCGTCCTCCCACTGTGCCTAAAAAGACAGCGCGGTTGAGAATTACCTTTTCTGCCTCGCATAGCGAACAGGACGTCAACAAATTACTCAGTGCGCTGGAGCAGGCCATTGCACATTGAACAGCGGGGTAACGGACCGGATCTGGTGATGTTGCATGGTTGGAGCATGCATAGTGGTGTCTGGCACGAGTTGGCAGAGCGTCTGGCGAAACGCTTTACGCTGCACCTGCTGGACTTACCGGGACACGGACGCAGCGACTGGCAGAAGCAGGGGTTTGACCCAGACAACCTATTACCGGCGCTGGCAAACAAGCTACCCCAAACAGCGCTATGGCTGGGCTGGTCACTCGGTGGTTTGATTAGTCTGGCTTTTGCCCAGCGTTATCCCGAACGGGTCAGCAAACTGAGCCTGATGGCAGTAACACCACGCTTTATCGAGACCCATGACTGGCCATGCGCGATGCAAAGCGAAGTGTTTGAGAATTTTGCAGCGAGTCTTGATGTCAATCAACAGCAGACGCTGCAGCGTTTTCTGATGTTGCAGGCGAAAGGTGCGGATCGGAGCCGCGCAACCATCCGTGAGTTAAGCGAGCGGCTGGCGACGCAGCACGCACCGGAACCTGAAGCATTACACGCCGGCCTGGATTGCCTGTTGAAATGGGATCTACGTGAGGCGCTGGCGGGTTTGAACTGCCCGGTGCAAATGTTGTTGGGTAGTCGCGACACTTTGATACCTGTCGCCATGCCTGACTATGCCCGCCAGCTTCAGCCTTCATTACAGGTGGCGATGCTGGAAGGACTTGGGCATGCCCCGTTTATTGCTCAACCAGCGGCATGTCAGCAACAGATAGAACAGTTTATAGATGATTGAATATCGTCCCGACAAAGCCAAAGTGGCCCGTTCCTTTGCAGCTGCCGCCGCGAAATATGATGATGTGGCGATTCTGCAGCGGCAGACGGCGGATGAATTACTGGATCGCCTGAGCCTGATGAAGATTGCACCGCAGTCGATACTGGATCTGGGCGCGGGGACCGGTCGAAATCTTTCACTGCTGCAAAAACATTTTCCGCAGGCAAGGTTGTTTGCCATGGATATCGCCCCCGATATGCTGCAACAGGCGCGCAAACGCTACCGTCAGGATCTCGGACTCAAGCGCTGGTTGCCCGGCAGCAGTCAGAAACTGCAATTACTGGCCGGCGACGCCGAGTCGATTCCGCTGGCTGATAACAGTGTTGATCTGGTTTTCGCCAATCTGGCCCTGCAATGGTGTGAGCCGTCTGTCAGTTTCACTGAAATTCAGCGGGTGCTGAGACCGGATGGATTACTGCTGTTCAGCTCACTGGGACCCGATACCCTGACCGAATTAAGACAGGCCTGGGCCGCGGTAGATGCCTATCCGCATGTGAATGTGTTTTACGATATGCATGACGTGGGCGATGCCATGACATCCTGCGGTTTAGCGGACTGCGTGCTCGATGTCGAGCCTTATGTGTTGACCTATCCGACACCGATGGCAATGATGCGTGACCTCAAAATGTTGGGGGCACGCAATGTCAATGAAGGCCGCCGCCGTGGTCTCACTGGCAAAAAGCTGATGCGTCAGGTTATTGCCGAGTATGAACAGTTTCGCATCGAAGGACTGATACCGGCGAGTTATGAAGTCGTGTTCGGCCATGGCTGGAAACTGCCGCAGGCAGGTCAGCGTCCGGCTGCTGATGGCAGTGTGCATGTTCCCCTGAGCGAGATTCAACGTCGATGATACCTAAACATATTTTTGTAACCGGTACCGATACTGAAGTCGGTAAAACCCGAATCAGCACGGGCTTAATCGCTGTTCTGCAAAAGCAGGGACTGAAAGCGGCCGGGATGAAACCGGTTGCGAGTGGTTGTGACTGGATCGACGGTCAGTGGCAGAACGAGGATGCACTGGCCATGATTGCCCAGAGTCATGTGTCACTGCCGTATCGGCTGATCAACCCCTATGCTTTTGAACCGGCCATAGCCCCTCACATTGCCGCCAGTCGGGTCAATACACGGATTGATATCAGTGAAATAAAGCAGCACTTTGAACAAATCAAAACTGAGGCAGATGCCGTGGTAGTGGAAGGCGCCGGTGGCTGGCTGGTGCCACTGAATCAGACCGAAACCATGGCCGATCTCGCTGTGGTACTGGATCTGCCAGTGGTGCTGGTGGTGGCAATCAAACTGGGCTGTATTAATCATGCTTTGCTCAGTATTGAATCGATTCAGCAGCGTGGCCTTCGAATCGCGGGCTGGGTCGCCAATCACCTTGACGCGCAGCATGAGTCGGCAGAAATTATTGACACACTCAAACAGCATATCTCCGCACCCTGTCTGGGTGTGGTTCCAAAACTCCTCGACGGTCAATCCGCTGCCGATTTCCTTTGCCGGGAGGACTGAAAAATGAAATGGCTGATCGTTTTGATGCTGGCACTATTAGCCGGCTGTTCATCTTCCCCCAAAAAAGAATCCGGGATCAGCCCCGAGATTGAGGCCCGTGTCGCCAGTTGGAATCAGCTGATTGATGAGGGTAAGCGCTGGTCGGATGCGCGCCGCCTGAAAGCGGCCAATGATTTTGTTAATCAGCTGGTGTTTGTCGACGATATCAAGCACTGGAAACAGCAGGATTACTGGGCCACACCGCTGCAGACTATTGTCAGTGGCGGTGGTGACTGTGAAGACTTTTCTATGGCCAAGTACTTTACCCTGACCGGCATGGGCATGGAGCAGGATAAGCTGCGACTGACCTATGTTAAAGCGCTGGAACTCAACCAGGCGCATATGGTGGTCAGTTATTACGAAACACCGAAAGCCGTGCCTTTAGTACTGGATAATCTCAACATGCGGATCCTGCCCGCCACTCAGCGTGAGGATTTATATCCGGTTTACAGTTTTAACGGGGACGGATTGTGGCTGAATAAACGCAATCACGACAGTGATTTAATTGATAACGCCGAGCGCATCAGCTTATGGCAGACGCTGCTCAAAAGTATGGATGTCGAGGCAGCTAATACCGAGACCATGATCTGTCGTTACCAGTATTACGATTTGCCTGCAGCAGAAGCCAGAACCCGCTGTCCCTAGATCAACAAGCCCTAGGGAAAGACCACGGGCTCATCGCCTTCCTGCCATTGCGGGTATTTTTTCATCACGGAGCGAAACAAGTCACTCTCAAGAAACGCTTCCAGCCACGCCCTGATTCTGGGGTAGGGCGAACTGTCAAACCAGGCTTTATCGACAAAAGCGAACTGGCGGATAAACGGCAATAGCGCGATATCAGCGAGGGTCCAGCTGTCCCTCAATAAACAGTCATGCTCAGTTAATAGCTGTTCCAGCCGCGTCAGTGTCTTTTCACCTTGTTCACGGTAAAAACGCTCGTCCTGTTCCGGATAGCGATCTGCGTATTTATAGCGGTCCAGAAAATATTTGAACTCACCGTCATTGTTTTCGATCAACGCCAGCATCTGTTCATGCTGCTCACTGGTCAGTGACTGATACCAGTTGTCGGGGTCGTGCTGGGCCAATGCCCAGAAAGCAATGTCGATGCTTTCGTCTATCACCTTATCATCCGCCGTCAGCAGTAACGGCACGGTCGCTTTGGGCGAAAGTTCAATGAGCTGCTGCGGTTTGTCTTTGAGTACCACTTCACGGAGTTCACACTGAATACCGCTTTGTGCAATCGCCAGCCGGGCACGCATGGCATAGGGACATCGACGAAAACTATAAAGCGTGGCTAGATTCTGCTCTGTCATGTCACTCTTCAATTACTGCTTAAAGGCGGCCAGTATAGACAAACAGCGGTAATAATTATAAATTAGTAAATACTAATATAGTATGTCAGTACAGGGACTGCTCATGAAGCTCAGCCACTATCCGGTTTTTTTCGCTCTTTGCTTATGGCTGCTACCACAGCACAGTGCCGCTGATTCTATGGCGACTGCCAGCGTCACACTAAAAACGATACCAGCCCAATATCAGTTTGATGGGGTGGTTGAAGCGGTAAACCGGGCTACCGTCTCTTCGCGTATCGCGGCGGAGGTTATCGAGATCAATGTGGATGTGAATGACCGGGTTGCTCAAGACCAGGTCATTCTGCGTTTCCGCGACGATGAAATTAAAACCCGGCTGATGCGCGCTGAGGCGAATCTACTCGCAGAAAAGGCGCAATATCAGGAAGCCCTGGCCCGGCAAAAAGAAGCACAGGCCGAAGCCGGACGGATAGCCGATCTTTTTGCCCGTAAACAGGTGACCCGTTCGGCACTGGATAAAGCGGAAGCTGATAAAGCTGCTGCCAATGCCCGGGTGAATGTGCTGGCAGCGCAAATCAAAGCCCGCGAGGCCGAAGTCGCTGAAGCAAAAGTCGCCTTATCCTATACCGTGGTGCAGGCGCCCTATGCCGGTATTGTGACCGAGCGGCTGATTGAGGTGGGTGAAATGGCCAGTCCCGGCCAACTGTTGATGTCGGGTGTTTCACTGGACTCGCTTCGGGTTGTGATTCAGATCCCCCAGCGTCTGCTCGATGACTTGCTGCCGGCCAGGATTGCCAATGTTGAGACTATTGATGGCAAGTCACTCTCAGCAGGCGAGGCCACGCTGATACCACAGGCTGATCCTGCCAGTCATTCATTCGACCTTCGGATTCCTTTGCTGGCGCAGGCGGACCATTTGTACCCGGGCAGCAGTGTCAAAGTGAGCCTGGAAGGCCAGGATGAAACCCTATTGCTGGTCCCTGCCGAAGCCGTGGTTCAGCGAGGGGAGGCCAGTGCGGTGTATCTGCTCAAAAACGATGATATTCAGCTTCGTCAGGTTAGGCCGGGCAGGACGGTGGGATCTGAACGCGAGATTCTGGCAGGTCTGCAAGCAGGTGATGTTGTTATCATCGAGCCCAGACAGGCCGTCGGCATCATCAAAAACAGTCAGGGTGAATAGAGATGGGGCTGTCAGGAAGGATTGCTGCCTTTTTTCAGGATAATGCACTGACCCCGCTCATTGCTCTGCTGACGGTTTTGCTGGGTTTGTTTGCCATTCTGGTGACGCCGCGCGAGGAAGAGCCGCAGATTGATGTGACCTTTGCCAATGTCTTTATCGCTTATCCCGGTGCCAGCGCAAACGAGGTGGAAAAGCTGATCGCCACCCCCGCCGAGCAGGTCATCAGTGAAATCGAGGGACTGGAGCATGTCTACTCGGTTTCTAAACCCGGCATGGCAGTGCTGACCGCTCAGTTTGAAGTGGGTGAACCTCGCACCGAAGCGATTGTGCGCCTCTACAATAAAATCTACTCAAACAGTGACTGGCTGCCGGCTGAACTGGGCGTGGCACAACCGATTATCAAACCCAAGGGCATTGATGATGTGCCCATCCTGACTTTGACCCTGTGGCGGGAAGACAAACAGGATGCCTACCAGCTTAAACAGGTCGCTCATGCGCTGGAGGCAGAGCTCAAGCGTATTAAGGGAACCCGTGATATCTACACTATTGGCGGTCCGGACAGTGTCGTCAGTATCACACTGGATCCGGTCAAGTTAGCCAGCTATCACATCGATCCGTCTGACCTTGCCGAGACGATCACCGCCGCCAATCAATCTGCTGAAGCCGGTAGTGTGGTGCAACACAACCAGACAACTTCAATCCAGGCCGGTGAGTTGATTGTGTCGACACAGACATTGCAGGAACTGATCATCGGCTTACATGACGGCAAGCCGGTGTATCTCAGTGATGTTGCAACGATAAGTCATGGTCCGGAACAAGCTGAACGCTACGTCTGGTTTGGTAGCGGGCAGGCTGCAGAAGATAAAGGCCTTAGCGCTCAGGGTGAGTTCGATGCCGTGACCCTGGCGATAGCCAAGCAACCGGGCCATAACGCTGCTGATATCGCCGCAGCGGTCCTCGATCAGGTCGAGTCACTACGTGGAGTGATGGTGCCCGATGCGGTGAATATCACCGTCACCCGTAACTATGGGGAAACCGCGAATGACAAGGCGGCAACGCTGATTCATAAATTGATCTTCGTCACCATCGCTGTAGTGGCACTGGTGTTACTGGCGCTGGGCTGGCGGGAGGCGATTATTGTCGGTGTCGCCGTGGTGATCACGCTGTTATTAATGCTGTTTGCATCCTGGGCCTGGGGATTCACCTTGAACCGGGTATCGCTGTTTGCCCTGATTTTCTCGATTGGCATCCTGGTCGATGATGCGATCGTCGTGGTCGAAAATATTCATCGTCATTTACAGCTGGGTGCAAAGTCTTTGCGTGAAGCGATCCCGCTGGCGGTGGATGAAGTCGGACAACCGACGATTCTGGCGACTTTTGCCGTGATTGCTGCCTTGCTGCCGATGGCTTTTGTGTCCGGCCTGATGGGGCCGTATATGAGTCCGATTCCGATTAATGCCAGTATCGGCATGATTTTGTCTTTGCTGGTGGCCTATATCATCACGCCCTGGATGGTGCTGAGGATGCTGGCCCGACATCGCCATCACCCGGTGTCGCCTCAGCAAGGCGGCAACGGTTTTTTCCATCGTTTGTTATCCCCTTTTGTGACCTCGCGCCGGGCAGGGGCCTATCGCGGTTTATTGTGGCTGGGTCTGGTTATCCTGATACTGCTGTCAGTGGGACTGGTTGCGGCCAAACTGGTGGTACTGAAAATGCTGCCTTTTGATAATAAATCAGAGCTGCAACTGGTTGTGGATATGCCTGAGGGCACGCCGCTGGAAACGACCGCAGCGGCGGTCAGAGACCTGACGGCTTATCTGCAGCAGGTGCCGGAAGTCACCGACTATCAGGCTTATGTGGGCAGTGCTTCACCGATTAATTTCAACGGGCTGGTGCGTCAGTATTATCTGCGTGATGACTGGCATATGGCTGATGTGCAGGTAAATTTCCGGCATAAATCATTACGTGAGCGCAGCAGTCATGATATTGCACTGAGTCTGCGCGAGCCCCTGCAGCAGATTGCAGCACAGTGGCAGGCCAATCTGAAATTGGTAGAGGTGCCACCTGGGCCGCCGGTGCAGTCGCCGATTGTGGCTGAAATTTATGGCCTGGATTATGGCGCGCAGTTAGCGACAGCCAAAAAGATTCAACAGGACTTTGCCGCCGTAGACGGTGTGGTCGATATCGATAGCAGCGTGGAGGCAAAGGCACCACGCAATGTGATTGATATCGACAGAAATAAAGCGGCGCTTTATGGCCTGAGCCAGCAGCAGATTGTTCAGGCTATCAAGCTGGCGCTCGATGGCGAAGATATCGGCTATCTGCACAATGCTGCGGTGAAATATGCCGTGCCTTTACGCTTGCAGCTACCCATTGCGGATAAACGTAATCTCGATGCTTTGTTAACTATCAGGCTCAGCAACCAGCAGGGTGAGATGATAAGCCTCGGCGAGGTGGTCACGGTGATTGAAACCACGCATCAGCAGACGATTTATCATAAAGACTTGCAGCCGGTCGTTTTTGTCACCGCCGATATGGCCGGGATGGTAGATAGCCCGCTGTATGGCATGTTCAGTATTTATCAGCGCCTGCAAGACGAACACATTAACCAGTACCTGTTCTCACCGCCTTCACTGGCTGTTAAGGACAGCATCAAATGGGATGGCGAATGGCAGATAACTTATGAGACCTTCCGCGATATGGGGCTCGCCTATGCGGTCGGCATTGTGCTGATTTATATTCTGATTGTGGCGCAGTTCCGCTCCTATCTGCTGCCGTTGATTATCATGGTGCCGATTCCGCTGACTATTATCGGGGTGATGCCGGGGCATGCGCTGATGGGCGCAGAATTTACCGCCACATCAATGATTGGCATGATCGCGATGGCGGGGATTATTGTGCGTAATTCCATTTTGCTGGTGGACTTTATCCGTGAAGCGATGGCTGCCGGGATGCCAGCAGAAAAGGCTGTCATTCAGGCAGCATCAGTGCGAGCCAAGCCCATCGCCCTGACAGCGTTGGCTGCCATGCTGGGGGCTTTATTTATTCTGGATGATCTGATCTTTAACGGACTGGCGGTCGCGTTACTGTTCGGTATTCTGGTTGCAACGGCTTTAACGCTGGTGGTGATCCCGTTGCTTTATTACAGCTATATTCAGCGTCAAGCTTGATGGAAACGCGGCGATTAGAATTCGCGCAGGCTCATCCCTTCACTCGAGATACCGCCGCGTAACATTTCTGCCTGACGATTGAGGGTATGTTTGACCAGCAGGTTTCGATCCTGTTCATCCATGTGAGTGAACACCATCCGCAGGTGATAAGGTTTCTCGGGGGGGGCCGATAGAATTTTTTCACAGGAGATTACAGTGGCCAGCGCGTGAACGGTGTTCGCAGTCGGCAGTAACTGAAGATGCAGTTCCACATGACCACGAATTTCAACTGGCTCGGCAACCATGAAGGCAATACCACCACCACTGAGATTAGCTTCGGTGAGGTCATTAGGGTTAACCGGATTGTTGTAACGCTGAATACTTTGGGAAATCAGATTGATTTTATCATCAAGCATTCGCAGTGCTCTGGCTATTTCGCGATCGTGATGATTGATCTGGTCGATCAAATGACTGAATGCGTTTTGAATAGCCCGAAGCTGTGCTTTTTCATTGCCTTCATCATCGCTGGTGGCATGGGCGATATGATGCGCTACATTTGAGACATTGTCCCGGTCAATGACTTTGTAATCGACAATGACCGTGTCATTGATTCGAAAGAACTCCCGTCTGTCTGAACCAGCGTATTGCATCATATTCATCCAAATTCAACCCGTCTGAAGCGGCTTTTCATTAACTATCCGTTGAGTGACCCATTTATTGAGACACGTCCCTTTATATCATTTTCAGCACGCTTTGCCAGCCTCAAAGCAAAAATGACTGAGGGAAAAGCAGGCAGTATCCCTCAGTCGCGTCGCTTAAGCAATGCTCTAAAAATGTCACAGGTGCTCAGATGCGAAATCAGCCAGTCTTGAGCGTTCTCCGCGCATCAGAGTGATATGACCACTGTGCTGCCAATACTTGAAATGATCGACGACATAGGTCAGACCCGAGGTGGTCTCACTCAAATAGGGGGTGTCGATCTGAGCAATATTCCCCAGACAGACAATCTTAGTGCCGGGACCGGCACGGGTGATCAGCGTTTTCATCTGTTTAGAGGTCAGGTTCTGGGCCTCATCAATGATAATAAAGCGATTGAGGAAAGTCCGGCCGCGCATAAAGTTCAGCGAGCGGATTTTGATCCAGCGTTGCAATAAATCATTGGTGGCCTGACGACCCCATTCACCGCCTTCTGTTTTATTCAGTACCTCGAGGTTATCCATCAACGCACCCATCCATGGCGTCATTTTTTCTTCCTCGGTGCCGGGCAAAAAGCCGATATCTTCCCCGACCGGCACTGTAACGCGGGTCATAATGATTTCGCTGTAACGCTTATGCTCAATGGTCTGAGTTAATGCCGCGGCCAGTGTTAGCAGGGTTTTACCGGTGCCAGCCTGGCCCAGCAGGGTGACAAAATCGATATCCGGGTCCATCAGCAGATTCAAAGCAAAGTTCTGCTCACGATTGCGGGCGGTAATCCCCCAGACAGCGTGGTTGTCCTTACGATAATCGTTAACCAGCTGAATATCAGCACTGTTCTCGCTGACCGAGCGCACAACTGCCTCAATATTGCTGGTTTCACCCGGCGAGTAAATCAGTTGGTTCGGGTGCCAGTCTTTAACAATATCACCTTCCACTTCGTAGAATGTCTGGCCCTCAGCAGTCCAGGATTCCAGGCGGTTTAGATCGTCCCAGAAATCGGCAGGCAGTTCGGCTGAACCACGGTAGAGCAGATCCACATCATCCAGCACTTTATCGTTGTAATAATCCTCAGCGCAGATGCCCAGCACCGTGGCTTTGATCCGAAGGTTAATATCTTTGGAAACCAGAATCACGGTGGCGTCAGTGACCGTTTGCTGCAAAGCTACTGCCACACTGAGGATGGCGTTGTCACCCTGGTGGCTGGGTAGTTCCTTGGGAATTTCCCGTTGCATCTGGGTAGTCTGAAAGAACAGGCGGCCGCTGGCGTGATGGGTATCCCCGTTATCGACGCTGGGTAGTGGAATACCCTGTGTGATGGCGTCACTGTCTTCCGCCTGAAGCAGCAACTCATCCAGAAACCGGCTGACTTGCCTGACGTTGCGGGAGACCTCGGATAAGCCTTTCTTGCCACGATCCAGCTCTTCCAATACCACCATGGGTAAGTAGATATCGTGTTCGTCAAAACGGAAGATGGCAGTCGGATCATGCATCAGCACGTTGGTGTCCAGAATGAACAGGCGTCTGCCGGCGGCGGGTCTTTTAATCATCTGCAAGAAGTCCTCTTGTTGATTAGGTGGGGCCTGTCCTGATTATGATCAAAGAACTCAGCCTTGCAAAGGGCAATTATCCTCAGTGCTTTGGTGGCGTAAACAGTCTGAGCGGCTGCAGCTACCCAAGTCGGTATTTAGTGTTAATATGACAAGTCCCTCCTGTTTTTAATCGTCAGCACCGCATCTGAGTCATTGGTTTGCGCTGATTGATTAGCCCTGCGCAGCCAACTATCACTCCCCCAAAGTTTTTTCTGTTAAGCCGGTCTTTTCCCGGACCCGCCACGCTCCATTTTCATACCCGAAATACCTGACCGCGACAGGTCGGTTAGGTAAATAGTCAGAGGCGTATCTCGGTCGATACAAATATTTTCAACGGTCTGATTTTATTGGCGACGAAACCACGACATTTGCGGAAAATCCAGCAGGCTGGGAATCTTTCCTGACTATGACTATGAACGCTTGTGAGCCCCTTTAAATCAGCATAGGGTGAGCTGCACTGTGTGCATCCGGAAGGGTGACGCGTCAGCATGAAATTTCAACTCGAATAATGAGGTAAACCATGAACCTGTTCCGAATTTTTTTGCCCGCTATGCTGGGGGTTATTTCAGTGTCTCTACCCGCCCAGGCTGCGCCGGCCAATGACGCGTTGATTGGTACCTGGTACAGCGAAAAACAGGAAGAGGGAGAGACACTGAAATGGTTGACCAGACGGATGCAGGATCAGGGGTATGCCGCGCTGTTTCTGGTCTGCGAGGGTGAGAACTTCTCCTGGGTACAGAAAGAAATCGGTGTCTGGCAGGTCGAAGACGGTAAATTAATAGAAACCGCCAGTTCTATCGAGGATATGAACGGTAAAAAGCCGGCACAGGAAATCACCACCTATACCAATCTGGCCCTGTCTGGTGACGACTTGAGCTATGACAAAATGAACAGCGACAAATCTTTTCATTTTCAGCGCGTCGCTGATGGTTTCCAGATCAGCTGCCAGAAAAAGTAGGTCTCTCTGAGCTTTTTACCCAGGACACCCGGGTGCCGGCGCTAGTCCGGTACTTTGGCTCTGCCTACAGTGTTGGCGTCAGTGGCAAACCAGATGGCGCCGGACGCACTGTCAAACACCATGTGGCGAATCGTTATACCGCCTGACGGCACGGCATCAATCGAAATAAAAGATTCGGTTTTCGTATCAAAACCGACAAAACGATTCGGCTGGAAGCCGGTTTCCACGTACCAGACTCTGTCCTTGTCATCGACAGTCAGGGCATAAATGCCGGCTGATTCGCCCCCGGGCGTCGACCATTCCTGCATCGACTGGGTGTTCGGGTTATAGACACCGAGATGCCCCATCGCATTATCGCCCCACCAGATCCGGCCATCCGAAGTCATGCCGATACGGCGAATCAGACTATCTTTGCTGGCGGTCTTTATCACTTCCAGCGTCATAGTCCGTGGATTGACGGTGCCAATGGCATTTTCACCCATGAAAGCAATCCATGGCCGGTCATCCGGCCCTACCACCAGGCCATAGGGGCGCATGTTCTCTCTGGGTAAAGCAATTTTTTCGACATCCCCGGTAACGGTATCGAGCTTAGCGATGTAGTTTGACCATTGTGCGGTAAACCAGAGCTTGCCGTCTGAGGTCCAGCCCATGGTGTGGGGATCCTTGATGCCTTCGGGCATCGGAAACCGTGTGACTTTTCCATTGTCAGGGTTCATTCTGCCGATATGCTTGTCTTTGTTGCCGGCGTACCAGGGAATGCCCTTATTACTCACTACCACGGTGTGAGGTCCGGCGCCGGGAATATCAAACTTTTTCATGTTGCCGGTATCCGGTTGCAGGCGGGCAACATAGTTGCCGACCTGACCCACAAACCAGACTGTTCCGTCAGGGGCGACATAAGGGTCACGCGGTCGCGAGTCTTCCCATGGCACCGTCCACTCCTTGAATTCCAGCAGGCCGGGAAGTTGTTGAGATGAGGGCATTGCCTGCACTGGACTGACTGCGAGCAGGATGGTGAAGAACAGGCCTATGCCTGATATCGGCGAAAAAAACGGCATCAACATAATCTGGCTCCATGCTTGTCTGATATTAAGCTGACACAAATCAGCGCTGACTTACTGCAATGAAAGCCATTTGATTAATCAACAGGCAAATGGTCAGCTAAAGACAGGCAGGTTCTGATACAGCAGGGTCAGCAATAAACCTAAAGAGATGCATTGCCAGAATAACACCGGATTGCGCTCCATCAGTGGTGGACGGGCTTTGTTTACAAAGGCTTTGTTGGGGTGGTTCAGGTCATAAATAAATTCGGCGACTTCCTGGTAACGTTTATGCGGTTGAATCTGCACCGCTTTTCGTAGGGTGTCATCGACCCAGAAAGGCACACTGCGATCCGATTGCAGCAGCGAACGGTAGTTGAGTTTTCTCTGCGCTGCTTCATTAAAGGCGCGTGACACCCGCGTACCATAGGGCAATTCGCCGGAAAGCAGGTGATAGGTCAACACGCCCAGAGAAAAAATATCGGACTGTGCTGTGCCGGCCTGGCCCAGAAAGTACTCGGGGGCTGTGAACTGGGCGGTACCCAGAATCAGTTCGCTTTCGGCGCCGAGTTCGGCCAGTCCTGCAATGCGTGTTGAACCAAAATCAATAATTTTTACCGTGCCGCTTTGATCAATCAGAATGTTATCGGGCCGGATATCCTGATGAATCATCTCTTTACGATGCATGGCCTGTAGCCCCTTGCCGATTTGCTCGACTATTCGTCTTACCTCATCCAGCGCGGGCGCGGGATGATCTTCCTGCCATTGTTTCAGGGTCTGGCCTTCAATATATTCGGTGACGGTATATAGCGACTGCCGCCCACGCCGACTGTCAAAGGCCTTGAGGCAATGCACATTATCCAGCCGTTTTGCGATCCAGTCTTCCATCAGGAAGCGCTCTATGGCATCGGGATCTTCTTCCAGATCGGTTGAGAGTGTCTTCAATGCCACCAGTTTGCCAGTGTCTTTATGTTTTGCCAGGAATACATGGCTGCGGCTGCTGACATAAAGCTCACGCAGAATCTCATAGCCCTCAAATAACATTCCCGGTGCCAATGTAGGCGGTGGCGGCAACGTGGTCGCCTCATTCAAAAGCCCCTGATCATCTGCTGTGATGACGCTATCGATTCGAATAAGCTGAATCGTCAGGTTGTCCTCACTACCGGCTTTCAGCGCCAGTTCGACCAGGCTTTCGGCGGCCTGTTGCAAGTCGTCTTTGTAGTGGTGGACAGCCTCGCGGATTTGACGCTCGCTGATAAAGTCATACACACCATCTGTTGCCAGCATAAAAATATCACCCGCGTTGGCGGCGACGCTCTGGTAATCAAAAACCAGGTGAGGGTCCAACCCCATTGCCCGTGACAGCATAGGGCCGGTTTCGGCATCATTCTGGATATGATCGGTGGTGAGCTGTCGGCAATGGGCATTGTTTAAATGATAAATACGGCTATCGCCGACATGAAACAGATGCGCGGTATGACCTTTAATGATGATTGCGCTCAGGGTACAGATGTAACCTTTATCGCTATCGTAACGGTATTCACTGTTGCGACTACGCCCATAAAGCCAGGCATTGATCGACTGTAGCACGCGTTCACCGGCGGTTTGCACGGTCCAGGATTCCGGCGTGGCGTAATAGTCTTCAAGCAGACTCGCGATAACCGTACTGCTGGCTTCCTGACTGACCTCACTGCTGCTGATGCCGTCCGCCACGGCAGCCACAATGCCACGGGTGATGGTCTCATCGCCCCCTGGTACAAAGACACCACAGCGATCCTGGTTAATGGCTTTAATACCAGCTGAACTATGTTGACCAACAGAAATGCTTAGTGTGTATGTCATTCGCTTATAAAGTGAGAGAATCAGCGATTATCATGCAGCATATTCAACGTTTTGAACATGTCGCCAGAATGTCACAGGGGGAAAGATGGGCTTTGAGACCTTGATGGGGTTTTTTATCACCTCGGTGCTGCTGGCTTTATCGCCCGGACCGGATAACCTGTTTGTAATGACGCACTCCCTGACCCACGGGAAACAGGCCGGGGTGGCGGTCGTACTCGGACTATGCACGGGCCTGCTGGTTCACACCGCTATCGTGGCATTGGGTATTGCCGCGATTTTGCAGAGTTCAGTCTGGGCTTTGACTGTGCTCAAAACAGTCGGTGCGATGTATCTGCTTTATCTTGCCTGGCAGGCGCTCACTGCTGAAACGCTGGCACTGGATCAGTTCCAGGCACACAGATACCGCTTTCTCTGGTCTTATCGCCGTGGGATTATCATGAATATCACCAACCCGAAGGTATCACTGTTTTTCCTGGCTTTTCTGCCCCAGTTTCTGCCGGCTGAGTCTCGTTCTGTGACGCAAGAGATAGTCTTGCTCGGTAGTTTGTTTATCCTCGCTACTCTTCTTGTATTTGGCGCTATGGCAGTCATGGCTGGCAGTCTGGAAACCCTGTTCCGTCGTTCACCGGCAATACAGCGTAGGTTAAATAAACTCGCGGCAGTGGTGTTTGTGGCTTTGGCGCTGCACTTACTTCTGGCCAGTTTCGTCTGATCGCGATATGTCCTGAGGAAGCAAAATGAGTAAAAATGGATCAGCAGCTTAGAGAAATGGTGTGGCAGACCATCGCCACTATTCCGTTAGGTCAAGTCGCGACCTATGGGCAGATAGCCAGTCTTTGCGGCTACCCCGGCCATGCCCGCGCTGTAGGGCATATTCTCAGGAACTTGCCCGCAGATACCCAATTACCCTGGCATCGGGTTATCAATGCGAAAGGTGAAATTGCCCTGCCACCTGACAGTGATAGTTATCGACTTCAGAAGCTCAGGCTGCAACAGGAAGGTATCGATTTTCATGGCGAGAAAATCCGGCTCAGAGACTGGCTGTGGGATGGTTACGCGCGCGATTACAGCTCGGAAAATTGATAACATACGCCTTTAAATTACTGAGCATCATATGCAGGGTCTTGTTCTGGCCGTTCTGGCCTATTCCATCTGGGGTATTTTCCCGCTCTTTTTCAGCTACCTGAACCATGTATCACCGGTAGAGGTGTTGTCGCACCGGATTATCTGGTCGCTGGTGGCGACCTTCAGCCTGGGATTAATGCTGCAACGCGGCCGATTACTGGTGAAGGCGCTGCAGGATAAAAAGACGCTGATCTGGCTCGGTGTGTCTTCACTGCTGATAGCCGTTAACTGGCTGGTCTATATCTGGGCGGTGGGTCAACACCGGGTGCTGGAAGCGAGTCTGGGTTATTTCATCATGCCGGTGGTCAGTCTGCTGATGGGGCGGTTGATTCTGAAAGAAGCTTTACATCCCCTGCAGGCCTGGGCCGGGGTTTTAGCAGCGGTAGCGGTGCTATGGGAACTCTGGAGTTTTGGCGCCTTGCCCTGGGTTGGCGTGGTGCTGGCCTTTGCTTTTGCTTTTTATGGTCTGGTCAGGAAAGTGCATCCGATTGACGGCCTTAATGGTCTGACTATCGAGACTTTGTGGTTGCTGCCACTGGCTCTGGGCTTTGTTGGCTGGCAGCTACTGTCTGCAGACAGCCAGATGGGCTTTGGCCTGGATAATACGACCACCACTCTGCTGATAGTGTCAGGCTTTCTAACCGCGCTGCCGCTGGTGTTGTTTGCGATGGCAACCAGCCGCATTAATCTCTCAATAGTCGGCTTCATTATGTATATCAACCCGACCATCCAGTTTCTGATTGGCGTGTTTGTGCTCAACGAGCATTTCCCGCAAGAGCGGATGGTGACCTTTATCTTGGTCTGGATTGCACTGTTTTTATTTGTGGCTGGGCTCTGGCAGCAGCTCAGACAAAAACAGTCTCAAACCGCATCGTGATATTTAATTCACCGGTAACGCAGTGGCGTTAATCGGCGATTTCATGACAAAAGAGGTATGCACGCCGGTCACACCCTCGATGCGGGTCAGCTTGTTGAGCAGAAAATGCTGGTAGGCGTCCATATCCCGCACGATGACTTTCAGCAGGTAGTCGGCATCCTGGCCGGTAATCAAATGACACTCCAGTACCTCGGAGTAGCCAGCCAAAGTTGATTCCAGCTTCTCGAAGCGTTCCGGCGTATGTCGGTCCATGCTGATGCCGATAAAGGCCATCAGACTGAGTCCCAGTTTTTTGGCATTCAGTAAGGCAACATAACCATCTATCAGGCCGTCCTCTTCCATCTGTCGTACACGGCGCAGGCAGGGCGAAGGCGATAGTTTGATGGCTTCTGCCAGTTCCTGGTTGGTAATTCGCCCGTTTTTTTGCAGGATGTCGAGGATCATCTGATCGTAGCGATCCAGTTTTTCTGACATCTTATATCCCCAATAAAGTGTAGTGAGAAATATTATTCCATTTAAATGATGTTTGTAGCAATAAAATGCTATAAATTTTGATTTTAATGCAATATTGGCAATTTAATTCTACTGCAATCTCTCTATACTATTATCCATAGCTGAAACCGGTAGCGAATGAGTCATAAGCTCTCGCTGGCACGGGTGCTCCCACATCATCACAAGTGATGGTCGAGGCTCGCAAAAGCTTCCAGTTAACCCGACTGGCAAGGTCAGACGAACGCGAAGGTTTTTCAGCTAACCGAATTTAATGCTTTCAGGAGTCAGAGATGATTACCAACCCAGCTCAGAAGTACCGCCGCTTTGAGCCCATCAAATTAACCGATCGCCAGTGGCCCAATGCGGTGCTGGAACAGCCGCCAATCTGGATGAGCACCGATCTGCGTGATGGTAATCAGGCTCTGATAGACCCGATGTCAGTGGAGACCAAGCTGCGTTATTTCGATGAACTGGTACGTATCGGCTTCAAGGAAATCGAGGTCGGCTTTCCCTCTGCCTCTGAAACCGACTTTAATGTGGTCCGTCGCCTGATCGAAGAAAATCGGATCCCGGATGATGTCACTATCGAAGTGTTGACCCAGGCGCGCGAAGATTTAATTGCCCGTACCGTTGAATCGCTGAAAGGTGCAAAACGGGCGATTCTGCATATGTATAATCCGATTTCACCGACGTTCCGTGAGGTTGTCTATCGTACCGATAAAGCCGGCGTCAAAGCGATTGCCGAGCAGGGCACCCGTTGGGTTAAAGAGATGACCAGCAAACAGCCGGAGACCGAGTGGGTCTATCAGTACTCACCGGAGGTGTTTTCCAGCACCGAAATCGAATTTGCCAAAGAAGTGTGTGATGCGGTGACGGCTATCTGGCAGCCGACGCCTGATAACAAAATTATCCTTAATCTGCCAGCCACAGTTGAAATGTCGACGCCCAATACCTATGCCGATCAGATTGAATGGATGCACCGCAATTTGAACAATCGTGACAGTATCATTCTCAGCGTCCATCCTCACAATGACCGGGGTACGGCCGTTGCGGCCGCGGAACTGGCCGTCATGGCGGGGGCTGACCGGGTGGAGGGCTGTCTGTTCGGTAACGGCGAACGCACCGGCAATGTGGATCTGGTCACGCTGGCATTGAATCTGTATTCGCAGGGGATTGAGCCAGGCCTGGATTTCAGCCAGATTGATCAGATCCGTCAGATGTACGAAGAAACCACGCAGTTACCGGTGCATCCGCGTCATCCTTATGCCGGTGAACTCGTCTTCACTGCGTTCTCCGGTTCGCATCAGGATGCGATCAAAAAAGGCTTTGCGGTGCAGACAGAGGGTAATTACTGGCAGGTGCCCTATTTGCCGATTGATCCGGCTGACTTAAACCGAAGTTACGACGCCGTGGTCCGAGTCAACAGTCAGTCCGGCAAAGGTGGGGTCAGCTTCCTCTTGCAGAACGCGGCCGGCTTTGAATTACCACGTCGTCTGCAAATTGAGTTCAGTCGTATCGTGCAAAAGGTCAGTGATGAAACCAGTAAAGAAGTGGATACCGCCAGTATCGTCAATCTGTTTCAAGCATCCTACTTAGAGGTTGAGTCACCTTACCGCTACATGAGCAGTCATGTGATTGATGAGCAGACCAGCGATGTTGTGACCAAAATGGTTTTAAGCCATGGTGCAAATCGAATTGAACTGGCCGGGCGTGGTAATGGCCCATTGGACGCTGCTGCGAAAGCTATCAGCGAGCACCTGGGGGAGACAGTGACGGTAGCGGATTATCATGAACACGGCATGAGCGCTGGTTCTGATGCGGCCGCGGTGAGTTATGTCGAAGTCAAAGTCGGTGACAGAGCAACCCTTTTTGGGGTCGGCCAGGATAAAAACATCACGACCGCTGCCCTCAAAGCGCTGATCAATGGGGTTAACCGTGCGGTGGCGGATGAGCAACTGCATCAAACAAAGCTGAAACAGGCGATTCAGTAAGGCTCAGCTCTCCTGCAGGAAGATCCTCGTGACCGGCCTAGGGATATTGCTGAATTTAGCCTAAATATTTATATAAGTTAATGATTTATATGGATTATGTTTTATTTTTTCTGATTTGATCCGCTGGCGGATATTGGTTATGGTGTAACCGCAACTGGTTAAAAATGTTTTTTTGATCAGTTTCTTACTCAATGTTTGAGTAATCAAACAAAGGAGGACATATGTTTAAGCAAGGTTTGCTTACATTTTTAGTTACACTGCTTTTTGCCATGACACCAGCAATGGCTGAACATCACGACAAAGATAGCCACAAAGGCGAAGAGCATCCCGCCCACGAAATGGGTGAAGAAGTGACATCCAAAAACTACAATAAAGATAAAGATGTTAGCGAAAAATACAAAGAAAATCTGGAGGAAGCTAAAGAGTCTAAAGGCACCGAGCACCCCGCACATGATATGGGTGAAGGTGAAGAAATGCTCGACAAGCGCGGCGTAGAGTAACCCGCTTGTTGATTAGCTTCTAAGCTTCAATCAGCGTCGCACTCCCTCGGGGTGCGACGCTTTTTTTTGTCATCTATCTGAGAATTGTGAGACAAATCTGTACTCAGGCAGTCATCATGGCTAATGATGACATTGAGTCAGTATTCATTATTGCAGGGATTGAATATGTCCAGACTGAAATCTATCGCTTTTCTCACGATATTGCTGTTACTGAGCGCTTGCGCCAGTTGGTCACCCAGCTATGAAAAACCGCAGATCAATATCACTTCCTTTGCGTTGGCACCGGAGTCTACCGGTATCACACCGACTTTTCTTATCGGTCTCCAGGTGGTGAATCCCAACCGTAGCGCCTTGCCATTGAGGGGGATGAGTTATTCAGTGGACATTGAAGACCAACGAATATTAACCGGAGCTGAGCCGGATCTGCCCAAGGTGCCAGGCTACGGCACAGCGACATTCACCCTCAAGGCGACGCCGGATCTGCTGGGTGGTGCCCGTTTGATTAATCAACTACTGTCAGAACAGAAAGACAGTCTGAGATACGCTTTCAAGGCCCGTTTTGATGTCGGTAAATTCATCCCCTTTATTACGCTTGAGGAAACAGGCAGTGTCAGTTTGAAAAAACAGAATTAGATCGCGCCCATGCTGAGAAACCCCGTGATGACTTGTTATCCTTAAGCGCGGTGTCAGAAAAGGGAAAAATCGGTGCCGAAGATTTTGGAGCTGGGGACTGCTTGTTAATCAAGCTTTCCAGGCTTTTTACTCAGCATATTCAGTCTGCAGAAATCTTGGCTGGGTAGCGTGCAGGGTAACGACGGAAAAAGATTGCAGACTATGCTCCCAGTTAAGTCTGCTATGTCAGGACGCGTTTTGGTATAAGCCGGTTTCAAAGTCGTGACACGCCTGAGTCGCTATACAAACAAATTGGCGCAGCGCTTTATCTGGTCCAGGAATACGGATGTACTCAGAAGGAAACCAGCTGATTAATTAAACGCGTCTCACCGGTGGCAGGCCGTATGTCATCGCGATCTCACAGCGCTAAAATCTCGCCGAAATTGCCTAACCTTCGCCTGAGCCTCACCGTTATCATTTGGCTTAATCGCCGAAAACCCGGTGCCTGTGCTAATCTGAATTTAACTTTCAGATATGTGAATTATGGATTCCATCAACAGTCTTTTTCTCCTTAGCGGCATGCTGATCGCACTCAGTATTCTTGCCAGTCGTCTTTCCTCATTATTCGGACTCCCCCTGCTGATTATCTTCCTGGCGCTGGGCATGCTGGCCGGTGAGGATGGTGTACTTGGCATCCGGTTCGATGATTATTCGCAGGCGTTTCTCATCGGTCACCTGGCACTGGCGATGATCCTGCTGGACGGTGGCCTCAGAACCCGCCTCAAAACTTTCCGGGTGGGATTCAAACCGGCATTGACCATGTCGACGCTGGGCGTGTTTGTCACCAGCGGCATCGTCGGGCTGATAGCAACCTGGGTGTTTGAACTATCGCTGCTGGAAGGGCTCTTGATCGGGGCCATTGTCGGTTCCACCGATGCCGCCGCTGTATTTTCGATGCTGCGTGGGCAGGGCATCAATATCAATGAGCGGGTCGCGGCGACGCTGGAAATCGAATCCGGTACCAATGACCCGATGGCGATTTTTCTGACTCTGCTGCTCATCGAAATGCTGGTGGGAGACTTCCAGACGCCGCTGGATTCGGTGTTGTTTTTCCTTCAACAATTTGGTCTCGGTATCGCAGTGGGGCTGGCCGGTGGCTGGTTGACCAGCCGGATGCTGAAACGGGTGGAACTGGCACCGGCTTTATATTCACTGCTGGCGCTGGCAATGGGCTTCTCAACTTTTGGTCTGGCTAGCGTCATTGGTGGCAGCGGCTTCCTGGCTATTTACCTCTGTGGGTTGCTGATTGGTAATCAGCCCGGTCGTCATCTCCAGCATATTCTGCCTGTCCATGATGGACTTGCCTGGCTGAGTCAGATTGGCCTCTTCCTGGTGCTGGGACTGCTGGTCACGCCCTCCGAAATGATTCAGTTTGCGTTGCCATCTCTGTTAATTGCACTGGCGTTGATCTTTGTCGCCAGACCGCTGGCTGTTTTACTGACGATTACGCCATTTTTCAAATTCCGTAAGCGAGAGCTGGGTTTTATCTCCTGGGTGGGGCTGCGCGGTGCGGTACCTATCGTGCTGGCGATTTTCCCGGTGATTGGTGGCATCGATAATGCCGGCCTTTATTTCAACGTGGCTTTTGCCGTGGTCTTGTTGTCGTTATTGATACAGGGTGGCACATTGCCGTTGATGGCGCGGTGGATGCAGATTCAGGTGCCCAAAGGGGTGGCGCCGAAACAGCGCGGGGCGCTGGGTATTCTGCCTGAACAGGATTATGAAATTTTCGTTTATACCGTCGAAAATCCCAGCCTGGATGATCAACCGATTCAATTGCTGCAATTCCCTTCTGGTGCCCTAATCTCGGGCCTGTTCCGCGGCAGAGTGATGTTACATCCGAAAGGGAATACCCGGCTTAAGATGGGTGACGTATTGTGTGTCATCAGCCGTGAAGAAGACCTGGAGCAACTTAATCAAATCTTCAGTGGAGAAACCAAACTCGCGAAAGCACAACAAGCCTTTTTTGGGGCTTTTGTTCTCAATGGGGATGCACCATTGACGGAAGTGGCCAAAGCTTATGGGCTGACGGTGAGCGGACGTCAGCAACATCTCACGCTGGGTGAATTTATTGCCCGTCGCGTCGGCGGGCACCCGGTTGTCGGGGATGATGTTCACTGGCACGGTATTCACTGGGTAGTAAAGGAAGTCGAGGGCGACATCATCAAAAAAGTCGGTATGCGGCTTTATTAATCCCGCAGACTTCGCAGTCATCATGTTTGTCGTTGATTTTATGCTGATTGCCATCCAGTAAAAATTGTGGCAGATTTGCACTTGTCGCGAGTTTCGCGGCATCCACATGGACATGCTCATAATCGAACACCGATTATTTCTCGCATCCACCTGTGGACAAGGGGTATAGCCAAATAGAATCCAAATTCAGTTTTTTGGGGAAACTGACTTGAATTTTATTGGGCATCTGGTCTTCACCGGACCGGTCACCATGGCCGGAATCGGTGAGTGAGATTTATCCCTTGGGAGAACAGGATGCACTTATCCATTCAACAACGTTTCAGCCTCTGGGCAGGTTTAAGTCTGCTGAGTGTCGTGCTGGTTACCGCGCTCATCGGTGTTTGGCAGTTCGGCAATATTAAACAGTCTCTGTCCAGCCACAGCTACGATCTAACTCGCGATCAGGTAGAGGATTATCTCTCGGTCATTGCTCATGACACATCGGCACAGTTGTCGATTCCGCTTGAGCGTGCGCTGCAGACTGCGCAAGCGACGGCATCAGCGATGTCTGCCCTTATCCAGATGCCAAACGACTCAGATAAACGCAAACTGGCACTCAATATTCTCCAGCAAACGCTGTCCGATAATCCTGATTTTCTCGGCACCTATGTCGCATTCGAACCCAATGCCTTCGATGGCAGTGATTATCTTGCCATGCAGTCAAAAGGCAGTGATGCCACAGGCCGTTTTTTACCCTACATCGTGAGGACAGAGGGTGGTTTTGTTGTAGAACCGCTGGCTGGTCTTGAGAACAGTACGATGGATAAAAACGGGATACGGGCTGGCGAATATTATCTTTGCTCCAAAGACACGTTGAATAGTTGTGTCATTGACCCCTACCTATACCCTATTGATGGTGAAGAAGTTCTGCTCAGCAGCCTGGTGGCCCCGGTGACTCGTCATGGACGATTTGTTGGTATCAGTGGCGTGGATATCACTGCTGGCTTTATTCAGTCAAAAATCAAATCGGTGGCAGAAGGTCTATACCAAGGGCAGGGGAAAACATTGCTGGTCAGTCCCAGAGGCGTGATCGCCGGTCACAGCCATCAACCGGATTTAATCGGTCAGAACCTGTTGGTATTGAATCAACAACTCCAGGAAAGCATTAAAAAGACATCGATTAACGGACAGCGCCAGATCATTAATGCTGAAGGACAGTTCATCGTCCTGGCGCCGTTTACGCTCCCCGGCAGTGAACAGCACTGGGTGACATACATTGAGGTCCCGGAGCAGGTGGTTCTGGCCACCGTGTCAGAGCAAGAGCAGTTTCTGAAGACCGCACAAGTGAATTTTGTAACCACAACAACGATACTTGGATTGCTGTTGGCGGCTTTAGGCGTTGTGGTTGTCTGGTTTGTTGCCAGAAATAGTACACGTCCGCTTTCAGCAATGACCGACCTTGTCGCTTCAATCGCTGAGGGGGAAGGCGATTTAACCCGTCAGTTAACGGTATCGAGGCGTGATGAAACCGGTAAGTTATCTGGCTTACTGAACACCTTCATTGAAAAGTTACGTTCACTGGTTCAACAACTTCTACCTGTCGGCAGTCATGTCAGCGCTTTGTCTGCAGAAGGACGCAAAATCAGTGAAGAGACTAATGCCCAGATGCTCGAGCAGCAGAAACTGATAGAGGAGATGGTCTCGGCTGTTACCGAGATGGCAGCCTCAGCGCAGCAAATTGCCGGTAATGCCGAAAGAACGTCGCAATTTGTTCAGCAGGCGAATGATGCCACTGAGTGCGGCACTAGTCTTGTCAAGCAGACGGCAAGCTCAATCAATCATGTCAGTGAATCAGTAAAACAGTCTGAATCTGCGATGTTGGAACTGGAGAAAAACAGTGATGGTATCGCTGAAATATTAACGGTGATCCAGGGGATTGCAGAGCAGACCAACCTGCTGGCTCTCAATGCTGCCATTGAAGCGGCGCGAGCAGGAGAAAAAGGGCGTGGTTTTGCCGTTGTAGCAGATGAAGTCAGAGCACTAGCAAGCCGAACACAGGAGGCCACAGTAGATATCCATAACAAGTTGAGCACCCTTCATAAAGGCAATCTTGAAGTGACCACCGCGATGCAGGCGAGTGGCCAACAAGTGGCTGAAACGGTAAAACTGGCACAGGAAGCAGAAAAGGCACTGATAGAAATCAGTAAAGCGATTGAAGAGGTGACAGAAATGTCACTTCAAACCGCCTCAGCCACGGAACAACAAAGCGCCGTCTGTGAAGAAGTGAGTAAGAATCTCTCCCAGATATCTCACCTGGTTCAGAAAACGACAGAAGGGGCCCAACAGTTGAGTCGTGTGGGTAATGACCTGGATGAAGCCGCGAACGGATTACAAGACAGGCTGTCGCTGTTCAAGGTGTGAGTCGTAGTTTGAGCAAGCAGTGGGCAGTGTTCATTCCCACTGCTTTTTGCTGCATCACCGTGCTCAATGATCGACGGCCGTAGCCCGTTTATCTGCTATAATTCACGGTTTTTCCAAAGTGTAACTGTTTGACAGGAAAACCGTTTTAATGACCGCTTACCACCAACTCCGCACCCTGCTTGAAGAAAAAATCCTGATCCTCGATGGCGGGATGGGGACCCTGATCCAAAGCTATCAGCTGGAAGAGAAGGATTTCCGTGGTGAGCGCTTTGAGAACCATCCCTGCGATGTCAAAGGCAATAACGACCTGTTGTCGCTGACCCAGCCCAATATTATCCGTGATATTCACCGCGCTTATTTTGAAGCCGGTGCCGATATCGTCGAGACCAACACCTTCAACGGCACTTCCATTGCGATGGCCGACTACCAGATGGAAGATCTGGTGTATGAGCTGAACAAGGTCTCGGCTGAGCTTGCCAGAGAAGTCGCTGACGAGTTCACCGCCAGTAACCCGGATAAACCGCGTTTTGTCACCGGTGTTCTGGGCCCCACCAACCGCACCGCCAGTATCTCTCCCGATGTGAACAACCCCGGTTACCGCAATGTCGATTTCGATGAACTGCTGGAAGCCTATACCGAGTCAATTCGCGGTCTGGTCGATGGCGGTGTCGATCTGCTGCTGGTGGAAACCGTATTTGACACGCTGAATGCCAAGGCGGCCTTGTTTGCCATCGACAAGTTCTGTGAAGATCACGACATTCACCTGCCGGTGATGATTTCCGGCACCATTACCGATGCCAGTGGTCGTACCTTGTCAGGCCAGACCGCAGAAGCTTTCTGGAATTCGCTGGCCCATATTCAGCCACTCAGTATTGGTCTGAACTGTGCCCTGGGTGCGGAGCAATTGCGTCAGTACGTGGAGGAACTGTCCAACGTGGTCACCACCTACGTCAGTGCCCACCCCAACGCCGGCCTGCCTAATGAGTTCGGTGAATATGACGAGTCACCTGAAGTCATGGCGGCGCAGATCAAGGAATGGGCCGAATCCGGCTTTTTGAATATTGTCGGTGGTTGCTGCGGTACCGCGCCGGCGCATATCAAGGCGATCGCCGAAGCGGTTGAGGGCATCAAACCGCGCCAGCCGAAAAAGAATCTGCATCATTGTCGCCTGAGTGGTCTTGAGCCGCTCAACATCACCGAAGACAGCCTGTTTGTGAATGTCGGTGAGCGTACCAATGTCACCGGCTCGGCCCGTTTTGCCCGTCTTATCAAGGAAGGCGATTACGACACGGCGCTGGAAGTGGCCCGTCAGCAGGTCGAAAACGGCGCCCAGATTATTGATATCAACATGGATGAAGGCATGCTCGACTCGAAAGAGGCGATGGTGACCTTCCTCAATCTGCTGGCTGCCGAACCTGATATCAGTCGCGTACCCGTGATGATTGACTCGTCCAAATGGGAAGTGATTGAAGCCGGGCTCAAATGTATCCAGGGCAAGGGCATCGTTAACTCGATCAGTCTCAAGGAAGGCGAAGACAAGTTTATCGAGCAGGCCAAATTGGTACGCCGTTATGGCGCCGCAGTCATCGTGATGGCCTTCGATGAAGTCGGTCAGGCCGATACCCGCGAGCGCAAGCGCGAAATATGCACCCGCAGCTACGAAGTGCTGACCGAGAAAGTCCATTTCCCGCCGGAAGACATCATCTTTGACCCTAATATCTTCGCGGTGGCGACCGGTATCGAAGAACACAATAACTATGCGATGGACTTTATCGAGGCCACCCGCGACATCAAGGAGAGTCTGCCGCATGCGATGATTAGCGGCGGTGTCTCCAACGTCTCGTTCTCCTTCCGTGGTAACAACCCGGTACGTGAAGCAATTCATGCGGTGTTTCTCTACCACGCCATCAAGGCAGGGATGGACATGGGTATCGTCAATGCCGGTCAGCTGGCGATTTATGATGATCTACCGGAAGAACTGCGTGAACACGTCGAAGATGTGATTCAGAACCGCCGTGATGATGCCACCGACCGATTGCTGGAAATCGCCGAAAAATATAAAGGCGAAGGCGGTGGTACAGTCAAACAGGAAGATTTGTCCTGGCGGGAACTGCCGGTCTCCAAGCGACTTGAACATGCCCTGGTCAAAGGGATTGCCGACTATGTCGAAGACGATACCGAGGAAGCCCGTCAGGCCTATGCCAAGCCGCTGGAGGTGATTGAAGGCCCACTGATGGATGGCATGAACGTGGTCGGTGATCTGTTCGGTGAGGGTAAGATGTTCCTGCCACAGGTCGTGAAATCGGCCCGGGTGATGAAAAAAGCCGTTGCCTATCTGATGCCGTTTATCGAAGCGGCCAAGGAAGAGGGCGATACCAGTGAGAATAACGGCAAGATCCTGATGGCGACCGTCAAAGGCGATGTACACGATATCGGCAAGAATATTGTCGGCGTAGTGTTGCAGTGTAATAACTTCGAAGTGATTGACCTGGGAGTGATGGTGCCGGCTCAGACCATTCTCGATACTGCCAGAAAAGAAAATGTCGATATCATCGGCTTGTCTGGCCTGATCACACCGTCGCTGGATGAAATGGTGCATGTCGCCAAGGAAATGGAGCGGCTGGGCTTTGAAATACCGTTGATGATCGGCGGGGCAACCACCTCCCTGATTCATACGGCGGTAAAAATCGAGCCTAATTACCATGGTTGCAGTGTCTATGTGAAAGATGCCTCACGTGCGGTGGGCGTCGCTCAGAAGCTGGTAAGCCGTGACGGCAGAGACGCTTTTGTTGCCGACATTAAAAAAGATTACGAAGACAAACGTGCCCGTCATACCGGTCGCAAAAGCAAACGCCGTCAGTTGCCGATTGCCGAGGCGCGTGCCAATAAGACCAGGATTGACTGGCAGGCTTATCAGCCCACCAAGCCGGCCAAACTGGGTCTGGAAGTGTTTTCAGACTATCCGTTGGAAGAGTTGGTGGACCGCATTGACTGGACCCCGTTTTTCCAGTCATGGGAACTGGCCGGTAAATACCCACGTATCCTGGAAGATGAAATCGTCGGTGAGCATGCAACCCATCTGTTCCATGATGCCCAGAAGATGCTCAAGCAAATCGTGGATGAGAAATGGCTGACTGCCAAAGCCGTGATTGGACTGTTCCCGGCCAACAGCGTCAATGATGACGATATTGAAGTCTACACGGATGATGATCGTGAAGAAGTGCTGATGACCCTGCACAGTCTGCGTCAGCAGACCGAGCGTCCGCCGGGTCGGCCCAATGCCGCGCTTGCTGATTTTGTGGCGCCCAAAGACTGTGGCGTCAAAGACTATATCGGCGCCTTCGCAGTCACGGCCGGTATCGGCATTGATGAGCATGTCGAGCGCTTTGAGGCCGATCATGATGACTATCACAGCATCATGCTGAAAGCACTGGCTGATCGACTCGCCGAGGCCTTTGCCGAACGTATGCATGAACGGGTACGTAAGGAATTCTGGGGTTATGCCAGCGAGGAAAATCTTGATAACGAAGCGCTGATCGATGAGAAGTACCGTGGTATCCGACCGGCGCCAGGCTATCCGGCTTGTCCCGATCACACCGAAAAAGGGCTGCTATGGGAACTGATTGACCCGGTCACCCATGCCGACATGACCATTACCGAGTCGTTTGCGATGCTGCCAACTGCGGCGGTCAGTGGTTTCTACTTCGCTCATCCTGAGTCACGTTATTTCGGCCTGGGTAAAATCGACCAGGATCAGGTGGAAGATTATGCCCAGCGTAAAGGCTGGGATATGCCGACCGCTGAACGCTGGTTGGGACCGGCGCTGTCTTACGACGGAGATATCTGATGAATGACGATATCGTTGATTTGCAGACAAGACTGGCGTTTCAGGATGGCCTGCTGGAACAGCTGAATGAGGTGGTGACCAGTCAACAACAGCAGATTGACCGGCTCGAAAGCCAGATTGCCGCACTTAAATCCCAGATGGAAAGCATGCATCAAACCCAACTGATGCAGCAAAGTGACGAACCACCGCCACCGCATTACTGATTAAGATGCAGCTGCCTCAACGCCATTGTCTTATCCTGCAGGGCGACAGCGAATGGCTCCAGCAACAGGCAGTGCAGGTCTATGAGAAAGCGGATAAAACCAGGCGTTGCTGGTTATCCGAGCATCCAGATCGCACAGAGGATTGCATCAGCAGTAAACAGGCACTGCAGCATCTGGGTCGCAGCAACCAGCTGATTATCTTTGATGGTCGTGATAAGTTTTCCGCTGATGCCTTCGGGGCCCTGATCGGCACGCTGAGTGCCGGTGGCTGGCTACTGGTGTTATTGCCTGCGGTATTGCCGGATTCTTTGTGGTTACAGCGTTTCTTTAAAATCAGCGAACGCTATTCTGTAGTCAGGCGAATCAAGCAGGGCGAGACACTGCCTGAAATTAAAGTGACTGAAACGACATCAGTCGCAGACATCACGCCGACACCAGAGCAACAAAAAGCGATTGAGTCAGTGTTGCATGTGGTCAGTGGCCATCGCCGCCGCCCCTTGGTCATTGTTTCGGATCGTGGCCGCGGTAAAACCGCCTTGCTGGGCATGGCAGCGGCTGAACTGTTACGGCAGGGTAAGTCACGGGTTCTGGTGACGGCACCCTCAGTCAGCAATATCGACACGCTGATGGAACACGCTTCTCGGCTGTTAAGCGATGCCAAGCGCAGCCAACACACTCTGATCTGGCAGCAATCTGAGATCCGCTTTGTCGCCCCGGATGCTTTGCTTGCGGAGAAACCGGCTGCAGATTTACTGATTGTCGATGAGGCGGCCGCCATCCCGGCGCAAATGCTTGAAGCCATGCTGCAGCATTATTCCCGTGTGGTGTTTGCTTCCACCGAACATGGTTACGAGGGCACAGGTCGGGGCTTTGCTGTTCGTTTCAAAAAGACCCTGGACAACTTAACGCCGAACTGGCGGCAGATAAGGCTGACTCAGCCGGTGCGCTGGGCGGAGGGGGACAGGCTGGAAGCCTTCAGTTTTGATGCATTGCTGCTTGATGCCGAACCCGTCAATGCAGATCAGCTCCCCGCTGAATTAGTGAGCCAGGCCGAGTTTGCCATGCTCAGTAAACAGCAACTGGCATCGGATGAAACCCTGCTGAGAGAAGTCTTCGGCCTGATGGTGCTGGCGCATTACCGGACCCGGCCTTCTGATCTGCAGATGTTGTTGGATCGGGATGATATTTCGCTGCTGGTATTACAGGCGCAGGGGCATGTGATTGCCTGTGCCTGGCTGATGGATGAAGCTGCACTGGACGACCGACTGGCGCAGCAGGTGTTTAATGGTCGTCGCCGACTCAAAGGGCAACTGCTGCCGCAGACCTTATTGGCTCACAGCGGCGTTATGAATGCCGGCCGATGCCATTATCAACGTATTATCCGGATTGCTGTCCATCCCGCGCTGCAGGGACAGGGACTGGGGAGCCGACTGCTGCAGGGAATTGAGCGTTATTCTGCTGGAAGCTGTGATGCCCTGGGTACCAGCTTTGCACTTGATTCGAGGCTTTTACAGTTCTGGCTCAATAATGGTTATGTGCCAGTCAGAGTGGGACAGCAGGCCGATGAAGTCAGTGGTCAACGAGCCGGGATTTTATTGAAAGCCCTGAATGCCAGGGCGGAAGCAGTAGTCAGGCAGGCGCGGCATGGTTTTGCCAGTGCCTGGCCGTATCTGCTGCTACAGTCTCATCGTCGACTTGATGCCAGACTGGTGTCGCCACTGTCTCGGAATTTGCCGCTGGATCTGCCTCAGAAGAGGGATGATGATTTGCAGGCACTCAATACATTTGCCTTTGAACTGCGTCCTTTTGAGTCGACCGAGCCCTTGTTGTGGCAGTGGCTGCATCAGCAAATATCCGTTGGCGCGCTGGATAAGCTGCCAGCCGGGGAGCAGGCCGTGTTGATCAAAAAAATTCTGCAGGGGCAGTCGTTCCCGGAAGTGGCAGCGGCCCTGCAACTCGAAGGTCGCAAGGCCACTATCGAACGCTGTCGTCAGGCAGTGGCTACCCTTATTAGAACAGGGTCAGAATAAGCCCGGCTGAGAGCCACAAGCCTGCCAGAACACAGAGCGTGTTCATAATAGGCTGTCCACCGCCATGATGATGGTGGCCATGATGATTATGACCACTCTGCTGACGTTTCCAGCTGACAACCATCCATAATGAGGCCAGACCGAAAATAACATTGAGCCAGAACTGGTAGTTAAGCTGGAAATGCTCCCGCTCGGCAGGGGAAGTCCACTGACTGCGGTCGGGCAGCCAGTCGAAAAGCTGAAGCCCGTAATGCATCAACAGCGATGTGGCTACCAGACAGCTAAATAGCAACAGCAGGATATAAAGCGCCATTTTCCAGCCGTAATACTGGGCATTGATACGCAGTACCGGTAATACCACCAGATCAGAGAAAATGAACGCCATCACACCGGCAAAGGCAACCCCTTCACCAAACAACACCGCCGCCAGTGGAATATTCCCCATTGAGCCGATAAAGGTAAAAAAAGCGGCTACGGGGCCAACCAGCGTCTGCTGCAATAAGGCCCAGAACCCCGGATCATCAGTGCCGGCGCCGATAAATAGCCACTCAAAAAACGCGGTGGGGATAAAGGCGGAAATAATCCCGGCAACGGTGAAACCAATCAGCACGTCCTTCCAGACCATCTGCCATTCCATGACATACTTCTGACTAATGGCTGTCCAGATTTCCTTGTCGAACAGACGTGACCAGGCATGACCATCTTCATTATCGCTGTCGCTGTGATCCTGATTACGGTCACGGGCCTGTTGAATCAGCTGCTTCGGGTTGGTGAGCATGATAAATAACCAGGCCAGCAATATCAGGATAATACCGCCGACATACTCACCCACTACAAATTGCCAGCCCAGAAACAGCGCGATAACAAAGCCAAGCTCGATGACGAGGTTGGTGGAGGAGAGCAGGAAGGCGATTGATGGAGAGAAGTTGGCACCTTTCTGAAATAGGGCACGGGTAGTGGCCAGTGCAGCGAAGCTGCAGGAACTTGAGATAAAACCGAACAGAGTCCCTATCGACATGGATTTGGGACCGTCACCGCCCATCAGTTTGCGCATTTCGTGGCGCGATACCATGACCTGAATAATGCTGCTGATAAGATAGCCCAGCACAAAGGCCCACAGTGCCATCCAGAAGAAACCCAGGCTGGTGACTGCGGCTTCTGACCATTTATCGAGCAATTCAGTCATAATGAACTCCTGTTGCCTGATTGGTCGTTCAGCCTATCAGTCGGAGGAGACGAGGTAAATTTCCTGACTTTCTGTGATTTCGATATTGAGGGGTGTCAGACTCTGGCCACGACAGGGACCGGAAAAACAGTAGCCATCTTCTAATTGAAACAGCGCCCCATGCGTACTGCACTGGATATGCGTGCCTTCCATAGACATAAACGCATCCGGCTGCCAGTTGAGTGGAATGCCGAGATGCGGACAGAAATTAAGGTAAGCGCGAATCTCACCATCCTGCTTGAGCAGGAAAAAATCGAGGCTATCCTCACCCACTTCAACCGTGAAGCCACGGGTTTGATACTCTTCAAGTTCGCCGCTTTGGCAGACAAATATCTTTTTCATAAGGCTTTATCGAGATTGGCAAAGCCGGTCTGACCGCACTTACAACCGGCAAGGCGGCAGGCCTGTTCCAACGCTAAACCGGCAGAAAGGTCATTCACTAATGCTGAAATCAGCCCGGCGTTAAAAGTATCTCCGGCGCCCAGCGTATCAACCACCTGTTCTGGTGGAAAGGCCGCACTGTGCAGGACCATGCCCTGATGTTTAAGCCAGGCACCCTGTTCGCCCCAGCTGCAGGTCATCAGACCCTCATGATTCAGGCTATTCAGAAAATCAGCTGCCGTCTTGTAGCCACGACTTTGAGCATAGGGTCTGGAAAACATCAGCACATCAGACAGTTCAAATAAAGCTTCAATGCCCGGTCGGGGTTTTTCCACTTCCAGAGAACAGCGTAGCGTCGGATAGTTGAGTTTGACCCATTGCAGCATTCGCGACAGCTCATCGATATTGCGACCCTCGAAATGCAGCCAGTCATAAAGCGATAAGTCGAGCGCTTTGAAATGAGAAAAAGGCAGTTCCGGGCAATCACGGTAATGCACAATACTACGGCTGCCACTGGCCTCGCTGAGCGTGATGTAGGAGGTCGGCATTTTGCCCTGGTCGAGCCATTGGCAATGCTGGTAATTGATCTGATACTGCTGCAGCTCCTGCTCGACGATGGCGGTGTCGGCTTCATCAATCAGAACACCGCACCAGTCACAGTCATGGCCTTGCTGGCTGAGCACCACCAGGGTGTTAGTGACGTTACCACCGCGTACCTGCTGCTGGGATAACGCACGCACTTCATCGTCCTCAGCCGGGTAGCTGCTGACATGATTGATGATATCGATAGTGGCAATGCCGATGCCGAGAATACGGGCCATAAAATGGAAACCGGCTCACTGGGAGCCGGTTGTCAGGGGTCAGATTTCGTCGAATACGGCGCCGACTTTGTTGGTGATCTCGTCAATATCACCGGTGCCGGGAATCGCATGCAGCTTGTCTTGCTTCTGATAGTAGCCGACCAGCGGTGCAGTCTGTTCTTCGTAGACTTTCAGGCGATTGGCAATGGTTTCTTCATTATCATCCTCGCGCTGGAACAGTTCACCGCCGCAGCGATCACAATGGCCTTCAGTTTTTGGTGGCGACAGGTAGATATTGTAGATAGCACCACAATCTTTACAGGTGCGGCGACCGGTCAGTCGCTGCATCAGTTCATCAAAAGGTACATCCAGCAGAACGACGCCCTGCAGCGGCTGGCCCAGTTGTTCCAGCATCTCATCAAGGGCTTCCGCCTGGGGAATATTGCGTGGGAAACCGTCCAGAATATAGCCGTTTTGGGCATCTGCTTCTGACAGACGTTCGCGGATCAGGCCGATAACGATATCGTCTGACACCAGCGCACCGGCGTCCATCGCGCTTTTGGCTTTTTTACCCAGTTCCGTACCGGCTTTGACGGCGGCACGCAGCAAATCTCCGGTCGAGATTTGCGGGATATTGAATTTTTTGGAAAGCACGACACCTTGGGTGCCTTTACCGGAGCCGGGGGCACCGAGAAGAACCGTTCTCATTGTTAGCCTCTTAGTTTTTTTATTTCATCATTAACAGATTCAGGATGCGTCCTGTGTCAGCATCACAGAACTCAGATGTTCGATTTGTTCACCCACCTGTTGCAGCAACATTGGCATTTGCAGCTCATTCAGTCCCAACAACTCCCAGGCGGCGGGGTCCAGTGGCGGCACGTGGTTATCACCACTGTGACCAAAGGGGACGGCGGAAACCAGGATGTCTGCGATATGAACAATGGCGACATCAATCGGAAAGTCCTCGGCATCTGAAGGACGGTGATGATAGCGCGCGACTTCCTGCAGGGAGTGGGGTAAATGCCACTGGCGGGCCAGGACATAACCAACTTCCGTGTGATCAAAACCGATAATGCGCTGTTCGGCCTGAAATTGTACTTCATGACCGAACTCCGCACTGCGAATCGCCTCAGCGGCCAGTTCCGGCATCGACTGATACAGGACCAGGCTACCGATATTATGCAGCAGTCCGGCAATAAAGAAGCGTTCACTGGCTTTCTGACCACATTCCTCAGCCAGCAGCTTGGCAGTGATTGCGGTGGCAAAGCTGTGGTGCCAGAAATCATCCATATCAATAAGGGAGGCCGGGATACCGCGGAAAGCATTGATGACCGAAGTGGCCAATACCAGATGCATTAATTCCCGGGTGCCGACAATCGTGATGGCGCGTGAGATGGTATTGATTTGGGATGGAAAACCATAAAACGGACTGTTAACGATTTTGAGCAGACGGGTCGCCAGTGCTGGATCGGTGTTGATCACCGCGCTGATATCATCCAGTGCGCTGTCCGGATCCTGGATCAGTTTATTGAGTTGCAGGTAGGTGCTGGGAGGCGATACCAGTGCCAGCGATTTATTGACCAGTGCTTCCGGTGTCAGGCTCATCAATGCGACTCCGGCTGTTTTTTGGCGGGCGACTGCATCTGGAACAGCACCTGCATCAGGGGGTGATTCAGGTCAACATAGCGGAACCGCTCCTGGCGTTCCTTCATTTCTTCTTCTGTCAGAGGGGGCTGACTCATTGCAGACTCCAATTAGCTTTTTCGGTCATCAGATTAGCAATTGATGCGCCGAGTTTACCAGCGAATTGATCCAGGTAGTTGGGTCGTGGTGTGTAATCAATGACCTCTTCGGCTCCGATGATTTCACGGGCCACTTTACCAGTACCGGCAAAGCCGTCAATCAGACCCAGCTCCATTGCCTGCTCGCCGGACCAGAACAGCCCCGAGAACAGATCATTGTTGTCAGCGAGCTTGTCACCACGGCCGGCTTTGACGACATTGATGAACTGCTGATGGATGGTATCCAGCATCTGCTGAGCATGTTCAATATCTTCCTCTTGCATCGGCAGGAAAGGATCGAGGAAGGCTTTGTGCTCACCAGCAGTCAATGAACGGCGCTCCACGCCCATTTTTTCGATGAGGCCGGTCAGACCGAAGCTGTCCATGCGGACACCGATAGAACCGACGATGCTGGCTTTGTCGGCATAAATCTCATCGGCGGCGACAGCGATATAGTAGCCGCCGGAGGCACACACATCCTGAACCACAGCGTAGACAGGGAAGTCGGGACGTTCTGCGCGCAATCGCGTGATTTCGTCATTAATAAGCCCGGCCTGGACCGGGCTGCCACCCGGTGTATTGAGTCTGAGGATGAGTCCCTTGGCTGTTTCACTTTCAAAGGCATCACGAATCCCGGTGATCAGGATGTCAGCACTGGCTTCCGCATCAGAGGCGATCACACCCTGAATATCGACCATGGCGGTGTGTGGCTCTGCGACGGTAGACAGTTTACCGGGTGAATAGGCCAGTACCATGAAACCAACCAGGTACAGCAGAATCAGAAACTTGAAGACATAACCCCAGCGCCGTTTAGCACGCTGTTCTTTAATGGCAGCAAAAGCCAGATCTCTCAGTACAGTGCGTTCCCACTGGTTGTCATCGGCTGAATTGCGGGGTTTGTTATCGCCATTGTCTGGCGGGAAATCTCCAAATGTCGCCATTACTACCTGCCTTAAAAGAAAATAGACATAATATCAGAACTGTTTTGCCGTGCGATGCAACCAGGTCTCAACTTGATAGAGATCATGCACAATCGCCCGGGGTGAGCAGGCGAGCAGCTTGGCTTCATCATGTGCACCGTGCGTGATGCCCAGACCATGAGCACCGGCATTACTCGCCATCATCAGATCAAACTCGGTATCTCCGATCATGATGGCCTGTTCCGGTGTCACGCCGGTATATGCCATTAACTCCATCAGCATCTGCGGGTGGGGTTTGGAATGGCACTCATCGGCACAACGGGTCGCAATAAAATGATCACCCAGACCGGTCGCCTTGAGCACTTTATCCAGACCCCGGCGGCTTTTGCCCGTGGCGACACCCAGGAAGAGATCCTGTTCCGCCAGACGCGTCAGTAATTCACGGGCATTCTCAAACAGTGGTGTTTCTTCGGGACTGCTAAGCCAGGTTTGGCGGTAGCAGTCGGCGAGACTGCGCCAGAGTACGTCATTACCCGCCGGATACAGTGTCTGTACTGCCTCATGCAAGCCCAGGCCAATGATGTGACTGATTTCTTCATCAGCCAGTGGCGCCAGTTCCAGTTTGGTAATGGCCCGGCGCATGCAGTTGACGATATGACCAGTGGAATCCATCAGGGTCCCATCCCAGTCGAAAATGATCAGTTGATAACGATTCATGAGCTTTGTAGTTTGTCGATCACGGTTTTCAAATTCTCCGGCAGCGGTGCTTCAAGCTGCATGGACTCGTTAGTGAGCGGGTGTCTGATACCCAGTCGCCAGGCATGGAGAAACAGACGTTTAAGTCCATAGTCTTTCAGGGTCTTGTTGAATTCCCGATCACCATATTTGTCATCGCCGGCGACGGGATGACCCAGCCAGGCAGCATGAACCCGAATCTGGTGAGTACGGCCGGTAAAGAGCTTGACCTCGGTCAGCTGGGCCAGCGACAGGGCCTGATGTTGCAGAAACAGCGTTTTGGCTTTTTTACCGTCTGGATTGACGACCACCATCCGCTCGCCCGACGACAGCGTATTTTTCTGCAATGGCTGCTCAACCAGCTGTTGCCTGTTATCCAGCCCCCCTTTAAGCAGGGTCAGATAACGCTTGTCGATGCGGTCTGACTGCATCTGTTGTTGCAGGCTCAACAGACTGTCACGGCTTTTGGCCACCATCAAACAGCCCGAAGTATCGCGATCCAGGCGGTGAACCAGTTCCAGGAAAGACTGTTGCGGTTTGATGACCCGCAGCGCCTCAATCAAACCCAATTGGATCTGGCTGCCGGCGTGAACAGCAAGGCCGGCGGGTTTATTGATAACCAGCATGCTGTCATCTTCGAACAGAATACTGGCCAGCAGCGCTTCTCTGAGTGAGTCACTGATCGTGTCGGGCACATTTTTTTCGCTGACACGCAGTGGCGGCACCCTGACCAGGTCCCCCGGCTGTAGTTTGTAGGTTTGCTTGATACGGCCCTTGTTGACACGAACCTCCCCCTTGCGCAGCGCACGGTAAATCCGGCTTTTTGGCACACCTTTTTCCAGGCTGAGCAGGAAATTATCAATGCGCTGTCCGGCCTGGTTAGCGTCAATTTCAAGAAACTGTACTTTCTGCGACTGTGGTTTATGAGCTGCCATGGTGGATGTCTGTAGTTGTCGCGAAACCCCGGCTGCCAAATTTTGCCAGCAGCAAAGCGAATTATTATGATGGGCATATTCTACCCAAAGACGGTGAATAAAGCTGGCCTCAGATCTACCTCGATCTCCAGCGCTTGCGGCAGGCCAGACGCCGCCGGGCGGGGCCTGCCAAATTAGCAGTTGCTGCGCGGGCAAGAGGCTGCTATATTCGACCGTTGGTCCGTGTGTAAAAATGAGGTCAGTATACTGACTTCGGCCACGAAGACCTAACATCGCGTCGCTCCCACTAAGCAGGTTGATGCGGCGCCCGGAAAAGAAATACGACACGGCTGAACAGGGGTTCAGCAGGTGGACTCATCGGGAGTCCGTGAAGAACATCAGGTTCCCATGTCTTGATTGCCATCAGAAAGAAATAGAAAGACGCAACAGACAAGACGACACAGTAATTAATTTACGACTCGACGGTTTCAGATTTAACCGCGAACGACAGCGATATCGCAGAACCCTATTGCGATCGACAAAGAATTGAATTGGAAAATCATGGCCTGACGGCGGGCACATGAGTGGCAATATGACCAGCAATTAATTACTAACACAAACGACGTCGCTCTGTCGGCCCAACTGGCCCAGCGTCCACATCGCGTGGTGTGCGGCAGGACATGCCGGAACCTCAATTTTGAGGTTAATGCATGAAACGAATTTTAATTAACGCAACCCATTCAGAAGAGTTGCGTGTGGCAATGGTCGATGGCCAGCGCCTGTTTGACTTGGATATCGATACTCCTTCCAGGGAGCAGAAAAAAGGCAATATCTACAAAGGTAAAATTACCCGGGTAGAACCCAGTCTGGAGGCCGTTTTCGTTGATTACGGCTCAGAGCGTCAGGGCTTTTTGCCTCTCAAGGAAATCTCCAAAAGCTATTTCAAAAAGCGTGACGGCGACGACAATGGTCGCATCAACGTCCAGGATGTGCTTTCAGTCGGTCAGGAACTGGTCGTCCAAATCGAGAAAGAAGAGCGCGGTAACAAAGGCGCGGCACTGACTACCTTCATCAGTCTGGCCGGTCGTTACCTGGTGTTGATGCCTAACAGCCCACGTGCTGGTGGTATTTCCCGTCGTATTGAAGGTGATGATCGGGCTGAACTGCAGGAGACGCTGCGTCATCTGGAAGTGCCCGATGATATGGGCATGATTGTTCGCACCGCCGGTGTCGGCAAGCAGCCCGAAGAACTGCAATGGGATCTGGAATACCTGCTGCAGTTGTGGACCGCGATTGATGTCGCGACCCGTGATCGCAGTGCACCGTTTCTGGTGTATCAGGAAAGCAATATCATTATCCGCGCGCTGCGCGATTACCTACGTAAAGACATTGGTGAAATCCTGGTGGACTCGCCCGAGGTCTACCAGACCGGTTATGACTTTATGCGTATGGTGATGCCGCATGAACTGAGCAAGTTTAAACTCTACCAGGACAAGGTGCCGCTGTTTACCCGCTACCAGGTAGAAAGCCAGATAGAAAGCGCTTTCCGCCATGAAGTGCGCTTGCCTTCCGGTGGGGCGCTGGTGATCGACCCGACTGAAGCGCTGATTTCCATCGACGTTAACTCGGCCCGTGCCAACAAGGGCGGTGATATCGAGGAAACCGCGCTGAATACCAATCTGGAAGCAGCCGAAGAGATTGCCCGTCAATTGCGTTTACGCGATCTGGGCGGTCTGGTGGTTATCGATTTCATCGATATGGGGCCGAGCCGTAACCAGCGTGAAGTAGAAAATCGTCTCCGTGAGCATTTAAAAGCCGACCGCGCCCGTGTGCAAGTGGGACGTATTTCACGTTTCGGTCTGCTGGAAATGTCACGCCAGCGCCTACGTCCGGCGCTGGGTGAGGCACATCAGGAAATCTGCCCGCGTTGTGCCGGTTTGGGCCATGTTCGTGGTGTCGAATCACTGGGACTCGCCGTACTGCGGTTGGTCGAAGAGGAAGCGACCAAAGACAAAATTACCCAACTGGTGGTGCAACTGCCGGTACCGGTGGCGACCTTCATTCTCAATGACAAGCGGATGCAGATTGAGGCGGTTGAACAACGTCACAACGTCAAGATTGTGATGATTCCCAACCCGCATCTGGAAACACCGCATTACGATATTGAACGGATTAAAGACGGCGCCGTGCGTCAGCAGGTGAGTCACCAGATGATCACGACGCCCGAACTCGAAACGCCGGTAGTATTGCGTGATAAACCGACCATGGAACAACCGGCTGTGACGGGTATCTCACCGGCGGCCCCGGCGCCTGTTATCGCCCGTGAAAAGGATGAGCAGCCAAAACCAAGCTTGCTCAAACGTCTGCTCAATGTCCTGACTGGTAAACCTGAAGTGGAAGAAGACGACAAAACCAAAGAGAAAGATAAAAAGCCGGAACAGAGAAAGTCCGGTCGTCCGCAGAATCGTAATGCCAACCGTGGTGGTCGCGGCGGAAATGAGCGTCGTAAACCGCGTCGTCGTCAAGATAGTCAGGACGCCGCAGACGACAATAAAAAGTCTGATGACAAGAAAACAACGCCTGAGGCTAACAAGTCAGGAGCTGACAGTGATGACAACGGTAAATCACGCAGCAGCAACGGCCGTCGTTCACGCCGTGGCGGACGTCGTCGTCGCTCCCGTCCGGAAACGGCTGATCAGGCTATTAGACAGGAACAGGAAAAAGGCAATGTACCGCCTGAACCGAAACCGGAAGTGAATGGCAACGCGATTCCCGAGCCGGAGCCGGAAGTCAATGGCAATCTGATCAAGCCGGAGAAAGAGCCTGAAGTCGATGGCAACAAAGTGCCTGCCAGCAAGCCTAAGCGCACTCGTTCGACCTCAGGCGGCGGCAGCAACCGTCGTCGCCGTACCGGAGAGAACAAGGCTGGTAGCAACGCGTCTGATGATAGCAAGGCCAAATCTGACTCAACTGACAATGGTCCGTCATCAGACAACAGCAATCGCAAATCAGGCCCGACTGACAAGTCAGACGACAAGCCGGCTGCCGATAACAAGCAGGACAAACCGGCAGCCGTCAAAAGGTCTGACACGGCCTCTGCGTCAGCGGCTGAGAACAAGAAGGTTGCACCGGCTAAAAACAAGACGGAAACCAGTGCGCAGGAATCGGGTGTAGAAAAAAACACCGCATCGGATGATAATGGCAAGGAAGAGAAGTCCAAGGCCAAACCCGAAGCGAGTGCAACATCTCATGCCCAGGAAAAGTGATATTCCCTGTGAACATCTGCTGGCCTTAATCGGCCAGCAGGTCACTTATCATCAGCATCGCTGTGAAATCATCGAATTGCTGGATGGCTGTCAGCTGGTATTGCAGGTGCTGGAAAACGACCATGACATACAGGCCACGCAGTACGGTGAAGGGCACCGCACGGTACCGGTAACCTATACGTTGCCGGTATTCGATGGTGAGGGTAACCTGCATGCCGAACTGGTGGCGGCAGGACTGGACAGATTACTCAGTCAGTATCTTCCTGACAGCCAGTAAATCAGCTTCAGTATCGACGCCATGACCGGCGCTGATGAGTGCCTCAGTCATATGGATTTTCTTACCGTGGAACAGCGCGCGCAATTGTTCCAGAGATTCTTCGGTTTCCAGCAGACAAGGCGTGAGTTCAGCGTAATGTTTCAGAAAGGATGCACGATAGCCGTAAAGACCAATATGGCGATAGTGTGGCAATTCCGGCGGTAACCCTGCATTACTGTTAAAGTGGTCGCGCATCCAGGGAATGGGCGCCCGGCTGAAATATAATGCGTAGCCGCTGCCATCCATGACCACTTTCACCACATTCGGGTCAAAAACCTGCTTTTCCTGTTGGATACGGCTGAACAGGGAGGCCATATCGGCCTCTGTGTGCTGTGCCAAATCTGCCGCGACCTGGTTGATCAGCAAAGCCGGCAGGCAGGGTTCATCGCCCTGCACATTGATGACGATGTCATCGTCGGCAAAACGACGTGTCTGCGCCACTTCAGCTAAACGATCAGTGCCCGAACGATGATCAACGCCGGTCATGCAGACATCAGCGCCGAATGCGCTGGCAGACGCAGCAATCCGCTCATCGTCTGTTGCGATAATAACCGTGTCGGCATCACTCTCACAGGCACGATCATAGACATGCTGAATCATGGGTTTGCCGCCAATGTCCAGCAAAGGCTTGCCTGGCAGCCGGCTTGAAGCATAGCGGGCCGGGATAATAATTTTGAAACTCATTCCGATTTAAATCTCTTCGTCAGCGGCCAGTTCACGTGCTTCTTCAATCAGCATGACCGGTATATCATCCCGGATAGGATAGGCCAGCCGGCAGCCTCGACAAACCAGTTCCTGACGGGCTTTGTCGTAATGCAGACTACTTTTGCAGGCGGGGCAGGCCAGAATTTCCAGTAAGGCATTATCCATCGCTTGGATCCTTTAATTTGTTCAGTATGGCTTGGGCCAGGCTGTCATCAATGCGCGCGGTCACCGGCAGATACCAGTGATTTGGCCGGGTGAATGCCTGACATTTTACCGCATCCTTCTCAGTCATCAGTACCGGTAGCTCATCGGCAAAGTCCAGATCGGCGGCAGAAAAGTCATGATGGTCGTCAAAAGCATGCGGGTGCACAATGATGCCCTGCTCGCACAATAAATCGAAAAAGCGCTGCGGGTGGCCGATGCCGGCCACAGCATGCACTTCCTGCTCGTGGAATGCGGTCAGTGGTAGCTGCTTTTCCGGCTCGGCGAGATTATGCCAGCGACGGGCCTCCAGTTGCATCTGGTAGCGCTGGCTCGCCGCTTCACCGTGATAAACCACAAAATCGACCGACTGCAGCCGAGCTATCGGTTCACGCAGTGGTCCTGCCGGCAGGCAGAGCTTATTGCCAAAACGCCGCTCACTGTCGACCAGACAGATTTCGATATCACGTTCCAACGCATAGTGCTGAAGACCATCATCGGAAATAATGACATCACAGGACTGCTGACTCAGCAGATGTACCGCTGCGGCACTGCGGTTCGGGTCGACGACGACCGGACAGCCACTGCGCCGGGCGATCAATACCGGCTCGTCACCGGCTTCCCCCGTGGCGGTGTCACACCTTACATCAAGTGGATACTGTTTGGCCTTGCCGCCATAACCGCGGCTGATAATGCCCGGGGTGTATCCGGCTTGTTTTAGCTGAGCACAGAGCCACAAGACAAAGGGGGTTTTACCGGTGCCGCCGACACTGATATTGCCAACAACAATCACCGGGACCCGCATTTTATGACGGGTCAGCCAACCGCGCTGGTAAGCGCTTCTGCGAGCGGCACTGATAAGGCGATAAAGCAGGCTCAGCGGTAACAGCAGCCAGCGCACCGGATGCGGTCGGTACCAGCTGTCACTGAGCCATTTCATTGGATTTATGCCTGCTCCTGAAATTGCAGGCGATGCAGTTCGGCATAGTGCTTACCTTTCGCCAGCAGTTCGCCGTGGGTGCCGGTTTCCATAATCTCACCATTGTGCATCACTACAATGAAATCGGCTTTTTCAATGGTCGACAGGCGGTGGGCGATGACCAGTGTGGTGCGTTGCTGCATCAGGTTTTCCAGCGCTGCCTGAATATGACGTTCTGCTTCGGTATCCAGTGCCGAGGTGGCTTCATCGAGGATCAGGATGGGCGCATCCCGCAGCAGCGCCCGGGCAATCGCCAGCCGCTGACGCTGTCCGCCGGAGAGCAGTACTCCGTTTTCACCGACCTGGGTATGCAAACCGTCCGGTAACCGCTGGATAAAATCCCAGGCATGGGCGGATCGGGCAGCCTCAATGATGGCTTCTTCACTGATCTCGTCGGGCAAGCCATAGCGGATATTGTTAGCAATGCTGTCGTTGAACAGCACAACCTGTTGATTTACCAATGAAATCTGGCGTCTTAAATCCGCCAGTTGCAGTTCATTGATATCGATACCATCAATCAGAATCTGCCCCTCACTGACGTTGTAAAAACGCGCCAGCAGGCTGACCAGGGTGGTTTTGCCACTGCCGGAATGACCGACAAAGGCGATAGTCTGTCCCGGTTTGGCACTGAAGCTGATGTGACTGAGGACCTGGCCCTTATCCGGTTTGTAGCTGAAGCTCACATCACGATATTCGATGTGACCCTGTGCCCGTTGAAGTTGACGCTGACCTGCATCGACTTCGGGCTCTTCATCCAGCAGATTGAAAATACTCTCAGCCGCCGCAATCCCGGCCTGAAGCTTGGCATTGACTTTGGTCAGTCGCTTCATCGGTGTCAGCAGCATCATCATCGCTGTAATAAAGGAAATAAAGTCGCCCACCGTGATCTGTTCCAGCATCTGCGGAAGGGTGGCAATATAAATCACTAATGCCATCCCCACAGCTGCAATCAGCGCGGTCAGGGGCTGACTGACCGCATCGGTTGCAATTTTTTTCATCTGTTGGCGGCGGTTGCCCTGATTCACCTTATCAAATCGTCTGGCTTCGTAGGTCTGGCCGCCAAAGGTTTTTACCTCACGATGTCCTTCAATGATTTCGCCGGAGACATGACTGACATCGCCCATCGAGTTCTGAATATTTTTGCTGATACGGCGAAAACGAATGCTGACGTAGTAAACCAGCAAAGCGATAAAAGGGACGGTAAAGAAAATCAGCAAGGATAAAAAGCCGCTGAGGTAGAACATCCAGACCAATAGACCAATGATAGTCAGGCTGTCACGGATGATGGTCAGAACGGCATCCGTGGCGGCTGATGCGACCTGCTCTACGTCATAAACCAGCTTAGACATCAACTGACCTGAGGTACTGTGATCATAAAACGGTGCAGGCAATACCAGCAGTTTGTTGAACATCTGCTCACGCAGGGTTTTGATCACATTACGCGCTATCCAGCCCAGGCCGTAGGTGGTGAAAAAATCAGCCAGTCCGCGCACCAGAAACAGGCCAATAATTGCGACAGGAATATACTGAATGATATTGGGATCGCGATCAACAAAGCCCTGATCCATCAAGGGTTTCATGAGCATGGCAACGCCCGCTTCAGTGCCGGCATACACCACCATGGCCAGCACGACCGCCACAAAGGCACGCCAGTAGGGCTTGGCATAGCTCAACAGGCGCTTGTACAACTGCACAGCGCTGATTTCAACATTGTTATCTGTCATTCGTTCTCTGTTCGGGTTTGTCGGGTCGCCAGGGTAAGCTTGCTGTAGCCCATCTGCTGAGCCGTATCCATGGCGGTCACAATATGCTGGTACTGAGCGTCAGCATCGGCGCTGATGATGATGTGCGGGTCCTGATTGTCCCCGGCAGCCGAGCGTAATCGGGTTTTCAGGTTATCACGGTTCACCACCGCCAACACTTCATCATTGATCAGAAACTGACCATCAGCCTGAATCACGATATCGATCGGCTGCGCCTGCTCGACCATCGCTTCGCCGGTCGCCTCCGGCAGGTCCACTTTCAGCGAACTCTCGCGGATAAAGCTGGTGGAGACCATAAAAAACAGTAACAGCAGAAAGACGACGTCAATCATCGGTGTCAGATTGACATCGGGATCTTCAGAGCGTTGTGGTGACAGATTCACGACGGGTTTCCTCATCCACATCAAATTGACGTTCGCCATGCAGAATTTCGATCAATTTCATGGCCTGCTCTTCCATGCCGACGACGAGCTTGCTGATTTTGCCACGATAGTAGCGGTAGAAAATCAGGCTGGGGATCGCAACCACGAGACCGGCAGCGGTGGTGATCAACGCTTCTGAAATACCACCTGCCAGGGTTTCCGGGTTACCTACACCTTCAGCCGTAATCACAGCAAAAACCTTGATCATGCCGACCACCGTACCCAGTAGTCCGATAAGCGGTGAGATCGCGGCGATAGTGCCGAGGGTATTGAGATTGCGCTCCATCGCCACAGTGACATGGCGGCCCACATCCTGAATGCTCTCTTTAGTGATGTCCCGGGAGCTGTAGCGATTGGTCAGACCGGCAGCCAGTATCTGGCCCAGCGGCGAGTTATTCTGCAAGGCTTTGATGCGCTGTTCATCCACCTGATTGTATTGCAGCCACTGCCAGATCTGCGTGACCAGCTCTGAGGGGGCAATGCGTCTGGTCTGAAGACTCCAGAAGCGTTCGGCGATAATGGCAATGGAGATAACCGAACAGATAAACAGCGGTATCATCAACCAACCGCCTGCTTTAAACAGTTCCAGCATGATATTTCGTCTCTGTTGATCCAATGATGACAGCGCTCATCATACTTGAAAAAGACGAGACTCAGTAGTTTGCTGTCCACAGACCGGCAGCGTTTTGACGCCAGGTCACAAAGTCCCCATTTTCCCGGAACAGAATTGCGCCATGCTGATCGCTGCGCAAAATGATGCTTCCCTGATCAAGATAGCGCTCAAGCACGTCTTGTTTAGGAAAACCCCAGCGATTACGGTAGCCTACCGGAAACAACGCATAGACGGGGTTCACCGCTTGCACAAAGCTGGTAGTGGAGGAGGTCCGGCTGCCATGATGGGGAACCACCAGAATATCGGTGTCTAGTAGACCGCCATACCTGGCCAGCAGCTGATTTTCACTATCGCGCTCAATATCTCCCGGCAGCAACAGGCTGAGATTGGCCGCGGTGACTTTGAGCACGCAGGAGCGGTTATTGTCACTGCCATGCTGATTGCCAAGCGGCAACAGGATTTCAAACGTCACCCCATCCCAGTGCCATTGCTGACCTGCCATACAGGGGCTGGCATCAGGCAGCGCCGCCGTATCACTGCTGAGCGTCTCTGTGACTGAGACCAGTGATTTGAGGCCCGCCACACCGCCAATGTGGTCGTTATCGCTGTGACTGACAACCAATGTATCGACTTGATCAATGCCACGGCTCAGCAAATAGGGGGCAACGACTGCTGTGCCGGTATCAAAGCGTTCGCTGTAGCGGGGACCGGTATCAAAGACCAGCGTATGCGAGTGGGTTTCGACGACGGCAGACAGACCCTGACCGACATCAAGCAAAGTGACATAGATCTGACCCGCTGCAGGCCTGTCCGGATGATAGCTGACGAGCGCAACAACAGGTAAAAGCCCCAGCCACTTTGCCGGCATGGCGCGTGGCAATAACAACAGCAGACTTAGCAGTGCTACCAGCAGTGTCATTTGCCAGGGCATTTCCGCTACGTGCCAGTCGGCAAATGGCAACGAAGACAACCAGTTCAGTAACTGCCAGAGCCAGTGAAGTAAATCATCGGCCACCGACAGCACAAACTGGCTAATAGTCACAGTCAGCGGCAACAGCAACATGCCGGCCAGAATCAAGGGTACAACCAAAAAACTCACCAGCGGAACCGCAACCAGATTCGCCAGCGGTGATATCAGTGAAACCTGATTAAAGAATATGATCAGCAAGGGCATTAAGCCTAAAGCCAGCCACAGGTGGATCGAAATCCAGTTAATGCGGCTGGCCGGAAACCGTGAGCTGCAGGTCAACAGAATCAGCGCCACAGCAGAATAGGAAAGCCAGAAACCGGCGCTGAGCACCGAAAAGGGATCAAACAGCAATACCACTATCAGACTGAGCGCCAGAATATGGCTGGGGTAGAGTGGGCGTTTCAACAGCAAGGCCAGCATAACCGTACTGACCATGATGAGCGCACGTTGCGTCGGAACAGCCATCCCGGCCAACAGCGCATAAAACAAGGCAAAGCTGAACCCGCCCAGCGCGCCGACCTGTCTGGCCGGTAACAGCTTGAGGGTATACAGGGACAGACTCCAGCCCCAGCGAAACAGAAAAAAGCCCAGTGCGGCGGCAAGTCCGATATGCAGGCCGGAGATCGCCAGCAAGTGACTGGTGCCGGTATCGCGCAGTACCTGCCAGTGTTCAGGCGTCAGTTGCTCACGCTGTCCTACAGATAAGCCCAGAATAAAAGGCAGATGTCGGGCATCCTCCAGCAAACGGTTGAGTTGGTGCTCAATATCCAGTCGCCATGCATCGAGGTGCCAGGCAGATGCCGGTTCGAGCAGCTGGTTGGACGGGCTTTTGCGAATATAGCCAGTGGCACCGATGCCTTCTGTAAACAGCCACTTTTCATAGTCAAAGCTGCCGGGGTTTTTCATGCCCGAGGGTGGCTTGAGTCTGACCTCGAGCTGCCAGCGCTCACCAGGGCCGGGCAGGCGCTCACCGGGATAATACCAGCTCAATCGAATCAGTTTGGGGAAAGCATCATCGTCGGGCTGGAAATTGAAACGTAAAACCCTGTCATGCTGTTCAGGAATGGAAGCAATGACGCCAGTCAGCACGCTGTCATGACCCACGAGATCATCAGGCAGACGCTGGTCAATTCTGAGCTGCGCTTGAAATCCGGCCCATAACAGGCCGACAATGAAGGCGCTGAGCACGCTTTGTCTGAACCAGCATAAAAAAGGCAAAGCCACTGCCAGCAGCCATCCATAGCGGGGCAGTTCACTCAGGTTCAGACATAGTGTGCAGCCCAGCAAAAACGCGATGGCGGTTTTAACCATATATCCCTATAATGACGCCGACTTTGCACGACTGAGACACGATGCCTCGTAAATTCCTAAAACGCATCATGCCAGATCACGAAACGATGCGCGAACATCCCCATCTGCGCAAGTTTGGTCAACGGCTGACCGAGCCAAGGCTCTGGCACCTGAACCGGCGTTCGGTTGCGGGCGGTATGGCCTTGGGTTTATTTGTCGGCTTTATGCCGGTGCTGGGTCAGATGTTTATTGCCGCCGCACTCGCTATCTGGCTCAGGGTTAACCTGCCGGTGGCGTCAATGGCGGTCTGGGTAACCAACCCCTTCACCTTTGCGCCAATCTTCTTCTATAGCTACAAACTGGGGGCCTGGATTCTGGAAGTCCCCATGGGGCAGTATGCTTTCAGCCCCACCTGGGAATGGTTCAGTTACGAGTTTCTGAAAATCTGGCAGCCCTTGTTGTTAGGCTGCACTATTCTGGGCTTGCTGGCGGCGCTGGTCGGCGTGCTGTTTGTTCGCATCGGTTGGCGGCTGGTGGTTATTCGCAGCTGGATCAAGCGCCCCCACAAGCACAATTCACGCTCAGGCGTCTGACTGTAAAACGCCGTCCATCAGGGTCATCGTCCGGTCCATTTTTGCGGCTAGCTCGGTGTCATGCGTGACTATCACCAGCGCGGTGCCCAGATCTTTATTGAGTTGTAACAACAGTTCAAAGATTGACTGTGCGGTGCGGTGATCCAGGTTACCGGTCGGTTCATCAGCCAGCAGGCAGGTGGGCCCGGTAATCAGGGCTCTAGCCAGTGCCGCACGTTGCCTTTCACCGCCGGACAATTCGCCCGGTTTGTGTTCCAGCCGGTGACCGAGGCCGACTCTGTCCAGTAATTCACGTGCCTTCTGCTGCGCCGGCTTTGGCGCCATACCACCGATGACCAGAGGCATCGCCACATTCTCTACCGCAGTAAACTCCGGCAGAAGATGATGAAACTGATAGACAAAGCCCAGTTGCTGATTACGCAGCCGGCAGGCCGCTTTGTTGCCAAGGGCATGAATATCCTGGCCACTGACCAGCACTTTGCCCTGAGTCGGGTTGTCGAGACCACCCAGAATATGAAGCAGGGTGCTTTTGCCGGAGCCGGAACTGCCGACAATCGCCAGCCGGTCACCCCTGTTCACTTCAAGATTGATATTCTCCAGTACATGGGTTTCCAGGCCACCATCGGTAAAGGATTTGGCCAGGTTGCTGGCAGACAATACGGAATCAGTCATAACGAAGCGCCTCGGCCGGTTTCACCTGGGCTGCTCGCCAGGAAGGGTAGAGCGTGGAAAGAATCGACAATACAAAAGCGGTGACGGCGATTACGCTGACATCGTTGTATTGCAGGTCTGAGGGCAGGCTGCTGATGTAATAGACATCGGCAGGCAGGAACTGGTAGCCAATCAGGTTTTCCAGCTTGGCAATCAGGGTTTCGATATTCAGCGCCAGCAGGATACCGCCGATAACCCCCAGCGCGGTACCTATCAGGCCGATCAGCGTACCCTGAACCATAAAGATGCCCATCACCTTGCCCGGCGTCATACCCAGTGTTCTGAGGATGGCGATATCGGCGCGTTTATCGGTGACCATCATGACCAGGGTGGAAACGATATTAAAAGCCGCCACGGCGACAATCAACATCAGAATCACAAACATCACGGTTTTTTCCGTCTTAAGCGCACGGAAAAAGTTGGCGTGCTGATAAGTCCAGTCGGCGCCGCGATAATGGGTCGGCACATCCTGCATCACTGCTCTCAGCAGCTGCGGGGCGCGGAACACATCATCAAACTCGAGCCGCAGACCGGTGACACCCTGATTGGGAAGTTTGAACAATTTGGCGGCATCACGGATATTCATCACCGCCAGCGCGCTGTCGTACTCATACATGCCGATTTCGAAAATACCGACCACGGTCAGGCGTTTGAGACGGGGAATCACCCCCGCTGGCGTCGGGCTGACATGCGGGGTAATCATGGTGATTTTATCGCCGGTGACGACGCCCATCGCCATGGCCAGATCTTTACCCAGCACAATGCCGAAACTGCCTTCCTCCAGCGCTGAAAGCTGACCCTGAACCACTTTGTCACCGATACTGGATACGGTCTGTTCCAGTTCGACATCAATACCGCGAACCAGGGTGCCGCGAACGCGGTTGCCCTGACTCAGCATTGCCTGACCTTCAACAAAGGGTGCTGAGTCCTGCAAGTCCGGAAAGTCCTGAATCCGGGCCTGCAGACTCTGCCAGTCCTGCAGGGTACCGTCCGCACCGGTAATAAACGCGTGGGAGGTCATGCCCAGAATGCGTTCCTTCAGTTCTTTTTCAAAGCCATTCATCACTGAGAGGACAGTGATCAGGGCGGCGACGCCCAGAGCGACCCCCAGCATCGAAGTCAGGGATATGAAGGAAATAAAGTGGTTGCGGCGTTTTGCGCGGGTGTAGCGCATACCGATATAGAGGCTGAGCGGTCTGAACATAGAGTCGCCAATTGTTAGAAAACGGGCCGGCCGCTTCAGGCGACCGGCCTCAGGTTATCAGGATTTTGCGTGAACGGTTTCGGTGCCTTCTTCGCTACCAACCAGCAGTACATCTGCCGGGCGCATCGCAAACAGGCCGTTAGTCACCACGCCGACGATATCATTCAGGGTTTTTTCCATTTTGATGGGCTCCATGATGTCAAGGCCATGGACATCGAGAATGACGTTGCCGTTATCAGTGATAAAGCCTTCACGGTAAACAGGCTGACCACCCAGTTTGACGATTTCGCGGGCGACGTAGCTGCGCGCCATGGGAATCACTTCCACCGGCAATGGGAATTTGCCCAGCACATCGACCTGTTTACTGGCATCGACGATACAGACAAATTGTTTGCTCGCCGCAGCAATGATTTTTTCACGCGTCAGTGCACCGCCGCCACCTTTGACCAGTTCCAGATAGGCATTGGATTCATCCGCACCATCGACATAGACTTCGATTTCATTGCATTCATTCAAGTCATAGACTTTGATGCCATTGGCTTTGAGTTTTTCAGTGGAAGCTTCTGAGCTGGAAACAGCCCCTTCAATGCGACCTTTGATGGTGGCCAGGGCATCGATAAAGTGATTCACAGTAGAGCCGGTACCGACACCGACGATGCCGTCACCTTTGATGTATTCCAGCGCTGCCCAGGCAGCCTGCTTTTTCATTTCATCAGCGTTCATATCTACTTCCTCTTGAATTCAGATTGCTTAAAAAATTATCCCGGCAATTATAGAGATAAATCAGTGTCAATGGTAACGTAAGCGGTCACGAGCCGTCTTTGTTGGCTCCCTGATTTTCATAACTGACTGAATTTGGATGGCAATGCTCACAGCCTATGTAGAAAAGATCCTCAAAGCCCGGGTTTACGATGTTGCTCAGGAGACGCCGCTGGATGTGATGCCCAGGCTGTCAAAGCGCCTGAACAATACGATTCTGCTCAAGCGCGAGGATTTGCAGCCGGTATTTTCGTTCAAGCTGCGCGGTGCTTACAACCGCATGAGCCAGTTGAGCGAAGCGGAGAAAGCCCGCGGTGTGGTGTGTGCGTCAGCCGGTAACCATGCCCAGGGGGTGGCGCTCGCTGCTCATAAAATGGGCATTTCCGCCATTATTGTTATGCCCAAAACGACGCCACCGATCAAAATCGAAGCAGTGCGGGCATTGGGCGCCGAAATCAATCTGCACGGCAACAGCTATGACGATGCCGGTGCCTTTGCCAAAGATATTTCCGAAAAAGAAGGGCGGACTTTCATTCACCCCTACGACGATCCGGAGGTGATTGCCGGTCAGGGCACGATTGCGATGGAAATTATCCGTCAGCACCCGGATCCGCTGCATGCGATTTTTGTCCCGGTCGGTGGTGGCGGCCTGATTTCCGGCATCGCGGCTTACGTGAAAGCCTTCTGGCCGGAAATCAAAATCATCGCTGTGGAGCCGGCCGATGCGGCCAGTCTCAAAGCCGCACTGGAGGCCGATGAACGGGTCAAACTGGATCAGGTTGGCTTGTTTGCCGACGGTACCGCAGTGAGACAGGTCGGCGAAGAACCATTTCGAATCTGCCGTGAGACTGTCGATGAGGTAGTCACCGTTGACAGTGATGAGTTGTGTGCGGCCATCATGGATATTTTCGAAGATACCCGCTCGATTGCCGAGCCATCCGGCGCTTTGGCTGTCGCCGGTATCAAGAAATACCTGGCGCAGAATCCGATGCAGAACCAGCACATGGTGGTAATCGACAGTGGCGCCAATATCAATTTCGATCGTCTGCGTCACGTTGCCGAGCGTGCAGAAATCGGGGAACGCAGAGAAGTCTTGTTTGCGACCAAAATTGATGAAAAACCGGGCAGTTTCCAGCAGTTCTGCAAGTCACTGGGCGATCGGGGGATAACCGAGTTCAACTATCGTTATGCTGATGACCAACAGGCGCAGGTGTTTGTCGGTGTCCGCATTAACGGCAAGGATGAAGAGCGTCGGCAGCTATTTGATTTGCTGGATAAAGGCGGCTACGAGTGGGTCGACTTTACCGATAATGAGATGGCCAAGTTGCATATCCGTTACATGGTCGGTGGTCATGCACCGCAGGTGACTGATGAGCGTCTGATCCGTTTTGAGTTTCCGGAGCGGCCGGGTGCTTTGCTGCGTTTTCTGACTCGTATCGGCAAGCGCTGGAACATCAGTCTGTTCCACTATCGCAATCATGGTGCGGCTTATGGCCGGGTGCTGGTCGGGATCCAAGTGCCGGCGGACTACGAGAAAGAGTTTCAGACTTTCCTCGATACCCTGGGCTATAGTTATTGGGAAGAGACCGATAATCCGGCTTACCCTTTGTTCCTGAAATAAAAAAAGGCCTGCATAAGCAGGCCTTTTTTGAGCGGAAATGTTTATTGCAGATTAAGCTGGACACTGCCTCTGACCGTCAGTGTTACATCATTCTTACCGCCTGCCAGGGCTGCTGGCGCGCCCTTGCTCAAGCTGTCTGAGGCCATCATCGTGGCACGTTCCATCATCGGTCTCGGCGAAAAATCGTTGCCATCGATCGACAGGTTCACCAGCTCGTAACCGGAGCGATCAAATTCGCCGGCGACGTCTCGTGCTTTGGATTTGAATTTGGCAATCGCCTCTTTCAGCAGTTCCTGTTTGACGGCTTCGGCTTTAGTGTCGGAAACCTGAAACTGCATCGACTGGATATTGGCCATGGAGCTGATATCGGCAATCAGCTGGCTCATCTGATCGAACTCACTGGTTTCCAGCGTCAGTTGCTGAGAAACCTGCCAGGCAGTGATCTTGCCATCATTGTATACAGGGCGGGTGTTATAGCTGGATGTTTCGGCTTCAATCGCTTTGAAGTTTTTGACTGCATCCAGCACCAGTGCGGTCTTCTGATTAACCAGATCGGTGAGTTTGGCCGGATCACGACCGCTTTCAGTCACCTCAAGCCGCGTCACCAGTTCGTCGTTTTCCACTTCGCGGCTCGCGCTGGCATCCAGATTGATAATGCCCAGCTGCATGGCATCATTTGCCTGAGCGAGAGGAGACAGCAGCAGTAGGGGAATCAGAACGAAAAAAGCTTTCATAGTCAGTCCTTGTGAATTTGGCTTGTGAGCGTCAAGAGTATCTCAACTGGGGGCTGTTTTCATATATCATGCTAGCCATTAGGCTGTGTCAGAACTGTGACCTGGGTGCGAAAACGGGCAGTTCACCAGCCGCTCACGTTTCATTTTGAAAATAAGCAGTAATAGAGGAAATTCATGAAAGCAGAACAAAAGATCCTGCCGGACTCGGCCAGCCTGATTGACGCCGCCGCAGAGCATTTTGTCGCCACCGCAAGGGCTGCTATCGCCAAGCGCGGTGTGTTCTATGTGGCTTTGGCCGGTGGTTCAACACCGAAAGGTCTGTACCAGAAACTGGCGACATCACCATTTGTCGAGCAGATTGACTGGTCGCGGGTCCACCTGTTTTTTGGTGATGAGCGCTGCGTGCCGCCAACACATGATGACAGTAACTTCAAAATGGCGCGTCAGGCGATGATCGATTTGGTGCCGATCCCGGCTGAGAATGTACACCGCATGCCCACCGAGAGTAATGAACCCGCTGATGTGGCCAAACGTTATGCTGAAACCATGCAGGAAGTGATGAACGGTGCGCCGTTTGATTTGCTGTTGCTGGGGCTGGGACCCGATGGTCATATCGCCTCTTTATTCCCGGAAACACCGGCGCTGGATGTGACCGACACGCTGACCACCAGCCTTTATGTGGAGAAATTTGATTCCTGGCGGGTGACCATGACCTATCCGGTCATCAATGCCGCGCGTCAGGTCATCGTGTTTATTGCCGGCGAGGCCAAAGCCGAGATTGTCCGTGACATCACCACTGATGCCGTCAGCGGGCTGCCGGTTCAGCGTCTGGCACCAGAAAATGATTATTACTGGTTTATGGATAAAGCCGCTGCCGGACAGTAATCATGGCCTATCTGCTCGCAGCCGATATTGGTGGGACCAAAACGCTGATGCAGCTCAGTACGGCTGCCGGCGAAGTGGTTCTGGCAGAGCGCTATCAAAGTGCTGACTACCCGGATTTTGAGCAGATGCTGTCGGCGTTTCTGACGCCGGTGACTGACTGCCGTGAGATTACTGCCTGCTTTGCCGTAGCCGGTCCGGTGCAGGGTGAAACGGCCCGCGTGACCAATCTTCCCTGGCAACTGAACAGCCTTGAAATCAAGGCCCGGTTTGATTTGAAACAGGTCATGCTGTGCAATGATTTTGAGGCCGTCGGCTACGGTATCGAGAGCCTGAGTGAAGATGAGTTACTGGTGCTGCAGGCTGGTGATGAACGCCTCGGACCACGGGCCGTTATCGGCGCCGGCACCGGTCTGGGCCAGGCGTATCTAATTGCTAACGATAATGGCTGGCAGGTGTATCCGACCGAAGGGGGGCATAGCGATTTCGCCCCGGCAGACCGGACGCAGTTAAGATTGTTTGAGCACCTGCTGGAGCGTTTCGGTCATGTCTCCTATGAACGGGTGGTATCAGGCGAGGGGCTCGTTACCATTTACAACTTCCTGCGTGATTACCGACAGCTGGAAGAAAATCCGGACTGCCGTGTTGCTATGGTCAACGACGATGGCGCCCATGCCATCAGTGTCTTCGCCCGCGACAGGGATCCGTTGGCCTGTGAGGCGATGGCGATGTTTTTCAGCATCTACGGGGCGCAGGCCGGTAATCTGGCGTTGACGGTCATGCCCACTGCTGGACTCTATATCGCTGGCGGTATCGCCGCCAAGAACCTCGAGTTACTGGAGCAGTCGAATTTTCTTGAGGCTTTCAACAGTAAAGGGCGGATGCAGGATTTGATGCAGGGCATCCCGGTCAAGCTCGTTCTGCAACCGGAAGTTGGACTCAACGGCGCCCGCTTGCTGGCGGCCAAAGCGATGTATAATTAAGTATGAGCGATGAAAATAATCACATTCAAGTTAATGTAGAAACCACCTATCTGGATCAGGAATCCGACCCCGATAAAGCCCGCTATCTGTTTGCCTATACCATCACTATTAAAAACCACAGTCAGGCTGCCGCAAGACTGTTGTCCCGTTACTGGAAGATTACCGGTGGCGATGGCCATGAGCAGGAAGTGGAGGGCGATGGTGTCGTGGGACTGCATCCTTATCTGGCTCCGGAGCAGGAGTTTACTTATACCAGTGCCGCCATGCTCGACACGCCAGTGGGCATGATGCAGGGCCATTACAAAATGGTGGGGGATGATGGTGAGCAATTCGAAGTGGCGATACCGGCCTTCACGCTGGCTGTCCCCAGAACCCTGCACTGAGTCCTGTTAGCGGTCGGAATTTTTGGGTGAAGGCCGCAATATGAGCATTAACGGGGAAAAATTGCTCTGGCTGATGATTGTCACAGCCAGTCTGCTCTATTCCGCAATTGACCCGGTTGCGGATCGTCTTACCTGGTTGATGGAAGTCTTGCCGGTGATGATTGCCATCCCACTATTACTTGCCAGTCACCGTGCTTTCCCACTTACCTTGATCACTGTCCGGGTGATTGCCGTGTTCGCTCTGATTCTCATTGTGGGCGGGCATTATACCTATGCTGAGAATCCGCTTTTTGACTGGATTCAGCAGGAGTGGGATCTGGCCAGAAATCATTACGACCGGCTGGGGCATTTTGTACAGGGTGTGGTCCCGGCGATGCTGGGGCGGGAGTTGTTACTCAGGACTTCACCTTTACAACGTGGCAAGTGGCTGTTTTTCCTACTCTGTTGCGTCAGTCTTGCCGTCAGTGCCTGTTATGAATTTATCGAATGGTGGGTGGCTGAAATTAACCAGCAGGCAGCAGAGGCATTTCTGGGCACTCAGGGCGATAACTGGGATGCGCAATGGGATATGTTTCTGGCTTTATGGGGCAGCATTGTGTCGCAGTTGTTGCTGGCAAAAACGCAGGACCGCCAGCTAAAGTCTCTACTGGCTTGAGAGCAAACACTCACCGACAGAACCCTGGGCACATTCCCGCCCATCAATCCAGATGGCTTTATCCAGCCGTGCTCCTCTGAGTTCAGCACCACCCAGTTTGGCGTTACTGAGGTCGGCATAGGCAAGATCCGCCCCGCTCAAATCCGCGTAAGCAAGATCGGCTTCGGTCAACTGACTGCCGAAAAGACTGGCCTGACTCAAGTTACTGTAACTGAGATTAGCCTGATGCAGGTTGACGTAAGCCAGGTCGGCGTTGCTTAGCAGAGTATTCATCAAGTCGGCCCTGACCATCTGACTGTTGCGGAAGCTGGCATTGCTGAGATCGCTGCCGTTCAGAGAAAGATCGGGTTTCAGACAATTATTCCAGTTCACGCCGGGCGCAGCCGGTGCCGAGCAATTAGGCATGGGGACCGGAATTTTGGTGGGGTAGAGCGTCGCCATCATGGTCAGCGCCAGCAACAGGACAAAAGTCATCAGCAGCGGCCAGAACATTTTTTCTTTTCGCTGACGGAACTGCTGCATCAGATATCGTCGTAAAGCACGATGTGACTGGGTCTCTTCGGCTTCAGGTGAACGTCGATCCCCGCGTCTTTTGCGCGCTTCCCGGGGAGGGGCTTTCCGCTTGTTACGTCGATCCAGTCCGGTACGCTCGTCAAGATAGCGGCGGGCTTTGTCAGTGTCATCCCGGCTTGGATGCAATGCCGGTTGTTTTGCCAGTGGCAACCAATGCTCACTGTCAGCAGAGACTTCATCCTCCATGGATAGCCTGCCGATCTGCAAGTGCTTAGTGATCACCGACGCATTAAAAGGCCCGGAAATCTCTCCGTTTCTGCGAAGATACCATTGTCCATATGAATGATTCATTGCCCGTTGCTCTGCGCAATCTACTCATTGCTATACTAGCATTATGTTTGAACTGATAGCGTATCCATGCAAATAAATCCCTCATCCGGTCAGCAACCGGAAGTCGTCAGGGATGTCTCTACACGCTTGCTTGCTGCTGTTGCAGAAGGGCAACGGGTGCAAGCGACTGTGCTCGCGCGTGTGTCGGCAGACACAGTCCGGGTGCAGATAGGTGACAATCAGTATCAGTTGAACACTCGCCAGGCACTGCAGCCAGGTCAGTCTGTGCAGCTTGAACGCGCGGTTGAGAATGGCAAACCTGTGATTCGTATCAGTGCGGCGACTGGCGAGAGTTTTCAGCCTGCTGCATTGCTGAGACAGGGCCAGCAAGTTGCGGTAGAAGTCATCAAACTGCTGGCGCAGAACCGTTTACTGGTGGCGCCGACATTGGCTGCTCCCCTTGCAAGCCAAGCTGCGATGACAGGCATGCCCAGACTGCCATCGCAGATTGAAGTCGATATCAGCCAGATAAATCAGAACTTCCGCCCTGGTCAACGCCTGGCATTGGCAGTATTGCAGGAGCAGCCACTGGCAGTGCAACTCAAAGCAGGGTCATCCACCCGGGCGGAACTGATTCAGCAATACCAGCGGGATTTATTACCGCAATTTAACCGTACAGCAGCCAGTTTGACGACCCTCGGTCAATTACCTTCCTCGATGACATTGTCCGAACCGGTCAGGCAGAGTCTGACCCAGCTAATGCAGGGGCTGAGTGAGCGTCAGAATCTACAGCAGGCGGAGGGGCTTCGTCAGGCGCTGAATAACAGTGGTTTGTTTCTGGAAAACCGGCTGAAAAATGGTGCTGACCAAAGCATTGTCGGACAGGATCTGAAAGCCAATCTGCTGCAACTTGCCCAGCAACTCAGAACGGAATTGGCCCAGCCTGGACAGACGCGTGTGCTGGATAATCCACAATTGATGCAGAAGCTGCCTGCTGAAGTACAAACAGCGCTGCGCCAGTTAATCAGCACGCCACAGGAATTCAGAAACCTGCCCGCTCAGGTACCACCCGCGCTGGCGAGTCGTGGTCAGACACCGATGCAATTATTACTGGGACTTTTGTCCGGATTAGCCGGACAAAACACCCAGACACCACCGGTTGCCGCTCAGCCATCGCAGTCCGCCAACCTGACCGGAGTGCAGGCATTTATTCAGGCGAGAGAAATGGCGGGCGCACCGGCTCAGCAGGCCGCTATCAGAGCGGCGGAATGGCAGATATTGAGAGAGCTGTTACGTGACGTGGAGTCGGCGTCAGCACGAATACAGTTCAACCAGTTGTCGATGCTACGTGATCCGGATAGTCCCAGTAGTAACGTCTGGTTGTTTGATTTGCCGGTGAAAGATAAACAGCAACTGGAGATGCTGCAGATGCGGCTGGAGCAGCATGGCAGCAATAGCAATCAGGAAGATGAGGCTATCTGGCAGGTTCAACTGAATCTGGAGACGCAGAATCTGGGCCCGATGCAGGCAAGAATCACGTTGCATCAGCAGGATGTACAGGTACTGATATTGGCGGAACGACAGGAAAGTACTGAATTACTGTCTCGTCACATCAATGAACTGAATCAACGTCTTGAAAAGCTGGGTGTCAATGTGAGCCTTCTCAGTTGCCGACAAGCCCCGGTCAAACCGCTGACGATCGAGCCAGAAGTCAGTCTGCCACATCATTTGCTGGATATTTCAGTATGAGTGAAAGAGATGACATTCTGCGCGCCATTGCCCTGCAATATGATGGCGAAAATGCCCCCATCGTTACTGCCAGCGGTGAAGGCGCCATTGCTGAGGAAATCCTGAGAATAGCCAGAGAACATAATATCCCGCTCAGGGAAGATGCGCTGTTAGCCGAGTTATTAAGTGACTTAAGCCTGGGCGAAGAGATTCCACCGATGCTATATCGGGTTATTGCTGAGGTGATTGCGTATGCCTATCTGGTCTCGGGCAAAGTGCCTGTAAATAAAAAGGAAAATTCCGAGCGGTAACCGTTAATTTAATCAGGTAATGATCCTGAATTTCTCGACTGGGTCACAAAAAACCTTATAAATAGCATTATAAAAATCTCATTAAGTGTTGATTTTTATATATAAAAAATATATCGTCAAACCATATCCTTTTTGGTCACCCTGATGTAGCGACGATAATTAAATGAAGACGGAAATCAAGGATCGTTTGCCGCTGCGACCAGGGGCAGACTTGAGTGAGAGCGACCCGGCATCGTCTGCCGCTGTCGCTGATCTCCTTGATGCCAAAATCATTATCGGTGGCAGTCGTGCTGCTGACACTGCTTTCACTAAGACCCTGCTTCAGGTCAGTGGCTTCAGCCAGATTGATACTGCCGCTGATGGTGACGGTGTGCTGCAAATGCTGCGACAAGGTATTCACGATGATCGTTGTGATGTCGATTTGCTAATCGTGGATGATGATTTGCCCGGTTTTGATGCCGAAGCCACCCGCTTGATGATGGATCAGTTCGATGAGTGGCGTCTGATACCGATTATCCGTCTGTGTCGAGAATCCCATTGGGACCACGCCCAGGTGCTGACTGATCTGGGGCATGGTGTCACTTCTCTGCTCTATCATCCGATGACTGCGGAATCATTGCCACCGGCGATTATGACAGCACTGGCGGTGAAGCGAGAGCGCGATGTCAGTTTTCAGCATCAGTTGCAGCTGGAAGACGAGCTGGCCAATCTCAAGGTGATGGAAGCCAGACTCCAGTTTTCAGTGAGTCACGATGATTTAACCGGTCTTGCTAACCGGCGCCGACTGGAACAGTCTCTGGATTTGAGCCTGACTCAGGTGCGTAATTTTATGAGCACTAGCGCCCTGTTTTACATCGATCTCGACAGCTTCAAAGTGCTCAATGATGCCGAAGGCCATGAAGCCGGTGATAATCTGCTGGTTCAGGTGGCCAATACCCTGCGTCGCTTTTTCCGGGTCAACGATACCCTGGTGCGAATTGGTTCTGATGAGTTCGCTGTGTTGGTGGATAACACCGATGAGACAACAGTTCACAAGCAGGCGGAAGGGTTGAAAAACCTGTTTGATGGTTACAGTTTTGAACACCATGGTCACCACTACCACCTGTCGGCGAGTGTCGGGGTGAAAATGATCACACAGGGTGAAATCACCACCGTCGGCGAAATTCTGTCGCATGCCAACCAGGCCTGCTATACCGCTAAAAAACGCGGCCGTAACCGGGTCCATTTCTATAACCCGGAAGATCGGGAAATGCATACCTTGCGCCACAGTGTTCAATGGGCTCCGCGAATCCGTGCGGCGCTGAAAGAAGGCCATTTCCTACTTGAGTTTCAACCGATATTCGCGCTGGAGAGTGCCGAGGTCACGCATTATGAATGCCTGTTGAGAATGCGCGGCGAGGGTGGTGTGCTGTATTATCCGAAAGAATTCATTCCTGTCGCCGAGGCAATGGGGCTGATTCATCAGATTGACTTCTGGGTCGTTGACCATGCGCTGGATCTGTTACGCGCGATGCCCGAACACATTGCTTTTGCGATAAACCTGTCCGGCAACGTCTTTCTGGATGAGAAGCTTTACCCGCTGGTGCAGAACAAACTCAAGCAGACGGGTATTGATCCGGAGCGGGTGGTGTTTGAAATCACCGAAACCTCAGCCATTTCCAATTTTGATTTAACCAAGCGTATGGTGACCAGCCTGCGTTCGCTTGGCTGTCGTTTTGCCCTGGATGACTTCGGTGCCGGTTTTAATTCCTACAGTTATCTCAAGCATTTTCCGGTTGATATTCTGAAAATCGACGGTGGCTTTATTACCGATCTGGACAGTGACCCGGTGGATCAGTTACTGGTTAAATCGATGATTGATATCGCTCACAGCCTGGGTAAGAAAACGGTGGCGGAGTTCGTTGAACGTGAGAGCACGATGGAGCTATTGCGGGGCTATGGCGTCGATTTTGTGCAGGGCTATCTGGTCGGTAAACCTCAGCCAGATATCTCTCCCGGCAAAATAAAAAACTAGTGCATGCCCGCCTGATTGTCCTGGCGGCCGTGCAGCCGACTGATCAGATGAGCTTCTTCATCACTGAGATTACAGTTATCAATCAACTGATTGATGGCAGCGCCTTTGCGTGCGAGGCGAATGGCGTGATCATAAGCCGGCTGGCTGTTAGCGGTCAGATCAATAGCATGCTGATGATCACGGATCTTAGCCAGCGTCTGTTCAAACCGGAGAATACGGTCATCGGTTCCAGCCGCGCCTTCACACAGGGCCGAGAGTTGATTCTGCAGAGTATGGATCCGCTCGGATTGCAGCTTGTACAGTTTCATCAAGTGCATAGTCGCCAGGCCGATCACCAGAAACACAGCACTCATCACAGTTATCACAACGACTAAAGTCATTTGCGGCTCCTTACGCCAATGCGGCGCAGTTAAACATATTCATCTATGTGGCCCCCTTTGTCATCATCAGGGGCTTTTTCTGCCGGTTTATCCTCGGCTTCATGTTCATCTTCTGACGGTTTTTGCCGTTCACGCCGCTTGTCCTCCGGCGGGGGAGCCACCGGAGGACTCGGGGGAATCGGCATGGTGGGTCTGATTTCGTCCGCCATCGGATGACTTCAGCCCACTAGAACCCGGCAATGTCGGTGATTTCTTCCTGATCCAGGAGTTTGTTCACGTCGACCAGGATCAGCAGGTACTTGTCACGGTTACAGACACCTTGAATGAATCGTGAACTGTCATCACTCACATTGGGCGCTGTGTCAATCTCAGATTGGTGCAGGTAAACCACTTCGGCAACGCAGTCGACCAGCATGCCAATCACATGTCCCGACACTTCAACAATAATGATGCGTGAATTTTCAGTCGCTTCCTGCTGGGGCAGACCAAAGCGGGCACGGGTATCAATCACGGTCACGACATTACCGCGCAGGTTAATGATACCCAGAACGTAGCTTGGCGCGCCTGGTACAGGGGCGATTTCCGATAGCCGAAGGACTTCCTGCACCTGCATGACATTGATGCCGTAATATTCATCCTCTAACTGATAGGTGACCCACTGCAGTACCGGATCTTCCGCTGTATTGTCTTTTTCGCTCATGGCCCTAACCTTTTGCCTGCAACGTCAGTTTGTTGACAGTCTTCGCTAATCTTGTTGAATACAAAGCAGACTTCATGCCATCTCGCCTTTTTCCAGTGCCGTAAAGAGCGCGGGAAGGTCAAGAATACTATGCATGGAGTCGGCAATAACACCGCTGAACCAGGGGCGCTGTGTTGTATCACGGCGCCAGTTAATCTGGTCATTGTCTATATTGATAATCTGGTTGATGCCGTCACAGGCAATGCCAATATGGCGTTCAGCCATCAATAAAATGAAACTGGGCTGTTCGACAGGAGACGGGGCAGACTGCAGCAGGTGACGAATATCAATGACTTCGACTGATCGCTCACGATCACGGAACAAACCCAGTTGCCAATCCTGTCGACCCGGTAGTTGGTTCAGGCCTGATTTTGGCCAATGCACAATATTACTCAGCATAGAGACTTCAAAAGCGAGTTTGATCCCGGCAACTTGACAGAGCAGTAATTTATGGCTTGAAACGACGGATGTCGTCTCCTGGCCCAGTGCAGAATCGACCTCGGAGGCAGCCGCTTCATGCGTTGACGTTGTGGGCGTTGCCTCTGTATCTGCACCAGACTTAATGTCTGCAGGGGACTTGTCGGTCACGGGCGCCGGTATCTCGTCCACATGCCTGGTTTCAGCCAGCATATCCCGGAAATAGACTGATAGCGCGTCTTTCTGCTGGTAGATTTGTGTCTTAGCCATGGGAGCGCTGCGCCTCGGTTTGTATCAACTGGTCCAGCAGACGCTGGTAAGCCAGGCTGCCTTCTGCCTGTGGCTCCATTTCTGGCAGGGGGAGCCCCCGTTTACTGGCTTCACGGAATGCCGGATCGACCGGCACCACATCATTCCAGACCTGTCCTTTATACTGGTCATGCAACTGCTGCAAAATATCACTGGCTGCCCTGGATCGACTGTCATGCATGGTGGGAATGATGAAATAGGGCAGTGAACTGCGGCGGGAATGATTGATCATCGACACCGTATGCAGCATATGCTCCAAGCCTTTCATTGACAGAAATTCAGTCTGAACCGGAATCAACAGGCGGTCACAGGCGGCCAGCGCATTGATCATCAGGACACCAAGCATCGGTGGGCAATCGATAAACACATGCTGGAAGCGGTCTTTGAAAAAGCTCAGAGTTTTACGGATAACGAGGCCCTTGCCCTGCGTGGCACCTAACTGGCGATCCAATGTTGCCATTGCCGTCGAAGCCGGCAACAGGAAAATGTTGTCATGGCGTGTTTTTTTCAGGCTCTGGAAAATCGCCTCTTTGGGTGTTTCATCCAGTTTCTGAAACAGGGTATAGATGCTGGTTTCAATCGCATCAGGGTCGTAGCCAAGATAAGTCGTCATTGAGCCGTGTGGATCCAAGTCCAGAATCAGGGTCGACTCGCCACGCTGTGCCAGTATACTGGCCAGCGAAATCACGGTGGTGGTTTTGGCTACCCCGCCTTTCTGATTACAGACTGCCCAGATGCTCATGGCGTAGCCTCGCCGCTGGTCATGGGAACATCACCGGCTGTCATATCTTCATTGTCAGCATCAGCCTGTTGCGGGTTGGCGGCATTGAACAGTTCCATGCTGCGGCGACTGGCATCACGGCCCAATACCACCAAAACCACGCGACGGTTTTTCTGGCGGCCTTCTTCCGTGTCGTTATCGGCGACCGGACGATGTTCGCCGAAGCCGGCAGCAGACATCCGACCCGGCTGCACACCATAGCGATCCAGCAAATGCACCACACTGGCGGCGCGGGCAGCGGATAACTCCCAGTTGGATGGGAAGCGGGGTGTGTTGATGGGATTATTATCGGTGAAACCTTCGACCTGGATTGGGTTGGCAGAACTCTGCAGGATATCGGCGATTTCACCGATGATGGGCACGGCGGCCCGCTCAAGTCGGGCTTCACCACTTTCAAACAAAACCCGGGATTTGATCTCCAACTCCAGCCAGTCATCACCCTGCTTGATAATGACATCCTCTGAATCAATCAGGTCAGATAGTGCAGAGCTAAACTGCTGGGACAGGTCATTGATGGTTTTGACATCCTCGGCACTGGCTGGAGGGGGCACACTCTCAACTATAGGGAGTTCAATCTGGTATTCCGGTTCCAACGGATCGCCGGGTGAAGGGGATTCCGGACCCACGCCTCGACTGATTTCACCAACCTGGATGGGGTTCTCGCTTCGCACCGGTTCAGAAAATACGGCTTTCAGGGTTTCCGACAACACGCGGTATTTGCCCTCATTAACCGCGGAAATCGAGTACATCACGACAAAAAACGCAAACAACAGCGTGATGAAGTCGGCGTAGGAAACCAACCAGCGTTCATGATTCTCATGTTCTTCGTGTTTCTTACGGCGCGCCATCGCTACCTCAATTCAGGTAAGCCTGCAGTCGACTTTCGATATTACGCGGATTTTCACCATCCGCGACGCCAATCAATCCCTCAATTAACATCATACGAAGACGGGTGCGGCTTGCCACCACGGCTTTCAGCTTGTTACCGATAGGTAGGAACAGCAGGTTAGCAAGGCCCACCCCATAAATAGTGGCGACAAAGGCCACCGCAATGCCTGAGCCCAGTGATGAAGGATCTGCAAGATTTCCCATCACATGAATCAGCCCCATCACGGCACCAATAATACCGATGGTGGGGGAGTAGCCGCCCATCGCTTCATAAACCTTAGCCGCCTGAATATCGTCTTCTTCTTCCAGATCCAGATCGCTTTCCAGTACCTCACGGAGCATTTCCGGCTCAGCCCCATCCGCAATCAGCTGTAGCCCTTTCTGGGTAAACAAGTCAGTTTCGTCCATGGCCATCGATTCGAGTCTGACCAGCCCTTCACGCCGGGCCACCTGGTTCCACGCCAGAATTTTCTCAAGTTGTTCACTGGCTGACATTTTGGGTGGCATAAATACCCAGGAGGTGCGGCGCAGTGCTCGCAGAAAGGTGTTCATGGGGGTTTGCAGCATCACCGCGCCCAGCGTGCCGCCCAGTACAATCAGCATTGCCACGGCGTTCAGGATGGTATCGAGGTGACCGCCTTCGAGATGTTGCCCCACCAGAATGGCGCCAAAGCCGACGATAAGACCGAGGACGCTGAGGATATCCATTAATGCAGTTCCGCCAGTTGCTGTCCAATATCGCTGACATCCAGAATTTTATCGGCAATACCCGCTTTTGCGACCGCCATCGGCATACCGTAAATGGTGCTGCTGGCCTGATCCTGAGCCCAGATAGTTCCACCCAGTTGTTTGATGGCCTTGCAACCGTCGCGGCCGTCACTGCCCATACCGGTGAGGATAATCGCCAGGGTATCTGAGGCACACACGCGGGCGATAGAATTGAAAGTCAGGTCGACGCAGGGTTTGTAGGTCTGCGCCGGATCACCCGCTTCAACATGTAGATAAAGCCTGCCAGGGCGGCCCTTGATCAGCATCTGCTGACCGCCAGGCGCAAGGTAGGCCGTACCCGGATTCAGTGTTTCACCATGTTCAGCCTGTTTGACATGAATTCGACACTGGTTATCGAGACGTTCCGCAAACGATGGAGTGAAGCTGGCAGGCATGTGCTGCACCATCACAATCGGGCTGGGGAAAGAGGCGGGTAATTGCGTCAACACCTTTTGAAGGGCCACGGGGCCGCCGGTTGATGTACCAATGGCGACCAGACCGGGTATTTCAATCTGTTTGTTGTCACGGGAACGCGGTGCTGCTGGTGTTGCAGCCGGTTGTAAGGGTTTTTCCAGGCTGGCGTGAAAGCCACTGGCCAGCTGATAAATACGCTGACACAGTTTTGTCTGGGCTTCACTGCGGTCAGCGGATAAATCTTCGAAGCGCTTGGGCAGAAAGTCTGTAGCGCCGGCCTCTAGAGCATCCAGTGTTGACCTGGCACCTTCTGTAGTCCAGGTGGAGAGCATTAATATCGGTGTCTGTCGTAGCGTCTTGATTTTACGCACCGCGCTGATACCGTCCATCACCGGCATTTCCAGATCCATAGTGACGACATCCGGACGTAGGCTCTGCACCTGATCAATGGCTTCCTGACCGTTGCTTGCAGTGCCCACAACCTGAAGCCGTGGATCGGCATCAATGATTTCACTCAGTCGCTTTCGGAAAAAACTGGAGTCGTCGACAATCAGAACCTTAACGGTCACAGTGGCTCCTAATATCCGCGGTTGGCATAGGCTTTCATCAACTCGGGGAAGTCGAGGATCAGCGCAATACGCCCGTCACCGGTGATGGTGGCACCAGCCAGACCCTTGGTGCCATGCAGCAGGGCACCTAAAGGTTTTATTACGACTTCTTCCTGCCCCAGCAACTGATCGACCACAAAACCGACGCGCTGGGTACCGACATTGACGATGACCACGTGTTCGATATCAGAGTCAGTCTCTTCTGTCGGGTTGTAATGTTTCACCAGCCATTTGCGTAAGTAGAACAGGGGTAATGCCTTGTTTCTCACCATAATGGTCTGCTGGCCGTCAACGACATTGGTTTTAGACAGGTCCAGATGGAAAATCTCGTTCACGCTTACCAGCGGGAAGGCAAAAATCTGATCGCCCAGCATCACCATCAGCGTTGGCATAATCGCCAGTGTCAGCGGCACTTTAATCGATAAAGTGGTACCGACCCCGATTTCCGACTTGATATCAATAACGCCGTTGAGCTTGGAAATACTGGTTTTTACTACGTCCATGCCAACGCCGCGACCGGAAATATCGGAGATTTCCTGTTTCATGGAAAAGCCGGGGGAGAAGATCAGCGAGAAGCACTCTGATTCGGTCAGCCGCGCAGCGGTGTCTTCATCCATCATGCCTTTTTCCACCGCTTTACGGCGCAGTACTTCCGGATTCATACCGGCGCCGTCATCGGCAATAGTCAGCAGGATGTGGTCACCTTCCTGCGCTGCGGCCAGCACGATGTTACCCTGACGCGGTTTGCCGGCGGCTTCGCGTGCATCCGGCATTTCGATACCGTGATCGACGGCGTTTCTTACCAGATGCACCAGCGGATCAGCGAGGGCTTCCACCAGATTTTTATCGAGGTCGGTTTCTTCCCCGCGTAATTCCAGGTTGATGTCTTTCTTCAGGCTGCGGGCCAGGTCACGTACCACACGCGGAAAACGACCGAATACTTTTTTAATCGGTTGCATCCGGGTTTTCATCACTGCCGTCTGCAAATCACCGGTGACCACCGTCAGGTTGTTGACCGCTTTCGCCATCTCTTCGTTTTCAAACGCAGCTTCCAGCGTACTGATGCGGTTACGCACCAGCACCAGTTCGCCGACCATGTTCATAATGTCATCAAGACGGCTGGTGTCCACACGCACACTGGTATCAGCCTGTTTGGCAGGTGCGGCAGCCTTAGCAGCGGGTTCCTGTTTAGGTTCAGGTTTGGATTCCGGCTTGGCGTCCGCCGCATTGTCTGCATTGTTTGCCGGAGCCGCCGGCTGTTGTGGTGCCGGCTCAGGTTTTGGTGGTTGTGATGAAGCAGGCTGCGCAGCAGGTTTGGTACCCGCAGGTTTTTGATTTTTACCCTGCAATTGATCCAGCAGGGCCTCAAATTCTTCCTCTGTGATATCGTCGCTGTCACTATTTTCAGCTTGTGGCGCAGATACTGCCGGTTTTTCCGGCTCTGCCGGTGCGTTGTGACTGCCTGGCGGGGCATTACCGTGCAACTGATCCAACAGCGCTTCGAATTCATCATCGGTGATTTCATCATCGGCCGACGCGGCGGCAGTGTCCTCATCGGCAGCAGGAGTGACTTCGGGCTCAGGTTCAGGTTCGGGCTCAGCAGGTGCCTGTTCAGGTGGGGTGTAAGCAACACTGTCATTATCCAGGTACGCGGCGAGTTGCGACAAAATGGCCGGATCAGCCGCAGTAGGATATTGACCCGACTTGAGCTCATCGAACATGGTGTTGAGAATATCGAGGACCTTGAGGAAGGTATCCATCATATCGGCATCAACAAAACGTTCACCCTGACGAAGCAGGTTGAACACATCCTCACCCTTGTGACACAGGTTGACCATGGCTTCCAGACTCAGGAAGCCGGCGCCACCCTTGATGGTATGGAAGCCGCGGAAAATCGAATTGAGCAGGTCTTTATCCTGCGGGCTGTTTTCCAGCTCGACCAGTTGCTCGTTCAGGCCTTCCAGTATTTCTTCGGCTTCGACCAGAAAGTCCTGCAGAATTTCGTCATCGGTATCCAGCGTCATGCATCAGTTCCTCAGAAGCCGAGGCTAGATAACAAGTCATCCACATCGTCCTGGTCATTGACCACGTTGGGGTTGTCCTTTGCGTTTATCTGTGGACCTTCGGCTTTAATAGGGTCAGTTTCTTTCTTTTGTTTGGTTTCCTGCTGGTGCTTACCGGCCACTTTGACCAACTGCACCAGGTTGTCTTCCACTTCTTCCACCAGATTGATGACCTGACGAATCACCTGTCCGGTCAAATCCTGGAATCCCTGGGCCAGCATCATTTCCGACAGGTTGGCATGTACCTGGTCGGCATGGCCTTTGACGGTGGGCAAATAGGCTTCGATTTCTTTCACCAGTTGCCGGAATTCATCCGCCGTCATTTCCTTATTGCGGAAACGTTGCCAGCTTTCATCTATCTTTTCGGCAGTTTGGCGAAGTTCTTGAGCCAAAGGCAGTGTTTCATCAATATGGCTCAGTGTTTTGTGGGCGGCTTCCTCAGTGGTGGTGATCACATAATTGAGCCGGTCTCGCGTGTTGGGGATGTCGTTTTCGGTCAGATCAATCAGGCGCGAGTCGACATTGAAGTTGTTCAGGGCTTCATGCAGTTCGCGGGTGAGCTTGCCGACCTCCTGAAATAGCTGACTTTCATGTGACTCGGTGAGGAGGGCCAGTTGCTGGTTGACGGCTTTGTCATCGTTGTTTTCCAGTGCAGTGACAAGTGCGCGGGCAGCATCGAGCTGAGTAGTTTCGTTCCGGGAAGCCATGAGCGGGAAAGCTCCTTATTGTGCGTTGATTCGTTCGAAAATCTTTTCGATTTTCTCCTTTAGTGTCGCAGCAGTGAATGGTTTGACGATGTAACCATTGACGCCGGCCTGTGCTGCTTCAATGATTTGTTCACGCTTGGTCTCAGCGGTCACCATCAGTACTGGCAGCGTCGACAATTTTTCGTCGGCACGCACGGCCTTGAGCAGATCAATCCCCTGCATGCCCGGCATGTTCCAGTCAGTGATCAGGAAATCAATGCCACCTGCCTGCAGAATCGGGAGGGCAGTCGTGCCATCATCGGCTTCCTGGGTATTGTTGAAGCCGAGATCGCGTAGCAGGTTTTTTATAATCCGTCGCATTGTGGAGAAGTCATCCACAATCAGGATTTTCATATTCTTATCCAAAACTAACCTCCAAAATTTACATCATCCAGTCACGAAGTTTGGAACGGAGCCGGATCACTGTTTGACTGTGTATCTGGCTGACCCGGGATTCACTGACGCCCAGGACTTCTCCGATCTCCTTCAAATTCAATTCATCATTATAATACAGGCTCATTAACAGCCGTTCCCGCTCCGGCAGACCATCAATGGCCTGTACCAGAGCGAGTTGGAAATCATCTTCCTGGACTTCGTCATCTGGTGAGGACGGCGTGGCAGTCAGTGGGTGGGCCTGGGTTTCATCGTTATCGGTGAAATCATCCAGACTGAATAACTGATGCCCAGTCGAATCCTGCAGGTGCTGGTGATAGTCACTGAGATTGAGCCCCATTGCCGCAGCGACTTCTGCATCGGTGGCGTTACGGCCCTTGTTCTGTTCGATTTCACGCATCTTTTCGGCAATGTCACGGGCTTTTTTGTGCACCGATCGCGGCGCCCAGTCATTTCGACGAATTTCATCCAGCATCGCACCGCGGATGCGAATACCGGCATAGGTTTCAAAGCTGGCTCCCTGAGTCGCATCAAACTGATGTGAAGCATCGAGCAGGCCGATCATGCCGGCCTGAATCAAATCCTCAACGTCAACCGAAGGAGGCAGGCGCGCGATCAGGTGGTAGGCGATACGTTTGACCAGTGCCGCATGCTGTTCGACCAGTTCTGATTTTGATTGTCCTGATGCGTACATGGCAGCTCCGCTGTTCATGCCATTTCCATACTTGCCTGAATCAGTCGTTCGACAAAAAACTCCATATGCCCACGCGGTTGTTTCTGTACCGGCCAGTATTCGATTTTCTTGGCCAGATGGGCAAACGCGGTGGCGGACTTGCTGCGCGGATAGGCATCGACCACGCTGCGTTGTTTCTTGACGGCGCTGCGCAAATCATCATCGAAAGGCACAATCCCCATAAAGTCGAGCGTCACGTCGAGAAAACGCTCACAGACCAGCGCAATCTTGTCGAACAGTTCACGACCTTCCTGCACGCTGCGACTCATGTTGGCGATAACATGGAAACGCTCCACGCCATGTTCGCGGCTTAACAGTTTGATCAGTGCATAGGCATCGGTAATCGAAGCCGGCTCATCACAGACCACGACAATCACTTCCTGAGCGGCTTTACTGAAGCTGACCACACTATCCGCAATACCGGCGGCGCTGTCTATCAGCAGTACATCAATATGCTGATCCATTTCGCTGAAAGCCTGAATCATGCCGGCATGTTCAGCGGTGCTGAGTTCGGCCATTTTCTGAACGCCGGAGGCGGCAGGAATGATTTTCAGCCCTGCCGGGCCTTCGACAATGATTTCTCTGAGACTTTTGCTGCCATCCAGTACATGTAACAGGTTGAATTGCGGGTGCAGTCCCAACATGACATCAATGTTGGCCAGTCCCAGATCGGCGTCGAGCAACACAACTTCCTTACCCTGAGACGCCATGGCGACACCCAGGTTCACGGTCACATTGGTTTTGCCGACACCCCCCTTACCGCTGGCGATGGCAATAACCTTGACCGGACGCGGGGGATTGAGCTGGCGTCGCAGGCCGGCAGCCTGATCCTGGGAATTATCAGCCATAGGCGGCAAAACCTCCGTAACTGGACAATGTTTGCGGGTCCAGTTGTTGTTCATCATTCATCAGTTCACTGGCCTGATTGACCAGGGTATTAGGTCGAGCCAGGCTCAAATCTTCCGGCACCTGTTGACCATTGGCGACAAAGGCAAGCGGCATCTGATGACGAATCATCGCCGACAGTGCGCCACCCAGGCTGCTGGCCTCATCAGTTTTGGTCAGAATACAGCCACTCAGATCAAGGTGCGAAAAGGCCTTAATAATATCATCCATACCGCTGCTCTGGGTGTTGGCAGATAAGGTCAGCAAGGTTTTCACCCGGGGAGACTGCTGTTTGAGCAGGGCAAATTTTTCGGTCAGTTGCATATCCCGTTGGTTCATTCCCGCAGTATCTATCAGGATAAAGCGGCGATCAAGCAGGTCGGACAGGGTTTGCGAGAGTTCGGCGTGCGTTCGGGCAACCCGGATAGGCACGCCCAGAATACGGGCATAACTGCGCAACTGTTCCTGGCCACCGATGCGGTAGCAATCAGTGGTAACCAGTGCCACCTGACGGGCGCCGTGCTTGAGGGCGCAGCGCGCGGCCAGTTTGGCAATCGTAGTGGTTTTGCCGACCCCGGTGGGCCCCACCAGCGCATAGATACCTCCCTGCGACAGAAAGTCTTCATTAGTCAGACGCAGCTGGCTGGCAAGACGGCCCATGGATTGACGCCAGGCGGTTTCCAGATCATCGAAGCCAGCCATCTGGGCGGTGATGGTCTTGGCGATCTCAACATCGACCCCCATGCGCAGGAAGCGTTTCAGCAACTGCATCTGGGTCGGACTCTGGCGCTCCATGTCTTTCCAGGTCAGGTCTGAAAGTTGATTCTGCAGCATGTCACGCAGGCTGGCGATTTCCCGGCGCATCTGTACCAGGGTCGGTTCCTGCGACCAGATATTTTCTTTGGGCGCAGGTTGAGGGGCTTGGTAGCGTGTTTCCGCAGATGGATTGATTTCCACTTTCGGTTGTTGTGGAGGTTCATCCATCAGTGGCTGCGACTGACGTCGGAACTGGCTTTCGTCGTAGTCGGTGGCAGCAACGATTTCAATACCGCCGTCGACACGGGTATTGGACAGGATCACGGCATCGGGTCCCAGTACTTCCCGGACTTCACGAATAGCCTGACGGACGTCAGCAGCCTGGAAACGTTTGATTTTCATAAATCACAACCTCAATCTGTCACATTCAGCGGCCGATATTGGCCACAATCCTGATTTGTTTGTCGTCCGGTATTTCGTTGTAGGACAACACGTTCAGGCCCGGAATCGAGTGGCGGATAAAGCGGGAAATCCAGCTTCTCAAGCCCGCCTGTACTACCAGGATGGCTGCATCCCCTGTCATTTCCTGTCTTTGCGTCACTTCCTGCAGATTCTTATGCATGTTCTCCGCCAGACCAGGTTCGAGGCTTGCGCCACCCTCACCGGATGCCTGCAATGTTTTGAGCAAAATCTGTTCCAGTTCTGGATCAAGGGTGATAATTGGCAGTTCATTCGAGGTGCCATTGATATGCTGGATAATCGAATGACTCAGCGCCATGCGGGTGGCCGCGGTAATGGCTTCCGGATCCGGGTTACGTGCCGCCTGTTCCGAGATCGATTCGGTAATGGTGCGGATATCGCGAACCGGGATATTTTCTTCCAGCAGGTTCTGCAGCACTTTCTGCACCGTGCCCAGCGGCACGGTGTCAGGGACCAGGCCTTCAACCAGCTTGGGCGCAGATTTAGCCAGGTTATCCAGCAGGTGCTGCACTTCTTCACGGCCCAGCAGATCATGGGCGTGGTTGTTCAGAATCTTGCTCAGATGGGTGGCGATGACGGTATCGACATCGACCACGGTATAGCCCTGGGCCTGAGCATGTTCACGCTGGCTGGTTTCGATCCAGACGGCATCCAGACCAAAGGCCGGGTCCTGGGTATTAATGCCATCCAGGGCGCCAAAAACCTGACCCGGATTAATCGCCAGCATCCGGTCGGGATAGACTTCGGCTTCACCGAAAGTGACGCCGAACAGGGTAATTTGATAGGCAGTCGGTGCCAGATCCAGATTATCCCGGATATGCACCGGTGGAATCAAAAAGCCCATTTCCTGGGAAATTTTCTTGCGTATGCCTTTGATTCGGTTCATTAACTGACCGCCCTGGTTTTTATCCACCAGAGGAATCAGACGATAGCCGACTTCCAGCCCAATCGGATCCACCGGGCTCAAGTCATCCCAGCTCAGTTCACGCTGCTCACGGGGTGTTTCCTGCTGCGGTTGCTGGGCGGCGATTTCCGCAGCGGTGGCAGCTTTTTGACGTTGATGCAGGTACCAGGCGGTGCTACCACCTATCGCGGCCAGAATCAGGAATGGAATATTGGGCATGCCCGGAATCAGGCCCATGCCGCCGATGATGGCGGAGGTAATCGCCAGGGTTTTGGGATTACTGGTGAGCTGTCCGATGATTTGCTCACCCATATCCTGTTCCTTGGTGGAACGGGTAATGAGCAGGCCGGCAGCAGCGGCGAGCAGCAGGGATGGGATCTGGGCCACCAGACCATCACCGATGGTGAGTAGCGTGTAGTACTGGGCAGCCTGGGCAAAGGTCAGCTCATGCTGGGCGACACCGATAATGAAACCACCGATGATGTTGATGAACAGGATCAGAATCCCGGCGATGGCATCACCACGGACAAATTTACTGGCACCATCCATCGAACCGTAGAAATCGGATTCCTGCATGATTTCTTCACGACGGCGGCGGGCTTCATCCTGATCAATCAGGCCCGCATTCAGGTCGGCGTCAATCGCCATCTGTTTACCAGGCATGGAATCCAGGGTGAAGCGGGCACTGACTTCGGCGATACGCGTGGCACCTTTGGTGACCACCACAAAGTTGATAATGACGAGAATGGCAAACACCACGAAGCCGACAGCATAGTTACCGCCGATGACAAACTCACCAAAGGCTTCAATCACATTACCCGCAGCCGCGGTGCCGGTGTGACCTTCCAGCAGAATAATTCGGGTGGAGGCGACGTTGAGGGCCAGCCTGAGCAGGGTGGCAATCAGCAGAATACTGGGAAACGCTGCGAAATGCAGCGGTTTAAGCATGTAGATGCTGGCTAGTACGATCACCAGTGACAGGGCGATATTGAAGGTAAACAGCATATCCAGCATGAAAGCCGGCAGAGGCAGGATTACCATGGCCAGCAGGGCCACCAGCAGCATCGGCGTCGCTAAGTGTCCGTTTACCACAGAGCGAAAACGGGCAGCCAGTACGTTGTTTTCCATCCAATTTCCTTTCAAGCAGTCAGTCGGGATGCCTCAATACCGGTCGGCTTTGACCGGCTTAGAGTAGGTTATGCATCACGTCTTAAATCATCAGGTATTGGCAGGTCTTCGGTGTCCAGATGCGGTTTGTTGCCACCCTGTTTGCGGTAGCGACGTAATTGGAAGACAAATGCCAATACCTGGGCTACTGCAATATACAGACCAGATGGAATTTCATCGCCGATTTCAGTCGAGTAGTAGACCGCCCGGGTCAGTGGCGGCGCAGAGAGAATGGGCACTTCATTGTGTTCAGCCACCATGCGGATTTGCTGAGAAATCAGATCAGCCCCCTTGGCGACCACCACCGGCGCGCCGGATTGGGTCTGATCGTATTTCAACGCCACGGCATAATGGGTGGGGTTGGTGATAACGACATCGGCCGACGGAATATCCTGCATCATCCGCTGCTGCGACAGCTGTACCTGCATGCGGCGGATACGGCCCTTGACTTCGGGGTTACCCTCGCTGTCCTTCATCTCGTCTTTGACTTCCTGCTTGGTCATCCGCAGTTGACGGCTGTGATTCCAGATCTGGAAGGGGACATCCACCACCGCAATCAGAATCAGACTGGCGGTGATGGCGAGAAACACCCACAGCGTCAGATAGCCGAGATCAGCCATCGCCACTTCAACTTCCTGGCGGCCCAGTGTCAATAATTGGTCACGAATCCCCCACAGGATCGCCGTGGAAATGGCACCGACCAGAATAAATTTGGCCAGGGCCTTGGCTAGTTCAATTAACCCTTGTGGACCGAATATGCGTTTCAATCCTTTGAGTGGGCTCATCCGCTCACCCTTGGGCGCCATGGCCTGCCCCGAGAAATTCCAGCCGCCGATCAAGGCTGGTGCGGCGAGTGCTGCAACCAGTGTCACGGCGAGGAATATGCCGATATCAAAAGCCATGATTTCGACACTCTGGATGAAGGTATTGACCATCGCATCGGTGTCAAACAGCTGCTTGCGGGTCAGGCTGAATGACAGCGCCATCACCTCAGCCAGATCAGCGATGATATTTTCACCGACGAAGAACAGCGTCACCGCACTCAGAATCATCACCAGTACAGTCGTCAATTCACGGGATCGGGGAACCTGGCCTTTCTCTCGCGCCTCTTCCAGGCGCTTGGCCGTGGGCTCTTCTGTTTTTTCCTGTCCGCTCTCTTCAGCCATCCTGCGTTACCAGCAAACGCGCGGTTTGCAGCATCGTGTCACTCATATCAACAATGTGCTCGCCGACCAGCGGCAAAGTCACCATGATGATCACAAAACCCAGAATGATGGTCATCGGGAAGCCGATGGAGAAGGGACTGATCTGCGGTGCTGCCCGCGATAAAATTCCGAACGCCAGGTTGACCATCATCAGGGAACCTATCGCCGGTAATGCAATTATGACACCAGCTGCATACATCCAACTGGCCTGTGCAGCGACATCACGAAAATCGGTAGCAGTCAGTCCATTGGGGCCGACCGGCATCGTGCTGAAGCTCTCAGACATCACCTGAATCAGCACAAGATGACCGTCGATGGTGACAAAGATCAGGGTGACCATCACCAGGTATAGCTGACTGATCACCGGCACCATCACGCCATTCTGCGGGTCGACCATTGAGGCAAAACCCAGACCCATCTGCATGGCGATGATCTGACCGGCGACAATAAAAGCGTTGAACAGTAACTGCAGAATAAAGCCCATACAGGCGCCAATCAGAATTTGTTGGGCAATGATTAAAAGACCGGTAGCACTCAAAGGATCGACCACCGGCATATCGGTAGAGATGCCGGGAATAATCACCATGCTGACGGCCAGAGCCAGCAGCAGACGAGCACGGGCACTGACAAAGTTACTGCTGAAAATCGGTGCCACCATCACCATCGCGGCGATGCGGAAAAAGGGCCACAGATAACTGCCCAGCGCGCCGGTGATTTCAGCTATGCTGAATTCCATACTGTCGCGGCCTAGCCGATCAGGAAAGGAATATCTTCAAACAAACGCCGGCTGAAACTAATCAGCATACTCAGCATCCAGGGACCGGCCACCATCAGGACCAGCAGTGTGATAAACAGCTTGGGAATAAAGGTCAGGGTTTGTTCGTTAATCGAGGTCGCGGCCTGGAACATGCTGACCAGCAGGCCGATGAACAGGGCGGGTAACAGAATCGCTGCGATCAATACAGAAATGATCTGTAGCGTCTGTTGCATCACGGTAAGAACAGTTTCCGGCGTCATAGGTAAAAACTCGAGGCGAGCGTGCCCATCAGCAGCGCCCAGCCATCAATCAATACAAACAGCATCAGTTTGAACGGCAGTGAAATCAGCATCGGTGACAACATCATCATCCCCATCGCCATCAACACACTGGCAACCACCAGATCGATGATCAGAAACGGAATAAAGATCAAAAAGCCGATCTGAAAGGCTGTTTTCAGTTCGCTGGTGACAAAAGAGGGTAATAACAGGCTGTAAGGGATATCCTTCGGTGTCTGCATTTCCTCGTAGCCACCGATTGAGGCAAACAGTTCGATGTCAGTTTCCCGGGTCTGGGCCAGCATAAAGGCTTTGAACGGAGCGCCGGCCCGCTCAAAGGCAGTGGTCACTTCAATGTCACCGTCCATATACGGCACGACGGCCTCTTCGTATGCCTGACCGAAAACCGGATGCATGATAAAGATAGTCAGGAATAGTGCCAGACCAATCAGGATCTGGTTAGACGGGGTCGACTGCACCCCCATGGCCTGACGTAATATGGCCAGCACAATGATGATGCGGGTAAAAGACGTCATCATCATCAACCCTGCCGGTAGCAGGGTCAGCACGGTCATCAATGCCAGAATTTGCAGGGTCAGGCTGTAACTTTCGCCGCCTTCGGTATCAGTGACGGTCAAGGCTGGAATACCCTGTTCGGCACCGATGGCCAGCATCGGAGACAGTAACATAATCAAAGTGAGCAGGAATCGCATCAGCGTTCCCCCCGCTGTTGCATAATTTGACGTAATTTCCCGGCAAAATCGGCACGCTCAGTATTGCCAGTCGGAAGTGGGGTATCCAGTTTATAGAGCAGGTTGACCTGTTGTGGTGTCACCCCGAGCAGTAGTTGCTCATCTCCAACCTGCACCAGCACCGCTCGCTCGCGGGTGCCCAGAGGCAGACCGGCAATCACTTTCATTTTTCCGTTAGCAGCCGTATGAAAACTGGTGGTGCGTTTTAACAACCAGGCCACCAGTACGATGCAACCCAGTACCAGAACCAGCCCCATCACGGTCTGTAACAGGCTCATTGCAGACAAAGGCGATTGACTCAGGGTCCTGGCACTCTCCTGTTGCTCAGCGGCATAAAGCGGGAATGACAGTAGCCAGAGACTGCTGCCGAGTAAGCATGGCATTTTCATCAGCGCAGCTTCTTGATGCGTTCTGCCGCACTGATGACATCAGTCAGGCGGATACCGAATTTGTCATTAACCACCACCACTTCGCCGTGGGCAATCAGTGTGTCGTTGACCAGCACATCCATGGGTTCACCGGCGAGGCGATCCAGTTCTACCACTGAACCCTGGCTCAGTTGTAACAGATTACGAATGCTGATGCGGGTGCGGCCGATTTCCATGGAGATGGTGACCGGAATGTCCATGACCATGTCCAGATCCACATCCTGGCGCGGTTTGGCATCGTCATCCAACTGGGCGACCGGCGCCGGGTTAGCTTTCTGTTGCTTATCTTCAGATTCAGCCTGTTCCTGCAGTGCCTCAGCCCAGGGATCATTGTCTTCTTCGCCGCTGGTTTCGTCGCTCTGTTCTTCCAGTGCGGCGGCCCATTCATCGGCCAGTTCCTGATCTTTTTGTTGGGTATCATCACTCATTTTTTCTTACCTTTCTTCAACTGGTACGTCGGTGTGTGATCTTTAGGATGTTCGATAATTTCCTGAATTTTCAACGCGGCTTTTTCGCTGTGCTCACCATAGCTGGCACGAAACATCGGCACATCCTCTACCATGGTCACCACATGTTTGGGCATATCGATGGGAATGATATCGCCCGGTTTAAGCTTGATAATCTGTTCCAGACTTAAAGTGCTCTGTGCGAGGTTCGCCCACAGCTCCACCTCGGCAATCTTTATTTCTTCACGTAATGCCTTGGCCCAGCGGCCATCGTCCATGGAACGATCACTCTGCAGCCCGGTATCCAGTAGCTCACGAATCGGTTCCAGCATGGAGTAGGGGAAAGTGACATGGACATCACCGCCGCCGCCATCGAGTTCGACATGAAACGTTGAAATAACCACGACTTCACTGGGGCTGACAATATTGGCGAACTGTGGATTCACTTCATGATTAACAAATTCAAAGTCGACTTCCATCACGGGTGACCAGGCTTCGGTCAAGTCACGGAAACAGAGGTTCAGCACCATGTTAATCACGCGCAGTTCGGTCGCGGTAAATTCACGGCCCTCGATACGGGCCTGAAAACGACCTTCACCACCGAAATAATTATCCAGAATGGTGAACACCAGTTTCGGTTCCAGCACAATCAGGCCGGTACCGCGTAGCGGGTGTAGATGGATCAGGTTCAGGCTGGTGGGCACGAACAGGGTATGCACGTACTCAGAGAACTTCATCACCTGCACACCACCCACCGAAATTTCCGCCGAGCGCCGCAGCATATTGAACAGGCTGATACGCAGGTAACGACCAAAACGTTCATTGATCATTTCCAGCGTCGGCATACGGCCGCGGATAATGCGTTCTTCGTTGCCGAAGTCATATGGCCGAGGCTTGCCGGTTTCAGGGTCGATATTCGAACTGGTTTCCAGCTCGCCATCGCCCAGGCCATTCAGCAGGGCATCGACTTCATCTTGTGAGAGTATGTCGTGGACAGCCATGGTTATTGCATGAGGAAGCTGGTGAAATACACGGCTTCCAACTCATTCTCCAGAGAAGTTTCGGATTGCAGAATCCGGTTGATTGTTTCCAGGCAGGCCTGTTGCAATGCTTGAGTGCCTTCGCTGGTCAATAAGCCGTCATAATTTTGACTGAACAGCAGCATCAGCAACTCGTGCTGTATAGCCGGTAAGTGGGTCTGAACCGCATCAATGACTGCCTGGTCTCTTGCCATCACTTTCATTTTGACCTGCATGTAGCGAACCTGGCCGTCACTTTGCTCAGAAAAATTAACAATAAACGGTTCTTCGATGGTGTAGTAAACCGGTGGCTGCTTGACGGGTTCGGTCACTTCAGCAGCATCTTCCTCACCGTTACCCATAAACAAAAAGACGCCGAGGCCAATGATAGCCAGTAAAAGAATGGCAATGACAACAACCAGGATTTTGGTAGTTTTAGTATTTTTCTCTTCGGCGACTTCAATATCGTCTTGTTTTTCAGCCATGAGCGCTTTCCATATACAAGTTTAGTTTTAATTAGCAAGGAGTATGCCGCTATTGCAGAATAAAGCGGGTGAAGTACACCTGTTCCAGTGAGTCATTGCCGGTTTCCTCTGCCAGCAGACCACGAATTCGTTCCAGTGCCTGCTGTTGTAACAGCTCTCTGCCCGCCACCGAGGTAATAGTGGTGTAGCTTTGATCGGTGAACAGTAACCTGAGTGAGTCCTGAATCATCGGCAAATGGGTTTGCGCGCTCTGAATGATCGCGGGATCGTCAGATTTCAATGCGACCTTGATTTGCAGGTAGCGCATTTTGTCATCACTTTGTTTGAGAAAGTTAATGGTGAAGGGATCTTCAATCGCGAAATAGGGTGAAACCGCAGCATCAGCCGATTCGGCTGCTTTCAGCGGCAAGGACAGCATCAGGCACAATGCGAGGCAGATAGAGATGAGGGGCTGAATCATTGCTTGCTATACTCCCGCTTTTGTTAAGAATGGAAATAATGCCGTTGATTATGACAAGCTTGGACTATAGGTTAAAGGGGATAAGACGTGGCTGACAGACCCGACACAAAAGAACGGCGCTGTAACTGGCTGGATCGTATCCTGACAGTACCGCAGTATTTGTTGCCTCAGCATACGCTGTCGGTGCTGATGCATCGCCTGACGCAAAGCCGGGTGGGCTGGTTCAAAAATGCTTTTATTCGCTTCATCAGTTGGTGGTTTAAAGTCGATATCAGTGAGGCGACGTCAGCGGACCTGCAAGATTACCCCAGTTTTAATGCGTTTTTTACCCGACCACTCAGGGCTGGTATTCGGCCTGTTGCTGAAGGCGATGATGTATTGGTTTCACCGGTCGATGGGGCAATCAGTCAACTGGGTCCGGTCACCGATGGACGCATCATTCAGGCCAAAGGACGTGACTACACGGTGGAAGAATTATTGGCTGGCGATCAATCACTGGCGCAGGCATTCGCTGACGGTCAGTTTGCCACCATCTACCTCTCGCCGCGCGATTATCACCGTATTCATATGCCACTGACGGGTACCTTAACCAGCATGCGTTATGTGCCGGGCAAGCTGTTTTCAGTCAATCCTCGCACGGCAAGGGCTGTACCCCGTCTGTTTGCCCGTAATGAGCGTGTTGTCACGGTATTTGATACTGAGTTCGGACCGCTGGTGCAGGTGCTTGTGGGAGCAATATTTGTCGGCAGTATGGAAACCGTCTGGGCCGGCCAGATCACTCCGCCTTACGGTGACGCGATAAAGGAATGGCGTTATGCTGATGAACAATCAATTCGTCTGACTAAGGGGGCGGAAATGGGGCGTTTCAATATGGGATCAACAGTGATTCTACTGCTCCCGCCTGGCATGAAAGCCTTCCAGTCCCATTGGCAGGCGGGGGATATCATCAAACTCGGACAAGCCATGAATTAAGATGGCACATCTTCAGCCCCCACATGCCGATATAACGTCGTCCAGACAAATGGCCTGGCATGCATTGGATGTGGCTGAAGTCCTGCAGCGTCTGGATACTGATGAACAGGGCCTGTCGGCGGCGCAGGCTGACGAGCGCCTGACCCGCTTCGGCCCTAACCGTCTCCCCGAGGGCGTTCGTCGCGGCCTGTGGCAGCGATTCCTGGCGCAGTGTAACAACGTACTTATCTATGTGCTGATTGCTGCTGCCATCATTGTTTTTCTGCTTGGTCACTGGGTGGACGGCATCGTCATCACGGCGGTGGTGTTGATTAATGCCCTGATTGGCATGGTTCAGGAAGGTAAGGCGGAAGATGCGATTGCTGCGCTGGGTAAGATGCTCACCGCCAATGCCGTAGTCAAACGCGATAGCAGTAAAACCACTTTAAAAGCCGACCAGCTTGTGCCCGGTGATATTGTATTTCTGCAGGCGGGTGACAAGGTGCCGGCGGATTTGAGGCTGCTGAAAGCAAAAAACCTGCAACTGCAGGAAGCGGTATTGACCGGTGAGTCAATGCCGGTAGATAAAACCGCCGAGACGATGGCTGAATCCACACAACTTGCCGATCGCCAGTGCATGCTTTATTCCGGCACCCTGGTCACTTTCGGTCAGGCCTGCGGCGTAGTGGTCGCGACCGGGGCAGATACCGAGTTGGGCCGAATCAGCAGCCTGCTTTCAGAAGTACAGGAAATCACCACGCCGCTGCTCAGGCAAATCGCCTTATTCAGTCGACAGCTCAGCATCATGATCGTGCTGATTGCGGTGCTGACCATGCTGGTGGGTATCCTCGTTCATCAATTTTCCTTGAGCAGCATGTTCATGGCGGCGGTCAGTGTGGCTGTGGCGGCGATTCCGGAAGGTTTGCCGGCCATCATGACCATTACCCTCGCCATCGGTGTGCAGAAAATGGCAAGCAAAAAAGCCATCATCCGCAGTCTGCCGGCGGTGGAAACACTGGGATCGGTCACTGTTATCTGCACCGATAAAACCGGCACTCTGACCCGCAATGAAATGACGGTCACCGAAATGCTGACCGCCGCCGGACAGGATTATCAAGTCACTGGCAGTGGTTATGACCCGCATGGCGATGTTCGGCAGGGCGATAAAACGGTCGAGGTCGAATCAGACTCAGCACTGCAACAGCTGATCAGAGCTGGTCTGTTATGTAACGATGCCCGTCTGATATTCAAGGATGAGCGCTGGCAGTGTGAAGGCGACCCCACTGAAGGCGCGCTGCTCAGTCTGGCTGCCAAAGCCGGTTTTGAAAGCGATTATGAAGAAGAGGCGCAGCCCAGACTGGACGTGATTCCTTTCGAGTCAGTGCATCAATTCATGGCCACACTGCATCATGATCATCAGGGCCGCCATTTCTGTTATCTCAAAGGTGCGCCGGAACGGGTGCTGGAAATGTGTCGCTATCAGCATCATGGAGATGAGCTGGATCTGGCGCACTGGCAGCAGCAGGTCAAGCTACTGGCATCTAAAGGCCAGCGCGTGCTGGCTTTGGCGAGCCTGGATTTTGAGGGGCAGAAGACTGAACTCGATTTTGATGATGTCCAGCAGGGGCTGACGCTGCTCGGGCTGGTAGCGATGATGGACCCGCCGCGGGAGGATGCAGTACAGGCAGTCAGACTGTGTCAGGATGCCGGCATTGAAATCAAAATGATCACGGGGGACCACAGTGATACCGCCGCCGCCATAGCAGAAAGAATGGGCATGACCTCAGCGGTCATCAGCGGCAGAGACATAGAAGAACTGGATGACGCTGCCTTACAACAGGTGGTCAGAGACAAGTCCGTGTTTGCCAGAGCGACGCCGGAACACAAACTCAAACTGGTCAAAGCCCTGCAGGAGAATGACGAAGTGGTGGCGATGACCGGTGATGGCGTCAATGATGCGCCGGCATTGAAGCGTGCCGATATCGGCACGGCCATGGGCCGCAACGGCACTGAAGTTGCCCGCGACGCTTCGGATATGGTGCTGGCGGATGATAATTTTGCTTCCATCGTGGATGCGGTCGAGGAAGGACGCACGGTTTACGATAACCTGACCAAGGCGATTCTGTTTATCCTGCCCACCAGTGCCGGCGAAGCTTTGATTATCATTGCAGCGATTGTGATGGGGGTCATGCTGCCGATAACGCCGGTGCAAATCCTCTGGGTCAATATGATAACTGCGGTCACTTTGGGACTGGCACTGGCTTTTGAACCTGCCGAGCCAGGCCTGATGGCACGCAGGCCGCGGGCAAGGCAGACGCCCTTACTGACGATGGACCTTATCCGCCGTATTGTTTTTGTGTCGGTGGTCATGATGCTGGGCAGCTTTGCTCTTTTTGTGTTGCATATCGACTCCGGCCACAGTCTGGAAGCTGCCCGCACCGTGACGGTGAACACACTGGTCATGTTTGAGGTGTTTTATCTGTTTAATACCCGCTTTCTGACTGCACCGGTGCTTAACAAGGCAGGCCTGCTGGGCAACCGGATTGCGCTGCTGGCGGTGGCGGTGTTGCTGGTCTTCCAGTTGGGCTTTACTTACCTGCCAGCCATGCATTTCCTGTTCGGCAGCGCCGCCATTGATGCGCACAGCTGGCTGCAAATCGTGCTGGTTGCCTCGGTCATTTTGTGGCTGGTAGAGCTGGAAAAATGGCTCAGGAGAAAACAACAGGCATAAAAAAGCCGGCGGTTAGCCGGCTTTTTTGTTTCAGTCGGTTTGCACTCAGACGTTATTACGCCAGACGTGACAGGAATCATCCTGAATACGGCTGACTTCTTCCGGACCCCAGGTACCAGCCGGGTAGGTGTGAATAAAGTCTTTGTCCTTGGCCCATTTGTTGAGAACCGGATCCACGACTTTCCAGGCCAGATTCACTTCATCGGAACGCAGGAACAAAGAACGGTCACCCTGGATTGCATCCAGGATCAGCGCTTCATAAGCATCCAGACGGTGCTTGGTTTCGTCTGATTCGACGGTTTCCAGTGCCACGGTGTGATTTTTCAGTTCCAGACCGGGTTGCTTGGCCTGGAGTTCGATACGCAGGGTGTTGTCTGGCTGCAGACCCATCACGATCCAGTTGGCGTGACTGTCACCGATCTTGGTGTCTTTAAACAGCTCCTGCGGCGGCTTCTTGAAGCGAATCGCGATCATGGCTTTGGATTCCGGCATACACTTACCGGTACGCAGGTAGAATGGGACACCGCGCCAGCGCCAGTTATCAATGTAAACCTTCATTGCGGCATAGGTTTCAGTGACACTGTCATTAGGCACTTCTTCATCTTCCAGGTAGCCGGGTTCAGGTTTGCCGTTGACTTCACCGGCGGCATACTGGCCGCGGAAAGCGTGCTGATCGACGATGTCTTCGGTGATAGGGCGGATCGCTTTCAGTACTTTCACTTTCTCATCGCGCAGTGACTCGTCATCCAGATCGGCTGGGGGTTCCATCGCGACCAGGGCCATGACCTGCATCAAATGGCTTTGAATCATGTCACGCAGCGCACCGGAATCATTATAGTAGCCGGCACGGCCACCCACACCCTGTTGTTCGGCGTGAGTAATCTGAACATGATCGATGTAGTTGCGGTTCCACAATGGTTCCAGCAGCAGGTTGGCAAAACGGAATACAAAAATGTTCTGAACCGTACCTTTACCCAGGTAATGGTCGATGCGGTAAGTCTGCTCTTCGGTGAAGTTTTTGCGCAGCACGCCTTCCAGTTCTTCGGCACTTTTCTGGTCGAAACCGAAAGGTTTTTCAACCACCAGGTGACGCCAGCCGTCCTCTTCTTTGTTCATGCCGACAGCGGCCAGTTGATCACCCACTACGCCGAACAGCGCCGGGCTGATTGAGAGGTAGAAGACGATGTTTTGCGGAAAGCCGTTTTCCTTGGTAATCAGCTTTTTCAGTTCGTGGTAGCTGAAAGCATCATTGATATCGCATTTGAAGTAGTGAACGCGATCCAGAAACTTGTTCAGGGTGGCATCATCGACACCATCCCGCGCTTTGGGAGAGACAAACTCGACAACCTGTTGTTTCCAGTCTTCCTGTGCCGCTTCGCGACGACCCATGCAGATGATGCGGGTATCGTCGGTCAGTCTGTTCTCTGCATCGAGGTGATACAGAGCCGGTAACAATTTTTTCTTAGATAAGTCGCCGGTGGCGCCAAAAATAACAATTGTACAAGATTGCATGATTTCTCCCGTTGCAGGCTATAACTCAGCCTTTGACCGTATATAATTTGCAGAATTGTACAATTTTTGGGAGATTCGCGTGCGAAAAATTCTATTTGCCAGTAGCGAGGTGCACCCGCTGATGAAGACAGGCGGCCTGGCCGACGTCTCTGCCAGCCTGCCGATCGCCCTGCAGGAACATGGTCAGGATGTGCGCATCATCATGCCCGCCTACCGTCAGTGCCTCAAACAACTGGAACAAATAGAAAAGGTCACTTCGATTAAACTGGATGGCTATCATCTGCCGGTCGATATTCTCGCGACCACCCTGCCAGACAGCGAAGTCACGTTGTGGCTGTTGCACTCACCATTTCATTATGACCGTGATGGCGGTCCTTACAGCCAACCTGGCGGCGGTGACTGGCATGATAATGCGGCGCGCTTTGCGCTGTTATCGCGTGCTGCAGCCGCGATTGCGATGAATGAAGCGGGCCTTAACTGGCAACCCGATATCCTTCATTGTAATGACTGGCAGACTGGACTTGCTCCCGCCTTGATAGCAGACAGAAAAAATCGCCCGCAAACTGTTTTTACCATTCACAATCTGGCCTATCAGGGGTTGTTCTCCTATGAGGCTTTCCAGGCGCTGGATTTGCCTGACAGCCTCTGGCATATGGAAGGCATGGAGTTTTATGGCCTGATGTCGTTTATGAAGGGCGGACTGATTTACTCCGATCAGATCACCACTGTCAGCCCCACTTATGCAGAAGAAATCTGCACTGATGAATTTGGTTACGGCCTTGAGGGTTTACTGGCTCATCGCCGCGATCAGGGACGACTGAGCGGCATTCTCAACGGTATTGATTACCAAATCTGGAATCCGGAAACAGATCCCTTCATCGCCAGACGTTTTTCGGTCAATCAACTGCGCAACAAGGCGCAGAACAAGGTTGCCCTGCAAAAACAGTTTTTCCTGCCCGAGACCAAAAATGCGCTGTTGATTGGCCTGATCAGTCGACTGGTATCGCAAAAAGGGATCGATCTTGCCATTGCCGCGATGAGTCGCCTGCTGGAGGCGGGAAAAGATGTGCAACTGGTTTGTCTCGGCAGTGGTGAGACGGGTTTTGAGCAGGATTTGCGGGTACTGCGGGCGAAGTACCCGGACCGGGTTGCTGTGACGATAGGTTACGATGAAGCGCTGTCGCATGAAATCGAAGCCGGGGCTGATGTGTTTCTGATGCCGTCGCGTTTCGAGCCCTGCGGCCTCAATCAGATGTATAGCCTGCGTTACGGTACCTTGCCGATCGTGCGCAACACCGGTGGCCTGGCTGACACCGTGGTTGACGCCAGTGAAGAAAACCGCAAAGCTGGTATAGCCAACGGTTTCTGTTTTGATGAAGCCTCGGTCACGGCGCTGGAACAAGCGCTGCTGCGGGCTGTCGCATTGTTCGCCAGGCCGCGGATCTGGCGCAGTATGATGCTCGTTGCGATGCAGCACGACTTCAGCTGGGAAAACAGCGCCAACACCTATATTGATCTCTACCACCATATTGCGAATCGGTAATCTATGACTGACTATCAGCCTGTACTCAGTACAGTCGACAAACTCTCTTTGCTCAGCGACAAGGAACTGCGCCAGCATGTCCGTTTTCTCGGCCATATCCTGGGCGAGGTGATTGATGAACGCGCTGGACGGGAAGTTTACGAGACCGTGGAACGGTTACGTAAAGGTTTTATCAACCTGCGTAAGGATGACAACGCCGGTTTGCGCACCGAACTGCTCGGCTTCCTCAACACACTGGATGAAACCACATTGCGGGAAGTGATTCGCGCTTTCAGTATGTACTTCAGCCTGCTCAACACGGCGGAAGAGGCTTTTAATTATCACAACCGGATGACGCAACTGCGTAACGGTGGCGACCTGTGGGAAGGTTCCTACCTGGATACGCTACGTCAGTTCAAACAGGCGGGTGTGTCGCTGGCCCAGTTACAGCCATTGCTTGATTCACTGGTCTATATGCCGGTGTTCACCGCACACCCGACCGAGTCCAAACGCCGCACCGTAATGGAAATTCTGCGCCGTATCTTCCTGCTGGACGAACAGCTGACCAACGAACCGCTCACTGCTTTTGACGAGGAGCGCACTCGCAAGGAAATCAAAAGACAAATACAGCTGTTGTGGTCAACTGACGAAGTGCGGGCGATAAAGCCCACCGTGCGCGATGAAATTAAAAACGGCCTGTATTACTTCAATGTCAGTCTGTTCGACGCAGTGCCACGCACTTACCGTAATCTGGAAAATGCGATTCGTCGTGTTTACAGCGACGAGATAGAAGCCGGCCAGGCTTTCAAAGTGCCGGGCTTTGTGAAGTTCGGCTCCTGGATTGGCGGTGACCGCGATGGCAATCCGTTTGTCACCGCCGAAACCACTGAAATGGCGATTCAATTGCAAAAGCGCACCGTGATACGTCGCTATCTGGAGGATGTCACCAAGCTCAGTTATATCCTGACCCACTCCCAGCCTTTATGCTGGATCAGTGATGCACTGGCAGAAGACATCGCCGAGTCGGAAAAGCGTTATGCCGGCGCTTTCCGTGCCAAGCCGGATCGGTTTCTGAATGAGCCTTACCGCCGCAAGCTCTACATGATGCGTCACCGGCTGGAAGACAATCTGCGCCTGCTGCAGCAGTATTTCCGTCCGGATCTGGAGCCGACCGCACTGGGTCTGGCCTATGCCAATGAAGATGAGCTGCTTGCCGATCTGAATCTGATTTATGATTCGCTGGTGGAAAATGGCGACAGGGAGCTGGCCGGTGCAGAACTCAATGATTTGATCCGTCTGGTCGAAACTTTCGGCTTTTATCTTTATCACCTCGACATCCGCCAGGAATCAACCCGTCACAGCGAGACCCTGGCCGAGGTCCTGGCAGCGACGGACCTTGAACAGGACTACCTGCAACTGGATGAGGCAGGGCGTCAGCAATTACTGACAGACCTGCTGTCACACTCCAGTCTGCCCGCGCTACCGACACTGGACTCCGATAATCAGGAAGTCCTTAATGTCTTTACATTGATGCGACGGCTGCACAGTGAAGTCAGCAGCAAGGCTTTTGGCAGTTATGTGATTTCCATGACGCATGAGGCCAGCCATATTCTGGAAGTACTGACATTGGCCCGCTTTGCCGGCCTCTGTGGTGTTGATGAGAACGGAGACAGCTTCTGCCACGTCCGTGTCGCACCACTGTTCGAGACGATTGAGGATCTGGGTCATATTGAGCCGGTCATGTCTTCTCTGCTGGAAAACCCGGTTTACCGGCGTCTGCTGTCAGATTCGGGCAATCTGCAGGAAGTGATGCTGGGCTATTCCGACTCCTGTAAAGACGGCGGTATTCTCGCTTCCGGCTGGAACCTGTTTCACGCGCAGAAAAAAATCACCCGGTTGACTCAACAACATGAAGTCGAATGCCGGATGTTTCATGGTCGTGGCGGCACTATTGGTCGTGGGGGTGGCCCGACCCATGATGCCATTTTGTCGCAGCCGATGGGTACGGTGCATGGTCAGATTAAATTCACCGAGCAGGGTGAGGTACTGTCGTTCAAATACGGTAATGTTGAGACGGCAGCCTACGAACTGGGCATGGGTGTGTCCGGGTTAATGAAAGCCTCCCGCAGCCTGGTCACTGAAATCGGCCAGGTGGAACCGGCTTATCTCGACATCATGCATAAGCTGACTCAAACCGGTGAGGCCAGCTATCGTAAACTCACTGAGAATACACCGGGCTTTCTGGATTATTTCTACGAAGTCTGCCCGGTCACCGAGATCGGCATGATGAATATCGGCTCGCGGCCATCCCACCGCAAACCCGGTGACCGTTCCAAATCCTCGGTGCGTGCTATCGGCTGGGTGTTTTCCTGGGCACAGTCCCGGCACACACTGCCGGCCTGGTATGGGATCGGTAGTGCACTGGAAGCCTGGCATCAGGGCGATGAAGACAAGATTGCGATTTTGCGGCAGATGGTCAGACAGTGGCCGTTTTTCCGCGCTTTGCTCAGCAATACCCAGATGTCATTGTCCAAGGCCGATATGAGTATCGCCCGCCGTTACGCTGCCCTCTGCGAAGATGCTTTCCAGGGTCAGCAGGTGTTTGAACTGATTGCGGCGGAATACCACAAGACGGTTAAACAGGTACTGCTGGTGGTGGAAGCGGATTCTTTGCTAGCTGAACTGCCTTCTCTGAAAAGCTCGCTGCGACGGCGCGAACCTTATCTGGATCCGATTAACTATATGCAGATTCTGTTATTGCAGCGTTATCGCGATAGTGCTCAGTCAGAAGACGATCGTCAGCGCTGGCTGGATCCATTATTACGGACGATTAGTGCGATTTCGGCGGGGATGCGCAATACCGGGTAAGTCTTAGTATCTGCCCGGACTTTGCAATCCGTCATTGCGAGGCCGTTAGGCCGCGGCAATCTCCTGGAACTGGGTTTCTTAATTGGAGTTGGGAGAGCTGCCGCTGGGCGTTCATTTATTTTGCTCGCCCAAAATAAACGAACCAAACAAAAGGCGCCCCAATGCGCTGGCCTGCGGCTTCACTCGTCATTCTCTTTATTCAGGCGGTCGGCTAAAACTCGCTACGCTCAAACACTAGCCGCCCTCAGACCTGAATAAAGAGCATTCCTCGTCAGCACAAACGGGGGATGCAGGGAATATTAAATACAACACTTTCATTGGCGATACTTTAGAGGAAATCAAAATACTTCAGCATGTCGAATCATGCTCCGATTCACTTATCCACTTATGTGCTGACGAGTAGCGCAGGTTTATCTGGATAAGGATTGAGCAGTGTCTGATTCGTGGCATCCCTGCCACTCACCCTTCGGGCTCCTCTGGCGTCCAAATTTGTTCCAGACAAATTTGTGAGCGTAGCGAGTTTTGCTCAATTCCCAGATAAACTGAGCAACGCAGTGAAGCCGGGGGCCAGCACATTGGGGCGCCCAGGGGTTGTTAGGGAAATGGGCGCGCACAAAATCGTCAGGAACGATTTTGAATTGCGAAGCAACCTGAGCCACAGGGATGTGGCGAATATCTTCCCTGACTCGCCATCAAGGCGAAACCGGCCTCGAAAATTCGCTTAGATATCAGTGCTAGAAGACACATCTGAAATGTGTCTGAAAGAATCGTTTAGTCTAGCTAAAAAGTTCAGACTGAGTTGTTTGAACGAGGATTGAAATCTGAGGGAGCGGACTCCTGTTCCAGAAGCCTGACCGTCGACTGCGTGGTCAACATAATCAATAACACCGCCGCGCCGAAGACATACAAACCCGGATGGATCTGAATACTGGCAATCGCGCCCATCTTGACCGTAACAATCAGCATGGCAACGACCATCACATCCAGCATAGCCCAGCGGCCGTAATCATGCATCAGACCAAGCAGTTTCATCTTAATCGGGTGCGGTTTCTCATCGGATTGCAGCAGCTTGAACAATAAGCCGATTTTGGCGAATGGTATCAGTACACTGAAACAGCCAATCACCATAAACAGGATGTACTGACCGGCTTTCCACAGTTCGATAATGCCGGAAATCACCGAAAACTCGTTGCTGATGACAATAAGCTGGGTGATGGTCAGCATCGGCAGAAACAGTCCGGCGACAAGCAGGCCAGTGCTGATAAGGAGCAGCCAGCGCAGCAGAATCAGCTTGTGGTGAGAACTCAGCTTGTCAGGCACGATCTTTCTTGGCGATATAACGCGGTTTGTCTTTGTCCTTGCTCTTTTTCTTATTGTGTTTGGCTTTGGGGGCGAGACCTTTCATCTTACGGACAGGTAAAGCCTGACCAATGTGGTGTTCCACTCGTTGCAGGTTTTTCTGATCATTAGGTTCGACCAGATTGACCGCGTTGCCGGTCTGACCAGCGCGGCCGGTGCGGCCGACACGGTGAATGTAGATATCACCGCGAAACGGGACGTCGTAATTGATGACATGGCTCACTTGTGGCAGATCCAACCCGCGAGAGGCGACATCAGTGGCTACCAAAACCTTGATAGTACCCTGGCGGAATTTGCGGGTGCGTTCACGGCGATCAGCCTGAGAATAATCACCATGTATGGCCTGAGCCGAAATATTCTGTGACTGCAGGTAATCAGTCACTTCCATTGCCCGTTCTTTTTTATTACAGAACACCAGCGCACTTTGACAGTCAGGCAACTGAATTGTCGCCTTGAGCAGGGCGAGCTTGTGCTCTCTGTTGTCAGCCAGGTAGACGCTCTGACTGACCTGCTGGGCATACTGGTTGGCGGCATCAATCTCGATGTGCTGAGCTTCGGGCAGCAGCGCTTTGGCAAACAGCTCAACACCGGCACCAGCCAGTGTCGCGGAAAACAGCGAGGTCTGGAAAGCGGTTTTTATCGCTGCCAGCACGTTGGCAACATCGGGGCCCTGGCCCATATCCAGCATGCGATCCGCTTCGTCAATGACAACATACTCCACCGCGGATAAATCGGCCTGTTCCTGTTCAATCAGTTGTAGCATGCGGCCCGGGGTGGCGATGATAATATTGCAGCCCTGTTGCAGGTAGTCGACCTGCGCCGCTGGTGACTGGCCGCCGGTGATCATCGCAACGCGCGGTGAAATGGCACTGGCCAGACGCTCAATCACATGCTGAGTCTGGAAAGCCAGTTCTCGGGTCGGGGCCAGAATCAGGGCCACGGCACGTTTGCCGTCAGCCGGCTCATCCAGCAGTTTCTGCAATAGCGGCAGCACAAACGCCAGCGTTTTGCCGGTACCGGTCGCGGCGCAGGCCAGCACATCTTCACCAGCCAGCAGGGGCGGAATGGATTGCTGCTGAACCGGTGTCGGGGTGGTAAATCCTTCCGCAGCCAATGCCTCGAGCAGAGGCTGGTCGAGCATCAAGTCATCAAAAGTCATTGATGGGAAATCCTGAATGCCTGTACCTGGTTCTGCATCATCATCGGCACGATAACCAGGTTTTTCTCCGGCATTACCGTGTGATCGGCGCTGCCCTGTTCAAATTCAATCAGCGTTTCACTGTGGCCATTGGGATTGATCAAAAGCAAACGACCATTCATCCAGTCGGTGACCAGATAATTACCCTTGCCATCTGCTTCAATCCCATCCAGGTTGCCGACCGGCGTACCGTCGCCCAGGCTCTGAATTGCTCGGGTTTCCAGAGCAATGATTTTCAGGTGGCCCGGGACTTCGGTGGCAAAGCCGTCGGTCATTTCGCCCCAACTGCCTACAATGAGTTTGTCGCCTTCAACCAGCAGACCGTTGGGTGCTTCCAGTTGTGGATCATCCATCCACAATGAAAACGTTCCGTCAGCCAGACGATAAATCTGGTTGGTCATCATATCGCTGACATACACCCGGCCCTGTTGATCGATGCTGACATCGTTGAGGAATTTTGCCTGTTCGGCAGGGTAGCGTGCGGTGATGCTCTGGCTGTTGATGTCAATAACCACAAGCTCATTGATATCAGCAACATAGAGCAGATCGTCTTTAATCGCGAGCCCTTTAGGCGCATCCAGCCCATCCAGCCAGTAGAGGTCTTTAATTTCTCCCTCATCCGAAAGCTGGCTGATAAAGCCATTACCATCGACGGCATCGGGGGCGCCGTTGACGTTGGAGACATACAAAGCATCACTGCCCGGATGGTAAATGACCGACTCCGGGGCCTGCAGCTCAGTGGTGGTTTTCCAGGCTGGCGTTAATGTCGTGGAAGCATGGGCCAGTGGGCTGCTGAGCACGCTGGCCAGCAAGATGGATAGAAGTTTCATTATTACCTCCCTAATCTAGATAGACGCATCATAACAGGCACCTGCCATCACTGCTCAGACGCTCAATACCATCAGGCTGCCACCAACCATCACCAGGCAGGCGGCAAGCCGTCTCAACACATGTTTTTCATTGAAGATCCGGTAGCCCAGGAATACCTGTAAGACCATGCTGAGTTGAAACAGTGCCAGTGAATAAGCCACCAGTAACTGCGAAAAGACCAGCATAGTCATGTACTGCATCAGAAAAATCAGACAACCCAGATAAACAAAGGGGTAGACCTGATCGCGGGCGAGAGCCAGATCGGCCTTGAAGTTGTCATGCACAAACAGTAACTGGGCGATCCCCGCCAGGGGCAAACCTATCAGGCACCAGAACACGGTGGTAGGCAAAGCACCGCCGGCGACCACCGCATTTTTCAGGGGGAGCGTGCCAATCGAAAACAGCAGTATTGACAGAAAACGAAACTGCACGCCTTTTTGAAAAAAAAGTTGCCAGACACCGCCCTGATGCGATTTTGGGGGGAACAGAAAGACACTGCCGACCACAATGATGAAGACACCGGCAAAACCCTGCAGACTCGGTACTTCACCCAGAAATAGCAGCGCCAGCAGCATCGAAATGACCACCTTGTAGGCATTCAGCGGGCCGAACACCGACAGGTCGGTTTTCGATAATGACATCACCAGAAACAGGGTGCCGGCCATATCGAGCAGGGCGGCAAAAAAGATATTGATCCAGAATTGGCTGGATAGCTGAAACGGATTAAACGTAAACAGCAGCGGCAGACAGATGACTGCCAGTACCACATAGGATGCAAAAACAATGAAGAAGGGGTGCAGTCCCCGGTGCGTCAGCTGTTTCTGAAAAACATTGGCAAACGCCGAGAACAGCAGGCGTCCCAGCACCACAAGGATTTCCAATGGTGATTACTCCCCGGTGGAAACGCTTTGATATAGCTGATCGGGTCCAACTTCGTAACGGTTGAAAATGCGGAATTGATTGTCTTTGTCGAAAGTCACGACCGTGAAGTCATCCTTCTTGGCGCCCATTTCCATACCGGGTGTCCCGACCGGCATCTCCGGTACTGACAGACCGATGACCGAAGGTTTTTCGAGCAGCAGACGCTTGATATCCTGCGCCGGTACATGACCTTCAATCAGGTAGCCATTGACGACGGCGGTGTGACAGGACCGCATCACGGTCGGTACCCTCTGGCGTGGTGCCATCGCTTCCAGGTTGTGAGTGACCTGATCGTCGACGCTGAAGTCGTGTTTTCGCAGATGCTCAATCCACTTGTGGCAGCACTGGCAGTTCGGGCTGCGATAAACCGTGATTTGAGTCGGCTCGGTGAATGCTTTCCGGACCTTGTCCCATTCACTGTCAGCAGCCAGTGGCAGACTGACCAGCATCATTAAAGCAATTAGATAGTTCTTCATAAGTACTCAACAAAAATGTCTTTATCGCGGCTCTGGCTTTCGACATAGGCCAGTGCGGCCATCACTGCTTTCTCATTAGCGGCATCGGTCTCTTCCGGTAACACATGTACCAAAATACCAGCTTGTTCAAAGTGCCCTAAATCAGACTTATCTTTCAGGCCCGGGTTCAGCCACAGCTCGGCTTGATTAGTGAGGACTTCCTGTTGCGCCTCACGCAGTCCTTCAGCCGTGAAGATAATAAACAGCATTAATTGTTCTCGATCGCGAGATAGGACTTTTCGGAAATGGCGGTCCAGGCATCGTCTTTTTCACGGAAGGCCTGGTAAGCCTCATAAATGCGTTTGAAGTCGGGGTTGGCGGCGGCTTCTTCAGCCAACGTTTCTTCAGTCATCGACTGTAGCCTGGCCAGCACATCGTCCGGGAATCGTTTGATTTCGATATCATCGCGGGCTTGCAGTTCTTTCAGCGCCGATAAGTTTTTCTGTTCCATTTCCGATAGCATCAGCACGTTCTCGGATTCGGCGGCATGCGTGATGATCGCCTGCAGATCCGGTGTCAGGCTGTCCCAGGCACGCTTATTGACGGTGAGTTCGAGTACCGTGCCCGGCTCATGCCAGCCCGGATAGTAATAATGTTTGGCAGCACGATACAGGCCGAGGCGCTGATCATGATAGGGGCCAATCCACTCAGTCGCATCAATCGTGTTGCGTTCCAGTGCTGTATAAACCTCGCTGCCTGCCAGCAGTACCGGGTTACCGCCAGCCTTGGCAAAAACTTTACCGCCGAGACCGGGAATGCGCATTTTCAGACCATTGAGATCATCGACGGAATGGATTTCTTTATTAAACCAGCCCCCCATCTGCACACCGGTGTTACCCAGAGGGAAAGGCACTACGTGAAAAGGCTCATACACTTCACGCCACAGTTCCAGGCCGCCGCCGTGATAAAGCCAGGCGTTCATACCGCGGGGCGTCATGCCAAACGGCACTGTGGAGAAAAACTGGGCTTCCGGCACTTTGCCAGCCCAGTAATAGGCACTGCCATGGCCCATTTCTACTGTGCCCTGTGATACCGCATCAAAAGTCTGCAGGGCTGGAATCAATTCACCGCCAGCATAGACCTTGATGTTAATGCGGCCATTAGACATCGCCTTTACATGCTCGGCAAAGCGCTCCGCACCCTCCTGCAGGACAGGGAAACCGGGTGGCCAGGTGGTCACCATTTTCCAGTTATAGGTTTTACTGTTGTCGATCGCCGTTGTTGTGCCGGCCTCATCTTCCGGGCCACAGGCAGTTAATAGCAATGCCAGCAGACCCGGCAGCAGATAACGCAGAAAAGCAGGCTTCGACATGGTTGTTTCCTTATAAGACATCTAACTTAGCATACGCCAGCACCAGCCATTTGCTGCCGGCATGTTTGAAATTGACCTGTACCCTAGCATTTTTACCAGCACCTTCGGTATCAATGACTGTGCCAGGCCCAAATTTCTGATGCATCACCTGCTGGCCGGTTCTGAGGCCGGCTTCACTCAGTTCAGCGCCGGCGGCATTACTGATGGTTTTCAGGCCGGGGGTAATGCGGTTACTGCGTGCTCTGACTTCCTCGATGCATTCCATCGGTAGTTCAGCGAGAAACCTTGACGGTCGCTGAATCAGTTCCTGTCCGTAAAGGAAGCGCTGTTCGGTATAGAGCAGATAGAGCGTCTCGCGGGCACGCGTCATGCCCACATAACAGAGCCGCCTCTCTTCGGCGAGCCGCAATGGGTCATCACTGGATTTCTGCCCCGGGAACAGGCCCTCTTCCATGCCCACCATGAAGACCACGGGAAATTCCAGGCCCTTTGCGGAGTGCAAGGTCATCAACTGCACACAGTCTTCCCAGCGATCACCCTGGTTTTCACCGGCTTCCAGTGCAGCATGGGCGAGGAAGGCATCCAACTCGGTGAGATTTTGCTCTTCCTCATCCTGGGGCCGGACAAACTGGCGGGTGGCGCTGATTAATTCATCCAGGTTTTCGATACGGCCCTGACCTTTTTCACTCTTGTCTTTGGCAAAGTGTTGCCGCAGACCGGATTCGTCAATCACCAACTGGGTGAGTTCATGCAGTGGCATATCCGGTTGTTCCGGTGTCAGCGAGTCTATCAGGGTCAAAAAGGCGGCCAGCGCATTGCCGGCGCGGGCAGAAAAAGCCTTGGCCTCCAGCATTTCCAGCGCACTGTGCCACATCGACAGATCACGCTCCCGGGCGTACTGACGTAATTGGGTCAGGGTGGCAGCACCGATGCCACGGGTCGGGGTATTCACAACTCGCTCAAAAGCGGCGTCATCCTGACGGTTGGCAATCAGACGCAGATAAGAGAGCACATCCTTGATTTCAGCGCGCTCGAAAAAGCGTAATCCGCCATAGACCCGATAGGGCATGGCGACTTGTAGAAGGGCTTCCTCAATCACCCTTGACTGGGCATTGGAACGGTAGAGCACGGCACAGTCACTGCGACGGCCGCCATCATCGACCCATTTCTGCACCTGACCGACCAGGTAGGAAGCTTCATCACGTTCGTTGAAGGCGTTGTAGATCTGGATCGGACAGCCATCGTCGTCTTCGGTCCAGAGTTCTTTGCCCAGCCGTTCGCTGTTATTGGCGATGACGGCATTGGCGGCTTTCAGAATGTTGCCGGTGGAGCGGTAATTCTGTTCGAGCCGAATGGTGGTCGCGCCGTGGTAATCCTTGTCAAACTGCTGAATATTCTCAATACGTGCACCGCGCCAGCCGTAAATCGACTGATCATCATCTCCCACGATGAACATCTTGCCACTGTCGCCGGCCAATAATCTCAGCCAGGCATATTGCAGGGTGTTGGTGTCCTGAAACTCGTCGACCAGGATCTGGCTGAAACGCTGCTGATACTGTGCCAGTATATCGGCGCGCTTGAGCCAGAGTTCATGACAGCGCAGCAGAATTTCAGCAAAATCAATGACGCCGGCACGCTGGCAGGCTTCTTCATAGGCCTTGTAGATGGCCAGCATTTTCTGGGAATAGGGATCGTGTCCGGCCTGGATATCCTTGGCCCGCAGGCCTTCGTCTTTCTGGGCATTGATATACCACTGTGCCTGCTTGGGCGGCCACTGGGCTTCATCCAGTTCCATGGCGCGGATGATGCGCTTGAGCATGCGCAGTTGATCGTCGCTGTCGAGGATCTGAAAGCTTTGCGGCAAACCGGCATCTTTCCAGTGTGCCCGCAAAAGGCGATGCGCCAGGCCATGGAAAGTGCCAACCCACATGCCGCCGGGCGGATAACCCAGCATGTCTTCAATACGTCCACGCATTTCCGCAGCCGCTTTATTGGTGAAGGTGACGGCCAGAATATTGGCCGGTGAGAATCCTTCAGCCTGAATTAGCCAGGCAACACGGTGCACCAACACGCGGGTTTTACCGCTGCCGGCACCGGCCAGAATACGGGCATGGCCCAAAGGGGCGGCCACCGCTTCACGCTGAGGTTTATTCAGATCATTGAGTAGCTCGGAAACATCCATTCTTTGATTTGCACTGGCTTTTGTATGAGGCCGTTGCCGGATTGGCAGACGGGCACGACGGTATCACAGACTGGCGCAGACAAGCGGGGGTTCCGCGCGGCATAGGCTGCAGGGCAGCCCCACACCCGCAGGTGTGGGGAAGGGACATCATTACAGATTGCTGTCCAGGAATGCGGCCAACTGGGACTTGGTCAGCGCGCCCACTTTGGTAGCTTCCACTTCACCATCCTTGAACAGCATCAGAGTCGGGATACCACGGATACCATAACGCGGCGGTGTGTCCTGATTTTCGTCAATGTTCAGTTTGCACACTTTCAGTTTGCCGGCATATTCACCGCCGATTTCTTCCAGCACAGGTGCAATCATTTTGCAGGGACCACACCATTCTGCCCAGTAGTCAACCAAGACAGGAATGTCGGACTGTAGTACTTGGCTGTCAAAGTCGCCATCGGTCACGTTGGTGACGTTATCGCTCATGTTTCATCTCCAGTGGTATATAAAGTATCGTTGGATTATACCGGGCCTGGCGAGGTTGCATCTTCAAACCTGCATTTCAGGCCGACTTAGGTATATACTCCCATGCGATAGAGCCTAACATTTTTTCCTATCATCAACGCTAATGCAAGTATTTATATGAGTGCACATCTAACTGACCAGGCCTTCAAAACCCTGCCCCTGAATCCTGCACTGCAGGCTGGCCTGGACCAGGCAGGTTTCGAATTCTGTACCCCGATCCAGGCGCAATCCCTGCCTTTATTGCTGGAGGGCAAAGACGTAGCAGGGCAGGCCCAGACGGGTACCGGTAAAACCATCGCCTTTCTGCTGGCAACTTTTCAACGGCTGCTGCAAACACCGCCATTGGACAACTGGGATGGCAAACAGCCCCGGGCTTTGATTCTGGCGCCGACGCGTGAACTGGCGATCCAGATCATGAAGGACGCCAAGCTGCTCAACACCGGAGCTAATCTGCGCATAGCGATTGCGCACGGCGGCAAGGATTACCAGAAACAACGCGATGCCCTCAATGAAGGCTGTGATGTGCTGGTGGGCACGCCGGGACGACTGCTGGATTATCACAAGCAACGCGTTTTCAGCCTGAAATATATCGAGGCGGTGGTGCTGGATGAAGCCGATCGCATGTTTGATCTGGGCTTTATCAAAGACGTCCGTTATTTCCTGCGCCGGATCCCAGCACCGGGACAACGCCTGGGCATGCTGTTTTCTGCCACCTTGAGCTACAAGGTCAGCGAACTGGCCTATGAGCATATGAATAACCCGGAAAAAGTACAGGTCGAGCCCGAAAAAATGATGGGCGATCGTATCGAAGAATGGGTTTATTATCCGGCCAATGAAGAGAAAATTCCGCTTCTGCTTGCGCTGATTGAGAAGCTGCAGCCTGAACGCAGTATTATTTTCGTTAACACCAAACACGTTGCCGATCGTGTCTGGGGCTACCTGGAAGGCAATGGTCATAAGGCTTCTTTATTATCCGGGGACGTGCCACAGAAAAAACGCGAACGACTGCTGCAGCATTTTCAGGACGGTGAGTTTCCGTTTCTGGTGGCGACCGATGTGGCTGCCCGAGGCCTGCATATTCCAGCAGTGAGTCATGTGTTCAACTTTGATTTGCCTCAAGATGTCGAAGATTATGTGCACCGTACCGGCCGCACCGCCCGGGCCGGTGCCAGCGGCGTCGCAATCAGCTTTGCCTGTGAAGAGTTTGTGTTTTCACTGCCCGATATTGAAACTTATATCAAGCATAAACTGCCTATTGCTTCGACCGCCGATGAAACGCTTATCGAGCCCAAGCCGCCGGTCAAAAGCGAGAAAAAAACCGCGCCGCATCGAGGCAAAAGAGAGGGGGGCAGGCGTCGTCGTCCGCGCCGGTCGGGAAACCGCCAGGGCAAGGCCGCAGCCTCTATAAACAAACATGCAGATAAACAGTAATCGTCCTGCTGACTTTTACCCATTGGTTCCGGTTGATAACCGGAACAGTGCACGTGCGCCGGTTATTTTTGATGTTGAGCAAGTCAACACCTCACTGACGCCGGATCGGGCTAATAACACGTCGGTTGTTATCGCCCCTAACAGTAGTGAAGACGGTCAGCAGGCCCGCTTCGTCAGAAATTTTATCAGTAGTGATCGCCGCTTTGACGGTGATAACGATCAAGCGACATTGCTTCCCCGCGCCGTGCAGCAATACCTGTATATCAATGAACTACCGACACAAGCTTCCACTGACAGGGGCCAGTTGCTGGATGAGATGGTGTAGTCTGCTGTTCTTTGCCCTGTTGTTGAGCGGTTGTATGACCGCCGCGGGCAACAGTAAAAACAGCATAGAGCGACTGGCTAAGAGCGATATTGACGAAGTCATTGAGCTGCATCAGCAGGTTGTAATGCGTGATTTGAAAAAGCTGATGGTCAAGCTCTATAAGCGAAATCCCGGGCTGCGTTACGACCGCGAGCTCCGCGATATCAAAGCCAGTGTCGAGCTGACCTTTTCGCGGCCGTTCAATTATAACTATGCCGAATTCAGTCAGATTCGACGCCCCACAGATATTGTCAGGCTGGCACTCGATGAGAGCTATCAAGGCGACCGGGTACTGGCCTTTATCATCGGCCTGCGACGGATGCTGATGGCTTCCTATGATAATAACACCGAGTTTTTCTATCTGACTTCAATCGATCAACAGAAACTCTACAATAGTGCCCGCAATATTGAGATTGCGGCGTGGTTGCTGGCTAAGAGCCGGGACAAAGAAGGTAATCTGTTGATGCTTAGTGACAGCCTTGCCGACGAGCGGCGCAATCTAAGCTATCAGCGACTGATTGGCCGGATGATTGCGACCCAGGATAATCTTGCCGAGATCATCTCGCATAAGACCGGCCGGATTATCAAAACCGTGGTGGTCAGGGCTGCAACCGTCGTATTCCTGCCAATTTAATCTTCCTTGCCGTTGTGACCGGCGACACCGGCGGTCAACACGAAACGCATCGCCTGTTCCATGGACATATTCACGGGCCGCAGGCGATTTTTGGGCATCATCACCGGGTAGCCACCGATGTTATAACTCATCGGCAGAAACACCAGCACCCGCTCTTCGCCGTCTTCCGACTCGATCGGCAAGGACGCTGATGAGTCCAGCGTGATAAAACCAATCAGTTCCATGCCATTGTCCAGCTTAACAGCAACGACCTGTTCGAACTCACTTTTGCGGGTCGGGGAGAAGTACTGAAAGAAGTCACGAATTGCGCCGTAAACTGATTTAATCAGAGGCATGTGGTAGAGGAGCTGTTCAATATAGCGAAACAGGGCTTTGAAAACATACAACTGCATCATCAGGCCAATCATAAAAATTAGCAGCAAAGCGGCAATAAAGCCCATTCCCGGCCAATAGAGATAATCGGGCAGAATAAACTTGATCACACCGCCGAGCGCCTTTTCAGTCGAAACGATAAACCAGTAAATCAGATAGGCGGTTAATGTCAGGGGCAGAATCGTGATAAGCCCGGTCAGGAACTGGCGGGAAATAAAGCCAATCATAAATGTTCTCCGTTTGCAGTTGAGAGCCAGTATTGGCTTGTTAGGTCCGACGGTCAAATGCCGGATGAGAGTCAGTTCACACTAAGACGATGTCAGTGGCGATGTTCGGGCTGGCTCAGAGACGGAGTCGCAAATGGGCGGCTTGCCGCCTGATGCATAAACAGATTTTTCAGCCAGGTACTGTGATTGACGCCACGCAAGCCGAATTGACGCAGCCATCTCACCGGGGCCAGCCGGCTACTGAATACCCGTTTGAACATATCCATGCTGAACTGCATCAGCAGGTTATCAGCATGACGCTGACGCTGATATTTCTGCAAGGTATGCAGGCTGCCGATATCGCGGTCATGCTGGTGAGCATTCAAAACGACTTCGGTCAAAGTGGCGGCATCCAGCAAACCGATATTGACGCCCTGCCCCGCCAACGGATGAATAATGTGGGCGGCATCACCGACTAAAGCCAGCCCGGGCTTGATGTAGCTGTCAGCATGACGAAGCTGAAGTGGGAAAGCAGCACGTTCACTGATGGTGGTGATGTGGGCAGGTTTGAGCTGACAGGCCTCGTTCAGTTCTGCAATGAAGTCCGCCTCCGACAGCGCCAGTAATCGATCGGCACTGCTGCTATTGAGTGACCAGACTATCGAACATTGATTCAGCTCGGGCAGTGGCAGCAGCGCCAGTGGGCCTTCGCTCAAAAATCGCTGCCAGGCGGTATGCTGGTGACTGTGCTCGGTGGTCACCGTGGCGACCAGTCCCTTCTGATCATAGGACCAGCCCTTGAGCTTAATGCCTGCCCATTCACGCAACGGCGATTGGGCACCATCTGCGGCGACAATCAACCTGGCCTGCAGCACATCGCCGTTATCCAGGGTGACTTGATAGGGCTCATAATGGCTGGGCTGTGCCGGGCTGATAACTTTGATATTGGGCATACGCTGACATTCAGCCAGACTGATGGTTTGCAGCACCCGGTTTTCCAGCAGATGACCGAGCCAGGGCTCACCCAGATCGGCACTGTTAAAGTGCAGCTCGCTACCTTCATTTTCCCAGACCCGCATATCGGTAAAAGCACTCACGCGCTCTCCCGGTAGCTGCGACCACAGCCCCAGCCTGGTCAGCAGAATCTCGCTGCTGCGGGTGAGGGCACTGACGCGGAGATCGTATGGAGACCCGGCGGCCGGGGCTTCAGGCAATTGCGCCTCAACCAGTGCGATTTTCAGTGCGGGTTCTGATGCCAGCGCAACCGCCAGCGTGGCGCCGACCATGCCGCCACCGACAATGACAATATCAAAAGTCTGATTCATAAGCTTAAGCCTCTACCCAGACGCGGTTGTTTCTGTCCCAGCCCCATACTTCGCTGAGCCAGAAGATGCTTCGCTGCAGGCAGCGTATCGAGCAGGGCCAGCCCCGCTCCACGCAGATGACCCAACAGGCTGATGTCATTACTGAACAACCTCACCAGTTTGTCAGTCGCCTGCACCACCTGATCCTGATCTTTCTGGCGCCAACTCTGGTAGCGTTGCAGCAGGGTCATCTCACCGCAATCATCAGCGGCATCTGCCAGGCATTCAGCCAGTACGGCCACATCACGAAGCCCCAGGTTGAATCCCTGGCCGGCAATCGGGTGCAGGCTGTGTGCGGCATTACCAATAAACACGATACGCTGCTGTACCGGCATATCGGATTGCATCAGCGTCAGAGGATGACTGTGGCGCTGACCGACCCGGATAAAGCGACCGGCCCGGTACCCAAAGCGCTGTTGAAGCCTTTCAAGAAAGTCGTCACCGCTCAGGTTCAGTAAGTCCAGCTCATCGCCGCTGCGAACGGTCCAGACCAGACTGCTACGGTTATCAGACATTGGCAGCAGTGCCATCGGTCCGCTGTCAGTAAAGCGTTCATAGGCCCAGCCCTGATGCAACTTGTCGGTACTGATATTGGCAGTCACGGCGGTCTGCTGATATTCCTGTTGCCAGGCCCCTAAATTCAACAACTGGCGGATGGTGGAATCGCGGCCATCGGCGGCAACCACCACACGGGTTCGAATCGTCTCGCCGTTGTCCAGGGTCAGGGTCACATGATCAGAGTCCTGCTCCAGTGCCGTCACCTGAGCCGGGCACAGCAGTTTCAGTCGAGTCATTTGCTGTAAGCGTTGATTCAAGGTCCGGCCCAGGTCTCTTGCGGTCAGCACCTGACCCAATGCCGGGACTCGCTCTTTGTCAGCAGACAGACGGGTGACGCCAAAACGGCCGCGGTCGGAGATATGAATATGTTTGATAGCGGTGGCAAAAGGGGCAATGTCAGGCCACAGCCCCATGCGCTGAAAAATCCGCTGAGAGCCATAACTTAATGCGATACCACGATCATCAAAACTGGGCTGGCTATTGCTTTGCAGGGGCTGCGCTTCCACCAGACCGATATTGAGAGAGGACTGTTCCAGTGCGACAGCGAGACTGGCGCCAACCATACCGCCGCCAACAATCAGCAGATCGAAGTCTTTGTCACTGGTACGGGGCGGGCTGTCGGCCTGGTTCATGGCTTTCTCTTTATTCAAGCAGCTGAGGCTGAAAAGGCTTCAGCCATTAATGCCTCAATCTCATCAATTTCCTTGGGCGCGGCTTCTGTCAGGACTTCACAGCCGTCTTTGGTCACCAGCACATCATCTTCGATGCGGATACCGGTGAAATGCCATTTCTTATCGATATGCTGCGGGTCGCGTATATACAGTCCGGGTTCAACCGTGAGCACCATGCCCGGTTCCAGCAGCCGCCACTGTTCATCAATCTTGTAGTCACCGACATCGTGAACATCCATGCCCAGCCAGTGACCGGTACGGTGCATGAAGAATTCGCGATAGGCGTTATCATCGATGAGTTGCTGCAACTCACCTTTCAGTAAGCCCAGATCAATCAGGCCCCGGGTGAGTACTTCAACCGCGGCTTCATGTGGTTGGTTCCAGTGATTGCCCGGTTTGACCGCTGCAATGGCGGATTTCTGGGCATCGAGCACGACCTGATACAGCTGGCGCTGCGGCTCGGTAAATTTGCCGTTGACCGGGAAAGTGCGGGTGATATCCGCAGCGTAACACTGGTATTCGGCACCGGCATCAATCAGCAGCAGATCATTGTTTTTCAGTTTGCTGCTGTTTTCGATGTAATGCAGGATGCAGCCGTTTTCGCCGCCACCGACAATAGAAGGATAGGCGGGGGAGCGGCAGCCGTGTTTCATGAATTCATGAATCAGCTCCGCTTCGACTTCATATTCCCATTTGCCCGGACGGGTGAACTGCATCGCACGGATATGGGCTTTGACCGAGGCTTCTGCCGCATGGCGCATAGCCTTGATTTCAGCACCGGATTTGAACAGCCGGAGTTCATTGAGGCTGTATTCCAGATCGACGATTTCATGTGGTGAGTGTTTACCGGCGCGGGCTGCCTGACGCAGATGGTTGAGCCAGGACACCATATGCTGATCAAAAGCGGGCTGATTACCCATGGTGTAATAGACTTTTTCCTTGCCTTCCAGCAGGCCGGGCAAAATATCATCCAGATCGCTGATGGGGTAGGAGTCGTCAGCACCGAACTGTTCGACCGCACCTTCCTGCCCGGCGCGGTAGCCATCCCAGATTTCTTTATCCAGATCCCGCTCACGACAGAACAGGATAAATTCACCATGTTCCCGGCCCGGAATCAACACCATTACCGACTCCGGTTCATCAAAACCGGTAAGGTAATGAAAGTGACTGTCACTGCGATAGGGAAAGTCGACATCACGGTTACGCGGGGCAACCGGCGCATTGGGCAATACAGCAATACTGTCCTCACCCATGATTTCCATCAGACGTTGGCGGCGTTTGGCGAATTCTTTTTTCAACATAAAACCTGTTTAACTATTGTGGCCGCCTCAGAGTTGTGAGGCCGGCGGTTAGCATTAGTGTTCAGTGTTTTTTTCTTCAGTCGGATCGACCGGTTGCAGCTCACCATAGAGCAGGAACAACCCCATTCTCAAATATTCAACCAGCTCTTCGAAATTGGCTTTTTCCTGTTCGCTGTCCTGAATTTCATCAAAACTGACCTGGCTGATTTTAATGACATCGGTCACAAATTCACGACAATCATCAGACAAATCGGTTTCATTGGTCATGCCGCTGGTACCCAGACCATAAACCAGTCCCTGGCACCAGTCGGCCATGGCTGATAGACGTGATGCTAAAGGCGCATCGTCATCCGGCAGTTCCATTTCAAACTCGAAATCAAGACTGTTGAGCGACTGCATGGTTTCATCAAAAAGATGCGACAGGTCCTGTTTTTCTTCCTCGCCTGGGTGGAAGTCTTCAAATAAACGAGTGTACCAACTGGTGCGATCGGCCATTGCATCCATGCATAGCAGACCACATAGCGCACCCTGCAGTTCTGCCAGCGTAGCGGGGCCATCACCGGTTTGTTTGTCGGGGGCCAGCGAAGGGAAATAAAGTTGTGACATAAAGCTTAAGGTCCTGATTTTGAAAATAAGCCGGCCAGCAATGTTAATCACGCGCTAGCCTTGAGCAGGCGTCTATTATGACAGTTGTTGACCCGATTGGCAGGGCGCGTCTATAGTTATAGCCGAGTTACCCCCCAATCCGCAGGCTGGCGAAGTTTGATGCTGCCTTCAGATGGGGGTAAATTGATCATCTCTATTCTCGCATAGCCTAGAACTCATACTAAATGGATAAACACGCGATTCAACAATTGGAACAGCAAGTCGATGAACTGCTTCGTGCCAGTCGCCGTTTGCGGGAAGAGAATATGCTGCTTAAATCTCAACAGGCCGCCTGGCTGAGCGAACGAGCTCAACTGATTGAAAAAACCGATGTGGCTCGACACCGTATTGAAAAAATGGTCAGTCGTCTGAAAGAATTGGATAGCGAATTATGAGTTCACCGGTGACAGTCAATATTCTGGGTAAGGAATATCAAATAGCCTGCCCGGAAGAAGAAAAAGAGGCCTTGATTGCCTCAGCGCGTATGGTTCACGAGAACATGGAAAAGATCCGCCACAGCGGTAAAGTGGTTGGTGTCGATCGTATCGCGGTGATGGCGGCATTGAATATTGCGCACGAGCTGATTCAAATCCAGCATGATGAAAATCATGACCTGGAAAAAGTGAACAACAAAATTTTGCAACTTAAAGAGCGGGTTAGTGCATTTCTGGATGAAGATCGCCAGCTTGAACTGTAAAAAACTTGAACTTAGTGAATTAATATTGCGTATCATTTGGTTATGTCCCTGCGGTGCTCGACAGCGACACTGTGTGTCTTGAGCCGATAAGCAAATGCTTAGGAAACCAAAATCTGGAAGTCGAAAAACAAGCCCGCTTCGACGGGAAGTTTGCCGGCTTCATGCGGTTTCCCTCTTGGACCCGATGGTTCAAGAACCCCCGTCGCATCGACACTGTGGGGCTTAATTTTTCCCCTTATCCTCATTCACTGTGAAAGCAGTCATAATCAACCAATAACAATGGCTGAGCAGTGATGAGGATATTTTTCTCCGCCCCCTCAGCCCTCAGTCAGCAATGTTGTCGATTTCATTGACGTCTCCATACCTTTTGTTCTGCCAGCCAGTTGACTAACAACTCAGCGCCACTCGGGTTTGTCAGCATTGAGGGCTCGATATCGCTCTGGTCGAGACTGGTTGATTACAGCCTGTTTAGCCGAAATATGCTTTCTCTAACATATTGATAGAAATGGTGTTCTGGTTTATTTGTTACTGAACAAATCAATCATCCAAGCATAAACCTTGATTACAGGGAGGTATTTCGATGTCGTTGTTAGCTCAACTTTCCTCGAAGCTGGGGAAAAAACATATTGTCGCCAAGCCCGGTTTCAACCGCTGGCTGATTGCCCCCGCTGCACTTGCCATCCATTTATGCATTGGATCAGTCTATGCCTGGAGTATCTTCAATCCGGCCTTGACCAAACATTTCGGTGTTGTCACCAGTGCGGCTGATGACTGGAGCTTTTCTGCGGTGGTATGGATCTTTTCCACTGCTATCGTCTTTCTGGGACTGGCGGCGGCAGTGGGCGGAAAGTGGCTGGAAGAAGTCGGACCCCGTGCAACCGGTTTTCTCGCAGCCTGTCTCTGGGGTGGCGGTTTTTTGATTGGCAGTCTGGGAATTGCCAGCCATCAGTTGTGGCTGATTTATCTTGGGTATGGAGCGATTGGCGGCTGCGGTCTGGGCCTGGCTTATGTGACACCGGTGAGTACATTGATTCGCTGGTTTCCGGATCGACGTGGCATGGCAACGGGCATTGCCATTATGGGGTTTGGTGGCGGTGCGATGATTGGTGCCCCGTTAAAAACCTACCTGCTTAGCCTGTATTACCAGGCGCCGGAATATCTTGGGAAAGTCAGTGATGTCAATCTCATCACCGAAGCAGGCCGTCGTTACGCCGAAGTGGCCGGGCAGCAGGTGGAGGTGGTTATTGCTTCTGCCTCGGATATGCTCAAAGCACCGGTGGTGGGGCCTGAAGGCGTCTACGTCGTCGGCACCGGTAGTACCGGCGCTACCAGTGTATTTCTAACGCTGGGCATTGTTTACTTTATCGTGATGACGATTGCTGCGTTCAGCTTCCGCGTTCCGGCGAAAGACTGGAAGCCATCTGGATGGACGCCAAAACCCGCTGAGAAAAAAGGCAAAAATGCCCTGATTACGGATAATCACGTGCATATTGACCAGGCGCTGAAAACGCCGCAATTTTACCAACTCTGGATTTTGCTGTGTTTTAACGTGACTGCAGGTATTGGTGTGATTGGTGTAGCGAAAACCATGATTACGGATATCTTCAGTCCCAGCCTGCCCTCTATTGTCGATGCCGGTTTTGCCGCCACCTATGTCCTGATGATCAGTGTATTCAATATGACCGGTCGGTTTCTCTGGTCATCTGCGTCTGATTACATCGGTCGTAAGAATACGTATCACTGCTTTTTTGTTCTGGGAGCGGTTCTGTACATGTCGATTCCCTTTATTGCTACCCAGGCCAGCATCAATCCCAGCGTCACGGCACTGGTTATGTTCTATGCGGTGACCATGATCATTTTCACCATGTATGGTGGTGGTTTTGCGACGATTCCTGCCTATCTCGCCGATATCTTCGGTACCTTGCATGTTGGTGGCATCCATGGCCGCCTGCTGACAGCGTGGAGTACCGCCGGCATTCTGGGGCCGCTGGCGATTACCCAATTGCGCGAGCATTCCCTCAATAAAGTCTTGCATGAACTGGCGGCCAAGGTTGATCCGGCCGCCTTTATGCAGAAATTCGGTGACAGTATCCGCAATCTGGATCAATTGATCGCAACGAAGACTGTGACTATTTCGCAACTGATGGAAATTGCACCACCTGGTACCGTGGATCCGACCCCAAGTCTTTATAACACCACTATGTTTGCGATGGCCGGACTTCTGGTGCTGGCATTTCTAGCGAATCTGACCATTCGCCCGGTACATCAGAAACATCATGTGCACCATACCCATCCCGAGCTTGCGATGGAAGTGAAGTAAAGTCTGAATCTTGGCTTTTTAAGCTGATCAGGCTTGCAGGCTGGGCAGTGTGGTAGCCATGCTGCCCAGGGTTTTTTTGGTGACATTCTATGGGGATCGTTGGCATTAGCTAGTGTGGCGCTAATCGCGCTGACGTTGGCTGATCATCAGCGTTGGTGATCAGCTTGGCTGTTCAGGCACGGGCGCTTCGAAGCCATTCAATCACTTTTCTTGTATCTGGCCTCACGTCACGCCAAATCTGGAAAGCTTCTGCAGCCTGTTCAACCAGCATGCCCAGACCGTCAATAGTCTTAGCCGCACCATGTTGTTTGGCCCAGGCGATAAAAGCGGTGTCGGAATCGCTGTACATCATGTCGTAGCAGGCCGCATTGTCTGCGAGCAGATTATCGGGTAAAGGCGGGACTTCTCCCTGCAGGCTGGCGGCAGTGGCATTAATCACGACATCATAGGGTGGTTTGATGTCTTCAAAACCGCCACCGCGGATATGACCGAGGTCACTGAACAGATCCGCCAGCGCGTGGGCTTTACTGGCTGTGCGGTTGGCCACGAACAGTTCGAGCGGGTCATAATTCAGCAACGGTTCAATCACCCCTCTTGCGGCTCCGCCGGCACCCAGAAGCAGAATACGTTTACCTCTGAGTTCAATGCTGTTGTTATCGGTCAGATCCCGACACAGGCCAACACCGTCAGTGTTGTCGCCATACATCGAACCATCATCATTAAATACCAGAGTATTAATAGCGCCAGCCCGCTTGGCCCGGTTTGACTGATTTTCAACCAATTGCCAGGCCTGTTCTTTAAACGGCACGGTGATATTAATGCCTTTGAGTTTAAGCAGGTCGCGTAGCTGGCTCAGGCTACTTTCCAGTGCGTCCTGTGGTACCTCAATCGCGGTGTATTCCAGATCCTGTTCCGTCTGCTTGGCGAACTCGCTGTGGATCAGAGGCGACTTACTGTGGCTGATCGGGTTGCCGATCACGGCGTATTTGTCAGTCATAAAGGCTTAACGCTGTTGCTTGAGTTTCTGGGCAATATCTTTGGCGAAGTAGGTCAGAATGCCATCCGCTCCGGCACGTTTAAACGCGAGCAGGCTCTCCATAATCGTGTCTTCTGTCAGCCAGCCATTAATAACGGCGGATTTCAGCATCGCGTATTCGCCGCTGACCTGATAAACAAAAGTCGGCTTCTGAAAAGTCTGTTTGACCCGGTACAGCACATCGAGATAAGGCATGCCCGGTTTGACCATCACCATATCGGCGCCTTCTTCGATATCCAGCGCGACTTCGTGCAACGCTTCATCACTGTTGGCCGGGTCCATCTGATAACTGAATTTATTGCCACCACCGAGGTTGCCGGCACTGCCTACCGCATCACGAAAGGGACCATAAAAGCTGGAAGCATATTTGGCGGAGTAAGCCATGATGCGGGTGTGAATCTGACCGGCATTTTCCAGCGCTTGCCGAATGGCACCAATGCGGCCGTCCATCATATCGGAGGGGGCGACAATCTGCGCACCGGCCTCGGCATGGGATAAAGCCTGTTTAATCAGGACTTCGACGGTTTCATCATTGAGAATGTAGCCGCTGTCATTAATCAGTCCATCCTGTCCATGTGTGGTGAAAGGATCCAGTGCCACATCCGTCATGATGCCCAGCTCCGGGAATTCATTTCGCAGCGCTCTGACCGCGCGCTGAGCCAAGCCTTCAGGGTTGTAGGCTTCACGCGCGTCTTCGGTTTTCTTGTCCACCGGGGTGACCGGGAACAAGGCCATGACAGGCACACCTATTTTAGAAACGGCTTCGGCTTCCCTAAGCAGCAGGTCAATGCTCAGACGCTCAACGCCGGGCATGGAACTGACCGCTTCTCGCTGATTGTTACCCTCAAGCACAAAACAGGGATAAATCAGGTCATCAAGCTGCAGACTATGTTCCCGCATCAGCCGCCGTGAAAAGTCATCTTTGCGCATACGGCGCGGTCTATGCCTGGGGAAACCCGATTGGGGGAAAACAGAATGAGACATTCCTAAGCCTTGGCTAGCAATAAACAATCCCTCAATGGTACCGGCAGCGGCGGGGCTTGTCATCGTTTTAGCGTGGACGCGATAGTCGCTTATGGGATAAAATTGCAAAGATTTTGTCTGGGATGAACGTCATGTTCGTCCCTTTATTACATCTGGTGGAGGTCTCCCTTGCGAACGAGTGCATTACTTGCTCTTGAAGACGGCACGGTCTATCACGGCGAATCGATTGGAGCCATTGGCCAGTCAGTCGGTGAAGTTGTCTTTAACACAGCAATGACTGGCTATCAGGAAATCCTGACTGATCCTTCCTATACCCGTCAAATAGTGACTCTGACCTACCCGCACATCGGCAACACAGGGGTGAATGCGGAAGACGAAGAGTCTGATAAGGTTTATGCGAGTGGTTTGATCATCCGCGATTTGTCGCCGGTTGTCAGCAGCTGGCGTAGTGAAGAGTCCCTGGACGCTTACCTGACCCGTCACAACGTGGTCGGCCTGGCCGGCATCGATACCCGCGCGCTGACCCGTCGTCTGCGTGAGAAAGGGGCGATGAATGGTTGCATCGTGGCCGGTGATGATATCGATGTGAATGCCGCTATCGAAGCGGCCAAGTCCTTTGAAGGCTTGAAAGGTATGGATCTGGCTAAAGTGGTCAGCACCAAGGAAAGCTACAGTTGGGATGAGGGCATTTGGCACCTGGATGGTGAATCGAAAGCTCCTGAGCCCCGCTTCCATGTGGTCGCTTATGACTACGGTGCAAAGAAAAACATTCTGCGCATGCTGGTGGAGCGCGGCTGTAAACTCACCGTGGTATCCGCGCAGACTTCTGCCGAAGAGGTACTGGCTTTGAATCCGGACGGCGTGTTTCTGTCCAACGGCCCTGGTGACCCGGAGCCCTGTGATTACGCGATTGAAGCGATCCAGACATTACTGGAAAAAGATCTGCCGATTTTCGGTATCTGCCTGGGCCATCAGCTGCTGGGGCTTGCCTGCGGTGCCAAGAGTGTCAAGATGAAGTTCGGCCATCATGGTGCTAACCATCCGGTACAGGAACTGCTGGCAGGCCTGGTGATGATCACCAGTCAGAACCACAGTTTTGCCATTGATGAAGCCTCTTTGCCTGAGACACTGACCGCCACCCATCGCTCGCTGTTTGACGGTACCCTTCAGGGTATTCATCACACCAGTAAGCCGGCATTCAGTTTCCAGGGACACCCCGAAGCCAGCCCCGGCCCGCAAGATGCGGCGCCACTTTTTGATCACTTTATCGATTTACTCGAACAAGCGACAGGTAAATAATTCACGATGGCGAAACGTACTGATATTCAAAGTATTCTGATTCTGGGCGCAGGTCCGATTGTTATCGGTCAAGCCTGTGAATTCGATTATTCCGGTGCTCAGGCATGTAAAGCCCTCAAAGAGGAAGGTTATCGGGTCATCCTGGTGAACTCGAATCCGGCCACTATCATGACCGACCCCAACATGGCCGATGCCACCTACATTGAACCCATCAACTGGCAGGCGGTCAAGAAAGTCATTGAGGCCGAACGTCCTGATGCCATCCTGCCCACTATGGGCGGACAGACCGCACTGAACTGTGCGCTGGATCTGGAGAAAAACGGCGTTCTGGCTGAATTCGGTGTGGAAATGATTGGCGCCGACAGCGAAGCCATCAATAAAGCCGAAGATCGTGACCTGTTCCGTGAAGCGATGCGTAAAATTGGCCTCGATATGCCACAGTCCGACATTGCCCATAGCCTGGATGAAGCGCTGGCAGTGCAGGAAAAATTCGGTTTCCCGGTCATTATCCGCCCCTCATTCACCATGGGTGGCAGTGGCGGTGGTATCGCCTACAACAAGCAGGATTTCGTCGAAATCTGCCAGCGTGGTCTTTACCTCAGCCCGACCCATGAACTGCTGATCGAAGAATCGATCATCGGCTGGAAAGAATATGAAATGGAAGTGGTGCGTGACCGTAAGGACAACGCCATCATTATCTGTTCGATTGAAAATCTGGACCCGATGGGCGTGCATACGGGTGACTCCATTACGGTCGCACCGGCACAGACCCTGACCGATAAGGAATACCAGATCATGCGTAACGCCTCGCTGGCGGTACTGCGTGAAATCGGAGTTGATACCGGCGGTTCCAACGTACAATTTGCGGTGAACCCCGAAACCGGCCGTCTGATCATCATTGAGATGAACCCGCGGGTATCTCGTTCATCCGCACTGGCGTCCAAAGCCACTGGCTTCCCGATTGCCAAGGTGGCTGCCAAGCTGGCGGTGGGTTATACCCTGGATGAACTGCAGAACGAAATCACCGGTAACGCGACACCGGCCTCGTTCGAGCCTTCCATCGATTACGTCGTTACCAAGGTGCCACGCTTTACTTTCGAGAAATTCCCACAAGCTGATAACCGTCTGAGCACTCAGATGAAATCTGTGGGTGAAGTCATGGCGATTGGCCGCAGCTTCCAGGAGTCGCTGCAGAAAGCGCTGCGTGGTCTGGAAATTGATCGTGACGGTCTGAATGAAATCCTGGACCTGACTGAAGAAGGTGTCGAGGAAACCCTGCGGCGTGAACTGAGCCTGCCTGGCTCGGATCGTCTCTGGTACGTGGCTGATGCCTTCCGCTACGGTTTCAGTTTTGAGGAAGTCCAGCGGCTGACCCATATCGACCCATGGTTCCTGGTGCAGATTCAGGAATTGGTTGAGATTGAAAACAGCCTCAAAGAGCGTTCGCTGAACGATCTGGATCAGAACGAAATGTTCCGTCTCAAGCGCAAAGGCTTCTCTGATTCCCGACTGGCCAAGCTGCTGTTGAAAACCGAAAAGCAGGTGCGTGAATATCGTCAGGAAATGCAGGTTCGTCCGGTCTACAAACGCGTTGATACCTGTGCGGCTGAGTTTGCCACTACCACCGCTTACATGTACTCAAGCTACGATATCGAATGCGAAGCCGAGCCGACCGACCGTGACAAGATCATGATTCTGGGTGGTGGCCCCAACCGTATCGGTCAGGGTATCGAATTCGATTACTGCTGTGTTCATGCGGCACTGGCTTTGCGTGAAGACGGTTACGAAACCATTATGGTCAACTGTAATCCGGAAACCGTCTCTACCGATTACGACACCTCCGATCGTCTCTATTTCGAATCATTGACGCTGGAAGATGTGCTGGAAATCGTTGACCTGGAAAAACCCAAAGGTGTGATTGTTCAGTTCGGCGGTCAGACACCGCTGAAACTGGCGCGTGCATTGGAAGCCGCCGGAGTACCGATTATCGGTACCTCACCGGACGCTATTGACCATGCCGAAGACCGTGAACGTTTTCAGCAGATGGTGGAGAAACTGGGTCTGTTACAACCGCCTAACCGTCTGGCGCATTCCATCGATAATGCAGTGAACCTGGCTGCCGAAATCGGTTATCCGTTGGTGGTCCGCCCGTCATATGTTCTGGGCGGCCGCGCCATGGAAATTGTCTACAATGAGGAAGAACTGCAGCGCTACATGCTCAATGCGGTCAAAGTCTCCAATGACTCGCCGGTGCTCCTGGATCGCTTCCTGGACGATGCCATTGAAGTGGATGTCGATGCGATTTGTGATGGTAAAGAAGTCCTGATTGGCGGCATCATGGAACATATCGAACAGGCCGGTGTGCATTCCGGTGACTCTGCCTGTGCGATTCCGCCCTACAGTCTGAGCAATGCCGTGCAGGATCAGATGCGCGAGCAGGTTCGTCAGATGGCACTGGAACTCGGTGTCAAAGGACTGATGAATACGCAGTTTGCTATCAAGGGTGAGGAAATCTTTATTCTGGAAGTGAACCCGCGTGCTTCCCGTACCGTGCCCTATGTCTCGAAATCTATCGGTGTGCCACTGGCCAAAGTCGCCGCACGTGCGATGGCCGGCCGTACGCTGCTGGACCAGGATGTGACCAGGGAAGTGATTCCAAGCTACTACTCGGTCAAAGAAGCCGTGTTCCCGTTCATCAAGTTCCAGAACGTGGATCCGATTCTGGGCCCTGAAATGAAATCCACCGGTGAAGTCATGGGCGTGGGCCGGACCTTCGGTGAAGCTTTTGCCAAATCACAGCTTGCAGCCTCAGTGGTTCTGCCGACTGACGGTACAGCCTTTATCAGCGTGCGTGAGGCTGATAAGGTAGCTGTCGTGCAGATTGCCAAAGACTTGGCAGCACTGGGCTTCTCTTTGCTCGCAACACGTGGTACACAGAAAGTGCTGGCCGAGGCCGGTGTCGACTGTGAGCCGGTCAACAAAGTGGCTGAAGGTCAGCCACACATTGTTGACATGATCAAAAACGACGAAATCAATCTGATTGTTAACACCACCGAAGGACGTCAATCCGTTGCCGATTCGCGGGAGATTCGTCGTGCCGCATTGCACCATCAGGTGAACTACACCACCACACTGGCCGCGGCGCGTGCAACAGTGCAAGCCCTCAATAGTGAAGACATTGTTTCTGTGAACAGATTGCAATCTTTGCATGGAGAATTAAATTAATGGCTGTACCTATTACCTCGCGCGGTGCCGAAGCACTGAAGGACGAACTGAAACAACTGAAAACGGTAGCTCGGCCTCAGGTCGTGGCTGCGATCGCGGAAGCGCGTGAGCACGGTGATCTGAAAGAAAACGCCGAGTATCACGCTGCCCGTGAACAGCAGAGCTTTATTGAAGGCCGTATTCAGGAACTGGAAGGCACGCTGTCACAATCACAAATCATTGATCCGGCTTCTTTGCCCAAAGATGGTCGTGTGGTTTTCGGCGTCACCGTCACCTTGCTCAATATTGATAACGATGCTGAGGTGAAATATCAGATAGTAGGTGACTATGAGTCTGATATTAAGCTGAACCGGATTTCAGTCTCGTCACCGATTGCCCGTGCACTGATCGGCAAGGAAATCGATGATGTGGTGACAGTGCAGGCACCGGGCGGTAATATCGAATATGAAATTGTTGATATCAGCTACGAGAGCTAAATCCTAAGATGTTTTCAGGTTACAGTGGTGAACGCTTACTGCTCACTCTCTGGGTGGGCAGTCTCTGGGCTATTGGCTATCTGGCCGTGCCCATGGCCTTTGCCAACCTGGAAGTGCATATTGCCGGCAATTATGCCGGCAAACTGTTTTATGCGGTCAATATTATCGGTGTGGTGTCAGCGACTATTCTGCTCATCAGCCGTTTGTTTATTTTCGGTGTGCGGGCATTTCCCCGTTACTGGCGCAGTTGGCTGATTCTGCTGATGTTGCTGGTGAGTCTTGCCTTTGCCGGCTTTATCCAGCCGGAAATGCAGGCGTTGAAACAACTGGGCCTGGAGCAGGGGAGCAACATCGAACGTTTCAATGATCTGCATAAGCTGAGTGAAAATCTCTATTTGCTGTTGAGCCTGTTTGGGTTAATGTTGGTATTAACCTCAGACAAACGTGCTGAAGCAGCCAACGAAGCCTGAGTTATGGCCAGAAGTAAATCCAGTCAAGGCTGGCTCAAAGAACACTTTGACGACCAGTATGTCAAAAAAGCCCAGCAGGCAGGCCACCGTTCGCGTGCCACTTTCAAGCTGGAAGAAATCGATAACAAGGACAAGCTGATCAAACCGGGCATGAGCGTAGTTGATCTGGGCGCGGCGCCCGGTGGTTGGTCGGATTATGCGCTGGGCAAGGTTGGTGACAAAGGCACTGTGGTTGCTCTGGACATCCTCGAAATGACGCCGCTGACCGGTGTTCACTTTATTCAGGGTGACTTTCGCGAAGACGAAGTGCTCGATGAACTCAATAAGGTACTTGATGGTCGACAGATAGACCTTGTTTTATCGGATATGGCCCCCAATATGACAGGGGTAGGATCAATTGATCAGCCGGCCAGCATGCATCTGGTGGAACTGGCACTGGATTTTGCCGTCACCAATCTGAGTAAACAGGGCAGTTTTCTGGTCAAAGTGTTTCAGGGCGAAGGCTTTGATGAATTTCTCAAGGCGATGCGGGACAGCTTCAATAAAGTCGTCACCCGCAAGCCTGATGCGTCCAGAGCGAGGAGTCGTGAAGTCTACCTGCTTGGTCGCGGCCTAAAATAGCGTTTAATGGTAACCAGAGGTACCAAACATTGAATGACATGATGAAAAATATTGTTTTGTGGGTTGTCATCGCCATTGTGCTGATGTCTGTGTTTAACAATTTTGGCCCGCAAAGCAGTTCGTCCAATGAAATGGATTACTCGACCTTTATCAGCAACGTCAAAAATGGCGGTGTGTCCAATGTCGAAATTCAGGGTCGGGAAATCCAGGGTAAGCTCACTGATGGCAGTAAGTTCATCACCTACAGTCCGGATTATGATCCGGGCCTGATTGGTGACCTGCTGGATAACGGTGTCAGCATTCAGGCTGAACCGGTCGAGAAAACCAGTCTGCTGATGCAGATCTTTATCTCCTGGTTCCCGATGCTGCTGCTGATTGCCGTGTGGATTTTCTTCATGCGTCAAATGCAGGGCGGTGGCGGCAAAAATCCGATGTCATTCGGTAAAAGCAAAGCCCGCATGCTCAGTGATGACCAGGTGAAGGTGACATTTAAAGATGTTGCCGGCGTCGAGGAAGCCAAAGAAGAAGTGGCTGAACTGGTCGACTTCCTGCGCGATCCAAGCAAATTCCAGAAACTGGGTGGTCGTATTCCACGCGGTATTTTGATGGTGGGCTCACCCGGTACCGGTAAAACCCTGTTGGCCAAGGCCATTGCTGGTGAAGCGAAAGTCCCGTTCTTCACCATTTCCGGTTCTGACTTCGTTGAGATGTTCGTCGGTGTGGGTGCCTCGCGTGTTCGTGACATGTTCGAACAGGCTAAAAAGCATGCGCCCTGCATTATCTTTATTGACGAAATTGATGCGGTCGGTCGTCATCGTGGTGCCGGTCTCGGCGGCGGTAATGACGAGCGCGAACAGACGCTGAACCAGTTGCTGGTTGAAATGGATGGTTTTGAAGGCAATGAGGGCGTGATTGTTATTGCCGCAACTAACCGTCCAGACGTACTCGATCCGGCCTTGCTGCGTCCAGGTCGTTTTGACCGTCAAGTGGTGGTGCCACTGCCTGATATCCGTGGTCGTGAGCAAATCATCAACGTTCACCTGCGCAAAGTACCCGCGGCTGAGGATGTGGAAGCCCGTGTGATTGCACGTGGCACCCCCGGATTTTCCGGTGCCGACCTGGCGAACCTGGTCAATGAGGCAGCCTTGTTTGCCGCGCGTGCCAATAAGCGTCTGGTCGGTATGGAAGAACTGGAACTGGCCAAAGATAAGATCATGATGGGCGCAGAGCGCCGCTCCATGGTCATGAGCGACAAAGAAAAAGAACTGACTGCCTACCACGAAGCCGGTCATGCCATTGTCGGTCGCTTGGTGCCGGGTCATGATCCGGTCTACAAGGTCAGTATCATTCCACGTGGTCGCGCCCTGGGTGTGACCATGTTCCTGCCGACCGAGGATAAATACAGCTTCACCAAGCAACAACTGGAAAGTCAGATCTCCAGTCTCTATGGCGGCCGTCTGGCAGAAGAAATGATCTTCGGCCCGGAAGCCGTCACGACCGGCGCCTCGAATGATATTCAGCGGGCGACAGAGCTGGCGCATAATATGGTCACCAAGTGGGGCCTGTCCGACAATATGGGGCCGATGTCCTACGGTGAAGATGAAGGTGAAGTGTTCCTGGGCCGCAGCGTGACCCAACATAAAGCAATGTCGGATCTGACTGCGAAGCAGATCGACGAGGATGTGCGCGCGGTCATTAACCGTAACTATCAGCGTGCCCAGACCCTGCTGGATGAAAACATGGACAAGCTGCACAAGATGGCGCAGCTGTTAATGAAATACGAAACCATCGACAGTGATCAGATCGATGCCATCATGGAAGGCCGTGAACCGGGTGAACCGAAAGACTGGAATGACCGCTCCAATACGCCGCCGTCTGCCACAGCGGAGTCTGATGATGAGCAGGCAACTTCCGGCAAACCGGCTGATCAACTGCACTAAAAGGACTGTTATTGATGCTGTTTGATTGTGCGGGCAAGTCTCTGGACTTGTCCGCTCCCCGCATTATGGGCATCGTCAATGTGACCCCCGACTCCTTCTCGGACGGGGGTAAATTTTTTTCACGCGATGCAGCAATACGTCAAGCCATAAAACTGGTCGAAGACGGCGCCGATATCCTTGATATTGGTGGCGAATCGACCCGGCCCGGTTCAACGCCGGTTCAAGAACAGGAAGAAATCGACCGGATTGCACCGGTAATTGAAGCCATCAGTTCAGAGCTCAATGTGCCCATTTCCATCGATACCATGAAGGCCGAGGTGATGCGCGCAGCGGTTGCTGTCGGTGCCGGTCTGATTAACGATGTCAATGCACTGCGCGGAGAAGGTGCTTTACAAGCCGCTGCGGAACTTAAGGTGCCGGTTTGTCTGATGCACATGCAGGGTACGCCTCAGACCATGCAGAAAGAACCGGACTATCAGGATGTGGTCAGTGAAGTCGAAGCTTTTCTACTGGAACGGGTTTCAGTCTGTGAACAGGCGGGCATCCCGGCTGAGCGGATTATGCTCGATCCCGGGTTTGGTTTCGGAAAAAGAGCACGGCATAATTTACGGTTGATGAAACATCTGTCGAGATTGACGGCACTGCCGTATCCGGTGCTGGTGGGGGTATCACGCAAATCGATCATCGGCGATATGCTCAAAGTGGATGTCAAAGAACGCCTCGCTGGCAGCCTGGCACTGGCTTCCATTGCTGTGTGGCAAGGCGCTAAACTGATAAGAACACATGATGTGCGTGAGACCGCACAGGCAGTGAAACTGACACAACATGTGCAGCAGGTAGAAGATTTTGACTAAACAAAGACGTTATTTCGGCACCGACGGTATACGTGGTCGGGTCGGTGATGGGGTGGTGACCCCCGATTTTGTGCTCAAGCTCGGCTGGGCTGTGGGTAGGGTACTGGCGAACGGCAAAAACAGCCGTGTGATTATTGGTAAAGACACCCGAATCTCCGGTTACATGTTTGAGTCTGCATTGCAGGCCGGCTTATCTGCCGCAGGGGTTGATATTTACCTGCTTGGGCCAATGCCGACGCCGGCAGTGGCGTATCTGACGCGCACCTTCCATGCCCAGGCTGGTATCGTGATCAGTGCTTCACATAACCCTTATCATGATAACGGTATCAAGTTCTTTTCTGCCCAGGGCACCAAGCTACCGGATGAGATCGAACTTGAAATCGAAGCGATGCTGGAGCAGCCACTGCAAACCGTGGAGTCGATCCGACTGGGTAAAGCTCACCGTATCGGTGATGCGGCCGGACGCTACATAGAATTCTGCAAGAGCACCATTCCCAGTGGCGTCGATCTGAGCAAACTCAAAATTGTCGTTGATTGCGCCAATGGTGCCACGTATCACGTGGCACCGGATGTGTTTCGAGAGCTTGGCGCCGAAGTCGTGGTGATGGGGGCGGAACCCGATGGACTTAATATCAATCAGAACTGCGGATCTACCGAGCCTCGATTGCTGCAGCAGGCTGTGCTGAAGAATAAAGCGGATCTGGGCATCGCCCTCGATGGCGATGGAGATCGCATCATCATGGTCGATCACCGTGGTGAAATCGTCGATGGCGATGAACTGCTGTTTATTATTGCCCGTGCCCGTCAACGTAGTGGCGACAAGCATACCGATGTCGTCGGCACTCAGATGACCAATCTGGGGTTGGAACATGCGCTGGCCGAATACGATATGTCGCTGCACCGTGCCAAAGTCGGTGACCGCTATGTGATGGAAATGCTGCAGCAAGTGGGCGGTCAGATTGGCGGCGAAGCATCAGGCCACATTATCTGTCTTGATAAGACTACAACCGGTGATGGTATCGTTGCCGCCCTGCAGGTGCTGGCTGAAATTCAGCAGACCGGTAATAGTCTGCATTCACTGCGCTCGGTGGTCACCAAGTATCCGCAGCAGTTGATCAATGTGCGGGTGGAGAAGATGGTCGACATTGATGCCAATCCGGATATTAGCGACGCGGTGGCCGAAGTCGAAAAACAACTGGGCAGTGATGGCCGGGTATTATTGAGACCTTCCGGCACCGAGCCGGTGATCCGGGTTATGGTCGAAGGTCGCGATGCGCCGCTGACCAAACAATTGGCGCAGCAACTCGCCGATGTGATTGAGAAGGTACTCAAAGCCTGACCTTTCAGGTTTTTGCTGACCAAGAATTGTTATACAATGAATGGACTTATTGCACAGCCCGGACTGCAGAGGATTAGCAGTGCTAACCGGGGCGCATTCATTTCTGTTTTTACTTTCGAGAGACCGTATTCGTGCGTAAGCCGCTAATTGCTGGTAATTGGAAAATGAACGGCTCTAGCGAGAGTAACAAAGCCTTACTGACGGGTATTCTTGCCCAGGCTGAGAGTTTTGCTTCTGTCGATGTGGCTTTGTTTCCGCCCGCGGTTTACCTGCAACAAGTGCAACAGACGCTGAGCGGGACCGGGCTTTACTGGGGGACCCAGAATCTGTCCCAGTTCAAGCAAGGTGCTTACACTGGTGAAATCTCGGCGGCGATGCTGGCTGACTTTGGATGTCACTATGTGTTGATCGGCCATTCAGAACGGCGTTGTCTCTACGCCGAGTTGGATTTGGACCAGCGGGTGCTGGATCGCATTGTTGCTGAAAAATATGAAATGGCGGTTCGTGAAGGTATCACCCCGATTATCTGCATCGGAGAAAGCCCGGATGAGCATGCTGTGGGCCGCACTGAAGAAGTCGTGGCGCGTCTGCTCGATACCGTCATAGCCTATTCCGGCGTCAAAGGGCTTGCGCATACGGTGCTTGCCTATGAACCGGTGTGGGCAATCGGTACCGGTCGATCAGCCACCCCTGAGTGGGCTCAGGATGTGCATCATTTCATGCGTCAGCGCGTTGCCAGCCATGATGCGAAAATCGCGCAGAACTTGAGAATACTTTACGGCGGCAGCATAAACAGTGATAATGCTGCGCCATTGTTCTTACAACCTGATGTAGATGGTGGACTGGTCGGTGGCGGATCGCTACACGCTGATGAGTTTGTCAAAATCTGTCAGGCCGCAGTTTTAAAATTAGGTTAACTACATGCACGCTTTAATTTTGACGATACATATTATTGTCTGTCTGATGTTGGTCGGTCTGGTACTGATCCAGCACGGTAAAGGCGCTGATGCCGGTGCGGCATTCGGTGGCGGCGCCAGCGGTGGTGGTGCTTCCGGCAGCCTGTTTGGCAGTCGTGGTTCTGCTTCCTTCCTGAGTCGCAGCAGTGCAGTACTGGCAGCGATTTTCTTTGCGACCAGTTTGACGCTAGCTTATTTCTCCGTCGACAGACCGGAACAAGCCAAGAGTGTGACTGAGTCGGTACCGGTAGAACAAACTCAGGAACAAACGCCTGCAGATTTACCGGAATTACCGTAAAATACCCGCTTTCAAAGCCGACGTGGTGAAATTGGTAGACACGCCATCTTGAGGGGGTGGTGGGCATAGCCCGTGGCGGTTCGACTCCGCCCGTCGGTACCAAATCTCAAAAGCCCGAATTATTCGGGCTTTTTTGTGTCTGAAATCTGTGAACCTATTCTTAGCAAAGACGTTGTAGAATCCAGCCATAGATAACAGCGGTCAGTTCGTTATCATCAACGCAAAAGTCAAGGATTCAGACATGGCAAAACACCCGGCATTGCAACACCCTGAGCGTGACAGACAGCGGCCCTGGGTGCCAGCGCTGAAAATCGCACTGATTTATGCTTTGTTCGCAGCACTGTGGATTGTTTTTTCTGACCGTGCAATTGACCTCATCTCGCTGAGTAAGAATATGCTCTCTGCATTGCAGACCTGGAAAGGTCTGTTCTTTGTTCTTATCACCTCGATTCTGGTGTTTGTCCTCGGTCAATATTACTTCCGGCGTCAGGTTGAGCTCATCAATGCGCTTCGCAACAATCAGCAACGTCTCAACCTCATACTCGACACCATTCCAGACGGTATCCAGGAAAATGATCTTGAGGGTCGAATCACATACAGTAATCCCGGTCACCACAAAATTCTGGGCTATCCCAACGGTTCTCTGGTTGGCTATCACATCTGGGACTTTCAGGTTAATCAGCACGATCAGAAACAGATGCAGGATTACTTTTTTTATCTGCTCAGACAACAACCGGCTCCGGAAACGATTATCAGTCGAAATCAGACCCGCAGCGGGCAGGAGCGAATACTGGAGGTCAGTTGGGATTACCAGCGTGATCGTGATGGCGCATTGACGGGCTTTATTTCAGTGATTTCCGATATCACTCAGTCGCGCGCGCAGGAAGAGGAGATTCTGCATCTTGCCTATTATGACCCGCTGACGGATTTACCCAACCGTTTTCGTGCACTGGAAAATCTGGAATCGATGATCAAGGTCGCCAAAAAAGCCAGTGAACACGTCGCGGTACTGATGCTGGATCTGGATCACTTCAAGAAAATTAATGATTCGCTGGGACATGACACCGGAGACCGGCTACTGCAGCAACTCGTCACCCGCCTCAAAGAAGTACTCAGTACCGAACAGATACTGGGCCGTCTGGGCGGAGACGAATTTATTATCATTCAGCATCAAACGTCACAGCGCGATGCATTACCCGCGATGATTGAAGCCGTCAAAGCGCTGTTCAGAAGACCGTTCGTTATTGATCAGCGCGAGATGTTGTTGACGGCCAGTATCGGGGTGGCCATTTATCCCAATGATGGCACTACCGCGACGGAGCTTTTACGAAACGCTGATTCTGCCATGTTTCACGCCAAAGAGAGTGGTCGCAATAGCTGCAGCTATTTCACCCGGGCGATGAACCTGGATGTCACTCGCCGTTTCACCATTGAGGAGCAACTGCATTCAGCGTTGGAGAGAGGGGAACTGAACCTGATGTATCAGCCACAGGTGGCTCTGCAGGACCACGGTATCAATGGTGCGGAGGCCCTGTTACGTTGGCATAACCCGGTGTTGGGGCAGGTGTCACCGGAAGAGTTTATACCGGTGGCGGAACAAAGCAGTTTGATTTTGCCTATCGGCCGCTATGTGCTGGAACAGGCGATGAAAGTGCTGGCGCAGATTCAACTGAGTAAACCGCATTTCCGAATGGCGATTAATCTGTCGCCAGTGCAGTTTCGCGACTTTGGTCTGGTTGACAGTCTCAACCAGTTAATCCGTCAATATCAAATCCGCCCTTCCAACATAGAACTGGAGATCACGGAGGGGGTGCTGCTGGGAGGCTCATCAGTAGTCAAGGAAACACTGGAAGCATTGCACCAGATGGGCGTGACACTGGCAATGGATGACTTCGGTACCGGCTATTCTTCGCTGAGTTATCTGCGCAGTTATCCCTTTGATGTCCTGAAAATTGACCGCAGTTTTGTCAATGAGATTTTCGACAAGCCGGCCAATAAGGAATTAATCAATGCCATTGTGGCTATGTCTGAAGGCCTGGGGCTGAAAGTGGTGGCCGAAGGGGTGGAAACAAAAGAGCAGTGCGAGTTTCTGTTGGGTATTGGTTGTGATTATGGGCAGGGATACTTTTTCAGTAAACCTGTCAGCGAGACGGAGTTACTCAGTCAGCTTGGCTGAGGCGTATCCAGCATACGCTCGATGGTCTGCTCCAACTCGTCGAAATGAATCGGTTTGGTGAGGTAGTGATCAAAGCCGGCTGACAGCCCTTTGTCGATATCCTCTGCCATCGCGTTGGCAGACAGGGCAATGACTTTGATATAGCGGGTGACAGCCGATTGTTTGAGCTGCCTGAGCGCTTCGTAGCCGTCCTTACCCGGTAGATTGATATCCATCAGGATGATATCCGGTTCCATATCGAAGGCGAGTTCAAGACCTGACTCGGCATCCACAGCGGTTGTCAGTCTGACATCAGGGCGCCGACTGAAATATTGCCTGAGCAAATCCAGGTTGGTGGGATTATCTTCGATACAGAGAATATGACACACGCCTGCTGCGTCCGCCTGACGCTGTTCATTCGAGGCGGACTGCATATTCATTTGCCTGCTCTCGTGCCTGACCGAGGCTTTTGTTAGTTCAACCCAGAAGCTGGAGCCGACATCCAGCGTACTTTCAAAGCCGAAACGGCCCTGCATCAGCTTGACCAGCTCGTGACTGATAGCGAGACCGATACCGGTACCGGGTATATTGGATCGTTCTTTATCCAGGCGATTAAACGGTTCGAACAGGCGTGATTGCATTTTGTCATCAATCCCATAACCGTTGTCTTCAACCGTGATGCGGATCTTGTCCCCGAGTACACTGACTTTGAGCCAGATGTGACCATGCGGCCGGTTATACTTAGCGGCATTGGACAGTAAGTTGAGAAGTACCTGTTTGAGCTTGACGTAGTCGGCGCGGATGAACAGCGACTCAATGTCATCCGGGTAATCGGATTCGAGGGTCAGCGATAAGGGGGCCAATTGGACTTCGACCAGAGGTAACAAGTGATCGATTAGCGGTTTGAGTGCGACATCCTCTACTGAAATTGTCATGTGGCCGCTTTCAATGCGTGATAAATCCAGCACATCGTTAATCAGGCTCAGTAAGTGACTGCCTGAGCTTTCAATCATATTGACCGATTCCCGCTGTTCCTCTTCAAGCGACTCCAGCTTCAGTAACTGAGAAAAGCCAATAATCGCATTAAGCGGGGTGCGTAATTCATGACTCATCTTGGCGAGGAACTCACTTTTGGCCCGGTTAGCCTGTTCTGCCTGTCGCATCGCATTGATCAGCTCCTGCTGATATTGATGACGTTCCGAAATATCTCGGATCACGCCGATATAAAACTGGCGATGACCGAACTGCATGGGTGAGATATTCAGTTCAATCTGGAACAGGCTGCCGTCTTTACGGCGCCCCCGCAAAGCCCGGGTGCGGTGGATAATTTTGGGTGCTTTCTCTGATAAATTGGCGAGATAATATTCGTGCTGACTATGTTCGTCCAGCGGCATTAGCATGGCTATTGGCTCGCCCAGCAACTCCTCTTCGCGATAACCGAAAAGAGCGCAGACAGCCGGGTTGACCATGCTGATTTTGTCCTCATCATCAATGGTGACAAAACCATCATCAGTCTGATTAATAATAGCGTCACGCTGCTGCAGCGTCGCCATTCTCTGCAGTGTGGAACGCCGGTACAACAGGGTACCAATCGCGGTCATGGCAATGACGACCACAATACTGAAAATCACACTGAACAGTAGCGAGCGGTAAAGTTTGTAGACTTCAGCTACCTCGGTTTCTGTGGCGATACCCATATCCAACTGATCGTCCCAGCGCCAGGCGCCAATGACCTCAACGCCGCGGTAATCATGATAGCCCTCTATGTCGATACCGGATGCCTGCCGGGTCAGGGACTGTGCCATTCTCGTCAGTGGCAGTTCGCTGTACTGGCGAGCAGTTATCACATTGTCGGTTTTAAGCAGGTTATTATCGGGTCGGCGAGCGGTGAGGTTGAGTTCAGCATGCGGAGAAGACACGCTGAGCAGTCCTGCCGCAATAAGCTGATCGCTGAATTTGCTCTCAGTCAGTAGTAAGCCCTCACGGTTAATGGCGTAGGTCTGACCGGTCTTGCCTACCTGGTTCTGATGAAAAGCCGGCAGGAAAAGTTGATCAGGATTCATCTCAAAGCCGAAAAAGCCGACCGTTTCTCCATACCAGTCAAGCACGGGGGCCACAAACAACATGGTGGCCAGATCTTCACGGATATGGCCGTCGGGCTCCTGCCAGCGTTGCTGGCTTTTGAAAGGACGACTAAAGACAACCTCGCCAGAGAGTGCTTTAGCTAATACTGACGTCGGCAGGTTGAAGGGCTTTGCTGTCTTTTCAACGCCATTGCGTCCGGAAAGTAACAGTTCACCATTGAGATTAAACAGTTTGTAGTCACGGTAATGTTCGGATTCGATGATCGCGGTCAAGGTGATGTCGAGTTGTCGATATAGATCGTCATCAATAGCCTCTGCGCCACCGGCCTCAAGAATCTGGGTAATCTGGCGTAAGGTCAGATTTTCTGACCAGTATTGTGCATTGCGCTGGTGGGTATGGATGTCATTTTTAGCGCGGTTGATTGAGGCTTCCAGCGTGTCAGTGAGCCGACTTTTGACGTCAGCCTGAATCAGTGAAAACAGGTAAGCTGCGGCGATACTGGCGCAGCCGATAGCCACCAGAATCAGTAAAGCGGCGACAGCAACGGGTTTGGAAAACAGCCGGTGTTTATTCACTGGATAGGTGGCGCCCCGAGTATTGATAGAATTTGCCAATCAGCATGAACACGACGCAGCCTGAAATGTCACTGGTATGTAGAGAAAAAATCATCTGTCGGCCAAAAGCCATAATTGCATCACAACAGGATTTTGGCTGTCCAGTTTGAATAAGTAAACAAAAAGCCGATATTTATGCCGTGACCCGGCTTCTCATCAGCCCCGAGAGTGTGTAGTATCGGATTCGATATTTGCCCATCGCAGGGTATGTTCAGGTGCATGATGGATAGGTTCAATCATGCTCAGACGAATTGACCGTAAGGAAGGCAGTATGCTGGAGAATTATCTCCCGATATTGTTGTTTGTCATCATCGGCATCGGCTTCGGCGTGATGCCGTTGCTGGCTGGTTTTATTCTGGGTCCGCGCAAGCCTGATGATGAAAAACGCTCTGCCTATGAATGCGGTTTCGAGCCCTTCGAAGATACCCATGGCAAATTTGATGTGCGTTATTACCTGGTCGCCATCCTGTTCATTATTTTTGATCTGGAGATCGCTTTCCTGTTTCCCTGGGCCATTGTGCTTGATGAAATTGGCGTATTCGGTCTGCTGTCGATGTTTCTGTTTCTCGCCATCCTGGTCGTCGGGTTTATTTACGAGTGGAAGAAGGGGGCACTTGAGTGGGAATAGAAGGTGTACTGGAAAAAGGGGTGGTGACCACCTCTGCCGATAAGCTCATCAACTGGGCCCGTACCGGCTCATTGTGGCCGATGACTTTTGGACTGGCCTGCTGCGCGGTGGAAATGATGCATGCCGGCGCCGCCCGTTATGATCTGGATCGTTTCGGTATCGTGTTTCGCCCCAGTCCGCGTCAGTCAGATGTGATGATTGTCGCCGGTACGCTGGTTAACAAAATGGCCCCGGCGCTACGCAAGGTCTACGATCAGATGTCAGAACCACGCTGGGTCATTTCGATGGGCTCCTGCGCCAACGGCGGGGGTTACTACCACTACTCTTATTCCGTGGTACGCGGCTGTGATCGGATCGTACCGGTCGATATTTATGTGCCGGGTTGTCCCCCCACCGCCGAATCCCTGCTATACGGCATCCTGCAACTGCAGAAAAAAATCCAAAGAACCAATACTATTGCCAAACCGGCAGCAGGTTGAGCAGGAGCGGGATGATGCAAGAGTTGAAAGCCAGACTGGAACAGGATTTTGCGGACGCACTACTGGACGCGGAACTGGACCGGGGAGAACTCACCCTGATTGTCGTCGCTGAACATATCACCCACCTCTGTCGTCGTCTGCACGATGAATATGGCTTTGAACAACTGATGGATCTGTGCGGGGTGGATTATTCGGACTACGGGGGCAGTAGCTGGGAAACCAAGCAGTCCACAGAGTTCGGCTTCAGCCGGGCAGTCGATGGTCTTGGACACAGTGAGCCGGTCGACGGTGGTTATCGTTTCGCTGTGGTTTATCATCTGCTGTCTATTCGTCACAATCAGCGCCTCCGTCTCAAAGCCAGGCTTGACGCCGATATGCCGGTTATTGAAACGGTCACCCATGTCTGGAACAGCGCTGAATGGTATGAACGGGAAGCCTTCGACATGTTCGGCATCCTGTTTGACGGCCACAAGGATCTGCGCCGTATCCTGACCGATTATGGTTTTGTCGGTCACCCTTTCCGCAAGGATTTCCCGCTGATTGGCAATGTGGAAATGCGCTATGACCCGGAGAAAAAACGCGTGGTCTACGAACCGGTCAGCATCGAGCCGCGTACGCTGGTCCCCAAAGTCATCCGTGACGACAACCGCTATTGGCAGGAGCAAGACTGAGATGGCGGAAATTAAAAACTACACCCTGAATTTCGGCCCCCAGCATCCGGCCGCCCATGGCGTGCTGCGGCTGATTCTGGAAATGGACGGCGAGGTCATTGAGCGCGCTGATCCGCATATCGGTTTGCTGCATCGCGGCACCGAGAAACTGGCCGAATCCAAACCGTTTAACCAGAGCATTGGTTACATGGACCGTCTAGACTACGTCTCGATGATGTGTAATGAACATGCTTATGTCATGGCGATTGAAAAGCTGCTGGGGCTGGAAATTCCGCTGCGGGCTCAATACATCCGTGTCATGTTCGATGAGATCACCCGCATCCTGAATCACCTGATGTGGCTGGGCGCGCACGGTCTTGATATTGGTGCGATGACCGTCTTCCTGTATTGCTTCCGTGAGCGGGAAGATTTGATGGATGTCTATGAAGCGGTTTCCGGCGCCCGTATGCACGCGACCTATTATCGTCCGGGCGGTGTTTACCGGGATCTGCCAGATCGCATGCCACAGTACCAGGCTTCCAAATGGCACAGCGAAAAAGAAGTGAAGCACAAAAACCGTAACCGCGAAGGCAGCCTGCTCGACTTTATCGAGGACTTCACCCAGCGCTTTCCAACATGTGTCGACGAATATGAAACCCTGCTGACCGATAACCGGATCTGGAAACAACGCACTGTCGGTATCGGTGTGGTGAGCCCGGAGCGGGCTTTACAGCTGGGTTTCAGCGGTCCTATGCTGCGCGGCAGTGGTATTGAGTGGGACCTGCGTCGCAAACAGCCCTATTCGGTGTATGACCAGCTGGATTTTGACATTCCAATCGGCAGTGAGGGTGACTGCTACGACCGCTACCTGGTCCGGATCGAGGAAATGCGCCAGTCCAACCGCATTATCAAACAGTGCATCGACTGGTTGCGTGCTAACCCGGGTCCGGTGCAGGCGTCTAACAGTAAGGTGGTGCCGCCCAAACGCGATGTGATGAAAAACGATATGGAAGCGATGATTCATCACTTTAAACTCTTTACTGAAGGTTACTGCGTCCCGGAAGGTGAAGTGTATGCGACGGTCGAACATCCGAAAGGGGAGTTCGGCATTTATCTGGTCTCAGACGGCGCTAATAAACCCTACCGGGTCAAAATCCGCGCCCCCGGTTTTCCGCATCTGGCGGCGATGGATGAAATGGCCAAAGGCCATATGCTGGCCGATGTGGTCGCCATCATCGGCACCATGGACATCGTATTTGGTGAGATTGATCGATGACACAGATGTTACTGACCGGCTCCAAAGAAGCATTATTCAGCGACGATTTGCGTGAGCAGATGGATAAGTGGATTGCCAAGTATCCGGAAGGGCAGGCGCAGTCGGCAGTGATTCCCTGTCTGCATATTCTGCAGGATGCCAATGGCGGCTGGCTCAGTCGTGGCATTATGGACGCACTGGCCGATTATCTCGATATGCCGGCTATCAGCGTCTATGAAGTGGCGACCTTCTACACCATGTTTGAACTGGAACCGGTCGGCAAACACAAAATCAGTGTCTGTACCAATATTTCCTGCATGCTGTGTGGCTCGGAAAAAATCATGGACCACCTGCAGAACAAGCTCAATATTAAACCCGGTGAAACCACCGAAGATGGCCTGTTTACTCTGAAAGAGGTGGAATGTCTCGGGGCCTGTGTGGGGGCACCGATGATGTTGCTGGATCGCGATTACCACGAATACCTGACGCCGGAAAAAATTGACGACATTCTGGACGGGCTTAGCTGATGAAACTGGATCAAGTTTGTTTCCGCACCTCGCATCTGACGCCTTCCTGGACAATGGAGGCCTACCGCTCCGTCGGGGGTTACCAGGTGCTGGAAAGTGTGCTCAACAACCAGATGCGGCCGGAAGAGATTATCGAACAGGTTAAAAATTCGGCCCTGCGCGGACGCGGCGGTGCGGGCTTCCCGACCGGGCTCAAATGGAGCTTTATGCCACGGAGACTGCCCGGCGATAAGTACATTGTCTGTAACTCTGACGAGGGTGAACCGGGTACCTGCAAGGATCGCGATATTCTTCGTTACAACCCGCATCAGCTGATTGAAGGCATGATTATTTCCGGTTACGCCATCGGTGCGCAGACCGGCTATAACTATATCCGCGGCGAGTTCTTTGAGCCCATTGAGCGCTTTGAAGCAGCACTGGAAGAGGCCCGCGAAGCCGGCTATCTGGGCCGGGATATTCTGGGCAGCGGTTTTCATTTTGAGTTGCACACCCATATCGGTGCCGGGGCTTATATCTGTGGTGAAGAAACCGCTTTGCTGGAGTCGCTGGAAGGCAAAAAGGGCCAGCCACGCTACAAGCCCCCGTTCCCGGCAGGCTATGGGCTTTATGGCAGACCGACCACCATTAACAACACCGAAAGTCTGGCGTCGATACCGGTGATTCTGCAATACGGTGCCGACTGGTTCCATGAACTGGGTACGCCCAATAACGGCGGTAGCAAGATTTTCTGCATGACCGGACATGTGAATAAACCCGGCAACTACGAAGTGCCACTGGGTACGCCCTTTGCCGATTTGCTGGAACTGGCCGGCGGTATGCGTAACGGCAATAAAATCAAGGCCGTGATTCCCGGTGGCAGTTCCACGCCGGTGGTGCCGGGCGAACGCATGATGGAACTGGATATGAGCTATGACGGCATCGGCAAGGGCGGGTCGATGCTGGGCGCAGGTTCCGTTATCGTCATGGACGAGACCACCTGCATGGTCAAAGCACTGCAGCGTATTGCCTATTTCTATTATGAAGAATCCTGCGGTCAGTGCACACCCTGCCGGGAGGGAACCGGCTGGCTTTATCGCGTTATCAAGCGCATTGAGGAAGGACAGGGCCGGCAGGAAGATCTGGACAAACTGGTGGATATGGCCGAAAACATTAACGGCAACACCATCTGCGCGCTGGGCGATGCCGCAGCAGCGCCGGTAATAAGCTTTATCAAACACTTCCGTGATGAATTCCAGTATCACATCGATCATGGACGCTGCATGGATAACACGGCTTAGATTTATGGTTAATATCGAAATTGACGGCATTCCACTTAAAGTGGACCCCACCAAAATGATTATTCAGGCCGCGGATGAGGCCGGGATCGATATTCCGCGTTTCTGTTACCACAAGAAACTGTCGATAGCTGCCAACTGCCGCATGTGTCTGGTCGAAGTGGACAAAGCGCGTAAACCGTTGCCGGCCTGTTCTACCCCAGTGTCGGATGGCATGAAAGTGTTCACTGATTCCAAAATCGCGGTTGATGCCCAGCGCAGCGTGATGGAGTTCCTGCTGATTAATCATCCACTCGATTGCCCTATCTGCGATCAGGGCGGCGAGTGCGAGTTGCAGGACCTGTCGATGGGCTACGGCGAGGGACTGGGTCGCTTCACCGAGGGCAAACGCGCGGTTAAGGACAAAGACATCGGCCCATTGATCCGGACCGATATGACCCGCTGTATTCACTGCACCCGTTGTGTGCGTTTCGGCCAGGAAATAGCGGGTGTCAAAGAACTGGGCGCCACCGGCCGTGGTGAACATATGGAAATCGGTACCTATGTCGAACACAGCCTGGTGTCGGAGCTGTCAGGCAATATCATTGATTTATGCCCGGTTGGTGCGCTGACGTCGAAACCCTTCCGTTATAAGGCTCGTGCCTGGGAAATGCAGGCGCGCCCATCCATTGCACCGCATGATGCCGTGGGTTCCAATATAGAACTGCATATCCGCAAGAATGATGTGATGCGGGTGGTTCCGCGTGAAAACGAAGCGGTCAACGAATCCTGGCTGTCTGATCGGGATCGCTTCAGTTACCTGGGATTGAGCAGCGAAGCCCGGCTCAGAGATCCGATGATCAAGGTCGATGATGAATGGCAGGTAGTTGACTGGCAAACGGCACTGGAAAAGGCGGTGGATGGTCTCAAGGGCGTCATCAACAAATTTGGTGCCGAAGAAGTTGCCGGCCTGATTTCTCCCACGGCTACCCTGGAAGAAGCCTACCTGTTCCAGAAGTGGTTGCGTGGCCTTGGCTGCGACAATATTGATCATCGTCTGCGCCAGCAGGATTTTGCAGACAGCGATGTCGATGACAGCCTCGCAGACTGGCAACTGGCGGATATCGATGACAGCGATGCGATTGTGTTGCTGGGCACCAATATCCGTGCCGAGCAGCCTATCATTGCACACCGCATACGGCAGGCGGCACTGGCAGGGGCGACGGTCAGCAGTATCAGTCTCTTCAACCGCGATTTGCTGATGCCGGTGGACCGACAGCTGGCGGTGAACAGTGAGCAAATGCTGCAGACCTTCGCGGGCATTGCCAAAGCCCTGCTGGCCGCCGCGAAACATGAGGTCCAGGCCTGGCAGGATTTACTCCCTGATCGTTCACCATCCCCGTTCGAACAGAATGTTGCGCTGCAGTTATCGAATGCGATGAAACCAACGCTGTTTGTGGGGGATCTGATCAATCACCAGCCTCAGGCCAGTAAATTGCGCGCCTTGGCGAGGTTGGTAGCCGAACTTAGCGATAGCCAGCTGGTGATGCTGACTTCGGCTAACAGTCACGCGCATCAGCGAGCCGGTACCATCCCGGGTGACATAGGCCTCAATGCCAGACAGAGCTGGGAGCGTGCACTACGCGGTTATGTGATGATGGGCTTCGATCCCATGCTGGATACTGCTCAGCCCACGATTGTTCGTGATGCGCTGCGCCGGGCCAGCTTTGTTGTTGTTATCAACAGCTTTGACAGTGACTGGCTGAGACAATATGCCAATGTGATCCTGCCGATGGCATGCTTTGCCGAGACATCCGGGACTTTCATCGGTATCGACGAGCGTCCTCAGCAGTTTGCCGGTGCCGTCGCCCCTCGCGGCGACAGTCGCCCCGGCTGGAAGATCCTGCGCGTGCTGGGCAATGTCAGTAAGCTCAAAGGCTTCGACTATATCTCCTCACAGGATGTGGTGGACGAAATCGACAGTCCCATGCATGAGTTAAACGCAAAGAGGCAGGGGCATTTCATACCCGATTCGCTGGAACTGACATCAGACTTGATGCTGATATCAGAAATTCCGATGTATAACACGGACAGTCTGGTGCGTCACAGTCAAGCGCTGCAGCGCACACCGGAAAGTCACGCCAACGATTTTGCCCGCATCAATGCGAAAGAAGCCGAGCATCGTGGTCTTGATCCTCAGCATGAGGTGGTGATCAGTCAGGACGATCGTCAGGTGACTGTGCCGGTGGAAATCGACAACAATATTGCTGACGGTTGCATCTATCTGGCTGCGGCGACTCCGGTCAGTGCTCAATTGGGCAGTCTGTTCAGCCAGGTTCAGGTCCGTCAGGCTGGAGCCCAATGATGGACATATTGCTCGATCATATTCTGCCTACATTGCTTAAAATCATGCTGATTGTGGGGCCGCTGATGCTGGCGGTGGCCTACCTGACCTATGCTGAGCGCAAGGTGATTGGTTATATTCAGACCCGGATCGGGCCTAACCGGGTTGGTCCCTGGGGACTGTTGCAACCGATTGCTGACGGTCTCAAGCTGTTGATGAAAGAGGTCATTTTTCCGGCCCGTTCCAATCTTTATCTGTTTCTGATCGCGCCGGTCCTGGCCATTGGTCCAGCTTTGGCAGCCTGGGCGGTGATTCCCTTTGATGCCGGACTGGTGCTGGCCGATATCAATGCCGGTCTGCTGTACGTGCTGGCAATCACCTCAATGAGTGTATACGGTGTGGTGATTGCCGGCTGGGCCTCCAATTCCCGCTATGCGTTTCTTGGTGGCCTGCGTAGTGCAGCCCAGGTGGTGTCCTACGAGATCGCAATGGGCTTTGCGCTGGTGGGCGTGCTGGTGGCCGCTGGCAGCCTCAACCTGAGTGAGATTGTTTTGGCACAGAGTGGTGGTTTCTGGCATTGGTACTGGCTGCCGTTGTTGCCGCTGTTTGTCGTCTATTTTGTCTCCGGCGTCGCTGAGACCAACCGGGCGCCTTTTGATATCGCTGAGGGGGAATCCGAGATCGTGGCCGGCTTCCATGTTGAGTATTCGGGGATGGCCTTTGCCGTGTTCTTCCTGGCTGAATATGCCGACATGATCCTGATTTCTATTCTGGCGGCGACGCTGTTTATGGGCGGCTGGCTGTCGCCGTTTGAGGGCATACCGGTGCTGGAAGGTTTATTTTCCTGGGTGCCGGGCCTGATCTGGCTACTCGCCAAGACGGCTTTGTTCCTGTTTATTTACCTGTGGCTACGGGCCACTTTCCCGCGTTATCGTTATGATCAGATTATGCGTCTGGGCTGGAAAGTGTTTATCCCGGTCACCCTGGTGTGGCTGGTGATTATTTCCATCGCTCAGGTGATGGATATTGGTCCGTGGTTTACAGAAACAGCAGCATTGGCTGCGGGAGGGGCGTGATGCGTCAGATACGCCATTTCTTCAAAAGTTTTTTCCTGTGGGAGCTGATACAGGGTCTGCGGTTGACCGGCCGTTATCTGTTTGCCCGTAAAGTCACGGTGCAGTACCCGGAAGAGAAAACCCCACAGTCGCCCCGTTTTCGCGGGCTGCATGCCTTAAGGCGCTATCCCAACGGTGAGGAGCGTTGCATCGGCTGTAAGCTCTGCGAAGCGGTTTGCCCGGCACTGGCAATCACGATTGATACCGAACCGCGTGATGACGGCACCCGCCGCACTACACGCTACGATATCGATCTGTTTAAATGCATTTACTGCGGATTCTGTGAAGAGTCCTGTCCGGTGGACTCGATCGTTGAAACCCGCCAGTTCGAGTTTCATTTTGAGGAGCGTGGTGACCACATCATCACCAAGGACAAGCTGCTGGCGGTCGGGGATAAATATGAAAAACAAATCGCGGCAGACAGGGAGGCGGATGCACCGTATCGCTAGATGAATGCGCTGATTTTTTACAGTTTCGCTGCCATTTTACTGTTCGCCGCCGTGATGGTGATTACCGTGCGTAATCCGGTGAAAGCGGCCTTGTTTCTGGTGCTGGCGTTTTTCACCAGTGCCGGCATCTGGCTGATGCTGCATGCCGAATTTCTTGCCATCAGTCTGGTGCTGGTCTATGTCGGCGCGGTACTGGTGTTGTTCCTGTTCGTGGTGATGATGCTGGATATTGATGTGGCACCGCTGAAAGAGGGCTTTGCCCGTTACCTGCCGCTGGGCATTCTGGTGGCGGCGCTGATTGTGGTGGAGATGATCACGGTACTCAATGCACCGGCCTTTAATATCGCCGCGCCGGAAGTGGTGGAAGAGAGCAACACCAAGCAACTGGGTCGCTTGCTTTACACCGTTTATGTCTATCCGTTCGAGATTGCCTCGGTGATTCTGACCGTCGCCATTGTCGCCGCGATTACTCTGACCTTGCGCGAACATAGTCGCAAACTGCAGGACATCAGCAAACAGGTTGCCGTGCGCCGTGAAGATCGCGTTCGTCTGGTGAATCTGCGTCAAAAACAGGATGAAGGAGATAACACCCCGTGATTGTGCTGTCGGACTATCTCATCCTTGCGGCACTGCTGTTCAGTCTGGCGGTCGCCGGTATTTTTCTCAACCGTAAGAACATTATCATTCTGCTGATGTGCATCGAACTGATGTTGCTGGCGGTGAACCTTAATTTTATCGCTTTCTCGCATTTCTCCGGCGATCCGGCGGGGCAGGTGTTTGTGTTCTTTATTCTGACCGTGGCTGCTGCCGAAGCTGCCATTGGCCTGGCCATACTGGTGCTGCTGTTTCGTAATCTCAGCACCATTAATGTGGCTGATCTCGACAGGCTGAAGGGGTAGTTGATGAAAAGTTTGCTGCTCGCCATCGTTCTTGCCCCGTTGATTGGCAGCATTATTGCCGGCTTTTTCGGCAAGCAGATCGGCCGCGACTGGTCGCACCGCATCACTATCGCCGGGGTTGGCATCGCCTTCCTGCTGTCATTGTGGGTATTCAAGCTGGTGGTAGCAGACGGTGTTTATTTCAATGACAGTATCTATCAATGGCTGCAGGCCGGATCGCTGACGCTGGAAATCGGCTTTATGGTCGACTCCCTGACAGCCGTGATGATGACGGTGGTGACCTTTGTGTCGCTGATGGTACATATCTACACCATCGGCTATATGCACGATGATGACGGTTACTGCCGTTTCTTCAGTTATATCTCACTGTTTACTTTCGCCATGCTGATGCTGGTGATGGCTAACAACTTCATGCAGCTTTTCTTTGGCTGGGAAGCCGTCGGGCTTGTGTCTTATCTGCTGATTGGCTTCTGGTACAAAAAGCCGACCGCGATCTATGCCAACCTTAAAGCTTTTCTGGTCAACCGTGTCGGTGACTTCGGCTTTTTGCTCGGTATTGCAGCGGTGCTGATGTATGCAGGCAGTCTCGATTATGTCCAGGTTTTCACCCAGGCTCCGACCATGGCCGAAAAATCGATAGCCCTGTTTGGTGATGCCCAGTGGTCGGTGATTACCGTCACCTGCATCCTGCTGTTTATCGGTGCGATGGGTAAATCGGCCCAGGTGCCCTTACATGTCTGGCTGCCTGATTCGATGGAAGGTCCGACGCCAATATCTGCGCTTATCCATGCCGCGACCATGGTCACTGCCGGTATCTTTATGGTGGCGAGAATGTCACCGCTGTTTGAGTTGTCTGAAACCGCGCTGTCTTTTATTCTGATAATAGGTGCCGTCACGGCCTTGTTTATGGGCTTGCTGGGCCTGGTGCAGCATGACATCAAACGCGTGATTGCCTATTCCACACTGTCACAACTTGGCTATATGACAGTGGCGCTGGGCGCATCGGCCTATGCTGCCGGAATGTTCCACCTGCTGACCCATGCTTTTTTCAAAGCACTGTTATTCCTGGCGGCAGGCTCGGTGATTATCGCCCTGCATCATCAGCAGGATATGCGGCAGATGGGCGGACTGAAAAAGTATATGCCGGTTACCTACTGGACCAGCCTGATCGGTTCGTTGGCTTTAATCGGTTTCCCGGGATTTGCCGGCTTCTTTTCCAAGGATGCCATTATCGAAGCGGTGCACGCTTCTGAAATCGCCGGCAGTGATTTTGCCTACTTTGCGGTATTGGTCGGGGTCTTTGTGACAGCACTCTATAGTTTCCGGCTGTTTTTCCTGGTGTTTCATGGTAAAGAACGCTTTGACAGCCACGGCCATGCGCCGCATGAATCTCCCAAAGTGGTCACCGTGCCACTGATTCTGCTGGCGATTCCTTCGGTGCTGGCTGGGTATTTTATTGGTGACGTGGTGTTCGGCCGTTTCTTTGGCAATGCTATCTTTGTCGCCGGCCCGCATCATGTGCTGAGTGAACTGGGCAGCCATTATCACGGTGTCTGGGCCTTTATGCTGCATGGGCTGCAGGCGTTGCCGTTCTGGCTGGCTTTGGCCGGGGTTGCGATGGCCTGGTATCTGTATCTTTACCGGCCTGAGAGCCCGGGCATGCTCAAGAACAAATTACACGGCTTACACCGCCTGTTGGAAAACAAATATGGTTTCGACGATTTCAATGATAAGGTCTTCGCCGGAGGTTCACGTGGGTTGGGCGGTCTGCTGTGGCGGGTCGGCGATCGATTCCTGATCGATGGTGCGATGGTGAATGGCTCTGCCAAGTCGGTGTACTGGTTAGCCAGGTTCGCACGTCATCTGCAGTCGGGATATCTGTATCACTATGCGTTTGCCATGATTGTGGGGGTATGGCTGCTGCTGACCCTGTTTGTGGGTTAAGGGACTGACATGTTTGCAGAGTTACCTTTACTGAGTCTACTTATCTGGCTGCCGATTCTGGGCGGGGTTGTGGCAATCATGCTGGGCGACCAGCGGGATCTGCTTAAACCGTTCGCGCTGGGCATCGCTGCCGTGACCATGTTGCTGTCGTTCGGACTTTACACCGGCTTTGACAGTAATACGCATCAGATGCAGTTTGTCGAAAAGCTGCCCTGGATAGAGACATTTAATATTTTCTATCACCTTGGTGTTGATGGCTTTTCGATGCCGCTGATCATCCTGACCACAATATCGACGCTGCTGGTGGTGGTTGCCGCCTGGGAAGTGATTCAACACCGGCCCAGTCAGTACCTGGCCGCCTTTCTGATCATGGAAGGGCTGATGATTGCGGTGTTCTCAGCACTGGATGCGGTGCTGTTTTACGTGTTTTTCGAAGCCATGCTGATCCCGCTGTTTCTGGTAATCGGTATCTGGGGTGGTCCGAACCGGGTTTATGCGACGCTGAAGTTCTTTCTCTATACCTTCTTCGGCTCGGTTTTTCTGCTGGTGGCGTTGCTGTATCTGCGCCATGTCAGCGACAGTTTTGCCATTCTCGATTTCCACACTGTCGCACTGAGTCTGGATGAACAGATCTGGCTGCTACTGGCGTTCCTGATTGCCTTTGCGGTCAAGGTGCCGATGTGGCCGGTGCATACCTGGCTGCCGGATGCGCACGTGGAGGCACCGACCGGTGGTTCGGTGATCCTGGCAGCGATTACGCTCAAAATCGGTGGTTATGGTTTCCTGCGTTTTGCCTTGCCGATAGCGCCGGATGCCAGCCTGGCGCTGGACTGGGTCATCATTACCCTGTCGCTGATTGCTGTAGTCTATATCGGTTTTGTCGCGCTGGCGCAGACCGATCTGAAAAAACTGATTGCCTATTCCAGTATTGCGCACATGGGCTTTGTGACACTGGGCCTGTTTATCGTGTTTGATATTTTTGCCAATGCCTCAACGGGTAGTGGCGCTGTGCTGGCTATTGAAGGCGCGATGGTGCAGATGATTTCGCACGGTTTTATCTCAGCAGCGATGTTCCTTGCGGTTGGCGTGCTTTATGACCGTATGCACACGCGGGAAATCAGTGCCTATGGCGGGGTGGTTAACAACATGCCTAAATTTGCGGCGTTCGCGGTGTTTTTTGCCATGGCCAATGCCGGCCTGCCGGGCACTTCCGGTTTTGTCGGTGAATTTATGGTGATTCTGGCCGCGTTTCAGGCAAACTTCTGGTTTGCTTTCCTCGCTGCTACCACTTTGATTCTGGGTGCGGCTTATACTCTCTGGATGGTGAAACGGGTGTTTTTCGGTGAGGTGGCTAACAAGGAAGTTCAAGCTTTGTCGGACATTAACCGCCGTGAATTCTGGATGCTGGCCTCACTGGCGGTGGTGGTGCTGCTTATCGGTATCTGGCCTGCGCCCCTGTTGGAGGTGATGCATGCCTCGGTTGAGCATTTACTGACCCAAGTGTCGCAATCCAAGCTGTAGAGAGAGGATCAGACTTCATGTTTCAGGTTCCCAATATGCTGTTTGCGTTACCGGAGATGCTGATGCTGGGCATGGCCTGCGTCATTTTGCTGGTAGTGGCATTTACCGGCTCGCGTAGAACAGCGTGGGTGATCGGTCTCAGTCAACTGACACTGTTGTCGACAGCTTTGGTGGTGCTCTGGTTTATCGGCGAGGGTGGCCTGACGTTTTCCGATACCTATATCAAGGATGGTCTCAGCGATTTACTGAAGCTGTTTATCTGTGTGGTCAACATGCTGGTGCTGGTGTATTCAACGGCTTATCTCAGGGCGCGTCAGTTATTACAGGGCGAGTTTTTTGTGCTGGCTATCTTCTCCACACTGGGGATGCTGATCATGGTTTCGGCCTATCATATGCTGACCCTCTATCTCGGCCTGGAACTGATGTCGCTGTGTCTGTATGCCATGGTGGCGATGCAGCGTGATTCCGCCGTCGCCACGGAAGCGGCGATGAAATATTTCATTCTGGGCAGTATCGCCTCAGGCATGCTGCTTTATGGCATGTCGATTATTTATGGTGTGACCGGCAGTTTGTCGATGAACGATATCGCTCACGCTGTGGCCAGTGGCAGTGGTGACGAGACCATCCTGAGCTTTGGCATTGTGTTCCTGGTTATCGGGGTGGGGTTCAAATTTGGCGCTGTGCCGTTTCATATGTGGCTGCCGGATGTCTATCACGGTGCGCCCACGGCTATGACACTGTTTATCGCAGCAGCACCTAAAATCGCAGCCTTTGCCATGATCATTCGATTATTGGCAGAAGGGCTGATAGACTTGCAGCACCATTGGCAGGACATGCTAGTGATGCTCGCGGTGCTATCGATGATCGTGGGCAATGTGGTGGCGGTTGCTCAAAGCAATCTGAAACGCATGTTGGCCTATTCCACTATATCCCATGTCGGTTTTCTGCTGATGGGGGTATTATCCGGAACACAGGAAGGTTTCTCGGCAGCGCTGTTTTACACGCTGATTTATGCCCTGATGACGCTGGGTGCTTTCGGTATGATCTTACTGCTGAGCCGGCAGGGCTTTGAAGCCGAGAATATCGATGATTTCAAAGGGCTCAGTGAACGCCAACCCTGGTTTGCACTGATGATGCTGATTTTGATGTTTTCCATGGCCGGCATCCCGCCACTGGCCGGTTTCTACGCCAAGTTAAGCGTGATCAAGGCGGTGATTGATGTCGATCTGTTACTGGTAGCACTGGTCGCTGTGATCACATCTGTTATCGGTGCCTTTTATTATCTGCGTGTCATAAAGGTCATGTATTTTGATAAACCGGTGATCGAACATAAGCTCGAGGCAAGCAGCGCGATGCGAATCATGCTGAGTGCCAATGCGCTGATGGTGCTGGGCCTGGGTATTGTGCCCGGCGTTTTGATGAAGATTTGTTCGCTGATTTTTGTATAGAGGATTGATGACAAGATCATGTCTGTCTGGTTAATGCTTGCGCTATTTTTACTGATTGCGAATTTGCCATGGATTGGCAATCGGGTGTTTTTTATTTATCCGATGCAGCCAAAGCCAGTCTGGATCAGGCTGATCGAGTTGTTGCTGTATTATTTTGTCAGCCTGCTCATCGGTATGGCTTTTGAAATTCGTTTTTCCGGTGATGTTTACATCCAGCAGTGGGAATATTTTGTCACTACCCTGAGCTTGTTCCTGGTGTTGGCAGTGCCCGGTGTGGTGTACCGCTATCAATGGCTGCCAATGCAGAAAAAGTTCAAATAGCCAAGCGCAGATAGCGTCGCTAAACGTCAGTCAGGCAAAGAAAAAACCCCCTCAGACGGCAATAGACAACAATCTGTCACCAGATTCATCAATTATGGATGCAAGTCCCGTCGAACTAGTTTAGAATTGGCGGGTTTAACTACCGTGTAATTGCACGACACTGTTCAATTAACATCAATTTAGAGACATAGGATTATGGCTTCCGATTTATCCAAGTACAGAAACATAGGTATCTTCGCGCACGTTGACGCGGGTAAAACCACCACAACTGAGCGTATCCTGAAACTGACCGGTAAAATCCACAAGACAGGTGAAGTTCACGAAGGTGAATCCACCATGGACTTCATGGATCAGGAAGCCGAGCGCGGTATCACCATTCAGTCTGCTGCGACAACCTGTGCATGGAAAGATCACCGTCTGAATGTGATCGATACCCCGGGACACGTTGACTTCACTATCGAAGTCTATCGTTCACTGAAAGTGCTCGACGGTGGTATCGGCGTATTCTGTGGTAGTGGTGGTGTTGAGCCCCAATCTGAAACCAACTGGCGTTATGCCAACGAATCTGAAGTATCGCGTCTGATCTATGTCAACAAGCTTGACCGTATGGGCGCCGATTTCTACCGCGTCGTCAAACAGGTTGAAGATGTTCTGGCCGCGACTCCGCTGGTTATGGTGCTGCCAATCGGTATCGAAGACGAATTCAAAGGTGTGGTAGACCTGTTGACTCAGAAAGCCTGGTACTGGCCTGATGAGAAAGATCCGGAAAACTACAACATTGAAGAGCCACCTGCAGAGATGGCTGACCAAATCGCTGAATGGCGTGAAAAACTGATTGAAACTGCGGTTGAGCAGGATGATGATCTGATGGAGAAATACCTGGAAGGTGAAGAGCCATCTATCGATGAACTCAAAGCCTGTATCCGTAAAGGTACATTGAATCTGTCTTTCTTCCCAACCTACTGCGGTAGCTCATTCAAAAACAAGGGTCTGCAACTCTTGCTGGATGCTGTTGTTGATTATCTGCCTGATCCGACTCAGGTGGACCCACAACCAGAAGTCGATCTGGAAGGCAATGAAACCGGTAAAGTCGCAACTGTTGACATCAATGGTCCACTGCGTGCACTGGCATTCAAAATCATGGATGACCGTTTCGGTGCCCTGACCTTTATCCGTGTTTACTCCGGTGAAATCCGCAAGGGCGACACCATCATGAATACCTTCACCGGCAAGACCGAACGTGTTGGTCGTATGGTGGAAATGCATGCTAACGACCGTAATGAACTCGATTATGCGCATGCGGGTGATATCGTTGCCATTATCGGCATGAAAGACACCCAGACCGGTCATACACTCTGCGATCCGAAAAACCCGGCAACCCTGGAACCAATGGTATTCCCGGATCCTGTTATCTCTATTGCGATCGCGCCGAAGGATAAAGGTTCTGCTGAAAAACTCGGTATCGCGCTGGGTAAAATGATCAAAGAAGATCCGTCATTCCGTGTGGAAACCGACGAAGACAGTGGCGAAACCATCATGAAAGGGATGGGTGAGCTGCACCTGGATATCAAAGTCGACATCCTCAAGCGGACTCATGGTATTGACGTTATTGTCGGTGAGCCTCAGGTTGCCTACCGTGAAACCATCACCAAACCGGTTACTGACACTTATACCCACAAGAAACAAACCGGTGGTTCCGGTCAGTTCGCCCGTATTGATTACACCATCGAGCCAGGTGAAGCAGGCAGCGGTTTTGTATTCGAATCAACGGTTACTGGTGGTAACGTACCCCGCGAATTCTGGCCGGCAGTAGAAAGCGGCTTCAAGAAAATGATGAACCGCGGTGTGATGGCGGGATTCCCATGCCTTGACGTTAAAGTGAATCTGCAGGATGGTGCCTTCCACGCGGTTGACTCCTCAGCAGTGGCTTATGAGCTGGCTGCACAGGCTGCTTACCGTCAGTCCATGCCTAAAGCCGGTCCTCAGCTGCTGGAGCCCATCATGAAAGTGGATGTGTTCTCGCCTGAAGACAATGTTGGTGATGTGATCGGTGACCTTAACCGTCGTCGCGGCATGATCAAGTCACAAGAGCCGGGCGCTACAGGTGTTCGTATCAAGGCTGACGTCCCGTTGAGCGAAATGTTCGGTTACATTGGTACACTGCGTACCATGACTTCGGGTCGTGGTCAGTTCTCAATGGAATTCCTGCAATACAGCGCATGTCCTCGTAACGTGGCTGATGAAGTGATTAAGGAAGTTCAGGAACGCGAAGCTGCCAAGAAATAATCTGATTATTTCTGAACGATTAAAAGGGCTGATTTTTTATCAGCCCTTTTTTTTGCCCGAAATAAAGGGAACCAAGCGAGTTCATAAGCACCATAGTTAATGTGAAGCCTGATTCAGGAGCAGCGATGGAACTCACAAGGCATGGCTTGAATATCGGTTTGGAGCGTTCAGGTGATCAGTTTTATCTTTCTTTAAAAGTCAGCGGCAAACTGACTCATGAAGATTATCAGAGTATGACGCCGATGCTCGAAGCGGCGCTGGCTGAAATCACATCGCCGAAAGTGAATGCCTTCATTGATGCCGTCGAGCTCGAAGGCTGGGAACCGAGAGCTGTCTGGGATGATTTCAAGCTGGCACTCAAACACGGTAACGAGTTCGAAAAGATTGCCATTTATGGTTACAAAAAATGGCAGTCGGTGGCGGCCAGGCTGAGCAGCTGGTTTATTTCCGGTGAAGTGAAATTTTTCGACGATCCGAAACAGGCATTGCAGTGGTTGAACCAATAATCTAATGGAGGTCACATGACAAAAGTTCTGGTGGTTTATTACAGTATGTACGGCCATGTCGAAACGCTGGCAAAAGCTGTCGCCGATGGTGCCAGACAGGTTCAGGGCACAGACGTGACAGTCAAGCGGGTGCCTGAACTGATGACCAAAGAGCAGGCCGAAAAAGCCGGTGCCAAGTTGGACCAGGAAGCGCCGGTCGCCAGCCCGGATGAGTTGGCAGAGTATGATGCGATCATCTTCGGCACCCCGACACGCTACGGTAATATGTGCGCTCAGATGCGACAGTTCCTGGACCAGACCGGCGGTCTCTGGGCGAAAGGCAAATTGATAGGCAAAGTGGGCAGTGTCTTCACTTCTACGGGTAGTCAACATGGCGGTCAGGAGACGACGCTGACGTCGTTTCATACCAATCTGTTCCACTTTGGCATGGTGGTGGTCGGTGTACCCTATTCTGTACCGGAATTGACCAATATGGATGAAATCACTGGCGGTACGCCTTACGGTGCGAGTACGCTCGCGGGTGGAGACGGTAGTCGGCAACCGTCGGATAACGAACTCGTCATTGCCCGGTTCCAGGGGGAGCATGTCGCCAAAGTAGCCAGCAAACTACAGGGTGGTTTGGATTAAAGCCTATCTGATTGAGTGGAAACAGCACACCCCGTATGGCGATGTCACATTGTCATACGGGGGCTGTCGCATTCATGGCAAAACCGAAACGGGATATTTTAATCCGGGATCGCTTTTCTTATAATCATCAGCTTCGGAGTGTAGCTCAGCCTGGTAGAGCACTGCCTTCGGGAGGCAGGGGTCGGAGGTTCGAATCCTCTCACTCCGACCAGATTTTTTTCAATTGTGCCGACGCTACGCCTGCTGCATATACCGGATATTGGCTTACAGCCTTCAAATTATCATCGGTTTCTGTGTGAATTTTCTGACCGTATCCGCACTGAAAACCTGCAATAAATTCTTCGTTGTGACCATGCCTTCGCTACTTCCAACATGACAGCCCGAACGAGGCCAGCTAGCGGACGCGGGTAATGACAGGGTTGTGAACAGCGCATGACTGGCAAAATGATGTTGGGGATTTGGGCAGACTGGCACAGCATGCTCAGAAACTAAGTAGCAAATAGCACGTCGAAAACTGGGATGACACCAATGTGATCTGAACAGCCAGAAGGAGAAAAAAATGTTTCGCCAGAACCCAAGCCAACTCATTCATCCCGGTCTATTTTTATCATGGCTCATGTTGCTGGGCCTGATAACACCAGCGAGCACTGCCATAGCTGAAGGTGATTTAACCCGTCAGGAACCCATCACTGTGGAAGTGCAACTGGGGGTGGGTAATGCACATCAGTTTTCACCCAGTCACCTGGAATTTGAGACCGGTAAGCTCTACAAGCTGGTGTTAATCAACAACAGCAGCGTTAAACACTATTTCACCTCCTATGGTTTGGCAAAGCGGGTCTTCTCGCGCAAGGTACAGGTGATGAAAGAAAGCGGGGAAGGGTTTAGCCGTACTGCTGAAATTAAAGGCGACATCAGTGAAGTCGAGGTGTTTCCGGGCCATCGGGTTGAATGGTGGTTTGTGCCGGTGCAGACCGGTGAGCTGACTGATCTGCATTGTCATGTCGATGATGAGGCTTCTGGTATGACACATGCCGAGTTGGGCATGACAGGCTCTATCACTATTCGCTGAAACTGTTAAAAACAGGCGGGGGGCGTGATGCCCCGCCTGCACGCCAATAACTAATTGACCAAACTCTGAATAGGTGCCGGGATTCGACCACCCAATCGCACAAAACGATTTTCCTGGCTGCCCATATTCACTGCCATCACCGGGCCTTCACCCAGCAGACCGCCGAAGACGACATGATCACCGGCCTGTTTGCCCGGCGCCGGAATCAACCGGGCTGCCGTGGTTTTCTTGTTGATAACACCAATCGCCATTTCATCGGCAATAATCGCAGACAGCATTTCTGCTGAGGTATCACCGGGCAGGGCGATCATATCGAGACCGACCGAGCAGACAGCGGTCATCGCTTCCAGTTTTTCCAGCGCCAGCGTGCCCTCTGCGGCTGAGCGGGCGATGGTCAGATCTTCACAGACCGGGATGAAAGCACCGCTCAACCCACCAACATGGGAGCTGGCAAAGGCGCCGCCTTTTTTAACCGCATCATTGAGCATAGCGAGAAACGCGGTGCTACCGGGTGCACCAATTGCAGGCAGGCCGATAGCTTCAAAGATCTCACCGACACTGTCGTTTTCATTCGGGGTCGGCGCCAGTGACAAATCGACAATGCCAAAGGGCAGACCCAGGATCTCAGCGACCTCACGGCCAACCAGTTCACCGGCACGGGTCAGACGGGCTGCGGTCTGTTTAATGACATCGGCAGCGCGGCTGAGATCCATATTGTCTTCTTCCACCATCGCACGCTCCAGCGCGGCTTTGACCACGCCGGGGCCACTGACACCGACACTGACCACAGCATCGGCTTCACCGATACCCAGGTAAGCGCCGGCCATAAAAGGCACGTCCTGGGGAATATTAGCAAATACCACCAGTTTGGCGGCAGCCAGACCATCATCATGAGCGGTCATTTCAGCCGCCTGTTTGATCACGACCCCCATGCGTTTGATGGCGTCCATATTGAGGCCGGCCCGGGTGCTGGCGACATTGACCGAAGAGCAGACCCGCTGGCTTTCGGTCAAAGCCTGTGGAATCGCCTCAATCAGCGCCTGGTCGCCGTGACTCATGCCTTTCTCGACCAGCGCGCTGAAACCACCGACAAAATCCACGCCCAGCTCAATCGCTGCCTTATCCAGCGTCAGCGCGATTTCGACCATTTGATCAGCATTAAACGGGGCGCCGACCACGCCGATCGGACTCACCGAAATACGCTTATTGGCTACTTCAATACCGTAACGGCGTTCAATACGGTTGCAGGTTGCGACCAGCTGACCGGCGGTACGGGTGATTTTGTCGTAAATCTTGCGTTTGAACGTCTCAATATCATCGCTGACACAGTCCGTTAAATTAATGCCGACAGTGACGGTACGCAGGTCCAGGTTTTCCTCACGGACCATTTGCAGGGTGGAAATAATCTCTTTTGGCGTAAGCATGCTGAGTCCTGATTTAACGGAAGATTAGTTGAGAATATTGCTGACAGATTCGAATATCCTGCGGTGTTGGACATTGATTTCCAGCTCCAGTCTGGCAGCAATCGAGTCGAGCGCATCACGCAGATCGTTCATCACTGTAGCGCGGGGCACATCGACTTCAAATACCATGAGGTTATCCATTGGATTTTTACCGCCTTTGAAAATAGCCTGAATATTGGTGATATTGACGCCATGATGGAATAATTCACCGGCGATTTCGGCGACCAGTCCCTGACGATCAGGACCAATCGCGGTAACAATATAGGGCTGAGTCTCGGGCTTGTTCTGATGCCAATCTGAGGCAGCTGTCTGCCAGGGGTGGACCCGGATATACAGGTTCATCCCCTCAGTCTGCTGCTGCAGCGACTGCTGCAATCGTTCGGCATTGTCATCCTCAGCCAGATTAGCCATCAGCAGGGCGCCGAATACGTTATCCAGCAGGGTTTGACTGAGATTTTCAATATTGCCGTTATGCTCTTTGATGACGCGGGCTACGGTGGCCATGATGCCGGGCTGGTCGCTACCCAAAACAGAAATTAAAACTTTATTCATTTGTGATATTCCAGAACTCAGACTGCGATTAATTAGACCGTACTAGCGGGTAAAGACAGGGCAGGGCGCTGCAAGTTCAGCGCTTGGCAATGATCCAGACGGCATGGACGATTCCCGGAATATAACCCAGCAGGGTCAAGAGAATATTAAGCCAGAAGGCGCCACCGAGTCCGACTTGTAGGAATACCCCAAGTGGTGGCAATAAGATCGCAATAAGAACGCGGATAAAATCCATGAAAATCTTCCTTCAAAAATATCAGTAGCCCTGGATACGTGACCACAACAGACCAATCAGCCAGCCTGCTAACATCACGACCAGGGCAAGAACGATGACGACAGCCAGAATAAACAGCATATTCTCCAGCAAGGAGCGACGTGCAGTTTGTTGCGGAGCCTGCTCATAATGTGCCAGCAATTCACTGTTCTTCTGGTTGGCTTTCCAGACAAAATCAAACAGGTCCCCGATTACAGGCAGACTGCCTACGCCGGTATCGATCAGTACATTAATGACCATTCTCAGCAGTACGCTACGCGGCACACCCAATTGATTGGCTTTAATCACAATCAGAGAAGCCAGGAGACCACTGAAGAAATCACCTAAGCCAGGAATCAGACCGATAAAGCCGTCGAGCCCGATTCGGTAGCCGCCCGGAAGCGGTATGCTGTTATCGAGTAGCCAGCTCAGTTTTTCATGAAAACGTCTTTTTGCTGTCATTCCTCATCCCGTGCAGCGTCTTCAGCCAGCTCGGCCAGGATTTGCTGCATATCCTGCGGTAAATCCACCTGCCAGCTGACATCCTCTCCGGTGGAGGGATGTTTGAAGCCTAACACACCGGCATGCAGAGCCTGACGCCGGAAGCCCTGAATCGCTTCACGGCACTTTTCCGACATACCCTTGGGAATCTTGAATCGGCCGCCATAGACCGGGTCGCCGAGCAGAGGATGACGGATATGTGCCATGTGCACCCGAATCTGATGGGTACGGCCGGTTTCCAGTTTACAGCGGATATAGGTATGGGCGCGGAAACGCTGGTCGACCCGGTAATGAGTGACGGCCGGTTTACCGCCCTGACTGATGGCCATGCGTTTGCGATCAATATGATGACGACCGATGGGCTCGTCCACCGTGCCGCCGGCGGTCATGACGCCGACCGCAATAGCCTGATACTCACGTATAACAGTGCGGGCCTGCAACTGCGACACCAGTGAGTTATGCGCCTGCAGGGTTTTAGCTACCATCAACAAGCCGGTGGTGGCTTTATCGATTCGGTGCACAATGCCGGCACGAGGAATATTGGCCAGTTGCGGTGCATGAGCCAGCAGGGCGTTGACCAGCGTACCCTGCTGATTACCGGCACCGGGGTGAACCACCATGCCAGCGGGTTTGTTAAGAATGATGACATCACCATCTTCATAGACAATATCCAGCGAGATAGCTTCGGCCTGCCAGCTGTCGTCCTGTTTTTCCAGGGTGGTGTTAATCGTGACCTGCTCACCGCCGGAAACACTGTCGCGTGGACGAAGCTGATTATCGTCAACAGTGACATCACCGGCTTTAATCCACTTTGTCAGCTGGCCACGGGAGAACTCGGGAAACATTCTGGCAAGGGCCTGATCCAGGCGCATGCCATTGAGTTCTTCGGGGATAACATCATCAAGTTGAATTTTTTCGGACATAGTAGGGGGGGCGGAAACGGCCAATTGCAGGTGATTAAAGCGTAATTATAACGTAGGCTAGGCATAGAGTTTGGATTAGGAGTGCAGGATGTTGTTATCCCGGCTTTTCATGGCCTGTTTTTTACTGCTGACCTCTGTCTCTTTGCAGGCTGAAGATCGCAATGCCGCTCTGCTGGCTTCCAGCTGTGCAGCCTGCCACGGTACCCAGGGCCATAGTGTCGGCGGTATGCCCAGTCTTGCCGGCCTTGACAGGCTCTATTTTATTGAGCAAATGCAGTTGTTTCAGCGTGGTGAACGACCTGCGACAGTGATGATGCAGCATGCCCGCGGCTACAGCGAAGAAGAAATCCGCTTACTGGCCGATTTCTTTGCTAAGCATAAGTAAGCTTATCTGTAGATTACAGCGGTTCATAGCGATTTCCGGATCAAGGCTGCGGCAATCAAAAAGAGGCTCTATTCGCAGCTGTTTCTGTTTCGGTCCGATGCTGCAACATCATTGATGGCGCCGAACATAAAACCTCTGCGCGAGAATGCCGATAATCCATGCAATTCATCAGCGGCCATCCTGGTAATCTGTGGATAGAATAATGTCAGCGAGGCTGACACTGCCGGCAATAGTAGGTTGCCCTCTGTGCCTGACGAATACAGATAATCGGTTGCTCACAAAGCAGGCAGGGCTGATCCTGCCGTCCGTACACATGCAGTTCCTGAGTGAAGTAACCCGGTTTGCCGTCACTTTTACGAAAGTCACGCAGCGTAGTGCCGCCGGCCAGCAGGGCTTTCTCCAAAACCAGTTTTATAGCCTCTACCAGTTTCTGCATTTTGGCTTTACTGATTTTGCCCGCCGCCCTGGCCGGATGAATGCCGGATAGGAACAAGGCTTCATTGGCATAAATATTACCGACGCCGACAACAATCTCGCCATTCATGATAAAGCTTTTGATATTACTGCTGCGGCCTTTGGCACGCTGATAAAGGTAGTCGCCGTCAAAATCCTCTGATAGCGGTTCCGGACCCAGATGATGGATCAGGGGATGCTGATCCGTATTGTCTTCAGACCAGAGCATCGCACCGAAACGTCTCGGATCGTTAAAACGCAGCACCTTGCCGTTAGTGAAATAAATATCGACATGGTCGTGTTTAGCGATGTTGTCGTCATTATCGAGCACCCGTAACCGGCCGGACATACCCAGATGAATCATCAGTGTGCCACTGTCACATCGCAGCAGCAGATACTTGGCGCGGCGGGCAACCTGGTGCACTGTCTGACCGGTCACGAGTTGTTCCAGGCCATCCGGTACCGGCCATCGCAGGCCACGGTGTCGGACGGTCATGCTGTTGATGGATTGACCCTCAATAAAGGGCTGGATACCACGGCGCGTGGTTTCAACTTCAGGTAATTCAGGCATTTCAGGGTGTCGGTGGTGAGGGCAGCAACTGGCTCAGCATGGCCAGCGGGAAATCATACTGCAGACGCAGCGCGGGATTAATCAACTGTAGCGTGTCGCCGTTTTGACGCATCAACAACTGAACCGGTTCTGAATGGTCGGCAAGCCAGAGCTTGACTTGTGGTTCCTGCAAGCGGCTCAACGCCATGTCATTCAGATAACGTACTTGCATCGCATAGGCATGTTGCCAACTGTCTGCCAGCATTTTCATCGCGTCGGCACTGAGTTCAACGTTATCACTTTGCCACTGACCGTCCTGTAAAGACAGGTTGATCCTGTCATCGCTATCAAGTGTTGAGGGGAGTGACAGACGGTTCAAGCGATTGGTTTCAGCAATCAGGCGATTGTCAACAAAGCTCCCGGCAGAGGCAGTCAGCAGTGGGGTGACATCATCCTGAACCAGAAAAATCATGCCCTGATGTAAAACATAGCGATTCTCACTGATTGATTCGACGCCACCAAAAGCAAACTGCTCATTGTTCATGCTCAGGATCACTTCGGGATCGCTGAGTCCGAACTGTTGCAATGCCGCCTCATCCATGGGTTGGAATTCTCCGTGTACAGGCGCCTTGAGCAGACTCAAAAGCAGATTGACACGAGTAGGATTGGCACGGGCATTAAAGGGGGCGGTGAGAATCCACTGGCTCTGTTGTCGTTCAAGCCGTAAATTGACTTTGCCCTCGCGCGCGATTTGAATCAGCTCAATGTCTTCCGTCTCAAGCGTTGACAGGGTGGCAGCCTCTTCCTCAGGCGCTTGCTCACGTTGTGAAAGCCACAACAAAGCAATCACGATGGCCAGTAAAATCAGATTGGTCAGATAGCTGCTTTTCATCGACGTCGTCTCCGCCACCAGATACCCAGGCCGGTAGCCAGTAACAGTAATGGTATCACCAGCAGGAAGCCAAAACCGATCACGATGGTCTGGGTGCGGCTCAGATCCAGTTGAGTACCGGTGCTGGTTTTTACCGGGATCTCAATCAGTCTGTCATCGGCAGCCAGCCAGTTGGCCAGCGCCATGGCCAGGTCCAGGTTGGCGGCATTGCCGATATAGGCATTACTGGCAAAATCGCTGTCACCTATCACAGCGATTCTCTGTTCCAGTTTGCCGTCAGCCAACGGACGGCTCAGCAGGTAGCCCATAGACAAGGGGCCTGATACATCAGCACCGGCATCATAAGCTTGTGACCCCAGGTTGCTCTGATTGATCGGCGTAGTTTCAACCCAGGCACCGGGTTGGCTGCTCAACAGATTGAGACTGCGCCATGGCTGATTCTGTTCAAGCCGTTCCGTTTCCTGAATAGCAATGGCATCCGCAAGCAGGGACACACTGGCGACTGCCTGCCCAATCGGGTGATTGGCGTAGTCACTGATCAGGACAAAACGTGGGTCTTCGAGTCCCAGGCTGAGTGAGGTCGGGTCCATCACCGTACCGGTGATGAATTCAATGCCCAGCATTTCACTCAGCGCCATGAGCGAATCACTCTGCTCCGGATCAGCCAGCCACAGCAGGTTGCCGCCTCCGTTGAGGTAGTCTTTTACCAGCTCGACCTCGCCCGGCAGCCAGTCCTCGGTGGGGCTGGCGATGACCACTGCTGCAGTATTGGCCGGAATCTGCGGTGTGGTGATCAGGTCCTGTGCCTGCAGTTTAAAGCCCTGGCTCTCCAGCTGTCTGGCCCAGGTAGCGAAACTGAAACTGTTTTTTTCAAACAAGCTGCGCTCCCCATGGCCCTCGATAAACACCAGCCACTGTTGTTGCTGACGGGAGACACTAATCAGGGCGTTGGTCAACGACTGTTCCGATAAATCCAGTACATGCTGAGTCTGTTCCCCCCGGCTGACCACCATTTCTCCCTGTTGCTGAATATTCAATCCACGTACCAGTTCCGGTGAAAAATTGGGGTCAACGTAGTCCACGCTGAGTTTGTCACTATGGTGCTGGTAGCGAGTGACCAGGTCCACGACTGCATGGCGGTATTCATAATCAGGACTGACAAAAACCTGAATCTGAACGGGGTCCTGCAGATTGTCGAGCATTTGCAAAGTCGTGTCTGACAGGGTGTGGCGGGCATTAGCAGTCCAGTCGAACTGATGGTTGTGATCCACAGACATTTTGCCCAGCAAAATGACCACGGTGATCAGCAACAGATAAAACAGGGCCTGTTGTAGACGGAATAAGCGTTGTGTGCGACGAGTGATTTTCATAATGAGTGGGGATCAGTCCAGTCTTTCTCTTTCCAGTCGACGAACAGTCAGTAGCAGAAATGCGGCGATGACAATCAGATAAAAACTCAGATCCTGCGTATTGACCTGACCGCGGGTCATGGGCTCAAAATGACTTAGCAGGGAGAGCCAGCTTAAGACCGAATAATCGCCCGCACTGTTACCCGCCCAATCAATGATCCAGAGCAGAAAAAGCAATGAGAAGGTGCTGACTGCGGCAATGGTCGGTTGACGGGTCAGGGACGACATAAAAATGCCAATCGCTGTGAAGCTGGCAATCAGCAAACTCAGCCCCAGCATACCGGCACTGAGCTGATACCAGTCCAACTGCGTGCCGATACTGAGCGAAAGCGGCATTAACAGGGTCATCAACGCTATCAGCAGGAAAAATAACAGATTGCCCAGATACTTACCCAGTACGAGCTGAGTACTGCTGAGTGGGGCAGATGTCAGCAAGGGCAGTGTGTCATTTCGCCGTTCTTCTGCCAAGCTGCGCATAGTGAGTAGTGGGGTAATCAGCAGGATAATGATGGCAGCATTAGTCAGTAATGGCATGGCCACCATTTCAGTGACACCGGGGGCACCGGGGATGGCTGAGATGCGGGCCTGAATGCTGCTGAAGTAATCAATATGGGTCAGAAAAAGATAGGCCAGCAACACTTGCGCCAGTGCCAGCATGACCCAGGCCAGTGGTGACAGAAACAGGCGATGCAGTTCATTTCGGGCGATATTAAACATCGGCATTCTCTTTCTGAATGATCTTCATAAATACGTCCTCCAGCGATCGTTGTTCCGGCATCAAGAGGGTCAGATGCCAGTTGTTACTGACTGCGTGGCTGAGCAGGGCCTGGGTGGGGTTATGCTCAGGACGGTAATGGAGTCGATAACGCGACGGGTGAATAGTCTCCACCGAGGTGATGCCTTCAATCTGCTTGAGCAGATCGGCTGCCAATGGCTGCTCAAACTCAACCAGCAGAGTATGCGCCTGCATCTGCAGGCTCAGCTCATCAATCGTGTCGTTAAACAGTAATTGACCCTGGGAAATGATCTGCACCCGGTCACACAGCATCTGTACTTCCGGCAGGATATGTGTTGAGAGAATGACACTATGCTCATCCGCAATCTGACGGATTAACTGGCGGATTTCACGGATCTGGATTGGATCCAGACCGGAGGTGGGTTCATCCAGTATCACGACTGCGGGCGAGTGAATAATAGCCTGAGCAATGCCGACCCGCTGTTGAAAGCCTTTGGACAGGTTGCCAATCAGTCTTTGCGCCACCGAGCTCAATCCACAGCGGGCCATGGCTGTCTCGACGGCACCATGCTGCTGTTTACCATCAATCTGGTTAAGGCGGGCGCAGAAGCGCAGAAACTCGCGAACCGTCAGTTCCTTGTATAGAGGCGGTGTTTCAGGCAGGTAACCGATGTGGGCTTTCGCCAGGCCAGGTTGATCCAGCAGATCGATATCATTGATACGGATCTCACCATGATCCGGTGCCAGGTTACCGGTCAACATACGCATCGTAGTCGACTTGCCAGCCCCATTAGGACCCAGAAAGCCTACGACTTCACCCTGACTGATACTGAAACTGACATCATCCACAGCGAGGTTGCTGCCGAAGTATCGTGATAACTGTGAAGCTTCCAGTAGTATTTTGTTACTCATAATATTCAGATGGCTTTCCTGGTATTGATTGTCCATTCTGAGGCCAGAATATAATGCTTGCTGAGCTGCTCCAGTGAGGCATATTGCTCGCTGATCTCATCCCAGCGGCCCTGCTCGTAATCTAATACATCACTGAGCAAGATGCCGAGCGGGCCAGATCGTGCTTTCAGTGCCTGCTTGGTTGTTTCCGATAATGGAAGAGGATCAATAACGTCCTCCATCCGGCGATCCAGCATGGCATCAATGGTGGAGAACAGACCGACAATAAAGCCCCCCTCGGCACTGCAGCCATAGGCACTGGCCAGCGACTCACACATTTTGGCGCGCACGAGAGAGTAATCAAGTAATTCCCTGGGTTTGTAATTGATTTCACTCATCGCTATCAACGTTGTCCATGTTGTGATGGATTTGAGGCCTAATCTCACCAGACCTTCCCTGATAGAATCAATCTGACGGGGTAGCGCCAGCGCCGCGGAATTCAGCAGACGTAGAAGCTTATAGGTCAGTCCGGCATCATTGCTGATAATTCTCTCTATATCTTCAAACTCGGTATCTGGTGACTGCAGCCGTTGAATCAAATCAAGCACAGTCTGCTGGCGAACCGGTATCGGCTTATCCTCAATAATGTCCGGTTTACAGAAAAAGAAGCCCTGAAAATAATCAAATCCGAGTTCCACACAGAGGTCGAATGCTTCCTGGGTCTCAACTTTCTCAGCAAGCAGCTTGAGATCATACTGTCGTAGCAGCTGAACATGTTCACGTAATTGATCGGTACTGAGTGCCAGAATATCTATTTTTACGATACTGGCGAGCGCTACCAGCGGTTTGAGTGAGTCATTGAAAACGAAATCATCCAGCGCGATGGTATAACCCGATGCCCGCAGCCTGCGCAGTCCTTCGAGTAACTCATCGTCCACCTCAATGTCTTCCAGTAATTCCAGCACCACCTTATTCTGGCTGGCTGGTATCGGTTCGTCATTAAGGATAAACGCGCGGGTGAGATTGATAAAAGCAACGTGGTCACCGATGACACGTTCAATGCCTAACTCAAGAAAGGCATAATTAATGACACGGCTTGTCGCGATGTCGGCTGACATCTCGCTGAGATCGGCGTTTTTATCCTGACTGTTCCGGCGGAAAAGCAATTCATAAGCAATAAGCTCGCACTCTCGATTCAGGATGGGCTGCCTCGCTATGATGGCTGCAGAGAAATTATCGCTATCGCTCATGAGTTGTTTTCCAGGAATTTCCAGCCTAATCTTAATCAGTTTTCAGGCACAAAAAAACCCGCATCGGCGGGCTTTTTTGTTAAGCAGCGTTCAAGCAGTAGTTACTTGATTTTTGCTTCTTTATACATCACATGCTTGCGCACAACGGGATCAAACTTTTTGATCTCCATCTTTTCAGGCATGGTGCGTTTGTTTTTGTCGGTGGTGTAGAAGTGACCAGTACCGGCAGACGAAACGAGTCTGATTTTATCACGCATGTCTTATCTCCTAGATTTTTTCGCCGCGAGCACGCATTTCGTCCAGTACAACATCGATGCCTTTCTTATCGATGATGCGCAGACCGTGGTTGCTGACACGCAGTTTTACCCAGCGGTTTTCAGACTCAACCCAAAAACGGTGAGATTGAAGGTTGGGTAAAAAACGACGTTTTGTTTTGTTGTGAGCGTGCGAAACGTTGTTGCCGCTCATTGGGCGTTTGCCCGTTACCTGACATACTCTGGCCATTTTAGAACCTGCTCCTGATGAACTTTACTCTTCGCAGGGTTCCAACCAAGGCCCCTGCCTGCATCTATTAAAGCCGGACTTTATACCATATAAGCTTTTAGATGTGTAGTGAATTTATGATTGTACCGGTGTAAGTCCCATCATGGCGAGTCTGTCTTCCAGCAGCTCCATATCCAGGACGCCGATTTTGCGCATCACAATCTCGCCCTCTGGCGAAATCAGGAAATGGGTCGGGGTAACACGCACGTTATCAAAGGCAGCACTGATTTCACCGTTTTCATCCCAGGTGATGAGATAAGGCAGACCTTTCTGTTCACGCATGGCCTTGATGTGCTCGGGGTAATCATGCGGCATGGCGACGCTGATCATGGCGAGCCCCTTGTCAGCATATTCCTCGTGCAGGGCGATGAGCTCCGGCATTTCCTTGATGCAACCGGGGCAGTCGGTGGCCCAGAAAATCATCAGAATCGGCTGGCCTTTGTAGTCAGTGAGCTGATGCTGACCCCCGTCGATATCGCTGAAGCTGATTTCAGGCATGGGCTGTCCTGAAGTCGGCAGCAGGGTGTAGGTCATCAGGCCGGCCACGCCAGCCATCACAACAATAAGCAGATTTCTGATTGCAGGTTTCATGTTGTTAAAGTCAGTTGTCCAAGGGTTTCTGTCAGTTTGAGATTTTCCCGGTAATCAACCGGACAATCAATCACGGTGACCGTGTCGCGTTCCAGTGCTTCCTGCAGCACTGGCATCAGCTGTTCGGTCTTCTCGACTCTGACACCGAACGCGCCGAAAGATTGCGCATACTGCACAAAATCCGGGTTGGTGAATTCGACATGGCTGGTACGGCCGAATTCATTTTTCTGCTTCCATTCAATCAGACCGTAACTGGCGTCGTTCCAGATCAGAATCACAATCGGAATATGCAGCCGCATCGCGGTCTCGATTTCCTGTGAGTTCATCATAAAGCCGGCATCACCGGTGACTGCGACAACTTTCCTGTCAGGATAAGCGAGCTTGGCAGCAATGGCGCCGGGCACGGCAATGCCCATGCTGGCAAAACCGTTGGAGATAATGCAGGTATTGGGATACTCACAGCGGAACATGCGTGACATCCACATCTTGTGGGCGCCGACATCACAGATAACGATATCTTCCAGATCCATCGCGGTACGCAGATCCCAGATGATTTTCTGTGGCTTGACCGGAAACTCGGTGTCGTCACGGTGCAGATTCATTTCTTCAATCAGGCTGTCACGCAGGATCCGCAGCGCCTTACCTTCATGCGGTGTCGTCAGAGCAGCAAGTCGATTGAGGCTATGGCGCAGGTTACCGACGATACCCAACACCACGCTGTAATGGGCATCCACTTCGGCATGGGTGCTGTCGATATGAATAATGGTGCGATCCCGTGACGGATGCCAGAGGTAGGGATGATATTCGACCATGTCGTAACCGACGCAGATAATCACATCAGCACTGGCAAAGCCGCAGTTGGCATAATCATTGGACTGCAGACCGACACTGCCCAGCGCCATAGGATGGCGGAAAGGGATGACACCCTTGGCCATGAAGGTGTTGGCCACCGGAATTCGTAGCTTCTCAGCAAACTCGGCCAGTTCTTCGCTGGCATTGGCCCGGACCACGCCATTACCGGCAAGAATAATGGGATTCTTGGCATTGGAAATGATCTCCGCAGCACGCTCGATATGTTCCGCAGCGGGCTCCGGTGGTGTCGCGTGTTTGACTCGCAGCGGCAGATCATCGATTTCCATTTCAGCGATATTTTCCGGGAATTCAATAAAGCAGGCACCGGTTTTCTCTGTTTGGGCGACTTTAAAAGCCTTACGGACTATCTCGGGAATCACTTCCGGGCTGACAATGCGGGTGGCGTATTTGGTGATCGGCCGGAACATCGCTTCCAGATCCAGTACCTGATGCGATTCCTTGTGCAGCCGTCGGGTGGAAGCCTGACCAGCCACGGCTATCAAGGGGGCGTGATCCATATTGGCATCAGCGACACCGGTAATCAGGTTGGTCGCACCCGGCCCCAGCGTGGCAATACAGACACCGGCGCGGCCGGTCAGCCTGCCGTAGACATCAGCCATAAAAGCCGCGCCCTGTTCGTGACGGGTGGTAATAAAGCGAATCGGGGAGTCGAGCAGGGCATCCATCACATCCAGGTTTTCCTCACCGGGAATACCGAACAGATACTCGACACCTTCGTTTTCCAGCGCTTTGATAAACAGTTCTGCGGCTTTCATGCAGCGGCTTCCTTATAACCGATTTCGTTGTGCAGCAAGGATAGCAGATTGGCTTATGTCTGGTTTCTGCTTGGTTATAAATGATGAACCACAGAGGCACAGAGCGCACAGAGGTTTTATCCGCAGATTACGCAGATTTTCACAGATGAAATAAACCAGCCAAAAATACAGATGGAGCCTTATCAGCAGCGGTTAAATTTCCGCCAACAATTTTCTTCTTCTGCTTCAAATATCTGCGTCCATCTGCGTAATCTGCGGATAGTCTACTTTTTGACTCTGTGCCTTTGTGGTTAAACACAAAAAAGGGGCCGAAGCCCCTTTTAATGTCAGCATCTATTTGAACGCATCGGGTATGCGTGTGTGCCAGTCAGTTTGCTGCTGATACTGGTGCGCGACATTGAGCAGACGGGCTTCATCGAAATAGTTACCGATGATTTGCAGACCCACCGGCATGCCGTCGATGAAACCGGCCGGCAACGACAGACCGGGTAGACCCGCCAGATTAACGTTGATGGTGTAAATATCTTCCATGTACATCGCGACCGGGTCATCGGTTTTCTCACCGAAACGGAAGGCCGGCGTCGGTGCTGATGGTCCCATGATGACGTCTACCTCTTCATAGGCCTTGAGGAAGTCATCACGAATCAGGCGGCGGCACTGCTGGGCTTTCAGGTAATAAGCATCGTAGTAACCGGCTGACAGGGCATAAGTGCCGATCATGATGCGGCGTTTGACCTCTTCACCGAAGCCTTCACCGCGTGAACGGGTGTAAAGATCCATCAAATCTTTAGGATCTTCAGCGCGGTGGCCGAAACGTACGCCGTCCATGCGTGACAGGTTCGATGAACACTCTGCCGGCGCGACCACATAATAGGTAGGCACTGCGAGATGTGTATTGGGCAGGGTGATTTCTTTGAGTTTGGCACCCATCGATTCATATTGCTTGATGGCAGTTTCAACGACTTCAGCCACCCGTGGATCCAGTCCTTCACCGAAATATTCCTTGGGCAGACCGATGGTCAGGCCTTCCAGTGAATCATTCAGGGTGGCGGTATAGTCAGGCACTTCACGGTCGACGCTGGTGGAATCACGCGGATCAAAGCCGGACATGATATTCATCAGCCAGGCGGCATCTTCGGCACTGTTGGCCATTGGGCCCGCCTGATCCAGGCTGGAGGCAAAAGCAATCATGCCATAACGGGAAATGCGGCCGTAGGTGGGTTTCAGTCCGGTCAGGTTACATAAAGAGGAGGGCTGACGAATTGACCCCCCCGTATCGGTCCCGGAAGCGACTGGGGCCAGACGCGCCGCCATGGCGGCGGCAGAACCGCCGGATGAGCCGCCGGGTACACGATCGGTGTCCCAGGGATTTTTGACGGGACCATAATAACTGGTTTCATTGGAAGAGCCCATCGCAAACTCATCCATATTGGTTTTACCCAGTGTGACCATACCGGCGGCATCGGTTTTCTCGACCACAGTGGCATCGTAAGGTGCGATGAATTTGTCCAGCATTTTTGAGCCGCAACTGGTACGAACACCTTTGGTGCAGAAAATATCTTTGTGTGCCAGCGGAATCCCGGTGAGCGGACCGCCTTGCTTGTTGGCCAGTAATTTATCAGCAGATTTAGCCTGTTCTAGCGCCCGGTCTTCGATCACGGTGATAAAGGCATTCAGATCGCCGTTGTATTGATTGATGCGATCCAGATAATGCTGAGTGAGTTCAACACTGCTGATGTCACCTTTCTGCAGGGCTGTCGAGAGTTCTGAGAGTGATTTGTTATGCATTTGTTTGCCTGTGTCGCTTTATTCGATGACTTTGGGAACCAGATAAACACCGGCCTCGGTTTTAGGGGCGATGGCCTGAAAGGCTTCACGCTGATCGACTTCGGTCACCTCATCGGGACGCAGGCGTTGATGCGCATCCAGTGGGTGGGCCATAGGCTGTATACCACTGGTGTCTACGGCGCTCATTTGTTCTACCAGATTGAGGATGTTGTTCAGACCCTGAGCGTAATGAGGGATGTCTTCTTCCTGTATAGACAGGCGCGCCAGGTGCGCAATTTTTTCTACATCGTGTTTATCTAAACTCATCGACAGTTCCAAATGTTAATTGCTTCAATAAAGCGCCAAGTTTAAATCATTAGCAGCTTGCTCAACAGTCCTGAGCATTGCTAAAGTATCGTTTTTACCCCTTTCAGGTGTGGTTTCTTCAATGTTTGAACGTTTACGTGGAATTTTTTCCAACGATCTGTCGATCGATTTGGGAACAGCTAATACGCTGATTTATGTGCGCGGTAAAGGTATCGTGCTCGACGAACCGTCGGTGGTGGCGATTCGTCAGGATAAAGGACCGGGCGGCCCCCGTTCGATTGCCGCCGTGGGGGTGGAAGCAAAGCGCATGCTGGGACGGACCCCAGGAAATATCACTGCTATCCGCCCACTGAAAGATGGCGTTATTGCTGATTTCACCGTAACCGAGAAAATGCTCCAGCACTTCATCCGCAAAGTGCATGAAGGTCGATTCCTGAAGCCCAGTCCCCGCGTCCTGGTTTGTGTCCCTTGTGGTTCCACCCAGGTGGAGCGCCGGGCCATTCGTGAATCTGCTGCCGGTGCCGGTGCTCGAGATGTATTTCTGATTGAAGAACCCATGGCCGCGGCGATTGGTGCCGGGATGCCGGTGGATGAAGCCAGTGGTTCCATGGTGCTGGATATTGGTGGTGGTACCACCGAAGTCGCTGTGATTTCTCTGAATGGCATTGTTTATTCCGCTTCCGTCCGTATCGGTGGTGACTTGTTTGACGAGGCCATTGTTAACTATGTGCGTCGTAACTACGGCACGCTGATTGGTGAGTCGACCGCCGAGAAAATTAAGAAAGAAATCGGTTCGGCTTATCCCGGTAATGAAGTTAAAGAGATGGAAGTCCGTGGCCGAAACCTCGCTGAAGGTGTGCCACGCAGCTTTACACTGAACAGCAATGAAATTCTGGAAGCACTGCAGGATCCGCTATCCGGTATCGTTGCTGCCGTGAAAACGGCGCTGGAACAAACCCCGCCTGAACTGGGTGCTGACGTGGCTGAACGCGGTATCGTTCTGACCGGTGGTGGTGCGCTGCTGCGGGATCTGGATCGCCTGTTGATTGAAGAAACCGGGCTGCCGGCGATTATCGCTGAAGACCCGCTGACCTGTGTTGCACGTGGCGGTGGCCGGGCGCTGGAAATGATCGATGAGAAGGGAACAGACGTCTTTACATTTGAATAATCTTCAATAAACGTTAGATTAAGACCTTTGCAAATGCGTTTTATTTGCGAAGGTCTTTTAGTTTTGGACGCTAGCCATTAAACCGTTATTTACCAACACACCGTCTCTGAATACCCGGATGATGCTGGCTTTGCTGGCGTCGCTGGTGCTGTTTTTTCTGGACTCGCGTCTGGACTACTTCAAACCCGTACGTTCGACCTTATCCACCCTGGTTTACCCGATACAGGCGACGGCCTCTTTACCGACTAATTTTGCCGATTGGGTCGGTGACTTTTTTCAGGATCGCGAGCAATTGCGGGAGCAAATCACGGTGATGAGTGCCGCTAATAAACTGCAGAATATCCGGCTGCAGAAAATGCAGGCGCTGGAACGTGAGAACATGCGTCTGCGCGAGTTGCTCGGTTCCTCTTTTCGTTTGCAGGAGCGGGTGCAGGTGGCCGAGCTGCTCACAGTAGACCTGGATCCTTTCTCACAGCAGGTCATTATCGATAAGGGACATAACTACGGGGTTTACATTGGCCAGCCGGTGCTCGATGCCCATGGTGTAATGGGGCAGGTGACTGAGGCTTCACCGTTGTCCAGCCGGGTTGTGTTATTGACCGACCCCAGCCATAGCATTCCGGTTCAAATCAACCGTAATGGGCTTCGGGCTGTAGTCACCGGCCGTGGGTTGGGCGAAAAGCTGCAGATGGATTTCCTGCCGCATAATGCTGATGTCAGACAGGGTGATTTGCTGGTGACTTCCGGACTGGGTGGCCGTTTTCCTGTCGGCTATCCAGTCGGCAAAGTCGTCTCTGTTGATTTTCCACAAGGTAAAGCGTTTGCCGACATCAAAGTTGAGCCGGCAGCCAACCTCTCTACCAGCCGTGAAGTGATGCTCGTGTTGCCGGGTGAAAAAATTCAGACCGAACCACTGCTGACACAGGAACCTGCTGCTGCCGAGGCCGAAGCGACTCTGGCACCGGGGGCCACTACGGATGAAGTCATTATCACAACACCTGAGTCCCAGACTGAGGAGGCGGTCGATGGCGACAACCGCTGAGTCCAGAAATGGCTTTGTGATTGCGATTACCCTAGTTATCGCCATGTTGCTGATGCTGGTGCCTCTGCCGGATTTGGCGCGTTATTTCCGTCCTGAATGGGTGGTGATGACCCTGATTTACTGGGCCATGGCCCTGCCGCATCGTGTCAGCATCGGGGTAGGCTGGCTGACGGGGCTGCTGATGGATGCGATGATGGGTACCACGCTGGGCATCATGGCATTCAGCTATGCACTGGCAGTTTATTTGATTGCGCGATTCCACCTGCAGCTTCGGCAGTATCCTCTATGGCAGCAGGCACTGACGATCTTTTCTGTCGTATTGCTGGTGCATCTCGTTGCCATTCTGGCTGCCGGTCCCGATATGAGCTGGATTATATGGATGCCAGTCATTACCAGTACGCTGATGTGGCCGGTGATGTATGCCCTGCTGCGTAAAATCCGTCGTACATTTCAGGTAAGCTGACCTTATGTCGACACGCTTCACGCTGAAAGATCATTTCCGTGAAAGCCGCTTAATCAACGGGCGGCTACTGGTCGCTGCCTTGCTCTCGATTCTGGTATTCAGCGTGGTTGTTGTCAGGCTGGTGGTGTTGCAGGTGTTCGAATATGAACATTTTGATTCACTCTCCAATCGCAATCGTGTCGATATCGAGCCACTGCCGCCACAGCGGGGGCTGATTTATGATCGGAACGGTGTAATTATTGCCGAAAATATCCCCACCTTTAGTCTGGAAATGGTGCCTGAAAAAGTTGAGGATATAGACCATACGCTTGATGAATTATCCCAGCTACTGGCACTGACAGATGAAGATATCGCTGACTTCCAGACGCGTCTCAAGCGACACCGTCGCTTCCAACAGGTGGTGATCAGACAACGTCTGACTGAAGAGGAGGTTGCCCGCTTTTCTGCCAACCGTTACCGCTTTCCCGGTGTTGATGTTCAGGGCCGGCTGATACGTCATTACCCACAGGGCAACCTGTTTGCCCATGCAGTGGGCTATGTGGGGCGGATTAATGAGCGTGAACTGCAGATCATCGACCAGCAGGATTACAAAGGGACCTTGCAGATAGGCAAGACAGGGGTAGAAAAGGAATATGAAGAGATCCTGCATGGTGATGTCGGATACCGCCAGGTTGAGACCAATGTGCAGGGTCGTATTGTTCGTGAGCTGATGTCCGTCTCGTCCCAGTCGGGTGATGATTTATATCTCAATCTGGACATTAATCTGCAACGCGTCGCCAGTGAGTCGCTAACCGATTTCAATGGCTCGGTGGTGGCGATGGACCCCCGGACCGGCGGCGTCCTGGCGCTGGTCAGTAAACCGGACTTTGATCCCAACCTGTTTGTGTCCGGCATCAGCAGTAAAGATTACGCTGCACTCAGAGACTCTCCCGAGCGCCCCTTGTATGACCGGGCTTTGCGTGGCAGTTATCCTCCGGGGTCGACATTAAAGCCGTTTGTGGCGCTGGCCGGGCTGGAGCTGGGCGTGGTCACAGAGCACTCCAAAACCTATTGCCCGGGCTGGTATACCTTACCCGGCCATGATCATCGCTACCGCTGCTGGAAACACCATGGTCACGGCATGATGGACATGAACGCCGCGGTGGCCCAGTCCTGTGACGTCTATTTCTATGATCTCGCCCATGCACTGGGCATTGATCGCTTGCACAACTTTCTTGATCTGTTTGGCTTCGGTCACCAGACCGGTATCGATATCCCCAGTGAAAGCAGCGGTTTGTCGCCGTCGAGAGAGTGGAAACGGGCCAGTCGCAACCAGGCCTGGTTCCCGGGCGAGACGCTGATCTCGGGTATTGGGCAGGGCTTTAATCAGACCACACCGATTCAACTGGCTCATGCCACTTCAACCCTTGCCATGCGTGGCGTCATGCAGGAACCTCAGGTCGTTCGTGCCAGTCGTAAAGCAGGGCAAAGTGAGATGGAACTGCGTGGTAGTGAGCGTGTTACAAGCCTGCCGATGCAGGACAGTCAGCATTGGGAAGCGGTGGTAGACTCTATGGTTGAAGTGATTCACGGAGAGCGCGGTACCGCCAGACATGTCGGCAAAGATATGCCATTCAAGGTGGCCGGAAAAACCGGCACCGCCCAGGTTTTCGGTATTGCTCAGGATGAGAAATACGACGCGGAAACACTGGAAAGAAAGCTGCATGATCATGCGTTGTTTATTGCTTTTGCTCCGGCCGATAAGCCTGAATTTGTGGTCGCGGTGGTGGTGGAAAATGGTGGGAGTGGTAGTAAGACTGCCGCACCGATAGCCCGCAAAATGATGATTGAACATTTCGGATTGGAACTGGATGAACCACAGCCTGATCAGTGACAGACCACAGCGGCCATCCTGGCAACCGGGAAGGCTATTCCAGCTGTTGCATATTGATGCGATGCTGTTATTCGGCCTGGTGCTGTTGCTCGGTGTTGGCTTGATGATGCTATACAGTGCGGGCGGTCAGGATACGGGACTGATTATCCGCCAGTTGGTCAGGCTCGGTGTCGCTATGGGGGCTATGCTGGTAGTGGCCCAGATTCATCCGGACAGGATGCGTGACAGCGCCTACTGGCTCTATGCATTTGGTCTGATACTACTGGGCGCGGTGTTACTGTTCGGTCATGAAGGAAAGGGGGCACAACGCTGGCTCAATCTTGGCTTTTTCCGGTTCCAGCCTTCCGAAATTATCAAGCTGGCAGTCCCCATTCTGGTGGCCGCGTTTCTGGCCGAACGTCCCTTACCTCCCACAGCATTACGCGTGCTGATGAGCCTGGTACTGATTGGACTGCCGGCATTTCTGATTGCCAAACAGCCGGATTTGGGCACGGCCATACTGATTGCAAGCTCTGGTTTGATTGTGCTTTTTCTGGCCGGGATCAGCTGGAAACTGATTATCGGCTTTATCAGTACCTGCGCGGCGGCGGCGCCCGTGTTGTGGTACTTCATGCACGACTATCAGCGGCGTCGGGTGCTGACCTTTCTTAATCCGGAAAATGATCCGCTGGGGGCCGGCTATCACATTATTCAATCGAAAATCGCCATCGGCTCGGGCGGTACCTTCGGTCAGGGCTGGCTGCAGGGTACCCAGTCTCACCTTGAGTTTCTGCCGGAGCGTTCGACCGACTTCATATTCGCTGTGATTGCCGAAGAGTTTGGCCTTGCCGGTGCCGCTTTGATACTGTGCCTGTACCTGTTGATTGCGGGACGAGGCCTGTTTATTGCCAGTCAGGCGCAAAGCAGTTTTTCACGACTGCTGGCCGGCAGTATCTCGATTACATTCCTGGTTTATGTGTTTGTTAATGTCGGTATGGTTACCGGCTTATTACCTGTGGTCGGGGTGCCCCTGCCGCTGGTGAGTTATGGTGGCACCTCGATGGTGACCTTGCTTGCCGGCTTCGGTATCCTGATGTCTATTCATACTCACCGAAGGATGATGTCGCCGTGAAACAGTTTGTGTTCAGTAGTGCTTTGTTGTGTCTGACTTCTCTGCCTGTTATGGCCAATCCGGACTTACCGGATCTGCCTCAGTTTATTGACAAAATGGTCACTGAACACGGTTTTAACGAAGCGGAGCTGGAACGGGTTTTTGCTGAAGTGGAGGTCAAGGACAGCATCCTTAAGGCGATTTCCAGACCAGCAGAAAAGAGCAAGCCCTGGTATGAGTACCGTGATATTTTTCTGACCGGTTCGCGTATCGCTGGCGGTGTAGAATTCTGGCAGCAGCACAAAGAAGCCCTGGCTGAGGCTGAACAGCAATACGGTGTACCCGCCGAAATCATCGTATCAATTCTGGGTGTAGAAACCCGTTACGGTGGTAATGTCGGTAGTTTCCGGGTGATCGATGCCCTGTCGACGCTGGCTTTCCGTTACCCGCCGCGGAGTCCCTTTTTTACCAGTGAACTGGAGAACTTCCTTATCCTCACCCGTGAAGAACAGATGTCCCAGCTGGAACCAGTCGGTTCCTATGCCGGGGCCATGGGACTGGGCCAGTTTATGCCCAGCAGCTATCGGGCCTATGCGGTGGATTTTGATGGCGATGGCCACCGGGATATCTGGAATAACCCCACTGATGCTATTGGCAGTATCGCCAACTATCTGGCCGTGCATGGCTGGGTACCGGGGGAGAGCATTGTGCATCGCACGGAACTCGATACATCACTGCCAGAGGGCATCAATGGCACCGACCTGAAACCGGCATTCAGTCGTGAGCAACTGGCTACAGCCGGTTTTTCGCTGGCACAGTTACCAGCAGGTAATGACTCACTATCGGTCATTGCCCTGACGCAGCCCGATGGCGAGGAGTACTGGCTGGGTCGGCAGAATTTTTATGCCATCACCCGCTATAATCACAGCCGTATGTATGCGATGGCGGTGGTTCAGCTGGCGGAGGCTATCCGCCATCAATTCGGTGAATTGTAATGAGATTGACCGTTTTCTGGCGGAGAGCAGCGCTGACGCTGGCTTATCTGTTGTTGATTTCCTGCAGCAGTGTTTCTGAAAAAGACGGTGCACCACGTAAGGTGCCTGACATCAGTCAGATACCGGACGCGGTACCCAAGGTCGAGCCGCGCAGTAAATACGGTAATCCCGCCCAGTACGAAGTTTTCGGTAAAAGTTATTACACGCTAACCAGCGCTGAAGGCTATCGAGAAAAGGGCATAGCCTCCTGGTATGGCACCAAGTTTCATGGGCGCCGGACTTCCAGCGGTGAAATTTACGATATGTATGAAATGACGGCGGCACATAAAACACTGCCGCTACCGAGTTATGTGGAGGTCACCAACCTTGAAAACGGCCGCAGGGTTGTTGTGAAGGTGAATGATCGCGGACCATTTCACGACAACCGTCTGATTGATTTATCATATAGCGCTGCCACCAAACTGGGGATTGTTGCTAAAGGCACTGGTTTGGTGGAAGTGCGGGCAATTACTCCCGGTAGTGCCAGTAAGAGAGTGACCTCGATCAAGCGGGAGTCTCAGCCGGTAAAGTCGGCGAGCTCAGCCGCGATGTTTCTGCAGGTGGGGGCATTTAGTAGTCTCAATCGCGCCGAGCAGGTTAAATCCCGTCTGCAGCAGGATATCGCGGACAGCGTCACTATCATGCCGGTGAGTGGTGTCCAGGGTACCCTGTATCGGGTCAGAGTAGGACCGTTGGCCAGTGTGGCTTATGGTGATGATCTGGCTGCCAGATTGGTCGGACTCGGCTTTCGCGACAGCCATATCGTCGTCGATTAAATCTTTTTTCCTGAGAGTTCATCATGCTGAAAAACACGAAAGTTGTTTTATTTTTTTTATTTCTGACTGCTTTTGTTTCGGTGCAGGCTGGCGTCGTTGCGCCTAAGCCCTCGGCACCGGCGGTCGCGGCCAAATCCCATATTCTGATCGACTACGACAGTGGCAAAGTACTGGCCGCTGAGAACCCGGATGAAAAACTGCCGCCCGCCAGTATTACCAAACTGATGACCTCGTATGTGGTATCCCATGAGCTGCATGCCGGTAATATCGCGCTGGACGATGAAGTCCTGATCAGTGAAAAAGCCTGGCGCATGATTGGATCGCGCAGCTTTATCAAGGTGAATACCAAGGTGTCAGTGGAAGCGTTGCTGCGCGGCATGATCGTGCAGTCCGGTAATGATGCCGCGGTGGCCCTGGCCGAGCATATCGCTGGCAGTGAAGAAGTCTTCGCGCAGATGATGAATCAATATGCGCAGCAACTGGGTATGTACAACACTAACTACATGAATGCGACCGGACTGCCTGATCCCGATCATTACACTACGGCGCGTGACATTGCGACTTTGTCTGCGGCACTGATTCGTGACTTTCCCGAACACTACGAGTGGTACGCGGAAAAGGAATTTACCTATAACGAGATTACCCAGCATAACCGCAACAAACTGTTGTGGCGGGATAACAGTGTTGATGGTCTGAAAACAGGCCACACCGAAGAAGCCGGGTTTTGTCTCGCCGCTTCCGCTAAGCGGGGTGATATGCGGTTGATTACCGTTGTGCTCGGTACCCGCAGTGAAAACGCCCGTGCTCAGGAAACTCAGAAATTGCTGAATTACGGTTTCCGTTTCTTTGAAACCCATCAGCTGTATCAGGCTAATGCCAGCATCACTGACACCAAGGTCTGGAAAGGGGCTCAGGACACGCTGGCTTTAGGTCTAGCGCAGAGCCTATCAGTCACTGTGCCACGCGGTCAGTATGATGATCTGGTTGCCAGTACCAATATTCAGCAACCGGTGATTGCCCCTATCGAAGCGGGCACTGTGCTGGGTGAAGTTGAGATTCGCCTGGGTGAGGAAGTGGTTGCCAAACAACCGCTGGTGGCCCTCAATGCGGTCGAGCAGGGGAGCTGGTGGCGACGTCTGATTGACCACATTCTGTTGTGGATCTGGGGCTAACTAGTGAGAACCGTATTTTTAAACGGCGAGTACCTGCCGGCTGATCAGGCTCAGGTTTCTGTGCTTGATCGTGGCTTTTTGCTCGGCGATGGGGTCTATGAGGTTATCCCGGTTTATCAGGGCCTGCCATTCTGTCTGAATGAGCATTTACATCGTCTGCAACGCAGTCTGGATGGGGTTCGCATGGCTAACCCCTACAGTATCGAACAGTGGAGCGAGATTATCGCTCGCCTGGTGAAAGACAATGAGGGTGAGAATCAGGCGGTGTATCTGCAGGTCACACGAGGCGTTGCGCCACGTGATCATGTCTTCCCAGAAGGCGTCGAACCCACCGCCTTTGTCATGAGCAATCCGATCAAGCCGCTGCCTGAATGGTATAAACAGGATGGCATCAAGGCGATTACAGTCAAGGATATTCGCTGGGCTCAATGCGACATCAAGGCGATTACCCTGTTACCCAATAGCCTTCTGAGACAGCAGGCGCAGGATGCCGGTGCCCAGGAAGCCATTCTGATCCGCGATGGTTATATGACTGAAGGCTCTGCCAGCAACAGCTATGCGGTACTGGATGGCGTGATTTATACCGCGCCCAAAGACGAGAAAGTACTGCCCGGCATCACCCGGGATGTGGTGCTGGAACTGGCCCGTTCAGCCGGTGTTTCGTATCGCGAACAGGCGGTCTCAGCCGAGCAGCTGAAACAGGCCGATGAAATCTGGATCAGCAGTTCCACCCGTGAGTTGTTGCCGGTAACAACGCTGGATGATGCGCCGGTCGGTAATGGTAAACCAGGCCCGGTCTGGCAGCAGCTTGATGCGCTTTACCAGCGTTTTAAGACGGAGGGCAGCGTATGAGCGAACAGGATAAACAACAGGAAACCCTGCTCGAATTCCCCTGTGATTTTGCGATCAAAGCCATGGGGGAAACCAGTGAGGATCTGGACCAGATTGTGGTAGAAATCATCCGTCGCCATGTGGAAGATATTTCAGAAGGTGCGGTTAGCAGCCGTCAGAGCTCCGGTGGTAAATTCACCTCCATTACGGTGACCATCCGCGCGACCAGCAAGCCGCAGCTTGATGCGATTTATCAGGACCTGACCAGCCATCACCGCATCAAATACGTGCTCTGATGATCATTAAAGACCTGGGGCTTGTCGACTATCAACCGGTGGTCGATAAGATGCGTGAATTTACGCTGAGCCGTGACGCCGATACCGAGGACGAACTCTGGCTGCTGGAGCACCAGCCGGTCTTCACTCAGGGCGCCAACGGTCAGGCTGAACATGTGCTTGATCTGCATGATATTCCGCTGGTGGCAACTGATCGCGGTGGTCAGGTCACTTACCATGGTCCCGGACAGCTTGTCGCTTATCCCTTGATTGACCTTCGCCGCCACCAGTCCGGTGTCAGAGACATGGTCAATCGCCTGGAGCAGACGGTGATTTGCATGCTGGCAGCCTTTGATATCAATGCTTATGCCCGAAAAGATGCCCCGGGTGTTTATGTCGATGAGCGCAAGATTGCCTCACTGGGTTTACGGGTCAAACGCGGCGCCTGTTATCATGGTGTCAGTTTTAATATTGATATGGACCTGACCCCGTTCAGTTATATCAATCCCTGCGGCCAGGCAGGCCTGGAAGTGATTGACCTGACATCACTGGGTATAGCACTGGATATGGCCGACGCCAAACAACAATTTATCGCTGCATTTAATCAGCAAATGCAGACAGGTATGAATTCATGACAGAAACAGCAGAGGGCAAACGCGACGTTCGCGCGCTCAAGGGTGAATCGAAAGTTGCCCGTATTCCTATCAAAATTGAGCCCACTCAGCCCAAGCGCAAGCCGGAGTGGATTCGGGCTAAATCGCATGGTGACCCGCGCGTTCAGCACATCAAGGATATGCTGCGTGAGCATAATCTGCACAGCGTCTGTGAAGAAGCTGCCTGCCCTAATCTGGGTGAATGCTTTGCCCACGGCACCGCGACTTTCCTGATCATGGGTAATATCTGCACTCGACGCTGCCCATTCTGTGATGTCGCACATGGCCGGCCTGATCCGCTGGACGAGAATGAGCCGGCGCATCTGGCTAAAACGATTGCCGCGATGAGCCTCAAACACGTCGTGATTACCTCGGTGGATCGCGATGATCTGCGGGATGGCGGTGCTAATCACTTTGTGCAATGTATTAATGAAGTGCGTCGACAATCGCCTTCGACTGATATTGAAGTGCTTGTCCCGGATTTTCGTGGCCGTATGGATGTCGCGCTGGACATCCTGACCCAGAGTCCGCCGGATATTTTCAACCACAACCTGGAGACAGTACCGCGCCTGTACAAGGCAGCCCGTCCCGGTTCTGACTATCAGTGGTCTTTGGATTTGATTCGCCGCTTCCAGCAACTGCACCCGGAAGTGCCGACTAAATCCGGCCTGATGCTGGGGCTCGGTGAGAGGATGGATGAAGTCAAACAGGTGATGCAGGACTTACGTGATCACGGTTGCCGAATGCTGACGCTGGGCCAGTATCTGCAACCCAGCCGCCATCATCTACCGGTGGATCGTTTTGTCACGCCGGCGGAATTTGATGAACTGGGCGAACTGGGCAAACAGATGGGGTTTGAGCATGTGGCCAGTGGACCCATGGTTCGTTCTTCCTATCATGCTGACCTGCAGGCTCAGGGTAAAAAAGTGTCCTGATGGCTGGCGAGGGCGATGCCCTGACAGATAACAATGAGTTCACGGAACTTAATTTGGCTGATATTGAGGGCGGCTGAAACATCCCACAGCGGGACAGCCTGGTATAGACTGGGCAAGTGTTCAACAGTCTGAACAGACAGGAGGAATCATGGCCGTTAACCGACGCAGGCTGATACAGACAGTGGCCGCTGCGAGTTCGCTGGCTGTATTCCCCCAGTTGAAACTGGCTGCCAAAACTGACAGCAAACGGCAACGGGTGGTGGTGATTGGTGGTGGCTTTGCCGGTGCCACCGCCGCGAAATACCTCAAGATGTGGGCGCCCGATCTGGATGTCCTGATGATCGAAAAAAGCAGCTATTTTGTTTCCTGTCCGCAGAGCAATATGGTGTTGAGTGGCAGCCGCACGCTGCAGCAACTGACGCATGATTATCAATCGCTATCACGTCAATATCGGGTGAGGACCTTACAGGCTACGGTGGCCTCAATAGATACCGAAAAGCATGTCGTGAAGCTTAAGGATGGCACAAAGATTGGCTATGACCGTCTGATTGTCGCGCCCGGTGTCGATTTTATTTACGACACGTTGCCGATGTTGACCCCGCATGTGGTCAATAACAAAATCCCGCATGCCTGGAAAGCCGGACCGCAGACCGAGCTGTTATTCAACCAGCTCAAGGCAATGCCGCAGGGCGGTAAAGTGGTGATGACAATCCCGCCCACCCCGTATCGCTGTCCCCCGGGGCCGTATGAGCGCGCCTGCCAGATTGCGCTGTTCCTCAAGCAGTATAATCCTACCGGCAAGCTTATTATCCTCGATGCTAACGGGGGGATCGTGTCCAAAAAAGCCCTGTTTCAGAATGCCTGGGAAGATGACTATCCGGGCCTCATCGATTATTACCCGAGTAACGCGCTTGAATCCGTGGATGTCGACAGTCTTTCGGTGGAGAGCCTGTTTGATCGTTTTCAAGCCGATGTGCTCAATGTGATCCCGCCACAGAAGGCCGGCAAAGTCGCAGAACTGGCCGGTACGGTTAATGTAGATCGACGTTGGTGTGAAGTGGATTTCCGAAGCTACGAATCTACTGCGGTCGCCGGGGTGCATGTGATTGGTGACGCCGTCGCCTCGAACCTGCCCAAGTCCGGCCATATTGCTAATTCACAAGCCAAAGTCTGCGCCGCCGCTGTCATTGCTCTGTTGAAACAGCAACCGGTGGAAGCCAGTCCCAAATTCGGCAATACCTGTTACAGCTATGTTGATGCTGAGAGGGCGGGCCACGTCGCCGCGGTATTTGCTTTTGATGCAGCAGACAAGCAGATGAGTGCCATGCCCGGTGGCGGTTCGACGTCGACTGCCACCGAAATGGAAGGTCGTTTTGCCCAAGCCTGGGCACAAAATATCTGGTCCGATACGCTACGATAAAGGCCGACGAATCAAATGCTAAGCATATCCGGGGTGTGACGGCAGGGGCAATGCAGTATAATGCCTGCTTTTCTGGTGCGCTTTATGATGTGATATCAACGTGCGGTGCAGCTCTGGCTAACCATGAAATGTAGATAGACTCATCTCAGTCCGGAACTCGCCCTGTTGAGGGATACCCCGATAGCACATTGCCCTGCTGCAAATTAAGCGTACCAAGTCTCCGCCATCAAGTTATTTTATGAGGTTGTAGATGAGTGATTTTTTACCCGGCCTGGAAGGTGTCCCGGCAACGAAGTCCGCCATTTCTTACATCGATGGTGAGAAAGGTATACTGAGTTACCGCGGCTACCCGCTGGAAACCCTGGCAGAAAACAGCAGTTTTGAAGAATCCACGCTGTTGTTGCTCAATGGCGAACTGCCAACCCAGAAAGCACTCGACGACTTCAAACAGGAATTACGTCAGAACTACCGCATCAAATATCACATTCGTGAAATGATGCGTCACTTCCCGCATGACGGCCATCCGATGGATATGCTGCAGACAGCGGTATCCAGTCTGGGCATGTTCTACCCGGGCACTGAGTGTCTGACCGGCGCCGATACCTGTGAAGATCTGGACTACGTGCGCAACATGACCGTGAATATCATCGCGCAGATGTCACCATTGGTTGCGATGTGGCAGCACATCCGCTACGGCTGGGACCCGATTCAACCACGCTCGGATCTGTCGGTCGCCGAAAACCTGCTCTACATGTTTAACGGAGAAGAGCCGGATCCACTGCTGGCCAAAATCATGGATGTCTGCCTGATCCTGCACGCGGAACACACGCTCAACGCTTCCACTTTTGCCGCGCTGGTTGCCGGTTCCACCCTGGCATCCCCTTACAGCGTCATTTCTGCCGCGATTGGCACCTTGTCCGGCCCATTACATGGCGGTGCCAATCAGCGCGTTGTCGGCATGCTGCAGGAGATCGGGTCACCGGATAATGTTGAAGCCTGGGTTGATGGCAAACTGAAAAACAAGGAAGTCATCTGGGGTATGGGCCACCGCGAATACAAGGTCAAAGACCCGCGTGCCACCATCCTGCACAAACTGGTGGAAAAACTGGTTGAGGAGCGGGGCGGCGCACTGGATGATATGTTCGACACCGCATTGAAACTGGAAGAAGTCTGCGCGGATCGCCTGGGTCATAAAGGCGTCTATCCGAATGTGGATTTCTACTCCGGTATTCTGTATTCAGAAATGGGCATTCCTGAAGATCAGTTCACGGCGTTGTTTGCCGTCGCCCGTAGCGCTGGCTGGCTGGCACACTGGCGTGAGCAGATTGCCAACAACCGCATTTATCGTCCGACTCAGATTTATGTCGGTAGCGAAATGCGTGAATATGTGCCGATGAACCAGCGCGGCTAATTTCACTAAGCTGACACAGGCCCTCTTCCTGCCGGGGAGAGGGCTTTTTTGTGTCTGGGCTAGTCAGCGAATAATGGTTTTGCTCGCTTCGCCCTGAATTTCCCGTACCAGTCTCGGCACCAGGTAGCCCGGCAACTGTGTTCTGATTTTATCCAGCAGTCCGATGGCGCTGGCTTCTGTCACATCAAAGTGTGCCGCACCGGCCACTTTATCCAGAAGATGCAGATAATAGGGCATGACATTGACGTCATTCAGGCGCTCACTCAGATTCACCAGGGCATCGACCGAATCGTTTATCCCCCTCAGTAACACAGTCTGGTTCAGTAACTGACAGCCTGCCTGCTGTAATTTCAACAGTGCGAGCTCCGCGTCCTCATCAATTTCATTGGCATGATTGGCATGGATAACCATCACAACCTTGAGTTCACAGTCGCTAATCCATTTGAGTAAGTTGGCATCAATGCGCTCAGGCAAGACGACCGGTAGCCGGGTATGGATTCGTAATCGTTTCAGATGCGGGATCTGTTCCAGCTCCGCCACCAGCCTCGACAGTTTGTCATCACTGAGGGAGAGCGGATCGCCACCGCTTAAGATAACTTCATTGATGTGGGTGTCAGCCTGTAACTGTGCCAGTGTCTCATTGAACTGGCTGGCCAGAGGGTTGCTGTCAGAATAGGGAAAATGACGACGGAAACAGTAACGACAGTGAATCGCGCAGGCACCGGTGGTCACCAGTAAGGCCCGACCCTGATATTTCTGTAAAATTCCGGGGCCGGTGACGGCCAATTGATCGCCTACCGGATCACGGCCGAAGCCCGCTATTTCCAGACTTTCATCAATCAGCGGCAACACCTGTTTTAACAGGGGGTCCTGCTTATCACCATAGCGCATCTTGTTGATATAGCTTTGCGGCACGCGCAGAGGAAACTGGCGAATTTTAGCCTTGTCGATGGTCTTGAGAGCGCCGCTCAGGCCCAGTTGTGCCAATAATTCATCGGCATCAGACACGGCTTCCGCCAGGGCCTGTTGCCAGCTTTGTTTTGTCTTTAAGGGCGGGGATTGCGGTATCATAGTCACTTTTATTCTCAGGCAGGCGAAGATCGTCCCCTAAAAGAGGTCAAGATGGCAAGCTATAGTACAAATGAATTCAAATCGGGTCTCAAATTCATGCTGGATGGCGACCCATGCAGCATTATCGAAAATGAGTTCGTTAAACCCGGTAAAGGTCAGGCCTTTAATCGCGTTAAATTCCGTAACCTGAAAACCGGCCGCGTCAATGAACGCACATTCAAATCCGGTGATACCGTGGAAGGTGCTGACGTCATCGAAATCGATCTGGAGTACTCCTACAACGACAGTGAGTTCTGGTACTTTATGGACCCGACGTCCTTTGAACAGTATGCCGCTGATGCCAATGCGATTGCGGAATCCAAAGACTGGCTCAAAGAACAATATACTTACACCGTGACACTCTGGAATGGCGCACCTTTGCTGGTATCTCCGCCGAATTTCGTCAATCTCGCGGTGGTTGAAACTGATCCGGGTGTGCGTGGCGATACCTCAAGCGGTGGTGGTAAACCGGCCACGCTGGAAACCGGTGCCGTTGTGCGTGTGCCGCTGTTTATCGAAATCGGTGAAGTGCTGAAAGTCGATACCCGGACTTCATCCTACGTCGAACGCGCCAAGGATTGATGACAGAAACAGTCTGGCAACCCTCAGCCACCATCGACACCCTAAAACGGCGGGCTCAGCTTCTGGCTGATGTCCGCCGTTTTTTTGCCGAGCGTCATGTTCTGGAAGTTGATACCCCGGTGCTGTCGCAGGCCGCGCCAACAGCAACTTATCTCGACAGCTTCGAAACGTATTACCAGCCAGCCGGCAGTCAGCCGGTTTCTTACTATCTGCAGACTTCGCCCGAGTTCGCGATGAAACGTCTGCTCGCTGGGGGCAGTGGTGACATTTATCAAATCGCCAAAGTCTTTCGTCATGGTGAGCTGGGTCGGTGGCATAATCCGGAATTCACGATGCTGGAGTGGTATCGTCCGGCATTGGATTATGCCGGCCTGATGCAGGAAGTGGATCAGCTGCTGCAGCAGGTGGCAAATACCCCGGCGGCAATCAAAATGTCATACCACCAGGCATTTCAGCAGTATCTGCAGATGGATATTGAACAGCAGGACAGCAAGACCCTGAAACAGGCTGCGCATGCGGCAATCAGCCATCTGCCAGCAGACTGGCAGACGGATTATGACGGCTGGCTGGAGATGCTGATGAGTGAGGTGATTGAAACCGAACTTAAAGCTCTCGACAAGCCGGTCATCATTTATGACTTCCCCGCATCACAGGCGCAGTTGGCAAAAGTTTATCAAAACCCGCAAGGTATCGAGGTCGCGGCCCGGTTTGAGTTATACGCCGGTGGAATGGAATTGGCTAATGGTTACGATGAATGTCTTGATGCGGGCGAACTGCGCCGTCGTTTTGTGACCGATAACAGACGGCGAGCAGAGCAGAATAAAGCGCTCATGCCCATCGATAACCGGCTGTTGGCAGCGGTAGAGCAGGGGTTGCCGCCCTGTACCGGTGTCGCCCTGGGCCTGGACCGTCTGATGCTGTTGCTGGCTGAAAAAACCACCATTAGTGAGGTGGTCAGCTTTGGTTTTGAGCAAAGTTAAGCGATAATCCTGTGAAATCGGTCACGGAATGACATTATCGCCAGGGAACGCTTAGCCATAAGGACTCTGCAAAAATGGATGATCATTCACAGACTGTTGAACCGGATAACGACCTCTACAAAACGCTGCTGGAGTCGACCCGAGCCATTCCCTGGAAGCTCGACTGGCAGACTATGCAGTTTGTCTATATCGGCCCGCAAATCGAGGAACTGCTGGGCTGGGCGCCATCAAGCTGGGTGTCGGTCAATGACTGGGCCGAACGTATGCATCCTGATGATCAAAAATGGGTCGTCGATTTCTGTGTCTCCCAGTCCCAGTCCGGTAGCGATCACGAGGCCGATTACCGTGCACTGACCAAAGATGGTCACTATGTCTGGATCCGGGATGTGGTCCATGTGGCCCGCGACGAGAATGGTGAAGTGACCGCCCTTATCGGTTTTATGTTCGATATCAGCGAGCGTAAGGAAACCGAGCAGAAGCTGCTGGATCTGCAAAAAGAATTGGAGGAGCTGTCTTTCAAAGATGGCCTCACGGGCGTATCTAACCGACGCATGCTTGACTCGGTGCTGGAAGAAGAATGGGTCCGGGCCCGACGCGAACATCAGCCCCTGTCACTGCTGCTGATTGATATCGATTTTTTCAAACAATACAACGACTTTTACGGTCATATGCAGGGCGATGATTGCCTGATTAAGGTGGCACAGGTGTTGTCAGACGTCGCCACCCGTTCAAAAGATTTCTTTGCCCGTTTCGGGGGCGAGGAGTTTGTCATGGTGCTGCCGGAGACTGATGCTGAAGCGGCGCAGAAAATGGCTGAGCGTTGCCAGCAGTTTATTTTCAAACAACAGATCCCGCATGCACAGTCTGAAGTGTCTCAGTTGCTGACTATCAGCATTGGCACTGGCACTATCGTGCCTTCACACAAAGACGAACTGAGAGATTTTGTCGACCGTGTCGACCAGGCCTTGTATCAGGCCAAGCAGGCCGGGCGTAACCGAATTCAGGCAGCCTGATTATTATTGAATTTTGAGTGATTCATGCCCGTTAACGTAGTACAACTGGCTAAATTGAGCACGCTCTTTGTTGTGCTTGCTGCGCTGTTCTGGGGACTTTCCGGTGGTGTTGCGGCGTTACTCATGGCTTTTGGCTGGGATGCGCTGGTGGTGTCATTTTATCGTGGCGCGATTGGGCTGATGTTTGTCCTGGTCTGGCTGGCACTTCGACCCCGCCGCAGTGGTCTCAGCCAATGGCGTCTATGGACCTGGTCAGCCCTTGCCGGCATAGGTGTTGCCGGTAACTTTTCTTTCTACTTTCTGAGTATCAACGAGGGCAGTGTCGCCGTCGCTGCCACCCTGATGTACTGCGCGCCGGTATTTGTTTATCTCATTGCTTTTGCCTGCCGGCTGGAAAAACCGACATGGCAAAAATGGCTTGCCATGACAGTGGTGATGGCCGGGGTGATTTTGCTGACCGGTATCTACGCCCAGGATGCAGTGTCCACCACCAAGCTGGGCATTATTGCAGGGCTGTTATCCGGTTTGTCCTATGCGGTGTTTATCTTCGGTTTTAAATATGCCGCGCCACATGGCAGTCCCCAGGCGATCCTGACCATCGCTCTGGCTGTGCTGGTGGGCAGCTTGATCTGGCTGATTGATGTTGAACAGATGCTGGCTGTGCATGGCTCCACGAGCTGGCCATTATTTGCATTGCTGGGGATCTTTGGCGGTGGGCTGTCATTCATCCTCTATATTGTGGGGCTGAAATATACGGTGCCCTCGGTCGCCGCGGTGGTGGCCATGGTTGAGCCGGTCACAGCTTCATTGTTCGGTGTCGCCGTGTTAAATCAATCCCTCAGCGAGGTTCAGATTATCGGCATGACTTTAATTCTGGTCACGGTCACGCTGTTAAGCATTTATGCTGGTCGACGGCGGTCTGTGACGGATTAGCACCTGAACACCTGCCTGCTGATTAGTCGCCGGTTTGTTGTCACAGTATCTGTCGGCCATAATAGGGGCATGACTCCTGAATATTCCCTGACAATGAAACTCTCTCTCGCAGAGCCGCGAGCCAGCCATTACCGGGCGCTGTCATCCTGGATTACCGATGCCCGATCCTGTGTCCACTGGGCGGGGCCCGACTTCGGTTTTCCCTTTTCTGCAGAAGCCTTGCCTAAACTGCTACAGATGACAGATAGCCAGAGTTATTCACTGACCGACGCAGATGAGTCACTGATGGGCTTTGGTCAGTTCTGGCCCTGTGATGCCGAGACCGTACATCTGGGGCGGGTGATTATTAACCCGCTCTATCGCGGGCAGGGGCTGGGCAAGGCGCTGATTCAATTACTGATAATTGAAGCGACAGAGCGTCATCAGCCTGAGACCATCACGCTCAATGTGCTGAGGGACAATGCCAAAGCGCAGTACCTTTACCAGAAAATGGGCTTTGTGCCGATTGATGAACAGTCCAGCGACGACATGCTATTTATGACGCTGAGCAAACTCTGAAGCCAGCCACGGTGCCGGTATTGAATGCCTCCCAGTTCGCATCCGCCATAATCCCATAGTATTGTAGAGCGGTAACTTCTTTCCAAAAACAATCCGTTGGAGGCAAGAAATGATAAAAACGCAGCGTGCGCATTGTCTGGTCTTCGTGAGCCTGCTGCTGGCGGGCTGGCTGCTACCGGCCCAGGCACAAGATGACTTCAAACAACAGCGCGAAGCACTGGTCGAAGAGATTGCTCAGGATCTGCAAAGCACCGATGCGATCATCAAGGAATCCGAGCTTGACCCCAAGGTATTGGAAGCCATGCGTAGTGTGCCCCGTCATGAATTCGTGCCGCAGAAACACAGGCATCAGTCCTACCGAAACCGTCCCTTGCCTATTGGCTATGGTCAGACCATTTCGCAGCCGGCTATTGTGGCACTGATGACCAACCTGCTTGAGCTTGAGTCCACAGATAAAGCGCTGGAAATCGGCACTGGTTCCGGTTACCAGGCTGCCGTGCTGGCAGAACTGATTGACCGGGTCTACAGCATCGAAATTGTGCCGGAACTGGCCGGGAGAGCGGCGCAGGATCTGAAGCGGACCGGCTATGACAACGTGATTACCCGTGAGGGCGATGGTTACTATGGCTGGGAGGAGCAGGCACCATTTGATGCGATTATCGTGACCGCCGCTGCTGACCATATACCGCCCAGACTGCTCAAGCAGTTGAAGCCGGGCGGCAGAATGGTTATCCCGGTGGGCAGTCGCTTTATGGTGCAGCATCTGGTGCTGGTAAATAAGACAGAAGACGGTGACATTATCACCGAACAGTTGCTGCCGGTAAAATTCGTGCCACTGACCGGCGAACACTAGTACGGTCATGCATCCCGGTGCTGGCTATCTGCTGACAATCGCTGTTATATCAGGCGCGACACTGGCCTATGAAGTGCTGTTACTGCGCCTGTTTTCGCTGATCCAGTGGCATCACTTTGCCTTTATGGTGATCAGCCTTGCCTTGCTGGGGTATGGTGTGAGCGGGGTATTTCTGGCGTTGGCCCGGCAGGGCGTGAGCCGCCATTTTCCGAGAGTTATTCTCGCTAATATCCTGTTGCTGGGTATGGCCATGCCAGTATGTTTCCTGCTGGCACAGGCAATACCATTCAATCCGGCTCAATTATTATGGGATCCCTGGCAGCTGGTCTACTGGTTGGGCGTCTATCTCATCCTGGCCTTACCTTTCTTTTTTGCAGCCAATATTATCGGATTGTCTCTGTATCAATTCCGCACTGGCATCCCGACGCTCTACGCCGCTGACCTGTTGGGCGCCGCGCTGGGTAGCGTGGCTATTATTGCCCTGTTGTTTGTGATTGATGTTGAGCTTGTCCTTTGGGTTTTACCCTTGCTGGTGTTACTGGCCGGCCTGCTTCTGCTCAGTCGGTCGCCGCTCTGGGTGGGGACCGAAAGAAGAATCTGGCAAGCCGGTTTGCTGGTGGTTGCAACGGGAACGGTATTGACACTCCCCGGCGCGATGCAGCTCAATCTGTCCTCTTATAAGGGACTGAGTCAATTACTGACTGTGCCGGAAACACGGGTGTTGCAACGAAAATCCAGCCCGCTTGGGGTACTGAGTGTGGTGGAATCCAGACAGGTGCCACTGCGCTTCGCGCCGGGACTCAGTATCCTCAGTGACAGCCAGTTGCCCGAACAATTGGCGGTGTTCAGTGATGCCGATGCGATGACGGCGATCACTCGTTTTGACGGCGATATCGAAGCGCTCAGCTTCCTGGGGCAGACCAGTTCCGCGCTGCCTTATCAATTCAGAGCCATGGATGATGTGCTGGTGCTTGGTGCCGGGACTGGCAGTGATGTTTTGCAGGCCCTGCTGTTTCAGAGCCCGCATATTGATGCAGTCGAAGCCAATCCACAGATGATCGAACTGGTTCAGGATGATTACGCGGCTTATGCAGGCAATCTCTACAATCTACCTCAGGTCGAGGTGCATCAATCAGAGGCCCGGGCCTACATCACCAACACTGAGCGGCAATACGATTTGATCACCATGTCCTTTCTGAGTGGGGCGGGGACGACAGGCGGTTTGTATTCGATGAGTGAAAATTACCTGTTTACCGTCGAGTCGATATGTGACACGTTGTCACATCTCAGGCCAGGCGGATATCTCAGTATCACCCAGCCGGCGACCCTGCCACCGCGGGTGGTGCCCAAGCTGATCGCCACAGTGTCCGCAGCGCTGGATACAGAGACACTGACGCCGTCACAGAGCCTGATGCTGATAAGAAGCTGGCAAACAACCACCCTGGTCATTAAAAACGGTCGTATCAATGCTGAGGAAATCGGCCAGCTTAAGGCATTCAGCCAGCAGTTTAATTTTGATATTGCCTATTATCCCGGCATGACTGAACCAGTGGCCAACCGTTTCCATCAGTTGAAAGCGCCTTATTTCTATCAGGCGGCGACAGCCCTGTTAACCGGCGACCGGGATGGCTTTGTGGATGACTATAAATTTAACATTGCCCCTGCTACCGACAATCAACCCTATTTTTCGCAATTCTTCAAATGGGAAACGTTGCCGGAAATTCTGTCACTGCTCGATGCCGGTAGCATTTTCCTGCTGGAAAGCGGTTATTTGCTGTTGCTGGCAGCTCTGGTTCAGGCCATGCTCGCGAGTTTTGTCCTGTTATTACTGCCACTGTGGCTGTGGCGTCGTCGACGCAGAGATCGTGAACAGGCTCAGCCGCTGCATAAACGGGTACTGGCCTATTTCTTTGCGCTGGGACTGGCCTTTTTATTTGTCGAAATCGCCTTTATTCAGAAGTTTGTACTGATTCTGCACCATCCGGTCTATGCAGTGACCACCGTGATTGCCGGTTTTCTGCTGGCGGCAGGGCTAGGCAGTTACCTGTCCGGTCGACTCAGCCAGGTTCAGCCACGCAGTCAGGTGATAGCGGCGGTAATGGTCATGATTGTCCTAAGTGCAGTGTATTTGACCCATTATGCGGCCATTGCCCAGTTTCTGCTTGCCCAGTCGGATATTCTGCGTTATCTGCTGGCGATTCTGATGATTCTGCCACTGGGCTTTTGCATGGGGGTCCCATTCCCGGCTGCGATGAGCATGCTCGGACGTGAGCATGATGAGATGATTCCCTGGGCCTGGGGAATTAATGGCTTTGCCTCGGTAATGAGTCCCATCCTGGCGACCTTGATCGCGATACAGTTCGGCTTTCGCGTGCTGATTGCTGTGGCATTGCTTTTGTACCTGCTGACTGTCTGGCTGTTTCCTTCCAACCCCACCGAAGACCATGCTGTCCCGCTATCCGACTGAACGTTTATATCCTTAACGTGGACTGACTAGTCAGTACGTTAAGAAAACATTTACAGCAGAAGAGGAGTTAAGCAATGGTTAAGCAACTCGCGCCTTACCCGGAAAAACTAGCCAACTGCATGGTGAATTACCAGTACCTGGAAGAAGGGCTGAGGTTTTGTCTGTACCGCTGCCAGACTTTTATTCACCTGCGAGTTTCATCCGCTCTGGCCTATGAAGCGCCACTGAAAAGCATTGATGAAGCCGCCATGCCCCGCTTGATTGAACTGTTCAAACCCTTCAGTCGAAATGAGTCACTGATTCAAAAGCTGAGACTGGTCAATAATCATCGTGATTCTCTGGCGCATGAAGGCGGTCTCATCCAGACCGGTGATCAGACACCGGAAAACGAAAAAGCACTGGAAGCTTTTCTGATGGCAGCCGAAGAGTGCACCGCCTTGTTGCGGGAAGAGTCGAGCTATATTGATGAACAGGTCAAGCAGGAGTTCCAGCGGCTCAAACAGGATAAGGCATTGCCTGACATCGATATCATTCCGCCTTTGTAGAGGCTGGACATGACTGCCCGTCCATGTGGGCGGGCAAGTCTGTTTTAGTCCTGCATCAGTCCTGGCAGCCATAAGCTGATTTGCGGGAAGGCAATCATCAGAGCCAGTACGATGATCTGTAGCACCACAAACGGTATGATGCCTTGATAAATCGACTGCAGTTTAAGCGTGGGGGGCGCACTGGCTTTAAGGTAGAACAGGGAAAAGCCAAATGGCGGCGTTAAAAACGAGGTCTGCAGATTAAGGGCGATTAGCAGGGCAAACCACAGTGGATCCAGTCCCATATGAACGGCAACCGGGGCGATCACCGGTACCACGATAAAGCAGATTTCAATAAAGTCGAGGAAGAAACCGAGCAGGAATATCAGCAGCATGCTCAGAATCAGAAAGGTCCACTTACCACCCGGCAGGCCGCTGAAGATATCCAGGATCAGCCTGTCACCGCCCATGCCCACAAACACCAGACCGAAAGCCGTGGCGCCGATAAAGATGATGAACACCATGCTGGTCAGTCGCGTGGTTTTCTGCATGGCCTCGCGCAGATTACCGAGATTAAGACGCTTATGCAGTGCTGCCAGGATCATGGCGCCCAATGCACCCACTGCCGCGGATTCGGTGGGAGAGGCCACGCCGAAGAAAATAGAGCCCAGTACCGCGATAATTAGAAATAATGGGGGCAACAGACTTTTAATCACGGCCAGCGCCAGACCGGTATCAAATTCTTCAGTCGCATTCATGGCCGGTGCCAGCTCAGGCTTACGCCAGGCAATCCAGACGATATAGAGAATATAACCTGCGATCAACAGGGCTCCAGGAATGGTCGCGGCAATAAACAGTTCACCGACCGGCACCCCAATCACATCACCCAGCAGAATCAGAATGATACTGGGCGGAATAATCTGTCCCAGTGTCCCGGAAGCGGCAATGGTGCCACTGGCCAGCGAGGGCGCGTAACCGCGCTTAAGCATCACCGGTAAGGCAATGACTGCCATGGTGACGACCGAGGCGCCCACAACACCCGTGGTGGCCGCGAGCAACGCGCCGACCACAACCACGGAAATGGCCAAGCCCCCGCGAACCTTGCCAAATAGCCGCCCCATGGTATCGAGGAGTTCTTCAGCAATTCCCGACTTCTCCAGCAGCACGCCCATAAATACGAACAGTGGCACTGCCAGCAACGTGAAGTTGGTCATAATGCCCCAGATGCGGAATGGCAGCAGCTCGAAGAAGCCCATGCCCAGGAAAATGCTGCCAAAAGCGAGGGCGATAGCGCCCAAAGTAAAGGCCACCGGGTAGCCTGCCAGTAACAGCAGGAACAGCACGGCGAACATGGCGAGAGCCCAGTATTCCATCAGCGGCTCTCCTTGTGACGTAACACTTCGACCTGCTTCAGCAGTTCAGCCAAGCCCTGCAGCATCAGCATGACAAAAGCAACCAGGATGGCACCTTTCAGTATGAATCGGTGGGGCAGGCCGCCGGGATCGGGCGAGCCTTCTCGATAATTGAAGGCGTTTTCAACAAAAGGCCAGGTGGTGAAAAGAATTAAAAAGCAGAATGGAAACAGGAACAGACAGGTGCCTAGAATGCTGATCCAGGCGCGACCACGGTCTGAAACGAAGCGGCTCTGATAAAGAATGTCGACACGCACGTGGTCATCATGTTTCATGGTGTAGGCACCACCGAGCAGAAACATCAGAGCGAACAGATGCCATTCCAGTTCCTGCAGCGCCACTGATCCCTGCTGGAACAAATAGCGCATGGCTACGTCATAACAGATGAGTAAAACCATGGCCAATACCAGCCAGGACACGGCTTTACCGGTGGTCTCGGTGAATCTGTCTATACCTGCAATCAGGCAGGCCGCCGATAATTTCATTTCAAATTCATTAATCTTGATTACAATCGGCTAAGTGTCCCACAATCCGGCTTCAAGCTCTAGGGCCAGTGAAGTGGTAAAGTAAGCTCAGGATTCTACATGGAGAAAAGCAATGGATAACGAAACGGTCAAAAAGAATGTCAGTAACAAAAATCAGTGGCTGCGGATTCTATACATGCTTCTGTTTGCCGTCATTCTCTATCTGGTGATGATGCTGGTTACGGTGGTGGTGATTGTTCAGTTGCTGTTTGCGCTGTTTACGGGCAAACCCAATGACGATATCGGGGATTTTGCCGACGATCTGTCTAAATATGTCTACCGGATTGTAGCGTTTCTGACCTATACCGATGATCGCCGTCCTTTTCCGTTTGATAACTGGGAACAGGAAGACGACAGTGCTGAGGACGATGATGACGATTATTCACAGTCAGTAGAAAACATGGGCGATACCGGTCAGCCCGGTGGTGATAAACGCAGTGATCCCAATCAGAAATAAACGATAAACAAAGGATATAAGCAACCCATGTTGATGGTGATTTCCCCCGCAAAGACGCTGGACTTCGACACCGACCCTGTCACCAAAGACGCCAGTCAGCCTCGCTTTCTGGATGACTCGGCCAGGCTTATAGACAGACTGAGGAAGATGAGCACCGCTGACATCGCCAGTCTGATGAAGCTCAGCGATAAACTTGCCGGCCTCAATGCGGCTCGTTATGAGTCCTGGCATACGCCGTTCAACGCCGACAATGCCAAACAGGCCGTGCTGGCATTCAAAGGTGATGTCTACACCGGACTGGATGCGGAAAGCCTGGATAAAGCGGGTTTTGACTATGCGCAACAGCATCTCCGGATTCTTTCCGGTCTTTATGGCGTGCTTAAGCCACTGGATCTGATTCAGCCTTACCGGCTGGAAATGGGGACCAGACTGGATAATGAGGCTGGCAAGGACTTGTATGCCTTCTGGGACGGGAAGCTGCGTGAATCCTTACAACAGGAAGCAGGACTAAAAGATGGTGTGTTGATTAATCTTGCTTCTAATGAATACTTCAAGGCGATACAGGCCAAAAAACTGGATGCCCGGATTATTACCCCGGTATTCAAGGACTGGAAAAACGGCCAGTATAAAATGATCAGCTTCTACGCCAAGAAAGCCCGTGGGTTGATGAGTCGTTATATTATCGATCATCAGTTATCTGATCCGGAGTCGATTAAACGCTTCGATTACGATGGATATCGCTTCAGTGATGAGATGTCAAAAGGGGACGACTGGGTGTTTATTCGTGACCATGAATAATGACTAAGTTATGCCGATGTTTTCATGGAAGAGACAATGGATCAATAAACCGCTGCTAGTCATGATGTTGCTGGCAGCGGCTTTTCCGGTTCTGGGCGCGGATGAGCGATTGTCTCTGACCAGCAATGAGAAAAAATGGCTAGAAAATGTAGAGGTTATCCGTCTCTGCAGCGATCCTGACTGGATGCCCTATGAGGCTATTGACGAAGCAGGGCAGCATGTTGGCATTATGTCCGGCTTCCATGCGCTGTGGGCGGAGATGATAGGTAAGCCGGTAGAGATTCAACGGACTGACAGTTGGGATCAGGCACTGGAATTCATGCAGCAGAAAAAATGTGATGTTTTATCCAGCGCTCAGGATGTCCCCAGTCGTCGTGGTTACTTGCGGGTCACCCGACCCTTTATCAAATACCCTTTTGCCATTGCTACCCAGCCTGACCAGCAGTTTATTATCAATATGCTGCCAATTAGGGACAAAACCTTCGCCATGGTCAGAGGCTATGCCGCTGTCGAAATGATGCGTGAGACCTACCCGCAAATCAGCCTGATGCTGGTTGACTCTGCCCAAGCCGGACTCAAACTGGTAGAGAAAGGGCAGGTCTACGGTTTTATCGACACGGTTCCCAGTATTAACTTTCAAACGCTCAAGCACGGTATTTCTCACATCAAAATCAGTGGTGTACTGGATAAGCAATATTCGATGTCGGTCGGGGTGCGACGAGACCTGCCGTTGCTGTTGTCAATCTATAACAAGGCAATAGCCGAGACACATGAGGTGGACCGACAGCAGATTCTGAATAACTGGCTGTCGCTGGAGTTTGACTACAAAATGAATCCAACACGGATCTGGCAGCTTCTGGCCGGTGTTGTGCTTTTGTCCAGCCTGTTTTTCTTCCACTACTACACGATAAGACGAGCTAACCGACAGTTACAGCAGGCCAACAGAAAACTGGAACGTATCTCTCAACACGATCACCTGACAGGCATGCCCAATCGCCTCTATTTGCAACAGGCGTTCGAATACGAACTGGAACGCTATCACCGTTACGGGCATGTTTTCGCATTACTGCTAATGGATATTGACCATTTCAAACGGATTAATGATGCTTTCGGACATGTTTTCGGTGATGAGGTTTTGAAAACAATGGCGGATTTGTTGTCAGAAAATGTACGTGGCAGCGATATTGCGGGTCGTTGGGGAGGCGAAGAGTTTCTCATCCTCTGTCCGGAAACCGATCTACAGGGTGCCAGGTCACTGGCAGAGCAGCTGCGGAAACTGATTGCTCAGACCGATTTTGGTGCTGATGACATGGTCATTACCGCCAGTTTTGGTGTCACCGATTTCCGCGATGATGAGATGATTGAAGACTGTATAAAACGTGCAGATCAGGCGCTCTATCAAGCCAAACACAGCGGGCGTAACCAGACCATCAGTTTTTAGTGTCATGAAACGTTTGTTTTTTGCTTTATGGCCAGATGAGCAGACTCGTGCTGAAATTGACGCGCTCAATCAGTCGATTGAACAGCCAGGTCGCAGATTGGTACCCGAGAACCTGCACATGACCCTGGTATTTCTGGGAAATGTCGATGATGCGACTGCGGACGCTTTGCGGCGCGAAGCAGCTGATATCCAGGGCCGTCCGATACGATTACAGTTTGATGAACTCGACTTCTGGCAACGACCGCGGGTGTTGTGTCTGACCTGTCGGCGGCAACCGAAACCGCTCTACACATTGGTGAATGCTTTGAGCAGAATGGTTGAAGCTTACCCGGTCAGCCTGGTGGAAAGACGTCATTACCGTGCGCATATCACCCTGGCACGTAAAGCACAGAAGCGTCCGAGGATAAAGTTTCAGCCGATTAATTTCTGCGCTGATCATTTTGTTCTGGTCGAGTCGGTATCGACGGGGCAGGGCGTCAAATATCAGGTGCTTGAAAAGTGGCCCTTGCGGTTGAACTAGTTAGCCACGGTGCTGAAAAATGGCGGGTTCGGCTTCCCAGGTTGGTGAAGTACTGAACCAAAATTCCTGTTTAACGCCAAGTAATCGGTAGAGCCCTTCAGGCAGATCTTTCTTAATAGTGCAGATATCGGGCTGCACGTAGGCATAGCTCATCACACCATGAATATAGTGATAAACCAGCCGCGCCTGCTGTTCCATATCACCGGTGCGTTCCAGATAACCACCGGCATCCAGTGACTTTATCAGAGCGAGGTTGTAGGTGATGGCCATTTGCGACAGATTTTTCAATGCTTCCAGCACTTTTTGATCGTCGGTACCGATCTGGGCGCCGGCATTGAAAAATGGACAGCCGCGAACACTATTATCACTGAGTTTGGAGCGGAACAGGAACTGAATCAGGTTTTCCAATTGTTCCAGCGGGCTGTTGACGGGGGAGAATATGTTGTCGAGGTCTTTCTTGATAACTTGCCAGTAAAAAGTGGTGGCTTCACAGAAAAGGTTAGCTTTGGACTCGAAGTGATGATAAAACGCGCCCTTAGTCACACCGGCCTGTTTGCAGATCTCATTGACGCCTACCACGCTGTAATTGCTTTGCCAGATCAGCGCCAGTGCCGTTTCCAGCAATTTTTCTTTAGTTTCTACAACAGACATCTTGTTCGCTACATGAAAAGTTGATGCCCAGTATAAATACCATACGGTTTGTGTGGCAAGGAAAATGTCATCATTTTGTTATATATTTTTGCGCAGCGGCGGGATACTTAAAATAACTGCCTTCTGATAACAGTCTTATTTTAAATCAATAACATATCTGTTATTGAGGTTCGTGTTTAGCGCACAAAACACGGCTTGACTTGACGTGCATACCGACCGGTATGTAAGCTTTCGCTTCTGCATTCCGCTTCGGAATGGTTTCAAGGATGGTCAGCACTGCCGACAAGGCGGTGGGAGATAAAGCATGTCAAATACATCATCTAAACGTCAGTCTCGCGGCTGGTTCAAACTGAGCCTGCTGCTAATGCTCTCTATTGCCGCAGCTGCCGTTTATTTCAATATCGCCAATAGTGAACAGACCGAGGATACGGCTGCAGCTGCGCCGCCCCCTCCCGTGGCGGAGTTTATCACCGTTGCGCCACAGGACGTTCGGATCTGGACGGGTTTTTCCGGTCGACTGAGTGCGGTGGATATGGCTGAAATAAAGCCACTGGTAGGCGGCGAACTTCAACAGGTCTTGTTTGAAGACGCGCAACAGGTAGAAAAAGGCGATCTGTTGTTTGTGATTGACCCGCGCCCTTACCAGGCAGCGGTCAAACGTGCTGAAGCCCAACTGACGTCAGCCCGCTCCCGCGCCAAGTTGGCTGAAGATGAACTTAAGCGCAGTGAACAACTGGTTAAAAAGAAACTGGTATCGGAAAGTGTGTTTGATGCAGCGAAAAACGAGTTTCAAGTTGCGACTGCTTCTATTGAAGAGGCCAGCAGCGCATTGGCACAGGCCAAACTGAATCTGGATTACTGTTTTATCCGCGCGCCCTTCAGCGGTCAGGTCAGTCGTGCTGAACTGACGGTGGGTAACATTATCGAAACCTCACCTAACGCGCCGGTGCTGACTACGCTGGTCGCCAATGACAAGCTCTATGCCGAGTTTGATGTTGATGAGCAGACCTATCTCAGAACAGTGCGCCGTAGTCAGGGTGACAAAGTCATGCCGGTGGCGATGACACTGGCAGCGGATAGCAGTGTGACTTACCAGGGGCAGATCCACTCTTTTGATAATCAACTCGACACCAGCAGCGGCACTATTCGCGCCAGAGCGATTTTTGAAAATAGTGATGGTGCGTTGACGCCGGGTATGTATGCCAATGTGCGCCTTGGTACTGCAGAGCCACAATCGGTCATGCTGGTACCGGAACGTGCGGTTGGCACCAACCAGGACAAAAAATTCGTCTATGTCATTAATGATGATGACGTCGTGAGTTATCACCAGGTCACGCTTGGCGCCCATCATGAGGGCAGTCGTATTGTGCTGTCAGGTTTGCAAAGCGGCGACCGTGTTGTCGTTAATGGTCTGTCGCATATTCGCCCTGACAGCAAGGTCACAGCCAAACCAGCCGATACTCAGCAAGTCGCTGCTACTGAATAAGCACCGACAGCGCAATTAGCTTTCTGAACGAAGGAACGCGATGAATATTTCCAAGTTTTTTGTGGACCGTCCGATCTTTGCCGGTGTTCTGTCCATGCTCATTTTTATTGCTGGACTTATCTCAATGTTCCAGCTGCCTATCTCGGAATATCCCGAAGTGGCACCACCGTCAGTCGTCGTCAATGCCTCGTTCCCCGGTGCCAATCCCAAAGTCATTGCCGAGACAGTCGCCCGGCCGCTGGAAGAGCAACTGAGCGGTGTGGAGAACATGCTCTATATGTTCTCACAGGCGACTTCAGATGGCCGCATGACGCTGACTGTGACCTTCAAGATCGGCACCGACCCGGACCTGGCCCAGCAGATGGTGCAAAACCGGGTGACCCAGGCCACGCCGCGTCTGCCGGAAGTGACCCGCCAGTTAGGTGTGACCGTGGTCAAGAGCTCCCCCGATCTGACCATGGTGGTGCATTTGATCTCGCCGGATAAGCGCTATGATGAGCTGTATCTGCGTAACTATGCGCTGATGCACGTCAAGGATGAACTGGCCAAAGTCGAAGGGGTAGGACAGGTACGCCTGTTCGGTTCCGGTGACTATGCGATGCGGATCTGGCTCAACCCGGAGAAAGTCGCGGAAAGAGGGCTGACAGCGACCGATGTGGTTAATGCTATCCGTGAACAGAACGTCCAGGTCGCGGCGGGGCTGATTGGTGGGGCACCAATGGATGATGCGGTTGAATTACAATTGCCGATCAATGCCAAGGGCCGACTGGAAACCCCCGAAGAGTTCGAGGAAATCATTATCCGTGCCGGTGACGCGGGTCAGATCACCCGACTCAAGGATGTCGCCCGGGTCGAGCTGGAAGCGTCCGAGCATAGTCTCAATTCCATGCTCAATAATCAGCCGGCGGTGGCGATCCCGATCTTTCAGTCACCAGGCGCTAATGCGATTCAGATTTCTGATAACGTACGTGCCACGATGGCTGACCTTAAGCAACGTTTCCCTGAGGGTGTTGATTACGAAGTCGTCTATGACCCGACGGTATTCGTTAAAGAGTCAATTCGTGCGGTGATCAAAACCCTGCTGGAAGCACTGTTGCTCGTTGTCATTGTCGTGGTGGTATTCCTGCAAACCTGGCGTGCCTCATTGATTCCACTGCTGGCGGTACCGGTGTCGATTATCGGTACCTTTGCGGTGATGCACCTGTTCGGCTTTTCGATTAACACGCTGTCCCTGTTTGGTCTGGTACTGGCGATCGGTATCGTGGTCGATGATGCGATCGTGGTGGTGGAAAACGTTGAGCGTAATATCGAATCGGGGCTGTCACCGTTGGAAGCCAGTTACCAGGCCATGCGTGAAGTCAGCGGACCGATTATCGCGATTTCCCTGACCCTGGTAGCGGTGTTTGTGCCGATTGCCTTTGTCAGCGGCCTGACCGGCCAGTTCTATCAGCAGTTTGCGATGACTATTGCGATATCCACGGTCATTTCAGCGATAAACTCGCTGACGTTGAGCCCGGCCTTATCAGCTTTGTTATTACGGGGGCATGATGCACCCAAGGATCGGCTCACCCGGGTTATCGATTTTCTTTTCGGCTGGTTCTTTAAACTGTTCAACCGCGGATTCAAACGGGCCTCGCATGGCTATTCCAATTCCGTGGCCGGTCTGTTGCGCCATAAAACCATTTCCGTGGTGATTTATGCCGTTCTGCTCGGCTTTACCGCTTATGGCCTCAATGCTTTGCCGAAGGGCTTTGTGCCGGCACAGGACAAGCAGTATCTCATCAGCTTTGCACAATTACCGGATGGTGCCTCTCTGGCACGAACCGAGGAAGTGATTCGTGAAATGGGACGTATTGCGCTCGAAGAACCGGGGGTTGCCAATGCAGTGCAGTTCCCCGGTCTGTCGGTCAATGGCTTTACCAATAGTCCCAGTGCCGGCATCGTGTTTGTACCACTGGACTCCTTTGATGAGCGGACTGATCCGAGCCTGTCGGCGGGCGCCATCGCCGGTCGGCTGCAGGCCAAGTTTGCGCAGATTGAGGAAGCCTTTATTGCGATTTTCCCACCACCACCCGTGCGGGGGCTGGGGACTACCGGTGGTTTCAAATTGCAGATAGAGGACCGTGCCGATCTGGGTTATGAAAAACTGGCCGAAGCGGTAGATCAGACGCTGCAACAGGCCTGGCAGAGCCCGGCGCTGACCAGTGTCTATTCCAACTACGAAATCAATGTACCGCAGCTTTATGCTGATCTGGATCGCACCAAGGCCAAGCAACTGGGGCTGAACGTCAAGGAAATCTTCGACACCATGCAGATTTACCTGGGCTCGCTGTATATCAACGATTTCAATCAGTTTGGTCGAACCTATCAGGTGATCGCGCAGGCGGATGCGCCTTATCGTAACAGCCCGGATGATGCACTTAATCTCAAGGTGCGTAATACCCAGGGTGAGATGGTGCCACTGGGCAGCGTGATTGATATGAAGGAGAGCTATGGTCCCGAGAGTGCGGCGCACTATAACGGGTATCTCGCTGCTGACCTCAATGGTAACGCAGCACCGGGCTACTCCAGTGGTCAGGCGCAGGATGCGATCAGCGAGATCCTCGAAGAGACACTGCCCCCGGGCATGGTATTCGAATGGACCGATCTGACTTATCAGCAGGTGTTGAGCGGTAACACCGCGATGTATATCTTCCCGCTGTGTCTGTTGCTGGTGTTCCTGGTACTGGCGGCGCAATATGAAAGTCTGATTTTACCGCTGGTGGTCATTACCATTGTGCCGTTATCAATTTTGGCCGCTGTTTTCGGCGTCTGGGTCACTGATGGGGACAGTAATATCTTTACTCAGATCAGTTTCTTTGTATTGGCGGGGCTGGCGAGCAAGAATGCGATTCTGATCGTGGAATTCGCACGGGAGCTGGAAATCAACGGCATGCAGACGGTCAAGGCGGCAATCAAAGCCAGTCGTATGCGTCTGCGTCCGATTCTGATGACTTCGTTCGCCTTCATTATGGGCGTGGTGCCGATGGTGCTGTCGACCGGTGCCGGTTCCGAAATGCGTAATGATATCGGTATTACTGTGTTTTCAGGCATGCTCGGGGTGACTTTCTTCGGCCTGTTCTTTACCCCGATTTTTTACGTGCTATTGCGTAAGCTGGAAGGTAACCGCCGTTACCACAGTCATGTGGTGATGCAGTAGTAAACGGCTCTCAGCGGCGGGCGGTCAAAGTATGGCCGCCCACCGTTGATAATAACAATGCCCCGGTAGGGTCGAAATCCAGTCGTTTCACTTCACTCAATAAAGCCAGAAAACGCTGTTCCTGTTTCATCAGTGCCGGTGCACAGCTTTTGCGGGTAGCGATAGGATCAGCGATATCCAGTTGTTCACTGAACTCATAAGCGGTGGTGTACTGATTACAACTGGCATGGCCGGACAAGCGTCCTTCGCTGTCAAACTGCATGGTGACCCGGCTGAAATCAATCAGTCCCTGGCCATCAATATCCTCGACAACCCATTCTTTGCCTGTCAGTAGGGCATAGCTATCACCACCACAGCCCGTGAGATGCAGTTCACCATAATGAAGCTCCACATGCTGGGGATAGGGGCGGCCGCTCATACTGTCGCGGCATAAGCTGCTCAGCACATTCACTTTGAGTAGCGGCACGTTGGCTTCAGAGTGAAGCACAAAACCGCTGTGAGTGAGATTGAGTTCCGGGTAGGGCATGACCAGATGCTGTTGACCATAATTCCAGTCCAGCACCACTTCATCCACATTGGCCGACAAAGTCCAGCCAGGTTCATTGCCATGCGCACGAAAAGGGAATAAAGCCAGAATATCCTCGCTGACCCTGGCACAGGTCGGCCATTCAAAGTCCGCCATGGATAATTTGGCTTCAATGCCCTTGTTCCAGAATACGACTTTGCCGTCAGCTGACTGGTATTTGGCGCCTGAAGCTGAAATAACCGGTATCAAATGGTAGGCATCATCGTGGATATGTAGCTGGGCGGATTGCCCCTGTTCAACTAACTTCAGGGTTTTGTTGCCGCACAGGAAAAGCTGAGGTTTATTCTTCTTGAGAGATAGCACGGGTTGTAGTAATGCTTTACCGAGCCGGGATTCTTTGGTGGCGCGGTTGACCGAATAGAGCTGACTGTTTGTCCAGCGATGGCCTTCGGCATCCTGATAAATAATGCGCAGAATATACGGCGTGCCTATCTGCAACTGATCGCGGAAAACCCGGAGCTTGAAAGGAACAGGTTGTTGCGGTTTTTCCAGTGCTGTTTCTTTCTCGACAATCATGGCATTGCCGTCAGGCAGTGCCGTCAAATTTTCCAGTCTCAGCGTCAGACTACTGCCACTTTTACCGTTTATTTTGCCGACAGTATCAATCACACCGCTGATGAGCAGTGCCTGGCTATCACTGGTTTCTGAAGCAGTTTGATCACATGCGGCGACAGAAAGTAACAGACACAGACTGAATATCGAACAGCTCAAGCGGTGCATAGCTCATCATCCTGATAAGAGTTCCAGATTTGATGATAGCGCGAACTGGTCATTGTCTGACAATAACCAACTCACGAAACCGATTAATAACTGCTGTTAGACCTTGAACTGGCTTATCAGTCTTTGCAGATCCGCGGCCAGTTTGGCGAGACTCTGACTGGTTTCAGTTGTTTGCGAGGTGCTGTCAGCATTTTCCTCTGCAACCTGAGCGATATGGGTAATATTCCGATTGATATCCTCAGCCACCGCGCTTTGTTCTTCCGCCGCGCTGGCGATATGTGTGTTCATATCGAGGATGGATCTGACCTTGTCAGCAATGACATCCAGAGACTCACCGGCTTCTTCAACCTGGGACACAGTGGACTCGACTTGTTCTTTTCCGCTCAGCATGGCTTCCACGCAATGATTCGCACCACTCTGCAGGCGATCAATGATGGTTTTAATTTCTTCAGTTGACTGCTGACTGCGCTGGGCCAGGGTCCGAACTTCATCAGCGACTACGGCAAACCCGCGTCCGGACTCACCAGCACGTGCTGCTTCAATCGCCGCATTCAAAGCCAGCAGATTAGTCTGTTCGGCGATTTCCTGAATCACGGTCAGGACTGTGCCGATGTTGTCGCTCTCCACCTGCAGGTTTTTGATTGCTTCAGCATTGTTGCTGCTCTGTACTGCCAGTTGTTTAATACCAGCCACCGTTTTCTGCACCACTGTTTTACCTTTAACAGTTTCTTCATCGGAGGTTTTGGAGGCACTGGCTGCCTGGGCGGCATAACGTGCCACTTCCTGCACGGTGGCGGTCATTTCGTTCATCGCGGTTGCGACCTGTTCACTACTGCTTTGCTGGTTGATGACGCCTTCACGACTCTGCTGCGAGACTACCGCTAGTTGCTCAGCAGCGGCACTCACTGTTTGCGCCGATGTCAGCACATCTTCAATCAGTTTTTGAAAAGTCCCCGTCATGCCGTTGAATGATTCAGCCATCTCACTGATTTCATCCTTGCCGGTGACCGGCACCCGGATACTGAGATTTTTTGTATCTTCAACTTCATGCATAACATCTGACAGCTTTTGCAGCGGTTGGATGATGCTGCGGCTGATAGCCATAATCAACCAGATGATTGTGGTGCCCAAAACAATGGAGATGGCAAGAATCCAGAGTTGATATTGCTGAACTGTGGCTGGAATGGCGGATTGCATCAGTTCATCCAGCTTATCAAGTGACTCCTGACTCTGATGAATTGTTGTCCGCATTTCACCTAACAGGCCGCTGTCACTATCCAGGCCTTTTTTCTGATAGCTTTCAGCCAGTGCCAGAAAATCCTGTTGGTAACTATCCAGCAGTCCCCTGATTTCAGCTTGCGTGCCAGCCGGCAGGAAGCTGTCGTTCAGCGCTGCTTTAAAAGTCTGAACCTGATCGTTGAAGCGGGAGATATATTTCATGTCAAGGCGCAACATAAAATCTTTTTCATAACGTCTCAGCATCAGCATGTGCTTGAGTAGTGCGTCTTCATTGAAAGTATTCAGTCGCTCTTCAATGTTATGAACCGAACTCCGCAGTGCACCGTAGAGGCCATCGGTCGGTGTCAGACCAATCACTTTTTGCAATGCATAAATATTACTGAAATTGATGGCGTATTCACTGACATAAAATCCCAGATCCCTGGCCGCCTCGCTGTTAACGCCATGACTCTCTAGGTTAATCACCATTTTATCAGCACGGCTGATAAGGGAAGCCTGTGTTTGCTGGAAACTCTCAATGTATTTGGGATCCAGTCTTGCCAGAAAGTCCTTTTCATGTCGTCTGAGTGTCAGCATCTCCACCTCAGCCTGTTGTGCTTCAACAGCCAGGCTTTCGAGTGCTACCACTTTACTCATTGCAAAGCGTTCCAGTCCCATAATGACAATGAGTGTGACTGCCACCATGAAGGCGACGAGAATGAGTTTTTTTCTGACGGTCAGCTTGCTCAGCATGCGGTGAATCCTTGATCGTTGTTGTTATATGTAGTGAACCGATATAGACAGTGTGTCGGCTTAGATAGAGCTTTCATTAATCGATTTTTCCATCTTGTTGTCCACTATTTAATTGGTTCTGGCAGGGGACTTTCACCAACTGCCAGTGCTCGCCAGCCCAGTGCCAAATTTCCTTGAGTGTGTATTGAGCAAGCTCAGTCGGTGGGTTCAGGCCGAGAAATGCCAATGCCTGCGTTAGCATCCGTGAAGCATTACCGGGCTGAAGTGCTTGGGCGTGCGTCTGTTTACTGAGCTTTTCTCCCTCCGCATTCGTGACGATGGGAATGTGAGCATAAACCGGTGAGTGAAGATGCAGACTGTATTGCAGCAGAATCTGGCGACTGGTGGAGTTCAGTAAGTCTGCGCCGCGAACAACATGATTGATCTGCTGTTCGGCATCATCAACCACGACCGCGAGTTGATAAGCAAACTGACCATCAGCGCGTTTCAGGATAAAGTCACCTATATCCCGCCGCATGGCATGATCAATCTGACCCTGGATACGATCATTGAATAGCAAATGTTCGACGTCGGTTTTAAAACGCCAGGCAATGGTTTCACGTTCCCTGCTCAAACCGTTTCGACACAGACCGGGATAGACCGGACCCTCGATACCCGCATGCGCAATGTCTGCGACTTCGCGACGGCTGCAATTACAGCGATAGACTTTATTCTCGGCAATCAACTGATCCAGCGTTGCCTGATAGATCTCTCCCCGCTGGCTCTGGAATAGCACCTCGCCATCCCATTCAAAACCGTAAGCCTCCAGGGTACGTAAAATGTCGTCAGCTGCCCCCGGCATTTCACGCGGTTTATCCAGGTCCTCCATTCGCAGCAACCATCTGCCCTGATTTGTTCTGGCGTCAAGATAACTGGCCACCGCCGCTACCAGAGAACCGAAATGTAACGGGCCAGTAGGGGAGGGAGCATAACGGCCAGTGTATTGAGTATGGGTCATGATGGCTGCGAGTGTGAGCTGGATTGATTCAAATATTCAGCGTCTGCGCTGTCAGTGCCACCAGGCCGGGAAACCAGACACTGATTGCCACCGTTCTGCTTGGCACGGTAAAGCGCCTGATCTGCCAGACGGAAAGCGGTTTGTTCGGATAAGGACTTGTCGGCGCTGAACAGGACACTGATACCTGCACTAAGGCTGGTAGAGAAGCTTGCGTGTTCAAGTTGGAAACGCTGTTCAGAAAAAAACTGACGAAGCCTGTCAATTTTATGTATCGCTTTCAGTTCACTGCCGGCCTGGAACAGAAGCAGAAACTCATCACCACCCTGACGTATACAGATGTCTTCACTGCGGGAGAAGTTTTGCATCAGCGATGCCAGTCTTTTAATGACATCATCACCAGCTTCATGACCATAACGGTCGTTGATTTGCTTGAATTCATCCAGATCCAGCAAGGCCATATAAACCGGTTTACCGTTATCTGCATGGGCATGATGCAGCGTTCCAATAGCCTCTGGCATCATTCTGCGGTTGCCCAGACCGGTGAGTGGATCCTGTTGCACCAGTTGCAGTACGTGCTGATGATCGCGTTCCCAGTGTCGGACTCTGTCAGCCAGTGCCATCATCAGCATGATCGCTTCAAGGATGGCGCCCAGTTGCGCATAGACTAGTGAGTTCATGCCCCAGGGCAGGAGAGAGGTCGAAGCGGCGGTGACACTCAGGGCAAGGCCGCATCCGTACACCAGCCAGGCCAGTGCATACCAGCGGGCATACACCAGCCCCTGCAGATACGCCTTGAGACCCAGCACGCTCAGCAATACCAGGCTGATGATACTGATCATGGCAAGATAAAGTACCGGCTCATAGAGGCCGGCAAAACGCAGCACAATACCACCCAGAAAGACTGCCGGCAGCCATTTGAGTAACTTGTCGAGACGAGGAAACTGCAGGCGGGTCATCAAAAACTGGCGTGAAAACAGGATGGCGGTTGCTGCGACCAGTAGATAAACAATATGAAAACCTTCGTTGTGCCAGAACACCGAGTTAGGCCAGAGGAACTGGTAGGCAAAACCGTTGAGTAATGCCCACATCAGGCTGCTACTGACAAGAAAACCGGTATACAGCAGGTACAGCCACTGGCGCAGTAAAACCGCGCCCAGAAAAGAAATGGCAATCAACAGGATCATGGCACCGTAGAACAGACCATAAAGCAGATATTCGCTGTGTTGTTGCTGAATAAATTCTGAGGCTTCACTGAGTTCAAAATCCAGTGTGACACTGTCAGCCTTGTCAAAGTAAAGTTTGAGATAGACCTCAGTCGTGCCGCCGGCGGCAGTAGTATGCGGTACGGCCAGTGTCCGGTAGGGAAGCAGGCGACTGCTGAAGATTTCCCGATCTGAAAGATGAATAAATTGCGTCGAGGCATCACTGTCCTGCAGAAAGACTTCAATATGATCGAGGTAAGCGGTTTTGTGGCTCAGGATCCAATCAATGGGCTGATCAGCCGTGTTTTTGAGCAAAAAACGGATCCAGAACGCCTGCGCAGAGATACCCTGGTTGATGTCAGTATCCCCGAGTGGTCGGAAGTCCGCGTCCGTCAGCGTTGACAGCGAAGCTGAGGGAGCGGTGACAAGGTATTGTGCTGGCGCTCGCACAGCTTGCTGTTCAAGCTGGCCAATCTCAATCATTGGCAGCTTGTCTTGGTCAGCCATAGCCGGCAAGACCAGGCTCAGCAGACTAAAAGTCAAAAGAAACTGAAACAGAGGCACCGGCATGGCTGCTTTAATATTGGTGATGTCTCGACAGGGGGCTAATCATCGGCAGCGTTGCTTCTCAGAAAGCACTTTTGACCACGCCGCCATCCACTCGAACTGCTGCACCGGTCGTCGCCGAAGCCAGCGGGCTGACGAGATAACAGACCATTGAGGCGACTTCTTCGGTACTGGCGAAGCGTTGAATCAGAGAGGTCGGTCGCACATGCTCGAAAAAATCCGCTTCGAACTGTGTCAGTGTCTGCCCCTGTTGCCGGGCCATGTCTTCGACAAAGTCACCCACGCCACGAGAGCGTGTCGGGCCCGGTAGCACACTGTTGACAGTGATACCGGTGCCGGCGACATCCTCAGCCAGTCCCCGCGCTACCGAAATCTGGGCAGATTTGGTCATACCATAATGGATCATTTCCGCCGGTATCTGGATACCGCTCTCGCTGGAAATAAAAATGATACGGCCCCAGTCTTTCTGTTTCATGACGGGCAGATAATGTCTTGCCAGACGGACACCGCTCAGGACGTTGACCTCGAAAAAACGTCTCCAGTCGCTATCGGTGATGTCCTCAAACGCGACCGGTTCGAAAATACCGACGTTGTTAATCAAAATCTCCACGTCGGGATAGGCGGCGTGCAGTCTGTCAGCGACCTCGGCAGTAGCGACATCACCGGCGAATCCGAACAGACGGCCGGTCGCGTCAGCGGTGAGTGATGCCACCGCTTCATCCACTGATGCCTGACTGCGGCCGTTGATAATGACATCCGCACCTTCAGCCGCGAGGGCTTGGGCGATGGCATAGCCAATGCCAGCCGTGCTGCCGGTGACCAGCGCCAGTTTTCCTGTCAGTTGCAAATCCATACTCCCTCCTGCTGTGTATTTGAACTCATCTATGGACTCAGTTTAACGCTTATTGTTGCCAGTGACTTTCCGGTAATCGCTTGATGTGAATATAAGAGAACAGGCGAATCAGTGGGCGGACAAGGAACTGCGCGCTGCCAATCACAAAAAACCATTTTGCCAGCGTCTCCTGCATAGGCCACAGAAACAGGATACTGCCAGCGAGGAACCAGAGTGCCACCATGAAATCGTTGAGGATGCTTAATACCTCATAGCGGCGTCGAATGATCAATTGCTCGTGACCCAGCGTGACCGTGAGGGGATTATCGATTTTTTGTTCACTCATTAGCGGCGTCTCTCAAATAAAGCGATGAAGCAATGGTTATTGAATCCAGCTATGGTAAAGCGGGATACCAACCAGCACATTGAATGGGAAAGTCAGGCCCAGAGAGGCCAGCATGGCCAGACCGATGTCCGCTTTGGGGATTGCCGAGCGAATGGCAACCGGTGCGGCGATATAGGAAGCACTGGCGGTCAGCGTGGCCAGAATCAGCACGGATCCCGCTGGCAGTCCCAGCCACTGGCCTGTCACTACACCGAAAACAGCCAGCAGCGATGGCGCGATGAGAGCAAACAGGACCACCCGGATTTTATCCAGAGACACCCGCTTGAGCGCTTCGGAAGCGACCAGCCCCATCTCCAGCAGGAACAGGGCCAGCACCCCCTTGAACATCACAGTATAGAGGTCCGTCACCTCTGCACCTTTGGAGGGACCATACATCCAGCCAATAATGACACCCCCGACCAGCAGCATAACGCCGCGGTTGGTAAAGGCTTCATGCAGAATATGAGATTGGCTGCGGGCGGCTTTTTCACCAGAACGTTTATTGAAAATCAACAGCCCGAACAGAATCGCCGGCAGCTCGAGCAAAACCAGGTAGAGTGTGACCTGCCCGCCAATAGCCATGTCGTGAGTTTCAGCATAAGCCAGTGCCACGGCAAAGCTACCGGCACTGACCGAGCCGTAGTGGGCGGCAAAACTGGCGCTGTCGGCCACATTCAGGCCAACCAGTTTTCGTAGCAGGGGGTAGAGCACGGCCGGGATCAGAAAGCCTAATGCGGCAACGCTGAGCAGTTCGGGCAACAGATGCCAGCCCGTATTGCCATGTAATGCCATGCCGCCTTTGAGGCCAATGGTCAGCATCAGCAACAGACTGAGCACGTCATAGGCGGCTTTAGGCATCTCCAAATCGGATTTGACCAGGCCAGCTATCAAACCCAGCAGGAAAAACATGACGACAATATCAGGCATTTTCGGCTCCAGCGTTTTGCAATTCGCGCAATTTAAGCACAAATTGGGGAAATTTCAGAGACTGCCTTCAGCTAAGCAGCCAGAAGGCGATCATCAGCGTAATCAAAAGCCAGATTATAACGACCACAAACGTCATCCATTTAAAGCGGGGTAACGCAACATAATTTCCCGCCTCCTGGAGACTTCGCTGCCAGACTGCATCAGGCATGCTGTGAATGACCAGCCAGCATCCTAAAGGTAATAAAATCAGGTCATCCAGATAACCAATCACCGGAATAAAATCCGGAATCAAATCAATCGGGCTCAGTGCGTAAGCGACCACCAGCAACGCCAACCAGCGAGTCAGAAGCGGTGTCTCAGGGTCGCGGTAAACCAGGTAAATCGCAGTGATATGTTGTTTGAGTGTGTTTGCCCAGTTCGATAAACGCTGTTTCAGAGCCATGGCTGAGCGCCATCAGAACTCAAACGAAGCGACCAGGGGTGCATGATCCGACAGGCGGTTCCAGGATGAATGGGGCGGTCTTTCGCACAGCGTCGGTTCCATGCCCCGGTAATAAATCCGGTCCATTTTCAGCACCGGCATCCATGAGGGCCAGGTGCGGGCATAGCGATTATGCAGGGTGCGATAGGCTTCTTTCAGTTCCAGGTGCTGCGACAGCCTTTTTTCTGCCTGACCGGCCCAGTCATTGAAATCACCGGCCACAATCAGCGGTGCATTATGGGGCACATGTTCTTCAATGCGTTCGCATAGCGTCACGAACTGACGCCGTCTTTCCATGCCAATCAGGCCCAGATGAATGCAGATAATATGCAACACCTCGTCGTGCCAGGGCAGTTTGATTTCACCATGGAGCAGACTGCGGCTGGCCCAGGTGAAGGGCGAGACATTGATGTTTTCCCAGTTAGTCAGCGGGTATTTGCTCAAGATCGCATTGCCGTGGTGCCCCACACTATAGACGGCATTCTTGGCATAGGCATAATGCGGCCAGACATCCTGCGCCAAGAATTCAAAGTGGGGTTCGCTGGGCCACTGATGATGCACCAGACCATGCTGACTGTGTTCACCCTGAATTTCCTGCAGCAGCATGATATCGGCGTTGGTTTCGACCAGCGCATCCCGAATCGGGTGCAGGGTGAACTGCCGGTTGCTTGTATTAAAACCCTTGTGCAGGTTGTAGGTCAGAATGCGAAGCTCGTTATTCGACATGTAGAGAACAGTCCGGTGGCGCCTGAAGTAGCCTAAGTGATACCTGTCTATTATGGTGATCAGGTGACAAAAAACCAAGTTCAGTCAAATTTGCCTCAATGACTTGATTTTGTGATCCGCCGTCCCCATTTGCTGTGCATATTCCAACCAACAGCCAGATGGAGGCATTATTTCAATGGGCGTTGATGCACATAAGGAAACCATGGGTTTCCAGACTGAAGTCAAACAGTTACTGAACCTGATGATCCACTCCTTGTATTCGAACAAGGAGATTTTTCTGCGTGAACTGATTTCCAATGCGGCCGACGCAGCAGACAAGCTCCGTTTCCAGGCCCTGTCGGACGATGCACTCTATGAAGAAGACGTGGATCTCAAAATCCGGGTCGACTTCGATGCCGACGCCCGCACTGTCACTATCAGCGACAACGGCATCGGCATGAACCGTGAGGAAGTCATCGACAATATCGGCACCATTGCCCGCAGTGGCACCCGTAAATTCTTCGACAGCCTGACCGGAGACGAATCCAAGGATTCTCAATTGATCGGCCAGTTTGGTGTCGGTTTCTATTCTGCTTTTATTGTCGCTGACAAAGTCACGCTGAAAACCCGCCGCGCCGGTGTCGGTGCCGAGCATGGCGTGCAGTGGGAATCAGCCGGTGAGGGCGAGTTCACGATCGAAACCATCGAAAAAGCGGATCGCGGCACCGAAATCACCCTGCACCTGCGTGAAGGTGAAGACGAATTCCTCAACGGCTGGCGTCTGCGCAACATCATCAGCAAATACTCCGACCATATCAATCTGCCTATCGTCATGAAAAAAGAGGCGGTGCCGAATGAGGACGGTGAAATTGATGAAGCCGATCAGGGCGAAGAGACCGTCAACAAGGCGACTGCCCTCTGGACCCTGTCCAAGAACGATATTTCCGACGAGGAATATAAAGAGTTCTACAAGCAGATTGCCCACGACTTCCAGGACCCGATGACCTGGACCCACAACAAGGTCGAAGGGAATATCGAATACACCTCGCTGCTGTATATTCCGTCCAAGGCACCATTCGATCTCTGGGATCGTGATCGCATGCACGGCATCAAGCTGTATGTAAAACGCGTGTTTATCATGGAAGACAGCGATCAGCTGATGCCACGATACCTGCGCTTTATCCGCGGTGTGATTGATACCAATGATCTGCCGCTGAACGTATCACGTGAAATCCTGCAAAGCAGCAAAACCATCGACACCATCCGCGCCGCTTCAGTGAAAAAGGTACTGAGCGAACTCAGCAAGATGGCGACCAATGAGCCCGAACAATATGCCGAGTTCTGGAAAGAGTTCGGCCAGGTCATCAAGGAAGGACCGGGTGAAGACTTCGCCAACAAGGAAACCCTGGCCAAGCTGCTGCGTTTTGCCACCACCGAGTCCGGCAGTGCCGAACAGACCGTGTCGCTGGAAGACTATGTCGGCCGCATGAAAGACAAGCAGGACAAGATTTATTACATCACCGCTGAAAACTACGCCGCGGCGAAAAACAGCCCGCACCTGGAAGTCTTCCGCAAGAAAGGCATCGAAGTGTTGCTGCTGACCGATCGCGTCGACGAGTGGCTGGTGAATTCGTTGACCGAGTTTGACGGCAAACACATGCAGTCTGTCGCTAAAGGCGATCTGGATCTGGGCGAGCTGGAAGACGAGGAAGAGAAAAAAGCGCACGAGGAAACCGACAAGAACTTCGAAGACCTGGTTGAACGGGTCAAGAAAAACCTCGATGACAAAGTCAAAGATGTGCGCATTACCCACCGTTTGACCGACTCTCCGGCCTGCCTGGTCGCCGATCATTATGATATGAGTCAGAACCTGGAGCGGATGCTGAAAGCGGCCGGTCAGGAAGTGCCTGGCAGCAAGCCTATTCTGGAACTGAATCCGGAGCACCCGATGGTCGTGAAATTGAAAGACGAGTCGGATGAATCTCGCTTCAGCGACTGGACCTCGATTATTTTCGATCAGGCGCTGCTGGCAGAAGGTGGCCAGCTGGAAGATCCGGCGACCTACGTCAAACGCATCAACGAGATTCTGCTCAAGATTGCTTAGAACTCAGACCCTGATGCGATAGAATGGGCCGGACAGCGATGTCCGGCCTTTTTGTTTTATTCCGCCTCACCACAATAGGTGTTTCAACGTGAAGTCAGATTGTTTACAACGTTTTCTTTTTGATAATGCAGCGATCCGCGGCGAGTGGGTCAACCTGCAGGAAACCTGGCAGGAAGTGCTCAACCGGCGTGAATACCCTGCCGCCATCCGCCGCATATTGGGCGAGATGATGGGCGCTGCCGCCTTACTGACTTCCACGGTTAAAATCAAAGGCCGGCTGGTGCTGCAAATTCGCTCGGAAGGCCCGGTCAGCCTGCTGATGGTGGAGTGTACCAGTGCCAATACGCTGAGAGCCTTTGCCCAGTGGGAAGGCGATATCGATGAAAACCAGGGACTGAGTGAGCTAACGGGTGAAGGCACGCTGGCGATTACCATCGAAGTGGAGGGAGCCAAGCAGCCTTACCAGGGTGTGGTCAGTGTGCAGGGCGATACCATTGCTGACACGCTGGAAACCTATTTTGCCCATTCTGAGCAACTGGCGACCAAAATCTGGCTTTATGCCAACGATCACAACGTCGCCGGCCTGTTTCTGCAACAATTGCCGAGTGAAGAGGTGGATATGGAAAAAGCAGAAGAGGACTGGTCACGCATCAGCCAACTGGCCTCGACAATTACCGATGAAGAACTGCTGACACTGGAAATGGAAACCCTGCTGCATCGCCTGTTCCATGAAGAGACTGTACGAATTTTTGACCCGGCATCACTGAGCTTCGCCTGCACCTGTTCGCGTGAACGGGTAGCGGAAACCATCAGCATGCTGGGGCAGGAAGAGGCGGAAGATATCCTTGATGCCGAAGGCGGGATCGAAGTCGCCTGCGAATTCTGTAATGAACATTATCATTTCGATAAGGTCGATGTCGCCGAAATTTTCACTGATGCAGTCTCTCCGGCCAGTGACCCGGACACCTTGCATTGATTGTCAGTAGCGGCAAAAAGTTTTAGTTTGAGCCTTTCTGTCTGAGAGCCGGGAATCTTTATGGCGCATGTAGTCATCATAGGCGCAAGCACGGGTGGTTTGCCCGCCGCCTACGAACTGAAGGAATCATTGGGCAATAACCACCGTGTGTCGGTGGTCTCCAACACCCCGATTTTCCATTTTGTTCCCAGCAACCCATGGGTGGCGGTCGGCTGGCGACAACGTCGTCATATCAGTTTTGAACTGGCGCCTGCACTGCACAATAAAGGCATCGATTTTTACGATAGCGGCGTCAGTGAAATTGAAGCGCAGTACAACCGGCTGACGCTCTCTGATGGCAACCATCTGACTTATGACTACCTGGTGGTAGCGACGGGGCCCAAACTCGCTTTTGATGAAATCGAGGGTTTTGGTCCCAAAGGCTTTACCGAATCTATCTGCACGGTCGATCATGCTGAGGATGCCTACGACAACTGGCGTCAGTTCATCAAAGATCCGGGACCTGTCGTGGTGGGGGCGGTGCAGGGTGCATCCTGCTTCGGACCGGCTTACGAGTTTGCGATGATCATGAATCGGGCGCTGCGAAAAGCCAAAGTTCGTGACCGTGTGCCGATGACCTTTGTCACCCCGGAACCCTATATCGGCCATATGGGCCTGGGCGGGGTTGGTGATTCCAAGGGCCTGTTCGAATCCGAGTTTCGCAAGAACGATATCAAGTGGATCACCAATGCCCGGGTGAAGCAGGTTCAATCCGGCCAGATGCGGGTGGAAGAGGTCGATGATAAGGCCGAAACCATCAAAACCCATCAATTGCCGTTTAAATATTCAATGATGATTCCCGCTTTCAGGGGCGTTGATTGTGTCGCCGGGCTTGGTGAAGATGCTGTTAATCCGCGTGGTTTTCTGAAAGTTGATGAGTATCAGCGCAATGTCGCTTATCCCAATATTTACGGCATCGGTGTCTGTATCGCGATACCGCCGGTGGAAGCCGCGGCCTTGCCGGTCGGGGCACCCAAAACCGGTTATATGATCGAGAGCATGACCCGCGCCACAGTCGATAACATCACCGCCTCGATTGCGGGGCGTGAACTCAAAAGTCGCGCCAGCTGGAATGCCATCTGCCTGGCCGATCTCGGTCATACCGGCGCTGCCTTTATCGCCGAACCGCAGATTCCACCACGCAATGTGGCCTGGATGAAAAAAGGCCACTGGGTGCAATGGAGCAAAATCGCTTTCGAGAAATACTTCCTCTACAAGATGAAGCGTGGCATTACCGAACCCTGGTTCGAGCGCAAGATTCTGGATTTATTCGATATCCGCAAGCTGAAATAGTGCCCGGCCTTAGCCGGGCACAAGCTTATTTGTCCAGCGCCCAGTCTTTTCTGACCCAGTGGCAGGTGTAGCCAGTGGGGTAGTGCTGTAGATAATCCTGATGTTCGGGTTCTGCTTCATAGAACGGTCCGGCTTTGACCACTTCTGTCACGATCGGTCCCGGCAGTTTGCCGCTGGCATCGAAGTCTTTAATCACCTCTGAGGCGACTCTGGCCTGTTCCTCATTCATACAGAATATCGCTGAGCGGTAGCTGTCACCGATATCATTGCCCTGACGGTTTTTGGTGGTGGGATCATGCATGATGAAGAAAAATTCCAGCAGCTCCCGATAACTGGTCTTTTGTGGGTCATAGACAATTTCCAGCGCTTCGGCATGACCGGTATGGCCCTGTTTGACATCACTGTAGCTGACATCCGGTACATGACCACCGGTAAAGCCGACCCGGGTTCTGAGCACGCCCGGCTGCTTGCGGAACAGCTCTTCCATGCCCCAGTAACAGCCGCCCGCCAGCAGGGCCGTCTCTTCGTTGGCGGCTTTTTTAGCTTCAAATAAATGCTGATATTCGCCGTAGCCTTCATCTTCCAGTTTATCTGCCGGAATAAAACGCAGACTGGCTGAGTTGATGCAGTAACGCAGGCCACCACGGTCTTGAGGCCCATCGGGAAATACATGCCCAAGATGCGAATCACCGTGACGCGAACGCACTTCGGTACGGCTCATGCCGTGAGTTTCATCCTGATGATCGGTGACATTGTCAGCCTCGACCGGTTGCGTAAAGCTGGGCCAGCCGGTACCGGAATCAAACTTATCGGTAGAGGAAAACAAAGGCTCACCGGAGACGATATCGACATACAGTCCCGGCGCTTTGTTATCCCAGAAGGCGTTGTTAAAGGGCGGTTCCGTGCCGCATTGCTGGGTGACCTGATATTGCAGGCGATCCAGTTGCTCTATGGCTGAGTCATCTTTTTTATAGCTGTTAGTCATAATCAATTCCGACTTTGTTTTCAGATACCATATTGATGCCTGAACAGGCCAAATGTTTCACTGTAGAATGCATCGATAGCAATAAAACTTAAGGGATAAGCGCACGCATGCTCAAGGTGGTTTACAGCAACAATATGGGATTCATGGCTGACCACCTGGCCGAACAACAGCGCGTCGCGCCGCTCGGGCCGTTCGAGGCTGAAACCATTCTGGTTCAGAGTAATGAATTATCGCGCTGGCTTTCCTTGTTTCTGGCGAACCGTCACGGCATCGCGGCTAATCTTCAGTTTCCGTTTCCTTCTGCCTATATCTGGGATTTATTTCGCGAACTCTGGCCGGAAATCCCGCTGCAGTCGCCCTATGCGAAGTCGTCTCTGGCATGGCGGATCTACGCGCTTTTGCCACGCTGTGTTGAAGCGCCCGGTTTTGAACTGGTGGCGGCATATCTTGGTGACAACAAAGATGAACTCAAACGCTACCAATTAGCAGAGCGGATTGCCGATACCTTTGACCAATACCTGATGTACCGTCCGGACTGGGTGCAGCGCTGGGAGCGGGGCGAGACCGATAATTGGCAGAGTCAGCTCTGGTACTGGCTGACTGAACATGACAATGAGCCCAAGCACCGTGCTTATCTGTTACAGAAAATGCATGAGCAGCTCAGAAACAATGACTCGCCACCGCCAGGGCTGCCGCCCAGAATCAGCATCTTTGGTATTTCTGCCTTGCCGCCGGTGTATCTGCAGACCTTCGAGCTGCTGGCGAAATTTATCGACATCACGCTGTATTACCTGTCGCCGAGTGAACATTACTGGGGTGACCTCCGGGATCAGAAACAACTGCAAAAAGCGCAGCTTCAGTTCGATTTCGAGGTTGAAGATTCTGAACCGGGTCATCCATTGCTGGCGAGTCTGGGCAAGCAGGGCCAGTCGTTTTTCCGCCAGTTACAGGAAACCGAGCACGAGGAAGAAAGTGTGTTCGCCGAGCCTGCAACCGGATTCATGCTCGCTGATATTCAGGCGGATATGTTCGAACTGGTGCAGGGCGAAAAAGCGCCAGTCGCAGAAGAGGATGACTCGATAGCGATCCATGTCTGTCACAGCCCGATGCGTGAAATTGAAGTGCTGCATGATCAATTGCTGGCACTATTTGAGCGCGAGCCGGATTTGTCACCGACCGATATCGTCGTGATGACACCGGATATTGATGTCTATGCGCCCTGGATTGAAGCCGTGTTCGGCGCTGCCGAAGAAAAGCTGCGTATTCCCTTCAGCATTGCTGACAGCAGTGGTCAGCAGGAAAGTCAGCTTATCAATACCTTCTTCACGCTGTTACAACTGCCGCAGTCTCGCTTTGATGTCGAGACGGTGCTGGCCCTGCTCGAGTGTCCGGCCGTGCAGCAACGATTCCGGCTGGATGATGCCGCGCTGGTCTGGATTCGTGAATGGTGCCGGGAAACGCGTACCCGCTGGGGCCTCGATAAAAATGATAAAAGCCAGCTTGATTTGCCGGCCAGTGATGCCAATACCTGGCGCGCCGGTCTCAACCGCTTGATGCTGGGCTTTGCCATGCCATTAAACGAGCCCGGTCAACCGCTCAGACTGTTTGATGGTGAGCTGGCGATGGACGGCATCAGCGGCGAAAGGGCCCGCATCGTGGCCGCATTATGTCAGTTCATTGATACGTTGGATTACTGGCGTCAGAGCTTATCCAGACGACAGAATATCGCAGACTGGCAGTCGCAGCTTAACCTGTGTCTGGATGCTTTTTTTGCGACTGACGGGCTCGAAGACCCGCAATTTGATATGGAAGTGACCGCGATTCGAAGGCAACTGGAACGGCTGGTGGAAAGCAGCGAACACGCTAGTTTCAATGACGATATCGCGGTCGACCTGGTGCAGAGCTGGTTGCAGTCGCATCTCGACAGCATCGACAGCACCCACCGGTTTATGGGGCACGGCATTACCTTCTGCGGTATGGTGCCGATGCGTAGTATTCCCTTTGATATCGTTTGCCTTATCGGCATGAATGATGAGGTTTTTCCTCGCCGGCAACCAGCACTCAGTTTTGACCTGCTGGCGCATGATCACCGTGAGGGCGATCGCTCCCGCCGCGAAGATGATCGCTACTTGTTCCTGGAAGCGTTATTGTCGGCGCGGCGTCAGCTCTACATCAGCTATGTCGGTGCCAGCATAGTCGATAACAGCGACATTCCACCCTCGGTGCTGGTCAGTGATTTACAGGATTTGCTTAACGAGCGTTTTGAAACCGAAACGGGCGAAGACATTCTGGGCCAGATTAAAATGCATCACCCGTTGCAGCCATTCAGTCGTCGCTATTTTGATGGCAGTCACCCCGGGCTGTTCAGCTACAAGCATTCACAGTGTCCGGATGACAGCGAGTGGCAGCAGCAGGCCTGGTTCGATGCACCTCTTCCCGAAGCCGATGACAGCTGGCGCGAATTGACTGCATCACAACTGGCCCGTTTCTTTGCCCACCCTGCCCGGTTTTTGTTACGTGAACGGTTGGGTGTCAGGCTGGAAATGGAAGACGAGGAACTGGAAAGCCGGGAACCCTTCCAGCTTGATGGCCTGGAAAGCTGGCAACTGCGTCAGCTACTGCTGGATGCCAAGCTGAGTCAGCGCAGTGATGGAGGTCTGAAACCGGTGATTGATGCCACCGGCATGCTGCCGCAGGGGTATGTCGGCGATGCCTGGTATGAGCAGGAAGCCAACAAGGTGGAGGAGTTTGTCGATAAGCTCGAAGCCAACCTGCCCCTGGGTGAACAGTTTGCGATACCGGTAGATGTCAGTATTGATGGTTTTTATCTGGGTGGTCAGCTCGACAATATCAGTCCCCAGGGCTTGTTGCGCTATCGCCTTGCCCGAAAAAAAGGCAAAGATATTATCGCCGCCTGGATTGATCATCTGCTGCTGAATATTTTGCGTCCGGAAGCGGTGGTGCTGGAAACGCGACTGATTACCGAAGACTCGGAAATGCTGTTTCTGCCTGTAGCTGGTGCCACGCAGATCCTGGCCGGGCTGCTCAAACTCTACTGGACGGGTTGTCATCAGCCGCTCAAGTTTTTTGATAAAACCAGTCTGGAATACTTCAAGGCAACTGAGAGTAAGAAGCCGGAGGATGCCTTCAAGCGAGCTGCCAAGACCTGGGCACCGGACAGCAACCGGGCCATGGCCGAACAGGATGACCCATACTATCAACTGCTTTACCCCGAGCCACCGATTGACGAGGAGTTTGGCGAAATCGCCCAGCAGGTTTATCAGGATATCCTTCAGCATATCGAAGGAGGCAAGCTGTGAGTCTGTTTTCAGCAGATACCGTGGCGCTTGAGGGCCTCAACCTGATTGAGGCCAGTGCCGGCACCGGTAAAACCTTTACCCTGGCAGAACTGTATTGCCGGCTGGTGATTGAAAAGGAACTGGAAGTCAGCCAAATCCTGGTCGTCACCTACACCCGCGCCGCTACCGAAGAACTGCGCGGCAGGTTACGTCAACGGCTGGTGGATGAGCGGCTCAAGCTCAGTCAGCAGGAAGCGGCAGAGCCCAAGGCCCTGAAACGACTGAAACTGGCTATTCAGAGTTTTGATGAAGCGGCGATTTACACTATCCATGGCTTCTGCCAGCGCGCCTTGCAGGACTTTGCATTCGAGAGCGGTCATTTCTTTGATATGGAAATGGTGACCGATGAAGAAGCCATCAAACAGGCGGTTGCCGACGACTTCTGGCGGCGGGAGGTCAGCACTGCCGACCCTGAGTTCGCACATTACCTGCTGCGTCAGAAACAAACGCCGGAAACCCTGCTCAGTGCCGTCGGGAATCTGCCCGGTAAACCTTATCTCAATTACTTGCCATTGCCTGAAATCGACCCTGACAATGCCCGGCTACAGGCGGAAACTGACTTTGAGTCATTAAAGCAGTGCTGGCTCAACTACAGTGCCGAAGTCATCGCCATCATCACTGACAATAATCTGCTCAAAGCGACCAGCTATCGCTCAGACTGGGTACAGAACTGGCTGCAAATGCTGGTGGAGATGCTGAATCAGGAGCGCCTGCCGGATCAGGTGTTTGAGCAACTGAATCGCTTCACCCGGGAGCGGCTGGAACCGGCGCTGAAGAAAAATCAGACCCTACCGGACCATCCATTCTGGTCCCATGCTCAGCGCTTTCTGGAATCGCATCAGAAGCTCATTGCCAGCCGTGAATTGCAGCTTCAGCACCTGCGCTGTCAGCTCGCTGAGTATCTGTGTCAGGAACTGCCCAAACGCAAACTGCAGAATAAAATGCAGGCTTTTGATGACCTGCTGTTAAACCTGCAGCAGGCCTTACATGGCAGTCAGAGCGATAAACTGGCCGCCCGGATTCGCGAGCAGTTTCGTGCGGCCCTGATCGATGAATTTCAGGACACCGACCCGATTCAGTACGACTGTTTTTATCGCCTGTTCAACGGTAGCGGCCATCCGGTGTTTTTTGTCGGTGACCCCAAGCAGGCGATTTACAGCTTCCGCGGTGCCGACATCTTCACTTACCTGAATGCCAAGCGGGCTTCAGAGAAGGAGTTTAATCTTGATACCAACTGGCGCTCGCATCCGCTGCTGGTGGAAGCCGTTAACAGCCTGTTCGAGCGGGTTGAAAAGGCCTTTATCTATGATGAGATTCCTTTTCATCCGGTTAAATCCTCCCGCGACAATAAGCCAGCGCTGACGATTGATGGCAAGGCCGCTGCACCGCTGGAGTTTGTCTGGCTGGACGCAGAGCAGGACCCGGTCAACAAAGGCGATATGCATGCCTGGGCTGCCGCCAATACGGCCGATCAAATCGTCGAACTCATCGCCCAGTCGAACGCGGGCAAGGTCATGCTGACTGACAAACACGACAACAGCCGTCCGCTTAACGGCGGCGATATCGCCGTGCTGGTTCGCAGTCACACTCAGGCCTCATCGATTCAGCAGGCGCTGCGTCTTCGCGGTGTGAACAGCGTGCAGCAGTCCCGCGATAACGTATTCCAGTCGATACAGGCAGTGATGTTGGAACGGGTTTTAATGGCCATCGCCAATCCCGGCAACGACAGCCTGATCGCGACAGCACTGGCGACGCCAATGTTTGCTAAAACCGCCCTGCAGATATACGAATTGCAACAGGATGATAATGCCTGGCTGGCAGAGACCGATGCCTTTGTGACGCTGCATGAGCGCTGGCGGCAGAAAGGCTTTATCGTCATGCTGCGATCCCTGATAGTGGAACTGGATGTACAGCGGCGCTTACTGGCGCAGCCTGATGGCGAGCGGCAACTGACCAACCTGATGCACCTCGCAGAACTGATTCAGGCCTATGCCAGCAAACGCAATAGCAGTATCGAAGCGATCCTGACCTGGTTCGCTGCCCAGCGTCAGTCCACTGCAGCGACGCAGGATGCCGCTCAAATCCGGTTGGAAAGTGACGAACAACTGGTCAAAGTCATCACCATTCACACCAGTAAAGGGCTGGAATATCCGGTGGTGTTCTGTCCTTTTCTCTGGCATTACGGCAAACCACCGCAAAAGCCGGCGATCATGACCTTCCATCGCGGTGAAGATAATGAAGCCTGTGTCGCTTTTGGTGAACCCGGATTTACTCTGGCAGAGCCGGTGGTCGAGCAGGAAGAAAAGGCAGAAGATTTGCGCCTGCTCTATGTCGCGCTGACCCGCGCCCGTGAACGGTGCATCATCAACTGGGGCGCCGCCAAGGAAGTTCAGAAAACGGCCTTGTTCAGCCTGTTGCATGGTAATAAAGACAAACCTGATGTCGCCGGTATGCTGGAGGATCTCAGCCAGCTTGCAGCCGAGGCTTCGGACAACATCCGTGTTCAGAAATCAGAAGCAACGACGACCGCACAGCGCATGATTCAATCTGATAACAGTGCACAGCTACAGGCGAGAGAGTTTGACGCTGAGATTAAAAAAGTCTGGCAGGTCAGCAGCTTTAGTGGTCTCACCCGCGGCCATAGCGTCGAACAACCTGATTATGATGCCGAGACAGTCACCCTTGAGTGGGCGCAAACACCAGAGCACAGAATGGATCGCTTCGGCTTCCCGCGGGGCGCCAATGCCGGTACCTATCTGCACAGCCTGTTTGAACACTGGGACTTTCAGACTACCGGCCCCGAATGGCAGCAACTGGTAGAGAAAACACTGAACCAATACGGTATCGATAGCGACTGGACGCCGGTGGTCATGGACTGGCTACAGGCAGTGGTGAAAACACCATTACGTGATCCGGATCTGCAAAACGAGGAGCCCTCATCGCAACCTCCTCAAGACATCACGTCATCGCCAACCCCTCACAATGTCTCGTCATTGCGAACCCAAAATAACACTATGTCATTGCGAACCCCTGCAGGGGTGAAGCAATCCAGCCCCGAGCTGAATGAACCATCCCAACCTGCCCTCACACTGGAGATGATCAGCCCCAACAAACGCCTGGACGAAATGGCCTTTTACTTCCCGGTCAATGACCTCACCGTCAGTCTTTTAAAACGAGCTCTGCAACCCTTCATCCAAAAAATGCCGGTACTGGAACGCGTGCTGAAACAACTCAGCTTTGCTGATATCCAGGGATTTATGAAGGGCTTTATCGACTTGGTGTTTGAATACGAGGGCCGTTTCTATGTGGCCGACTACAAATCCAACTGGTTGGGCGATAAAGCGGCGCAGTATGACCCGGCGGCACTGGATGAAGCGATGGTCATGCACGGTTATCCGCTGCAATATTTGATCTACAGCCTGGCTTTGCATCGCTATCTCAAAACCCGTTTACCGGACTACGATCCGGAAAACCACTTTGGCGGTGTTTACTATCTGTTTATCCGGGGCATGCAACCAGAGTGGGGACAGGCCGGTGTCTATTACGACAGGCCGTCCTCCGACTTGCTGGAAGCGCTGGATAAAGCGATGACTGAGGTGGCCGATGACTGAGCCATTGAACCTGCTGCGTCAACACGGTTTCAGTGAACTGGCCTGTCAGTTTGCTGCTTTTATAGACCGCAAAGAGCAGGGCGAACAGCCTGTTATCAGTCTCACGGCCGGTTTGCTCACCGAAGCGATGGCACAGGGCCATGTCTGCCTGAATCTGGCTCATATCCCGGAGACCCTGCAAGCTATGACTGACTTGTTGCCGGGTAGCATTGAAGACTGGCAAGCCGCACTTAAGGCAGGTAAGTCGGTTGGAGAGCCCGGTGAATATAAACCCCTGATTCTGACTGATGAGGGACTGCTGTATCTCTATCGTTACTGGCTGGATGAACGTGATGTGGCTGATGCCATCCGCCAGCGCTTACATCAGGTGGAAGACCTGGATGTTTTTCAACTCAATAAGGATTTAGCCGACTGGCACAATCCGGTTGAAGGTGTCGACTGGCAAAAAGTCGCTGTTGCCATCGCCCTAAGCTGGCATATCGCCATCATTTCAGGTGGCCCCGGCACCGGCAAAACCACCATCGTTCTAAAAATCCTGCAGTGCTTGCAAAGCCAATATAAACATAACACTCCCTCCCCCTCGACGGGGGAGGGTCAGGGTGGGGGTGAAAAACTCCGCATCGGCCTGGCCGCCCCCACCGGCAAAGCCGCTGCCCGGCTGCAACAATCCATCAGCCGTGAACAGAATCTGGAAGTCAAAACCCTGCATCGTCTGCTCGGTATTACCGAACACAATGAGCAGGGTCGTTACAACGCCGAGCGAACACTGCCACTGGATGTGCTCATCATCGACGAAGCCTCGATGATTGATATCAGCCTGATGGCCAAGCTGATGCGGGCCATGCCGCAGAAAGCCAGGTTGATTCTGCTGGGTGATAGCCAGCAGCTTGCCTCAGTGGAATCCGGCGCGGTACTGGCAAACCTCAGTGAAGCCGAGCAGGGCCAATTTTCTGAGAAATTCATTGAGCAGTTTCCCTTGTTCGAACTTACTTCCCAGTCATTGCGAACGAGAGTGAAGCAATCCAGTCCCGAAGCGCAACAAAGCGACCAGGCTGAAACTGATGACAGCAGCCCGTCAGCAGAAAACAGATCAGAAGCGGTATTAACTGACAGCTTCGTCCGCCTCCAACATAGCTACCGTTTCGACAAAGACAGCCTGATCGGTCAACTGGCAGCGCAGGTCAATGCCGGTCACAGTGACAACGCTATCAGTCTGCTACAGGCACAACCCGAATCGACCTGGTTGCCACCCGATGAACGCAGTTTGCTCAACACGGTTTCGAATGGCTATCAGCGCTTTATTGATGCCGTCGAAAATGAGGCCAAGCCGCAAGACATTCTGCAGGCCTTTGATGAATTCCGCGTCCTGGCGGCACTAAAACAAGGCCCGCAATCAGTCACCTCAATCAACCGGATGATGACCCGCTACCTAGCCCAACGAGGCTGGCGAACCGCGCAGACCTATTATCCCGGCAGACCGATCATGATTACTCAGAATGACTATCGCCAGCAGTTATTTAATGGTGATATCGGTGTGATGTTGAGAGATGAAAGCGGTCAACTCAAAGCCTGCTTCTATTTCGGTGAAGAACTCAGATGGGTCGGCCTGAACCGCCTGCCAGCGCACGAAACGGTGTTTGCCATGACCGTGCACAAAAGCCAGGGCTCCGAGTTTGATGCCATCAGCATATTGTTGCCCGATGAAATCAGCCCGATTCTCAATCGTGAACTGCTCTACACCGCCATCACCCGTGCCAGAAAAACACTCAATATTCTGGCAACCGAGCCGGTTTTAAGACATACCATCCACACTCGGCATCAGCGGGAGAGTGGGTTGAAAAACCAGCTTGAAAAATAAAGCTGTCTTTATCTCAACGGCTTTTTTTTGTTTAAACGTATCAGCCATAGTTTGATTTTTTACTGATAAAACAATAAATTGCTTCTTATGTGTATGTGGTGGCAATGAAATTAAAAGGCCGCCCGATAATAAATATTATGAGGCCGTTGGCCTCATTAACAGGCTGTTATGAGCAAAGACAAGCTTAGTCTGAGAGGAACGGATGTCAGCAGATGATTATGTAAGAGGTGTGCTCGCCAAATACGCAGTTAATGTTTCGGGTGCTGAAACTGCAGGAAACCTCTTATATCCCGTATTTCAGCATTGGGCTGGACAGTTCTTGGTCCGCGCTGAATTTTCCGGCTCGTTATGCAAAGGGACTGCGGTTACGCTTAGTACGGATGCGGACATTTTCATTTCTCTTTCTTCTGCCACTCCAGACACTCTTGAAAATATCTACAATACTCTCGCTACTGCTGTGGCATCGGCTGGCTACCCAGTAAAACGGCAGAACGTATCTCTGGGGACCAACGTAAACGGCTATAAAATTGACCTGGTTCCAGGGCGCAGGCAATCCTCCAACGGGAATGATCATAGTTTATGGAAAGATCGGTCAAAAACTTGGACAAAAACCAATATTCGTACTCATATAGGTCTAGTAGCAACAGCGGACGAACGGAAGAAATTCGCGCGGTAAAAATATGGCGTAGCCTCCATGGAGTTGAATTCCCCTCCATCTATCTTGAATTAGCAGTGATTGAGGCTCTCCGTAACGCTAGGGTTGGAAATGTCGCCAGCAACTTGAGCCTGGTCTTGGATTATTTAAGAGATAATTTCGTGGGTGCTCGATTCGTCGATCCAGCAAACACAAATAATATCATCTCAGATGATCTTAACTTGGCTCAAAAACAAGCGATAGCACAACAAGCCGCACTATCTCGTGCAAAATCAACATATGATCAGGTTATTTGGTAATGACAAACAATCCTGCTAAAAGAGAATCGATGGCTGACGGCGCGTCATTTCTAAGAAAGGCATTCGCAGCGGAAGAGCAAGTCCTCTCACTTGAAATCAGCTTAGCCGCATCTTCTATTCCGCATAGTGCTACGGCAGGTTCCATAAATGAAAGGCACTTCATTGACTTGCTGAAAAGATACCTTCCAAAACGTTACGAAGTCGACTCCGCTACTGTGATTGATAGTGAAGGCAAGACTAGTGACCAAATAGATGTCGTAATCTTCGATAACCAATATACGCCTACTTTACTAGACCAGAAAAACCATAGGTTCGTACCCGCCGAAGCTGTGTACGCAGTATTGGAAGTAAAACCGAAAATCGATAAGGCGTACCTAAAGTACGCAGCAGGCAAAGCTAAGTCAGTTCGAACTTTGCGTAGGACGTCAGTACCTATTCGACATGCTGGAGGGGAATACCCTTCGAAAGCCCACTTCCCAATAGTGGCTGGTATTGTCGCTCCAACTGTAGATTGGCGAGGTGGTCTCGACGCTAAAGCTTTTCGCAGTGCGCTTGAAGCCTTGAAGGATAAGGAGGCAATCGATTGTGGGGTTGGATTAATATCTGGGGCGTTTGACTCATTTTCCGGAGATCTAATTTTAAAGAATGGGGAAAATTCACTTATTTATTTCGTGTTTCGTTTGCTTCAACAGTTACAGTCAATGGGCACCGTGCCTGCAGTCGACTGGAATAGTTATGCGACGGTGCTCAGTACAAGTAGCTCATAACAAGTGAATCAAGCCGACCAATTTTCCGCTGCCGCTCCAAATTGGCGGCTTATTCAGGGCGTTAGATGCTCGAGTTATCCATAAAAAATAGACACTAGATATATGCCAAATATTCATCGAGTTGTTAAGAATTATCCGCCTCCATTTTCTGCGATAAATACAGTTGGTGAGACTACACTACGATGCAGAAAGCTTGACTTGTACCGCAGCATTATCACCGTTGGGAATCCATCGTTTTTTTCCCTTCAAAATATTCGCGATCATGGATTTGCACGAGCACTTTATGACTCAATATTAAAAAAGGTTGCCATTGTTGCAAGCAACATCCAATCAGACTTGTCTGGCATCAGGCGCCATCAAATATTTGATACCTATGTTTCTGATGAAAAAAGAATTGTCAGTTACAACTTGGGGATGGCTTTTGCTAAGCTGTATTCTGAAAAGCTACTAGATATACCAAACTTGGTTCACATTGAGTTTCTTAAGAAGCAGAATGCGGTAACTTTTGTTCAACAAGCAGGCAATATTCGCCCGAAGGAGCCGGACTTAGTTGGGCAAGACGCCGATGGTAATTGGCATATTTTTGAGGCGAAGGGTGTTTCATCATCTACATCCCAGCTTAACGGTAAAATCTCTGAGGCAAAGAACCAGATTCAACAAGTTGCTACTATTCATGGCGTCGCGCCCTCAACAGGCAGTGCTTGTGCCACATATATTGGGCGCGACCGAATACTTACATACCTAGAAGACCCACCAAGCGATGAAGGCAAGAGAGTCGAAATCAACAGAGAAAAATTCATTGACTCTTACTACTCGCCATTCTTGCTTGCCGATAAAATACTGGATCGCCCATTCCGGACAGAACGGATTGATGGCCTTGAGGTTGATTTCTTCGATTTACAACAGGCCAAGAGGAAGCTAAGTATTGGACTTGATCGTGAAATTTCGGAATTAATCCGAAGCAAAGAATATGACTTTTCTGAAAGTATTTCCAAGCGGCTAAAAGAGTACTCCTCGATTGATAGAGGACAAGATAAATATTCAGTTGGTCTTGACGGATTTGTCGTTGGCTACACTGAGTACTAGCATCTAACAAGGCCACGCACAGCGACAGCTTTTCCGTTGCGGCTGCGCCTACAATACAAAGCTGCGCGTGTTGGCAGCGTTAAAAAAGAGGAGTTTATGGCAGATATAGCAACCATCGCGGCGGCACTTGGTAGCCTTAAAACGGCTACAGATATTGCCAAGCTTATCAAGGACAGTGGCTCTTCTCTCGAGCAGGCCGAAGTAAAACTTCAGATCGCGGAATTGATCAGCTCTCTAGCTGAGGCAAAGCTGGAAATTGCGGGGATTCAATCGGACTTAATCGAAAAAGACAATGTGATCGCATCACTCAATGAACAGCTTGCGCTCAAACAGAGAGTAATTTGGGAAAACCCTTATTACTGGCTCGAAGATGGCGAGCTTCGCGATGGGCCATATTGCCAACGGTGCTACGATGTCGAACAGCGCTTGGTGCGCTTACAGGGCGGTGGCAGAAATACTTGGAATTGTAGGTCATGCAAGAACACCTTCACTGACGCCAACTATGTGCCGCCGCAAGTGCGGAGGAATAGGACTTCTTTTTAACAAGTCGCTGAAGTACGCGGCCGCCGGACTGCCTTTTCATTGCGGCTTCCCCTCTAGTCCAAGGGTGCCCCTAAGCTTCGTTAAAGTCTACAGGAGATAAATCTAATGCTGTCATTTCAGCTAAAACAAGAACTGAAAATCCTGCTTGGGGCTTATGAAAAAGCCCAGGACTTCAGGGAAGGTTTGAGACTGATTAATGAGTCATTTCCTGGCTTTAACGATTTGCTGAGCAAGATTGGCGAGTCTGGTACTAAGGGGAACGAAGCGGCGAACAACTTGCGAGGTCATCTGAATCAGCTTCGTAAGGAGGTATCTCCGATTAGCCCTCGTAAGTTTTTTGCCTCAATGGAAGAGTTTCAAAGCGAACTTTCAGTTGCGACCAATCTTCGAATTGAGGATTTGGGACTTATCAAGCAGGTGTCTTCTCGCATTGATGCTTTTGCAAAACATTATGAGCACTACATCAAGCACTATACAGCTCAGTCGGCAGGCCCTTTGATTGTCGAAGCAAGAACGCTTTTGGAATTGCTAAACGGATTCCATTTGGCCGTGCAACTGGCATACGTGAATCTTGAGGGCGGGCCTTCTGGGCATGAAGGGCAGACCCTGACGATCTACCTGCCGGACTCAATGCCTTTGGATCAGTTTGCCAAACGTCTTCTTGCGATACATAGGTTATATGAAGAATTTGCTCAGATCATTGGCGTTGATTTAACTGAAGCACCGCTCAGGCTACAAAAAGTGGAGTCAGGCAGCCTTTGGTCCGAAGTTTTTGGAGATTCACGTGTCATTAGACTTATCGTTGATTGTCTTCGATCGTCGGCGTCATTTATTTATCGGAATTACACGAAAGAGGGGCAACTCGGGGTTGTTCCACAAAAGCTGGATGCTCTTAACTCTGTTATGGATTTTTCCAACCGGCTAAAGGCCGAGGGAGTAAACACAGACGAAATTGAAGATCATCTCCGAGCCTCAGCAGTACACATAGCAAAGGACGTAAACCTGTTAGTCGGCGGACAAAGCTCCCTTACAATCAATGGAGAAACTCAGTCAGTCGGCTCAGAAGTTCAGAAGAGCCTAGAGGTGGGCAGCACTACTTCGAGCATTGGTTACTCACCGGACTCTCAATCCAAGGAATTGCCTTCCCCTGATCAAGATTCAGATGAAGGGGAGAACTAGTTTTAACAAAGCCATGCACGCGACAAGAGCGTGCATGGCAGCGTTAGACTGTGACATGGAAGCTCAACATATGAAATATGACCTCCGACGAGCGAATCAAGGTGATTATGAATTTTGCTACGAGCTCACAAAACAGAATATGTACGACCTATTTTGTCGTCACTGGGGTGGTTGGCTCGACTCAGAATTCCGAAATGGCTTTGTCGTAGACAATATTCAAATAATAAGCGTTAGAGATAAAGCAGTCGGATACTTCAGTCATGTAAGCAACAAAGATTCACTCTATATCGACAACATTCAACTTGCTGCTCAATTTCAGGGGCAAGGTATTGGGACAAAGCTTCTCACTGATTTTCTGACTCAAAATCAACATACTTTAATCAGACTCACAACGTTTGTGGATAATCCGGCCAAACGTCTTTATGAAAAATTGGGATTTAGAGTGGTTGTAAGAAATGGTTCTACAATCAAGATGGAGATAGTGCCTGACAAATCACTTCAGGCGACCGCTGACGCGTCGGCTGGATGAAGCGTAATGATTTTGAGCGCAGTTAATGCATAAAGACCAAGTCCGAAGATTTTATGAAGTTCTCTGGGATGCTAATGATATGACAGCCATGCCCTCGATCCTGCATGAGAACTTCTCCTTCAGAGGCTCTTTGGGACAGCAGAAACAAGGCTACCAGGGTTTCTCTGACTATGTCGATATGGTCCACAAAGCATTGGGCGATTACCAATGCATTATTGAAGAACTCGTCGAAGAGGGAGATAAGGTTTTTGCCAAGATGACCTTTACCGGCATTCACAGAGATCAATTGATGGGCTATTTACCCTCGCATGAACGTGTAAGCTGGACTGGCTGCGCCCTGTTCACTTTTGAAGGTGAGCGGATCTGTGACGTTTGGGTGCTGGGTGATTTAAAGAGCCTCGAAAATCAGCTAAAGGAAAATGAAATAAAGAAATTGTAAGTTGTATGACTGTCGTTACCTGCCGGACTCTGTTGTAATGGTAAAAACAGGTAATAGCAAAATAACAATGACCAGCGAGCTTGATTTTAACCAGATAGTTAACCGCAATAACTTCTCTCAAGAGGAAATTGAAGAGGCGTTAAATATCATGGAACGAGCAATTGAAAACCATCGCGCCTGGTATGTTCAACTCCATGAAGGCTTGCTTTGTAAACAGGATTTTCCGGTCACGATCACGGCCGGGGATGCACACAGGAAGTGCGATTTTGGTTGTTGGTTTTACAGTCATTCCAGCGATGAGATTCGAGACAATCCCGAGTTCAAGACGCTGGAGACAACGCATCAAACCATGCATGACGAAGTCAGGAAGCTGGTTGAGACATTTAAACGCACTCGCGAAGTGAATTTGGATGACTACCGACGGGTATCCCACAAACAAGAAAAATTAATGAAATCCCTGGTCACCTTGCGTGATAACTTGATCAATCAGCAACATTCTTTTGATCCATTGACGGGGTTGATCAACAGAAAGTCTATCGGATTGATTCTCGAAAAGAATCACTCATACTCGATGCGTCATCGCACGCCTTACAGCATTGCCATGCTGGACATCGATTTCTTCAAATCGGTCAATGATAACTACGGCCACCAGGCTGGTGACCAGGTGCTTAGAGTCTTGTCAGATTATTTATCTTCTGCATTCAGACACTCTGACAGCGTCAGTCGCTATGGCGGAGAAGAGTTTCTGATATTGCTGCCAGATACGGGGCATGACAGCGCGTTGGCGATTCTGGAGAAAGTCTGTAAAGAAATAAGCCAGCTTCGCGCTCAATACGAAGACAAAGAGATAACTTTTACTGCTTCTATTGGTGTATCCGACTTTGAAGCAGATAAATCTGTCGGGGAAATTGTTCACGAAGCTGACAGGGCCTTGTACACGGCGAAAGCGAATGGCAGAAACCAAGTCGTCGCTTATCAACCCGGTTCCTGACACATTCTTTTGACTCAAAGCGCCAACTAGCAACCTAACCCTGGCTAGCGGAGCTTAGATTTTTGGTGGCGTTAACATCACATTTAGGAGAAGTCGAGCATCATTCCGTCATAACTTTATGGCTAAAGCGATAGTGATGTGAGCTGTTTCACACTATTGATAAAAAACGTCACGAAACTGTAGTAATTGTGAATTTAGTCCTCTATTTTTGTTAATCAGTGCACAGGAACGTGCGCGTTTTTATGGGTTAGCAGGTCGCTGGGGATGCGGCAATGTCAAGGAGGACAATAGCTACATGGATTTATTTGTTTCTAACCATTCACTTTTATCGACTTGTCTTGCTGATCACTCTGATCAGAAAAAACTCCGCTCTCTAGCTCACTGATAGCATCATGCGACTCGGTGTAAAGTTGCCGCTCATGTTGCTGGCATGCTTGCTCTCAACTTTGGCTTATTCTCATCTGTGTCAGGCAGCGCCATTGGCCAATGAAGAATTCGATTCAAAATATCAGCAGCAGGAAAAACGTCGACTTGAGCTTTTGGAGCAACAGCAGCAAAAGGACAGCAGATTAAGGTTGCAACCAGCGCCTGATGTGTCAGCACCCTTGATTGAGGACGAAGAGCCTTGCTTTGTGATCGATGAATTTGTTCTGGTGGGAGAGCAGGCTGGGAAGTTCAACTTTGCGTTGCAGGCAGTCTTAGAGCAACACACCGGCTTAATCGGTCGATGTCTTGGGGTGAATGGTGTTAATGCCGTAATCAAACAGGTTCAGAATCAGATTATCAAGGCAGGTTATGTCACGACCAGAGTACTGATTCAGCCACAGGATATGACCGGCGGCAGATTGCAGCTAACAGTGATTCCTGGGATTGTCAGTAATATCCAGTTTAGCGATAGCACCGAGCTATCCAGACCGGGACGTGCCGCTTTACCGCTTGAGGAGGACACCCTGCTTAATATCAGAGATATAGAGCAAGCTGTCGAGACTATGCGGCGAGTGCCGACAGTTTCAGCTGATGTCGACATTGTCCCATCCGAAGATGAAAAAGCCCTGCCCGGCTTCAGCGACCTTGTTATTCATCACTCACAGCGAAAATCGGTTCGTCTCACCTTGAGCGTCAATGACAGTGGTTACGATGCTACCGGTCGTTATCAGGGCGCGACGACGTTATCTTTCGATAACCCGCTTGGCTTGAGTGATTTGTTCTATGCCAGTGTTCATACCGATCTTGGCGATGCTGAGAACGACGGTGGGACTGAGGGCTATTCATTTCATTATTCCGTCCCGCTTGGTTACTGGCACTTGTCAGCAAACACGAGCGAGTCTGAATACAGACAGAATGTTGCAGGCTTGAACCAGACATACGAATACAGTGGTAAGAGTCGAAGGACTGAGGCTGGATTGAGCCGGGTCGTATACAGAGACAGCCGCAGCAGGCTGAAGCTAGGGCTGAAAGCCTATAAAACATCCTCGCGTAATTTTATTGAAGACACTGAAATTGAAGTTCAGCATCGACGCATGTCTGGATGGATAGCATCACTTAACTATCAGTTATTTATCAGACAGGCTGCGTTAGATATCGGCCTGGCTTACCAGCGTGGTACCGGTGCCTTTGATGCTATGCCGGCGCCGGAAGCTGCATTTGATGAAGGCACTTCAAGACCTAAAATTATTACGGCCAATCTCAATCTTAACTACCCCTTTGACGTTCTGGGACAGGGCTTTAACTTCAACAGCTACTGGGAAGCGCAGTGGAATAAAACCACGCTGGTGCCTCAGGATCGCTTGTCGATAGCAGGTCGTTACACTGTGAGAGGATTTGATGGTGGTATGACTTTACTGGCTGAACGCGGCTGGTTCAGTCAGAACACGCTCAGCATGCGCCTGGGCCAAACTCAACACCAACTCTATACCGGTATTGACGTCGGCCATGTCAGTGGTCAATCGGCTCATTTACTGCTCGGACAGACGCTAGCTGGCTGGGTAGTGGGGCTTAAAGGCCATTGGAAGAGCCTGTTTTATGATTTATTCGCGGGTATACCACTGGAAAAACCAGAAGGATTTGAATCAGGCAGGCACCTGGGCTTCAGCCTGACTTATCAATATTAGGAAAATAGGAAATCGATTATGGATGATCGAAAGGCGAAATATTTTCTACGACGGTTAAGTGTCGTCTACGTGTCAGGGCTCATCAGTGCCACCTCAATGAACAGCCTGGCAGCAGACATAGTGGCTGATGGTGCAGCGCCCCAGCATCAACAACCCATCATTACCGAGACGGCGAATGGTGTCACACAGGTGAACATTCAAACGCCTAATTCTGCGGGCGTTTCTCGTAATCAATACCGTCAGTTTGATGTTGATAAAGACGGCGTCATCCTCAATAACAGTGCCCAGCATACACAAACGCAACTGGGAGGGTGGGTACAAGGCAACAGTCTGCTTGCAGGCGGAACCGCCAAAATTATTCTTAACGAAGTGAACTCACAAAACCCGAGCTTATTGCATGGCCCGATGGAAATAGCGGGTAGTCGGGCACAGGTGGTCGTGGCCAATCCAGCAGGAATCAGCTGTGATGGCTGTGGTTTTATAAATGCGCATCGCTCCACTTTAACTACCGGTAACCCGTTATTTAACAATGGCAATCTCAGCGGGTTCGACGTCAATCAAGGGCACATATCAATTTCCGGTGTAGGCATGGATGACCGAGATACAGCCTATTCCGACATCATTGCCAGAACCGTCGAAATCAATGCTGATATCTGGGCTAATCAGCTCAACTTCACCAGTGGGCTGAATCAGGTTAGTCGCAGCAACCAGGTGATTAACAGTGAACAAAAAACTCAAACTCCCACGCTTAGCATCGATATCGCTGAGCTGGGCGGTATGTATGCTGACACGATTCACCTTATTGGAACCGAGAATGGGGTGGGCGTCAGACATGCAGGCGATATGCAAGCCCAGACGCTGACACTGAATTCGCAAGGTCATCTCAGTTTCGAGCAGGACAGTGTGGTCGAAGCTGAACAGTTTGAAGCGAATGTAGCCAGTTTCAATCATCAGTCCGGAGCTACCCTCACTGCGAATAATTTAGCTATCTCGGCTGAGGCCGAACTCGTTAATCAGGGCGTGATCGATGGACAACAGTCGTTGATCAAAGCGGCCAGTATCAACAATAAAGCGACGGGCGCCATTTATGCTGATGATATGGTTCTTGAGGCCATGGATATTCATAACCAGTCAGAATTATCAGACCAGGGATTGCTAGAGGCCCCAACTATCGCAGCCCGGCAATCGATGGCAGTGGCGGCACAGAATTTGACTAATGACGAAGCGGCCGTCATCTACAGTGCTGGAGATATGACAATTGCCGGTGATCTTGGAGATGAGGAAAACCCAACTGCAGATATGGCCCGACTCACCAATACCGGTGGCCTGATTGAGGCTGGGAGAAATCTCAATTTAGCTGTACTGGACTTACAAAATCTGAATGCAGAAGTCATCACGGAATGGCAAGAGGACAGCGTTAAACGAATCATAGAAGTACAGCCGGAAGGCTGGTCCAGAAAATACGATGTCAGCCGCTTTCCCAAAATTCATAATCACTATGTTGAGCGGCAGCCATATGTGAATGCGCAAGGGAGAGTCACGCGCTATTTCGAAGATTACACTTACTACGATTACTACGCGACTACCGAAAGCACGCATCTGATTTCTTCAAAACCAGCCAAACTTATCGCGGGTGGCGATTTAAGCATTCATGGTAATGTTCTTAATGAAGACAGCCAGATACTGGCGGGCGGCAATTTAACTGTGACTGGTGGCAGCCTGAACAATCAGACCACAGTCGGTCAGCAGCGCATCAGTTACCGGGGCAGACGCCAGTTTCGCGACTGGGAAGGTAATGATGAAGAACTCGATTTCTATCCCTGGACCGCTTACAGTCCGGCAGCGAAAGTGACAGAGTTCAACCTGGCCACTACGCAGGTTGAATCCCAATCTGACACCAGCGGCCAGCAAACCCTATACAGCAGCGGTGATATTCCGGTGTTATCTGCAAGCTGGTTCCAGCAGCCAGCCAACGCCAGTGATCATTTTTATATCGAGACCGATCCACGTTTTACTGACTACAGAGACTGGCTAGGCTCGGATTATATGCTGCAAAAGCTGGCGATGGATCCGAGCCTCACCATGAAAAGACTGGGAGATGGTTTTGTCGAGCAGCGTCTTGTGAACGAACAGATTGCACAGCTCACAGGGCAGCGCTTTTTATCCGGTTTTGAAAATGATGAAGCCCAGTTTATGGCGTTGATGGATGCTGGTGTCAGTTTTGCAGAGGCGCATGAGCTCACGCCCGGTGTTTCGCTCAGTGCAGAGCAGATGGCAATGCTGACCAGCGATATTGTCTGGTTGGAACAGCAGCAAGTGAAACTCGCGAGTGGTGAAACCGTGTCAGCACTGGTTCCCAAAGTCTATGTCAAAGCCCGGCCTGAAGATTTCCAGCCTGAAACGGGCCTGCTTGCAGGTAAGCAGGTGGATATTCAAACCACTGATGACATTATCAACACCGGCAGTATCGCAGGTCGTGACGTTGTTAATCTTAACAGTGACTTTGTACAGCATGGTGGCCATATCCAGGCTGCAGGAGTCGAGGTCAACGCCAGAAATGTGGCGATTGCGGGCGGTAAAATCCAGGCAGACGACGCTCTCAACGTTACTGTAGAGGAGAATATTAATATCGCCAGCATCACATCTGAAACATCGAGTAGAGAAGGTAAGAGCCACTTCAGTCGCAGTAATATCAAACGGGTGGCGGGCCTTTATGTGAGCGGTGAAGGCGCTGAGTTGAATGTAACTGCGGGACGCAATATGAACATTGCCGCTGCCGACATCCGGCATACAGGCGAAGACGGGAAAGTCACTCTGACTGCAGCAAATGATTTGGAGCTGGGCACGGTCAAAACCAGCGAAACTAACAACAGCATTCTGAATGCGAAGGACTTTAATAAACACAGCGAGCGCAGAGATATCGGCACACGTATCTCAACAAATGGCGATATCAGTCTAACAGCAGGCAATCAGCTTGAGCTCAGCGGTGCAAATATCAACAGCCAGGAAGGCGAAATTGGAATCAAAGCGGAGCAGGTTGAAATCAAAAATGCCACCGCGAGTTATTTGTCAGATATCGCCACGCATACCGAGCGCGATGGCACCTTCAGTTCAAAATCCAAAGATCAGCGAGATATATTCAATGAATCCACCGCCGTCGCCTCGGTAGTGAGTGGTCAATCGATCCAAATTGAGTCTCAATCCGACATCAATATCACCGGCAGTCAGCTCGTGGCGGATAAAGCACTTTCTTTTGAGGCAGCAAATAATATTAATGTCACTGCTGCCGAAGAGCGTTATGAACACGAGCAATACGTCAATGAGGAAGAATCCGGTTTGCTGAGTAGTGGCGGGATAGGCTTTACCATTGGCTCACAACAACTCGATGTGACTGATATTGCCAGGCAGACTCGGCAGATGAGCAGTGAACTGGGTAGCCTGGAAGGCGATGTCACACTCTCAGCAGGGCAGAACTATGTCCAAAGGGCCAGCGATCTGATAGCCGTGCAGGGCGATATCAATATCACTGCAGCAAAAGTTGATATTGAATCAGGCACTGAAATTCTGAATCGAGAACACAACACGGAATTCAGTCAAAGCGGCTTGAGTATCTCCATTACCAACCCGGTCATCAGCGCGGTTCAGGCGGCTGACCAGATGGTGGAAGCTGCCAGAGAAACCAGCGACCCCAGAATGAAAGCGTTGGCAGCGGCTACGATTGGACTCAATGCAAACAATGCCTATAACAAGGTACTGGAAGGTCAGGGCACCACAATTAATGGCAAACCAAACCAGATCCCGACACTGGATGCGAATGGCAAGCCCAGTAGTCGTGACGCTAACGCGGCCGACAATGTGGGCGGTATCAATCTGGCTATCAGTATCGGTTCAAGTGAGAGTAGCAGTCAACGCAAAGAGACCATTAAACAGGCTCACAGCAGTAAGCTGGCTGCGGGAGGTGATATCACTATTTCAGCTGTTGGGGAGGGTGACAATTCAGATCTTACAGTCAAAGGTAGTGAGATTCAGGCCGCTGATTCTGTAAGTTTAGAGGCAGATGGTGATGTGAAGCTTCTCGCCGCCAAGAATACCAGAACACTGCGATCTGAAAACGACTCCAGCAGTGGCAGCATAGGTTTCAGTATCGGCACGGATGGTCTGCTTTTCACCGCCGGAATGTCCAAAGGCGAAGGAGAAGAAAATGGCCAGGATCGAAGCTGGACAGAAACCACAGTTAGTGCCGGAGAAAAAGTCGCTCTGGAATCAGGTGCTGACACGGTGCTTAAAGGTGCGATAGTTAGCGGTGATCAAGTTACTGCTAATGTAGGAGATGATCTGACCATTCAGAGCTTGCAGGACACGAGTCAGTATCAAAGTGAACAAAAAAACATCGGCGTTAGTATCTCCATGGGTGCAGGGAGGATGGGAGGAAGTTTAAATTTCGGCACCAGTGATATCGAATCAGATTATGTGAGTGTTATAGAGCAAAGTGGAATAAAAGCAGGTGATAAAGGCTTTCAAGTCGAGGTAGAGGGAAACACTAGTCTGACTGGAGCCGTGATAGCCAGTACTGAAGAAGCAATCCAGCAAGAAAATAACAGCTTTGAGACTGGGACTCTGACATTGTTAGATCTTAAAAACAAAGCCGAATATGATGCTGAGGCAAAAGCCATGACTATAGCGATGGGCACCCAGAGTGGCGAGCCGCAATTGAGTGGCGCAGGAATAGGCCAGGACAACGACAAAATCAATAGTGTGACAACAAACTCAATTAGCGAAGGAGTTTTGAAAGTTAGAGATAACAACGCTACAAAAGACCTCACTGGGAAGCCTGATGAGTCAGATACTGTTGCAATCAATCGGGATGTCTATGTTAATGATGCAGGACAAGTAGTCACTTCATCTGGGGTTAACACTGCAAATTCAATTGATTCCATTTTTGACGCAAAAGCTGTTGCTGACGAGATTAACGCTCAGGTTGAAATTACCCAAGCATTTGGTCAGCAAGCATACAAAGTGGTGGGAGACTATGTTCGAACTAGGCGAGGAAATTTGCTAGAAGAACTCGCGAGTGTTCAAACTGAAACTGAAAAAGCAGCAGTTAAGAAACAACTTGATGATTTACTCCTTCAAGAGAGAGTTATGAATATTTTGATAGGTGCTCTATCAGGAAATGGAGGGTCAGCTGTAACTAAAGAGAGCTTATCGGTAGCAGCAAGTGAAATGAGAAAGATCATGATTGCACAGTCGAGAGAGTTTGGTGGTGTAACAGATGGTGAAGTCACACTTTCAAATGATTCCGGCACGAGTGAGGGTGTTAGAGGCGATTCATTTAAGTTGGGTGGAACTAGGTTTGATATTGATAAATTATGTGGAACAAATTATCAAAGATGTGTAACAAAAGAGGATGGAACACTATATCGCAACAGTAAACAGCAAGTGGTTTTTAAGGAGGACTTGACAGCTTTTTTAGAAACTGACGAGGGTAGAAAATTAATTGGTTTAACAGGGGGCTTGCAAGGTGGAAAGGGTGAATTATTTGGAATGCCATATGAGCCAGGGAGTTGGCAAGATAAGCTCGTTGAGGCTTTTAGTGGCACCCATGACATGATTGGTGGTCAGTTTAGTGCTCTATATGATGATGAGGGTAACGCTAGACAGAATCGAAACAAAAGTAAGAAGTTGATGCAAGAAGCGTGGAGTGTCATGGCCATAGCACCTTCAACTCCCTTTGCTATGGCTGAGTTATTGCCACCAGAGGTCTGGAACGGGGTATCTATGTTACTGAAGCATGCTAAATGATTAAAATATTTATATACCTGATAATGTTGGTGTTCATCAGTGGCTGCGGAATCGGAGGGCACTGGATGACTGGAAATCCTTACACGACACCACCTAAACCTTATTTGGAATATTGGCAAAAAGAAGGCGTTGACTATATCGAGAGAAGACGTGACTCTGAAGATTGCGGTGCTATCTCTACAAGCTTGCAAGACAATCCTGATGGCTACCCTGTCTTTAGTCAGAATGATTACCAAACAATGGAGCGTCTGGGAGAAGAAAAAATCATCACGGAAAAACGTCTCAGAGCGCAGTGGCAGAGATGCATGCTAGCTAAAGGCTATAGTGTCAGCGAAGAGTGGATACTGTTGATTGACAAGTTTTAAAAGCACTCAGGCCGTTGATTCAAGTAGCTTCAACAAAAACGACACCCTATCAGCCTACTCACAAAAATAAATTACTCTGCCTTTTTGACAGAAATATAAGTCCCGCCGACGCCGTCTCCTCTGTAGCCGATAGTGTATGGAAACTGTTTGTTGCAGCCATGTGCGACCCAGCGTTCTTCATATTGCTGAGAAAGCAGTTCACCTTTTGGCATAGTTATGACCATGGTGTCCACTTGATAAATAGATTTACAACCTTGCGCTTGGGTATAGATAGACACCCACTCCATGGTGTCCGACTTGAGTTCCTGATTGGCCAGGCTTTGACCTTCAAAGTGTACAGCTTGGCTTGTTGTGGCGCAGGCGGGAAGAATTGATAAAGTAAAAACAATCCAGTGTCTTTTTTTCATAAAACATCCTTGTTTTATATTGGAGGAAATTAGTTTTTAAATAACGCTCAGCGCGTTAATGAATCCTCATCCTTATCCTTGGGATTCATAAAATCACTTCTAGGCTGCAGATCCGGGCCATCCAACAGCGCACCCGCACGTTCCGGCAGAATGCGCTGATCGGAGAAGTCGCCGAGTTTGTCGGAACCGGTTGAGAGGTGGTCAAACAGTTCTTTGTAAGAGCCGGCCATCTCTTTAAACAGGCTGGCGGTCTTGTGGTAATGCTCGTGCACTTCCTGCTGGTAGGCTTCCAGCTCCAGTTGTTTTTGCGCCAGTTGTTCGTTGTGTTCTTCCTGCAGGTCTTTGAGTTGGGCTGAGCCGCCCGGTGCTTGCCGGCGACCGATAGCAAAGCCGATCAGGGCGGCGAAAATCACGCCAAGTGCAAAAATGGTCCAGATAGTCGCTGTGCTCATGATTCATTCCGTTGTGATTAAAAAGTTACATTTAGTCTAGCTAGGCTCCCTGTTGATGACAAACAGTTTTCACTGGTGTTCCGAGCTTGGAGTGGGATTGTTGCAGCAAATAACAAATTGAGTCTGTCTATGATTACCGTAGAATGAAGACTGATGATGATTAAAGGGAAAGAAAATGATCGATACCAAAAAAATTGAGGAAGTCGTCAATAGCATCACCAATGCTTTGCCACCCGGTCTGGTGCAGATGCAGGCTGATGCTGAGAAGAATATCCGTTCTGCGCTGACTGCGACATTCAATAAGCTGGATTTGGTGACCCGCGAAGAATATGACGTGCAAACACAGGTTTTACATCGCACCCGCGAAAAACTGGAAGCACTAGAAAAGCGCGTGGCCGAGATGGAACAGCAAAAACAGCAATAAACATAGATATCAGGGAGTTTTTATGAAAAAAGGATTCAAGCTACTGGCAGCAGCGATTGTGACCTTGATGCCGCTCGGTAATATCACTTTGGCAGAAGCCGGTCAGTCACAGGCAAAAGCTGAACAAATCAATGGTTTTTGGGTTGAAACATCTGGTCACGGTGTGCTGGCGATTGATGGTGATCTGGCGACATTTTCCGCTAAGGGTGATTTGAACCTGGAAAAGCTCTACAACGTCGAGCTTAAGGGAAATGCGCTGACACTGACGCCAGCAAAGGGTAGCAACAAGTTTAATAAAACGATGACTACCACGATTGACTGGGACAAACCGGTGCTGAGCCTGAACCGGGATCGCTACAAATTTATTCCGGCGCCGCAGATTAAGCCAGAGGAACTGGATGGCTACTGGTACGAAGAAACTGAGACAGGCAATACCCTTGAAGTGCGGGCGATGGAATACAAAGACCAGGCCAGTCGCTATGATTTTCACTGGTGGGAAGTGAATCCGGGCTATGGCAGCTTCCAGAAGGGGCTCGACGAGGATGTGCCAATGAAGATAGTCAATGGCTTTGTCTTTACTAATCCCAAAGCATCGGATGATTATCTGCATTACGCGATTAGGCGCGACGGCGATACCATTTATTATGTCGACAGCAACGGCGCGACCTGGTCTGAAACCAAGACAGAGACGCTCAGAGAATACCAGCCGCCCAAAGGCTTTAGAGAGATGAAAGACTGGATGACAGGGCAGCAGTAGCGGCGTATAGTGCTGCGCTTATTTGAGCTGAGAAAAAAGCGATGTCTGAATTTAGCAATGTAACCGTGACCCGTGAGGCTAATGTCTACTTTGATGGCAAGGTCACCAGTCGCAAAGTGACTTTTGAAGATGGCAGCTATAAAACGCTGGGCATCATGATGCAGGGTGATTATACCTTTGGCACTGAGAAAGCGGAGTTGATGGAAATCATGGCTGGTGAGCTGAGTTACCGTCTTAAAGATACCACCGAGTGGCATCACATCAAGGGCGGTGAGTCTTTCAATGTGCCGGCGAACTCTTCCTTTGATATTAAAATCACCGAGCTGGTGGATTACTGCTGTACTTATCTGGACTGAACCTGATTGTTCAGCAATAAAAAAGGCGCTTGAAGCGCCTTTTTTATTGCCTGATGATTTATTACTTGGGAATGTCGTCTTCGGACTGGTAGCCCTCGCGGAATTCGATTTCAGTCCCTTTGGGATATTTTCTGAGCTGCATACTGTTGCTGCCGATTGACAGGGTGATGCTGTCTTCGCTGACGTCCGACACCCGATACTGGGTACGGTCGAGGAGCAGTTTGTCACCGGCCAGGCGAGTGATGCTGTCATCAGTCTGATAGACATAGGTCATATCATCATCGTAATAAGTGACAAGCTCTGAGTAGGTCTCCATACCTGCTTCAGTCTTGGTGAAAGTAAGGGCGAAGGTGTTTTGGCCTTCATGCCCAATCCAGGTGGCATCTTCCAGCATCTGGTAATCCACACTTTTAACCAGGGTCGTGTCGTCAAAGTGGAGGTTGCCTTCGTCGTTGACAGTCAGCGTGTCGCTACGCAGTGCCTGTTCCGATTCCAGGCTGAGGGTACGGTCATTGCTATTGAAATCGTATTGCGCGCTGATAACCTTATCGCCGTCGAGAATGATCAACTTACCTTCGGGCAGAAATTCATAGCTGGTGATGCCATCGGTGGCGACATATCGGCCCTGAAACTCATCATTGCCACAGGCGGTTAACAACAATGGCATCAGCAAGGCGAACAACAGAGCAAATGGTTTCATCAATGTGGACTTCCTTTCAGAACAATTAAAGGGGGCAGGATACCCTGAACCGGGCAGGCTTTAAACTGCCTGTGCTGAAAAGACAGGCGAGTGGGCTTACAGTTCACAGCCACTGACAATCATGCAAATAAAAAAGGCGCCCGCAGGCGCCTTGATCGAGGATTAACTTAGCTTATTCCCAGTCGTACACCAAATCCATCAGGTAGGTGGTATCAGTCTTTTCAGCATCCGGCGCCGGCTGGCTGTTGTACTGAGAGCGGACACTGGCACGCAGTTTCCAGTTGTCCTGAGCTAATGGCATTTCACCGCCGAAGTTGGTCACAACCAGGTAGTTTTTACCCGGGCTGCTGAACGATGGGTAATAACTGAAATCATGAAAGACTTTCAGGTGACTGTTCATGCGGTAGTCGACGGCATAACCCAGTACACCGGTCGGATCTTTTTCAGTGGTGCCGTCAGAGTAACCCTCGTAACGGTAACCCAGACCGGCGAAACCTTTGAATTTCAGGTCCTCTTCGCGGATAAAGAAGCGACCAATACTGGTCGTGGCGATGGCACGCAGATCCAATTCTTCAAAATCATCAATTTCAAAGTCCATCGCACCACGGACGAACCACATTTCGCTGATGTCACGTTCCAGGGACAGACCCGCCAGCTTCTCATTAACAGTTTGTTCGCCGTCTTCTTTCTGGAAGTTAAAGGCGAAATACAGATCCATGCGTTCCAGATCCGTTTCACGATGCAGATCACCGCGGGCGTGTGCACCGAATCGTTTGGTGTTACCGGATGAACCGGTCGCACCCAGCGCCAGGCTGCCGCTCCATGGGTCACGCAGGCGATCACGGTCTTCACGAATTGCGCTCATCGCCTGTTCGTAGGATTCTTTCATTTCAGCCACTTCCTGCTCCTTGGAAGCCTTGATATCGGCAATTTCCTGCTGGTATTCAGCTTCAACCGCTGCCACCTGTGGCTTGGCTGCATCGGTGGCCCAGACACTGCGGATATTGGCCGGGTCAACATTCACCGTGCCGAAAGCGGTGTTGGTCATTTTGTGCTGACCATTCTGATCAACGGTCAACTGACCCACGATGCGATCACGGCTGTTGAGTTCGACCACGTACTTACTGTCGGTTGAGATCCGGCTGACACGGCTGTAGTCGATGGTGACATCGTCGGCAAAAGCGGTATTGATAATGAGCTGACCGTTTGCGACTTCTTTGATAGTGCCTTTAAGCAGGCTGCCGTCATCCAGGGTGACCTGGTCGGCGAGCAGGGGAGCGGATAAAGTGCTTGAAATTAAAAAGAATAAAGTCCTCAAGCTGGGCTTGTCCATGATATCTCCATTATTTATTCAGATGGGTTGCGCGCTATAAAAGCTAACACAAGCATGTTGTAAATAAAAAGTTTGCCCTGACAATCCCTGTTTACGTCAGGCAATATCCGAAAGAGTTCACTACATCGAAAAAGACATATCAGTTAAGATCGAATAATCGATTTTCCCAAGGATGGTGAATGAGTATTGCAACGGTAAAAAGCCGGGCGGTGACCGGCGTCAAAGCGCAGTCAGTGACAGTGGAAGTGCACCTCTCCAATGGTTTGCCGAGTCTGTCGATAGTCGGAATGCCCGAAACTGCGGTTAAAGAAAGCAAAGATCGGGTTCGCAGCGCATTGCTGAACTCCCAGTTCAACTTTCCCCAGCAACGCATCACGATAAATCTGGCGCCGGCTGATTTACCTAAAGAGGGTGGACGTTTCGATCTCCCTATCGCTTTGGGGATTCTCGCAGCCTCGGGTCAAATTCCTGCGAAGGCGCTGGAAGATAAAGAGTTTATCGGTGAATTGGGGCTGACTGGCGAATGCCGTCCGGTACAGGGTGTACTGCCCACCGCATTGGCTGCAGCGAATGCGCAACATGCGCTGATTTTGCCTGCTGATAATGCACAGGAAGCCGGGTTGGTGGAGCAGGGCAGCAACTTTGGTGCCGAGAGTCTGTTGGCCGTGTGTGCCCACCTGCATGGGCAACAGACCCTCAGCATCAGTCAGACTGATACCCGGCATGTCTCCCCGGCCTACCCGGATTTGATTGATGTGCGTGGTCAGGGACATGCACGAAGAGCACTGGAAATCGCGGCAGCAGGTCATCACAGTTTACTATTCTCCGGACCGCCGGGGACGGGCAAAACAATGCTGGCCAGCCGTTTGCCGGGGATTCTGACCGAGATGACCGAACAGGAAGCTGTAGAGACGGCAACGGTACATTCGATCTCAGCCAGAGGCTTTGACGTTGAGCAATGGCAACAGCGTCCATTCAGGGCACCACATCATACTGCGTCTGCTGCAGCACTTGTCGGTGGGGGAAGTCAGCCTCGTCCCGGTGAGATCTCACTTGCGCATCATGGCGTGCTTTTTCTCGATGAACTGCCCGAATACGACCGCCACGTCTTAGAGGTGCTGCGTGAGCCATTAGAATCTGGCAAGATCACGGTTTCGCGAGCAGCCAATCAGGCCGAATTCCCGGCTCGGTTTCAGTTGGTCGCGGCCATGAACCCCTGCCCATGCGGCTATTTCGGTGAATCCCGTTGTCACTGCACTGCCGAGCAGGTACGTCGCTATCGTGGCAAGGTGTCAGGTCCCTTGATGGATCGTATTGATATGTTGGTGGAAGTGCCAGCAGTGGATAAAACACTACTGCGCAGTCAGGCTGAGGATGCCACGGCAGAAACGTCCGAGCAGGTCAGGCATCGGGTGAGCCGGGCACGTCAGAAACAACTGGCTCGCCAGGGCAAAGCGAATAATGTGTTGGAACAGAAAGAAATAGAGGTTTTTTGTCCCTTGAGCGACAGCGATTATCAATTGGTGGAAAAAGCAATTACTCGTCTCGGCCTGTCGGCACGTGCTTATCATCGTATTCTCAAAGTGGCGCGCACGATTGCTGACCTTGCCGGTAGTCACGATATTCGCACTGAACATCTCAGTGAAGCTATCAGCTACAGACGCTTTGAGTCTGTCGGGCTGTGAATGATCTGAATCCACAGCAGCGGGAAGCTGCTCGATACATCGAAGGACCTTTGTTAGTGCTGGCGGGTGCCGGTTCCGGTAAGACCCGCGTGATCACCCGCAAGATTGCTTACCTGATCGAGCAGTGCGGCATTCCTGCCCGCCATATCGCCGCGGTGACCTTCACCAATAAAGCCGCCCGTGAAATGAAAGAGCGTGTCGCCCAGTTGATGGGCAGCAAACAGGGCGTCTCGGCACGTGGCTTGATGGTGTCTACTTTTCATACGCTGGGCCTGAATATTCTGCGGCGTGAATTTAAATCCCTGGGTTACCGCAGCGGCTTTTCTATCTTTGATGCCCAGGACAGCTTATCAGTGCTGCGTGACATCATGGGGCGTGATTTTGCCGCCGACAGTGATCATGCTGAGAAAGTGCAGTGGCATATTTCCGAGTGGAAAAACCAGCTGGTAACGCCGGAGCAGGCAATGCAGATTGCCGAGCCCGGCACACCGCAGTCTGCTGCCAAGGTGTATCCGCGTTATGTGCAGGCACTCAAGGCATACAATGCTGTGGATTTTGATGACTTGATTCTGCAGCCAGTGCTGTTGTTTCGTGAACACCGCGAGGTATTGAAAAAGTGGCAAGCCCGGATTCACTATCTGCTGGTCGACGAATATCAGGATACCAACGGCTGCCAGTACGAACTGGTGAAACAACTGGTCGGCATCCGTGAAGCCCTCACCGTGGTGGGGGATGATGATCAGTCAGTCTATTCCTGGCGGGGTGCGAGACCTGAAAACCTGGCACAACTGCAAACTGATTTCCCGCGCTTGAAACTGATCAAACTGGAGCAGAATTACCGCTCTATGAGCCGTATCCTGCGGGTCGCTAATACCCTCATCAGCAATAACCCCCACGTATTTGAGAAGCAGCTGTGGAGTGCGATGGGTGAGGGGGATCCGATTCGGGTGATTGGTTGCCGTGACGACGAGCATGAGGCCGAGAAAGTGGTCTCCGAGCTGCTCTATCACAAGCTCAAGCATCAGGCGAGCTTTAAAGATTATGCGATTCTCTACCGCAGTAATCATCAGTCGCGTCTGATTGAGAAAGTACTGCGCGAGCATAATGTGCCTTATTTCCTGACCGGTGGTACCTCGTTTTTCTCGCGGGTTGAGGTCAAGGACATCATGGCTTACCTGCGCCTGTTGGCCAATCAGGATGATGACAACGCCTTTCTGCGCGTCATTAATACGCCGCGGCGTGGTATCGGGGCCAGCACGCTACAGACACTGGGCAACTATGCGGGTGAGCGAAATACCAGCCTGTTCGGGGCCTGTTTTGAAATGGGCCTGGCCGAGCAGTTATCGGAAAAAGCTGTCGCCAACCTGTCGCATTTTGCCCACTGGCTGGTGGATATTGCTGACCGAGCCAAACGTGGCGATCTGATGAGTGCCATCCGCGATATGGTCGAGGAAATTGAGTACCGGGGCTGGCTGGAAGAGGTCAGCGGCGACCCCAATAAGGCCGAGCGGCGGATGGAAAATGTCGAGGAACTGCTGAGCTGGATTGACCGCATAATCGAGCAGGATACCGAAGACAAAAGTATCGCTGATATCGCTGCCAGACTGACCCTGATGGATATTATGGACCGGCAGGAAGATGAAAATCAGGCTGATGCCGTCCATTTGATGACGCTGCATGCTGCTAAGGGGCTGGAGTTTCCGCATGTGTTTATGATCGGTATGGAAGAGGAAATTCTGCCACACCGCACCAGTATTGAAGAAGACGGTATCGAGGAAGAGCGGCGACTTTGTTATGTCGGCATCACCCGCGCCCAGCGCAGCCTGGTGATGACGCTGGCCAACAGTCGCAAGCGCTATGGTGAGAAAATCGAATGTGAGGAAAGCCGCTTCCTGCGTGAGTTGCCCTCTGAGGACCTGATCTGGATGTCAGAAAAAACCAAGGCTGATCCGGAAGAGCGTAAGGCACGTAAAGATGCGCATATGTCGAATATCCGTGCCATGCTCAAAGCCGATGCCTGAGTGGACGCGCATCTGTCCTTCAGCCTGCAGTCATTTTTCTGTACTTATTGTCTGACAAAATCCCATGAAACGAGAAAATACAATGAAAAAATTGATCCCTATGCTGTTACTGGCTGTCCCCTCATTGGCAGGTGCCCATGCCGAGATTCTGCAGAAGGACGCTGAAAGTGGCAGTTATTACAAAGGGGTGATTGGTATCAGTCACGGCTGTGAAGGATCTGCCACAACGAAGGTCACTATCAGCATTCCTTATGGTGTTCGGGGAGCTAAGCCAATGCCCAAGCCGGGCTGGAAGCTCGATGTGGTTAAATCTGAACTGGAAAAGCCTTATCAGTCTCACGGCAAAACCGTTACCGAGGATGTGACGCAAATTACCTGGTATGGCGGCGTACTGGAAAGCGACCATTACGATGAATTTGTTTTCCGGGGGCAGATCGGGGTGGGGACAACCACCAGATTGTATTTTCCGGTTAAACAGGAATGTGTAGTCGGCGAAGTGAGCTGGGATCAGAAGCCGGGTGATAAGCCAAAAGGACATGACCATCATGGCGAACACCATGGTCATAACAATCATACCGGGCATGGTGCAGCCAAGCTGGAATACCCGGCACCGGTTGTCAGAGTTGTGGATGGTACAGGCACACATCACCATTAAACCTGGCACAGCCTTTTATTGAGGGATTTCACGCGGACTGCGTGAAATCCCTTATTTTTCTCGAAACTCACTGCTCTAGACTGCCGGGTTCAATAATAACGATTGGACCAACCATGTCTTTGACCCCACTGAATCGACCTCTCACCAAACTGGTTGCTGCCTGTTTACTGGCGATGTCTGCCCAGGCCTATGCCGAGCATGGCATGATCTCTCTGGAACAGATCGAAGTGACGGCCGAGGCGATAGCGCCGGGCAACGTCGGTATCGAGGCCGACAAGCAGGAAATCCGCCAGACCCCGGGCGGTGTCAGCCTGATTGATATCGACCAGTTGACCGAAGGTCAGGTCTCTAGCCTGGAAGATGCATTCCGTTATGTACCCGGTGTCTGGGCAGCCAGTCCGACCGGCACAGACAGTATCTTCCTGTCCAGTCGTGGCTCTAACCTCGATGCCGTCAATTACGATACCAATGGGGTCAAGCTATTGCAGGACGGGCTTCCGGTCACGGCTGCCGATGGCAACAACCATAATCGATTTATTGACCCATTGAGTGCGAAGTACGCGGTATTTTCCCGTGGTGCGAATGCAATGAAATATGGTGCCAGCACACTCGGCGGCGCGGTCAACTTCATCAGTCAGACGGCTTACGATGTGTCGCCACTTACCTTATCGATCTCCGGTGGCAGTCATGGAGAGAGACTCACCCGTATGACAGCGGCGCAGGTGTTTAATGAAAATGTGGATGGTCTGGTTACTATCGAAAATAAACAGTGGGATGGCTACCGGGATCATTCCAAGCACACCCGCACTGGGATTTATGCCAATGCTGGAGTGCGTCTGAGTGATAATGTTTCTACCCGTTTTTACTTCACCAGGCTCGACAGTGATGAAGAGCTGGCTGGCGGTTTGACCCGTGCTCAGGTACGAGAGGATCGTGATCAGACGGGCACTCTTAACGGACGTGACCAGGGCCATTTTCAACTGGATGTTGATACCTGGCGTGTTGCCAATAAAACCACCTGGGAAATTGATAACAACCGTCGCTTCGAGTTTGGCGTGTCTTATGAAGAACAGGAATTGTTTCATCCCATTGTTGCCGGGCAGTTTTTCAGTCTGTTGATTGATAATCGTCAGCGCAACCTGGGTACTATGGCCCGCTATCATCACAAGGTGGGCAATCATGATTGGCTGATAGGTGTGAACTATGGTGTCACCTGGGTTGATGGTGGGAATTACTTCCAATCCGGCGGAGTGAAAGGCGCTAAACAGCAGGTCAACGATAATGATGCCGATACGCTGGAACTGGTGGTGCTGGATCGCTGGCAGTTTGCGGATGACTGGACACTCGTTGCTGGTGCACAGGCAGTCAAAGCTAATCGTGAAGTACGTGGCACTGATTCCAACTCAGGGGCTGTGGAACAGGTAGAAGATGATTACAACAGCATTAACCCGCGTCTGGGGATTATTTATCAGTTAAATCAGAACACCAGCCTCTACACTAATCTGAGTCGTCTTTATGAGCCACCGACAACCTATCAGCTGGATGATGGCACGACCGCCAGTAATGATGCGCTGGATGCCATGGAAGGTGAAGTGTTTGAGGTCGGCAGTCGTGGTCATCAGGCTATCACCGATAACAGCCAGTGGGGCTGGGATATTTCCGCCTATTACGCCAAGCTGGATAATGAAATTCTATCAGTGGAAAATCCTCAGCAACCTGGGAGATTCCTCACCAGTAATGCTGAAGATACGATCCATGCCGGTATTGAGGCATTGCTGAGTGCTGATATCGCACTGACCGAAAATCGTCATCACCGCTTGACTCCCTTAGTCAGCCTCACCTGGAATCGATTCCGTTTTGACGATGACGACAGTTTCGGTGAAAACACGCTGCCGGCAGCACCCAAATTCTCGATGAAAGGTGAAATGCTCTACCGGCATAAAAACGGTTTCTATTTCGGCCCTACCGTGGATTATGTGGGAGAGCGCTATGCCGACTTTGCCAATAGCTACAAGATTGATGATTACACACTGTTTGGGCTGAAGAGTGGCTGGTCCAATCAGAGCTTCAAGGTGTTTGCCGAAGTACGTAATCTGTTTGAACGTGACTACATTGCCAGCCATGGTGTGAGGGCAGTCGCTTCAGAGTCTGATGCAATTCTTAATCCGGGCGCGCCGCTTTCAGCCTATGTCGGTATTGAATACCGGATGTAACACAGCGCTTCATCTACAAAAAAGCCGCTGTCATTTGGCAGCGGCTTTTTTATTAGAGCGAGACAAGCTTATCTGCCAGCCAGAATACGATCCAGTTGATTGGCAAACTGTTGCCGATCCCGTTGATGGAAGCTTTTATGGCCGCCGGTTTCAACACCGCTGGAACGCAGGGTATCCATAAAATCACGCATGCTGAGGCGGGCAGCAATATTCGTTTTATCCAGCAGTTCTCCGCGAGGACTCAGGCACAAGGCGCCCAGATCGATGACGGTGCTGGCGAGCGGAATATCGGCACTGATGACCAGATCACCCTGACTCACCAGCGAAGCGATTTCGTCATCGGCTTTGTCAAAACCGGCAGTGACCTGTTTGAAGTTGATCTGACTGTCAGCCGGCATTTTCAGTGGGTGGTTGGCAATAAAGGTCAGTGGCAGACCGGTGCGTCTGGAGGCGCGAAACAAGATTTCACGAATAGGAGTCGGGCAGGCGTCGGCATCAACCCAGATATGCATTACTGATCTGATTTGTTGAGGGTGCGTTTATCCTGTCTGACCTTGATATGCAGCGCGGCTTTAGCCATCAGGTGAGCACTGACCGGGGCAGTAATAAACAGAAACAGGGTGACCAGCACTTCGTGCAGGCTGATTTCATCGGTGCTGAAGCTGAAGTAGATTGCTGAGGCGATCAATACCGCACCCACGCCCAGTGTACTGGCCTTGGTAGGGCCATGAAGCCGCATATAGAAATCAGGCAGTTTGAATAGGCCCAGGGAACCGACCAGGGTGAAAAAACCACCCAGGATAATGAGTACAGACAGAATAATTTCAAGCATCGCTTATTCCATGATGTCGCCGCGAAGCAGATATTTACTGAGCGCCAAAGTGCCCATAAAGCCCATCAGCGCAATAAGCAGTGCGGCTTCGTAATACAACATACTGTTAAGGTGAATTCCGAGCAGGATCAGCAGGGCGATAGAGTTAATGTAAAGGGTATCCAGAGCCAGGATGCGATCCGGGATATCCGGGCCTGCCAGCAGTCGGTAAAGGCTCAACAGTAATGCTGCGCAGACCATGATGAAGGCGATGATGATAGCGTATTCCAGCATTAGTCAAATATCTCCTTCAGTGGTTTTTCAAAGTGATTTTTGATATCGGCGACGGTCGCTTCAGCATCCTCTATATGCAGGGCATGAATCAGCAGACTTTGATCATCCTCAGACAAGTCGCAGGTGACGGTACCGGGAGTCAGTGAGATTGTATTGGCTAACAGCCCAATCGCCACCGGCGATTTCAACTCCAGCGGGACATGCAGAAAACCCGGCTGCAATTTATCCTGACGGGTCAGAATCAGTTTGGCGACCACCACATTGGCAACCAGAATCTCATAAATAACCACTGCCACGAATTTGGCCAGCAGCCAGGGGCGATGGATCTGAACTTTTTCCGGCCAGAAGGCGGAGGTGAACCAGGGAATAAATGTTGCCAGTAAGGCGCCCAGCACCATATGACCGAATGAGACTGTATTGTTCAATAACAGCCAGATAAGCCATAGAGCCACTGATAGCAAGGGATGGGGAAACACTTTTCTCAACATATTATTTTCCCGTTACCGCCGCTTGACCGAGCACTGCATCAATATAAGCCCCGCTGTCTGATAACTGCTCGGCAATCTGCTCAGTCAGCATCGTCATCGGCCCCGCGGCGACAACCAGAACCGGGCTCAGCATCAGCAGGGCGATCATGACCGTGGTCGCTCTGGTATTGAATGCTTGACCATCATTTTCTCCATCATCACTGACTTGATAGAACAGAATTGAGCCACTTCTGGCCAGGGCAATCATCATCAGCAAACTGCCCAAGAGCACGATAGTGAAAATCCAGGCCTGGGAAGGATGGCCGATAGCCGAGTCCAGAATCAGGACCTTACCGAAGAAACCGGATAGGGGCGGCACACCGGCAATCGCAATCGCCGATAGCAGAAACAGACTCCCCATCAAAATCGCCCGTGACATGGCCGGTGCACTGCGCAGTCTGTCGGCATAACTGCCACGGCCGCGAGCAACCAGGTCGGCCAGCAGGAACATCGCACCCCCAATCAGGGTTGAGTGCACCAGGTAGTACAAACTGGCGGATAATGCCGCGCTGTTATCGATACCGATACCCACCAGCAAGGTGGCAACTGAGGCCAGAATCAGGAAGGCCGCTTGCTCTTTCAGACCTCTGGCCGCGAACACACCGAACACAGCCAGAATCAGCGTCAGCATACCCAGCCACAGCAACAGATCAGTGTGCAAACCGGCCAGCGGACCCGCCTGTTCGGCGAACAAGGTGCCGTGAACACGGATGATGGCGTAGAGACCGACCTTGGTCATGATAGCGAACAACGCCGCCACGGCAGCCGAGGTGTTGGCATAGGCGCCGGGTAACCAGAGATAGAGCGGGAAAATCGCAGCTTTGATACCGAAAACAACCAGTAACAGTAATGCTGCGGCAGCGACAATCCCCTGATCATCGGCACTGACCGTTGCCATCTTGGCCGCCAGATCTGCCATATTGAGCGTACCGAGCACACCGTAAAGCGTACCTACCGCAAACAGGAACAGACTGGAACCGACCAGGTTGATGACGACATAGTGCAGACCGCCCTTGGTTCTTAATCTGCCACCGCCGTGCAGCAGTAAGCCATAAGAAGCCAGCAGCAAAACTTCGAAGAATACAAACAGGTTAAACAGGTCACCAGTCAGAAAGGCGCCGTTGAGGCCGAACAGCTGGATCTGGAACAGGGTATGGAAATCCTCACCCTGCTTGTCGGTGTCCTGAGCAATCGCATACAGCAGGGCAAATAGTGATAATACCGCGGTTAACAGCACCATCAGCGCAGATAGTTGATCCAGCACCAGCACAATGCCGTAAGGCGCCAGCCAGTTGCCCAGCAGATAAACCTGATGTCCCTCAGTAGTGGCAACAAACAGCGTTTGCAGCGTAATAACAATCAAGCCGGCCGTGAACAGCAGACTGATGCTACGCTGTAACTGCAGGCCGCCAAGACGGCTGAATAACAGGGCGATACCGCCAATCAGCGGCAATAAAACCGGTAATACAGGCCAGACAGAACTCATCAGTTACCCGCCTTTTGTCTGGATTTTACGGCTTGTTCCTCGGCAACATAACTCAAGCCATCGACATGGTCATTACCGAGTTCGCTGCGGGCTTTGAGTGAGAGCACAATCAGAAACGCTGTCATACCAAAAGCGATAACAATGGCAGTCAACACCAGTGCCTGTGGCAGAGGATCAGTATAAGCAGTGGTATCAGGGGAGATAATCGCAGCCTGACCCACTTGCAGGCGTCCCATTGTGAACAGGAACACGTTAACGGCATAGGAGAGCAGGGTCAGACCGAGTACGACCGGGAAGGTCCGTGCCCGCAGGACCAGGTACACGCCACTGGCAGTCATGACGCCGATGACGAGAGCGACTATCCACTCCATTAATAATGCTCCTCATGTCTCATTTGATGTGAGGCATGGCTGAGCTTGCCCAGCTCAACCAGGATCAACACCGTTGCCCCGACGACGACCAGGAAAACGCCCAGGTCGAATGCCATGGCGCTGGCAACTTCGAATTTACCGACCAGCGGCCATTTCAGATAAGTGAAGGTCGAGGTCAGGAAAGGATATGAAAGCAGCATCGCAACCACACCGGTCACGACCGCTGCAGTCAGACCGAAGGCAATCACGATATGCATATTCGCCTTGATGCGGGCATTGGTCCAGTCGATACCGTTGGCAAGGTATTGTGATATCAGTGCGACTGCCGCGACCAGACCGGCAATGAAACCACCGCCAGGCAGATTGTGACCACGCAGGAATACAAACACGGCCACCAGCAACATCAACGGGAATAGCAGTCTGGTTAATGTCTGCATGATCGGCGGATGCGGGTCATGGCTCCATTTCCGGCCCTGAATATCACGCAGAGGGGCTGGCAGACGCAGGTTTTTGAGCATCGCAAAAATACCCAGTCCGGCCAGAGCCAGCACCACAATCTCACCCAGGGTATCGAAGCCACGGAAATCGACCAGGATCACGTTGACGACGTTAGTGCCACCACCGCCAGGTTTACTGTTCTGAATAAAGAAGTCGGAAATGGGGGCATAGTCACGACTCATAACAGCCATTGCCATCAGCATCACAATGACGCCAGCACTCAGGGAGAGGGCGATATCCCGGGTCATTCTTCTAGCATTGCGTTCCTGTGGCGTGTGCTGCGGCAGGAAGAACAAAGCCAGCAACAGCAGAACAATGGTGACGACTTCAACTGAGAGCTGGGTCAGGGCCAGATCCGGTGCTGAGAATTTAACAAAACCCAGCGAGACAATCAGGCCGACGACACCGACAATGATCAACGACACAAGACGCTGATGATGTAAAACGGCGCAAAGCACACTGGCAATAACCACAAAGGCACCTAATGCCACGGTCAGCCAGTCGACAGGCATCAGTTCACGATGACCCAGCAATGGGCTGTTGAACTGCAGATAACCATAAATCACAGCTAATGCAGCCGTCAGCAGTACCCAGCTGGATGCGTTCTGTAATGAACCCCGATCAAACAGGCGGCTGATTTTACCGGTCGCGACCAGCACGCCATGCAAGGCCATATTGAACAGAATGCGGGCATCAATCCGAGGCAGGTTTTCATCATGCCAGCGGAACAGTTTGTAGCGGTTGAAATAGACGATCACGCCAATCCCCATGGCGATAAAACTCATCATCAACGGCAGGTTAAAGCCATGCCAGATAGCCAGGCTGAAAGCAGGCGGTGCTGATTGCAAACTGGCGGAAACCGCAACTGAAAGAATCGGTGCCACCAGGATCATCGGGGCGATACCGACACCCAGACAGAGCAGAACCAGAATATCGACCGGAATTTTCATAAACCTTGGCGGTTCATGCGGCGTTTTGGTGAGTCCAACCGGTTCACCGTTAAAGAACACGTCGTGAATAAACCGCAGTGAGTAGGCGACGGAGAAAATCGCGCCGATAGTGACCAGGACCGGAATGGCCCAGGTCATCATGCTGCCATCGGTGGCGGTGACGGCCTGTTCGAAGAACATTTCCTTACTCAGGAAACCATTCAGCAGCGGTACACCGGCCATTGCCGAGGCGGCTATCATCGCCAGCACCGCAGTATGAGGCATGTACTTGAGCATGCCGTTCACCATACGCATATCACGGCTACCACATTCGTGGTCGATAATACCGGCCACCATAAACAGTGATGCCTTGAAGGTAGCGTGATTAATGATATGGAAAATGGCCGCCACAGCAGCCAGCTGGGTACTAAAGCCGAACAGCAGGGTGATGAGGCCCAAGTGACTGATAGTGGAATAGGCCAGCAGGCCTTTCAGATCATGTTTGAACAAAGCAGTGTAGGCGCCGAGCACCATGGTAAACATGCCGGCACCACCGACCAGCCAACCCCAGGCTTCTGTGCCTGATAATGCCGGAAACAGCCGCGCCAGCATAAAAATACCGGCTTTCACCATGGTCGCCGAGTGCAGGTAGGCCGATACGGGTGTCGGCGCTGCCATGGCATGTGGTAACCAGAAATGGAAGGGGAACTGGGCAGACTTGGTAAACACACCCAGCAGAATCAGCACCAGTACGGTCAGGTAGTTGTCATGCTGACGTATCTGGTCACCAGCCGCCAGCACTTCGGTGAGGTTATAGCTGCCGACAATATTGCCCAGCATGATGACACCGGCCAGCATTGCCAGACCGCCGGCACCGGTGATTGCCAGTGCCATGCGGGCACCGTCACGGGCATCCTGTTGGTGCTGCCAGTAACTGATCAGCAGGAAGGAGGTCAACGAGGTCAGCTCCCAGAACACGACCAGTTGTATCAGGTTCTCCGATAGCACAATGCCGAGCATTGAGCCCATAAACATCAACAGGTAGGCGAAAAAACGGCCCATCGAATCTTTGGGCGACAGGTAGTAGCGGGCGTAAAGGATCACCAGCAGCCCGATAAGTAATATCAGTAAAGCAAACAGTAAGGCCAGACCATCAAGCCGGAAAGCAAATTGCAAACCTAAAGACGGTAACCAGGACCAGCTCTGAATAAGCGTTTGGCCCTCGAAGGGTAAATGGATTGCCGGTAATAGAAATAGCAGGGAAACCAGCGTCACAAATCCCGCTGTCCAGGCAGAAGCCACACGGTTGATATTCGCAGCCCAGGCTGCCAGTGGCGCGCCAAGGAAAGGAATAAGAGCAATAAGCGGTAGATTAAATTCGAGCAGATTCATTAACTTTTTCTGGCGTCGCGCTGAGGCTTATCCCAGTCTCTGTGAGTTAAAAAGACACTGCCCGAAACAACAGGCAGTGTCGCTCTGAATGCTTAATAAAATTTATTGGAATTCCGACACCATGTAATCGACAGCGGCTTTCACATCTTCGTCGCTCAAATCAGCACGGCCGCCTTTGGCGGGCATCGCATTGAAACCATTGATGGCATGGTCGTAGAGGGTTTCGATGCCTTTTTCAAGACGCGGAGCCCAGTCATCAGCACTGCCCAGCTTGGGAGACTGCATCAGGCCAGCAGCATGACAGGAAGCACAGACCGAGGTCACAATCTGTTCACCGACACCGCCGGCACCGCCGGTTTCAGCCTCAGCGGGTGGCGCTTGCACTGCAGGCGGTTCACCAATATTCACTTCCGCGACAGGACCAATTCGTTCCTGGACCGCTTCAGGTTCCATGCTAGCCGGCGCAGTCACGTTCTTGGCAACGTTTTCCATGTTATCCAGAATCAATAAGACGATGCCAAACAGGATGGCAAATGTAACCAGACTACCGACAAGAAATGTACCCGATTTATTTTTATTCATCGTTGAACCTCAAGCAGAAAATGAAAACCTGCGCCAATTATACGGTCATCAGACAGGCAGTGCCACGCCAATAGCCGTTCTATTCAGTGGATTACTCGATTGCTGTCAGAGCGATTTTGCCCAGAGTGTGTCCGTCTTGCAATTGCTGGTGAGCCCGGATCAGATTATCGGCATTGATTGGACCCAGAGTTTGTTTGAGTGTGGACTGGATCATGCCTTCGTCGAGCATCTCAGCAATGCGGTTGAGCAATTGATGCTGCGCGGTAATGTCGGCCGTCTTGAACATGGGACGGGTAAACATGAACTCCCATACAATACCGGCACTCTTGGTTTTGAGTTTGTCGATATTGTGGTTCTGCTGACTGGTGACAACAAAACAAATCAGGCCCTGCGAGGCGATGAGATCGGTGACTACTTCATAATAAGGATCCGTATCGCCGAGACAGAGAATATAGTCGGGGTCAGCAATATTGAGTCGGCCATATTCTTCGCTGAGATCGTGATGATCGATAACATGATCGGCACCCAGTTCACGACACCACGCGGCAGACTGCTCTCTGGACGCGGTCGCTACAACATTGAGTTCAGCGACTTTTTTGGCCAGCTGGATTGCAATGGAACCGACGCCACCAGCAGCACCAATGATCAACAGGGTTTTACCCTTGTCGAGGTTGGGATAAATTTTCATCCGTGAGAACAGGGCTTCCCAGGCTGTAATACTGGTTAATGGCATGGCGGCAGCTTCCGGCGCGGAGTGCTTGCGTGGGGCAAAGCCGACAATGCGCTCGTCGACAAGCTGATGACTGGCATAGCAACCATCACGGCTGATATCCCCGGCATAAAACACCTTGTCACCCACTTTGAATAATTCGCAGTCTCTGCCGGCAGCTAACACGGTACCGGCAGCATCCCAGCCAACGATCTTGGCTTGTTCCAGTTCACCCTGGATACCAGCTTTGACCTTGGTGTCGACCGGATTGACGGCAATCGCGTCAATGGCGATCAGTAGATCACGTCCTTCCGGCTCGGGCAGTTCGCGTTCAATCAGTGTCGGGGCGGCGTCGGCCGCGGTATAACCGTATGCTTTCATGAGCGGGTCTCCGGCTGTTTAAGCGAGTCCTTTTGCTGAGAGAGCATAAAGGAAGAATGTTTCAGTCTAGGGCTTATCCAGCAGGCGCTGCAATGCCCTGAGATACTCCGGTTCTGAAGGTGGCTGACCATCACGTTGCGATTGCCACAGCATTTCTGCCAGACAGTCTATCATCGCATGTTCACAGTCATGATGATTGCCGTATTTTTGCAGCAGTTGTTGATAGAGCTCGCGGATACCGGCGGGGCGGTCCGTGCTGACCTGCTCATGCAGGGAGATATGCAGTGCCATATGCAGGAAGGGGTTGGACTCTCCGGCTTCGACGCTGAAGTCTTTATCGAGTTTATCCGGATCAGCGAGCAGGGCATGATATTCAGGATGCATTTCAATAATCTGCGCCAGTACCCGTTCGATGCCTTCCAGAGACTGGTTGGTCTGCATTTTCGACCAGACGTCGAAAAAGACTTGTCTCAGTTGTTGACGGTTTTGTCCAAACATCTCAGGCGCAGCGGTCGGCACGCCGCTGTTGGTCGCGGAAAAAATCACACAGATGGCTGACGCAGCATTCACCGCATTTGGGCTTACGGGCAGTACAGACATAGCGGCCATGCAAAATCAGCCAGTGATGAGCATCAAGCATATATTCGCTGGGCACGACTTTCATCAGCTTATCTTCAACGGCGCGCACAGTTTTGCCCTTGGCCAGACCAGTGCGGTTGGAGAGACGGAAGATATGGGTATCCACTGCCATGACCGGTTGTTTGAAGACCGTATTGAGAATGACATTGGCGGTTTTACGGCCGACGCCGGGTAAGGCTTCCAGTGCGGCGCGGTCCTGAGGCACCTCGCCACCATGCTGCTCCAACAGCATGCGACAGGTTTTAATGACGTTCTCGGCTTTGCTGTTAAACAGGCCGATGGTCTTGATGTAGTGCTTGAGACCCTCTACGCCGAGATCGAGAATCGCTTGCGGCGTGTTGGCGACAGGATAGAGTTTATCCGTCGCCTTGTTAACGCCGACATCGGTGGCCTGAGCAGACAGGATGACAGCCACCAGCAATTCAAATGGGCTGCTGTAATTGAGCTCCGTGGTCGGCGCCGGATTGTGCGCCTTCAGGGTGGCAAAAAACTCGCGCCGTTGAGCCTGATTCATCCTGCAGCCGGTGTTTCAACCTCGACCACACTGGCCTGCGGTTGCCTTTTAGCCAGACGAATATCAATGCTGTTTTTGAGCGCGACGATCAGCCCCAGACCAATAAAGGCACCGGGTGGAAGTAGGGCCATCAGAAAACCACGGTAGTCTTCAATCACTGTGATGGTTAGTCCACGCGAGCCCTCACCAAACATCAAATAAGCCTGAGAAAACAAAGTACCCTGACCCAGCAGTTCACGCATCGCGCCAAGCACAATCAGTACAGCCGCAAATCCCAGCCCCATCATCAGGCCATCGAGGAGCGCCGGTCCCACCGAATTACGGGCAGCGAAGGCTTCAGCGCGGCCGATAATGGCGCAGTTGGTCACAATCAGTGGAATGAAAATACCCAGAATTAAGTACAGTTCATGGAACCAGGCATTCATGGACAGCTCGATAATAGTCACGATAGAGGCAATGATCATGACGAACACCGGCAGCCTGGCTTCATCCGGAATTTGATTGCGCAGCAGTGAAATAATGCCGTTCGAGGCGACCAGTGTCAGGATAGTCGCGAGGCCTAGTCCCAGTCCGTTGATCACAGTATTGGTCACAGCCAGTAGTGGACATAAGCCTAGGAGCTGCACCAGACCCGGGTTATTTTTCCATAATCCGTCTACGATAATCTGTTTGTAAGCGTTCATTTGACTTCCTCCGTGACAGCGAACAGCGCATCACGATGTTTGCGGAAATATTCCAACGATTCTTTGACAGCACTGACCACGGCACGTGGCGTAATGGTAGCGCCGGTAAACTGGTCAAATTCGCCACCGTCTTTTTTTACCTTCCATTTCGAGGCCGGCGGATTACCCAGAGACAGCCCTTCAAACTGCAAAATCCAGTCGTCTTTTTTGACATCAATTTTATCACCCAGCCCCGGGGTTTCTTTGTGCTCAATAACACGAACACCGGCCAGTTGACCGTTGTGATAGATGCCAACCAGCATTTTGATCGTGCCGGAATAGCCATCCGGCGCGATCACGGTCAGTACGGCGGCCACCGGTTTCCCATCCTCACGGGCACGATAGACCAGCGTCGGTTCCTCAGTCCCCAGTGCCTCAGTCGGTGGCAGCAGCACAGTGTCCTGGAGAATAGCGTTGTCATATTGTTCATGCGGAATCAGCGCGTTGATGCCATCCAGCAGGGCCTGCCGCTGGTTTTCCTTAATTTGTTCACGGGTATTTTCTTCGGTCAGTGCGACCAGTGTCGTCGCCACAATCGCGAACAGTCCCAGCAACAGGCCGACCCGAATAATATGTTTCTGCAAATCCTTCATGACTTGCTGGTTCCGTAGACTTTGGGCTGGGTATAGTAATCAACCAGCGGCACCAGCATGTTCATCAACAGTACACCAAAAGCCACACCGTCCGGATAACCACCCCAGACGCGGATGATAAAGGTCAGCGCACCGACCCCCGCGCCGAAGACCAGTCTGCCGTTGGGCGTAGTAGAGCCTGAGACCGGATCAGTGGCAATAAAGAAAGCACCAATCATGGTCGCACCACTGAACAGATGAAACATTGGTGAGCCGGTAATATCCGGTGCAAACCACTGAGTCACCAGGCTCAGTACAAACAGGGTGCCCAGCATCGCGACCGGTACCTGCCAACTGATGACGCGTTTATACAGCAGATACAGGCCACCAAGCAGAAACCAGATATTAATCCATTCCCAGCCCACACCGCCGACAAAACCAAACAGATTCTGGTTGACGATAAGATCAGGTTGAATTTGTTGTCCGATCTGGGTTTTCATCGTATCCAGTGGCGTTGCCCCGGACACTGCATCCGGAGTCAGACCGGCAACGGTTTCACCATAGAAAATCAGGTGAAAGGCGTCAGCAAACCCCAGCGGATTATCGGCCAAGGATAGTACTGGCAGCCAGGTCGTCATTTCCAGTGGGAAAGACAGAAGTAGCAACACATAGCCGACCATGGCCGGGTTGAATGGGTTATAGCCCAGTCCGCCGTAGAGGTGTTTGGCAAACACAATTGAAAATATCACGCCGGTCACAGTCAGCCACCACGGCGACAGCGGTGGAATAGAGACGGCCAGTAAAACGGCAGTAACCGCCGCACTGCCATCGCTGATAAAGGGCTTGATAGGGCGGTGACGAATTTTGAGTAACAGAGCCTCGACCGAAAGCGCGACCACCAGGGCCAGCACAATATTGATGATGACGGCGGGGCCGAAGAAATAAACCATGGCGATGACGGCTGGCACCATGGCCAGCATCACCTGCAGCATTTGCAGCGTGACACGGTTAGTCCCAGCCAGAAAAGGGGGACTTATCCGGAATAGGGCCATGGTTTCATTTCTCCTTGTCGTCTGCTGCCGAGGTTTCGGCTGCAGCCTCTTTTTCTTTTTTGGCTTTGGATGCCGCTAAGGCGGCTTTGCGCTGGCGCTGGCGCTCTTCTTTTTCACGCTGTTCGCGTTCCATCCGGGCCTGACGGGTTTCAAAGCGTTCACGGGCCAGGTCTGATTTTTTCCGCTCACGTTCCTGGTTCATGATTTCGGTTTTGGCAAAACGGAAATAAGACACCAGCGGAATTTTGCTGGGGCAGACATAATCACAACAGCCGCACTCGATGCAATCGAACAGATTGTAATCACGCGTCTGATCGAAATCCTTGGCACGCGAATGCCAGTAAAGCTGCTGCGGCAACAGACTCGCCGGACACACAGAGGCACAGTCGCCACAGCGGATACAGGGCAATGGCTCGGTTTTGGGCGCGGCATCTTCCACGCCAACCAGGATACAGTTGGCGGTTTTGGTTACCGGCAGATTATCACCGGACAGGTTGAAGCCCATCATAGGACCGCCGAGGATAAATGGCTCATCCGGTTCGCGCTGGGTTTCAGCAAAAGCCAGCAGTTCTGAAATCGGGGTGCCGAACAGGGTTTCGAAATTACCGGCATGGGTCACATCGGTACCGGTGACCGTCACGATACGTGAAATCAGTGGTTCTCCATGATTAATCGCACGACCCACGGCATAGGCCGTGCCCATGTTGTGTGAAACGATACCGATATCGATGGGTAAACCATTGGTTGGCACCTCCTTGCCGGTGACAACCTGGATGATTTGTTTCTCACCGCCGGTGGGGTAACGGGTGGGAATCACGACGATTCGGGTGTTGGTGAGATGAGATCTGGCAGCCAGCGCCAGCTCCATCGCTGAAATCGCCAGCGGTTTGTTATCTTCGATCGCAAGTATCACATCACGGGCCCGCAGGGCGTGCTGCATGATTTCCACACCATCGAGAATACCGTCAGCACGTTCGCGCATCAGCATATCGTCACAGGAGATGTAGGGCTCACATTCAGCGCCATTGAGCAGTAAGGTTTCAACCGTGTGGTGAACGCCGGGGTTAAGCTTGATAAAGCTGGGGAAACCCGCACCACCAAGGCCGACAATACCGGCATCGCGAATAATCTGGCGAATTTCATGCGGCGAAATATCACGGTAGTTTTCGACCGGGTGACGTTCGATCCATTGATCTTCGCCATCGGTCTCAATCGTGACGCAGGGTGCAGTGAGACCGGATGGGTGAGGTATCGGCTGTTCATCAATCGCAACCACGGTACCGGAGCTGGGTGCATGAAGGCAGACTGATACATGCCCATCGGCGCGGGCAATACGCTGGCCTTTCAGTACTTTTTCGCCGACTTCCACGACCGGAACTGCGGCGGCACCGATATGCTGCTGCAGGGGCAGAATCAGATGACGTGACAGTGGCGTTTTACGAATTGGTGTCTGGGTCGAGCGCTTTTTGTGGCCGCGCAGTTTGAGGCCGCCCGGAAAATCACCTAAAGGCTGGTTCATGCCTGACCTCCACGTTCCAGTTGCAGGTGAGATGGATCCGGCCAGCGCCAGGTATTCGGGTTCTGCGCCATTTCCACCATATCGATGCAGTCGACCGGGCAGGGTTCAACACAGAGTTCGCAGCCGGTGCATTCATCGGCAATGACGGTGTGCATGTGTTTGGCGGCACCCAGAATCGCATCCACCGGACAGGCCTGGATACACAGGGTGCAACCAATGCAGCGCTCTTCATCAATGACGGCGAGCATTTTGGGTTTTTCAACGCCGCACTCTTCATCCAGCGGTTTGGGTTCAACATCCAGCAGATCGGCCAGTGCCTGAATGGTGGATTCACCACCGGGCGGGCAACGGTTGATATCGACTTCACCGGCTGCAATCGCTTCGGCGTAGGGGCGACAACCGGCGAAACTGCACTGACCACATTGAGTCTGTGGCAGCAGTTTGTCGATCTGCTCGACAATCGGATCGCCTTCGACCTTGAACTTGACCGAGGCAAAACCGAGCAACAGTCCGAGAAGTAACGCCAGTAGCGTCAGGGCAATAATCGCTGTCAACATAGGCTTAGACCTTCACCAGTCCGGCAAAGCCCATAAAGGCCATTGACATTAACCCGGCCGTGATAAGACCGATAGCAGCTCCCTGAAACGGCACCGGCACATCAGCCGCGGCCAGACGTTCACGCATGCCGGCAAAAATCACCAACACCAGCGAGAAACCAATCGCAGCACCAAAACCGTAAAGAGCAGATTCGATGAAGCCATGCTGCTCCTGGACGTTGAGCAGGGCGACACCGAGGACGGCACAATTGGTCGTAATCAGCGGCAGGAAAATACCCAGTACCTGGTAGAGAAGCGGACTGGTTTTGTGAACGACCATTTCGGTGAACTGCACCACCACGGCAATCACGAAAATAAAACTGATCGTCCGCAGGAACTCGATACCAAACGGGGCCAGCAGGTACTGGTTGATCAGATAGCTACTGATGGACGACAGCGTCAGCACAAAGGTAGTGGCCAGGGCCATCCCCATAGCGGTCTCCAGCTTGCGCGAGACACCCATGAACGGACACAGCCCCAGGAATTTCACCAGGACAATGTTGTTCACCAGTATCGTGCTTAGCAATATCAGGGCATAATCTGCCATTTAATAACCTACTGATTTTCTCAGGAATTCGTTCTGATTTCAGTGCGAGCGGGGCCCGGCTGCAAATCGTTAATCACTAATTATAGCCTAAAAACAGCTATTTTCGAAACGCTGCAGCTAAGCCTATCTCTTTGTCAGAGAGCAACTTAGCGCGCACTAGACCGACAATCTCAGGGCCGGGAAATTCCGCTGGGGTCGATTGGAATTATTGATGCTGACGGCGTTCGCGGACTGCGGCAGCTAATTCCCGTAGCAGGACTTCAGTGTTGTCCCAGGCCATGCAGGCATCAGTAATGCTCTGACCATAAACCAGTTCCTTGCCCGGTTCAGCATTCTGACGACCGGCTACAAGGTGGCTTTCCAGCATCAGACCGATGATGCGGTTGTCACCCTTGGCGACCTGAGCGGCGACATCACGACAGACGGTTTCCTGCTGGATATGATTCTTGCCGCTGTTGGCGTGGCTGCAATCGATCATCATCCGCACCGACTGGCCGGAACGACCAATCACTTCGGCTGCAGCACTGACACTTTCTGCATCAAAGTTGGGCGCGCGGCCGCCGCGAAGAATGACGTGACAGTCCGGATTACCCGTGGTGGAGAAAATGGCTGAACGGCCCGACTTGGTGAGCGACATGAAGTGGTGTGGCTTGGACGCTGACAGGCAGGCATCGACAGCAATCTGCAGACCGCCGTCGGTGGCATTCTTGAAACCAACCGGGCAGGAAAGACCGGAAGCCAGTTCACGGTGTGCCTGACTTTCGGTGGTGCGGGCGCCGATTGCGCCCCAGGAGACCAGGTCAGCGATGTACTGAGGACTGATTAAATCCAGATATTCGGTCGCGGCAGGGACGCCCATCTCGGCCAGGTCAAGTAACAGTTTGCGGGCAATATGCAGACCATCGTTGATTTTGAAGCTGCCATCCAGATACGGGTCATTAATCAGCCCTTTCCAGCCAACGACCGAACGTGGTTTTTCGAAGTAAACCCGCATGATGATATGCAGATCGGCTTTTAATTCTTCGATCAGTGGTTTCAGTCTTGTGGCATACTCACGGGCAGCGGCCGGATCATGAATAGAACAGGGGCCGACGATGACAATCAGCCGATCATCTCGCTTGTGCAGGATGTCCTGACTGGCCTGGCGGGCAAGAAATACCGTCTCCGACGCTTGATCGGTGATGGGCAGTTCTTCATGTAATTGCGCTGGCGGCAGAACTTCCTGTATGCCGATAATGCGCAAGTCGTCTGTGCTGTAGAGCATGATGGTTGCTTAAAGTCGTCAATAAATAAACGCTAAATTGTACTCGCTGTGCCGCTTTTGTGCTACGGCGGTGTGGCCGGAAAGGAATGGACTCGATCTGACCCTAAATGATGTGAATTGTTCGCCAGTTGGATCAGATATTGCAGCGTAAACTTCAGCATTGAAGCGAAGTCTCAGCTTGGGGCGATGGGGCAGGAAAAAGGAAATCATATGCGGTTGGTCGAATCATTAAAACACGGGCAAGAAAAACTCGAGTCCTTGAACAGCGAATTGAAAAGCCGGGTGGAGAGCACCCTGAAAAACTGGCCGGAAACGTTAAACAAGAAAGTTTCGGATATTCGCAATCTCTCTTTGCCCTGGACGCAGTATTTTCACTTCTTCCATGAGCCTGATGAAACTCTGGCAATCCCTGAGGATAAAGCGCTCAGTGAGAAATTCGTCGCCCTGCGCCAGCGTCTGGAAGCAGAGCTGGGCGAAGAAAGTTACGTCGGCGAATGGTTTTTACTGGATCAGGACTGCATTGATCAATTTGCGGATGTGACTGGCGACCATCAATGGATCCACACTGATCCAGAGCGCGCGGCTCAGGAGTCGCCCTTCAAAACGACGATAGCCCACGGTTTTTTGACGCTATCGCTGATTCCCATGCTGACCGATACCGTGAACCCGGAAAAAAATGACTACCCTGAAGCACGACTTGTCGTGAACTACGGCATGAATAAAGTGGTGTTTCCGGCACCGGTCAGAGCCGGAAAGCGTATCCGTGCCCGTACCCGGATTATTGAAATCCGCGAACTGCGAAGAGGGCTGGAACTGGTGCGTGAGGTCAAGATTGAAGTTGAGAACAGCAAGCGTGCAGCCTGCATTGCCGAACTGGTGTTAAGGCTCTATGACTGACAAATAAAAAAGCGGCCATCAGGCCGCTTTTTTGTATTTAATGCACAGTCACTTCGAATAGTGAGGCGTTAAGCCAGAGATGCAGCCAGATACTGGCGGCATAACCCAGGGCAATCGCCCAAATCCATTTGAGATGGCTGAAGAAGGTATAAATGCCACGAGCCTGTCCCATGACGGCGACACCGGCGGCAGAGCCAATCGACAGCAGTGAGCCGCCGACACCGGCAGTCAACGTCACCAGCAGCCATTGACCATGGCTCATTTCCGGCATCATCGACAGTACCGCGAACATTACCGGAATATTGTCGACAACGGCTGATATCAGGCCAATCAGGATATTGGCGGTGGTCGGGCCCAGGTCACCGTACATCAATTCCGAGCCCAGGCTCAGGTAACCGATGGTGCCCAGACCACCCACGCAAAGAATAATGCCGTAGAAGAACATCAATGTGTCCCATTCGGCGCGTTCAATCTGGCGGAAAATATTAAAGGGCCTGCGGTTCTCTCCGACCTCTTCCAGTTCCATCATCAGTCGTGATTCACGCAGCTTGAGTATGTAGCCGTAAATTTTGAGAAAGCCAAGCCCGGTCATCATGCCGACTACCGGAGGCAGGTGCAGGAAGTTATGCGCGCAGACTGCCATGGCGATCGTCAGCAGGAACAGACCAATGACAACGAAGGCGCCTTCTTTGAGAACGACTGTGTCGTTCCCGGCTTCCGGCGTCACGTTTTTGACTGTCAAAGACATCAAAAACGCGGGTATGAACCAGTTCACCAATGAAGGCAGGAACAGCGCGAAGAACTCATGAAAATCAACTACACCTTTCTGCCAGACCATCAATGTTGTGATATCACCAAAGGGACTGAATGCACCACCGGCATTAGCGGCAACGACGATATTGATACAGGCGACAGTGACAAAGCCCAGGTTATTGCCGCCAACGGCCATGACCACGGTGGCCATCAGCAATGCGGTGGTAAGGTTATCAGCCACCGGAGAGATGAAGAACGCGAGCAGACCAGTCAGCCAGAAGATGGTACGCAGGGAAAAGCCTTTGTTAATCAACCAGGCTCGTAAAGCATCGAAAACGCCGCGTTCCCCCATGGTGCCGATATAGGTCATCGCGGCCAGCAGGAACAGGAAGAGCTCAGCGTATTCCAGCAGGTTATGCCGAATCATGACTTCGGCGGTGTGATGGTAAGCGGTATCAGCTTGCTGCGCGTAAACCAGCGCAATCATCGCCCAGATAAGCCCGGCTGCGACCATCACCGGCTTGGATTTACGCATATGAATTTCTTCTTCGACCACAACCAGTGCGTAGGCGAAGATGAACAGGGCGATGGCCGCATAACCCACCCAGTGGGTGGTCAGATCAAGTAATTTAACTTCAGTGGCTGCCGCTGCCAGTTGCGGCATCAAAGACAAAGCTATACCCAGCAGGGAGGCAGACACCATTGTCTGACCTTTGTGGTGAGCGTTCACGTGGACGGTCCTTATTGAAATTCAGGTCAACGCGCAATCATACGCTGCCCAGCAATCAAAGCAACTACTTAATTGGGGGTAGTCACCTTGGTCATGACCGTGTTGTAGAAGCCGACAGAAGCATCTTCGACTAGGTCAAACACATGATCAAAACCGTTCTGGCCACCGTAATAGGGATCCGGCACATCATTTTCATCCCGTTCCGGCGCATAGTCGAGAAACAGTTTGATTTTGTTTCTCAGATCGGGCGGACAGGCGGCATGCAGGATCTCATAGTTGTCGGTGTCCATCGCCAGAATGTGGTCGAACATGTCGAAATCAGTCCGGGCGAACTTGCGGGCACGGATATGCGACAGGTCAATGCCGCGTTGACGCGCGGTTTGCTGGGCACGGGCATCGGGCTCCTCGCCGATGTGATAGGCGTGGGTGCCAGCCGAATCAATCATAAAGCGATCCAGTGTGCCGTGTTTTTCCACCAGGTGAGTGAACACGCCTTCAGCGGTGGGAGAACGACAAATATTGCCCATGCAGACAAACAAAACTTTGATTTGACTCATTTTTCCTCTTTAAACCTGTGCCAGTAAACGGTCAATCATGGATTCGGCCTGACCCAGATAGCCACCACCGAATAAGTTGAGATGATTGATAATATGATAAAGATTATAAAGCGTTTTTCGCATCTGATAACCGTTGTCGACCGGATACTCGGCGTTGTAGGCCGCGAAGAAATCACCGCCGAAACCACCAAATAACTCGGTCATCGCCAGATCGGCTTCACGGTCACCGTAATAACAGGCCGGGTCAAAAATGACCGGGTTACCCGCATCATCTGCGGCGGCATTGCCGCCCCACAAATCCCCGTGCAGCAGAGCGGGTTGCGGCTGATGTCCTCCCAGCAGCTTATCCAGGTTCTCCAGCAGTTTTTCGCCTTGACTTTGCAGACGGCCACCGAATCCGTTTCCGGCGGCAAACTGTAATTGCTGGCCCAGACGTTCATCACGCCAGAAGCTCAGCCAGTCATGTTTCTGATCATTGATTTGCGGGGTGCTGCCAATGGTGTTGTCCATATGCCAACCGAAATAAGGCTGTGGGACGCGATGCATTCTGGCCAGTTGTTCGCCCATGAGTGCCGACGCGCTGCCGCGCAGGCTGCCCAGTGGAATGTATTCCAGTGCCAGATAGCTGTGCCCGTCAGCGACACCATAGCTGATGACTTCCGGCACTCTGATGGAGTCGGTAGCCCGCATCTCATGCAGTCCATGCGCTTCGGCTTCAAACATGGATGCCAGTTGCGGACTGTTAACCTTGATGAAATAGGAAGCCGAACCATTATCGAGCCGGAAAGCAGAGTTGATGCAGCCACCGCCGATACTGGTGACATTGGCGTTATGCAGATTTTTACCGGTGGCCTTCTCAATCTCACTGATAATCGAACTGAACTGTGCCATGATGAATTCCTGTTTGATTATTGGGCTGTCCTCAATTGCTGCTCAGCCGAACCGGGCGCAGCTGGACATGGTCTGTTTGAGTGTTAAGCTGAATTACATTCTGCCAAGACCAAGTTGCCCCTTCAAATTCAGGTGCACAAAAGGAGGTTGTTTATGACAGCGGAAACTACGATGAATCCCAAACAGCGCGTTGCTCTTCATGCCGCGAACCTGGTTGAAGCCGATATGGTTGTCGGCTTGGGCACCGGTTCCACCGCCAACCTGTTCATTGAAGCGCTGGCCAAGCGACATCGCAATGAAAACCTCAATGTCACCACAGTCAGCAGTTCAGCCATCAGCGCGATCAAGGCCAAGGAAGCCGGTTTGCCGGTGGTGTCGATTGACTCCCTTGACGAGCTTGACCTCTATGTAGATGGTGCCGATGAAGTGACGCCGGATTTAACCCTGCTCAAAGGACGTGGCCAGGATCTGGTCAGGGAAAAGTTGCTGGCCACTGCCGCCGATCAATTTTTTGTCATGGTCGACGAGAGCAAACTGGTGGAAGTTATCGGTGAAAAGTCGCCGATACCGGTGGAAGTGATGCCTGAGGCCTGGAAACTGGTATTCAATCAACTCAAACATCAGGGCGGACGTGGTGATTTAAGACTCAATGCCAGCGGTGATAATGTTGCGGTGACCGCCCATGGCAGTCTGGTGTTGGATATGTATTTTGATCATGTCGACAGCCTGGAACTGACGATGATCCTCGATACCATTCCCGGTGTGGTTGAGCACGGTATTTTCAGCGACCTGGCGACAGCCGTGTTTATAGGCGGAGACACCGAAGTGGAAGAGCACTGGCGCCAGGAACCGTAAGGCCCACCTTATGAAAGCAGCTGACGCCGATTATCATAGCTAGATATGACAATCGGCGTCAGTCCGTGTCTCGCTGAAGCGCTTATTTTTTCAGCTCTTCCAGAATTGTTTCTGCTTTGGAACGGCCGAACTCACCGGAGCCTTCGACACCGATATATTTCACCACGCCGTCTTCGACAATCATCGCAAAACGATAACAGCGAATGCCCATGCCGCCGCCGCTCATATCACGGTCCAGCCCCAGCGCTTTGCTGTATTCGGCGCTGCCATCAGCCATCATTCGTACTTTACCTTCCACATTATTTTCTCGCCCCCATGAGGCCATGACGAAGGCGTCGTTGACTGCCATACACCAGATTTCATCGGCGCCTGCTGCCTTGATCTCATCAGCATGCTTAACAAAACCCGGCAGGTGCTCGGCAGAACATAAAGGGGTAAAAGCACCGGGTACACCGAAAATAACGACGGTTTTACCTTTCACCATTTCACCGACGTCTTTGGGCTCAGGTTTGAGCGGACAACCGTTTTCAGGGTCAAAACCGATACTTTCGCTTAATTTACCTGCAGGCAGGGTTTGGCCAACTTCAATAGTCATAACCGGCTCCTTTTTCTGTGTATGTAAAACCACACTAGCATAAGGCAGGCAAACTCAGATAAAAACACCCTATTTGCTAGGGTTTTGTCAGTTTGGTTTTCACCGTTTCAGTCGTTATCATGAGCTGCAGTGCTGAATAAATTAAGGAAACTATCGATGGCTGAACAACTACGTTGGGGAATCCTGGGGGCGGCCCGGGTCAATGACAAACTGATGCCGGCGATCGTCGAGGCAGAGAATGCCAAACTGGTGGCGATTGCCAGCCGTAGACTGGGTGCCGCAGCAGAGACGCTGCAAAAGCATGCGCCAAACGAGACCGATGCTGAAGCGCTGGATGATCCAGAGGCATTGCTAGCGCGTGATGATATTGATGCGATTTATCTGCCCATGGCGAATGAGGAGCATGCCGAGTGGGCTTTGAAAGCGATTGATCATGGCAAGCATGTGCTGATCGAAAAGCCGATGGCGCTGAAAGTGGCAGACATTGATGCCATTGAAGCCGCTGCAAAAGCGAATGACGTGACCGTGATGGAAGGTTTCATGTACCGCTTCCACACCCAGCATGATTTTGTCCGGGATTTGATTGATTCCGGCAAGATTGGCGAAGTCCGGACTGTCAAAACCGCTTTTGCTTTTCCAATGAAACCGGCCCGCTTGTATCGCATCAACCGGGATATCGCTAATGGTGGCGGTGCCATGTGGGATATCGGTCCCTATGCCGTTCATACCGCTCGCCACTGGTTTGACAATGAGCCAGTCGCCGCCACTGCGATGGCCAAGCTGAATGAGCATGGCGCTGATGTCAGTCTCAGCGGTATTTTTGATTTCGGTGACGGTCGCTATGGTCATTTTGAAATGAGTTTTGAACACGCCCGCCGCAGTGTCTATGAGATCATCGGTACCAAAGGCGGGATTACCTGCCACACCGTCTGGCAGCCACACGACGAGCAGCCGCTGATTTCCTACTGGACCGATGCCGGTGAGTCAGAAACGGTGTCCTTGCCGATGGCCAATCATTTCAACCGTGAAATCGAGCATTTTTCTGACTGCATTTTGAATAATAAAGCGCCGTTTCTCAGTATGGCTGATGCCCGCGGCAACTGCGCCGCCATCAATGCCGCGTTGCAATCAGTAGCAGAAGGTAAAACGATAAAAATCAGCTGATAAGTTGCTATCTGACTATCCGCAGATTACGCAGATGAACGCAGATTTATGTTCTGAGCAACAAAAACTTAGCCTCAGCATCAAGTGGACAATTCATGTTCATTGAGGCAAACATTTATTTGTCTGAAACAAATAACGAATCTGTGAAAATCCGCGTAATCTGCGGATGAACTCAATAAATCACTGTGACTCTGTGGTTAATGCTTATTAGCGAAAGAAATTAACAATAATGGTCAGCACCAGGCTGACTACAGCCATGGAGGTGATGGGGATAAATATCCGGCTGTTACCTTTGTCGATATTGATATCGCCGGGCAGTTTGCCAAACCAGTTAAGTAGCCAGGGGGCGAACTGCCAGATCAGACCCAGTGCAATCAATATCAGGCCGATGATAATCAGGGTTTTGGCCATCAGAATAAATCCATTTGTTGTGGATGGGGTCGAAACAAATCGCGATTCAGCGGTGTTGAGCGCTGATTCAAACCATGCTTTTTAATCGCTCGCTGAAAACGTTGTTTAATCATTTCAGCGTAAAAGCCCTGCCCCTGCAGACGGTGACCGAAGCGGGGATCATTGGTCTTGCCGCCACGGCTGTCCCTGATGCGGTTCATCACATGCTCAGCTTTATCGGGGTAGTGATTATGCAGCCAGTTTTCGAATAGATCACTGACTTCACGCGGCAGGCGCAGCAGAATAAAGCTGACTGAGTTTGCACCGGCTTCGGCACAGACTGAAATAATCTGTTCCAACTCGGTATCCGTCAACACCGGAATCACTGGCGCAATCAAGACACTGACTGGAATCCCTGCCCGGCGCAGTGTGCGGATGGTTTGCAAACGCCGCTGCGGACTGCTGGCCCTCGGTTCCAGCTTCCGTGCCAGGGCTTTATCCAGTGTGGTGATAGACAAGTTCACCTTAACCAGATTATCAGCCGCGAGCCGTGACAAAATATCAACATCACGCTCGACCAATGCCGACTTGGTGACAATAGTGCAGGGATGTTTGAAGCTTTCCAGCACGGTCAGAATCTCACGGGTGATTTGATACTGACGCTCTATCGGCTGATAGGGATCGGTGTTGGCGCCCAGGGAAATCGGTGAGCATTCATATGATCTCGCCATCAGTTCCTTACGCAGCAGTGCCGCGGCATCCGGTTTCGCGGTCAGTTTGCTTTCAAAATCGAGGCCGGGAGACAGCCCCAGATAGGCGTGAGAAGGGCGGGCGAAACAGTAAATGCAACCATGTTCACAGCCGCGATAGGCGTTAATCGACTGACTGAAGGGCAGATCGGGGGAAGTGTTACGGGTGATAATGTTGCGCGGCGATTCGATCGACACGTCAGTTCGAAAGGTGGGAAAAGCCTCTTCCTGAAACCAGCCGTCATCGATCTGTTCGCGTTCGAACTCGCTGAAGCGACTGTCCCTGTTATCTAGTGTTCCGCGTCCTTTAACAGTTTTAACAACGCCCTGCATCAGTCCGAGAGGTAATATTGAATTGTCGAGACGACTCTGACCTTCTTGATATGCGGGGTGTTGTTGTCACGAGGACTGATGCTGAACTGGCCCTGGGAAGCACGGCGGATTTTACCCAAGCGGCTGTCTGAATCCTCGGCAAATTTTTCTGCCACTTCTCTGGCTTTACGGGTGGCATCTTCAATCATGGACGGTTTAATTTCATTCAGACGGGTGAACAGATATTCGGTCTGCGACTGATAGTTATTGCCGGTCAGAACAATGCCCTGTTTGCCCAACTCTGAGAGCTTGCCCATGACCTCACGGACGGTGTCGATGTCTTCTGAATAGACAGTCACCGTCTGAATGCCGGTGTAGCGGAATTCAGCCCTGTTTTGATTGCCATATTGCTGTGCTGATTTGTCCGTAATGGCCGGTGTGCCAACAGTAATATCCTGACGGGTGACGCCTTGGCCAGTCAGAAACTGAATAATCGTCTCGGTATTGGCATCAATGTCCTGGTACAGCGACGGCAGATTGTTGCTGGCCAGTGAGAATTGAATCGGCCATATGACCACATCAGCGGTGAATTCTTCTTCTGCCAGTCCTTTTACGGTGACAGAGCGTTCATACTCCTTGACATCGATGGCCGCACTGGCAATCAGCCAGCCCAGTGCCGTAAGTCCAAGGAAAACCCCCAGTGACAGGGCCAGCGCATTGAATCTGTCCATATTCTGCATAGCGCGCTCCAGAAAGAATGAGGATTTGATTTTAACAGTTGTTACGGCTTGCGGGAAAAGTGTTCTCGGGAATAGGCAACCCGTTGCTGCACATTCATTTTATGTTTATTCCCCAGCGCTTCAATCTGACGCAGGCGTGGCACTAAGCCTTCCCCATTAGCGACCTGAATACTGAGACCGGGGCGGGCATTGAGCTCAAGCAGCATGGGACCTTTCTGGCGATCGAGGACGATATCGGTCCCGAGATAACCCAGCCCCGACATTTCGTAGCAGGATGCTGCCAGATTGAGTAATTGTTCCCAGTGGGGCACCTGCAGGCTGTGGAGGTTGGTGCCGGTATCCGGGTGCAGCAAAATGGGCCGGTCAAACTGAACGGCTTTCAGGGCACTGCCATCGCCAATATCCAGACCGACACCTACTGCTCCCTGGTGGAGATTGGCTTTGCCGTTAGAGTCAGAAGTCGACAAGCGCATCATGGCCATCACGGGAAAGCCCTTGAACACGATGACGCGGGTATCCGGCACACCTTCGTAGGTATAGCCGGTGAAACAGTCATCGAATTCAATCAAGCTCTCGATAATTGCCACATCCGCCTTGCCACCCAGTGAGAACAGTCCGGCCAGAATATTGGAGACATGTCGCTCCAGGTCGCTGATAGAAGCGATTTGACCATTGGTTTTGTGATAACCGAGATCATCTTTGCGGGTGATGACCATGATGCCTTTTCCACCACTGCCATGCGCGGGTTTGATGCAAAAACCGGGCAGCTCGGTAATCAGATCGCCCAGGTCTTTTACCTCATGCTGCTCGCGGATCACACCATATAAATCCGGTGCGGTGACACCCGCTTCGAGTACCATCTTTTTGGTCTGCAGTTTGTCATCCACCAGTGGGTAGAGATGGCGTGGATTGTAACGGCTGATATAGGAAATATTACGGCGGTTCATTCCCAGCACGCCTTTTTTGGCAAGTCTGCTGGGGTGAACGTAACGCTCACGGATTTCCTGGAACCAATTCAGCAACGGTCCGCTCATTATTTATCCTCGACCATCGGCTTAAAGCGTTTCAGCTCCAGCAGGCGATAACCGGTGTAGTTACCGGCCATCAGCACCAGTGCCATAAACACCAGCTGCAGGCCAAGGTAGTTGAAAGTCAGGTGGCGGATGAGTTCATTATTCATCGCCAGGTAAGCCAGAATCGCGACCAGCAGGGAGCCACCACCCTGAATCAGCACCTGATGCGGACCTTCCTCTTCCCACAATATCGACATGCGTTCGATGGTCCAGGCCAGGATGATCATCGGGAAGAAGGTGACTTTCATGCCCTCAGTCAGGCCCAGTTTGTAGGCGATAATCGAGAACAGCGCGATCATGCCTATCACCATGATAATGACCGCAGATATTCGTGCGACCAGGAGTAGATTCAGGTAGGACAGATAAGAGCGAATCATCAGCCCCATACCGACAATCAGTAAAAAGCCAACCAGGCCTGTAAGCAAGCTGGTTTGAATAAAGGCGAGTGCAATCAGCACTGGCATAAAGGTGCCGGAGGTCTTGATACCGACCAGTATCCGCATAAGAACCACGACAAGTACGCCGACCGGAATCAGCAGAATACCCTTGAACAGCGTTTGCTCTTCCAGCGGCAACGTGTACAGCGAGAAATTCAGCAGTTCACTCTCGGAAAACTTCTGGTTCAATGCGACGCTGAATGGCTGCTCCTGCTCAATCATTGAAAAGGTCACCATCGAGTTTCGGCCGCCGATGACTTCCAGTACCGGGCCGGAGTGATACTCCCATAAAAGCAGGTTGTCAGGACGACCCTGTTCACCCGTTTGCGGGTTGAACAGTTTGTAGTCTTCGTCGTCAAATACCTGAATGTAATCAATCAGTTCCTGCCGTCTGCGGCCATCTTCCAGAGACAGGGCATGAACGGCACGGGCAGGCACACCGGCCTGCTGCAGCAGTTGCACCACCCAGCTGATTTGCGGTTTGAGCTGTGCCAGGAGTTCCGCATTCTGAGTCTGGTTCTGGAACTCCAGGATCAGTTCACGTGCCAGCGTGTATGGCGTAGAAGAACGCTCCTGCGCCCGGTCCAGCAGTTGATTCGCCGCTGTGGCATAGGGTTCTTTTTCAATATTAACCTTCAGATCGGGGGCCTGGCTGGGATTGGGTGGAATCGCATAGGGGTCCAGCAACATATCCACGCGGTAATAAAGCGCCTGTTCACCGCTTGCTTCACGGATCGACCATTCAGCACGCTGGCCACCATTTTCCTTCTCAGTGTAGGCGAGTCCATAACCCGGACTGGCCGTATGTTGGCTTAGCTGAGTGAAACCAGGCTGGGTATTGGGAATAGCCAGAGAGGCCAATACTTCGCCTCCTGTGGCTTCAAACTCAACTTTGGCTTCCACCGACCAGGTCTGACGTTTTTCGCCCGGCAGCCACGGAATATCATAAGTGTAATGACGGTGCAGGCTGAGACTGATACCGGCAATAATCAGCAAGCCAACCAGCAGATAAAATGGTTTGCGGGATGCCATGACGATGTCCTTTATGGTTTTTTGGTTTTGCTGACGGCTTTAGGTTGATTTTGTCCTGCCACAATATCCGGTTTGGGCTGAATATTACGTCTGGCCACATCAACCACAGCGACATCGCGTAAAAACTCACGTCCCAGCAGGATGGGATAGTTCATTTGAGTCCGGTCTGTCAGGGTGAACTCAGCGACTTCAGTCATCTTGCCAAGACGCACCGTCAGTGCAGCAACAGGACGACGATCCAGGTCCTCTGAAGAAGCTTGGCGAATGCGCACATAGCGAATCAATGGTGCTTCAATTTCGAAGCTGTCATCACTGTCGTCAGGCGCCAGGCGGAAACGCACCCAGCGTTGACCATCTTTTTCGAACGGGGTGATATCCAGCGCACTGATGGAAGAGGTGGTGGCACCGGTATCGATACGAGCTTCATAAACGCGGTTGATGGATTCAATCCACAGCCATTCAACCCGACCAACAACGATTTTATTACCGATATTGTTTACCCCGGCGCTGTTTTCTGCCGATGGCGGACACGCTGCTGCTTTGGTTGATGACCTGGCCGGGGCGGGGGGCGGAATCACATTGGGTTTGCGGTCCAGTTTTTCTTCGACAGAGGCCAGTTTGTTGTCAATATCGCGCTGCTGCTTTTCAATCTGCTGCAACTGCTCGCTTTGCAGGCCCTGTTGGGTTTCCCATTTCTCACATTGTTGACTCATCGACTGCACAAGCCGCATTTCAGTCTCGGTGAGGGCGGCGTTAAGCTGAGTGGGTGTGACGGTGGGTGTGGGCGGTGTACGGTTAATGCAACCACTGAGTAGCAGGGATGAAGCGAACAGACAGAAAGTAACCGGTCTAAGCATGTGAATCCTGTAGGTGAAAAGGCGACACAAATAACGCTGTATTCTAGCAGAGTGTATTGGATTAAAGCTGTGTATTAATAGGAACTTTAGCAAATACTGCCGGGAGTTTCCTGCCCGTCTGATGATGAATCATCGGTCCTGTGCAAAAGCAGGTGAACATATCGGCCCATATCGCGATATGCCGGTAGCCGGCAATAGCGTTTTTCCAGTTCAAACAGTTCGCTCATGTCACTGTTTTCACGGGCTTGTTTGCTCATATAGTCATGGAAGACGCGGATACCGGTGTGAGCTTTAACCTGAAAACCTTGGGCGTGCATTATCGAAATCAATTCATGCGGATACTGAGGGTTGGGCGGGGTCAGTTTGTGGCCCTGGCCCAGATAACTGTCCTCCAGGATGGGTTTGAGGCGCCAGCCACCGCGCAGTACATTGCCGTAGACCATCGCATTGCGATTGTAAAAAAGCAGCGAAAGGTAGCCGCCGGGTCGGACTTTCTCAGCAATCGCCCTGATTGATGTCAACGGATCGGCCAGCCATTCAATCACGGCATGGCAGAGCACGAGATCAAATTCATCCAGTTGAATCGCCAGCGATTGGGCTGACTGGTGATGAAACTTGGCCTCGCGACCGGCCCGGGCAAATTTTTCCCGGGCTTTATCCAGCATCCGGGATGACAGATCGCAGAGGGTCAGCTGATGACCGAAGCCGGCCAGCCAGAGGGCAATCTGGCCCTGACCGCAGCCGGCATCCCAGATTTTGAGCGAGGGGGGAAGGGTAAACTGATGTAGATCCTGCTGCAGCAAATCCAGGCGCCAGGAGCCTTTGACCGTGTCGTAAATCCGGGTTTCAAAGCGGTCAATCAGATCATCAAAATTACGATCCTGTTTTGCGCTCATTGCTTTCCGGCATCAGTTGATCAAGCAGCTGGTCCAGCGCCACGATCCGATCTTCGGCTTCCGGCATGTCCTCGACAAAACGCAGTTTGTCCTGGCCATCCAGCTTGAATTTTTTCGGCTGTTTCTGAATCAGGTTGATGATCGTCATCGGGTCGATATTGGGCGCCTCCTCGAAGATCATACGGCCGCCGGCATCATAGACATCGATTTTACGAATGCCGATGGCCTTGGCTTTAAAACGCAGTTCATGAATCGCGAACAGCGTTTTCACCTGTTCCGGCAGCAGGCCGAAGCGATCAATCATTTCCACTTGAAGTTCGTGCAAGGCTTCGTTATCTGATGCCGCACCAATGCGCTTGTAGAGCACAAGGCGGGTGTGTACATCAGGCAGATAGTCGGAGGGAATCAACGCCGGTACATGCAGGTCAATCTCAACAAAATGGCGGCCTTCACTGGTCAGGCTTGGTTCCTTGCCGGATTTCAGCGCCCGCACTGCCCGCTCCAGCAGCTCGTTGTAGAGGTTGAAACCGATCTCCTGCATCTGGCCGCTTTGCTCATCCCCCAGTAATTCGCCGGCCCCACGGATTTCCATGTCGTGGGTGGCGAGGGTAAAGCCGGTACCCAGATCTTCAATCGACTCAATCGCTTCCAGACGCTTGACTGCATCTTTGGTCATGACCTTTTGCGGTGGTGTGATCAGATAGGCATAGGCGCGGTGATGCGAACGTCCCACACGACCACGGATTTGATACAACTGGGCCAGACCGAGTTTGTCCGCACGGTCAATAAAGATGGTATTGGCAGTCGGAACGTCGATACCCGTCTCAATAATAGTGGTGCAGACCAGCACGTTAAAACGCTGGTGATAGAAGTCGAGCATCACCTGTTCCAGTTCACGCTCGCGCATCTGGCCATGCGCTACAGCGACTTTGGCCTCGGGTAGAATGGCTTCCACTTCGCGGGCGACGCGATCGATATCCTCGACCTTGTTGTGCAGGAAATACACCTGGCCGCCACGCTTGATTTCACGCAGCATGCCTTCCCGGATCCGTTCGCTGTCCCAGCCCATAACAAAGGTTTTAATCGCCAGCCGCCGTGCCGGTGCCGTGGCAATAATCGACAGGTCACGAATACCGGAAATTGACATGTTGAGGGTGCGTGGAATGGGGGTCGCGGTCAGCGTCAATACATCAATCTGGGCACGGTATTTCTTGAGCTGCTCTTTCTGGGTGACGCCAAAGCGATGCTCTTCATCCAGAATAAACAGGCCCAGGCGTTTGGGTTCAATATCCTGCTGCAACAGTTTGTGGGTGCCAATCACGATATCGGCCTGGCCCTCGCTGATGGCTGACTTCACCCGATCCAGTTCTTTCTTGGAGCGAAAACGCGATAGTACCTCGACCCGCACCGGCCAGTCGGCGAAACGGTCTTTGAAGTTCTCATAATGCTGCTGGGCGAGCAGGGTGGTTGGCACCAGCACCATGACCTGTTTACCTGAATGTACCGCGAGGAAAGCGGCGCGCATTGCCACTTCGGTTTTACCGAAACCGACATCACCGCAGACCAGTCTGTCCATCGGATGTTCGGACAGCATATCCTTGATCACGGCATCAATGGCATCCTGCTGGTCCGGCGTGGTTTCAAACGGGAAAGCAGCGGCAAAAGCCGCATAATCCTCGCCCGGCATCGCCATCGGGTTTTTCTTGTTGGCGGCGCGGCGGGCGTAGATATCAAGCAGTTCGGCCGCGACATCACGGGCTTTTTCAGCAGCACGCTTACGCGCTTTTTCCCACTGTCCCGTCCCCAGTTTATGGAGAGGCGCCAGCTCCGGAGCGGCCCCAGAGTAGCGGCTGATCAAGTCCAGAGAGGCGACCGGCACATAGAGCTTGTCACCCTTGGCATATTCCAGGGTCATATATTCAGCGGTGACATCACCGACATCCAGGGTCTGCAGTCCGAGGTAACGACCAACACCATGATCCTCATGGACCACGGCATCACCCACTGACAGCTCAGCGAGGTTACGGATGATGGCATCAGTGTCGCGCTTTTTGCGGCTGCGACGACGACGCTGCATGACCTGCTGCCCGAATAGCTGGGCTTCAGCAATAACGGCAATGCCGGTCTCTGGCAGAATCAGGCCCTGCTCAAGCGGCGCCACGGTCACCGCGAGTTTATCGTCACCTTCAATAAACTCGTCCCAGTTTTTCACCGGCTTCAGCTGGATATTATGCTGACGCAGCATATCCAGCAGGGTTTCGCGGCGGCCGGCGCTCTCGGCGGCAAACAGGATGCGACCGTCAAACCCCTCAATAAACTGCTCCAGTGCCTCGCAGGGTTTCTCCCTGCGTACATTCATCGTCAGCTGCGGTGGTGTCACGCTGCCGTAGTTGCTGTGTCCGGCCTTATTTTCCTGTTCAAAGCTCTGCAGGTGCAGTCGCTGATACTGCTTGAAGCGGCCAAACAGGTCTTCAACCGGTACAAATACCACCTGTGGTTCCAGCAATGGCCTTTCCACATAGACACGGTGCTGACGATAACGCTCGCTGACTTCCTGCCAGAAGCTGTCAGCACCGTGATGGGGATCGGCCACATTCACAATCAGGGTGTTTTCCGGCAGGTAATCCAGCAGTGTGCTGGTCTCCTGGAAGAACAGCGGCAGGTAATATTCAATCCCGCCGGGTAGGTTGCCCTCGCTGACTTCGCGGTAGATAAAACTGCGCTGCGGATCGCCTTCGAAATGGCGGCGGAATTGTTGACGGAACAGCTGGATGCCATCTTCGGTCATTGGGAATTCGCGAGCCGGGAGCAGACGGATTTTGTCGATGGTTTTGATTGAACGCTGGGTTTCCGGATCAAACGTCCGCAGCGTATCGATTTCATCATCGAACAGATCAATACGATAGGGCAGTCTGCTGCCCATCGGGTACAGATCGATAATCGCGCCACGCACGGCAAATTCGCCATGTTCCATGACCTGTGAGACGTTGCGGTAGCCGGCTTTCTCCAGCCGCATTCGCCATTGCTCAATGTCAAACTGATCGCCGGTTTCCAGCATCAGCGTGTTGCCCTCGAGGAAGCTGCGCGGGGCAATGCGCTGCATCAGCGTGGCAATTGGCACGAATAGAATGCCTTGCTCAAAACCCGGCAGTTGATGCAGGGTTTGCAGACGTTCGGAGACAATATCCTGATGCGGCGAGAAAGTATCGTAAGGCAAGGTTTCCCAGTCCGGGAAATGCAGAATCGTTCGTTTGTTATCGCCGAGGTAGAACTTGGCTTCGATTTCCAGCCGATGCGCGCTGGCCATATCGTCAGTGACGACCAGCAGCGGACCTTCATGCTGTTGCGCAGCTTTAGCCAGTAATAGCCCCTGCGCGCTACCATACAGCTGTCCGGCGTAGAGCGCGGTTTTATTGTTGGCAGGAAGCTTGGGGTCTAGCAGTGTGTTCTGGGATTGAGCCACGATGATCCGGTGTCGGGAAAAGCGCTTATTTTCACATAAACACCGGATTCTGTTTAGCGCTGATTTCGTGGACAGGCTCTCAATATGATGTCGGCAGTCTTGTTCGCGCTTGTCAGTAGCAGCAAATCAGGGCACATTAGTCCCTGCAATTTGTGGGGTTGATTGTAAACTGACAGAACCTTGCCGGCATTTGCTGATACCAAATAATAAACAGTCAGCAGACAAACCCCGTTGATACCCCGGCAAGGAGGCGTGAGAGAGACTATAATGAAAAGAATAGAAAATGTTGTATTGCTAAAAGTCATTGGCAGCGCGGAACTGATTGCAGCCCTGGCCATGTTCTACTTTTTCCACGAGGATGTGCCGGCGCTGATTGGTGGTGTGATTCTGCTGGGCTTGTCAGCAAACAGTTTTTTCCAGGCGCACAGATGTTATCAGCGTCAGTATTCACCCAAGAAAAATGAAGTAAAGCATTAACGATAATTTATGGCTGAAGCCAACGTATCCCACGCCCAGACGGGGTTCGATTCAGCCGCATTTCTGAAAAATCTGACCAGCCGTCCCGGTGTGTATCGCATGCTCGATGACACCGGGACAGTGATTTATGTCGGTAAAGCCAAAAATCTGAAAAAGCGGGTCTCCAGCTACTTCAGAAAAACCGGGCTTACTGCCAAGACACAGGTTATGGTGGCTCAGATTGCGGCCATTGAAACCACCGTTACTCATACCGAGAATGAGGCGCTGATCCTTGAGAATAATCTGATCAAGGAACTCATGCCGCGCTACAACATTCTGCTGCGTGATGATAAAAGCTATCCCTACCTGTTTATTTCCGGTGACCGTTTCCCCAGGCTCAGCCTGCATCGTGGCGCCAAACGCAAAGCAGGCAAATATTTCGGGCCCTATCCCAGTGCCGGTGCCGTGCGTGAGAGTCTGAACCTGTTGCAGAAACTGTTTCCGGTGCGTCAATGTGAAGACAGCTACTATCAGAACCGCTCACGTCCCTGCCTGCAATATCAGATCAAGCGTTGTACCGCACCCTGTGTCGGTCTGATCTCGGAACAGGATTATAAAAAAGATGTGGAACACACCATTATGTTCCTGGAAGGCAAAAACCAGCAGGTAATGGATGATCTGAGCAAGGAAATGGAAGCAGCTTCACAGCGGCTGGATTTCGAACAGGCGGCCGCTATCCGGGACAAGATTGTGGCACTGCGTCGGATCCAGGAACGTCAATACGTCAGTTCCGCCCAAGGCGAATTCGATGTGCTCGCCGCTATCGTCCGCGATGGCATGGCCGTGGTCGAAGTCTGCTTTATCCGTGGCGGTCGTAACCTGGGCAGTAAAAGTTTTTTCCCCAAGGGCTCAGCCGACAGCACACCGGAAGAGCTGCTGGAAGCATTCATTCCACAGTATTACCTGGGTAAAAATGTGCCCGCCGAAGTCCTGCTCAGTCATCAACCGGCCGATATGACCCTGCTGGAAGAAGTGCTGCATAGCGACTCCGGCCATAAAGTCAGCCTGCGTCTGCCCAAACGGGGCCAGGGTGTCCGCTGGATGCGGATGGCAATGACCAATGCCGATATCAGCCTGACCCACCGGCTCAGCAGTCGCTCCAACCTGCTGCAGCGGTTTGAAGCCTTGCAGGATGCGCTGGACCTGGAAGAGCTGCCCAAACGTATCGAATGTTTTGATATCAGTCACACCCGGGGGGAGAAAACGGTCGCCTCCTGCGTGGTATTCGGCCTGGAAGGTGCAATTAAAGCTGACTACCGCAAATTCAATATTGAAGGGATCACCGGTGGCGATGACTATGCCGCCATGAACCAGGCCTTGTCCCGGCGTTTTACCCGATTGCAGAAAGGCGAGGGTAAGCGACCTGATTTGTTATTAATAGATGGTGGCAAAGGTCAGATTAAAGAAGCGAAAGCAGTGTTGGCCGAACTGAATTTATCTGATCTGCCTATCCTCGGCATCGCAAAAGGCCCGGAACGTCGCCCCGGGGAAGAGACCCTGTTTCTGGTGGGGCGTGAAGGCGAGGTGACACTGTCTGCTGATTCGCCGGCCCTGCATTTGCTGCAGCAGGTTCGCGACGAGGCACACCGCTTTGCTATCACCGGTCACCGTCAGCGACGGGCCAAATCACGTAAAACCTCTACCCTGGAGCAGATTGAAGGACTGGGCCCCAAGCGTCGACAGAAGCTGTTACAACAATTCGGCGGCCTGCAGGAAGTGCAGCGGGCCGGGGTGGAAGATCTCAGCAAAGTCGATGGTATCAGTCCGTCACTGGCTCAGAAAATTTATGATGTGTTTCATGGCGCGGCATAGCACGCTGATGACACAGTCAGCAGAGCGACTGAGACAGTGCCAACTGTTTCTGCAAAAGCTTAGTGCTAAGATAAACAGGATTTAAATAACTAGTGAAAACCATGCTGAATTTGCCCAATATTCTGAGTTTGCTTCGCATCATCCTGATTCCCGTACTGGTGCTGCTGTATTTCCTGCCGTTTGAAACAGCGACCATCTGGGCAACCATCGTGTTTGTTTTCGCTGCGATTACTGACTGGCTGGATGGCTACCTCGCACGCAAATGGGAGCAGACCTCACCATTCGGCGCCTTCATCGATCCGGTTGCAGATAAATTAATCGTGGTCGTGGCACTGGTCATGATCCTGTTCAAAACCCCGGTCTGGTATGTGCTGATTCCAGTTATTCTGATTATTGCCAGAGAGCTGACCGTTTCCGCATTACGTGAGTGGATGGCCGAGCTGGGTCAACGCAATATTGTGAAAGTCTCGAAGATGGGGAAATGGAAAACTACCTTTCAGATGGTGGCCATCAGCTGCCTTATTTTCTATAAACCCTTACTGGGGTTGCCAATTTTCGAAGTCGGTGTGGTGCTGCTTTATCTGGCGGCCTGGTTGACGTTACAGTCGATGTGGAATTATTTGCGAGCAGCCTTGCCTCTGTTGCTGAATAAGGCTTGACATAAAAATTTAAGCTCCTATAATGCACCACTTCCTCAGCGGGAATAGCTCAGCTGGTAGAGCACAACCTTGCCAAGGTTGGGGTCGCGAGTTCGAATCTCGTTTCCCGCTCCAGAATTAAAAAAGCCGCGGTCAGTCCAAGTCACTACTGCGGCTTTTTAGTATTGCCCCCAGGCTGGGTGGCAGAGTGGTTATGCAGCGGACTGCAACTCCGTGTACGCCGGTTCGATTCCGACCCCAGCCTCCAATTATGACTGTTTTGCGGGAATAGCTCAGCTGGTAGAGCACAACCTTGCCAAGGTTGGGGTCGCGAGTTCGAATCTCGTTTCCCGCTCCAGAATTCCAGTCATTAACAAACCACCACATTCCGACCTGATTTACATTCCCCGGCTTCAACTTGTTGGCTGTTTGCGAGGCAACAGGGGTTGTTTGTACGCCGATTTGCCGCTGTCAACATTGCCTGTAGCGAAATCTTCGTGTTTTAATCCGCTAGATTAATCACAAGAAAAAGGCGGCTCAGCATGCGTAAAGAAACTCTCTGTGTTCACGAAGGTTATGAGACCGATCCGGTCACCAAATCCTGTGCGGTTCCCATTTATCAGACCGTGGCCTATGAGTTTGATAATGCCCAGCACGGTGCTGATCTGTTCAATCTTGATGTGCCTGGCAACATCTACAGCCGAATTATGAACCCGACCTGGGATGTGCTGGAGAAACGGGTGGCAGCATTGGAGGGCGGATTGGCAGCGCTTGCTACCTCAGCCGGCAGTGCGGCGATCAACTACGCTGTGCTGACCATCGCTGAAGCCGGCGATAACATCATCACCACGCCCCAGCTCTATGGCGGCACCTACACCTTATTCGCCCATATGCTGCCCAAGCAGGGGATTGATGTTCGTTTCGCCGAATCGGATAAGGCCGAGGATATGGCTAAACTGATTGATGGCAAAACCAAAGCTGTTTTCTGTGAATCGATTGGTAATCCGGCCGGTAATATTGTCGATATGGCGGCCATTGCCGAAATGGCCCACAAAGCCGGTGTGCCAGTGATTGTTGATAACACAGTCGCGACGCCGGCGCTGTTCAACCCGATTGAGCATGGGGCTGATATTGTGGTGCATTCCCTGACCAAGTACATGGGCGGTCATGGCACGACCCTCGGCGGTATCATCGTTGACTCGGGCCGTTTCCCCTGGACTGAGCACAAGGAGCGCTTTGCGGTGCTCAACCAGCCGGAACCGGCCTATCACGGCGTGGTTTACACCGAGCAGTTCGGAGAAGCCGCCTTTATTGCCAGGGCCCGGACAGTGCCCTTGAGAAACACGGGCTCGGCCCTGTCACCCATGAATGCTTTCCTGTTGCTGCAGGGCATTGAGACGCTTCCGCTCAGAATGGAACGGCATTGTGATAATGCCATTGCTGTCGCCCGTTACCTGTCACAGCACCCGAAAGTGGACTGGGTCAATTATGCCGGGCTGGAAGGGGATAAGCATTACCCGTTGGCACAGAAATACTTCAATGGCAGACCATCCTCGATTCTGACTTTCGGCATCAAAGGCGGTTTTGACGCCGGCGTCGAATTCTACGACGCATTGAAGCTGATCAAGCGCTTGGTCAATATCGGTGATACCAAAACCCTGGCCTGCCATCCGGCCTCAACCACCCATCGGCAGTTGGAGCCGCATGAACTGAAGTCAGCCGGTGTGACACCGGAAATGCTGCGTTTATGTATTGGTATTGAACATATTGATGACATTATTGCCGATCTTGAGCAGGCCTTTACTGCGGTGAGCTGAGCTGACTAGGCACTAAGCCACGCAGGCATGACCGGAGCGCGCTGTTTGGTTCTCCGGTCATGTTGTTTCTGGATGTTATGAGTCTGTAGCTAAGCTGTCAGAAAGTGGCGTGTAGGCGCCGCTGTAACAGGCTTGTGGCATTGCCTGTTTACATGCTTCTTTGCTGACGGTGAGAGCTTTTTATCAGACTGTTTATCGCTTCTCAACTGTTGAGCAACCGTGCTGATGCTCAGTGTGATTTTCAGCAAAGCGGTTTGCCTGTGCAGCGCGTTTATGCGTTGTTGTTAGAATTATCCTCAGGAACCACCGAGCGGCGTTATTCCATTTTGCTGAGTTCGCGCTGTCTGACTGCTGGAGATGGCAATTGTCAGAGGGATGGTTCATGAGCATACTGCTTGCATAGACAACCGCGGTGAACCTGATCAAGGTAACAGGGTCACAGTGACGTTATCGGAATGGCAATGTGAGACCAGCGAAGAGCCCAATACAAGCAAGCAATTCAACTAATCAGTCCCTGAGCTGAGTCAGTGATACATGGTTGAGTTCGCCCCAATTAAGACAGGATGTTGATGTGACAGACAACAAGATATTACAGCCCGGACGAAACTGCTGGCAGTCAGTTCATGCAGACAGGGTGGCGCTGTTAGTGGATGGTGAAAACTATTTTGGTGCCATTCACCGTGCGCTGCAAAATGCCCGACACAGTGTCTACATCCTGGCCTGGGACATTGACAGCCGGATGCGTCTGGTGAGGGGCGATGATGATGCCAACGGTTGGCCCACCGAACTGGGTGCCTTTATCAGTGCATTACTGAAACATCGACCTGACTTGAATGTATATATCCTTAACTGGGACTGGGCCATGGTCTATACCCTGGAGCGCGAGTGGCTGCCAATGTATAAACCGGTCTGGAAATCTCAGGCCAGGCTCCATTTCAAACTGGATGGTGAATGTCCCTTGGGCGCTTCTCAACATCAGAAAGTGGTTGTCATCGATGATGATATCGCCTTTTCCGGTGGTTTTGATTTGGGTAAAAACCGCTGGGACAGTTCTGAACATGCAGCCGGTGACCCACGTCGAGTGAATCCGGACAAGCAGGCTTATCCGCCTTTTCATGATGTACAGATGCTGGTCTCAGGTGATGCGGCCAGCGCACTGGCAGATCTTGCTCGCGAACGCTGGTGGCGGGCGACGGGAGAGAAACTGACGGTGCCACCATCCAGACCTGACTCCGCCTGGCCTGAAGGGGTTGAGACCTGGTTCGAGAATACCGAGGTCGGCATTGCGCGCACCCTGCCACAGTTTCAGACTAATCATGAAATCAGAGAGGTCGAACAGCTGTTCATAGACAGCATACCGGCGGCTCAAAAGCTGATTTATATTGAGAATCAGTATTTTACTTCCTGGAAAGTCGCTGATTTACTCGCTGACAGTCTCCAGCAGGAGCAAGGCCCTGATATTGTCTTGGTACTGCCACTGATGACCGGTGGCTGGCTGGAGCAGGTCACCATGGACGTTTTACGATACCGGGTAGCCTGTCGCCTGAAAGAGGCTGACACACACAAGAGGCTGCGGATCTGCTACCCACATCAAGCTGCATTGGGTGAGAGTTACATCAGCCTGCATGGCAAAATTACCATTATTGATGACAAGCTGTTGCGTATCGGTTCCGCCAATCTCAGCAATCGCTCAATGGGGCTGGATAGTGAATGCGATATGGTTATCGAAGCCCGTACGGACAAAGAGCGTGAGCAAATCAGTGCCTTCCGTGAGCGTTTGTTGACCGAGCATCTGGATATGGACAGAGAAACCCTGCGCCAGTCACTGTCTCAGTCCGGGTCGTTGATTAGTTTGATTGATGACTGTCAGGGCAAGCCACGAACATTACAGCACCTGGACTGTGAGGTTGCAGATTTCGCCAATCAGATGCTGCCTTCTTCTGCCGTGGTGGACCCTGAGCGACCGCTTGACCCGGAGCAGATGGCGCAGATGTTTATCCCGGTTGACCAGCCAAAATCAGCGCGCAGTCATTGGTGGAAGATCATCGCTGTCTTGCTTGCGGTTGTTTTGTTGACCGTATTATGGCGCTGGACCCCTTTGAGTGACTACCTTAATCCTGAAACGCTGAAAGTGACAGCCCAGGCGATCGAGGCTTATCCGCTAACGCCGCTGATCGTGATAGCGGTGTTCAGTATTGCCGGTCTTTTAGCCTTTCCGGTGACCTTGCTGATCGTCACTGTCGCACTCACCTTTGGGCCCGTCTGGGGATCGTTTTACTCTCTCGCCGGTTCACTCCTCAGCGCGATGCTGGGCTATGGGCTGGGGCATTATCTGGGACGGAACAGTGTCCAGAAACTGGCCGGCTCCAGCCTTAACAAACTGAGTCGGCGACTGGCGCATCATGGTGCGCTGGCAGTTATTACCGTGCGGATCATTCCGGTTGCCCCCTTTGCCGTGATTAATCTGGTCGCCGGTGCCTCACATATCAAAACCCGTGATTTCATTATTGGCACGGTGCTGGGCATGCTACCGGGCATTTTAGGCATTACGGTTTTTGCGGACTCCCTGATCAAAACCGTTCAGGAACCTGACCCGACTCAGATTGGCCTGTTTATTACGATAGTTTTAATTGTTTTCAGCGTGATGCTGGGACTGAAAATGCTGCTGAACCGCAAACAGGCTGAGGAGGAAAACGATACACCGTGATTCGGCTCAAACTGGCCAGCTACAACATTCATGCTGCTGTTGGCACCGACGGACATTTTGATCCTTTCCGGATCGCCGAGGTCATCCGTGAAGTGGATGCCGATATCATTGCCCTGCAGGAAGTCGAGCATCACCGCGTCAACGATCTGGACTTGCTGGACTTTTTGGCTCAGCAGACCAATATGACCGGCCTGGCTGGTCCCACAATGCTCCGTGAAACGCGCGATTACGGCAATGCCATCCTGTCACGGCTACCGATTGAGTCTCACCGCCTGATAGACCTCAGCCTGGAACCGCATGAACCGCGTGGCGCTTTACAGGTTCAGTACCATTATCAAGGCAGGCATATCCTGGTTTACGCCACGCACCTTGGCCTGAAACCGGTAGAACGTCGCCATCAGGTCAAAAGTATTCTTGCCGAGTTTGAGCAACAGCAAGCCGATGCCACGGTACTGATGGGCGACCTGAATGAGTGGTTTTTGTGGGGCCGGCCATTGCGTTGGCTGCAGCGTTATTTTGATACCACACCGGCCTGCAGAAGCTTTCCTTCGGCCTGGCCGATCCTCACTCTGGACCGAATCTGGGTTCAGCCCCGCCAGCATCTGTTAACGGTGGCTGCGCACCGTTCAAAGCTGGCAAAAATAGCCTCTGATCATCTGCCAGTTACTGCCTTGGTTGCGTTTGACTGAGTTGGAGCCTGACCCTCACTCTGGTAAGGTGAATATAAGGTTCCTGCTTAAACGTTAGCTGGAGCATCACCTGACGCTGTATGACAGCAAGCCACATCAATTTAAGGATGCAGCCCAATGTCCAGACTCGCCCGACAGGCATTCTGCAGTATGTTCTTGCCAATGATTGTCCTCATTGCTGTCATGCCCGAAGTCCGGGCGGCTTCAGAGGATGAAGTCGCCAGACTGGAAGCGAGAATCAAGCAGCTGGAAGCAGAGCTTAATCAGACTAAACAAGCGCTGCAAAAGACAAAACAGCAGAAATCAGAAACTGAAAATAAACTCGCCGAAGCCGAAAAAAATATTGCCGAGGCCGCTGAAGACAGAAAAGCGCGTCTGGCCGAAGCTGAGCAGGCTATTGAAGTACAGCCGGCAGAAATCCGGTTTGGCCCGTTACGGGTTGGTGGTGCGATGCGCGCCAACTATGCCATTGGCGACTATCCGGAAACAGATGGCGCTTCCCGCTCATTTGATGATGGCGGCAATTTCAATCTGGATACGTTCCGCGTCAACCTTGATTACGCCGATGGTCCCTATATCGGCAAGGTGGAGTATCGCTGGTACAACGGCTACAACTTTCTTCACACTGGCTGGCTGGGTTATCAGTTCGATGACAAGCGACAACTTCAGGTCGGTGTGAACCGTGTTCCTTTCGGCCCCGGCCCCTATGGGGTGTCACAAAGTTGGTTTTTCGATCAGCATTATTATCTGGGCCTTGCTGATGATATGGACCTGGGGGCGAAATATCACCATGAAGCTGGTAACTGGAAGTGGGATTTTGCCTTTTATCTGGCTGATGAAGGTAATTACATTGGTTCCTCTCACGATAGTGCCCGTTATTCTTACGATGTCGTCAATGAGAGTGATGAAGGCTACGAAGAGCGCAATCAGTTCAATATCCGGGGCATTTATCAGTTTTCAGCCAGTGACATAAAGACTGATCTCGGTGTCTCGCTGCAATACGGCGAATTGGCGAGTCGTGGCGCACAGGACGATGGTGACCGCTATGCTGCTTCCCTGCATATGGTGAATCAGTGGGGACAGTTCAAACTGGCAAGTCAGGTGACTTACTACCGTTTTGATGTGGATGCCAGTCAGCCGCTGGGCACGGACAAGCTGGTGCAGATGGGCGCTTATGACTTCCCCAGCACTGCAGCTGCTGAAGCCTGGATCCCCGCTGTTTCACTCAGCTATACCCTGGAAACCAGTCAGATTGCCTGGCTGGATTATGTCATCCCTTACGTAGAGTACAGCAGCGTGATTAAACAGGAGAGTCGTTTTAATGACAGTGAACTGGCAACTGTGGGTGCTGCCTGGGGTAAGGACAACTGGTACATCTATACCGACCTGAGTGCCTCCAACGGTAATGAGTTCATTGGCGGTGATGCCGCGTTTGGTGACAGGCTGGGCGCGAACCAGGATGACGATTGGCAAACCCGATTTAATATCAATTTCGGTTATTACTTCTGAACACAATAATAAAAGCAGCAAAGTGAGCACGTTATGAGCGAAGCAAAACAGCACAACACCGATCCGGCAAGTAAGGTCGAAATCAATCCCCCGGTATTTTTTGGCTCGGCGATTCTGATCCTCGCCCTGGTTATATTTGCTGCCACTTTCTCCGATTTTGCTGCAGGGTTATTTGCCGATGTTCAGAGCTGGATTGTTGAGTCTTTCGGCTGGTTCTATCTCCTGGCTGTGGGCGTTTTTTTGATTTTCAGTCTTGGCCTCGCTATCAGTTCTTATGGTGCAATTAAACTGGGGCCCGATCACTCTGAACCGGATTACGGTTACACCTCATGGTTCGCGATGCTGTTCAGTGCCGGGATGGGTATTGGTCTGCTGTTTTACGGTGTCGCTGAACCCATCATGCATTATGCCAGCCCGCCGGTGGGAGAGGCTGAGACCGTTGAAGCCGCACGGCATGCCATGTCTATCACTTTTTTCCACTGGGGGCTGCACGCCTGGGCAATATATGCGGTGGTGGGCCTGTCCCTTGCCTACTTTGGTTTCAGACATAATTTACCCTTAACTATTCGTTCCGCGCTGTATCCGCTGATTGGTGAACGTATCTATGGTCCTATCGGCCATATTGTGGATATTTTTGCAGTCCTTGGAACCATGTTCGGCATCGCTACCTCTCTGGGGCTGGGTGTGCTGCAGATCAATGCCGGGCTCAATTATCTATTTGATCTGCCGGTGTCAGTGCCACTCCAGATCGGACTCATCACCTTGATCACCTTGTTGGCCACAGTTTCCGTGGTTGCCGGTCTCGATGCGGGGATCAAACGCCTGTCTGTGCTTAATCTGGGTCTGGCAGTGCTGTTGCTGCTATTTGTGCTGCTGGCAGGGCCAACATTGTTTCTGATGCAGTCACTGGTTCAAAACACTGGCCAGTATTTGAGTGAAGTCGTCGACATGACTTTTAATCTCTATGCCTACGAACCCAATAGCTGGATTGGTGGCTGGACCCTGTTTTACTGGGGCTGGTGGATTGCCTGGTCACCATTTGTCGGTATGTTTATCGCCCGGGTGTCCCGAGGCCGGACCATCCGTGAGTTTGTGCTGGGGGTACTGTTTGTGCCGGTGGGCTTTACCTTCATGTGGATGACCTTCTTCGGTGGCACGGCACTTCATATGGAACTTGGCGAGTTGACCGGCGTTATTGCCGGCGCAGTCGCTGATAATGTGCCCATTGCGATTTTCACCATGTTCGAGCAAATGCCGCTCAGCATGATCTCATCGGGTGTTGCCACGTTGCTGGTGGTGACTTTCTTCGTGACTTCTTCGGACTCCGGGTCACTGGTGATTGATACCATCACCTCAGGCGGGCATCCCAAACCACCGGTATGGCAACGCATCTTCTGGGCCGTGACTGAGGGGCTGGTGGCTTCAGTGCTACTCCTGGCCGGTGGGCTGGCGGCACTTCAAACTGCGGCGATTGCAGGGGCTTTGCCGTTTGTGATGGTCATGCTGGTGATCTGTTACGGCTTATACAAGGGGTTGAGAATGGAAGGCATTAAACGTCAGGTATTGGGCGTACCCCAGACCCCGGTCAGTACCGGGCGCCGCGTGAGTTGGAAACAACGGTTGAGAAATCTCAGCAGTCATCCCAATAAGTCCGAAATATCGCGTTTTTTACAGCAGACAATCAAGCCGTCACTGTCCGCGGTGGCGGACGAAATCCGACAGGGTGGTGTCAGCGTCGAAATCAATGATAGAGAAGATTATATTGAGCTGAAGGTTATCTATGATGGTGAAGATGACTTTATTTATGGCGTTCATGCGGTTGGACATTTGATACCGAGTTTTGCTTTCCCGGAGTTTGACCCCATTACCGATGAGAGCAAACGCTACTTCCGTGCCGAGGTCTATCTTGCTGAGGGTAGTCAGCATTATGATTTGTATGGATACAATCAAGAGCAGGTCATTGATGACGTGCTGATTCAGTACGAGAAGCATATGCACTTTTTGCATATTGTCAGCGAGAGTTAAATTGGTGTCACCGGTGTCATGTGCCGCGTCCGGTATCAACAGTAATGAGAGATTCGGTTCTTGATGAACAGGCTTGAACTCAATCACTCTGTCCCGCTCTGGCGAGAGACTGTGAGTCGGGTTTAGAAACTATTTTTAAATCATGCTATTGTCGCATCCATCACCAGGAGGAGAGACATTCATGCGACTGACATCAAACGCCATCATGCTCATTGCCGGCCTGTTCAGCACAGCTGTACTGGCCGGGAGTGCTGATTTATCCAGCCTACCCTGTGGCAGCCAGGCTATTAAGCTTGGAATGAGCCCACAACAGATCAAGTCAACCTGCGGTCAGGCCTGGGAGCCTTCCTATATCAGTAAACACAAAAGACCGGCGCTGGGTGACGAAGAAGGTCATGATCTTTTTGAAAAGTGGATGTACAGCACCACTAACAGTAAAGCCACCCATGTTATTTTCAAAAATGGTGAGGTCGTGCGAATCTTTACTGTGCGCTAATTGACGGTCACCATTTTTCATCTTGGATTAAGTCATCAGTTATACACTGTCGTTGATTCTTGAATCCCGGCAGAACTGATATGAAGAAAATCTTTAACGCACTTACCGGTATCACTTGTTTATTGATCCTCGTGGCTTTGCCCGGCCAGAGCCTGCAAGCAGACGATGATTCTGATTACGCACGCATGCTGAAACAGCGTGGTGATATTCTGCCCCTTGAGCAGGTGATAGAGTCTGCGATGGCGGTTAAATCCGGACAAATTCTGGAAACAGAGCTTGATGAAGAAGATGGCCGTTATATATACGAACTCGAAATCCTTGATGACCGTGGTCAGGTGTGGGAGTTGGAACTTGATGCCAGCACAGCGGAACTGATTGAACTGGAAAGCGAGGATTAGTTCATGCGGCTGCTTTTGGTTGAGGATGACCCTGTTCTGGGGCCGAAGTTACAGGACGCCCTGAACCGTGCTGGTTATGCCACCGATCTATCGGTTGACGGAGTTGATGCTGAGGCAATGGGTGACATCGAACCTTATGACCTCATTGTGCTGGATTTGGGGCTGCCGGGGATGCCCGGGCTTGATGTGCTCAGCAACTGGCGAGAGCGTGACAACCTGACGCCGGTGATCATACTGACCGCCCGAGACGCGTGGGAGGATAAAGTCGCGGGCTTTAAGGCCGGTGCAGATGACTATCTTGCCAAACCTTTTCAAATTGAAGAGTTGCTGGTTCGAATCAACGCCGTTCTGCGCCGTTATGCCGGCCTGAAACCTGGCTCGCTGACTTATGGCGACTTATCACTGGATGAGTCGGGACAGCGTGTCAAACTCAGCAATGGAGAGACTTACAGCCTAACCGGCACCGAGTTCAAGCTACTACGATATTTCATGCTTAACCCGGGTAAACTTTTGTCCAAAACCACGCTGACGGAACATGTCTATCAACTTGACAGTGATAAAGACAGTAATGTGATTGAAGTCTATATCAACCGGCTACGGCAGAAGCTTGGGCAGGAGTTCATTCAGACACGACGGGGACAAGGTTATATTTTCGGCCGGGAAGCTCAATGACCTCAATTCGCAGCCGACTGGCCATCGGCTTGACGCTGGTGCTGGCATTATTACTGGTTGGGCAATGGTTATGGTTGACCCTGACCATCGACCGACTGATTGAGAAACAGGTTATCTCCCGGCTACAGGAAGAGACAGAGAGCCTGCTGGCCAACTTGACTGTGGCAACTGACGGACAATTAATGCTTGATAGCCAAAGGCTGAGCAGTAATTACAGACGCACTTTCTCCGGTCTCTACTACACTGTTGAGTCTGAAAACCAGCAACTCTTCTCACGTTCATTATGGGACTCAAACCTGGACACGGATGATGTCGCCGTAGGGCAGCGCCGTGTCCATTACCAGACTGGCCCGCAGGATCAGCCGCTGCTGGCAGTATCGGCCACTTACCAGAAACAGGATAAATTGCTGACCATCACGGTCGCGGAAGATATTGCCTGGATGTTGGAAGACAAACGGCATTTCCAGTTTGTCTTCACGCTACTCTCTGCAACGGGTTTTGTGCTGCTGCTGTTATTCCAGGCCGGTTTGATCCGACAAGCGCTGCAACCGCTGAGTAAAGCACGGCGTCAGCTTGAAAAGCTGGGGCAGGGTGAGATTGAGCGCATTGATGAAAACGCACCCGATGAAATCAGACCTTTACTGGTCGAACTCAACCGGCTGATGCAGAGCATGGTGGTCAAAACGCGTCGGTCCAGGCAGGCGCTGGGTAACCTGGCACATCGACTTAAAACACAGCTTACTCTGATTAATCAGATTGCCGAGTCGGCTCCTTCAGTCGAAGCGGCGTTGCGTGCTGATATCTATCAGCAGACAGGCGAAGTCAGGCAAATTATCGACAGAGAATTGAAAAGGGCGCGTATCGCCGGTGTCACTCTACCTGGGAAAGGCGTTGATCTGGCCGAGCTGGTTTCTCAACTTATTGAAACCCTGCAGAGAATTTATCGTGATAAAGCGCTGAATATAAACTGGCAGCTTGCTGAAAAAGTCCGTTTTGATGGTGATCGTGAAGACCTGCTGGAGTTACTTGGCAATCTACTTGATAATGCCTGCAAGTGGTGCCACCAGGCGGTAGCGCTCAACATCAGTATGGTAGACGACAGACTGTGTCTTGTGGTTGAGGATGATGGACCCGGCTGTGATGATGATATTCTCTCATCGCTGAGTCAGCGGGGGTTTCGTGCCGATGAATCCAAGCCCGGCAGTGGACTTGGCCTTGCCATTGTTCAGGATATCGTGGAAAGTTACTCAGGCAGCCTTTCATTCCAGCGTTCTGAGCAATGGGGAGGTCTGCAGGTGACGGTGCACCTGCAGACGTGACTGCAGATTAGAACCAGTCTTTTTCAATTTTACGGACTTCGCCGGTCTTGGCATCAATGTAAACTTCCCATTCGTTGCCATCAACGTCGACGATTTCAAATTCATAGTCCCAACCTTTGCTGAAATCTCGATCTTCCAGATCGGCATCTTCAATCACACCGGGTTTGGCTTCCAGTGCTTTGGTTTTTGCTTCTTCCAGCGAGATCAAACCCAGGCCTTCAGACAGCGTTTTCATCTCACGCATATCATCATCGGCCTGAACCGATGCCGACAAAGACAATACAGTTAAAACACTGCTTAAAGTAATGGCGCTCATTAATTTCATGTTCAGTCTCCTTTGTTGGTGAACGATTCCCATACTAGGGGGGTGGACTTAAATCAAGCTGAAGCCTAAATTAACTGAACCTGAATCTGATTTAATTTCAGGTATTGAAAGTAATTAGGAGGCTAACTATAATTTGAATTATGCTGGAGCTTAAAGACTTACCGGATGCGCATATCCTCAAGAAGTTTGCTGATCGCTACCCCGATGCCGATATCGACAGGGTGATTCAGTTTCTGACGTTTCTGCGCGTTGCCACCGATTTATCCAACGGCCTGGATCGTTATCTTGGCGCACACGCTCTATTGCAGGGGCGCTGGTGGGTGCTGGTGTTATTGATGCGCGAGGATGATGGCAGCTCCAGTCCCTCCAAGCTTGCAGAGAAAGCCGGGGTCAGTCGCGCCACCATGACAGGGTTGATTGATGGTCTTCAGCGCGACAAGCTGGTTACCCGCATGGTGTCGCCCAAGGATCGGCGACAGACATTGGTCAAATTGACCACTAAAGGCCAGGCAAAACTCGATGAAGTCATGCCTGAGTACTATCGCCGGGTCAGGCAACTGATGACCGCACTCAGTGATGAGGAGGGGACCATGCTGATGCAGATTTTAATGAAGCTGAATCAGCAGGCTCAGGTATTCGACTGAGTCTAATTTTAACGTAATAATTAGCTTCCTAATTAAATAAAGGAGAAACAATAATGAAACAGTTGTTAATGGCCTTAACGGCTTTTACCTTAAGTGGCGCCGTACTCGCTGAGAGCCCGGAAAATATTGTCAAGCAAGCCAATCAACAATGGAATCAGGCATTGAATCAGGGCAAGCTGAATAAGCTTGTGGCCCTGTATGGCGAAGAGGCGACGGTTTCACCCGGCAATGGCCAGCTGCTTGAAGGTCATGAGGCAATCAGCAATTTGTTCTCAGGGTTTATTAAAAACGGCGTGCATAACCATCAGATAGAAACAGTGGATATTATTGCGGCCGACAAGCAAATCACGCAGGTTGGGTACTGGCAGGCTGATGGCGTTGATGCTGAGCAACAACCGGTAAGCTTTGGTGGTGTGCTGGTGACTGTGCTGGTGCAGAACGATGCCGGTGAATGGCAACTGCAGTCCCACGTCTGGAACGCCACGCCCTGATTAATATCAATCCAGTTCACAAGGATGTGACTGCCGTTAATGGCGTGATCTTTTTTACGTCACCAACTGGTGCATCGATGTTTTATTTTGGTGCGCAAATAAGTATTTGTCGCACCAATTAAGGGCCCTCTGGAATAGCCATAATCAATAATTTCAACACCTTATAAATTGGCATGGTGATTGCGATATTGATGACTAGTTAATACCGGAGAGATCCATGAAAGAGAAATTAGTGCTGATCGGTAATGGCATGGCTGGGATGCGAACGTTGGAGGAGTTGCTCAAGCTCGCCCCTGAGAAATATGACATTACCGTGTTCGGCGAAGAACCCTACGGTAACTACAACCGTATTATGCTGTCGCCGGTGCTGGCAGGTGAGAAGACCATTAACGAGATCATGATTAATGATCTGCAATGGTACCAAGATAACAATATCACGCTGCATTCAGGTAAAAAAGTGACCCGGATTGATCGCGTTAAACGCGAGGTCATCGCTGACGATGGCACAGCCGAACCATACGACCGTCTGTTGCTGGCGACCGGTTCACGTCCCTTCATGCTGCCCCTTCCCGGTGCAGATTTGCCTGGCGTTATCAGTTTCCGCGATATCAAAGACGTCGACACCATGCTGGAAACGGCTAAGACCCATAAAAAAGCAGTCGTGATTGGTGGTGGACTGCTGGGGTTGGAGGCGGCTAATGGTCTGATGCTGCAGGGTATGGATGTCACTGTGGTTCATATCAGCGAAACGCTGATGAACCAGCAACTGGACAGCGCGGCTTCGGATTTGATGCTGGAGGAATTGAAAGGCAAAGGTCTTAACTTCCTGATGAATCACGCCACCGAGTCCATCAGCGGTGATACGCGGGTGGAGAAAGTCCATTTCAAGGACGGCAGTGAAATAGATGCCGATCTGGTGGTGATGGCAGTGGGTATCCGGCCAAATGTTGAATTGGCCCAATCCGCGGGGATTCACTGCGAGCGCGGTATTGTGGTGGATGACACCATGCAGACGTTCGACCCGACCATTTACGCGGTGGGTGAATGTGTGCAGCACCGCAGTCAGACATTTGGCCTGGTGGCGCCCCTGTTTGAGCAGGCGAAAGTCTGCGCCAATCATCTGGCCCAGATGGGGATTGCCCGATACATCAGCACCGTGACGTCTACCAAGCTTAAAGTGACCGGTATCGATCTGTTCTCAGCCGGTGATTTCAACGGTGATGAGGATACCGAAGATCTGGTGTTCAAGGATGCCGCACGGCATGTTTACAAGAAACTTGTCATTAAAGACGATCGCCTGATCGGCGTCGTGCTCTATGGTGATACCGTCGATGGCACCTGGTATTTCCAATTAATGAAAGACGGCACCGATGTCTCGGACATCCGCGAAAATATGTTGTTTGGCCAGCACCATATCGGTGATTCCGGACATGGCGCTGCCAACTCTACCGATAATCTGCCGGATGATGCTGAAATCTGCGGCTGTAACGGGGTCTGTAAAGGGGATATCACCAAAGCGATTTCACAGCACAATCTTTACACCCTGGACGAAGTCAAAGCGCACACCAAAGCGTCGGCTTCCTGTGGGTCCTGCGCCGGGCTGGTAGAACAGATCCTGGCCTCGTCTCTGGGTAGTGACTTTAACGATACGCCAAGCAAAAAAGCCATGTGTGGCTGTACCGACATGTCGCATGATGAGGTCAAAACCGCGATTAAAGAACAGGAACTGAAAAATATTCCTCAGCTGATTGAAGCACTGGAATGGAAAAATCCTGATGGTTGTCATTCCTGCCGGCCGGCACTGAACTATTACATGCTGAGTAGCTGGCCTAACGAGTACGCAGATGATCCACAATCACGCTTCATCAATGAGCGGGTCCACGCCAATATTCAGAAAGACGGCACTTATTCCGTTGTGCCGCGGATCTGGGGCGGGGTGACCAACCCGAGAGAGCTGCGTGCGATCGCCGATATCTCCGAGAAATATTCCGTTCCCACCGTCAAAATCACTGGTGGTCAGCGTATCGACCTGCTGGGTGTGAAAAAAGATGATCTGCCCAAAATGTGGGCGGATTTAAGCGATGCCGGTTTTGTCTCCGGGCATGCGTATGGTAAATCGCTGCGGACCGTTAAAACCTGTGTCGGCAGTGAGTGGTGCCGCTTTGGTACCCAGGACTCGACTGGTCTCGGTATCAAGGTCGAGAAAATGACCTGGGGCAGCTGGACGCCGCATAAATTCAAGATTGCCGTGTCCGGTTGTCCGCGTAACTGTGCCGAAGCCACCATTAAGGATATCGGTGTGGTCTGTGTCGACTCCGGTTATGAACTACATGTCGGCGGTAACGGCGGTATCAAGGTCCGGGCTACTGATTTCCTGTGCAAAGTTGCTACTGAAGAAGAAGCGATGGAGTATATCGCGGCTTATATGCAGCTCTACCGTGAAGAAGGCCATTACCTGGAACGCACCGCACCGTGGATTGAGCGTGTCGGTTTGAAACACGTACAGGCGCTGGTGGTGGAAGATGAAACCAACCGCAAACGTCTGGCCCAGCGTTTCTATGAATCACAGGAAAATGCACAGACAGATCCGTGGGCTGAGCACGCTGCCAAGCACAAAGAAAACTATATCCCCATTAAACAAGTAAGCTAGAGGTAAGCATGAACTGGACCGAAGTTGGCCCGCTGGCCGATATTCCCAATAAAGGATCACGGGTGTTGGTGACGAAGGATGGCGATGTGGCTGTCTTCAGAACCGCAGGCGATGAAGTGTTTGCCCTCTACGATCAATGCCCGCATAAGGCCGGCCCGCTATCACAGGGGATCGTCTATGATAAACGGGTCGCCTGTCCGCTCCATAACTGGGTCATCGATATGGAAAGTGGTGAAGCAACCGGGCCTGATGAAGGCTGTACACGCACATTTGAGACCAAAATCGAAAATGGCGTGGTCTATATTTCGCTATAAAAGAGTCATCTGTTTTGGGTAAAGAACACACTATTCAGACTACCTGTCCTTATTGCGGCGTCGGTTGCGGTGTCCTGGCGACACCGCAACCGGACGGCACTGTCAGTATTGAGGGCGATCCGCGTCATCCGGCTAATCTCGGTCGACTCTGCTCTAAAGGCTCAGCGCTGGGGGAAACCGTCGATCTGAACAACCGTTTGCTTTATCCCCAAGTCGCCGGTAAACGTGTTTCCTGGGATGAGGCGCTCAACACCGTCAGCAGGAAATTCAAAAGTATCATTGATAAACACGGCCCCAGTGCGATCGGCTTTTACGTGTCCGGTCAGATCCTGACCGAAGATTATTACACTGCCAATAAGCTGATGAAGGGCTTTATCGGTAGTGCCAACATTGATACCAACTCACGTCTGTGTATGTCGTCGGCGGTGGCCGGCTACAAGCGTGCATTCGGTAGTGACTCGGTGCCCTGTAGCTATGAAGATCTGGAACAGGCGGATTTGCTGGTGATGGCCGGTTCCAATCTGGCCTGGTGTCATCCGGTGATTTATCAGCGCATCAACCAGGTCAAGCAACAGCGGCCCGATCTGAAGATTGTGGTGATCGATCCTCGAAAGACATCGACCTGCGACATTGCCGATCTGCATCTGTCTCTGAGACCTGGGAGTGATGCGACCTTATTTAATGGCTTGCTCAATTTTCTCAAGCAGGAAGACTACCTGGATCTGGATTTTCTGGAGCAGCATACCGAAGGTTTCTCGGCTGCGATTAAAGTGGCCAAGGAGAGCGCCGGCAACATTCCGCAGGTTTCTTCAATTACCGAACTCCCCGAAGAGGATATTGTTAAGTTCTATCAGTTGTTTGCCTCAACCGAGAAGGTCGTCACGCTGTATTCTCAAGGCATTAACCAATCCACCTCCGGTACCGATAAAACCAACAGCATCATTAACTGCCACCTCGCTACCGGCCGGGTGGGCAAACCGGCGATGGGTCCGTTTTCCTTTACCGGCCAACCCAATGCAATGGGCGGCCGTGAAGTCGGCGGTCTGAGTAATCAACTGGCGGCACATATGGAGATAACCAACCCGGAGCATCATGACCGCGTGTCCCGTTTCTGGGAAACCGATCGACTCGCTACCGAAAACGGGGCCAAAGCCATCGATATGTTCAAAGATGTGGCCGATGGCAAAATCAAAGCTGTCTGGATTATGGCGACCAATCCGGTGGTGAGTCTGCCTGAAGCAGACAGTGTTAAAGCGGCACTCGAAAAATGCGAACTGGTGGTGGTGTCAGAATGTGAGAGTAATACCGACACCACGGAACTGGCCGATATTCTGCTGCCCGCAGCGGCCTGGGGTGAAAAAGACGGCACCGTGACTAACTCGGAACGACGTATCAGTCATCAGCGGGCTTTCCTGCCACTACCGGGAGAGGCGAAGCCGGATTGGTGGATGATGACTCAGGTGGCGCGACGGATGGGGTTTGAAAAAGCTTTTCCGTTTGAAAAGCCGGTTGATGTGTTCCGTGAACATGCGCGATTGTCGGCATTTGAGAATGCGGGCAGTCGTGACTTTGATCTGAGTGGCCTTGCCGATATCACGGATGAGGCTTATGAGAACCTGGCGCCAATCCAGTGGCCAGTCACTGCAGAAGCACCCAGCGGCACGGCGAGACTGTTTACTGATCGTCTTTTCTTTACCCCTTCCGGCAAAGCACGCATGGTGCCGATTGAACCTAAACTGCCCCAGAACCGGACTTCGGACGACTATCCGCTGGTGCTGAATACAGGGCGGATTCGTGACCAGTGGCACACCATGACCCGTACCGGGCGTGCGGTGCGACTGAATGCCCATATTCCTGAGCCGATGGTGCAGATTCACCCTGTGGATGCACAGAATTGGGACCTGGTCGATGGCGCACTGGCCGAAGTCAGCAGCCAGTGGGGCAAAATGATTGTGCGGGTCGTGTTCACTGATGAACAACGACCGGGCAGTGTATTTGTGCCGATTCACTGGAGTAATCAGTATGCGTCGATGGCGCGTGTCGATGCGCTGGTCGCGGCGGTGTATGACCCTATCTCAGGACAGCCTGAATCCAAACATACCCCGGTCAGAATCCGACCTTATCAACCTAATTGGCATGGCTTCATCTTATCGCGTAAGCCCATTACGGTGAAAGATGCCAATTACTGGGTCAAAGTTCGGGGCGCCCAGTTCTGGCGTTATGAAATTGCCGGTGAAAAAGAGATCACGCAGCCCGCTTCCTGGGCGCAGCAGCACTTGGGCACACAAGGCGAATGGTTAGACTTTATCGACAAAAAAGCGGGCCGTTATCGTGCCGGCAAGATTGTCGGTAATCAACTGGAAGGGGTGGTATTTATTGCGCCCAGCCATGACCTGCCGGCCCGTTCCTGGCTATCACAGCTATTTAGCTCAACCAGCCTGTCAGATGCCGAGCGCTACAGTTTGCTGGTTGGACAGCCCGGTCAGGGCCAGAAAGACTGTGGTGCGATTGTCTGCTCCTGTTTCGGTGTTGGAGAGAACACGCTGAAAGACGCCATCAGCAGCGGGCACGTCAAGAATGTGGATGATATTGGCAGCAAGCTTAATGCTGGAACCAATTGTGGCTCCTGTGTTCCTGAGTTGAAGAAACTGCTCGGCCACTGACGTACTCTCACAATACCTGCAGTCACGGGACGTCTTCCAGATGTCCCGTTTTTGTTTGTGGCGGCTTCACATCTTTCTGATTGTTACCTTGTAGTGCATGAGGAGATAAATAAGTATTTAAATGGTGCATTTGTCATCACGATATTTTCACGAAAATATAAATAATTAAATAAAAACAGACACTTATTAAATTGGCACTATGGTTGCAATTATAGGGACAGTGACTCTGCAACGGTGCAGCCATCTTTCTTTTCGATATTAATCACTCATTAATCAAGGTAACGAGGCCATGACAGGGCAACCTGCATGGCTTTTTTTATACGAGGATAAACAATGCCAAAAATGAAAAAATTGACGGCCCTGAGTCTGTTGGCGACAGGCATGAGCAGCATGACAATGGTGCCTGCCATCGCCCAGGCTGAAGATGCCTTTATGGAAGCGTTAACCGGCGGAAAAGTCAGCTTTTCTGCGCGTGCCCGTTATGAAAATGTGGATCAGGATGGCATCGATAAAGAAGCGGATGCCTATACGCTGCGCACAACACTGGGCTATAAAACAGGAGCATTCCATGGCTTCAGCGGCTTTGTTGAGTTTGAAGATGTTTCTCATCTGGGGTCCGATAAGTTTAATGCCGCGGGCACCAACGGCGAGCCCGATTATCCGATTGTGGCCGATCCGGAGGGTACGGAAGTCAATCAGGCGTTTCTGGCCTACAACAATTTCGATACAACATTTAAATTCGGTCGGCAGATTGTGACATTCAGGGATGCGCCGTTCCACCGTTTTATCGGCACTGTCGGCTGGCGTCAGAACTGGCAGACTTTTGATGCCTTCAGTATCGTCAATCAATCTTTGCCTGATACCACCCTCAGCTATGCCTATCTGAACCAGGTTCATACTATCTTCGGTGAAGACCGTGATGTGGCACCGCTGATCAATGATGGTGACATTGATATGGATAGCCATCTGTTCAATTTGCAGTACAGCGGTCTGCCTGTCGGTAAACTGGAAGGCTATGCTTATTTGCTGGATTATGAGGACGCGCCGGATGATAACAAGAACTCTACAGCCACTTATGGCTTGAGATTCTCCGGCTCACAGGCACTCAACGATGCTTTCAGTGTGCTCTACACTGCTGAGTATGCCACCCAGGATGATTACGCTGAGGGCGAAATGGAACAGCAGGATTACTACCTGCTGGAACTGGGCGGAAAATACAAAGGCTGGATGCTGAAGTTGTCTCATGAAGTTCAGGAAGGCGATGGCACAGATGCTTTCAGGACCCCGTTGGGTACCAACCATGCCTATCAGGGCTGGGCAGATAAGTTTCTCTCAACGCCGGCTCAGGGCCTGGAAGACACCTACGTCACGCTGGTGGGGAATGTGCTGGGGGCTAAACTGGTCGCGGTTTATCACGATTTTGAAACCGACGAAGGCAGCCTCGACGCAGGTGACGAGTTCGATATCATGCTGCAAAAGACCTTCAAGGAACACTATACCGTGGGGGTGAAATACGCAGACTACAATGCGGATGATGAATTTGGACTGACCGATACCGAAAAATTCTGGGTGTATGGACAGGTTAAATTCTGAATCAACAGGGCGTTCGTATGAAAAGCCGGGCTTAGCCCGGCTTTTTTATTTGCTGTTGATGAGCAGCAGACCCTCAGCAATATGTGCACCATATTCGTTCAGTGGCCGTGAGTCGACACCATTTTGTTGCATAGAGTGAATTAGCTTTTTTCTTAACTGTATGAAATATATGGTTTATTTCTTTGGCACAGCTTATGCAGATTTAAGCCTAGACCAACCTACAGGAGATAGATTATGGGTTATCTCATCGATTTTGTATTTCTGCTGAAAGAGTTGGGGAAACTACTCTTTATGGTCATGATTTCCCCGCTGGGGCTGATGGCCGGCTTATTAGTTGCCTGGGAGTAATTGCCGGGCCCGGTTGTATCAAATCAGACCGCTGCCGGGTCGTCACTTATCTTGTTCAGTGGAGAGCATAGATGTATCCGATGTTTATCGGTGGCCTCACCGTTGTGTGCCTTATTTATTTTATCAGCCGTCTTGCCGTGTTGCGGCGGCAGGAACAAAGCCGGATTGAACAGGGTATTCTGCTCACCGTGCATATGAAACGCATTATTGACAGCTGCCAGAAACATCGGGGTACCAGCAATGCTGTCAGTCAGGGTAATGACAAACTGAAGCCCCAACTGGCCAGTCTTCAGAATGATATTGATCAGTTAATTGCCAGCAGTGACAGCTTGCAGCTTAAACGCTTTCCTCAATGGGAATCGTTCACTGAACACTGGCCGAGACTGAAAAAGCATGCACTCGCCGGTGATCTCAAATCACAGAATCTGGTTCGTCAGCACAGTCTGATGATAGATGGCCAGCTGTCTCTACTGGACGATGTGATGCGCGATCACGAGCTGCATCGTATGATGCTGGACCGCTGTACACGCGTTTCTGAGGTTTGCCTGGACACTTTGCGTGTGGCAGAAACGGTGGGACAGACCCGTGCCATCGGTTCCGGTATCTGCGCTCGTGGTGTTTGCGAAGGTGCTGATCGCATTATCCTCGATTTCCTCCGCATTTCTGTGCAAAGCACGACCAGCGAATTAGTCAAGCAAATCAACGGTATCAAGAATGAGGATCTGCATCATACATTGCAAAATGCCGCTAAAGCCATCAGTGAGAGTATCGGAAAACTGATAGAAATGGTTGAGCACAATGTGCTTCACGACGGCCGTGTGCAGGTTGACTCCAATGATTATTTCAATGTTTCCACCCGGGCGATTGATGAGGTGCTGAAAGTGTTCGGCATCATTATCCATTACGCCTCTCAACAACACACCAGAATGATATGAGCAGCGCTGCCATGCACACCGAGACGAACGTTAATACCATTGTTATCAGTGAACACAGCGATGTCAGCCATAGCTTGAAAATGACGCTGGCAGAAACGCCTTACAAGATTATTTTTGAAGGCTCGACGCTGCAACAGTTGCTGACTCTAAAATGGACGGTAGAACCGGAACTGATTATCGCGGTAATGGACAACAGTGATAGTGACATGCTCAGCAAGTTCAAAGTGATTAACGAGCAGTTTCCGTTACCGATTGTGATCTTCACCCATGATGACCGTGATGATGCCATCGAGCAGGCGATTCAGGCTGGAGTCAGTGCTTATATCGTTGATGGTTTTCGTGAGGATCGGGTTTTACCTATCTTGAGAACCGCCATGGCACGATTCCGCCAGTATCAATCGATGCAGAAGCACATCAAAGAGCTGAAAACATCGCTGGCTGATCGTAAGGTCATTGACCGGGCCAAAGGCCTGATCATGGAGCAACGGAACTGTAGTGAAGATGAAGCCTATCGATTACTGCGAACTTCAGCGATGAACCAGAACATGCGGTTGGCACAACTGGCACAGAATATTCTTGCCACCGCCAGTCTGCTTGAACCCCAAAAGTCAGTTTGAGTGACTGCTCAGCAGCCACGCGAATTGGAGTCGCACCACGCCTGTGCGTGAATCACCCCATGACCCTAAAGTGTGCAGGCACCACTAAAAAAACGTTAAGCGGAACGTTTTCAAGTCATTGATATTGTTTATTTAATTATTTAGGTATCTAGTTGGCATATTATCTGCAAACGCTACACTGAGTCACAACCCAACGACGGGTAAATCAAAATTTCAATTCCGGATAAAGACGTCCTTGCAGGTCAAGCCTGTGAGTGCGTCTTTTTTTTGAACAAAATTCAGGAGCAGATAATGCGAAAACAGTTATCCATCACCCGCCGTCATCTGGTTAAAAGCCTGGCTGCTGCCAGTCTGGTATTCAGTACCGGCATGATGTCCTTCACCAGTGCTTATGCCGCACCCGGTGAAGTAGAAAAACCGGAGCTCAAATTTGGTTTTATCAAACTCACCGATATGGCGCCGCTCGCCATTGCTTATGAAAAATTCTTTTTTGAGGACGAGGGGCTCTACGTCACCCTGGAAGCGCAGGCCAACTGGAAAGTGCTGCTGGACGGTGTCATTGACGGTACTCTCGATGGAGCGCATATGCTGGCGGGGCAACCGCTGGGGGCCACTATCGGATTCGGTACCAAGGCTGACATCATCACGGCCTTCAGTATGGATTTGAATGGCAACGGTATTACCGTTTCTAATGAAATCTGGGATCAGATGAAACCCAATGTGCCGATGGATGAAGACGGTAAACCGGTGCATCCAATCAGTGCAGAAGCGTTGAAGCCGGTGGTCGATTCCTATAAAGCCGATGGCAAACCTTTCAATATGGGCATGGTGTTTCCGGTCTCCACGCACAATTATGAGCTGCGTTACTGGCTGGCAGCAGGCGGTATCCATCCCGGCTATTATGCGCCACATAAAGGTGACACCAGCGGTCAGCTTCAGGCTGATGCGCTGCTCTCGGTCACCCCTCCACCACAGATGCCTTCCACCATGGAAGCCGGCACGATCTACGGTTACTGTGTGGGTGAACCTTGGAATCAGCAGGCCGTGTTTAAGGGCATTGGTGTGCCGGTGATTACCGACTATGAAATCTGGAAAAATAACCCGGAAAAAGTGTTCGGTGTGAGCAAGCAATGGGCGGAAGAAAATCCCAACACCCATATCGCGGTGGTTAAAGCCCTGATCCGTGCCGCTCACTGGCTGGATGAAAACAGCAATGCCAACCGTCCTGAAGCCGTGGAAATCCTGTCACAGAGTCGTTATGTCGGTGCTGACTATGAAGTTATTGCCAACAGTATGACCGGCACCTTTGAATATGAAAAAGGAGACAAGCGGGCGGTGCCTGACTTTAACGTCTTCTTCCGCTACAACGCGACTTATCCCTATTACAGTGATGCCGTCTGGTATCTGACCCAGATGCGCCGCTGGGGGCAGATTGCCGAGCCTAAACCGGATAGCTGGTATATGGATATCGCCAAGAAAGTCTATCGTCCCGATATCTATGCCCTGGCAGCAAAAGAGCTGATCGAAGAAGGCAAACTGCCGGCCTCGGCCTTCCCCGATTTTGAAACTGAAACCGGTTTCAAACCGACGCAAACCGAGTTTATCGACGGTATCGCTTACGACGGCACCCAGCCTAATGCCTATCTGGAACAGTTCCCGATTGGCCTCAAGGGTGAAGAGGTTGTCGAGTAACACCGGAACAGCAAGCCACCCTGTCTGCCTGGCAGGCAGGGTGATTGTGTCCAAACCAACGAAAGAGTCACTATGAAAGACAAACTGATTTATTTTCTCGAAATGACTGGTTTTACCTGGTTTATACCGCTGGTCAGACTGTCAGCAGGTGAGTCCCCCAAGCATCAGATGCAGGAACTGGGCAAGATGGTCGGCGTTCCGCTGTTTGCCATCGCTGTGTTTTTGTTTCTCTGGCATCTTGGCGCGGCGAAAGTCATCACCAGTCTCGGTCAGGTGCCGGGGCCAACCCAGGTCTGGGAGCAGGTCAATGTGCTGGTCGATGAGCACTATGAGGCGCGTGATCGCGAGCAGGCGTTTTATGAGCGCCAGGAACAGCGCAATGCCGCCAAGCTGGAGAAAAACCCCGATGCCGAAGTCACGATTCGTCCTTATACCGGTAAGGAGACTTTTTTTGACCAAATTCTGACCAGTCTGTTTACGGTATTCGTCGGCTTTCTGATAGCGACCGTCATTGCCGTGCCGGTCGGCATCGTGGCAGGGTTGTCGGACACTTTATATTCAGCTTTGAATCCATTGATTCAGGTTTTTAAGCCGGTATCGCCGCTGGCCTGGCTGCCGATTGTGACCATGGTGGTGAGTGCCGTCTATGTCAGTGATAACCCGATGTTTGAAAAATCCTTTATCACTTCGGCGCTGACGGTGACTTTATGTTCTCTCTGGCCAACACTGATTAACACTGCCGTTGGCGTATCCTCGATTGATAAGGATTTGATCAATGTCGCTCGCGTGCTTCGGCTGAATTACTTTACTACCGTCTGGAAGGTCGTTATTCCTGCTTCGATACCCATGATTTTTACCGGTCTGCGTATTTCTCTGGGCATAGGCTGGATGGTGCTGATTGCTGCCGAGATGCTGGCGCAGAATCCGGGGCTGGGCAAGTTCGTCTGGGATGAGTTCCAGAACGGCAGTTCCTCGTCACTGAGTCGCATTATGGTGGCAGTGCTGACTATCGGCATTATTGGATTCATTCTGGATCGCATCACCCTGAGCTTCCAGAAATTTTTCTCATACGACAAAAACGCTGTTATTCGCTAGGAGTCAGACAATGGACAAATATCTCAATATCGACCATGTCAGCATTGATTTTCCAACACCTAATGGTCCCTTCCGAGCACTGGAGAACGTCAATCTAAAAATTGAAAAAGGCGAATTTGTCAGCATCATCGGCCATTCAGGCTGTGGTAAATCCACGGTGATGAATATTGTCGGTGGCCTCTACAAAGCAACAGAAGGCGGGGTGATACTGGAAGGCAGGGAAGTTGATGAGCCCGGTCCTGACCGTGCCATCGTTTTTCAGAATCATTCTCTGTTTCCCTGGCTTAGCTGTTATCAGAATGTGGAACTGGCAGTGAAATCGGTCTTTGGTTCGACCCGTAATAGAAAACAGATTCGTGAATGGGTGGAACATAATCTGGAGCTGGTACATATGACGCATGCGATGCATAAAATGCCTTCAGAAATTTCCGGTGGTATGAAGCAGCGGGTGGGAATTGCGCGCGCATTGGCAATGGAGCCCAAGGTGCTTCTAATGGATGAACCCTTCGGTGCCCTGGATGCATTAACGCGTGCTCACCTGCAGGATTCATTGATGGATATTCAGGCCGATTTGAATAACACGGTCATCATGATTACCCACGATGTCGATGAAGCCGTTCTGCTATCCGACAAAATTGTGATGATGACCAATGGGCCGGCAGCGACCATTGGGGAAGTCATGGAGGTCGACCTTCCCCGCCCCCGTAAACGTCTGGCACTGGCGGATAATCCAGACTACAACCATTATCGTTCTGAAGTGATTCACTTTCTGCATGAGCGACACGCCCGGAAAGTAGCCTAGATTTTGGGCCTGCATCATTTTGATGCAGGCTTTTTTATTAAGAACACAACATAATTAATGATAAATTCACCGGGTAAAAAATAGACAAAATGTTAGACTGTTGGGCGCAATCATCTACAAAGGTCCGGGTTGGGATGACAGAACTTTCTTTCAGCGAGAGAGGCTTCGCTGCCGAATACGATAGTTTATTTCTGTCGTCTGCATTTCAGCCTATCTTCAGTATTGCGCATCGAAAGCCCGTAGGCTACGAGGGGCTGCTGAGGGCGTACGACAGTGATGGTCGCTATATCAGCCCCATTCAAGTCATGCAGCGGCCGGGCAACAGTCGTGAACATCTGGAACTGGACCGCACATGCCGTGCTTTGCACGCGCGTAATTTTGCCCATGCCGGTGAAAACGAAAGCTGGTTGTTCATCAATCTCAACTCCCAGTGTCTGGTCACAGAGCGGCCCGATGCCGGGTTCATGCGCGATCTTATGAGCCAGACCGGCATCGCTGCCAGGAGAATCGTCATTGAGATTCTGGAGAGTGAAATTGACGACCGGGTTTATCTGAAAGAACTGATCCAGCACTTTCGCCACCTGGGTTGCCTGATTGCTATTGATGATTTCGGTGCCGGCCACTCCAACTTTGACCGCATATGGGAGCTACAGCCGGATATCGTCAAGATTGATCGTAGCCTGGTCAGACAGGCCGGCCGTTCACTCAAAGTCGAGCGGATCCTGACAGGCATTGTTTCGTTGATTCACGAAACCGGCAGTCTCGTGGTGATCGAGGGTGTGGAAAACGAAAAAGAGGCGATGGTCGCCATATCCAGTAACGCCGATATGGTGCAGGGCTTTTACTTCGCCAAACCGGATAAACAGATTAAGCGCGATCGTGACTTCGCCAGCAAGCTTGAGGACCTGCTTCACCGTCAGAACAATGTCCGCAGTCAGTACAACCGAAAGCTGCAATCTCACTTTGAGAAATTCAAACATCGTTATGAAATCGAGATAGCGGCTTTGAAACAGCAGACACCGTTTGAACAGTGCGGTGCTTCTGTATTTGAAGATGAACGCGCAGTCCGTTGCTACCTCCTGGATGAAAAGGGGTTCCAGATTGGTAAAAGCTTATACTCGCCTCAGTATACCGCGAAGCTGGATATTCGTTTTACCCCTTTGCTGGCCGGTGAAAATGCCAACTGGTCACACCGTCACTACCATTACCGCGCCATTCATAATCCCGCCGTGACCCAGGTTAGCCGCCCTTATCTGTCCGTCGCCGGTTCACACATGTGTGTCACTGTCTCTCAGGCTGTTGAGGTCGCTAGCGCTGTTTATGTATTTTGTTGCGATCTTGACTGGCCAGATGAAGATGAGTCACCGACCTGAAACGCGCACAATCGTAGTGCAGCTTGCACCGATTTAGACTTAAATCAGAGCCTGTTATACCTATTTATTCTCTCATCTTTCGATAAAACAAATACTTATTCAACTGGCATGATTCCAGCACTAAGAACGCAAACCAATGTTGGTAACGTGTTCTAAAGAGAGAACTGAATTCATGTCTAGTCAAAAGCTAAACCTGCTGTCTTTCAGCGGAAACATCCGAACGCTCCATCTAACCTGGATGGCCTTTTTTATCACCTTTGTTGTCTGGTTCAACCACGCGCCTTTGATGGTGGCCATTCGGGACACGCTGGGGCTTGATGATCAGCAGGTCAAAACCCTGTTAATCCTCAACGTGGCGCTGACTATCCCGGCCCGCATCGTGGTGGGCATGCTGGTGGATAAATACGGGCCTAAAATCATGTTCAGCATGCTGCTGGGCATTTCCAGTTTTCTCTGTTTCTTCTTTGCCATTGCTGACAGCTTTGAGCAGATGGCCGTTGCCCGCTTTATGCTGGGCTTTGTCGGTGCCGGTTTTGTGATCGGTATCCGCATGATTTCAGAGTGGTTCCCGGCCAAACAGGTCGGCCTGGCTGAAGGCATTTATGGTGGCTGGGGTAATTTCGGTTCAGCCGCTGCAGCCATGACGCTGCCTACGCTGGCACTGATGTACGGAGGTGACAACGGCTGGCGTTATGCACTGGCGACCACCGGTGCCATTGCTTTAATTTATGCATTTATCTACTACAACAGCGTGTCAGATACGCCCAAAGGTTCGACTTACTTCAAGCCCAAAAAAAGCGGGGCGATGGAAGTCACCAGCAAAGGCGATTTTTTCCTCTATATCCTGATGAGCATTCCGCTCTATGCCGCCCTGGCTTTGCTGACTTGGAAGCTGTCGCCGAGTGGTGTTGAACTGCTGTCACAGGGCATCACTTATGCCGTCTATATCGGGCTGGTGGCCTTATTTGGCTATCAGGTGTATCACATCTATCAGGTTAATAAAGACGTCTTCACCAAAACCGTGCCGGAGATTCATCGCTATAAATTCAAACAGGTGGCAGTACTGGATCTGGCTTATCTCGCGACCTTCGGTTCTGAATTGGCGGTGGTCTCGATGCTGCCGCTGTATTTCAGTGACACCTTTGATATCAGTGCCGTTCAGGCAGGCCTGCTGGCCTCCGGTTTTGCTTTTATGAACCTGGTGTCGCGGCCGGTCGGTGGGCTGTTCAGTGACAAGCTGGGTCGCAAACGTACACTGACAATCTGTATCAGCGGTCTCGCTGTGGGGTATATGGTACTGGGCATGATTACACCGGAATGGTTGCTGTTGTTCGCGGTACTGGCGACCATGGCCTGTTCTTTCTTCGTGCAGGCGGGTGAAGGCGCCGTATTTGCGGTGGTTCCACTGGTCCAGCGTCGCCTGACCGGTCAGATTGCCGGTATGGCCGGTGCCTACGGTAATGTCGGCGCGGTGACGTTTCTGACCGTCTTGTCACTGGTTTCGGCCCAGACCTTCTTCTTTGTGATTGCAGCGACTGCCGTAGTGACCCTGATTGCGGTACAGTTTATGGATGAGCCGCGCGGCCAGATGGCGGAAATCCTGCCTGATGGGACTGTGCAGATGATTGACGTTCATTAAAACGGAACGCAGATGGTAGCCAGGTTAAAGGTCACGGTCGGCCAGTATTCTGATAAAGGCCGTAAAGTCGAAAATCAGGATTCTTTGGGCTTTTCCGTGCCCGGCAACCTGGCGCTGCTGGAGACCAAGGGCGTGGCCTGTGCATTGGCTGATGGCATAAGCAGCAGCGCCGAAGGTAAACAGGCCAGTCAGGCCTGCGTCACCGGTTTTATCAGTGATTATTTCAGCACCCCTGATTCCTGGTCGGTAAAACAGTCCGGCGGTAAAGTGCTGACCGCGATTAACACCTGGCTGCATGGCCAGAGCAATCATTTCAAGGATGCCTCAAGAGGCCTAGCCAGTACCTTCAGTGCCATGGTGATTAAGTCGATCACAGCGCATCTGTTCCATGTCGGCGATTCGCGGATTTATCTGTATCGTGATGGTGAGCTTGAACAACTCACGACCGATCATCGCATTCGCATTGATGACAACAAGGAATATCTTGGGCGCGCTTTCGGCGTCGATTATTGTCTCGATATTGATTACAAATCGCTGACGGTGGAAGCGGGTGACCATTTTCTTTTCACCACAGATGGCGTTCACGATGTGCTCAGCCACAAACAGCTTCGCAGTCTGCTGGGCAGTGATCACGATGATCTGGATGCACTGGCGAAGCAGTTTTGTGAGCAGGCACTGGAGCAGGACAGTCAGGACAATGTCAGCTGTTTGATTCTTGAGGTCGAGCAACTGCCCACCCAGGATCCCAATGAGGTTTTTGCACAACTGACGGCACTACCTTTTCCGCCGGAACTCTATGAAGGTGTGATTCTTGATGGTTACCGGATTAGCCGTGAGCTGCATGCGAGTTCCACCAGTCAGCTCTATCTGGCGGTGGATACCGAAACCGGTGAGAAAGTCGTCATCAAAACACCGTCAGTCAACTTCGAGGATGATCCGGCCTATCTGGAACGTTTTCAACTGGAGGAATGGATTGGTCGTCGCATTGACAGTCCTCATGTAGTGAGAACCATTGAGCAGAAGCGGCCTCGTCGCTTTCTCTATTACGTGCTGGAATACGTCAATGGCAAAACACTGGAGCAGTGGCTGGATGATGTCGGTACGCTGGATCTGAAATCGGTCCGTGAACTGGTGCCACAGATAGCGGCCGGTCTGCGCGCTTTTCACCGGCTGGATATGCTGCATCAGGATCTCAAGCCCGGCAATATCATGGTCAGTCATGATGGCGTACTTAAAATTATTGACTTTGGTTCCACCAAAATCGCCGGTATCGCCGATATTTCAACGCCGGTCGAGCGACGCGAGCTCCTGGGTACCAAGCATTACACGGCGCCGGAATACCTGGTTGGTAAACCCGGATCTTCTCAGTCCGATATATTTGCCCTGGGCTGTATCGTTTACCAGATGTTAACCGGTAAACTGCCATACGGAGACAAGCTGGCAAGGGTGCGTGACCAGGCAGGGCTGAACCGGTTGCGTTACCGCTCAGTCAGCGAATCCATCAGCGATATTCCGCACTGGGTGGATAAGGCTATTCGCAAGGCGGTACAGTTATCGCCCGAATCTCGCTATGAAGCCCTGTCGGAGTTTGAATCAGACCTCGTCAAACCCAACCCGGATTACCTGCGCGAGGAACAATTACCGCTGATAGAGCGCAACCCGGTCGGATTTTGGCGAGGACTGGCTCTATTGTTGTTTATCACTAACCTGATCCTGATTTATTTTCTGAGCCACGGATGATGCCTGTAAGATAGTCTTACTCACATATCCATCGCCGCTTCAGCTATGCACCTTACCACTTTCTCTGATTATTCCATGCGCGTTCTGATGTACCTTGCCGTACAGCCGGGACAACGAGTGACTATCGGCGATATCGCAGGACGATATCAGATTTCCGATAATCATCTAACCAAAGTAGTGCACTTTCTGGCTAAAGCCGGTTACATCAAAACAATCCGTGGTAAAGGCGGTGGCCTGATGCTGAATCGGTCGGTTGAAGAGATTAATCTGGGTGAAGTTATCCGTAAAACGGAAGGTGCCGAGGGGCTGCTACCCTGTGTGCAAGGGCAAGGCGACTGCTGTTTGATTCCTGTCTGCAAGCTGACTGGCATATTACGAGAATCCCAGCAGGCAATGTATCAGGTGCTGGACAAATATACCCTGGCTGATTTACTGGTCGATAAAGCGCCGCTCAGACAGATTCTGATGCCAAATTGAGCTGCTGCCAGGGCACGGTGATACTGTTGAAACGCTTAAGTTGCTTTGTCAGTGTTTTTTTCAGGCGCTGACTATTTCGCTGACTTTGATTGACGATTTCCTGAAGCTCATCATGCGCCGCCAACGGCAGAACGGCCAGCATTTCCTGCTGCACGGCCGCGTCATGAATCTCGCCCAATTGATCCTGTAAGGCTTTCACCATATTCATAAAAACCGGACTCTGGGTTTTGTCCAGCACAGGGGCAAGGAACTCGCATCCATAACGCAGTTGCTTAAAGGCAATGCGAAGCTGATGCAGGGCTGCTTCATCATTCAGATCCAGGCCCTGCGCTTTTTGACATACATTCTGATACAACCAGTTTAGTTGTTGCTGTGCCAGAGATGACAGTGACAGGCTATGCTGGCGACAATGCTGCTGTGGCCAGCGTGATTGTTTTAACGCTTTTTTGAGCTGACGGTGGCGCTGTTTGAACTTACCCCTGAGGCTTTCTGAAAGCTGATTGTATATCCTGGATTGTTGCTTTTTCAGTGCATGATGCAGATCAGAGTCACTGTTTTTTGACTGGAAATGGGTCAGCATAAATACATCCAGATCCCGTGCCGCATCGAGTTGTTTCGACATTGCTTTCAATTCCCTGCGCCAGTACTTTCGGTAAGTGGGATTGATGACCGGGCTGAAAATTGTCAGCGCGCTGCGCATTTTTCTGAGACTGACCCTGAGCTGGTGCACGCCTTCCGGGTCTTTGCCTTTAATCGCAACTTTGCGCCACTGCCTGATGGCCGACACTTCACTTAAGAGTAGCTGCTGCAATGCCCGGCAGGCGGGAGCATTGCTTTTCAGTGCTTTTTTAGCAGTTTACCGTGAAGCCGTTGTTTGAGTTCACAGCTGCCGGTTTTGAGATCCGTCCATTCACCGTCAAACTCAAGCAGGACCATAGACGCTGGCAACAGTCTCTTACCATTGGGTTGATCACTGACAAAGTCAGTGTGGCTCAGAGCTTCTACCAGGTCCTCCAGTGCCGGATTATGGCCCACAATCAGCACGCGATTGATCCGTTTATTGATGTTATGGAGCAGTAACAGGAAAGTCTCTGTGTCAGCCAAATAGAGTTCGTCACGCATTGCGATGTCGTGTTTGTCTATCGCCAGTTGTTCACAGACCCGCTCAGCAGTCTCCAATGCCCGTTTTGCTGAAGAGCTGTATATCGTTTGTGGAATCAGTTTCTGTTCCAGTAAGACCGCACCGACATCAGTCGCCTGTTGCCTGCCGCTGTCGGTGAGGGGGCGGGCGAAATCACCGGCTGGCGAAGCTGTCTCAGCTTTAGCATGACGTAAGATCATGATTTGTTTGGTTTTAGCGACCATAACGTAACAACCTCGGACTAGCTAACAGAAGAAATCGGGAAGACTCAGGCGACAATTGTTGCCGGACAGTTCAAGCATAATCAGGCAGCAGGTCAGATGCAACGCCCGCAATGGTGGGGGGGTACGGCTCATAATTGGTGATTTTTTGAGCAGTTCAATTAAGTGTCATGCTGAGAGTAGCTTAAGGATTTTTGCGCCTGATACTCACAGACTTATCCACAGTTATTGTGAGTAAAAAATTATGGCTGTGGGATCTCAGGAATCGCAGAAACAAAAAAGGGCCATGCAAAAGCATGACCCTTTATTTGTTCTGGAGCCGGTGATAGGACTTGAACCTACGACCCACTGATTACAAATCAGTTGCTCTACCAACTGAGCTACACCGGCAATGAAGAAGCGCATTATACGTAGGAGCCCATCACTCTGCAAGTCATTTGCCAGCCACTTTTGTAAAGTATCGCTAAGTTATTGAAGCTGGGTAAATCTGAAATAAAAAGAGTGCAAGATGACCTGCTCCCAGCGCTGAAACTGGACGCGATATTACTGCGCGTGAATCAAGAGGAGCCAATCAGGATAAGCAAAAAATGGGGTGAGTGATGGGGCTCGAACCCACGACAACCGGAATCACAATCCGGGACTCTACCAACTGAGCTACACTCACCATTATTTTTTGCAGACAGCGAGGCTTTATAGCCCCGTGCTTTGGAAAGACGATAATTTTACTGTCTTTATTTCTCTGGTCAAGGAAAATCTGTGTCTCCGGCCAAATTGATCAGCGTTAAAGCCGCTTGCTAAGCGGCTTTTGTCTACACCAGCTCCAGATCGATTTTCTTTTCATCCAGATCGACACGAACCACTTTCACGGTCAATGTGTCACCGAGACGGTAGACCTTGCGGGTCCGTTCGCCGGTTAGACGGTGGCCCGTTGCGTCGAACTGGTAGTAATCGTTCTTCAGCGAGGTGACATGGACCAGACCTTCTATGTAGATGTCGCTGAGTTCGACAAACAGGCCGAAGCCGGTCACGCCGCTGATGACCCCCTGATGCGTTTCACCAACGCGGTCACGCATGTATTCACATTTAAGCCAGTCACTCACATCACGGGTCGCCTCATCCGCACGACGGCTGGTCATAGAACAGTGATCGCCGAGATGGACCATGTCTTCGTGTGAATAGCGCCATTTGCTGACTTTACGTCCACTGATGATATGACGGATAGCCCGGTGGACCAGCAGGTCCGGGTAGCGGCGGATAGGCGAGGTAAAGTGGGCATAGGCATCCAGAGCCAGACCAAAGTGGCCGATATTATCGGGGCTGTATACCGCCTGTTTCATACTGCGCAGCATCACGGTCTGCAGTAGATGACCGTCGGGCCGTTTGCTGGCTGTTTCCAGTAAAGAGGCATAGTGCCGCGGTTCCGGATCATCACCGCCGCCCAGGAACAGACCCAGTTCACCCAGAAAATCACGCAGGCCACTGAGTTTTTCTTCAGATGGGGTTTCGTGAACCCGATAAAGAACGGGGATCTCATGATCAAGCAGGAAGCGGGCAGCACTGACATTGGCAGCAATCATGAATTCTTCAATCAGGCGGTGCGCATCATTGCGTTCACGAGGTTGAATGGAACGGATCTTACGATTCTCGTCAAACAGGAACTGAGTTTCTGTCATTTCGAAATCAATGGCACCACGCTGATCACGGGCTTTTTGCATGGCTTTAAACAGTCCATACATGGTTTCCAGTGTCGGCAAGACGTGTTGATATTGTTCTCGCAAGGCGGGATCGTTATCAACCAGCATGGCGGCGACTTTATCGTAAGTCAGCCGGGCTTTGGAGAACATCACGCCTTCGTGGAAACGGTATGATTCGGTTTTGCCGTCCTGATTGATCTCCATTTCGCAGACCATGCACAGGCGGTCGACTTCCGGGTTGAGTGAACACAGGCCGTTTGACAGGGCCTCAGGTAACATAGGAATGACCTGGCTGGGGAAGTAGACCGAGGTGCCGCGATCGCCTGCGTCCAGGTCCAGTGGGTCACCTGGCTGCACATAGTGTGATACATCGGCGATGGCGACCCACAATCGCCAGTTGCCATTATCAAGGCGTTCGGCACAGACGGCATCGTCAAAATCACGGGCATCTTCACCGTCAATCGTCACCAAAGGCATGTCGCGAAGGTCAAGGCGACCTTCAACGGCATTCTCAGGGATGCTGTCACCAAACTGTTCTGCCTGCTGCAGCGCCTTGTCAGACCATTCATGCGGCAGTTCGAAATCGCGCAAGGCAATATCGATTTCCATGCCCGGAGCCATGTGATCGCCGATAATCTCGACGATCCGGCCCAATGGCGAACGGTGCACATTGGGATTCTCAGTAATTTCGATTTCGACGATCTGATTTTCTTTGGCGCCGATCAGCATTTCAGGCGGGATCAGTATGTCCTGGCTGATACGACGATTATTGGGAATGACGAAATAAATACCGGCGTCTCGAATCAGGCGGCCCACAATATGGGTATTAGCCCGATGAGTAACCTCTACGATAGCGCCTTCCTTGCGACCACGGCGGTCAATACCTGTAATGCGGGCAAGGGCACGGTCACCGTGCAGCACACTACGCATCTCCCGTTCGCCAAGGAAAAGATCTTCCCCCCCCTCGTCAGGGACGAGAAAACCATAACCTTCCGGGTGTCCCATGACCCGGCCGCTGACCAGATTCATTTTGGAGACCACACCGTAAGCGCCCTTGCGATTGCGCAAGAGTTGTCCATCCCGCTCCATGGCCCTGAGCCGACGCCGTAACGCTTCGGTTTCTTCTTCACCTTTTATGCCGATTAATTTGGCGATGCTTTTTCGCGTCAGGGGCACATTATTTTGCTTTAAAATCGAGAGGATAAACTCACGACTCGGGATGGGGTTATCGTATTTCTCGGCTTCGCGTTCGAAGTTGGGATCGTTTTTCTTGTTATTAGTCATTGACAGTTTCAAATTCACTCTGTAATCTTTGCGCCTTCTTCAGCCCAGGTGGCGGAATTGGTAGACGCGCTAGCTTCAGGTGCTAGTGTACTTATGTACGTGGGAGTTCGAGTCTCCCCCTGGGCACCACTTCCGAATAGGCAACACCTTCAGTTGCCGCTTCATCCAAATCATTATTGTAATTTATTTCCCGCGCCATCGGCTTAATCTGATGCGGCAGGAAAAGAAGAATGCTGCGCTTAATTTCACTCGCAGACTCCCTGACAGGGCTTAGTGCTCTCTGGCATAGCCTGTATGTTACAGCAATATGCCTACGCTTGCCTTTTATTTCAATCTCCCTATCCAAAGCTTTTTGTAAACTTTTGTCGAAGTTGATTCAAGATTTCATGATACTGTCCGTTATAAAATTTATGATAAGTCTGTCACATCAGGGCAGCGGTTATAGCGGGAAATTTTATGGCAACATTCATCGATTCCATTGACGAGCGCACCAAGCTCGCTGGCACCAATCACCTGGAAGTACTCTTATTTAATCTGGGCACCAGTGATGCCACTGGTCGTAATGAGGTCTTCGGCATCAACGTCTTTAAAGTGCGTGAGGTGTTGAACATACCGGAAATCACCTCGGCACCTGAGATGCCTGATGGTATCGAGGGCTTTGTCAGCCTGCGCGGTGATATGGTGCCGATTATCAATCTGCAGAAGTTTTGCCATCTTGAATCCAAGGACGAACCCCGGATTCTGATGATCACCGAATACAACACCCATGTGCAGGGCTTTCTGGTCAGCTCCGTGGATACCATCCAGCGACTGAACTGGGAGCAGGTCAAAGAGCCGCCGCAACTGATTTCTAAACGTTTGGGCGGGCTGGTCACAGCGGTAGCTGAACTCAGTGACAAACGTCTGGTAATGATCATGGACGTTGAGAAGGTGCTGGCCGACGCAGGCGAATTCTATGATGAAACTGTGTTCGACGGTATCCGGCATATCGGTGAGCACCACCAGTATCGTTTATTGTTCGCTGATGATTCCAATATTGCCAGAAAGCAAATCAAAAAGACCCTGGATGTGATGGGGGTTGACCATATTGGCGCAGTAAACGGCGCAGAGGCCTGGCAACTGCTGATTAAACTGGCTGATCAATGTGAGCAGGAAGGTCGAGATATCACCAGCGAAGTGCAGGCAATCCTGACTGACGTGGAAATGCCGGAAATGGATGGTTACGTGCTGACCCAGAAAATCAAGGCTGATCCGCGTCTATCACATCTCCCTGTTATCATGCACTCGTCCCTGACAGCGCAGGCTAATCAGGCGATGGGCCGTGGCATCGGTGCCGATGCTTATGTATCTAAGTTCCAACCACGCGAGCTGGCGGATACTTTGGAGCATTTCCTGAAAAGATAGAACTTTGGAAACTTCCAATAAATCAATCAGTAACAATTGCGACGCGGCAGAAATTAGACTAACCTGTCACGTTTTGTGATATCCATCACATTTGGATGCGGAGCAAGGGAAAGATGCATAACAAGCAGACAAGGCGCGTGGCATGATCCACAACAGTATCCGGATTGTGGATAATCTGGCTGAAATTACCAGTCACCACGATCGACATGTACTTGAAAAAAGTTTATTGAAAACGCTCAATGAACTGTTTCCAACCCAGGATTTGCGGCTTTTTCGCGTGCGTGAGCAGTCCGACGGTCATGAATTGAGCCTGCTGGCCTTCTGCGTCAACAGCGTTATTGTCTCGACGGATGATAATCCCAAACTGCTGGGCAGTGATTCCGAGATCAGTGATGCGATTAACCGGGCCATAGAAACTGGCGATGTGGAACTAAGCAGCACGGAAAAAGGCGAGTGGAATGTGGTGTATCCAGCCTTTGATTCTCATGGCGATATATTTGCGGTTCTCCTGATTTCTACCGATACCTTGCCTTCTGCCAGTGATCAGCGTCTTGTCTACGGTATTCTTCGTGTCTACTCGAACTATCTGGCCTTGATCGAGAAAACGCAGAAAGACAAGCTTACCGGTCTCTACAACCGGGAAACGCTGGATAATGAAATCACCAAAATTCTGGTGCGGCAGAGCGATCACCTGGAAGAAGAGGTCTCTTCTCCGAACGATTCCCGTCGTCGCGCCTATTCTATCAAGTACTGGCTGGGTGTCATTGATATCGACCACTTCAAATCGATTAATGACAACTACGGTCATCTATACGGTGATGAAGTCATCATACTGGTGGCGCGCCTCATGACATCCGGGGTGATTCGTGATGATGATCTGGTCTATCGCTATGGCGGTGAAGAGTTTGTAGTAGTGCTGAGAGCACCTGATGAAAATGATGCAATGAACACCTTCGAGCGCATACGTCAGATGATCGCCGAATATGACTTTCCACAGCTCAAGCAGGTGACAACAAGCATCGGCTTTGTAGAAATCAGTCATCAGCAATCACCTTCAGATGTCATAGGTGAAGCGGACGAAGCCTTATATTATGCCAAGCAAAACGGCCGTAACCAGGTGCAGAGTCACAGACAACTGGTTTCAGACGGCCATATCCATCCAGTGTCAAAACTCGCCCATGGTGATGTAGAATTATTCTGAAATTCATCAGTCAGTTATTACCATGAGCCAGAGACATTACAGCCTGTTCGATAAATTCATCATTGAAGTCGATAAAGCCCTGACAACGGTCGCCGGAAAACCGGAAACCACCGCCCGGGCGATACCCGGTCATGATATTGAAGAGGCGGAGCTGAGCCCCGCTGAGCGCAAGCAATCTGCAGGCCTGATGCGGGTTAACCATGCCGGCGAAGTATCCGCGCAGGCCTTGTATCAGGGGCAGGCTCTGACAGCAAAACTACCCCAGGTCAGAGAAGCTATGGAACTGGCGGCCAGGGAAGAAAATGACCATCTGGTCTGGTGTCAGCAACGCTTGGATGACTTGTCATCACACACCAGTGTGCTCAACCCGCTGTGGTATGCCGGTTCGTTCACGCTCGGCGCAATCGCAGGCAAAATCGGTGATAAATGGAGCCTTGGCTTTGTGGCTGAAACTGAAAAGCAGGTCGTCGAGCATATCGATAGTCACTTGAAAGTCATCAGTGAACACGACAAGAAAAGCCGTGCCGTGCTGGAGCAGATGAAAATTGACGAAGCGCATCATGGCACAAATGCGCTCGAAGCCGGGGGCGCATTGTTACCGCAGCCTATCACTCATTTGATGGCGATGATTTCCAAGGTGATGACGCGAAGCAGTTACTGGATCTGATTGGATCAGTCTTACTGAATATTGTTCAACGCCACTGAAATCAGGTACCTGCTACTGTCAGAGGGGTCTGTTTCTACCCGTAACACCTTGCCTTTGGCCATAAAAGGGGGGAAGCGGTCATTGTCCGTATGCATCTCTAAATCGAGCTCAGCGCCTACGGGTGGTGCATAGTCAGTCTGCATCATCAAGCCAGTAGCACTGAGATCTTTACTCACTCCTTGGTAAGTAACATCACTGTTTTTGTTCACATTGAAACGGACGCTGGTTTCAACCCGCATTCTGGTAAATGAACGTTTTTCCTCGTAATCCTGAGACATCGACGACTCCGTAATTGTTCTGTTGCCTATCTGTATCAGCTAACCTAAGCTTAAGGTAACGCATTCAAACAGGGAACACCATGCAGAGACGTACCGAACTTCAGGTCAGTGATTTATATCAGCATTGTGACCCCAGTAATTGGCAATTTAATTCGACAGCAGACCTGGAAACCTTGCCCAGTATTGTTGGTCAGGATCGCGCCCAGTCCGCCATCGACTTTGGGGTGAATATTGATGCTGAGGGATACAACCTCTTTATCATGGGACCAGCCGGTGTCGGTAAATACACCCTGATTAAACGTTTCCTTGATGAGCACTCACGAAATCAGCCGCGTGGTAAGGACTGGGCCTACCTCAATAATTTTGCCGATCCGCAAAAGCCCTGGGCTGTCGCTCTGCCTGCAGGGCAGGGCAATCAACTGAGACACGACATAGAAACCATTATCGGTCATCTTGAGACAGAGTTACCACAGGCTTTTGATGACGAGTACTATCGGGGAAGGATGCGCTCGCTGGAAGAGGCCGCGCGCAAACACCGGGTCAGATTATTCGGCGTATTACAGACAGAAGCTGACAGGAAAGGCGTGGTGTTGCTGCGGATGCAGGATGGCAGCTATGCCTTTGCTGCCCAGCGTGATGGCCAGGCGATGACGTCCGAGGAATTTGAGCAATTACCGGCCCACGAGCAGGAAAAGACGGAAGACGCGATTGCCGACCTGCACGAAGAGCTGCAACACACGCTGCTCGAATTACGCGAATGGGAGCGGGATAATTTCCGCAAGCTGCAGGCGCTGAATGATGAAGTCGCACTGGAAGTTATCAGTAAGCACATCAATAAAATCAAACATGCCTATCCCAGCTCGAATAAGCTCCAGCTCTATTTTGAGGCTATGCTGAAAGACATTCGTGACAATGTCGATGCTTTTGTGAAGCAGGAAGCCGGCAACGCTGAAGAGGCTGCGGGTGAGGATAGTTTGCTCAAACGCTATCAGATTAATCTGGTGGTAGATAATTCACAAACGCAGGGTGCCCCTGTCATCTACGAAAACCTGCCCCATCACCAGACTTTGCTGGGCTGTGTTGAGAACATGGCGATGATGGGGGCGTTGGTCACTGACTTCAGCTTGATTAAAGCCGGTGCCGTTCACCGCGCGAATGGCGGCTACCTCATCGTCGATGCCGAGCAATTGCTGATGCAGCCGTTTGGCTGGGAAGGCCTGAAACGTGCATTGAAATCCCGAGAAGTACGCTTTGATACACTGGAACGTATTTATAGTCTGGTAGCGACGGTTTCACTGGAGCCGGAGCCTATTCCGCTGGATTTGAAGGTGGTCCTGCTGGGGGACCGGCATCTCTATTACCTTCTGTATGAGATGGATCCGGAATTTGCCGGCCTGTTTAAGATTGTTGCCGACTTTGAAGAGCATATGCCCCGGAGTGCCGATAACGATATGTTATTTGCGCGGATGATGGCCAGTGCCATTGATAAGGAAAACCTGTTGCACCTGGATAAGGCTGCTGTGGCTCGGGTCATAGAACACAGTGCAAGGTCGATTGAGGAAAACAGTAAATTTTCCTTACACCTTGGCGATATGACGGATCTGCTGCGAGAGTCGTCTTACCTTGCGAGGCAAACCCAGTCGAAACTGGTGGCCCGGGAACATGTGCAAACGGCCATCAATATGCGCGAACAACGGCTGGACAGGCTGCGATCACAGATTTACAGCCAAATTGAACGCCAGGTTATTGATATCGACGTTATCGGCAACCAGGTTGGTCAGGTCAATGCGCTATCAGTATTGAGTATCGGCGGTTTCAGTTTTGCTCAGCCATCCCGAGTGACCGCCAGTGCCCGTTTCGGCGATGACAATATCATCGATATAGAGCGTGAAGTCGAACTCGGCGGCGATATTCACAGCAAGGGTGTTTTAATCTTGAGTGGCTATCTGGGCAAAACCTACGCGGCCGATGCGCCGCTATCGATGGCTGCAAGTATTGTCTTCGAGCAGAGTTACGGCGAGGTGGATGGTGATAGTGCCAGCGTGGCCGAATTATGCGCCTTGCTGTCCTCGGTAGCCGGGGTGTCGCTGAAGCAGTCCTATGCCATTACCGGCTCCATGAACCAGCATGGCCATGTTCAGGCAATTGGTGGTGTTAATGAGAAGATTGAGGGTTTTTTCGATATCTGCAAGATGCGTGGCCTGACCGGCAAACAGGGGGTGATTATCCCGGCTTCCAATGCTCAGCACCTGATGCTTCGCCAGGATGTGATTGATGCTGTCAGTAAAGACGAGTTTCATATTCATGCGATTTATCATGTCAATGATGCACTCAGCCTGTTATCGGGGCTCGATGCTGGAGAGCGGGATCAGCAGGGTGAGTTTACCGCAAACAGCTTTAATGCCGCCGTCGCAGAAAGACTGAAAAAATGGGCCGACCTGCACCGACATGATAAAGAGAATCAGTCGGACTAATCAGGCAATTCATGCTAACTGTGTCAGTGCCGATAAGGTGATTGAAGATGAAATATTCGGGAGTGCCAATATGCGCGGATACATGCTTTTGATTGGGAGTTTATGCTGGTTGGAGGCAAATGCCATGTCGCTGCCGCCGGTTCCCACCGAACCCATTTATTTTGAGCCCCCGGTGGTTCACGCTGAACCTGAAGTCAAAGCGCTGAGTTGCTATGATTTGGATATGGCCATCAATCAGTTACATCCCTATCGCTATAGTTACAAGCCGCAGTTCTATGAAGATGGCACCAACAAACTGGCCACCGCTATGGTGATTTTTGACAGTGTGCCTCTGGTCGAAGGCTGGCTTGGTTTGGGCTATCTCGGTTATTCGGCGCTAGTCGATGAAAAAGAAGACAGAAGACAGCTTCACGTCGAACAACAGATTACCTCTCTTCAGCGGGTCAAAGCTGAAAAACACTGCTACGAATAAGACCTGATCAGGATCAACACTTCGAGCTATTTTGTTGTTGCTTTGATGATAACTCATGTAATATCAGCTATAGCAATTACCCCAAGAGGTATGAGAGATGAGTAGCACACTTGATATTAAAACAAAGTGGTACGAAGCGAATTTAAAGACAGCACGTGAAAGCCGTAGCAAGTGGTATGAAGCGAATAAAAAACCCGCTTCAACTTCCGCTGAGCCTTGGTACAACGCTAACCAGCGTCCGGCAAAAGAAGTCGAGATTCCCTGGTACAAAGCCAATTTGGTCAAACATCAGGAGACCAAAAATAAATGGTACGCAGCGAATCTGCATCAGGCTGTTGAGTCCGTTCGTGCTACCCGCAAATGGTACGAGGCCAATAAGAAGCCGTCTGAGGTAGAACAACGCTGGCAGCATTTCAGTGAAGAAATGTACAGCGATGTGAAAAAAAACTGGATGCGTCTGAATCTGGAGCAAGCCAGAGAACGTCGTACCAAATGGTACGAAGCGAATCAGGACAGCACGCCGACTGAAAAGCACTGGTATGAGATCAGTGATGAGGTCGCTACAGACACCAAGAAAAAATGGTGGCAGGCCAATCTTGAACAGGCCCGTGTGTCTCGTCATAAATGGTACGAAGCCAATATCCATCCGGATCCTCATGCCGAGTTGAAAAAACGCTGGCGTGAGTCCAACCTGAGTTTGGTTCGTACCCAGCGTGCCAAGCAGAAATATTTCGCCGAGAGCGCTAATCGTGCGCATGAAAATCAGAAGTGGTATGAGGCTAATCAGCGCCCGGCTAAAGTGGTAGAAACACCATGGTACGAAGCTAACCAGGTCGCGCATCAGCAGACCAAGAACAAGTGGTACGAAGCGAATCTGCAACAAGCGATTGCTAAAGTGCGTGATCAGCGTAAGTGGTACGAAGCCAATCTGGATCATACGCCGACCACGCGTCACTGGTATGACTTCAAAGAAGCTGGTGATACAGACTGGAAGCTGGCGTTTCGTGAGGAGAATCTCAGAAAGGCCCGAGAAAAACGCCACAAATGGTACGAAGCCAACCTGGATAACACGCCGACCGAGAAGCACTGGTATGAAATCAGTGATGAGGTGGCAACAGAAACCAAGAAAAAATGGTGGAAAGCGAATCTGGAACAGGCCCGTGTCAATCATCACAAGTGGTATGAAGCCAATATGCATCCGGATCCGCACCTGTCACTGAAGAAAAAATGGTGGCAGGCCAACCTTGACCTGGTTCGTGCTCAGAGAGTCAAGCAGGACTGGTTCCGTCAGAACATGATCATTGCCCGTGAAGCACGCAAAAAATGGGATCAGTTTGAAGACTGATTCCTGAAATCGTCTTAAGGCCGTCAGTGGTGTTCAACCGGACTCTGCTGGCGGCCTTTTTGTGTCTGCTACTATGACTCTCACAATGGTATTTCAGCAGCAAATCTAGAATGGATAATGGTATGGAGATTGAGTGCATCACGGTGGGCGCCTTCCGGGTCAATACCTACCTGGTTCGAGATCAAGCGACCGGTCAGGCAGCCATCATTGATACCGGGGAAACAGAAGAACTCGCCGAGTATCTGGAGTCTCTGGCGCCACCGGCGGATATCCGTATGATTCTGCTGACCCACGGTCATCTTGATCATGCCGGCTCACTGGTGCGACTTCAGCAGAGCTTTGATGTCCCGACTTATCTGCCACGATTGGAAAAGCCGTTGTTTGAGACCCTGCCGCAGCAAGGTGACTGGTTCGGGGCGCCGCATATGAACCGGGCTTGTGGTCGAATCGATCACTATGTCGACGACGGCGATAGTATTCAATTGGGTGAGACCACGCTGCATTTCATTTCGACTCCGGGTCATACCCCCGGGCAGGGATGCTATTACGACGAGCAGGATATTTTTGTCGGTGACACGCTGTTCGCCGGAAGTGTGGGCAGAACGGATCTACCAATGGGTGATACGGCGCTGATGCAACAAAGCCTGGAAAAGCTCATGCTACTGCCCGGTCATTTACGCGTCCACAGTGGCCATGGTCCTGTAACCACGCTGGCACAAGAACGCGAAACAAATCCTTTTTTAACTTTCACACATTAAAATAATTATGGCGCACACTTACAAACTTTTAGAAGGTTTTCAACGCTTCAAGAATAATTACTTTGGTGATGACAAAAAGCTTTACGCAAGCATGAAAGAAGGGCAGCCAACCAAAATTCTGATGGTGGCCTGTTGTGACTCAAGAGTGGACCCGGCAATCTTGACTGATTGTGACCCCGGTGACATTTTCACAGTGCGTAATGTCGCCAACCTGGTGCCGCCCTGTGAGGAAGATCAGCATTATCATGGCACCAGTTCCGCCATTGAGTTTGCGGTCAAGGGCCTGGGCGTAGAAAGCATTGTAGTGATGGGCCATGCTAACTGTGGTGGCATAAAAGGTTTGTGGGAGAGTGAAAGCCTGGATGATTCACAGTTTATCCATCGCTGGGTCTCTATTGCCCAGGAAGCCAAGGAATGGGTTAAGGTGAATCATGCTGGGGACAGCCATGCCGCCCAGTTAAAAGCCTGTGAGCAACGCTCGATACTGGTGTCGTTAAAGAATCTGATGGGGTTTGATTTTGTCAGAGAGCGTGTAGAAAAAGGCTCAGTGAAGATACACGGCTGGTATTTCGACCTGGCGGCTGGGGAACTGTTTTGCTATAACGCCGAGAAAGACCAGTTTGAACCACCGCAGGCCTAGCTGGAGAGTGAGGGAGCAATAAAAAGGCGCTGTCAGAGCGCCTTTTTTGTTTATTCAGGTGCGCTGGCAGCGCCGGTATCGCTATCAAGTTCGCCACCGGCGGCTTCTTCCATCATCGCTTTGTTAGCAGCCTCCTGCGCCTCTTCTTCAGTGTTTTCTGGGTCATCGATGATCTCTACTTCCTCATCATCACCCAGTCCAATCAGATTCATCAAACCACCGAAGAATCCGGTTTTCTGTTGATTGAGTGGTACAACAACGTTTTTGTCCTGACGGTCGGCCTGTGGCAGCTCTTCACGGCTGGCAACAATTCGGGTATCACCTTCAACATGACTCAGAGTCTCATCATCATTGAAGTAGAGGGTAATACGCCGCTGTTCACGTTCTTCGCCGCCGGGCTGGTAGCTGTATATGTAGTCCCAGCGGTTGGGGTGAAAGGTATCAATCAATAATGGCGTGCCCATGACATAGGCCACTTGATTCTTGGTCATGCCGGGCTCGAGTTTATTGATCATCTCCTGATCAACATTGTTGCCCTGTTGAACATCAATCTGATACAGACCTGGGATATTATCGGTGCTGCAGGCAGACAGGAGTAAAAACGCAGTCACGGAAAGGCTGTAAACGATGAAACTTTTCATTTAGTATTACTTGATGTAGTTGATTACCAGATTGCGATGATACTCTATTCGCAGCATTTCTACGAGGCGATAACAATAATGGAAAGACAAGATCTACGAAAAGCCGGACTTAAGGTCACTTTACCCCGATTGAAAGTACTGGAAATCCTGGAAACTGCCGAGCAGCGCCACATGAGTGCTGAAGATGTTTATAAGGCATTACTGGAAATGGGAGAGGAAATCGGACTGGCCACCGTGTATCGGGTACTGACCCAGTTTGAGGGCGCGGGCCTGGTATCGCGCCTGAATATCGAAGGCGGCCATGCCGTATTTGAACTGGAAAGCGGTGAACATCATGACCATCTGTTTTGCGTAAAATGCAATCGCATTATTGAGTTTTATGATGAAGTGATAGAGGAACGCCAAAAAGCCATTGCCAAAGAAAAAGGCTTCGAAATGACTGACCACAGCCTGTACATTTATGGCATCTGCAACAGCGAAGACTGCAAGAACGACCGTTAGTCAGTTTTGGGCCTGATCCAGCATCTCCTCTGCATGAGAGCGGGTTTTCTGGGTCAGGTTCACGCCCCCTAACATGCGGGCAATTTCCTCCACACGCTGGTTTTTATCCAGCTTATCCACCGTGATGTGCGTGCTGTCATCCCGGTGTTTTTTGCTGACCTGTAATTGATGATGTGCCTGTGCGGCAACCTGAGGTAGGTGGGTGATACAGATGACCTGTTGAGTGGCAGCCAGTTCGCGCAGATGCTGGCCCACCACTTCAGCGACACTGCCCCCAATACCGACATCGACTTCGTCAAAAATCAGGGTAGGCACTGTTCTCTGGCCGGCAGTGACAACCTGGATTGCCAGGCTGATCCGAGCCAATTCACCCCCTGAGGCGACTTTAGCCAGATCACCGGCGGGCTGACCGGGGTTGGTCTTCACCAGCAATCGAATCTGATCGGCGCCGTGTTCAGTGATTTTGCCGTCTGGAATAGCCTCGACTTCAATACTGATACTGCCAGCCGGAATCGCCAATTGCCGGATAGAGTGTGTAATTTGTTCCGCCAGCGGCGCGGCTGCCTTGTGACGACGCTGATGTAATGTTTCACACAGCTCTTGGCAGTGCTTTTCTTTTGTTGTGACCTGCTTTTCTAAATCGGCCAGGGTTACATCGCTGCCGGTAAGTGCTTCTAATTCCTGGCTGAGTGATTGAAACAAAGCCGGCAGCTGTTCAATTTCCACATGGTGTTTACGTGACAACTCGTGCAGCAGGGACAACTGGTTTTCGATGTCGTTGAGTCGGCCCGGATCCAGTTCGACATTATCCAGGTAATGACGCAGATCGGTTGCCGTTTCATCCAGATTGATCACCGCTGAGTTGAGGGTTTCCACCGCACTGGCAAAGCGTGGCTCATAATCCTGCAGTTTTTCCAACTCGCTTAAAACATGACTCAGTACATCATAGGCAGCCGCCTGGTCGGCATCAAAAATCTGGTGCAGGCCGGATTCGGCGACGCTGATAAGCTGCGAGGCATTGGCAAGTTGACCCTGTTCCTGTAGCAAAGCGGCAATGCTGTCTTCCGACAGGTTCAGCGCCTCCAGTTCATCAACCTGATATTGCAGCAGCTCCTGACGGGCTTTTTGTTCCTCGGATTGCTGCTGCAGATTATCGAGTTGCTGTTTGAGGTTCTGCCAATCGCGATAGCTGATTTTAAGTTCATCAAGCAGTGCTTTATTTTTGGCCACAATGTCCAGCAGTTCGCGCTGTGTCTGGGGTCTTACCAGAGACTGGTGTGCATGCTGGCCATGAATGTCGATACTGCGCTCGCTGACTTCACGTAATTGTGTCAAGGGGACGACCCGACCGTTTATGTAGCCTTTGGAGCGGCCATCTCGACTGATGGTACGGCGCAGGTGGCACTGCTCGTCATCATCCAATTCCTGATCGATGAGCCAGTCACGTAGAACGGAATTATCATTCAGGCTGAAATCCGCCTCGATTTCAGCGCGGTCAGCACCATGACGAATCATATTGGAATCCGCACGGTCACCCAACACCAGACTCAGTGCGTCTACCAGCATTGATTTACCGGCCCCGGTTTCACCGGTCAAGGATGTCATACCGGTATCAAATGTCAGAGCCAGGTCTTCGACAACGGCCAGATTACGTACACTCAGGCTGGTCAGCATGTCAGTTTTCTACCCCATTCCAGTTTTGCCCGGAGGATAGAATAATGGTCGTGATCTTCCAGATGCAATAGCCGGATTTGACTTTGATGGCGTTCTATTCTGACAGTATCGCCAGGACGCAGAATCTGCCCGGGTCGACCATCACAGGTGACCATACCGGTAGTGATATTATTTTCACTTAAGGTGATTTCAATCCGGTTGTCAGCCGCGACAACCAAAGGTCTGTTGCTCAATGTATGAGGGCAGACTGACGCCAGAACGATGGCGTCCAGATCAACGTCCAGTATCGGGCCACCGGCAGACATCGCATAAGCGGTGGAACCCGTCGGTGTGGCAATCACCAGGCCATCGGCGCGCTGACTGTTGAGAAACTTGCCGTTGATGTAGGTTTCAAACTCAATCATGTGGAGGTTCTGGTGAGCATGAATGACAACATCATTCATCGCGATGCCGGGGGCTTCATCATGACCCTGTATCTGGGCCTGCAGCATGAAGCGACGATCGTCACGATAACGGCCGCTTATCACTTGCTGTAATTGCTGTTCGAGATTATTCAGGGTGACATCAGCCAGAAAACCCAGGCGACCGACATTGACGCCGACAATCGGCATGTCGGTACCTGCGAGCGCCCTGGATGCAGACAGCAGGGTGCCATCACCACCAATCGCAATGGTCAAATCACAATGCGCCGGAAATGCTGTCGCCGGTACCAGCGTTAAATCCGGCAGAAAGCTCAGCTTTTCATTACAGACGACTTCAAGTCCGGCCTGGCTGAGAAACGCGTTCACGCGCTCGACGGCATTTTCCATCACCGTGTCGTCTTTACGGATAAACAGGCCAATGCGTTTGAAGGTTAGGTCAGTGGTCAAAACTGGCTTCCGTTGCTGAGAAATCGTCATCTGATAGTAAAGCTTTTGTCATAAAATCCAAAGCGAAAAGCCGGGGCCGCTGGATTTCGTCGATAACATTGATATTAGCGGCTGCAGAAATGGTAGAATAACGGGATTTTATTATATTTAACCAAACCAACAGAGGAACAAAATGGCGATTGAACGTACACTTTCTATCATCAAACCTGACGCAGTTGCAAAAAATGTCATCGGTGAGATTTACACCCGCTTCGAAAAAGCCGGTCTGCAGGTCGTTGCTGCCAAAATGATGCATCTGTCGCAGGAACAGGCAGAAGGTTTTTATGCTGAGCACAAAGAGCGTCCTTTCTTCGGTGCCCTGGTCAGCTTCATGACTTCCGGCCCGGTGATGGTTCAGGTACTGGAAGGTGACAACGCAGTGCTGACCAATCGTGACCTGATGGGCGCGACAAATCCGGCTGATGCCGCTGCCGGTACTATCCGCGCTGACTTTGCTCAAAGCATTGATGAAAACGCCGTTCACGGTTCTGACTCTGTTGAGAGTGCAGCGCGTGAAGTGGCTTACTTCTTCTCAGCTGATGAAGTCTGTGCCCGTACCCGCTAAGAGGCTCAAATGACTAAATGCACGAACCTGCTGGGGTTGGACCTTAAAGGTCTGGAAGCGTTTTTCGTCGAACTCGGCGAAAAGCCTTTCCGTGCGCGTCAGTTGCTCCAATGGATACATAAATATCGCGTGACGGAATTTGCCGAGATGACCAATCTCAGTAAAGCCCTGCGGGAAAAATTACAGACTGTGTCTGAGATCCGTCTACCGGAAGTCATGCATGAGCATATCTCGCGTGACGGCACCCGTAAATGGATTATCAAACTCGCCTGTGGCAATGCCATTGAAACAGTCTTCATCCCGGAAGACGGCCGCGGGACGCTTTGCGTGTCATCGCAGGTTGGTTGTGCCCTGACCTGTACTTTCTGCTCAACCGCGCAGCAAGGGTTCAACCGTAATCTTGAGGCCGCTGAAATTGTGGCTCAACTCTGGATTGCAAACGAAGCGCTCGGCAAAGACCCGAAAGGTAACCGCGTCGTCACCAATGTCGTGATGATGGGCATGGGCGAACCGCTTGCTAATTACAGCAATGTGGTGACTGCGATGAACCTGATGCGGGATGATTTCGGCTACGGGATTTCCTGGCGCCGCTTGACGCTCAGTACGTCCGGTATTGTGCCTATGATCGATAAGCTGCGTGAAGATTGCCATGTCAGTTTGGCGATTTCTTTGCACGCAGCCAATGACGAACTGCGCGATAAGATCGTGCCCATTAATCAGAAGTATCCCATCTCGGAGTTACTCGCTGCCTGCAAACGCTATGTCGCCGGTGACCAGAAACGACGCCACATCACGGTGGAATATGTGATGCTGGCCGGGATCAATGATTCGATGCAGGACGCCAGAGATTTGGTCAGAATTTTGAAAGATCTGCCCACCAAGATTAACCTGATACCTTTCAATCCGTTTCCGGGTACAGACTATGAATGTTCTTCCCGCAATCAGATTGAGCGCTTCAAACAATACCTGATGGACAAAGGACTGGTTGCGACAGTGCGAAAAACCCGCGGTGATGACATCGTGGCCGCATGTGGTCAGCTGGCCGGTGAAGTACAGGATAAAAGCCGTCGCAGCGTGCGAATGGCCCAACAGCGAGAGGTCGTGTTGTATCGATGAGCAAAGGCTTGCAGAAGTGGTCGTTTGCGTTAATGCTGTCATTTCTGACTGCATGTAACAGCACAGGTACGCGTCCGGAGTATGTCGCGCCGGATCCCAAAGCAGCTGAAATCAATATGCGGCTGGGTCTCAATTATATGCAGCGCGGTGACTATGCGGTAGCGCTGGAAAAACTGCAAAAGGCACTAAAACAGAATCCGAATTTGCCCAGTGCCCACAACACCATTGCATTGCTTTATCAGCAACTGGGCGAGACCGACAAGGCTGAAAGCCATTTTCTGGAGGCGGTTGAGCGGGCGCCGGATTATTCTCAGGCTCAGAATAATTTCGGTGTTTTTCTCTGTAATCAGGGTCGCTATGACGATGCCGAAGCCCGGTTTATGAAAGCGGTAGAGAATCCATTGTACGAAACACCGGAACTAGCCTATGAAAATGCAGGCCTGTGTGCAAACATGATTCCGAGTCCCGATAAGGCAGAGGCTTTTTTCCGTAAAGCATTGCAACTTGAGCCGACACTGCCCAAATCTCTGCTGCGAATGGCAGAGTTGAGCTACGAACAGCAGAATTATCTACAAGCCCGGGGTTATATCCAGCGCTATCAGTCTGCAGCTAGCTGGACGCCTCAGGCGCTACTGTTGGCGATAAAAAACGAAAACAAACTGGATGACCAGGACGCGGTATCCAGCTACACACTGATTCTGCGATCACGTTTTCCTGACTCTGATGAGCTGCAGATAGTTAATCAAGGGTTGATAGACTGATGAGCGAAACACATGAAGAGCCCGTCATGACCAGCACAACGCCAACACTGGGCGAGCGACTGAAACAGGCTCGTGAAGCGAAAAAATACACAATTGCTGAGGTGGCAGCACAGCTTCGCCTGACTAAAGATATTGTGTCTTATCTTGAAAATCAGGAATGGGAGCGTCTTAACGGTCGAACCTATGCGCGCGGTTACTTTGCCAGCTACGTTAAATTTCTGGGGCTCCCTTACGATGAAATGCTGGCCGTGTTCAACTTGGAATACACGGCCACTGAGCCGGCTGTCAATCTCAGGCAGCAACAGCATGTGAGTGAAGAAAGCAGCTTTCCCTGGTTTATGCTGGCATTGATCGCGATTGTCATGCTGGTAGCCTGGCTGGCCTATCAGCAATGGCAAACCACGCAATTGGCCCAACAGAACAACGCTGTTGTCGCGCCTCAAGTCAGTGCGGAAACCGAGCAGGACAGTTTTGCCGATGGTATTGTCGAACCTGTTGAATCTGATGTCACAACCAGAGCACAGCCCATTGAGGCATTATCAGATTCTGAATCTGGCCCTCAGGCTCAGGCACCCGAGACAGACATTGAGTCCGGAACCAACGATATCGCTGGGTTAGAAGAGAGCACCGCAGAGACAGATAACAGCACACAACAAGTCAATCAGATCGAGACTCAGCTTTCATCAGATGCCAGTCAAAAAATGACGCTCAGAATGAGCTTTACTGCTGAGTGCTGGGTTGAAGTCACCAGCGATGATGCTGATGTCCTTGTGAGTCAGGTTATGCAAGCTGATGATTCACTCGAACTGTCGTCTGAACACACACTCAACATCTTGTTGGGCAGAGCTAATGCGGCGACCGTATTTTTAAATGACGAGCAGGTTGATTTAACACCATACACTCAGGGGGATGTTGCGAGACTGACTTTGGGGGTAGAGTCCTGATGGAAACCACAAGCTATATCAAGCGTAGAAAATCTCGCCAGATTATGGTGGGAAACGTGCCGGTAGGCGGTGATGCGCCGGTCGCTGTCCAGAGCATGACCAATACCACCACCACCGATGTGGCTGCGACAGTCAAACAAATTCAGGCTTTGCAAAAAGTCGGAGCGGATATTGTCCGTGTGTCTGTGCCCACAATGGATGCGGCCGAAGCCTTCGGCCAAATCCGCAAGCAGGTCAACATCCCATTGGTGGCCGATATTCATTTTGACTATAAAATCGCGCTTCGAGTGGCAGAGCTCGGTGTTGACTGCCTGCGGATCAACCCGGGCAATATTGGTCGCGAAGATCGGGTTCGTGCCGTGGTTGATAAAGCTCGCGATTACGGCATTCCAATCCGTATCGGCGTCAATGCCGGCTCTCTGGAAAAAGAACTGCAGAAAAAATACGGTGAACCGACACCGGATGCGCTGGTTGAATCGGCGCTGCGCCACATTGACATTCTTGACCGTCTGAACTTTCCTGATTTCAAGGTGAGTCTGAAAGCCTCGGATGTGTTTATGACTGTTCATGCTTATCGCAAGCTGGCCGATCAGATCGAACAGCCCCTGCATTTGGGCATTACCGAAGCGGGTGGGCTGCGCAGTGGTGCTGTGAAGTCATCTATCGGTCTGGGTATGCTTCTGGCAGAAGGGATTGGCGATACGATCCGTATTTCGCTGGCAGCGGATCCGATCGAAGAAATCAAAGTCGGTTTCGATATTCTTAAAAGCCTGCGAATCCGGAACAAGGGCGTAAACCTTATCGCCTGTCCGTCATGCTCACGCCAGCAATTTGATGTGATTTCTACCGTCAACGCACTGGAAGCCCGGCTGGAAGACATTACAGAGCCTATGGATGTGGCTGTTATCGGCTGCGTTGTCAATGGGCCGGGTGAAGCCAAAGAGGCAGCTATCGGCCTGACCGGCGGTACCCCCAACCTGCTCTATGTTGACGGCAAACCCAATCATAAAGTGGATAATGAGTCACTGGTGGATGAGCTGGAAAAACAAATTCGTCAACGTATCGCACTGCGCCAACCACAGGCAGATAAAGATAAAATTATTCCGATAAAGGACATCAGTTAAACGTGGCAGAGATTATCCGTTCTATTCGGGGAATGAATGACATCCTCCCCGATGTGACGCCCTATTGGCAGGCAGTTGAACACATTCTGAAGACCGTACTGAGCGGCTACGGGTATCAGGAAATCCGCTTTCCTATCGTAGAGAAAACCGAATTATTCAAACGCTCCATCGGCGAAGTTACCGACATCGTCGAAAAAGAGATGTACACCTTCGATGACCGCAATGGCGACAGCCTGACTCTGCGACCCGAGGGCACCGCAGGCTGCGTGCGGGCAGCGATGCAGAACGGGATGCTTAACCAGACTCAGCGACTCTGGTACATGGGGCCGATGTTCCGCCATGAACGTCCACAAAAGGGACGCTACCGACAGTTTCACCAGGTCGGTGTCGAAGCTTATGGCTTTGACGGTCCCGATATTGACGCCGAGATGATTCTGTTGACAGCCAGGCTCTGGAAAGCGCTGGGACTGACCGGTATCACACTACAAATTAACTCTCTGGGGTCAACTGACGCCCGCCTGGCTTACCGCGAAGAACTGATCCGATATTTCCAGGCTCATCAGGACCAGCTCGATGAGGACAGTCTGCGTCGGCTTCACACTAATCCGCTGCGCATTCTGGACAGTAAGAACCCGGATATGCAGGCATTGAATGATGCCGCGCCTAAACTCATTCATCATCTCGACTCTGAGTCCAGAACTCACTTTGAAGCTCTTTGCAGGACGCTCGACAAGGCGGGCATCAGCTATGAAATCAATCCGAAGCTGGTTCGCGGTCTGGACTATTACGGCAAAACCGTATTTGAATGGGTAACCGACCAACTCGGCTCGCAGGGTACAGTGTGTGCCGGTGGGCGTTATGATGGACTGGTTGCGCAACTGGGCGGTAAAGGGGCGACGGCAATCGGTTTTGCCATCGGTATTGAAAGGCTGATTGCGTTGCTTGAAGCGACCGATGCCTTGCCTGAAAGGCCACAACTGGATGCTTATTTAGTCGCCGTCGGTGAACTGGCTGCCGAGCAGGCACCGGTGCTGGCGGAAATGCTGCGCGATCAGATACCGGGCTTTAAGTTGATTAGCCACTGTGGTGGTGGTAGTTTTAAAAGCCAATTCAAACGGGCTGATCGCAGTGGTGCACGCTGGACGCTGATTCTGGGCGAGGAAGAAATCAACAACGAGACGGTCGGTGTCAAAACCATGGCCACCGGTGAACAGGAAACCGTCAGTTGGTGCGACCTGGCAACGCACCTCCGTCAATAATTATAAATAATTAAAGATATAGCAGAACTATGACACCTTTGAACATACCTGAATGGCAATCTCTGGTCCGTCACTATGAGGACCTGAAATACCTCTCAATGCGCGAGCAATTCGCCCTGGATTCCGGCCGTTTTGAACGTTTTTCCGCCCAGAGCGGTGAACTGTTGCTGGATTATTCCAAAAACCGGATTACCCAGGAAACCATGGACAAGCTGATTCAGTTGGCTGAAGCCGTCGAGCTTGAGGACTGGATTGAGAAAATGTTCAAGGGTGACACTATCAATCACACCGAGGTTCGTGCCGTGCTGCACACGGCGCTGCGTAACCGTGCCAATACACCGGTGATGGTCGATGGCAATGATGTGATGCCGGAAGTCAACGCGGTGTTGGACAAGATGCGCCGTTTCTCTGAGCAGGTTCATAATGGCAGCTGGCTGGGTTACAGCGGCAAGAAAATGACTGATATTGTGAATATCGGGATTGGTGGCTCCGACCTGGGGCCGGCCATGATCTGCGATGCGCTGGAACCTTATGGCATTGAAGGTATCAGTGTGCACTTCGTCTCTAATGTCGATGGCACGGATCTCAGTACCACACTGGAAAAGCTCAACCCGGAAACGACCTTGTTTGTCGTCGCCTCAAAAACCTTCACCACTCAGGAAACGCTGACGAATGCCCAGTCGGCACGTAACTGGTTTCTTAAATCAGGCAGCCAGGAAGATGTCGCCAAACACTTTGTAGCCGTTTCCACCAACGCCAAAGAAGTGGCCAAGTTTGGAATCGACACCGAGAATATGTTCGAAATCTGGGACTGGGTTGGCGGTCGCTACTCACTCTGGAGTGCTATCGGTCTGCCAATCGTGCTCTATGTGGGGATGGATAACTTCGAACGTCTGCTCGAAGGTGGATTCCAGATGGACCAGCACTTCCGTAATCAGCCGCTGGCGGAGAACATTCCGGTTATCATGGGGCTGTTGGGAATCTGGTACATCAATTTCTTCAATGCCCAGACCCATGCCATTGTGCCCTATGATCATTCACTGGCACGTTTCCCCAGTCATATGCAACAGCTCGATATGGAGAGCAACGGCAAATTTATCAATCGTGAAGGGGCGCGCATCAATTACAAAACCGGTCCGGTGATTTGGGGTACGCCGGGCACTAACGGTCAGCATGCCTACTTCCAGCTGATTCATCAGGGAACCCAACTGATCCCGGTTGATTTTGTCCTGCCGGTTAACAGCCATTATCCGGAGTGTGACCATCAGTCTATCCTACTGGCAAATGGTCTTGCTCAGGCTGAAGCGCTGATGAAGGGTAAAACGGCTGAGGAAGTCCGTGCCGAACTGGTCAAAGAGGGCTTTGAAGGTAAAGCGCTGGAAGCCCTGTTGCCGCATAAAGTCTTTCCGGGCAATCGTCCCAGCAATGTCCTTATATTCCCCAAACTGACTCCGGAAATGCTGGGTCAGCTGGTCGCCTTGTATGAGCACAAAGTCTTTGTTCAGGGCGTAGTCTGGAATATCAATTCCTTCGACCAATGGGGGGTGGAGCTTGGTAAGCAGCTGGCAAAAGCGATCATTCCTGACCTACAGGATGGTTCTGAAATCTCATCCCATGACAGTTCAACCACCAGTTTGATTAAACTGATTCGTGAGCTGCGGCAATAAGTCTTATTTATCGCTCGCCCGGCGCTTGAATGCCGGGTAGGGCGGCAGGTAGACCTGCGTATCATCCGGCATTTTCACCAGGGTTTTATCTTTGCCTGAATAGGGCAGGTGATACAGGAAGTGCCGCATACAATTGATGCGTGCTGCGCGTTTGTCATTGGCTTCAACGACTGTCCACGGAGAGTGAGTGGTATGCGTCAACTGAAACATCTTATCCCGCGCTTCACTGTACTGTTCCCATTTTTCCTGCGCAGCGATATCCACCGGGCTCAGTTTCCAGGTCTTCAGGGGATTTTTACGCCGGGCTTCAAACCGCGCTTCCTGCTCCTTGCGACTGATGGAAAACCAGTATTTGAACAACCTGAGGCCATCGTCAATCAGTAAACGCTCCAGTTCGGGAGCCTGTTGCAGAAACAGTTGATATTTTTCTTCGTTGGTAAAGCCCATCACTTTCTCAACGCCGGCCCGGTTGTACCAGCTGCGATCAAACATGACGATTTCACCTGCCGATGGTAACTGCGACAGGTAGCGCTGGAAATACCACTGACCCTGCTCGACATTGCTGGGTTTGCCCAGCGCGACAATGCGGGCGCCGCGCGGATTGAGGTGTTCAGCAAAGCGTTTAATCGCGCCCCCCTTGCCGGCGGCATCACGGCCTTCAAACAGGATGGCAATACGCTCGCCGTTTTCAGCTGCCCATTCCTGTACCTTCAGCAGTTCTATTTGCAAGCGTTCTTTCTGCTGTTGATAGTAACTGCGTGAGATTCGCTTGGGACGGGACATCTGATGGCCCTTTAATGTTGTTTTTTGAGGATCAAACCGGACAGGGGAGGCAAGTTAACCCGGATGGAGTGGGGGCGGTCTGCACTCGGTAAACTCTCACTCTCGATGACCGGCAAATTGTGATAATTGCTCCCGTTATAAAATTCCGAGTCGGAATTGATAATAATTTCATAGCTACCGGCTTCAGGGACGCCGATGCGGTAATCATCACGAGGAACCGGTGTGAAGTTAAACACAGCCACAATATGACTGCTGGCATCTTTACGCAGATAGCTCAGTACCGAATGTTCACGGTCATTACAGTCAATCCATTCAAAGCCATGTGGATCAAAATCGTGCGCATGCAGCGCCGGGGTTTCCCGGTAGAGGTGATTAAGATCCGACACCAGTTGCTGCAGCCCCTGATGAATCGGATAATCCAGCACATACCAGTCCAGCGCCGTTTCGCAGTTCCATTCATTGCCCTGACCGAACTCGCAGCCCATGAACAGCAGTTTCTTGCCCGGATAGCTATACATAAAGGTATAGAGTAATCTCAGGTTGGCAAAACGTTGCCATTCATCACCGGGCATTTTGTAGAGCATCGAGCGCTTGCCATGGACCACTTCATCATGGGAGAACGGCAGGACAAAGTTTTCGGTAAATGCGTAGAGCAGACCAAAAGTCAGCGCGTCATGATGATAACGCCGATGGATCGGGTCCTGTTGCATATACTCCAGAATGTCATGCATCCAGCCCATATTCCACTTCATTGAAAAGCCCAGACCGCCCATATGTGTCGGCCTTGAAATCATCGGATACGACGTGGATTCTTCGGCGGCAATAATGCAGCCCGGATGTTCTTTGTGCAGCACGCTATTGACGTGCTTCAGAAAATCGATGACTTCCAGGTTTTCGCGGCCACCATACTGGTTGGGTAACCATTGCCCCTCTTTTCGGGAATAATCCAGATACAGCATGGAAGCGACGGCGTCGACACGCAGACCATCAATGTGAAACTCCTCCAGCCAATAGAAGGCACTGGAGAGTAAAAAGTTAAACACCTCGCTGCGGCCATAGTTAAAGATCAGCGTTCCCCAGTCCTGATGTTCCCCACGCCGTGGATCAGCATGTTCATAGAGCGCCGTGCCATCAAAACGGGCCAGACCGTGTGCATCTTTGGGAAAATGACCGGGTACCCAGTCGAGTAACACACCAATATTATGCTGGTGGCAGCAGTCTATGAAATAACGCAGATCATCCGGGCTGCCAAAACGGCTGGTGGGCGCAAAATATCCAGTGGTCTGATAACCCCAGGAAATATCCAGTGGATGCTCGGTGACCGGCAGTAATTCAATGTGGGTAAACCCCATCCTGCTGACATAGGGCACCAGATCTTCAGCCATTTCCCGGTAGCTGTAAAAGCGGCCGTCGGCATGACGTTTCCAGGAGCCCATGTGGACTTCATAGACCGAATGAGGTTCGTGCAGCCAGTCGGCATGTTCGCGGGCATCCATCCAGTCTTCGTCCTGCCATTGATGCAGGCTGGGGCGGGTGACTACTGAGGCAGTGCCGGGACGGAGTTCACACTGCTGACCGTATGGATCCATTTTCAAATGCAGGGCACCATCATGGCGGCTGCGTATTTCAAATTTGTAAAGTTCACCGGGTTCCAACTCGGGAATAAATAACTCCCAGACACCGGTGTCGCCGCGAACCCGCATCGGATGTCTGCGGCCATCCCACTGATTGAAATTACCGACGACGCTGACCCGTTCAGCACCTGGTGCCCAGGTGGCAAACAAAGTCCCTTTAATACCCTCAACTTCATAAGTATGGGCGCCCAGAATTTTGTAGGCGTGCCAGTGTTTGCCTTCTGAAAACAGATGCAAATCGTATTCAGATAGCTGTGGCATGATGCTGTAGGCGTCATGGAAAGCGACGGCTTCACCATTGTGACGCTGACGATGGATTTTATAGGGCCATTTTATTTCGCTGGCATGCCCCAGCCAGATAAAAACATCCGTGCCCTCAATCCGAGTCATCGGCAGTGTGTTATCGATTTTTGCTTCCGCAGTATCTGGCAGAAATGCACGGACGATGGCCTTGTCATTTTGCTGATGCAAACCCAACACACTGAAAGGATCATGATGGCGCGCTTCAATGATTTTTATAATGTCATCGTTCAAATTCTTGTCAAAAATCATCGCCATAATATCCCGTATAATCTTTTAATTGCTGACCGCCATACGCTTATGGCAGGCTAACAGTATTACACCACAAATCATAGGGCTTTGGCCGGAGAATTATCGTATGAGTGATAACAACAGCACGCGTTTTGTCAGTCGCCTGACGCGGGATACCTTGGCACTAATTCTGGCTGGTGGCCGTGGGTCCAGACTCAAGCAGTTGACTGACTGGAGAGCGAAGCCTGCTGTGCCTTTTGGTGGTAAATTTCGCATCATTGATTTCCCGCTATCCAACTGTGTGAACTCAGGTATTCGCCGGGTGGGGGTTTTGACGCAGTACAAAGCTCACTCATTGATTAGACACATCCAGCAGGGCTGGGGCTTTATGCGGGGTGCACTGGGCGAGTTTGTCGAGCTTCTACCCGCATCCCAACGTAATGAAAAAGGCTGGTATGAGGGGACAGCGGATGCGGTTTATCAGAATATCGATATCCTGCGTAACCATGGTCCTGAATATGTGTTGATTCTTGCTGGCGATCATATTTACAAAATGGACTACGGTGATATGCTGGCAGAGCATGTTGCTCAAAATGCCGATATGACCATCGGATGTATTGAGGTGCCGATCAGCGAAGCAAAAGCGCTGGGGGTTATGTCTGTGGATGTCAACAGACGCATCGTCGCGTTTGATGAAAAGCCTGAACACCCAACCCCAATGCCCGGGCGTGATGATGTGGCGCTGGCATCCATGGGTATTTATGTTTTCAATGCAGCGTTTCTCTACGAGCAACTGATCAAGGATGCAGACACCCGCAGTTCAACGCATGATTTCGGGCATGACATCATCCCCAGTTTGATCAAAAACTATAAAGTCGTTGCCTTTCCTTACAAAGATGTACAGGGCAACGATCCCGGCTACTGGCGTGATGTCGGCACCATAGACGCGTTCTGGTCTGCCAACCTGGAATTGATCGGCGTCACCCCTGAGCTCAACCTTTACGATGATGACTGGCCTATCTGGACTCATCAGGCACAGCAGCCCCCTGCCAAGTTCGTATTCGATGATGATGATCGTCGTGGTATGGCCGTGGACTCAATGGTGTCCGGAGGCTGCATTATTTCCGGCTCTACAGTTCGCCATTCTGTGCTGTTCTCTAACGTGGAAGTACACAGCTATTCACTGGTTGAAGATGCCGTCGTCTTGCCGGATGTCACGATTGGCCGTCACTGTCGTTTGAAGAAAGTCGTGATTGATAAGGGCTGTGTGATTCCGGAAGGCACAATCATTGGTGAGGACCCGGAACAGGATGCCAAGCGCTATCACGTCTCACCCAAAGGTGTCGTTCTGGTGACACCCGAAATGTTAGGACAAAACTATCGTTATGTCAGATAAACTCAAGGTCGTTCTCTGCTGGCACATGCACCAGCCGCAGTACAGTGAGCCCATGGGCGGCATGTATCAGTTGCCCTGGACCTATCTGCACGCGATCAAAGATTACGTCGATATGGCCTGGCACCTGGAAAATGTTCCGGGCGCCAGGGCTGTAGTCAATTTTGCCCCTACGCTGCTGGAACAACTGGCTGATTATGACGATCAGCTCAAAGGTCGTTTCAAGGGAACCGGCCGACTCAAGGATCCATTGCTGATCGCGCTCGACTCGCCAGTACAGCCCATGCATGCTGAAGAGCGCAAGACACTGATCAATGCTTGTCTGCGCGCCAATGAAGAGAAACTGATTGAGCCTTTCCCCCATTTCGCCCGACTGGTGGAAATGGCCCGTTGGGTACTGGAAGAACCAGAGCGCCTTAATTACGTCAACGATCAGTTCATGATCGACCTGCTGGTGTGGTATCACCTGGTGTGGATGGCCGAATCGGTTCGTCGCAGTGATGTGCGGATTCAGGCGTTGATGAAAAAAGGACGTCTCTACACCTTCCATGATCGTCGACAACTGATGATGGTCATCGGTGAGCTGTTGAGCGATTTGATTCCTCGCTATAAACGCCTTGCTGAGAGTGGTCGTGTTGAGCTTTCCGTCACCCCTTACGCTCATCCAATAGTGCCTCTGTTACTGGATATTAATACCACGCTCGAAGCCATGCCCGATGCTGTGCTGCCTGAGATCACCCACTACCCCGGTGGTCAGGCGCGTGCGCACTGGCATATGGAAGAGGGGCTCAGGGTATTTGAATCTTTCTTTGGTTTCAGGCCCAAGGGCTGCTGGCCCTCAGAGGGTGCCGTCTCGGAAGAGACTTTGAGTGTGATTGCCGAACATGGCTTTGAATGGGCGGCTACCGGCGAAAATGTCCTCAGAAACAGTCTGAAACTGTCTGATATGGCTGATGCCAACATCCATAAACCCTACAAATTGCCCGGTGCTTCTCCGGCCTGCTTTTTCCGTGATGATGGTCTGTCAGATATGATTGGCTTTATTTACACCAAGTGGGGGGCGGATGATGCGGTTAACGACTTTATCCACCACCTGTTGAATATCAAAAAGAACACGGAGGGCGATCCTGACCGGGTCGTATCGGTCATTCTTGACGGTGAAAATGCATGGGAATACTACTCCTATAACGGCTATTACTTTCTGCAAAGTCTGTATCGAAGTTTGTCAGAACACCCGGACATTGAACTCTGCACTTTCAGTGATTGTCTGCATAACGGAGTACAGCCCGCCGAGTTGCCCAAAATGGTCGGCGGAAGCTGGGTCTTTGGTACCTATTCAACCTGGATTGGTGACCCGGACAAAAATCGCGGCTGGGATTTACTCAGCGAAGCCAAGAAAACCTTCGACCGGGTGATGGCCAGTCAGGCGTTTGACGAGGAGACACAACAGGCACTGGAGCGGCAATTGGCCATCTGTGAAGGCTCGGACTGGTTCTGGTGGTTCGGTGACTACAATTCTGCTGACAGTGTCAGTGATTTTGAGCGCCTGTATCGTTTGCATCTTTCCAATTTGTATCAGATGCTGGGTGAGGAGGTTCCACAGAAGCTGTCAGAAGTGATTTCGCATGGCGGAGGTATTATGGAACAGGCCGGCACGATGCGTCGCGGTAATTAATGCAACAGGCTCATATATTCGATCAGCGACGCAGTGGTGTGCTGCTCCACATTACCAGTCTGCCATCCGGCAATATGGGGGCAGACGCCTATCGTTTTGTCGATTTCCTGCAATCAGCAGGGGTGACCGTCTGGCAAATGCTGCCGCTGGGGCCGACCCATGATGACCGCTCTCCCTATCAGTGTCTCTCTGCACATGCTGGAAATAACCGACTGATCTGTCGTGAATTGCTGAAATCGCAGCCTTGGGCTGAGCCAGCCAAATTAAATGACCCTAAAATGTCGCGCCTGATGGCGCATGCCTATCGTCAGTTCGATTTGCGTGCTGACGAGACTGAGCGTGAAGCTTTTAATGGTTTTTGCGAACAGCAGCGGTACTGGCTGGATGACTATGTACTATTCCGTGAGCTGCGTCATCTCAACCAGTCACGACCTTGGTTTGAGTGGTCGCCGGAGTTGCGTGATCGGGAGCCTGAAGCCCTTGAGAGCGTCGCAATCGAGCGTAAAGATGCACTCACCATTCGTCGTTTTGAACAGTTTATTTTCTTTCGTCAGTGGCACCAACTGAGAGCTTATGCCAATGAACGCGGCGTCAAATTATTTGGTGATATGCCGATTTTCGTAGCACATGACAGTGCCGATGTGTGGGCCGAACCGGAGCTCTTTACACTTGATGATAGCGGTCAGCCCACCCGTGTTGCCGGTGTCCCTCCTGATTACTTCTCAGAGACCGGTCAGCGCTGGGGAAACCCGCTTTATGAGTGGTCAAAGCATATCGAACAGCATTTTGACTGGTGGCACCGTCGTCTGCAGACACAGCTTGAATGTTTTGATTTAATTCGTATCGATCATTTCCGTGGCTTTGATTCCTGCTGGGAAATTCCCGCCAGTTGCGAAACGGCGGTTGATGGGCAGTGGGTTGCAGCACCCGGAGAGCAGCTGTTTGACAGCCTGCTGACTCACTTTGGCGAATTACCGCTGGTTGCCGAGGACCTGGGTATCATCACGCCTGAAGTTACAGCCCTGCGGGAAAAATATGCGATGCCCGGGATGAAAATCCTGCAGTTTGCTTTTGGTGGTGATGCCAGTAATCCCTACTTACCACATCAGCAATGTGTTGACAGCGTGACGTACACCGGTACGCATGATAACAATACAACGCTGGGCTGGTATCAGTCACTGGAGCCCCATGTAAAAGCACACTTCCACGCTTATATGGGTGACAGTACTGAAAACATGCCTTGGTTACTGATTCGAACCGCATTGTCCTCGGTGTCAGAACTCGCTGTAGTGCCAATGCAGGACTTATTATCGCTGGATGGGGCTCATCGGATGAATATTCCCGGCACAACCGATGGTAACTGGTGCTGGCAATTCAGCTGGGATAGCGTCGATAGCAGTATTGCGGCAAGATTGCATGCACTTAACGGTTTGTATGGGAGACTCTGATGGACGCCAACCCGGATCATCTGCGTTATGCACCGACTCATGAATGGGTGAATGAGGAAGAGGGGAATGAAATGACAGTCGGCATCACTGACTTTGCCCAGGATCAGCTTGGTGATGTGGTTTTCGTTTCCTTACCCACGCCTGGCAGTCAGTTTGAGGCCGGTGATGTGTGCATGTTTATCGAATCAGTTAAATCTGCTTCGGATATTCACATGCCGGTCACGGGGACAATACTCAGTGTCAATCAGGAGTTGGAACAGGATCCGGAGCTAGTCAATCAGGATGCATTTGGAGCAGGCTGGTTATTCAAGCTCAGCGCCGATGAAACGGCAAGCAGTGAGCACTTGTTGGATAGTTTTACTTACGATGCAGCGCTGGATGAATAAAGCGCACCCAGTAACGTCGCTTTTCGGGCACCGGTAACCGAAGGCAGATTACCCGGCTGATGATGCATGTATTGCCGGGCCAACCAGGCGAAGGCGCAGGCTTCTACCCAGTCTGGTGCCAAGCCCAAATCAGCGGTAGTCTCCACTTTCATGCCAGGCAGTGAATCGCGCAGCGCCTGCATCAACACCTCGTTATGAGCACCGCCGCCACAGACATACACTTCATCAGTACTGTCCGCATATTGCCGGATAGCCCCGCTCATTGAGTTCGCGGTCATCTGTAACAGGGTTTTCTGTACTGCTTTTGCTTTAATCGGCTTATCCAGTTCGGCCAGCTTCTGTGTCAGCCAGTTGAGATTGAAATATTCACGCCCTGTGCTCTTGGGCGCTGCCTGAAAAAAGAACGGATCATTCATCAGCAGATTCAGCAGGGCTGGATCGACCTCACCATCACGCGCCCACTGACCGTTGTCATCATAGAGGTCATTGTGATGCTGCTGATACCACTGATCCAGCAGCACGTTGCCCGGACCGGTGTCGAAGCCGGTCACGGCATCGGCATTGCCAACAGGCAAAACGGTGATATTACCGATACCACCGATGTTGGCGATCACCCGGTTACGTTCTGAATGCTGAAACAGGGCCTGATGAAAAGCCGGTACCAAGGGTGCCCCCTGACCGCCCAGGATCATATCGTGCTGACGAAAGTCAGCGACAGTATCAATGCCGGTTTTCTCAGCAATAACATGGGCATTGCCGATTTGCATACTGAAAGGATAGGCAGCATCGGGAGCGTGATAGACCGTTTGACCATGGCATCCGACGGCTTCGATGTCGTCTGCCGGGATATGCGTCTCTGTAAGCAACTGATTGATGGCATCGCTATAGGCATAACCCAGTGCCATATCTATTTGCCCCAGCTGCTGCAAGTGCGCTCTGCCGGCGTTGATGAGCTTGAGCAAGTCCTTCCGTAGGCTGTCGTTAAAGGGGAAGGTCTCGGCCGCTTTCAAAGAGATAGCATGAGCATCAATGTTGACGATAGCAACATCGATCCCGTCCAGACTGGTGCCTGACATGACGCCAATATAGAGAGCCATAAGCTTACTGCTGGTTGAATGCCAGTGCTGGCAGTTTCAGCGCTTCCAGTTGTGCCAGCAAGGGGTGTGACTGTTGTTTGAACGCAGCCATGTATTTGGCATTAAGCGGTTCTGCTTTAGGCAAAGCGACCGTCAATGGATTGTGGTGAACACCATTGATACGGAATTCATAATGCAGGTGGGGACCGGTAGCAAGTCCACTGCTGCCGATATAGCCAATAGTCTGCCCCTGTTTTACACGCTGTCCGTTTCTCATGCCTTTCTTGAAGCGTGACATGTGGGCATAGAGCGTTGTGTATTTGCCGCCATGCGACAGTACCACTGTCCGACCATAACCCCCTTTGGTACCTACAAATTCAACTTTACCATCACCCGTAGCCAGAATAGGCGTGCCAGTGGGCGCTGCGTAGTCGACACCGCGGTGAGGGCGAGAAGTCTTCAGAACCGGGTGCAGGCGATTGGGGTTAAACCGTGAACTGATGCGAGAGAAATGAACGGGTGTTCGTGTGAAGGTCTTGCGCATGCTATGACCTTCAGGTGTGTAAAAATGACTGTTACCCTCTGGGTCAGTGTAGCGTACTGCGCGGAAGGTCGTACCACGATTAGTAAACTCCGCAGCCAGAATGTCACCGTCATCAAACTTCTCACCATCAAGGTAGGATTCTTCAAAGATGACCTTGAAATTGTCGCCTTGACGCAGATCCAGCGCAAAGTCGATATCCCAGCCGAAAATATGGGCCATTTCCATGATGAGTTTGTTTGACATACCGGCTTTAAGGCCGGCTTCGAATAATGAGCTTTCGATTTGACCGGCGACCTGTTTCTGACGGCTGTCGAATTCACGCGTAAGAGTTTCAGTTTGGTAGCCGTTTTCTGTTTTGGTTAATTGCAGGGTCTCTACCGGGCTCAGTTTCAGCTCAAGTTTTTCCAGTGTGGGGACGTTTTCCACCTGAGACAGCCCAAAGCGGAGGACCTGGCCTGGCTTGAGATTGAGCAGCGGTTTAATGCCATCACCAGACTGAGCCACGTTGTAAACATCACGGGCAGACAGGCCGGCTCTGGGAAATAACAGAGATAAATTGTCACCTGATTCAACCGTAATTTCCTGCCACTCTAATGGTGAGACGGGTAGTTCGGCTGCTGAAACGTCGACTTCAGGTGCGCTGTTTTCCAGGGAAGCTTTGTCATCATATTCCAGCTTGGATTCTTCCAGATGTATCTGCTCGAGCTGAGCGGGCTCAGCAACATTGATGTCTTCGCGATTAGGGACGGGTACGCGGCTTACAGCGGGTGCATTGACACCCATAGCCTCAGTTCCGGATGCTCTCTCTGGCAGCGCCTGAATTTGACTCTCCTGCTGACTGATATTGCTGGGTTTAATCTGATGGCTGCTCTGACCGGGGAGTTGGATGGTCTGTGATTGCGTATCGGTGCTGACCGGTGTGCTGGTCGCCAATACGATGGTTGTTAAAAACACACCAATGACAGTCAAGAAGGATAAGAGAAGAATATGATGTCGTTTGCTATGGCTGGCTTTTTCACTGCTAAACAGTCGTGCATGAGGCGAATTGCTCAGAAGTCTGTTACGTTTCATATGCAAACTCTTGGTGAAATTATAAATTCGCTCAATTCTGGCAGCATTTCAGCAGAATTGGAACCCCTTCCTGCAACCTTCTTGTGATAATATTGCCCGCCATCACAATTACATACTCGGAGTGCATAAATGATCCCTGTTCAAGAGGCGATGGCAGAGATTCGCCGCGGTGCTGATGAAATCCTGGTGGAAAAAGAACTGATTGAGAAGCTCGAATCAGGTAAGCCATTACGCATCAAGGCAGGTTTCGATCCAACAGCACCGGATCTGCATCTGGGGCATACAGTTCTGCTTAACAAGTTGAAACAGTTCCAGGATATGGGACATCAGATCCTGTTTCTGATTGGTGACTTTACCGGCATGATTGGTGACCCGACCGGTAAAAATGTCACCCGCCAACCGCTGACTCCAGAGCAGGTGAAACAGAACGCAGTCACGTATCAGGAGCAGGTATTCAAAATTCTTGACCGTGAAAAAACCGAGGTCGTCTTCAACTCACACTGGATGAATGAAATGTCGTCTGCAGACATGATTCGTCTTGCCTCCAATCACACGGTTGCCCGGATGCTGGAACGCGATGACTTCCATAAGCGCTACACGAACGGTCAGCCCATCGCGATTCATGAGTTCCTCTATCCTTTAATACAAGGCTATGACTCTGTGGTGCTGGAAGCTGATGTCGAACTGGGGGGCACCGATCAGAAGTTTAACCTGTTGATGGGCCGGGAACTGCAAAAATCTTATGGTAAGCCAGCACAATGCATATTGACCATGCCGATTCTGGAAGGCCTGGACGGTGTTCAGAAGATGTCCAAGTCGCTGAACAACTATATAGGTATCAACGATAGCCCTAAAGATATCTTCGGCAAGCTGATGTCAATTTCCGATGATTTAATGTGGCGTTACATCGAACTGCTCAGTTTCCGCAATGTGACTGAAATTGATGAGTGGCGTCAGCAGGTCGAGCAGGGACGTAACCCCATCGAAATCAAAAAAGAGTTCGCTGAAGAGATGGTAGCCCGTTTCCATGGTGAGCAAGCCGGTAGCGATGCGCGTCTGGGGTTTGAAAATCAGTTCAAGAAAGGCGAACTGCCGGATGATATTCCGGAAATAAGCTTGGCTGTGGGGGATGAAGGTATGTTGATTGCCAATGTGCTCAAAGAGGCAGGGCTCACCAGCAGCACCTCTGATGCGATGAGAATGATCAAGCAGGGGGCGGTAAAAATTGATGGTGAAAAAGTGTCAGATAAATCGATGTTGATCCAGGCAGGACTCGAAGGCGTCTTCCAGGTAGGTAAACGCAAGTTTGCCCGCATAACCGCGGCTTAATTAAAAATCGGTCTGCAAAACGGCGGTTATGTAACCGCCGTTTTTGTTTTTAAACCAGGTAAAAAGCATCTTTCCGTGTGTAAAGTTACACAAAAATAATTTATTTTAATTTGGTATTTCAAGCCTCTACGCTGTTAACTGACACAATGGGAATTTCTTCCTGTTGACCGGTCCGGATTAAGCTGTAGAATGCGCCTCTTCGTTGTTAAGCAGCTAAGCACAATCAGGCAGCCAAGCAACAAAAAATGTTTGACAGTCTGGCGATGAGCTGTATAATTCTCGCTTCTTTGCTGCAGCGAGTTCTGCAAGCAACGCTCTTTAACAAAACAGTATCAAGTAATTTGTGTGGGTGCTTACGTTAGGTTGCTAGAAAACCTGACGGATAGCATTTACATGCTAACGTCAATCAAAAGTTTTGAAGCCTTGACTTAAATAAGGTTTCGCCAAAATTAAACTGAAGAGTTTGATCATGGCTCAGATTGAACGCTGGCGGCA
>NZ_JAPDMS010000002.1 GCF_026319365.1 Methylophaga sp. OBS1 | reverse complement strand
GATCAGGGTTGCCCCCATTGTCCAATATTCCCCACTGCTGCCTCCCGTAGGAGTCTGGGCCGTGTCTCAGTCCCAGTGTGGCTGATCATCCTCTCAGACCAGCTACAGATCGTTGCCTTGGTAGGCCCTTACCCCACCAACTAGCTAATCTGATATAGGTTCATCTGTCAGCGTGAGGCCCGAAGGTCCCCCACTTTCCTCCGTAGAGCGTATGCGGTATTAGCAGCCGTTTCCGGCTGTTGTCCCCCACTGTCAGGCAGATCCCTATACATTACTCACCCGTCCGCCACTCGCCATCAAGAGAGCAAGCTCTCTTATGCTGCCGTTCGACTTGCATGTGTTAGGCATGCCGCCAGCGTTCAATCTGAGCCATGATCAAACTCTTCAGTTTAATTTTGGCGAAACCTTATTTAAGTCAAGGCTTCAAAACTTTTGATTGACGTTAGCATGTAAATGCTATCCGTCAGGTTTTCTAGCAACCTAACGTAAGCACCCACACAAATTACTTGATACTGTTTTGTTAAAGAGCGTTGCTTGCAGAACTCGCTGCAGCAAAGAAGCGAGAATTATACAGCTCATCGCCAGACTGTCAACTGAAAAATTCGAGTCATTTTTGAATCATAAATTTCAGTCAGGAATCAGTTTTGATGTGCGTTTCAGAGAAAGCTCATCAACTGAGGCTGCGCATCTTACGTCAGTGCTGGAGCCATTGCAACAGCTAATTTTCAGCGCTGTCATCATTTTGTCATTTTGTTCCTGATAAAAGACATTATCAAGAGTGACTTAGCATCCATTTCCGTATCCAAATAATTATTTTGGATGACTGGATAGAACGTAACTTGTGAGCCTCATCACGGACATTAAAACAGCGTTACGCAATGATGAATTTGATGTTTGCCAAGACCGGCGCTTTGAATACAGTGCGAGAAACAATGTCATGGTGACAGAAATGAAAAAGGGCTATGCTTGAAACAAGCATAGCCCTTTTGAATTCTTGGTGGGCCGTCTGCGACTCGAACGCAGGACCAACGGATTAAAAGTCCGGTGCTCTACCAACTGAGCTAACGGCCCCGAAGAAGCGGAAAATGATACCTTATTTGAGATAAATGACAACCCCTAAATCAACATTTTTTTCTATATTATCGAGGTGCCAGACATGGCTGTCATTTCTAAGCCGGATAAACCCACTTTCTCAACGGCACTGAACAATGCCGAGTTACTCCGCGAAACCGGTAATGATCATCATCACATTGGCCATGCTCTGCTATATCTGGAAGAGCGTAGCCGAATGCTGGAATCGATCGCGCAGGCTGCCCAAGAGTACGTGCGCTTTGGTGAGGACGCCCTATTGCATACCAAGCTGATCAAAGCACTGCAGGCATTTGAAAATTACGAACGGGAAGCAGAATCGGATGAACCGCCCGGCTTCGGCCTGGATCAGGGCTGATAACGGGTTGGGTCTTCAAGTCCCGCCTGTTCGAAACCCTGGCGACGAAAACGACAGGAGTCACACTCTCCACAGGCACGTCCGGTTTCATCAGCCTGATAACAGGAAACCGTCAAGCTGTAATCCACGCCCAATTCAACGCCGCGCTCAATAATCTCCTGCTTGCTCATCTCAATCAGAGGAGCAGCAATCTTCAGCGGCCGGCCTTCAACCCCGGATTTGGTAGCGAGATTGGCCATTGTTTCAAACGCCGCAATGTACTCCGGGCGACAGTCCGGGTAACCGGAATAATCTACGGCATTGACACCGACAAATATGGCTTCCGCTTCCAGCACTTCTGCCCACCCCAGAGCAATCGACATGAAGACGGTATTCCTCGCCGGCACATAGGTCACCGGAATCCCTGCTTGATGTTCCTGTGGAACAGCGATGCTGGTGTCGGTCAAAGCCGACCCACCTATTGTAGAGAGGTCAATGTTGATGACCTTGTGAGAGATTGCGCCCAATTGTTCGGACAACAAAGAAGACGCCAACAGCTCCGCCCGGTGACGTTGGCCATAATCAAAGCTGATGGTATAGCAATCGTAGCCTTGTGACTTGGCAATCGCTAACACGGTGGCCGAATCAAGGCCTCCAGACAAAAGAACGACGGCACGTTTCATCGGCCCTTCTCGTCTCCCCATAAGTATTTGTGAAGCTGCAATTGCATTCTGACTGGCAGATTATCTTCTACGATCCAGTCGGCCAGATCAGCGGGCTTGAGTTCACCATGAATCGGTGAGAATAGGACTTCACAGCGTTCCGTGAGCTGGTATTCATCCAGTTTCGTACGTGCCCAGTCATAATCTTCACGATTGCAGATAACGAACTTGAGCTGATCCTGCTGGCGCAGCAATTCGATATTACTATAGCGGTTTTTACTTTCTTCGCCCGACCCCGGCGTCTTCAGGTCCATGACCTTGACGACACGAGGATCAACGCGCGTGATATCCATCGCACCACTGGTTTCCAGTGACACTTCCACGCCCAGATCACAAATGGCTGTGAGCAATGGAATGCAGTTAGGCTGAGCCAGTGGCTCACCGCCGGTGACGCAGACATATCTCGGATTGTAACCGGCTACCTGTTCGACGATGTCGGTGATCGCCATCTTTTCGCCACCGTAAAAAGCATATTCGGTATCACAGTATCCACAGCGCAGTGGACAACCGGTCAGTCTGACAAAAACAGTGGGCAAGCCCACAGTTCTGGACTCGCCCTGTAAAGAATAAAAAATTTCGGTAATACGGCACTGGGCCATAACAAATTCCGGCTCAGTGTTATTGTGCTTGGTTGATACGATCCAGTCTGACCTGGGCCAGCTTGGCAGCTGAGCTGTCGGGATATTGTTGAATAACCTGATTCAACGTCGCTACAGCGCGTTGGGTGTCACCCATTTCATGTTCACTAAAACCGCGTTTGAGCATGGCGTCAGCGACCTTGGTACTGCTTGGGTACTGATCAATCACGATTTGGAACAGCGCCGCGGCATCAGCAAACTCACGCAACACATATTTGGCTTCACCCTGCCAGTAATAGGCATTAGGCAAATAAATGCTGCCGGGGTACTGCTCCGGGAAAGACTGCAGTGCTGTAATCGCTTCTTCGTACTGACCGCTGCGCAGTGACTGCAGTGCCGCCTGATAGGCTGCTTCTCCGTTTTCAACGGAAGCCGGCGCAGAACCTGCTGTCGATGAATCACTCGTCTCATCGACATCAGTGATATCACCCTCCGCTGGCGGTGTCATTTCAGTATCTTGATTAGGGGGGTTATCCACCGTTGTCGGTGGTGTAGCCTGAGCCTGTTGGGTCAGTCTCTCGTCCAGATCGATATACATCTCACGCTGACGATCACGCATCTGCCCCAACTCATGGCGCAGTGTTTCATTCTCACCATTAAGACGTTTTACTTCATTCTGGAGCTGATCCACCCGTGTAATCAGGTTCATCAATCCTTGACCCTGGATAATGCGCTCCAGGCGTTCAACACGCTGCTGTAGCGGTTCTGCCTCCTCTGCCCAGCTGACGCCGGGCAGAGTGGCAGCCAGAATCACGGCACTGAGAAGGGTTTTCTTGCCGTTAAACTGCATCTTTATCGACCTATGTATTTAAGTTCAACACGACGGTTTTGTGACCAGGCGTATTCACTGCTGCCTTCTTCGGCAGGACGTTCTTCACCGAAACTGGTGACCTGGAATTGATCCATACTGGCACCCTGCAGCATCAGAATCTGACGAACTGACAATGCACGGCGTTCACCCAGGGCCAGGTTGTACTCACGTGAACCACGGTCATCAGTATGACCTTCCAGACGCACTGTCAGGTTCGGGTTTTTAGCCAGGTAAGCACCGTGAGCACGCAGGGTTTCCTGATCTTCACTGCGAACCACGTCGCTGTCATAGTCAAAGTACACGATACGGTTAGACAGTGGGCTTGACGGATCATTCAGTTCATTCCCGGCATAGCCGTCTTCACCAACTACCACCCGCGCTTCAGCCCCCATGTCCTCGCCATCGACACCTTGCCCATCGACACCGGCGGTATCAGCACCACGTTCTTCAACAGCCACTTCGCCGCTGTTCATCCCTTTATCGGGGGAAGAGCTACACGCTGCCAGGAACAACAGAGGCAGTACCAAAGCAAATAATTTAAAAAACTTCATTGAAAATCTCCTATCGGATTAACGTCTAAAAGGCGACCATGCTGGTTCACGTACCGCGCTACCTGATTCACCCAGGCGCTGCTTGATTCGGCCATCAACGGACACAGCCGCTAATACACCTCTGCCTTTTTGCTCGGTAGCATACAAGATCATGCGGCCGTTAGGCGCAAAGCTCGGGGATTCATCTGCAGTGGTGTCGGTCAACACCTGAACTGCACCAGTCTGCAAATCCTGAATGGCAATATGAAATTTGCCATTGACGGCATGAACCATGGCCATGGTCTTACCGTCGGGGGAAATGTCTGCAGACGCATTATAACTGCCCTCAAAGGTAATCCGCTCGGCACGGCCGCCGTTAGCATCTACCCGATAGATCTGCGGACGTCCGCCGCGATCCGAAGTAAACAGAATTTCACGGCCGTTGGGCATCCAGACCGCTTCGGTATCAATGGCGCCCGAATTATGAGTCACACGGGATAACTCACCTGACGCCAGCTCCAGTACATAAATTTCGGGATTGCCGTTTTTGGACAATGTCAGCGCCAGCTTTTTACCATCGGGCGACCAGGCAGGTGCACTGTTCAGTCCGCGGAATGAGGCCACCGAGTTACGACGACCACTGCTCAGCTCCTGCACATACACTTCCGCTTTGGCATTCTCGAAGGTCACATAAGCCAGGCGTTCGCCATCCGGTGCCCAGTTCGGTGACATTATGGGTTGCGTGGATTGCAGCACAGTGCGTGGGTTCGCGCCATCGGCATCTGAGACCTGCAATGCAAAACGCTTGCTGCCATCAGCATTTTTCATCTCGGTGACAAAGGCAAGACGGGTGGAGAACACACCTTTTTCGCCTGTCAGCGTTTCGTAAACCACATCAGCAATTTGATGGGCCAGACTACGCAGGCCCGATGCCGGCACATTGTAGCGTTTGCCGACCAGTTGCTCCGCTTTGTAGACATCGTACAGCTGGAACTGAACCTGGTAATTTTCACCATCCTGACTACTGACCTTACCAATTAACAGGCCTTCCGAACGCAACAAGCGCCAGTCCTGGAAGTTGATCTGTGTACCTTCATGCGGCTGCGAGATCAAATCCCGCTTCTCCAGTGGCGCGAAACGACCACTGCTGGCCAGATCATTGCTGATAATCTCGGAGATATCTTCCGGCGGGGCGTAACCCTCAACACCGAAAGGCACGATAGCAATTGGTAATGCGGCTTCAGACCCACCAGTGATTTCAATGGTGAGCACAGCCTGTGCCGGCCATGGCACTAATGCAATCAGTAGCGCGACAATTTTCAACCACTGTCTTAACATCGCTTCTGTCCTCTATTCTGGTTTAAATATGAATTGGAAATCACGCAGCGCTTCTGCCGCTTTTGGATCAGATGGCTGCGGTAGCGGTGCTGCCTTGTAAACCGCGGATTCGGCAGAACGATCAAAGACCGGATTGCCACTACTTTTCACGATAGTCACCGACTTCACATCCCCCCCCGGCAGCAGACTCACCCGCAAGGTGACCTGTAATCCGCTTTCGCTGTTCGACGGGCGAATCCAGTAACGTTTCACCCTTTGCTTAATCATAACCGAATACTGGTCAACCACGCCCTGCACCCGCCGGGCATCACGCTCTTGCTGTTCCTGCTCCAGTTGTCTCTGCAGCGCTTGTTCGGCAGCCTGGCGTTCCGCTTCTGCTTTACGTTTGGCTTCTTCAGCTTCGGCGCGTTTACGTTCTTCTTCAGCACGTCGCTTGGCTTCTTCCGCTTTTCTCTTCTCTTCTTCCAGCCGTTTGCGTTCCGCCTCGGCTTTGCGCTTTTCTTCTTCGATGCGTTGACGCTCAGCTTCTGCCTTCTGCCTTTCTTCTTCAATACGCTGACGTTCGGCTTCTGCTTTGCGTTTTTCTTCTTCTATCCGCTGGCGCTCGGCTTCCGCTTTCTGTTTCTCTTCCTCTATACGCTGACGCTCAAGCTCTGCCTGACGTTTCTGTTCTTCTATGCGTTTACGTTCCGCTTCAGCTTCCTGACGGCGCTGTTCCTCCAACTGACGCTGTTTTTCGGCTTCCAGCCTCTTCTGTTCTTCCTGCTCACGCTGCTTTGCCAGCTCTTTAATGCGTTCCTGCTCGGCCTGAGCTTCTTTTTCGCGCTGCTTCTTATCCAGTTCAGCGCGCTCCTGCATGTCCAGGTATTCCTGCTCCTGACGTGCCAGTTCTTCCTGGGTCTGCTCCAGTTTTTCTTCCAGTTTCTGCTGACGTTCCTGTTCGGCCTCACGCTCCTGCTGCTCGCGCTGTTCCAGTTGTGCCATTTCACGTTCAATCAGATTTTCATCCAGCACAGTGGCCTGAACAATTTCAACACTGGGATCGGACGCAAGCTCAGGCGTGCTGGTCGACTCAAGCCCTACCACCAAGAGCACGACCAGCGCCAGATGCAATAACAGCGAGTAGCTGCCTGCCAGAAAATTTTCAACGAAAGCCTTTTTCATTGTTCTTTTCTTATTCGTCGTTGACCACCGGATCCGGCTGCTGAGTGATCAGCCCCACAGTGGGCGCGCCGGCTTTCTGTAACAGTGCCATGGCTGTAACAACATAGCCATAGTTGACCGCATTATCACCGCGCACCATGACAGGTGTCTGCGGATTACGTCTCAGTACCGCCGCGGTCTTTGCCATCAATTCACGGGTTTCTATCGGCTCATCCTGACGGTCACCAATAGCGACGTAAAAGTTACCTTCCGCATCGACTGACACCACCAGTGGCTCGGTATTTTCATCCGGCATTTCCACGGCTTCGGCATCCGCCTGGGGGAGATTGACCTTGACCCCCTGTGTCAACATCGGTGCAGTCACCATGAAAATGATCAGCAACACGAGCATGACGTCGATATAAGGCACGACGTTGATCTCGCCCATCGGCTTGCGACGTTGTCGTATCGATTTATGCACAGCCATGGTTTAATCCTGTTGACGCTGCAGGATGGAAGAAAATTCCTCAAGGAAGGTATCGTAACGGTTGATCAGCCTTTCCACTTCATGAGAATAACGGTTATAGGCGATGACTGCCGGAATTGCGGCAAACAAGCCCATCGCGGTAGCAATCAGTGCTTCAGCGATACCGGGCGCCACCATGGCGAGCGTGGCATGTTGCACATTACCCAGCGCACGGAATGAGTTCATAATCCCCCATACCGTACCAAACAGGCCGATATAGGGACTTGTCGAACCAGCGGTCGCCAGGAACGGCAGCGAGGTTTCCAGTTGATCGATCTCCCGCGCCAGTGAAATGCGCATGACGCGCTGAGAGCCTTCTAATACGGCGTTACTGCCGTTGGTGGATTTTTTCAGTCGCACAAACTCCTTAAAACCGACTTCAAAAATCCCTTCCATACCCCGGCTCGCGTGTGGTCGGGAGGAAATGTCTTCATACAGCCGGTTGAGTTCGTTGCCTGACCAGAATTTATCTTCAAATGCGTCTGCATCCCGTTTTGCCTGCTCAAGTTCGCTGCGTTTACGAAATATCAGCAGCCAGGAGTAGAATGAAATCAGCAACAACGCCAACATGACCAGTTTTACCAACAGACTGGCTTCGGAAATCAGCGCGATAATAGATAGATCAGCAGACACTATGCATCTCCGTCAAAATGAATGAGGGTATGGATTTAGGGCGAAAAGACTCAGCGTCGAGGCACGCAATTCTGACTGACGCCTCACACAACAGTTCCTCACCACGATAGATGTTTTGTTCAAACTGCATACTAGCACCGGAAGCTTTGCCCAACCGTGATTTGATCAACAAAGCATCATTAAAACGCGCCGGCTTTCGATACTTGAGCTGCATCGAATGCACAGCGAACAAAAGATTGTACTCAACTCTGAGCTGGTCCTGCTCAAACCCCAGCGCGCGCAGCCATTCTGTGCGTGCCCGCTCCATGAAGTTTAGATATTGCGAATGATACACGACTCCACCGCTGTCGGTATCTTCGTAATAAACACGAACCGGCCAGTCAAACTCACCCATTAATTCCCGTCCAGCGTTAAATCCGGTGTGTTAAGGCCCAGATGCAGCCAGGCTCGCCGAGTAGCGACACGTCCCCGTGGCGTGCGCATGATGAAACCTTCCTGAATTAAATACGGTTCCAGCACATCCTCAATCGTGCCTCTTTCCTCGCCGATGGCTGCCGCGAGATTATCAATACCGACCGGGCCACCCTCAAATTTCTCGATGATGGCGAGCAGTAATTTTCGGTCCAGCATATCGAAACCGTAGTTGTCCACATCCAGCAAGTCCAGTGCCTGACGTGCGACTTCGGCGGTGACTTCACCATTAAACCTGACTTCGGCATAGTCTCTCACCCGTCGCAGAAGCCGATTGGCGATACGGGGGGTGCCGCGCGAACGGCGGGCGATTTCACCGGCACCACTGGACTCCAGTTTTACATTGAGAATACCGGCACTGCGCTGAACAATCGTACTGAGATCTTCCGGCGAGTAGAATTCCAACCGCTGCACAATACCGAAGCGATCCCGAAGCGGTGATGTCAGTGAGCCCGCTCGTGTGGTCGCCCCTACCAGGGTAAACGGCTCCAGATCCAGTTTAATCGAGCGCGCAGCGGGGCCTTCGCCAATCATGATGTCGATTTGATAATCTTCCATCGCTGGGTAGAGCACTTCTTCCACCACGGGACTGAGACGGTGAATTTCATCGACGAACAGGACGTCATTCGGTTCCAGATTGGTCAACAATGCCGCCAGATCGCCGGGCCGTTCCAACACCGGACCTGAGGTCTGCTTGAGGTTGACGCCCATTTCGTTGGCGATGATATTGGCCAGCGTGGTTTTACCTAGCCCGGGCGGCCCAAAAATCAGGGTGTGGTCGAGGGCTTCGCTGCGTTTTCTGGCAGCAGAGACAAACAACTCCATTTGTTCGCGCACCACCGGCTGTCCGATGTAATCATCCAGCGTGACCGGCCGAATAGCACGATCAATACGCTCTTCATCGTGAGTGGCCTGGGGGGTGATGAAGCGCTCTTCCATTAGTGCCTCTGCAATGCCTGACGAATGATTTGCTCGGTGCTCATGCCTTCGCTGTCAAAACTGCGCAGCATCTTATCCGCTTCGGCAGATTTATAACCCAGTGCCATCAGGGCTTCCACAGCTTCGTTACGGGCACTACCAGCCGGCGCGGATTGCGCACTATCCGGCGCAAAATTCTGCAGCCCCATCGCTGAGCTGACCTCTTTGAGCCGATCACGCATTTCCACGATCAATCGTTCTGCTGTTTTTTTACCGACACCCGGCAGGCGGGTCAGGCTGGCAGTATCGCCGTCCTGCACACTGCGGGCAAAGGTATCGACATCACTGCCGGAAAGAATGGTTAAGGCGAGTTTGGCACCGACGCCGTTCACTTTGAGCAGGCTGCGGAATAGCAGACGTTCCCGCTCGGAAGCAAAACCATATAACAGTTGCGCATCCTCACGCACGACCATATGGGTAAACAGGGTGACTTCGTCGTTGACCGCCGGCAGATTGAAGAAAGTCGACATCGGCGCCGAGAGTTCATAGCCCACACCCTGGACATCCAGTACCAGTTCAGGTGGCTGCTTCTCGATAATAATGCCCCGCAATCGTCCAATCATCGACTATATCGTCCTCCACGACGGCTTGTGCGCATGCCCTCCGGCAGTTTGCGCTGACTGCTGCCGGCAGATGCGTGATGGGCATGTGTCAACGCACAGGCCAATGCATCGGCGGCATCTTCTTCCGGTACTTCCGGCAGGTTCAGAATCACAGACATCATATACTGGACCTGATCTTTTTTCGCGTGGCCATTACCAACCACGGCTTTTTTAATCTGAGTGGCGCTGTATTCGGAGACGCTCAGCTCACGGCTGACGGCAGCACAGATCGCGGCCCCCCGTGCCTGCCCCAGCTTCAGCGCTGAGTCTGCGTTTTTGTGCAGAAAGACCTTTTCCACCGCCATCATCTGCGGCTGGTAGCGGTCGATCAGATCAATCAGCCCTTCAAAGATCTGCTTCAGTCGGTCAGCAAATTCACCATCACCGACTTTGAGACGACCGTTGATGACATGCTTAATTTTCTTGCCTTCCAGCTCGATAATGCCAAAGCCAGTCTTACGAGATCCCGGATCAATGCCAAGAATACGGGTCATCAGGCCGGCGTCAGCTATCGAGCTGCGCCATCACCTCATCAGAAAAGTCAGCATTGGAATAGACTTCCTGTACATCATCCAGTTCTTCGAAAGCCTCGATCAGGCCAATCGCCTTCCTGGCATCTTCGACTTCGAGGCTGACCGTATTGTCCGGATGCATGGTGACCTGTGATGATTCGACTTCAATACCGGCGGCGTCCAGTGCGTCTTTGACGGTGGAATAATCTTCCGGGCTGGTGAAGACATCAATCGTGCCGTCATCGTTGTTAACGATATCTTCAGCGCCGGCTTCCAGCGCCACTTCCATGATATCGTCCTCTTCCGTGCCGGCAGGCAGCGTGATAATGCCTTTCTGATTAAACATGAAAGCGACACAGCCATCGGTCCCCATATTACCGCCGCGCTTGGTGAAGACGTTACGGACGGCCGCGACAGTCCGATTTTTGTTATCGGTCATGCAATCCACCATGATGGCTATGCCATTGGGTCCGTAACCTTCGTAGCGGATTTCCTCATAGCTGACGCCTTCCAGCTCACCGGCACCACGTTTGGCAGCGCGCTCAATCACGTCCTTGGTCATATTACTGCCCAGGGCCTTATCAATCGCTGCCCGCAGACGTGGGTTGGTGGCGGGGTCGCTGCCGCCCATCCGGGCTGCGACGGTGATCTCGCGAATCAGCTTGGTGAACAGTTTGCCGCGCTTGGCATCCTGTGCACCTTTACGATGCTGAATATTTGCCCACTTGCTATGACCTGCCATTGTGCTTAGTACCTCTTAATTTTGCACAGGCCGGGGGACTTGTCACCCGACCCACTTTGAACGTTTATTATCAGACCAGGGTGTTCCAGTTCTGGTAGACCTCACTGCGCCCCAGCACCTGATCGAAATACATGGATTGCAGTTTCTCGGTGATGGGACCACGGGTGCCGCTGCCGATAGGACGGTTGTCCAGTTCGCGAATTGGCGTCACTTCTGCTGCAGTACCGGTGAAAAATGCTTCATCGGCGATGTAGACTTCATCACGGGTGATGCGCTTTTCAACTACTGTGAGGCCGATATCACGAGCCAGGGTAATGACGGTGTCACGGGTGATGCCTTCCAGTGCGGAAGTCAGCTCCGGGGTATAAAGCACACCGTCACGAACCATAAAGAAGTTTTCACCACTGCCCTCGCAGACAAAGCCCTGCGCATCAAGCAGCAGTGCCTCATCATAACCACAGCTGACCGCCTCCTGCAGCGCCATCATCGAGTTCATGTAGTTGCCGTTGGCCTTGGCTTTACACATGGTGATGTTGACATGGTGGCGGGTGAAAGAGGATGTCTTGATGCGGATACCCTTGGTCATGTTTTCTTCACCCAGGTAGGCTCCCCAACTCCAGGCTGCGACCATGGTATGCACGTTCAGGTTGTCGGCACGAATTCCCATGCCTTCAGAGCCGTAGAAACACATCGGCCGGATATAAGCTGACTCCAGCTTGTTCTCACGCACCACAGTACGTTGCGCCTCGTTGATGGTGTCTTTGTCGAACTGGATTTTCATGCCCAGGATTTTGGCGCTGCGGAACAGACGATCGGTGTGTTCCTGCAACCGGAAAATAGCGGTGCCTTTGTCGGCTTTATAGGCGCGGACACCTTCAAACACACCCATTCCGTAATGGAGAGTGTGAGTGAGTACGTGGACTTTCGCTTCCCGCCACGGCACCAGTTCGCCGTCCAGCCAGATAACGCCGTCACGATCCGCCATTGTTGATGCTACCATAATCCTAAATTCCAAGTCTGTCTGTTAATCGATACTGATCAGGACTCACCCAACCAGCGCTGCCAAATAGTGGCTACCTGCTCTGGATAATCGCCTACCCGCGCTTTATCTATCAGCGCCGGTCTTTCCTGCAACACGCAGTGATTCGCTTCACTGCGATAGAAACGATAGGCTTCGGCAAGCATGTCGCCTTCCGCCTGCGCCAGTTTGCCTGTGGCCACCAGCGCTTCCAAAATCCTAATATTATCTGTGTAAACCAGTAGTTCAGGCAAGTTTGCTGACCAGGCCAGCACCGCATATTGCACCATAAACTCGATATCGGTGATAGCACCTATACCCTGTTTCAGATCAAATAGTTGGCTGTCGGTCTTATCCAGTTGGCCGCGCATCTTGCTGCGCATCTCGCGAACCTTGTCTGCCAGTGCGGTTTCATCGCGTGACTGAGCCAGCACCTGCTCGCGAATCTGCCAGACTTTCGCTGCCAGCGCCTCGTCTCCGCCCACACAGCGGGCGCGGACCAGCGCCTGGTGTTCCCAGGTCCAGGCTTCTTCCCGCTGGTAATCAGCAAAACCGCTTAGAGGACTGACCAAAAGGCCCGATGCGCCACTGGGCCGCAGCCGCATATCGACCTCATAAAGAATGCCGCCCGGAGTGATGGTGGTCAGCAGGTGAATCATGCGCTGAGCCAGCCGGGTATAAAACACCATCGGTTCGACCGGTTTGTCTCCGTCCGTCGTACCCTCCTGACTGTCATCAAAGATGAACACCAGATCCAGATCCGAGCCATAACCCAGTTCCAGTCCGCCCAGCTTGCCATAGGCCAGGATGGTAAAGCCGCAACTGGCCGGATCATCTGTTTTGGCGGCCGGCGGATAACCATGGCGTTTGACCAGATGTGCCCAGGCCAGCTGCAACACCTTTTCCAGCTGAATTTCCGCCAGCTCGGAGAGTTGATCCCCGACCCGCATCAGGGGCAGGACATCCGTCACATCGGCCGCTGCCACATGCAAGGTGGCAATCTGACGAAATTCGCGCAGGCGATTCATCATCTGTTCCAAATCATCTTCATCGACTGAAGCCAGAAACAGTTCCAGCTGCTTTTTCAGCTCATCGCGCGCCGGGACTTCATAGAGGGAGCGCGGGTCCAGCAACTCATCCAATAAAACCGGATAGCGGGCCAGCTGATGACTAATCAGCGGACTGGCTGCACACAGCTTGACCAGTTGCGACAAGGCCAGCGGATTTTCCACCAGCAATGACATGTAGGCACTGCGCCTCATGATCGATTCAAGCAGCGGCATCAGCCTTGGCAGGGTCTCATCCGGATTGTCACTACTGGCCGCCGCCTGAACCAGCAGAGGAAGCAGTTTTTCCAGCCGCTGACGGCCGGTCTGACCGAGGTTGCGGCAGACATGCTGTTCCAGCAGCTTGTCCAATACCTCCAGACAGTCCTGCGGTTGTTGATAGCCGCACTCGCTCAGGTAGTCCAGTTTTTCTTCTTCACCGGCATTGAGCAGGGAAATATTATTGGTGGCAGCTTCATCCTCGGCCTGCGGCGCCGCCAGTAGCTGACTGAAATGATCATGGACCTGCTGCCGGTGCTGCCACAACGTCTGATAAAAACTCTCCCAGCTATCAAAGCCCATGCTGTTTGCGAGTCGCAGCCGGGCCTCTGTTTCCTGAGGCAGGACATGCGTTTGTTGATCAGCCCAGGCCTGTATACGGTGTTCGGTACGGCGCAGAAAAACATAGGCCTGCTTGAGTTCATTCACCGCATAATCAGACAGCACGCTACGCTCGGCCAGGCAGTCAAGAATGGTCAGAATGGGTCTTTGCTGCAATGGCTTGTCGCGACCGCCGTAGATCAGCTGAAAGACCTGACCGATAAACTCGATTTCCCGAATGCCACCGGCACCCAGCTTGATATTGTCTTCCATCCCACGCCGATGGAGCTGGCCCGCGATCATCGACTTCATCTCACGCAGGGAGTCGAACATGCCATAATCCAGATAACGCCGGTATACAAAGGGGCGCAGCATATCTGACAAGGCTTTTCTTGCCTCGGCCGTACCGGTGATGGCGCGCGCCTTGATCATCGCATAGCGTTCCCATTCCCGCCCCTGAGTCTGGTAATACTCTTCCATTGCCTCATAGCTGGAAGCCAGTGCACCACTCTCACCAAATGGCCGTAAACGCATATCGACGCGAAATACAAAACCATCCGCCGTCTGATTATCCAGTGCCTGGATCAGTTTTCGGCCCAGCCGGGTGAAAAACTCTTCGTTGCTCAGCGTTTTGCGCCCCTCACGGGTCTCGCCTTCCTCGGGATAAGTGAATATCAGATCGATATCAGAAGACAGATTCAATTCACCCGCACCCAGCTTACCCATGCCCAGCACCACCAGCTGCTGTTCATTACCGTCTTCGTCACAGGGACGCCCATAGAGTGCAGTTTGCCATTGATGCAGTATGCTGAGGCTCTGTTCAATGCAGACATCCGCCATCGCCGACAGATCCGCCATGGTTTCCGCCAGGTCAGCCCAGCCGGCCAGGTCCCGCCAGATGATTCTGACCATCTGTTGCTGTCTGAAATAACGTAGCTGCTTTTGTAAGGCGTTCTCATCTGCAACCGAAACCAGCATTGTCTTCAAAATATTGGCAAAGTCACTGCTTGACTGTGTTGCGAGAAGACTCCCGGTCGCCAGAAGCTCGTCGAGTTGAATCTGCTGGCGCTGGCCCCACTGATTGACAAAATCGCTGCCTGACAAAACCTGAACAGCCTCAGCCTGAAGTTCCGGATAGGCTGACAGGGCCTTTTCCCAGCTGTCAGGGATAGAAAAAGCAGCGGTCATAGCGACTCCCAACTCGGTCATGTTTCAAAAAAACATCACTTTACCTTATGCTGAAAGCTGACCAAACCCAAATCGTTTTGCAGCAACCCTGAAAATCAGGTTAAGAATTGCATAACAAGTCACAAATCAGCCGGATAGAGGCTTGTTAGCCGGACAGATTTTGTTAATCTGCCACTGTCACACAGCACAGCCGTTGTTGCTGTGGGCCAAAACTTTGATAAGGAGGTTTTATGAATTGCTTCAGACGCCTCGGGAAAGTAGTCCCCATCATGCTCATCATGGCTTTTCTGAGTATTTACATAGCACCGGTGCAAGCCGCGATGGTGGGAAATGAGCAACTTCTCGCCCAGTCCCAGCATGAAATGACCAAGCAACAAGTGCTGAGCGAGCTGGATAAACAGTCAGTTCAGGACAAACTGGTTGCCCTGGGTGTTGAGGTGGATGATGCCAAGCACCGCATTCAACAATTAAGCCCTCAGGAACTCGCTCAGCTTCAACAGGAGTTCGAACAAATGCCTGCGGGTAGTGGCATTATCGGCGCCCTTCTGGTCATTTTTATCGTTTTTGTAGTGACCGATATGCTGGGTGCTACCGATGTGTTTGGTTTTGTTCACAACATCAACCATTGATATGAACTTCACCATGCTCAAAAACAGCGTCAGATGCTTGTCTGGCGCTGTTTTTATTTTGCTGCTCACCGCCTGTGCCGGCACCCCACAGAGTAGCCGAATCAGCAGCCAGCCACCGGCTGATATCCCTGCCAGCCATGAATTAACAGAGGTGGCCTTTTTCCCACAGGAGGCCTATCAATGTGGACCAGCGGCACTGGCCACAGTGCTTAATCATCAGAATTTCAACGTCACCGATTCCGATTTAGTAGACAAGGTTTACATCCCTGGTCGTAAGGGCAGTCTGCAGGTGGAAATGATTGCGACTGCACGCAGTTATGACTTACTGACATACAAACTGGCTGCTAACCTTGGCGATATACTTCGTGAAGTTGCTTCCGGGCGTCCCGTGCTGGTGTTTCAGAACCTGGCCCTGCAATGGGTACCACAATGGCATTATGCAGTGGTGGTCGGATACGACCTGATTAACCAGCAACTGATTTTGCGTTCGGGTACAAGCAAGCGTCACATGCTTGCCTTTTCCACCTTTGAGCGAACCTGGCAACGCGCTGATCACTGGGCTTATGTCATGCTTCCACCGGACCAAGTCCCCGTCACGGCCAATCTGATTGAATACACCCGCAGCGCGATGACACTGATGCAATCGGGACGCAAACAATCAGCAGTGAGTGCTTTGGAAACCGCCAGCAAACACTGGCCCGATCAAGCCTTACCGTATATGGCGCTGGGAAATATGCTATATCAGACACAGGATTTCGCGGCTGCACAAGCCGCCTTCACCCACGCCATCACCAACGAACCTGACAATGCCCAGGCCTGGAATAATCTGGCGTATGTCATGACGGCGCAACAATGTCGGGTTGCGGCGATTAAAGCCATAGGCTGTGCGGTCAGACTGGCTCCCGATGATCAGAACCTGTCTGACAGTCTCAAAGAGATTGTGGCCCAACAGGATATTCCCGCGGGGCAGTGTGCTGTTCCCAAATGCCCGCTTTATCAATGATTGTTTATCAGGAGAAAGTATGGCCGAGATAAGCTGGGATGTCTTCCAGCAAATCGAATTGCGGGTTGGTACAGTTATCGATGCCCAACCCTTTCCGCAAGCACGCAATCCGAGCTATATCCTGCATGTTGACTTCGGCTCAGAGATAGGTGTGCGCAAATCCAGCGCCCAGGTAACCGACCTCTACACGCCTGAAACCCTGGTTGGCAAACAAGTACTTGCCGTCACTAATCTTCCCGCCAAACAGATTGGCCCAATAAAGTCGGAATGTTTGATCACTGGTTTTCATCAAGCCGATAATACGGTGGTCTTGGCGGCCCCCGAGATAGCTGTTCCCAATGGCAGTCGACTGGCATAGGCTGTGAGCGTACGCGGACTGTTTATTATATTGTTATGCGTGTCTACAACTGTTTCGGCCAGAGATGACTGCCATCACAGCGAGACCACAGTGGCCATGAACCAGTGCCTCGAACAAGCGTTTGATAAAGCCGAAACCAGCATGCAACGATACCTTTCGGCCAGCCTTAAACGCTATGAGAATAACGATGAAGTGTTCAATAGCATACACAGCGCGCAGCATGCCTGGCAGCGCTACCGAAAACATCACTGCGAGAGTCTTTACAGCATCTGGATTGAGGGAACTATTCGCGGTCCGCTCACCTGGCGCTGTCTAATTACAGAGACTCAAAAACGACGACATCAATTGTGGGATAGTTATCTTAGGTTTATGGACAACAGCAAGCCAGTGCTGCCAGAACCTCAACGTCCCTGAGGTTTCCTGGCAACAAGCTTTTTAGCTCTGTTGATTGCGTCATTCCACTTCGGTTTGTCACACATCCTCACAAGTATCGTGTCAGAAGACGTTATCGAGTAAAGGACTGCGTTACTGGAAGCTTGCCCCTCTATGATATGTCTCCGCATTTTGCGGGCGATGTTTTGCAATATGATTAGGGTGATTAACGTACTTTTATTGCCTAAGACTGTCCGTATCACGCTGAGCTCGTGAGCGCCTAGGCCATGCTGACCTGACTTTTGTTTTGTTCACACTCTTAATGTGCTCATCGTGCTCACTTTGGCAGTTTCATCGCATCTTTACTGCGTCGCGGGTTAAACTGGATCTGAGAGATAATGCACAACAAACATCTGGAAAAGCTATGGCTGAAGATTACCAAAATCCCCCCCATCACGAGACAAGTTGCTTCTCCGACCGACTGGCTTATGGCATCGTCAAATTTATGCGTTTTTTTGCCGATGTGTTCTTTGCGGGTCGCTACGGTCACCGTGCCGTGGTGCTTGAGACCGTCGCCGCCGTACCGGGTATGGTAGGCGGTGCCCTGCAGCACCTGCGTTCACTGAGAAAAATGAAAGATGATGATGGCTGGATCAAGACTTTGCTGGATGAGGCTGAGAATGAGCGGATGCACCTGCTGACTTTTATTCATATTGCCAGGCCCAGTCTGTTTGAACGGGTGATCATCATCATTGCTCAGGGTGTGTTTTATAACCTGTTTTTCCTGCTTTACCTGTGCTCATCCCGCGTCGCCCATCGGATTGTCGGCTATCTCGAAGAAGAAGCCGTTTACAGCTACACGGAATACCTGGAAGGGGTCGATAATGGCAAATATGAAAATGTGCCGGCGCCACAGATTGCCATTGATTACTGGCAACTGCCCGCAGATGCACGACTGCGTGATGTGATTCTGGTGGTGCGGGCAGATGAAGCGGAGCACCGTGATGTAAATCATGATTTCGCCAACCAGTTACAAGAAAAGGCGCATAGTTAAGCATGGCCGTTCTATTATTCCGGCTCAATCAGGTCCCGGAAGATGAGGCCGGTGATGTCAGGCAACTATTGAACGAGTCCGGCATTGATTACTACGAGAGCTCGGCCGGTTTTTTCGGACTTGGCGTCGCGGCCATCTGGTTGAAAGATAATGATGACCTGCCCCACGCCCGCGAACTGATAGATGACTATCAGGCGCAGCGGACAGAGACTATGCGGGCTGATTATCAATCCCGTGTCAGCGCTGGTGAGGAAAACAGCTTCTGGCAGGAGAGTCTGCAACACCCTTTCCGGTTGATTGGCAGTATCGGCCTGCTTGTGCTGGTATTAGCGATCATCATGCTACCTTTCTGGAAAACCCTGCATCCCTGACAGCAGCGACTGCTAAGACATTGGAACATAAAAAAAGCCCCGACATTTTCATGCCGGGGCTTTTTATCGGGACTTGCAGTAACTGACGTCGTCAGATTACATCATGCCACCCATGCCGCCCATGTCTGGCATTGCCGGAGCACTTTCTTCTTTAGGCAGCTCGGCAATCATGGCTTCGGTGGTCAGCATCAGACCAGCGACAGAACCCGCGTTTTGCAGTGCGGTACGGGTCACCTTGGTTGGGTCCAGGATACCCATATCGATCATGTCACCGTATTCACCGGTAGCGGCGTTGTAACCGAAGTTACCTTTGCCGTCAGCGACTTCGTTATGAACAACAGACGCTTCAGCACCGGCATTGGTGACGATTTGACGCAGGGGTTCCTGCATCGCACGACGGGCCAGTTTGATACCCATATCCTGATCGTGGTTATCACCTTTCAGTTCACCCAGGTTGGTTTCTGCGCGAACCAGTGCCACACCACCGCCAGGGACCACGCCTTCTTCAACCGCCGCACGGGTCGCGTGCAGGGCGTCTTCAACGCGGGCTTTCTTCTCTTTCATTTCCATTTCGGTCGCGGCGCCGACTTTGATCACGGCAACACCGCCAGCCAGTTTAGCTACACGTTCCTGCAGTTTTTCCTTGTCGTAGTCTGAAGAAGACTCGGCAATCTGGGCACGGATTTGCTCAACACGGGCCTGGATTTCATCACCACGGCCAGCACCATCAACGATAGTGGTGTTTTCTTTGCTGACAGTGATTTTCTTGGCTTGACCCAGGTGATCCAGTGTCGCTTTTTCCAGGCTCAGACCGACTTCTTCTGAAATCACGGTACCACCGGTCAGCACAGCGATGTCTTCCAGCATCGCTTTACGACGGTCACCAAAACCAGGTGCTTTCACGGCGCAGACTTTTACGATGCCACGCATGTTGTTAACCACCAGTGTCGCCAGCGCTTCGCCTTCGACATCTTCAGAGACAATCAGGAGCGGACGGCTGGATTTAGCGACTTGCTCCAGGGTTGGCAGCAGTTCACGGATGTTGGAGATTTTCTTGTCGAACAGCAGAATGTAAGGATCTTCCAGTTCGGCAGTCATGGTTTGCTGTTCAGTCACGAAATAAGGTGACTGGTAACCACGATCGAACTGCATACCTTCAACGACATCCAGCTCGTTTTCGAAGCCGCTGCCGTCTTCGACAGTGATAACGCCTTCTTTACCGACTTTCTGCATAGCTTCGGCAATGATTTTGCCGACAGAATGATCTGAGTTGGCAGAAATCGTACCGACCTGGGCAATCGCTTTATCGTCGTCACAAGGTGAAGACATTTTGCGCAGTTCTTCAACCGCAGCCTGTACGGCTTTGTCGATACCGCGTTTCAGATCCATCGGGTTCATGCCTGCTTCCACAGACTTCATACCCTCACGCAGAATGGCTTGTGCCAGTACCGTCGCCGTAGTGGTACCGTCACCGGCAGCATCAGAAGTGTGAGAAGCCACTTCTTTCACCATCTGTGCACCCATGTTCTCGAATTTGTCTTCCAGTTCGATTTCTTTCGCGACTGAGACACCATCTTTGGTCACGGTCGGCGCACCGAAGCTCTTATCCAGAACCACGTTACGGCCCTTCGGACCCAGTGTGACTTTTACTGCGTTGGCCAGGACGTTAACGCCTTTTACCATTTTTTGACGCGCATCGGCGCCGAATTTGACTTCTTTAGCAGCCATGTTTATTCCTCTTATCCTTTATAAAGCAAATGAATCCAGAAGATTAGCCTTCGATAACAGCCACGATGTCATCTTCACGCATGACAAGCAGTTCTTCGCCTTCAACTTTTACTTCAGTACCGGCGTATTTACCGAACAGGACTTTGTCACCGACTTTGACTGTCAATGCACGAACTTCGCCTGCATCCGTTAATTTGCCATCACCGACGGCGAGTACCTCACCACGTGAGGGTTTTTCTGCTGCGTTGTCAGGGATGACAATACCGCCAGCACTCATGGTTTCTTCTTCCATGCGACGAACAATCACACGATCATGAAGGGGACGAAGATTCATCTGTAATTCCTCCGAAAAAATGTCTGTTTAGGACCAATGTTGTTTGTTTTGGCATCCCTTAAATGGGGGCTGAAAAACCGCTTTCAAGGGCTCAGGTGAAAAATTTTTACTGATGTTGTTTCAGCGAAGATGGCGGGGATCATCGTCATCGACCACTTCCCCTTCGATAATGTCTTCATTGCGTCGCGATGAATAGCGCGACTGTTGATAGAAACCACTGCCGCCGCTGCTGAAGATAAAACGACTGTTTTTCAACATCTGAGCGATTAATACCTGACGCACTGGCGGCACAAGCAATAAAAAGCCCATGGTGTCAGTGACAAAACCGGGCGTCAGTAATAGCGCACCGCTAACCAGCAGACATAAACCTTCCAGCATCTCCGTAGCCGGTAACTGTCCCTGCTGCATTGTCCGCTGCGCACGATGTAATGTCTGGAACCCCTGCAGTCTCAGCAAAAAGGCGCCAATCACCGCTGTAGCCACCACAAGGAAAATCGTCCAGCCGGCGCCAATCACCTGTCCAACCTGGATCAGGAAAAAAATCTCCACCAGCGGCACGACCAGAAAAAGAATGAATAATAGTCGAAACATGGGTTATCCCAGTTTGATGAATGTAATGAAAGACATTGGGACGATTAAGCATTTTTCAAGCTAAAAAATTGGCTGTGGTAATGAAGCAACAAAATGCCGGTTCTGTATCAATGTCATCAAACTGTCATAAAAGATTCATCACGATGAAACATTGCGGGCATAAGGTGTGCGGGACTTCGGCGTTAGTCCGAACCTGATGAACCAACCAAGAGGATAGTCCCTTGAAACTCAAATCAACATCTTTATTAGTTGCGGGTGCCCTGTTCGGTGCAGCCGTTATGCCTGCTCACGCCGGCAACGAAGCCATGATGGACCTGCTGGAAGTACTGCGCGATAAAGGCACCATCAGTGCACAAGACTATAATATGCTGAAAAACGCTGCAGCCGCAGATAAGGAAATGGCTGAAGCTGAAAAAGCTGAAATGAAAAAAGAAGTGGAAGAAGCCACTGCCAACATGCCTGAAATCACCACCGACGGTAAACTCGTCGTTGCTGACAGAGACGGTAACTGGGAATTCCAGCCTATCGGTCGTGTGATGTGGGATGCGGTTAACGCTGATGCAGACACTGATGACAGTGACGATGATGTTAAAGGTACTGAACTGCGTCGTGCTCGTCTGGGTTTCGCAGGCTCTATCTATGATTGGAGCTACAAATTTGAGGCAGACTTCGCCGGTAACGACGTTTCTGTTAAAGACGCATACCTAGGCTATGGCAACAAGTTGACTGACAGCACCAAGTGGGGCGTTAAACTGGGTCAATCTCATATCCCATTCGGTCTGAATACCAAAATCAGCTCTAAATACATGACCTTCATGGATCGTCCGATGTTCGCTGACAGCAGCGTTTCACCAGCCCGTCAGAGTGGTGTTGTTGCGGCTATTAACGACAAGGATTACAACTGGCTGTTGTCTGCCGGTCTAACTAACGGCCCACTGGATGATGATGGTCAAACCTGGGACAACAACGGTAGCACATTTGCTGTTCGCGGTTCCTTCCTGCCTTACAAAGAAGGTAAAAACCTGGTTCAACTGGGTGCCGGTTACCTGACTCAAGGCGGCGGCGATGATTTCAAATTCCAACCAGACCTAGTCAGCCATGACGATAGCTTCAAACCAGTTTCAACTGGCACCATCGATCTGGACCAAGCTGATGCGTTCACTGTAGACGCGATGGCAGTCTTCGGTTCATTTCACGCCATGGCTGAATACCTGGATCACACTGCTGAACCTGAAACCGGTAGCGACATCGATACCACTGGTTACGCGGTTGAAGCAGGCTACTTCCTGACAGGCGAACAGCTGAAATGGAAAAAAGGTTATACATCAGGTATTTCACCTAAATCCAGCTGGGGTGCATGGCAGGTTGCAGCACGTTTTGAAAGCGTAGAAGTCGACCCAGGCTCATCTCTGGAAGATGAATACGACCAATTCACTGTTGGCGTTAACTACTACCCAACCAAGAATACCCGCTTGATGTTGAACTATTCTAAGGTCACTGACCTGACTGTAGATGGCAGTGGTGCCGACGAAGAGCCATCCGCTCTGAAATTCCGTGCTCAAGCATACTGGTAGTCAACAGTTAGAAGACTTACTCTTCGGGAATCGGCCTCACCCTTGGGTGGGGCCTTTTTTCATCTACTCACGATAACTGTCATAAAAGCTTCATTAATCTGTCATCAAAGTGACTAATCGTCATGTGATACTGAACCTACTTATTTGCCAATCTGGAATCGGTTAGCCCCTTTACGGAATGACAAGTTTACTCCTCATCTCTCGTGGTGATTAGTCCTGCCCCTCAAGGGCAGGATTTTTTTTGACTCTGGCTACTATGACACAAGAAGAACTGCGCCATTTTCACTCACTGGAAGATATCCTCAGCCAGGGATCGCTGACGCCATTATTGCAGCCGATTGTCTCGCTGCAGCAGCAACAGATTTTTGCTTATGAAGCCCTTATTCGGGGCCCTTCTGCCAGTCCGCTGCACTCTCCGCTTAATCTGTTCAACACGGCCAGTCGTCACGGCCGTCTGGCTGAACTGGATTTACTCTGTCGGGAAACCGTGATTCGCCGCTATGGCGAATTGGGTATGGAACAGAAACTGTTCATCAACACCAGTCCTGCCGCGTTACTGCAAGATGATTATCCCCATGGCCTCACGCTTCAGTTTCTGGAAGAGGCCGGCTTGTCACCTCAACAGGTTGTGATTGAACTGACCGAACAATACCCGATCGATGACTATGATTTAATGCGTGAGGCAACCCGTCATTATCGTGAGATGGGTTTCTCGATCGCCATTGATGATCTGGGGGCCGGGTATTCGGGGCTACGGACCTGGTCAGAGCTTAAGCCCGACTTCGTCAAACTGGATCGGCACTTCATGCAGAACATTCATGAAGACCGCCAGAAACGCCAGTTTGTACAGTCGATGATTGATATCGCTCAGAGTGTTGGCTGCCTGGTCATCGGCGAAGGCATTGAAGTCAGGCAGGAATATCTGGCTGCTCAGGGGCTGGATATGCAGTTTGCCCAAGGCTATTACTTTGGCAGGCCCAGCCGCTACCCACAAAAACACATGGACGAGAACCTGTTTGCACAACGTCAGCAGACCAGCCTCATCAGTCCCGGACGACCACGTGCCAACACCCTCGTCGGCAGTCTGCTAACCGAACTGGAGCCATTACGTGAAAGCGACAATGTCGAGCTTGCCGCTGAGCACTTCCAACGCAACCTCAAACTGGCTGCACTACCTGTCCTGGATGATACCAACCGGGTTAAAGGCATCATCTGGCGTGATGAATTTATGACACTCTATGCCAGCCGCTTCGGCCGTGAGCTGTATGGTCGCAAAGCCGTGCAATCATTTATGGATAAATCCCCCATCGTGGTCGAGACCTCATTGCCACTGAAGAAGCTCAGTTACCAAATCACCAGTCAACAAAGTCCGCAGCAGCACAGTCTGTTTGTGATTACTGAAGACAATCGCTATCGCGGTGTGGGCAGTCTGATGGATCTGTTACGCCAGATTACTGATATGCAGATCACCATGGCCCGCCATGCCAACCCACTCAGTGGCTTACCCGGCAATGTACCGCTGAGTGAACACATCCGCGAAGCCATTGAGCAGGAACGTGATGTCACTGTGTGTTATTTCGATCTGGATAACTTTAAGCCATACAACGATATTTACGGCTATAGCAAAGGCGACCAGGTGATCACGCTCACTGCCAAAACGCTGACCGAACATATCAACACTGAAGTCGACTTTATTGGTCATGTTGGTGGTGATGACTTTATTATCGTGTTTGAGAGCAAAGACTGGCAGCAGCGTTGTCATGCCATATTAGATGCCTTCAGTGCCCTGCAGGCACAGTTTTATAGCCTGCGGCACCTGCAACAGAAAGGCATACATGCCGTCGACCGGCATGGACGGGAGACCTTCTATCCCTTGCTCAGCTTATCGATTGGTGCCATCAGATTGAGAGACTTCAGCGGGATTAGCACAGAAACCGACCTCGCGGAGTGTGCCAGTAAAGCTAAATCCAAAGCCAAAAAGATGAATGGCAACAGTCTGTACCAGTTAGGCCGACATCAGTGCGATTGTGATGAAGAAACGGTCATCTCCGTCAAGCTGAGCGGCTGATTCGACAAACAGCTCAGACAGCGGCTTCCAGTGCTACCTGCTCAATCACGAACTCTACCCGCTGACGGACTTTTTCACGGGTTTCCCGAAATTCATTGAGCATTTCATGCTCCTCCCCGCGCATTTTGGCCGGATCAGGAAGCGGCAGATGTACTTTTATCGTATGAGGACTCAGCAACGGGCACTGTTCTTCTGCATTATCACAGAGGGTGACCAACAAGTCGGCCCATTCCAGCATCTCACCGTTAACGCGGATAGACTCCTGCCCGGAAATATCAATACCCACCTCTTGCATCACCCTGATGGCCAGAGTGTTCTGGCCATAGGCCTCAATGCCGGCAGACTTTACTTCAATATCTTCACCAGCCAGCGCCCGGGCCCAGCCCTCAGCCATCTGAGAACGACAGGAGTTTCCCGTGCACAAAAACATCACCCTTAACTTATCCATTTCTATATACCTTTATTTTTCGCACCAAGACAATATCAGCGCTGTGTGACAGGCTGATGAAATCCAGGATTGTGAAGACTAGGTCGCAGATTCGACCTGATGCAGTTGAAGCAATCCATTATCCATCTGCTAAAATGCGGTTTTGACTCAAAGACAAAGCGAAACACTGTGAAGAATCTGATCCGCTGCACCCTGCTCTTGGCTGCAATCAGCCTACCCGCCCTCAGCCAGGCACAAACCACCCGATATGTGTCTGATGAACTGGAAATCACCATGCGCAGTGGTCAGGGGATAAAGTTTGGCATCAAAAAGATGCTGGAGTCCGGCACCCGGCTGGATGTGCTGGAAACCGATCCCAATGGCTATTCCAAAGTTCGCACGGGTGAGGGCGTTGAAGGCTGGGTCCTGACCCGTTATCTCAGCAACAGTCCCAGTGCCCGCGATCAACTGGAAGCCAGTCAACAGCGTGTAGCAAACCTGGAACTGGAAATTGCCAAATACAAAGAGGAAATCGCCTCACTGAGTAACCAGAACAGTGATGTGGACACCCAGAATCTGAGTCTGCGAGAAAAGTCACAACGTCTGAGTAAAGAGCTGGACGACCTGCGCCGCACAGCTTCCAACGCCGTTGCGCTGGAAAACGAGAACCGGCAACTGAAAGAAAAACTGCAACAGATTGATCACAAGAACCAGTCACTGGTCATTGAGAATAATGCCCTCAAGGACAACAGTACCCGCAGCTGGTTTCTGGTTGGTGCTGCCGTGCTGTTTTCCGGTATCTTACTGGGCCTGATCCTGCCAAGGCTTCGTGTCCGTAAAAAAGACAGCTGGGGCAGCCTCTAATCAAAATGGGTGCCTCAACAGAGGCACCCCGCTATAAATTAACTAGGCCGAGACGTTGCTGCGCTTTTTGTGTCCCTCACGCAGGTGAGACAAACTGTCACCTGAGAGTGTCCCTCCCTCGATCTGGTAAGCCTTACCAAACCCTTTCACATACCGCCCCCCATTGGGGTGTAGACGAAAGAGCTTGAAATCACTCAGCTTGCTGAGGTTATTAATTCGCTCGCCATGACGGCTTTGCAAAGAATCAATTCCCTGCTGCCAGTCTGTGGTCTCCGGTTCAATCATTTCTGCCCTGACTCGATAAAACACCCGCAGACGGGCAAACAATTCGTTGGCCGTATCCTCATCTTCAATAATCAAAGCCGAAGCCTGCGGATTGAGTTGCAGATTTTTACCATGAACCGCGATTTCACTGATCAAAACATAGAGACAATCATCACCGACAGCAAACGGCGCGTATGACGCATAGGGCAGGCCGTTCTCATCCAATGAAGACAACATCAGACTTTTGCGACTATGGACCATATCCATGATTTCATCACGTATTTGGGTTTCCAGACCTTTGTTATTCATAAAGTGAATCCTTTTGATACTGCGCTTGGAGTTGTTTAAAACGTTGTGTTTGAGCAGGCATTAATTCGCCATTTGCGTCTCTGCCCAGAAAGATCTTGAAAATCGTCTCGCCATCGCTATCTTCAAACACAAAGGCGTAGCTTTCCCGGCCGCGATGGGCTTTATCCTGAAAGCGGATATGGGCTACCCGCTCCAGATTCAGGTGGCCGTGAAAGCCCGGCAATGGTCCTTCCAGGTTATAAAAACCATGGCCTTCAGAACCCCGGGGAAAGGGACCTTTGAATTCAAAGACCGAGCCACCATGAATCACTATCGTGGTGACCCATTCCCAGTCTGCAATTTCTTCCAATAGCGCCCTGGCTTTTTCGCCAGGCATGCAATTGATGGATTCAGTGGTCATCAAGGTCTCCTTTAGAAATCGTATCTGACCCCGAGACGGATATCTTTCCCGGGCATGTAGAGTTGTTCAAAGGCTACAATATATTTCTGATCCGTCAGGTTGTTGACCGTCAGATCGACAGTCAGGTTTTCAAAGTCACGGGGTGTCCAGTTAGCATACAGATCCACGAGTGTGTAATGGTCATAATCCGTGCTGATCTCAGTAGGCAGGTGTCTCTGTGCTTCTACACGGGTTATGGTAAAGCCGGTTTTAAGACTGTCAGCCAACCACGCTTTGTTCAGGTCGACCACCCATTTGTCTGCCGGGATATGACTTAATGCCTCTCCCGTGTTTTTGTTCTGAGCTCGGGTCTGACCATAGCTGACCAGCGTATTCCAGCTTTCCCATTGGTAATTAACCGCAATCTCAAAGCCCACTAACTGTGCTTCATCAACATTACGATACTCAGTATTCAAAGGATAAAAATCATCATCGAAGGGTAAAAATATCTGTTGGTAATTAGTTGTAATTTGCTCGATAAAGTTATCGACTTCGTTATGGAATGCAGAGGCATGCCAAGTCACTTTATCTCCTGAATTAAAGACATCATGCAACTGATAATCCAGCAGGAGTTCGATGTTTTTAGCTTCCTCAGGATCGAGGTTGGGGTCATTGATAAAGGTATTGCTAGCAAATGGGCCGTAGGTGAAGTGCGTGCCCGTAGTGTAAAGCTCTTCTGCCGAAGGGGCTCGGAAAGCCTCGTCATAACGCAATGTCAAACGCAGGTCCTCAGTGGGCAGCCAGCTGATAGCCGCAGACGGAGAAAAGGCATTATCACTGCGATCATCATTGAGATTATCGGCTTCGGTCGCAAAGTAATCGTAACGCCCGCCCAGTTCCACCAGCCATTGTTGACTCAGTGGCATCTGCATATTGACGAAAGCGCCCCAGACATCGGTCGTTGCTTCTGGTGGAACAGGTCTGTCGACGCCACCCCGGCTGGTGTCGATTTTATCCTGATAACCATCAATGCCATAAAGTAACTGGACAAGGCCCAGATCACTGCGGTTATTCAGGTTGATACCCAGGGTACGGATTTTTGTATCATCCGGCCGATCATCGCTGATACGGCTCTCATCCATCCTGGTTCGGTTCCAGTAAAGCTTCAGTTTGCTGTTGATCAAATGACTATCTGGATTGAGTCGGTAATCCAATGAAGCATGATCCGTCTCATTTTCACGCTCGATCAGAAAGTTGGAAGTATCGTTAGGCACAGCCGAGCCATTACTCGGCACCGAACCGTCCACCCTGGAACTGCGGAAATTGAAGGTTGCGGTTTGCGCAGGATCTATGAACCAGTCCATTTTGGCCATCATCCCACGGTCACGCACCGCAGAATTCAGCAGGTTGTCGCCACCACCAATTTCAATGTCATTGCCATCACGGTAGAAGCCCGACACCAGTAAATCGACATCACCGTAACGTCCTGCCAGCGCTGTCGTCGTCAGCCATTTATCGTTATTACTGTTATAGCCCTGCTTAATGAATCCGGCAAAGTTCTCCCCACCATTTAGCAAATCTGCCGCGTGTACCGTCTCACTGGAGATGACACCGCCAAGTGCGCCCGATCCCCACAGCGAACTGACAGGACCTTTGATAACCTCAACCCGTTTTAGCAGTGCCGGATCAAGGAAATAGCTTGGCCTGTGCCCGGACTCAAAATTCTGCCGGGTCCCATCAATCAGTTGCAAAACACGATTCGCGCCCAAGCCTCTGATATTGACTGTATGTAAATTTTCTCGAGGCCCGCCTCTCAGGCTGACATTAGGCAGTAAAGCAACGGTTTCCGGAACAGACTGTGCCTGTCTACGATCCAACTCCTGCTGTTCAAGCGATTCAATATGTCGTGTATTGGCGTATTCAAACCCAGCCAGCGTTGAAGATACTTCAAGCTTATCAAGTGATAGGGGATCTGCATTAACTGATGCAGAAGCGCCAGCCAGTAGTGCTGTGAGTAGGGTAATTCGATAATTTTTGCAGTATTTCATTTCTATTTCCCGGATAATGACAATGATGATTACGATCCTATACGATAATCATTATTATTTGCATTACTGGATTTTTTTGGCAAGGATTGTTACATTTCCTTTCTGCAAATGATTTTTATTTATAGAAATATCTGCCCACTCAGGAGTTCTTAATGTCAGTACCTGGCCCAGCGCTGTTTTTTATTGTTTTAATTTTGTTGACGCCCTTGCGTTTACACGCTGAAACGCTAACCCAGCGTATTGTGACTGTTGACAGTAATGCCACTGAAATTCTGATTGCATTAGGGTTGGGGCAGAAAATTGTTGCTGCAGATGTCACCAGCCAGTCACTACTCTCATCAGATGTCCCCAACCTCGGCTATCATCGCGCCCTGTCTGCGGAGGGTATTCTTGATAACAATCCCGACTGGGTTGTTGGCAGCGATCACATGGGCCCGGAAGAGACACTGAGTCTGTTGAAAAAAGCCCCGCTACGATTAGTTCAACTGAACAGCCCAAAAAATTTGACTGAATTGAAGGCCAATATCACAGCCTTAGGTCAGTTATTAGGCCGGGAACAGGAAGCGACTTCACTCGTCACCCGTGTTGATCAACTTGGCAAACAACTCTCCGCCGTCGGCGATAAACAGCAAAATATTATTTTTCTGCTGGACTTGGGTGATCGTGGATTATCTCAGGCTGGTAGTGGTACAACGGCTGACGCACTGATAACACTGCTTGGCGGCCATAATCTGGGTCAATTCAGTGGCTACAAATCAGTCTCAGTGGAAGCGTTGCTGTCGATTAGCCCGGATGTCATTTTGCTTGGACAAAGATCCGACAGCGAGGCAGATATTGAGCGAATCCTGCAGCGCCAGCCACTGCTGATTAACACGCCCGCGGGTCGAAAAGACAATATTATCGGTGTCAATGCCGGCAAACTGATTGCAGGTATCAGCCTTGGCGCATTAGACGAAGCACTGGCGATCAGTGAACAACTGACCCCTTGAACTGAAAGACCATCTTGTGGCTGCTTCTGAGCGTTTTCCTATCTGGCTGGCCTGGTCATGCATGTCCACAGTATTAGTTCTCGGCTGCTGGCTATCATTGACCTCCGGGCCCATGCAACTGAGTGCAGTCGATACCATGCTGACACTGTGGGACAGTCTCTCGGGATCGAGCATCAGCCCGCTTGCCGAATATCAACAACTGGTGATTACCGATATCCGCTGGCCACGCACGTTGCTGGCCATGTTTGTGGGCGCCATTCTGGCAATATGTGGTGCAGTCACTCAGGGACTATTCCGCAACCCGCTTGCTGATCCGGGGATTATTGGTGTTTCATCAGGAGCGGGACTGGGCGCAGCCGTTGCGATTGTCATTTTGCCAGTGACACTGGCCACCATAATTACACCCGTAGCAGCATTTGCCGGTGGTTTAGTGACGACCCTATTAGTGTACCGATTGGCGCAATCGCAGCTGGGCTCAACCTCTGTTTTGATTCTTTTATTGGCAGGTGTGGCCGTTGCCGCTTTCAGTGGTGCCGTAGTTGGATTTTTAACGTTTATTGCTAACGATCAGGCATTGAGAGACCTCACTCTCTGGGGCATGGGTTCACTCAATGGAGCGACCGTGCCAATGCTCTGGCTCACGGCTTTAACCAGCCTGTCGCTACTGCTGTTTTATCAGCGTCAAGCGGTCGCTCTCAATGCCCTCTTATTGGGAGAAGCCGAAGCAGAACACCTGGGTATTGATACCGAAAAACTTAAACGACGTCTGATCATCGTGACCGCCGCAGGCGTCGGCGTGGCCGTATCAGCTTCAGGCATCATTGGCTTTGTCAGTCTTGTGATTCCGCATTTAGTTCGCATGACCCTGGGCCCCGATCATCGTCAGTTACTGCCACTCTCCGCGTTGACAGGTGCCGCATTGCTGCTGATGGCTGATATTGGTGCCAGGGTGTGGATGGCTCCCGCCGAATTACCTGTAGGCTTGGTGACCGCGCTGTTGGGTGCACCATTTTTTGTATTCCTGCTGCTTCAGCAGCGACAAAGGCTGAGCACCCTGTAGGCATGAGTATGCTGATTATCGATCAACTACAAGTTTATCGCCGTGGTGTAGCGGTTCTCTCAATCAGCCATGCTGAGCTGCAAGCGGGTGAAGTCATTGCCGTTTTGGGTCCTAACGGTGCAGGAAAATCGAGCCTGCTCAAAGCAATTTCCAGCCAATGGCTTGCTGATAGCGGCAGCATCCATTTGCATGATAAAGCTTTGCAAGAATGGCCACGTCGTGAACGGGCCCGGCATGTCGGCGTGTTACCCCAGAGCAGTGAACTGTCTTTTCCTTTCAGGGCTCAGGAAGTTGTCGCAATAGGTGCCACGCCCTTATCCCTCGATAGCTCACAAATCAGGGAACAGTCGTTACACTGGATGCAAATCACTGACACACTGCCCTTTGCGGACCGGATCTATACCAGTCTCTCAGGCGGGGAAAGACAGAGAGTGCAGCTGGCACGGATCTTATTGCAACTCTCAAGCGCGGAAAAACCGCCACTACTTTTACTCGATGAGCCCACATCAGCCCAAGACCTGGGTCAGCAACATCATTTGCTGCAACTTATCCGTCAACTCAGCCAGCAACAGAACACCGGCGTCATCATGATACTGCATGATCTTAACCAGGCAATTCGCTACGCTGACAAGATCTGGCTGCTCAAAGAAGGTAAAATGATTGCTTCAGGTGCCCCTGAGACTATTTTACAACCGGATAGGATTGAACAGACTTGGGGCTATTGCCCGGAGCTTTTGAGCAGTAAAGACGGTCATCAGGTTTTAATCTGACAACCCTGCATGGCTTCTGACTTGACGAACGCTGATGACAACGAATACAAATTACGACCTAAAAGGCATATTAAAGCAGGCTCTCGGCTATAAAAAGCACTTGGTCAAAGCCAATCTGCTGGCTATTCTGGCAACTGTGTGTGCGGTGCCGGTGCCACTGCTGTTGCCACTCATGGTGGATGAAGTCCTGCTGGATGAGCCTGGCCCAACAGTCGGTTTCATCGAGCAATTTACACCGGAACAGTGGCATGGGCCGGTGCTGTTTATTACCGCGGTGTTGCTTTTCACCCTGATTCTGCGTGTGTTGTCACTGATTCTCAACGTCGCACAGTCACGTTATTTCACACTGATTGCCAAACGCATCACCTTCCGCATCCGCCATAAACTGATCAAACGCCTTGGCCGTATCGCTATCAGTGAATACGAAACCCGCGGCAGCGCTGGGATTGCCTCTCACTTTGTGACCGACATTGAGGTTATCGACAATTTTATCGGCAACACCATCAGCCGTTTTATTGTGGCAGTGCTCAGCATTTTCGGTACGGCCATTATTCTGCTATTTCTGCATTGGCAACTGGCTTTGTTAATCCTGTTTATGAACCCACTGGTCATTTATTTCACCATGGTGGTAGGCAAGCATGTCAAAGCCCTCAAGAAAAAAGAAAATTCAGCTTTTGAGATTTTTCAGCAGAGCCTGACCGAGACCCTGGATGCCGTACAGCAGATCCGCACCGCCAACCGTGAAAAACACTATCTGCGCCGGGTGATTGATAATGCCCGCGATGTGCGTCAGCATGCCTCCGAGTTTGCCTGGAAAAGTGATGCTGCCAATCGGTTTTCCTTCGTGATCTTCCTGTTTGGTTTTGATGTCTTCCGTGCTGTCAGCATGTTTATGGTGGTCTTTTCCGATCTGTCCATCGGTCAGATGTTTGCGGTATTCGGCTACCTCTGGTTCATGATGAGTCCGGTACAGGAGATCCTGAATATCCAGTATTCCTTCTATGCCGCTGGTGCCGCAGTGGGTCGACTGAATAGCCTGTTCTCAATGCGGGAAGAGGAACGCTATCCCGATAAAATCAATCCCTTTGTGCCGGGTCAGGCCAGCAGTATCCGGATTGAGGATCTGCACTTCAAATATGACGACAACAACAAAGTGCTCAACGGCGTCTCACTCAATATCAAAGCCGGTGAAAAAGTGGCGCTGGTCGGTGCCAGTGGTGCCGGTAAATCAACGCTGGTCAATGTCCTGCTGGGCTTGTATCCGGCTGACAAAGGCATGGTCTACTTCAACGATGTTGCAGTCAGTGATATCGGCCTGGAAACCGTGCGCGAACATGTTGCAACCGTTCTGCAGGCACCTGCACTCTTCAACGACAGCGTGCGTCAGAACATCACCATGGGCCGTAATTATTCTGATGAAGCGGTATGGGAAGCAATAAAGATAGCCCAACTGGAAGATGTTATTGTTGCCATGCCCAAGAAGCTTGACACCATTATCGGTCGCGCGGGGGTCAAACTTTCCGGGGGCCAGCGGCAACGTCTGGCGATTGCCAGGATGGCATTGATCAACCCTTGTGTGGTGGTGTTGGACGAGGCGACATCGGCGCTCGACAGCGAAACCGAATACCACCTGCATATGGCACTGGAGCAGTATCTACAGGACCGTACGACCATCATTATCGCTCACCGTCTCAGTGCAGTCCGCCAGGCCGATCGCGTCGTGGTGTTTGATGGCGGCGACATTATCGCCGAAGGTTCACATGACTCTCTGATTCAGCAGGATGGCCTCTATCAGAAACTCTACGCTCAACAGGTTTGAATTTTTGGATTTGATTGAACCACAGAGGACACAGAGATAGTTGGTATTGTCTGAGCCACGATGTGTGCTGCTGTATCTCTGTCCACAGATTACGCCGATTTTTCCAGTGAGACTTTCGAATCTGTGCTAATCAGCGAAATCTGCGGATAACTCTGTCAAAAGTATAGCCGAAGCCCGCGCATTCCCTGCTATTAATCTCTGTGTCTTCTGTGCCTCTGTGATGACTCACTCACAAACTCAGCGACGCTTGAGCTGCTCGACATCTCTCACAGCACCTTTGGCCGCCGAGGTGGTCAGTGCTGCATAAGCCTGCAGTGCGAGGCTGACGGTGCGTTCACGCGCTACCGGTTTCCAGGCATTTTCACCACGGGCTTCCATCTTGGCACGGCGATGAGCCAGCTCTTCATCGGTGAGATCCACATTGATTTTACGGTTCGGAATATCGATAAGGATCATATCGCCCTCTTCCACCAGACCGATATTGCCACCTTCCGCCGCTTCCGGCGAAGCGTGACCAATTGACAGGCCCGAAGTACCGCCGGAAAAACGACCATCGGTCAGCAAGGCACAGGCTTTCCCCAAACCTTTGGACTTGAGGTAACTGGTCGGATACAGCATTTCCTGCATGCCTGGACCGCCTTTGGGGCCTTCGTAGCGGATCAGAACGACATCCCCTTCTTTAATCGCGCCACCGAGAATACCGGCAACCGCAGCGTCCTGAGACTCGAAAATTCTGGCAGGACCGGAGAAAGTCAGGATTGACTCATCAACACCGGCAGTTTTGACGATGCAGCCGTCTTCAGCCAGATTGCCGTACAGAACCGCAAGACCACCATCCTGACTATAGGCATGTTCGACATCACGGATACAGCCGTTTTCACGATCCAGATCCAGTTCCGGCCAGCGGCAATCCTGGCTAAAGGCAACCTGAGTGGGGATGCCTGCCGGGCCGGCAAGATAACGCAGTAAAGCCGGTTCGTGCTGGGTCCGCTTCACATCCCACTGAGCCAGACCGTCGGCCATGGTTTTGCTATGAACCGTCGGCACATCGGTATGCAACAGTCCGCCCGCCGCCAGCTCACCCAGAATAGACACCACCCCACCGGCACGGTGCACATCTTCCATATGATACTTATTGGTTGCCGGGGCGACTTTACATAGATTCGGAATCTTGCGTGACATCCGATCGATATCGGCCATGCTGAAATCCACCTCGGCTTCATGGGCTGCCGCAAGCAGGTGCAAAACGGTATTCGTTGAGCCGCCCATCGCGATATCGAGGGCTATCGCATTTTCAAATGCGGACTTGCTGGCGATCGCACGCGGCAATACATCGTCCTCATCGTTTTCGTAATAGCGCTTGGCCAGGTCAACAATGCGGCGTCCAGCTTCCAGGAACAGCGCTTCACGATCGGCATGGGTCGCCAGTAGCGAACCATTACCCGGCAGCGACAGGCCCAACGCTTCGGTCAGACAGTTCATTGAGTTGGCAGTGAACATGCCGGAGCAGGAACCGCAGGTCGGGCAGGCGCTACGTTCGACCTGGGCGACATCTTCGTCACTGACCTTATCATCGGCCGCCTGCACCATGGCATCAACCAGATCCAGTTTGACGTCTTTACCCGCCAGCTTGGTTTTACCGGCCTCCATCGGACCGCCGGAGACAAAAATCACCGGAATATTGAGACGCATCGCCGCCATCAACATACCCGGCGTGATCTTATCGCAGTTGGAAATACACACCAGCGCATCGGCACAGTGGGCATTAACCATGTATTCCACCGAGTCGGCGATAATGTCACGTGATGGCAGACTGTAAAGCATGCCACTGTGGCCCATGGCGATACCGTCATCCACCGCAATGGTGTTGAACTCTTTGGCGACACCGCCGACGCTTTCGATTTCGCGGGCGACCAGTTGCCCCAGATCTTTCAGATGAACATGGCCCGGTACAAACTGCGTAAATGAGTTGGCAATGGCGATAATCGGTTTGTTGAAATCATCGTCTTTCATTCCCGTCGCCCGCCATAAAGCACGGGCACCCGCCATATTGCGGCCGGCAGTGGACGTTTTAGAACGATATTGAGGCATGCTGAACACTCCAAAAATCTGAAATCCAACGCGAAATGCTATGATCGCGCCTTGTTGCTAGTATCAGTTAATCGACAAATTTTACACGACACTTGGCAAGCGTGCCGAGTCTGCGATAAAAAGAAGCTTATGAACGACGCGCAACCCAATAATAACCATCAGAACCTGGCGACCACGACCAGTTGGTTTCGTACGGCTGCGCCCTATATCCACGCCCACCGCGGTGCCACATTTGTTATTGCTTTTGATGGAGAGACCATTGACAGCGACGGCTTCGATCCGCTGCTGCATGATATCGCCATTCTCAGCAGCCTGGGCATCAAACTGGTGCTGGCTTATGGCGCGCGTCCACAAATAGAGGCCCAGTGCGAGCAGCAAAACATCAATGTGCACTACCACCGGGGCTTACGTGTCACCGACGATACCAGCCTCAAGATCGCCAAGGCCGTGATTGGCAAGCTGCGTCTGGATATTGAGTCCAAACTGTCTTTTGGTCTGCCGCATACCCCGATGGCTGACGCCCGCATCCGCTGCACCAGCGGCAACCTGGTCACAGCCCGTCCTGCAGGGATCATCGATGGCATCGATCTGGGCCATACCGGCGAAGTGCGCCGTGTTGATGTTGATGGCATCAACCAGCAACTGGAACTCGGCAATATCGTACTGCTACCCCCACTGGGATTTTCATTAACTGGTGAAGTCTTCAATCTATCCTCGGAAGCCATTGCGACTGCGGTCGCAGTATCTTTGCATGCTGACAAACTGATTTTTATCGGCTCAAGTAATCGTGACTTACCGAGAGAAATGATGCTGAGTCAAGCTCGGAACAATCTAGATGCACACCCATCATTATCAGCCGCAGTCAAAGCCTGTGAGTCCGGGGTTCGTCGCGTGCATCTGTTAGACAGAGCCCAGGATGGTGCTTTGCTGCAGGAGCTGTTCAGCCGTGATGGTGCCGGCACGCTGCTGTCTGCGACTTCGTTTGAGACAACCCGCCAGGCCAGTATTGAAGATGTCGGCGGCATTCTGGAATTACTGCAGCCACTCGAGGCCAACGGCACCCTGGTGAAACGTTCAAGGGAGTTGCTGGAGCGCGAAATTGGTCATTTCACGGTGATGGAACGTGATGGCACCGTCGTCGCCTGTGCCGCGTTATATCCTTATCCTGAAAATAAGATGGCGGAACTGGCTTGTCTGGCGGTGTCCGGCAGTTATCAAAGCAAGGGCAGAGGTAAACAGCTACTGGACTCCCTGGAACAAAGCGCATTGCACGCCGGCATTGAATCGCTCTATGTACTCACCACACAGACTGCGCACTGGTTTCTCGAGCATGGTTTTAAACCCGCTGAGATTGGTGATCTGCCGGTGGCTAAACAGGCTCTTTACAATTATCAGCGTAATTCGCGGGTCTTTCGCAAACGCCTGGCCTAGCCGCCCGTTTTCTGCCCGCGATTGGCACGACGTCGATATTCCGGGAACAGAATCGGTGCGAACTCATGCAGGGCTCGCTCGTACACCCGACGCTTGAAAAACACAATTTCTTCCACCGGGGTCCAATAATCAACCCAGCGCCAGTCATCAAATTCCGGTTTTTCATGCAGGTCAAGACGGACATCGTCTTCATCACCGGTAAAACGCATCAAAAACCAGCGTTGCTTCTGGCCGATACAGAGCGGTTTATTGCCATAACGAAGATAACGCTTGGGCAAACGATAGCGCAGCCAGCCACGGGTTGCAGCGAGCAGTTCAACATGTTCCGGTGACAAACCGACTTCCTCCATCAGTTCACGGTAAGCCGCCTGTTCCGGCGTTTCATGCGCTTTTATGCCACCCTGAGGAAACTGCCATGAATCATGTTGCGCACGCTGTGCCCACAGCACCTGGTTGTCTTCATTGCAGAGTATGATCCCCACATTAGGCCTGAAGCCATCTTTATCAATCACGACGAAAGTCTCTGACTGGCTGAGCCTTTAGTTTAACTCAGCAGGTTAATCTCAATTACAGCTTAGATTAGTAAAAGCACCGTCAGGTTGCAACGCATTTTGGCTTACAATAGAGACTCATTTGCTTCAAAACGGAGACAGGTTACTCATTATGGCGTTGGCAATTTTTGATTTGGATAACACCCTGCTGGGTGGCGACAGCGACTTTTTGTGGGGGCGTTATCTTTGCGAGAACGGTATCGTCGACGAAGCGGCTTATCGCCGTGCCAACGAACATTATTACCAGCAGTATCTGGAGGGCAGTCTGGATATCTACGAATTCCTGGAATTCGTGTTTAAACCGCTGGCCAGTCACGATATGCAGACCCTGGAAGGCTGGCGTGAAGCTTATCTGGAACAGAAGATCAAACCCATCCTGCAGCCTGCAGCTGAGGCGCTGGTAGACAAACATCGCAAGCAGGGCGATACCTTGCTGATCATCACAGCAACCAACAGCTTTCTTACCACCCCGATTGCGCAGATGATGGGCATTGACAACCTGATCGCCACTGACCCTGAAATCGTCAACGGTCGTTTCAGCGGCCGTGTTGCCGGTCAGCCTTCATTTCAGCACGGAAAGGTCGAGCGTTTGCGCCAATGGCTTCAAAGCCGTGAGGAAGAACTGAATGACAGCATTTTTTACAGTGACTCGCATAATGATCTGCCCCTGCTGGAACTGGTGGATACGCCAGTAGCGGTCGACCCCGATCCGAAACTGCAGGCAGTCGCCCAACAACGCGGCTGGCAAATTCTGAGCCTCAGATGATGCAGAATTAGAGGCAGCGCCCGTTGCGGTTTATTGTTACAATTTATCGTTTTTTAATACTGATAATCAGGCCTTCAATATGGAATGGGAAGTTGTAATAGGGCTGGAAATTCATACCCAGCTTGCCACCAAAAGCAAGATTTTCTCGGGTGCGCCCACTGCTTACGGTGCCGCCCCTAACACCCAGGCTTGCGCCGTTGACCTCGGCCTGCCGGGCGTATTACCGGTACTCAATGAGCAAGCAGTGACTATGGCGATTAAATTCGGTCTGGCGGTCGATGCCGAGATTGCTGATCGCTCCGTGTTCGCCCGCAAAAATTACTTCTACCCCGACCTGCCCAAAGGCTACCAAATCAGTCAGTATGAACTACCCGTTGTCGGCAAGGGGTCAATCAGCATTGAGCTGGAAGACGGCACTGAAAAAGTCATCGGCATCACCCGTGCCCATCTGGAAGAAGATGCCGGTAAATCCCTGCATGAAGATTTTCATGGCGAAACCGGTATCGATCTGAACCGGGCGGGGACACCGTTGCTGGAAATTGTCTCTGAACCGGATATGCGCAGTGCCAAAGAAGCCGTGGCCTATATGAAAAAAATTCATTCATTGGTGCGGTACCTGGAGATCTGTGACGGCAACATGCAGGAAGGCTCTTTCCGCTGCGATGCCAATGTGTCGATTCGCCCCAAAGGCCAGGAAAAATTCGGCACCCGTACTGAACTTAAAAACATCAACTCATTCCGCAACGTTGAACGTGCCATCAATTATGAGATTGAACGCCAGATCGATGTGCTGGAAGGCGGCGGTGAGGTTATTCAGGAAACCCGTCTTTACGACGCTGATAAAAATGAAACCCGCTCCATGCGTAGCAAGGAAGAAGCGAATGACTACCGCTATTTCCCCGATCCTGACCTGTTACCATTAGTCGTCGACAAAGCACTTATCGACGCTGTCCGCGCTACATTGCCGGAACTACCAAATGAAAAACGGGATCGCTTTGTCAATGAACTGGGTCTATCGATGTACGATGCCTCAGTGCTGACCAGCAGTCGTGACCTTGCCGATTATTACGAATCCGTATTGAAAGCAACTGGCGGTAAAGACCCCAAACAATGTGCCAACTGGGTCATTGTTGAACTCTCCGGCGCCCTTAACAAAGCGGGTCTCGATATCACTGAATCACCGGTCAGTGCTGAACAACTGGCGGGTGTACTGCAACGCATTGCTGACAACACCATCTCCGGAAAAATAGCGAAAAGCGTCTTCGAGGCTTTATGGAAAGGCGAAGGTAAAGATGCTGATGCCATTATCGAAGCTCAAGGCCTGAAACAAGTAACAGACACCGGTGCCATTGAAAGTATGATCGATGAGGTACTGGCTAATAACCCGGATCAGGTACAACAATACCGCGACGGTAAGGAGCAGTTATTGGGTTATTTTGTAGGGCAGGTGATGAAAACATCCAAAGGTAAAGCAAACCCTGCTCAGGTTAATGAAATCCTGAAGAAAAAACTGGCAGGGTAATACCGATCAGGTTGAGATACAGCACAAGCCGCAGAAATAATTGCGGCTTTTTGCTTTTTTAGCACATGATATTTTGTGAACTTTTTCACATTTTTGATGGCGGACTATTTCCCCATCCGGATTGAACTGATGTAGTATCAATCGTTGGTTTAATAACGCTACTTGTTCCGGCGCAGGATGCGTCGCCTATACGGAGCCAGATTCGCTTACTCATGAAGTTTGAACAGGAACACCTCCCCGCCAAGACAGGCATTAACAAACTGCCTTCCTCCTCACCTTTGCCGGATGCAAACTGGGTCTTGGTTTTCGGTTCAGTAAATCGGTTTAATGAACGCGGATTTGCCAAAAACCTGAGAAAACGTTACCCCGACGCACAAATCATCGGCTGCACCACCTCAGGTGAAATCACCGGTGATGGCGTTTATGACGATAGCATTCATATCACTGCCATGAAATGGGAGCGGAGTACACTGCGCTTCATTTCCAAGCCGGTAAACAGCATGGAACAATCCCATGCACTGGGTGCTCAGATCGCCGGTGAGCTGAAAATGGATGATCTTAAGGGCGTTTTCGTACTCAGCGACGGTCTTAATGTGAATGGCTCCGAACTGGTGGAAGGCCTGCAGGAAGTCCTGCCTAACATTCCGATCACTGGCGGACTGGCGGGAGATGACGCCAAGTTCGCTAAAACGTTGCTGATCAATAACGATAAAATTCAAGATCGCGTTGTGATTGCGGTCGGCATCTATGGGGAAGATGCCATTGTCACCAGTGGTGCACTGGGTGGCTGGAAACCTTATGGCCCACCCCGCCAGATCACCCGTTCCAATAAAAATGTAGTCTACGAACTCGACAACAAGCCCGCCCTGCCGCTTTATAAGATGTATATCGGCTATTACGCCAATGAACTGCCCGCTTCGGGACTCAACTTTCCTTTTGCCATCATGGATGAGAAAAATGTCAACGTTATCCGTACTTTGCTGTCAGTGAATGAGAAAGATAACAGCCTGACTTTTGCCGGCAATATTGATCAGGGCGCCACGGTGCGGTTTCTCAAATCCGATCATGACAGCCTGGTAATGGGGGCCAGTGAAGCGGCACGTCAGATTCTGCAGAAAGACGTCAATATCAACGACAAGGCTTTGGCTATCTGCGTCAGTTGTGTCGGCCGTAAGCTGGTGATGGAAGCCCAGGTTGCAGATGAAGTGTTTGCCGTTCAACGTTTGCTGGGTATGCAGACCGGCATTACCGGTTTCTACTCCAATGGTGAAATCTGCTCCGGGGAAGATGATAGCCACAGTCAGTTACATAACCAGACAATGACTATCGCCTACCTCAGTGAGCACAACGCTTAGGCCAGTTCTCTTGCGGCGGCCAGCAGCGCCAGCCGGGCAATAACCCCATAGGCATAAAAGCGGTTGGGCTCGGAGTCCGGCTGTTCATTCTGATCCGGGGTAATACAGGACTGAGCAAAGGCCAGTGGCTCAAAGTGCATACCCGGCGCATTGAGGTTCTCATCTGCACCGCGGCCAGTGTGTACTCGGTAGAAACCGCCGATAACGAAGTGATCCATCATGTAAATAACCGGTTCCGCCACGGCCTGTTCATCCCCCAGCGTTTCAAAGGTGTAGACCCCTTCCTGTACCAGCACATTATCAACCACCAGTCCCTCTTTGGCTGATGACATTTTATTGCGCTGTTTACGGTTGAGATTATAGATGTCATCAGGACTTTTTACCGTCATGATACCCATGCCATAAGTCCCGGAATCGGCTTTAACGACGACAAAGGGATCCCGGTCTATATTATATTCACGATATTTACTGCGAATCGACATCAGCAAGTTATCAATATTTCGCGCCAGGCATTCCAGCCCGGCTTTCTCCTTAAAATTCACCTCGCCACATTGCAGGGTCAATGGCGAAATCAGCCAGGGGTCAATATCAATCTGCTGAGCGAATTCCTTGGCCACATTACTGTAATGACTGAAGTGATGGGACTTTTTACGTGTCGACCAGCCGGCATGAAGCGGGGGCATAATTTCCTGTTCCAGTCCTTCCAGAATCGCCGGCCGTCCTGCTGAGAGATCGTTATTCAACAACACAAGACAAGGAGAAAAATCATCCACTGCCACCCTGTTGCCTTTTCTGACCAGGGGTTCCAGCAGACATTGCTTACCGGAGGGAAGATCCACCGTCACAGGCTCGGTAATATCATCCCGCAGGCTCCCAATTCGGGCCTCCAGCCCAGCTTTCTGAAAAATGTCTCGCAGCGTTTCCAGGCTTTCCAGATAGAACAGGTTACGGGTATGGTTTTCCGCCACGATTAACACCCGTTTAGCGGTCGGACATGCTCGCTCCACGGCTGACTGGGCAGCCTGAATCGACAATGGAATAAACGACGCGTTGAGATTATTAAAACCGGCTGGAAACAGATTTGTATCCACTGGCGCCAGTTTGAAACCGGCATTTCGCAGGTCGACGGAAGCATAAAACGGTGACGGTGTTTTCAGCCATTGTTCGCGCAGCCAGGTTTCGACTTGGGTCTGTTTCTCAAGCAGATGAGACTCCAGCTGCAGCAGTGGGCCGTTGAGGGCAGTGATCAGGTGCGGAACGCCAGTGGTCATAATCTATCTCGCTGTTGAGGGATGGCAGGTTGCTTCATAAGCACTGTCTATACTGTGAGATGGGACACAGTTTGCATTTTTCAAGTGATACATACTCGTTGGTCGTTTAAATTCAGGCCATGGCGCGACGAAAACAGGCTGTTTTACATCACTAGCCTGCGGACTAAAAATCGGTTATCTTCGTTCCTCAGGGCTTAACCAAGAACTAGAATGACGACTTTATCAGGTAATGCATGACCGTGAGCGAGAACCAATCTGAATTTTCCGGCCTGAAGGTCATGGTGATTGATGACAGCAACACCATTCGTCGAACAGCAGAAACCTTATTAAAAAAAGCAGGCTGTGATGTATTGACGGCAGACAATGGTTTTGAAGCTTTGCCGATCATCAGCGCCAATCATCCTGATATTCTGTTTATTGATATTATGATGCCTCGCCTGGATGGATACCAGACCTGCGCTTTGGTGAAAAACAATCCCAAGTTCAGGGACATTCCCGTCATCATGCTTTCCAGTAAGGATGGTCTGTTTGATCGGGCAAAAGGACGTGTCGTCGGTGCAGAGCAGTATCTCACCAAACCGTTCACCAGAGATGATCTGCTGGGAGCCATCCGTAAACATTCGCTTGAAAAACACCAGGACGCTGAATAGCTTATGGCACGGATTCTAATAGCTGATGACTCACCCACGGAAGTCTACGTTTTACAGAAAATGCTGGAAAAAAACGGCCATGAGGTGCTGGTTGCCGAAGATGGCGAGCAGGCTGTGGCTCAAAGCCTCCAGCACCAGCCTGATCTGATACTCATGGATGTGGTCATGCCCAATCTGAATGGTTTTCAGGCCACCCGTAAACTGACTAAAGACCCAGAGACAAGCCACATTCCGGTCGTGATTGTGTCATCCAAAAATCAAGAAACAGACAAAATGTGGGGGCTGCGCCAGGGCGCCCGGGGTTATCTCGGTAAACCGGTGACTGAGCAGGACTTAATGCAGCAAATTAACGCGCTGTTGGGGCAGTGATCATGGCTGTATTACAGACGCCTGAAGACATCATCTCATTGCTGCATGACATGGAGCGTCGCAGCAGACAGAGAGCGGCGGGGCTGGGTCAGCAGGACCCGGCAGGACAAAGCTGGACGGCTATCGCTTTTCGTATCGGCTCACGCCATTTTGTCACCCCGCTGAATGAGACACGTGAGGTTTTTCCAGTACCTGAACAAATAACGCCGGTACCGAAGTCCCAACGCTGGGTTTTCGGTATCGTCAATCTCCGTGGTGAATTGCTGCCGGTTTTTGATCTCAATCAGTTTCTGCATGACAAAGCATTCAAACTGAATAAACGCAGCCGGATTATTGTAATTAATGACAGCGACACTATCAGTGGCGTGGCAGTGGATGAGGTATTCGGACTGAAACATTTTCAGCAGCAGCCTGCCCCCCTCCCCGCAGCAGAAACCACTGAACTCGCCCCGTATCTGACCGGGATGATTCACCAGCAGGAGATCGACTGGCAGGTGTTCAGTTTCAGGCATCTGATCAGTGACCCCCGTTTTCTCAATGCCGCCGCCTAACCATTGATATCAGGATTAAGGTTTATGACATCCACCAGCAAGCTCTTTTTCTCTTCCCTGATGCGCAGACAAAACTGGCTCAATCTGTTTTTTGTGATCGTCTTCAGTGTCGTCACCCTCGGCGGCTTGTGGCTGATAGCCAGTGGCCAGTATCAGGCTTATTACGACAATATCCTGCATCTCAGTATTGCGGTGGCGGTGGCCTTTGTATTGACGCTTGTCGCAGTGGTCAGACTCAGTTTCCCGTCAATCCGGTCACTGAAGACCGCAATGGACGAAATGGAATTGCAGAATCGCCACAACCAGGATGCCATCCTGCGGCTACTGGATGAGATGGGTGACCTGGCTGACGGTGACCTGACTGTCAGTGCCACCGTGACTGAAGATATTACCGGCGCGATTGCCGATTCGGTGAACTACACCATCGACGCCCTCCGCAGCCTGGTTGAACAGATCAACTCAACCACGCTGCAGGTGGCTTCCGCCGCGCAGGAAACCCAGGCCACTGCTTTGCACCTGACTGACGCCAGTGAACATCAGGCTCAACAGATTACTGAAGTCAGCTCGGCCATCACCCAGATGGCCGGTTCGATCGAACAGGTATCGGAAAATGCCAGTCAGTCCTCCGAAGTAGCGAAACAATCGGTATCGCTGGCGGTACAGGGTAATACTGCGGTTAAGAAAGCGATTCGGGGCATGGATACGATTCGCGAGCAGATTCAGGAAACCTCAAAACGAATTAAACGTCTGGGCGAGAGTTCGCAGCAGATCGGTGACATTGTCGAACTGATCAACGACATCGCCGAGCAAACCAATATTCTGTCTCTGAATGCTGCCATCCAGGCTGCGATGGCGGGTGAAGCCGGTCGCGGTTTTGCCGTGGTGGCGGACGAGGTTCAGCGCCTGGCTGAACGTTCCAGTAATGCGACCCGTCAGATCGATGCGCTGGTAAAAACCATTCAGAGCGATACCAGTGAAGCCATCGCCTCCATGGAGCAGAGCACCTCCGAAGTCGTCTCCGGTGCCAAACTGTCACAGGATGCCGGCACCTCACTGGAACAGATTGAAGCGGTTTCTCAGCAACTTGCCGAGCTTATCAATAACATCACCGCCAATGCCAAGCAGCAGGCCACAGCGGCTGTCAGTACCTCTGAAAATATGAACGTGATTCAGGAAATCACCATGCAGACCTCAACAGGCACAAATGAGAGTGCCGCTGCAATCGGCCGTCTGCTGGATCTTACCAATGAACTGCGTAAGTCGGTTTCCGGCTTTAAACTGCCACAGTAAAGTGACAAGGCGGGGGCACCAGCGACCATGGCTCAATTAATCAAAGGCAACTACAACGCTTTGATGTGGCTGCAAACGGAACTGCAGCAGTCACTGACACATGCCTTGAATGCCATGAATAACTTCATCGATGGTGAGGGGGACACCAAGACACTGTCCGACTGTATTGAAGCTTTGTACCAGGTCAAAGGGACGCTCGATATGGTGAATATCAGTGGTGCCGGGATGCTTGCTGATGAAATGCAGCACACCGTGATGGCCCTGCGTGATAACAAAGTGAGCAATAAGAGTCAGGCTGAAGACTCGCTGGTTCGTTCTTTGTTACTACTACCCAACTATCTCAAGTTACTGAGTGATGATTTTGAGGATCATCCCCTGTCCCTGCTCGATAGCATTAATGACCTTCGTCAAGCCCGCGGTGCGTCAGCCATAACTGAAGACTCGCTGTTCAAGCCGCTGCTGACTCAGCCACTCCCCGACAGTATTGCACCCAGCCCAAACCGGAGACTGCCTGAAATTGCGATAGAAAAGCATAAGCTGGGACATGCATTCCAAGTTATGCTGCTGAACTGGCTGCGAAAACAGGATGCAGAAAGTCTGAGGAACATGCGCGGCGTCGTTCACTATCTCCGCCTGGCCTGTCGGGAAGAAAAAACCACCTTACTCTGGTGGGCTGCCGAAGCACTTATTGAAGCCATTGAACATCAGGGACTGCAGTCTGACGCAGCGGTGAAGCAGTTACTGGGTAAACTGGTCGCACCGATAAAAACACAGTCTGAGCAGAATGAAGCGGCGTTGTTAGCGCAATTTCCAACCGATCTGGTCAATCTTCTGTTGCGCTCTGTCGCCCATGCAAACAGTCACGGTCCACAGGTCACGTTACTCAAGACCACTTTCCATCTGCATTTCTTTGACCAGAAGCAGAAAATCTATGGCATGAGCGACAATGCACTTGGCGATGCTCATCTGGCCTTACTGGAACAGTTGGACGATCTGAAAATCCAAATCAATCAACAGCAATCAGATCAAACAACCGACCATAGTCACCTCGACATGATTCTGCAGCAACTGCAGAGCATGACAGATACGCTGGCTTTGCTCGCTGAGTATGAGGCCAGCAACCTGCTTCATCATCAGGCGGAACAAATTCAGGCTTTGCTGGATGGGGGGCGTCAAGCTGACGAGATGATGTTGTCAGACATGGCGGATGCACTGTTGCAGGTCGAACAATTCCTGCAGTCCTCCACTCAGGCGGATATCAGCGATAAGCTGCGTGAAACAGTCATCAACGAATGCCTGCTGGAAATGGCCAATATCAAAGAAACCTTAACCTTGATGAGCCAAGCCCAGCGACACCCGGATGAGTTGGGAGAAACAGCGCGCCAGTTGCAACTGATCATCAGCAGTCTGGAAATGCTCAACTATCCCGAGGCTGCCCAAATACTTCGACGGGCTGGAGACAAGATTGATCAGCAAAGTGAGAGCCGCGAAGCCTTCACACCCGCACAGTTAGACCAGCTTGCCGAGATTCTGGCCTGCTGTGATATGTATATGGAAGGGATTCGTCATCATGGCTATGCTGAAAACAATTATCTTGATGATGCTGTAGAAAAGCTCGCCAACTTTGATCAGGCTGAATGGGATCAAGGTAGCTCTGTTCTCCCTGCCGAGGCACCTGCAACAGAAACAGACCCGTCACTGCAGGAGATGGATTCCTTACTTGCTGATGAAGACAGCTCCCTGCTGTTTGACAGTGAACCCGCTGATGATGTCCCTGCAGACGATTTGACAGAAAATAAAACGGCGTTATCAGAGCCGGCCTCATGGCAATTAGCTGACGGAATTGATCCTGAAATCGCTGAAGTTTTTGTTGAAGAAGCAAGAGAAGTACTGGCTGAGTTGGACACATTGATGCCTCAGTGGCTCGAGCATGATGACCCCGAGGTACTCAGTGATATCCGTCGACATTTCCACACCCTCAAGGGCAGTGGACGCATGGCTGGTGCCACGGTTATCGGTGAACTGGCATGGTCTGTAGAACAAGTATTGAACCATGTTCTGGATGGCACACGGCCGGAAACGGCTGAGGTAAAGCATCTGACCTCAGAGGCTCAGCAAATCATCCCGGCATTGCTCGAACGTTTCACCCGTGGTGATAACACGCTGCCCACAGAAGTCGAAGCGCTGCATACACTCAAAGACCGTTGTCTGGCCAATAAAATCACTGAACCAGTCAGTACGGGAGACGAGACCACCATCTCCCATCAAGATGAACACCTTTCCTGGCCAGAAACGGCTGCTGAAGAAATTGAACTTATCGACCAGGAAGAAGAACTCGTCATTATCGAACCAGACACGGATCCAACCCTGGTCGAGTTTGATCTCTCCAACTACCAGCAGACGGCGGAAACAGATAAGGAACACAAAAAACCCGACCGCTTCCACATTGAAACTGAGGTTCTCACCAGTGTAGAGCGATATATTCGATCACAAGCGAAGTCCGCTGATTCACAAACAACGCAGTATAAAACGCTCACAGGTGTTGAAAGCTATATTCAGCGCCTGCAACCGGAAACCGGCGTCGCGCGCTATTTGCGCCAACAAAAAGATGATGAGAAACCAGGTCCTGCTCCGGCGCCATCGTCGGCAAAACCATTCACTGCGGCATTCAAACCACTGACCTCTGTCGACCGCTACCTGATTAACCAGGCAAAACAAGGCTCAGCAAGCAGCGTGGATCGTTATCTCGCGATGCAGGATGCACATCTGGAGGCAGATACAGTAGCCCAGCAGGAAGACCATGAGTTGCTGCAAATTTTCGCTGCTGAAGCAGCACAACATATCCTGACCCTGCGCCAGGGACTCGAAGATATCGTTTTTTCCCGTCAAATCACCAAACCCATTCTAAGAGCCGTGCACTCCCTGAAAGGGTGCGCCAACATTGCCGGCATCAAGCCAATGGGCATCACTGCCAGTGAGCTGGATAGTGTCATGAAACAACTCCATGCTCAGGACGCGGTGCTTGACGGTGAGCAACTGCAGAATTTGAGTTTCATTGTCGAACAGTTGGATCAACTGCTGCTCAGTATCACTGAAGACCAGCCTGAACCCGACATTCGCGCCTTGTCAGCCGCTGTCAGTGAGCTCAAACCCAGCGACGAGTCCACCGCTGCCAGTCCGATCATTGATCCGGAATTTCTCGTGGTCTTCCTAGAGGAAACCGACGAGTTACTGGATGCCTACACCAGACAATTAGCGCACTGGCAGCAACAACCTGATGATCAGGACAATCTGAGGGCCCTGGATAAGACCCTCTATGACCTGGAGCAGTCAGCGCAACAAGCAGAGCAACAGCATATTGCTCGGGTTTATGCCGCTCTTTCACGGTTGATTAAGCAACAGCACCCCCAGGCGGATGGTCTCAACAACCTGCTTGAGCTGGGTTATGAGCAGTTAAATCAACATATTGAGAACCTGATTCAGAACAAACCAGACACTTCTGATTTCGACTTTTCTGCCCGTGTAGACAACTATCTTGCAGCCCAGTCAACACCACGACACACCCTGTCGGAAATGGATGTCGACGAAAATGACTTTGTCATTCCCGCAGATGTGGACCCTGAACTACTGGACGCCTTCAGTGAAGAAGCCGCTGAATTACTGACCTCCAGTGGCCAGGCCATCAAAGCCTGGCATCTGAATCATGACAGTGCGGTAGATCCGCTTCAGTTACAGCGGGATCTGCACACCCTGAAGGGGGGCGCACGACTCACTGGTATTACACCGATGGCTGATCTGACCCATCAGATGGAAGCCCTGGTGATCGCCGTCACTGACCACAAAGTCGCCGCCGATGAAGACTTCTTTGATTTGCTGCAACGTTGCCAGGACAAACTCAGTGAAATGCAGGAGCAACTGGCTCAGGGCTTATCACTGCAAACCGCCCTGTCACTGATAAAAGAAATCAGCTGGCGCACTGAAGGTGCTGTTCTGGATATTGATGACAGACCGTTACCGGAACCGGAAAAAGTCTCAAGCGCTACAGTGGTTCCTGAGCCACCTACAATGGCGCCTGAACTAGACTCATCGGTGGCGAAACCAGCATCTCAGCATGTGGAACAGGTTCGCGTGCGTGCCGATTTACTTGATTACCTGACTAACTTTGCCGGTGAAGTCAGTATCTCCCGTGACCGGGTCACCCAGCAGCATACCGCCATGCGCCAGCAATTACAGGAGATGGAAGAAACCGTCACCCGGCTGCATGATCAATTGCGCAAACTGGAGATTGAAACTGAAACCCAGATCCTGTTTCGTTATGAAGATGAGCGCCTGAAACAGGATTCAGACTTCGACCCACTGGAACTCGACCGTTTTTCAATGATCCAGCAACTATCCCGAGGCCTGACTGAGAGTGTCATCGATTTGAATGACATCAGCCGCTCGATGGATATGCTGGTTAAAGAAACCGATGCCATTTTATTACAACAGTCTCGCTTGAATGCCGACCTGCAGGCAGGTTTGATGGCTACACGGCTGTTACCTTTCAGTGCCGTCGCTCCCAGACTGGAGCGTATTGTCAGACAGACTGCGACTGAACTCGATAAAAAAGCCGACCTCATCATACGGGGTGCGGAACTGGAGATAGACAGGACCATTCTGGATCGACTGGTTGCCCCGCTGGAGCACATATTACGTAATGCCATCGCCCATGGTATTGAGGCTACCGGTGTTCGCCTCGCTAACGGTAAACCTGAGCATGGCCGATTAGAGATTGTGATCAACCGCGAGGGCTCAGAAATGGTTATCACCGTCGTCGATGACGGCCAGGGCGTGGATGTAGACAGAGTTCGTCAGAAGGCGCTGGAATCAGACCTTATCAATGATGACGACAGTCTGTCTGACGATGAACTCATCCAGCTGATTCTGACCTCCGGTTTCAGCACGGCAGATAATATCTCCCAGTTGTCCGGCCGTGGCGTTGGCATGGATGTGGTCAGTAACGAAATTCGGGGGCTCAAAGGCCGTCTTGGTATCCAGTCCCAGCGAGGCAAAGGCACAGAGTTTGTGATTCGGCTACCGCTGACGCTGTCAGTCATCCAGGCATTGCTGGTGAAAGTGCAGGACGAACAATATGCCGTGCCCTTGGGCAGCGTTAACGCCGGTGAACGGATTAGTGTCCGTGACATTAAGCTGATGCTGGGCACGCATGATCCCAAATACAGTTTCCAGGGCGAGCAGTACGACTTCATTCCACTTGCCTCTCTGCTGGACAAGCCTTTGAGCTTGCCTGCGAATCTCAAGCATCAGTTACCGCTGTTGTTGTTCCGCTCAGGGGAGATAAGGGTTGCTCTCCTGGTGGATAGTATTCTCAGTAACCGCGAAATCGTCATTAAATCTGTGGGCCGCCAGCTTGGAACTATTTCTGCGCTCAATGGCGCAACGATTCTGGGTGATGGCCGGGTCGTGTTCATTCTTGATATTCCGGCCTTGATTGAAAACGCCAGGGAGCTGCACCTCGACAATAATGATGCCGTTAACCTTGAGCGTGAATTAGCGCAAATTCAGGAGCAGGCGCCAATGGCGATGGTGGTTGACGACTCCATCACGATGCGCAAAGCCACCGGTAACCTGCTGAAACGGCTTGGCTTTGAAGTTCTCACCGCACGTGATGGCGTCGATGCGCTATCGCAATTGCATGAACAAAAACCGGATATCATTCTGCTGGATGTCGAAATGCCGCGGATGGATGGCTTTGAGTTCGCATCGATCGTCCGGAATGATGCGCAGTTCCGTCATCTACCGATTATCATGATCACTTCCCGCACCGGTCAGAAACATCGTGAGCGAGCCTTGCAGATTGGTGTTAATGCCTACCTGGGCAAGCCCTACCAGGAAGAAGAACTGGTCAGCCAGATGCAGACACTGCTGGGGCAGCAGCGTTTTCCCGGACCGCATAAGTAACCGCAGGGGCAGATATGACCGCACAACCAGAACAAGCACAGTTCGTTCACTGCATGTTAATTCCACTTCAACAGCACTATCTGCTACTGCCCAACAGCAGCATTTCGGAAGTGATACCCCGCACCGGCATCGTACAGGAACTAGCCGGCGACGCTAGCTGGCTAAGCTTTATTGACTGGCAGCAGCAGCGGCTGCCCCTGGTCTACCTGGAAACGCTATTGACCGATGGTGTTGAAACACAATCTGCCGGTAACAAACTCTGCATCATCAATGGCATCAATCCGGATGCCGACATTGAATTTTATGCCATTCCCTGCTCAGGCTCTCCGCAATTGATAACCCTTAACCAGGCAGCGTTGCATCTGACGCAGGATAGTAATAATTCACCCTATCTGCATTGTCAGATCAAAATCAGTAACAAAGTGGCACTGATTCCCAACCTCGATCAAATTGAGGCCAGTATCCGCGATCAGCAAGGCTGACTCGGTCTGCAAATTTCTCCGTGATTTGTGATCAGATCCTGCTGCTTTTTACCCGGATCATGGTTTAAGATAGCGGCATGCGATGGACTAAAACACTGTGGTTTTATCTTGCCTTTCTGGCACTGTCACCGATTGCTATGGCGGACAGCCAGGCACAGTTGGAAAAACAGCGTCAAACCTTCCAATTCGCACTGAAAGCGCTGCAGACAAATCAGGTTTCACTATTCCGACAATTCCACGAGCAGCTGGATGGCTATCCCCTGCAGGGCTATCTGCAATATCTGTATCTCCGGCACCGGCTGGAGCAGGTTTCAATAGAAGAAATAGAGACTTTTCTGGCGCAGGAAAAAGACAGCTTTTATGCAGAACGTCTGAGAGCTTTCTGGCTGGACCGACTCGCTAAACAACAACGCTGGCAGCGTTACCTGCAGTTTTATCAGGCGCCGCAATCAGCGGAACGTGAGTGCTACCGGCTACAGGCCCTGCTGGCAACCGGTCAGACAGAGAAGGCCTTCGAACTGACACCAGCGATGTGGCTGGTTCCCCATTCTCAGCACAAAGCCTGTGACCCGGTATTTTCCCGTTGGCAACAGGCTGGCTTATTGAGTGAAGACCTGCGCCACCAGCGCTTTATGCTGGCGCTGCGTGATAATCAGTTTTCCATTGCCAATTACCTGGCCCGCACAGGACCTCAGGCAAACAGAGAACTGGCCTGGGTAGCGCGCTGGAAAACCATCCACAACAATCCTATTGAATTACTCAGACAATTACCGGCGACAGCCCCGGCTGATAATACTGTCAGTCTGGCCCGAGATGAGGCGCTGTCACGCGAGATTATTGTTCATGGTCTGACCCGACTGGCGCGGCGTTCGCCTGAAAAGGCCTTCGAACAGTGGCAGCAACTACGCGATCATTATCAGTTCAGCCAGCAGGACCAGATTGAAGTACGCCGAGCTATCGGGACCTGGGCTGCTCTGAACCGTGATGACAGAGCACTGATTTACTTCGGTAATATCCCTGGCGGTGAATGGCAGGCCCGCGCAGCCATCTGGCAGCAGGACTGGCGCGCAGCGATTAAAGCTATCAAGCAGATGAATATTGACGAACAGGCTTCTACGCGCTGGCAGTACTGGCTGGGCCGCAGTCAGGCAGGCCTGGGCCAGAAGGACGCGGCCAGCGAAACTTTTGCTGCCATTGTCGGCCAGCGTGACTATTATTCTTTCCTGGCTTCCGATGAACTGGCAAAACCCTATGCTATGAATCATCGGCCAATCGCGGTCTCAGCAGCGATTCTTCAAGATTTCCGGCAACAACCGTCAGTCCAGCGTCTGCATGAGTTTTATCTGCAGGACATGATGCTGGAGGCGCGTCGGGAAGCCTATTATCAATCTCAGCGCCGGAGCGATGCCGAATTACAGATGCTGGCAACGATCACCCACGAGTGGGGCTGGCACAACCAGACCATTGCGCTGCTGGGAAAAGCGCAATACTGGGATGCACTGGACCTGCGCTTCCCGGTCATTTTCGACAAAGCCATTAATCAGGCTGGACAAAACACGGGGCTGGATCCTTCCTGGCTTCTGGCGATTGCCCGTCAGGAGAGTGCCTTCAACCCCACGGCCCGCTCCCATGCCGGTGCATTGGGTCTGATGCAACTGATGCCGGACACCGGACGACTTATTTCCAAGCTGATCAACCGGCCGTTGAAGCAACTGGAAGAACTCTATCATCCGGAACGTAACATTGAACTCGGCAGTGCCTATCTCAAACGTATGCTGGATGAAAATCAGCGTAACCCCGTGCTTGCTACTGCCGCCTACAATGCAGGTCCACATCGGGTCAGTCGCTGGTTGCCTTCTGAACGCCTGGATGCCACTATCTGGGCAGAGAATATTCCGTTCAACGAGACCCGTCACTACGTTCAGACAGTGATGAGTTACGCAGCCATTTTTGATAACCAGAGAAACCAGGCCATTAAACCGTTGTCAGAACGTATGCCTGCAATTAAACCTAAAACACCTTAGACTGTGGTTATGCAATGCTTTCTCGTCGGCGGCTGTGTCCGTGACAAACTATTGGGGTTACCGGTTAAAGATCACGACTGGGTCGTAGTCGGAGCGGATCCCCAGACCATGCTCACCCATGGCTTTCGGCCTGTGGGCAGGGATTTCCCCGTATTTCTGCATCCGCAAACCCAGGAAGAATATGCCCTCGCGCGAACCGAGCGTAAGTCCGGGCGCGGTTACCATGGTTTCAGTTTTCATGCCGCCCCGGATGTAACGCTGGAACAGGACTTGGCACGTCGTGATATAACGATTAACGCCATCGCTGAAGATGAAAACGGCAACATTATTGATCCATTTAATGGGCAACGGGATCTACAACAGCGCGTTCTGCGTCATGTCTCACCTGCCTTTGTCGAAGACCCGGTAAGAGTGCTTAGAATCGCCCGCTTTGCGGCCCGCTTTAACTTTACAATCGCAGATGAAACCAAGGACTTAATCGCTCAAATGATAGCCGATGGTGAACTGGCCTATCTGGTGCCGGAGCGCGTCTGGCAGGAATTATCCAAAGCCCTGTTAACCGATAAGCCTTCGTTGTTCTTCACCACACTGCGCGAAGTCGGTGCCCTGAAAGAGCTGTTTCCCGAAGTCGATGCCTTGTTTGGTGTCCCGCAGAATCCTAAATGGCATCCGGAAGTCGATACCGGCGTACATGTGATGATGGTGATCGACCAGGCAGCCCGACTGAGTGATGATCTTGCGGTACGATTCTCAGCCATGTGTCACGATCTGGGTAAAGGCCAGACACCGGCTGATATTCTGCCCAGCCACAAGGGGCACGAAGCGACCAGCATCAGATTGACCCGCGACTTATGTGACAGGCTGAGAGTGCCGAAAGAAACCCGTAATCTCGCCGTCAAAGTCGCTGAGTTTCATACCGATGTACATCTGTTGTTTGAACTCGATGCCGAGCGTGTACTGTATGTGCTCGAAGGCATCGACAGCTTCCGCCGTCCGGAACGCTTTCAACAATATCTGCTGGCCGGCGAGGCCGATTTCCGAGGCCGGCCTGGCTATGAAGATGCCCCCATGCCTGAGGGTAACGCTTTCCAGGCTTGTTATGAGGCTGCCGCCGCTGTATCCGCCACTGAATTTATCGAAGCCGGTCTCTCAGGTATTGCCATTGGTGAGGCGATTCGTCGAAAACGTATTGAAAAAATTGCGCAAACACTCGATGAATATCGTCCCGCAGCCTGATCCGGGTGACTGAAAAACCTGTATTAATAGGGGCTTGCATAATTACAGGGCGGCCCCATATCACGTATAATCCGATTATTTTTTCGACTTTAATTTAGGACTTATCATGAGCAGTGAACTCTCAGCCAACTGGACCAGCGTTAACGCTGCCTGCCAGCCGCTGGTCGATGCATTGATTGCCGATGCACAGGCCCTTAACCTGGAAATCAGCACACTGGATAACGGCACCCGCATCGTCGATGCCGGAATCAACTGCAAGGGCGGTCTGGAAGCCGGCCGCCGCATTGGTGAAATCTGCATGGGGGGCTTAGGCACGGCCACACTGGGTACCAACAGTGGCTTTGATAACTGGCCCTGGTCCGTCAATGTTCACGCTAAAACCCCTGTCCTGAGTTGTCTCGGCAGTCAGTATGCTGGCTGGAGTCTGTCGCATAAAAGCGAAGACAGTAAGTTTTTTGCCCTCGGTAGCGGTCCCGGCCGTGCGCTGGCTGCACGAGAAGAACTATTCAAGGAGTTCGGCTATCAGGATAAAGCCGACGCCACCGTTATCGTTCTGGAAGTCGACAGCTTTCCACCCGTCGAAGTGGCTGAAAAAGTGGCTGATAACTGCGGTATCAAAGCAGAAAACCTGACCTTTATTCTGACCCCGACCTCCAGCCTGGCCGGTGTCATGCAAATCGCGATTCGTGTGCTGGAAGTCGCCATGCATAAAGCGCATGAACTGCATTTCCCGCTGGAAAAAATCGTCGATGGTTATGGTGTCACCCCCGTCGCACCACCGGGCGGCGATTTCATGACCGCGATGGGCCGTACCAATGATGCCATTCTGTTTGGTGGCCAGGTGCATCTGTTTGTTGATGCCACGGATGAGGAAGCCAAAGCGTTAGCTGAGAAAATGCCCAGCAACACTTCTTCGGATTATGGCCGGCCCTTCGCTGAGATCTTTAAATCCTATGAATATGACTTTTTCAAAATTGATGGCAGCCTGTTCAGTCCCGGCAAAGTCATTGTCACCAATGCCAATACGGGCAAAAGTTTCACTGCAGGTGAACTGAATCACGAACTGCTTAACCAGTCATTCGGCCTGTAAATTCATGAGCGCGCGCCGCGTCGTCATTTTCAACGATACCCACGGTTGGCACAGTGATCAGTTAACCACTGCGCTGGGCCGGCTGGGTATCGAGGCGATGCTGACCGATCTGGCGGAGTGCCGTATTGACCTGGATGCGCCGACCGGTCTTTCTATACCCGGTTTTGACAATGAACTGCCGGCTGCAGCCATTGTTCGGGGAATTGCTCCCGGTTTCCTGGAGCAAATCACGCTGCGTATGGATGTACTCCATACACTGGCAGAACTCGGCGTACCCGTGCTGAACCCGGCGACTGCGATAGAACATACCGTCGATAAAGCCCGTACTTCACTTCGCCTCCACCTGGCTGGGCTTGCGACACCGCGTACCTGGGCCTGTGAAAATGCAGACAGCGCCAGAACCCTTGTTGAGCGAGAACTGGCAGCCGGTGAGTTACTGGTGATGAAACCGCTGTTCGGTTGTCAGGGCAAGGGTATTGCACTGATAGAGACACTGTCTCAGTTTGAACAACAGGCAGCGGTGGGGGGCGCTTTTTACCTGCAGCAGTATGTTGCGCCTGAAATACCCGGTGCCTGGCAGGACTGGCGTCTGCTGGTCATTGATGGTGAAGTCTGCGCCGCGATGTCACGTCGCGCCAATCACTGGATTACCAATTTTGCGCAGGGTGCCAGCTGTTTCGCAACGCCGGTTTCTGAAGAAATGCGCCAGTTAGCCATCCATGCTACTGCCGCGGTGCAGGCCGATTATGCCGGGGTTGATCTGATCCGCGGTCCTGAAGGCCAATTCACCGTGCTGGAAGTCAATAGTGTTCCGGCCTGGAAAGGTCTTTACCAGGCGACAGGTGCCGATATCGCTGGCACACTGGCCCAGGCCGTCAATCAGCGTATAACGGCGGGATTAGCCTCTAACCATGCTGTCTGAATCGGAGATAGCTGATTCCGTATTCTGGGCTTGTGAGAAAGAGGTCCGCGCGCCCAAACCAGGTAACGTCAATTGCTTCAGCGACGGCCACAATATGGCGGTTGATGACTTCATCCGCAGTGCCCGCGCCATTGCACCGGTAATGGCCCAGCCGGGACTCACCGTGGGAGCGAGAATCCTGGCTGCAATAACAGCGACCCGACAAGTGGTTGATTGTAATACCAATCTGGGCATAGTGCTGCTATTTGCCCCCCTGTGTTGCGCCGTCGAACAATCTGAGACGTTTGATGATCTGACTGACAAGCTCAGAACCACACTGCAGAACCTGACTGTGGAAGATGCCAGATTAACTTATCAGGCTATCCGAATGGCTGAGGCGGGTGGCCTGGGCCGACACCAGGAACAGGATATTAGCGGAGATCCCAGTGTTACTCTGCTGCAAGCCATGAAAATGGCTGCGGAGCGGGATCAAATAGCCTTGCAATATGTGAGCAATTTCAGCACATTATGGGAAATTGGATTGCCGGGATTGACAAGCGCGCTGAATTCTGGGGAAAGTGTTGAATGGGCAGCGGCTTTCGCGTATCTTAAGTTGTTATCAGAGCTTCCCGACAGCTTGATATGTCGCAAGCAATCTAGGGAACAGGCAATTGCAGTGACAAAAAAGGCAAAACAACTTGTTTTTGAAATGAATAAAAACAGTACGTTAAATGCTTATTCAAATCAGCTCACTGCTTGGGATAAAGAATTAAAGCAGAATGCCATTAATCCGGGAACTACCGCCGACCTTGTCGCGGCCACGCTGTTGCTTCATGCATTTCAGCGCCGGCTTTCTGCTAATCGAATTTCAGTACCATGATGCATCCAGCGGACGGCACTGAGCAGGTGATACGTTCCTTTATTACGTATAAACCCTTCCTTGCCAGCAAGGAGGGAAAAAAATGAGCCTTTTTGACAATTTTTTTGGAACAGGAAAATATAACATGCCAGTTATCGATCGCGTACTTGTAGGTGAATCCCTGGTCATCGAAGACGGTGACCTGGACAACGTCTCACACATCGACCTGATCATGGGCCCACGTGGCTCAGCAGCAGAAGATGCTTTCTGCCGCACTCTGACCGACCAGAAACAAGGTGTTAACGGTCTGTTGGCTGTAGTCACACCTAACCTGATGGTTAAACCTGCTACCGTCATGTTCAACAAAGTCACCATCAAGAACATGAAGCAAGCGGTTCAAATGTTCGGTCCTGCCCAGCGTGGTGTTTCAATGGCTGTAGCTGAGTGCGTTGAAGATGGCACCATTCCTGCCGGTGAAGCTGACGATGTCTTTATCTGCGTTGGTGTCTTCATTTCACCAACCGCTGACAGTGACGAAAAAATCCAGGATTGGAACTACCGTGCCACGAAAGAAGCAATCAAGCGTGCGGTTGCCCGTGAGCCGAAAGCGGCTGACGTCGTTGCACAATACAGATCAACTGAACACCCATTCGGTGCCAAGTAAGTTCTGAACCGTGATGGCCGCCCTTCTCTGGAAGGGCGGTTTCACTTTATTGCATCAGACGTTTCATCGTCTGCAGGTTGATAGCGCCATTATGCAACGCGCTGGCGACAAGTACGCCTGCGGCACCAGATTGTTGTGCCTTGATTAAATCGGCTTCATTGCGGATGCCGCCCGCCAGATACCACGCCACCTCCGGGGCTTTTGACCGCTGTGCCTGTAACCATTCCAAATCCGGCCCCAACTTGGATCCCACTCTGTCCAGGTTCATCAGAATCACGTTTTTCGGCCATAGTCTCGGCTCTGTGAATAAATCCGCCTTGCCCAGATTAGACTGATTTTTTCTATCGAGAGACAGAATCAAACAGGCGTCCCCTCCCCCCTGAGTCAGCATGCTTGAATCAGCCAATGTCTCACTGCCCGCCACCATGCGCAGATTATTAATCTGACTACATGCGGATAATGCCGTTAACTGCCTAATACCGCTATCAATCCAGAACTCTATCTGAGGGAACGACCGGCACAATGATTCATAGAAGTCCATGCGCTGTTTTCCCTCTTCAATCGCGTCCAGATCGGCAATGTACAGTTGCTGAAAAGGCAGACATTTCTGCAAATCACTGATGACTTCAGCAGGGGTAACTGAATTGGTTAATAAAGATTTCAGGGCGGGATATTGCTGACGGTTGCCTCCCCGGGCGTGAACGACACGACCGCCACGAATATCAATCACCGGTATAATCTGCAGCATCTGCTTCTTTCTTGTTTATAGGGTGCCATCACCGCCCGGTTGTCAGACCAAGAGGTCCTAACAGTATTGATGACGGTGTTTATCTACGAACATCTTACCAGTGGCGCATTGGCTGGTGAGACTCTTTCACCCTCACTGATGAAAGAGGGTGACGCCATGTTAACAGCGATCTGTCGTGATCTGACGGCACTGGGCTGTCAACTTACCATCATGCGTGATAGCCGTCTGCCACCCTGCAAAGCCACAGACGCCAGCCTATCTGTTTTGTCCGTCGACAGCCAACAACGTTACCGTCAGATATGGCAACAATCCCTGGATCAACATCAGCAGTTTATCGTTATTGCGCCGGAGACGGATGGTCTGCTTGAGAAACTGGTCAGACAGTTGGAAGAGAGAGATAAAGTGCACTTCGGCTGCCGGGCATCAATCATTGCCCTGTGCACTGACAAGCTTGAGTGTAGTCGATGGTTAACACAGCAAGGGGTAGTCACGCCTGAATCCGTCAAAGCGTCTGACTGGTCATATCAGGCCCGGCCCGAAGCGTCTGACTGGATTATCAAACCCAGGGATGGGGCCGGCTGTGAACAAACATTCAGGATGACCACCAATGAAATCAGATCCTATCTCAACTCACTTTCCACCGCTGAACTTGATAAGCAAATTGTTCAGCCTTTTATTGCCGGCATGGCGCTGAGTCTGAGCCTGTTTGTTACGGAAACGGATATCACCGTTTTATCGGTGAACCGTCAGCACATTAACCAATCTAACCATGCGTTAAAACTGAATCACTGCGAAGCCGGCCGTGAGGATCTCATTGAACCCGCCGCAGTTCGGCAGCTTACGCAGCAGATACATGCTACGATGCCCGGACTGTGGGGGTTTGTCGGTGTTGATCTGGTCAAAACTGCTGATGCACTCTGGCTGATTGAGATTAATCCACGGCTGACAGCTTCTTATGCCGAGTTATCGCTGATACAGACTGCGAATCCGGCACAACAGTTAATGCCCTATCTGAAAGAGGACTAAATTGAAACAACCCGGTTATTGCGGATGGGATATCGGCGGTGCACATCTTAAAGTGGCCCGCTGTGATAAAAATGGCCAACTGGAACAGGTTATTCAGCTCCCTTGTGCTTTATGGCGAGGTATTGAAGAACTGCAACTGTCGATGCAACAGGCTTTACGACGCCTCGACTGTGATCGCGATATTCATGCCATCACGATGACGGGGGAGTTGGTAGATGCTTTCCCCCACCGCCGTGCGGGGGTGAGTGCAATTATCGATAGTGTTTCGCAGATTTTGCCAGCCTCAAACTGCCAGATTTACGCTGCTGAGCAAGGTTGGTTAACGCCTGAGCAGGCTAAAATCGATTGGCAGGCTGTCGCATCAATGAACTGGATTGCCAGTGCCGATTTTGCAGCCAGTCAGGTGGAAAGCGGCTTATTCATTGATATCGGCAGTACCACCTGCGATCTCGTGCCAATTTCTTCACACCAGGTCCATCCTTTGGGCCTGACTGATCATCAGCGACAGATCAGTGGCAGCCTGGTCTATACTGGTGCCATCCGCACACCGTTAATGTCGCTGGCGACCGAAGCGCCGTTAAATGGCACCCGGGTCAGGCTTGCCGCAGAGTGGTTCGCCAGCACCGCTGACATCTGGCTATTGCTGGATAAACTCGATGGTGCTGAGATTCAGGATAGTAGCGCTGACGGCACCCCGTGGACAGCCGAGTTGTCTCGCCAGCGTCTGGCCAGAATGCTCGCTGCCGATGCCGACAATGCCAGTGCCCCAACCTGGGATCTGATAGCGCAATGGTTTGCAGAGAAACAGTTACAGCATATTACCGAGGCCTGTCTTCAAGTCATGACCCTCTATCCGCTGAACAATGACAGCCCCATAATCGGTGCCGGTGTCGGTCGCTTTATCTCAGAAATCCTGTCAGCACGCTTGAACCGGCCCTATATCGATTTTGCCAGTCTGTGTCAGTCCCAGTCTGCTGCCGCCGACCATGCACCGGCCGCCGCACTCGCCCTTCTGGCAGCGAAGCAGTTATCGTAAAATAATCAGATGAGCCAGACACTTCCACCGCTTTGTGTTGAACTGCCCTATCCTGGTGACAGCGAGCGCTATTTTCGTCAATTGCGTCAGCGTCACTGGCCGGTGATACTGGATAGCGCAAATACATCCCTGCCCGCCGGGCGCTATGACATCATCGCTGCCGACCCTTTTATTACACTCGAGTGCCGTGGCAATCAAACCCGGATTGTCAGCGCTACCGGTGCCCGGCTCAGTAACGAGGATCCTTTTCTACTGCTGGATGATCTACTCAAAAAATATCACCAGCCTCGCAGTGAATTGCCTTTTGCCGGTGGCGCTATCGGTTATTTCGGCTACGACCTGGGTCGACGCATTGAGGACTTGCCCTCAACCGCACTTGATGCAGAAGCCATCCCGGATATGGCCGTGGGAATCTATGACTGGGCTATTATCACCGATCATCAACAGCAGCGCTGCTGGCTGGCCAGCTTTGCCCAGGATCCACAAACACCAGAAAAATGGCCTGAACTGCTTGCTCAGCTGACAGATGATGAAGCGACGACAGAACAAGATAAATTATTCAGAGTCCGGGGTGAACTGCGCTGCAACCTCGATCAACAGGCATACAAACAGGCTTTTGAGCGAATTCAACATTACATTACCGAAGGCGACTGTTATCAGGTTAACCTGGCCAAGCGGTTTGAGATAGCGGCAGAGGGTGATGCCTGGTATGCCTATCAGCGCTTGAGACAAGAAAATGCAGCCCCGTTTTCTGCTTATTTCGATACCGGATCGCTAGCCATCATGAGTTCCTCTCCGGAGCGCCTGCTTCAGGTCCATGACGGGCAGGTTGAAACTAAACCGATCAAGGGTACCCGCCCCCGCCATCTGAGCGATAAGCGCAAAGATCAGGCACTCGCTGACGATTTACAAAACAGTATCAAGGATCGTGCAGAAAACCTGATGATCGTCGATTTGCTGCGTAATGATCTGGGTAAGGTCTGTAAGGCGGGCAGTATTCGTGTTCCCAGGCCGTTTGCGCTGGAAAGTTTTGCCACCGTACATCACCTGGTCAGTACGATCACCGGTACTCTGGCTGAGGATCAATCTGCTGCCACCTTGTTAAGAGCCTGCTTTCCCGGGGGCTCCATCACCGGTGCCCCCAAGCTGCGGGCTATGCAGATCATTGAAGAGCTGGAACCCAACCGCCGTGGCGTTTATTGTGGCAGCATCGGCTATATCGGTTTTGACGGTAACATGGACAGCAATATCACGATTCGCACGCTGGTGTTCAGCGACAACAGGCTGCGTTTCTGGGCCGGGGGTGGTATCGTTAAAGATTCGCAGGCTGAGGCAGAATATCAGGAAGTACATGATAAGGCTGCAGCCATGCTGCATTTAATCGAAGGCTTACGCTGATTATGCGGATTATTAAACTGGGCGGCAGCCTGTTTCATACGCCGGAATTGAGACAGTGGCTCGAGTTGCTGGACCGTGCCAGCCAAAATGAAGCCGTTGTCATCGTACCCGGTGGCGGTCCTTTTGCCGATGAAGTCCGTCATGCCCAGCGACTGCATCGTTTCAGTGACAGTGCTGCCCATCATATGGCGCTGCTGGCCATGGCACAGTTCGGTCTGCTGCTTGCCGATCTGGCGCCAAACAGTCAGGCTTTTTATTATCCCCAGCACCACGTTAGTGAACTTGAGCATGGTCTGCATGTGTGGCTGCCTGATCGTTCACTGTTGACGATGTCAGACATTGCCCACAGCTGGGACATCAGTTCTGACAGCCTGGCTTTATGGCTTTCGCAACAGCTGGAGGCCGATGAACTCATTATGATCAAGCGCTCCACCGTCGTCTCCAGTCGTATTCAGGCGCTGATTCAACATGGTGTGCTGGATAAAGGGTTCACCACCCTGTATCAGCGCCACCCTATTCACACCCAGTTATTTCATTTTCAACAACAGGCTTTATTTCCCGATAAAGGCCTGATTCTGCAATGAGTCAGCTACTGGCTGCGCACCAGGCCAACGATCTTTTATCGGCATTACTGCAGCATCAGCCTATCGATGATGTCTGCACCAAACCTTATTATCATGATTTGCTGGCCGAAGCTGAGCGTATGTTATCTGTGGATAAAGCTGCCCACATGACTGCCGACCTTGCCCCATACAGCCTGCTGGGCATGCAGCTCGCCGCCATGCACCGGGGTAATTTATTGTCAGCGGAACTGTATCCTGAACTCCGGCAGGCCGAAAGCTATACGCTTAACTGGCTAAAGTCCTGTTTTGGGATGCCCTACGGCCATTTCAGTCACGGCGGCAGTGATAATAATCTTCAGGCGCTATGGCAGGCGCGTGATAGTGCCGAAATCGATAGCAAAATCGTGTATGCCAGTCGCGCGCGGCATTACTCTGTTGATAAAGCCTGTCGCATTCTGGGACTCAAACTTGAGCTTATCGCCACTGATGCCGATGATCGGATAGATGTCTCATCCCTTGAACAGGCCTGCAGGCAGGCTGCACCAGTCGCTATTGTTCTGACAGCGGGGACCAGCCTTATCGGGGCGCTCGACCCTTTACAACCGGTGGCAGACATTGCGGCTCGCTATCAATGCTGGCTGCATCTGGATGCAGCCTGGGGCGGTGCGTTGTTAATGCTGCCGGAACAACGAGAATCACTCCATCATCTGGCACGACTCGACAGTCTGGGCTTTGACCCGCACAAGTCTCTGTTTCAGCCGCGTCCCTGTAGTGTCTATCTGAGCCGTCATCTTCCGGCAGAGCGTCGTCAGACTGACTACCTGGATTCAGCTCCCACAGGTCGTGTCACCGGCTCTTACGGTGCCGAACTGTTTCTATCTCTATGGTTAAATTTGAAAGTGCTGGGGGAGGACTGGTTCTATCAACAAACGCGGTTGCGGCTGCAACATGCCCAACGCTTTGCCACCTTGCTGGCAACGCAGCAGGTCAAAACCTGGAACGGTGGTAGCGGTATTGTCTGCTTTGCTGCTCAAGGACAGGGGTTCGATGACCTGGTTGTTGAAGGTGTGCTATCAAAGGCCAGGATTCTTCAGCAAACAGTTTACCGCGCCGTATTTGCCAGTTATCAGACCCAATCCACCACGCTGTTCAGGGCGCTACCCCTTTCTCTTTGATTTGTTTCTGCACACTGTCGAGACGTCGCAGCCAGGTTGGAATCGTGTTTAATGGTGCCGGCCACTGGTTGCTGGCCGTTAAAGCGGCCTTTCTGGTGGGATATACACCATAAACCAGTACATGCCAGGGTTTGTTATTCCGCAAACTGGTAAAGGTCGCTACATCGCCTGAAAGCGCATATTTCTCGATAAATTCCTCCACCTCAGCGGCATCCCAGGCTCCCATCAACTGGAAGGTATAATGATTCGCCTTTTGTTGCAGTATCCAGTCTTTATTGTGGATTGAGCTTGATGCTTTACTGGCTTGCTCTGGCTGCGGAGACTTCTCAGCAGCAATGACCCGTTGATCGGAACCAGCCATTGCTGATTTTTGTTCTTCAGTCTGCTCACGCCCCACCGCCTCAGTAGGTGCAGAGGATGTCACTCCGGTCTCGGTCTCGGTCTCGGTCTCGGTCTCGGTCTCGGTCTCGGTCTCGGTCTCGGTCTCGGTCTCGGTCTCGGTCTCGGTCTCGGTCTCGGTCTCGGCAACAGTCTGACCAGTCGGAGGAATCTCTGCCAGCAGATCAGCCAGTTCCTGTCTTGGATTATCCTGTGACAAGGTCTCACCCTCACCTACAATTACGGTGGCAAGCTCGTCCTCCTGAGCCAGTGGCGGCAGAATCACTTCCTCTTCGACCGACTCAGACTTATCTATCCAGCTATTGATTTGCTGCTGAAAAATCAATGCCGCGAGGATAATCAGCCCCAGTATAATCACGACAGACCAGCGACCGACTTGCCGGAACTGAGCAGGCATGGTTATCGGTAACCTGGATTTAGGCGCGGTGCCCAGTAACTGCTGGTGAGCCAGTTGATTGATCTTAGCGGGGTTGCCGGCCGACTGGCGATAAAAGCGCTGCAATTCACGACTGCTGAACGGTATTTCCCCCTGATAACCGGCAGCCTTAAGGCGTTGCAGCAGATAGGACTCAACCTCTCTGGGCTCAAGCGCCGGCATATCGAGTTTTTGCAGTGTCAGGTCAGGAACAGATGCCACGGTTGTCTGCGTGGTGATAATACCCTGCCAGAGTGGCTGTTGCTCTTCCCCCTGCCAACTGAACCAGTCAGATAACATGAGCTTAACCGGTTCCGACTGTAATTCAATATCCTCAACCAGTAAAACCGGAACGATATTAACGCGTCGCAGCTGTGCCAGACGTTGTTTTATCAACGCTTCGCAAGCCGCCTCGTCGTAGCTGGTCTCAGCCTGTAAATCAGCCAGTAGAGACTGACATTGGGAGAGCTTGCTACCGCTGGCGGGCAATAGACAAAACTGTATATCGGCAGCGGCATGGCGCTGAAGCTGAGTGAGCAGGGTGGTTTTACCCATACCCTGATCTGCCTGAAGCAAAATCGGTGTCGTGGTGGCCCGCAGCAGATGCTGTATCAACAGACGCCGCTGTTTAATATGACTGCCATCAAAAAACGCGCCGTCCGGAGTGTGCTGGGTAAACGGTGAGTGCGTTAATGCCAGCCTGTTGATATAGGCGGGTTCCGCAGACGTTGCCGTTAACTCACCCATGGCAGTCGTTCATCTCCTAGCCCTGAAAATGTGTCAGCGTTTGCTGTAACTCAGCAGGATCATAATCATCGCTGATAACCGCCTGGCCAATGCCTTTCAGCAAAACCAGACGAATGACCCCATCCTGTACTTTTTTATCAACGGCCATTAAATCCATAAACTGTTGGGCGGTCATCCCCTGAGGTCCATTGACTGGTAGGCCGGCCTGTTTAAAGATCGTTTCTATCCGGCTCAGCTCATCTGTTTGTAACCAACCCATTCTGACAGACAAATCAGCCGCCATCAGCATACCTGTCGCAATGGCTTCACCATGCAGCCAGTTTCCATAACCCATGCCCGTCTCAATCGCATGACCAAAGGTATGCCCCAGATTCAACAAGGCCCTGACGCCCTGTTCGGTCTCATCTTTGGCAACGACATCCGCCTTATCCTGGCAGGAGCGTTCAATCGCGTAGGCCAACGCTTTGGGATCGCGATCTTTGAGTTGTTCAATATTCGCTTCCAGCCATTCAAAAAAGTCGTAGTCACTGATAAGACCATACTTGATGACTTCGGCAATACCGGAGGCCAGTTGGCGGTCATCCAGGGTGTTGAGCGTGCTGGTATCAGCGATAACACATTGAGGCTGATAAAAGGCCCCTATCATATTTTTGCCCAATGGATGATTCACCGCTGTTTTACCACCGACAGAAGAGTCGACCTGTGATAACAGCGTCGTCGGTACCTGAATAAACGGCACGCCACGCTGGTAACAGGCTGCCGCAAAACCGGCCATGTCACCGATCACACCCCCGCCCAGTGCAATGATGGTGACCTGTCGCGAAAACCGCTCACTCAACAGTTTATCGTAAACCTGATTCAGCACATCCAGCGTCTTATAAGCTTCGCCATCGGGCAAAATCACGGCTTCGCAGTGATAATCAGACAGCTGACTTTTCACCTTCTCCAGATATAGCGGCGCAATGGTGTCATTGGTAACAATCAGCACCTCTTTCCGTTTGATATGTTTTTGCAGCAATGCCGGTTGTGAGAGTAAATCTTCACCTATGTAAATCGGGTAACTGCGGTCTGCCAGGGCAACGTTCAGCGTTTTCATAAGTTTGATTTAGCTTTTCCTGTTTTTTTCAGTTTCTTGATCACATCATTCACCGTGTGCTGAATCGACTGATCACTGGTTTTTAACACAATATCGGCCACATCGCGATAGAGCGGGTCGCGTTTGGCGAGCAGTTCTTCAATTTGTTTGCGTCGATCGCCGGTCTGCAGCAAAGGTCGCTTCTTATCGCGTGCGGTACGACGATAGAGCTGTTCAGGCGTGGCTGAGAGATAGATCACATGTCCACGCTGTTTCAGAAACGCACGGTTCTGTTCCGACAGGACGACACCACCACCGGTTGCCAGCACGATGTTTTCCATGCCACTCAACTCTTCTATCGCTCTGGCTTCACGTTCACGGAAACCGGCTTCACCTTCCATCTCAAAAATCCAGGAAATGGACACGCCTGTGCGTAGTTCTATCACCTTATCACTGTCATAAAACTTACGATGCAGCGCCTTGGCCAGTTGCCTGCCAATGGTAGACTTTCCTGCGCCCATGGGACCGACGAGGAATATGTTACCTGTTATCAATAGCCTGCCCTTAGATTATAGTTCATAAAAAAGCCGGATCTTCTGATCCGGCTTTTGTTGTTAGAAAGATCCTGCAGGAGATTTTAATACTGCAATCCCTCTTTCACAATTTTTGGTGTGACAAAGACCAGTAGTTCACGCTTTCGATCCTCCTTGGTCGTGTTTCGGAACAGAAAACCGACGTACGGCAGATCCCCAAAGAATGGCACCCGCTCAAGATTATCGTTTTTAGTCTGCTCATAGATACCGCCGAGCACGACTGTCTCTCCGTTATCTACCAATACCTGAGTTTTGACGCTCCGGGTATCAATACTGGGGACACCCAGAAAGACTTCACCGACCTCATCCTTACTGACTTCCAGATCCATCACAATACGGTCATCGGGGGTGATTTGCGGTGTCACATCCAGCTTCAATACAGCCTCTTTAAAGGAGACATTGGTCGCACCACTGGAAGTCGCTTCTTGATAAGGAATTTCAGTACCCTGCTCAATGGAAGCCTGCTTCTGATTGGCGGTAATAACCCGAGGAGAAGAAATGACTTCCCCTTTACCCTCTGCCTGCATTGCTGATAGTTCCAACTCCAGAATCATGCCTAGCGGCAATTTTGCCAAGGCAAGCCCGATAGAGCCGGCGGGGTTAGTCACTGGTAGGTTCACATTCAAATCATTACCCACAACACTATCAGCTCTGATTTGGTCGCTATTATTGGGATTCAGATCCAAACCATCCAAGCTGCCGGATGTTCCCGCCCCCAATGTATTACTCTGGGCAGAAGTGCCAAACCTGACACCCAATTCCTTATTAAAATCATTGTTGGCAATAACAATACGCGACTCGATCAGTACCTGTCTGACTGGTTTGTCGAGTTGTTCAATCACCTCACGAATTTCAACCAGACTGTCAGCCGTGTCCCTGATCAACATCGAGTTGGTACGCTGATCGATAGTAATATTCCCACGGGGTGACAAGAAACCTCTTTGATTGCCACCACCACTGCTACCGGAGCCACTGGAACTCAACAAAGTCGCAAGCTCAGTCGCTTTAGCAAACTTGATCTCAACAATTTCAGTGTAAAGGGGTTCCAGTTCGACCAATTGCTTCTGTGCTTCAAGTTCCTGCTTCTCGCGCGCGGCAATTTCTGCTGCCGGTGCCACCATCATCACGTTACCACTCTGGCGCATGCCGAGCCCTTTGGACTTCAGAATGATATCCAGTGCCTGATCCCAGGGCACATTTTTAAGTCGCAGTGTCAGATTACCTTTTACGGTATCGCTGGTAACCAGATTCATGCCGGTGAAGTCTGCGAGTAATTGCAGCACAGCACGTACTTCAATGTTCTGGAAATTCAAAGACAGTTTTTCACCGCTATAGCCAAACTGATCTCTTTCACCTGCCTGCGCCTGTTCGGGGAGCGGTTTGACCTCAACAACCAGTGTTTTTTCCGATTGATAGGCAAGATGCTCGTAACGCCCTGTGGTCACTAATGTCAGTTTTGAGGCATTTCCACTCGTTCCAGACTCGATATACTGAACAGGTGTGGCAAAATCAACGACATCCAGACGTCGGCGTAACTTTTCGGGTAAACCGACATTGGGTAATTCGACCACGATGTTTCCTTTATCCTCACGAACATCCATCGTGGCATTCTCATCGCTCAACTGGACGATAACACGGGCCTCGCCGTTTTCACCTCGGCGAAAATCGATATCTGTCACATCAGTCGTCATATCAGAAGCGGCGGCTGTCGATGCGCGGGCAGCCTGCGATCCCTCAATGGTAACGACTAACTGATTGCCTTGCTGACTGACAGAATAGGGAGCTTTTTGCAGCAGACTGATGACCATACGGGTTCTATCACCGGCTTCAACGGCAGAAATGCTGCGAGTCATACCGATATTGACCTGCTTGGTTCGCTCACTCAGGCGGTTTTTAACATTAGCGAAGTCAAAAACAATTCTGACAGGGTCATCAGTGGCAAAACTGTGGGGCTTTGTTTCCAATGGCTCTGAAAAAATGAGTTGTATTTTTGCTTTATTCCCCGGCAAAGAACTGTAGTTGAGCTCTCTGAGCTCATTTGCCGAAACGTTGAAGCTGAGTATCAGCAGCACTGAGAGAAGCAATCCCCACGCAGATTTGTGCACGATACCCGGAACCGACTGTCTTGTCTGCTTATTCATACTCATTCCGTCTTTGTAGGCCATGATATTCATTATTACTTAACCTCCACTGCCGCCACAGTGGTCTCTCTTTCGACAAAGCCACCATTACCATTGGGAACAATCTCCCTGAGCTCGAGGCTGGTATCACTGATAGCTGTGATCTCGCCGTAATTCAGCCCCATGTAGTTGCCCACCTGAACGCGATGGATCACACCATCAGGCGAGCGAATCAATGCCCATATCTGGTCCTGTTCCAGCGTGCCGACAAATTGCATTTCAGATAAGGCATATTGTTCCAGCACTTCTTTGCGTCGGTTCTCATCGGGGCGCAATCCGTTATCCTCGATTTCCCGGACCGGCTCTTCAGGCACATCAACCACCGTCGGGATGAATGGATCGCGTAAGTCTGCAGCGGCATAATCAAATGATTCGTAGGTCTTCATCACCGGTATCGGCGGGATGTCGGATTTTTGCTGTGCTTTGACGCGTGCGACATAGCTGTTGAGATCCTCTTTATCCTGCTGGCAACCGACGAGCGGGAGAAGAAACAGGAGAATGGCAAGAGTTTTAAATCGCTGAAGCATGGTCATATTCCTAATCACTCCCCGGAAAATCAGGACTCATCATCGAAGTAACGATAGGTTTTGGCCCTGATATCCATCGTCATCTTTCCGGTTTGCTCATTCAGCGGGCCCATTTTAATATCATGCATGGTCACAATCCTGGGTAGCGCGGCCACATCACTGACAAATTTGCCGAACTGATGATAAGTGCCGGTAACGGTCATATCCACGGGTAATTCAGCATAAAAATCGACAGCGCGCTCACCTTCGGGTTTGAATAGCTCAAATTCCAGGCCATTAATCAAACCTGTACGAGTGATATCGAGCAACAGTTCGGGCACTTCACTTTTTCTGGGTAATTGCTCCAGCATGGAAGCAAACATAACCCGCATCTCGGCCAGCTGTTCTTTGTAGGCTTCCAGATTAACGGCTTTGGCCTGCTTGGTTTCAAAGGTTTGTCTCAGCTCAACTTCTTTCTGCTCCAGGGTTTTCAGCTGTGCCTGTTTATCCTTAACGATGAAGTAATAACCACCGCCCCACACAAGCAGACAGAGAAGCAAAACAGCGACAATTTTGATGGCAACAGGCCATTCGCCACTTTCGTTGAAATCAAGCTCTGTGATTGATGACAGCTCCATGACTACTCTCCATCCTCTGCATCAGGGTTGGCTTCATTGACTTCCACGGTGAATTTGCGAATAGCATCATCGCGGCTGGATGTCCGTTTGATGACCTGCAGTCTGGATTCGCCATATTCATCGTTGGCGTCGACCTCCTGCATGAACACTGACACCCGTGCGTTGGATTGAGCCACACCATTAAAGCTGACAAGATTACCCTTGCGGGTCACCTGCTCGAGGTGCAGGCCATCCGGGACCAATCTGGGCAATGAATCAAAAACCTTAACGATCTTGGGACGGCTCTCCTGTAAATCCTGAATCACCTGCATACGGGCCAGCAATCTGGCTCGCTGAGCTTCCAGATCTTTGATCTCCTTGATTTTCTTATCGACTTTGGCAATTTCTGTTTCGAGGAAGCTGTTGCGCTGGTTCTGTTCATCGATCAGGCCATTAGCAAAAGAGACCACCAGAAACAGAATCAACGCGGCGAATATAAATGCCGCAACCAGGGCCAGATAGAACTGTTGCTGTCGTTCCTGACGACGCTCTTCACGCCATGGCAATAAGTTGATATGAGCCATTAGTCAAAACTCCTCATCGCCAATCCACAGGCAATCATCATCGAGGGAGCATCGTTGCTCAAAGCCTGTATTTTCACTCTCGAACCCAACACCATGTCAGAAAATGGATTGGCAACAGAGGTTGAGGTGCCGGTTTCATTTTCAATCATCTCCGCAACGCCTTTAATTGAGGCGCAGCCACCGGCAAGAATAATGTGGTCGATCGATTGGTATTGCGTGGATGCCGAGAAAAAGAATTGCAGGGCACGGGTCACCGTCATCGTCATTGAACGCTTGAAGGGTTCGAGCACTTTTGGCACATAATCTTCGGGCAGACTACCGTCTTTCTTGGCTTTACCTGCTTCCTGGTAAGATAAGCCGTAGTGACGCTCTATGTCCTCAGTAAGCATTTTTCCGCCGAAGGTCTGCTCTCGGGTAAATACGATTTTGCCATCAACCAGCACGTGTAATGTGGTGACTGTGGCACCGACATCTGCTACTGCAACGGTGAGCCCCTGACCATGATGCGGTAACTGCCTCGCAATCAATTCGAAAGCATTTTCCATGGTATAAGCTTCGACATCGACCAGTTTGGGTTTGAGGCCGGCCTTTTCGACGACCTCGGTACGGGCATCGACGTTTTCTCGCCTGGATGCTGCCAGCAACACATCGACAGCATCGACATCTGCAGCAGAGGTGCCCAGCACTTCAAAATCCAATCGAACTTCTTCCAGTGGATAGGGAATATAGTTTTCAGCCTCCAGCAGTACGTTTTCTTCCAATTCACGACCTGAGAGTGAGGCGGGGAAAGTGACTGTTTTAGTGATGGCTGAATTGGCTGAAACAGCGACGGCCGCTTCTTTGGCTTTGGTGCCTGAGCGCTTCACTGCTCGGCGAATGGCACCGGCAACTTCATCGCGGTTCTCGATACGGCTTTCGACAACAGCATTCACAGGGAGAGGTTCTACGGCGTAGGACTCAACGGTATACTTATCACCTTTTTTATTGAGCTCCAGTATCTTTACTACTGATGAACTGATGTCTATCCCTAGTAGCGGAGATTTTTTTCGTCCAAACATCTGTTGCCTCAATCCCAGTTGATTGTGTCGTGATCTGCTCACTTAGCACTGCTAGTTAAAGTAGTTTATTAAGATTACCCCGAATGTCAACATAAATCTCAATAAAACCAGCGCTTTGAACTCAACCACTGTTTTTCTCCCTGCCTTTATATATACTCTACTGACCTATTGATTGCGAATTTTTCATCACCATGTCCCGGATTTTCAGCACGCTTTTTAAGATTTTTGCCGCACTACTGATATTGTCTCTGATTGCTGCAGCTGTTCTTTACTTTTTTCTTGCTCCCAAATTGCCAGATACCCAGACTTTGAAACAAACCCAGTTTCAAATACCGCTGAGAATCTACAGCTCGGAAAATAAACTGATGGCGGAGTTCGGTGAAAAACGCCGGATTCCGGTCGAATACCAGGAAATTCCACAACAGATGATTGAGGCTTTTCTGGCCGCAGAGGATGATCGTTTTTATCAGCATCCCGGTGTCGATTATCAGGGCATTATCCGTGCTGTTTATTCGCTTTTGATGACTGGTGAAAAAACGCAGGGCGGTAGCACCATCACTATGCAGGTGGCACGAAATTTTTTCCTCTCCAGTGAAAAAACCTATCTGCGCAAGCTGAATGAGATCATTCTGGCACTGGAAATGGAACAGGTTCTGACTAAGGAAGAAATCCTGGCTCTCTACCTGAATAAAATCTATCTCGGCAACCGGGCTTATGGCGTCGGTGCCGCAGCCAATGTCTACTACGGCAGATCTATCAGCGAACTGACATTGCCTGAAATGGCCATGATCGCCGGTCTACCCAAAGCACCATCCCGGTTTAATCCAATCGCAAACCCGGAACGTGCCATGGTCCGGCGTAACTATGTGCTGAGAAGAATGTGGGAAGTAGGCTATATCAGCGAACAGGACTATGAAGAAGCAACACAGGCACCGGTCAGCGCGACCTATCATGGACGTGAGATTGAGGTTTATGCGCCTTATGTGGCCGAAATGGTTCGTACGCGGCTTATCGAAGAGTTCGGAGAAGACATCTATACCAGTGGTTTCAATGTGTATACCACCATCCGTGGTGACCAACAGCAGGCCGCCAACCATGCACTGCAGACTGCCCTGCTCGAATATGATCGTCGTCATGGTTACCGTGGACCCATCGCCGACATTGAGCTGGAAGACAATATAAGTGAAGACACACTGACTGAGAAACTCAATTCTTACGATAGTATTGGTCCACTCAAGCCCGCCATTGTCACGGCAATCAGCGATGACTCAGCAACGATTTTTATCAAAAAGCTGGGTTATCAGAATCTGACCCTGGGTTCGATGAAATGGGCACAGAAAAAACTCAGTACTAACAGCCGCGGCGCTGTACCTAAAAAAGTGAGCGACGTGCTGCAGCCCGGACATATCATCAGGGTAGAAAATAGAGAGAGCGAAAGCTGGCAACTGGCTCAGTTACCGGAAGCTGAAGGCGCACTGGTTGCGCTGGCACCACATGATGGCGCAGTAACGGCACTCACAGGTGGGTTTGATTATTTCAATAACAAATTCAACCGCGTCACCCAGTCCCGTCGTCAACCCGGCTCCGGCTTCAAACCGTTCATCTATTCGGCGGCACTGGAAAAAGGTTATACCGCAGCGAGTATTATCAACGATGCGCCCGTAGTGTTTGATGATCCGGGACTGGAAAATGTCTGGCGACCGGAAAATTATAGTGGTAAGTTCTTTGGCCCGACCCGCCTGCGAGAGGCACTGATCCATTCACGCAATCTGGTATCGATTCGTCTGCTGCGTGATATCGGGGCTGATTATGCCGTCGAATACGCTAAACAATTTGGCTTTGATGACACAATGCTGCACAAGAACCTGTCGCTGGCACTGGGTAGTGGCAGCGCTGCCCCCTGGGATATGGCCACTGCCTACGCAGCCTTGGCCAATGGCGGCTATAAAGTCGATCCTTATCTGATCCAGCGTGTTGAAAATGCTAACGGTGAAGTCGTTTTCCAGGCTGCCCCTAAAACCGTCTGTGAAACCTGTCAATTGACTGAGGTCACCATGGACAATGCCAGCTTTAGTGTCGCTGAGCGGGTCATGACGCCGCAAAACAACTTCATCATGAATTCTTTGCTGCGGGATGTCGTACGTTATGGGACGGGTCGCAAAGCAATGAGCCTGGGACGCAATGATTTGGCCGGTAAAACCGGGACAACCAACGATCAATTGGATGCGTGGTTTAATGGCTTCCATCCCGAGTTGGTGGCCGTAAGCTGGGTTGGTTTTGACCGTCCCCGCAGTCTCGGCCGTTATGAAACCGGTGGCCGTGCCGCGTTGCCAATGTGGATCGATTTTATGGAAGTGGCCCTGCAGGGGCTGCCAGAAGCCCCTCTGGAACAACCGATTGATATGGTCACTGTGAGAATTGACCCGGAAACAGGCCTGCTGGCACAACCCGGAGCCAGTGATGCAATCTACGAAACATTCCGCGAAGACTACGTACCAAAACAGCTTGCGCCATCTACCGGGACTGGCTATGCCGGTGATAATGGGAGTGCGCCGGTGATTGAGCTGTTCTGAGAATGCAGCAGAACCTTATCACCGGAATAATCACATAGAATGGCAGTAGCCGGGGCCGAACCGACGGCTTGTCATGCTCACGAGTGCTTAGCGAACTCGCTTGGCTAACTGACCATGCTGTAACTCCCCGCTCGGGTAGTCATCATTAAGCAGGCGAAGTTGCTGCATGGGGCTGTTGCTAATGCGTGAATGAGCCGCCCACTGCGTATAGCTGTCACCGCTATCTACTCTGACGACCTGAATTTTCAGCTCACGGGCCTTATCGAACTCATCTTCTCTGAGCGTATGCAGGCTGTTAATGGTGGACAGGAAACGGCCATCATAGTCGTTAAATTGACGGCTATTTTCAGTGGTAGCGAAAAAGATAAAGGCCTGATCGCGGAGATAGACGACGCCGATTCGCAACGGTTTATTCTGTTGAACAGTAATCCCGGTATAGCCCTCCAGACCGTGGCTGCCGATGGCCTGACCAGACCGTAAATCACTGACTTTGAGCCGTTGCTGGATAAACTGCTTAGGTGTGAGTTTACGATTGATATCGGTCGCGCCCATTTCCATAAACGCCTTACCTTCAGGCGCAATCGCCTGCAGACTATCCGGATTATTGTTGATATGCCAGCCTTCTGGAAAGGCCAGTGCAAAACGCATAGGCAGATGGTAAAACTCATTGTCCGAGCGTATACCCTGCGCTTCACTGTCACCGAAGGTCATGCCATCGATTTGCTGCAGGTAAGCTTCCCGGTTCACCTTCCCACCGCGAGCATCGATATATTGATCTGCCTCAGCCACGACCTGTTGCAGACGGGTATCGTTGTCCGGGTGGCTGGCAAACAGGCCGTGGTAACCCTGTGGCTCACGGCCCTGTTTCCGGGCTTCAGACTCAGCAAAAGTCTGCTGGTTTTTGAGTACGCTGATGACATCGATCATCGCATCGGGTGTATACCCGGCTTTGGCCAGATACTCAGCACCAAGACGATCCGACTCCAGCTCATGCTCGCGGCCATAACCACTGAGCAGCGCGCCGCCAAGAATATTGAAGACATTCTGGGATGCGGCACCACGCAGTTCCGGTAACAGGATGGCACCCAGCGTGTACCCCAGATTCGCAGCCTGGGCGGCGCTTTGCTGACGCACACCATGACGGGCAGTAACGTGACCTATCTCGTGGCCCAGCACAGCAGCCAGTTCTGCTTCAGAATTCAGGTAAGCCATCAGGCCGCGGGTGATATAGATATAACCACCAGGCAAGGCGAAAGCGTTGATGACCGGAGAGTCGAGTACGGTAAAACGGTAGACCAGATCATCGCGGTGACTGACCGCCGCCATTCTTTCACCAACAGACTGTACATAAGCCTGCAGTGCCTCATCCTCGTAACGCCCGTATTCAGCCATGATTTTGGGGTGATAGCTCCGCCCCATTTCCAGTTCAGTATCTTCACCGAACATAACGAAATCCTGTTCGCCGGTGACCGGATTAACAGCACAACCTGACAGGGCCAGAAACAACAAAGCCCCCACCAGCAGGCAGAGGCTCCGTATTCTGTCGTGTGTTGTACTGACTCGTACTGACACTAGATTCATGATCAAACCAATAAGTTTGATTCCGACAGAGATTATTTACCGTATTTCTGACGGAATTTGTCTACACGACCAGCCGTATCCAGCATTTTCTGTTTGCCGGTGTAGAACGGGTGGCATTCCGAACACACATCCAGAGTCAAGTCTGAAGTGCGTGTTGAGCGAGTTTTAAAGGTGTTACCACAGCTGCAGGTAACATTAATCTCGGTGTATTCTGGATGGATATCCGCTTTCATATCTGTACTCGTTAATGTGTGTTAGCTAAAAATCTCGCTCAAATCATCTAAGACGAGCTTCTGAACCGCGTTATTCTATAGATCATCCTGCCATCAGGCAAGTCTGATTGAGCGGATTTCAGCCTGGCTTTTGCGCAACCAGCATGGCCTGGTCTCGCCATCCCTGATTGAGATCTCCTAACAGCGACTCCTCCCGATACACCCTTAGTTTCAGACCCGCGAATAATGTCAGGAGTTCATTATCGGCTAACAGATAATCCGGGTTTGAGGGGCCGCGCTGATAAACCTTGTTCTGACAATAAGTCTGATAAAACACCAGGCCGCCCGGTCTTAACGCGGCGGTCAGTGCCGGAATCAGTTCCCTGCTGAGAAAATGACTGACGACCAGTACATCCAGGCTGTCTGGTTGGGGCACCTTGTGTTCAACATCGACGACTTGAACGCTGATTGACAAGCCACGCTCGGCGGCAATCGCTGACAATTTGTCGATCGCCACCGGTGAAATATCCCAACTCAATACATCCAGGCCGGCCTCTGCCATAAGCAGGCTGTTGGCGCCGAGACCGCAAGCCAGATCCATCGCCACACCTGAAGCTGGCAGTAAATGTCGATTTTGCTGCAATACCTCGGCCGCCTGTAAAGCGGGTGCCTCACGGTCGTGATAAATGCGATCCCATTTATCTCTGATGGTTGTCATCAGCGACGCCAGAATGCGGGGGTCAGCACGACCAGCAGGGTAAAGATTTCCAGTCGGCCCAGTAGCATCGCCATGCACAGCACCCATTTCGATGGTGCATTGATATCACCGAAATTGGCACCGACATCACCCAGACCCGGCCCCAAATTATTCAGACAGGCGGTCACTGCCGAGAAGGAAGTCACCACATCCAGCCCGGTCGACATCAAAAATAAATGCATGATGCTGAAACAGAATACGTACATCGCAAAAAAGCCCCACACTGCCCCCACCACCTTGGCTGGCAGCGCTTTACCGTTGACCTTGATCGCAAACACTGCGTTGGGATGAATCAGACGTAATACTTCACGATAGCCTTGTTTAAACAGCAGCATAATGCGAATGACCTTGATACCGCCACCGGTGGAAAACGCACAGCCGCCGATGTAACTTGCCATCAGCAGCAGGATTGGCAAAAAGCCCGGCCACAAATAATAGTCGGTGGTAGTAAAGCCTGCCGTGGTACCGATCGATACTGTCTGGAACACACCCTGATGGACCGCCGTCCATAAATCATCAAAAGTGCCGCTGAAGTAGAGGTAGCTCGAGGTCACCACCGAAATCACAGCCAGAATCGCAAGATAGGTACGAAGCTCCGAATCTTTCCAGTAATGCTTGATACTGCGATGTCGCCAGGCCAGAAAGTGCAGCGAGAAGTTCATACCTGAGATCAGCATGAAAGCGACCGTAATCATCTCAATCGTTGCGCTGTTGAAAAAGCCCATGCTGGCATCGTGCGTGGAAAAGCCGCCAATCGCGACGGTGGAAAAACTGTGCCCAATCGCATCAAACCAGCTCATGCCGGCCCAGCGGAAAGCCAGTGCGCAGGCAATGGTCAGCGACAGGTAGATGTACCAGAGCGCCTTGGCCGTTTCCGTGATCCGCGGCGTCAGCTTGGCATCTTTCATGGGGCCCGGCGTTTCAGCACGGTAGAGCTGCATGCCCCCGACGCCCAACAGAGGCAGAATCGCGACAGCAAGTACCACGATACCCATCCCGCCCAGCCACTGCAGAAACTGGCGGTAGAACAATACCGCTTTGGGCAGGGTATCAAGCCCTGTCAGCACTGTCGCTCCGGTGGTGGTCAGGCCCGACATCGACTCAAAGACCGCATCGGTAAATGACATTTTGGGCACTTCGGTCAGGAAGAATGGCAACGACCCGGACAGACCCAGCGCAATCCAGAACATCACCACAACAATAAAGCCATCACGGATTTTAAGTTCTTTACGGTGGTTACGCGCCGGCAACCAGAAACACAGACCAATGGTGAGCAGCATGATAAAAGCCGACAGGAAGGCTTGCATCGCTCCGTCCCCGTAATACCAGGACACCAATACCGGTGGCAGCATGGTCATGCTGAACAGAGACAGCAGGATCCCAAGAATGCGCTGAATAGTCAGAAATTGCATCGATTCGCTTTAGTCGGAATTTTTGTGACGATAATACGCCCACAATGACAACATCAACAATGACATGAGCCAGATTGGCCAGCGTTGCAGACTGACATAAGGTGTTTTCCCCTGTCTGGGCTGTACAGCCTGAGTCAATGTCGCCTGTTCAAACTGTGGGGTCTGGGCTTCAATCTCACCTTTGAAATTAACAAAGGCGGAAATGCCGTTGGTAGTCGCACGAACTAAAGGTCGGCCGGTCTCCAGCGCACGGCTGCGCGAAATCTGCAGGTGCTGGTGTGGTGCAAAGGAATCGCCGTACCAGGCATTATTGGTCGCATTCACCAACAGCGTGGCTTCCGGCACGGTCTGCAATACTTCCGTCGAGAACACATCCTCGTAGCAAATCGAGACACCGACTTTATGCCCGGCCGCTTGCAGCAATGGCTGTTTTTCCGGTCCCGGCACAAAGGCTGACATCGGCAGATCAAAGAAGGCGATCAGCCCGCGCAGCCACTCAAACGGCACATAATCGCCGAACGGCACCAGATGCCGCTTGTGATAGAAATCCTGCTCACTGCCCACTGACATCATACTGTTGTAATAACGAATCTTATCGTCATCACTGACCGGTAATCCCAACAGAATATCGGTCTGATGCTGCCGAGCTTCTTCGGCCAGCGGCTTGAGGTAAAAGTCTTCCAACTGATGGTAAAACGCCGGCAGGGCATTTTCCGGCCACACCACCAGGTCTGCATCCCAGTGCTGCTGGGTCAGAGTTTGATAGAGCACCAGCGTATTCACCAGTTGCTCCGGCTCCCATTTGATTTGCTGGGGAATATTGCCCTGGATAATGGCGGTGTCTATGGGCTCACCCAGCGGCTGTGTCCAGTTAATGTTTTTGAGAAATGGACCGGCTGACCAGAGTACGACCACTGGTAACAGCCATAACCATTGCCGTTGCCTAAACACCACCAGCAGCGCGCCGGCGGTCATCGCCAGTAACAGCGAGGCCCCACTGATACCGATGAGGGGGACATAGCCTGCCAGCGGCCCTTCAACCTGACTGACACCGGCTTCCAGCCAGGGAAACCCACTCAGGAACCAGCCTTTAAAAAGCTCAAAAACCAGCCAGCCGACAGGTAACAGTAACAGGGAATCTGATGCGGAAAAGGTGCCCGGACTGAGCTTTTTAAGCAGATAGCCCAACACAGCAAGATACAGCGACAGAAAAGCCACAAAAAGAAAAGTTAAAAGGCCTGCCAGAATCAGTCCGGACTGGCCAAAAACATGAATGGCGACAAAGATCCAGGAGACGCCCACACCGAACATGCCCAACCCAAACAGCCAGCCACGCCAGGCGGCCTGTTTGGCAGTGACCCCATCCCAGCTCAGGAACAGGAGCAGCAGACTGAGCAATGCCAGCGGATACAGAAAAAACGGCGCAAATGCCAACGGCATCAGGGCACCGGCGAGTAATGCCAACAGATTTCCTTTCCAGCCCTGCATGCTCAAACAGTTCCCCGTCTTATTCGGTTTCTGATTCGGTCTCTGGCTCTTCCGGCAGTATTTCCATCTTCATCAGATAAAGCCGACGGTTATCCGCCCGTAATACTGTGAACTGGAAAGAGCCGATAGTGATTTGTTCGCCGCGCTGTGGCAGATGGCCGAACTGGTTCATCACATAGCCGCCCACCGTATCGAAATCATCGTCACTCCACTGTGTATCAAAGTGCTCGTTGAATTCATCCACTGGTGTCAGCGCCTTGATGGTGTAGGTGTTTTCATTACGCTGCAGAATCGGTGTGTCATCATCAAAATCGTGCTCGTCTTCGATTTCACCGACAATCTGCTCCAACACGTTTTCAATCGTGACGATCCCGGCAACACCCCCATATTCGTCGACCACAATGGCCATATGATTACGGCGGGCGCGAAATTCACGCAGCAGCACGTTGAGACGCTTGCTTTCCGGAATAAAGACGGCCGGACGCAGCAGTTCACGCAGATCAAATTTGAAATCGCCACTACTGACCACGGCTGACAGCAGGTCTTTCGCCAGCAGAATACCAATCACGTCATCACGGTCATCATCGATCACCGGAAACCGCGAATGAGCGGTTTCAGTGACCAGTTTGAGCGTTTCTTCAGCGGGCGCATCGCGTGAAACCATGACCACCTGCGAGCGCGGGATCATGATGTCACGGGCCTGCATCTGCGAGACGCTGAGCGCGCCTTCAACAATAGATAAAGCTTCGGAATCGAGAATGTGGCGCTCGGAGGCGGAGCGGATCAGCTCGATCAATTGTTCCTGATCCTGAGGCTCCAGGAACAGGTTGCTTAATTTACGTACCCAGGACTGACTACTCGGTCGACCTTCACTCATGCGTGTTGTTCTCCCTGCCATGTATAGGGATTGATAATATTCAAGGTGTTTAAAATCTCAATTTCCAGCGCTTCCATGTGTTCGGCTTCCTCATCTTCAATATGGTCATAGCCCAACAGATGCAGACAGCCATGCACGACCATATGTGCCCAGTGGTCATTGACGGCCTTGTCTTGTTCTACCGCTTCTTTTTCCACCACCGGAGCACAGATCACCAGATCGCCGAGCAGTCTCGGATCCAGTTCTACAGGGGCCTCAAACGGGAAGGACAGCACATTGGTCGGGCCGTTTTTGCCACGATATTGCTGGTTCAGCTCCGCACTTTCCACTTCATCAACCAGACGAATACTGAGCTCACAATCCTGTTCGACTTCAGTCAATGCAGATTCAGCCCAGCGCTGGAATGCCTCTGCAGTGGGTATCTCAACCTCAGTCGCGGTTTGCAGATCCACCAGCACGGTCATGAGGGGCGATCCGCCTTGTCATAAGCCATGATGATTTTCTGGACCAGTTGATGACGCACCACATCCTTGGCCTGGAAGAAGGTAAAGCCAATACCGTCGACATCCTTCAAGACTTCAATCGCATGGCGCAGGCCGGATTTCTGATTGCCGGGCAGGTCAATCTGGGTAATGTCACCGGTAATGACCGCAGTGGAGTTATAGCCCATTCGGGTCAGGAACATCTTCATCTGCTCAATGGTAGTGTTCTGTGCTTCATCGAGAATAATAAAGGATTCATTCAGCGTGCGACCGCGCATGTAGGCAAGCGGCGCCACTTCAATGACGTTACGTTCCATCAGCTTGGCAACCCTTTCAAAGCCCAGCATTTCATACAAGGCATCAAACAAGGGCCGCAGATAGGGGTCGACTTTCTGTGCCAGATCCCCAGGCAGAAAGCCCAGTCGCTCACCTGCTTCCACTGCCGGTCTCACCAGCACGATACGACGGGCGAAATCGCGCTCCAGCGCTTCCACCGCGCAGGCGACGGCCAGGTAGGTTTTACCGGTACCGGCCGGACCGACACCAAAGTTGATGTCGTGGGTCATGATCCGGCGCAGATAGGCCTGCTGATTATCACCACGCGCCTTGATCAGGCCGCGTTTGGTTTTGATGATGACTTCTTTATCCGGCGCCGTGGCTGAGGAGGTATCCTCGCCGCCACTGTTACGGATCGCCAGATGAATCTGTTCCGGCATCAGTACATGCTGCGCCGTATCGGCATACAAATCATGAATGACGGTTTGCACCAGCAGCAGGACATCAGCCGGGCCGATGACCTGAAACTTAATCCCGCGATTATTGATCTCGACACCAAAGCCACGTTCGAGCATTCTGATGTGCTCATCCATATGGCCGCAAAGGTTGGCAAGACGGGGATTATCGGCGGGACTCAGTTCGAAGCTGACGCTATCGAGCGTATGAGTAGAGTTGGTCACAATGGAATTCCAAATGCTTATGCAGTCACGCTATCAGTTAGCAATTCACCACGCAAGGAGTTGCTGTGTGCCTCATTGATACGGACATCGACAAACTGTCCGACGAGGGAAGGATCGCCCGGGAAATTCACCACTCGGTTATTCTCGGTGCGGCCGGCCATATCACCGCCGCCACGATGGGCTTCACGTTCCACCAGAATTTTCTGGATGGTGCCGACCATGGAACGGGCATGCATGTCTTCCAGTTCACGCAGGCGGTCCTGCATGATCTGCAGACGTTCCTTTTTCACATCCTCGGGTACCGAATCGTGAAAAGCCGCTGCCGGCGTGCCGGGACGGGCGCTATAAATAAAGCTGAAAGAGTGATCGAATTCAACTTCGTTAATCAGGTCCATGGTGGCCTTGAAGTCTTCCTCGGTCTCATTGGGGAAGCCGACAATAAAGTCACTCGACATGCTGATGTCCGGACGAATTGCCTTAATCCGCTGGATTTTCTCCAGGTACTCTTTGGCGGTATGACCACGCTTCATCATGGTCAGAATGCGATCAGAACCCGACTGAACCGGCAGATGCAGATGATTGACCAGTTCCGGCACTTCAGCAAAAGCTTCAATCAGGCTGTCGGAAAACTCGACCGGATGCGAGGTGGTAAAGCGGATCCGCTCAATACCCTCAACCGCGGCGACATAATGAATCAATAGCGCCAGATCGGCGGTTTCCTCGCCTTCGATAATGCCCTGATAGGCATTGACGTTCTGGCCCAGCAAATTGATTTCGCACACGCCCTGCGCTGCCAGTTGGCGAATTTCACGCAGGATCGGGCCGACCGGACGGCTAACTTCCTCACCGCGGGTATAGGGCACGACACAGAAAGTACAGTACTTGCTGCAACCTTCCATCACCGACACAAAGGCAGTGGGACCATCGGCACGTGGCGCTGGCAGATTGTCGAACTTCTCGATTTCCGGGAAAGAGATATCAATGCTGGGCTTGCGGCTGATTTTGACCTCTTCCAGCATCGCCGGTAAGCGATGCAGGGTTTGCGGGCCGAAGATCAGGTCTACATACGGCGCACGCTGACGAATCGCCTCACCTTCCTGACTGGCGACGCAGCCACCGACCCCAATCACCAGATTGGGCTTTTTATCTTTCCAGCGCTTCCAGCGACCCAGTTGATGGAACACCTTTTCCTGCGCTTTTTCCCGAATCGAGCAGGTATTGAGCAGCAGCACATCAGCCTCTTCGGCGATGTCGGTCGGTTCCAGTTGGTGCGACGCCGCGAGCACCTCGGCCATCTTGTTCGAGTCGTACTCGTTCATCTGACAGCCGAAAGTTCGGATATAGAGTTTGCCAGCCATAAAATCGCTTACAGTCAAAGGGCGCACAGGATACTATTTTTCAGCCTTTTAGTATAGACAAGTGTTTGTTTTTACTAACAACAGCAAATATAGTGTTAAGCAATTGAATGACAAGGAAGTGAATCATGGCAATCAAGGATTGGCCTGCCGATGATCGCCCGCGTGAAAAGCTGCTCAGAGCCGGCGCGCCCAGCCTGTCGGATGCAGAGCTGCTGGCGATCTTTCTGCGCACCGGGGTCAGTGGTTTGTCCGCTGTCGATCTGGCAAGGCAATTACTGTCGGAGTTCGGTAGCCTGCGGGCTTTGCTGGAAGCCGATAAAAGCCGCTTCTGTCAGGGCCACGGCCTAGGCGAAGCCAAGTTTGTGCAATTACAGGCCGTCCTCGAAATGGGCCGGCGCCATCTGGAATCGACCTTAAGCCGCGGTGATGCTTTCACCGACTGCGCCACCACCCAGCTTTATCTGAAGCAGCGGCTGCGCCCCTATCCGTTTGAAGTGTTTGCCTGCCTGTATCTTGATAACCAGCACCGGCTTCTGCATTTTGAGGAACTGTTTCGCGGCACCATCGACGGGGCCAGCGTCTATCCTCGGGAAGTCGTGAAACAGGCGTTGCAACAAAATGCTGCAGCGGTGATTCTGGCCCACAATCACCCGTCAGGTGTCGCCGAGCCGAGTCAAGCCGATATTCAGATCACAAAGCGTATTCAGTCGGCACTGGGTTTGGTCGATATCCGGGTGTTGGACCACATTATCGTCGGCGATGGTGACACGACCTCACTGGCCCAGCAAGGTCAGTTATAAATGGCTGCTTTGTGCTGTGAGTGTCTGTTTTGCTTTGTGTTTTAACAAATACAATCCGAGTCCGCCCAACAACAGGGCAAACAAAAACAGGCCAATACTGACACCGGCCACCTGATGAAAACCGGTCTGCCAGAGTGACGCAATCACTGCCGCCAGCCAAGTGCTGTCCACCACCACCGTCATCAAAAGCAGCAATGCCGAGAGCACACAACTCCAGCCCAGGTAACATAAATAGCTACGGTTCATGTAGGCCAGTACTATCGACAGCAATAAAGTCATGCCAAAGCCCGTCATCACCCACTCGCCTCGGGCAGCAAGCTCTACAGGTAACACCCGCTCCATGAGAAAAGCCACGGCCGTGGCCGTGATCGACCCCATGGTTCCACCTAATGTCAGTCCGCGCATAATGCCACGAGTTCTGGCATAACCTGGTTGTTTTTGTCGTTTGGTCATCCAGAGTAAATTACCGGCAACAATCATCGTGCATACGCCAATTGCCAGCAGGAAATAAAGCAAACGCAAATCAAGCCCGGCGTAATTCGCCATATGCAAGCTGAACAGCAAATTGACGCCGTCAGTGAACAGGTTATGCTGCTGCGGGTTCATTGCTGTCGGGAAGCTGTCCGAAGACACCCGGTAAAATCGCTCAACGCTTCTGGCAAAGCTGCCGTTTTCCATTCCGGCAAAGCCAATAAGCGCACCTTGATCACCATAGTTCTGCATCGTAATGGTATGCACCGTCGCGTTGGCCTGTGACTCAACCTGTTTTAGCAACTGATCCAAATCGGGCATGGGTTCGGCCCGTTCAACCAGTTCAGGTTGATAGCTGGCAAAGCCCGCATCCTCCATCATTGTCTGCATGTCGCCTTGATACAGGGTGAGCATGGTGGTGACCTGAAAGATGATGCTCAGGTTAAACATAACCCCGGTCACAGCATACATCAGACCATAAGGCAGACTGATCACCCCGATCACGGTATGGATATCATTCATTTGCGATCGGGCAGTACTGTTATGTCGATACAGGAAAAAGTTTTTGACCAGGTTTTTGAGCTGAATCACCACACCGGTCATCACCAGCACTAAAAAGAAAAAGGTCACAATGCCGACAAGATACAAGCCCTGGGGCAGCTTGAGACTGAAGTGCAGTCGATTGAGAAAGTCTGCCAGCTGGAATGGCTCGGACTTTGACAGCGTCTCACCGCTGACCGGATCGACCATCAGATGCACATGATCGGCTTCATGCCCAGAGGTCTCCGGCAACGGCTCGCGCAATGGGATTTCCATCCAAAGATAGGGAGAGTGCTCACCAGGCAGATGCAACGACACGCTGTGACTGGCATCAAAATCATATTGTCCCAGCTTGTCTGCCACCACCTCATTGAGTGGTCGTTGTACCTCACTTTGAGTGAGTGGATAGTGTGGCATTGTGGCCCATCGCTGGACTTCAGGATGAAACAGTGTGATCGCACCGGACCAGAAAATAATAAACAGCGGCACCGAAATAATCAGGCCAACCCAGCCATGGGCTTCAACAGCATGACGGACAGTGCTGGCTTTCATGCAAAGACTCCAAGCATAAATGCACCGTTGATACTCAGCGAGATCAGTAACAACGGACCGCAAAACCACATGAGCCTGCCGATATGACTGGAACAATAAAAGACCGTCATTATCGCGCCCCAGAGCAGAATGCCGCCAACAAAACCGAGCAAGAGGTAGACTTCTCTATGCATTGGCAAAAGGTATGCCGTGTTAAGCATCAGACTGAGACTAAGAAACAGGCTGACAAAAAATCCCAGCAGTGTCTTAAGCCACATGGCTATCTCCCAGCAAAGCCATCAGCAGCATCAACACGGCCAATACCGGGCTTACTACAGAAAAACGGTTGCAATGCGGCATGATAATGGCCAGCAGAATCCAGACCACCATGACCACAACCATCACGATCAACCAGGCCGTCAGCCAGAGATAAATATGACTCAGCATCCATACCGCAAGCAATGTCGCAACAATGAAACTCAGCCAGGCCAGAGGCTTGGGAAGTGGGTGTGGTAATATCCGCTGTGGCTTTGCTGCACAGTAGACCGGCACACAACCCAGCCATGCCAGTTGTAAAGCAAGAATTTCTACGACCAGCAACATCTAGCTATGTTCACTCATCGTCCAGCGGTTTCTCTCTGAACACTTTGCGACCGGTAAACATGGCTGAGATCAGCCCATTACGCTCACGGCATTCAGTGATTATCACACCGAGCAGATGGAAAAAAATCAACGCTGCCAGCACAAAAAAGCCGTATTCATGGATTTCCTTGAATGGTGATCGGAAATCACGCATTGCTTTATAAGCTGCTTGGTTCACACCCACATCAGAGTAGGGTTTCACTTGATCCAGTGTCTCCGGGCTCTCCGCCACCCAGGATTTGAAATAGCTGCCAAAAGGCGGTTTATAAACATCAGTCCCACCCAGTACCAGCCCGGTGACAGCCATCGTAGTCAGCATGACAAACAGGATCGTCACCATCCAGCGCGCCAGCGGATTATGTCCCATAAAGCCGACCTCTTTACCCTGCTTCAGTCTTTCAAAGAAGGCGCGGCGTTGCTGTTTGTACTGCTGTCCCAGCGGCAGAATGGCCGACCAGCGGCTGAAGCGATTGCCGGCAAAGCCCATCACAATCCGCCACAGCAGGTTCAGCACAAACACATAGCCTACATAAACATGCCAGGTTTTCAGTAGAATTTTGCCGTCATCAGTGATGCCCAGCGCTTTACTGTTCATAATCACCAGACCGATCGCCATCAGCGTCAGCACTGCCAGTACATTAATCCAGTGAAACCAGCGGATACTACGATCCCACACTCGGTATGAAGTCAAAGATTCATGTTCTTTTGTCATTGAAAATTCCGATTTTATTTATCAACACGGCAGTATTCTCCACTCCAATTATGTAAAAACGGCGTAATATCCTGATGATGCTTTAGATGTTTTTGCCACCATGTTTTCAGATAACCCAGAACCAGTTCCGGACTTTTTTCTACTCTGGCTTTTTCACAAACTGATTTGAATTCCTCAATCACCTTGTTCATTTCCTGATCATAGGTCTCTATTTCTGGGTATTCGGTTGAGCGGAGTATGCCTTCCTCTGTTTTGTAATGAAACACCAGAAAACTTATCAAAATCTTAATCGTGGGTAACAAGTCTCTCAGCTCATGACCCTGTTGAATGAAGTAATGCAGGGTGTTGATGGTGGCCAGAACCCCGTGATGCTGCTCATCAATAATCGGTTCACCTTGTGTAAATGAATCCTGCCAGACGATATATAACGGACGTGACATGATTGACTCCTCCTGCTTGTCAGGTTTCAGTCGATTACACCGAGAAGGGATAGGCTATCGGGGGATGATATTCATAGCCTTCGACTTTAAAGTCATCCAGCGTGACCCAGGTCTCCAGATCCTGCAAGGTTTTGATTTCCGGATTGATATGGAGTTTGGGTGAAGGGAAAGGCTCACGCTTTAGCTGCACATCGCGCATCAGCTCCAACTGATCTTCGTAAATATGGGCGTTCACAATCTTATGATAAGCCTTTCCCGGTTTCAGGCCACTGATCTGTGCCATGATTTTAAGCAGGAAAAACACCTGCACCTGATTGAAGTTGAGCCCCAATGGCACATCACAGGAGCGCTGATAGGAAGTCAGGTACAAAGTATCACCCAGCACCGAAAAAGTATGGGTGTGCATGCAGGGACGCAGACACCCCATCTCAAACTCGCCAGGATTATAAAAAGTGAGGATCTCGCCTCGATCATCGATGCCCTGTTTCAGGTGATCGGCAATTTTCTGCAGTTGATCCAGGGTACTACCATCCGGTTTCTGCCAGCGGCGACCCTGCACACCATAAACCCGGCCCATATCATCCTCGCCCTGGCGATGCGGATTATTGAGCCAGTCGTCATTCTCATTGGCGTTAGCGTCCCAGGTTTTACAGCCAATCGCGCGGAAATCCGCCGCATTGTCATAACCTCTCAAATACCCCAACATCTCGGCAATGGCCGCTTTCCAATAGCTTTTGCGGGTGGTAATCAGGGGGAACTGGTTATGGGCGACATCATATTCGAGATCGGCATTGATCACCGTCAGGCAGCGTTTGCCGGTACGTTTATTTTCTACCCACTCACCTTCATCAATGATGCGTTGGCACAGTGCCAGGTACTGTTTCACAGGACTTCCCCAGTTGGTTCAAGATGCTGACGATTTTGGCATCAGCCCCGGCAGCAGACAAGCAGCAGATCAGGAAGAAAGATTGTACTTCTGCATTCGGTAGAGCAGCGTATCGCGGCTGATACCCAATAGGCGTGCAGCCTTGGAACGATTGCCAGCCGCCATTTCCAGCGCCTGCTCAATCAGATCCAGTTCTACCTGCGCCAGATCGATACCACTCGGCGGTAGTTTGAATTGATGCGCCGCGGCGGCATTCTCACCGCGCATTTCCAGCGGCAGTTGTTCCAGCTGAATGACTTGTCCGGGATTGAGCAATGTCATCCGCTGACACAAGTTTTCCAGTTCACGGACATTACCCGGCCATGCATAGCTTAGCAGGCACTGCTCGGCCTCGCGGCTGAGCCTGACCGGCCCGTTGCTGCCAGCAAACTCGCGCAGGTAATGTTTCAGCAATAAAACGATATCTTCTGCCCGAGACCTCAGTGGCGGCAAATCAATTGGCACCACCTGCAAGCGATAATACAGATCAGCCCGAAACTGACCCGATTTGACTTCAGTCGGCAAGTCGGCACTGGTCGCGGCCAGAATTCGCACGTCGGCGACGTGGAGACGATGACTACCCTGCAACTGACATTCACCGGCTTCCAGAAAACGCAGCACCTTGGCTTGTACCGATAAAGGCAAGGCATCGACTTCATCCAGGAAGACCGTCGAGCCCTCGGCAGCCAGCAGTCGGCCACGGAATGTCACCTGCCCCTCGGTATCACAGCGACCAAACAGATCGATTTCCACATCCTCGGTGGGCAGCGCAGCACAATTGATGGTGACCAGTTCCTGATCACGGCGGCGGCTTTGTTCATGCAAGGTCAGGGCAATCAGTTCCTTACCGGTGCCGGTCTCACCACTGATCAGGACACTGGCATCACTCAGGGCAATCATCGGCAAGGTTCGCAGGATATGCGTGATATCCGGGGACTGTCCCAGTATCTGCGGGAGCGTAGTCTGCTTCATGCCCTATTCGTCCTTTGCCAGCTGCGTGACCGGCGCATGAGGATTCTGTGATGAATGATGCTGATGAGCGGCACTGTCTGAATGGTGATCATGCACGCCCTCCAGCGGCCAGAGTAATGTCGCTATTGCCATCAGAATAATCAAGATGCCGGCGACTTGTCTTAATTTTTTAGAACGGGCGAGGGATGACAGCATGCCAGTAAACAGACCCGCGCCCATCACGGCAGGCAAGGTACCGGCACCGAAAGCCAGCATCACTAAACCGCCTTTGACCGGGTCCCCGGCCGTCGCGGCGACAGCGAGAGCGGCATAAACCAGACCACAAGGCAGCCAGCCCCAGACCATACCCAGTAAAAAAGCCTGTGAAAATGATCTTACCGGCAACAGTTTCTGACCAATCGGCTGCAGCAGACGCCATACCGGTGCACCCAGTTTTTCGGTGCGCGCGAATTTGGGAAACCAGCCGGCCAGATACAGGCCCATCGACACCATCACCATTACCGATAAAATCCGCAAAAACCAGTGCGCGTTGATTTGCGTCAGCGGTGAACTGAGCAGGCCAACAAGAACACCGGCCAGCCCGTAACTGAGTATGCGACCGATGTTGTAATTGAATACAAAAGGCAGCATCCGCCGCTGGCTCTCACGCACTTCCGCCGGCAAGCTCAGGGTCAGGGCACCAATCACCGACCCACACATGGCAATACAGTGAACCGTGCTGAAAAGTCCCAGCAGAAAAGCGGTGATGTAGGAACTGATAATGGCGTCCATGGTGAATCCGGCTTTAAGCAAATTCAGGCAAGGTTAGCATGCACTGAAAAACAAAGATTGTGTGATATGACACACCGGATCCGCAAATCCCGCAACTTTTGTCTGTCTATTTTTCATAGCATGGGCCAAAAAACCACGGAGAAACCCATGTTACGCAGTCAAGTTCTGCCTCTCAGCCTGCTTATCAGCACCCTGCTACCTGCCATTGCCAACGCCGAGCATGTGGCCTTGCCGGATATGTCAGTGACCACAACAGCAGGCGAACGCGTACCTTATGCCCTGCCGCAGAGCAGCCTCAGCTCAGCTGACAGTGGTGAATTATTCAAAAAACTGCCCGGCGCTAATATCAATCAGAACGGTCCGCTTACCAGCATCGTCCAGTATCGCGGCATGTATGCCGATCGGGTTAATGTACTGGTTGATGGCATGGCGCTGAGCGCTGCCGGGCCCAACCGGATGGATAGTCCTCTCGGCTATCTCCCCGCCACGCTGGTGGACAACATTTCGGTGTATCGGGGCATCGCGCCGGTCAGCAGCGGTATCGAAACTATCGGTGGTACAGTCAAAGCCGAATCAAAACAGGCTGATTACGGCAGTGGTGACAAGGTGGAAGTGCATGGCAGTCTGAACAGCCTGTATGCCAGCAATGGCGATACCCGCTCAGTCGGGGCGGTCGCCAGCCTCGCTAATCAACATCATCGCCTGCAACTGTCGGGCAGTATTGACCGTGCCCATGATCAGGAATTTGATGGCGGCGACATTATCCCGACTGAGGCCGAGCGTGACACACTGGGTCTGGCCTACGGATTCCGTCTGGATAATACCGAAATCGATTTTGATCTGAAGCATCTCGACACCGGCGAAACCGGCACCCCGGCCCTGCCGATGGATATCATGGTCATTCGCGGTGAAACCTTCAATACCGGAATTCGCCACACACTGAGTAACGGTGGTGAAATCACTGCCAGGCTGAACTATCAGGATGTCTATCACCGAATGGATAATTTCAGCCTGCGTCCACGCAATATGATGTTCCGTCAGAATGATACCGATGTGCTCGCCAAAGGCATTGAGCTGGGTTATAACCAGGGCGGCTGGGCATTTGGTTTTGATGCCGACAGTGCAGAACACAATGCCGATATTTCCGACCCGACTAATGTGATGTTCTTTGTCCATAATTTCAATGAGGTAGAGCGTGACAGGCTGAGCGCCTTTGCAGAATGGACCGGTGCCATCAATGACAATTGGCAAATGCAATCCGGTCTGCGTCTGACCCATGTCAAAATGGATGCCGGTAATGTCGACACCAATATGGGCGGTATGCCAGCGACGCTTGCCAACAACTTCAACAATAGTGACCGCAGTCAGGATGACACCCTGGCTGATATTGCCATGACCTTGACCCGCAGCCTGAGTTCATCCCTGGATCTGGAACTGGGTTTCGCCCGTAAAGAGCGAGCCCCCAGCTACCAGGAGCGCTACCTGTGGTTACCTTTGCAGGCCACATCCGGTCTCGCTGATGGTAAAACCTATGTTGGTAATGTTGAGCTTGATCCGGAAACCGCCTACCAGTTTGAGATAGGCGTTGATTGGCACACGTCTGAATTTGCTATTTCACCTCGTGTTTTCTATCACCACGTCAATGATTACATCCAGGGCGTGTCGGGTGGCCCGATGAACTCACTGGTCTTCAGTAATGTCGATGCCAAGCTTTACGGTATCGATACCAACTGGCTTTGGGCTTTGAGTGAACACTGGCAGCTTGATGGCACCGTCAGCTATGTCCGTGGCAAGCGTCGTGATACCAATGACAACCTGTACCGCATTGCACCACTGACCGCGAGAACACAACTAAGCTATATCGAACCTGACTGGCGCCTCGGTTTTGAGGCCGTGACCGTCGCGGAGCAAAACCAGGTGTCGTCTGAAAATGAAGAGGAAGCAACTTCGGGCTATGCCATTTTCAACCTGAGCGGTGAATATCAGCTGAGCCAATCTTTACAACTCCAGGGCGGTATAAACAATCTGCTCGACCACAAATATCGTAATCATCTGGGTGGTTATAATCAGGCCGGTGGCAACGAAGATATTGCTGTTGGCGAGCGTCTGCCAGGGTTGGGCCGCAGTGTCTATGTGGGCCTCAATCTGAACTGGTAATCAGGGCACCAGCTGTTCAAGTATCTGCTGATACGGCGCGAGTTGGAATACCGACTCGCGCTGCTCACCACGGTCAGTCACATAGCGAAAACTGATTTGGCCTGATGTGGACAGTTGCTGACTCAGGCTTTCGCCCGGATCAATCGGGAAATCGACGACTTCCGGCCGGCGATCCGCATGCAGAGTCTGATATTGATCGCGGTCCCAGCCCAACAGTTTCAAGACATCAGTCTGTGGCTGTCCGTTACCGCTCAAAGCCCATTCCGACGCTGACTGTTCATATTGATATACCACTTGCTGGGGCTTGGGTGCCGGCGCGCCGCAGGAGCGAAACCCCTGCTGGAGCTTGATGGGTTGATGACCATCGAGCTGCAGCACAATCAGTTCATGGCTGGCGAAACTCGCGGTCATCCGATCACTCAAAAACAAAGATCCCCAGACCTCACCGTCAGCCAGTCGCTGAATAGTCAGCAAATCACCATTTTCATGACGAATTTCGATAGCCGTGGGTTGCGCCGTGACGGACTGTCCCAGCAGCAGAAACAGGGTCAGAATCATAGCTTTCATAGCAGCCCTCCACATGTGTCTGTAAGACTGCCTGTCGCTCGAGGAGTTCGGGCTAGGCCACCACCAGCTTGAGATCAATTTTTTTCAGATGCTCTGCTTCATGTGCCAGATCCGCTTCGGTCAGTGGATGCTCCTTCAACCAGTCCTGAGGCAGCGTCAGGGTCAGCTTTTTACCCTCAATGCGCAGTTTGAGATAGGTATCGGCCCGTTCACTGCGACCACGGTTAAACACCATTGCCAGCCTCAACAAGACGGTCAGCCGTTCGGTGCTGAGTTGTAATTCATCCGGCAATTTCTTGATATGTTTTTTGGGAAAAGCGCGACGCTGACCACGCACCATCACCGACAACACCTGCTGTTCTTCACGGGAAAAGCCAGGCAGATCGGAGTGCCCCACCAGATAGGCCGAATGCTTGTGGAACTGATGATGGGAAATCGCTAGGCCCACTTCATGCAGCTTGCAGGCCCATTGCAGGCGGTGCAGCAGTTCTTCGTAATCCAGCTTCCATTCCCGCGCAACCTGTTCAAACAACTGGGTCGCCATCACCGTGACCCGTTCGGCGTGGGCTTCATCCACATCGTAGCGTCGTGCCAAAGCAACCACGGTGCGATCCCGTTCATCATCATGCTGAATCCGACCCAGCAAGTCATACAACAGCCCTTCACGCAGTGCCCCATCGGAAACGGTCATCTTTTCGATACCGAGGCGGTCAAAGGCAGCAGCCAGAATGCACAAGCCACCGGTAATGACTTTACTGCGCTCTTCGCTCAACCCCTGCAATCCGGCGGCATCGACACTGCCGGCATCGATCAGGTGTTGCACCATTTTCTGCAAGGCTTGACCGGTAATCACGCCATCATCAGCCCAGCCCTGCTCTTTACAAATATTGGCGACACAGCGAATCGTGCCTGAGGCACCGATCGCCTCGCTCCAACCGGCCTGGCGATAAGGACGCTGAATCGTACGGATTTGTCTTGCCGCGGCCAGCATCGCCCGCTGCATCGAACTGGCTGTGGTCAGCCCATCCGCAAAATATTTCTGTGAATAACTGACGCAGCCCATTTCCAGGCTTTCCCGCATCCGGCCCTGAAAGCCCTCACCGATAATAAATTCGGTACTGCCACCGCCGATATCCATCACCAGCCGGCGGCTATGATCAAAGGCCAGTGCATGGGCGACCCCCAGGTAAATCAGCCTTGCTTCCTCTTCACCGGTCACGATTTCAATCGGGTGACCCAGTGCCAGACGCGCCTGACGCAGAAAACGACGCGAGTTATGGGCAATACGTAGGGTATTAGTACCAACAACACGAACATCGCCGAACGGCAGATGGCGGATGCGTTCACCGAAACGCTCCAGGCAGGCCAGCGCCCGCTCCTGTGCTTCCAGCGACAGGTAATTATCCTTATCCAGCCCGGCGCGTAGCTGTACCATTTCGCGCAGGCGGTCGACCACCTGAAAATGGCCGTCGCGCAGGCGGGCGATAATCATATGAAAACTGTTGGAACCGAGATCGACCGCGGCGAGAACGTCGTGTGAATTCGGCTGTGGCGTAGATTCGTCTGTCATGTTCCGCCTATTCTGCCCCAGCAGCCTGATTGGAGACAATCATCTGGCAAAAAAAAGCCCGAATCAAACGATACGGGCCAAGCTGCCAGAGAGAAACTACAAGCATGAAATCAGTCGATGGGCTCACCCTTAACCACTTTTTCCGCCTTCTCAATACTGAGGTGGCGCACATCTTTACCTTCAACCAGGTAAATAATATGTTCACAAATGTTATTGGCATGGTCACCAATCCGCTCCAAGGAGCGCGCAGACCACATCATATCGACCACCCGCGAGACCTGGCGGGTATCTTCCATCATGTAGGTCATTAACTGACGCAGAATGCCCTCATATTCAGCGTCCACCTCGCGGTCTTCCTTGGCGACGCGCAGCGCCATTTCCACATCAAAACGGGCAAAAGCATCCAACGCATCCCGCAGCATGCCGCGGACATGATTACCCAGACTTTGCAATTCACGGTAATTCCGCTTAGGCCGGTCTTTTTCCGACAAGTTGATCGCCATTCTTGCGATCCGAACCGACTCATCGCCAATGCGTTCCAGATCGGTAATCGTTTTCTCGATACCGGTGACCAGACGCAAGTCGCTGGCGGTTGGCTGGCGCAGGGCGATGATCTGAATGCATTCCTCATCAATCGCGATTTCCATCTCATTGACCTGCTCGTCATAGGTAATGACTTCACGGGCCATTTCAGTATCGCCGGTCATCAGCGCTTCCATCGCATTGGCTACCTGCTGCTCCACCAGTCCGCCCATTGCCAGCACGCGGGAGCGAATATCCTGCAGTTCATTTTCGAACTGTTGCGAAATATGTTGGGAGGTATTGCTTACCATTTTCGTATCTCCTTGGCGCCGTGATTAACCGTAGCGACCAGTAATATAATCTTCAGTCTGTTTCTTAGCCGGGTTGGTAAACAACTCGTCAGTGGCGCCAAACTCAATCAGTTCACCCATGTACATAAAGGCAGTGTAATCAGACACCCGCGCGGCCTGTTGCATGTTGTGGGTCACGATGACGATAGTGTACTTCTCCTTAAGCTCATAAATGAGCTCTTCGATTTTCAGCGTCGACAGCGGGTCCAGCGCCGAAGCCGGTTCGTCGAGCAGCAGCACTTCCGGTTCGATCGCGATGGCGCGAGCAATCACCAGACGTTGCTGCTGACCACCCGACATACCCATCGCTGACTCGTGCAGACGGTCTTTAACCTCATCCCACAGCGCCGCGCCTTTCAGCGACTGCTCAACCACCTTATCCAGCGTGGCGCGGTCGTTGACGCCCTGCAAACGTAAACCATAGGCCACGTTTTCGTAAATCGACTTGGGAAATGGATTGGGTTTCTGGAACACCATCCCCACTTGACGGCGCAGATCAGCCACATTCACCGAAGGGGAGTTGATTTCCATACCATCAAGCACGAGTTGACCATCCATCTTCACCGTATCAATCAGATCGTTCATCCGGTTGAAACAGCGCAGCAGAGTCGACTTACCGCAACCACTGGGGCCGATAAAGGCGGTGACGCGGTTTTTCGGGATCTGCATGTTAATACCATGCAACGCCTGCTTGTCGCCGTAGAAAAGGTTGAAGTCTTTGACTTCCAGACAGACGGTTTCATCTGCCAGATTAACGCGTGGACCGCGTGACATTGATTCAATATCGATACCACGCGACACGTTTTTTTGTTGGTTGGCTGCTTGCATGGGTTTAACTCTCAGTTGATTTGTAGGTTTCACGCAGACGATTGCGAATACCAATCGCTGCCAGGTTCAACACGATGATAATCAGGACCAGCAGGAACGCGGTGGCATATACCAGTGGTCGTGCGGCTTCGACGTTCGGGCTCTGGAAGCCGACATCGTATATATGAAAGCCCAGGTGCATAAACTGTCTGTCCAGATGCAGATACGGGGCGATGTTATCGACAGCAAGAGCCGGGGCCAGTTTCACCACACCCACCATCATCAGTGGTGCCACCTCGCCGGCGGCACGGGCGACGGCCAGAATCAGACCGGTCATCATTGCCGGTGCGGCCATCGGCAACACGGTGCGCCACAAGGTTTCAGCTTTGGTGGCCCCCAGTGCCAGACTGCCCTCACGGATTGCACGCGGAATTCGTGACAGTCCCTCTTCGGTCGCCACGATAACCACCGGCACAGTCAGAATCGCTAGCGTCAGTGAGGCCCACAACAGGCCGGGCGAGCCGAAAGTCGGTGACGGTAATTTCGCCTGGAAGAAGATCTCATCGATGCTGCCACCGATAAAATAGACAAAGAACCCGAGACCGAATACCCCGTAAACAATCGACGGCACACCTGCCAGGTTATTCACCGCGATGCGAATCAGCCGCACAACCGGACCCTGCCTGGCATACTCTTTCAGATAAACGGCGGCGATAACACCGAAAGGTGTCACCAGAATCGACATGATGATCACCATCATCACGGTACCGAAAATGGCCGGGAAGATACCGCCTTCGGTGTTGGCTTCACGCGGCTCACCGGAGACAAATTCCCAGACATGGTGGAAATACTGGCCGAACTTCTCGCTAATGCCCATACCGTTGGGTTTATAGACGTGCACGATCTTGGCCAGCGGAATCTCGACCTCACGACCATCAGCCATCCGCACCATGATCTGATCACGGTTCATCGCTTGATACAGGTCGCTCAGTTCTTCGCGTAAGGTGGCATAGCGATCATTGAGCTGCTGTTTCTGCTCTTCCAATTCCTGGTAAGGCAGCGTGCCTTCCGGCACGTCATCCATCTGCAGGCGGCGTTTTTCCAGTCGGATTTCTTCCAGACCATGGTTAATCTGACCGATGTCGTCCTTTTCCAGCGTTTTGATCTGGCGCATCAGTTCATTGCTGCGCTCCAGCCGCTGCACAAATTCCTGGTAAGCACCCTCACCGCTGGCAACCACTTCGCCTTGCTGTTTGACGTTGACCAGATAGCCGTAGAAATTGCCCCATTCACGACGTTCGATCGCCATGATGCCCTCGGGATAACGGATATCACTGATCCAGGGGTCATTAATCCAGCGGAAATCCAACCCGAAATAGTCACGGTTACCGACTTTGAGCAGCGTCCGTTGGGCAAATTCCTGACCTTCAGGCAACTGAACACCGGACAGCGCCAGCCGGGCAGCCGGGACGGTTTCATGATCAATCCGCTCACCAATCAGGGTTTCGGCAGGCTGGCCCGGCTCCTGATAGCTCAACTCCATGATATCGGCAGGCCAGAAATGGCTCAGTCCACGCACCGCAATAAGCAATAGCAGTCCGACGACCATGACCAGACTGATGCTGACAGCGCCGGCATTGAGCCAGACCCACGGCTTGCCGCTGTTGAACCAGGTTTTGATTGATGAACGCTGAGACATTGTTTTATCCATTACAGGCTGCTGTATTTTTTACGCAAACGTTGACGGACTACTTCTGCCGCCGTGTTCAGTACGAAGGTGGCCATGAACAACACCAGCGCAGCCAGGAACAGCACCCGGTAGTGCGAGCTGTTGACTTCGGCTTCCGGCATTTCCACCGCGATATTGGCCGACAGGGCACGGAAGCCCTCGAATATATTAAAGTCCATGATGGGCGTGTTACCGGTTGCCATCAGTACGATCATGGTCTCACCGACCGCGCGGCCGAGACCAATCATTACTGCCGAGAAAATGCCCGGACTGGCGGTCAGCAAAACCACACGGGTCATGGTCTGCCAGGGCGTCGCACCCAGCGCCAGTGAGCCGATCGTCAAATGTTTAGGCACACCGAAGATGGCATCTTCAGTAATCGAGAAAATGGTCGGAATGACGGCAAAGCCCATGACGAGGCCCACCACCAGGGAGTTCCGCTGGTCAAAATCGATACCGATATCATTGAGGAACTGCGGCATATTGCCATCGAACAGCCACAGCTCAATGCTGGAACTCAGTGACATTGAAACGATACCCACCACAATCACAATCGGAATCAGAATCGCCGCTTCCCAACCGTCAGGAATCGCTTCACGCCAGCGCCGGGGCAGTTTGGTCCAGGCCCAGGCAGTGAGAATAATCATCAGCGGCAGCATAAACAGGATGGTAAACACCCCGGGCAGATTGTCCTCCACAATCGGCGCCAACCAGAGCCCGGCGAGAAAGCCCAGTATCACCGTTGGCAAGGCTTCCATGATTTCGATGGTCGGCTTGACGATAGAGCGCATCTTGGGTGACATGAAGTAAGCAGTAAAAATCGCGCCCATAATGGCCAGCGGCACCGCCACCAGCATCGCATAGAATGCCGCTTTGATGGTGCCGAAGGTCAGCGGTGTCAGACTGAATTTGGGCTCGAAGTCACTGCTGGCGGAGGAAGACTGCCAGATGTGTTCCGGCTCACTGCGGCTTTCATACCAGACTTTTTCCCATAGCGAGTGCCAGGAAATATCCGGATGTTCGTTATCGATATGAATCAGTTTCACCTGACCGTCAGCCGTCAGGCTGATCAGACCATTGGCCCGGGGCGACAGCCCTATGACTGCATCAGCACTTTCAAGCTGCGGCTCGACCAGGAGCGTGCGTTCGGCCGTGGTGTGATAAACCCCGAGTTTACCGGTGCTGTCCAGAGCCAGGAAACCTTTACGGGCCTGCTCCACCGCAATGGCAACAATGGCGGCTTGCTGGTCATTAAAGCTGCGCACATTGTGCAGAAAATAATTGTTGTCCTTGTCCCGTACCGGGAACCACTGATCAATCTGGCCATCACTACGACCCACCAGCACAGAAATACCGCCGGTCAGAAATTCCAGTGATGTGATACCGACGCCGGTCGGCACTGCTTTGACTTTTTGGACCAGTCGCGGACTCGCGATGTCCTGCACGTCATAAAAGTAAATAAAACCCTTATCATCAACGAAATAAAGTTCACGTTGATCGATATCCAGTTGCAGGTGAGTAATTCTGGCGGCACCGGTCGGGCTGATGGAGGCCGCTTTTTCTTTCAGTGTGAAGGCTGAAGGATCCAGAAAACTCGCTTCGCGGATCACCGATTTCAACACCACCCGCTGGTCAGCCGTCACTGCAGCAAACGTGGTCTGATCGTCATAACTTTGCACACTGAGCAGTTCCAGTGGCTGGCCCTGAGGGTCAACAACGACAAGCTCTTCTCCCAGAGGATATTCGATCAGCGGGATAATTTTACGTTGTGTGCCGGTGGGATAAGTAATCTTATAATCCTGGTTAAATACCAGTGCCGAACCATCTGTCATCCCATAAGCAAAGACACCCGTCACTGCTGCACCGGCCGCTGTAGAGGTAATCGCTTCGGGCCTCACCGGCAAGTCGACCTCGAGCATGGGATGACCGTTTTCAGCCTCGAAAAAGCGGGCGGTGCCATTGTCGCTCACTGACAGGGCGACATCGTTATATTCGTTCAGTGTCAGGAATTGAGTGGCGGTCTGCTCGGTCTGGTAAATCGTGCGGGTCTCGAGATCAGCGCCCTGAAACAAGGGCAGGACCACATACAACAGGTAAAAGAAAATCAGTACGATGGCAAGAATCACTGAAATGCCACCAAAACCGACGCCATATTTAGCCACTTTATCTTTGGTTTCGCGCCAGGCACGACGACGTTTGGCTATGGGTGAGTCGGCAGCCGGCAGCACGGTTTGATCATCAACGGTTTGTTCTTGCATCGAGCATTACCAGTGTTATGTGTTTTCCGAAACAATCCTCAAGCATCTGCAAGGCAAAGGCTTCAGGGTTATTATGACAGCAAAAACGCCCCGTGCTTTGACACACGGGGCGCTTCATCTGTCATATCAATACAGGCTTATTGGATTTTTTCCAGCGCCTTTTCTGCCACGCTGGCTGGCAGTGGCACGTAGCCATCTTTAACAACCACTTGCTGACCGACTTTAGACAGGACCATTTTGATGAACTCACGGTCAATCGGTGACATCGGCTTGTTAGGCGCTTTGTTCACATAAACCCACAGGAAACGGGCCATAGGGAACTGACCGCTGGCGGCATTTTCCGGCGTTGCCTCGATGAACGGTTGGCCTTCTTCTTTAGCCAGTGGCACCGCTTTCACGCCAGAGGTTTTATAACCGATACCGGAGTAACCGATACCATTCAGTGATTTGGTCACGCCCTGAACCACTGAAGCAGAACCCGGCTGCTCATTAACGCTGTTTTTGTAGTCACCTTTACACAGGGCGTTGTCTTTAAAGTAACCATAGGTACCGGATACCGAGTTACGACCATAGAGTTGAATCGCGCCCAGGTTTTCAATACCCAGTTGCCCCCAGTTGGTGACGTCTTCTGAATAACCACATTTACGGGTGGCGGAGAAAATCGCATCAACCTGTGGAATGGTCAGACCTTCAATTGGGTTGTCTTTGTGTACATAGACAGCCAGAGCGTCGATAGCGACTGGAATGGCAGTCGGTTTGTAGCCGAATTTTTCTTCAAACGCAGCCAGTTCCTTATCTTTCATCTGGCGGCTCATAGGGCCAAAGTTTGAAGTACCTTCAGTCAGAGCAGGCGGTGCAGTTGAAGAACCGGCAGCCTGAATCTGAATACTGACGTTAGGATATTCACGTTTGAATTCCTCAGCCCACAGTGTCATCAGGTTGGCCAGCGTGTCAGAACCAACGCTGGAGAGGTTACCTGAAATACCGCTGACTTTTTCATAGTCAGGCAGGTTGGCGTCAACGTCGGCAAATGTAACCGATGAGAATGCCATGGTGACGGCAGCACCCAGCAGGGCGATGTTTTTCTTGAACATGTTGTTCAGCTCCCAAGTTAAAAGAAAAATGCAACGTGTTTCACGTTTTGCGCTGGGAAAGTATGTATTTGGACTGTGACAAGGGTATGAAAGAAATGTGACAGTTGTATGACAACACGCTCAGAATCAAGCCAAGCTATTGTTAAACAGTAATTTTCTCAACCACGATGGTGGCTGGGAACCGGCATTTGAAACGCGTCCCCTGACCCAGCTCGCTGCTGATTTCGAGTCTGGCGCCGTGACGCTGCAGCACATGTTTGACGATCGCAAGCCCCAGACCGGTCCCCCCCTTGTCGTTACTGCGCCCTTTGTCAACACGGTAGAAACGTTCAGTGAGCCGTTCCAGATGGTGTTCGGCGATACCCTCACCCTCATCGGCGACTTCCAGACAGGCGCCCTCATCGTCAAGTCGCCAGCTGATATGAATCTGGCAATCCGCCGGCGTGTACTTGACGGCGTTGAACACCAGGTTGGAAATGGCGCTGCGGATTTCATCCACATCACAGACCAGCCAGCGTTCGGTATCCAGCTCAAGACTGATTTTGTGATCACGGTAATGCTCCAGTGAACGGGCATCTTCTATGATCGACTGCAGCAGTTTGCCGATATCGGTAGGGATCCGCCGCAATGCCTTTTCACCGGTCTCAAGCTGAGATAGCACCAGCAGATCTTTGATCATCAGATGCATACGCTCACTTTGCTGGCGCATTGCCGGTAAAGCAGCCCGCCACTGTTCGGGGTCGGTTTGGTCGGTGAAGGCTTCCAGATATCCGCGCAATACGGTCAGCGGGGTTTTGAGTTCATGCGAGACATTGGCCACAAAATCGCGGCGCATGCGCTGCAGCTTGATGGTTTGTGTGATGTCGCGTGCTATCAACAATCTGCCCGCCCCCATGTAACTCACCACTTTGAGTTCCAGTTGCATGGCTTCATCATGCGGTGATTTGACGGTCACCACATTACCCAACTTGAGCGGGTCTTCCAGTAAAGACTGAAATGCCGGATCGCGAATCAGATTGTTGATTCGGACGTTGTTATCTCGCGGCCAGCGTACGCCGAGCAGTTCACGCGCCGACTGATTGGCCCATTCGACTTCGCCATATTCCCCCAGCACCACGATCCCGTCGGGTAGCGCCGCCGTCGCCTGTTGGAAACGTTTCAGATAGCCGGTCAGCTTTTTCTTACGGTTGCTGTTCTGCTGGCGCATCTGCTCGATCTGACGGCAGACATCATCAATAACCCCCTCAGCACTGGGTGAACGGTTTTTCTTAGGTTTTTCCAGCCACTTTCTGAGCTTGTACCAGTTGTTCTGTAACCACAGCGCATAAATCAGGGCAGCCAGAAACATAAAAGTCATCATCTGGCCGAACAGCAGTCCACAGAAACCTGCCAGACTCAGTAGCGTCAACAGCCGCCAATTATCCCATTGCATCAGCGCCGCCGTTAATCCACTGAGAAACGATAACCTACACCACGGACCGTTTGTACCAGGTGATCATGCCCGCTGGGTTCCAGCGCTTTACGTAAACGTCGGATGTGGACATCGACGGTGCGCTCTTCGATATACACCGTGTCGCCCCAGACATAATCCAGTAACTGCGAGCGGCCGTAGGCACGCTCCGGGTTTTTCATAAAGAAATGTAGCAGACGAAACTCGGTTGGCCCCAATTCCACCCTTTTATCATTCACCGTGACACGGTGGCTTTTGGTATCCAGTACCAAATTGCTGAATTGAAGTTTCTGACCGTCTTCTGAGTCGGCGGGCTGACAGCGCCTTAACACCGCCTTGATACGGGCCATGAGCTCTGGTGGCGAGAAAGGTTTGTTGATGTAGTCATCAGCACCAACACCCAGCCCTTTGACCATGTCCTCACTCTCGCCCTTGGCAGTGAGCATAATGACAGGGATATTGGCCAGAAACTCATTGGCTCGCAGGCGGCGAATAAATTCAATGCCGTCGATCCCCGGCAGCATCCAGTCCAGCAGGATCATATCCGGCTGGTGCTGTTTCAGCGTTTCCAGCCCGGCTTCCCCGTCACCCACAGCCTCACAGGCAAAACCCGATGACTTGAGTGTGAAAGACAACATGTCCCGGATTGCAACGTCGTCCTCGACCACCAATATACTTGTTGCCATAGCCCTTTTTCCCAGTCTTTAAAATGACTGCTGCATGATACTAAGCCATTGTTACAGTTTGATAACAATAAGCTAACCCACTGATTTTAATTGCTTTACATGGGTGTAAGTCATAACTTAGCTGGCAATCCCCGACATCAGTGTGACGCTTTAGTGACAGCCAGATGACAGTCTCTCCAGCCACGATCAGGTCATCACCCCCCGGATGGTATAGAACAAAATGGCTGACAAGACGGCTGCTGACGGCACGGTAATCAGCCAGGCGGTGATAATTTTCTTCATCATATCGCGCTTGACGTAAAGGCTCTTCTTCTCTTTCTTGAGCGTTTTCTTGGCTTTTTTCAGCGTGCCTTTTTCTTCGTCAATGGCCCGATACAAATCAGTGATACGCTCATAATCGCTGACAGTTTTGTCTTTTTTCTCCATCAGCACATTGAGTTCACTGCGCAGGGCGCTGAGTAAGCGTTTTTCTTCCTTGATTTCACGCTCATCCTGTTCAATTTCGTCTTCCAGACTTTCCGCCCGTTCCAGCCATTCACGCAGGAACCCCACACCAAATACGGCGCCGATGGCAACATGGGTAGTACTGACCGGCAAACCCAGTTGACTGGCAATAATCACTGTTATCGCTGCCGCCATCGCTATAGAAAAAGCCCGCATCTGATCCAGTTCGGTGATTTCGCCGCCCACGGTACGGATAAGACGTGGCCCGTACAGTGCCAGACCCAGCGCGATACCCAAAGCACCTACGGCCATCACCCAGAATGGAATACCGGCCTCGGCAGTGATGCCACCGGTGATAATGGCATCATGAATTGCCGCCAGTGGCCCGATCGCATTCGCCACGTCATTGGCGCCGTGAGCAAAGCTCAACAAAGCCGCGGCAAAAATCAAAGGAATCGTAAACAGCACATTAACGCTGGCACGGTCATTGGTGAGCCGTGGCAAACGCTGTTTGACCGTTCGCTTGACCAGGAAATACACCAGTATGCCAATCACAAAGCCAATAATGAGTGCATCCACCATGCTGGGTTTGGAGCCGAAATCCATCCCCAGAGACAGGCTCTCATTGATAAAGCCCGTCAGACCCGGCCAGACTTTTTTCAAGCCCTTGATAACCAGATAGGTGACAAAAGCCCAGGCCATAATCGCGACATACACCGGCACCCATTTGGATGAAGCCGTGATCTTGTCATCCTGGAAGATGATGGTTTTTTTGATGGCATAAAGAAAGATAATGGCAATCACGCCGCCAATCACCGGTGAAATGACCCAGGAACTGGCAATTGCGCCCATCGTGCCCCAGTCCACAATGCTGAAACCAGCGGCGGCGATGCCGGCGCCCATGACACCGCCGACAATAGAGTGCGTCGTGGAAACCGGCGCCCGGGCAAAAGTAGCCAGGTTGAGCCACAGTGCCGCGGCCAGCAGCGCCGACATCATCGCCCAGACAAAGTCCTGCGTATTACCGCCAAAACCATTGATGTCGATGATGCCTTTCTTGACGGTGGAGACCACGTCACCCCCGGCGATAATGGCGCCGGCCGCCTCAAAAATCATTGCGATAATAATCGCACCGCCCATGGTCAGAGCTTTGGAGCCGACTGCCGGCCCCACATTGTTGGCAACATCATTGGCACCGATGTTCATCGCCATATAGGCACCAAACACGGTCGCCACGGCAAGAATCAGGCTGCTGGTGCCATCACCACTGATGTTGTAGCTGTAAACCAGCGCCAGCACCATGAACAGCAGGGCCAGGCCGATGCGCGTGAGTTCACCATGACTCTTTTTATAAGCTTGCTTTTCTAGCTGATGGATGTCTTTTATTTCCACATTAATACCGTCAGTTGCTTATCAAAAATGAGGCAATTATTGCAGCATTGTGACAACAGGCATACCCCGTAGGAGACGGATGTAACTTCACACTGCTAAGATTGTCTAGCTAAATACTGTGATGGCAAGCCCTGAAGAATGATGAAAAAATTTTTGCTTTTATGTCTGTTACTACTGGTTTCCAGCGCCCATGCGCGGACAGGATTTCTGGAAGGCCTGGGGCTGAGCCAGTCTGATGATGTCCCGCCACTGGTCGAAGAAGCCTTCCAGTTCAGCGCTGAAGTCAATGATGCCAACATCGTCATTGCACGCTGGCAGGTGATGGAGGGCAATTACCTCTACCGCGATAAATTACGTTTCGATATCGTCGGCAACGACAACGTCCACCTTGGCAACTTCATTTTGCCACCGGGTGAAAATAAAAACGATGAGACCTTCGGACTGGTCCAGGTTTACCATCACGATCTGGCACTCAAGCTGCCATTGGATCGCCCTCAGGCCGCACAGCAAGTGACACTCAAAGCCTATTTTCAGGGCTGCTCTGAAACGTTTGGTATTTGTTACCCGCCCAGTGTGCAACAGGTCAACCTCACCCTGCCGGTCGCAACAGAATCAAGCACCGAGCCGCTTACGCCTGTTCCAGCTGCCGAATCATCCAATTCAGCTGGTCACCCCCTCAGCGAACAGGATCGGCTGGCACAACGTCTGGCCGAGGACAATCTTATTCAGATTTTTATCGGCTTTCTGGGGTTGGGGCTGTTGTTAACTTTTACGCCCTGCGTGCTGCCAATGATTCCTATCCTGTCCAGTGTCATTGTCGGCGAAGGCGAGAAGATTACCACTCGCCGTGCTTTTGCTCTGTCTCTCATTTATGTACTGGCAATGTCAGTGACCTATACGGCTGCCGGTATACTCACCGGTCTACTCGGTGAAAACCTGCAGAGCCTGTTCCAGAATGCCTGGGTTATCAGCAGCTTCAGTCTGCTGTTTGTTCTACTCGCTATGTCAATGTTTGGTTTATACGACCTGCAGTTGCCTCATGCACTACAACACCGGCTGCATCAGCTGACTCATCGCCAGCAGGGTGGCAGCTTTATTGGTGTCGCCGTGATGGGTCTGCTGTCAGCGCTGATAGTGGGTCCCTGCCTGGCACCGCCACTGGCTGCCGCACTGATATTTATCGGTCAGCATGCTGACCCCTTCCTGGGCGGGCTGGCATTGTTCGCACTGAGTATCGGCATGGGCATACCGCTGCTGATTATCGGCACCTCTGCCGGTTCACTGCTACCACGAGCGGGGGACTGGATGAATGTGATCAAAGCCATCTTCGGTGTGTTGCTGCTGGGCCTCGCTATCTGGATGCTGGAACGTATTCTGCCCGGCTGGCTGACGCTGCTCTTGTGGGGTGGCCTGCTGATTGTCACCGCCGTCTACATGGGTGCACTCAACAGTCTGCAGATAGATGCCAGCGGCTGGAGCAAGCTTTACAAGGGTCTGGGGCTGATTCTGCTAATTTATGGTTCGCTGTTGATGGTCGGAGGAGCCAGTGGCAGTCAGAACCTCTGGCAGCCACTGCAGCTGACCGCAGCCAGCCCTTCAGTAACGGCGTCTCAACCTACTCAACTGATATTCAGTAGGGTAAATAATCTCAATGAGTTGCATAACCGACTGCAAAACACACAAAAGCCGGTCATGCTCGATTTCTACGCCGACTGGTGTACCGACTGTAAAACTATGGAAAAAACGACCTTCCGGGACCCGGCCGTGGTAGCGGCACTCGACGACTATCTTCTACTCAAGCTGGATATGACTGACAATACCGAAGCTCATCAGGCCATGCTTAAAGCCCTGAAGGTCTTCGGACCGCCCACCATGCTGTTTTACAACGCTGACGGCGAGGAGTGGCGGGATTACCGTTTAGTGGGCCATGTCAGCGCAGAAAAAATGCTGGAGCATCTGTCAAGCCTGCCCTGATGACAAGATCATGAAAATTTCAAGAAAGCAGCCATTTCGACGAAAATAGCGACAAAAGTCTGCCTTTTGTCCTGCTCAACTGGACATTAACCCCTTGCTGGTGCACAATTCGGCCTAATTGAATTTTGACCGCTTTGTAAGGATCGTCATGGCGAATATTCTTGTGCTGAACGGCCCCAATCTCAATCTGCTGGGGACGCGCGAGCCAGAACATTATGGTGCAGAGACCCTCGCTGATATCGAGGACCGTCTGCGCAGCATGGCGACGGAAGCCGGTCACCAGTTGGATTTTTTTCAGAGCAACGCTGAACATGCCCTTGTCGACAAACTGCATGAAAGCCGCCAGAACACCGACTTCATCCTGATAAATCCAGCCGCTTTTACTCACACCAGTGTGGCGCTTCGCGATGCTTTGGCCGCCATTGCCATACCGTTTATTGAAGTACACATCTCCAATGTTCACGCCCGCGAGTCATTCAGACAACATTCCTATCTGTCTGATATCGCCAGAGGCGTGATCTGCGGACTGGGTGCGCAGGGTTATGAACTGGCTCTGCAAGCCGCCATCAAACAACTCAACTGATAACTATTATTAAAGGTTAACGCATGGATATTCGCAAAATTAAGAAACTCATCGATCTTATTCAGGAATCCGATGTCGCCGAGATTGAAATTTCCGAAGGCGAAGAATCAGTACGCATCAGCCGTAATAGCTCCGTTGCTCCCCATTATGCCCCACCCGCTGCACCGCCACAGGTAGCGATGCCTGCCGCAGCGCCGGCACCCGCAGCCGCCGCTGAAACCGCAGCACAATCAGCGGCTTCTGAAGCCAAAGCGAATGAAGCCAATGCCGTACGCTCACCGATGGTGGGTACCTTCTACCGTTCTTCCTCGCCGGAAGCCGCCGCTTTTGTTGAAGTCGGCCAGAAAGTCGCCGCCGGTGACGTTATCTGTATTATCGAAGCCATGAAAATGTTCAACCAGATCGAAGCCGATCGTAGCGGTACCGTCACGGCTATCCTGGTCGAAAACGGTCATCCGGTTGAATTCGATGAGCCTCTGATCGTTATAGAATAACGGCCCGCCGCTCTCGGCACACTGCTCATCCTGAACTGTGGATTTGAACAAAATATGATCGATAAAATTGTTATTGCCAACCGGGGCGAAATTGCCCTGCGTATTCTTCGCGCGTGCTGGGAACTGGGTATAAAAACCGTAGCAGTTCACTCCAGTGTGGACCGCGATCTCAAACATGTGTTGCTGGCAGACGAAAGTGTCTGTATTGGCCCGGCCCCATCCAGTGACAGCTATCTGAATGTGCCGGCGATTATCAGTGCTGCTGAAATCACCGATGCCACCGCGATTCATCCGGGCTATGGTTTTCTCTCAGAGAATGCCGATTTCGCTGAAAGGGTCGAAGAAAGCGGCTTTATTTTCATTGGCCCACGTGCTGAGACCATTCGCCTCATGGGTGACAAAGTTTCTGCCATCAAAGCCATGAAAGAGGCTGGTGTGCCCTGTGTGCCCGGCTCTGACGGCCCGCTGGGCAACGATGATGCCACCAATCTGCGCCTGGCCCGTGAAATCGGCTACCCGATTATCATCAAAGCAGCCGGTGGTGGTGGCGGCCGCGGCATGCGGGAAGTGCACAGTGAAGCCCACCTGCTCAATGCCATTGCCCTGACCAAAAGCGAGGCCCGTGCCGCTTTCGGTAACGATATGGTCTACATGGAAAAATTCCTGGAGAACCCGCGCCACATCGAGTTCCAGGTATTGGCCGATCAGCATGGTAATGCCATCCACCTGGGTGAACGTGACTGCTCGATGCAGCGTCGCCACCAGAAAGTTGTGGAAGAATCACCGGCGCCGGGCATCACCCAGGAAATGCGTGACCGCATGGGTGCGATTTGTGCTGAAGCCTGTGTTCGCATCGGCTACCGTGGTGCCGGTACTTTCGAATTCCTGTATCAGGACGGCGAATTTTACTTCATTGAAATGAATACCCGTATCCAGGTGGAACATCCGGTCACTGAACGCGTCACCGATATTGACCTGGTTGCAGAACAGATCCGCATCGCTGCTGGTGAACCGCTGTCGATTAAACAGGATGATGTGGTGATGCGCGGTCATGCCATCGAGTGTCGTATTAATGCGGAAGATCCCCGTACCTTTATGCCCAGTCCGGGCAAGATCACGCATTATCATGCACCGGGCGGTGCCGGGATCCGTATGGACTCCCATATCTACAGCGGCTACAAAGTGCCACCCAACTATGATTCTCTGATTGGCAAACTGATTGCCTATGGTAAGGATCGTGATTCGGCGATTGCCCGCATGCAGACCGCGCTTAAAGAGATAGGCATTGAGGGCATCAAGACCAATGTCGAATTGCAACGTGACATCATGGACGACACCCACTTCCAGACTGGTGGCACCAACATCCACTACCTTGAAAAGAAACTGGGACTCTGATGGCCTGGGTTCAGTTTATCTGCCATACCGCTCCCGACAGCGCTGAAGCCCTATCTGAAGCATTGAGTGAGTGTGGCGCGGCAGCGGTGACCTTTGAGGATGATGCCGACCAGCCCATCTATGAACCGGATCCGGGTGAAACGCCCCTATGGGCCGATACCCGGTTGACCGCACTGTTTGACGCTGAAACCTCAGAACAATCTGTGCTCGATATGCTGACCACGCTGTTGCCGGAAGTGCCCAGGTTTCGTGTCGAGGCGGTCGAAGACAAGGACTGGGAACGGGAATGGATGGCCAATTTCCAGCCCATTCAGTTTGGCGACAGGCTCTGGATTGTTCCCAGCTGGCACAAAGCGCCGGATGAACAGGCTGTCAATATTCTGCTGGATCCGGGGCTGGCTTTCGGCACCGGTACGCATGCGACCACCGCCTTATGTCTGAACTGGCTGGATCAGGCCGATTTAAAAGGCAAATTTGTGATTGATTACGGCTGTGGCAGTGGCATCCTGGCAATCGCAGCAGCCTTACTGGGCGCTGAACGTGTGATTGGCGTCGACACCGACCCGCAGGCGCTGGAAGCCACGCGAGAGAATGCCCGTCGTAACGGCGTCGAAATCGAGGCTTACCTGCCGGGCAACTGCCCGGATGAACCCTGTGATCTGCTGCTGGCCAATATCCTTGCCGGCCCCCTGCAGAACCTGGCACCGCGCTTTGCCAACCTCTGCAAACCCGATACCCAGCTGGTGCTTTCGGGCATTCTGCAAAGCCAGGCAGATGAGGTTGCTGAAAGCTACGCACCCTGGTTCACGATGCAGCCAGCGGTAAGCCGTGAAGACTGGGTCAGACTGACCGGAGTCAGACATGCCATCTGAACTGATGATCGGCCCCTACAGCCTGCCCAACCGGCTTTTTCTGGCCCCCATGGCAGGCGTGACAGATCGCCCCTTCCGTCAGCTCTGCAGACGTTTGGGCGCAGGCATGGCCGTTTCCGAGATGATCACGGCCAACAAAGCCCTGTGGGCAAGTAAGAAATCTTTATTGCGGGCCAATCATGAAGGTGAACCGGAACCGCGTAGCGTCCAGATAGCCGGCGCCGATCCGCAAATGCTGGCGGAAGCGGCCCGGCACAATGTCGGCGAAGGCGCACACATCATCGACATCAACATGGGCTGCCCGGCGAAAAAGGTCTGCAATGTGATGGCCGGCTCTGCGCTGCTGCAGAATGAAAAGCTGGTCGCAGAGATTGTGACATCCGTGGTCAGTGCGGTGGATGTCCCGGTCACATTGAAAATACGCACCGGCTGGGATCGTGATAACCGCAATGGCGTCAGGATTGCCCGTATCGCCGAAGAGGCAGGTATTCAGGCACTGGCGGTGCACGGCCGTACCCGGGCTGATGCTTACAAAGGCGACGCTGAGTACGACACCATTGCAGAGATTAAATCCCGCGTTTCGATACCGGTGATTGCCAATGGCGATATTGATTCGCCGCAGAAAGCGGCAGCAGTATTGCAACAAACCGGGGCTGACGGCCTGATGATCGGTCGTGGTGCACAGGGTAATCCGTGGATATTTCGCCAGATCCTGCATTTTCTGGACCATGGCACGCTGCTACCCGATCCCGAAGTCACTGAAATTAAACAGGTCTTGATTGAGCACCTGCAAAACCTGTACGATTTTTACGGTGATTACACCGGTGTTCGCATGGCACGCAAACACATCGCCTGGTATAGCAAAGGCCTTCGCAATGGTAATGCTTTCCGCCAGGCAATGAATCAGTTTGAGCAGCCGCCACAACAGCTGCGATTCACCCGCGAATTTTTTGAGCAACTAGAACAACAACAGGACTCTCAAGCCGCATGACTAAACCATTAGCCAAAGATCCATCGACTTGCGCTGAATTGGGTGTTGCGGCCGAGCATACGACAGCACCACTCAGTGACTGCGTCTCCCAGGCCCTGGCTGACTACTTCGAGCAACTCGAAGGTCACCCTGCGGCCAACCTGTATGACATGCTGATGACCGAAGTCGAAGTGCCGTTATTGAAAGCGACACTGGCACACACTCATGGTAATCAAAGCCGGGCGGCCGAAATTCTCGGTATCAACCGCGGCACCCTGCGTAAAAAACTCAAGCTCTACGGCTTGTAAACACACATTTTCTTTAGCCTGGAACTTCTTTTTGATGAATAAGATCAAACGTGCTCTATTGAGCGTCTCCGACAAGACTGGTGTGCTTGAGCTGGCACAGGAACTGAACCGACTTGGTGTCGAGCTGCTGTCCACCGGCGGCACCGCCAAGTTGCTGAGTGAGGCCGGCCTGCCAGTCAAGGAAGTCTCTGAACATACCGGTTTCCCGGAAATGATGGCGGGACGTATCAAAACGCTGCATCCCAAAATCCATGGTGGTCTGCTGGGCCGTCGCGGTACCGATGATACTGTCATGCAACAACATGACATTGCGCCCATCGATCTGGTGGTCGTCAACCTGTATCCATTCGAAGCGACCATCGCCCGCGATGATTGCACGCTGCCCATGGCAATCGAAAATATTGATATCGGCGGTCCTACCATGCTGCGGGCTGCGGCAAAGAACCATGCCGATGTGACGGTACTGATCGACCCTGCCGATTACAGCCGCGTCCTTGAACAAATTGAAGCCAATGGCGGGGTCGATGATGCGACCCGTTTTGATCTGGCAGTGAAGACCTTCGAGCACACCGCGCATTACGACGGTGCGATTGCTAATTATCTGGGTAAACGGTCCGATAACGGGTATATGAATACTTTTCCGCGCACCTTCAACAGCCAGTTTAGCAAGAAGCAAACTATGCGCTACGGCGAAAACCCGCACCAGAAAGCGGCCTTTTATGTTGAAGGCGAACTGGAAAGTGGCACCATCAGCGCAGCAGTTCAGTTGCAGGGCAAAGAACTCTCCTACAACAATATCGCCGATACCGATGCCGCGCTGGAGTGTGTCAAAGCATTCCCGGAGTCGCCGGCCTGCGTGATCGTCAAGCATGCCAACCCCTGTGGCGTTGCTACCGCTGACAGCCTGCTGGCCGCTTACGACCTGGCCTTCCAGACTGACCCCACCTCGGCGTTTGGCGGCATTATCGCCTTCAACCGGCCACTGGATGCCGATACCGCCAAAGCCATTATAGAGCGTCAGTTCGTCGAGGTGATCATTGCCCCTTCAGTGGCAGAGGATGCCAGGGCAGTGGTGGCACAAAAAGCGAATGTGCGCCTGCTTGCCTGTGGTGAATTTGCTGAAAACCCGGCTGATAGTCTTGATTTCAAACGGGTTAATGGCGGCCTGCTGGTTCAGGATCGCGATGATGCGCTGGTGCACACCGATGAACTGAAAGTGGTAACAGAGACCGCACCGACCGATGAGCAAATGCAGGATCTGCTGTTTGCCTGGCGTGTGGCCAAGTTCGTCAAATCCAATGCTATTGTCTATGCCAAAAACCAACAGACCGTCGGTATCGGTGCCGGTCAGATGAGCCGTGTAGTGAGTAGTCGTATCGCTGGAATCAAAGCAGAAGACGCCGGTCTGGTGGTACCCGGTGCCGTGATGGCATCTGATGCCTTCTTCCCATTCCGTGACGGTCTTGATGCCGCTGCTGAAGCCGGCATTACAGCCGTGATTCAACCCGGTGGTTCAATGCGTGATGATGAAGTCATTGCCGCTGCCGATGAACACGGCATCGCTATGGTCTTCACAGGCATGCGCCACTTCAGACATTAACAGGCCAGCGGACAGTGGATCGGGTTCAGGCGCAGCGTTTTTTCCAGACGCATAACCACGAACGCATCCAACGTCTGCTTCAACTGGCACCGGCAAGGCACCGCCTGGTTCTGGAACTGCTGCCATTTCTGTTTCATCTCAATGCCAAACTACTGCCGGGGTATATTGACGAAGATACCCCGGCCGGTCTGATTGACTACCGGCCCGGCAAAATCACGCTGGATAGCGTCCGGCAACTTGAAAAAAATTTCCGTTACCGACAAAAGGCACTGCGACGCTATCCACTTCGTGGCCTCTATCTTATTCAACCGCACAGCCTGTTGCGTTACCCCAAGCATCCCCGATTCGGTCTGTGGCTGTTACACACTGATCTGCTCAAAGAAAATCAGCGTGCGCAGCTACAGCAAAAAGTCGACGCCGTTGCTCTCTGGGCGCGTGAAAACGGTATAGAACTCGATACCAAGCTATTGTCGGAAGCAGCTGTCGCCCGTGGTGCTCTGACAGCCTGGGAACGCGATCAACTCTACAGCGCCGGTCTGGTGCTGGCCGGCAGTCAGCCATACTGGTGGCTGACCAGTCCCGAAGAAGACCGGAACTATAGTGCCTCTGTCGAAAATATACGATCCCAACGTCTGCTCAGCCCGGTCAGCCTGATTGATTTTGGCGCTGTCGGCAGGTTTGATGCTCATAGCCTGTTTTATCAAGCCCGCAGTGTGATTAATGACAGCCTGCATGACGGTAACCAAGCGCTGTCACTGGCTTACCTGCGTCGCTGCCTGACAGCCCCTGATGATGCCGCACTGTCATCACGGTTAAAACAACAGATGTATCAGCAACAGACTGACACCGGCCGCATGGACCCGGGCTATCTCAAGTTGCTTTGCCTGCAACAGCAAACCGACTGGACTGAATGGCAACGTCTTTTTTATCTCGGCCAACCTGAGAGGCTGAGCAAACCGATCAGACAAGCCACACATCCCTGGCGGCGTCAGTTTATGGAAAATCGGGTCAGTGAATGGGGCTGGGATGCAGACAAGCTGAAACAGCTCGATGACAGTATTGATGACATTCTCCGTATAGATCACGATTACCAGGCTCTGGGTCGTTTGAGTGCCGAAGTAATCAACCTGCTCGCGGCGTTTTGCCATGAACAGCAGTTGGACGCAACTGAGGCTCTGCAGCAATTGAAGACCGGCCATCGTCTGCGCTATATGCCTGCCGTGAATCAGGTCGCGCTACTGCCTGCGCCGCTGAGACCGGACTCGGGGAACGAAAGTCTTTTCCTCACCCGTTTTCGTGATCACAATCAATGGTGTTTAAGTCGTCAGGCGATGCTGGCGCCGGGCGATGCCAAGCTATTTGAACATGAACACCTGCTGCAGGTATTGGCTTATGGGGTAGGGAACCGACTGATGAGCCGCAGCAACTGGCTCAGTGTTAATGATCAGCACGGAAAAGTCTCCACCAAGCTTGTCGTTGAGCTGTGTCAGCAACTCTGCCGCAGTCAACTGCCCGGGCTGGAACTCAATTTTGACGCTATCAATGCGGCTGAACAAGACCGGCTTGACAGCATCAATCTGTTTATCAATCTTGAGGCAGAAGCCGGAGACAAGCTCTCACAGCAAGGCCTGCAGTTATCAAGCAGACTCAACGACCCACTGAATTACAGCAGTTACCACCAGAGCCTGGTGACCTCACTGGAAGGCTTGCTAATTAGCCGTCTCGGTGCCTGCTACAGCTTTCAATTCCGAGGGCCACTGGCCGTCATGGCATTTCTGGAACACATGCTGGCCTGGCAACCGGATACCGACACGAGTTGGCACCGTTGGTGTCCGACACCGGTTTTCGGTCAAACTATCAGCCTGCGCCTGGATGATCTGATGAATCAAGTTATCAGCCATTACCACCGTTACCCAGACAGCGGCCGGTTTGTTCTGTCCATGGCTGACCGCCTCTACAGCCTGCAATGGCAACAACAACAGATTAATCTGCTCAAACAGCCGCTGTCACAGGACCTCTTGCAAACCCTGGCCAGTCGGCGTGACGGATTTGAAGCAGTCAGACTGGATCGCTATCTGGACAGGGACAGCCTGTTCAATAGCCTGCTGCAGTTCCAGTCACCGCAACGGATAAATGTGTTTATCTATCTCGAAAATAACACCATTACCTGTTATCTGCTGGATGAGTTCGCCAACCTGATTAAACTACCGTATCAGCATCTGACAGAGGCCACGCTGGTCGCCCACCTGCAACTGTTTCTGTCAGAAATTCGCCAACGCAATCAAGTCCCGCAACTGCGGTTTTATCATCTTAACCGGCAACACGCTCAATGGCGTGCCAGTCCAGTGGCCGTCACCAAGCAGGTCAGTACTTATCTGCCGGTCAAAGTCGCCATGAGCAGCACTGCCAACGATGCCCACTGCAGCATTATCTGCGGGCCCCAGCAGTTTGAAGGCACTGCCGATGATCCGGCATTGTTTGATCGGGTACGCCAACTGGTGCTGAACCTGCGAAGCCGTCATTCGCAATATCCGGTGTATCTCAATAGTCTTCAGTTTGCTGATGGTCGTTACTATCCAGCCGCTGTCTACATGCAGCAAAAACAACGCCTGGAGCAGCTTTTTAACCCTGTGTGAATCAGACGCAGCCGGTTTTTTGCTGTCTGCAGGCCAGCATAATTTGGGTATACTGTCGGTTTCTAGAGCAACGACAGAGCAAAGCATGATCAAAGTCGGAATTGTTGGCGGCACCGGTTACACCGGCGTGGAATTGCTGAGACTATTAGCCAACCATCCAGAAGTATCGCTGGAAGTCATCACTTCGCGCAGTGAGGCTGGCATGGCGGTCAGTGAATTATTCCCCAACCTGCGTGGCCATATCGATCTGACTTTCAGTGAGCCCGACCCGGCCGTGCTGGCCCAATGCGACGTGGTGTTTTTCGCCACTCCCCATACTGTGGCTATGGCGCTGGTGCCGGAGTTGATCAAACGCGATACCCGGGTGATAGATCTGTCAGCCGACTTTCGTCTCAAAGACCAGGCCGTCTGGGAACAATGGTACAACACGCCGCATACCTGTCCGGAACTGTTCGACAAAGCTGTTTACGGGCTGCCGGAACTCAACCGTGATCAGATTCGCACAGCCCAGCTTGTGGCTGTGCCCGGCTGTTATCCCACCGCGACGGAACTGGGTTTCCTGCCCCTGCTGGAAGCCGGCCTGATTAATCCCAAACAGCTTATCGCCGATGCCAAAACCGGTGTCAGCGGTGCCGGCCGCAAAGCCGTTATTCCGATGCTGATGGCGGAAACCAGTGGCAGCTTCAAGGCTTACGGCGTTTCCGGTCATCGACATCTGCCGGAGATCAAAGAAATACTGTCCGCCCATTGCGGTGAAGACGTGGATCTGACTTTTATCCCCCATCTGGTCCCGATGGTACGGGGTATTCATGCCACGCTGTACGGCAGACTTAATCAGGACGCGGATCTACAGACTTTATTTGAAGATCGCTACCGCGATGAGCCGTTTGTCGATGTGATGCCGGCAGGCAGTATGCCGGAAACCCGCAGTGTGAACGGCTCCAATGTCTGTCGTCTTGCGGTACATCAGCCACAGGGCAGCGATACCGTGGTGGTGCTGTCAGTTATCGACAATCTGGTCAAAGGTGCCTCGGGTCAGGCGATACATAACATGAATATCATGTTCGGTCTGAACGAAACTACCGGCATTAACGTTATCGCGACCATGCCCTGATGCTGGATCGTCCCTACGTTATTCATCACCGGCGCCCCTATCGCTGCCTTGTGCTGGCGGTGTTGGGTATTGTGCTGACTGCTGCAGCGATTCTGTTCTGGGGTCAGCAATGGCAGCAGAAACAACTTCAAAACCTGTCAGGGTTGAAGTCTCAGCATCAACAGATGCTGGCGGAGAATCAGCGGTTAACAGAAGAGAACCGCCAGTTGCAGGAGCAACTGATGGACATCAATCAAATGCAGGCGCTGCAGCAGGCTACTGATTCGCAATTGCAGACGGAATTGCAGTTATTGCAGGACAGGGTGATCGAACTCAATAAGGAACTGCTGTTCTATCAAAATATCACTCAAGGCGATGCCAGCAGTGAATTACAGGTGCGTGAACTGCATCTTCGGGCTGTCACTGACGACGCCACAGCCTATCTGTACCGGATTGTTCTGACTCAGGGTAAGCGAATCACCAAGTCCATTAAAGGTGATGTACTGATTACACTGAATCTGAAAGGAGACGGTGAAGCCCAGTCGCGACTGGTGGAGACCCAGGCGCTCAATATACGGCATGTGCAAGTGCTTGAAGGCACATTGAAATTAGCAGAGAATGAAACACCGGACAGTATTCGGGTCATGCTGAGACAGTCCGATAAAACCCTGACCGAGCGGACATTCAAGTGGGAAGTCACCACCTCCCCGGCATCATGAGGTAAATCATGTTCAACAAAAATAAAGCCAAGAAAAAGAAATCGACCAGTCGCATTGATACTTTGATCGGTCGGCACACACATATCAGAGGCGACATCAGTTTCAGTGGTGGCCTGCGCGTTGACGGCTCCATTGAAGGCAATATCAATGCTACCGGTGATGACACCTCGGTGCTGACGCTTAGTGATCACGGCAGTATTGATGGCGAAATCCGGGTGCCCAATATCATCATTAACGGCCAGGTCAATGGCAATGTGTTTGTGTCCAACCATGTGGAACTGGCACCCAAAGCCCGCATTAACGGTAATCTCTACTACCGTTTGCTGGAGATGGCGATGGGAAGTGAAGTGAACGGTCACTTAATCCGTGCCCAGGAAGAAGACACCGATATCCTGCAATTGGAGCATGAAGTGTTTGAAGAAGGTGCCGAATTTCATCTGGAACAGAAAGCAGAATCCTGATTGATTTTGCCTAAATCTTGACTAATTTAGTCAGAATTTGGATAATATTTGACCAGTAACTAAGCTAATTTTGGAGTGACTATATGACCAGCGAAATGCCCAGCCCTATTATCTTTACCGAGGCAGCGGCAGCTAAGGTCAGCGAATTGATCGCTGAAGAAGGCAACGATCAACTGAAACTGCGCGTATTCATCACTGGCGGTGGCTGCTCCGGCTTCCAGTATGGCTTTACTTTTGAAGAAGACGTCAGCGAAGAAGACACCCAGGTTGAAAAAGGCGGTGTCACCCTGCTGATTGACCCTGCCAGCTACCAGTATCTGGTTGGCGCGGAGATTGACTTTACTGATGGCATTGAAGGTTCACAGTTTGTCATCCGTAACCCGAATGCCACCACGACCTGCGGCTGTGGTTCCTCATTCTCACCCTGATACCCGGTCTGACAACAGACAATAAACCGGTGCGGCCTGACCTCACCGGTTTTTTTGTGCCAGCTGCCAGCAAATTGTGTGTCAGGCCATGGTTGGTTATGCTTGATTCAGGTCGCAGACGGAGAGACTGATGTTTTCCAAATGGCAATGGCTGTTAACCCAGCTGGGTAGAAAGTTATGGCTGCGTTCAGCGCTGTTCGCCTTACTGGCGGTATTCACCGCATTGATTGCCATCCCGGTCGAGCTCTTTATCAAAGACCCCTTCCCCTTCAGTATCGGTGCCGAATCTGTCGGCCAGATCCTCAATATCCTGGCTTCCAGCATGCTGGCCGTGACCACCTTCTCGCTGAGCGTGATGGTCTCTGCTTATACGGCTGCCAGTTCCAGCGCAACACCCCGCGCCACCAAACTGGTACGTCAGGACTCGACCACGCAGAATGTGCTGGCGACCTTTATCGGCTCCTTCCTGTTCAGTCTGGTCGGCATTATTGCCCTCAGTACCGATCTCTATGGTGATAACGGCCGCTTGATCCTGTTTGCCGTCACTATCGGCGTGGTAGTGATTATTGTGGTGACCATGTTGCGCTGGATTGAACATCTATCGATGCTGGGCCGGCTGGGTGAGACCACCAACCGGGTTGAGGAAGCCGCCAGTCGAGCAATACAACAACGCATCGATTACCCCTGTCTGGGGGCACGCCGACTCGACTGGGACAAGCTGCCCAACTACTTTGACAGGCAGATCTATCCGGCGCAGACCGGTTATATACAGCATATTGATATCAGCAGACTCAATCACTACGGTGAGCAGTATGATTCTGAAATTTCAGTGCTGACCGAGCCCGGTCAATTTATTCATCCGGCAGAAGCCATCGCCAGTTTTGAAGGTGAACTCACTGAAGAGATTGAAAATGCAGTCCGTTCCGCCTTTACCGTGGGCAATGAACGCTCCTTTGATCAGGATCCCCGTTTCGGTCTTTCCGTGCTGGCAGAGATCGCTTCCCGTGCGTTGTCGCCTGCCGTCAATGATCCGGGTACAGCCATTGATGTGATCAGCCGCACGGTACGGCTGTTATCACCCTGGCGAGAGCATGTACGCATAGAAGATGATGACGAAAAAATCGTCTATCCCCATGTTCGCGTTTCAGAAATTCAACTGGAAGGACTGTTTGAAGATGTGTTTTTGCCGATTGCCCGTGATGGTGCCGGCATGATCGAGATTCAGCTTCGTCTGCAGCGGACCCTGCTGGCGCTCAAGCGCCTCTGTCCCGACTGTTTTGCAGAGCAGGTTGAGCTCCATTCCAGACTGGCTTATGAGCGCGCTGAAATAGCACTCCAGCTGAATGCTGAAAAAACACGGCTCAAGCAAGTCGTCGACAAAATTCAGCAAAACTAATCAACGTCCATCACCGCTGTTTACATTAAAGTGCTGGCCCCCTAAAATGAATGAACGTTCATTCATTTTGAGTCTACTATGACGCAGCCCTCCCCCAAGGACAAACAGGAATTAATACTGCAGGCGACGCTGGAAATGCTATCGAGCAATGGCTTTCATGGTTTTTCGATGAAGCAGCTGGCCAACCGGGCCGGTGTTGCGACCGGGACGATCTACCTCTATTTCAAGGACCGTGAAGCGCTCATTGCCGAACTGCACAGTCGCATTATCGAAGCCTTTGCCGAAGCCGCTTTTGCCGATCACGATGGTGCCTTATCCCTAAAACAACGCTATCAGCGAATTTGCGCCAATATTTGGCATTTCTGCATCAATAACCGCGCAATTACCCTCAGCAAGGCACAGTTTGATCACCTGCCCACCGAGATCTTACGCAGCCAACGTCAGGCTGCCTGGCAGCAGTTCCAGCCCCTGCGCGACCTGTTTGCAGAAGGTCGGAGGCAGAAGCTGATCAAGGACTTACCTGATGATGTGCTCGGCAGCCTGAGTTTTGAACCCTATATGTACATGGCCAGTCAGCAATTGTTGGGCGTAATACAGGTGGATCAGACACAGTTGAATCAGATTATGGATGCATCCTGGGATGCAATTGCTACCGGTGCCGAGCAGGTCCGGAATTAGGAGAATGCAATGACTTTTAGTTTGAGAATGCCCCTGCTGATGACGTTGCTGGGGGCTTTACTACTCTCCGGCTGCGAACAGCAGGCTGAAACGCAGTCCAGCACACAAAAGCGGCCGCCAGCGGCGGTGAATGTGATGACACTGGCGCCACAGGCGGTCACCCTGACCAGTTCATTGCCGGCCCGCACCGTGGCCTACCGTAAAGCTGATGTCAGACCACAGGTGAGCGGCATCATCGAAAAGCGCCTGTTTGAGGAAGGCTCACAAATTGAAGCCGGCCAGCAACTGTATCAGATTGATCCTGCCTTGTTTGAGGCGGAACTGGCTAATGCCCGCGCCGAGCTTGCCCGCGCCGAAGCCGCTCTGAAAACCGCCGAAGCACGGAAAAGTCGTTATCAGAATCTGCTCGATGATAATGCTATCAGCCGCCAGGAGTATGATGACGCACTGGCGACTTTCCAGCAGGCCGAAGCCGAAATACAAGTTCGCCGGGCGATGCTCAAAACTGCCCAGACCAACCTCGATTACACCCGTGTCAATGCGCCGATCTCAGGCCGCATCGGCAAGTCCAATGTCACCGAAGGGGCACTGGTCACGGCACAGCAGTCAGAGGTGTTGGCGACCCTGCATCAACTGGATCCGATTTATATCGATATCTCCCAGCCTTCCCGTGCCCTGCTGGATCTGCGAAAAAAAGTCATTGATCGCGAGATTAACCAACAGTCAGCACCCACCGTGACACTGACTCTGGAAGACGGCAGCGTCTACCCGCATAAGGGCAAGCTGCAATTTGCCGAGGTCGATGTCGATCCCTCTACCGGTGATGTGGTGTTACGGGCGATCATGCCCAACCCGGATCAACTGCTACTGCCGGGCATGTTTGTCCGCGCAGAAATTACCGAAGGCCAGATCGATGCAGCCATTCTGGCGCCGCAAAAAGCAGTCAGCTTTAATCGTGAAGGCAAAGCGACCGCGTTTGTCGTGACTCAGAATAATAAGGTCGCGTCACGCGAACTGAATGTGGGTCGCGCGATTGACGGTCACTGGCTGGTCAAGTCCGGACTCAGTGACGGTGATCAAGTGATTGTGGCCGGGCTGCAGAAAATCGCGCCAGGCGCCAGGGTCAACATTGACCAACAGCTTGAGCAAACGCGAGTAGGCGGAGACTGATTATGGCGCGGTTTTTTATTGATCGTCCGGTTTTTGCCTGGGTTATCGCGATCCTGATCATGCTGTCCGGCTTACTGGCCATCTTTCAGTTGCCGGTCTCACAATACCCGGAAGTAGCACCGCCCTCGGTGGAAATACGTACCACCTATCCGGGTGCTTCAGCGGCGACAGTGGAAGATTCAGTGATACAGGTTCTGGAGCAGAATCTGACCGGTATCGACAATGTGTTGTACATGTCAGCCACCAGCGATTCCACTGGCATCGGTCAACTTACCATCACCTTTGAGGCTGGCACCGACCCGGATATTGCCCAGGTCCAGGTTCAGAACAAATTACAGTCTGCGATGCCGCTGCTGCCGCAGGAAGTTCAGGAGCAGGGCATTCGCGTGACTAAATCCAGCACCGGCTTTCTCATGGTGCTGGGCTTTGTATCTGCTGACGGTAGTATGGATCGCTACGATATCGCCGATTATGTTGGCGCCAACATTCAGGATCCGCTGAGCCGGGTCAACGGCGTCGGCCGGATTCAAATCTTCGGTTCACAGTATGCGATGCGGATCTGGCTCAATCCCCAGCAACTCAATCATTACAAGCTGACTACCGGTGATGTCGTGCTGGCGATCCGCGCTCAGAATGCCCAGATTGCCGCCGGTGAATTAGGCGGTTCGCCCGCGGTGGCTGATCAGCAGTTCAATGCCAATATCGTGGTTCAGACCCGGCTGGAAACACCGGAAGAGTTCAGCAATATTATCCTCAGGGTGAATCAGGATGGTTCCCGTGTCCGTCTGGGCGATGTCGCCCGGGTAGAACTGGGCGGTGAGAATTACCAGTACGAAACCGAATATAACAAGCAACCCGCTGCCGGTATTGGTATCAGCCTTGCCTCCGGCGCCAATGCGCTGGACACAGCAGCCAATGTCCGTGAGCGAATCAGCCAGTTAGACGACTTCTTCCCGCAAGGGCTGGAAGTCGTCTATCCCTATGACACTACCCCCTTTGTCAAACTGTCGATTGAGAGTGTGGTGCACACCCTGCTGGAAGCTATCGTACTGGTATTCCTGGTCATGTATCTGTTCCTGCAGAATTTCCGCGCTACGCTGATTCCCACCATCACCGTGCCGATCGTGCTTTTAGGCACATTCGCTGTGCTCTATGCCTTCGGTTATTCCATCAATACGCTGACCATGTTCGCGATGGTGCTGGCGATCGGTTTGCTGGTCGATGATGCCATTGTGGTAGTGGAAAACGTAGAGCGGGTCATGCACGAAGACCGCCTGTCGCCCAGAGAGGCAACACGTAAGTCGATGGATCAGATCACAGGCGCTTTAGTCGGTATTGCCCTGGTGGTATCGGCCGTGTTTATTCCGATGGCATTTTTCGGCGGTTCCACCGGTGTCATATACCGACAGTTTTCGATTGCTGTGGTCTCCGCCATGGCTCTGTCGGTCCTGGTGGCGCTGACGCTAACCCCCGCGCTGTGTGCAGCATTTCTCAAACCTAGTAATGAAGAACCAGAGGATCGCAAAGGCTTTTTCGGCTGGTTCAATCGCAATTTCAACCGCGCTTCGCATAGCTATCAGCGCAGTGTTGAGCACATGATTGGTCGAAGTGGCCGTTATATGCTGATTTATGTCGTGATAGTTGCGGTACTGGCGGTTCTGTTTACCCGGTTGCCCGGCTCTTTCCTGCCGGAAGAGGATCAGGGACTGATGTTCAACCAGATGGTGTTACCCCCCAACGCATCGATGGAGCGCTCTATTGAGGTAATGAACAAAGTCGAAGACTTTTATCTGGAACAGGAAAAAGACAATGTCGAGTCAGTATTCTCAGTGATTGGCTTCAGCTTCGGGGGGCGTGGTCAGAACAACGGCCTTGCCTTTATCAATATGAAAGACTGGAATGAGCGCACAGAACCCGAGCAGCACGTGCAGCAGGTGGCAGCCAGAGCAAATGCGTATTTTGCCGGCCTCAAAAATGCGATGGCTTTTGCTATTGCCCCCCCGCCTATCCGTGAACTGGGCAACGCCAGTGGTTTTGAAATGCAACTGCAGGATCTGGGTGGACTGGGTCATAAGGCCCTGATGGATGCGCGCAGTCAGTTACTGCAACTGGCAGCGCAGGAGCCGATGCTGACCGGCGTTCGCCATAATGGTCAGGACGATACACCGCAATTCAAACTGGATGTCGATCACACCAAAGCAGCCGCCTTTGGCGTCGATCTAAGCGATATCAACAATACCTTCAGCACCGCCTGGGCCTCAAGCTACGTCAATGACTTCATTGATCAAGGGCGTATCAAACGTGTCTACGTACAGGGCGATGCACCCTATCGGATGATGCCGGATGATGTGGGTGAATGGTATGTGCGTAATGATAACAATGAAATGGTATCACTGGCTTCGTTGACTGAAAGTCGCTGGATTTACGGCTCACCCCGGTTGGAGCGCTACAATGGCGTGTCTTCTGTCAACATTCAGGGTGAAGGTGCGCCCGGTGTCAGCTCAGGCGTTGCCATGCAGATTATGGAGAGACTGGTGTCGCAGTTACCTGAAGGCATTGGTTTCGAGTGGACCGGGCTGTCTTTACAGGAGCGCCAGTCCGGTGATCAAGCACCGCTACTCTACGCCGTGTCGATTCTGGTCGTCTTCCTCTGCCTGGCCGCCCTTTATGAAAGCTGGTCGGTCCCCTTCTCGGTCATGCTGGTGGTGCCACTCGGGGTGTTGGGGGCCGTTCTCTTTGCCTTGCTGCGCGACCTGTCCAATGATGTGTTTTTCCAGGTTGGGCTGCTGACGACGATTGGCCTGTCATCCAGAAACGCGATACTTATCGTCGAGTTCGCCAAATCTCTTTATGAGAAAGGCATGTCTCTCAACGAGGCGACGCTGGAAGCAGTGCGGATGCGGCTACGACCGATACTGATGACCTCACTGACCTTTATGCTGGGGGTCACACCACTGATGATTGCCGCCGGGGCCGGCTCCGCCAGTCAAAATGCGATTGGCACCGGCGTCTTCGGTGGTATTTTTACTGCGACAGTGCTGGCGGTATTCTTCATTCCGGTCTTCTTTGTGGTGGTCTTCAGCCTGGCCGAGCGACTCAGCCGCAAGCAAAACGACAGTGAAAGCGCAGAGGAGATAAGGGCATGAACAATATCACCAGACTCAGCGCAGCAGCCTGCCTGATGCTGCTTGCATCGGCCTGCTCAATGATCCCGGATTATCAGCGGCCGGAACCGGTTATTGACCTGGCGCAACAGACACACAGCGATACTGACAGCATGGTTGTGGCCGAACTCGGCTGGCAGGACTTTTACCGCGATAGTGCACTGCAACAATTGATTGAGATGGCATTGACGCAGAATCAAGCGCTAAAGGTAGACGCGCTGAGCGTGCAGCAACTGCAGCAGCAGTATCGGATACAGCGAGCGGCTCGCTTGCCTGCTGTCGATGCTCAGGGTGAAGCCAGCCGTAGCCGGACACCCGAATCTCTGAGTTTTGCAGGCAGAAGCGGTATCACTGAACAGTACAGCGTTGGCCTGGGTATAACCAGCTGGGAAATCGACTTTTTCGGCCGAATTGAAAGTCTTTCTGAATCCGCCCTGCAGCAATATTTTGCCAGTCGCACTGCACGAGACAGTGCCCAGCTCAGTCTGATTGCCGAAGTGGCTGACAGCTGGTTCAGCTGGCAGGCCGCGGAAGCGCAGACAGCACTGGCAACTGAAACCCGACAGGCACGTGAAGAGAGTTATCAGCTAATAAACAAACGCTTTGCTAATGGCCTCGCCTCCGAGCTGGATCTGAGACAGGCGGAAACCGCCGTGCATGAAGCTCGGATCCTTGAGGCGCAGTACCGCCAGCAGGCCAATCAGTTCTTTACCAGCCTCCAACTGTTAACAGGACAGAACCTGGATAAATCCCAGTGGCAGTCTGAATGGGGAAAAATCGGTCAGTTGCAGGATTTACCTGTCGACCTGGCTTCTGATGTGCTGTTGACACGTCCCGATGTATTGCAGGCGGAATATCAGATTAAGTCGGCCAATGCCGATATCGGTGCGGCACGCGCCGCCTTTTTCCCACGGATCAGTCTGACTGCCAGTCTGGGTCTTGCTGGCAGTACTCCGGCCCAGCTCAGTGACAGCGGCAGCCGCCAGTGGCAGATTGCACCACAGTTCACGCTACCTTTACTGGACTGGGGTGTGAACCAGGCCAATCTGGATGTCGCAGAATTACAGAAAGACATTACTATTGCCCAGTATCAGCAAGTGATACAGCAGGCCTTCAAAGAAGTCCGCGATGAAATGGAGGCCCGGATCACACTGGATGACCAGCTAAAAGCACAGCAGGATCTGACTAAGGCCACACAGCGCAGCCTGGCACTCGCCCGGTCCCGCTTCAATGCCGGCGTTGACAGCTATCTCGATGTGCTGGATGCACAGCGCAGCGCGATTAACAGTCAATTGAACCTGATTGATATTGATCTACAGCGACTGCGAAACCAGTTAACGCTGTTTAAAGCATTGGGTGGGGGCCTTTATGCTGATTCGGCAGAACTGTGAATTCAAAGGTTTGTTCTGATGAGAAATTTCTATTAATCTGGCACTGCATTACACAACAACAAGGAGAGAATAATGGGAGTAGAAGTAGGTGGGTTATTAGGTCTTATCTGGCTGATTATTGTTATCTGGGCCATTATCAAGGTAGCAAACAGTCCGGCCGGCGGCGGCGCTAAAGCATTGTGGATTTTGATTTTGCTGCTGTTCCCATTAGTTGGCCTGATTATCTGGTTCTTCCTTGGACCCAAGGGCTGAACCGGGCAACGAAAAAAGGGGCTTTACGCCCCTTTTTATTGTCTGGCTGTCAGGCCAGATGTTCCTTCAACAACCCGGGCTGACGCGCGGGGGTAAAGATTTCGATCCAGTAGCCATCCGGATCCTGTATGAAAGCAATACCCTTCATTTTTCCATCATTGGGCTTTTTCACAAACGGCACCCCCATTTTCTCGAAACGCTCGCAGGCCGCATCAATATCCGACACGGCGAAACCAATATGGCCGAAACCGCGCGGATCACTGTTGCCATTGTGATAACTGACTTCGTCCTTGTCTTCATCGCCCCAGTTATGGGTCAGTTCCAGCATCGCCGGCATGGCAAAGGTCTGCTTGATTCTCTCTTCATTGTCCTCAGAAATAGCTTCGGCCTGCTCCGGTGACAAAGCCGCCATAAAATAGAGCGTGAATTCCATCGCCGGGAAATCAAAGCGTTTAACCAGGGTCATGCCCATGACTTCACTGTAAAATTTCAGCGTGCGCTCGGGATCTTTAATCCGAAACATGGTTTGGTTGAACACAAAGTCATGGGTGGCTGGATCGTGGGTTTCACTCAGCCCCATGGCCTCGTCAAAATGTCTGCTCATATTTCTCTCCTTTTTGGTTTATCGCTTCGGCATCATCGCAACGGTGATTACAGCCAGCCTTTTCGCTTGAAATAGAAATAAGGCGCCATACCCGCAGCCACCATAAGACCGATAGCCAGCGGATAGCCGTATTGCCAGTCAAGCTCAGGCATGAACTCGAAATTCATGCCGTAGATACTGGCAATCAGCGTTGGCGGCAGGAAGACCACAGCGGCAATCGAAAAGGTTTTGATGATCTGCGCCTGACGGATGTTGATAAAACCCTGGGTTGAATCCATCAGAAAGTTGATTTTGTCGAACAGGAAACTGGTGTGGGTCATCAGTGTTTCCAGATCGCGACCGATTTCATAGAGCGTATCGCGCTGCTGCGATGGCTCCCGTAAATGCCGCAGCATAAACGAGATATCACGCTGGGTATCCATCAGACACAGGCGGATTTTGCCGTTACTGTCTTCCAGACGTGCCAGCTGACTGATAGCGGCTTCAAGATCGGCGGCTTCATCTTCCAGCACGGCGTGGCTGACCCGCTCCAGCTGATGATGAATATCCTCGATATTATCGGCGTGGTTTTCCACTTTCTGCTCAAACAGGGTCACCAGCAGTTCCGTCGGTGTTTCACAGCTGACCTGACCGCGACGGGCACGCATTCTCAGCAGGCGGAAATCACTGAGTTCACCGTCGCGAATTGCGATCAGTCGCTCGGGCTGCAGTACAAAGGCGACTGAAACCGTATGATGGCGACCTTCGGCCATGCCCAGAAACAGGGTATGCAGGTGGAGACCATCCTGATCGGTAAAACAGCGCGCCGAGGCTTCGATTTCCTCGACATCATCGACGTCCGGCAGCTCATCACTGAACAGTTTCGCCAGTAACGCACGCTCCTGCTCGTCCGGTTCAAGCGCATCAATCCAGTCCGCTGCCAGCAACTGGCTCTCCAGCCGCGACTCATCCAGTGGGATTTCCTGAATCAATCCATGCTCAATCTGATACAGACGTAACATTACAACTCCTGTCGGCGGTCAAAAGCTCAGCTTAGCGAGCTTATGTGATGTTTTGACGATCCTCAGCAGCTGTTATCGCAAAATAACGTCGGCTTTCCTGTCTGACGACGCCGGATAACAACAGAATACCTATCAGGTTGGGAATTGCCATGAGGCCGTTCATCAAATCAGAAAAATTCCAGACAAAGCTGAGCTCACGGGTGGCCCCGACCATCACCACCAATACAAACACCATCCGGAACACGATAATCGCGCGTTCATTGAACAGATACTCAATCGCTTTCTCGCCATAATAGCTCCAGCCTATCAGGGTGGAAAAAGCAAACAAAGCCGTTGCCACAGCAACGATTATCGTCCCAGTCTCACCCAGTGTTTGCGCAAAACTCAGACTGGTCAGAATGCCTGCACTAACCCCTTCGCGCCAGACATCGGCGGTGAGAATCACCAGTGCCGTGGCAGTGCAGACAACCAGGGTATCAATAAAAGTCTGGGTCATGGATACCAGCGCCTGTTTGACCGGGTCGCCGGTTCTGGCCGCCGCCGCGGCGATCGGTGCTGACCCCAGCCCGGATTCGTTGGAAAACACGCCGCGAGCCACCCCGTAACGAATCGCAGCTGCCACTGCCGCGCCGGCAAAACCACCACCGGCTGCGATGGGATTAAAGGCATGCCAGAAGATAAGACCGAATGCCTCTGGCACCTCACTGGCATTCATGGCAATAACCACCAGTGCCGCACCCAGATAAGTCACAATCATGAAGGGGACCAGCATCGAAGTGAAACGGCCAATCGAACGAATCCCGCCGATGAGTACCAGGCCGGTCAGTGCCATCAGGATGCCGCCGGTGAGCCAGTCAGCCATACCGAAGACTTCTTTCAATACCGCTGCCGCTGAGTTGGCCTGAGTCATATTGCCGATACCGAAAGCGGCACAGGCGGTGAACACGGCAAACAGCCAGCCCAGCCAGGGCAAACCTGCGCCCTTGGAAATGTAATACATCGGCCCGCCGCGCATGCCATTCTCGCCCTGTTCCCGGTATTTTACAGCCAGCAGCGCCTCGGCATATTTGGTCGCCATGCCCACCAGGCCGGTCACCCACATCCAGAATACAGCGCCGGGACCACCCAGCGTAATGGCGGTGGCTACACCGACGATATTGCCGATACCGACCGTGGCGGCAAGTGCGGTCGTCAACGCGGCAAAATGGCTGATATCGCCATGTCCTTTGAGATCCCTGTCAAAAACAAGTTTGAAAGCATGACCCAGGGCCCGGAACTGCAAGCCTTTGAGTATGAAAGTGAGATAGACGCCGGTGCCGACCAGCAGGATCAACATAGGTGGTCCCCAGACCCAGCCAGACAGGGTGGAGACCCATTGCGACAGCGTTTCCATAGCGTTTTCCTAAAGCGAGTACTGACTGAACTTATGTCAGTTGGCAGGCAGTGTCAAACTAGGGCGGCCAGCTGTAATGAGAAACTTATTGCGATGCAGAAAATGGAAATTAACCTGAAACCCTTTGTATACTTGTCCATGGCCTGCTCTACCGCCACTAATGGGCACAATTCTGGGCACAAATATTCAATATTGGTAAACAGTTTTAGCGGATAATAGTCATGATCATGACTGTTCTTTAGATGGCTCTAAACCAGTCAATTATTGAGCGGAATCTCTCAAATTGCTCCTCATCGAAGAGTGAGTCAGAAAATCCCTGCTTTACCTCATCACATGTATTTTTGTCATAACAGATACATGCTACAAAAGAATCACCTTGCTCTATATCCGTGGCATCAAATAACAGATCAAAAGCAATTAGATCTGAGATAGTGACCTGAGCTTTCCATATATGCTTAGGCATTGACTGAAGTAACAAACGATTCCTTTCCGCAGCACTCACACTTGAATTATTGAAAATATCCGTTTTAATTTCATTGATTGTTGATGCAAAAATGTCCCAAACAATATTTCTTCCAACAAATATCTGCTTCAAAAGTGAATCTATTTCAATCGCAAGGTCATGTATCTCACTGAAAGGTATTCTTATTTTCGGATTCAGTGGAACCAAAAGTAAGTCTGGGACAGCTCTAGCATTTTTAATAGTTGGTTGTCCATAACCTGAAGAAAGAGACCAGACATCTTTTATCAGCTGACCATTATTGACCCTCACCGATTGACCGTCATTTAACATACGTGAGAATGGTCCGACTTGATCGTCATGGACATAAAGTTTGTCTATGGCCGTGGCCTTCAAGTTAAAGTCTGCTCCTTGAAGACTTTTGGGATGAGCCGCATCATTCAGACTGTAACCAGTGACTGCAACAGCGTGTTTACCAATAAACTGCTGATGATCATCAACGATCCAAAAACCTAGAATTATTGGTATTTTTGCCTTGAGGTAAGCATATATAGTCCCGATAGTAATATGCTCATTTCCCGCTGCTACGTGATAAGGTTCAAGCCCAACATTTTTAATAGCTCTAGCCATCTCAATCGCATCTAATCCATTCGATGGAAAAGCTCTACTGTTTCTGGTCAAAGTTTCAGTAGCTGAATCTGTGATTTCAGAGGGTGAGGGTATTTTGTGGTGAAATAAAATTCCAGTACCTTGAAAAGCTGACCATAAAGCACTGGTTGCGCATGCTGCCACCACAGTATCTTGCTCTTGATAAGCTAGACTGTGTTTTACGCGTAGCTCCATGCCAAATAAGTTGGCACTGTACTCGCGTGTAATCGGGAAATAGCGTCTATTATCGTGTGGATATATCGTCAAGCAAGTTCTCCCTATAATAGTCCTTGGCAACGGCTTTAGGACTATAAACCCAAGATAATTATCTTGAAGAATTTTGGGAGTTAACTCGTTTTCAGTATTTTCAGGAGAGGTTATTAGACTATTGAAGCTTGCGTGTTCGAAAGTATTTCTAAAAAAATGTAATCTCGCACATCGCCGGTTATATCCTTGAAAACAGCGGACATAATACTTTATGAAGTCTTCTAAGTAGTCATGATCAACATATTCAGTTTCACAAACAATAGTTTTCGCACCAATGTTGCCAAAATAGCCATCTAGAAATGTTGTATGTGATTTGTTGAGTACAGTCTGAGTTGAAGCCTCAGTGTGAGCTGACAGTATTGCGACAAGATTGTCGATCGAGTATTTGTGAACCTCAAACACTAGTCATCCTTGCCTAGCATAGCTTCTAAACAAAACTATAGAGTGTATGGCTTTAACAGTGTATCTCTGTCAACAGAGCGTTGACGCTGAAGATCAGATGCAACCTCACGAGCACGCTCTAATACCTCACGGATCTGAGCTTGCTTTTCGTCAGTAAATTTATTCTGTGTATGTTGTTTCATATGTCTATTGTCGGCCGCTCCCCGCATTTCTTCCTCCATGTGAATACAGCACACAAAATCTTGCGTTATAAAGCCTACAAGTAAAATGCCGAGTATTATCTAACAATCTCGTCACATAAATCAAATCTCTCATAAGTGCAATTAAGATGTCAAAATCTTATAGAAGTTCAATGCGGTTAAATTTTTAATTGAACGCTCAATAATCAAACTTATACACCGAATGACTCCGTCATATGAGTTAGTTTTGCAGTTAGCTCATAACTGTACTTATAGCCTTGAGGCATTTTTTTTGCGCTAGGACCCGCGAAATTGACCCGATTTGCTCTATGAGCATTAATAAAACTATAAACCACTTCAGCAGCTTTTACTGGAGCAACCAGCTCGGCATCAATCAACTTGAAGGGCTTGTTCTTTTTCAGACAGATCTTCAGTGTCTCTCTCGTACCAGTTTTGGGTTCGCCCCAGTAAATAATTATGGTTGCATCCGAGTCTTCTACGTTAGCAACTGTGCGTCCACGATATCCCTGCGAATGATGTCTCTTCAGAACATACCTAGGATCCAAGGGCCCATCTTCTGCTTGGCCATCTTTGGGGCACCAGCCATCTATTTCAGCCCCTAGAGAAAGAGCAGCATCGAGCGCTCCCCGATCTACGCCAGTTTGACCACCTGATATGACAGTAATGCTTTTTGTCACCTTTTGCCTCCAAACGCTTTCATACAATGCCTTATGTTCGGACGTTTTTCCGGGCTTCCCTCGCGCGCGTGCGCGTATCTGTCCGATAGCTTGATTATTTCCATATATTGAAGGTCTCACAAAACTCTAGGGCCATCATTCTCCTATGCTCAGTCCAGTTAGAATATTCTTCCGAAATATAAGCATTACCAGAGAGAATCCTATAAGCCTTTACTTTAAGTGCTTCGAACTCAGCATTTACGTCTTCATCGGATGGTTCTTCTGGGTAGCAGCCGCTCCAAGCATCATCCCAGGATAATCGTTCCAAATTAATCCCTTTAACAATGCTTATGGCCTCTTCCCGGAGTTCATTCAATTGCTCTTCATTGAAGGAAAAATCGCCTTTAGTTATCCCAGCATCTAGCTGATAGTTATCCAACTCGGCCAGTATCTTTTCAAAAGATGGAGCTGATGATGGGCCAGTCGAGGCTTTATTTTCCTTCGTCATTACTTTATTCCCTACAAAAGTGATGGAGCTCATACCAGCCAAACCAGCTAAAGGGTCTTTAGCCAGTTTAGCTGGTGGTAGTATGCTATGAAAAGAAAACTGCCGGGTTAATTGAATATTCAGGCAATGGCGGTCTACCACCCATCTTTCCGATCGTTCTAATCTCAACACTAAGCCAGTTCTCATCCATTAAGATCTCGCATGCAGCCTCAACTTGCTGACGATCTTTTAGTCCATGCCACTGTTTGTCATAAACAGTCTTCGCAGTGAACCGATCGGGCAATAGCTTTTGAATGATCTTCTTCGACAATGTCATTGCAGCTTCATGTTCTGGACTCTCTGCCATTGCGTAAATACGCCTGGCATGACTTTCAAGATAATTGCACCATTCGACTGCTAATTCTGCGGATGACGCTGAAATATCCCCTGTGACTTTTCCATCAGCCAACTCAATACAGTGAAAAATCATTGCGAGGCTTGGCATTAACGAGCGGTATTTTCCGAGATGCTCAAGCATGAGGGGGTTATCCTCATTCTCGATTTTTTTAGTTTGCAACTCAGTGAGCCAATCATTGAATATTGATTGTGCATCGCTATCGAAGCGAAAATAAGGACGCCCATCATAATCATCCTGAGTTGCCCCGCATTGGCAAAAGTCCATTTCGGCTAACTTCAGCAGCAAATCATAAACACGTTGCTTTTGCTCCCTATTGGGCTTGCTATCCACCAGAACCCATCCCTTTGGCACATCAGGATAAACTGCAAGCTGAAGGCGTTGCATAAGGCCATCATTGTTACCTTTCAAAGCCTGATAAAGATAACGCTTCAACTTATCTGGCTGAATACCTCCCAATAGGCTGATGCAGATATTCTTGGCATCAGTCAGGCCTCGCGTGATTTTTATATCGGTATAGCTACCATTGCCATTCCAGCCTTCAAGATAATAAGCCCGCTCATCAGCATGATCCTCCCTATCCCACCGAGCGAGCAGTCCAGTAAGCTCATCACGAAAGACAAGAACTCCACCTTCATTTTCGTTTTGCAGCAAGGTCATCGCCTGGATGCTGGTTTCGTTCGTTTTGAATAAACGACGAGATGGCTCTGGGTTCTCAGATTTTTTCATCTGAGCGTATTCATGCTTCAAAGCTGCAACCAAATCTGGGTCTATAATGCCCGTTTTGCCTTTACCTTTTGCTAAATCAGTTAGGCGCTTTTCAATGTCCTTCAGTGCAGCATCATGAAACAATTTATCTGCTTCAAATTCAGACGTCTTCAACTCAAACTCTTCACCGTATATAGCTTGCACTTTGTCTAGCAAACCCATGGGCTCGGACATGCTTGGCGACTTGAGGACAACCGAAGGCCTCCCTATACACGCACCCCAGACATTGGGAATCACCTCCCAGTCATCACATTGTTTGGGCCTGACCGCACATCCGCTTCCAATCACACTGCTTATCACAACAATCGCTGACACAGTGGCGAAGTCTGCTGGGGTTTGCATCCTATAACTAACATCAGTAAGCCACGCCCTCAGAGACTCAGGAATAAGCTCCGGCAGCATTGGCAGAACATCAGGGACTTTAGTAGCAATGGGGTTTGGTCTACCCAACTCATGACCGATTGGCATCGATAGGCTTTCATCAAAAGCATTCATGCAGCTACCTCACCTAATTGGTTCAGCCAATAATCATTCCAATCACTACCAGCCTCATGAGATAAAAATGTCGGGATACTGACCTGGGCTCTCACCAAAAGTGCTGCTTCATTGGCTGCTTTTTGTCCTGCTCCTGATTTATCGTTATCACCAGCAATAATAATCCTCGTCTCGGGATAAGCCTTTCTCAGCACTTCCGCAACTGGTTTCAAATTGCCTGCATTAAATGCTACGACAACACTACAGTCTGGTGTGTAATGGCTATAGAGCGTTACCCCTGTCGCGTAGCCTTCACAGATTACAATGGCGTTATTACCTGACCAAATTTGATAGAAATGGCCTGTAATAGCTCCACCAGCCAGAAATTGTTTCTGACCTGCCTCACTGATGAACTGCAAGCTATGTATGTCTCCAGCAATATCCATAACAGGCAGAACCAACCGGTTCTGTTTATCACGCCATGGCATTAACCTGGGCTCTATAAATTTTGACTTCAGATAGGGATGATCAGCAGTAGCATATTCACAATCATCAAGTATCGACTCAGCTGTTTCCCTTGCCCTTAGATTGGCCTCATGCTTGGGAGTATCGTTACTGTTGATAGCAGTCGAGGGTATAAAAATATTTGGTGTTCCTGTTGGTGCGTTATACCCATATTGCTTGGCAAAGAAAAACAGGGTTCCTAGCCCAATAGCCCCATCAACAGATAAGCTATTCCATACTGATTTAGCGTCCCTGGGGTGGTAACTTATTCCTGTGCTGCTCCATGCATTCCATGTATCGAAATCCCCACCCGCTGACTTCCATGCCGCGGTGACTTTTAACCATTCATCACGAGGCAGATCAGCCGGTATATGAGATAATGCTCTTAGGATTTCTATCCAGGAATCTATTTGTAAGCCTGATTTGGGGAGATCACCGTGGCAGCGGTGCTCTCCCATACTGTTCATCAACATCATCTCTCCCTCAAGCTCCCCGACTGTTTTTGATTTGCTGTTCAAGCCAAGCATCAATCTCAGACTCAATCCATCCAACAGCTTTTGCTCCAACAGATATGGGCTTGGGAAAACTCGGGTCGAAGTCTCCAGGTCTTTTAGGGTTAGGTTTCAATTTCGCGTAAATTCCTGAGCGTGATAGCCCAGTTTTGTTTTCAAGCTGTTTACGACGAAGGATTCGAATAGATTCACTTAGTTTGTTTGCCATTATTCACGTACTCCAGAAGAAGGTAGTGCTCTCCGGCTTGCTCCGGAAAACGGCTGTATTCTTGAATTTTTTCTTGTGAATAAATAGCTGGGAAGGTTGCAATAAACCTACCCCCAAAAGTGGTGGGAGGGGGGGGTAGGTTATAAACTTATGAGTGAATAGGATTTGGAGGCTAGTTTATGCAAACCATTTATTAGCAACGGTTTAGAGGATGGCAGGTTTATCAGTAGGTGTCTTAGGGGATCCCCCTTCAGTCTGCCAATTAGCTACGTAAGAAACACGCTCGATAGCTTCATTGCTCACGTTACCATTGTAGACTAGTCCAAATTCTTTACAGTTTTGGTTCAACCAGTCAGCCATTGCGGCTTTTGGTGACTTACCGGACATCAAATTTTGATCTTCCATGGCCTCCCAAGCTCTGATAGCTGCAGCTAACCTTCCAGAGTAACGAGGATGATTGGGATCGAGGTATGCAACAGTAGCCGCTTTCTGTGGGAAAAAGAACCCATCTTTAATGCCTCGATTTCTTAGCCAGGCTGAAATATCATCAAACTTGACAGTCGTTTTTGACCAGTTTGGATTTAACTTGATGAATGCGCCATTTTCATGCCTTTCATCATCACCTGCCAAAAAGTCAGGGTTTGGCTTACTGTATCCACTCTCTACTTGAGCTATCAGAGCCTGAAAGTCTGCTTCAGTAAATGGTCGTGAATCATAGAAAAGCGCCGCTTCGAGCTTCCCGCTTGATATAGCTCTTATCAATGCTTTGTATGCAGTATTTACCCGGGAAATACCGTTGCTTTCCGTAACTCCACTCTCTGGATCTCTGAAGTATGCAGCTTCATCATTTGAAAAAACGACTGTGTTTGGTTCTTCACCGGCCATCAATGCAGCTACCTGCTCAACAGTCAGAGGATCAACCAATCCCCAGAAAGATCCTATTTCTCTGAAATATCGCTCTTTCATAACTCATGCTCAAATATCTAGAGGTGGTAGCGATCTAACGATCTTCATCGTTTCCAAGCTGACAGTAATGACCCTTAAGAACAGCTCTAACGGATAACGGGGATTATCCATGGTCTCGATAGCCCAGTCATTAGCATCATTGACGATATCGCTTGCCTTGTCTGTCTTTACGGACTGTCTTTCCACTACCCAATCCAAGGCAGGTTTACCGTTGACCACATAGTCGTAGGCCTCCAAAGGAATACCCGTTACCGTTATCTTGTTGTTGTAATGCAGGGTCGTTTTGTCTTTATTTTTACCGTATTTCATTTTCTCAACACGGTAATTTTCAGCCTCGCCACCTCCAGTAACTTTTGCTGAATAAGGCTCAACAGTTTCGTAGTTCAAATGAAGTTTGGCGAGATCACGTCCTGCTTTTGAGAAAGCCCAGAAATCTTCTACTTTTTTTACAGTAGGGATTCTTGGTAACTCCTTGCTTAAATTATCAGCAAAACGATCACGATAATCCTCCGAGTGAAGCAGACCATAGATATAGTAGAAAAGGTCCTCTTTCGTGATCCGCTCATCTGAATATCTGGACTGGAAGTAGCTCAAGCCCTCATCTGTCAGAGCATCTTTCCGCTTATAGACTTTCTCTTGAGATTGCACGCGTGAATGTTCAAATAATTCTCCATGAGGCTCATCAAATAATGAGCCCTGGACTTGGCCACCCTCTATTATCAAATCTTTCCGAGATTTATTTCTAGTCTCCTCGTAGAGGTATAGTGGGAAGCATTGCCCCTTGGCTATCATCTCCAAGTCGGGAAGCAAATTAGAGGCTAGAGCTGAGAATCCTTTGTTAGCTCCTCTACCTGTTACGCATATGACTATATTTTCACACTGCTTTTCTGGAAAAATAGACTTCATTGAATAGAAGCTGTGATTGAAAACCTTCGATCCGTAGTGCCACAACTTGGTATACGGCCTATAAAGAGAGATTCCTAAGTCTTTCGGTTCTAACAACTGTTTTTCTAGTCGTTTAAAGACAGGTATCCAACTTGATCCGCCCCAACTAATTTGCGATTGATCATGGGTTACAAATTTTTGAGGATCAATGCTTTCTTTCGAATTGTTGAGTGCTTGTTTATATCTATCAATCTCATCATTAAAAAAACTGATCATCCGCTTACAGTTATTTAATAATTCCGATTTTGAATAATTAAAAACCCATGCATCCCTACTACTTACAACTCCATTTGAGTAGAGCTTAAAAATTTTGCTGCTACTATCTTTTTGTTTAGATCCCAAAGTCATGTGCTGCTCAAATGAATCATCTCTTTGGCTGATCCAGTCACCATGTTCATCTGGCAAAATACTCATGAAATCTATTGAAGAAATGCTTCCATACTCTCTAATTAATTCAAGTTTTTCCTCTCTCTTCAAATAGTCGCCAAGCTCTTTATATTTCAAAAACTTTTCGGCTTTCGCTTGCTTATTTTTAACAAACAAACAAATAGCCGCCGGCTCTCTACTACCCGAATCAAAGATTTTCCCGCCTTCCTTTCTGGACTCCTCACCAGATGTCCGTTGATTACCCCTAAGATTAAATATGTAAATCTGATCAAACTCTTCATGCAGACATTTTCTCATTCCGTCCGCAGCCACGCTCTCAATAAAACTGGCACTGACCACAAAGCCAATTACTCCAGAATCACCTATTCGATCAGATGCCCACCTGATCGCTCTCACAAACGAATTATATGAGGCTCTTTTACCCCCTGCTTTTGAGGAGTTAGCCACATAAGTCTCAGATATTCTTCTATCAAGTCCATCGTACTTGATCGCTTCAGTTCCATCCCCAGCTTTTTTTTGTCCTGCTGAATAGGGTGGATTACCAATTATTACTTTAATATCCAGGGCTTTTTGACGCTTCCTTCGAGCACTATTGTCCTCTAAAAGCACATCAACTAAGTCTTCTTTTTCATACATCTGGAAGGTATCCGTTAAACAGATCCCTTCGAAAGGACGATATTCACCACCAATAATACTGTGGTACACGGCTTCAATGTTGATGGCTGCAATGTAATAGGCCAATAAAACAATCTCATTGGCATGAATCTCACCACCATACTTATGCCTGAGCTCATCAGCATCAATCAAGCCGCTCTGCATCAAGCGAGTAATAAATGAGCCTGTACCTGTAAATGGGTCAATGATATGAACCCCTTTGCCACCCAGAGTTTGGCCAAACTCTGATTGCAGCACGTCGTTTACACTGTGGATGATGAAGTCCACAACTTCGACTGGGGTATACACAATACCTAAACGCTCTGTCATGCGTGGAAAAGCGTTTCGGAAGAACTTGTCATACAGTTCAACGACAATCTTTTGTTTGCCTGCTGCGTTATCAATCCCTTCGGCTCTGAGTTTTACACTTTCATAGAAGGCCTGAAGGGTTTCTGCTTCTTTGCCGATGTGATGATCATGTAATGCATCTAATACCGATTGCATGGCCTGAGACATCGGGTTTTGCTCAGCAAAACTGTAGCCTTCAAAAAGTGCATCAAATACAGGTTTAGTCACTAAGTGCTGTGCCAGCATTTCGATAATTTCTTCATCGTTGATGCTGTCATTCAGATCATCACGAAGCTCTTCAGCAAAAGCCTCGAAGGCCGCTCGCTCTTCCTTGTTATCAGCGTTTTCGAGAATGCCTCTAATGCGGTCTATGTGTGTTCGAGCGATCTTGGCAATGTCATTCGCCCACTCTTCCCAATGGCCGCGATTACCTACTTTCTGAACCAACTTGGCATATATAGCCTTTTCTACTTCACCAATCTCAAATTGCAGTTCGCCTTGATCTTGTTGAGGCTTTTTGGTTTTGGTCCCAATGTTAAAGCCTCCTTGCCCTGTTTGCCGTTTGGTTTTGCCTTTGGTTTTTTTCTGTTTCTTTTCTACTTTGTCAGTAATGGCCACAACTTCCATCTTACTGGTGTCTTGGCCAATCAAATCCAGCTTATTGACCATCGCATCAAAGCGATCATCATGGGAGCGTAGAGCCTGCAAGACCTGCCACACTACTCTGTATGTTTTGTTATCGTTCAATGCTTCGTGTGCTTCTACTCCTGCGGGAATAACCACAGGCATGATCACATACCCACGTTCTTTACCCGGCGCGTTACGCATGACACGACCAACGGACTGAACAACATCAACTTGGGAGTTTCTGGGAGTAAGGAAAAGCACAGCATCGAGCGCGGGAACATCTACCCCCTCAGAGAGGCAGCGGACATTACTTAGAATGCGGCATGTTTCTTCTGGTGGCTCTGCTTTCAACCACTCTAGCTTGGCCTCTTTCTCACTCGCATTCATGCTGCCGTCTACATGCTCACTCTGACATTTGAGCTTATAGGAGGCTGCTTCTTCGTCTGACTCTTGGTAGGCATCAACAACAGCCTGGAACATGTTGGCAATTTGTTTCGAGCTCACTTTGTGAGTACGTGAGCCTTTGCTGAGTTCGATTACCTGACAGAAGGCTACTGCCCTCTTCATAGCATTAGCGTCGAGCTTTAAGTCCTCTTCCAGGCCTTGTTTTGATAAGGCCTTCCAACAACCGATGATCTTGGCCGCATCATCAACCTTCAATTGATTGTCTTCATCCTTGAGTAAAGACTGGATTCGACGGCTTACATGGCTTTCCTCGATGGATAGCACGATTACCTTGTAATCTACCAATAGACCCCGTTTTACAGCCTCAGAGAAGGTGATTACATAGAGATCTTTACCATAGAGCTTTTCATTATCCATGGAACATAAGGTCACGCCTTCAATTTCTTTCGCGACTTCACCATAAATGCGAGGAGTGGCCGTCATATAAAGGCGCTTTTTAGCTCTGATATAAGAGTTATCATGCACACGGACAAAAGCACTCTCGTCTTCATCATCAAAGGTTGCGCCTGTAGTCCGGTGTGCCTCATCACAAATGATCAGATCAAAGTCGCCAAGGTCATGCTCATGCTGCGCTTTGCTAATAACGTCTATCGAATGATAGGTGCTGAAGACAACACTCATATGCTGAGCATCATGTCGCTTATCAATCTCACTGGCGAGTCGAGATGGCTCTGTAGTCGATGGGTAGCGTAGCTCATGGGTGAAGGTCTGAACGGTATCGTCAGATTGCTTACGTTTTTTCCCTACATCACTATCTGAACATACCGCAAAGCTATGCAATAGCGTTGTGCTTTGTTGTGTCCACTCTGTCAGAGTTTGGGATAGCAAAGACAGACTTGGGACTAAAAACAATACTCGCTTACCTTTGCCAGCCAACTCCTCTGCAATTTTCAAACTGGTAAAAGTCTTGCCTGTACCACAAGCCATAATCAGCTTGCCTCTATCGGCATTCTCTAGGCCTCGCTTGACGGAGTTTAATGCAGTTTCCTGATGTGGTCTTAGGGGAAATTTGGGCTTTAATTCAGGGATGGCTTTATATTGATATGTGGACCAGTCAATCTGACTATTTTCTAGATCATGGAGATCAATTTTACTCACGGGGGGTTGTTGGTCACGAATAGCCTCTTCAGCATGTTCTGACCAATGATTTGTCGTGCTGACAATTATCCTATGTGTAAATGGTTTTTTACCTGATGCAGTAAAAAAGCTATCAATATCCCGCTTTTGTAATTTGTAATCTTCTGCGTACAACTTACATTGAATAGCGTGATATTCATCCGTGCCTGCAGTTTTAGCAACAAGATCGATTCCTGTATCACGACCATCTAGACCCTGGCTTTTTGCCCAATCAGCATATGTCCAAACTTCACTGTATAAATCTCGGTAACTTGCCTCATTTCTAAGGTAGCAGATCATTAACTCTTCAAAGTAAGTCCCTTTCTCACGCTCTGTTACCGCTGCTGTTCTGTATGAATCTAAAATTTCTCTGAGTGCTGACATGCTAGGCTCTGCCTTTAAGATTATTTTTTAGCTCTAAATTACAAAATCACATACTAGGAGGGTTGTTTCCTCGGCCACCGCCTGATGGATTACCCGTAGTGCTGGGCCAATTTGGATTGTCGTCATCACCATCATCATCAGCTGGAGCCTCAATTCTTGCTTCCATGTAATAGCTTGGCTTTTGCCCAAATGCATCTACACGAATATTTTCTGTTCCGATTATTTTGCTGATTGTCGGTTTTAACTCGCTTAGCCTCTGATAAACCGCATCACAAATAGCTTTGTTGGCATATTGTCGAATTAATACCCTAATTGAAATTGAAGTACCTCTGAATCTCGACTCATTCAATTTGACCTCAACATCATGCTCATAAAGATTTCGCATGTATTTAATGTCGTTCTCCACTATTGAGCGAACCAGAGCTTGCATGACGTCCTTGTGTGTCTTTGAAATGATTATTCTGCAATCCCCCATCATTTCAGTGAGCTCAGCATTATTTAGTTCAGGGTATATTCTGCGCATGAATAGATCCCTGTAGAACTCATCATCCTTACGAGTAATGTTGTTAATGAGTAATAAGTAGTTGTATGGTGTCTCTTGAACAAAAGAATGGAAGCATCCTGGCTGCACATTTTCGATAATGTTTTTCAATGATTCGTTGATCATGTTTCCTCCTTGAATAAGTTCATTTGTTTATTGCCAGAATCATACCTTAGTAACGACTATGCTTAGTCGGCTAGCTTATGATTGTCTCGCAAACCTGCCTAGTATAACTTTTCGTCCTTCCTCAATTTGACTGTCTACAAAATTGGCCCACCACTGCAGCATGTCTCGCCGCTGATCGGCATACTGGGCTTTGTTATATACACCACGAATGCCTTTGGTTTCATGTGCCAGGCACTTTTCAATCCAGTCTGAATTGAACCCTGCTTCATGAAGGTGAGTCGATGCTGTGCGTCTGAAGTCATGAATAACAAATTGTCGAATGTCCAGATCAAGGGTGCGAATAGCATGATTCAGCGTGGTATCCGATATGTGTCTGTTTAGAGAGTTTCGGCTCGGGAAGACCCAATCTGATCCAGACGAAAGTTGTTTCAGTTCTTTCAGCATCTCGACAGCTTGAGCAGCCAAGGGCACGATCTGGGCCTTGTCTTTTTTCATGCGTTCTGCCGGGATAAGCCACTCCGCCTTATCAAAATCGATCTCATCCCAAGTCGCCTCTGTTAGTTGTGTTTTGCGCACCATAGTGAGTACGAGTAAATGCAGGGCTAGCTTGTTTGCTCTTCGCATTCCCGATTGATAGATGGCTCTGATGAGCCGTCCTATTTCATCTGTTGATAATGCCACATCACGACTTTTCGCCTGTGCAATGAACCGCCCCTCTATCGCGGCAGCAGGATTGAATTGGGTCTTTTGTCTGGCAATGGCGTATGAAAACAGACGTTTGAGGATATTACGGGTCTGCAATGCCATTTGATCAGAGCCGCGGTTTTTGATCGCATCTGTTATCGAAAGGATGTCATTTACGCTGACCTCGTTGATTTGCATGTCGCCAATCACTGGGTAAACATCTTTTTTCAACACCCTCAATGTTCCTGCGTGACGCTTGTTATTGGGTTTTACAATCTCTTCATACCACTTTGACGCAAATGCTAGAACAGTATTCTCAACCTGTTGCTCTGCATCTTTTTGACGTGCTTTTTCAACGGTGTCCAAACACCATCTAGAAATAAACGCTTCACCCAGCTCCTTTACGGTGGGGGAATGATGGTCAGGTATCAGATCGCCTCTTTTTAGTGACATTGGTGAGAGGCCACGCTTCACAAGGACTTTGCATTCATCACGCCATGAACGCGCTTCAGACAGGCTAAACGCAGGATAATGTCCCAGCATCACCTTTTCCTGTTTTCCCAACAACCTATAGCGCAGCCGCCAAACCTTGGCCCCTTTGGGTGTCACCTCCAGAAACAAGCCGGCTTCATCAGCTACCTGATAAACCTTATCCTTGGGTTTTAGGTTCTTTATTTTTGTATCTGACAAGGCCATTTCACACTCCGCTTGAAAAGTGTGCCCAGATTTTTTCAAACCTTACAAGCTCGAAACAGATCTATTTTTATCTATAAAACAATGACATGCCTGCTTAAGCGAGGCATTCAATTGGATTTAAAGCTAACTTTTCAGCCTGATCTGGGCACAAGAATGTGCCCAGATTTCTGTCAATCCGACAGAAAATATCAATATGGGCACATCCATGGGCACAATACTATGCGGATTCATGAGGAATAATCAAGAACAATATGGAACCGTTAACCCTTGGTATAGCTGGAGTTAACAAATTAGAGAGGAATTATCCGGAACTGCTAGGAAGCGATTTTATTTACCGATGCAGAAACTGGAAAAGATATGGTCCAGCAGGTCTTCGGTGGTAAAAGTGCCGGTGATTTCGCCCAGTGCATTCTGAGCCTGACGCAGCTCTTCCGCCAGCAGCTCACCGGCGCCCATACCGGCCAGACAGTCGTAGCCATTTACAATCGCCTGACGCGCCCGTGACAGGGCATCAAGATGACGTCGACGGGCGATAAATACCCCCTCTTCTTCCGGGTGAAAACCGACGGCTTTGAACAGATGCTGTCTGAGCAACTCCATACCTTCACCGGTTTTGGCCGACAGGAAAATAGTCGGCATGCCATCTTCCACTGTTTCGCTGACCTGATGGCCGCTACGGTCAATCTTGTTACGGATGACCGTCAATGGTTTATCGGCGGGCATCTCTTCCAGAATCTTTCGATCCTGCCTTGTCATGCCATGGTTGTCGTCGATAATCAGCAGAATGTGATCAGCCTGCGCCAGTTCATTCTGGGTGCGGCGTATGCCTTCCAGTTCGACCACATCGGTGGTGGCCTCATGCAGTCCTGCCGTATCAGAAATACGCAGCGGCATCCCCTGCAGATGAATCTGCTCACGCAATACATCACGGGTGGTGCCGGCCACATCGGTGACGATGGCAGCATCGTGTCCAGCCAGCTGATTGTGCAGACTGGATTTACCGGCATTGGGCTGGCCCGCCAGTACCACGCTGATGCCTTCACGCAGCAGACGACCCTGACGGGCACTGCCGGTAATGCCATCGAGGGTTTTCAGCAGGTCCTGTAATTGTTGATCAACCTGCGCTTCAGCCAGAAAATCGATTTCCTCATCGGCAAAATCAATCGAGGCTTCGACGTACATCCGCAGATGTGTCAGTTCTTCCAGAAAGGCATTAATACGGTTGGAGAAATCGCCCTGCAGTGAACGAACCGCACTGCGCGCCGCCTGTTCGGTTGAGCTTTCAATCAGATCGGCCACGGCCTCAGCCTGCGCCAGATCCATTTTGTTATTGAGAAATGCCCGTTCAGAGAATTCGCCGGGCCGGGCCATGCGGGCCCCAAGTTCGATGGCGCGCTGGCAGAGCTGATCCATGACCAGTGGACTGCCGTGCCCCTGCAGTTCCACTACATCTTCACCGGTAAAAGAGGCCGGGCCGGGAAAATACAGCGCGATGCCGCTATCAATCAGATCGCCAGACTTATCCCGGAAACGGGTGAACTGCGCATAGCGCGGCTGGGGCAATTTACCGCAGATAGCCTGGACGATTTCTGCGGCCTGTTTGCCTGAAATCCGCACCACGCCCACGCCACCACGCCCGGGCGCGGTGGCGACTGCGACAATCGTTTCCATACCGGCTTAGAGTGCCCCCATCTTACGGGTTATATACCACTGCTGGGCAATCGACAGCAGGTTGTTGACCAGCCAGTACAGCACCAGACCGGCCGGGAAGAAGGCAAAGAATACGGTGAAGACCAGCGGGAAGATCTTCATCATCATCGCCTGCGCCGGATCCTGCGGTGCCGGATTCAGCTTTTGCTGGAACCACATTGACAGGCCGAACAGGACTGGCAAGACGAAGTATGGATCCATGGCCGTCAGGTCGTTAATCCAGAGCATAAAATCAGCCTGACGCAGCTCGATGCTTTCCACCAGTACCCAGTAGAAAGCCAGGAATACCGGCATCTGTACCAGGATAGGCAGACAACCGCCAAGGGGATTGATCTTCTCGGTACGATACAGATCCATCATCGCCTGGTTAAATTTCTGCTTGTCATCGCCGTAGCGTTCTTTCAGCTGTGCCAGTTTCGGCGTCAGTTTACGCATACCGGCCATGGAACGGTAACTGGCCGCGGACAACTTGAAGAAAGCCAGTTTGATCAACACGGTCAGCAAAACAATCGACCAACCCCAGTTGCCGGTCAGCTTGTGCAGCCATTCCATCACCCAGAACAGCGGTTCGGAAATAATGGTCAGGATGCCGTAATCGACGGTCAAAGGCAGGTTTTCAGCGACCTTTTCCAGGCGCTCATGTTTTTTCGGACCGAGATAAAGCCCGTAATCAGCCTGTGCCTGTTGACCCGCTTCAGCACTGATTACCGGCATGCGCACACCGGCGACATAGTTGCTGTTGTTAATGGAACGACCGTAGAAACCGAGTTCCGCCTCCTGTGGCGGTACAATGGCACCCACAAAATAATGCTGAATCATCGCCGCCCAGCCGTTGTTGACGCTGCGGTTATACGGCGCTTCTTCCAGTTCGTCGAAATCGACTTTCTGATATTCATTGCCTTCGCTGGAGAAAACGGCACCGGTATAGGTATAAATGAACATGGAGCCATCATCGCTGCGATTGCGGTTCAGCTGAGCATAGGGATAAGCCGAGAAGCCGTCCGCTGACTGATTGTTGACCTGATAATCGACTTCAACCAAGTAGCTGTCACGTTTGAAGGTATAGGTCTTAATAACCTGCAGACCGGCCTCATTCTCCCAGTACAGCGGCACCTTGATTTCATCCTGACCTTCCTGCAGAACGTATTCATCTTTCTCAGCACGGTATTCCGCATAATGAGTCGGCGCATCGCCTTCAGCACGCAGACCTGACTGGGTTACAAAGAAATGACTGGCAGTATCGTTAAGAAACTGTACCGGGGTATCAGGTTGATCAGAGCTGACGGCATATTCAAGCAGGGCCAGTTCGCGAATATCGCCACCCTGAGTACTGATTTTCAGGTCGATGACATCGGTTTTGACATGCACTTTTTCAGTGACTGCCGAGGCTTCGGGCGTAGTGGGTACATCAGGCATTGATTCTGCTGTCGGTGCAGGCAGATCCGGCAAATCCGCTTCGGCGTCAGTTGCTGGGCCGTTTGCGGTTTCAGCCGCTTGTTCGGCCGCTTGCTGCTGAGGTCGGACATAGTCATTCTGCCAGGCTTCCCACAACAACAGGGAGACGATGAGCAGGCCGAAAATAAATAGCGTTCTGAGATTATCCATTGTGATTCTTTGTTTTTAAGTCGGGAACGGGATCCACACCACCCTCATGCCAGGGGTGACAACGAGACAGGCGACGCAAACCGAGCCAGACGCCGCGGAGGGCGCCATGTCGCTCAATGGCATCAATCATATACTGTGAACAGGTAGGCTGGAAGCGACAGTGCATACCGACAAACGGGCTCAACAAGAGCTTATAGCCTCGAACGAAGCTGATCAGGATTTTTGCCATTGCGCCACCACTGTTAACCAATGTCGCTCCAATGCTGCCCAGATTTGTGCGCTGTCCCGCTGGTCCACGCCAGGCCGTGACAACACCACAATGTCGATGTTGGAGAATGCGGATTGGTGCTGTCGGAATGACTCGCGAATAATCCGCTTCAAGCGGTTGCGGTGGCTGGCGAGCTTGACGTGTTTCTTAGCTATGGCCAGCCCCAGTCGGGGATGTCCGACTGAATTTTCAACCGTTAGTACCGTCAGTCCGCCCCCTCCGATGCGTTTTCCCTGACGGAATACCCGAGAAAAGTCTCCCGGGCGATTCATTCTCATGGCTCGGCTGAATGAGGCCAAGTCATGCCCTCCTGGAGAGGTCAGAGGGATTAAACTGACAGTTTTGCGCGGCCTTTGGCGCGACGAGCGTTGATAACGCGACGACCACCAACAGTTTTCATGCGGGCACGGAAACCGTGAGTGCGCTTGCGCTTCAGATTGCTAGGTTGAAAAGTACGTTTCATTTCACCAACTCCAGAACTAGTGTTTATTTCGCTGCCCGCGGCTTTAACAAACGCTAAAACCGGCCAGGCAAAAAGACACGGGATTATAAAGTTTCGAAGGTGATCAAGTCAAACCAGAATCACTGATTAATATAACTGTGATTTAACTTGCCAAACCAAACGCAGAAAGATAACTTTAGTGGTCCTGCGCCGGACGCTATACTATAGCAGACATAGGTCGTCTGCGCCTCTGTATTTTTGACTAAGCGATTGATAATCAAGGAGTTCATGTGTCCTCACCCCTTTGGGAAAAATGCCTGTCCCATCTCGAAGGTGATCTTTCGGCACAACAGCTGAACACATGGCTCCGGCCTCTGCAGGCCATCGAAACCGAAGATAGTTTGCGCTTACTCGCGCCAAATCCCTACGTCAAAGCCTGGGTACAGGAACAGCTGGAACAGCAAATCAATAGCCTGATCCACAATCTGAGTCAGGGCCTGATTGCGCGGGTAGCGATTGAAGTCGGCACCGTGCCGGCTGAAGAAATCAAACCGCGCCGCAACACCGCGCCGGTCAGCGAAATCGTCACACCGCAAGCCGAAAACAAAGAGCCGGCTAAAACCGAGCCCGCTATCGGCAGCCCGATGAATCCGCTGTTCACCTTTGATAATTATGTCGAAGGTAAGTCCAATCAGATTGCCCGCGCTGCCTCATTACATGTTGCCGAAGCCCCCGGCACCAGCGGCTATAACCCGTTATTTCTGTATGGCGGTACCGGTCTGGGCAAAACCCACCTGATGCTGGCTGTGGGTAACAAAATCAAACAGAATAATCCCAAGGCACGGGTCATTTACCTGTCTTCCGAGCGTTTTGTGCAGGACATGATCACGGCACTGCGCAACAACGCCATTGATCAGTTCAAGGCCCACTACCGCAGTGCCGATGCCCTGCTTATCGACGATATCCAGTTTTTCGCCAAAAAAGAGCGTTCGCAGGAAGAGTTTTTCTACACCTTTAATAGCCTGCTGGAAGGCCAGCGTCAGATCATCCTGACCTGTGACCGCTTCCCCAAAGAAGTAGAAAACCTGGACGAACGTCTGCAATCGCGACTGGGCTGGGGGCTTACAGTCGCTATCGAACCGCCGGAGCTGGAAACCCGGGTTGCCATTCTGATTAAAAAAGCGCATCAGAACCTCATCACCCTGCCGGAAGACGTGGCTTTCTTTATCGCCAAACGCATCAAGTCTAACGTGCGTGATCTGGAAGGCGCCTTGCAGCGTGTCCTCGCTTTCTCGCGCTTTACCAACCAGCCGCTATCCATCGATATGGCGCAGGAAGCGCTCAAGGATCTGCTGGCCCTGCATCAGAAACTGGTGACATTGGAGAGCATTCAGAAAACAGTCGCTGAATATTTCAAAGTGCGCGTTTCTGATCTGCTGTCAAAAAAACGTACCCGCTCCATTGCCCGTCCACGCCAGGTTGCCATGGCACTGGCTAAGGAACTGACCAGCCACAGTCTGCCGGAAATCGGTGACGCCTTCGGCGGTCGTGATCACACCACGGTATTGCACGCGACGCGCAAAGTAGCAGAACTGCGCGAATCAGATAACCGCGTCGAGGAAGATTACCGTAATCTTTTACGAACCCTGTCGAGTTAATCAATCACGGACCCTGAGAGAATCATCATGGAATTCACTGTCAGCCAAGAAACCCTCGTCCGGCCACTGCAGCTGGTGTGCAGTATTGTTGAACGGCGTGCGACCCTGCCTATTTTGTCCAACGTGCTGCTACGGACGCATGGCAACCAGCTGTCGATGACCAGTACCGATATGGAACTGGAAATGATCGCGACGCTGCCGGTCTCGGTGGAAGCCGAAGGCAAAACCACGGTATCCGCGCGCAAGCTGCTCGACATTGTCCGCGCCCTGCCCGGCAATGCCACCATCAGCTTTAATGCCTCTGACAACAAGGCCCTGGTCAAAGCCGGTAAAAGCCGTTTCTCGCTGGCGACCCTGTCCAGCGATGACTTCCCGGACAGCGAAGGCGCCAACTACGTCGATGAAATCGCCCTGCCGCAGACTGCACTGAAAGCCCTGATTGATGAAACCAGCTTTGCGATGGCCAGCCAGGACGTGCGTTATTACCTCAATGGCCTGTTGCTGGAACGCGATGGCACAACGCTACGCGCCGTGGCTACCGACGGTCACCGTCTGGCGCTTGGCAGCCTGACCACGGCCAATCCGGTAGAAGAAAAAAACAGTGTGATCGTGCCGCGTAAAGCCATAATCGAACTGGGCCGTCTGCTCAATGACACCGATGATGAAGTGAAACTCGCTTTCAGTAATCAGCAGATTAAAGTAGAACTGCCCGATATTCACTTCACCTCGAAGCTGATTGACGGCCAGTTCCCCAACTACGAACGGGTGCTGCCACTGGGCGGCGACAAGGAAGTGCTGGCCGATCGTGATGAACTGAAACAGGCGCTGTCACGTGCCGCCATTCTGTCCAATGACAAACACCGTAGCGTGCGGATCAATCTCGATACCGATCAGCTCAAGGCCACGGTGACCAACCAGGAGCAGGAATCAGCGGAAGAGGAAATCAGCGTCGACTACAAAGGCACGCCGCTGGAAATCGCCTTTAATAACGCCTACCTGCTGGATCTGCTTAATGCGATGCCCGATGACAAGGTCAAAATCACGTTTACCGATGAAACCAGCAGTGCATTGGTCACGCCTGCCGATCCACAGTTTGAGCGGCAGTATGTTGTCATGCCGATGAGGTTATAAGGAAAAGACTCGACTCCTCGACGCATTCGCTGTCGAGGAGTCTGCTCTGTATTTCAGAAACAAGCCTGAGCAGCTTGCAGTGACTTTGTGCCTGATTTTTAGTATGGTTTTCTCAAGGACTCAACCTAGGTTTTGCTTTTCAGGGATCGAGAAAATTGCCGTTATTCTCCTCAAACTCTTACAGCTTCACACCAATCTCTCATCCGTGTCGCAATCCTGGCTCAGACATTACTGTCTCTGAGACGGCAAGAGCACAATACGCATCATCCCCATATTTAGCACCAGCAAAGTTAGTCAATGCCTATGAACTGGTATCGAACACGATCAGGAAAGATTCAAGTTATGCCCAATCTGTCTCATCGCACAATAACCTTAATGCTGCCCCTCGTCATAACGCTGCTCTTCATCAATATTTCTCTGGCAGGCACGGAGTCGTCGAGTAAACAACTTGTTAAGCAACTGATTGACAGGGATCCGGAGTATCAGGCGTGGGCGAGCCGATATCAGCCCAAACGTCCAGGCACAGATATGGTGAATTTCGAGCAGGTTCAGGATGGGGTGACACTCGACAACGCCCCCATCACGCGAGTCTGGCTGGAATTCAAGCCCGGAACGGAAAATGATCCGGTCCCCGTCTACCGCTATGTGATCAAGCCGGTAAAAAACATCACTGCAGAGGAGATTATCGAGCGTCAGGCGGGCATGTTTATGGATCAGCATGCTGACTTCCCGGTTGGACAGTGGTTGCCCGATTATCCCGTCTGGCCCAGGAAAGCCTTTCCGGCAAAAGTGCCCGATAAAGTCACCGAGGGTGCCATCATCACTGATTGGCATTATTGTGCCGATTGCTTCGAAGCCCGCCACTCCTCTGAGGCAATGAGAACACAAATTCTCCAATGGATGAGAGAGGGGCGCAGTGACAAAATTGAAGATGCCCTGAATGTTGAACGTATCAGGTTCGGCTCTGAAGCAGCTTACACTCAAGCTATGGTCGAGAGCTACCAAAAAAATGATCCCTCAATCACACTTGAATCGCTGCAAGAAAGGTGGGGGGCGATCTCTGTGACTCTGGGCGTCGTTACCGGCACACAAACAATCGAAAAAGAACGAACCATTCTCGCGTGTCGCCTTGCCGCTCTCGAAAAGACCGGGGAAGACCGCCAAGCTACTCCAGAAACAGTGCCGTCAGAAAAACAACGTGCTGTTAAGCAACTGATTGACAGTGACCCCGGGTATCAGGCTTGGGAGGCGCGTTATCAGCCGAAAAGCGCCGGCAACGACCTGGTGAACTTCGAGCAGGTTCAGGATGGCGTTTCACTCGAAAACGCGCCCATTGTGCGCGTATGGCTGGAGTTCAAGCCCGGTACTGAATATGACGCAGTACCGCCTGTCTATCGCTATGTGATCAAGCCGGTAAAAAACATCACTGCGCAAGAGATTATCCAGCGTCAGGCGGGGATGTTTATGGATCAGCATGCAAGGTTCCCGGTTGCACCTTGGTCACCCGATATCCCTTACTTTTATATGAAATCCTTTCCGGCAAAAGTGCCTGACACAGTCACCGATGGCGCCGTTATCACGGATTGGCAGTATTGTCCCGATTGCTTCTATGGCACGCATTCCTCCCAGCCGATGAGAACAAAACATATCCAATGGATGCGAAAGAAGCGCTGTGACTTGGTCGACAATGCGCGGAATGTGGAGCTCATCAAATTCGGCTCTGAAGCCGCTTATGTTCAGGCTAAGGTCGATACTTATCAGAAAGACGATCCCTCAGTCACGGTCACACTTGAATCGCTGAAAGAGCGGTGGGGGGATTTCTCTATGAGCCTCGGCGTGATTACGGGAGAGCAGGAGATCCAAAAAGAACAAGCCATTCTCAAACGCCGCATTGTATCTGTCCAAAATGCGGGAGCGGCGCATGCCGCTTTTCTTGAAGATGAGTATTACCCTCTCAGCTTCGATGGCTGGGCAACCTCACAAGGCTGCCTCCAGGAAACAAAGGGCGATACTTATGACCGAATGCCTAACCCCAACGAGGTGATTGATCACAACATCCGTTACCTTGAATGTCGAAGCAAGGCCCTGGAGACCTTCGACCTGGCAGGCTATCAGCAGGCCTATACCGCTCTGAATCAAAAAGAAGAACAACTTCTGGATGAGGCCGGGCTTGTTTATGATTATGTTCGTAAACCAGCAAAAACCGTCATCACGCCAGAAAAGATGATGGATCAGGCTATTTCCGATATTGAATATGCTGCAGAAATGATTGACGAGGCACAGTATCAGATTGATTCGGACGCGGAACGGAGAGCGGAACGACAAAAACGCAAAGCGGAACACGAAGCCTGGTCCCGGGCGCACTGGGCCAATACCCTGAACTCGATTCAGCAAAGTAACCAGATTATCGCTGATCGCCTCAACGCCACGGATCGCATGATTGCCCAGACCAGAGCAATGAATAACTACAGCTCGGGGACTACTTATAGCGACTCATCCAATGCCCGTCGCAGCGTCGATAAGGCAAGACAAAATGTGGCAAAAGCAAAAAGCCGTGCCCAACAGGCCAGTGAGAGCGCTGCTCAAGCCCGTCAGAAAGCCCTGTCACAACCAGCAAAAGTAGCATCCACTCAGTCTGATACGTCGGCATCATCAACAGCGCAGCAGGCGAAACCTGAGCCTGAAAAACAGCCAAACAGAATGATCGGCAGTGGCCGTGACTACGAGATGTACGGCACTACCGAGGTCTACCACCCATACGATACCGCTGTGGACCTGGCTAAAACCAACCTCAGGAACAAGGCTGCCAAGTTCTGTAACAGCAGCTATAAAGCCGACATTACATGGGGTGAAACCAACTGCAAGAAAAGCGAGCATGCAGACACCTATCAATGCTCCGTCGGCGGGCTGATTAATTGCTGGGAACAGCGATGTGACAGTGAATTCTGTGGGACTAGAAATTAGCTGTAGCCATTAAAAAAAAGCCCCTTTTCAGGGGATTTTTAATAAACTTACAGTCACTAATGACTATGTCATCAGTGTTTCAACTCACCCAATACTACTTTGTTCTCGGTGACTTTCTGCACCACGTTGGAATAGTAATCATCACGGAACTCATTGATGACGTGGGAGGCTTTTTCCTGTTCAACGCCACTGCCGAGTAAGACTTCTTCAGTCAACCGCAGACTGGTTTCAAGTGTTTCCGATACCGTGGTACTGGCGCCCAGCGTGATCAAATCTGCACAATGGCGGCGATCCCGGGCGCGGGCATGAATCGGCATATCAGGATAAAACTGCCGCACCTGTGATACCAATCTATCAACCTGCCCCGGATCATCCAGCGTCACTACAATCATCTTGGCATGGTCGGCGCCTGCTGCCTGCAGTACTTTAACTTTACTGGCATCACCGAAGAACACCGGGAAACCCTGGGAACGAGCCTCTTTGACCCGATGCTGTTTCATATCAAGCGCGATATAAGGTACGCCAGCCGCACCCAGCAAGGTGCCCACGCGCGCGCCGACTCGGCCGAAACCGGCCAGAATCACATGTTCCTCACTGGCCTCGACGAACTCAGCATAGTCTTCCTCTTCAGTCGGTGCCGGTGTGTAAAAGCGAATTAGCAGGCTGTTTGTGAGCTTGACGACAAAGGGTGTTAACACCATTGTCAATGCAATCACCAGCGTCAGAATATCGCCAATTGCCTTTTCCAGCACGCCTGAAGCGGCGGCAAAGCCGAACAGCACAAAACCGAATTCACCACTTTGCGACAACAAAGTCCCGGTCTGCAGAGAAATATCGTGACGGGCACCGGAAATGCGGGCCAGCATGTAGACCACCGCCGCTTTCAGTACCATCAGCCCGATGGTCATCGCAATAATGTTAGCCAGTTGGTCCCATAACAGACTGAAATCGATACCCATACCGACCGTCATAAAGAACAGCCCCAGCAAAATGCCACGGAAAGGCAGAATATCGGCCTCAATCTGGTGCCGATAGTGGGATTCCGCCAGCATCACCCCAGCCAGGAAGGCACCCAGCGCCATGGAAAAGCCGACCGCTTCCATAATCCAGGCGACACCAAGCACCAGCAGCACGGCGACTGCAATAAACACTTCCGGATCCTGACTGGCAACAATCCGCTCCAGAATCGGATTGAGCAGATAACGTCCGGCAAACAGCAACGCGATAATTACCAGTACCGCATACAGCGGTTTCAGGCTGGGTTCCATCACCTCGGCATTACCGCCGGCAGCAAAATACGACACCAGCGCCAATAATGGCACCACAGCGATATCCTGCAGCAGTAGCACTGAAAACGACATCCGTCCCATAACGGTAGAAATACCGCCACGCTCAGACAGCAGCTTAAGACAGAACGCCGTGGAAGAGAGCGCCAGACCGAAACCGACGATGATCGCGCTCTGATTGGAAACACCCAGCCAGATGGCGATTCCGTATATCAATCCGGCTGTGATCAAAACCTGACCCAGGCCAAGCCCGATCACCATTTTGCGCATCTGCCACAGCTTATCGGGCTTGAGTTCAATACCCAGCAGGAAAAGCAGAAAGATAACACCAAATTCAGCTAAATGGCGGATATCCTCTACTTCAGTGATCACGCCAAAACCCCAAGGTCCCAGTACAACACCGGCAGTCAAATAGCCCAGAATGGCACCAAGCCGAATCTTGTGGAATATGGGGATAATAACGACTGTCGCCAGCAACAGCGCCAGAATATCAATCAGGTAATGTCCGCCCGCCTCTTGCACTGGTTTATCTCCTACTTGATGCGGGTGGCAGTTTGATCCAGCATCAGATCAAGTCCGGTTTTGTATGTCTCTGCGGCAGCCTGCGGTTTACCCTGCTCCGTCAGCACTTCAGCGAGTACTTGATAGGTTTCACCACGAGGACCATGAGTAAGACTCTGACGCAGGTATTCTTCCGCTTTGGTCCATAGAGAGTTAGCTTTAGCCAGACGGCCAAGCGTTAACAACAACCAGGGATTATCACGGTGGTGCTTGAGCCATTTTTCCGCGAGCGCCAGACGTTTAAGCAAATCACCTTGCTGAAGCCGACCATACTGATAGACCAGCGCATCACTCCACGCTTTACGCAGATATTGCTCAATCAGATTGATAGCCTGCTCGACTTCTCCTTGCCTGATCAGGCCCTCGACGTAGGGTTCGAGTAGCGCTTCGGACTGACGCTGGCGCACCGGCGATTTCTCCCAGACCGATTCCATCTTGCGCCATTCCTCACGTTCCAGCGCCGCTTCCATCTGACCCACAGCCGCATCGAGGCTAAGCGCCTGCACTTCATTGTTTTCCAGCACGTGACGCTTGCGAAGGTCAGGCAATACAGACTGAACGTCCTGCCACTGATCCATATCCTGATACAGCGACTGTAGCAGCTGAAGCACATAGGGATGCTTGGGTGCCATTTCCCGCAGATGCTGCAGGGTGGCCAGTGCCTGCTCTTTCTGGCCGGCTGAAATCTGTAGCTCAGCCTGCACCACCCCGACCGCAATATCCGCGCCTTCTGTGGTTTCATGGGCCAGTCGCAGGTAAGTATCTCGACGATCCGCGGCATTCTGTTTCTGCGCGGCCCGGGCACCGGCCAGATAGTGCAATAGCGGTGTCTCGCTATTGCTGGCATGGCGTATCAATATGCGTTCCGCTTCGCTCCAGCGGCCTTCTTCCAGCGTAATCAGACCCCGGGTCAATGCGCGGTTAGCCCGTTTATGCCGTTGGGTTTCCTTCCAATTAGCGAGTTTACCGGGGGATTGTTTAACCAACACCAGACTACGCAGCAACAAATAACCCGCCACCAGCAACAGGATAAAAACGGCAGAGAACACCACCAGCGAGGTTTCCAGACTCCAGCTGCCATATTGCAGCAGCACAAACCCCGGCTCGAAATCCGCCGCCCAGATCACGGCGGCACCAAAGGCAAGCGCGAGGGCAACGACGAGCAGGATTTTCATTGCTGATACTCCTCAAGCCAATTCAGGGAACCGGAAATAGTCGGAATACTGATATTAATCTGTGCATCCTGCAGCTTCTTGAGAGTATTGAGCAGGGCATCGCGCTGTTCACCGGTAAAGTATTGCTGCAACCAGTCAATGGCCGTCTGCAGACTATGCTGATAATTGTCGTTATCGGCATTCAGCAGGGCCAGTCGGGCGCTCTCCAGCTGCAAGCGCAGATTCTGATACAGAAAATAACGCTGCTCGGGCACCAATACTGCCGCTTCGCCGGTTTGATCATGACGAATCACAACCAGTGAACGCATTTGCTGCCAGATATCATCCAGCGCCTGTTTCCAGCCCGCGTCCGACTCTGTAGCAGATGGCATGCTCTGAGACTCATCAAATTCCACTTCCGGGCCTTTTTTCACGCGCAGGGTCTGCACATGATTGGCTGCTGTCTGTAACTTGATGGCAATGCCAGCAGCATCAATATCGGCAAGCGCTTCGAGATCCATCACCTCTTCAGCGATCAGTGCCCGCAAAGGGTGTAAGCGATAGTCTGACATCGCCTGAATCTGTTTATCCGCCATCTCCAGCGCACGAATTGCGCCGTCAACATCATGTGCCAGCAGCGCCCGCTGATTGGCGACATTAAGCAGGTATTCAATTTCCTGCAGAGCCCAGGTTCTTTTGAGCTCTTCGCTGGTCAGTGTCTCGCGGGAAATAAATTCATCCAGCTTGTCGGACTGAGCCTGAAGCTGTTCGTTCAGTGCGATGAGCTCACGCTGCTGTTCACTACTGGCCGACTGCACGGTGGTCAGCGCATCATTGAAACTGCTGAAGCGCTCGGCCTGTTGTTGCTGATCGCGAGTAATTTGCTGATATAGCCAGCCGCCCCCGGCGAGCATCAGTAGAAACAGAATGATCAGTGCAATCCAGACTGGCTTATGGCTTTGGGTCACCGCTTTTTCATCTGCGGCGAGCGTCGCATCCTGAACGTTATCGTCGATTTGCTGCTTATTTTCATTGTTTGCCATGCTGTTTATCCATTTCAATCAATGTATTTAACACCGCCGTATCACTGGCATCGGCACTGACTTCGACCCACCTGAAACCGAGTGAACGGGCATGGTCCCTGATTCGTTCGCTGACCACCAGCAGCGGCTTACAGAACAACTCGGCGCGAAACTCAGCCAGAATCCGACACAGGTTATCCAGTCCGGCCACGCTGGTGCTTATCAATTTATCTGCGTACATCGCAGCAATGCAGGCTTGCCGACCATGTTCCGTCATTGTTCTACAATAAACTTCTACATAAGTAATACTAGCACCTCTGTCAGTCAGAGTATCAGCAAGCCGTTCCCGACCGCCAACGCCTCTGACAATCAACACCTGTTTGCCTTGTATATTCTGCATTGCAGACATCTGTAGCAGACCTTCACTACCGTTGGATATCGCGGGCTGACAATCGACCGTCAAACCGGCTTCACGCATCGCACTGGCAGTGCCATCCCCGACCGCAGCGAGCCGCAGTTGGGGCGGTAAATCCTGCTGCCAGCCTTGAATAAAGCTATTCACCGCATTTCGACTGACGAAAATTAACCAGTCGGTCTGCTCCAGGTGCAACGGGCCCCAACGCGCTCGAGGCACCGGGAGAATGCTGATAACGGGAAAACGAATCGCCTCGCCACCGGCTTGTTGAATCAGCTCAATCAGGTTGTCAGCTTGTGCCTGGGGTCGGGTCACCAGAATTCTCTGGCCGGCCAGCGGTTTGTCAGTCACCATAAACGTCGCTGAGGATTTTGTCTGCGCCCTGCGCCAGCAGCATTTCCGCGACGGCCACACCAATCGCATCGGCATCGGCGGCAGGACCGCGTTTTTCAGCATAAAGCGTATGAGTACCGTCGGGTCTGCCAACCAGGCCACGCAGCCAGACTTCGTCACCCTCCAGCATTGCATACCCTGCAATCGGCACCTGACACCCGCCCGCAAGCCGGCGATTGAGCGCGCGTTCGGCCGTCACTGTAATTGCGGTCAGCCTGTCATGCAGCGGCGCAATGAGGGCATTCATTTCTTCATCCTCAATACGCGTCTCAATACCCAGAGCCCCTTGTCCGATCGCGGGCAAACTCTGTTCCGGGGTCATCGCGTTACGAATGCGGTCATGGAAACCCAGTCGTTGCAAACCAGCCATCGCCAGAATAATTGCATCAAACTGACCTTCATCCAGCTTTCGCAGGCGGGTGTTGACGTTACCCCGCAACGGTAAGACTTCCAAATCGGGACGACGGGTCCGAGCCTGACATTCACGGCGCAGGCTGGATGTCCCCAGTCGGGCCCCCTGAGGCAGATCATCAATACTGTCGTAGTGGTTGGACACAAACGCATCATGCGGTTCTTCACGCTGGCAGATGACCGGTAGATGCAGACCGTCAGGAAACTCGACCGGAACATCTTTCATGGAGTGCACAGCAATGTCTGCACGCCCTTCCAGCATGCCCTGCTCCAGTTCTTTGACGAACAGACCTTTACCACCGACCTTGGCCAGGGGGGTATCAAGCAGTACGTCACCTCGGGTTTTCATCGCCACCAATTCGACCTCAATATGGTCATGCAACTCCAGCAGACGACTTTTGACATGCTCTGCCTGCCACATGGCGAGCGGACTGTTCCGAGTGGCAATTCTTACGGTTTTTTTCGTCATTAATCTCGTCTTTTACACTTTGATAGACACAAAATCACCGTTGATTCTAGCACTTTGACACCATCCCGCCCCAATAAGCACGTTATAATGTCGCCCTGTTTCCCAAACACGATCAAGATTTATCATGAGCACTGCCAACAAGAAACTCTCTTCCGCACGCCTGACCCAGCCCACCGATAAATTCGTTGAGGAATTTACTGCCTCGGTCAGTTTTGACCAGCGCCTGTTCCGTCAGGATATTCGTGGCTCCATCGCTCATGCCACCATGCTCAGTGAGGTCGGCGTTCTGACCGCAGAAGAACGGGACCAGATCACCCAAGGCCTGCAGCAGATCGAACAGGAAATCGAAAACGGCGAGTTCGAATGGTCGGTAGCACAGGAAGATGTGCATATGAACATCGAAGCGCGACTGATTGCGCTGATTGGCGAAGTCGGTAAGAAACTGCACACCGGCCGCTCACGCAATGATCAGGTAGCGACCGACGTAAGGCTCTATCTTCGCGATATGATCGAACCGATTCGCGCTGAACTTAACCGGTTACAGGACGCGCTGCTCGATGTCGCCGAGCGCGAGGCTGAGACCATCATGCCCGGCTTTACGCACCTGCAGACTGCGCAGCCGGTGACTTTCGGTCACCATATGCTGGCCTGGTATGAAATGCTGGTGCGTGACGCCGAGCGTCTGGATGATTGCGAAAAACGGGTCAATACCATGCCACTGGGCGCGGCCGCCCTGGCCGGAACCACTTTCCCGATTGATCGCTTAATGACTGCGAACCTGCTCGGCTTTGATCGTATCTGCCAGAACTCGCTGGATGCCGTCAGTGATCGTGACTTCGCCATTGAGTTCAACAGCTTTGCCTCAATCCTGATGATGCATTTGTCGCGCTTTTCAGAAGAACTGATTATCTGGTCCTCGGCCCAGTTTGATTATGTCGATCTGGGCGATGCTTTCTGTACCGGTTCCTCCATCATGCCGCAGAAGAAAAATCCGGATGTCCCTGAACTGATTCGCGGTAAGACCAGCCGCGTTTACGGCAATATGTTTAACCTGCTGACGCTGATGAAAAACCAGCCACTGGCCTACAACAAAGATAATCAGGAAGACAAAGAACCGCTGTTTGATACCATCGACACGCTGCTGGGCTCCCTAAGAGTCTATGCCGATATGATGACGGCGATCAGTGTTAAGGCCGACAATATGCGCGAATCCGCACTGCGCGGTTATGCCACAGCCACCGATCTCGCTGATTACCTGGTAAGAAAAGGCACGCCCTTCCGTGATGCTCATGAGGTGGTTGGCCTGTCTGTGGCTTATGGCCTCAAACATAAAAAAGATCTGTCAGCGATGAGCCTGGAAGAACTACAACAGTTCTCCAGTCAGATTGAAGCTGACGTCTTTGATGTGCTGACGCTGGAAGGATCAGTTGCGGCCAGGAACCATCTCGGTGGTACTGCACCGGAACAAGTTCGGGCAGCGATACAAAAAGCGCGATCGAAACGTGGCGTTGATCCAAGTTAAGGCGAACGGCTCATATTAATAAACTCTGATGGCGTGATACTAAACCGCTTCTTGAAGGCTGCGATGAAATTTGACGGATGATTGTAACCGGCAAGATAAGCCGCTTCTCCGATGCTTTTCCCTTCCATAATCAGCGCTTTTTTAGCCATATCCAAGCGTCTTTGACGACAGTAACTGTTCACTGTTACCCCATAAGCTGATTTAAATTTACGCTGCAGGGTGCTGATGCTCAGGCCCATAGAGCCAGCCATATCATTCAGAGATAGCGGTTGAAGTAACATGTCATCAATCTTCTGCTTCAACTTTTTATGGCTTGCGGACTCGGCTATGCGTGACTTTGTCGTGGGCGTTGAAAATGCCGGTTTCGCTTCCAACTCCTGCATGCAGCAAGCCAACAGGTCGATGCTGATCGATTCAGCTCTCAGCCGTTCACGGAGGGATGCTTCTTCGTTAATGGCCATCAAGCGGCGAGCCAAGTCAATAATCTGTGCTGAAGGCTGCCAATAATGGAATGCTGCATGCTGTGCAAACAGCCTGGCAAGGCGCTGTTTTTCAGAAGGGATATTGGCCCGCTTTTCCAGCCAGTGGCGTTCTGCAAACAAGTTTACTTTGCAAACACGCATACCTTTTCGAAAATGACGAATCAGCACTTCTGGCTGATTGATAATAATCACCGAGCATTCCACCGGCACATCAGGGTTGTTACCCAGTTGATAATTCCGCTGGCCGATTGAAAAGTCCACTTGCCCTTCAAATACAATATTAAAGCTAAGCGCCGCGGGCAGTTCTACAAAGGAAGTGAAGTCCTGCATTTCCACTAGTTTGCCACCATGTACGGCCAGGCCATCACAATTGAGGTTGTGATGAAAAACACCTTCCAGTACCACATCATCATGGGTCTGATTTGAGACCGCTGAATAACGGCTGAACCAATGCCTCAGATCCGAAGATTTAATGGGTTTTTCTGTTCTGTTCATCTCCACCTCACTCACCCTCTTTGATTGCCATAAGGAATCGAACACCGACTCCCCTCAGCATGGTTTTGCAGGATCGCCCGAAGGCAAAAGTTCCCCTTTTCATACATCACGCCGGTATTGAATAACAAATTGACGATTCTCAATAACAGTTTGTAACGAATGTATCTGGCTCAAGACATATAATGATAACGATTTGCATTTGCAAGTAAAGACCTGCGCAATGATTTGTCATCGGACAGTGGCTGGAACCTCTGTCATTGCCAGTATCAGAGATGAAACGAGGATAGATTTATATGAAAAAAATATTTTTGGCGGCCGCCATTTCTGCCTGCCTGAGCTCCATGGCTACGGCAGATGAAACCACTCTGGCCTCAGACACTAACCAACCGCAACCTATCATTCTGAATGACATTGTTGTCAGTGGTGAAAAACAGGACAGAACCCTCAAAAACACCACCTCTTCGGTCACCGTCATTGAGAACGAAGCGCTGAAATCAACGCAGTATCAGAATCTTCGGGACGTGATCTCTGTCGTGCCTAACGTGGTGGTACAAACCGGGGTCGTTCCCAACGTCCGTGGTATCACCGGTAATGGTGGCGCTGGAGGTTTTAACTCTATCAGTGGTGGCGCCAATGCCCGTTTCATCACCCTGGTTGATGGGGTGGCTCAACCTTTTGTTGCAGACTTTACCGGTGACTCAGGACTGTGGGACATTGAACAGATAGAAGTTTACCGTGGTCCGCAGTCCACCAATAATGGTCGGAACAGTATTGCCGGCGCCATGTACATCCAGACGGCTGACCCAACCTTTGACTGGGAAGGCAAACTCCGACTCGGTTATCGTAACAAGGACCAATATATCGACAAGGCCGTTGTATTATCAGGGCCGATTATTGACAACACGCTCGCTTTTCGTTTCTCCGGTCAAGTCATCGACGGCCAGACCATTACCAGCAATGAAGCCTATGACACCAACCCGACCGATATCGATCTCAATGAGCTTGATACCGAACAGGGCCGCCTCAAGTTCCTTTGGTTACCCACCGATGATCTGGAACTGATGTTTACTCATGCCAAATACAACGAAGAAGGTGATGCCGGACGACGTTATTTTGAAGACACCAGCACCGATGGTTACTACAAAACCTTCTTTCGTGACATGGACACTGAAACCGACACCACCAGCATTGATATGCATTATCAGTTAAACGATTCAACTTCATTTGATGTGCTGTTAGCGGTGATGGATTACGAGTTTGGATTTAAAAGCTATCAGGCGAATCCGGCTCAAACTCAGTTCCTGTTATTTGAAGATCGTAATAAAACTTTTGATGTAAAAATCAACTTTGGTGAGGGCAGTCATGCACTGAACGGTTTTGTCGGTTTTGATTATTTTGAGCGTGAACAGGACATTGCCAGTACAGGCGCCTACGTCTATGGTGGTGAAGATGAGTCCGACTCCAAAGCGCTCTATGGAGAGATCAACTTTGGTCTGACAGACAGGCTGGTTCTCACTGGTGGTTTGCGTTACCAGAATGAGTCGCAGGAACGTGATTTTGTTTATACGGGAACACCTTACAGGCTGACAGAGGACAACACCATCTTATTGCCTAAGCTGGCACTGCAGTATGACCTCACCGACAATACCCTGATCGGCGTCAGCGCCCGTAAAGGCTATAACTCCGCTGGTGGTGCCCTGGATACCACAGATGACTATTACTACTATGATGAAGAGGAGGTCAACACATACGAACTCTTCAGCCGCAGTGAATTTGATGATGGTCGTTATTTGCTTCGCGCCAATCTCTTCTTTAATGACTTTGACGGCTATCAGGGGCAGAATTCTCTGCGTCGTATCGTCAATGTCGACAAAGTAGAAACTTACGGTGCAGAAATCGAGGGTACCGCCTGGGTAACTGATGATCTGGAGTTGCAGCTTGGCCTCGGTCTACTGCATACCGAGGTCAAGGAGGGTGGTATCAACTATACTGGTGTGGACGGCAACGAGCTGAATTCGGCGCCCGAAACCACAGCTAATCTGGCTGCGACTTACTACGTCAATGACAACTTCAATCTGGGCGGCAATATCCAATACACCGGTGGCTACTATGGCGATGTGGAAAACACCGAAGAACGTGAAGTCGGTGGCTTCTCACTGATCAACCTGCGTGCCAGCTACCGGGTCGGTGATCTGGAGCTCGCCGCTTTTGTGAATAACATTACGGACAAGCGCGCCCGCCGTCTACGAGAGCCGGCCAATCCACCACGTACTCCGCTGCCTTATGCCGATTTTGTAGAACCTCGCCATGTTGGTATCTCGGCAACCTACACCTTCCTGTAAGACTGGTGATGTACCTGAAGTGAGCAGTCGGCTTAGGTCGACTGCTTGATATCTATGGAAATAAATCATGTCTGTTTATTTTTACCTTGCACTGTTGTTGTCAATGGGCGGCAGTGTATTGATTTATCTGGGATCTCGACATCAGCTCTGGTTGTCACATCAGTTACCTGCCAGGCCGTTACAGTGGATGGGGTTTAGCCTGATTGGGCTCAGCCTGATTCTCTTGCTTGGCGAAATGCAGGCGGTTGCGGCTGTTTTTCTCGTGCTGATCTGGGTGATGCTTCTACTGGTGCTATTTCCATACCTTGGCGCTGCTAAATCACTTAGGAACCGCAACAATGGCTAAACAACAAACGTTGCACAATGACTGGTTATCCAAGACAGTTGCCGGGCTGATTCTCGGATTCACTGCTGCACTGGGACTCAGCGGCGTGCTCCTGCTGATAGTATCTGAGATGAACAGAAGTGCCAGCGCACAGTTGGTCATGTGGTTATTATCACCAATGTGGCTCACTTTGCTCAGCACCGTTTATCTTTTCCGCAACGGTCTCCGGGCCTGGGGCTGGCTAGCCTTACTGAATCTGATGGTCTATGCCCTCTTTTTCCTGATTAAATCCCTTTCATAGGCCATGCAATGAAAGTTAACGCAAACATCATTAAGACTTACAAGTCCCTACATACCTGGACCGGTATTATCAGTGGCATGGCACTCTTCATCGCCTTTTATGCCGGTGCGCTGACCATATTCAAGGAACCAATCAGTCAATGGGCCACACCTCCCACTGTCAGTGCCACTCAGCTTGAGATGGATGAAGTACCAGCGTTTATTGCCACCATCGTCAAGCTGGCACCGGAGGCGGGTAAAAGCATACGGCTCAATCTGGATCCAGCAGAACATGGGACACATCAATTCACCTGGATAAAAGAAGATGAAAAAGCCGGTGAGCATGATACTTCTGGTCAGCACCATTTCACTGCCCGAATCAATAACGATGAAGAGGTCGTTACACAAGAAATTTTCCCAGCTCCCGTGGCGCAATTTATCGACACCCTTCACCGCGTTGTCGGTCTGCCCGTCGACAGTGATGCCAATCGTTGGATTATGGGAGTCTTTGCTGGTTTATATACACTCGCACTGGTATCAGGTCTGGTGATCCTGTTACCCATCCTGGTGAAAGAGCTTTTTGCATTTCGGCTCGGCCGCAAGCCTAAGCGCGTCTGGCTTGATGCGCATAATGTGGTCGGTGTCAGCAGTTTGCCTTTTCATATCATCATGGCGCTGACCGCCTTTGTGTTTGCTTATCACGATCTACTGTATGGCGCACAGAATGCAGTGATTCATGATGGTAAGTTACGTGATGCGTTATTTTCGAGCGCTCCCAGACCTCAACCCGATCAATCCACTGATCCGGCACAAATGCTCTCACCTCATGTTTTGCTCAACACGACAACAACGATCTCGCCAGACTTCAAACCCTACCAGCTTGAGTACGCAGGTATTACAACGCCCAGGGCTAGTGTTCGGATCTGGGGACACAATGACAATGCAATTGCTCCACGTGCGCCGGGTGGTTTTATCGCCATCAACCCCTATACAGGTGAAGTGCAGTCTACAGACTACCTGCCGGGTAAGCAGGGCGCTGGGATGACGACAGTAAGTAGCTTCTTTGCCCTGCATTTTGCAACCTATGGTGGTGAGCCGGTGCGTTGGATGTATTTTTTCCTTGGCCTCGCGGGTGCGTGGCTGTTTTATAGCGGTAACCTGCTTTGGGTAGAAAACCGACGCAAAAGGCAACGACCTGACGGTAAAATTTTCAGCCAGCGCAAGGATGTCAGTGCTATGGCAGCACTAACGGTAGGGGTTTGTCTGGGCAGCGTTTGTGGTATTTCTCTGATGCTGGCGGCCAGCAAGTGGTTGAGTATGCAAATCGACAACCTTCTAATGATAGAGCAGTGGATCTACTACAGCATATTCTTCGCCTCTATTGGCTGGGCGTTTCTACGTGGCGCTGCGAGGGCATTGGTTGACCTGTTACACCTCAGTGCCATCCTGACATTCTTGATTCCACTGACAAGTCTTCTGGGGCTGACATTCCCAGCAACAGGTCTATGGATGCATCAGGCTCCCCCCATGCTTGCTGTAGACATCACCGCATTCGCCCTTGGCTGCAGCTTTCTGATGTTAGCTCGCGCAACTTCAAACCGGGTTTACGGCACTGTTTCTACAGACAGTGTGTGGTCCTATAACCCCCGCCGATACAAAGTCAACTCATCAGAAAACTCAATCAACTATTGAATTCCTATATGGTAATAATTATTATTTGCGTTATTGATCTATAAATTTGGGATTGACGATGATTGCAATAATTTACGGCTCCACAACCGGCAACACCTCCGATGCCGCGGTTAAAATCCAGGATATTCTCGGTGAAGAAGAAGTCGAGTTGTTTGATGTGAAAGATGTCGGGCTCGATGCACTGGAATATTTCGATAATATTATCTTCGCTATCCCTACCTGGGATTATGGTGAAGTGCAGACTGACTGGCAGGATGTCTGGGATGATATTGACGAGGTCGACTTCAGCGACAAGACCGTAGCTTTCTTGGGTATGGGTGATCAGTTTGCCTATGCTGAATGGTTCCAGGATGCGATGGGTATGCTGCATGACAAAGTGAAAGCTCGCGGGGCCACAATCATCGGCCACTGGCCGGTAGCAGGTTATGAATTTGATGAGTCCAAGGCACTGACCGAGGATAAACAGCACTTTGTGGGTCTGGCGCTGGATGAAGACTGCCAGCCGGGCATGACTGAACAGCGTCTGAATGACTGGTGTGAGATTGTCAAAGCCGGTTTCATGGCGCCAGCCTGATCATCTCAGTGACAAAAAAGGCTGATGGCCCTCTCATCAGCCTTTTTTATTAGTAAGAATTAGTAAAAATCAGACTTTCGCTGCAAACAGTGGCGGGCAGATCGTTTTAAGCAGCACAGGGCGACGACTTAGAATCATTGCTACAGTGAACGCGGTTACCGCCAGCAGCATAACCCAGACCAGAACAGCCATCGTCGGATGATCAGCGCGTAAACAACACAGCGCCGACAGCAACAGGAAAAACCAGCCTGTTGTTTTCAGGCGCTTGCTGTTGGGCAGTGTTTTGCTGGCAGGAAACACCTGCTGCCAATGGGTTTCATAAGCCAATGCCAGCCAGCCCATACTCAACAGCGCAGTTACCGCGGCAGTGATTAACCATATTGTCTCAGTCATAGGCGTTCACCTGCTTGTTACGGTTCAACGATTTTTCCATCTTCTGTTTTTGTAGCGAGATTGGCGCACGCAGCTTGGCAGCGGCATAAAGCGCAATCAGCGCTGTTGCCAGCAGACTCATATCAACGCCCGCGACGGCCCAATAAGTATCGGTAAACACGGTTTTAATCAAATGGTCCCCGGTGGTAATCCAGTTCAAACCAACGGCACTGAGACTTAACAGTGCTATCACCATGGACTGTTCCCGCCAGGCCGGGTTATGCCTTGCCTTGGCCACCGGCGAACTGCGCCACGCAGCATGCAGGAAGGCCAGCCCCCATGCCCACCAGAAGACAGTCTGTTCCCACTGACCTTTACCCGCCAGCTCGGCAGGCAAAATACGGTTGGCCACCAGCATACTGACTGCGGCAATGACCATACCGGTCACCGTGGTCACAGCCATAGCATCAACGATACGGCAGCCCTGGCTGCCCGTTTTGGCATGCTTGCCTTTGCGTTTTTCGACAAAGAGCACAAACCCGGTAGCAATACAAATCGCACCGAGCAGACCACCAAACACATAGAGCCAACGCAGCAACCAGTGCTCAAAATGTTGCAGATGCAGACCGGTCAGAAACTCATCAATCGAGGCCACGACGCTGCGCGGCGGCTCTTCACGAATGACCTCGCCGGTGCTGGCTTTGAAATGGATGCCCTCACCCACCAGCGCGACACGGTCACTGCCGGCACGGTAGATGCTGACATAGCTGTTCTCATCACCGATATGGTCCATAAACAGATAGCCGACCTCTCCCGGCATGTCGCGCTCCGCCCAGCGGCGCTTGGCCTCCGCAACCATCGCATCAACCGATGCCAGCGGTGCGGCCACACCGGATTCTTCATGCGGCAAGCCGGTGCGTTCGGCTTCCAGTTTTTCGTGCTGTTCATGCAAAGGTTTTAGGGTGGTGTGCGACAAAGGCAGATAAATATTGGCCGCAAAAATTACCAAAGCCGTGAAAGCAAAGAAGAAATGGAAGGGTAAGGCCACTACCCCGGTAACATTATGCAAATCGAGGCTGCTGCGAAATACGTGTTTCCAGGGGCGGAAAGTGAAGAATTCACGGAACAGTTTACGGTGAATAATCACCCCGGTCACCAGCGCTGCCAGCATCACCAGTGCTGCCACACCGACGATCCAGTAACCGAGCATGTTCCACCTCAGATGCAGGTTGTAATGCATCGGGTAAAACCATTCGCTGCCGATTTTGAGCGCGTTATCGCTCAGGGTTTCCCCCGTGGTGGGATTGACCGTGGCCCAGCCATGGACATGTAAATGATCATCTGCGGGATCTTTGGGCTCATTGGGAATGCCGAATTCGCCGCCAATACGCAACACCGGATCACGGTGTGTGGTATAGGCGTAGAGTGATTTCAGCGGCATGGTATCAGGATCGGGCAAGTCGCCAATCACCCGTTGCTGTGTCGCGGCCATATCGGTCGGATGCGGCTTCATCTCATCAAAGACCGGTTTCAGCACCTCATCAAAAGAGGGCATCGGCTGTGGTTCAAAACGGGTATCGGGAATGGCCCAGCGATCGATTTCCCGATCAAACACGGACAGCGCACCGAAGAAAAAGCAGATCATCAGCACAAAACCGAGTACCAGGCCCAGCCAGGTGTGGACCCAACCCATGGACATACGTAAAGAATTAAACATCGTCGCGCTCCTAACTGACCAGGCTGTTTTGCAGCATTATGGCAATCGACATCATCACCGCAGCACCACCAGCCAGCACCAGCCACACCCGAAGCATGCTGGCAGCGGCAAATGCCCACAGGAAAAGCGCCAGAAAAATCAGGAAGGCAACCAGCGTCATGCCGGTTTCTGCCTCGTGGTAATCAATGCCCAGGGTCACCATCGTCGTGATAGCGAGCGCCGACAGGCCCCAGGTGAAAGCGTAGCCGCCAAGAAAGGCGGCGATAATGCGGTTTGTGTTCTGCAAAGCAGTCTGCGAAATCATGGTAAAGCCTCATTCCGAACAACAGGGCCTGAGTGACCAAATGTGAATAAGACGCATTATACCTATCTGTTTTATTAACGCCCAGTCAATTGGCGGAATCCATCAAAATAGATTATTAAATTATGCTCTGATGTAAAAAAACAGCGGCCCAGGGCCGCTGTATTATCAAGGTTTGAGACTAAGCTTAACGTCCTAAAAATCGAGTGCGTAGCCCAGTGTTATAACCCGACCGCGTCCCTTGAAATTACGGGTGTCTGAGCCGTAATTGGTCTGCGAGGAATAGCTGAAATAATCTTTATTCAGCAGGTTACTGACGGCAAGATTGACTGTACCTTTACCCAGTTCATAGCCCAGCGATGCATCGATCAAGGCATAACCATTGAAGTCCTCATCATCGGCATCATTAAAGCTGCGGTCAAAGTTATAACTGGCCTGAATAAAAGAGCTCAGCTTGGGTGTCCAGTCCGCGCTCCAGCTCGCCAGCAGGCGGTTGGGCGGAATATTGGAGCCATTCAAATCGGCATCGACCCGGCCATCATTATCACTGTCAAAGCGACCGCGGATGTAGGAATACGCCAGGTTCAAATAATGATCCTTATTGGCCTGCAAACCCAGGCTGGCCTCAACGCCCTCAATCTCGGTTTTTTGTCTGCGGATAAAGTATTCGGTGTTATCGGCATTGGCTTCCAGGCGGGAGCCCAGATCGGAATCCGACTCGTAATAGCTGATTTCAAAATCAACCGGTGCCCAGTCAATACGCACACCGATTTCCTTGTTGGTCGTCAGGATCGGCTTCAAATCCAGCAGGGATTCCACACTCAGTCCGGGGGTACCAATACCGCGCAAAACACGGCCAACATCGGGCATGCCAAAACCTTCCGAATAGTTGGCAAAGACACTGAGCCATGAGGTCGGGGAAACGACCGCGCCGCCATTAAACAGGGTTTCATTAAAGTCCGGCTTGCCCCCCTGCACTGTCACCCCGCCTTTACCGAACACGGTCTGGAAGGTGTCGATGTCCAGCTCAGCATGTTCATAGCGGGCACCGGCATGTAACACCAGATAATCCACCGGCTTGAACTGAGCCTGCAGGAACGGGGCATAGTTTTTATACACGACTTCCGGCACATAGACCCGGTCAGTCATGGCCAGACGCTGCAATGAACTGTCTTCCAGCAAATCGAGGCCAGTGGTCAGTTTCAGCTTGTCATCAAACAGGTCGTCCTTGACCAGGGTGAATTTCGCGCCGTTTTTATCGGACTCGATTTGGGTTTGATCAATGCTGTCCGGTGCCAGAACCGGGTCGGTAAAGCTGCCGGAAGCCAGCGCTCCATACAGTGCTTCAAACTCCTGACGGTAAGCCTGGGCGGTAAATTCCATGCCCGCCAGATCGTAATGCTGGTATTTAACACTGGTCGTCAGCACCCGGTTACGTGGCGCCTCGCCGATCGGTGTGCCCCTGCGTGAAGTGGTGGGAATGCCCGCCGCCTTGTTGCCATCCACACTGACATAATCATTGCCGCCTTTGATCTGGTAGCGGTTCAGGGTGAACTCCAGATTCTGATTATCATCGAACCAGTAACCCAGCTTGGCAAACACGTCATAGCTCTGCGAATTCATAATATCGCCCTGGACGTTATCGACTCCGATTTCAGTGCCATCGGCATCCAGAAACACGCCCTGGCGCTCATAGCTCAGACCCAGCGTATATTCGAAATCATTTTTACTGCCACGCAGGCTGTAATCCGCCCGGTAACCCATGGTTTCATCACCGAACTCGCCAGTAGGTGAGCTCATTTGGATATTGGCATGCTGTTTCAGCGTATCGCTGCTGGGGCGGCGGGTAATAAAGTTGATAATGCCGCCGGTGGCGCCGAGGCCGTGAATGGCATTGGCGCCGTGAATCACTTCAATGCGCTCGACCATTGCCATATCTATGGTGTGGCCATCACGTTGACCGTCACGCAGGGGATTACTCTGCGGCACGCCATCAATCAGAAATAAGGGAGAACGACCGCGAAAAGTTTCACCACTGCTGGTCAGCTTCTGACGGCTGGGCGAAAACGCCGGCAGCAGTCGGCTGAGGATCTGAGAAGTGTCACTGCTCATTTCCATCTGTTTTTCAATCTGCTCACGGTCGATCACCGTCAATACCTGGGCAGAATCTTCCAACCGGGTCTCAGCGCGGGTTGAAGTGATGACCATCTCATCCAGCTCTACCGTGTTCATATCACGCGACCCGGGACTAACATTAGCAGCCGACTGTTTAACAATGGTGTAACTGCCATTAGCCAGTTGCTTTGGGCTCAAGTCCTTGTCACTGAGCAAACTGTCGAGCAAAGCATCAGGGGCATAGTTGCCTTTGTACTGGGGTGTGGTCAGTCCCTGCACGACCTCTGGCGCAAACGACACAGTAATGCCGCTTTGGACTGAAAACTGTACCAGGGCCGACTCCAGCGAACCGGCATCGATATTAAAGCTCTTCTGAGTGACCGCAGTGTCGGCATGAGCCGCCGTGCTGAGCACTGCGCCGCTCATCAGACTAGTGCTGACAATCCCGACCACCAGCAGACGGCGACTCAGGAGTTTCAAGGGATATTTCTGGACACGTTGTTTCATTGCATTGCCTGTTAATTGAAAAATTTTGACGTCGACTTGCAACGCCTCTATCTAACAGGCCGAACGAGATTGAAAATCAACAACCCCTGTTTACATTTTTTTCAGCAGCTGAAACTCAGCCTGCTTCCACCCGGGCCCAGAATCGTGTCAGATAACGCACTTTTACCGGCAGGGTGCTACTGAGATTTTCCAGTACAGCGCGGGTATCGTTCAAATGAAAAGCGCCGGATATCCGATAATCAGCCACCTTTTCATCACAACTCAGCGCGCCTTTGTGATAGCGCTTGAGTTCATCGACAAAATCAGCCAACCGCCAGTCGCTGACAATCAGCAAACCCTGTACCCAGGCATCGGCATTGGCTGGAATCGCAGTGACAGCACTGTATTGTTGTTCAGTGAAGTCAGCCTGTCTGCCGGCTTGCAGCGACAGACTGTCATTCGCATCAGCAGCTGATAATGACACTGCATGTTCAAACACTTTGACCCGGGTGCGGCGCTGGTCACTACTGACACTGAAACGGGTACCCAGTGCCTGCACCTCACCATGCGGGCTTGTCACGATAAAAGGCCGCTGATGTTGATCATTAGCCGTACTGACCATCACTTCACCGCGATACAAAAACACTTCGCGTTTTTCAGGGCTGAAACGCACATCCAGTGCCGAGTCGGTATTGAGATGAAGTTGGCTGCCATCGGCCAGGGTAATATCACGGCGCTGCCCCACAGCAGTACGGTAATCGGCAGCCAGGCTGAGCACCCGGCTTTTTTGTTGCCAGGCCGCACCCGCTCCACCGACTGTCATGACCACCATCAAGGCTTTGATCATCTCCCGGCGTGAACGGCGGGCTTTCTCCAGTGTTTCGGGGCGGATGTCCCGGGGCAGTCCCCGAAAGCGTTTTTGTAGTTGCTGAATCCGGCGCCAGGCCAACACATGCCTGGAGTCGGCCTCCAGCCATTGTTTATGGGCGTCGTGCAGCGGGTCGTCGGCGGCCGCAGATTTAAGATCGACATACCAGGTAGCGGCGGCTTCCAGGATATCGGCATCAAGCTTCATGGCGTTATTCATCCACTAACAGCAGGCACTGGGTCATGGCACGGATAAAATGTTTCCGCACCGTGTTGACGGAAACACCAAGGCGGCGACTGATCTCCGCATAGGACAAACCATCGAGCTGCGCCATCAGAAAGATCTGCCGGCCCCGTTCACTCATGCTGTCCAGCATCTGGTCGATTTCCATCAGCGTCTCAAGGATGCTGTGCTGTAGCTCGGGTGAAATAGCATGTTGTTCCGGCTGTAGCTGCAAGGCGTCCACATAGGCCTTTTCCACACTGCGGCGGCGGAACAAGTCCACCAGCAAGCCACGGGCAATGCTGCTCAGGTAAGCTTTGGGCGCGTGCAAATCTCCGGCACGCCCCTGAACCAGTAACTTGATAAAGGTTTCCTGGGTCAGATCCCGGGCCTGCTCATCACAGTCCAGGCGGCTTTTGATCCAGTGCCACAGCCAGCTGTGATGCTGTAGATATAGGTTTTCCAGGTTTTGCTGTGTCATCCAGTAAAAACAAATAGTTACGATTGCTAATGAGATACATTATCGTTTAAATGTTCATTTGGCAACCTGTTCTGTGTGGGGAAACACTGCAAGCTCAATCAGGGGGGTGTATTTAGTGCTTGCCAGCAGGAAATATCAGCCGCCGCTGACACCGCAACGACTGATGACCGGGGTTGCCCTCAGCCTGAATCCGGGCAATTTGCCTGTGCTGAGCATTGCCATGTACAGGGCAATGGCAGCGTGTTAATTTGACCGACAGCTTATTTGCAATGGAGCCGTTATGAGCAGACTTTATGGTGAGAAACACCGCGAATTTCAGGATCTTTTCGACAGCAGAGATATGGCTGACCGGGTCGAAGAACTGGCTGTGATTACAGAGATTTCCGAAGAGGCTGCGGCGTTTATAGAACAGCGGGATATGTTCTTCCTGTCCACAGTCGATCATCAGGGCCGTCCCACGGTTTCCTACAAAGGCGGTGAAGCCGGTGCCTTTGTTCGTGTGGTCGATGAGCATACCCTGGCTTTCCCGAGCTTTGACGGCAATGGCATGTATTTCTCGATGGGCAATATCGACGGCCATGCCGAAGTGGGCATGTTGTTTATTGACTTTGAAAAACCGCATCGCATCCGGGTGCAGGGCAAGGCCAGCGTGTCTGCCGATGATCCTCTGCTCCCTAGCTGGAAAGAAGCGGAATTGGTGGTGCGGGTCAGAGTGAGTGAACTATGGCAGAACTGCCCGCGCTACATCCACCGCTATCAGAAAGTGAAGGACTCGCATTACGTCCCCAAAGCTGACTGCGAAACGCCGGTTGCTGCCTGGAAACGGGTGGATGAAGTCAACGATGTATTGAGTGACAAAGACCGTGAAAAGGTTGAAAAATCAGGCGGTACAATGCCTATCGAGGAGTGGATGAGTTACGTACAGTCAGGCGATGAAAAAGCCTGATTCATTCACTTACAACCCGCAGCTTGGTGGCGATAAAGTCTTTATGCGAGACATGAAGCAGACTGGCGAGCTTACGAATGACATGCTGTTCAATCGCATCGATATGCTCATCAGCATTAGCGAGTTGCCATAATGATTCGATCAATTCGATCTTCTCTTCATGGTCGAACTCACTATTGATCGCTGAGGTAAAACGGTAAAAGTCAGTGGATTGCAGCAAAGCCGCTTCAGCTTGTTCGATCAGTGCTTCCGCCTTTTCAGCAGATAGATTAAAACGCTCGCTGACAAGCTGTCTGAGCATCGCGATTTCAGCGTCATGCCGCTCATCATCCACGGCAATAATTTCGATCATCAGCGCCACCGCCGCCAACAGCTTGGTATGACCCTGATCAGACATCAGGGCCTGACTGTCCTCTCCAAAGGTATTACCCAGCATCTGTTTTAATTTTTCAATCATAATCACTCCTCAGCCTGACCGACCCGACTGACAATCAAAAGTTCATTTCAACAAAGTGTCAGACACGATAACGGCCGCCTGATAGCGCGGTTTACCGTAGCCCAGCATGCGGTTGAATTCCTTATGTGTAACCGGGATATAGCCGCTGTCAGTGAGGCTTTTGTTATCGTCCAAATCTACATCCGGGTCGTGAAAATAAACAAAAGTATCTGATATCGACACCACAAGCACCCAATGCGGGGATTTACTCTCGTTAAGCCGGTAGGAGCTGATCAAAACCAGCGCCAGCGCGCCCTGATCCAGAGAATGTTTGAGCAGTGCAGTATCGACGGTACATTGTAGTTGCTGGATTTCAGAACTGCTGATTTGCTCGATGAAGTCCTGATGCACGCATTCAATCACCGCCTTTTTGTCTTCACTTCGCACGCCACCGACAAAGGGAATCAAGTCAGAATTCGTGACCAGGGTGGTATTGAGCCCGCGACGGTAGGCCGCTAATGCCAGGCCCTGCGGACTGCAGCCACCATGGCCGGAAGTCATAAAGATGGTGGTGGCTTCTCGCCAGAGCTGGAATTCCAGACGCCGGTCCAGCACAAGAGGCGCATCATAGGTTTTCATCGCCATCATCAGGCAGGCCGGACCACAGGTGAAGTCGGTGGTCTGGGAGTAATGCGCGACCTCAGGGTGGGTAATTTCAGGCTGGTGGTGCAGCACCTTCATCATTCTGAGGGCGTCGGCATGGTCCTCATAGAAATCGGTGACGATATCGAAAGGCTGATAATCCAGCTTTTCATACAGACGGATAGCCCCATGGTTGTCAGGACGGACTTCCAGCCTCAGGAAGCTACGGCCATCATCCAACGCCTGGGTTTCGGCTTCCTGCATCAGCCTGGCGGCGATACCGGCCTTGCGATAACGGGCATCCACCGCCAGCGAATAGACCCGGCCCAGGGAGGTACCCTTTGAATAAAGCAGCAATACATAACCGACCAGTTGCTGGTCAACAAGCGCCACCAGCAACAGACTGTGGCCTTTTTCGATCATCCAGCGAAAGCTGCGGCGGGAAATCCTGTCTGTGTCGAAACAGGCATTTTCCAGCTTATTCAGCGCATCGACATCATCCAGTGTCGCTTCGCGAATATCGATCTCAGCGTCCGTTGTTGTGGTTTGCATTCTCAGTTAATCCGTCCAGTGCCATCTCTATCACCTGACGGCCACGGAACAGCACCAGTTCCTGCCATTGTGCTTCATCCGGGCAGAAAAAGTCCTGCATCGCATGTTTAACATCCAGGGTTTTATCATCCGACCAGTCCATTTTGCCGGACTGCTGCAGCTTCTGATCGTCGGACAGGACCTTGAGCATCTGCTGATTGCCGAAACTACCGAATTCCAGTGTCAAATAGCAGACATGTTCACCCTGACTGTGCCAGAAATAGTCATGCAGCCCCAGTTTTGTACCGGAACTGGAATTACCCAGCGAAGGTTCCGTGACGGTGGCACCGAACAGTTCCACAGCATAATCATGGGCTTTGCTATCCACTGGATGATCACAAATCAGCTCACCGTAACCATAGGGACCCAGGCCACTGTGAATATCAATCACCATGACTTGTTTACGGTTAGCCGGCTTGATTTGCGCTACCAACTGCTCCACCACCTGACGTGACCAACTGGGCTCTTTTCCGCCGTAATAGGGCATATCCGGTTTTTCATACTGCCCCTCTGACAGCAGGTCGAATTGCTGACGGTTTTGCGCAATCGTCGCTATGTCAGTTTTGCCTTGCTGTAATTCAGCCCAGATTTCGGTGGCTTTGGAAACTGGCAGCTTGCTATTGAAGTCAACAAAGTTGCGATTGACATCAATGCCCTGCTCGTCATTTCGACTGGCCCAGGCAAATCCCCAGGGATTCAGCGCATGCACCAGCACCACACAGACATCGGAAGGCAGACGACGGTGACGGGACACGAAGTCGGACTGAATCGCCGAGCCCACGCCACCCTCAACACCGTGGATGCCCGATACCAGCACCAGGACTTTATCGGCTTTGAGATTCCCGGCCCAGGCGATGTCACAGAACAGTTTTTCGTTTTTCGGCCCCTTCAGCGGGTGCGGCAGATTGGTCAGCTTTTCCACGATCGAACTGGTTTCGACATGGCTGATAAACTTATCGCGAGCCCCCGCATAACGTTGGGAAAAAACACTCAAAACGGCATCTGCATACATGGCAACGGGCCTCCTGTGCAAAAATTTTTCGCGAAGAATATGTGAGTTTGCTCATTTTGACCAGCAAATAAAATCCTTCGCAAAAATTTTTAACACATGCAGATTAAATTGACTTTATCATTCGTTTTTAAACACCACGCTGGCGCAGGAGGAAGCAACAGCACACTATGACTAAGCATCTGATAATAGTCGAAAATATTGATGACTGGAGTCCCTATTTCCCCAGTGAGCAGGTCATTGCGGTCGATGATTACCTGCAATCTCCCCCGCCGCGCAGCGACAGCCGTGCGCAGATTCTCAACCTTTGCCGCAGCCTCGACTATCTGAGTCGCGGCTATTATTGCTCTATGGTGGCCGAAGCCCGCGGCCATCGGGTCCTGCCCGGACTGCGCACCATCAACGATTTATCGCGCAAAAGTCTTTACGCTTATGACCTGTCCGATCTGTCGGCACAACTGGACAAACAACTGGCCTCCACGGATCAGACTGAACGCTTTGTGCTCAAAATTTACTTCGGCCAGACGCCGGTGACTTCACTGCAGAAACTGGCGCGGCAGATTTTTGAACAATTCCCCTGCCCGATTCTGGATGTTGAGTTCAGCTTTAACGGCCACTGGACCATTACCCGCATCAAGGCCAGTGCCATTAACAAACTGAGCGAGCAGGAACAGGATTTCTTTGCCGAAGCGCTGGATAACTTCAGTCATCGCCTGTGGCGCAAGCCATCCAAACGTCGCCAGTACCGATACGATATGGCGATTTTGCATAATCCCAAGGAAGAAATGCCGCCCAGCAATATGGCGGCGCTGAAGAAGTTCATCAGCAGTGGTCGACGCATCGGCATTGATGTCGAGCTGATTACGCCGCGCGAATACATCCGCCTGGCTGAATATGACGCCCTGTTTATCCGTGAAACCACGGCGACGCATAACCACACCTACAAATTTGCCCGCCGCGCTGAGAGTGAAGGACTGGTGGTGATTGATGATCCGACTTCCATCATTCGCTGCACCAATAAAATTTATCTGAAAGAACTGCTGGCCGCCAATGATCTGCCGATGCCGGAATCGCATCTGCTGTATAGGAATGATCATGCGGGGCTGGATGCATTGTGTGAAACCGCCACCTTCCCGCTGGTGATGAAAATCCCAGACGGGGCCTTTTCCCGCGGTGTGATTAAGGTCAACAATGCCGACGATCTGCGCCGTGAAGCCCCGGCCTTCTTCCAGCAGTCAGCGATTATTCTGCTGCAGGAATATATGTACACCGATTATGACTGGCGGATTGGTGTCTTCAACAACAAACCGATTTATGCCTGCCAGTATTTTATGAGCAAAGGCCACTGGCAGATCTACAACCACAACACCAAAAAAGGCACTGACAGCGGTAAGTCTGCGGCGATACCGGTCAGCGAAGTACCGGAAAAAGTGATTCGAATCGCCACCAAGGCTGCCAAGCTGATTGGCAATGGGCTCTATGGCATTGATATCAAGCAGAGCGGCAACCGCATTGTGGTGATCGAAATCAATGACAATCCCAGCATCGACAGCGGTGTCGAAGATGAATACCTGGGTATGGCGCTGTATGACGATATCATGCGTGAGTTTTTGCGACGGCTGGAAGAACGAAAGTCTGGCAGCCGTTAGCTTCAGCGTCTTTTACTGACGCTACAAACTGGAGTGGATTGCAGCGTCGCTACGCTCCTCGCAATGACCCGCAGGGAATGTTACATCCACACTTCAGAAGTCAGGACTTGTCTTTGCACTCCAACGCCTGAGCGTCTTCACCAGCAATTCCGTCATCGCGAGGCAAAAAGCCGAAGCGATCCAGTCCCAAGTTTCAATGACCGGACTGGATTGCCGCGTCGCTGCGCTCCTCGCAATGACCTGAATGGGATGTAAATCCACACTTCAGAAGTCGGGGCTTGTCAATGCGCCCCAGCGCCTAAGCGTCTTCACCAGCAATTCCGTCATCGCGAGGCAGAAAGCCGAAGCGATCCAGTCCCAGGTTTCAATCGCCGGACTGCATTGCCACGTCGCTGCGCTCCTCGCAATGACGGGCTACCGGAGTAGCACAATCAGAAACGGTAACTGGCTCCGACATGCAGGTAACGCTTTTCACCGACGAAGTAACGATAGTCACCACCGCCGCCACCGCCAAAGTCAGCCCGCTCTGCGTACTCGGTGTTGAATACGTTCTTGAGTCGACCGTAAAGGGTGAAGTCTGCGGTGACATCATGCGAGACAAACAGATTGAACACGTCATGTCCTTCATACTTAAAAGTATTGGCATCGTTCAGGTAATACTCGCTCATATGCTCCCATTCCAGTTCTGCACGGGTTTGCGGGGTCGCGTTCCATCCCAGACGGACATTAGCGATACGCTTGGGTGCTGTAACCAAGTAACCACCGCTCTCAATATCAGAACTCGGCTTATCGAAGTCATACTCATGCTTGGCAAAAGCGACATTGGCTGCGATATCAAACTCATCATTAAAGAACGGATAAAACACACCCAATTCCAGACCGGTATGCTGGGTTTTACCATTAGGTACATTTTGATTTTCGGTATCGGTGAAGAAATAATCGCGCTTTTTCATATGGTAAGCGGTAACTTCATACTGCAGACCGTCACCCACTTTGCGCACACCCACTTCGATACTATCGATAGTTTCAGAATCGGCACTTCCGGTTTGTGATGGTTCGATTTGCGCCCGATACAAATCCGTAGTCTGAGGAGCACGAGTACCACGGGAATAATTGATAAAAGCCGCAGTATCGTCAGTCAGTTGCTGAACAACGCCCAGTTTCGGACTGAAATTACTGAAGGTGTCGACATCACTGTCAGGACGTAAATAGCGGTTACTACCTGCCAGAGTCCTAGTAGCGGTATTGTTGCTATAATCGTAACGCGTGTATTCATAACGCAGCCCGGCAGTTACCCGAGTATCCTCCAATACTTGCCACTCCGTATGAATATAGGGTGCAATGACGGTAGCATCTACATCATAGTCATAGTGTACTCCGGGAATGAAAACACCAAATGGTGGGGCCGGGTTGTATTGGATTTCAGTCAGTTCACCTTCTGTGTACTCGAAATCTGTCCCAAAAATCAGTTTGTGACCACCGTCTAGTTCTTTGGTGTAAGAAGACAATAAACCAACGCTACTATGCTTGTTTTTCTCAGTCGCCTGCCCCGGCAGAAAGTGCATCAGAAATTCCATTTCTGTATGACGTAGATATGGTGTCAGTGTAAACCGGGATGAGTCACTGAGTTCGCGAATCCACTCAGTAGACAAGCGGTAGGACTTGGCATCACGATAGGCTGCTGGATCCGGATTAGTGCGCGACAGGCTCTCATCTTCATAGGCCTGATAGCCTTCAATGTAAGGCGTTGTTTCCTGATTCAGATTGGTATAGCTGAACAAGGTTTTAAAGCTATCAACGTCGCCGAAGTAGTCATGACGTAAGGTCACTTTTTGCTGGTCATAGCCAGAATCACTGGCATAACCGCCGTCGGTCGTACCCAGTACATTGACCCGGTAACCATGATTACCCACCGTGTCGCTGACTGTTGCTTTGGCCGTGTAGAGATCATTAGGACCGATGGATAAATCAATTTCCCGTTCCAATTCCAGTGAAGGCGCTCGAGACAGGACATTGACCAGACCATGCACCGCGTTGGAGCCATAAAAGGCACTGCCCGGACCACGGACAATTTCGATCCCGCCTGCCTGCTCGTAATTCACCTCAAACAGCCCGTTCACATTGGCGAAGCCAGCGGCACGAAGGGGAATGCCGTCTTCTAAGTAAAGAAAAGAACCGGCCCCGGCACCACCGGTCAAAACCGGCGAACGAATTGAAGTCAGGTGCTCCTGACCGTTGCCCTCCTGGATATTGACGCCGCTGACACGGTTGGCGATTTCACTGATGTGATCAGGGCGAACCAGTTCAATCTCCTGTTCGGAAACCCTGCCGGTATTACCTGCTTGCTCCAGTATAGGTGTCTCAGAACGCGTACCGGTAACGACCATTTCGTCCAGGCTGACATTATCATCCGCAACAGCAACGCCTGCAGTTGAGGTCAGAGCGGCAGCCAGCATAAGGGATATTTTTTTTCTGGTAGACATATTTCTCTCATGAATATCGTGGTTATTATGTGGATGTATTTTCTCATGCCTGAATCCCTCGAAACCTCAGGAAAATCCTTAAATACATTGAAAAGATATTCCTAAAACCCCACTTAGTGATTTGAATCAATTTCAGGTGTATAAGTCCGTTTATGGAATACAAAGACTATTACAAGATACTGGGTGTCAATCGCGATGCGTCGCAGGATGACATCAAAAAGGCCTATCGCCGTCTCGCCAGGAAATATCATCCCGATGTGAGCAAAGAGGCCGATGCTGAAGACAAGTTCAAGGAAGTCGGCGAAGCTTATGAAGTGCTGCGTGATGCACAGAAGCGTGCGCAATACGATCAATTCGGCAGTAACTACCGTCATGGCCAATCCTTCACGCCCCCACCGGGTTGGGAAGAAAATATGGGCGGTTTCGCCGGTGGTGGTAACTTCAGCAGCTTCTTCGAGAACCTGTTCGGGGGCATGGGCGGCATGGGCGGTGCCGGCATGGGCGATAATTTCTTTGCCAAAGGTGAAGATGTTAACGCCAAGATCACGATTTCACTGGAAGATGCGTTTAATGGTGCCACCAAAACTATCCGCCGTCCCGCCGGTGCCAGTCAGGGTGGCACCATTAACGTAAAAATCCCGGCCGGCATTGCCTCGGGTAAAAAAATCCGCCTTAGTGGTCAGGGCAAAGCCGGGATGGGCAGCAAGCCGGGTGATCTTTATCTGGAAGTGCAGATTGCGCCACACAAACACTACCGGTTGGAAGGTAAGGATGTGTATCTGGATCTGCCCCTGGCACCCTGGGAAGCTGCGCTGGGGGCCAAAGTGACTGTGCCGACCCTGGCCGGCAAGATCAGTCTCACCATTCCCGCTGGTACCCGCAGCGGTCAGAAAATGCGGCTTAAAGGGCGTGGTTTGCCTGGCAAAGAACCCGGTGACGAGTTCGTTGTATTGCAGATCATGACGCCCCCCGCAGACAGCGACAAAGCCAAGAAACTTTACATGCAGATGGCGGAAGAAATGGCCTTCAACCCGCGAGATGCACTGGAACAAGTCTGATAAGGAGGTTTAGATGACCAAGAATCTCAAATCCCTCTTAGTCTGGCTGGCTGGCCTGACTTTAATTGCTCAAGTTGCCAGTGCCGCACTGCCGCTGGACTGGTTTGCCAGCGAGGGAAAAATGCCAACGCTGGCCCCAATGCTGGATCGCTCCAAACCTGCCGTGGTGAATATAGCGACCCGCAGTCAGGTGCGGGTGCAGGATAACCCACTGTTAAACGATCCTTTCTTCCGTCATTTCTTTAATTTGCCGGATCAACCCCGTGTCAGACCTCGGCAGAGCCTGGGGTCGGGCGTCATCATTGATGCCCGAGAGGGGCTGGTGATTACCAACAACCACGTGATTCGCGGTGCGGATGAAATTACAGTTTCGCTGAATGATGGTCGAAACTTCCAGGCTGAAATCGTCGGCACCGATCCGGCCACCGATGTAGCGCTTATCAAAATTCCATCGGAAAACTTGTCGGCCTTGCCTCTGGCGGACTCAGAATCCCTGCGGGTCGGTGACTTTGTGGTCGCCATCGGCAACCCGTTTGGCCTGGGTCAGACCGTGACATCCGGTATTGTCAGTGCCCTCGGTCGTAGCGGTCTGGGCATTGAAGGCTACGAAAACTTTATCCAGACTGATGCCTCAATAAACCCCGGTAACTCCGGCGGTGCGCTGGTCAATCTGCGTGGTGAACTGGTGGGGATTAACACCGCCATCTTCTCCCCGGGGCAGAATCCGGGCAATGTCGGTATCGGCTTTGCCATTCCCAGCAACCTGGTGAAACAGATCAGCGATCAACTGCTGGAGTTTGGTGAGGTACGCCGCGCTTATCTGGGTGTGCAGATGCAGGACATCACACCGGAACTGGCCAATGCGTTCAATATCGATCAACAGGAAGGTGCCGTGGTAACGCATGTCGTTCCCAACTCGGCCGCTGATGAGGCGGGTCTGCGGGTCGGCGACATAATCACCGCGGTGGATGGTGCCCGTCTGGCGAATGCAGACAGTTTACGTAACACCATTGGCCTGATGGTCGTCGGTCAGGAAGTTGAATTATCGATCATTCGTGATGGCGACAAGAAAAAGCTGACTGCCGAGGTCAAGCAAACCCGGCAAACTGAAGCTAATGGCACAGTGCACCCAAAATTGTCCGGCGCCACCTTCGGAGATATTGAAGAGGGCTCGCCATACTATGGCCGGGTTGAGGGGGTTGTCATTTATTCGGTCAAGCGTGGCAGTCCGGCCTGGAATGCCGGTCTGCGAGCTGAAGACCTGATTACTTCAGTCAATCGTCAGCCAGTGAAGAGCCTGGCTGCTTTCAAACCGATGGTGCAGAATGCCGACCAGTTACTGCTGAATATTGTCCGTGGTCGTCAGGCCATGTTCTTGTTGCTGAAGTAAATGTTATCGAGAGCCGGCTGAAGTCAGCCGGCTTTCTCGACCGTTTGCTGATTTGATGCAACCAGTTTCTTTAATTCAACAAAGGCCGTTGAAAGCGCTGAAATTATAAACAGCGTGAACAGATAAAAACTCACACTGTAGACGATACTGGCTAAGGTGCTGGCACTCGTCAGCAATATCTTAGTAATGAATAGATACAGAAAAAATGATGTCAGTAGCGGATAAATCACAACAATCATGATGAGTTGAAAGACATTGCCATTCGACAGTGTCCACACCGACTTGATATCGGGTCGTTCCCCAACCGCTGTTCCCGGAAATACCAGGCTTAAACGTGCCAGAAGGTAAAATCCTGGCAAGATAACCAACGTGAAAACCAGGAATATACCTGAGATCAGACCGACGTTTCTTACTACTGACGACAGCGCCTGCCACAGCACTCCTCCCGCCAAGTGCGCTGATGCAGCCAGAAAATAAATTGCGAGGGTCCAGCCCAGGAAACGGGTTTCCCTAGCTGTCCATACAAATTCGACAGCTTGATCTGGCTGATCTTTCATGATCACCAACCGATGACAACAGCTGGCATAGGGCACAAAAATCAGCAAACTCAAGAGGAAAAAACCAAAAGCCAGTAGATTATTATCTTCAAAGAAGATGGCAGGAAAAGAATCCAAAGCCGCCAATAATAAAATTGGTAAGCCCAGTGTTTTTAAAAGTTTTTTGTGTCTCTGCAAAACAATGTTTGCAGACTGTCTGATAATACCGACCACCGCCAGTTGAGCGGAATCTTTCTTTCGTTCTCGATCCATGAGTCTGATCCAGTTTGTAAAAAAGTCCTTATCTTGTGGAATTTATCCTCTTTTAACTCACAAGTCACGTTCCAAATTCAGTCGCTGGCTGGATACAAACACGCCGTTTGAGAACAACTGCCAGTCAACGGTAATTTGATCATCGTTTTCAATCTCTATTTCAGAAAAGACCTCGACGTAGCGGGTACCTGTCTGTTTCCCCTGCAAGCTTCGCCTTTCCCGTTCACTGGCACTGATGAAACCGTCACTGATTCTCAGTGAGTACAAACTGCCCTTATTCATCAGGTAGACAGACTCACTCTCTATAAAGCTATTCCGGTAGGTTTTTCTCATTGAGATCAGAAACAGGGCGGTGTTGGATTGCTTAACGTCAGCTTCGACTTCCGCTTCCCGGTACAAGGGTTCAGGCGCCTCTTTATCACCCTCACAGAGAATCTCGGAAAGGGTCCCTTCCCATTCGCCCTGCAGGTTTCTGACAATATCAAGTGCCGGTTCATCACCCTGGACCGCTATCCGCTTTGCCGTGTCAGTGAAATAAGCCTCGCCCATCTGCAGATAAGTCGGCGAAGACTCAAAGCACTGATATGCCTGTATAGCCGGGGATAAAAACAGGATTGCCAGCAAGCCGGCACAGCGAATCGGGAACATGAGGCCCTCCTGTGAACCAATATTCCTGTGACAACTAAAAAACCGATTTATCCGCAGGGCTGTTGCGGGTGACCTGTGGAGCTTATAAGCTGGGGTGGAAGCTGACATCTGCAGTCTACAAGTCCTGGCAACGTTGCCCGGACATCATCTGACAAAGGAGCGCACATGTCGAATACGCAAAAGGCCATTTCCGCTACATTTCAACAGGTGGTCGATCGCAATCCGGGCGAACCGGAATTTCACCAGGCGCTGATGGAGGTGCTTGAGACGCTATCACCGGTCATGGAGAAACATCCGGAATATGCCAAAAACAAAATCATTGAGCGGCTGTGCGAACCAGAGCGGCAGATTATTTTCCGTGTGCCCTGGGAGGATGATAACGGTGAAGTACAGATCAACCGCGGCTTTCGGGTCGGCTTTAACAGTGCGCTTGGCCCCTACAAGGGTGGCCTGCGTTTTCATCCCAGTGTCACGCTGGGCACGATCAAGTTTCTGGCCTTTGAACAAACCTTTAAAAATGCCCTGACTGGCTTGCCGATCGGCAGTGGCAAGGGCGGTTCGGACTTTGATCCCAAAGATAAATCCGAGAATGAGATCATGCGCTTCTGTCAGAGCTTTATGACTGGTCTCTATCGACACCTCGGGGAAACTACCGACGTGCCGGCTGGGGATATTGGTGTCGGCACACGCGAGATCGGTTACCTGTTTGGTCAATACAAACGCATCACCCAGCGCTACGAATCCGGGGTCATCACCGGCAAAAGCCCGCAGTGGGGGGGCACCTGGATTCGACAGAAATCGACCGGTTACGGCGCGGTGTTCTTTTGTGAAAACATGATCAATGCCGTCCATAACGAAGACATCAAAGACAAGGTGGCCGTGGTATCGGGCTCTGGGAATGTTGCCACTTACGCGATAGAAAAGCTGCGTGTGCTGGGGGCAAAAGTGATCGCCTGCTCTGATTCCAGCGGGGTCATCATTGATCGCAACGGGATTGATGTAGACACCGTGATTCATATCAAGGAAGTCGAACGCGCCCGCCTCAAAACCTATCTCGACTTTCATCATGATGCCGAATACCTGGATGCCGGTAATATCTGGGACATTCCCTGCGATATCGCGATGCCCTGTGCAACGCAGAATGAATTGCAGGAAAAGGATGCCCAGACACTGGCTGATAACGGCTGCATTGCCGTCTGCGAAGGTGCCAATATGCCCTGCACCCCGGAAGCGATTGAAGTACTCAAGCAGAACGGCATTGCCTTTGGACCGGGTAAAGCAGCCAATGCTGGTGGCGTCGCTTCATCCGCACTGGAAATGCAGCATAACGCCACCCACGGCTCCGGTTTTGAGTACAGCGAAGAGCGGCTGCATGAAATCATGAACCAGATCCACCGGGTCTGCTGTGAGACTGCCGATGAGTTTGGCAGACCGCATGACTATGTGCTGGGTTCCAATATCGCCGGTTTCCGCAGAGTTGCCAATGCGATGCTGGCTTTTGGCATTATCTGAGTTTGCCTGGCCTGGCCTATGAGTCAAAGCGACTCCCACCTATTTCGGAACCAGTTTGACTTAAAAAGAAAAGGCCCCGGAAACGGGGCCTTTGAAAGTTTAGAAGTGGTAATAGGCATTGGCAGTGACATTACGTCTCTCACCGTAGCCACAGTCTAAGCCATCGCCCCGACACCAGGAGACATATTCCTCATCGGTCAGGTTTTTGGCATCAACAGTAAAATCCCAGTTTTTGTAACTGTAACCAATCATCGCGTCGTATAAGGTTTCTGAAGGGAGAGTCAGTGCGCTATCACCACTCACATTGTCACCAACGTACCTGACGCCAGCACCGATACGCCAGTTACTGTTCAGGTAGTACTTATTCCACCAGGAGGCGACTTTCTCGGAAACATAACTTAAACGCTCACCGGTTTCGCCGTTATCGGCATTCAGATCGGTATAGCTGAACTGCGTTTCAAACTGGTTCCAGCGTTTATTGACCTGCAATTCCCAGCCATCAATGGTGGCGCCGGTCTGCTCAACACCATCAGGATCACCACCAGAGCTAGGAACAACACGCTCGTTTTCTATGATATCGAAATAAGCTGCAGTGATTGCCAAAGTCTTATCATTGGATAAGTATTTCAAACCATACTCACGTTGAGTCCCTGTCGTTGGTTTCAATGTACTTCCCTGGGTAGTACCAAGGTTCATTGTAAAAGCTTCTGAGTAACTGGCATAGGGAGATACACCATTATCAAAGCGGTACATCACCCCAATACGACCGGTTGTCTCATTCTCATCACTGGTGACATTGTCGCCCACCTCAGCCAACAGAGTATTTTTGGCCCAGTCACGACGCAGCGCCGCAGAGATCACCACTGGACCAATTTCCATGTGATCTGCAATATAAAAACCAACCTGTCTAATCTGATTATCGTCAGGATCAGTCGGATTGAGAGCACTCGGATCAAAGTTGCCGTAGACCGGATTATAAAGGTTGATTGGGGTTCCCAGTGCTGAAGCTTGGTTCTCCGTTTCCCAGACTGCATCCTGACGATCCAGACCAATCGCCACCGTGTGGTTAGTGACGCCTAAATCAAACTCACCCTGCAGACGCGCATCCAGATTGAAAATCCGTGTATGTCGATCAGCCGTTGTTATAAAACGGCCAATATTTCCAGCAGCGTCAATACCTGGAAAACGCGAATCAGGCGCAGTCGTATAATGCTCTCTGGTGAAAGTACTGGATTCTGAGTATCGGGCCGTGGTCGAGAAAGACCAATTATCGGTGAAGCTGTGATCAAACATCAGCGTCACTTCGGTTTTCTCACGGTCATATTTATCCCAGCCCGGCTCACCGACAAAGGTTTCTGATCCGACATAGCCCAGCGGGCCACGGTCGAGCGTACCGGACTGCGGCAGGAACTGTGCAGACACCTGGCCTTTATTCATCTGACGGTTAAACAACACGGTAAAGCTGGTATCGTCAGTCGGTTTCCAGGTCAAAGACGGTGCGATAAAAAAGCCGTCATCATCGACATAATCGACTTGGGTCTGGCTGTCTCGCTCAAGACCGACAACACGGTAGAGCAATTTACCATCTTCCGTCGCTGGGCCGGTCACATCAAACGCCAGTTGCTTGCGATGGAAAGAACCATACTGTGCCCAGATTTCTCCCTGCTGCTGTTCCTTAGGCAACTTGGACACCGAGTTCACAATACCGCCCAGTTCACCCTGACCATACAGCACTGAGGAGGGCCCTTTAAGTACTTCAATGCTTTCCAGTGCATAAACGTTGGGACGGACGGTGTTGTAAAAGCCATACAGTTGACGCAGACCATCGACGTACTGGGAAGGATCAATACCGCGGATTTTGGCAGAGTCGCCCCGGGTATCGAGTCCGAATGCACCAGCATAAACCCCAGAACTGTAAAGCAATGCATCCTGAATCGTCTTGGCCCCGGTATCTTTAATAAAGTTCTGATCAATAATTTCAATGGAGTACGGGGTGTCTTGAATTGGGACATTCAACTTGCCGACTTGCGGTTGTGCTTCCAGTTCAATGTAGCCGTTTTTATCGATTTCACCCGTGGTGACTTCCACTCTGGGTAGTTGAACCGATTTCTCTTCCGAGTCTGTATCGGCCTGCACATTGAGACTGGCAAACATTACCAGTGGCAAAACAGCCAGTCGAAAAGCCGGTGCCAATTGACCAGCTGGCTGGGAGGATGATGTCATTGCTATACCCTTACTATTTAACTAAATGAGAATAATTTGTGTTCGCGATATTAGGTAAGAGTGTAACAATTGTCAATTTTGTCTTGATTATTTCATGGACTGATTACGTCGATTATGGCCTCTGTTAGGCTTGAAACCAGGCATAGCTTTTGTCTTTATAGACATGACTCCATGTCATTTTCTTACAGGAGTTCCACCCTAGACGCGAATGAAATAATCATGGCGACTATCTAATAAGCAAGGCGGTATCGATTCGTTCATTATGCAAAGGCACTATTTAACCCCTTGATATGTGATGTTTTTTATCGTAGTTTTTTGAATAAGGTGATTTTCTATGGCTGGTGAAAGCCTGCTCAAGGTTTTCAGGGCCGGGAGGATAGTTTGATGATGAACTCAGAAGCACGTTCACTCATTTATTTGGGGAACAGCGAACTCCCGGAGGCTATTTTCGATGCCTTGAAATCAAATGGGTGGCAGGTCTGCGCGGTCAGTGATTTTGATCAGGCAAGAAAGATCATCAGCAACAGCAACCTGCATGTTGGACTAGTCGAACTCTCCTGCAAACAGTCCGAGGCTTATCTCCGACAGATAGAAAATTTACTCCGACAATATGTGAAAATTGAATGGATTGCGTTGGTTCATACCGAATATGAATCGCTTCCCAGCAGGCTCCGGCAGATCATTGTTGATTGTTTTCTTGATTTCCACACTATGCCATTGGCTACTCAATATCTCCTGGCTAATATTGGGCATGCCTATGGTATGTCCAGAATGAAATGGGACAACCTTTCTTGTCCGGATGATATTGAAGAAACTGAAAAAGAAATGGTCGGCAGCAGCCCGGAAATACTGAATCTCTTCAGTAAAATCCGTAAAGTGGCTAATGTTTCAGCCCCTGTTTTGATCACCGGTGAAAGCGGCACCGGCAAGGAACTGACCGCGCATGCCATTCACGAGCGCTCCAAGTTCAAGGATGGCCCTTTCATTACCGTCAATTGCGGTGCTATTCCGCTATCACTGATCCAGTCAGAGCTATTCGGCTACGAAAAAGGCGCTTTTACCGGCGCTCACCAGCGCAAGATCGGGCACTTTGAGGCAGCAGATGGCGGCACTATCTTTCTTGATGAGGTCGGCGACCTGCCGCTGGATCAACAAATTAACCTACTGCGCTTCCTTCAGGAAGGGACTATTCAGCGTGTCGGCAGCAACCAGCCAGTCCCCATCAATACCCGTGTCATCGCAGCTACGCATGTCGATCTGAATCATGCGGTTAAATCCGGCAAGCTGCGCGAAGATTTATTTTACCGGCTGAATGTGCTGCAACTGAGAACCCCGCCACTTCGCGAGAGACAGGGCGATATCGAGCTACTGGCCAATTATTTCTTCAAAAAGTTCTCTCATGAAAAAAGCAGTAATGTCAGAGGCTTCTCTCAATCCTGCCTGGCTGTGATGCGTGACTACGCCTGGGAAGGTAACGTGCGTGAACTGGTTAATCGTATCCGGCACGCCATGGTGATGTGCGAGAACCGCCTGATTTCTGCTGAAGACCTGGGCATAGACCAGAAATCTCATTACTTCCACTTCCTGAGCCTGAAAGAGGTCAGGGACAGAGCTGAAAAAGAAGCCATCAACAATGCGCTGCACCGTCTGCAGAAAAATGTCACGCTGGTAGCAAGAACACTTGGCGTCTCCCGGGTAACGCTTTACCGCTTGATTGAAAAACACGGTATCAACCTGGCTGACTAAGACACACCAGTCCATAAAACGCTTCTCTTCACAACTTTTATGCTACCCAGGCAGGTTGCGCTTTCATGATTAAATTTTTTCAAAATCATGACTCCATGATGACTGTAAAGAGATCTTTACACGCTAAAAAAACCCGAAATCCTATTATTTAACAGTCAGTTAATGAATCATCCCCCGCATTATAGCTGTTTCATAAAGTTTACAATCCCCGCTTCTGTCCTCCGCCCAAAAATTTAAATTATTCATATTTTTCAATCACTTAAAAACCAGGCACGATCTATGTAACAGCCTTTGCACATGGTGTGAATTTCACTGGCATGGATTATATGAAACAAACAGGCTTACCACTCAGTTTTGCCCTCCTGCTGATCATCAGCAGCAGTGGCCTGCAGGCTGAAGAAGGTCGCTACGCCAGTGCTAACGGTCACCCATTCGAAGATTTTGTCGTCGATACCGCCGGAGGTCTGACTGACTCAGAGATGGCAAATATGCGGGCACAGGGCTTCCAGATGCCCCCCGTCGAAATCGGCGTCATTCTCTGGGATGAGGTAGACAGTATCACCAGACCGAAAGCACAACTGACAAATACAGATGGCACGATTACCGTCACGGTTGAATGACATGAAGAAAATAAACAACGTTTATGCAGTCATTGATGCCGCGGTCATTATTGCCCTCCTGGCAATAGCCTCATCAGTACAGGCTGAGCCCGGCGATATCATCATCATTCGCGATGTCCCTGCCCAGCGCTGGGATGTCAATCGTCATACCGGCCAGCCAACTGTGATCAACCCCTCCCCGGTCAGAGAAACCGGCAGCCTGAACAGCACCCTCAACAACATGGGCTTGCAGGAACTGACTGATCAGCAATTTTCCGGTATCACATCGAATGTCAATGATTCGATATCCCCGATTAACACCCAGTTCACCAGCACCCTGACCAAAGAGTTAGGGGGTCACGGCAGCGGCGGCAGCAGTGTCGGCGGACATATGGGCGCGATTAACGGCATGACTTCCGGCATCGGAGGCAGTATTTCCGGCAGTGTCGGCGGTGCCACGCGTAATCTCGGCAATGATATTCGTGGTGCCTTATCGGACACCTTACCAGGTAGATAACCATGAAGCTTTTACCTATCAGTCTCCTGTTTGCTTCATTGCTGCCAAGCTTACCGGTCGCCATCGCTGATGATGCATCGATGGGCCTGCCTTATGCCATCAACAACAGCATGATCGACGGTAACGCGCTCAGTGGAGCCCGGGGCCGCAATGTTGTGAATATGGCTGCCGGTGAGGCCAACGCCCAGCAAAACGCTGCGGCGATTGCACTCAATCCCAATGGCGTTGCCAATGTTGGCCTCTTTTCACAGCAGAACCTACATCAGAATTCCAGCACGGTACCCGGTTTATCGGTCTCCGGTATTGGCGGTAATGCCTTTACCAATACGGTCGGTGCCTTATCGATTAACCAGACCAGTGGTTCGGGCAATGCCCAGGTCAATGGGATGGCTATCGGTATCGGGCTGGATGTCAACGTCATGTCGGAAAGCATGCTTTCCAACATGTCGACCGGGGCTGGACTGGCAGCCCACGAACCAGACGGGGGGACCCGAAGCGCCACTATCGCAGATAGTGCCTTCACCGGTTCTCGCGGGCTGGTGCAAGTTAACCAGTCAGCCGGGTCGGGCAATAGCACGGCCAACCACTTTGTTCTCGAATTCGATTTGGGAACGAAATAAATAGTGATTAAAAGGAGAAAGTCATGAAATTTGCAACTAAATACACCCCCATTGCCGTCGCGTTGGCGGCGCTGGCTGCGGGGCCCGCAATGGCCGATGGTACAGCCGATCTCACTCTGCTGGTTGATGCCAAGGTCAACGCCCGGGCTGATCTGGGACTGAGCGTGTCGGAATACAAAAACGATACCGAAGTCACCGTCGAAAAAACCTCTGACACTGATCGTTATATTGATGTCAAAGGAGATATCGACGTTGAAGGTACGATTCCCGTTGGCAGCAGCTCTGCTTCGCTGACCAGTCAGAATCAGAACAACTATGAAAACACCAACATTGATGACGGTCATGGTGATTTCCTGGTGGATAACAAAGCTGAGTCTGTTGAAAATGGTCTGCAAGGTGCGAGTGGTAATATCGGTCTGAACATCTCTGCCGGTACCAACAATGCACAGGACAACAGCGCAGCGTTATCCAAAGTGGATGCTGAGTTTGTGTTTGCTGCTGCTGACTCTATTTCCAACCAGAATGCAGAACGTAACACCTATGCCTACAAAGGCAATCAGTTTGATGCCACCCTGGGTGGAAACACACTGCGTGATGCCAGCGGTAATATTGCCGTCAACATCGCCGCCGGTAACAGTAATCTGCAAGCCAACTCACTCGCTGCCTCTGTTAACACCAGCGGCACCATGGCAGAAGCCACTGTTTCCAGTCAGCAAACCCTGGATCACAACGTCACCCATCAACAAGGTTACCTGGACAAAAAATATGACACTGTCAATGTGACCATGGTCGGTGGACTCATTGGTGGTTACAAAGGCACTTCAGACCAGATTGGTGATGTCTATCCAGACATCTGGACTGGTGACACCCACCCAGACGGTATTCAAGTAGGCCATTTTGATCTTGATACCAATACGCAAGGTGGCTCTGACCTCAATGATGATGGGGGTGCGCTGGCATTCAACGAAGAAGGCAAAATCCTACTCGGTGGTGTGTTCACCGGTCAGGTTGTGACTGCCAACTGGATTGTTCGTCCGCATGAAAACAATGCCACCCTGAGTGGTAATGCGCTACGCGGCGCCAGCGGTAACATCGGGGTCAATATCACCGCAGGTACCAACAACCTGCAAGGCAACCATTTGTCTATCGCTGCAGCGACTGGCGGACCGGGTGCTGGTGGCGGCGGTGGTGGCGAACAATAAGGAAATCGAACCCCTATTGGGTTTGATGCCACCCATGAATCTCCGGCTCCGTTTGGAGCCGGAGTTTTCCTGGAGACCGTCGCAATGCAAGTGATTAAAAGCACCTTATTGCTGTTGGGCGCATCCGGCCTGTGGCTGACGATGTCCTTCAGTAGTGCCGCGAATATTCAGTTCAGCGGTGTCGTCCCCGGCACCATGATCAATAAAAACATTATCAGTATGCGTGAGCAGCATTTCGTCAATATGGTGCCGCAGCAGACTGACTTCAGTTGTGGTGCCGCCGCACTGGCAACCATCCTGAACTATGCCTATAACTTCGAATTAACCGAAGCCGATGTCATTGAAGGCATGCTCAAGGTCAGCGACCCGCAACTGGTGCAAAGCAAGGGGTTTTCTTTACTGGATATTAAGCACTACGTAGAAACCCTGGGGCTGCGCGGACGCGGATACTCGGTCAATCCAGACATCCTGGACCGCATCAAAATCCCCACTATCGCTTTGCTGGATATCAGGGGTTACAAGCACTTTGTGGTGCTTAAAACCGCGACTCAAGACAAGGTATATATCGCTGATCCGGCCCTGGGCAACAGGGTCATGGACAGGCAGGACTTTATTGATGGTTGGAACAAAGTCACTTTCGCCGTCATTGGCGATGGTTTTGACCGCGACACCATTCTGTTACGTCCCAGGGAACCACTGACCGCAAGAAGTACGGTTGATACATGGCGACCGCTGACTGATGCGGAGTTGCTCGAGTTCGGGTTTTATCGATCCGAGTTGTTCTGATGCCTGCCTGAACATGCATTGTCGCTGACGGAAAGGCTCGGCAATCAGTATGGAGAAAGGACAAATGAGAATCATGATAAGTACGGACGGCAAGGAGAGCTCTCCGCCAACCAGCCAGGAAGGCCTTCCCGCAACCCGGCGCTTTAAACCGAAAGCCGTCGCGTTATCCGCCGCCCTGATTTTCTGCATCACAGCGCCCCATCATGCCTATGCCGAACTCCCTGAAATGGGGGTTTTTGCTAACGCCCACGAGCTTTCAGATGATGTGCTGGGAGAAACGCGCGGTAAATTCGTATCAGGCGGCCAGATCATGACTTTTGGGGTGCAGATGATGACTGAATGGATTACCTCATCGGGTGAGGTGATCAATGCCAGCGGCAGACTCGCAATCAGTATGGGGCAGGGTCAGCCCAGAGTCAGTTTTGAACCCGTGATTAACGTTCACCAGGTACAGGTAAACCAGGTTGCAGTCTCTCAAGGCACCAATGTTGTCAGCGGCAGCAAAGGGCTCGATAGTGTGACGGGGGTGGTTCAGAGTATTCAGGTCGCGGGCAATGCGAATGGTATCGGTAATTCCATCGGTGTTTCTGTCAGGCGATACAACGGTGGTCATGGCGTTAACACATCGAATTCACCTGGAAACCTGAACGTAATTACACCTTCAGGTAATGCAGCCAGCGTCTCATTGGCTAACAATGGATTATCTGTTGCCGTCGACGTCGTTGACCAGGGTCAGGCACAGCAGGCGATTCGGAGCATCTCCCAGGGCAATGGACAGGTCATGCAGTCAGTCCGTCTGGGCGGCAGCCTGAATCAAATTCGCAACATGATTAACCTGGATATTCAGACCCGGATTGATCGAACAGGCCCGAATCTGAATCAGCAGCAGGTGCTATCGTCCCTGCGCCAGTTATCTCCCACACTGAATTTCTAGCATGGCTTAACTGATGATGAATAAGCACTCAAATCCGTCGATCAATAAACCCATACAAGCTGTTTGACAGCTATCGCAATGGGATAACCAGCCAGGAGCCTGTCATGACTGAGACATCATTTCCTCACCGCACCCTTAGCCTCTGTATCGGTCTGGCCCTGGCCTCACCGATACAGGCGGCTACCGATGAAGAAGTTGCGGCGTTGCAGCAGCAAGTTAAGGAAATACAGCATCGTTATGAACAACAAAATGCGGTGCTCAGAGCCATGGCGGTTAAGATACAACAGTTGGAGCAAGAGTCTAAGCCACGTTCGGTGAAGGTCGGCGGCAATACGCCACCTCAGCCTGGCACTTCCGCCGAACAGGGTGAGCCGCAAGCGACCACTCAGCAGGCGCAGACTGAAGGAGAGGTGGTCAAAGAAGCCCCGGCCTCACGCAGTGCCGAAGCGGTCTACCGCGAACAGCACACCCTGTTTGACCGCAAATTCACCATCGAACCCGGTCTGAGCTATTCACACTCAGACAGAAGAGACTTGTTCCTTAACGGTTTTCTCGCTCTGGATGCCATATTCCTCGGCGATTTGAGCCTGGACAGAATTAAGGCCGATACCTGGACCTTCGATCTTACCGGCCGTTACAGCTACAGTGATCGTCTGCAATTTGATGTCAATGTCCCCTACCTCTATCGTGATTCATCATTCTCAACAGTAGGGGCAGGCTTTGCTACCAACTCGGTTGCCGAAGACGATGTCTCAAACGGCGATCTGGGCGATATCAGCTTCGGTGCTTTCTACCGTCTGTTCCAGGAGCAGGGCTCACGACCTGATACTGTCGTCAGCTTACGCGTTAAAGCACCGACCGGTAAGGATCCCTACGGTATTAAATTCGTCACCGTCTCCGACAGTGGTGATAATCTGACCATACCGACGGAGTTGCCGACCGGTAATGGTGTCTGGTCTATCACGCCGGGCATCAGCTTTATCAAAACGACTGATCCGGCAATATTGTTCGCCAATCTGTCCTATACCTATCACTTTGAGCGTTCATTCAGTGATATCAGTACTGACCCGGAGACGCATACCAGCGCAGATGTTGATCTGGGTGACAGTTTTGCAATCGGCGCTGGTTTTGCTTTTGCACTCAATGAAAACCTCAGCGCAAGCATGTCTTATTCGCACCGTATTACCCGCGAAACCAGTATTAAACAACGGGGGCAGTCTGAAGTGAGCGTCAACGGCAGCGATGCCAGCGCCGGCCTGCTGAACTTCGGTCTCAGTTATGGCCTGGCCGATAACCTGACGATGTCGGCCAGTGTCGGTATTGGCATCACTCCGGATGCACCGGATGTCACTGTAAGCGTGCGCTTCCCCTATAACTTCTGATGATCGTCTCAGACAAAGCCGCCCTCTCTGATGAACCCGACTTTGTCTTATTATCAGTGAACATAGGCATCCACCCTTCTGTCTTATAGTTACAGGCTCTCGCATGTTACGGTGAAGTAACTGTTGAGCTCAAAAAAACGAACAGGAGGCGCAATATGGAGACTTACCTGCATCGTTCTCATCATGCCCATCTGGATTCACGCCGGGTGGGATTTTTCCGCCCTTTCCTCTGGCTGGCCAAAGGGGCCGGGGATCTGGGCAAATACCCAAAAATCAGCTTCGCTCATGGCTTGATAGTGGCGGCAGTGTTTTGGCTTGCCCTACTGGTCACCAGCATGCACGTTTATGCACTGGCCGCAGTGGTGTCCGGCTTTATGCTGATCGGCCCTATCATGGCGGCAGGCCTCTGTGAGATTTCCCGTCGCCTGGAGAACAAACAACCAGTCAGTTTTGATCAGTCTCTAAGCGGTCTGAGCCGAAACCAACCGGCATTGTTCCGCTTTGCCGGCTTTCTGCTGGGTTTCAGCCTGCTCTGGTTTGTCATCTCGGCGCTGGTATTAATGGCAACGCTCGGTGAAGTGGCACCGCCGCTGGACAGAACGATGTGGGGCGATTTCTTTGCCTTTGCATCGCCAATGCAATCAGCACTCTATCTGATTGTTGGCGGTCTGCTGGCAGCCATCGTTTTTGCCCTGTCGGTTGTTGCCATTCCGGCCATTATCGACAGCAATATTAAAGCACTGGATGCCGCTTTTATCAGTGTTCGAGTTGTGTCTGACAACCTGCTGACCATGATGCTTTGGGCCGGTCTGCTGGCCCTGTTTACCGGTGTCGGGATAGCCACTTTTATGATCGGCATGATTGTGATTTTCCCGTTGCTGGGTCATGCCAGCTGGCATGCCTACCGGGATCTGGTGAATAACACAGAATAATGGTGACAAAGCCCCGCTGCCCTGTTTCAGCGCATCGGGGCTTTAATCTCATCAGCTAAGATCCACAAAAGGGTTAAAGGCCACCTCCCAGTAATAGCCTTCCGGATCCTGAAAATAGCCGGAATAACCGCCCCAGAATACCTGCTGACCGGGTTTTATTAACCTGGCACCGGCGTTGACTGCCTGATCCAGCACGGCATCGACTGCCTCCGGGCTGCTGACATTGTGTGCCAGTGTGAAACTACCCTGACCTGTCATGGCTTCAGCGGGAATGCCAATATCTTCAGCCAGCGCTGTTTTGGGATATAAGCTCAGCCAGGTGCCTGCGAGTTCAAAAAAGCTCACGTCGGCACTGTCGAAATCAAATTGTGGTAGCTCAAGACCATCACGATAAAAAGCGGTTGCCGCCGTTAAATCTTCCACCCCAAGCGTAATTATGCTGATTTTCGCTTTCATATGAATAGTTACCCCTGCCGTGCATTGTAGAGTCTGCCACCTTGATTCATATAAGTCCGAAGCACAGCCGAAGCCTTATCCCGGTGCACGCCACTCAACACTTTTATCCCTCTGTCTTCCAGTGCCTGCCTCCAGTCATCCGGTTTTGGACCTTCATCAAAACCGATGGCACGGACGTCGGCATCAGTCGCACCCGATATCACCTGCCTCACCCCGGACCAGGGTATGGCACCGAAACACATGGCGCAGGGCTCACAGCTGGTTACCAGGCACAAATCCGGCTTTCCGGCCCCCAGGTCATAGCTGCCACGGCTTTGCTGAGCCATGGATAACGCGACCATTTCCGCATGGAGGATAGACAGATTCTTGGATGGCACCAGGTTGACACCGAGGGCCACCAGCTTGCCGCTATCAATCTCAAACACCCCAGCAGCAAATGGACCGCCGCTGTCATATTGGATATTCAGACGGGACAGATCGATAACAAAATCCATCTGAGTCTCAATATCCGTGGTGGTCTGATACGTCTGCTGATATCGCAGCACCCAATTGGGCAGTTCAAACTGGATCGACGTTTCCATCTTATCTCCACACAGGTTCAACATAGATGCGCTCACTCTAGCATGTTCGGCGCCATCAGGAAGGCCCCTGCTCCCGTGCATTAAGCGACACTTTTTTCATGTTTTACAAACTTTTACATTGCTTAACACAAACTTTCCCGGCACAGGATTAGTGTATTAATCGTGACCATTTGTGTAGAGCGAGGTAAACGCGATGCGACATCTCAACAAATCAAAAATCCTGGCCATCAGCCTGATGTCAGGTTTAATGCTGGCCCTTGCCGCCAATCCCGCCAAAGCCGGTGATCTCAGCATCGGTATTGGTCTCAATTTAGGCTACCCGGGTTATTACAACAGCTACTATCCCGACCGCTATGTGATTCATTACCGTGATTATGACCGGCATCACCATCATCACTATTATCATGACAGGAAAAATCACGACAAGCATTATCGCGGTCATACCAAACATCACTACCGTCATCATGACCGTCACTCATACCGGCATCATGACCGCTATGACAGAGACTACCGACATCATCGTTATTACCGGTAGGCAGACAGGGTGACACGGATGTCATCCTAAGTTTGCTGCTCCAGCAACCATTTCGCTATTGAAAGCTGTTCCAGCCAGTCGTCTCTGATTTCCCTGTAACCGGACTGTCCGGAAAAGGCACTGGAACAAACCACGTCGGGAGACACTGTCTCCAGTAAACCCAGACTCTGAATCAACTGCGCCCGGTCACTGAAAGGCAGTAAACCCGGCCTCAGTCCGGTATCACTCCAGTACAAAGTATCACCGGTGAAAAGCACTGTGCGGCCTTCATCTGCCTTGGCAAGAAAACAGCAACTGCCCGGCGTGTGACCCGGGGTCGGGATCACCTCCAAATCGTCCAACAGCCATTGCCGCTGTGTAAAAACGATATCCGGCTGACAAACCTCGGCAAATTCATCGTATTCTGCCTCATGACCACCAAGCTGGGCAGCGTACAACGCCCGGATTTGACCTATTGATGGCCCAACCTCATCGCGGTGACTGAGCAGTTGATAGCGCACACCGCCCTGACTTGCCATCTGCTCAATATCACTTTGCTGGCCGGTGTTATAAAACAACACATTGCCCGCTTCCCGCGTCCATAAATAGGCATGCGTGGTCAGGCCGGGAAACGGGTGCTCAACAGCGGTTTCCCAGAGATCGGACAGAATCTGTTTCATCATGCCCCTCCTTATGTCTGGAGCACGTGCTCAGTTTAACGGATTTTAATCACTGCTAAGCAACTTCCGGCAGACGACGCTGCCAGCCGTCTGGAAGCGCCTGTACCAGCACACGACGGGCCCTGTGCCAAAAGCCGGACAGCAATAGCAGAGACATACCAATGACCACCCCGACATAAGCAAAACTGTCACCGGCCAGGCCATAGGTATCAAGTAACTGGGTCAATGCCGCCAGCACATATATCAGGGAAGAAACCATAAAAGCGCGCCGGTCGATAACCAGCGAAATCACGGTCAATACCAGGTAAAGCAGTAACACGATGCCCAGATCCAGAGGAGTCTGATTACCTTCAAATATGCCGAGGTTGCTGAAAATCGGGTGCACTATCAGTGGGGCTGCCGTGAGGTGCAGCCAGAAAGCGACATCGGAACGACCACTGATACGTTTCGGATCTTTCGCATCCCACACCATGGCCAGCAGAAAGATAGCGATGCCGCCAACAAACATCAGACTATTCAGATGATCCCGCAGGGCAGGCAACATATAAATCAGGCCTGCCAGCACAAAAGCCACCGCCGCCGCGGCACCGGCAGCCACTGTGATGGGCACATGGAAACGGGTCCAGTGCAACCACGCTGCGATAGTCGCGCCCAAACCGGCCAGCATAAAGGCCTTTTCATCGGGAAATCCAAACAACAGCACAATCGCAGTAAACACATTGGCAACAAACGTGACCAGCAAGACAATGGCCGGCAGGGCCATTTTACGTTTGCGTACAAAAAACTCGGCCAGCCCCCAGGATAAAGCCGCGACCACAGCAGCTGACAGGGCCGCGCTGGTCCCCTGAATTACCCACCCCGCAGAGAGCAATAGCAACAGGCAGGCAATCACCACGAATATATCGTTAAAGCTGGTGATCAGCCGGAAGTCTTCCTCATCTGCAGCATGCGTGTTATCACGCTCAGCAATAAAGTCACGGAACTGCGCCACGGAAGGGCGACTGAAAATCCCTTTCTCGACCGCCTGCTCCAAATCATCATCGGTATACATACCCAGCCTCGCTTTTGATTCGCTTCATCATCGGGTTTTGCTGCCGTTAGGTCGGCCCGATGGATTGAGACAGCATACAGCTATGGATTCGCTTATCCCACCCACCTTTTCTGTAGAACGGCTTTACTCATACAACTGACTCCGGCTCTACTCCTGGTATTTTTATTTGTTGAGCTGATACTGCACAGTAGTTGCAGCAGCCTAATATTGACCTTATCCCACTGGGTGACACTATATGTGCGGTGTTCCCGACCGCACACTTCACGTCAGACTATGCTTCTTTATTCGCCAGTTTTCTAATGTTATCGAAATCAGTGAATTTGATGGCAAGGTCGCGACTTTCCCCGGCCCGATTTATACCCCCATCAATAAAAGCTAGTGAACCGAGCGCGCGGTTTTGAGGCTGGCTGCCAGTCTCAGTCCGAACGCCACCAGCAGCAGTAACACCAGGGGCAGATAATGTCCGTTTTGCAGTGTGCCCTTACCATAGGTTTCCAGAAAGATAAGCCAGACCAGGTACATGCCGGTGGTATGCAGACGATGCCAGTTTTTCGGACCGAGCCAGCGCCGTGGCGGATCAAAAGACGTGATCGTCATCGCCAGGATAAACACATAGGTCAGGCTGGCCAGTACAATCTCAAGCTGATTCAACTTCGCCAGTGAGTCCTGCGGGTAATGTATCATCAGCAGGATCAGAAACAGCAGATGCACAAAATGCGACAGGGCAAACGACAGCCCGATATAACGGCGGTTATCCAACAGGTATCTTGCCCAGCCGGATTTAAACAACCGGTACAGACTGGATGCGGTAAAGGCCAGCACGAAAAGGCAAACCGAAGTCCGTGCCGTTCCCCGCACCATGGCGCGAATGCCTTCTTCACTGAAGCCCAGCCAGACAAAGCTGCTGACTGACATCACGCTGATAACGATCAGCACGAGGCCGGTGATGCGCCATTGGGAGAGTGAAATCATGCTCGCTTCCTGCAGTAAGAGAGTTATGCCTGTTCTCTAGACTAGGCAGCGCGTGAAGGACTGTAAATACCCAACAAGTAGGAAGGACTCTGAAACTTTAAATACTGCTGTTGAGATGATTAATAAAATTCTGCTGGGACCGGTTAGGCTGATTACTCTCTCGCATTACTATCATCAAGGATTTGCTGAGAGCACCTTGAGCTACCGGCACAGCACAGAGTGAGCCTTGAGTGACCTCATCAATCACTGAAGATGCCGGGACTAGTGAAACGCCCATACCTGCTTTTACTGCCTGCTTAACGGCTTCGGTACTGCCAAGCTGCATTGATGTTCTGGGGACTTTCAAATGGCCGGTAAACTTTTCACTGAGGATTCGCCCTGTTCCAGTTCCTATCTCGCCGCCTATCAAACTGAAATGCTGGAGCTGCTCTAGGCTTATTTCCTTAAGTTTTCCCAGAGAGTTTTGAGGAGAGGTGATAAATACCAATGGCTCAACCTTCCATAACTTTGTAATAAAACCTGCCTCAGGTTGCCACCACTCCACAACAGCAATATCGAGCTCAAAGTTGACCATTTTCCTGACGATGTTTGGGTTATTATCAATCATCAACTCAATATGAGACGCTCCCTGCTTATCAAGGTAAGCGCTTATTGGCGGCTGCAGCATATATATGCCAATATTCGAGCTCGCCCCTACCCGGATAGAATCTTTTGCGATAGCTTCAATCGCCTGTTGATTCAGGTTCAGAATGGAGTCAATAAAAGGCATTAAACGCTTTGCGGCCTCAGTGGGATGACAAGCGGTTTTATTTCTGTTTATAAGCGCTACCCCCAGTTGTTGCTCCAACTTGGAAATATGAAGCGAGACGGTAGGCTGTGAAATTGAGAGTGTTTCTGCCGCCGCTTGAAAGCCCTTTTCAGCGATGACCGCTCTCAGCGTCTTTAACCATTGTGGATTCAACATAGTTCGGTCTGTGGTTCGACGACATTAATCGCATCTTGAGGGTGTTCACCATTCAATGCCTGGAGAATGTTCTCCGCCGCTCGCAGTTCTATTTGCAGTCGCACACGCTTCACTGCAGAACCAATATGCGCTGTGAATAGCGTGTTGGGTTGAGCTAATAGAGCGGGATCAATAGATTTGGGACGCTCACCAATCGCCCAGTCTTCCATTTCAAATACATCGGCTGCATACCCACCGAGCTGACCTGACTCCAGCATTTCCAGTACGGCCTGCTCGGAAATCACTGAGCCTCTACAGGGGTTTATGATATAAGCCCCCTGCTTCATGGTTCGCAACTTTTCGCTGTCTATCAGGTGGTAAGTCTCTTCATTCAGTGCCAATGCCAGAACGATCACGTCTGATTGTTTCAACAAATCATCAAGTTCAACAAATGAGACTGCGAGTGATTTTTCTTGATCTTCGGGCAGCCTGGACTGGTCAGTGTAAAGGAGCTCAGCCTCCCAACCAGTCAGTCTGGAAGCTATGGCTTTACCAATGGCTCCCATACCAATCACACCGATGGTGGCCCCCGCCACCCCCATGCCGTAGAAAATAGGTTGCCACCCTGAGAACTGGCCACTGCGAACATGGATATCGGCCGCCCGAACGTTACGCATTAGCCCAGTCATCAATGCGATAGTGAGTTCCGCGGTCGGGACCGTTAACAAATCCGGTACCACCGTAAACCAGACGCCATGTTCCTGGCAGGCCTGTACATCAAAATTGTCGTAACCTTTTAAAGCTGCACCTATCACCCTGAGATTGGGGCAAGCTTGAAGAAACGCTGCATCTACACTATCCGGCATGAACGCCATCATCGCATCAGCCTCCGAAACACGTTTCAACAACTCGGTATTGCTCAGAGAGGCTTCTGACTGGTTACTGATCACATCACAATGCTCAGACAAATAATCCAGCGTTTGCTGATGCACTTTATGCGTTATCACAAGCTTTGGTTTCATTATCTATCCTTTACTTAAAAGACTTGCGTAGATATCCGCTGAGGGCATCAACCAGAGTGACCATAACCAGAATAACGATCATGATGGCCATGACTTCCTGATATTGCATGATTCTGAGCGAGCCCATCAGTTCAAAGCCGATCCCGCCGGCTCCGACCATGCCCATCACTGTAGAAGCCCTGAAGTTGTATTCCCAGCGGTAGATGGAAATATCCACCATCTGTGACAGCACCTGTGGTAAAACGGCGTGATAAAGCACTTGCATACGACTTGCCCCACTCGCGACTGCAGCCTCTATGGGGGCTTCATCCACATGCTCTATGGCCTCAGCAAAAAACTTACCGACCATACCCACCGAGTGCAGTCCCAGCGCAAGTACGCCCGGCAAAGTGCCAAAGCCAACCGCTGCCACAAAAATAATGCCCATAATCAACTCGGGGACTGAGCGCAGTGTATTCAGCGTAATTCGCGCCAATTGATAAATAACCGCATGGGGTGTTGTGTTCCTGGCAGCAAGAAACGCGATGAATAATGAGAGAACCACGGCAATTGCAGTACCTGCAACACTCATTGCCAGCGTATCCAGCAAGGGCTTTAACCAGCTGGAAAAGTTTGTGAAATCGGGGGGGAATGACTCCCCCGCCAAAGTCACAATCGCCGGAACGCCATTGGCGAGCGTGTCCACATCAAGCAGGTTGACGTACCAGCAGGCAAGCAGAATCAACGCAAACAGGATTAGGCCATGCTTTACTTTTTGCAGCCAGGACTGCTGATATTGAGTCAGCATTTCCGAGTAGCTTTGCTGGCCGTTCAATGCAGAGTTATCACTCATTGTTTATCACATCTTCGCCAAGTCGAGTTTTAACAGGCTGCCCATTTCACGAATGACGTCATAATCTGCATCCGTTACGGCGGCAAACCCCTCTGCTTTAAAGTTCTTGAGCACTTCAGGGTCATCCAGATTAATAAATGCTGCTTTTATCTTTTGTTTAAGCTCATCATTCAGATCTGAACGCATAGCCCATGGGTACTGCGGATAATCCTTGCTGTAACCAACCACTTTGATATCAGCTTTATCAATCAGGCCTCTGCTCAACAGCGAGTTGAATATGACCTCAGACAGACCGCCGGCATCAGCATTGCCGTTTGCCACATTAACCGCGACGGCATCATGAGAACCCAGAAAATGTTCTTCATAGTCGGTTTTAGCGGTGAGACCCTTTTGCTGCAGAATAGACTTTGGAATCAGGTGACTTGATGTCGAAGCTCTGTCGCCGTAGGCCATTTTCTTACCATCAATATCCTCATAACTTTCAATACCCGCATCAGCATTGGCAATGACGACAGAGCGATACGTCGGCTTGCCATCTTTAACTAATGCCGCAAAAGGCTCGATTTCACTTTTGGTTTTTGCCAGTACATAAGACAAAGGGCCAAAATAGGCCATATCAATACGCCCAAAACGCATCGCCTCGATCATTGATGAATAATCGGTCGTCACAATCAGTTCGATATCTTTGCCCAACTTGTTCTCTAGGTATGACTTCAAAGGTTGATTGCGTTTGATAATTTGTGAGGCATTCTCATCCGGCAGTAAGGCCACTTTGAGCATGTCAGGATCGGCATCAGCAGCGATAGAGGTCGTTGCTGTCAGTAACATGCTCGCGGCAAGGGCAAGTTGTTTAATCAGTTTCATAATGGAACTCCATCAGGTTGAGGTTAGATTAACGAGCGGACGCGTCTCAAAGGCATCCTCTTGGTTATTGGAAAGTTCAGACTTTTTGCTGGCGTAAATTCGGGATAAATACGATTCATCGAGATGTGTGGGGTCGGCATCAAAAACAACCTCCGCATTTGCCAAGCCGATAATCCGATCGGCAAATTGACGGGCAAATTCCAATTGGTGCAACGAGACAACGGCAGTAATGCCGTCTTCTTCACAAATACGCTTCAGTAAATCGAGGATTTTTTGAGCTGTGGCTGGATCCAGACTGGCGATCGGCTCATCGGCCAGAATAATATCTGGCTGCTGGGCCAGAGCTCGGGCAATACCGACTCGCTGCTGCTGCCCCCCGGAAAGCTGGTCTACACGAGTCATCGCTTTATCTGCTAAGCCCACGCGTTCCAGGCATTGCAGTGCTATGTCCAGATCCGCTTTTGGTAAAGGCAGTAAACTACGGAAAAAACCATGGTTAGCCAATCGTCCTGTCAGCACATTCTGTAAAGCGGTCTGCCTGAGTATCAGTTGGTGCTGCTGGAAAACCATCGCCGTTTTCCGGCGATGTTGTCGCAAGCGCTTTTCAGAACTTAAATCCCCCTGGCTGGAGGAGATAACCCTGCCTGAAGTGGGTTTCACAAGATGGTTGAGAGCGCGTAACAACGAAGATTTACCGGCACCTGAAAGCCCCAGCAAAACCACAAACTCACCGTTGAAAAACGACAAGGTGGTGTCTTTCAGAGCCACGATACTATTGCTGTATCGGACCCCCAGGTTTTCAATCTTGAGAATGGGTGCTTTGTCTTCTTGTGCATGCATCAACATTACCTTTCTCTATTTATCGTGGTGATGTATTACGAATGTTGATTGCATGCTAAGCAGATCAAATGACGACTGAATGACAAGCAAATGACAGTTTTAAGTCAATTAGCGCAGATTGCTTGAAGTGGCTTTTACAAGTTTTGAGCTCTCAGTAGACGGCATGACATAATGCGAACAAAAGCGGTCTTAATCAGAGCTTCCGCGCCATGCAAAAAATAAGAGGTTATTCCCATGAAAGGTAGTCAGAAAGTTATTGATTTGCTCAACAACCTGCTCGCGGGGGAACTGACTGCAATGGACCAGTACTTCATTCACTCCAGAATGTATGAAGACTGGGGCCTGACCCGCCTCTACAACCGCATTGCCCACGAAATGCAGGACGAAACCGATCACGCCGACCAGATGATCAAACGCATCCTGTTTCTGGAAGGCATGCCCAACCTGGCGCATCGTGAACCGCTGAATGTCGGCCACACTGTAACCGAGATGCTGCAGAATGACCTTGATTTGGAGTATGCCGTCGTCGACAACCTGCGTAACGGCATCGCCCTGTGTGAAGAAGAAGGCGACTATGACACCCGCCAGTTGCTGCTAAAACAACTGGAGGACACCGAGCTGGATCATACCCACTGGCTGGAACAGCAGCTGGGTCTGATTAAGAAAATGGGACTGGAAAATTACCTGCAGGCGATGACACTGGCTGAAGCTTAATTAAGCTATCACCTAACTCTCAGACCTTAACCTTGTAGTTGAGGTCTTTAGCTTCATCCCCTGTCATGCCTCGAAATCCCCATTGATGAGGTTGCTGCTCCTTGATGGTGATTTCGACATCAACGGGTGCCAGAGAAAGCTGGCTTTCCAATTCTGAAAACAATGCCTTAATCAAAGCCTTCTGAGTCTCGGCTTTACGTCCCGCCATCATATTGATTTCAATCACGGTGTAAGCATCTGTTCTGCCACCAGGATAATAAAAGTCTTGCCTGTCGAGCGGTATGAAGCGATGCGCCCGCTTATCTTCCGGCATGCCCAGCACGTTTTGCATGCAACCATGAATCACATCCGAAAGCTGCGCTTTGATGGGGTTCAGTTTTTCTTTTATGCCATAAATAACAATCATCGGCTTTCTCTTCATTTATCCTTGATTAAGAACGCGTCCCTGATTAGCTTCCAAAAATCTGTTGTTGCTGTGCTCTGACAAACAAAGACAGAGGTCAGTGTTACTGACATGTCATGCCGACATCTCATCCCGTAACTTATTGTAAAACTGTCTATTTTTCTGGTACTGCTCAAATGACATCATATGACTGTTGTACTGATATTCGATGCTGTCGATGATCTGTTCAACCTTACCCGCGTAATCAAAGTCAGCGCTGGCATATGGATTTACCCAGTTGGGATCACCCGGTTCGCGCCCCAGGTTTGCAAGGCCAACGGCAAACACCATGTGGGTAGGCACATCGAGTATAGATTTTCCTTCGGTGGCTTTCTCCCAGGCCTTTTTGAAAGAAGCCGGCGCATTCTCTGGTGGAAATGCAAAGGAATGCGCTGCACCGGTTGTCAGTAAGCCGTCATTATTGAAGTCCCGCTGTGATCCTGGGGCCAGTAGCAGATTAGCGGCCCCCTCATTGGTTAACGTTCCAACTTGTATCGGTTGAGCCAGAGAATGTACTTTTCGGAGCACTTCCCGCTCAGAGGGAGATAAGTCTCTCAATGCTTGTTTAGCGTCAGCATGATTCGCTGTTTTTGCCAGGATCTGCTCAAACGTATTAATCTCGTCTGCTGAAACCTGTCTTCGCTGCATCAGCTCCAACGCTTTAGCAGAGAAATCGGCAACGTTTGCCGTGTTGACGGCAGAACTTGTCACTGGTTCTGCATAGTTAGTCCCGGTAATCGCCATTGTTGCTCCTTGCTGCTTCTGTTTTGTCTTACATCAGCAATCTCCATACCAGCTGGAGAAATGGCTATTTGAACAGTACAGCCGCCCCAGTGGCTGAGCTACAGACAGGATAAAATGACAGGATGTCGCAGTTTGGGCTGGAATAAAGCCGGTCCAAGCTAATTGGCTGATCAGGCTTTCTTTACAAACTCTGACTTCAGCTTCATCGCACCGATACCGTCGATCTTGCAATCGATATCATGATCGCCGCCCACCAGGCGGATATTTTTAACCTTGGTGCCAACTTTCACCACCGCGGATGCCCCTTTCACTTTCAGGTCTTTAATCACTGTCACCGTGTCGCCGTCTGCCAACACATTACCGTTGGAATCCAGCACTTTGTCTTCCGACTCTTCAGTTGGACTTTCCCCTGCCTGCCACTCATGGGCACACTCGGGGCAGATCAGCATCGCTTGATCCTGATAGGTATATTCAGAACCACAGTTGGGGCAGTTGGGGAGATCGCTCATTGATGTTCGCTGTTTTAGTTTGGAAGGGTGTTTATTGTAGCCGAGTCAGCCTTATTGAGCTTGATTGCTTGGCTGAGGCTACCTTATCCATCTGTTTCGTCTTGCTGGCGAGTCAGGGAAGAGGGAGCGCTTTTCGTCCCGTTTTATTGCCGCCAAAAATTGAGTTTGATTGATGGGAGAAGTGCTCGAGTGTTTGAGCGTAGCGACAAATTCATCGGGAATGAATTTGGACGCCGGAGGCGCCCGAAGGGTGAGCGACAGGGAAGTCGCGAATCAATTTTCGACCACGCCATCAAACAAGCTCAATTTTTGGATGAAGGCAATATCGGGTGCCTTTTTCTTTGGTTCGTTTCTTTTGGGCAAACAAAAGAAATGAACGCCCCGCGGCAGCGTGTGAAGTGAGAAAGTTATCTAACTCTTGGGGCTTTTAATAAAGCCTGAAAGCCAAGAAAGATAGTTTTCTGTTTCAGGCATTAAGCCTTGCTCTTCAGGTGAGGAAAAATCAGCATGCCGAATAGAGTAAGTTGATGGAATTAATTTTTCTTGATCTCTAAGTTTCTTCCCATAAACCTCAAGATCTTCGGCGATTGTCTTGCTAAAAAAGATGACATCATTGATGTAACTCATGATGCCATCAATTGCATCCGAGTATTCTTTTTGCCTGTCACCAGATGGCATCTCTAAACCAAAATAATAGTACGCAAACTTCTCACCACTCAACTGACTCACTCTGAATTGATCAATCAGAAGTCGTCTTTTGTTCATCATATTCTTGAGTCCAGAAAATGATGCTTCAAGAAAAGCAGCTGCGCTCAATGCTCTACTCTCAGTATCTACTGCATTAAATAGAGTATGGTTTAGTATTTGAATTGGAAAAGGTGGTGTATCAAAATCCTGCAAATCAGCTATGAAATGAAAAGTTTCACCTGAACTTAAACTATTGGTCTTTCGTTTTTCCTCAAAACCTTCAAACCTTTCTAAATCCGTCTTGAATTGATCGTAGATTGGTTTAATCAATTGTTTTTTTACCGTCAAGGCCATGTTAGCAGTTGTAAAAGCAGCCATTATTGCTGAATTCACATTTCTAAGCTCTGTTTCTAATGCTTCTTTCCGCTTACTTTTTAGAATAACTTTTTGAGCGGCTGTGGCACCGAAATAGGCACCCGCAGCTGATGCGAGTGAGGCTGCACCAAAACTTGAGTTCAAAAAACTCCATATGTGCACTGAAAAGAGTCTAACTATCCAGTCAAAAGCGGGCTGAGCAAATTCCATCTCGCTATCCTCTATCTACTTCTTCTTTACCGGCCTCTTCCACCCCTCAACCGTCTTCTGCTTAGAAACAGTCAAAGTTAGCGCATCACCCGGCGCGTCCTTCCGAATCGTAGACCCAGCTCCAATAGTCGCCCCATCCTCAACCGTCACAGGCGCAACCAGCTGCGTATCCGATCCCACAAACACCCGATCACCAATCACAGTACGGTGCTTATTGGCACCATCGTAATTGCAGGTAATGGTACCCGCCCCGATATTCACATCGGCGCCCATATCGGTATCACCGATATAACTGAGGTGATTGACCTTGGAACCCAGTCCAATATTGGCGTTTTTGACTTCAACAAAGTTACCGATCTTGGCCTTGGCTGCCAGCACAGAACCCGGACGCAGACGGGCATAAGGACCGACAGCACAGCCTGAACCCACTTCAGCATTTTCAATAATGCTGTTGGGCAGGATTTCAGCGCCTTCATGGATCACGCTGTTGATAATGATGCAGTTGGCACCGATCTGGACGTTATTAGCGATGGTGTTGCTGCCTTCAAAAATGACGTTGATATCGACGGTGATGTCCTGACCGGCATTGAGTTCACCGCGGATATCAACACGGGCCGGGTCGCGGAAAGTGACACCCGCCATCATCAGATCTGTCGCCCGTTTCTGCTGGTAGTAGCTTTCCAGTTCGGCCAGTTGAACGCGGTTATTAACACCGGCGACTTCCATTTCATCTTCACAGATAACCGAGTCAATTTCGATGCCCTGCTCAACGGCCTTGGCAATCAGGTCGGTGAGGTAATATTCGCTCTGGGCATTGTTGTTATCCAGCTGTGCCAGCGCTTCATCCAGCCATTTAGCTGGAATGCACATGATGCCGGTATTCACTTCATTGATGAGCTTTGTTTCCTCATCAGCATCTTTCTCTTCAGTGATGCGCAGCATCTTGTCATCAAAGTCACGCACGATGCGGCCATAACCGGTGGGGTTATCCAGCAGCGCGGTCAGGACTTTGAGGCTGTTTTTATCACCTTCATGGATCAGCGCTTCCAGCGTCTCGACTTCAATCATCGGTACATCACCGTAAAGCACCAGCACCTGATCCGATTTCTGGAAAAAGGCTTTGGCCTGCTCTACCGCGTGGCCGGTGCCTTTCTGTTCATGCTGCATTACGGTATTAATGCCCTGTGCTTCCAGATACGGCACGACTTCATCTGCGCCATTGCCACAGACGACAGCCAGTTCAGTAGGGTTGAGCAGTTTGGCGGTATCGACCACGTGTTGCAGTAAGGGCTTGCCTCCCAGGGTATGCATGACCTTGGGCTTGCTGGATTTCATGCGGGTGCCTTTACCGGCGGCGAGAATGATGATGGATAGTGACATAGGTGATTGGTGGTCTTAATTCAAAAAAGCATTCTAGCAGATTGCCTTTGTCGATCAGTAATTGAACCATTGAGGACATCGAGAAAGAATAAAACTGTCATTGCAATGAGCTTGCGACGAAGCAATCTATTTGAATCTGGGACTGGATTGCTTCGTCGTGCCTCCTCGCAATGACGTGCATGGCGTAGAGTTCAGTGAAATCAATTATCGTCCTACTCTTTGTCATCGCGAGGCTTTGCCGTGGCGATCCAGGCGCTGATTTACGCACTGGAAAGATTGCTTCGTCGTGCCTCCTCGCAATGACGTGTATCGCGTAGAGTTCGGTGAAATCAATTATCGTCCTGCGCTTTGTCATCGCGAGGCTTTGCCGCGGCGATCCAGTCCCGCATTGTGGCAATGCGAAGATTGCTTCGTCGTGCTTCCTCGAAATGACGTGTATCGCGTAGAGTTCGGTGAAATCAACTATCGTCCGGCGCTTTGTCATCGCGAGGCTTCTTCGTGGCGATCCAGGCTCTGATTTACGCACTGGAAAGATTGCTTCGTCGTTCCTCCTCGCAATGACGTGTATCGCGTAGAGTGCGGTGAAATCAATTATCGTCCGGCGCTTTGTCATCGCGAGGCTTTGCCGTGGCGATCCAGTCCCGGGTTGTGGCAATGGGAACATTGCTTCGTCGCAAGCTCCTCGCAATGACGTTAAATACCGACCAGCATTTTATTCTTCTCTGTGCCCTCTGTGCCTCTGTGGTTAATTCCTACGGGCAAAAAAAAAAGGCCGTCCGAAGACAGCCTTTTTTGTTTGGTGCGGCTTGGGATTAACGTCCCTTGCCTTTTCTGGCACGCTCAATAGCACGCAACTGCGCCATGGCTTCAACCAGCTCGCGTTGAGCTTCGGCAAAGTCACGTTTGTCAGTTTTGTCATGCAGCGCTTTTTCTGCTTCCTGTTTTGCTTGCAGGGCAGCCGCTTCATCGACATCCGCTGCACGCAGCGCAGTATCAGCCAGTACCGTCACGACGTGAGGCTGAACTTCCAGCATGCCGCTTGAGACATAAAACTGCTCTTCTTCACCGTTGTCTTTCAACACACGGACTTCGCCCGGCTTGAGCTTGGTCAACATTGGCGTGTGACGTGGGTAAATACCCACTTCACCTTCCACTGCTGAGGCAAATACTGCTTCCGCCAGACCTGAGAAGATCTCCTGTTCAGCGCTTACGATGTCGACATGAATAGTCATGGCCATGCTTTACCTCCCAGGGGATTAGAGCTTCTTGGCTTTCTCGACGGCTTCTTCGATGCTACCTACCATATAGAACGCTTGTTCCGGCAGAGAGTCATAGTCACCATTCAGGATGCCTTGGAAGCCAGCAATCGTGTCTTTCAGAGAAACGTATTTACCAGGGGCACCGGTAAAGACTTCTGCAACGAAGAACGGTTGTGACAGGAAGCGCTGAATCTTACGCGCACGGGATACAGTCAGTTTGTCTTCTTCAGACAGTTCGTCCATACCCAGGATCGCGATGATGTCTTTCAGCTCTTTATAACGTTGCAGGGTACCCTGAACGCCACGCGCCACATCATAGTGCTCGTTACCCACAACTAGTGGGTCCAGCTGACGTGAAGTCGAATCCAGCGGGTCAATCGCAGGATAGATACCCAGCTCGGCGATAGAACGTGACAGTACAACGGTCGCGTCCAAGTGAGCGAAGGTGGTCGCTGGAGACGGGTCAGTCAAGTCATCCGCAGGTACGTATACCGCTTGGATAGAAGTGATAGAACCGACTTTGGTTGAGGTGATACGTTCCTGCAGTACACCCATTTCTTCCGCCAGGGTCGGCTGGTAACCTACCGCTGATGGCATACGACCCAGCAGCGCTGATACTTCGGTACCGGCTAGGGTGTAACGATAGATGTTATCTACGAAGAACAGAACGTCACGACCTTCGTCACGGAAAAATTCGGCCATGGTCAGACCGGTCAGCGCCACACGCAGACGGTTACCAGGTGGCTCATTCATCTGACCGTAAACCAGCGATACCTTGTCGATAACGTTGGAGTCAGTCATTTCGTGGTAGAAGTCGTTACCTTCACGAGTACGTTCACCAACACCGGCGAATACAGAGTAACCACTGTGCTCGATCGCGATGTTACGGATCAGTTCCATCATGTTGACGGTTTTACCTACACCGGCACCACCGAACAGACCGACTTTACCACCCTTGGCGAACGGACAGACCAGGTCGATAACCTTGATACCGGTTTCCAGCAGTTCGTTACTGGCAGCCAGTTCATCAAAGCTCGGTGCTTTGCGGTGGATACCCCAACGCTCTTCTTCACCGATATCGCCTTTTTCGTCGATAGGGTTACCCAGGACGTCCATGATACGACCCAAAGTTTTTTGACCAACCGGTACGCTGATCGCTTTACCGGTGTTGGATACAGCCAGGTCACGTTTCAGACCATCGGAGGTACCCATGGCGATAGCACGAACCACGCCGTCACCCAGTTGCTGCTGAACTTCCAGCGTCAGACCAGTCTCTTCGACGGTCAGGGCGTCGTATACTTTTGGCAGGCTGTCGCGTGGAAACTCCACGTCAACGACCGCGCCGATAATTTGTACAATCTTTCCAGAGCTCATCTCGCTTCCTCTTAATATCTATTCAGTTATACCGCAGCGGCACCTGCAACAATCTCGGAGATCTCTTGCGTAATCGCAGCTTGTCGAGCTTTGTTGTAAACCAGTTGCAAGTCATCGATAAGGTCACCAGCGTTGTCGGTCGCGTTTTTCATCGCGATCATTCGAGAAGCCTGTTCGCAGGCAATATTCTCAACTACGCCCTGGTAAACCAGTGACTCGATGTAACGGACCAGCAGGTTGTCCAGTACTTCTTTGGCATCCGGTTCGTAAATGTAGTCCCAGTGATGAGACAGCTCTTCGCTCGGCTTTTCAGGCTTGGCAGGCAGCAAACGCAGGATTTTGTCTTCCTGTGTCATGGTATTCACGAATTCGTTGTATACCAGGTAGAGGCTGTCGATGCGTCCTTCGTTGTACGCATCCAGCATGACCTTGACCGTGCCGACCAGATCGTGAGCGCGGGGCGCATCACCAAGCTGGGCGGTTTGGCTGACCAGGTTGACCGGCAGTCTTTTGAAGAAGCTGGAAGCTTTCTGACCAATAGTGCAGACATCCACTTCCATACCCTTGTCCGATTTCGCTCTGATATCTTTCAGAACGGATTTGAACAGGTTGTTGTTCAGACCGCCACACAGTCCGCGATCAGATGAGATGATAATGTAACCCACGCGTTTGGTTTCTTCGCGATCCTGCAGGTACGGATGTTTGTACTCAGGATGCGCGAAGGCCAGATGCTGGATCACGTTATAAATCTTGTCTGAATAAGGACGTGTCGCTGCCATGCGATCTTGAGCCTTACGCATTTTACTCGCGGCAACCATCTCCATCGCAGAGGTGATCTTCTGCGTGTTTTTGATGCTGCCGATTTGAGTCCGTATCTCTTTACCGCTAGCCATGACTTATGCTCCGATTACCAGCTACCGGTTTTTTTAAAGCTCTCGATTGCTGTGCGCATCTGGCCAGCAATGTCGTCATTAAAGTCACCGGTGTCGTTAATTTTCGCCATCAGGTCAGCGTGGTTTGATTTCATGTTGGACAACAGGGCCGCTTCAAAAGAACCGACTTTGTCGACTTCAACATCATCAATGAAACCTTCATTCGCTGCGAACAGAGAAATCGCCATTTCAGCTACTGACAGAGGTTGATATTGCTTCTGCTTCATCAGCTCGGTAACACGTTGACCACGGTTGATCTGGGCACGTGTGGCTTCGTCCAGGTCAGAAGCAAACTGAGCAAAGGCTGCGAGTTCACGGTACTGAGCCAGGTCAAGACGAATACCGCCACCGAGTTTCTTGATGATCTTGGTCTGCGCTGAACCACCGACACGAGATACCGACAGACCCGCGTTAATCGCAGGACGGATACCTGAGTTGAACAGGTCAGTTTCCAGGAAGATCTGACCGTCAGTAATCGAGATTACGTTGGTCGGTACGAATGCAGATACGTCACCCGCCTGGGTTTCGATGATAGGCAGTGCAGTCAGAGAACCGGTTTTGCCTTTCACTTCACCGTTGGTGATTTTCTCAACGTAGTCGGCATTAACACGGGCCGCACGTTCCAGCAGACGAGAGTGGAGGTAGAAAACGTCACCAGGATAAGCTTCACGACCTGGTGGACGACGCAGCAGCAGAGATACCTGACGGTAAGCCCAGGCTTGTTTGGTCAGGTCATCATAGATGATCAGTGCGTCTTCACCTTTATCACGGAAGTATTCACCCATCGCGCAACCCGCGTATGGAGCGATGTACTGCAGTGCAGCAGAGTCAGAGGCAGAAGCCGCAACGATGATAGTGTGATCCAGGGCACCGTGTTCTTCCAGCTTACGAACCACGTTCGCAATAGAAGAAGCTTTCTGACCAATCGCGACGTAGATACATTTAACGCCGGTATTCTTCTGGTTGATGATAGCGTCGATCGCAATCGCGGTTTTACCGGTCTGGCGGTCACCGATGATCAACTCACGCTGGCCACGACCTACTGGAATCATCGCATCGATAGATTTCAGACCGGTCTGGATTGGCTGGTCGACTGATTGACGGGCGATAACGCCAGGAGCGACTTTCTCGATAGGAGAATTGCTTTCGGCTTTGATGTCGCCTTTACCGTCGATTGGGGCACCCAGTGAGTTAACAACACGACCCAGCATGGCTTCGCCAGTCGGGACTTCCAGGATACGACCGGTACATTTAACCTTGTCGCCTTCTGTAATGTGTTGGTAGTCACCCAGTATAACCGCACCGACAGAGTCGCGTTCCAGGTTAAGGGCCATACCGAATGTATTACCAGGGAATTCCAGCATTTCCCCTGACATGACATCGGCTAAGCCGTGAATACGGACGATACCGTCGGTGACACCGACTACGGTACCTTCTGTGCGCGCTTCAGTGGCCCCTTCAAAGCTTTCGATACGCTTTTTGATCAGGTCACTGATTTCTGCTGAATTCAGTTGCATCTCTGTTTCCTCTATAACGGGCCGCTTATGTAATAGCGTTGGCCAGTCTGTTCAGTTTACCCAAGGCAGAACCATCGATTACCAGGTCTCCTGCACGAATGATTGCACCGCCAAGCAGGCTTTCATCGATGCTGGTGTTGAGCGTGACATCACGACCCAGACGCTGTTTCAGCGCGGCAGAAATTTTGTCTGCCTGTTCCTGAGTCAGCTCACGCGCCGAAATCACATCGGCTGTCATCGATTTTTCTGCTTCTGCACGGAGTGCTTCGAAGAGAACGGTAATGTCTGTCAAAAGCAACAGACGGTTGTTTTCTGCCAGCAACAACAGGAAGTTTTTGGCATCGGCTGTCATCAGGTCACCGGCGATATCTGCCAGCACCTGAACAGCCTGCTCGTCACTTACTGCCGGGCTAGTGATTATGGATTGCATTTCTGGTTCGGCAACGCATTGCGCCAGAACCGCAAGCAGGTCAGACCACGCCTTCAACTCGCCTTTTTCCTGCGCGATCGCAAAGACCGCGTTGGCATAGGGACGAGCGATGGTTATTGCTTCTGCCATCCTAAATTCCTCTAGATTCGGCTAACCAATTCGTCGAGCAAATCGGTGTGGGCCTTTTCATCAATTTCACGGCCAAGAATTTTGCTGGCACCAGCCAGTGCAATACCGCCGACCTGAGCTTTCAGCTCGTCGCGGGCACGGTTTGCTTCCTGATCAATCTCTGCCTTGGCAGAGTTCAGGATTCGCTCACCTTCAACACGGGCATTGCTCTTGGACTCGTCCACAATTTCGTTACCACGCTTTTGCGCCTGAGAAACGATTTCGCTCGCTTGCTCTTTGGCTTCATGGATCACTTGTTGTGCACGCTTTTCCGCCAGTTCCTGCTCGTGACGACCACGTTCTGCAGCAGCCAGACCATCGGCAATTTTCTTTTTGCGCTCTTCCAGCGCTTGCATGATAGGTGGCCATACATATTTCATGCAGAAGGCGACGAAAACCGCGAAAGCGATAATCTGGCCTATGATGGTTGCATTGATATTCATGCCTGTACCTCTATGTTTACCGCAATGGGGGACGGAATAATATTAACCAGCCACCGCGAACAGTACGTACATAGCCAAACCAACTGCGATCATAGGTACCGCGTCAACCAGACCCGCAACCAGGAAGAATTGAGTACGCAGCATTGGAACCAGTTCAGGTTGACGAGCTGCAGCTTCCAGGAAACGACCGCCCAGCAGACCAACACCGATAGCCGCACCCAGTGCGCCCAGGCCGATCATCAGAGCACCAGCAATGTAAACTAAACCCATATCCATTTTTTTCTCCTACAAAAAGTAAAGACTAAAAATAAAAAGTTAAAACCCAACAAACATCAGTGATGTTCTTGATGTGCCATATCCAGATAAACCGTTGTCAGCACCATGAAGATGAATGCTTGCAGCGTGATAATCAGAATATGGAAAATCGCCCAGCCAATCTGCAACAGACCGGCAAAAGAACCCATAACCAGACCGGCACCATACATGGTCGCGATCAGGATAAAGACCATCTCACCGGCGTACATGTTACCGAACAGACGAAGGCCCAGTGAGAAAGGTTTTGAAAGCAGCGTGACGGTTTCCAGCACGGTGTTGATAGGCAGCGCCCATTTACCGAATGGTTGCAGCGTCAATTCGCCGATAAAGCCGCCCGTGCCTTTGATCTTGAAACTGTAGTACAGCATCAGCATGAACACGAAAATCGCCATACCGAGTGTCGCATTCGGATCGGTAGTCGGGACGATTTTGAAATAGACATGATGCGGATCAACACCGAAAATCGCGCCCGCAGACTGCATCACGATTTGTGGAATGACGTCGACCGGAATCAGGTCCATCAGGTTCATCAGGAAGACCCAGACAAAGATGGTCAGGGCTAAGGGAGCTACAAGGTTGTTTTTACCACCGGAGAAGGAACCTCTCACGGTGTCATCGATGAAGTCGATGATCATTTCTGCAAAATTTTGTGTGGCGGTGGGGATGCCGGCGGAGACTTTCTTGGCGACGCTGCGGAAGAACCACATCATCAGTGTACCCAGGAGAATAGACATAAACATGGTGTCGACGTTAATCGACCAGAATCCCATGTTAGCGGCTTCTCCCGAGGACATTGCAAAGCCCCATTCGCCTGTTGGTGCCCAGACACCGGGCTCAATTTCTGTTTGTTTCTGACCAAAGGTCAGATTCTGAAGGTGATGCTTGATGTATTCTGATGTAGTAATTTCACTAGCCATGTTCGGTTTCAAGCCCGGTTCGTATTTCCCAAAAACAACATCAGTTGTGTCAGCGTGAACGCCAGCAGCAGTGGCAGGGCCTCAAGCCCCAGTGCTCCCAGTCCGCCGGCAAACATCATTATCGTTACCAGCCATCGTTCAGCCACACATCTGTATGCGCTACTCAAATTTTTCTCGGCATCCGCGCGGGCCGTTATCACGGCGCGTTTGATATGCCATAACATCAGCAAGGTATTGAAAATCGCGATCAGCGCTCCATATATCGAAGCAAGGACCGGTTCAGTACCCCACCAGGCGGTAAAAACGGCGATAGCAATCAGCATCACAATTTGCCACGTTAAGACACGCTTTAGCGGCGCAGTTCTGGCCAACTGTTCCATTTTTACCTGTGGAAGTGGAATTTGCCTTAAGCAAATCAGGGCATTATAAAGACACCGCGCGGAGGCGGTCAATGAAATTCTCGTCTTTACTTGATGCGTTTGATGAGTTTTTTCAATTCATCCACATTGCGATAGTTAATGACCAGTCTGCCTTTGCCGCTGGCGTTGTGTTTGATACTGAAAGCGGAGTCCAGTTTCTGCTTGATACTGTCTTCCAACTGCTGAATCTCTTCCAGGTCGTCTTGCGACTGTTTTTGCGCCGGTTTTTTCGGATTCTGCACCCGACGGATTAGTTGTTCAGCCTCTCTGACCGACAGCCCTTTTTCAACAATCTGTCCGGCCACTTCACTCTGAAGTTCAGCTTCCAGCGCCAGCAAGGCACGGGCATGACCCATTTCCAGATCGCAATTCTCTACCAGTTTTTTGACATCTTCATTAAGGTTTCGCAGCCGCAAAAGATTGGTGACTGCGGTGCGGGATTTGCCCACGGCTTCCGCAGCCTGCTGATGCGTCATCTCGAATTCTTCACGCAGACGGAACAAGGCATTGGCTTCTTCCATCGGGTTCAGATTTTCACGCTGGATGTTTTCAATCAGCGCCATCGCGATCGCACTGCGATCGGAGACGTCGCGCACCAGCACCGGCACTTCCACCAGCCCTGCCATGCGGGAGGCACGCCAACGACGCTCACCAGCGACAATCTCATATTTATCATCGCCAATGGGGCGGACCACAATCGGCTGTACCAGTCCCTGGGCACGGATAGAGTCGGCCAGCTCTTCCAGTGACTCCTGAGACATATCGACACGAGGCTGATATTTACCGGGCTGAATCATATCCAGAGGAAAATGCTGCAGACTATCATCCAGGCTCGCTTTTTCTTCCTGGTTTACATCTGCCAGCAGCGCGTCCAGCCCTCTGCCCAGTCCTCGTTTCTTTGTCGCCATGCCTATACCCTGTTAATTCGATTTTTGCTTTTTCTCTCGCCGCATAAACTCGCTGGCCAGTGCCATATAAGCTATCGAGCCACGGGAGCCACGATCATAAGCCAGCACCGGCATACCATGGCTGGGTGCTTCCGCCAGGCGCACATTCCGTGGAATGATCGAATGAAAAACCTTATCCCGGAAATGATTAATCAACTGCCTCGAGACCTGGTTGGCCAGGTTATTGCGGGCATCAAACATGGTGCGCAACAGGCCGGTGATGTCGAGCTGGGGGTTGGCACGCTGCTTGACCCGCTCAATGGTTCGCAGCAGCGATGACAGACCTTCCAGCGCATAGTATTCACACTGGATCGGGATCAGCACTCCCTGCGAGGCGACCAGCGCATTAACGGTTAGCATACTCAATGAAGGCGGGCAGTCAATCAGTATATAGTCGTATTTCTCGCGGGTTGACTCCAGCGCGATACGTAATCGATGTTCACGCAGTTTGATTTCCAGCAGTTCTACTTCGGCCGCCACCAAATCGGAATTGGTAGGCATCACATCAAAACCCAGGCCTTCCGGGCTGAGGATGGTATCCGCCGCCCGGGCTTCCGCCATAATGACATCGTAACTGCTGTTATTAATGTCGTTCTTATCCAGGCCGCAACCCGTGGTGGCGTTACCCTGGGGGTCGAGATCGATCATCAGGACTTTTTTGCCATACTCGGCCAGTGACGCTGCCAAATTCACCGTGGTGGTGGTTTTGCCAACCCCGCCCTTCTGGTTGGTCACTGCGAATATGTTTCCCATTCTCAACCTTCGTTTTTGATTAGTCTCACCAGATGTCGCTCGCCTTCACACTCCGGCACATCAAGCGACACCACATCCTGTAGCCGGAACGCATCGGAATCAAACTGCAATTCCTCGTTCGGGTAGACGCCTTTCATCAGCACCAGCCGGCCGTTTTGCTCACAGTGCTGGCCTGCCAGCTTGATAATATCGTCAACCGTGGCAAAGGCGCGAGCAGTGATAATAGCAAATTTGGGTAAAGATACCTGTTCCACTCGGCCATGCACAACCGTGACATTGTGCAGGCCCAGTTCGGCCTTGACCTGCTGCAGAAAACGGGTCTTTTTGGAATTGCTGTCCAACAGCGTGACCGCGCAATCAGGCCGGACGATGGCCGCCGGGATACCGGGCAGGCCGCCGCCGGTGCCGACATCAAGCAGACTCGGCGCATCCAGATAAGGCAATACAGAGAGACTATCAAGAATATGGCGGGACAGCATCTGTGCCGGGTCCCGCACCGAGGTCAGGTTATATACCTTGTTCCATTTCACCAGTAGCGCGACATAATCGAGCTGCTGCTGTTTTTGGGCTTCACTCAGGTCGATCGATAGCGCTGCACAGCCCTGGTCGAGCTGTGCTTTTAAATCCAACGTCATTAACTGGCTTCGCTCAGGCCGCTGCGTTTCAGATGCACCAGCAGCAGGGATACGGCTGCCGGGGTGACGCCGGAGATACGGGCAGCCTGACCCAGGTTGGCAGGACGCGCGTTTTCCAGTTTCTCACGCACCTCGTTGGAGAGGCCGCGGACGTTTTTATAGTCCATATCTAACGGCAGAGCGGTGTTTTCATTGCGCTGGACGCGTTCAATCTCATTCTGCTGGCGATTGATATAGCCGGAATACTTGGCCTGAATCACGACCTGTTCTGCGACTTCCTCAGACACATCCTGCTCACGCTGCATCAGTTCCAGCAACGCCGCATAGTCGACTTTGGGCCGACGCAGCAGATCTTTGGCCGTGGTGACCTTGGTCAGCTTTTCGCCAAGGATAGCTTCGGCTTTGGCCTGATCCATTTTTTCCGGCACAAACTTGAAACTGTCGAGGTGGGCGTTTTCTTTTTCCACCGCTTCCAGCTTGGCGTTGAAGACAGACCAGCGCGCATCATCGACAATGCCCAGTTGACGGCCAATCGGCGTCAGGCGCATATCGGCATTATCTTCACGCAGCATCAGGCGGTATTCGGCACGGCTGGTAAACATGCGGTAGGGCTCACGGGTACCGGCGGTAATCAAATCATCGATCAGTACACCGATATAGGCTTCATCACGGCGTGGATACCAGCCTTCCAGACCCCGCGCCTGCAGGCCGGCATTAAGACCGGCAATCAAGCCCTGGGCACCGGCTTCTTCATAACCGGTGGTGCCGTTGATCTGGCCGGCGAAGAACAAACCGTCCATATGCTTGGTTTCCAGCGTCGGCTTCAGGTCACGGGGATCAAAAAAGTCATATTCAATCGCATAGCCCGGGCGGGTGATATGGGCGTTTTCCAGGCCTTTCATAGAGCGTACGATCTGGTACTGCACATCAAACGGCAGACTGGTGGAAATGCCATTGGGATAAACCTCGCCACACTCCAAGCCTTCCGGTTCCAGGAATATCTGATGTGAAGCACGATCGGCGAAACGCACCACCTTGTCTTCAATCGATGGACAGTAGCGCGGGCCGATACCTTCGATTTCACCGCTGTACATCGGTGAGCGATCCAGGTTGTTACGGATCACATCATGGGTCTGCTCATTGGTGTGGGTGATGTAGCAGGAAATCTGGGCCGGATGATGCTCACGTTGACCCAGGAAAGAGAATACCGGGGTCGGATCATCACCGGGCTGCTCAGTCAGCTGGGAAAAGTCGATACTGCTGGTCGCAATCCGCGGCGGTGTACCGGTTTTCAGCCGATCCACCCGGAACGGCAGCGCACGCAGACGCTGTGACAAAGCAATCGAAGCCGGATCACCGGCGCGACCGCCCTGGTGATTCTGCATGCCGATATGAATCAAACCACCCAGGAAGGTGCCGACGGTCAGCACCACCGCTTTGGCAGAGAAACGCAGACCAACCTGCGTGACCACACCGACTACGCGATCGTTTTCCACTACCAGATCATCAACCGCTTGCTGGAAGATATACAGGTTAGGCTGGTTTTCCAGATAGGCGCGGACTGCCGCTTTATAACGAACGCGGTCGGCCTGGGCACGGGTAGCCCTGACCGCCGGGCCTTTGCTGGAGTTCAGAGTACGGAACTGAATACCGCCACGATCAGCCGCCTGCGCCATGATACCGCCGAGGGCGTCAATTTCCTTGACCAGGTGGCCTTTGCCAATACCACCGATGGCCGGGTTGCAGCTCATCTGTCCCAGAGTCTCGATATTCTGGGTCAGCAGCAGGGTTTTTACGCCCTGACGGGCGGAAGCCAGCGCGGCCTCAGTCCCGGCGTGACCGCCACCGACAACAATGACATCATAATGATCCTGGTAACTCATAGCGCACCAAACAAGCTTGAAAATAAAGATGTAAATTTTAACATGCTGTTAATAATGTTTGCCTAATATTCAAACATTTAAAACATTCATTCAGGGTCAACATGGAAAAAAACCGCGGTTTGAAACGTCTGTTTTTTGCACTGATTTATTCCTGGCAGGGTCTGCGTTCTGCTCTCAAACATGAAGAAGCCTTCAGACAGGAATTTCTCGCTTTTGTCGCGCTCACCGCGTTGAGTTTTTACCTGGATGTCACCGCCATGGAGCGTCTGCTGATGATCAGCACCCTGGTGCTGGTGATGATAGTGGAAATACTGAACTCAGCGATTGAGACCACTGTGGACCGTGTCAGCTATGACAAACATAAACTCTCAGGCCGCGCCAAGGATTACGGCTCTTTCGCTGTACTGATGTCGATATTGATTGCCACTGCGACCTGGCTGACGATACTGCTGACTTAAGCCTGTCGCCGGTAGGCCCAGATCATCATCGCCACACCGCCGATTATCATCGGCAGACAGAGGATCTGCCCCATCGTCAGCCAGCCAAAGGCAATGTAGCCATACTGCGGATCCGGAATTCGGACAAACTCCACAATATAGCGGAACACACCATAGCCCAGCAGGAACAGACCGGAAACCGCGGCCCGCGGCCTTGGCTTGGCGGAATAAAGCCAGAGAATAATAAACAGTAAAAGACCTTCCAGTGCCGCCTGATACAACTGGGACGGATGTCTGGGCAAAGGTCCGGCGCCCGGAAACACCATGGCCCATGGCACATCACTAACCCGGCCCCAGAGCTCACCATTAATGAAATTGCCAATCCGGCCCAACATCAGGCCAATCGGCACCATCGGCGCGATAAAGTCACTGATTTCAAAAAAACCTTTGCCGGTTTTACGGCCGAAATACCAGAATGCCACTAACACACCGATCAGACCGCCATGAAATGACATGCCGCCCTGCCAGATTTTCAACAGGTTAAGCGGATTGTCGAGATTGGCGGCCAGATCATAAAACAAGGCATAACCAAGACGCCCGCCAAGGATGACACCCAAAGCACCATAAAACAGCAGGTCCTCCAATTGACCATGCTGCCAATCATGACGTGCAGCCCGGTAACGCCCCAACAACCAGACAAAAGTAAAGCCCAGCAGGTACATCAGGCCGTACCAGTGGATAGCCAAAGGCCCAAGGTTAAGCGCCACCGGGTCGATTTGTGGGTAGGTCATACCAATCCCTTTGAATGAAAGTGCGGCTATCTTAGCAACTAAATGATGGCAAATCTAAGTCCGTTAGCCCTGTTTCCGCACCAGTTTGGACCGAGGCCTTTATAGCCTGCACCAAAATGATCCTGTAAGCTGAACTAAAACACAGCAAATGTGGAATAGATCACTGTTTTTTCAATGGTTTATAAACTTGGCATGCTATCTGCTCAACCTGTTGCAGTCTGAATACACAGTGTTGCAAATAATCAACGCCGGAATTCAAACGACTAAACAATAAAATGTTAAACCGAGGAGTTAAACCATGAAACTGAGTAAGATTTCAGCACTTTGCTTTGCAGCTACCACCCTGTTTGCTGCTTCATCAGCAATGGCTTGGGAAAGTGAAGACGGCGCCCATTCAACCAGTGCTTCCGTAGCACTTTCATCCGACTATCGCTTCCGCGGTATCAGCTTTTCCGATAACAAACCTGCTATCTCTGGCAGCTTCGATTATGCACACACATCAGGTTTCTACACCGGTGTATGGGCAACCAGTAACTCAGGTGATGGCGAAATCAACATCTACGGCGGTTACGGCAATGAGTTTGGCGAATCTGGCGTATCCTACGATGTAGGCGTTCTGCGCTATATCTTCCCTGGTGCCAGTGAATTCAACAACAACGAATTTTACGCAGGCCTGGGCTACAGCTACTTCTCTCTGGGTTACGCTTTTGATCCCGACTGGGAAGGTAACGATGAAGCCGCTCACTATTTCAGCGTCGGCTTTGACTATGACCTGCCAGCTGGCTTTGGTTTCTCAGCTTCTTACGGTGTAACCAGCTTTGACAGCGATCTTGAAGACATCGTTGGCGAAAGCAGCTACTCAGACTACTCTATCAGCCTGAGCAAAAGCCTGGTGGGCTTCGATTGGACGCTGTCCTACATCGGCGTAGATAGCGATGGTGAAGCCGTCTATTCAGATCCAGGTTCATACGGCGGTCTGGATGACAGCAGCACAGACGACACTCTGATGTTCTCTGTCAGCAAATCATTCTAAGTCTTCTCTCAGCTACCCCCTCGATGTTGAGGGGGTAGATTTTCTACAGAAGGAAACTAGCTTATGAAACAAGTTGTAGCGATTATCAAGCCCTTCAAGCTTGATGATGTCCGGGAGTCTCTCTCCGAAATCGGCGTGCAAGGCTTGACCGTTTCAGAGGTGAAAGGTTTTGGACGTCAGAAAGGCCACACTGAGCTGTATCGTGGTGCCGAGTATGTCGTTGATTTCCTGCCCAAACTGAAACTGGAAATTGCCGTCGACGACGACATCGTCGAACAAGTGATCGAAGCCATCATCAAAGGTGCCAACACCGGTAAAATTGGTGACGGCAAGATCTTCGTTTACCCATTAGAGCAAGTGGTTCGGATTCGCACAGGCGAAACCGGTCCTGATGCCCTGTAAGCTTGAGGAGTAGATAATATGGAAAACGAAATCTTCCAACTCCAATATGCATTGGACACCTTCTACTTCCTGATTAGTGGTGCCTTTGTTATGTGGATGGCCGCCGGCTTCGCGATGCTGGAAGCAGGTCTGGTCCGTTCTAAAAACACAACTGAAATCTTAACCAAGAACGTGATGCTGTTTGCGATTGCGTGTACTGCTTATCTCGTTGTTGGTTATGACATCATGTATGGCGGTGGTATCTTCCTCGACGGTATTGTGGGTGACGGTGTCACCGGTGCTGAAGAGCCAGCGACTTATGCGCCATCAGCCGACTTCTTCTTCCAAGTGGTCTTCGTGGCAACAGCCATGTCTATCGTCTCCGGTGCGGTCGCTGAACGTATGAAACTGTGGGCTTTTGCCGCGTTTGCTGTGGTAATGACCGCGTTCATCTACCCACTGGAAGGTTCTTGGACCTGGGGTGGTGCTGATGTCTTCGGCATGTACAACCTGGGCGACCTGGGCTTCTCTGACTTTGCCGGTTCCGGTATTGTTCACATGGCAGGTGCTGCTGCTGCACTGGCTGGCGTGATTCTGCTGGGTGCCCGTAAAGGCAAATACGGTCCTAACGGTGAAATTCACCCGATCCCTGGTGCAAACCTGCCTATGGCTACGCTGGGTACCTTTATCCTGTGGCTGGGTTGGTTCGGCTTCAACGGTGGTTCGGTGCTGGCGACAGCCTCTGTCGAAAGTGCCAATGCCGTTGCCGTGGTCTTCATGAACACCAATGCTGCTGCGGCAGGTGGTGTGATTGCTGCCCTGATCGTGGCCAAACTGATGTTCGGTAAAGCGGACCTCACCATGATTCTGAACGGTGCCCTGGCTGGTCTGGTAGCTATCACTGCCGGTCCTGACACCCCAACCCCGCTGATGGCGACCATCATCGGTGCAATCGGTGGTGTTATCGTGGTCTTCTCTATCGTCCTGCTGGATAAAATCAAAATTGATGATCCGGTCGGTGCGATCTCAGTCCACGGTACCGTCGGTCTGTGGGGTCTGTTAGCAGTACCTCTGACTAACGATGGTGTCAGCTTCTCCGGTCAGTTGATCGGTGCAGCCACTATCTTTGTCTGGGTATTTGTTGCCAGCTTCATCGTCTGGTCTATCCTCAAAGTGGTCATGGGTCTCCGTGTCACTGAGGAAGAAGAGTATGAAGGTGTTGACTATGTTGAATGTGGTATGGAAGCGTACCCTGAATTCACCAACACCGGTAAGTAACTGAGTTACATACTCCGAAGAAGGGGGACAGGTTTCGACCTGTCCCTCTTTTTTTATGTCAGATGATTTTATTCAGCGTGATAGGGGGCACTGAGACGGTGAACGGATTCCACCAGTCGCGCCATATTGTCAGGGTTCACAGTGGGGTGAATGCCATGGCCAAGATTAAATACATGCCCGGTATTACCCTTGCCATAGGACGCCAGAATAGTGGCCACTTCCTGCTCAACCCGATCAGGCGATGCATACAACACGCAGGGGTCCATATTACCCTGTAGGGTGACCTTGTCACCGACGCGGCGACGCGCCTCGCCAATATCGGTAGTCCAGTCCAGTCCCACGCCATTGACACCGGTTTCAGCCATCCACTCCAGCCACTGACCACCACCTTTGGTAAACATCGTGATCGGGACTACACGCCCTTCCGACTGGCGTTGTAAACCCGAGACAATCTTGTGCATATAGTTGAGGGAGAATTCTCGATACACGGCTGGACTCAGCGTCCCGCCCCAGGTATCAAACAGCATAATGGCCTGGGCACCGGCATTGATCTGCGCGTTCAGATAGGCAGTGACCGAATCAGCGAGCACATCGAGTAAAGCATGCATCTGCACCGGCGCATCAAACAGCATACCTTTGACCTTGGCAAAATCCTTACTGCCACCGCCTTCGACCATATAACAGGCCAAAGTCCAGGGGCTGCCGCTGAAACCAATCAGTGGCACTTTGCCATCAATTTCGCGGCGGGTCAGACGGATCGCGTCCATCACATACCCCAGACTGTCTTCCATATCGGGCACCGTCAGGTTTTTAATGTCAGCTGCGGACCGAATCGTGCTGGAAAATTTGGGGCCTTCGCCAGCAACGAAGTGCAGGCCCAAACCCATCGCATCGGGTATGGTCAGAATATCGGAGAAGATAATGGCGGCATCCAGATCGTAACGACGGAGTGGTTGCAGGGTCACCTCGCAGGCCATTTCCGGCGTGCTGCAGAGCGTCATGAAGTCACCGGCCTTTTTCCTGACTTCACGATACTCCGGCAGATAGCGACCCGCCTGGCGCATGACCCAGACCGGGGTCCGGTCCACAGGTTGTTTAAGCAAGGCTCGCAGATAACGATCGTTTTTCAGTTCCGCCACGTTTTATTCCCGGTGTTAAGGCTACAGATACAAAAAAGGCTTGATCATACAGGATTCATCATCCCGGTATGAACAAGCCTTTAGTAGCCTGCTTAAAGCTTAAGTTCAGACGTCGAGGTAATCGAGAATACCTTCAGCTGCCTGACGGCCTTCCCAGACCGCCGTCACCACCAGATCCGAACCACGCACCATATCACCACCGGCGAAGATTTTCGGGTTGCTTGTCTGGTATGCATGGCCACCATCTGCCGGCGCTACCACGCGACCGCCGTCATCAATACTGACGTTGAATTTCTCGAACCATGGTGCCGGGCTCGGACGGAAACCGAAAGCAATGACGACGGCATCCGCTGGAATGACTTCTTCACTGCCAGCAACGGGTTCAGGACGGCGACGACCACGCTCATCCGGTTCACCCAGAGCTGTTGTTACGACTTTAACGCCGGTGACTTTGCCGTTTTCACCGATGATTTCCACCGGCTGGCGGTTCCACAGGAACTGAACACCTTCTTCACGGGCATTGTTCACTTCGCGGCGTGAACCGGGCATGTTTTCCTCGTCACGGCGATAAGCACAGGTGACGCTGGTCGCGCCCTGACGAATTGCAGTACGGTTACAGTCCATCGCGGTATCACCACCACCCAGTACCACGACATTTTTGCCTTTCAGGCTGACGTAGTTATCAGATGGCAGATCCAGCAGGAATTTGTTGTTGGCAACGAGATAAGGCAGTGCTTCATAAACGCCGTCCATATCTTCGCCCGGGAAACCACCTTTCATGTAGGTGTAAGTACCCATGCCCAGGAAGACCGCATCGTACTCATCAATCAGTGTCTGGAAATCAACGTCTTTACCCACTTCCGTATTCAGACGGAACTCAACGCCCATACCTTCCAGCACTTCACGACGGCGTTTAACGACGGCTTTTTCCAGCTTAAATTCAGGAATACCGAAGGTCAGCAGACCGCCAATTTCCGGGTAACGATCATAAACCACTGGTGTCACACCGTTACGCACCAGTACGTCAGCTGCACCGAGACCGGCAGGACCGGCACCGATAACCGCTACCTTTTTGCCGGTAGATACAACGTTGGACAGATCCGGACGCCAGCCTTTTTCCAGCGCGGTGTCAGTGATGTATTTTTCCACCGAACCGATAGTCACGGCACCAAAGCCATCATTCAGGGTACAGGCGCCTTCACACAGACGATCCTGCGGGCAGACACGGCCGCAGATTTCCGGCAGCGTGTTGGTCGCGTGCGACAATTCCGCCGCTTCCTCCAGATTGCCCTCACTGACCAGTTTCAGCCAGTTGGGAATGTAGTTGTGAACCGGACATTTCCATTCACAGTACGGGTTACCACACTCCAGACAGCGATCGGCCTGTTCGGCCGAAGACTGATCATCAAAATCGCCGTAAATCTCACCGAACTCCTGAACGCGCACTTTGGCATCGAGTTTTTTCGGGTCGACACGACCTACATCTAAAAATTGAAACGTATTTTTTGCCATGATTTCTTATCTACGCTGAGTCCTTAAGCTGCTTTGGTTGCCAGTTTGAGCAGACCATCCATTGCAGCGGCTTTGGGTTTGACCATCCAGAACTCTTTCAGGCGTTGTTCAAACGCATCCAGAATCTGATGACCCCAGGCACTGCCGGTTTCACGGACATGATCTTCAATCATGCCTTTGAGGAACAGTGCCAGCTCGGAGGTCTCAGCTGTATCAATTCTGACCAGTTCAACCAGTTCATCGTTATAACGTTCAGCAAAGCTGTTATCGCTGTCGAGAACAAAGGCCAAACCACCTGTCATACCGGCACCGAAGTTGAGGCCGGTTTCACCGAGCACCGTGATCACACCACCGGTCATATATTCACAACCATGGTCACCAATACCTTCAACCACCGCTGAGGCACCGGAGTTACGTACCGCGAAACGCTCACCGGCACGGCCGGCGGCATACAAGGCACCACCTGTCGCGCCATAAAGGCAGGTGTTACCCATGATGCTGGCTTCATGACTCTGGTACTCGCTTTCCGGTGACGGATAAATGACCAGTTTACCGTCCGCCATGCTCTTACCGACATAATCGTTGGCATCACCTTCCAGATACATTTCCAGGCCGCCGGCATTGAACACACCGAAGCTCTGGCCGGCTGAACCGTTCAGACGCAGGCGAATCGGCTTGTCAGTCATACCGTAGTTACCGTGCACTCTGGCGATTTCACCAGACAGGCGGGCACCGATGGAGCGGTTGACGTTACGAACCACGTAGCTGAATTCACCACCGGTTTTGTTAACGATGGTGTCTTTGATCTCGGCGACCATCTGCTCGGCCAGTTCACCTTTGTCATAAGGCTCGTTTTTCGGCTCCAGGCAGAACTTGGGCTTGTCAGCCGGTACACCGGCATCCGACAGCAGCGGTGACAGGTCCAGTTTCTGCTGCTTGCTGGTCTCACCCGGCAGCAGTTCCAGCAGGTCGGTACGACCAATCAGGTCCTGCAGACTGGAGACACCCAGTGCCGCCAACCATTCCTGCGTTTCACGGGCCACGAACTGGAAGTAGTTCATCACCATTTGCGGCAGTCCGATAAAGTGCTTGGTACGCAGTTTCTCATTCTGAGTAGCAACACCAGTCGCACAGTTATTCAGGTGACAGATCCGCAGATATTTACAACCCAGCGCCACCATTGGACCCGTACCGAAGCCGAAGCTTTCCGCACCGAGAATCGCGGCTTTAACCACGTCCAGACCGGTTTTCAGACCGCCATCTGTCTGCAGGCGGACTTTGTCACGCAGATCGTTGGCTCGCAGGGTTTGATGCGCTTCTGACAGGCCCAGCTCCCACGGACCACCGGCATATTTGACTGAGGTCAGCGGGCTGGCACCGGTACCACCATCGTAACCAGAGATGGTAATCAGATCAGCATAGGCCTTGGCGACACCGGCTGCTACCGTACCGACACCAGCCTGTGAGACCAGCTTGACGGAGACCAGTGCCTGCGGATTGACCTGTTTCAGGTCGAAAATCAGCTGTGCCAGATCTTCAATCGAGTAGATATCATGATGCGGCGGCGGTGAAATCAGCGTCACGCCCGGGACCGAGTGACGCAGGCTGGCAATCATCTGATTGACTTTCTTGCCTGGTAGCTGACCACCTTCGCCCGGTTTGGCGCCCTGGGCAATCTTGATCTGCAGGACCTCGGCATTCACCAGATAATGCGGGGTCACACCGAAACGGCCGGAAGCGATCTGTTTGATTTTGGAGACGCGCTCGTTACCGAAACGATCCGGATCTTCACCCCCCTCACCGGAGTTGGAACGACCACCCAGTCGGTTCATCGCAATCGCCAGCGCTTCGTGCGCTTCAGGCGAGAGCGCGCCCAGTGACATACCGGCGCTGTCAAAGCGTTGCAGAATGGCGCTGACATCTTCCACTTGATCCATTGCCAGTGGCTGATCAGCCAGTTTGACCTTCATCAGGTCACGCAGCACCATCGGATCGCGTTCATTGACCAGCGAGGCATAGGCTTTGTAATCATCGTAACTGCCACCCTGTACCGCTTTTTGCAGTGTCGCAATGACATCCGGGTTATAGGCGTGATACTCACCACCGTGAATGAATTTCAGCAGACCGCCCTGACCGCGTTTCTTACGCTGATTCCAAGCCAGTTTGGCCAGTTTCTCATCGTCCGCCTGCAGTTCGGCAAAGCCGGTACCGCTGATACGGCTGGTGGTGGAGGTAAAGCATTTATCGACCACATCGTCATGCAAACCGACAATTTCGAACAGTTGGGCACCACGGTAACTGGCAATGGTTGAAATACCCATTTTCGAGGTGATCTTGAACAGACCTTTGTTGATGCCTTTACGGTAACGACGGCATAACTCGGCGCGCTCAAGCTCTTTGATTTCGCCGCTGTGAATCATGTCGTTCAGGCAGGCGTAGGCAAGGTATGGGTAAATACCGGTCGCACCGTAGCCCAGCAGGACACCGAAGTGGTGCGAGTCACGCGCAGTAGCCGTCTCGACGATCAGGTTGGCATCACAACGCAGCCCCGCTTTGATCAGACGGTGATGCACCGCGCCGGTCGCCAGCAAGGCATGAATCGGCAAAGTCTCTTTTGTGATATCACGGTCGGACAGCACGATAACCACCGTACCATCAGCGACGGCCTTCTGAGCCTTGTCACACAGGGCATCAACGGCAGCTTCAAGCCCGATAGCCGGGTCGTAGTTCAGCGACAAGATGACAGATTTGTATTCGTCGTTATGGTCACCCAGTGCCAGTAATTGACGGAACTGGCTTTCAGACAGGACCGGCGAATCAACGACCACACGCTGAGCATGATCTTCGCCTTCCTCGAACATATTACGTTCTTCACCGAAACAGGTTTCCAGTGACATCACGATGTTTTCGCGCAGCGGGTCGATCGGCGGATTAGTGACCTGTGCAAACTGCTGACGGAAATAGTCATACAGTGAACGAATCTGCGTCGACATGACCGGGAACGGGGTGTCATCACCCATGGAGCCGACGGCTTCCTGACCAGCCTCACCCAGCACGCGGATTACCTGATCGCGCTCTTCAAAGGTGATGTTGAACAGTTTTTCGTAGGTCTCGTATTCGTTGCCTTCGATAGTCGGACCGGTTTCGTCATCGTCCGCATCTTTCAAGCGCTGCAGATTGTTGTCCAGCCACTCGCGATAAGGCTGCGCCGACTTCAGTTTGTTGTCGATATCTTCCGGCATCAACAGTTCGCCGGTGTGGGTATCCACAGCCAGCATCTGACCGGGTTTCAGACGGCCTTTGGCCACCACGTCCTGTGGCTGGTAGTTCCAGACACCGACTTCTGATGCCAGGGTTATATGACGATCTTTGGTAATGATGTAGCGCGCCGGACGCAGACCATTACGATCCAGAGTACAGGCGGCATAGCGACCATCGGTCATGACCACGCCAGCGGGACCATCCCAGGGCTCCATGTGCATGGAGTTGTAGTCATAGAAAGCACGCAGGTCTTCATCAATGGTTGGATCGTTCTGCCAGGCTGGCGGAATCACCAGACGCATGGCACGGAACAGGCTGACACCGCCGGCAAGCAGTGCTTCCAGCATATTGTCCATGCTGGAGGAGTCAGAACCGGTGGTACCCACCAGCGGACGGATTTCTTCCATGTCCTCAATCAGCGGGGTAGCAAATTTGGCACCACGCGCCAGCGCCCAGTTGCGGTTACCCTGCACGGTGTTGATTTCACCATTGTGCGCCAGCATGCGGAACGGCTGCGCCAGGCGCCACTGCGGCGTGGTGTTGGTAGAAAAACGCTGGTGGAAAATCACAATCGAGGTTTCCATGCGCTTATCGTTCAGGTCTTTGTAGAAAACCGGCAGATAAGAAGGCATGACTAAACCTTTGTACGACACCACGTGCGAAGACAGACTGGAGATATAGAAGTCTTCATCATTGGTGACTGCTTTTTCTGCCAGACGACGGGCGATGTACAACTGACGCTCAAAGTCAGCTTCGCTCATCCCTTCAGGCGCATTAACAAACACCTGACGCATCACCGGCAGCGATTCCAGCGCCTGTTGACCACAGGCAGATTCGGGGTCGACCGGTACATCACGCCAACCGAGGACTTCCAGACCTTTAAAGGCCAGTTTCTCGTTGATGATCCGCTGGGCAGACTGGGCTTTGGATTCATCATGGGACAGGAAGATCATGCCCACAGCATATAAAGAGGCCAGTTGATAGCCCTGTTCATGGGCAATTGCCTGGAAGAAGCTGTCTGGTTTTTTCAGCAACAGACCACAACCATCACCGGTTTTGCCGTCAGCACCAATGGCGCCACGGTGGGTCAGATTACCCAGGGCTTCAATCGCTGTTTCCAAAAGCCAGTGGCTGGCCTTGTCATCCATTTGGGCGATTAAGCCGAAACCACAGTTGTCCTTTTCAAATTGCGGTCTGTAGAGACCTTGATTCATTTCTGTTGGCTGACTCACGTCACGTACCTTCTCTTAGTTTAGCGCCGTCACTGCTCCCCCGGCGGAAGTCCGTCGGTGTTGGATTCGACGACGAGGGGCGTTGACCAATTACGGCAGAAAGGATCGACTATTATAGCGATCCATGCCGCCTCGTTCAATTGTTCCATTACTCGATGAGACAGTTTTTAAGGCGCTAAATTTTCCTATTTTCAATAAAATAGCTAAAATGCACTGTTTTTCTATTCGAGACTGACAACGATCATGGAAAAACCACTAGTGGGCGTGGTGATGGGCAGTAACAGTGACTGGCCCGTCATGGAAAAAGCCGTCGAACAACTGGAAGCCTTTGGTGTGCCCTATGAGGCCAAAGTCATCTCTGCACACCGAACCCCGGATCTGCTGACCGACTATGCTGCCAGTGCGCACAATCGCGGCCTGGCCTGCATCATTGCCGGCGCTGGCGGTGCTGCCCATCTGCCAGGCATGCTGGCGGCCGGTACCACCGTGCCCGTACTCGGCGTGCCAGTGCCCTCAAAATATTTAAAAGGTCAGGATTCCCTGCTCTCCATTGTTCAGATGCCTAAAGGCATTCCGGTCGCCACTTTTGCCATCGGCGAAGCAGGCGCGGCCAACGCGGCGTTGTTTGCGATTGCCCAGCTTGCCGTCAATGACAAGGCACTGAGCGACAAACTCCTTAAATTCCGCGAAGCCCAGCATCAGCAAGTGCTGGACATGACGCTGCCTCCACAATAACGTGGAACTATCCTCGGCACTGTCAGGCGCTAAGTGGCCAGGTGCTGATTCAGACATCAGTCCGGTAATCACCGGTCCGTTTGCAAGAGGTTGATTATGAATTCTCAGATTTTACCCGGTGCGACATTAGGCATGCTTGGCGGCGGCCAGTTGGGTCGTATGTTCACCACAGCGGCTCAGACCATGGGTTATAAAGTGGTTGTGCTGGATCCGGATAAACAGAGCCCGGCTGGCCTCATTGCTGACAAACATATCTGCGCGGCATACGATGATGAGGCTGCACTGAAAGAGATGGCGGATCTGTGTGCGGCTGTCACCACCGAGTTTGAAAATATTCCTGCGCAGACACTGGCTTTTCTGGAACAACACACCAGCGTTCGCCCTTCATCGAAAGCGCTGTCCCAGACCCAGAATCGCAACGTGGAGAAACAGTTCATTGCCTCACTGGGCATCACCACTGCGCCGTTTTTACCCATCCTTCGTCGTGAAGATATTGCAGCCGCCAGGGACAAAATACAGTTCCCTGCCATTCTGAAAATTGCCACCTTCGGTTATGACGGTAAGGGGCAGTTTCCCTGTGACAGCCTGGATGATGTCTATGAAGCTTATGACTCGCTGGGTGAAAAAGAATGTGTGCTGGAGCAACGGATTCCGCTGGATCGGGAAATCTCGGTCGTGCTGGCACGAAGCGAGACCGGCAGCATTACTACGTTCCCGGTGGCGGAGAATATCCACGTCAATGGCATTCTGCATTCCACTATGGTGCCTGCCAGCGTGTCCGCCGAACAGGTACAGTCAGCCATTCAGAAAGCCAATGAAATCGCTCGAGGCCTTGGCTACATCGGCACCCTAGCCGTTGAGTTTTTCGTCTCAACCGATGGCGAGATTATTGCCAATGAGATTGCACCGCGACCGCATAATTCCGGCCACTACACACTGGACGCCTGCCACACTTCCCAATTTGAACAACAGGTCAGAATGCTCTGTGGCCTGCCTGCCGGTGACTGCGATTTGGTTAGCCCGGTCGTCATGATCAACATCCTGGGCGATGTCTGGGGAAGCAGTGAACCCCATTGGGAAAGCCTACTGGCCGAGTCTAACGTTAAGCTGCATCTCTACGGCAAGCAGGAAGCGCGTAAAGGCCGCAAGATGGGCCATTTCAATGTGCTGGCAGCTGATACCGAAACCGCGTTGGAACAAGCCAACCGGCTATTCGACGCCCTTCAGGGCGAGTGAGCAGGGAGATGACTAATAAAGTCAGCATTGTTTATTGCACCCAGTGTCGCTGGTTGCTGCGTGCCGGCTGGATGGCGCAGGAGCTGTTGTCGACCTTTGATGAAGAGTTGGATGAGCTCAGTCTGAAACCGGGCACCGGCGGCATTTTTGAAGTCTATGCCAATGACCAGCTGGTATGGTCACGCAAGCAGGAAGGCCGCTTCCCTGAAATCACCGAACTCAAACAACGGGTGCGGGATCAGATTGCACCGGAGCGTGATTTGGGCCATATCGACCGAAAGAAACCCTAATCTAACGGTTGAAAAAGCCGGGCAGGTCAAAGCGCCCGGCTTTTTGTTTACTCTACTTTTTCGCTGAAATCGCAGTCCTTCTGCGGACAGACTTTTTCCGTGCCCCGACTCTTGGTCGTTTTCACTGTCAGAATCGGCCAGTTACATTTCGGACAGGGTTCTTTCAGCGGTTCATTCCACAACGCATAATCACAGGTCGGATATTCCGAGCAGGAGTAAAACACCTTGCCGCGACGTGATTTGCGGGTCAGAATCTCGCCTTTCTCGCACTGCGGACATTGAACACCGGTATTTTTGGGCTGCTCCAACGATTCGATGTGCTTGCACTTGGGATAGCTGGAACAGCCGATGAATTTGCCATATTTACCGGTGCGGATCCACAAGTCGGAATCACATTTCGGACATTTGCGGCCTTCCACCACTTCCGGCTCATTACTGGTTTCTTCACCATCGATATTACGGGTGTAATCGCACTCCGGATAACCGGTACACCCGATAAAACGACCGCTGCGCCCCAGGCGACTGGACAATTTTTTACCACATTTGGGGCAGTCTTCATCCAGTATTTCCTGGGTGACATCACTGCGCTGAACTTCCTTATCCTTGGTTTCCACCTGATCTTTGAACGGCGCCCAGAATTTGGTGAGTAGCGGGATCCATTCTTCCTCGCCCCGGGCCACGGCATCAAGCTCATCTTCCAGTTCGGCCGTGAAGTTGTAGTCGACATATTTGGTGAAATGCTGGACCAGAAACTTACCCACAACGCGGCCGACATCAGTCGGGTGAAAGCGTTTGTTGACCAGTTCCACATACTCGCGCTGTAACAGCGTCGAGATGATGCTGGCATAGGTCGAAGGACGACCAATGTCGTGTTCTTCCAGCGCCCTCACCAGACTGGCTTCACTAAACCGGGGAGGTGGCTCGGTGAAGTGCTGTTCTGGACGGATGGCTTTCAATGCGACCACCTGACCGACTTCCATCGGCGGCAGCAGATTTTCATCTTTATCGGTTTTAGCGGTGTCGTCCTTACCTTCCAGGTAAACACTCATGAACCCGGGATTGACGACCGTCGACCCGGTGGCGCGGAAGGTATTGCCCTTGCCACAGCCCAGGTCCACAGCAACAGTATTTAATGTGGCATGCACCATCTGACAGGCCATGGTGCGCTGCCAGATCAAGGTATAAAGCTTGAGCTGATCAGCCGACAGATAGGCCTTCATGTCCTCGGGGGTACGAAGCACGGAAGTCGGACGAATCGCCTCGTGCGCCTCCTGCGCGTTTTTGGACTTGGTTTTGTATTCCTGGGGTTTGCCCGGCACCATTTTCTTGCCGTACTTTTCAGCAATAAAGTCCCGGATTTCATTGATCGCTTCGGCAGCGAGCGAGACCGAGTCAGTACGCATATAGGTAATCAGACCCACCGCGCCTTCGCCCGTGTCAACACCCTCATAGAGCTGCTGGGCGATACTCATGGTGCGCTGGGCACCGAAACCCAGTTTCCTGGAAGCTTCCTGCTGCAGGGTCGAGGTGGTAAACGGCGCAGCCGGATTACGACGGCGTTGTTTCTTCTCGACGTTGGTTACCAGCAGTTTGCCTTCCGCCGCTTTGTTCAGCTTGCTGACCACATCGGAAGATTGTTTTTCGTTGTCGATGCTGAACTGGCTTAGCTTTTCATTGGCAAAATGAGTCAGCTTGGCCTGAAAAGCCTTGTCCTCGGCGGCGGCATCGGCTTCAATGGTCCAGTATTCTCTGGGCTTGAAGGCTTCGATTTCCAGCTCACGCTCAACAATCATGCGCAGCGCGGGGCTTTGCACCCGACCCGCTGACAGGCCGCGACGCACTTTTTTCCAAAGTAGTGGCGACAGGGTGAAGCCCACCAGATAGTCCAGCGCCCGTCGAGCCTGCTGGGCATTGACCAGATCCATCGACAGCTCACGGGGATGGGCGACCGCATCATTCACGGCCTGCTTGGTGATTTCATGGAAAACGACGCGATGCGTTTCTTTATCTTTGAGCGCCCCGCGCTTCTTCAACAGTTCGTACAGGTGCCATGAAATCGCTTCCCCCTCGCGATCCGGATCCGTTGCGAGATAGAGAGCATCGGCTTTTTTCATGGCCTTGGCTATCGCATCAACATGCTTACTGTTACGGTCGATGACCTGGTATTTCATCGCAAAGTTATTCGCCGGATCGACCGCGCCTTCCTTGGGAAGTAAGTCGCGGACGTGACCATAAGAAGCCAGCACCTCGACATCTTTCCCCAGGTATTTTTTAATGGTCTTCGCCTTGGCCGGCGATTCGACGATAACTAATTTCTTTCCCATATTCACCCGTACTCGTGCAAGCTTGTGTTGCTGTTTACGTGCTATTGATTATGGTCACAGCACATAAAACAAAGCCCGCTGATTTGCGGGCAGATAATGTTCATTAATGTTTGGCGTGTATTTAATGGATCACCGCCTCCATGTCCTCAAACACCAGATCTTCCATCCAGGCAAAAGCCACTTCCCTGCCCGGCTGGTAAAACAGTACCATCAGTACCACCCATTTGAGCTGATCGAGGTCTATTTCGTCGGTTTCCAGCGCCAGCACCCGTTCAATAACAACTTCGCGAGTTTCGACATCAAGAACGCCAACCTGTTCCAGAAACAGCAGATAACCACGGCATTCGACGTCAAGGCGTTCGACTTCCTTATCACTGAAAACACGCATGCTGGCATCGCGGTTCAGTGGCCGTTCGCCGACAACGGTCATGTTTTCGAGCCATTCCAGGGCTTTGTGGATTTCCAGTTCCTGAAAACCGACACGTTCTAGTTCCAGTTCCAGGGTGTCTTTGTCGGGTTTTTGGCTCTCTTCGGTGTCGATGTAGTTCTCAAACAGATACAGCAACACATCAAGGATATTTTCTTTCATTCGATTCTCTATTGAAGGAGGGACTGGTTTTTCACAAACCCGTTCGTACGTATCGTCCGCCCGGCAATGACGTTACCTCGCCTTCTAATTCCAGTAATAACAGCATGGATGAAACCGCATCGGCCGTCAATCCGCTGTTTTCAATCAGCTTGTCTATAGGAATGGGATCAAATCCCAGATGTTCAAATAAAATCCGGTAATCACCGTCTTTTTCATGTGAAGACGATGCTTCAGCTTCAATTTCAGTTTCCGGCGCACTCACCCTGGCTAATGCGCCCAGTTCTTCCAGAATATCGTCAGCGGTTTCCACCAGCTTGGCACCTTCACGGATTAACTCATGACAGCCTCGTGACAAAGGGTTATGGATCGAGCCTGGAATCGCAAACACTTCACGCGCCTGCTCCATCGCCATTCTGGCAGTAATGAGTGAACCGCTCTTGAGCGCCGCCTCCACAATCAGCGTACCCAGTGACAGACCACTGATAATGCGGTTACGCCGCGGGAACAACTCGGGTCTCGGCGAGGTGCCTAAAGGATATTCCGATACCATCGCACCCTGCTCCACAATCTGGTGTGCCAGCTCCCGGTGCTGTGCCGGATAAACCCGATCCAGACCAGTCGCTACCACGGCAATGGTTTTACCCCCCGCTGCCAACGCACCCTGATGCGCCACACCATCAATGCCTGTAGCCAGCCCGGAAGTAATCGTGAGACCACCTGACGCCAGATAACGAGAGAAATCATAAGCCGTATTCCGGCCTGAGGGTGTCGGGCTCCGACTGCCAACCACCGCCAGTTGCCATTGACTCAGAAGCGATACATCACCCTGTACATAAAGCATCATCGGCGGATCGGTGATTTCCCTGAGTAAAGGCGGGTAACGCTTGTCCTCTATGGTGATGAGATGCCGGTCGTCATGATCGAGCCAGGCCATGTCTGCTTCAACCTGCTGCCAGTCGGGGTGGCGAATGCCATCCAGTACTTTTTCACTGAGGCCGCTTAGATGTCTGGACTGATTCAGTACAGATTCGGGGCTGCCGTGTTGCTGTAACAACCTGGTCAAGGTGACCGGCCCCAGTCCCGGTACACGTTGCAGCGCTATCCAACAAGCTATTTTATCCTGCTTGCCGGCTTTCATTGAATGAACACCTCAGGACGCGCTTTTAACCTTATCAAACAGATTGATGGCTTGTGTTGCTTTCATCACGATAGCGTAACTGACCTTCTCATAAGTCTTGAACACCATTGCCTCACCAGCATGTTCATCGGGGAGAGTCACGACATCATCCGGCTCCTGGCTGACCTGGTCACGAATTGATTCACCCGCTTTATACAACGAGAGAACATGCCCGGTTTCCAGTCCATTACGGGCACCCAGATTGATGACAACAATCTGATATTGACCCACCTGCGATACACCGTCAAACACCGAAATAATGCGACCGTTAAGCACCGCATCAGGAGAACGCGGAATAAAGTTAAGATCGTAATCGTCCCCCTCCACTTCCAGCAGCCGATCCCCGATCTGTACTTCACGATTGGTATAGGTGAGATCTACCTTGGCCGGGTCCCCGGGCGTGACCACCACGGCATCACCGGTATAAATGGCTTCATAGCCAAGCACTTCAGCGGTGTCCGGGTCGGTGTAGACCTTGCCGCCACGAAAAATGCTGTAATCGTTAACATCATCATTCTGAACGCCACGGACATAAACATGGTCACCGGAACCGGAGATCAGACGCTCGTCAGCACTGGCCACCACATAAGGTGCATTGTCGAGCACTTCTGCCCCCACCACTTTGGGTTTGCTCAAAAAAGGACCAATGGCAGAGAGAGGAATCGTGGGGATAGGCTTATCTATTATGGTTTCGCGTACTTCCGGTGACAGTTTAACCGTGCGCTGACCACGGTTTATCTCCAGCATCGGCCGGCCATCACGCCACACCAGTGACAGTTCGTCACCAGGGTAAATCAGATGCGGGTTTTCGATTTGAGGGTTAACGTACCAGATGTCTGGCCAATGCCAGGGATATTTGAGGAACATACCGGAAATGTCCCACAGGGTGTCACCTTTTTTAACAACATAGCGTTGTGGATGATCAGGGTTAAGTTCGACATCGTTTGCTATCAGCGGCAGGCTTACCATCACAAAAAACAGGCTTAAGACAATGCGTCGTATCATCGAGCTATCCTCATGGCTTCAACGTTACCCTGATCCGTTAGTTGAGTAACAACAGCCATAGTGTGTTATAAGCGTAGTCAGTAATCAAGCTGTTGGGCAACTTTAGGCTTTTTCCGCAGTCTTTCAAGAAACTCGTTGACTGCGCCCTGGCACGGTTTTTCACCTAGGAGTCGAAAATGAAAACGTTATCCTTAACTTTGCTGGGTTTGACCACCCTGTTTTCAACCGCAGCAGCGATGGCTGCCGGAGATCCCCAGATTGGTAAAGCCAAGTCGGCGGTTTGCGCCAGTTGCCATGGTGCGGACGGCATCGCACTGATGCCGACCTACCCCAACCTGGCAGGTCAGAACGAGGCATATCTGGTTTCAGCGCTCAAGGCTTATCGCAGTAAAGAACGTCAAGGTGGCAATGCGGCGCTCATGCATGCGATGGCAGCGAATCTGTCGGATGAGGATATTGCCAATCTGGCCGCTTATTATGCCAGTCTCAAATAATTAAACATCCAGCTATGACATAGCATCGGCGGCCCAGGCCGCCTTTTTATTGGGCCTTTATTTTCCAAGTCGTCACCACCAGATTAAAATAGACTGATTCACACAGCACTCTGTTAAACAGAACAGAAACAGGTACAACATGGCTATTTTGAATATTTTGCACTACCCCGACCCGCGACTCCGCAACAAGGCGGCACCGGTTGAAGCGGTCACCGACGAGATTCGTCAGCTTGCCGATGACATGCTGGAAACCATGTACGAAGCCCCGGGTATCGGCCTGGCAGCAATCCAGGTCAATGTTCAGAAGCGATTGATCGTCATTGATATCTCCGAAGATAAGAGCGAACCGCTGATTCTGATTAATCCTGAAGTGGTTGCCGCTGAAGGCGAACGGGAATTCGAAGAGGGTTGCCTGTCAGTGCCGGAAGCCTATGAAGCCGTAACCCGGGCCGATCGGATAACGGTTACAGCACTGAGTCGTGATGGTGACAAAATGGAATTTGATGCAGAAGGCCTGCTGGCTACCTGCATACAACATGAAATCGATCACCTGGACGGCAAACTGTTTGTCGACTATCTGAGCAATCTGAAGCGCCAGCGGATCCGGAAAAAGCTGGAAAAGCACCAGAAACAAAAACTATAAGGACAAGCCACCACGCATGCGGATACTTTTTGCCGGTACGCCGGATTTTGCTGCTGAGTGCTTAAAAGCACTGCTTAACAGTGAACATGAAATCTGTGCCGTTTATACCCAGCCTGATCGCCCTGCCGGCCGCGGCCGTAAACTGACGCCCAGTCCGGTCAAACAACTGGCGCTGGAACATAAGCTGCCGGTTGAGCAACCACTTAATTTCAAATCCGAAGACAGCCTGCAAACACTCGCCGGCTATGAAGCCGACTTGATGATCGTCGTTGCCTACGGCCTTCTGTTACCGCAAAAAGTGCTGGATACCCCCAAACTCGGCTGCATTAATGTGCATGCTTCACTGTTACCTCGCTGGCGCGGTGCGGCGCCCATCCAGCGTGCGATACTGGCCGGTGACACCGAAAGCGGTGTCGGCATTATGAAAATGGAAGCCGGACTGGACACTGGTCCGGTGTTACTGGAAGCGCGCTGTCCCATTAATGAATCAGATACCGCCCAGGATTTACATGATCGTCTGGCCGCACTGGGCGCTGAGACTTTGCTACAAAGCCTGGATAATATTGAATCTCGGTTGAAACAAGCTCAGCCCCAGGATGAAAGCCTGTCTACTTACGCCAGAAAACTGGATAAACAGGAAGCCCTGATCGACTGGCAGCGTCCTGCAGCAGAGCTTCTGCGTCAAATTAACGCGTTCAATCCCTGGCCGGTGGCACAGACACAATGGCAGGGTGACACGATGCGGATCTGGCGCGCACAGCTGGGAGATCGTCTCCGTAGCGGCCAACCCGGTGAAATTATCGCCGTAAGCAAACAGGGGCTCGATGTGCAGACCACTGACGGTATTCTCCGCATCACGCAGTTACAACTGCCGGGTAAACGGGCCATGCAGGTGCAGGACTTTCTCAATGCCAACACTATCGATGTAGGAGATGTCCTTGGCTAAAGCGTCCGCCCGCAGTGTTGCCGCCCGGATACTGGTCGGGGTGATGTCAGAACAGCGCTCGCTCACTGCGGTGCTGGCTGAGCACATCAAACAGGTCGAAGAACGCGATCGCGGTTTTTGTCAGCAACTCTGCTATGGCGTGATTCGCTGGCAGCCTCGCTTAACTCTGATTGCCAACAAACTTTTGAAAAAACCGCTGAAGAGCAAAGACGCTGATATCCTTGCCCTGTTGTTGATTGGTCTTTATCAGCTACGAGAATTAAAAACGCCGCCCCACGCCGCGATATCTGAAACTGTCAATGCCGCCAAACAACTGGGTAAACAATGGGCTGGTGGGCTGCTTAATGCCTGCCTGCGTAACTACCAGCGTCAGCAAAACGATATCGATGCTGCTGTTGAGACAAACGCGCATGCGCGCTTTGCTCACCCAAGATGGTTATTAGAACGTTACCAGCTGGACTGGCCCGAGCAGTGGCAACAGATTTGTGAGGCCAATAATCAGCAACCACCCATGATGCTGCGTGTAAACAGGCAGCAATGTGATCGCGATCATTATCTGCGGTTACTCGCTGAGGAGGGCATTGAAGCCCAGGCACTGGATACCGGCAATACCGCCATCTTGCTGGCTAACCCTTGTGACGTGCATAAACTGCCAGGATTCTTTGACGGCATGGCCTCGGTACAGGATGGCGCCGCCCAGCGGGTGGCAGAACTGCTCGCTATTCAGCCGGGCCAGCGAGTTCTGGATGCCTGCGCCGCACCCGGAGGCAAAACCGGTCACATACTGGAGCAGGCGCCTGAGAACGAGGTCATTGCTCTGGATATCTCTGACAAACGCCTGCAAGCTATCGCCGACAACCTGTCACGGCTTAATCTGTCTGCTTCGCTGGTTGCGACTGATGCGGCTGATACCGGCCTCTGGTGGGATGGTGAAGCTTTTGATCGCATTCTGGTTGATGCGCCCTGCACCGGCAGTGGTGTGATTCGGCGTCATCCCGATATCAAACTGCTGCGAAGGCCTGAGGACATAGACCAGCTGGCCGAGACACAAAAGCAATTGCTGGATAATCTGTGGCCGTTGCTGAAACCGGGCGGCCTGATGGTTTACACTACCTGCTCTGCCTTCAAACAAGAGAACGAGCAGCAAATTGAAGCGTTTCTGCAACGACATCCGGATGCCGCCGAAGTCAGGCCAGACAGGCCCCCGGCGCAGCCACGCCCGTTTGGCTTCCAACGACTGCCCGGCGACGATGTCATGGACGGCTTTTATTATGCCTGCCTGCAACGCCACTAAACGCTGGTTATGTTTTACAGCCATCCTGTTACTGGGCTTCAGTAGCCTGGCACACGCCACTATTTTCAGCGTCAACAATCCCAGAGTCGATCAAATAGGCAACGGCTATGTGCTCAATGCCCAAATTGACTACCCGCTGACGCCTCGGGTAATTGAAGCCCTGCATAATGGTGTGCCCATAACGTTTTTTCAAGAATTGAAACTGGTTGAGAGTATTCCCATTCTGGGCCGTTTCTGGCAATGGGAAACCAACTTGTGGCAGAGTCGCCTGCACTATGAGCTGCGCTACCATGCTTTGTCCGAACAATACGTACTGAAAGCGCTGGAAACTGATGACCAGCAGAACTTCCCTCATCTTGAAGGGGCACTACAGGCTCTGGGGCAGATTCATGATCTGAGCCTGCCGCCTGAATATACTCATAACGTCGATGATCTGTTGCTGCTGATTCGCAGTGGTCTCGATCTGAGCGCATTACCCACTCCAATGCGGCCCGGCGCGATGATTTCCAGCAAATGGCAGTTAACCAGTCCCTGGGTCAGAGCGGTATGGCCTTAGCCTTTATCAAGCGCCTCAGCTCAGGAACGGCTCCTTATTTCTCTCTGGCTTTGCTGTTGCTGGCGATGGCCGGACTGCTCAGCGTCGCCACCCAGGACAGCTCCAGACTCAACGATTTGTTTCTGGTCATTTTTGGTATTGGGTTGCTGTGCCTGTTGTTGCTGGCCGCGATTCTGGCTCGCAGCATGTACCGTCTCTACCGCGATTTCAAGCGTCACGAGGCCGGTTCCCGGCTCACCGTCAGACTGGTCAGCCTGTTTGTTTTGCTGATCCTGGTCGCCACCACCATTGTTTACGGTTTCTCGATGCATTTCCTGCACCGGGGTATCAACAGCTGGTTTGATGTCAAAATTGAGCAGGCCCTGAATGACTCACTGGAACTGAGTCGCACTTCTTTTGGCATCCGGATGCGTACCCTGCTGCGTCAGACCCGGATGATGGCCGGCGTGCTCAGTGAGTTACCGGATTCCGAGCTGTCACACAGCCTGCGTGATCTGAATAACCTGAGCGGCGCATTGGAAGTCAGTATCTGGGGTCTGGATGGCACACCGGTCGCCTCGAGTATTGAAACACCTACTATCATGGTGCCTGACCGCCCCAATGACAGCATCATCAGCCAGCTGCTGCAGGGTGAAGATTATATCGGCCTCGATCCAACCGAAAATGACGATCTGCGGTTACGCGCAACGGTACGGATCCCACGTCAGTCAGTGCTGGCCGAAGAGCGCATGCTCAATGTGCTTTTCCCTATCAATGATCGCCTCAGTGATCTGGGTGAAACCGTGCAGGCCGCCTACACTGATTACAAGGAACTCAGCTATCTGCGTAAACCCCTGATCACGGTCTTCACCTTAAGTCTCAGCCTGATTGTATTTCTTACCATTCTGGTGTCGATCTGGTTCGCAGTCTGGATTTCACGACGGATAGTCGAACCGCTGCAGGGACTTGCCGAAGGTACCCAGGCGGTCGCCTCCGGTAACTACAACATGCAGCTCACTGCTTCCGGCCATGATGAAATCGGTTTTCTGGTGCGGTCTTTCAACCAGATGACACAGCGTCTGACCCAGGCCCGAAATGCCTCGCAGCGCAGTCATCGTCTGCTGGAACAACAAACCAGTTATCTGACTACAGTTCTGGGCAGTCTCTCCAGCGGCGTCGTCACCGTCGACAAACGTCTGTATCTGCATACGGCCAACAATGCCAGCAGTAAAATTCTGGGCATCAACCTGCAGCAGCGGCTTGAGAGTCCACTGTCAAAGCTGGCCGGACTCAACCACAATATGCAGACCTTCTGCCAGATGATTGAAAGCTGTGCCGGCAAAGGAATGAATTGGGAACAACAGATTGAGTTGCAGAAACCCAAGGGTAATCAGACACTGATTTGTCACGGCACCCGATTGCCTAACGAGGCCGGCTGGGTGATCGTATTTGAAGATATCACCGCCCTGTTACAAGCCCAGCGGCATGCTGCCTGGGGCGAGGTGGCACGACGACTGGCCCATGAGATCAAAAATCCGCTGACCCCGATTCAACTGTCTGCGGAGCGGCTGCAACGCAAATATACTTCGCTGGTTCCGGCTGAACAGAGTGAAGGACTGAATAAACTGACCGACACCATCGTTCAGCAGGTGGAAGCGATGAAGGAGATGGTCAACGAGTTCTCTGAATACGCCCGTACGCCCGCACTGCAGATGCAGTGGCACGCCATCGGTGTGTTGATTCGGGAAGTACTGACCATGTATCAGAGCAACCCCAACCACCAGTTTGCCTTACTCAACAGCCGGGAAGAGATTCGCATCCGGGTCGATGCCAATCGTTTCCGTCAGGTCATGCACAACCTGTTGAAAAACGCCATTGAAGCCTGCGAAGATGCGGGCTTGCCGGTCGATATCGTCATCAGCTATCACCCGGTTGAGAGCCTGCAGCGGGAGTGGCTGGAAATCCATCTGCGCGATCATGGTCCCGGCATTCCTGAAGACATCATTGATAAACTGTTCGAACCTTATGCGACCACCAAGCATAAGGGCACCGGGCTGGGTCTGGCGATTGTTAAAAAGATTATTGAAGAACATGGCGGCGATGTCTGGGCAGAGAATCACGGTTCAGAAGGAACCAGTATAATTATCAGATTACCACTGGAGGATCATCACTTGTGAGTGCTGATAAACCCTTGATTCTGGTTGTCGACGATGAGCCCGATATTCGGGAGCTGATTAAAGACATTCTGGAAGACGAAAACTATCAGGTCCAAATCGCCGCCAACGGCGAGGAGGCGAAAACGGCATTCAACCGGCAACTGCCGGACCTGGTGCTATTAGATATCTGGATGCCTGATATCGATGGCATCACTCTGCTGAAAGAGTTTAAGGAACAGAACAAAACCGTCACCATTGTCATGATGTCGGGTCACGGCACCATCGAAACCGCGGTTGAGGCGACCCGCCTGGGTGCGGCCGATTTTATTGAGAAACCGTTGTCGATGGCCAAGTTGCTGCGTGGCGTGGAAATGGCTTTGGAAAATCGGGCCAAACAAGTAGCGATTCAGCGTGAAATGTCGCAGGTGCCGGTGGGTAAAAGCAACCAGATGAGTTTGCTGCGCGAGCAGGTAGAGCGCATCGCCGAACATGATATGCCCATCATGCTGGTTGGCGAACCGGGTGCCGGCAAGCACTGTTTCGCACATTATCTGCACAGTCTCGGCAACTACGCGGATGGCAAATTTATTGAACTCAGCCCGGAAAGTTTTCCGCTCGACAGCCTCAAAATCAAATCGCTGGCACGCGGTAATTGCCTCTACATCAATGACCTGGCCCTGCTCAGTGATGAAGCTCAGGCTTTACTGCTGCACTTGTTGGAAAGCAAACAGCTGGGCGAATGTCAGTTGGTGTGTGCGACCCAGTACTCGTTGCAGAAATCGGTTGAAAATGATGACTTCCTCGACAGCCTGCTTTACCAGCTCAACAGTATCACGCTGGTAGTGCCACCACTGAACGAGCATATTGAGGACATTCCCGAGCTGGTGCATCACTTTGTCGACTTGCAGACGACCCAGGCTGGCATGCCCTACCGCCGCTTTAGCGTCGCAGCCCAGAACCGGCTACGCAATCATGACTGGCCCGGCAACGTGCTTGAATTGAAAAATGTCATTCAGCGGCTTCTGGTATTGGGTGACGGTGATGATATTGATGTGGCGGATATCGAGCAGGCGCTGGAAACTGAAGCAGAGGCCGCCGCCGAAGGCGATGAAACTATCAATTTCGATCTGCCGCTGCGTGAGGCCCGTGAACAGTTCGAACGTATTTATCTGCTGCGCAAATTGCAGGAAACTGACGGTAACGTCGGTAAAGCGGCGAAACTCGCCGGCATGGAAAGAACGCATCTCTACCGCAAATTACGCTCTCTGGGTATCGATACCAAGCAAATCTAGGAAGGCACGATGAAAATTCTTATTCTGGGTGCGGGACAAGTCGGTGCATCGGTCGCGGCCACGCTGGCACGCGAGGACGATGATGTTACGTTGGTAGATACCAACAACAGCAACCTGCTGAAACTGCAGGATCACTACGATATTCAGACCATTCAGGGCGAAGCCTCGCATCCGGACGTGCTGGCACGTGCCGGTGCTGAGGATGCCGACTTGATTCTCGCCGTAACCAACAGCGATGAAACCAATATGGTCGCCTGTCAGATCTGTCATACGCTGTATAACACGCCCACCAAGATTGCCCGTATCCGCAATACCGGTTATCTGTCGACACCGCAGATTTTCGATAAGGAAAACCCGCAGGCGATACCCATCGATATGCTGATCAGCCCTGAGCAGATCGTGACTGAATACATTCAGCGTTTGATCAGCCACCCCAATGCGCTGCAGGTGCTGGATTTCTCTGAAGGCCGGGTGCAGCTGGTTGCCGTCAGAGCCGTTAATGGCGGGCCGCTGGTGGGTCATCCACTGCGCGACCTGAAACGCCATATTCCCAAAACTGAAACCCGGGTCGCGGCGATTTTCCGTGAAGGCAGACCGATTACCCCGACCGGCGATACCGTGATTCAGGTTGACGACGAAGTTTTCTTTATTGCTGCCAGTAAGGATATCCGCGCCGTGATGGGCGAACTGGGCCGGCTGGAAAAACCCTATCGCCGCATTATGCTGGCCGGCGGTGGCAATATCGGTGCCCGCCTCGCCAAAGCACTGGAAAAGCAATATCAAATCAAGCTGATTGAAGCCAATCCTGAGCGCGCCGAATACCTGTCGGAAGAACTGGCGGATACCATCGTACTGCTTGGCGACGTCGCCAATGAAGAGCTGCTGCTGGAAGAGGAAATCGACAAGGTCGACCTGTTCTGCGCCCTCACCAATGACGATGAGGCCAACATCCTGTCATCCATGCTCGCCAAGCGGCTGGGGGCGACCAAGGTGTTGTCCCTGATCAACCGCGCCGCCTATGTGGATCTGGTGGAAAGCGGCAGTATTGATATCGCGCTATCGCCGCAGCAGGCCACTATCGGCAGTCTGCTGGCACATATCCGCCGCGGTGATATTGTGGCGGTGCACTCGCTGCGACGTGGCGCTGCAGAAGCGCTGGAAGCCATAGCTCACGGAGACAGCAGCTCCTCGATGGTAGTGGGTCGCCGTATCGATGAGATTGACCTGCCACCGGGCACCACCATTGGCGCTATTGTGCGCGGGGAGGAAGTCATCGTCGCCCACCATGATACGATTATCGAATCCGAAGACCATGTGATCCTGTTCCTGGTCAATAAGCGCTATATTAAAGAAGTGGAACGCCTGTTCCAGGTTGGCTTTACCTTCTTCTAGAGGCGAGATGGAATCGAATCTGCAAAATTGCTTTCTGGTGGCAATGCCGGCGCTGAACGATACCTTTTTCTATCGCTCAGTCGTCTATCTTTGCGAGCATGACCAGAACGGGGCCATGGGGCTGATTATCAACCGCCCCACCAAGGTCATGCTGGAAGAGTTGTTGTCGCATCTCAAGATTGAAAACGACAGCGACTACATCAAAAATACCCCCGTCCTGTTCGGCGGTCCGGTGCAGAAAGGCCAGGGTATGGTCATTCACGACCAGGCTGAGGCCGGCTGGAAGTCCAGTCTAAAGCTCACTGACAATATTTTCCTGACCACCTCCACCGACATTCTGGAAGCGATAGGTACCGAGCAGGGACCGGAACATGCCCTGGTTACCCTGGGCTATGCCGGCTGGGGCGCCGGTCAGCTGGAGCAGGAACTGGCGGATAACAGCTGGCTCACGGTACCGGCCAACCAGGATCTCCTGTTCGATACACCGGCCGATGAGCGCTGGCAGGCCGCCGCCCGCTTGCTGGGCATTGATATCAACCTAATGTCCAACAGCAGCGGCCACGCATGACTACAGCCAGAACCATTCTAGGTTTTGACTTCGGCATGAAAAATATCGGTATTGCCGTCGGCCAGGAACTGACCCGAACCGCCAATCCGCTGACAGCGATCAAAGCCCGTGACGGTATTCCTGACTGGGATCAGATAGCTAAGCTGCTCAGTGAATGGCAACCGGCCTTATTAATTGTGGGACTGCCGCTCAATATGGACGGCACCGAGCAGGAAATGACCGCAGCAGCGCGCCGCTTCGGTAATCGCCTGCACGGACGCTTTCAGCTGCCGGTAGAATGGCAGGATGAACGACTCAGCACCTATGAGGCACTGGATCATCTCGGGATCCGCAGTAAAATGGACTCTCGACAGCGTAGCGACGTCGATCAGTTATCGGCACAACTCATCCTTCAATCATGGCTGAATCAACAATGACCACCGCACTCACTCAAACACAGGTTCAGGATCTGCTGAAAAACATGGCCGCAGATATCGATAAGCGACTCGGCGACCGCCATCCGCTCCTAATCGGTATTCATACCGGCGGGGTCTGGGTTGCCAGGGCACTGCAGGACATTCTGGGACCGGAATTCTTTGAGGCCTCTCTCGGCACCCTGAACATTGCCTATTATCGCGATGATTTCACCCGCATCGGCATGCATCCGCAGGTCACTCCTTCCGACCTGCCTTTCAGTGTCGACGGTCGCCACCTGCTACTGGTTGATGATGTGCTGCATAGCGGCCGCACCACCCGTGCCGCCCTCAATGAGATCTTCGACTACGGCCGCCCCGCCAGCGTCACCCTGGCGGTGTTGATTGAACGCAATGGCCGTGAACTGCCGATTCAACCGGATATCATCGGTAAATCGCTGGAGCTGGATAAAGATCAGCAAATCAAACTGGTCAATAAGGATGGGCTGCAACTGGAATACCGCACCAAGGGAGTGGTGAATGAAGAATAACCAACTGACCGACAGCGGCCAGCTGCGCCACTTCCTGACCATCGAAGGACTGAAAAAGCCGCTGCTGACCGAAATCATGGATCGTGCCGAACAGTTCTCCGGCATTACGCACCGTCAGGTCAAAAAAGTGCCGATCCTGCGCGGTAAAACCATTGTTAACCTGTTTTTTGAGAACTCGACCCGCACCCGTTCGACCTTTGAGCTGGCCGCCAAACGCCTGTCAGCCGATGTGATGAATTTCAATATCAGTACCTCGGCCACCTCCAAAGGCGAAAGCCTGCTGGATACCCTGCATAACCTGGAATCGATGCACACCGACATGTTCGTGGTGCGGCACAACCAGAGCGGCGCGGCTGAATTCATCGCGCAGCATGTCGCCCCCCATGTCAGCGTCATCAACGCCGGTGATGGCTGTCATGCCCACCCTACCCAGGCGATGCTGGATATGTTTACCATCCGCCGCCATAAGCAGGAATTTCACAATCTGCGGGTGGCGATTGTCGGCGACATTCTGCATTCGCGGGTGGCCCGCTCCCAGATTCAGGCTCTGGCCACCTTGGGGGTCGGAGAAATCCGGGTAATAGGCCCCAAAACCCTGCTGCCCGCCGACTGCCAGACTCTGGGCGTGCATGTCTATCACGATATGGAAGCCGGGCTGGAAGGCGTGGATGTCATCATCATGCTGCGGCTGCAGCTCGAGCGAATGCAGGGCGCTTTGCTGCCCAGCGCACGCGAATATTTCCACTGCTTCGGCCTCACCGAAGATAAGCTGAAACTCGCTAAACCCGATGCCATCGTCATGCATCCCGGCCCGATTAACCGCGGCGTTGAAATTGCTTCCAGCGTGGCTGACGGACCCCAGTCGGTGATTCTGGAACAGGTCACCCATGGTATTGCGATTCGCATGGCCGTGATGTCAATGGCGCTGGGCGCGCAGTCAGAACAAAACGAGATACCTGCATGAAGATCCGTATAAAAAACGGCCGCGTCATCGATCCGGCCAGTCAGCTTGATGCCCGCCAGGATGTGTTTATCAGTGACGGCAAAATTGTCGCTATCGGCGACTATCTTGATGGCTTCAGCGCCGATCGTGTCATAGATGCCACCGGACTGATGGTCATCCCGGGTCTGATTGATTTGAGCGTCAGGCTGCGCGAGCCGGGTCAGGAACATACCGCGACCATTCAGTCCGAGACTGCAGCGGCAGCGGCTGGTGGTGTCACTACGGTCTGTGTACCACCGGATACCGCTCCGGTCATTGATAATCCAGCCGTCGTCGAACTGATTGAAGATCGTGCCAAAAAAGCAGGCCGCACCATGGTGCTGAGCATGGGGGCGATGACACAGAATCTTGAGGGCGAACTGCTGGCAGAAATGGCGCGTCTTAAAGACGCCGGCTGTATCGGCATCAGCAACGGACTGTCAGCAATCAAAAACAGCGTGATTCAACAGCGGGCGATGGCCTATGGCGCTACGCTGGATATGACCCTGTTTCTTAATGCTGCGGATCCCTGGCTGCAACAACAGGGCTGCGTGCACGAAGGCGCGGTCAGCTCGCGACTGGGTTTGGGCGGTATCCCGGAAAGCGCGGAAATTATCGGTGTCAGCCGAGATTTAATCCTGATTGAGCAAACCGGAGTACGTGCTCACTTTCATAATTTATCCAGTGGTAAAGCGGTCAAACTGATTCGCGACGCACAGAACCGGGGGCTGCCGGTCACCGCCGATGTCAGTGCCCACCACCTGCATTTATCCGAGCATGACCTGGGTAATTACGACGCCCTGAGTCATGTGTTGCCGCCGCTACGCAGTATTCGTGACCGCGAGCAGTTGCAACAGGGCGTGCGAGACGGTGTCATTGCCGCCATCTCCTCGCATCATCAGCCACTGGATCGCGATGACAAGCTGGGTCCCTTCGCCGAAACCCAACCTGGCATCTCAGGACTTGAGACCCTGCTGTCTCTGACTCTCAAGCTGGTGGAAGATGATGAAATCGAACTCCAGCGCGCGATCGCCGCGTTGACCTGTAATCCGGCCGATATTCTAGGCATCGATGCCGGTCAGCTGAAAACCGGGGCGGTCGCCGATATCTGTCTGGTGGACCCCGATTCTGAGTTTGAGTGCCAGCCGCTGAATTTTGTCAGTGCCGGTAAAAACAGCCCCTTTGCCGGTTGGCTGTTCAATCACCAGGTCAGCCATACGCTGTTTCACGGCCGGCTGGTTTATGAACGAGATTAAAAGGACATTGATATGCTGAAAACCCGCCTCCTGAGCCTGACAGCGATGGGTCTGCTGAGTCTGCTACTGACTGCGTGCAGCCCGGAAGTTGGCAGCGACAAGTGGTGTCAGAATATGGAGTCCAAGCCTAAAGGGGACTGGACCGCCAACGAAGCGACCGATTACGCCAAGCACTGCCTGTTCAAAACTGATGACTCATAAAATCTATGCCTTTGATTTTGATGGCGTGATCTGTGACAGCGCCATCGAGACCGGCACTGCCGGCTGGCTGGTGGCACGCAAGCTGTGGTCCGATATGCCGGAGACCATGCCGGCAGGGTTGATGCCACAGTTTCGCACTGTCAGACCGGTGATGGAAACCGGCTACGAAGCCACCCTGATCATGCGTCTGCTGTACGAGGGCATGTCGACAGAGATGTTGATGGACGCCTTTCATCACCAGATTGAAGCCCTGTTGCTGCGCGATCAGCTGAATATCGATGAACTCAAGGAAGTCTTCGGTACCACCCGTGATGAATGGATCGCCCAAGACTTCGTCAGCTGGATTGAGATGAATCCGCTTTTTGACGGCATTGCCGACAAATTGAATCAAATCGACTCCGATAACTGCTTTATCATTACCACCAAGCAGGAACGTTTTGTCGATCATATTCTCAGTGCCAACCAGATTTCATTCCCACTTGAGCAAATCTACGGTCTGGATCGTAATCTGAGCAAACAGCAAATCCTGACTGATCTGAGCCTGGAGCGGCCTGAAGACGAGATTCTGTTTATCGAAGACCGCTTGCCCACCCTGATTAATGTCATCACCGATGACCGCCTGGACAAGGTCAGGCTGTTCCTTGCCGACTGGGGCTACAATACGGCTGAGGATCGCGACAGCGCGGCCAGTATCAAGCGAATTAAAACCATCAGCCTCGCTGATATTCACGCTTTATAGGCTTTACCGAAACCACCGCCACCCGGCGTGCAGATTTCGATCTGATCACCGGCCTTGAGTTCGACCTGATCGCAGGCTGCCAGTGTCTTATCAGCACCATTGGCACGGATAAGCCGGTTAACACCGCAGTGACCGGCTTCACCGCCGTCCAGGCCAAAGGCCGGGAACCGGCGGCCATTGGAGAGAATACTGACCGTCACCGGTTCCAGGAAAGCCAGGCGCCTTATCGCCCCATCGCCGCCATGCCAGCGGCCCTGACCACCGGAACCTTTCCAGATTTCGTGCTTGATGATTCGAACCGGGTAACGGCTTTCCAACACCTCGGGATCAGTGAGCCTGGAATTGGTCATCAGGCTCTGCACCACCGGGCTACCGTCAAAACCATCGATTAACTCACCCTGTTCATCAAAGATGCCACCGGCACCGCTGCCGCCCGCCAGGGTTTCGTAGTACTGTTGACGTGCATTACCGAAAGTCAGGTTATTCATGGTCGGCTGCGCCGACGCCATCACGCCCAGCGCGCCGTAAAGGGCATTGGTGATACAGGTCGAGGTTTCGACATTACCGGCGACGACCGAGGCCGGATACACCGGGTTGAGCATACAACCTTCAGGAATCATCAGGCTAAGCGGCTTCAGACAACCGACATTGAGCGGAATCTCATCATCCACCAGGGTCCGGAACACATACAATACAGCGGCAATAGCGACCGCTTTGGGCGCATTAAAGTTATTCTTCTGCTGAGCACTGGTACCGCTGAAATCGATCTCGGCCCGGCGCCGTTGTTTATCCACCCGAATGGCGACCTGAATGTTGCTGCCATTATCAAGCTGAACCCTGAACTCACCATCATGCAGCCGATCGATGACCTTTCTGACAGCCTGCTCGGCATTATCCTGCACATGCTGCATATAGGCCTGTACCACTTCCAGGCCATACTCAGTGCAGAGTTTCTGCAGTTCCTGTACGCCTTTTTCATTGGCGGCGATTTGTGCCCGACAATCGGCCAGATTCTGAGCAATATTCCGCGCCGGATACTTGCCCTGCTGCAGCAAATCGACCAGCGCCTGTTCACGCAGTTCACCGCCTGATACCAGCTTGAAGTTACTGATACAGATGCCCTCTTCCTCAATATGCACTGAGAAAGGCGGGATCGAACCCGGCGTCAGACCACCGATATCGGCATGGTGACCACGGCTGCCGACGTAAAACAGCGGGCTGCTGTGTCCCTCGACGAACACCGGGGTAATGACGGTCATGTCCGGCAGATGAGTACCGCCATAATAGGGATCATTCAATAAAAAGACGTCACCGGCTTCTATCGTGTCGCGATTAGCCTCGATCACCGATTTAATGCTTTCCCCCATTGACCCTAGGTGCACCGGCACATGCGGAGCATTAGCGATCAGATGACCTTCGGCATCAAACAAAGCACAGGAAAAATCCAGCCGCTCCTTGATATTAACTGACATGGCGGTATTCTGCAGTTGCAGCCCCATCTGTTCGGCAATGTTCATAAACAGATTATTGAACACTTCCAGCATCACCGGATCCACCTCAGTGACTATCTTTTCATGCGTCTGTGACTGCTGAATCTGCCTCAGCAGAAGATGCTGACGGGCGCTGACCTCGGCCTGCCAGCCGGGCTCAATCACCGTCGTAGCATTCGACTCGGTCAGAATGGCCGGGCCCAGAATCTTATCGCCCGCCTGCAAAAGCGCCCGTTCAATCAGTGGCGCTTCATGCCACTCGCCCTGGCTGAAAAACCGAACGGTATCGGTCACGGGAATATCCCTTGCCTGATACAGCGTTGAAACCGTTTCCTCAGGCGCCGTCGATTGCAACAGCGCTTCAACCGAAATCGCTTCGACTATCAGGGTTTTATCCGGCTGCAGGAAGGAAAAACGCTGCTGATAAGCCTGCCTGAAAGCGGCTGTGATGGATTCCATCTCTCCAGCAGGGACTATTATCGCGGTATCACTACCCTGATAACGGACATGCAGGCGCTGATTGACGCGCAGCTCGCCGGCATCAGCATACTGCTGACTCAAGTCCTGCTGTGCTTGCTCACTCAAGTCGGCTAATTCCGACTCAATCTCTACCAGATTCGACTCGTTCAGTGCCAGATCGAGACTTTTCTCCCGGATCAGACTCTGGTCAGCAAGCCCCATACCATAGGCACTGAGCACACCGGCAAAAGGATGAATCAGAATCTGTGTCATGCCCAGGGCTTCAGCCACCAGGCAGGCATGCTGGGCGCCGGCGCCACCGAAACACTGCATCAGATAACGGGTCACATCATAGCCGCGCGCCACTGAGATTTTTTTGATCGCATTGGCCATCTGCTGCACCGCAATTCGGATAAAGCCCTCGGCGACCTGTTCCGCATCCAGTCCGGTCTGCTCCGCCAACTCGGCAAAGCCCTGCGCCACGACCTTCTTATCCAGCGGCTGATTGGCATCGGGACCAAATACATGGGGGAAGAAACCGGGCTGGATTTTGCCCAGCATCAGGTTGGCGTCGGTGACCGTCAGCGGACCGCCACGGCGATAACAGGCCGGTCCGGGATTGGCACCGGCACTGTCAGGGCCGACGCGAAAACGGGCGCCATCGTAGTGCAATACCGACCCGCCACCGGCTGCCACAGTATGAATACGCATCATCGGCGCACGCATTCTGATGCCGGCAACCTGGGTTTCAAACTCGCGCTCGAATTCACCGGCATAATGCGACACATCGGTGGAAGTACCGCCCATATCAAAGCCGATAACCTGCTTAAAACCGGCTTTTTCAGCGGTTTTAGCCATACCCACTATGCCGCCGGCAGGTCCCGACAGAATCGCGTCCTTGCCCTGAAACTGATCGGCACCGGTGAGCCCACCCGAAGATTGCATAAAATACAGTGGCACACCCGGCATTTGCCGCGAAACCTGATCCACATAACGCCGCAGAATGGGTGACAGGTAGGCATCGACCACGGTGGTATCACCGCGGCTGACAAATTTGATCATGGGCGTGACTTCATGCGAACAGCTTATCTGTTCATAACCGATAGCCCGGGCCAGCTTTTTGGCGATGATTTCATGTTGCTGAAAGCGATAGCCATGCAGAAAAACAATGGCAATGCTGCGATAACCGGCCGCAAACAACTCGGTGAGCTGATGTTCAAGCCTGGTTTGATTAAGCGGCGTCAGAACCTCACCGTCATGGCCCGTCCGCTCCTGCGCTTCCACCACGGTCTGATAAAGACGTTCAGGTAACTGAATATGCCGGTCAAACAGGCGTGGACGGTTTTGATAGGCAATGGCCAGTGCATCACGAAAACCGGCCGTTGTGATCAAGGCCACCCGCTCTCCCTTGCGTTCAAGCAGGGCGTTGGTGGCCACCGTCGTGCCCATCTTGACGGCACTGACCTGAGCGGCCGGTATCAGTTCATCTTCAGCCAGCCCCAAAAAATGGCGAATCCCAGCCACAGCGGCGTCCTGATACTGTTCCGGGTTATCCGACAGCAGTTTATGCGTCTCAATGCCACCATCCGGGCGCTGCGCGACGATATCTGTAAAGGTACCCCCGCGGTCAATCCAGAACTGCCATTTTTGTTCAGATAAAGCCATCGGACCCGCTTTAAGCAAAAAGCCGATTATAACGGCTATGCAGCCATCAGGTCAGGTAGCTCTCATCTGCTTTTAAACCATCAGTTGCTTATTTTAACCAGTCGTTGTGGTATCAAATAAACAAGCGATTGTAGTGTCTCCCAACGCTATTTAACTCAGGGGCAGCTGATATTGCCATTGGTCTCAATTGAGCCTGTAATGGTATAGGCGCCAACGATATAACAGGTGACGAGGTTTGATGTATTACCTGTACCCGAGAGGTTATTGATCGTCACACCAGAGAGTAGGTATGTACGCAAAGTTGCGGCGGTGCCGCCTATGTTCAGGCTATTATTAGAAAAGTCGATATTGGCGTTATTATCGACAAAGCTTATAACATGAGCAGATGAGCCATTGGCGATAACGTTGATATTGTTATTGCGTATGGTGACATTGCGGCTACTCCTTACATCTAGAATAGCGGCTGTACTGATACTCACCTCTGAGGTGAGCGTGTTGTTCAGAATTTTGACGTTGTCTTTACCCTCGATTCTGGCGATTATTGATGAACTTGAATTTGTTATTTTGGCTTTCACACCGATAAGACTGCTGTTATCAGCCATATCAAAAAACCGATTTGCGCCACTGCCACTGCCTGAAATGCCTGCACCTGAGAGACTAGCTGATGGTGTGGTAATGTTGACGCTTCTTCCTGAAGGGGTTTTGACCTTAAGGTTGGCACTGCCTAAAATCTGCTGCCCTTGCTGAACTGTCGTGAGAGTGTTTACCCCGGTGTAATCACCGTTCAGGATGACCGTCGTGTTTTCACCCGCGTTAGCAATAGCGGTACTGAAATTATTGCCATTAACGCTGTCATCAAACAGCACGATGCGTTTACCATCGGCGGTTTCGCGAATCTTTTCTGGCGAGCCATAGCTGCCTGCCTGGCTGACCACATCGACATCGCGGACAACAGGATCTGTCATCCGTTGCTCCATGGCTGTCAGCGCTCGACCTGATCTAGCCTTTGTGCCCCCCAATGGAATGCTGAGTCGCAACATGGCAAAACGCTGGCTGCCACGTGGATCGTCATGCTGGTATTCCAGCCCCAGCGATAAACGCGAACCTCTCGACAAGAAAGGTAAAGCATTGAATTTCATTTCCAGTCGAGCGCGCGGCCCCTGGATGGTGTCTGCCCGGCTGTCGGTAAACCGGTAGCCACCGGCATAGATACGTAATTGCTTGTCGTCTTCAGGAGTAAATACCGGAATACGCCAACCGATTTCAGCATCGTAACCGCTCATGGAGCGCTCTTCACCGGCACGATAGGTGATGGCAGTGCCGGAAAAGTCAGCAGTACCTAAACTCTCCTCAAAGTAGCTGGTTTCTCCTACGGGGATATAGGCATTGGCACGTAAGTCCCAATCCATTGATAGTGCTTCTACCCCTATGGTGACTTGATTGAAAAAATTGTCATAGGGGCTTTTACGACGGTCAAAATAACCATAGCCACCGAGGTTCCAGCCATTGTCCAGCATGTGCCGAAAACCCACACCGATGTTGCCTTCATAGCTGTCATCGTTATCCATTCGACCGCGCAGATTGGCAAACAGCAGGCTGTCGTTGTTTTGCCACAGCGGGATGAGTAAATCTGCTTCACCCAGGCTGCGCTGATTACCGAGTTTGCCTTCGAAGTCGATGCGTGGTTGCCACTTTTCCGTTGAGGGTGCTGTTTCAGCCTGGACCGTTGAGCAGGCGGCAAGGCTGGCAGTAAGCATGAGAGAGAGAAAAGTTTTGTTCATCCACGTTCCTTACTTTTAAATTTTCATTTGTTGCTGGCTGAACATGAACAAAGGTTGAGTGAGAGTTGCATCCATGCTCTTCGCAGTGCATTATCGATGTGTAATGCAGCATATTTCTCTTTTTCGCCGAAAATCCTGACAAAGTTTGGATATATCAAAGATTTTTCAAACCACTAGGATTGTCATTCGGCTTGAACAAACGGCTTAACAACAAGCTGCAATGTTTTTTAATGTTAAGGCATGCATGTTAAGTAAAGAGCCGCTGCCGTGGTAGTCACTGATCAGTGACACTTTTGACTTTGAATAATGAAGTAACCTCATGGAAGATTTTCAAAAACAGGCCATTCACCAACTTTGGGATGAGATGGCTGCCAGCAGTGCCTCCCGTTCACTGGACATGCTCGATACCACACTGGATAGACTCGCCAAACTGGTTGACGCCCAGCAAGCCTACTGGATAGGTAGTTTGCGTATTGATGCCATTGCCGATACGGATCCGGCTTCAGGCTGGCGGGCAAGGCATAACTACTATCTCAAACATACTGCCAAGCGAGAGGCTGTTCGCAAGGAACATTATCGCCGTCTCGAGCGTGGACAGGTTGATCCAAGCATTCTTGCCAATCTCAAGAATGCCGGTACCTTCAGGATCAATATCAAACACGAGATGGTGCCGCCGGAATGGTTTGAGTCGGAGATTTATAAAAAACTGTTTGTACCTTTTGATATTCGCGATGTGATCTTTGTTGCCACACCGATCAGTCCTGATGTGGAATCATGGATGATATTTGAGCGCGGCGGCAAGGATTGGCAGTGGTTTGGTGAAGCAGAGCGTCAGCTACTCGATTATGCTGTGCGCCCAACGCAGTGGTTTCAAAAACAGCTCACTCTTCATCACGGTATTTACCTCGCCCAAGAGACGCTGACACCCGCTGAGCGTCGTGTTTTAAGTGGTTTATTAACGAACAAAACCGAGGCTGAGATCGCAGAGGAGTTGGATTTGAGTCAAAGTACGGTTCACACTTATTGTGTCCGTATCTGCAGAAAATTTAGTGTGCGGGGCCGGAGTGGGCTCATTTCATTATGGCTCGGTGAGGCGCAGGAGTAGAATCGCTCACCACACCGCCAGGATAAACAACTCAGCCTCTCACCGATCAACTGGGTGACGCCCTATCTGCTGCTGTTAAAAAAGTTTATTACTAACGGGCGTTTATAAAAAACAATCCAATGAACAAAACTGATATTTGAGTTTGTCAGATTATCGTCGTCCCTGAAAAGGGAAACGGTGCTGATTTTCCATGGGGAGATGTTAAAGAAAAAATGGCGGAGCGGACGGGACTATTCGCTACATCCCTATAGCTCACCTTGCTTTGCAAGGCCAGCCTGCGGCTGTTCAAAAATGCTTAACTCCAGGGACGGAGTGTATGCAAGGCAATGTATGGAACATTGCTTGTCCTGGCATTTTTGTCGAACCATTGATTTGAATGTCGCGGATTCTCGTCGTGCCTGAAACGGGAAATGCTGTTGTATAGAACTTGGGGATTCAAAAGAAAAGTGGCGGAGCGGACGGGACTCGAACCCGCGACCCCCGGCGTGACAGGCCGGTATTCTAACCAACTGAACTACCGCTCCACTTTTTTCTTTTCACCGGCTGAAACAAGCCGGTTGCGAGAAGAAGCGTGCAAATATACAGCAAAAATTTCAAAGGTGTTAGTGTTTACTGAAAAAAATTTCAGATTTTTTAATCTCCCTTTTGCCAGAAACGCTGCTTGGCCCGCTGTAGCTTCTCGTAGCCTGCCAGTAAAGCTTGATGACGATCAAAGCCTTGCAGACTTAAGCCTGGTGTATGCAGTCCATGAAACACGGTTCTGCCTTCGACGATTTCAACGCCCTCATTCACGGTCTGCTCACCGTACATCTGTGCCAGGCTGCGGCGATAGTCACCATAATCGCGCTCGCTATGCCATTTGATATCCAGCAAAGCACGCAGACAACGATAGAAACGCTGCTGGGCTTCATCGCCCTGCCCTAAAGACAGACACCAGTCGACCCACTCCAGCGCCTGCTCATCTTCCAGCGCCAGACACAGCATCAGTTTGATTTCGCCCAGACGCACACTGGCCCAAAGCGTACCAGGATCCGGTGCCAGACCAATAAACTGGGCCACCGGCGCATGATCGTTAAAACCGCCCTCTTCCAGCGCGATCAGCAGTGCCTGCCAGCTGTCCCGATCGCCCTGTTTCAGTGACAGCAGTGCTTCGCGGAATAAAGCACCTTCATTATTATTTTCCCAGACCAGCTCATCGACCGGGTAAATATCGGACATGCCCGGCACCAGAATGCGGCAGGCATAGACATCCAGATGCCGGTAGTCGGCGATATAGATATCAAAGCCCAGATCATGAATGATGCCGGTCAGCCAGCTGAACTCATCACCGGTGCTGGCATCATGATCCCAGTCGACAAACTCATAATCCGGGACTTCCCGGAAAAAGTCGTAGGAAATGTAGCCACTGGAATCAATAAAGTGCATTTCCAGGTTAGCCGGCGAAGCGACTTCTTCCATATCAAAGGTCGGCGGGTGGAATACGTCCAGTTGATCCAGGCCGCGCCCCTGCAGCAACTCGGTAACGGTGCGTTCCAGCGCCACTTCAAAACTGGGGTGGGCACCGAAAGAGGCAAACACCGACCCGTCGCGCGGGTTTATCAGGGTCACATTCATAACCGGGAACTGGCCGCCCAGGGAGGCATCCGCCACTTTCAACTGATAGCCATGACCGGCCAGTTCTTCAAGCGCCGCTTTGATCTTGGGAAAACGATCGATTACGGATTGTGGAACCCCCGGCAGACAGAGACCTTCAGCAATAATCCGGTTTTTTACGTAGCGCTCGAAGACTTCTGACAGGCCCTGCACCCGCGCTTCATTTTGCGTGTTACCGGCAGACATGCCGTTGCTGACATAGATATTGCCGATGATATTGACCGGGAAGTAACGGACCGCATCATCTCTGACACGGGTATAGGGCACAGCACAGATACCGCGCTCGGTATTACCGGAATTGGTATCCACCAGTTGCTCTGGCGTGAGCTCCTGATTGGGATCGAAATGTGCCCACAGGTCTTCGTCCAGCAGCCCTTGTGGCATATCACCGTTTTCCGATCTGAACCAGCGCTCATCCGGATAATGCACAAACTCGGCCTGACTGTGCGCTTCCCCCAGGTAAAAGTCGGCGAAGAAATAATTACAGCTCAGGCGTTCGAAATATTCACCCAGCGCACTGGCCAGACAGGCCTTGGCACTGCTGCCTTTGCCATTGGTAAACATCAGCGGACAGGATTTATCTCGGATATGCACCGAATACACATGACTGACCGGATTCAGCCAGGACGCTTCTTCCACCTCAAAACCGAACTCTTTCAGTGTCTGCTGCATGGTGGCAATACTGGTTTCCAGATCCCGGTCTTTGCCTTTGATAAAGGTTTTTTCTGACATCGTCATTTCCAAAAAAGAACCCCCTGCCCGATAAACGGACAGAGGGCTTTTCAGTCGTATTAAATAAGATTACATTTCTTCAGCAGCGGCGATAGCTTTTCTGGCCAGACGGCCTTCCGCGCCTTTGGCATCCGCAGCCTTGATTGCTTCCAGGTTCACTGGATTACCGACTATGATGGCACCGCCCATACCGGCACCGATATGCGGGGTGCATTTGTAGACATAGATGCCTTCCTGGCTGAAAGTGCGTTCATAGTTCTTGCCCAATTCAGAGTGCCAGGCTTCCGCACCTTCCGGGATCAGTCCTTCAATCGATTGCGTATCGTGGGTGGGCATATTTTCCCAGGCTACGGTATCACCAGGCTGAATCTTGACCACCAGCGGGCTGTATTTCAGGCCTTGAGCGGTCACAATATGCATTTCACCACCTGCAGCGGCCTGTTTAGCTTCTTCTACCGCCTGTTCGGCTTCATTAGCCAAATCCGCAGCCGCAGTTTCTGCCTCCTGAGCCATTTCGGCAGCGGCGCTTTCTGCTTCTGCCATCATATCACCGGCTTCAGACTGCAATTCTTCCGTCGGCGTGGCTTCGGCTTCCACTTCATCTTGAATTACCGTTTCCGGCACGGCTTCCTGAGCATCTTCCATGTGTTCGGTGACGGTTTCATTCACACCACCCGCTTCATTCTGTGCCAGCGGCTGCGTGGTTTCATCTTTGACCGAGGCCGGTGCAACAGCACTTTGTTCAGCAATATCGGCTTCGCTTTGCGGTGTCGGTACCTGACCATATCGTTCTTCACTATCATCGACAAAGACCGTTGTCACCAGCACCACAACAAAAATCGCGACGATAGCGATTATTGCTGCAACCATAATGGCATTTTTCTTATACATAATCCCTCCTGAATTAAAGAATACAAATCCATCATAACATCACTACATGACAGGCTTGTGCAGATAAAATCGAACACCATCGACTTTATCTGTCATACTACGACAGAGACGACAAAAATCCATTGTCAGTTCCTGTCCGGCGCTCCGCCACAGTTATCAACCCTACAATCCCCTTTGTGTCAGCAGGCCTTTTGAAGGCACTGAATCACAACAGGCTCGCGCCAGCTTTAAGCTGTGCAGCGCCGGGATTGCGCTAATTTTTGAGTATTTTTATGACATTTTCATCTCTCGGTCTCAGTGATCCCATTCTGCGGGCCATTGCCGAACAGGGTTACGATCAGCCAACCCCCATTCAGGCCCAGGCGATCCCGGCCATCATGAGCGGCCAGGACGTCATGGCTGCGGCCCAGACCGGTACCGGCAAGACTGCTGGTTTCACGCTGCCCATTCTGCACCGGCTGGCACCCGGCAAACCGGCCGCCGGCAACCAGGCTCGCGCGCTCATCCTGACCCCCACCCGTGAACTGGCTGCCCAGGTAGCAGACAGTATCGACACTTATGGTAAACACCTGCGACTACGTTCAACCGTGGTGTTTGGTGGCGTCAAAATCAACCCTCAGATGATGAAACTGCGGCGCGGCACCGATTTGCTGGTAGCGACCCCCGGCCGTTTACTGGACTTGTACCAACAGAACGCGATTCGCTTTGATCAGCTAGAGGTACTGGTATTGGACGAGGCTGACCGAATGCTGGATATGGGGTTTATTCACGATATTCGCAAAATCATCGCTCTGTTACCTAAAAAGCGTCAGAACCTGCTGTTTTCAGCCACCTTCTCCAGCGACATCCGCAATCTCGCCAAAACGCTGGTCAGCAATCCGGTGGAAGTCTCGGTGTCACCGGCCAACAGTACCGCTGCAACCGTCAAACAGTGGATAGTACCGGTGGATAAAAAGCAAAAGCCGGCCGTATTAAGTCATCTCATTCGCGACAATAACTGGTTTCAGGTTCTGGTTTTTTCCCGAACCAAACACGGTGCCAATAAGCTGACCAAACATCTCGATAGTGCTGGCCTCAAAGCCGCTGCGATTCACGGCAATAAAAGTCAGGCAGCCCGAACCCGCGCGCTGGCTGAATTCAAGGCAGGTGAGATTCAGGTGCTGGTTGCCACCGATATTGCCGCCCGCGGCCTGGATATAGACCAACTACCGCATGTCATTAATGTCGACTTACCCAATGTCGCTGAAGACTATGTTCACCGTATCGGCCGCACCGGTCGGGCCGGCGCCAGTGGTGAAGCTATCTCCCTGGTCAGTGCTGACGAAGCCGATCAGTTGTTCGCGATAGAACGGCTGATTGGCAAAACCCTGTCACGGGAATATATCGATGACTTCGAGCCGGTGCATGAGGTGCCTGCATCAAGACCCGTCACAGCCGCCAAACAGCGTCCTCGTCGCCCTAAAAAGCCCAGACCGGAACACCGGGATGGTCAACGCAGTGAAACCGCACACACACAAAAACGGCGGCGGCCGTCACAGCCCAGGGCCGGTCAACGCGCTCGGCGCAATGCGCCTAAAGCCTCTTAAGTCATGCCTGACTGAGAAGATGGGTTTACCATGATGCGTCCGGCCGGATAGCGCTGGCCGGCCGCATCAATGATCGGTGCAATCACAGGAGCACCGCTGGCAGACTTTAATCTTTATTGACTTCCCGTTTATCGATATACATCAATACAATCTGGCGATCGGTATAAATATCATTGCTGCTGTCTTTTCTGACGGTCTCGTAAAATTCACGAAACTGGGGATCACGTTGTTTCATTCCTTCCAGATCCTGCAACAGTACTTGTGCCTGAAAAGCGGTCGGCGCGGTATCAAAGTGACGCGAAGCGCAGTAAATAGCCGGAGTCTGACCAGCCTGTTCAGCCTTTGTCTTGTTTTCCGCGTCGAACAGACAGTTATGGTAATTTTCCTGCGCTTCAGCAAAAGCTGCGCCTGCTGTGAGGCACAGTATCAGGATACCGAAAGACAAACCGTTGTTATGCATTTTTAGTCTCCGCTGATTTTCGAGCTCAGACTCCGCACAAAACGCTTCAGTTCCGTTAAACGCCAGGGCTTGTCAGCCAAACGATAGACCTGCTTACCCACTAGCTCAGCCATGGGTATGGCCCCCCAGTAACGGCTATCACGATTGTTATCGCGATTATCAGCGAGTACAAAAACCTGATTTTCTGGCACGGTGGTATGCACAACGCCTTCGGGGATCCACTTCTGATTTTGTAGGTCGTCAAGGTAATGTTCTGACTGCCACTCACCGTTAACAAATAAACCTCCGCCGTGCACAGTGACTTGCTCTCCGGGTAAGGCCACCACCCGCTGAAGCACTTCACGGTGAGTCTCAGGGTCAATCAACAACACGATATCACCATGCTGAAGTGTATCGGGCTGACCAATATCAGCGCCAATCACCACCCAGTCGTACTTCTTGAATGTACCCGACATGGCGTTATCCGTTACCTGGTGCAGGCTTAGTTGAAGTTTGACCACCAGTGCCAGCGACAACCACAGCAAACAGAGTCCACAGAAAATAAGCCAGAATCCTGTATAGCGATACCATCGCTGTGATTCATGCTGAACCATTGGACTCTGCCTGCGGGCACGATGCCAGCCGAAAATCAGCGTTAAAAGCCAGAGCGTGACTGATAGCAAGGGTAGAACGACGAGCGGTAACGGTGCACTTAGATGCCAGGGAAACAGTAATAATGCAAACCAGGGCAGGACGACCAGAATCATTAACAGCCAGGCGTCACGTGGCTGTCCCAGGTAATACAGACCCAGCCCGGGTGCCAGTATGTTCATCCCCGCCGCCATTGACGGAGAGCGGTGTTTTACAAACAGTGCCTGCATTCGCGATTCTCCCTCTGCCGCGAAAGAAACCGGTGACTTGAGCGTCACCAATACCCCAACCATGTGGCCAGGACGCCAGCCACTCCGGCCAGCACTAAGGGTAGTGCCGTTCTAATCGCAAGCTGACGACCACCAATCAGCCCGGTCATGACCCCTTTCACCATACTGTTGGCAGCGGCGGTAATCACCAGCCCCATCACAAACAATCTGGTCGATAAATCATTATCCGTCATGCCAATCAGCGACAGCATCATGGCATCAATATCCGCCATGCCCGACACCGCCGCCAGAATCAGTAGACCGGCATCACCATAGGCCTCACGCAACAGCACGCTGAGCAGCATGACTGCGGTCAGAATAGCACCGAAAGTCAATGCCGTTTTTAATTCCAGCGGATTCTGCAGCGTCGATGACGTACCCAGTGAACTGGATGATTTAGCAAAGCGATAAAGTATCAGCGGCAGATAGGTCACTAAAGCCATCAGCACCACCGGTGGCCACAAATCCCTTAATAGAGAAGGTGCCAACATGGCAACTACAATCAGTATTCTGACGTAAGCGGTACCGCAAGCAATCAGAATACCGCTGGAGGCTACCGGTGCCACTTCCTGGTTCTGTTTACCCAGGCGGGATAAATGCAGCGTCACTGCCGTGGAAGAAGCCAGGCCACCGAACAGGCCGGTGAACAGAATCCCGCGGTGGGCGCCACCAATTTTTATCGCGAAATAGCCGATAAAGGAGATGGCCGCGATTAGCACAACCATCATCCAGATACGATAGGGATTGAGCGCCTCCCAGGGGCCATAACCCTGATCAGGCAGCACTGGCAACATCACCACCGATATCAGTAATAACTTAATACCGGCACGCAGCTCCTCCAGCCGCAGTTTGCTGATCAAACCGTGCAGTTGCGGTTTGTAACTGAGCAGCAATACCATCACCACCGCAGAGGCCGAGGCCTGGGTAACCTTGCCAGAGGTGGCCAGTGCACCCAGTACAAAAACCAGTAAAGCGGCAACCAGGCTGGTAATGCCCCATTCCCCTTCCTGGCGCTGTTTAATCAGGAAAATACTACCAATCACCAGTGTCAGAGCCAGAAATCCCAGCCCCAGCACCAGCGGCTCAAATGTCTGCGCCAGCATGCCCAACACACCACCGAGCAAACCGATTAAACCGTAAGTCCGCACCCCGGCAATACGCTGACCTTCCTGACTATCACGCTCCTGCCAGCCGCGCTCGATACCGATCATCAGTCCGATCGCCAGCGCGACCAGCAACATGTAAAGGCTTTCGATTTCTGCGCTCATTGGCCTTGTCTCCTATCCCGCCATTGCCAGAATGCCGCCAGCAACGACCCACTGATATTGTGCCAGATACTGAAAAGCGCGCCGGGCAGTGCCGCCAGCGACGCAAAGTTTTTCATTGCCAGCGCAACGGCAAGTCCCGAATTCTGCATACCGACCTCAATCGCCAGCGTCCGGCAGATAGCCGCCTCATAGCCGAAACAGCGGCCGGCCAGATAACCCAGCGTCAGTCCCAACGCATTATGTATAACGACGGCGGCCAGCAATGTGAAAGACAAGACCGCCATGCTGTTCCTGTTCAAGGCAAACACAATGGCGATGATAAATACAATTGCCAGCGTTGCCAGCAATGGACAAATACGCTGAAGGGGAGCGACAAGCCTCGGCAGGCAGTGATTCAGTAGCATACCACCCACTACCGGCGCAATCACCAGCGCCAGAATAGTCTGCAACATCGAGCCGACAGGTACCGCAATATCGGCATCGATATAGAACCAGCTCAGCCAGGGAGTGAGCACCACCGCCAGTAGCGTCGATAAGGCTGTCAGTGAGATGGACAAGGCCACATTCCCGCCGGCAAGGTAGGTCATCACGTTGGATGCTGTGCCGCCGGGGCTGGCCCCTACCAGAATCAGACCGGTTGCCAACAAAGTCTCCAGCGCCATGCCATGACTGATAAGCCAGGCCAGCAGCGGCATCATCACAAACTGAAGACTGACGCCAAGCAGAATCACCGCTGGCATGGTGAGCACCCGACGAAAGTCACTCAGCCGCAGTGTCAGCCCCATAGCAAACATGATCACCGCCAGCAGAGGCAGAATCGCCGACTTAAGGCTGACAAACCAGGCAGTCTGCCACCAGGCCAGCAGACACAGTAAAATCGCCCAGACCGGTAGTAAGCGGGTTAAGCTATGCATATGTAAAAAATTGTAAACATCGGCACTCAAGACTTGCCATACGGGTCTTTGACATCATTAAATTAGCTTTTTTCACAACGCTGGTCACTTAACCGGGAACTAATCTCGGCTTTCCAGCCCCTATATTCGGTCAGACATTGACCATACGGACATTTTGCAACGGGATTTTTCATGCGACATCTAAGCTGGCTGCTTTTCAGCCTTTTTTGCCTGACTGTTAACGCTGATGATGCCACTCCGGTGTCGACCGCTTCCCCCACCCAATCTACCATAGCTGAAACTCTGACCCTCTCCGGTTCGCTGACTGCGGAAAGACAAGCCATGCTGTCACCCCGGGTCGATGGCCTGGTCAAGGAAGTCCTGGTTGATGCCGGTTATGAAGTCAATCAGGGCGACCTTCTGCTTAAACTGGATCCGGCCATTGCCAGCCAGCAGTATGCCCAGACCCAGGCCGCCACCGTAGAAGCCGAAGCAGCCCGCAACGAAGCCCAGCGGTTGGTCAATGAAGCCCAGAGCCTGCGCAAAAAGAACTACATTTCCGAGAGTGAACTCGCCAATCGCCAATCCAATCTGGCGCTGGCGGAAGCGTCTCTGGTCGCTGCCAAAGCCACTGAGCGTGCCGCGCTGGAACAACTACGTCGCCACGATCTACCCGCGCCATTCGATGGGGTTATCAGTGCCAAGATGACCGAGGCCGGGGAGTGGATTAACCGCGGTACGGCGGTGCTGGAACTGGTGGCAACGGATAAAGTGCGTCTTGATGTCAATGTCCCCCAGGAACAGTTTTCCTCAGTCAACCAGAACAGCCCGGTGGAGGTCATTCCCGATGTTTATCCCAACCGTCGGTTGCCGGGTAAGATCAGCGCAATTGTACCGGTCAGTGATCCTCAGGCCCGCGCTTTTCTGGTCCGCGTTGTCGTCGATGCATCTGATATCGACCTGCTGCCCGGTACCTCGGCTACCGCTGTGATCGGTCTCAGTGGTGACGGTGGACAGAAGTTGCTGATTCCGCGCGATGCCCTGTTGCTGCATCCGGATGGTGGTTACAGCGTGTTTGTGGTCAACGACGGTATCGCCGAGCGGCGCCAGGTCACTATTGGCCAGCAGAGTCAGAGTGGGGTCAGCATTGTGGACGGTCTGGAAGCCGATGCCCGCGTCGTCGTACGCGGTAATGAAGTCCTGCGTGATGGTCAGGCTGTCACCGTCGTCAACCAATAAGGCTGCTTGAACCATGCTGGAAGCCCCCATAAGAAACGGCAAACTGCTCACCGTCATTGTCCTGATTATCGTGGTGCTGGGTATTGCTGCCGCGACCCGTATACCGATACAGATGATCCCGGATCTGGATGTGCGCACTATCAGCGTGGTCACCGGCTGGCCTGGCGCTACCCCGCAGGATGTCGAGAAAGAGATCCTGATTGAACAGGAACGCTACCTGCGCAGCGTACCCAATATGACCCGAATGGAGTCTCTGGCCGATACCGGCCAGGCGCAGATAGAAATGGAATTCCCTTTCGGCGTAGATATCAATGAAACTTTGATCGAAGTCTCCAACGCCCTGAGTCAGGTACCCAGTTACCCGGAAAACGTGGATCAGCCTACGATCCGTAGCAGTTCCTTTTCCGAAAATGCTTTCATGTACTTTGCGGTCAAGCCTTTGTCTGGCAATCCGCTGAATCTTGATATGGATATGGTCACCGATTTTGTCGATGATGATATCCGGCCACGCATGGAACGCGTCACCGGCGTTTCGGAAGTGCAGCTGCGAGGGGGGGCAGAGCGTCAGATTCAAATAACCATCGACCCGGCCAAGCTGGCACAGCGTGGTTTAACCCTGACCGAAGTCCGCGATGCCATTCGTGAACGCAACAGGGATACTTCAGCCGGTGACCTGGACGACGGTAAACGTCGATACTTTATCCGTACCACCGGCCGCTTCCAGGATTTACAGAGCCTGGAAGAACTGACCCTGGCGCATCGCAATAACACCGACATCAAGCTCAAGGATGTCGCCGAGGTGCGGCTGGATCACTACGAAGTTCGCAATATTGCGATTGTTAATAATGAAGAAGCCCTGACCATGGCGGTCAAACGTGAATCGGGCTCCAACGTGATTAACATCAAGGAAGAAATGCTCAAGGTAGTCGAGGAGATCCGTCAGGATCAATTGCATCCCAACGGGATGACCATTGAGCTGATTGGTGATGATGTGCGCTATGTCCAGGCCTCGGTAGATAAAGTCAGTTCCAATCTGGCTTTGGGTGCCGTGCTGGCGACCCTGGTACTGTTCCTTTTCCTGCGGTCCGGCCGGGCTACGCTGATCGGCTTGATGGGAATGCCGGTCTGTACCATTGCCGCTTTCCTGGGCCTGTTGGCTTTTGATCGCACGCTGAACGTGATTTCTCTGGCCGGGATCGCCTTTGCCATTGGTATGACGGTAGATAACACCATTGTCGTGCTGGAGAGTATCGAACAGTGCCGCCGCCGAGGCCTGGATCGAATTCAGGCAGCGATTACCGGTGTGCGTGAGGTGTGGACGGCGGTTCTGGCCTCGAGTATGACGACCGTCCTGGTTTTTGCACCAGTATTGTTTGTCCAGGAAGAGGCCGGCCAGCTCTACTCCGATATCGCGATTGCCATATCCACAGCCATTCTGGCCTCGATGCTGTTTGCCGTGGGCGTAGTGCCGGCAGCCTGCGCCCGGGCCGGTTTCGGTAATGATCGTGATCATGGCGACGATCTGTCTCACCCCGGCCCTATCCTCAAATCCGTCAGCTGGCTGAATGCTGGTCCAATACGTCGACTGGCCTGTATAGTGCTGATTTTCGCCGGCACAATGGGCGCTGGTGTCTATCTGATGCCGCCCGCTGAATACCTGCCGGAAGGGGAAGAGCCCAAGGCCTTCAGCGTGATGACCGCCCCACCCGGTTACAACCTGTCAGAAATGCAAAAAGTCGGTGAAGAAATCCGTAGCCATCTGGTGACTGCCCTGGATGCCGATCCGGCCAGGTTCGACAATGGCGAGCATGAACTGCCTTCATTGAAATACTATTTTCAACGCATTGCACCCGGGGTGGTCTGGGTGCTGAGCGAGCCGACCCGGGCTGAAGATATTGAGCCGATGATGGACGCGCTCACCGAGATGTTTGAAAGTTACCCCGGCATGCGCGGTTTTTCCCACCGGGGTTCGATTATTGCCAGCAATCAGGGCGGTACCCGGGCCGTGAACCTGGATATTTCCGGTGCCGATCAGGAAAGCCTCTATTCCACGGCTGAAAATGCACTGCGCAATGCCGAAACGCTGTTTGGAGACCCGCAGATTGAATCCGAACCCGCCGCCTTGTCACTGGACCAGCCGCTGGTGGAGGTACGACCGCACTGGGACAGGCTGGCAGAGGTCGATATGACCGCCGATGATTTTGGTTACACCGTGGCGGCCCTGAGTGACGGCGCCTATGTCGGTGAGTTTTTCATGGATGATGACAAGATTGATATGTTCATCTTCAGTGCCGCCGGCCAGAATCAGAAACTGTCGGATCTGTCGACAATGCCGGTTATGACACCTGAAGGTACCGTGTTGCCGCTGAATGCGCTGGCAGATATCACCGAAACCGTCGACAGTGATCAGTTGCGTCGTGTGGATGGGCGTCGGACCGTCACGTTATCAATCATTCCACCCCGTGAAATTGCACTGGAAACAGCCGTTAACATGGTGCGTACCCAGATGCTGCCGGAGATGCAGGCAGCGGGTGAGGTCGCAAAAGGCGTGTCCATCAGTATTTCCGGCGCCGCCGATCAGCTTGATGCTACCCGCGAATCACTGTCGGGTAATCTGGTGATTGCCCTGTTGCTGATTTACCTGCTGCTGGTCGCCATTTTCAGTCACTGGGGCTATCCTTTGCTGATTCTGACCACCGTGCCGCTGGGCATTGCCGGGGGTATTGTCGGGCTGGTAGCCATCAACCATGCCGGTCCCCTGCTCAACCTGGTCGGGCTACCTGCTATTATTCAGCCTTTCGATATGATCACCATGCTGGGCTTTGTTATTTTGCTGGGGACGGTGGTGAATAACCCGATTTTGATCGTGGAACAGACCCGGATCAATCTGCGGGATAAGCGCATATCCGTGCGTACTGCGGTCAACCAGGCTGTCGCCACGCGGCTGCGCCCGATTCTGATGTCAACCACCACCACCGTGTTCGGATTGGCACCGCTGGTGTTTATTCCCGGTGCGGGTACCGAGCTCTACCGCGGTGTGGGTATCGTGGTGCTGGTCGGTATTCTGTGCTCAATGATCGTCACATTGACCTTCCTGCCCAGTCTACTGATCAATGTGATGACCTGGGTTGAGAAGCGGCGTCAGCGTTTGGAGGCCCGGGCTGAACCGCAACAGGGTTAAATCAATCCGCTTGTTCGCGTTTAAGGAAGCGGCCAAACTGAAAGATCAGGTAGCCGATAAAAGACAGCACCAGTGCCACTTCATATCGGCTGTAGGCCACTGAAATACCGATAGCGCCGGTGAGCCAGATCCCGGCCGCATTGGCTGTTCCCATAGTACGGCCGGACTCCTTGATGATCGCACCGCCGCCGATAAAGCCCATGCCGGTAATGACGCCATACATTACCCGCGCCTCGGCATCACTGCCTTCATAGACATCCATCGCCACCAGCATAAACGCACAACAGGCAATCGACACCAGTGGATAGGTTCTGAGCCCGGCCCCTTTAGCCAGATATTCACGATTCAAAGCAATCGGTAGTGACAGTAAAAAAGCGATACCGATCTGATATAGATTGAACCAGACCAGTGTGAAATCAATTTCAGGCATTGTGACCTCCCTGCAAGTCAGTAATCAGTATTCTGCGTTTGAGTGCTGCTCGACGAAGATCAGCGAATCCACATCAAAGCCTTTTTCCTCGGCCACAGTAACAAAATGTGTTTTGAGCTCCTCTGACACGTTGGGCGCCCTGGCCAGTAACCATAAATATTCACGGCTGGGCCCACTGATAAAAGCATACTGGTAGTCGTCATCCAACTCGAACACGATGTAGCTGCCATAGAAAGGCCCGAAAAAAGACACTTTAAGGTGGGCGATATTGGGATCGGCGACAAAATAGGCTTTGCCTTCAGCCTGTTCCCAGGCATTTTCCTCCGCTGAATAACCCCGGTTAATCACCCGTATCCCCCCTGCTTCCCGCATCTCATAGTCAGCGGTCACCCGGCTCAATCCGCGTTCGAAACGATGATCCAGGCGGGCAATTTCATACCATTTGCCCAGATAGCGATCGACCTTGAATGATTGTACTGGCTCAATACCCTCTGGCACCGAAGTACAGGCACTGGCCAATAACAGAACAAGAACCATCCCATATAAACGCATTTTTCACTCTCCTGCCGTTATTGTCCGCCTATGTCAAAAATGAAAGCAACGCTGTCGGAAGCTGATCACTCACGGCTGATCGAAATGGCCTGGGAAGACCGCACGCCATTTGAGGCCATTCGCTCTGTCTATGGTCTCGATGAAACCGATGTTATCCGTTTGATGCGACGCTCTCTCAAACCCGGCAGCTTTCGTCTCTGGCGTCAGCGGGTCAGCGGCCGGCATACCAAACACCAACGTTTACGGCACCCCGCCGTTAGTCGCGCCTATTGTCCAAGCCAGTATAAAACTCGCTGAGTCAGCGTTTAGCCAGTAATTGTTGCACTACCAGAGGCATCCTGCCGCGCAGACGCTCGCTGAGTCGATTTTCATGGCGTTGCCACAACACACCAAGATAAATAATCAACAAACCCAGAGCACTTAACACCACTGGAAACAGCAAACTGTCTTCAAACACCTGGTGTGACAGATAGCCCAGATAACCCGCCACACCCAGGGCACCGAACACGACAAACACACGCCGCAGCAAGATTACACCAACCCCAATCATCAGCAGGTTGATCATAAAGTAGCCGAATTTGGCCAGTTCGCTGTCACTGTGCTGCATCGATAAGCTACACCAGAATGTCAGCACGCCGAACAGATACAGCCAGAATGCATAATCCCTCTGGCTGTGACGGCTGCGGATATCAACCCAGAAAGCCAGCAGGGTCATCAGTAACCCGAAATACATTGACACCAGCGCCCGGATTTCAAAGTCCAGTCGTTCAAAAGCCAGCCAGGCGGCCAGATCCATCGACAAGTACCACAAAGTAACGGCAATGGGCATTAACAGGAATGGGTATTTATAGCGCCAGGCTAGGGTGGTGCCCACAGCCAGTGTCGCCAGCTCCAGATAGAGCCAGTGCCACTGAATGTAACGGTGGAAATCACGGTAGGCACTACTGTCGGGCCACAACCCGAGGCCCTGCTGCAAACCGTAAACTGCAAGCGGCGTCAAAGCCACCACAAAGGTGGCACAGATCCCGGCTGGGATCGCATAACCTCTGCGCTGAAATAAATCACAGAGTTTCAGCCCGACACCGGCATAGAGCAGCGCGATGAAAAACAGCCCCCAGCCACCGAAGGCTTCCCAGCCCAGGGTCATGAACAGGGTCATCGCGCCAATCGCTATCAGCCCCCCCAGATAGTAAAGGACGTGGGTGAAATCAAATACCGGCCCGGTTCCCGGCTGTGCACGCAGGAATTCTATTAAGGCCTCAGCCTGCTGTTCGCTCAGGATCTGCCGGCTCACCGCTGCGTCCAGCTGCTGTCTGCTGATTTTCATTCAGCCACCAAAATTAACATCGGCCACCGCTTTGAGGCCGATATAAAAACTGCAGAGCCAGCCGATCATAAACACCAGCGAACGATAAGGCGCCATATCCAGCATATAAAACACAGGATGCGCAATCCGGCTCAACAGAAACAGGGTAGCCGCATAACTGAACTGATTGAGATCGGTGCCAGAAATGAAAGCAAGCACACACATCACAGCGTAAAAGATCAGTGCTTCCCAGGCATTCTTCTGTGCTGCCAGAACGCGGCCACCGAGACCGGTCATCTGTGCCTGTTGCCGTCGCGGCTGTTTGTTATCAAAGTAACCGAACTGACGATAGCGCAGATAACCACCGAGCACGGCCAGTGTTATCGGCAACAAGGAAACGATAAACAGGGTTTGAAACAGAAATGGCATCATCAATCCTTTAAGGTCGGGAATCAAGTTGAGAAAGCGCCTTCAACAGTGCCTGATGGAACTGCTCGGGTGCCTGGATATGCGGGGAGTGACCCAGCGCCGGAAACAGCTGCAGGCGGGCGTCGGGTATGCTGCTGACGCTGATTAAAGCCAGCTTCCGGTAATTACCCAGCGTTTGCCGTGAGGCCTCATCAGCATAGCCTTTGCCCACGGCGGTATTATCCTGCGTCCCGATAAACAGCCAGGTCGGCACCACCAGGTCGTTAAACTGATGCACCACGGGCTGAGTCAGTATCATGTCGTAGATTTTGGCAGACAACCAGGCGGATTTTTCACGGTCAGCCTTGAACTGGCCCGCCAGCATCTCTACCCAGATGTCGTAGGCAGGACGCCATTCGTCGGCATAATAAGTGTTCTGCTGATAGCGTTTTATGCCCTCAGCATCAAGTTTCAACTGCTGCTGATACCAGGTGTCGATGTCAATATATGGCACCCCTTTTTGCAGCCAGTCTTCCAGTCCGATAGGGTTCACCATCAACAGCCCGTCCACCTGATCGGGATAGAGCAACGCATAACGCGTCGCGAGCATGCCGCCCATGGAATGGGCCAGCAGGTAAAAGTGATCGATCTCCAGATGAGCAAGTAAGGCCTGGGTATTGGCCGCCAGTTGATGAAAACTGTATTGATACTCCAGTGGCTTGGAAGACTTACAAAAACCAACCTGATCGACGGCGATCACGCGATAACCGGCGTCACTCAGTGCAGCCAGTGTGTCACGCCAGGTGGCGGCACAGAAGTTCTTGCCATGAAACAGCACTACCGTCTCACCATTGGCCTGGCCACTGGGCGCCAGATCCATATAGGCCATCTCCAGCTCCTGCTGCTGGGATGTCAGCGAAAACTGCGCCACCGGGTAGGGATAATCAAAATGTTCCAGTCGAAAGCCGGTATCAGCCTGGCTGGTCAGACTGAACATTAACAGACTCAACATTAAGATGCGCTTCAGGTGAAACATATTGCCTCCTAATTATGTCTGGCCGCCGGCCACCAGAGCTGCCCCTCATATTCCGGCTGACGAAACTGGCTGACTTTTGCCTGGACCTCGGCGGACAATAAATAATCCTGCAGTAATTGGGCGCCGGCCGCATTCACGCCCTCCACTTTTTCAGGATTGACCCGGCTGATGGCCATCACGCGCTGCAGCAAGGGATCGGCTGAGACCAGGATCTCAAGATCCGGTCGGTGTTGCTGACTGAAGCGGATAAAAGGTCCCGCGCCCCAGAGGGTGTAGGCGCCCCGTTTATCGGCCTGTTGCATCGCCCGGCCCCTGGCAACCCCGGCATCGATCAGCCAGCCGGATTTGTCTGGTCTGCCCGCCTGCCGCCAGAGCAGTTCAAACAAGTCATTGACGCCGCTGATCTGATTCAGCAAAAAAGGTTGTTGTTTATCGGCGATCTGTTTCAATGCCGCTGAAGCACTGTGCATACCCGCGATACCAGCCGGATCCGATGACGGACCAATCAGCACCTGCTGATTGGCAAACAGTAATCTTGGCCAACGGCCAAAGCCCTGCAGCACGAATTCCTCGAAGGGTGGTTTGCCATAGTGGGCGATCAGCAGATCGGCCTGCCCCTCTCGCGCCCGTTCAAAAACAGCCTCCCCACCATATATCTCAACTTTATAACCACTGCTTTGTTCGAATGCCTGCAACAGATAATCTATCAGGCCACTCTGATACGGCGTATTAACCACAGCCAACCGGATTATACTGTCATCGGCGCGGAGCTGAACACTGAACAGCAGGCAGATAAGTAGCGGAAAACAGCGCCAGTTCATCTGAGCTTGGCTTCAAGAAAATTGAGCAGACGCTGCCAGGATTTTTTATCTGCCTGGGGGTGATATTTCGGATTATCAAACTTGGTAAAGGAGTGCTGCGCACCACCGTAACTTATCATTTCATTTGGCGCCTCATCCTGTTCCATCGCCAGGCTCAGTGCAGCGAATTCAGCCATCGAAATATTCGCATCTGCGGCACCATGCTGGACCAGGATCTCCGCCTTAACGTCTTTGTAATCCTGTCCGGCCGGTGTCCCCAGTCCACCATGAATGGCAACAAAGCCTTTCATCGGTGAGCCGGCCCGCGCCATTTCCAGCACAGCCGTACCGCCCAGACAGTATCCCATCATCACCGCATTGCCGGTATCGGCACCCAGTGCTTCTGCCTTCGCCAGCGCCGCATTGATAAGCCCCCTCATCCGCTGCCTGTCACGATACAGCTCACCGGTATGGTGACGTTTGTCGGCGACCGCCACCGGTCGCACGCCGGCACCATAAATATCCGCGACAAAGACACTGTATCCGAGCTCATGTAGCATTTTTGCTCGGCGGAATTCATAGCTTGTCGGTCCATCCCAGTCATGTATCAATATCACAAGCGGCGCTGAGACTGAGGCTTCCAGATAATAGCCCTCCAGGATTTCGTCCTGATACCGATACTCCAGCGTTTCAGCGGACAAATGACTGCTGATGAGTAGCAATAAGGAACCGAAAAAATAACGCATTTTTCTTCCTTTCAATAATTGAGTCGAGATGAACAGTTCAAACAACTGAGCCCAGGTGATGAGGCTGTTGTTATTAGCAGGATCAATCAATAAGACTTTTACTCACCAACCTGCCTTCTGAGAGCACCACGGAGACGACCCTGCCATGGATTTTAGCGAGATTCAGTGGTCCCCAAAACCGACTGTCGTTACTGTTGAGACGATTATCTCCTAACACAAAAACTTCATTCTGGTCCAGAACGTAATCAGAAAAGCTTGGCGCGACACCATGAAATATGGTGTCCTTGAGTTCTTCACCATTCACTATCAACTTATCTTCAGCTATCGTGATATGGTCATTTTTTTGGGCAATAACACGTTTTATCCATATCGTATTGCTCTTATAAGACTGATTCTCTGGTGGGTAGAATGTCACTATATCATCAGGTTTGACTGGTGCATGCCGGTAAAATCCGGTATCGACAAGTAACAAATCTCCTTGTTTTATTATCGGTAACATTGACACGGAACTCTGTCGGTAAATATTAAATCCAGCAATGTCTTCTCTAATAAAATGCTTCGTGCCGGAATTCATAAAAACCAAGAAGGTTATGAGATATATGATTATCCGCAACCAGGGAATTTTCTCCGGTGCCCTCAACTTTCTAAACGCAGCCAAAGCAGATAGTGTCGCCAACGAAAGGTATATAACAATGTTTAAAAAGAGATAAGTGATAACCCCGAAGGGTTTAAAAATCCACTGTGTCCATCCCAGTGTGAGCGTAGGCAGAATCAATAGTAGTAAGCCCAGGTAAGCCCACCTGTCATGCCGTGCGTATATAAAACCCAAACCAGGTAGAAGTAATGAGCTTATTCCTGCAATCCATGCTTTTGCCATAAAAGACTATCCATAATCGCTATTTGTGTAACGCTTCTATCGCTTTTTGATTTTTCTCAATCTGTTGCTGCAGTGATTGCATGTTTTGCTGATGTTGCGCATCAAGTTTGTCCATTTTTTCAAACAAGCCATATTCACGGGTTGCTACCCGCCCGTCACCGTAGTCATAAGTTCTGGCCTGCAATTTTTGCATCTCACTCTGATGCTGCTGTTGCAGTTGGCGCATCTGCTGTTGCAGTTCATCATTGCGTTGATTGAGCTGGCGGATTTCATTGACCCGAGATTCTTCCTCGAAAGTTGCAGTCACCGACTGCTGGGCCTTGACCGCCTCTGTTCCGGGCTCGCGAACATCGATATGAATCGTCTTAGCCTGTTCTGAACAGGGCTGATCACTGAATGTTACAGCGCCATTGACCTTGCATTTATAGACCTCGGTTGCCGCGACTGGGAGACTCAGCCACAGCAGACACAGGGCGATAAGCAAGCGCCGGTCAGGCCTGCTGATGATATTTGATAATGCGGTCAACTTCATTTTTTGATCCCAGGATCACCGGCACCCGCTGGTGAATATCTTGCGGTTGAATCTCCATAATACGCTGATAACCGGTCCAGCTCTGCCCGCCCGCCTGTTCGACTATAAAACTCATTGGATTGGCCTCATACATTAAACGTAAATGCCCACCCTGTTTCACCAGACGGCTGTCCATCGGGTACATGAAAATGCCACCACGGGTGAGAATACGGTAGATCTCCGCCACCATGGACGCATTCCAGCGCATATTGAAATTCTTTTCCCTGTCACCATCAATACCTTGAATACACTCATCAACATAACGGCGCACCGGCGCTTCCCACAGGCGATGATTGGAAACATTAATGGCAAATTCGGCCGTATCCATAGGGATATTCATTTTGGGATGGGTGAGGATAAACTCGCCGATATCGCGGTCCAGCGTAAAGCCGTTCACTCCATGTCCGGTGGTCATGATCAACATCGTTGACGGGCCATAGACACAGAAACCGGCGCAGACCTGCTCGGTACCCGGCTGCATAAAATCCTTCAGTGAAGGGTTTTTGCTCTGTTCCGGGCAGCGCAGAATAGAGAAGATAGTGCCTACGGAAAAGTTAATATCGATATTGCTGGACCCGTCCAGTGGATCAAAACAGACAAGATATTTTCCCTTGGGATAACGGGCCGGAATTTGAATAATTTCCTCATTTTCCTCTGAAGCCATCGCCGCCAGGTGACCGGTCCATTTCAAATGATCGATCATGACCTCATTACTGATCACATCGAGCTTTTTCTGCGTCTCACCCTGCACATTTTCTGAATCGGCATAACCACCCAACCCAGACAGACCGATGCGACCGACCAGGTGAGAGATTTTCTTACAGGCACTGGTGATATCACTGAGCAGACCGGATAGATCACCAGTTGCGTCAGGATGCGCTCGCTGTTCCTCGACAATAAACTGAATAACGGTTTTGCCGTTGTCAGACATGGACCATCCCTCTCATTTCAGTGCCAGATACAGGCTGTACTCAGACAGTTTATAATCCAGAGATTAAACCAATTTTTCAGCTTTGCCAAAGACCTTAGCGGGGACAAAAAAGCCTGCTTTAAAGCAGGCTTTTTCTGGGCTTTCGAATTCGGTAAAGCCTATATTTTTACCAGGATTTCACCCATGCCAATGCCGGATAAATCACCGGCATAGCGCTGCACACGTGAAAAGGGTTCTACCCTGGCAAACTCGGAATCGAGTTTTCTGAATGAGGCGAACATCAGTGGCAAAAACGCCAGTGTGTGCGAGCCGCAATCGTTAAAGTTGGCAGAAATACCCTTTTGCGGGGCTTGTTGCAGCAGCAGGGTACCACGCTTCATCGCATACCCCAGATGCGCGCCCACCTGTCCCAGCACAGCTATAGTCCCGGAAACCATCCGTGAACCACAGTAATCACCGGCATTACCTTCAATCAGGATCATGCCACGACGCATATGATCGCCAGTGCGGGCACCGGTATTGCCAGTAATCACAACAACACCGCCGGTCATGCCATTTTTATAGCCAATCCGGGCGGCACCGACAAAGTCACCGGCATCACCGTTGACCTTGATAAAGCCTTTTTTCATCTCACAGGCGGTGTATATACCGGTGTTGCCGTTTACGATGATTTCTCCTCCCATCATAAACTGACCCAGATACGCGCCTGCATTGCCATTGACGGTAATCGTGCCGGTGCTCATACCATGACCAATATGATCCAGCTTGTCGGTGGCCTTTTCAAAACGCATGACGGCAGGATCGTCACCTTCGATATCAAACAGCTCATCCACCCGTTGCTTCTGATTACCAACGACCAGGGGGAGTGCTGCGATATCGCTGACGCTTTTACCTTCCAGCTTATCCACCGTCAGCGGTGAGCAGTCGACACGCTGCGCCGGCGCAGATTTGAGAGTCAGAATCAATTCGCTCATGCCATGATCTCCTGCAGGTGAAAGTGGAACGGCCCCAGTTTGCCGCCGTAGTTACCGGCACTGATGCGGCGGATACCATTTTCGGCGCCCAGTTCACAAGCGGCCTGAATGCCGGCCCGCATCGCCTTGTTAATGTCACCTTCTGTGAGTCCATCAATGACGATTTCCATCACCGATTCCACTTCCGGCGACAGTTCGGTTTTGGTCTGACCTTTCAAGGTCGGGCAGAAAGCATCGTTGGTGGACGCATTCAGTGCCTTGTACTTGGAGCCGACCTTGGAGCCACTGCGAACCACACCGCCCGGGAACGGCATAATCACATTAGGCAGCTTGCGCATTTCCCGAATCGCCGCCTCACAGGCTGCCAGCGCCTGGGGCTGGGATTCAGCCAGGATCAGGAAGTTACCACCACCAACCGAGGCACGGATCCCAGTAGTTTCTTCTGCCAGAAATTCACCATCCATGACCGGAATACGCCAGTAACGCTTGCCATCAATCATCTTGGATATCTGGTAGCCATCACCAAAGAAACGCAGGTTCTTACCCAGTGGGATCTCTTTTTCTTCCTGGTCCATGGGTAAACCAGAGAAAAGCGCTGATGTAGGGGAAGTAAGTACACACTGACCAGCACGGGTTTCAACCTGTTTAGCCAGCCCTTTTCCGCCCATCGCAAAAATCAGACAGGCGACACCGGGACGTCCATCCGGTGTTTCGTGAGGCTCCAGCGTGCGTTCAATCCCCGCTTCACAACCACAGGCAATCACCGAAGTCGCAAAACCGGTAAAGGCCTGGGCTGAATTCATCGCCCACTCCAGGTTCTGTGCAGTGATGATGACGCGGGTGCCGCGCATCGGAAAAGCTTCGGCGAAAGTCTCGTCAATCGTGACGCCGTTGATAATCATAGTTTTCCTCCTTGTTTCAACGGCTGAATGGTCAGACTGCCGCGTCCGTCATCGACGATTTCATCATCACTGATTTTGAAGTTGCCCATTTTGATGGTGTGATATTTATCGAAATAAGACTGCAGCGGTTTTTCAATTGAAGCGTCATAGTGCGGCTTGACCACATGGGTGGTGCCCCAGGTGATTTTGATCAACTGACCATTCTTGACCACCATCTGACCGTCCTTGAACACATAATCCGGACTGCTGAACATTTTTTCGCGATCCGGGTGATCGCTGTAAACGGTAATATCGGCCGCCGCACCCACGCCCAGGTGGCCCCGGTCGGAGAGACCCAGCAGTCTGGCGGCACCGGCGCGGGTCATGGTGGCGATCTCGTAAAGTGAATATTCCCGATCAAGCGATGCCAGATGGGTCGCCTGTTGTGCTTCCGGATGCAAGGTCGACAACATGTCGTTACGGAAAGATTTATCCATCAGCAGCTTGATCAAATGAGGATAACTGGTGAACGGCGCTCCATTGGGATGGTCGGTGGTCAGGAAGATCCGCCAGGGATCATCGACCATCAGGAAAGTCTCGAGACCAATCATCCACTGCAAAGCGTTGACGAAGCTCTGGTCTTTGTATTTGAAAGGCACAACACCACAGCCCGCTTCGCACTCGATATCCATGCACACCCATTTGTTGGGATGGGCATGCGGTGCACCGGCAAACTGACGCATATTATCACCGGAAGCGGTCACAGTCTGACCGAACAGGATCTGACCAACATCGACAGTAATATTCTTGTTACGGTTAATAGCTTCGGCGATTTCCGCCGCACCGGAAGAGAATTTCTGATCACCTTCGGTGCCGTAACTGTGGAACTGGATGTGGGTCAGGTGCATCGGCAGCCCCTCAATCCCCTGGATACTATCCAACGTCGTATCCTTGTTCCCCGGAACCCCCAGATTACAACCGTGCACGTGCAGTGGGTGCGGTACGCCCAGCTCGGTCACGGCTCGGGACAGACGCTGCAGAATCTCACGCGGAGAGACATTGTAGAAGCTGTTTTTCTCGTCCAGATCCAGCTTGCGCTGATTAAATTTGAACGCGTTAATCCCACCCGGGTTGACCACTTTCAGGCCCAGTGCCTGGGTGTGGGTCAGGGTCCAGGCGACATAGTTATTGATGGCTTCCTGATCCTCATTGGCCGCCATCATTCTGAGCAGAAAATCATCACTGCCCAGCATCGCATAGCCGCCTTTATCAATAATGGGGGTGTCATGCATTTCCATATGGGCCTGACGGGCATTGATAGGCAGCACAGCGGGCTCAAAACCGGCGGTATACCCCATTTCGGCATAGCGATAACCGGTGGTCAGCGTACTCGGTGCCGCATGACCACAACCACTTCGCATCAGCTCGGTACGCTCGATCAGGGATTCGGCATGATCCTCGGGCAACATCGTGCGGGCAATATTGACCTTGCCACCACCGATATGGGTATGCATATCAATGGCGCCTGACATAATGATTTTGCCGCGCACATCAATTTCTTCATCGATCTTGCCATCACTGGGGGCATCGACAATACGACCATCACGGATATAGATATCGCGAACCACATCATTAATACCGTGTTCAGGATCAATGACACGACCGCCTGTAAGTTTAGTTAGCATCTTGGTCTCCGTTTACAGGGCTTGTTCAACAGCAGTCAGCACCTCATAGGTGCTGGGCAAGCCGCTGTCACGCAATTTCTTCAAAGGCACTGAGACGACACTGTCGCAGCGAAAAGTGCGCCCGATATGATCAATCCCGGGTACCCCGACCGGGATAAAGACTTCCGGCTCCTGCTCAAACATCATTCCTGACCGACCGAGCACAATCGTGGTGGCATCGGTTTTAGGCGGCTTGCCGTCGATATTGAAACTGGACACCCATAACAGTACATCGACCTCGCCCTCGTCGAGCATACGCTGGCCGCGATTCATGTAGGGATCATAGTCAGGCATATTACGGCTGAAACTGGTACGCATCGGATAACCTGACTGCCAGGAAGAGACCGCATTCACTAGCGTATCACCTTCTTTACCACCGAGCGGCAGCCCATTGGAACGGGTGTCATGATTGATTTCCTTGATCATCTCGCAGATGTTCTGGATAGTCACTTCAGCATGATCGTGATTGAGCTGGGAGCCGGACCAGGTAATGACACTGTATTTGGCGGCCTTCAGCTTTTCGGCAATACCGGCGAGATCGGCCGCAGCGATGCCACCGACACTTTCCGCCTGCACTTTCTTCCCATTAACCAAAGCGCGCAATACGGAGATGACCTCGGGCAGATGGGCATCATCACATTCCAGTACTTCGGCCGGACGTCCGCCCGGTGAGGTTGAGGCATCACCCGAAGGCTTTTTACCCAGATAAATAATTTCGCGGCTTTCGATTTCCTGGCCGAACATGCTCTCTTCGGGCCAGATGAAGCGATCAAAAAAGCGCGGAAAAGTGGCTTCAATATCGGTACCGACGACCAGCAGCAAATCAACCCGGTTTCTCACCTCGGTCAGGGTGGTAGTCATATACCCACTGTCCTGCAGTACCAGAATATTGCGGAAGGCGGCATCAGAAAACTGGCTGTCTATAGTGGCACGACTGAGATCAGCCAGTGCCATCGCTGCCCGGGCACCGTTGAGGTCAGTTCCCATACCGCCAATCAGGGGCTGTTTACTGTTTTTCAGCAAACCGGCAATGTGGCTGACCGCTTCCTCAAGTGAGACTTCCTGACCCTTGATTCGCGGAGAAAGATCGCTCAGCGGCGTTTCAAAGCCGTGCCGGGTGACAGGGTCACCGTTTTCTTTCACCGTGACTGTATTGCCGTTTACCTCGACCACCAGGTCATCGGAAGCAATACCGCAGAAGGGACTGGCGACATCATGATAAATGCCATCGCTTTGCTTGTCCGTCATGTCGGTGTCCTCAATCAAATTATCAAATTCTAAACTGGGGTCAGCAGGCCGAGTTTTAAACCGGCATCACTGGTCTCTCCGGCGCGACACCGGGGTATCTTCAGCCGCTCTGTTGGGTGCGTAGCAGCAAAGAATCAATCTGATTCTCGCGTAACTGGCGTTGCAGTGCGTCTGCCTGATCGCGACCGGCAATCGGTCCGATCTGGACACGATGCCATGTATCTTTGTTGTCTATAGTAACTGTCTGAACTTTAGACTCAATACCCAATAAGGCTAATTTAGCTCGGAAACCATCGGCGTCAGCCAGCTTCTTAAACGATCCTACTTGAATCATATATCGCTCAGCCGGTTCAGCCTCAGTCTGTGTCTGGGGCTCCGGTTCTGCTGCCGGGGGTTCCGGCGGTGCGGTCACCACCGGTTGTTCGCCTTTGTTTTTATTCTCGACCACGGTTTCCATCTCCGGTAACAGGGTATAGAAATCGAAGGTCGGCTCGACGCTCTGCGCTTGCTCCTGCTCAGCGGCTTTTTTCACCGTTGTGCCCGTTTTGTCTTCAGGTACATTGTCTTTCAGATGTAACAGGAACATGACAAAAGCGCCGACAGCGAAACTGAGCAGCATCGGTCCCCAGGGAAGACTACGGCCCTGTTCCTTGTTTCGGGTATTTCTTCTGGCAGCCACAACAAATCCCCTTACATCGATTCCGGCGCAGACACGCCCATCACACCCAGCGCATTGGCAATCACCTGGCGCACGGCAGCAATCAGGGTCAACCTCGCCTGACACAGCGCCTCGTCCTCAACAATGAACTGATGGGCGTTGTAGTAGGTGTGAAAGTCCCGTGCAAGATCGGTCAGGTAATGCGCCAGCAGATGCGGCGTGTGGTTAATGGCGGCATTTTCCAGTACTTCCGGATAGGTCGAAAGCCTTGTCATCAGCGCTTCTTCATGATCAGCAGTCAGGGCAGACAGACTGGCCTCCCCCTCCGCCTGATCCCATTGCATACCACGTTCTTGTAACTGGCGGAACACACTGCAGACCCGGGCATGGGCATATTGCACGTAATACACCGGGTTATCATTGCTTTGTGACTTGGCCAGTTCCAGATCAAAATCCATATGCTGATCGGCACCACGCATTACGTAGAAGAAACGTGCCGCATCCTTACCCACTTCATCGCGCAGTTCACGCAGTGTCACAAATTCACCGCTGCGGGTCGACATCCCCACTTTTTCAGCACCGCGGTAGAGCACAGCAAACTGGACCAGCAACACTTTCAGTTGGTCTACATTCTGCTTCATAGCGGTGACGGCCGCTTTTACCCGGGGAATATAGCCGTGGTGATCGGCACCCCAGATATCAACAATCTGCTCAAATCCGCGCTGGTATTTATTCAGGTGATAAGCAATGTCGGATGCGAAATAGGTGGCTTGGCCGTTATCACGCACGACGACGCGGTCTTTTTCATCACCGTAATCGGTGGAGCGGAACCACCAGGCGCCTTTTTCCTGATAGAGCTGACCAGCGGCTTTCAGCTGCTCAATGGCTTTATCGACTTCGCCTGACTCGACCAGCGAACGCTCGGAAAACCATTCATCGTATTCAGTGCCAAACTCAGCCAGATCGTCACGGATATCGCCCAGAATTGCGTTCAGCCCTTTGTCAAAAACAAGGCGATAATCCTCCTCACCCAGCAATTGCTTGGCACGTTGGGTTAAGGCATCGATATGCATTTCCTTATCGCCGCCTTGCGGTTCATCGGCCGGAATGTCCTTGAACACAGCCTCAGACGAATGACGGAACTGTTCGTCATATTGTTGCTTGAGTTCGTCTGCGATATCCCGGACGTAATCGCCCTGGTAACCATTGCTGGGAAAAGTGAACTGTTCACCACAGGCCTGCAGGTAACGCAACCAGACACTGGTGCCCAGAATATCCATCTGTCTGCCGGCATCATTGACGTAATACTCACGGTGCACGTCAAAGCCAGCAGCCATCAGCAAGCTGCTGACTACCGAACCATAAGCGGCACCACGGCCATGACCAACATGCAGCGGACCGGTTGGGTTGGCCGAGACAAACTCGACCTGCACTTTCTTACCTTGACCGATATGGCTACGGCCATAGGCGTTTGCCTGGCTCAGAATATCTTTGACGACCTGCTGGCTGGCTTCCGCTGTCAGGAAAAAGTTGATAAAGCCGGGACCGGCAATCTCAACCTTGCTGACTACAGATGATGCAGGCAAAGCCTCGTTAATTTCGGTCGCGATCTGGCGCGGATTCATTTTCGCCGGTTTGGCCAGCATCATAGCGATATTGCAGGCAAAATCGCCATGGCTTTTGTCTTTGGTGCGTTCGATCTGAATCTCGGGGAGATCGATCTCAAGTTGATGTTTTTGGATAAAATTAGATAAAGCCTGGTTGACCAGGTTTTTCAGTTGATCTTTCAACGTATTAACGCCCTGAAATGCAAATTGAAGTGTGTCGCGCATTTTAACCGATCAACCACGCTCATGACATCCTTGTTTTAACGCGGTTCCGTCACAGCCACCTAAATCAGGTCCATGGGATCGATATCAATCGACCATCGGCATTTGCGTGCCAGTTTGTGTCGGCTGATAGCATCTGTGTGCCAGTCCAGTAACTGATGCAGCGGTTTACGCGATGTTGCCGTGAGCAACAACTGAGCACGATAGCGGCCGCCTTTTTTTTCCATGATGGTGGGTACCGGCCCCAGAATAAGTACTGCCTGCTGTGCTGTCTGATGTAAAAGCTGAGACACCGCCTGCAGAAATTCCATGGCAAGGCTGCGGTCCTTGGCTTCCGCCCGAATTACGGCCCAGTTACTGACCGGAGGCATCCCCATCTCAATACGTTCATTAAGTAGTTTTTGTGCAGCGACGGCATAGCCGTCATTAATCAAACTGCGCCAGAACGGATGCTGGGTCTGTTCCGTCTGAATCAACACTTCACCCTTTTTTTCACCCCGCCCGGCACGACCGGTGACTTGTGTAATCATCTGAGCCAGGTTTTCAGTTGCTCTGAAATCAGCACTGTAAAGTCCCTGGTCGGTATCGAGCACGCCGACCAGGGTTACATCATGAAAGTCATGACCTTTAGCCAGCATCTGGGTACCGACTAAAATCCGTGCCTGTCCCTGTCTGACTTCACTGACAATGTCATTAAAGGCATTGACCCGTTGCGTGGTATCACGATCCACGCGGAGTACCGGCACATCCGGAAAGAGTTTCTGTAGCTGTTCATCAATTTTTTCCGTACCGGCACCGTAGCTTTTGAGCTGCGTGTTAGCACAGTCCGGGCAACTGTCCGGCAACCGCTGAATCAGACCACAGTGATGGCAGAACAGGATCTGTCTTTGCCGGTGTACCACCATGCGGGCATCGCAGTGGCGGCAGCTTGCCTGCCAGCCGCAGTCATGACACATCAGTACCGGGGCATAACCTCGACGATTGATAAATAAAATAACCTGGTTGCCGGCTTGCAAATGGATCTGCATTCGATTGAGCAGGACGTCACTCAGACCGTGATCAGGATGTGCTCCCTGACTGTCTATCAAGTGAACTGCGGGTAGTTTGGCTCCCCCCGCACGCTGGCTGAGCATCAATAATTGAAATCGGTTCTGCTGAACCTGGTAAAGACTTTCCAGAGAGGGCGTAGCGCTTCCCATTACGATCGGAATACCGAATTTCTGTGCTCTCACCAGTGCCACATGACGGGCGTGATAACGAAGTCCATCCTGTTGCTTGTAGGAACTGTCATGTTCCTCGTCAATGATAATCAGACCGGGGTTGGGCAAAGGCGAAAAAACCGCGGAACGGGTACCGATAATCACATCTGCCAGCCGGGCTCTGGCCAGTAACCACCCCTGCTTGCGATCGCCATCCGAGATAGCCGAGTTTAAAACCACAATGCTGGCATCAAGTCGTTTCTGGAAGCGTTCTACAAATTGACCGGTCAGACCAATCTCCGGAATCAGTATTAGTACCTGCTGACCGGCAGCCAGTATTCGTTGCGTCAACTCAATATAAACTTCGGTTTTGCCACTCCCGGTAATGCCTTGCAGCAGAAAGGGTTTGAAGCTCGACTTCTGTTCCCAGATGGCATCAACAACCTCTTGCTGCTCCTGATTTAACTGCATGGGAAAGGTCAATTCATTGCGGCTCATCGGCAATTTGGCCGACTGTTTTTGCGTGATCAGTCCCTGCTGTTCCAGCCCTTTCAATGATGCGGTGATATTGCCCAGCTCACGTCGCAGCGTAGATTGACTGACGCCATCCGGATAGTCTTCCAATAAAGCCAGACAGGCTTGCTGCTTAGTCCCCAGTTTTTTCTCACTGAGTTTCTCGGTTTTAGACCACCAGGGTTCCTGCTCCAACATGCTTTCGCTGCCATTTCGAATTTGTTTGGGCAGCGCCGTCTGGAAGGTATCTCCGAGTGGATGATGGTAGTAACGGCTGGCCCAGAGTACTGTCTGTATCACTTCCTCAGGAATAAGCGGCGATTCATCGATGATCGCTTCAATATACTTCAGCTTTCTCTGTGTCTGCTCATTACTGTCGCTGGCATTCATGACGATGCCGATGCAATCTCTACCAGCAAAGTTGACCCTGACTCGCATACCGGCCTGCCAGAAGTCGACCTCTTTGTCTGAAAGATAATCGAATAACTGCCGAAGCGGACTGGGTACGGCAATGTGAACAATGCTGGTCATACGTTAATTAACAGAAAGAAAGAGAAAGATATTTTTTTGATGATGTTAATGTCTGATGCCTGTGGGTAGTTGGATAGTTATTGTAATCGACTTAAATACAACATCTTATCCTGATCCGGACTTGTTGATAACTTTCATCGACTGACGCGGATTTGTTGTGGACAAAATGCTGACTTATCCACAGCAAAAGTTATCCACAAGTTGTGATCGATCTTATTTGGCACTTATACAGCTTTTATTGAGGGAGCTGATTCACGTTATATTAGTGACGGTTCAAGAAAGAAGGTTTTCGATGAAATTAGCCATTATTGTGGCCACTGATGAACAGGGGCTGATAGGAAGAGATAATGATTTGCCGTGGCGTCTGTCGGCGGATCTACAGCATTTCAAACGCGTTACCATGAATAAACCGATTGTGATGGGGCGACGTACCCATGAGTCTATCGGTCGTCCACTACCGGGCAGGCAGAATATCGTCATTACGGGGAGTCGCGACTTTCAGGCATCGGGCTGTGATGTGGTTCATTCGCTGGAGGAAGCGCTGGCATTATGTCAGGGGCAGGAAGAAGTGATGATCATGGGGGGCGCATCTTTGTATCAACAGACACTGCCCCTGGCGGATAAACTCTATCTGACCCTGGTTCACGCCCGACTGGATGGAGATACCTGGTTTCCAGACTGGTCGAGCGATGAATGGGAATGTGTCAGCCGTGAGGATCATCCGGCTGACGAGAAAAATGATTATGACTACAGCTTCTTGAGCTATCAGCGCATCAGGAGGTGACGATTCTCAGAGCGTGCTGCAAATGTTCTGCGGCCTCATAACCAAGATCAGTCAGGTAACCGCCATCATGCTGGGTGATCAGGCCTTTATCATGTAACTGTTGTGCCGCTTCTATCAGTCCTTCCTTGGCATCATGATGAATTTTAATGCCGGCCTGGGTGCTGTCGAGCGGAAATTGTAACAGGACTTCCAGTTCGTCAATCAGCGCTTGCTTGATGGTCATATAGTCGGTGCCTCTTTGCAGGTTGTCTCAATCACAACATAGCACAACTGCACGGTTTGCAATGTGCAATTTGTCTGCATTTACAAGCCCTGCTACGGGCGGTAATCTTGGATTTATTACAAAGACAGGAGAACGTCATGACGGCACCGGCAATTCCCGATAATCCGCTTTACCAACTGTTACGCGATGGCAAAGTAGAAGAATTCAACCGACGGGTGGCTGCCGGCGAGCAGGTTAATCTGACCAGTTGTGATTTCAGACATCTGAACCTGCAGGGGCTTGTTGCTGAAGGATTGGATTTTTCCAACAGCTATTTTCGCCAGGCAGATTTACGGGGTATCGATTTCAGTGGCTGCCTGAGCCTGGAAGGGGCCAGTATTCATGGCGCCAAAATTTCCGGGGTTTATTTCCCCAGTCAGATCCGCGCTGAAGAGATTGAACTGTCATTGCAGCACGGGACCCGGATGCGTTACAACGTTTAAGCTTCTTCCTCTTCCTGACTGCGTCTTTTCGGTAGCCAGCGGGCACTGAACAGTCCCAGCTCAAATAATAGCCACACAGGCAGCGCCAGGAGCGTCTGGGAAATGACGTCCGGGGGGGTGAGCAGCATACCCACCACAAAAGCGCCGACAATCACATAGGGACGTTTCTCGGTCAGACTTTCCACCGTGGACGCGCCGGTCCAGATCAACAATAAAGTGGCAATCGGCACCTCAAAGGCCAGACCGAAGGCAAAAAACAGTTTGAGGACAAAATCCAGATAACTGCTGATATCGGTCATCACCGCCACACCCTCGGGCGCGGCCTGGGTCAGGAAAGCAAAAATCAGCGGAAACACCACATAAAAGGCAAAGGCGATACCTAAGAAAAACAGCACCGTACTGGCAAAAATCAGCGGGAAGACCAGCTTGCGTTCATGGTCGTAGAGTCCCGGTGCGACGAATGACCATAGCTGATACAACAGATAAGGGACGGCAATCATAATCGCCGTGCTCAGCGTCAGCTTGAACGGGGTTAGGAACGGAGAAGCGACCTCGGTCGCTATCATCGAACTGGTTTCCGGCAGATGCCGCATCAGCGGCTCGGACAGAAACAGGTATAAATCATTGGCAAACGGAAACAGGCAGAGAGCGACCAGTAATACCGCCAATACGGCCCGTAACAGACGATCACGCAGTTCAACCAGATGCGAGATCAGCGGTTGCTGCTGTTCATCCATCCTGTTTCTTGTCCTTTGATGAATCCGGTGTGCTGTCATCGAGCCGGATCTCTTCATTTAAATCCGGCATATTGTCCGGCTTCTTGAGCGCATCCTGTAGCTCCTGGGCGCGCAGTTCTCTGGAGATTTCGGAACGAATACTTTGCAGGGAGGCCTGGGCGCGGCCAATCCACAGACCGGTGACGCGGATCAGTCTGGGCAGGCGTTCCGGTCCCACTACGAGGAGTGCGACCACGGCGATCAGCAGAATTTCCCAGAAACCGATATCAAACATGAAGCACCTGACAGACGCTTAAGATTAACGTGAGGATTTATCCTTATCCTCTTGTCGTTGCTGGTTGTGGACGTTTTTATCATCGTGCTCAATGATGTTGTCGTCATCCTTTTTTTCTGACTCGTCACGGCCTTCCTGCATCGAGTCCTTGAAGTTCTTGATGGCGCTGCCCAGGTCACCGCCCAGCGAACGGAGTTTTTTGGTGCCAAACAGCAGTACCACGATGACCAGAATGATAAGTAACTGCCAGATGCTGATTCCACCGATACCCATAATGTGCTCCTATTTAAAGCTGGGCAAGGATTTGCCCCCGAGGATGTGAATATGCAGGTGATCAACTTCCTGACCGCCACCCGGACCTGTGTTGATGATACTGCGAAAACCCGTGTCGAGACCCTGCTCTAGGGCGAGCTTGGGCAAGGACAACATCATGTGGGCCAGAAGCTCGGCATGTTCGGCTTTCGCTTCATCAAGACGGGCAATATGAATTTTAGGGATCACCAGTAAATGCACATCGGCTTTCGGGTTGATGTCTTTAAAAACATAGATGAGATCGTCTTCAAATACCCTCGTCGACGGAATCACGCCATCGATAATTTTACAGAACAGACAATCGCTCATGATTTGCTCCTGCTGGCTTTTTCTTCATGGCCGGACAGACCGAAACGTCGATCCAGTTCGTCCAGAATCAGTTGCGGATCAATCCCATTATGCGCCAGTAACACCAGGCTGTGAAACCACAGATCGGCGGTTTCATAAATGATTTCTTCACGATTGCCGCCTTTGCCTGCAATGACCGTCTCAGTGGCTTCCTCTCCCAGCTTTTTCAGGATTTTGTCAGTGCCCGCCGCATACAGACTGGCAACATAAGAGCTGTCCGGGTCAGCTTGTTTGCGCTCGTTCAGCACTTGAGTGAGTTTGTGCAGAATATCGCTCATGAATAGATCTCGTCAGGATTTTTCAGGACCGGTTCCACCGGCTGCCACTCGCCGTCTTGCAAGCGGAAATAAAAACAGTGATGGCGACCGGTATGACAGGCAATACCGCCTTTCTGGATCACCTCCAGCAATACGGCATCAAAGTCACAGTCAATGCGGATGGATTGAATCAGTTGCTGATGACCGGATTGTTCTCCTTTGTGCCAGAGTTGCTGTCTGGAGCGGGACCAGTAAACCGCATGCCCGGTTTCGACTGTCAGCTGTAAGGCTTCACGATTCATCCAGGCTAAAGTGAGTACTTGCTTTGTTTCTGCTTCCTGAGTAATAACGGGAACGAGTCCATCCTCATTCCACTTAACTTGCTCCAGAAAGTCCATTACAACCTCACCTCAATACCCTGGCTTGCCATTTGCTGTTTGGCTTCCTGTACCGTGTGCTCACCAAAGTGGAATATGCTGGCAGCGAGCACGGCATCGGCCAGGCCCCGGGTAATACCGTCACTCAAATCCTGCAACTCACCCACACCGCCGGAGGCGATGACCGGTACATCGACCGCTTCACTGACTGCACGGGTCAACTCAAGATCAAAACCGGATTTGGTGCCGTCGCGATCCATGCTGGTCAGCAGGATTTCACCGGCACCGTTAGCAACCATTTTTTTTGCCCATTCAACCGCATCAATACCGGTGGGTTTTCGGCCGCCGTGAGTAAAAATTTCCCAGCGGGCGGGTTCGCCCTCTTCGGAGACGCGTTTGGCATCAATGGCCACAACAATACATTGGGAACCGAATCGATCAGCCGCCTCGCGGACAAAGTCCGGGTTCTTAACCGCAGCAGAGTTGATACCCACTTTATCGGCGCCGGCATTCAGCATCCGGCGGATGTCTTCCACAGTGCGAATACCGCCGCCCACAGTCAATGGAATAAACACCTGGCTGGCGACGGCTTCTACTACATGCACCATGGTGTCACGTTCGTGATGAGTCGCAGTAATGTCGAGAAAGGTAATTTCGTCTGCGCCCTGCTCATCATAACGCTTGGCAACTTCGATGGGATCGCCGGCATCACGGATATCAACAAACTGGACGCCTTTGACGACACGACCGTTATCAACGTCGAGACAGGGAATGATGCGTTTGGCGAGGCCCATCAGTGATTAAAACTCCAGTGGTGGATTCAGTTTATCGGCCAGTTCCTGGCCTTTTTTCAAATCAATACTGCCTTCGTAAATTGAGCGGCCCAGAATCGCACCCATTACGCCCTCGGCTTCGGCTTCACATAAGGCTTCGATATCTTCGTAGCTGCTAACGCCGCCGGAAGCGATGACCGGTATCTGAATGGCGCTGGCCAGTTTACGGGTGGAGTCGAGGTTGACGCCCTGCATCATGCCGTCGCGGCTGATATCGGTGTAGATGATTGCTTCAACACCGTCCTGTTCGAATTGCTGCGCGATATCAATCACATCATGGTTGGACAGTTTGGACCAGCCGTCGATGGCGACTTTGCCGTCTTTCGCATCCAGACCAATGATGATGTGGCCTGGGAATTCAGCGCAGACATCGCCGACAAAATGCGGTGCATTGATGGCTTTGGTACCGAGAATGACATAACGGACACCGGCATGCAGATAGGTTTCGATGGTTTCTTCATCACGAATACCGCCACCGACCTGAACATCGAGGTCGGGAAACGTCTCACAGACTTTATGAATCACATCGGCATTGACCGGGTTGCCGGCAAAAGCGCCATCCAGATCGACCATATGCAGCCGCTTGGCACCCGCTTCCACCCATTTTCTGGCAACCGCAACCGGATCATCTGAAAACACGGTATTGTCTTCCATACGCCCCTGACGCAAACGCACGCAGTGACCTTGTTTGAGATCAATGGCAGGGATCAACAACATAAATCATTCTCCGTTTTTTGGGCGGTCATCAGCTTTGTCCGTCCCAGTTTACAAAATTTTCCAGCAACTGCAGGCCGGCACGTTGGCTTTTCTCCGGGTGAAACTGAGTGGCAAACACATTATCGCGGTAAATAGCGGAAGCAAAGCTATTACCGTAATGGGTTGTGGCTGCCACCACGGCCGGGTCGGTCGGGCTGACATAATAACCATGCACAAAATAGAAGCGACTGTCCTGCGCAATATTCTGCCAGAGTGGATGAGTACAGGTCTGATGCACCTGATTCCAGCCCATATGCGGCACTTTCAGCTTGTCGCCTTGTTCTGAGCGCGGCTTGTCAAACGCTTTGACTTCACCCGGAATGATGTCGAGGGCAGTAATGCCATTATTTTCTTCGCTGCGGCTCAACATTGCCTGCATCCCCAGGCAGATGCCGATAAAGGGTTTGCTGCGGGCGGCATCTCTGACCACGTCATCCAGTCTCAGACGCTGGAGTTCATCCATGCAGTCACGGATTGCGCCGACACCGGGAAAAACAATATGGCTGGCCGAGAGGATCTCTTCCGGCTGGGAGCTGATAAACACATGAGCGGATTGCCCGGAGACGGTTTCCAGTGCTTTCGACACGGAGCGAAGATTGCCCATGCCATAGTCGATCACTGCTACGCGACGCATTTTATACCTGTTTACAAATCATCTTTGGAAAATGGCTGAAGAAGCCTGAGTTGCGAGCTTACAATGCCCCTTTGGTTGACGGTAATTGTTCCAGGGCCCGCTGATCCAGCGATACCGCCATGCGCAACGCACGACCGAAAGCTTTGAATATGGTTTCAGCGATATGGTGGGCATTACGGCCTTTCAGGTTATCGATGTGCAGTGTGATACCGGCATGATTGACCAGTCCCTGGAAAAACTCGTAAAACAGGTCAACATCGAACTCACCGATTTTGTCACGGGTAAAGGTGACGCCGAACTCCAGGCCGGGACGACCGGATAAATCGAGCACCACGCGCGACAGCGCTTCATCCAACGGGACATACGCATGACCGTAGCGAACCACCCCTTTCTTATCACCCAGGGCCTTTTTTAACGCCTGACCAATGGTGATACCGACATCTTCCACGGTGTGGTGCGCATCGATGTGCAAATCACCGTTAGCCTTGACGCTGAGGTCAAACAGACCGTGACGGGCGATTTGATCCATCATGTGATCGAGGAAAGGCACACCGGTTTCGGCCTGGAATTTGCCACTGCCATCGAGATTAATGGCAACTTCGATTTGGGTCTCCAGCGTGTTTCGCGCAATAGTCGCGCTACGAGCGGTCATTGTGAATCCTGATTTTATTGATAAAACGAGATAATAACTGTTTCGGACAAGGGTTTGAAGGGTTATTATAGGCAATGTTATGCACAAGGATCAGTAATGGCTCAATTGAACAACGTTACCCCGTTATTCAAAGACCTCGCCAAAGTCGAGCACGAACACAACATCGCCTGCCGGGAATGTTCCCTTTACCGCTTGTGTTTACCGTTAGGGTTACACAGTAACGATCTGGCTCAGCTGGACAAAATTATCAAGCGCAGCCAGAACTATTCCCGCGGTCAGGCCTTGTTTGCGACGGATACACCGTTCAAATCGATTTTTGTCGTGCGCTCCGGTTCCTTCAAGACCACGGTTCAGGCCAGCGATGGCCGTGAACAAGTGACGGGCTTCTATTTCCCCGGCGAGTTTATCGGCATGGACGCAATTTACGAACAGGCATACAAATCTACTGCTAAAGCCCTGGAAAGCAGCAGTGTCTGTGAATTACCGTTTGAAAAGCTGCAGGATTTGGGTGCCACCATGCCACAGCTTCAGATACAAATGATGTCGCGGCTGAGTAAAGAGCTTTCGGGTGATAAAACGCTGATGTTTTTGCTCGGTAAAAAAACGGCTGAGGAAAAACTGGCTACCTTCCTCCTGTCTCTATCGCGACGGTTTCAAGATCGCGGCTTCTCCGCCCGCGAATTTCAATTGACGATGTCACGCGGTGATATCGCTAATCATCTGGGGCTTGCCGTTGAGACCGTCAGTCGTCTGTTTACCCGGTTTCAGGACGAAGGTTTGATCGGCATTCAGGGCAAAGCAATCAACCTGACTGATCAGGACAAACTGAAACAACTCTGCGGTTGAAATTCTTACCACACCAATAATTGATCCAGGTCAATGCGTGTTCAGGCCTCCTCCCTGAAAATGAACCCATGTTTGACGCACAGGGGTTGTCCCGGAGGAAAAAGAATGAAAAAAACCGTTTTTGCAGCTGCCATGATCACTGGTTTGGGTTTGAGTGCCGCCGCATTACCTGCAATGGCCTATGAGGCAGGTGATTGGCTGGTTCGCGGTCGCGTTATTAACGTTGCACCTAATGATGATAGTGGACGTCTCTATCTGAACGACACAACCAGTCTTGGTGAAGGTGTGAAAGTTGATACTGACACCGTACCAGAACTCGATATCACCTACATGATTACACGTAACTGGGGGCTTGAACTGATTCTGGGTTTCTCAGAGCATAATGTTTCAGTCCATAAAGCGGCTGAATCAAATGCTAGAGGTGCAGGTCTGACAGGTTCAAGTCAGGTTATTGAGTCTAAAGTCCTGCCACCGACCCTGTTGCTGCAGTACCACTTCCGGCCAGATGGTGATGTACGTCCATACGTGGGTGCCGGTATTAACTATACTTACTTTTTTGATGAGAAAGTCCCTAGTGACTCTCTGGTCGCTGCAGCGGGCGACGATATAAAACTCGACAGTTCATGGGGACTAGCAGTTCAGGCCGGTGTTGATGTTGCTTTGAACGAAGACTGGTTTGTGAACTTTGATGTGAAATATATCGATATTGATACTGAAGCTCATTTCAAAAACACTGCAGTCAATCGACTCAGAATCAATGCGGATATTGATCCCTTTGTCTGGGGTATTGGTATCGGTCGTCGTTTCTAACCCCTCGATACGCGGATGTTCAACAACACATCCGCGTATTTTGGTTGTGTCCTCGTAGTGCCTTGGCCCTCCCTTCCGGAGGGCTTTTTTTAATTCTGTCGCGGCCGCATTAAGGCTTTGATATGGATCCCAAGCAGGCTGAGTATTGCAAAATAAGCCAGGGCAGCACCCACAATCAGCAGCATCAGTTGGCCGAAACGCTGCCAGGCTGTCCAGTCCTGCCATTCAGCTATTGCCGGCGTCAACCACAGTAACAGCCCCAGCATCAGGCCATTGGCAACAAAAAGTTTAGTGATAAACAGCAACCAGCCTGGATTAGGTGAGTAAACCTGGCGACGGCGTAACCCAAAGTACAGCAGGCCGGCATTGAGCATTGCCGATAATGACGTTGCTAATGCCAGTCCGACATGGGCTAAATACATCATCAGAATGATATTCAGTACCATATTACTGATCATCGCAATCACGCCAATCTTGACCGGGGTCTTGGTGTCCTGGCGTGCATAATAACCGGGTGCCAGCACTTTAATCAGGATAAACGGTAATAAACCCAGACCATAAGCCATCAGACTCAGAGAGGCCTTGTAAGCATCGCCGGCTTCGAATTCACCGTATTGAAACAGCGTTGTTAACAGGGGTTGCGACAGTGCGATCAATCCAATGGCAGCAGGTGTGCCGATGACAAACACCCAACGTAATGCCCAGTCAATGGTGTCTGAAAACCCTTCGCTTGACTGAGTGGCATGTTTCTTAGACAGGCTGGGCAGGATGACGGTTGATAATGCGATGCCAAATACCCCCAGCGGGAATTCCACCAGGCGATCGGAGTAGTAAAGCCAGGAAATGCTGCCGGTGACCAGGAACGATGCCAGTAATGTATCCAGCAGCAGGTTGATCTGCGCTACAGACACGCCGAACATGGCGGGAATCATCAGTTTAGTTATTTTTTTGACTCCTTCACTACGCCAGCCCCAGCGCGGTCTGGGTAGCGCCTGAATCTGAAGCAGGAACGGCAGTTGAAACAGTAATTGCACCACCCCGCCGATAAATACGCCCCAGGCGAGGGCCTTCACCGGTTCATCAAGCTGTGGCGACAGCCAGATAGCGCTACCAATCAAGGATAAATTCAGAAACACCGGTGTGAAGGCGGGTACGGCGAATTTACCGAAGCTGTTGAGAATTGAGCCTGCCAGTGCCGTCAACGAAATAAATAATAAATAGGGAAAGGTGATGGTCAGCAGTTCACCGGCGAGTGTGAGTTTATAAGGGTCGCTGATAAAGCCGGGAGCAAAAATCATAATGATGAGTGGCGCAGCCAGCATGCCCACTGCACTGATTAGCATAAGAATGACGGCCAGTGTGCCGCTGGTCTGGGCAATCAGTTCCTTGAGTGGTTTATCGCCGCGCTCACGAAACTCAGCAAGTACAGGGATGAAAGCTTGTGAAAACGCGCCTTCAGCAAACAGCCGCCGTAGAAAGTTAGGGATCTTGAAGGCGACAAAAAAGACGTCCGCCCCCAGTCCTGCGCCAAACATCCTGGCAATGACAATATCCCGTAAAAAACCCAATATGCGGGAAATAAACGTCATGATGCTGACAACTGCGGTAGACTGAAACAGCTTTTCGCTCATTTGATGCTCATTGGATTAGCTCAACAACGGAATTAACCGGATGAAGTTATTCAAAAGCTTTAATTCTAAGGGTTTTTTGCTGTTATATCTCGTTGTCTTTGCGAGTCTCCTGCTCGTATGGCTATTTCAGGTCGAACAGAAACAGACAGACAACCGCGAAATTCCACCCTCATTAGCCCCTGTGTTACGGTCACCGCCGGCAGCGTTAGATCAGTTTTTACTCTATTCCGATACCCGTGAGGTGCTGACCGAACAGTCCCTGCGTGGTAAATGGACCTATGTTTACTTCACCCACCCCGCCTGTCTGCCCCAGTGTGAGCCGGTATTATCGGTAATGCAGAATCTGCAACAGCTGGCAGCAACCAGCGAGATTCAGTTTGTATCGATTAATTTCGATCCTGATCAGGATACACAGCGACCGGAATGGTGGCTGGAGAATACACCCTCATTACCGCTATACGGCGGCAACAAAGCGGTTATCGTGGCATTAGCAGATAAATTTGAATTCCTGCACCTCAGAACAACACTGGACAAAGGCTATAGTTTGGAACAACAGCACAGTGTGTTTTTAGTCGATCCTAAAGCACGTGTTTATGCACGTTTTGACCCGCCTTTTTCATCACCACTGATCCAACAGCAGTTCTTGGCAATACGGCAATTCTACGCCCGCAGCGAATAGTCAGTATCTTCCAGTGCATCTGAAAAGGTTTGCGCCAATTGTTCCAGTGTTGCTGTACGGCGAAAGCTCGGACGCCATACCAGACCGATCTCACGCATCGCTTGATTATGCTTGTTCTCCAGCGGTACCAGGCTGATATCTGAATGGCTCACCATATCAGAGGTGATGGCCATGTCAGGAATAAGGGTGATACCCAGGCCGCTGGCAACCATCTCGATCAGGGTATAAAGGCTGGTTGCCTGTACACTTTTTCGCTGTGCAGAAGCCGGTAATTGGCAGGCACTGAGTGCATGTTCCCGCATACAATGTCCTTCAGCCAGTAATAACAATTCATTGGTTGGCAGCTCATCGGCCCGAAGTGCTTTTTTCTGTGCCAGACGATGCTGCTTTGGAAGCGCAACCCAAAATGGTTCCTGAGCAAATATCCGGTGAGTCAGGCCACGGATATTGAACGGAAATGCCAGCACAGCGACATCAATACTTCCGGCCTCCAGCTGATCCAATAAGCGTTCCGACTGGTCTTCAATTAACAGGATTTCGAGGTCAGGTAACTGCTGTCGTACAGTAGGTAACACCTTGGGTAAAAGAAAAGGACTAATGGTAGGGATCACACCGACTTGAATTCTTCCTGAAAGCGGATTCCTCTCAGACTGCGCCAAATCCACCAGATCCTCGCTTAATGACAAAATCTGTTGCGCCCTGCCGGCTATTTCTTCACCGATAGGCGTCGGTAATACCTTACGATTAGTCCTTTCCAGTAATGAAACCTCCAGCAGTTCTTCCAGATCCTGTATGCCCGCGCTGAGTGTGGACTGAGTAACAAAACACTTCTCAGCAGCGTGACCGAAATGTTTCTCTTCCACAACGGCGGTGAGGTATTGCAACTGACGTAAGGTGGGTAGTCTCATAATCGAATTTTCCGCTTAAAAATCAATATTTAATCAATATATCTAAACTATCATGAATATCGTCGTTTGTATCCCGTTATGCTGACAACTTTTAGTTTTAATTCGCAGTCCATCCCTATGACTTTTTAAACCTGCATTAGTTTTATTGAGTCGGTGTCAAATCAGCGTGAGTATCCCTGATATTTGTTAGAATCAATAAACTCGGATTTTCAGAACTGCACAGGAGAGATTAATGAAAAAATGGCAATGCATTGTATGCGGCTTCATTTATGATGAAGCACGAGGTTTACCAGAAGAGGGTATTCCTCCGGGCACCAAATGGGATGAGATTCCTGAAGATTGGGAATGCCCGGAATGTGGTGTGGGCAAAGAAGATTTTGAAATGGTGGAAATCTAAAATCCGCACCCTCTTCTCTCAAAGTGAGGTCAGCCAGTTATTTTCTCTAATATCCGAAACGAAACCATGCTGGCTGATTTTTATCCTACGCGAAACTAAACGATTTATATTTCCCTGATTTTAATAGACCGTGCTGGCACAGATACAAATTCACCATTTCCGTAACATTGTTACTGCGGAGCTGTTTCCGTCGCATGGCATTAATTTTATCTTAGGCGAAAATGGCTCTGGCAAAACAAGTTTGCTGGAAGCCATATTTGTCTTGGCCATGGGACGTTCCTTTCGCTCCCGTTTCCTAAAAAACCTGGTCAATCATCAACATTCGCGTCTCACCCTGTTTGCTCGCTCAATTGATAAAACACCTATCGGTTTACAATACGATTTACAGAGCGGGCTTCAAATCAGACTCAATAATGCGTCGTTGAAACGCCTGTCAGATCTGGCATTCCACCTACCGGTTCAACTTATTCCCGCTAACTGTCATCAGTTCTTCGAACAAGGACCCAAATACCGAAGACGTATGGTTGATTGGGGTGTGTTCCACGTGGAACATCATTTCAACTATCACTGGCAATCTTATAAAAAAGTACTGCAACAACGAAATGCAGCAATAAAATCACACAAACCAATCAGTGAAATCAAACTGTGGGATAAAGCTCTGACGGAACATGGGCTGGTAATCACAGAAATGCGTGAGCGGTATTTGAAACAACTGATTGTGCGGTTCCGACCGTTCTTCAGCAAACTGTGTCCAGAGCTCGCAGAGTATAAATTTTCATTACGTTATCTACGTGGCTGGAATAAAGAATTCAGTTTGGCAGACTACCTCGAACAGAATATTGAACGTGATCAGGCTCTCGGTTACACACGATCCGGACCACATGCCGCTGACTGGTCTTTCAAAGTGAATGATTCTGATCCTTATGAGATGCTCTCCAGAGGCCAACAGAAACTATTTTTTCTGTCTTTGAGCATGGCGCAAATTATGATTTTGGCCGACACAACACAGCGTGAAAACACACTACTTCTGATTGATGATTTAAGCTCAGAATTGGACTGGCATCATCAACAAACGGTTGTTAAAACACTCAGAGAACTCCCTGTACAGAGCTTCATCAGTAGCACTAACAGAGACCTCGAAACCTTGATTTCCGATGAAAATGATAAGAAGTTCCACGTGGAACATGGCATGATTTACGAGAAAGTCAGTGATGCTATCAACACAGGTTCAGACGTAGTAGAATGATAGGTTATTCAACATCCTAGACACAGGAACAGTTTGATTATGGCAACGGATAATAACAGCACCTACGATTCTTCAAATATCAAAGTATTGAAAGGACTAGATGCCGTCAGAAAAAGACCGGGTATGTATATCGGTGACACTGACGATGGAACGGGTCTGCATCATATGGTTTTCGAGGTGCTGGATAATGCGATCGACGAGGCCCTCGCCGGTCACTGTTCACAAATTGAAGTACGTATCCATCCCGACGACTCCGTATCGGTGATTGATAATGGACGTGGTATCCCGGTCGATATTCACGAAGAGGAAGGCGTCTCAGCTGCAGAAGTCATCATGACCGTCCTGCATGCTGGCGGTAAATTTGATGACAATTCCTACAAAGTCTCTGGCGGCCTGCATGGTGTAGGTGTCTCAGTGGTGAATGCGCTTTCCAAAAAATTGACGATGGAGATCCATCGCAACGGCCGTCTTCACAAACAGTCCTACACCCACGGCGTACCAGACTCGCCGCTTAAAGATGTCGAAGACACTTCAATCACAGGAACCCGAATTCAATTCTGGCCCAGTGAGGAAACTTTCACGAATGTTACCTTTGATTACAACATACTGGCCAAGCGTATCCGTGAACTTGCCTTCCTCAACTCCGGGGTAAGAATCAAACTAACGGATGAGCGGGATGAGCGTACAGAGACCTTTTTCTACGAGGGCGGCATCACTGCTTTTGTAGAACATCTGAATAAAAACAAAACGCTGATCCACGACAACATTATCAAGATTGATGGCGTACGCGAAGATGTCACTGTTGAGCTGTCAATGCAGTGGAACGATTCCTATCAGGAAAATATTTATTGCTTTACCAATAACATCCCACAGCGCGATGGCGGGACTCATCTCGCTGGGTTCCGTGCTGCCCTCACCCGTACCCTGAATCAGTATATTGAAAGTGAAGGACTGGCTAAGAAGTCCAAAGTGACCACCAGTGGTGACGATGCCCGAGAAGGCTTAACCGCAGTCTTATCGGTCAAAGTGCCGGACCCTAAATTTAGCTCTCAGACTAAAGACAAACTGGTTTCTTCTGAAGTGCGGACCATTGTCGAGTCACTGGTCAATGAGTTCTTCCACGACTTTCTGATCGAAAACCCGACCGATGCCAAGTTGATCGCCAACAAAATGATCGATGCGGCCCGGGCTCGTGATGCGGCCAGGAAAGCACGTGAGCTGACTCGCCGTAAAGGCGTTCTGGATATTGCAGGACTACCCGGCAAACTGGCGGATTGTCAGGAACGCGACCCGGCATTGTCAGAACTGTTCCTGGTGGAGGGTGATTCTGCGGGCGGCAGTGCCAAGCAGGGTCGTGACCGCCGTACCCAGGCGATTCTGCCACTGAAAGGGAAAATCCTTAATGTTGAGCGTGCCCGTTTCGACAAAATGATTAGTTCCGCCGAAGTTGGCACACTGATCACGGCCTTGGGTTGTGGTATCGGTCGCGACGAATATGACCCGGAGAAACTGCGTTATCATCACATCATCATCATGACTGACGCTGACGTCGATGGCTCGCATATCCGTACTCTACTGCTGACTTTCTTTTATCGGCAAATGCCTGAACTGATTGAACGTGGCCATGTGTATATTGCACAGCCTCCACTGTACAAGATCAAAAAAGGCAAACAGGAACGCTATGTTAAAGATGACGCAGAAATGGAGCGTTATCTAACCGAGGTCGCGTTGCAGAACGCAGCACTCTATCCGACTGCCGATGCCACTGCGATTGAGGGTAATGCACTGGCAGCATTGGTGGCTGAGTACCAGACCATCAATGCGATCATCGGTCGTCTTTCCAACCACTATTATCCAGCCTTCCTGGATCAACTGGTGTATCAGCCGCAGATCCCTGCATTTGGTGATCCTGCCATGGATGATTGGCTTTTGACGATTGAAACAGCGATGAACCGTGGTCTGCCAACCGGCACCCATTACAAGCTGAGCATTCAGAATCAGGAAGACGAACCGGTGCCGATGGTGAACATTAGTTTCAGTCGCCACGGTATCAGTACCGACTTTCATGTGCCGGGTGAATTCTTTGATAGCACCGAGTATCAGAAAATTCTCGCTTTCTCTAATAAAATCAATGGCTTGTTTGGTGATGGTGCCCGTGTGGAACGGGGTGAACGCTCAGAGAATATTCATTACTTCTCGCAAGCCGTTAACTGGTTATTGGCTGAAGCGCGTCGTGGTCAGCATGTCCAGCGCTACAAAGGTCTGGGCGAAATGAATCCGGATCAGCTCTGGGAAACCACCATGGATAAGAGCAAACGACGCCTGCTGCAAGTGAAAATTGATGATGCAATCGCTGCCGATGAAACGTTCAATACCCTGATGGGAGATCATGTTGAGCCGCGGCGTGAATTCATTGAAACGCATGCTTTGCAGGTATCCAACCTCGATATCTAAATTTCGCGGACTCATAATGAATAAAGCCCTGGCTGTTAATCAGTCAGGGCTTTTTTTGTTTGTTTATCTGTGCAACGGCAGACATGCTGGCATATAAAGAGATGACAGCCCAGGCTGATGTCTCTTCAGGGCACCCAGCAAGCCCATAGGCGGCATTTTACAATCACGCAGCCAGGTTACCCTATCAGGTACAAAAAAGGCCCTGAAAAGGGCCTTGTTCTCGCGATAGCGTAGATTAATCAGTGCAGCTTGATTTTTGGATGCACACTGCGTCTGAAAAGATGTGACAGAGACAGCATCGCAACACGGAATGGACCGAAAAGCGCCATCTGGTGCATTTTGTAGAGGGACAGGTACATCACCCGAGCCATAAAACCCTCAATCATCATGCTGCCACGGCTCAGATTACCCATCAGATTCCCAACCGTGCTGTAGCGACCCAGAGACACCAGAGAACCATAGTCGTGATATTCGTATTCCGGCAGTGGTTTGTCCTTGAGGCGGTTAAGTATCGATTTGTAGACGTGAGAGGCCATCTGATGCGCAGCCTGGGCGCGGGGTGGCACATTTTCATCATGCCCCTGCCACTTGCAGGCACAGCAGTCACCAATCGCATAAATATCATCATCAAGCGTGGTCTGGAGCGTTTGTCTGACAACCAGTTGATTCATCCAGTTGGTCTCAAGGCCATCAATGTCCTTGAGGAACTCAGGCGCCTTGATACCCGCCGCCCAGACTTTGATCGCTGCAGGAATCACATTACCGCTTTCAGTAATGATTTCCTTGTCATTGACCTCCACCACGCGTTCGCCGGCCATGACGTTGACGCCCAGTTTATTTAACTCAGACAAGGTTGCATCAGAGATATTTTTGGGTAACCCGGAAAGAATACGGTCTGCCGCTTCAATGATAGTGATTTTCACATCCTGTGGATTGACTTCATCAAGGCCATAGGCAGTCAGTAAATGAGACACCTCATGTAGCTGTGCACTCAGTTCGACACCCGTGGCGCCGGCGCCGACGATAGCAATATTCAACTGACCGTCATCCAGGGGCTTACCCTGCGTGTGTGCACGCAGATAGGTCTGGAGTAATTTATTCTGAAAGACTTCAGCCTGTTTAGTGGTGTCCAGGAACAGACAGTGTTCACGCACGCCTTTGATGCCGAAGTCGTGGCTAATGCTGCCGACAGAGACAATCAGATAGTCATAATCGAAATTACGACGGGGAATGATCTCGACACCATCACTGTTGAGCGTCGGGGCGACGGAGATTTGTTTGTTTTTGCGATCCAGACCATCCATACGGCCCAGACGGAAGCGAAAACCACTGTAATTAGCCTGACCCAGGTATTCAATCTCATCCTCGTGGGAATCCAGTGTGCCGGCTGCCACTTCGTGCAGAAGCGGTTTCCAGATATGAGTATGAGTGCTGTCTACCAGCGTGACCTCAGCTTTTCCTTTTTTACCCAGTTTTTTGCCGAGTTTGGTGACCAGCTCCAGGCCACCTGCTCCGCCGCCGACAACGACAATTTTGGGGATGTGGTTTGACATTCGCTATGGCTCCAATCCGACGCAGATGTATGAGGACAGCAGTTCTCTCTGGCAATCGGCTGAGGTGGAATGCGCTATATAGTCAGCGAACACAGGATCAAGCCGGGAAAGATCAACAGTCCATCAAGTTAAAATGTGATTTTAACGTAAAAAACCCCATAAAAACTATCTTATTTTTACTACAGAGGCCGACTCTGGCAAAATTAATGATCTTGATCAATTTTAGAGACCACAAATGCAAGCAAGGCCCGAAAAACCACGCCTGGCCTGGGCTGTAACCGGTTCCGGACATTACCTTGAAGAATGCCTTGAGATTGTTCGTCAACTGGACGATGTTGATCTGTTTTACAGCCGCGCCGGGGAGGAAGTGATCCGGATGTATGGTCATGAACCTAAAGAAATCGTGCCTGAGGGTCGAATCTACAGGGATCGTGCTGCCAGTGCACCGCCGGTGGGCCTGTTCTACAGGGGGGACTACCATACGCTGGTGGTGGCACCGGCAACCTCCAATAGTGTGGCAAAAATGGTTTTGGGCCTGTCGGACACATTGGTCACTAATATTTATGCACAAGCAGGAAAATGCCGGATACCCAGTATCGTTCTGGCTTGTGATGCTATCCCTGAGGTTGATACACCAGCACCGGACCGCATGGTCAGATTGTGGCCGCGCAAGATTGATCTGGAGCATACTGAGAAACTGAAAACGTTTGAAGCCACTACCGTAGTGGAAACGGCGGAGCAATTGTCTGCTGCGATCAAAAAGCGCTTGGCTGAGGTGGGCTGAGCCCGGTAATGGCTGACCGGATCCTGTTTCTGACCGGAAAACTGGCAGCGCCCAGTGTGCATAAGGTGCTGCAGGAAATGGCCCCCCTGCCTTTTGATTATGAAGTGCATCAACTCGGCTTGTCTGTGGCGGCCTTGATGACGGATAAAATGATTGCCAGACGTCTCAAACCGGAAGATTATCAGGGGTATGACGAAATTATTGTTCCCGGTCGTTGCCGCGGTGATCTGGAGGCGTTAAGTCAGGAATTGGGTATCAAAGTCACTCGTGGGCCCGAAGAGATCAAGGATCTGCCGCTGCATTTCGGTAAAGCCCGCAAACAACCCGATCTCAGTCGTTACTCAGTGAATATTTTTGCTGAGATAGTCGATGCACCGGAGCGGAGCATCGAGAGTCTGCTGGCGCGAGCGCATTATTATCGCAATAACGGCGCGGATGTGATTGATATCGGTTGTTTGCCACAGGAGCGCTTTCCTCATCTGGAAGAAGCGATTCAAGCCCTTCATGAAGAGGGTTTTAAGGTAAGTGTAGACTCACTTTCATTGCCTGATTTACAGCGGGCAGCCATGGCTGGCGCCGACTTTCTACTGAGCCTTACCGAAGAAACTATCGACCTGGCCAAGGAAACCGATGCCGTGCCGATCCTGGTGCCGGCGGAACCCGGATCGCTGGCGTCGTTGGAACGGGCCATGGAAGCGATGGATAAGATCGGTAAACCGTGGATTGCAGATCCCATTCTGGACCCGATTCATTTTGGTCTGACCGCTTCTATTGTTCGCTATCATCAGTTGCGGCAGAAATATCCGGATGCCCCCATCATGATGGGGGTGGGCAACCTGACTGAACTGACCGATGCAGATACCAGCGGCATCAATGCGATGCTATTCGGGATTATTTCTGAGTTGAATGTCAATTGTGTGCTGGCGACCGAGGTCAGTTCGCATGCGAGGCGAGCGATAAGAGAAGCCGATGTTGCCAGACGAATGATGTTTGCAGCCAAAGATGACAATAGCCTGCCACGGGATTTCACGTCGGATTTATTGGTTGCGCATGAACGCCGACCTTTTACCGATACTGCCGAGGAAATTCACGAACTGGCACAGAGCATAAAGGATCCCAACTACCGCATCAAAGTAGCGCGGGAAGGCATTTTTATGTTCAACCGAGATGGTTTGCTGCAGGATACCGACCCGTTTGAGTTTTATCCGCATTTGCAGGTGGAAAACGATCCGGGCCATGCTTTCTATCTGGGGGTCGAACTGGCAAGAGCAGAGGTGGCATGGCAGCTGGGGAAACGCTATACCCAGGATGAAGATTTGCAGTGGGGCTGTGCCGTCGAACAGGCGGAAGAGGACCTGACCCGGCAGAAAGAAGAAGGCACGACCATGAAGAAGCGCAATAAAGATCGCGCCTGCGGGACAGCGGACAAGCCGGACCAGAAAAAACAACGGGCCTGTGGCACGGCAGAGAAACCCAAGAAAAAGAAGGAGCGCGCCTGTGGCACGGCTGACAAGTCGGATTCATGAGGTCATTGTGACAACCCTGGATGCGTCAGGCACACCGCATTCGGCACCGATGGGAATAAGTGAAGTAAATGGTTACTTTCTTGTTAAACCTTTTAAGCCCTCATCAACCTACGATAATTTGAAGCGTCATCGGCAATGCACGATTAATTTTATCGACGATGTCAGAGTCTTTGCCGGTGCCTTGACCGGCCGACGTGACTGGCCCACCCTGCCCTGTAGCCGGATTGAGGGCGCCTATCTTGAGCAGGCATTGGCGCATAGCGAACTGGAAATGACGGGGTTTGATGATGGTGATCCCAGGGCCTGTTTCTATGGTGAGGTGCGGGCAGAAGAGAACCATGCCCCCTTTCGTGGCTTTAACCGGGCGCAGAGTGCGGTGGTTGAAGCAGCGATCCTGGTCAGTCGTTTAGGGATGCTGCCGGAGAATAAAATCCGTGAAGAGATCGGCTATTTACAGATTGCGATGAAGAAAACCGCCGGTGACCGGGAATGGGAAGCCTGGGGCTGGCTGATGGACAAAATTGAACAAACAGGCATTGAGATACAACATGACTAAATGGCTGGCGAGCGTGCAATCGCTCGATGAAGCAAAAGCGCTGGAGCAGACTTTGCCCGATATCCTGGATCTGAAAGATCCGGCCCAGGGTGCGCTGGGTGCCCTGCCCGTGGCTGTCGTGCAATCAGTCAATGACTGGGTGGCTGGACGTTGTCAGACCAGCGCTACGGTGGGCGATCTTGTCATGAAACCAGCGGTAATAGCTGAAGCGGTAGTGGCGATGGCCGCTTCCGGCGTCGATTACGTTAAGGTCGGGCTGTTTGCTGCTCCGGCGCTGGTGTCCTGCCTACAGGCTTTAAACAGAACCTTCTCTGCGTTGGATACACCTGTTATTGCAGTGATGTTTGCTGATCAGACCTGCGACTTATCGTTGGTCAGTCTCATCAAGCAGGCCGGATTCAGTGGCGTCATGGTCGATACCGCCACAAAGAACGGCCAGCGATTGCTGGATCACTGGAATGAAACTGAGCTGAGCCAGTTTATCGAGCTGGCGCATCAGCATGATCTGCTTTGTGGTCTGGCAGGCGCATTGGCAATCGAGGATATCGATATCCTGGAACCGTTGGATGCCGATTATCTGGGTTTTCGAAGTGCGCTTTGTGATCGTCGTCAACGCACATCCCGGTTGCAGGCAGCGCACGCTCAGGCAATTCAACAGCGACTGCAGCAATACGGCCTTGCCTGTTAAACACTAGATCTCTGCGACAGTACGTGCGACCAGTTTCATCACCAGGGGCCGAACCATCATCACACAGAGAAACGCCGACGGCATCGCAATCTGGTAGGCATGGATAGCATTTAACAGGTAGTGGTCATCAAATCCCTGATTTACCGCAGTGATAATCAGCGACATCAATGCAGCCATAATCGCCGACATGTAGAAGGCAAACACCACTGGCGTCAATCTGACCGGTAGTTTTTTTCTGACCGCGACTCCGCGCTTTTGCATTGGTCTCTCTCCCGTTAATTCATATTGGTCAGTCTAAGGGGCTGTCTGGTCGCAGACTAGTGGGCTGAAACTATTTAGACTGTTAAGTTAAACTTAATTAATAATGATTTTTTTATTGGGTTTGGCTTATGGAAAATTTGCGGGGGATTGAAAGTTTTGTCCGGGCTGTTGAACTGGGGAGTATTGCTGCCGCTGCCCGGGTGCTTGGCGTGAGTGCGGCCGCCACGAGCCAGAATATCGCGCGTCTGGAGAAGCAACTGGCCACGCGGTTGCTGACAAGAACCACACGCAAACTGGCGTTGACTGATGCCGGTGAAATTTATTATCAGCGGGTAAAAGGCGTGATGCAGGAGCTGGAACTGGCTGAACAGGCGATAACGGCACATAAGGACGAAGTTGGCGGCAAGTTGAAGATAGCCTGCTCCGCCGCATTTGCCCGTCATGTGCTGGCACCGATGCTGGCCGATTTTCAGCGCATTTATCCACAAATAAGCCTGGAATTGATTGCTACGGATCGCAGAACCGACCATATCAGTGAGGGCGTAGATGTCAGTATCCGCATTCGTCAGCAGTTGGATGAGGGCATGGTGGCCAGAAAGCTGGCAACAGTTCCGTTACTGTTCTGTGCGTCGCCGGAGTACCTTGCCAGAGCCGGTTATCCGATCACGCCACAGGCGCTACTGCATCATGATTGCCTGATGTTCAGGGTGCCTGTCGACGGTCGACTGTTCCGCTGGGTTTTTATCCGTGACCAACAACGTTACGAACCCGAGGTTAAGGTCGCCATGATCAGCGATGATATTGATACGCTGGCCAGGATGGCTGTCAGAGGCGGCGGCATCGCAAGACTGGCTGCTTTTGTTGCAGCCCCTTATCTGGAGAAAGGCGACTTAATCGCCCTGTTCGAACAGGGGCCCAAAGTTGAGGTAGAGGCCGAACCGCTGGAGTTTTATTTCTGTATCACCGACCGCTACGCTCGTACTCCCAAGGTCAATGCATTTTATGACTATCTGTCGGCCAAGTTACCGGCAAAGTGGTCTCATTAGCAGCAGTGGCCGGGCCTCCCTGCCCGGCTTGCTGAGAGGAAATCTTCAGGCGGCAGCCTCCTGGCGGAGCTCACCAGCTGCCTGCACCATTGCGGCCAATGCTGGCTTCACCTCACTCCACTGACGGGTTTTCAGCCCACAGTCAGGATTGATCCAGAGACGCTCTGGTGGAATGCGTTCTGCGGCCTTTTCCATTAAATGGCGAATCTGTGCCACGGCGGGAATATTGGGGCTGTGAATATCATAAACGCCGGGACCGATTTCATTGGGGTAATCGAAGGCATTAAAAACATCCAGCAGTTCCATATCGGAACGCGAGGTCTCGATAGTAATCACATCAGCATCCATGGTCGCAATGGATTCGATAATGTCATTGAACTCGGAATAACACATATGGGTATGGATCTGCGTTTCATCCCTGACCCCGTTGGCGGTGATGCGGAAACAATTCACTGCCCAGTCCAGATAATGCTGCCAATCGGATCGTCTCAACGGCAGGCCTTCACGCAGTGCGGCCTCATCGATCTGAATGATACTGACGCCTTGCTGCTCCAGATCCAGCACTTCATCACGTATAGCCAGTGCTAGTTGTAAGCAGGTGTCAGCTCTCGGCTGATCATCGCGGACAAAAGACCAGTTGAGCATGGTAACCGGTCCGGTCAGCATGCCCTTGACCGGTTTATCCGTCAGTGACTGGGCATAGGCGATCCAGTCAACAGTCATGGCTTTAGGGCGCTCAATATCACCAAAAATAATGGGGGGTTTAACACAGCGTGAGCCGTAGGACTGCACCCAGCCGAAACGGGTGAAGGCATAGCCATCAAGCTGCTCACCGAAATATTCGACCATGTCATTACGCTCAGCTTCGCCATGCACCAGCACATCAAGACCGATTTTTTCCTGCTCTGTGATGGCATATTTAATCTGCTGCTGCATATCGCGTTGATAACTCAGTTCGTCAAGTGCTCCGCGACGATATTGCAGACGACTCTGACGAATAGCAGGCGTTTGCGGAAATGAGCCAATCGTCGTGGTCGGGAACAGCGGCAAAGGGTGTTTGCGGCGTTGTACCTGGCTACGTTTCGCGTAGCTACTGCTTCGCTTACCCCATGTCCCGGATACAGATTGCAGGCGATGCTGAACGGCTGTTTTATGAACTTTGCTTGATTCCCTGCGGGTTTCAATGGCACGGGCATTATCCGCCAGTTCTGACTCGACACTTTCACGGCCATGATTGAGTGCCAGTGCCAACAGGTTCAGTTCATCCAGCTTTTGTACGGCAAAAGCGAGCCAGTTTTTGATGTCACTATCAAGTTCAGTTTCCTGTTCCAGATCGACCGGTACATGCAACAAAGAGCAGGACGGTGCCAGCCACAGACGATCACCGAGACGCTGATACAGCGGTTCCAGCCAGTCCAGCAGACTGTTCAGGTCGCTTTTCCAGATATTGCGGCCATTAATAATACCCAGCGATAAAGTCTTGTGGGCCGGCAGCCAGTCAATCACTTTGAGCACTTCATCCCGGGCGTTGACGGCATCGATATGCAAGCCGGCAGTGGGTAACTCACAGGCCAGATTAAGATTCTCACGCAGTGGTGCAAAATAGGTTGTCAGCAGTAGTCGTGCCGGTGTTTTATTGAGAGCAAAATAAGCCTGGGTCAGGGCGTGTTGCCAGTCCTGATCCAGTTCCGTTGCCAGTACCGGCTCGTCAATCTGTACCCAGTCCGCCCCAGCTTCAACCAGCTTGATCAAACACTGCTCGTACACCGGCAATAACTCGTTCAGCAGATCGAGCTTGTTGCTGTCATCCTTGGTTTTGCCCAGCCACAAATAGCTGACCGGACCCAGTAAGACCGGTTTAGCCTGATAAGCCTGCTGGCGGGCTTCTGCAAGCTGAGCCAGCAGCCGATCAGCATTAAGCTCAAACTGGGTATCCGCGTTGAACTCGGGGACCAGATAGTGATAGTTGGTATCAAACCATTTGGTCATTTCAGCAGCGGCAATTGGCGTCTGTTTCAACGCTTTCGATGATTGTCCGCGTGCGGCTTGAAAGTATTGATCGCTTTCAGCCAGGCTGCTGTCGGTCCGCTGGGGCAGATTTCCGACCAGCAGACTGGTATCGAGTACATGATCGTAGAGTGAAAAATCGCCAACTGGCAGCCAGTCGAGTTTCTGCTGATACTGCCAGTGCTTCTCCCGCAGCTCCGCGGCGGTCTGTTCCAGTTCCTGGAGTGTGGATTCACCGTGCCAGTATTGTTCCAGCGCAAATTTCAGTTCACGGCGTTTGCCGATTCTCGGGAAGCCGAGGTTATGCGTAGTAATCATTGATTGTCCTTTGTTTTTTACAGGTGGCGGTCATTGTAAGGACAGAGTGAAATGAGGAATAATGATATTTTTTACCTTAACCATGAGGTTAACTAATAGATGATTGAGCGTAGCCATCTCAGGATTATTCAGGCTTTAGCCGAACATGGCAGTCTGACCGCTGCTGCCAATGCCTTATTTGTGACTCAGCCCGCCCTCTCCCACCAGATGCGCTATCTGGAGCAGAAGCTGGAAGTGAGCCTGTGGGAGCGGCAGGGGCGAAAGTTGCGTCTGACCCAGGCTGGCGAGCTCTTACTGCGCGTAGCCGGTCAGGTATTGCCGGTGCTGGAGCAGACTGAAAATACCCTGCAGGCTTTTGCCGATGGCAAGCAGGGAATTTTAAGGCTGGGGGTTGAATGTCACCCGTGTTATGAATGGCTCAAAGGGGTGCTGGCAGATTACCTAGTGATGATGCCGAAAATGGATGTCGATATTGTTCACAAGTTTCAGTTTTCCGGCCTGCAGGGCTTGCTCAATTACCATATTGATTTGCTGGTCACACCCGACCAGGTCAATCAGCAGGGCGTGGTCTATGCGCCGTTATTTGATTACGAGTTGGTCTTGTTGGTGGCCAAAGATCATTCACTGGCAAACAATGAGTCTGTTGAAGCTCATGATTTATCCAGTGAGTTATTACTTACTTTTCCGGTTCCTCATGAACGCCTAGATATTTATACGCAGTTCCTGATGCCCGCAGGCATCAGCCCACGACACAAAGCGATGGCTTCGCTGGATATTATGATTCAGATGGCGGCGCTGAACCGGGGGGTGACGATTCTGCCAGATTGGCTGGCAAAGCATTATCTCGACAGTCTGTCAGTTACGACACTCCGGCTGGGTAAAAAAGGTGTGATGAAAACCCTGTTTGCGGCGATGCGGGAAGGCGAAGAAACGGTGCCTTACATGCAGGAATTCGTGGCACTGGGCCAGCAAAAAGCGTTGCCGGCGGGCTGATCAGGCATCCAATACACGAAACAGCATTTCGCGTATGGTTTGGGGTTCAAAGGGTTTGTCCAGGATAGCTGACACGCCGGCCTGCTGAACGTTGCCCAGGCGGGCCTGATTGTTTTCAGTGGTTGCCATTAATATCGGCAGCACCACATCACCCATTTCATCGCGGATATAGCGTGTCAGTTCATGGCCGTCCATTTCCGGCATGTTGAGATCGGTCACCACCAGATCATAGCGGTGGCTGCTGAGCAGATTAACCGCCTCACGGCCGTTTTCTGCCAGATCGATGTGTTCAATACCCATACTGCCCAAAACGCGGGAGAGATGATTGCGGGAAGTAAAACTATCATCAACCAGCAGAATACTCAGCTCGCTGACATCATAGCTTTCCAGTTCAATTTCACTGGGGTCAATCACATCCAGCGTGGCGCGAATCGCACGACGCAAATCTCTGGAATCAAAGGGCTTGGGCAAAATGGCCATGACGCCGGCCTGTCGTATCGGTTCCAGTGCCTGATGGCCCGTCTCGCTGGAAATCAGCATGAAAGCGATATTGGTATCTATCGCCTGTACGCTGTTGATCAGTTCATCAGCAGTCATATCCGGAAGATACATTGCGGAAATAACCAAATCCGGCGGGTACTGGCCGATATGAGCAAGCGCTTCCTCGCCATTGCTGACGCCATCAATTTTGTTGATGCCTTCCTGCTGTAGATGACGCATGATGAGCTTGAGCTGCATCGAAGACGGCTCAACCAGGAGGATAGACAAATCAGAGGCAGTCAGTGACATACGCTGTCCTCAAGGACGGACCAGGCTGGTTTCGACCTGGTCACGAGTGGTTCTGGAAGAGAGCAGTTCGATGATGGTGAGCGCGAAGTCCATAGCAGTGCCCGGCCCTCTAGAAGTCAGGATCTTACCGTCAATAACAACCGGATCGTCACCAATCTCAATGGTCGGCCATTGAGATTGGTCCAGTGCGCCCGGGTAACTGGTGGCGCGTTTCCCCTCCAGCACACCGGCACTGGCCAGCACCATAGGGGCCGCACAGATTGCGGCGAGGTATCGATTGTCCTGCTGCAGGCGCTTGATAAGTGCATGGACACGATGATCGTTGTTGAGATGATCCGTGCCCGGCTGACCGCCGGGTAACAGTATCATATCGAAGTCATCATCAAGTACCGTATCCAGCAGCGTATCAGCAACCAGGCCGACCTGACGGCTCGCGGTCAGCTGTGTCTGATGGCCCAGGCTGGCCGTGGTCACAGTGATGCCGGCGCGTCTGAGGAGGTCGATCATTGTGACCGCTTCCAGCTCCTCACAACCTTCTGCCAGGGGAATTAATACACTGGCCATATCACTTATACCTATTTGCTAAGGATGGTCATGCCTTTCAGCAAGTTCAGCGCTTGTGACAGCACATAATCACTGACTTCCAGAGGCTGTTCTTTTGTTTCCTTGTCCTCGACAGCGGAGTCAATAGTCTCAGGTGTCACAGACTCTTCATCGGTGGCTTCCTGGTTTTGACTGTCAGCGGCTTCTTTCTCTTCGCCATTTTCCAAATGATGTGCGAGGTCACGTTCACGTAGCGGTGTGAACTCATTTTCATCAACGGAAGCGACCCGGATACCACTGATTTCGATATCCGGTACGATACCTTCAGCCTGAATAGACCGGCCTGAAGGTGTGTAATAGCGGGCTGTGGTCATTTTCACCGCGGTGTCATTGGTTAACGGCATCACAGTCTGCACTGAGCCTTTACCAAAGGTTTTGCCACCCAGCACGATAGCGCGTTTGTGATCCTGCAGGGCACCGGCCACAATCTCGGAGGCCGAGGCTGAACCGCCATTGACCAGTACGATAACCGGAGCGCCTTTGAGCAGGTCGTCGGGTGTGGCGTGGAATTTCTGATCCGAGTCAGCGATGCGACCATCGGTGTAAACGATCAGCCCTTTATCGAGGAATGCATCGGAGACGTCGACAGCGGCCTCCAGCACACCGCCCGGATTGTTCCGAAGGTCCAGCACCAGGCCGTTGAGTTTGCCATCACTCTCTTTCTTCAGTTCGCTCACGGCCTCGCGCAGGCTGGCACCGGTGCGTGACTGGAAGGTGGTGACACGAATATAACCGTAACCTGGTTCCAGCATTTTCTTCTTAACGCTCTCGACCTTGATAATGGCACGGGTTAGTTCTACTTTCAGTGGTTTGTCTGCGCCTTCCCGGATGATAGTGAGTGTTAACTTCGATCCGGGCTCGCCGCGCATAATATCGACAGCCTCATTGAGGTTCATCCCTTTCACTGGGGTTTCATCCAGGCGAATGATCAGGTCCCCCGCCTGAATACCGGCTTCGGCTGCCGGCGTGTCATCAATCGGTGCAACCACTTTGACAAAGCCGTCTTCCATGCTGACTTCGATACCCAGGCCACCGAACTCGCCGGAGGTACCTTCGCGTAACTCCTGGAATTCATCCAGATTCAGATAAGTGGAATGAGGATCAAGCCCGGAAAGCATGCCACGGATGGCATTTTCCAGTAATTGTTTATCTTCTACCGGCTCGACATAGCTGCTTTTAATGCGACCAAAGATTTCAGAAAAGGTCCGCAGGTCTTCCAGTGGCAGATCCGGCTGCACTGACTCACGCTCGGCAAAGACCATCTGGCCGAATACCAGGGTTGCCCCCAGAATAATGCCAGTCGTAATCAATCCGAAATCGCGTTTAAAAAAGCTCATATCGTTTCCTTCGTTGTTAGCCCACTTCAGCCCTGCCTTGCCAACCATTTTATCGGGTTAGTGGGCGCGCCGCGGTGGCGAATTTCAAAATAAAGTCCTGTCAGACCGCGAATTCCCTGTTCGCCTGACTGGGCAATCACTTCACCTGCCTGAACTGTATCACCGGCTTGTTTCAGTAAAGTCTCATTGTTGCCGTAGAGCGTCATGTATTGTTCACCGTGATCGACGATGATCAGCAAGCCGAATCCCCGTAACCAGTCGGCAAAGACCACGCGGCCTGCGGCTGTGGCTCTGACATCATTGCCGGTGGGGGAATCGATCACGATACCTTGCCACTTGAGTTTACCAAGATTTCTGGGGCTACCATAGCGTGCCAGCACTTTTCCGCTGACCGGCCAGTGCAATTTACCAGTCAGACGTGAAAACGGTGTGTTTGGTTTCGGTGGTGGCGCAATCGCTGCGGATTTGGTTTCTGCCGGAGTTGTCTCTGGCTGCTGATGTTGGGCTTTTTCCCGGGCGGCTTTTTCCTGCGCCGCTTGCTCGCGGGCGATTCGCTGTTCACGCTCCCGCGCCAATCGATCCAGCAGCGCCTGCAGGTTCTGTTCTTCTTGTTTCAGCGCGGCTAGTTTGGCGTCCTGTCCGGAGATTGACTTGTCCAGCGCAGCCAGCGTTGCTTTGCGTTTCTGAGTTTCCTGTAATAGCGCCTGCTGCTTCTGTATTTGCTCTTCTCTGCTAACTTCAAGCGATTGCTGGGCCAGTAAAATGTCTTTTTGCTCCTGATTAAGCTCTGTCAGCAGTTGATTGATTGATTCCAGCTGTGCTTTGCGCGCTTCATGAAAATATCGAAAGTAGGTGTTGCCCCGGCTGAGGGTCGCAATATCCTGCTGGTTAAGCAACATTTCCAGATAACTGGGTTCGGCATTGATATAGGCGGCTCGCATCTGCTCATAAAGCGCATCCAGTTGCTGATTCTGTTCCGCTTCCTTGATACCGGCAACCTCCCGCAGTTGGGACAAAGTCTGTTTCTTTTCGTTGATCTGCTGCTCCAGCGAGCGCAGTTCACGATTGAGTTCAGAGACTTTTTTGCTCTGCGCCTCGAGCTGCTCATACATCTCCTCGCGACTGGCTTTTTTCTGGCTCAGGTCGGCGCTGAGATCTTCTATTTCATCACGGACCGTATCCAGTCGCTGTGCTGACTCTCCATCAGCTTGCAGGCCGCTAGAGAGTAACAGCAGAAAACAGAGGGGCGCGAATCGTTTCAACACCACAGGCTTCAGGATTTTTCCTCGATCAACAGATGCTTACTCATCTCTTCCGGTATTGGCAGGTCCATCAATGACAGCATGGTCGGAGCGATATCGGATAAGGTGCCGTTTTCATGACAAATCGCTTTGCGCCCGGCAAACAGTAGCGGTACCACGTTGTTGGTGTGTGCCGTGTGCGCTTGTCCGGTTTCGTGGTTGACCATGCGTTCAGCGTTACCATGATCGGCGGTGACGATCATCTCACCACCCACCGATTTCAGTGCGGTCCAGACGGTACCCAGACATTGGTCCAGGGCTTCCACCGCCTTGACAGCGGCATCGAAATTCCCCGTGTGGCCGACCATGTCAGCATTGGCGAAATTGCAGATGATCACGTCGTATTTTTCCGAGTGGATCGCTTCAGCCAATTTGTTAGCGACTTCTGGCGCACTCATTTCCGGCTGCTGGTCATAGGTATCGACCTTGGGTGACGGAACCAGAATCCGATCTTCCCCTTCGAAGGGATTTTCCAGGCCGCCGTTGAAGAAAAAAGTCACATGGGCGTATTTTTCCGTTTCGGCAATACGCAGTTGTTTGAGTCCCAACGAAGACAGATAGGCCCCAAGGATGTTTTTCATTTTTTCGTTGGGGAATGCGATCGGTGAGCTGTAGTCTTTTTTGTATTCGGTCAGCGTGACGTATTCAGCCAGCTTGATCTCGCGCGGACGGATAAAACCGTCAAAGTCGGGTTTGATAAAACACTCGGTGATTTCGCGGGCACGGTCAGCGCGGAAATTCATGAAAACGATACTGTCGCCATCTTCAATCCGGACCGGTTCACCAATGGTGGTGGCTTTGACAAACTCATCGGTTTCCTCGCGGGCGTAGGCCATTTCCAGGGCCTCGGTGGCGCTGTCCGCCTGAAACTCAGCCTCACCCTCGGCGATCAGGCGGTAAGCGGCTTCTACCCGGTTCCAGCGCTTGTCACGATCCATCGCATAATAGCGGCCAATCATGCTGGCGAGACGCCCCCGGCCCTGCTCGGCAAACACAGCTTCGAGTTTATCGATGGACGCCTGCGCACTTTTGGGTGCCGTATCCCGACCATCCAGGAAGGCATGGACATAGACGTGGCGGGCACCACGGTCAACGGCCAGTTTGACCATCGCGTGGATGTGTTCTTCATGACTGTGAACACCACCGTCGGAGAGCAGCCCGAAGATATGCACGGCTTTGTCATGCTCAATGGCTTTATCCACGCCGGCGGTCAACACCGGATTTTGGAAAAAAGCCCCATCCTCGATGGCTTTGCTGATGCGGGTAAACTCCTGATAAACCACCCGGCCAGCACCCAGGTTGAGATGGCCGACTTCGGAGTTACCCATCTGATCACCAGGTAGTCCAACCCCCTGACCGGATGCATTAATCAAAGTGTGGGGATAATCCTGCCACAACTGATTCCAGACCGGTGTATTGGCGGCCAGAATCGCATTGTTGTCAGGGTCTTCGCTGTAGCCCCAGCCATCCATAATGATAAGCGCTAATGGTCGGTGTTTGCGTGTCATTGAAAAAATCCTTGAAACGATGTGTGGTCGGGCTCTCTCACGGCTGACCTGTGTCTTTATATATTATTCGACGTAGCAGCCGTGTATTATATGGGCTTTTGTGATGAAATACAGTCACAGGTAACAGCGGAAAAAATCGTGGCACAAGCCGGAAACCTCGACCTCATCGCGCTCGACAACGATATCGAACGGGCAGCATTTGCGCTCAAAGCCATGTCGCACCCCCTGCGATTGAAGATTTTGTGCGCGGTAGGTGAGAAAGAGCTGTCGGTGCAGGATATTGTCGACTGTGTGGGCACCACACAGAGTAATGTATCGCAACATCTGGCCAAGCTGCGGGACAAGGAAATACTGGCTTCACGCCGTGATGCCAACCGCATTTATTACCGGGTCAATGATGAACGCACGCTGCGTCTGATTGAGATGATGCGTGATGTGTTCTGCTCGGCAAAGCAACATTAATTCAGCGTACTAAGTAGGGGTAAAATGGAAAACTTGGGTGAGTTTATTGTTAATCACTGGATTCTGGTGACCGCCTTTGTGGTGCTGGCCTGGCTGGTATTTTCCGATTCGATAAACCGCAAGTTGAGTGGCCTGCAGATGCTGGGGCCGAATCAGGCCGTGCGTCTGGTCAATCAGCACAAAGGCGCTTTTGTTGATGTCCGCGATAAGGCGGAGTTTGAGAAAGAACACATTGCTGACTCCATCAACCTGCCCCTGGCTGAGCTGGCCGATAAGGCCGGTGAGCTGAAAAATAAAGCGCAACCGGTGGTGATTGTCTGTGCCAGCGGTCAGCGTTCACGCAGTGCGGTCAAGCAACTGCGTCGTCAGGGCTTTGAACAAGTCTATGTTTTATCCGGCGGCCTGCATGCCTGGAAAGAGGCCAAGCTACCGCTGTTCAGTTAATCCGAACATAAGCAGGGTGTTATTGTGGCTAATGTAATCGTTTACTCTTCCGCACATTGTCCTTATTGCGTTATGGCCAAGCAGTTGCTTGATCGCAAAGGCGTTGATTATGAAGAAATCCGCGTTGATCTGGATCCGTCCCGTCGCGAGGAAATGATAAAAAAAAGCCGGCAGCGCACCGTGCCCCAGATTTTCATTAATAATAAAGCTATAGGCGGCTACACCGACCTGTTGGCGATTGATCGTGCCAACAAGCTGGATAGTCTCCTGGCACAATCGTAGAGAAGGAAGAAAGATGGCTGAAGAAAATGCAACAGCAACGGGTGAAGAGCAGCAAAAACCACGCTTTGTCATCCAGAAGATTTACACCAAAGATGTCTCGTTCGAGTCGCCTAACTCACCGGATATCTTCCGTGATGAGTGGCGTCCCAAGCTCGACTTACAACTGGGTAATGACTATAAACGGATCGATGATGATAACCATGAAGTCATCCTGACCGTGATGGTCACCGCTAAGGTGGATGACAAGGTGGCATTCCTGGTGGAAGTGAAGCAGGCGGGTATCTTCACCCTGACCGGTTACAGCAACGAAGAAATGGGCCCGCTGCTGGGCAGCTACTGCCCGAACACCTTGTTCCCGTTCGTGCGTGAAGTGGTCTCTGATCTGGTCACCAAAGGTGGCTTCCCGCAACTGGTACTGGCGCCTGTTAATTTCGATGCCATGTATCTGCATAATAAAGAAAGAGCCCAGCAAGCGGCTAAACAGGCGCAGTCTGAAGCGACCCACTGATAACAGGACGGCACGTGGCTGAAAAGCTTTTACCGACTTTAGTTATCGGTGCCGGTGCCTGGGGAACGGCACTGGCCATTGCTATTGCCCGCAAAGGCCATGAGGTTCGCCTCTGGGCCCGTGATCAGGAGCAGCTTCGGGCAATGCAGGCCAATCGTAGCAATGCGCGTTACCTGCCGGATATCCGCTTTCCCGAACCGCTGAGCCTGACTGCGGATCTGGAAAGCGCAGTGCGAGAAGCCCGACATGTGTTGATTTCGGTGCCCAGCAAGTCGTTTGTCGACACGCTGCGGACAATCAAGCCGTTATTACAACCGGGCGTTCCTGTGAGCTGGGCCACCAAAGGCCTGACCGTGGATGACGGGCAGTTTTTGCATGATGCAGCACATGAAGTGCTGGGTGATTCTCACCCGCTGGCGGTGATCTCCGGCCCGTCTTTTGCCGCGGAAGTCGCTGCCAACCTGCCCACGGCGGTGACAGTGGCTTCACCGAACCAGGCTTTTGCCGATGCATTGGTGGCGTTGCTGCATTCGCAGACATTACGTATTTACACCACGCACGATATCATCGGTGTGCAAATCGGTGGCACCGTCAAGAATGTACTGGCTATCGCCGCTGGTATCTCCGATGGTCTGGGATTCGGTGCGAATGCCAGGGCTGCGCTGATTACCCGCGGTATGGCGGAGATTTGGCGGTTCGCTGCGGCAATGGGTGCCGAATCCGAAACCCTGTTTGGTCTGGCCGGTATTGGTGATGTGATTCTGACATGTACCGATAACCAGAGCCGCAATCGCCAGCTTGGCTTGGCGCTGGGAAGCGGTTTGAAAGTCGATGAAGCAGTGAAACAGGTTGGCAAAACCGTTGAAGGCATGCATGCTGCCCGTGAAGTATTACTGCGGGCGAAGCAGGTTGGTGTGGAAATGCCCATCGTCGAACAGGTATGCAAAATTCTGTTTGAGGGTTACGATCCGCGCGAATCAGTGCAAGCTTTGTTGTGCAGGGAACAGAAAGCGGAAGTCAGGCGCCCTGCCTGACAACCAGATTAATTAAAAGAGGAACAATCTTATGCGAGGCATTCTTAAGTACAGTGCGACGATTGCGACGGTCGTCATGCTCAGCCTGGGGTTGAGCGGCTGTGGTAACCCGCTCAAAAAAGATGAGCCCGAGATTACGGCAGAAGGCAAAACCGTATTTGAAGCCGGTTTGCAGTATGTGAAAGTCGTCGAGCGTGATGTTGCGGGTGTCGCCAATGATCATCCGTTTTCTATTTCCTCGGCCAATATGCGCACTGTGCTGGAATCACTCTATGTGACCGAAACCGTGCTGTTTAACGAGCGCCAGGCGCCGCTGTTCTCGCCGTTCGAATTACAGATTCTGAGCTCCGGTTTGTCATCCGGTCTGGCTCGTGCTGAAACCAACGAAGACGTCACCTTCGTGACTATCGGGGCGCATCAGGGTGCGCTGGCCAAGGAAAAACAAACCAACACCGGTCGTGTCTTCTACAGCGGTGGCCGTCTGAACATCATCTTCGGCAAAGTGCGTGAAGAATATCTGGATAAGGACCCCTACACCGGTCAGGAAATCGACCGTCGTGTGAATCCGCTGCGTCCCGGTACCCGCCGTACGGACTCCGAACCTGACGTCCGTGTAGCACTGGACAACGGCCAGTCTTACTATACTGATCCGGAAACCGGTGAAGAGCGTACCGACTGGATCGTGATTGATATCCCGACTGTACTGGCTACCATGGCAGAACGTGAAGCCAGCACCCAGGACGGTACGTTGAGTCCCGAGCTACGTGAAGATATCGCCCGCAACAAGCAGGAAACCAGCAACCTGCGTGAAGATATGGCGAATATCAAGGAAGTCCTGTTCGAGATGAGCGACCAGCTCGACAAGCTGCAAAAAGAGCTGGATGCAATGAAGTCGGAGTAATCCGTATTCAAAGCAGAAAAAGGCGCCTCAGGGCGCCTTTTTTGTTTCAGAGCTGATAACGCCGGTCTTGTCTCTGGAGGCGCGGCAGTAAATCGAGGTCACGGCATAGTGACAGCACTTTGAATTGATGGCCCATGGCGCCGGGCATAAGGAGTTGCTTGAGTGCAGCGCTGTGCTGCAGCCAGTCGACAGGATTGGACTCCTGTTCCAGCTGTGCCGCCAGTAGCGTGATATCACCAGCGAGCAGAAAGTCACTCTGCTCATGAAAACCTGCAACATCAAGACCAGATGAAAGTGCCTGTTCAGCCAGGGCAGTAAAATCAACATGGGCGGTAATATCCTGCAGGCCCGGGAGCACGAAAGGATCGTCATGCGCCTGCTGGCGGTAATAACAGCGCAGCGTGCCCTGAATACGGTCCGGGCGGTAATATTCGGCAAACGGGTAGCCATAGTCGATAATGAATATCGCACCCTGAGACAGGCGGTCAGCGACGCTCAGCAGCCAGTCTCTGGCGAACAGATTCACCTCGGTCCGATAAACCTGGTCGCCTATCTGTTGGCGGATGTCTGTTGCGATTTCTAGCAGTCGCGGATCGTCAATCGCTCTGCTTTGCCAGGTGAACTCGTCCTGGCTGAGGCTGATGCCCTGCTCTTCAACATTGTCTTCAGTGAATGTCAGCAGGTGAACAGGCATGGCATCACAGACTTCATTAGCGAGGACCACACCCTGAAAATCGCAGGGTAAGTCTGTCAGCCAGACGACACGATCTGCCAGGGCGGGTATCTGCGTTTTGACCACGGCTTTTTGTCGCTGTTGAAGATCAGCGCTGGTTTCCAGGATGAAATAATGATCCGGCAGACAATTCAACGTATCCAGCTGCAGCAGCACATCGATGACAAGCTTGCCGCTACCAGCACCAAACTCGAGCACATCGAACCGCCCGAGCTGACACCCGACATCAGCAATATGAAAAGCGATAGCACGGCCGAATAGAGGGGTGAGTTCCGGTGCCGTGGTAAAGTCTCCCCCTGCGCCCAGCTTGTGACTGCCGGCACTGTAATAACCCAGCCCCGGGCGATAGAGGCAGTCATGCATATAATCAGCGAAACTGAGCCAACCACCCTGCTGCTTAATCCTTGCAGCAATCTGCTGTCTGAGCTGGTCACTATAGTCTTGCGCCTGCGGGTCATCCGCAGCTATCGTTATTGAATCAGTCATTGAGAGGATAAGTCGTTGCAAAAAAAGGTTCTGGTTACCGGCACCAGCCGCCGGATTGGTCTTCATATCGCCAGGCGGCTGCATGAGGACGGCTATGCCGTCCTGGCACATTACCGCAGTGAGACCGAAGGTGTCCAAGCATTACGTGCGCTGGGCATTGAAACCATTCAGGCTGATTTCGACAGCCGCGACAACATTCTCGAATTTGTGACCCGACTGCGGCAGCAATACCGTGGACTTCGGGCAATGATTCACAATGCTTCCAGTTTTACCCCGACCGACGAAGAGCTGGCTCGCGCTGCTGAGCAGTATGAACAGTTTTTCTATGTGCATATGATGGCCCCATTCCTGATTAATCAGGGGCTGCATGACCGTCTGCAGGGTGATGATGGCAAGCCCGCCGATATCATTCATATCACTGATATCAATGTGGAAAACCCAACGCCACGTTTTGATATTTATGGCACGACCAAAGCGGGTCTCCATAATATGACATTGGCGCTGGCCAAGAAATTTGCCCCTGAGATCAAGGTCAATGCAGTGGCGCCGGGACCGGTATTATTTACCGAATCTCACAGTGAAGCGGTCAGACAGGCGATGATGGCGGAAACGCCACTGGCCTGTGAAGGCGGTGCAGAGCCGGTGTATCTGGCGCTGAAAAGCATTTTGGAGAATCCTTTCCTGACCGGGGTTTCAATCCCGGTGGATGGTGGTCGCCGTCTCTCCAAACGTTAAACCGTCGGTGCTGACCAGCGTGCCCATTTGCATCACCGGTGCGGTGGTCGCGCCGGTCAGAAAAGCACGGAGTTCATTGATCAGCGGATACAGAAAATATTCATCAGTAATGTTGCTGGCGCTGCTTTGCCATTCAGCCGGGCTGGAGAAATAAGCCAGAATGTCGATATCGGCCGGCCGATCCTTATATTTGCTGTCCGGATCATCACGATCCCGACCCAGGGCGATTTCAATCTTATTGCAGATGGTCTTGAGCTCGGCCTCTGGTATATCGGTTTCAAGAAAAGCCACGGCATTGAGAAAGTCCCGGTGACTGTTCATGCCCACCGGCGGAATATGCAGTACCCGGCTCAGGTGCAAAGCATCGAAGTGGTCAAGTAACTGCCGGACAATGGCCGCGAAATTCTGCTGCGGGTTAATATTACTGCCCAGACCGAGCAGATAGCCGCCAACCACTGACACCATCAGTGGCTTCGCTCAATGACAATGCGGGCGGTGTTCTGTCCATGCAGGGCAACCGGCTTGCTGAGCGTCAGTTTGATGCGGGGAATGGCAAATTCCTCCAGCAGCATGGCGCAGAGATCTTCAGCCAAAGTCTCGATAAGCAGATATTCGCTGGCTTTGACAAAAGCCACGATGCGCTGGGCGACTGCGCCATAGTCGAGCGTTTTATTAATGTCATCGGATTCGGCGGCGGGTTTGATATCCCAGTCCATTTCCAGGTCAAAGCTCAGCGTCTGCTGAGTCTGGCGTTCCCAGTCGTAGATACCGATAATCGTGTCAATTTTCAGGTCGTTAAGAAATATTTTGTCCATGTATCAAGCTGCTTGCTGGTGGCAATCCGGTTCGCGACCTATAATGTCGCATCAGTGTTAACAGGTCGCATCATATCATGCTGGAAACATACACCTTACCGCTTAGTCTTCTGCTGATTGCTTATTTATTCGGTTCGCTGAACAGCGCCATCGTCTTGTGCAAGCTGGCCTCCCTGCCCGATCCGCGTACTCAGGGGTCAGGTAACCCCGGTGCCACCAACGTGCTGCGTTTCGGCGGTAAAAAACTGGCAGCAACTGTCTTGTTCTTCGACGTGCTTAAAGGCGTGATTCCGGTGGTGATTGCCCACCTGCTGGGTCTGGATATGGTCTGGGTGGCGGCGACAGCGTTTGCCGCTTTTGTCGGCCATTTATTCCCGGTCTTTTTCCAGTTTAAGGGGGGTAAAGGTGTAGCGACGGCGCTGGGTGGCTTTCTTGCCCTGTCCCCTGCTCTGGCCGGTGCCGGTCTGCTGACCTGGCTTGTTGTGTTTGCGATTAGCCGGATTTCGTCACTGTCAGCACTGACGGCAGCGGCGCTGACGCCGGTTTACAGCCTGTGGATCATCGACAGTGTACCGGCGCGCTGGGTGATTTTGCTGACGGCGCTCATGCTGATTGCCCGTCATCACGGCAATATCCGCCGCCTGTTGAGCGGACAGGAAGGCAAGTCTTAGGACTTGCTGCGCTCTCATCCACAACAGAGGCGGCACTGGAAGAGCAACAAGCCCTAGGGTGGTGTTAATTCATCCAGCGGCCAGCGGGGTCTGACATTGAACGTCGGCTTGTCCTGCAGTTGCATCGCCTGTTTTCGAATCGCACCGGCAAAGGCGATCATCGCGCCGTTATCACTACAGAACTGCTGACGAGGATAAAAAACCTCAACGCCGGGCATGGCATCCAGGTTATCCCGCAGTGCTTTATTGGCGCTGACACCACCGGCCACGACCAGGCGCTTATGGCCGGTTTGTTTGAGCGCCCTCTTACACTTGATTGCCAGCGTGTCGACGACTGCAGTCTGAAAAGCCAGACAAATATCGGCTTTGTCCTGTTCAGTCTGCTCACTGTTGAGCCAGGTATTCATGGCGAAGGTTTTAAGGCCGCTGAAGCTGAAATCAAGCCCGGGCCGATTGGTCATCGGCCGTGGGAATTCATACCGATCTGCCACGCCCTGCTCCGCTTTTGCTGCTAAATAAGGCCCGCCCGGATACGGCATGCCCAGGAGCTTGGCGGTTTTATCGAAGGCTTCACCGACAGCGTCATCGATCGACTCGCCTAACAGTTCGTATTCACCGACGGCTTTGACATCGACCAGGAGTGTGTGGCCACCAGAAACGAGCAAAGACACAAACGGAAATTCCGGGGCCCGGTCTTCCAGCAGCGGAGACAGCAAATGCCCTTCCATATGATTAATCGCCAGTGCCGGTTTATCCAGTGCCCAGGCGATAGAACGGCCGATGGCGGCACCGACCAGCAGGGCACCGGCCAGACCCGGACCGGAAGTATAGGCAACCGCATCAATCTCATCGCGCTTGAGCCCGGCCTGCTCCAGCACTTCTTCAATCAAAGGCAGAGTTTTACGGATGTGATCCCGTGACGCCAGTTCCGGCACCACACCACCGTATTCGGCGTGCATATCAATCTGGCTGAATAAAGCATGGGCCAGCAGGCCTTTGTCAGTGTCGTAGAGCGCGACGCCAGTTTCATCACAGGAAGATTCGATGCCTAAAACACGCATTGCTGATCCGCTTTCATTTTGAGAAAAGACACTATTATGCCTTTTTTGAAATTAAAGTGATTTAACTGTTTGCTTTCTGGTCGATATTTCGTACAATTGGAGGTTTTCCAAACATGAATTGAGTAGGGAACCATTAATGCCTTCAGTACGAGTTAAAGAAAACGAGCCATTTGACGTTGCACTGCGTCGTTTCAAGCGCTCATGTGAAAAAGCCGGCACCGTTGCAGAAGCACGTGCCCGTGAAGCATACGAAAAACCAACTACTGCCCGCAAACGCGCTGCAGCAGCGGCAGTAAAACGCCACCAGAAAAAACTGGCCCGCGAAAACGCCAGCCGCGTTCGTCTTTACTAATCCTCTCGGGTCACCTCGACGATGCCTGCAGAAGCCAGCCCACTGAAAGCCACCATTATGGACAGCGTCAAAGACGCGATGCGCGCTAAAGAAAAAGAGCGCCTCAGTGTGCTTCGCCAGATCACGGCAGCGATTAAGCAGGTAGAGGTTGATAATCGTACCGACCTGTCTGATGACGATATCGTGGTCATTCTGACTAAGATGACCAAGCAGCGCCGCGAAGCGCTAGATCAATACGAACAGGCCGGCCGCGATGACCTGGCGGCAATTGAAAAGGCAGAACTGGTCATTATTGAAGAGTTCATGCCTGCTCAACTCAGTGATGAAGAAGTCGCCGAAGCAATTGACGCTGCCATCAAAGAGACCGGTGCCAGCAGTGTGAAAGATATGGGCGCGGTGATGAATGTACTGCGTCCCAAACTTCAGGGTCGTGCCGACATGGGCGCGGTCAGCGGTAAGGTCAAGGCAGCGTTGAACCAGTAATTCCCTTGCTGAGCGTTGTCGGCCAACACGGGTCTAATGTTTCCACTGAATTTCAGCCATAATAGCGTTTATGGCTGGTCAGATCCCCACACAATTCATTGACGAACTGCTCGCGCGCATCGATATCGTTGACGTTATCGATGCGCGGGTGCCGCTCAAAAAAGCGGGCAAGAATCTCCACGCCTGCTGTCCTTTCCATAACGAGAAAACCCCTTCCTTCACAGTCAGTCCTGACAAGCAGTTTTATCATTGCTTTGGTTGCGGTGCCCACGGCACGGCTATCGGCTTTCTGATGGAGTACGACCAGCTCAGCTTCCCGGAAGCCATTCAGGAGCTGGCCGATCAGGTGGGCATGACTGTGCCGACCACCCAATCCGTTAATTTATCGCCGGCAAAACAGAATCTGTATGATTTGATGGACAAAGTGGGGCGATATTATGTCCATCAGCTCCACAATCATCCACAGCGGCAGCCTTTTGTCGATTATCTGAAACAGCGCGGACTCAGCGCTACGACTATCGAAACCTTTGGTCTGGGCATGGCACCGGAGGGCTGGGATAATGTACTGAAAACCTTCGGTAGTAATCCCCAGGTGAGTAAGCAACTGCTCGATGGTGGCCTGCTAATTAAAAACGACAAAGGCCGTATCTACGACCGCTTCCGTAACCGTATTATGTTCCCCATCCGTGACCGTCGCGGGCGCGTGATTGGTTTCGGCGGCCGGGTGATGGACGATTCCACGCCAAAATACCTGAACTCGCCGGAAACCCCGATTTTCCACAAAGGCACCGAGCTCTATGGTCTGTATCAGGCTCGCAAAGCGAACCGCCGTCTGGAGCGTATCCTGATTGTGGAAGGTTATATGGACGTGATTGCGCTGGCAGAATTCGGTATTAACAATGCGGTCGCCACATTGGGCACCTCGACCACAGCCGATCATCTCCGGGTTCTGCTAAGAACGGCACCGGAAGTGGTGTTCTGTTTTGATGGCGACCGGGCAGGCCGTGATGCCGCCTGGCGGGCAGCGGAAAATGCCTTGCCGATGCTGGGTGGCAATCAGCAACTGAAGTTTATGTTTCTGCCCGAAGGTGAAGACCCGGACAGTCTGGTCAGAAACCAGGGGCCGGAAGCCTTCAATCGCCGGGTGGAAATGGCGCTGAATTATTCCGACTTCTTTTTCGAAACCCTCAGTGGCCAGGTTGACGTGAATTCGATGGACGGGCGTGCCCGCCTGGTAGAAATGACCAAGCCCTATCTAAAGCATGTGCCGTCCGGTGTTTACCGCGATATGCTTGAGCAGCGTCTGGCAGAAATCAGTAAAACCAATATGGCCACGCTGAACCGCCATCTGGAAAAGCCTGCTCAGCAAAATAAAAAGCCAGCCAGAAAATCGAGCTCAGCCACGATGACACCGGTTCGCATGGCCATTACCATTGTGCTGCAATATCCGATTCTGGCGCGCGAAATCGATAACCTGGCTGCGGTTGCTCAGGTGAAGCAGCCCGGTATAAATATTTTTATCGAACTGGTTGAAACCCTGCATCAACACCCCCACTTAACCACTGCGGCTTTGCTGGAACGCTGGCGCGACAAGGAAAACGGGCCGCATCTTCAGAAACTGGCTTTGCAACCGCTAACCTTGTCAGCGGATGCACTCAAACATGAACTCTCGGGCATCGTCTCTCGTCTTATTAAAGAAGCCAGACAACAGCGAATTCATGAGCTGACCAGCAAGCCGTTCAGTGAACTCACCGAAGCAGAAAAGGCTGAAGTGAAGTCATATAAGTGAATGTTTTTAAGTTTAATTTGATGCAATACACTGGTCGCTTCGGTATAATGAAGTGTTCACGTCAAGAAGCGTCGAGGGTTAAAGGGGCCGCATGAAAGATCAACAATCACGCGTTAAGGAACTGATCGCCTTAGGTAAAGAACGTGGTTACCTCACTTACGGTGAGATTAACGATCACCTGCCAGAAGACCTGGTTGATGCTGATCAGGTTGAAGACATTGTCAGCATGTTCAGCGACCTCGGTATCATGGTCCACGAAGATGGCATGGATACCGACGAGATGGAGCGCCTCGCAGAAGCCATCTCTTCCAATGATGAAGTTTCCGACGAAGAAGCGGCAGCAGTATTGGCCAGCTCCGACGGTGAATTTGGTCGCACCACCGACCCGGTCCGCATGTATATGCGTGAAATGGGCTCTGTGGAACTGCTGACCCGTGAAGGCGAGATCGTTATCGCTAAACGCATCGAAGCCGGTTTGCGTGAAAGCCTGCAAATGCTCTCGACCTATCCTGCCTGTATTTCTTCATTCCTGGCCATGTACGACATGGTGGAAGCGGGCGAAATGCGCCTGAATGAGGTGATTAAAGGTTTTGCCACCACTGAAGAAGCGGTTGAAGAACAGGCTGACGAGGTCAGTGATTCAGTGGATGATGACGCCGATGTCGATTCTGACGACGATGACGATGATGACGATAACGTCAACAATGTCAGCGATGATGATGACTCCGGTGAAATCGATCCGGAAGAAGCCCGCGCCCGCTTTGAGGCATTGCGTGAAGCGCATAAAAACTACATCCAGAGTGAAGGCGATGCGGCTGAAGCCGCCCGTGAACAGGCCAGCAACCTGTTTATGGAATTCAAACTGACGCCGAAAACCCTGATCATTCTGAATGACCTGATGACGGAAACCGTTGACGAAATCCGTAAGCAGGAAAAAATCATTCTGGATATCGTGGTCGAACAGGCACGCATGAATCGTCGTGACTTTATCGATTCGTTCCAGGGCAATGAGAGCAATGTCGACTGGGCGGAAAAACATATCCGCGCCAAAAAACATTACTCGTCCACCATCAAGAAACATCACGACGAAATTAAAGCAGCTCAAAGCAAACTCGCTGAGATTGCTGATCAGCGTGGTATCTCGATTGCCGAAATCAAAGAAATCTCACGCCAGATGTCGATTGCTGAAGCCAAGGCACGCCGTGCCAAGAAAGAAATGGTGGAAGCCAACCTGCGTCTGGTTATCTCGATTGCCAAGAAATACACCAACCGCGGTCTGCAATTCCTGGATCTGATTCAGGAAGGTAACATCGGTCTGATGAAGGCGGTCGACAAGTTCGAATATCAACGTGGTTACAAGTTCTCGACCTACGCCACCTGGTGGATTCGTCAGGCGATCACCCGGTCGATTGCCGACCAGGCCCGTACTATCCGTATTCCGGTTCACATGATTGAGACTATCAACAAATTGAACCGTGTTGCCCGTCAGATGCTGCAGGAAATGGGTCGTGAACCAACCCCGGACGAACTGGCAGAACGTGTCGAAATGCCGGAAGACAAAGTCCGTAAAGTACTGAAAATCTCCAAAGAGCCTATCTCGATGGAAACCCCGATCGGTGATGATGAAGATTCACATCTGGGTGATTTCGTTGAAGACGTTAACGTCATTTCCCCGTCCGACTCTGCCATCATCGAAGGCCTGCGTGAAGCCACTCAAGGCGTTCTTAACGGCCTGACCGAAAGAGAAGCCAAGGTCCTGCGTATGCGTTTCGGTATTGATATGAATACTGACCATACCCTGGAAGAAGTCGGCAAACAGTTCGATGTCACCCGTGAGCGGATCCGTCAGATAGAAGCCAAAGCGCTGCGTAAACTGCGTCATCCTTCACGCTCCGATCAACTGAGAAGCTTCCTCGACTCAGAGAGCTAATCCTAGTTCAGGGCCTATAGCTCAGTTGGTTAGAGCAGGGGACTCATAATCCCTTGGTCCCAGGTTCGAGTCCTGGTGGGCCCACCATATAAATCAAAGCCTTAGCGTTGAATATAACGCTGAGGCTTTTTTGTTTTGGCTCCATGAAGACGCTATGTAGACAGCGTGTATGTGTACTCATCTGCTCCTAATAGGAAGATATTGCCTAATGTATGCATCGAGGAGTTTGTTAAGTTCTATATCAGCAGCATTGTGCTTTTGAGGGCTGCGAAGCTTTGAAAGCTGTTTAGTTAAAAATCCTAGAGAAATTTTCATTACTAGAACTCCATGCTCATTATGGAGTTCTTGTGCCCAGTTTAGCTCACGGCCCTTTTGTGGGTTGTTATCTTTACTACGACAGATTATAAATCCGATTTTTCCATAATCTTTTGTTAGATAAGAGTACATTTGTCTATAGTCTTCAGACTTTAATTCAGGATAATTTTTGATTTCAAATATTATTTGCCTACTTTTATAGTCTTCAAAAACTCTTTTCCAAAAGGCAGTAAGAGACATATTTGATGCAACAATATCCCTTTGTTGTAAGCCATTTTTATTGGGGTGCAGTTCTATATTTGATAGTGCGCCAGCAAATATCAGAGAGATAGCTTCTTTGCACCAGTCCTCGAAAGAGTGACAATCATCTCTACCTGGATTTATGGTTTTTACTTCCTCAATAAGTTTGCCAAGACGATTAAACCTCTGCTCTTTGGTAACCGAACTTATTTCAATGTCGTATTCGTCATATATATCTTCGGCACTTTCAACTTCGGCCAAGTTATTACTGATATTTAGAGCTAACCAATAGCATGGGTGTATGAATAACTCAGAGTTTTCTGAGATTTCAATACTAGGATCTTTGCCATCATGGCAAAAAATGTATGAGCCAGAACGGTCATCTTTTATGCCGAGAAAGCCGACACCATATAAGCTTTGTAGGACTTTTGTGGAATCCTCAAATATTGCTAAATCCTGTTGAATTTGTAGGCCTTGTTTCTCTTTTCTAAGCACCTGATCTATGAGGAACATTGCTTTTTCACCCGTTACGAGAGGTGCTGAAGCAATAAATTTTCCTGTAAAAAGCTGTAAAGAGGGAAATATACTTTCATATTCCTTGTGAAGATCTTGAAGGCGGTGTTCCGAGATCGATCTTGCAGAGCTATTTATGTCGTCAAGTATAATTTGATCTCGACCTTGAGCTGAGCTGCTCAAGAATGCATTGTTTAAAAGAACAAGGATGTCTCGAGGTCTATAGAGTGTCAGTTTCAAGCACATTCGGAAACCTTCCCTACCTTTAAGCTCGCGAGCAGCATATGTGCCCCAAACTTTTGCACTATTTTCTTGATCATTATCGAAGGCAACTTTTAAGCGATTACAGACCATATTAAATAGGTTGTATTCATCCCAATGCAGTCTTAACACCTGTCCTTCTATATTTCGCGTGAAATCTGGGTCTTTCAGGCTGATTGATCTGAACATGTTGTCTCGTAAGAAAACCAGGCCGCGGAATTTGTTTTCGAACTTTGAGTTTAAATCGATGACCGCCTGAACAAAGCCATCCATAATGGAAACACCAAGATCGTCAGGTGAATATCCTTCATCGAGTCTGTCAACAAGGAGAGTGAATTGATGTTTGCTGGCTTCACATGCGTTCAAGAGTTCCCTCTCTAGCTCGTCAATAGATAGGTTTCCAGATAGATCTGCGATATTAGTTTCTGGTGAAGCTTGTTTGTCTACTACGGACTTTAGAATTTTTCTTAGTTTTGAAGATACATTCTCATGGTTCGCCCCCCATTTGCTAAAGTGCTTATTTAGAACGGCGACATCAATGTTATTCTTGAGCTTGTAATGCGTTCTAATTCGCTCTAAAAGCTCCATATAGAGAGCATATTTCCATGCAATCTTGGAGGCAGCTTTTATGTGAATGTATGTTTCACCAAATACCTTAAATAAATCACGTAAACCTATAATTTGGTCTTCTTCCGGAGCTATGGTAATTACAGATGTGTTGGGCTCTTTTTTCCAATATTTGCTTAGCTGATGTACCAAGGCGCTTTTGCCTGTTCCTCGCCTACCAACAACTACACATCTGTCAAAAGATTCGAGAAGAGCTTTATAGTCAGGTGTTTCCAGAAAAGCGGCATCCAGCATCAGCGAATCGTTTTCAGCTCTAATATCTCCTAAGCGGTTTGCTTTCATTCCAATCCTTTGATATTTAATTAAATAATTAATCAGAGTATATAGTATGTTTTAGCGTCTTTCTAAAAGCACAGAGTACAGTTATTGACAGAACTCCGAGTCTTGGTGGGCCCACCCACCTCTTAAAAAAGCCTCGAGATCAATCATGATCTCGAGGCTTTTTTTATGCGTCTATATATCGGAATGCGCTTATCAGACTGAGTCAATATAGGCAGTTTTTAAAGGAACTATCTGATTATTATATGATTTTTATAACCGTAAATTTGGACATTTGTCTGCTAAGCCTATAGTGTTATGTAGTGCACAACCAAAAAGGAGAGCCTAGATGAATGAAATAGTGGGTTTTTGGAGCCAATACGAGAGTTCGGTGCTACAGTTCCTGGTCGCGGTGTTATACCTGATAGGTTTTTACATCGTTGCCAGGGTGGTTAAGAGTGTGTCGCACCGTTTATTGATCAAGACCCAGCTGGATAATCGCTTTACCAAAACGGTGGGGTTGAGTGAAAACTTTCCGATAGAGAAAGTGCTTTCAGTCACGGCGTTCTGGCTGATCATGGTATTCGGTCTGGTCACATTTTTCGATATGTTGGAGCTGGAGTCTGTCACTCAGCCCCTGAATGCCTTACTGACAGAAATCTTTATTTATCTGCCTAAACTGGGCGCGGCAGCCGGGTTACTGATCATTGCCTGGATTCTGGCTTCCTTGCTGGAGAAAGGTATTGAGAAAGCCTCCTCAATGGCCAAGCTCGATGAAAGGCTGAATAAACTGGAGAAGGAGAGTGAAGAACAGCTTTCTGTCAGCAAGTCGTTTTCCCGTGCTGGCTACTGGCTGGTGTTCCTGCTGTTCCTACCGATGGTTTTGGGCGTACTGCAGATGGAAAGCCTGGTAACACCATTACAGGACATGTTTGCCAAGCTGTTCAGTTATCTACCCAACATCATTTCTGCAGCACTGATATTTGCGGTCGGTTACTTTGTTGCCCGGTTGGTGAAACAGATCGTGACCAGTCTGTCTGCAGCCGCTGGTATCGACAAATTCAGTGAAAGAGTGGGACTGGAAAACAAGTTTTCATCATTGCTGGGTACGGTGGTTTACACGTTTATCCTGCTGCTGGTGATTGTGCAGTCGCTGGATGCACTCAAAATCGCAGCAGTGTCGATGCCAGCGCAGAACATGATCCAGATGATCTTTGCAGCCATTCCGGGCATTTTGGCCGCTGCGCTGGTGATTGGTATTTCCTACTATATCGGTAAACTGGTCGCGCAACTGGTGACTGATCTGCTGACTGCATCCGGGTTTAATAAAGTCATTTCAAACCTGGGCTTTGAGATGAAAACTGAGCGTACCCCGAGTCAGTATGCAGGTAATCTGGTGTTACTGGGTGTGATACTTTTTGCGGTTCTGGGTGCGACAGAACTCTTGAATTTTGATCCGCTCAGCCAGCTGGTGACGGCCATGATCGAATTTGCGGTACAAGTCATTCTGGCCGCCGTGATTCTCGCTGTGGGTATTTTTGTCGCCAAGAAAGTCAAATCACTGATTACTGAGGCAGGTTTGCCCAATGCGGCAGCTTCGCTTGCGAGCGTCGCCATTCTGTTCCTGACAATTGCCATGGCATTACGCCAATTGGGGCTCGCTCAGGATATTATCAACATTGCCTTTGGTCTGATGTTAGGTGCAGTTGCTGTAGGTACGGCTCTGGCGATTGGCCTCGGCAGTAAAGATATTGCCGGCCGAGAGGTCGAGGCCATGCTGGAAAAACTGAGGAAGTAAGCGCTAACAAACCCTGTCTGCGGGAGTGGGCAGAGTTTACCAGCACCATCAATAATGACGCCTGTTCATTCTGCGTCATTTCAACATGGAAACGCGGAAAGCGTTTCATTCAAGCTCGCAATGAGCCGGGTTTTCGCGACCCGAAGTCAATGCCCAATCTGCATTGCCATGCATTGAAACAAGCGCTGATGCATGCCTGTCATTTTCAAAATCAGAGGAAGCATGATGTCCGAAACCAAAAACAGAACAAAAAACCCTGACAAAGGCTATGTCGCCTTTCTGGGCTGGAGTCTCAATGCGGTCGAAGCAGCGGAAAAATTCGACAGACGCTACGTGGTCGTAGCGCCCGACTGGGCAGAAGAATATTGCGAGACGCATAATATCCCCTATATCAAGTGGAATTTCGAGCGTCTCAATGATCGCTCAATGGAAATCGCTCAAACGCTGAAGGAAAAGGGCGTGGATGTCGCTATTCCGTTGTTCGAGGAAACTGTGGAATGGGCCGGGGCAATCAACTCGGTGTTACTGGATAATCCCAAACTATTTGGCCAGTCCTTGTTACTGCGCGACAAGGCCTTGATGAAACGTCGAGCGCAGCTGGGCGGTATCCGGGTGGGTATTTTTGAAGAAGCCCACGACAAAGAGGATGTGATTCGCTTTCTGAAACGAGTGAACCAGACCCTGCTTAAACTGGATGGTGACCCCAATGACCCGATTCACCTAAAAGCTTTTGATAAAGCCGGTTGTCTTGGTCACCGGGTCATCCGCACACCGGATGAAGTCGATATGATTCCCGATGAGGAATTCCCGGTACTGATGGAATCCCACCTGGATGGCTGGGAATTTGCTGTTGAAGCCTGGGTTCATGACGGCAAGATTCAGTTTCTGAATATTTCCGAGTACGTGACTTTGGGCTATTCCGTGTTTGTGCCGGCCTCACCGGAACTGGAAAAATACCGACCACAAATCAAAGCGCAGATTGAAAAACTGATCAAAACTTTTGATATCGATTTCGGCTTTATTCATCCCGAGTACTTTGTCACCAGTGATGGCGAGATGTACTTTGGTGAAGTGGCTTATCGTCCCCCTGGCTTCAAAGTGTTTGAATTACTGGAGCAGGCCTATGGTTTCAATGCCTATCAGGGGCTGATCCTGTCTTTCGACCCGAAAACCAGCCAGGAGGAAATTGACGCTTTCTTCCCGGAAGAAGTGGTCGACGCCAAAGGCCACGCCGGTTGCTTCGGGGTTTACCCACGACGCCGGGTAGTCAGCAAGCTGGAAATTCCGGACGAAACCGAGGGGCATGCCTATTTTAATTACCATGAGCTGACCGCGCCGCTGGAAGAGACAGTGACCAAGCGCACCGCCTTCGGTACCCATTGGGGTTTGGTATACTTTTTCGGCAGCGACGCAGAAACCATGCGTGATCTATTGAAACATCAGGAATCGCTGGACTTTTATGTGTAAAGCACCAGCGGTGCGATAAGGAACCGGTTTGGTTGAAACAGCTAGTCAAGCCAATACCATTGAGATGACACAACCGCATCTTGTGGAGAGGCTGGAAGACGCTATCACGGCACTGGATGAGGCGCCTGACTTTTCCAAGGCGACCAAAGTGCGCCGCCTTTATGATACGGCCAAACGGATCATTCAGTCGGAAGGCGGCTGTGAGCTGCTTGAGCGCTATATTGAGCGGATCGAGCGGGCTGGTCTGTTCAAAAACACTGACTATGCCCAGCCACAGATTCTGGTCCCCTCGCTCAGTGTTCATGCGCTGAAAAGCCCGGATGCCGACACGGTGCTGATTGAGGCCTTAAGTGATTTGCGTCTGCTTGCCGTGGCCAGTGGCGCATATCGACATGAGGCGGTTTCTGCCGAGCAGGCGCATCATCATCTGACGCATATTCTTGCCGTCAATCTGCAGATGCTGTTTTCGGTGCCCAGCGAAGCGGAACGCGAAACACAGGGCAAACTGGCACAAATCAGCCGTAATCTACTGCAGTACCTGGCTCAGCGTATTGGTTACGAATATATTATTGAACAGCTGATTGATGAGATCTGGCGTATTCTGCAACAGCGGCCGATTCAGGTTGATCAGATTAAACAGATGGTCACCCAGATCGCGATTTGCCAGCAAAATCCAGACATTGATCTGGGGCAGAGTGGGCATGGTGCGGATCGCCTGATCAGCAGTCTCTATGGCGCAACACAGGCGTCCAGGGAAGATCCCGGCGTAGCAGTGTACCTGTCGCGGCTGGAGACCATGGATGCACCGACATTGCAGTATGAGGCGACTGGCTTTGCCCGCGCCATGCACGACACCGGTCTGGTGTCGCCCTATCACGCAGTATTACTGCGTTTTGTTTCTGACAATAGTGACCACATGCTCTCAGAGGCGTTGGGCCTGTCATCAACGGGGCGGGATTGTCTGTTAAGTTTCATTGATCTGGTGCGAGCACTGATTGATAAGGCAGTTCACCCTGAGTCTGCGCAGGCGATTTACGGCCTGTCATTACTGCTCGAGCGTTGTATTTTGTATCAGCCAGCCGTCGCTCCCTCATTGTGGCGGCAACTGTCGCTCACATTATCAGCCGAGGCCAGTCAGCGTTTGAGTCTGCTGTTCGGGGATCAGCCGACACCTGAAGCACGACTTCTGGGCGGTGTCCTTTGTGTACTGGGACTGCCATTGGGCGTTGGGCAGGGTAATAATCCAACCTGCCAGTCGGCCAGGGCGATATCGATGTGGGCTTACAGCGATCCTGATTATCTTCTGCAATTGGTGGTCAGCGCGGCGCGGGATAATGAAGTCATCATGCACTTTGAGGGGCAGTCGCTTTCATCCCGGGATAGTGTGGCCGGTATTGCCAAGGAATTGCCGATGGATCTCGATCCGGTGTCACTGATTCTGGTCCCGCATCTGGATCGCATCTATGCTGAGATGGGCAGGCGCTGTGCAGATCGGGAGGGCGATCCGCACCGCTGGGTCAACCCCGAATTTCATGGCTGGTGGTGCGGCCGGGGCTTTGCCATCAATGTCGATGTGGCCACCGGCAAATTGCATCAGCTGGAAGATTTTCTGAGAAAGTTTTATGCCAGTTACCATCCTTTCTATAACGGCAATCAGCCGCTGATTCATCCGCAACCGGCGGGTGTGGCGATTACCGATAGTGCGATGCGGTTTATCGGCTGGCATGCGATCACGATATTGCGGGTGGCGCTGGACCAGGAAAATGTCATGCGGGTGTATTTCTATAATCCGAACAATGACAGTGGTCAGAACTGGGGAGACGACATTCTGGTCAGCACGGCCGGGAATTCCGAGCGTTCCGGCGAAGCTTCATTGCCTTTCGAACAGTTTGCCTCACGTTTATATATCTTCCACTTTGACCCGCTCGAACCCGGCATGATGGGGTCTGTCCCCCCCGAGGAGCTGGAAGCCGTTTCCAAGCGCATTATCAAAAGCTGGGGAGCCAACCGGGTGTGAGGCTCTGCGCCTTCAAACATTAACGCAGATTTCACTTATTCCATGTTGCCCTGTGCTGGTTTGACAGCTCAGTCCGGGTCCAACAGAATGAATCGGACTTACCCGAGCGCCCAAGCGTCTGCTGTTGCCAGTCGTACCAACTGAAATAACCAAATAAGAAGGAAGCGAATGATGGCCACTGCCGAATCGCCAAAAGCGGCGAAATCGACTGTACTGATTCCTGTATTTCTCCCTGCTGTTGTTGTCACTCTATTGCTGGTGGTTGGCACGATCAGCAATCCCGAGCTTGCCGGACGCGCTTTTGATCAAACCCTCGCTTACCTGACCCAGAATTTCGGCTGGTTCTATATGCTGGCGGTGGCGTTTTTCCTGGTCTTTATTGTGGCGCTGGCGGTCTCGCCCTGGGGTCGTATCAAACTGGGGCCTGATCATGCGGCGCCGCAGTATAGTTTCCCGGCCTGGTTTGCGATGCTGTTCTCGGCGGGTTACGGCATTGCCTTATTGTTCTTCGGTGTGGCCGAACCGGTGTTGCATTATTCAACGCCGCCTCAGGGCGCACCCGAAACCATTGATGCCGCCAAGCAGGCGATGCAGATTGCCTTTTTCCACTGGGGCTTCCATATCTGGGGGATATACGGCCTGACCGGCCTGCTGCTGGCTTATTTTGCTTTCCGGCATGGTCTGCCGCTATCGATGCGGTCTGCTTTGTACCCGATCATCGGTGAGCGAATTCACGGCCCTATCGGCCATACCGTGGATGTGGTGGCGATTCTGGGTACTTTATTTGGTATTGCGACCACGCTGGGGCTGTCGGTGGCCCAGATCAACGCCGGGATGAATTATCTGTGGTCATCAATTCCGGTCAGCACCACGGTACAGGTGATCACCATTGCCTTTATTACCGGTCTCGCCATTTTCTCGGTGGTCGCCGGCATGGACAAAGGCGTGAAGCGGCTATCGATTCTGAATATGGTGCTGGCAGTCGCGCTGATGAGCTTTGTGTTTATCGCCGGCCCCACAGTCAATATTCTGGAAGCCTTCCTGCAGAACACCGGTAGTTACCTCAATAATATTGTGGAGCGCACCTTCAATCTGCAGGCTTATTCCAGAAGTGACTGGATCGGAAACTGGACCCTGTTTATCTTTGGCTGGACCATTGCCTGGGCACCGTTTGTGGGGCTGTTTATCGCTAAAATCAGCCGTGGCCGGACTATCCGTCAGTTTGTGTTCGGTGTGCTGCTGGTGCCAACGATATTCACCTTCCTGTGGTTCTCGATTTTTGGTGATACCGCCCTGCATATGATTATGAATGAGGGCTACAAGACGCTGATCACTGAAGTCCAGCAGGATACGGCGATTGCGCTGTTCAAACTCTATGAACAGTTGCCTTTGACCTCGATTGTCTCGTTTATCACCGTGATACTGATCATGACCTTCTTTGTGACTTCATCGGATTCGGGCTCGCTGGTGATTGATTCGCTGGCTTCCGGCGGTGCCAGTGTCACGCCGGTGTGGCAGCGTGTTTTCTGGGCCTCGCTGGAAGGGCTGCTGGCCGCCGCATTGTTGATTGCCGGTGGGCTCGGCGCCTTGCAGACGATGAGCATCACCAGTGCACTACCATTTGCCATCATTCTGGTGTTGGCGGCGATAGGCATGTGGCGGGCGCTGATCATAGAAGGCCATCGTGAAGTGAGTTTGCAGGCACATATGCAGTCGGCGGGACCAGCCAGTAAACGTGGCTGGCGGCAGCGTCTGTCAGGCCTGATTGATTATCCCGGTTATGATGAAGTCGCTGATTTCATTACCAACAACGTGCATCCGGCCATGCGTTATGTGGAGGAAGTCATCAAGGAAAAAGGCTGGCCGGTGGTCGTGGCTCACGATGAAACCCATCACCGGGCTTATATCGAAGTGGTGCTCAAGGACCAGCTCGACTTTATTTACGATATCCGTATGCGGGCCTACGCAAGACCGAGTTTTGCCTACCCTGAGCGGCCCAGAGACCCGGACGGGGATGAGCGCTATTATCGTGCCGAAGTCTTCCTGCGCCGCGGTGGTCAGCAATACAACATCTATGGCTATGAGGAAGAGGAAATCATCGAGGATATCCTGCACCAGTTTGAGAAATATCTGCACTTCCTGCACATCTCCCCCGGCATTCTGCCGTGGAAGATGCAGGAACATGACGATATGCTCAATGGCGAGTCTTTAGACCACGAGCAGGATAAGCACTAGAAACCAAAGTGGTAGCGAAAGCCGGCGGCGAAGACTTTACCGCCGCTGATGCCGCTGTTAAAGCCGGCTAGACCTTCCTGTTTGCCGGTTAAAGCAGCGGTTTCCTGCTCCTGATAGTACTCGGCAAACAGGATCAGGTTTTCCTTGAATTGATGATCGATGCCCAGATGCAGCACGGTCTCGCCGTAGGATTCGACCTCCGCGATCATCGCCTTGTAGGTAAACTTGTCGTGACGGTATTCGGTGTAGAGGTTGAAGGCCTCGGCACCGTCACCGTAGAAACTGTTGGGGTTGTCGGTATCGGTGGTTTCATATTTGAATACCACGCTCCAGTTATCAAAGCGCTTGGCCGCTGAAAAACCGTACAGCCGATCTTTGTATCCATCGGCATTGCCGCGATCATCCATGCCTATGGCCAGCACCGTGCCGTTATAGCTGTAGCGGGCAAAAGCCTGAATCCGGCGATCATCAATCCGTGATGGAGAACGTTCATTGCCGGCTGCCGAGGAATAAGACCCGCCAAAGCTGAAGCCTTTCATGGTCGGGCTGACGTAACTCAGCGTTTCCTTGACGCGAAACGTGGTGTAGGTGGCAAAACCGCTGTAGAAGGTGCTGAACTGGTCTACCGGGTAGGTGATGGTGTTGTAATAGGGCATCCACTGCTGACCCGCCACCCAGGTGCCGAGGGGGGATTCCAGACCGAGGCGGGCGACCCGTAAATCTTCCCGGTCATCGCGGCCGGCGTCACCCTGATCATAAGGGTCGCCGAAACGAAAATTGGCGGTATCAAACGGTACTTCCAGCTGACCAAACAGGCGGTAATCTTCAGAAAAACGGTAAGCCGCGTTGACCCCGACCCGGGAAAACGCATCGCGCAGACCACGGTAATCATTCATTGCCACATCATTGTCAGGATGCACTGACTCTGCCTGCATGCGCAGGGATAGATAAAAGTCGTAACGGAAAGGATCAGACGCTTCAGTCTCCTGAGCCGATAGCGATGGAGTGAAAAGACTTAGAGCCAGACAGGGTAATGTCATCGAGCTGTAGGTCTTGGTAAAACGCATAAAGTCTCCTGTTTCTTAAACGGGGTCTCCCTTTAGTGAAAAAATAAAACGCTGCCAGCGCATTGAATCGGGTAAAGATGGAATAGGACTCATTGCCAGCCCTGTAGCCAACGCTCACTGTCTTTCAACTGACGCCAGTCAATGTGGTAGATTTTTTTGCTGATTACTGCCTCGAGCTCACAGTCTGTAATCCTGCCCTGTTCATCGCGGCTGACTTTGCTGACCAGAAAATGTTTTTCCCGGTTCAGCGGCTGCCTGGCGGTCCATTTAGATAAGGGCAGTTTGTTGGGATGAATCGGGTTCATAATGAATACTCAACGAAAATGAATCACAGATTATTCACAACAGCAGTGATAACTAAGTGAAAATGGTCACAGTCATTATCACTGACTTCAACTCAGCGGACTGAAGCAAGCACAGGCGAGAAAGCAATGGACAGATCCTTACAGGATTTACGTAAGACATACGAAAAAGGGCAGCTGGATGAAAATGAAACGGCCAGTGAGCCTTATAACCAGTTTCAGAAATGGTTCGATGAAGCACTGAAGTACGGTTTTTTTGAGCCTAATGCCATGACGCTGGCGACGGTTGATGAACGCGGCCGTCCCGCCTGCAGGCCGGTACTCATCAAGGACCACGATATCCATGGCATCATTTGGTTTTCGAACTATCAAAGCCGCAAAGGTCAGCACCTGGAACACAACGATTTTGCTGCCCTGCAATTTTACTGGGCCGAACTGGAACGTGTGATCCGGGTTGAGGGTCGGGTGGAAAAGATTGATGCCAAAGCCTCGGATGACTACTTTAATTCACGTCCGCTGAGCCATCGCATTGGTGCCTGGGCATCACCCCAAAGTCATGTCATTCCCGGGCGGAAGACGATTGTCGCTAATGCGGCCCGCTACGGTGCCGAGTATGGCTTGCATCCCCCACGGCCGCCACACTGGGGCGGTTATCGTTTACTCCCGGACTACTGGGAGTTCTGGCAGGGTCGCCCCTCGCGTTTACACGACCGCATTGCCTACACGTTGACGGAGGAAGGTCAATGGCTGAAACAGCGACTGGCACCATGATGGAAATAGATTCAATCGTACCGACCAGATTTAATCACTGATTAAGTTTCAGCGTCTCACTGATTCTTTTTCCTTTGCAGATTCAACTGGGTTATCACCCGGCCCATAAAAAAAGCCCATCCGAAGATGGGCTTTTGTCGGCCAGGTGATTAATAGTTGGTATTTTCTTCAGCCGTTTCGTCAATGGCACTACCGGCCGCTTCCACGTCTTCACCCGCACCTTCAATGGTGTTGCAGGCTGACAAGGCAAAGGCAAAAGTCAGTCCGAAAATGATTGATGTCATTAGTTTCATAAACACGTCCTTTCTGATTGGTGGGTGGAATGAGGAGGCTTCTTGCTATACCCCCCTGTTATTGCGAGGTGTTGTTAGACCGCCTATTCAGCAGCGTCTTCGACTGCCTGGCCACCTGCTTCGATGTCTTCGCCAGCACCTTCAATGGTGTTGCAGGCTGATACGGCAAAGGCAATGGTCAATCCCAGAACGGTTGATGTCATGAATTTCATAAGCATCTCCTCCATTTTTAGTGAAGACCTCTCAGGTCAAGAAACATCAAATAATCGATGTTTTGATTTAATTTTCCGCAATTAATGGTTTTCACTACTTGTGATGGTGTCAGGCGTTGAAAGTTCACGACCGGTTTCACACTTTGCCGACATTTACGCTTTTCGTTCGATAAATTCATTCAATCAGTGAGTATGTTATGGTGGAAATGAATCAATAAAAATTGCAGTGCGAAAGCAATTTTAACTGTCATGATTGCGACGCAGTTCGCACATAGACTGTCGTTATCTGAACCAATCACTGACATGCTTGTCACGAAAGTGAGAGGAAAACGGTTCCTCAGAACTACCGTTAAGACTTGTTTTCAAGGAGGTACCAAATGCAATCAATGTTCGAATCCAAAACTTACTCAATGCTGGCTCGCATGCTGATGCTCATGTTCGCTTTATCCAGTTTCGGTCTTCTGGCAGCCTGCGATAATCAGAGCCCAACCGAAGAAGCAGCTGAAGAAATGGGCGAAGCTATGGAAGATACCGGTGATGCTATTGAAGACGCAGCTGATGAAGCAGAGGATCAAATGCAGCAATAAGCCAAGCAGCATGTGAATCTTAAATTTTTTATTCAAGGAGGTTAACTCATGGCGACTCAATCGAACGAGCAAGACCTACAAGAGCAAATGAAAGCGCTTCGCAATGATTTCAGCGAACTGACCAAAACGATGAAAAAGCTGTCTGAAGATTATGCCAGTGAAGGTCAGAACAGACTTCGCCAGACTGCTGAGCAGGCCCGTCAGCAAGCACGGGATACAGCGGATCAGGCCAGAGGCTATGCACGCGACGCGGCGCATCAGGCCCAGGAGGGCGTGGAAAACCATCCTTTCAGCAGTCTGGCCGTGGCTTTCGGTGTGGGCATGCTGATCGGCAAAATTCTGGACCGATAGGATCTGACAGCATGACGGCAAATACGCGCATGAATTGGCGGTCAAGACTGCAGTACAGCACAATAGCTGTCATTCTGACGCTCATGATTGGCTTTCTGGCCCTGGTGTTCGTCGGTGTCGCAGTCTATATGGCGCTTGCAGCGCATTTTCCCAGTCATCTGGCAGCGTTGATCACTGCCGGAAGCTATCTGGGATTGGGGTTGCTGGTGACGGGTGTGGCGATTTTAATCAACAAACCACCTCGTCCTGCAACCAGCACCGCAGAAGACAGACCGTCTGATGAAGTGGAAGCCTTAACCCGCTGTCTGGAGAATCCGGCACTGGCTGATTATATTAAAAAGCATCCCGGCAAATCGCTGGCCACGACCCTGATTGCGGGTGTCGTGGTGGGGTATAGTGATGAAGCCCGGGCATTATTAAAGTCTTTCAGCCAGGGGCAGTCTAAGTAACCGCCCGTGCCGTCCTGAATGGATTCAGAAATATCCTGACCGGTATAAGGAGAGTCACCGTGTCAGTGAAAACAGTCAGGTTTTAACGTAAGGTCCTCAGCGAAGATTAAAGTTTTCCTCAATCTTGTGGAGTTGTAATCTGCCGGTTTATTGCTTTGTCCGGCTTCAGCTCACCGTCATCATGGATGATGCTTAGCGCTGAGTGACTACCTGTATTAACGAAAACCCGGCCATCTGGCCGGGTTTTTTATGTTCGGTATTTAACTGCTTAAAGTATTGAACTGATTAGCCTGCCCTAACAAATCTGTTGCCAGCAACTGCGTCTGTCGGCTTTGATTGACCGAGTCTTCTATGGTTGTGATGATCGCGCTGTTAGTATCGAACAGTTCATGCATCGTCTGACTGATTTGTGCTGAAACGACGCTTTGTTCCTCCATCATCTCTGCAATCTGCCGGTTGAGTTTATTGATGAGCTCGGACTGTTCTGCCGCTTCACGCATGCTGACACTGCTGTGGTTGACGCCGGTTATCACCTGTTTACCGCTGTCATGACAGGCGCCAATCTCGCTGATAACTAGCTTGACCGAGCTGTCAATCTGCTCGGCGGTGTCTAAGATGGACTGGGTTGCCTGTTTACTTTTTTCAGCCAGTAGCCTGACTTCCTCTGCCACCACCGAAAAACCACGACCGTGTTCTCCGGCTCTGGCCGCTTCAATGGAAGCATTCAGTGACAACAGGCTGGTTTGGTTGGATATCTCAGTAATCAATTCGATTGCAGCATTGATTGAAGCAATATCGTGGCTCAGTTGATCGAAAGTGGATTCGACGCTATCCAGCTTTTCGATAAGTTCACCAACTTCACTCACGCTCTGTGAGGCATGCTGACCAGCTCGCTGCAGAATGTCACGGCTGTTTGATGAGATCGATGCTGCCTCACTGGTATAACCAGCGACCTCACCGATGCTCTGGTTCATCTCTTCTGTCGCCGTTGCGACGGATTCGATGCGTTGATTCTGTTCTGTCAGGGCGGAAAAGTTCGATTCGGCGCTTTTTACCCCTTTGCTGGCATAGTTATCCAGGCTGTTTCCAGCCTGTTTAAACTGATTAATGGTGTCGCTGATAAGATCGTAAAAATGCTTTAAAGCGCCGATAAAAGCACGATCGCTGTTCGATGACGATGATATCTCACCGAACTCAATGGTCAGATCGCGTTGAACGGCGGCATGCTGCATGGCCGCCATGACCTGATTGGAGAGCGTGAACTGGCGGTGCATGCGTTGGCAAAAATACATCAGTACGCCGGCTTCGAATACTACAAAGGCAGCATGAATAAAAAAGGTCTCCCAGTCACAACTCTGGCCGTATACGATGAATGGAACACCACCCAGCTCTGCACCGTCAGTCTGAATTGGTACCGCCATGGCGTGATGCACGGCTATCAGCAGGGCGGCCAGGAGGACCATCCGATAATCACGCCAGATAATGACAAAGGCCAGCGCTGCAAAAATGTGGAAATGCATTTCCAGACGACCGAACTGCTGCATGATAAGAATCATTGACATCAGCATCAGGCTCACCGTCATCACCGAGCGCGATAGCAGGGTTCCGGGCAAAGTCTTATAAGCAAACCCGCTCGCTAACACGGCCAGTGAGGCTGGAATAGCGCCCTGTAAATGTGTGCCATATCCGGCTGGTACCAGCCAGTAAATCAGGGGGAGATGAGCCAGTAGGATAATTAGCACCAGGCGATCACCGCCTTTGAGGTCCTCATTCTGCCTCTGCTGTATGTCGGCCTGAAATAGCGGGGTTGAGGCATTAGCCATGGTGGGCTCCTGTCTTGAGTCGATGAATGTCGCTGATGATGGTCTCAGTATCAGGAACGGGATAGGTCAGCAGTGTTTGCGAGGGATGGTGGTATAGATAAAGGTGCCCAGCATGCTGCGGTTCCTGTTCGCGGGGCTGACGAATCTGTTCGTGACGGGCCAGAAAATCCCAGCTGCTGGAGGCTTGCTGATCCAACAGTGCGGCCTGTTGCCCGGTCACTTCAGCGTAACGGGTGAGTAATGCTGAGTGATCCTTTGCGGGTTGTACTGAGAGAATGAGCAGGCTGAGATTCTCGTCGGTTTGATCGAGGATGGCTTTGCTCAGCATCAAGTTGGCGGGACAACTGTCGACGCAACTGTTAAACGCAGGCAGAATCAGGCTGATATCAGAAGATGAGTCTGTGACGGCAGGCAGGGAGAGTTCAACCTGTTGAGCGTAACCGTGGAAGCCAGTCAAATATCGATTGAGTGAGCCCGAGTAGGCTATCGACACAAAAGCAGCGAAAAGGAGCATTATCGTTAGTAAGGTGCCTAGAGCATACGTCACGCTTGAACTGCTTCGCGATAGAATTTCATTTTGCATGGCTGACTCAATCGTGTCTAAAACGACGAAATCCGAATTTGGTTTTCGCATTTGTAAAAAATCTATGGCGCACCATACTTGTGCAAAAGTGAAATTGTTGTGAGCAATCAAAAAAGCTTAAGTGTCTGAGGCAAAATAAGAATAAACATAAGAAGGGGAGTAAACAGGTCAGAAAAGCCAAAATAATCAGCCCATTGCTTGAAGTGTGTGCTGGCAGGCTTGTTATACTCGTCTTAACGTCAAACGATAGGTTTGTTTATGTCAGAATTTTCATCATTGCCCAGTGGCTGTAGCCAGTGCCTGGATACCGACGGAACGGAAATTGAGTTCTCAATGGCGTTCCAGCCGATTGTCGATGTGCGTGAAAAGCAGGTTTTCGGTTATGAAGCATTGGTGAGAGGGCCGAATCAGGAACCTGCCGGGTTTGTTCTTGACAAGCTGGACGATAAAAATCGTTATTATTTTGATCAGGCCATCCGGGTAAAAGCCATCAAAACGGCAGTTGCATTAGGCGTCGACACGGTGTTGTCGATTAACTTTTTCCCCAATGCCGTTTATCGTCCTGAGACCTGCATCAGAACTACCCTCAATGCGTGTGAGGAGTATGGATTTCCAATCGATAGAATCATGTTTGAAGTGACGGAGTCTGAACAAATCCAGGATCGGCAGCACCTGAAAAATATCTTTGAATATTATAATAAGAAGGGCTTTATCACGGCGATTGACGATTTTGGCGCCGGCTTTTCAGGCTTGAATCTGATTTCCGACTGGCAACCCAATATTGTCAAACTGGATATGAACCTGATTCGCAACATAGACAGAGATCAAACCCGCCAGCATCTGGTTAGCTCAGTAGTCGATTTCGCCCACAAGGTCGGCATCAAAATTATCTGTGAGGGCGTGGAAACCCTAGAGGAACTGAGCGTGCTGGAGAAAATGGATGTGTCGCTGTTCCAGGGGTACCTGTTCGCCAAACCGGCTTTTGAAGCCCTGCCGCCTGTTGATTTCAGTCATGTGGGGCTGAATTAACTCAGGTGCATATTGCCGGCACGAAGTCGGCTGACATCAAGAAATGTTTCAAAAAAGACACGCGCCTGACGACAAATGAGATCAATGGTGTCAGTCTCCATCATGTCTTCAAACAAATCATACACAGTTCGGTAGTCCCTGAGTCGGTTTTCCGGGATGTAACGCAGCGCCATACTCCAATCGCGGAAAGCGCGTCGGTCTACTTCGTCACTACATAGCAGGTGTATGTCACGATGACGATCGTCATTAACAATGCAGCCATAAATAAAATCAACAGACGCTTTGCTGCCTTCCAGGTACTGAATAATGTTGCCGTCGTGGTAAATCAGGCAACCGGTCACCCCGAAATGGGCGTTTTTGTCGCGGGCTTTGAGCATCAGCCTGTCCAACTCTTCTGCACTGAATAAATCCACGGTTGAACTCGAGTACATGATTTTATGAATGGGCTGACTCATTGGGCATCACCGTTGATGTTGAAAGAAAAACATTTACCAGTTAAGTCGGCTTATTATCAACAAAGTTCAGTGACAAGTTAATAGAAATGTCTCTATGCCTGCATTTTCGTCACATATTTTTGATTCACGGCAGCTATTATTGACAATAGAAAACAACCGACTGACAGGAGCACATCATGCGCGCTTTTATCCTTTTAATGCTGAGTCTTTTTTCATCTCCACTCTGGGCCAACGAATGCCCTGATTTCCTCAACTACGATTTGCCCAGGCTCCATGCCAATGACACCGTCAACCTGTGTGAAGCAGCCAGTGGAAAACCGCTATTAATTGTTAACACGGCCAGCCATTGTGGATTTACCCGTCAGTTTGAGGGGCTGGAAGCGTTACACCAGCGTTACAAAGACAAGAACCTGATGGTGGTTGGTTTTGCCAGCAATGATTTCAACCAGGAAGCAAAAACCGAAGAAGAGGCGGCCCGTGTCTGTCGTGAGAATTTCGGTGTGACCTTCACCATGATTGCACCAAGCTACGTGAAGGGAGAGCGTGCTAATCCTGTGTTTCAGGAGATTAACCGTCAGAGCGAAGCGCCGGGCTGGAACTTTAACAAGTACCTGGTGAGTCCTGAAGGCAAGGTTGTCAAGCACTTCGGCAGCCGGATCGAACCTGATGATGAAGCGCTGACCCAGGCAATTGAAGCGCTCCTCTAACGGCCAATGTCACTTAATACGGCCGCAAAATGTGAAGCTGTTCACATTTTGCGGCTGTTGGTGTTAAATAGACGCTCCTGCGTCAGTCATTAAAACTTTATTCAGGCCATGCTTGATAAGCGGTTTAATATACTGTCGCTAAACGGCTGTAAACTAAAGTTATATTGAGTTGACTTGCGCTTGATAACCAATGATACTTCAGTTACAGAGTTATTCACGCAAGTGAGTCGGCATTTCAGGGAGAAATGAAAATGACGGGAGTGGCATACCGAGCGGCCAATCGGTCAACTTTTTCCCCCAACAGTGATATCTCAGTTCGACAGACTGTAGATCCTGTGTCCGGCCTTGTTTCATGGTTTGTTTTTAACACCGTTAATACGGAGAGGCATCAGGATGATTAATTTATGCCGTATGTATCTGCCGCTGCTTGCCATTCTGGTCGCAGCAGGATGCAGCCCCATCCACAATACTGTGGGGCCGGACAGAGAAAGGTCAGATCTCAGGGAATCTGTTGAAGCACCCTACCAGCTCAGCGCCGGAGAATCCCCTTTCTGCAATGTTCCACCAATGCAAATCCCGGAAACGCCGGAACTGGTGGTTGCACCGGAGCCCTTCTCAGCCAAGCTCTATTTCCTGTTGGATAAAACGGAGTTTACACAAGAGTCGAAAGTCGAAGCCAGAGACATTTATCAGGAAATTCTCGATCGCGACTTCAGCGAGATAGTCATCAGTGGTCACACTGACACATCGGCATCCAACGCATACAACGAGGCCCTGTCTTTGCGCCGTTCTCAAAAGGTTCGCCAGGATTTGATTGCCTATGGTGTCCCTGCCGAGAATATTCGAATCTCTGCAGAAGGTGAGTATCGCCTGCTGGTATCGACCCCGGATGATACGGTCGAAGTAAGAAATCGTCGCGTCGAAATCAACGCACGCTGATAGACGGAGTTAAGCAATGGTACACAAATTCAAGCTGCTGACATTAACGGCATCACTTCTGGGCGCCACCTTGTTGATGGCCCAGTCCGCCTCAGCAGAGACACTGACAGAAGCGGTTGATAAAACCATCAAGAGTAATCCCAACATCCTGGCAGAGGCTAACTTCCGCCGTAGTGTCGATAAAACAGTCGATCAGGCCAGGGCGGGATACTATCCACAAGTTGATTTGAACCTGGGTATTGGTCGTGAGCGCTCAGAGAACAATTCAACGGCACCCGGCCACCGTACCCTTACTCGAGGAGAGGCCGGGCTGAGTGCTTCTCAGATGCTCTATGATGGTTTTGCTACCAAGAGTTCGGTAGAGCAGACAAGCTCACAGGCTGAATCGGCCGGATATGGCGTATTTGATACTGCAGAAACCACATCTCTGCGCGCGGTACAGGTTTATCTGGATGTCTTGCGTCGACAGGATCTGATGAAACTCACCGAAGCCAATCTTGAGAGTCATGAACGGATTTTCTCGCAAATCGAGCAACGTTTTGAGAGCGGGGTCGGCAACAGTGCCAATGTGGAACAGACCAAAGGTCGTCTGGCCCTGTCACAAGCAAACCTGACATCCAATGTCGGTAACCTCGATGATGCGCTCAGCAGCTACAATCGGGTTGTAGGCAATATGCCTCAATCTCTTTCTGACCCCGGTTTGGATTGCTGCGATAAGGCACCGGCAACGGTAGAAGAGGCCCTGGCAATTGCCTATCATGAGCACCCTGCACTGCGTTCTGCAATGGCCCAACACGAAGCCGCTTTAGCACAGGAACAGGGGGCCGAAGCGCCATTCCATCCACGTGTCGATCTCGAATTGAGCACGCGGGCAGACAATGACCTTGATGGCACGAAAGGCCATGAGAAAGAAATCCTCGCCATGGTTCGCCTGCGTTATAACCTCCTGAATGGCGGTGCAGACAAGGCCCGTCTGGAAGAAACCGGCTTTTTAAGTCAGCAGGCACGTGAAGAAGCCAATATTGCGATTCGTGATATTGAGCGTGATGTGCGCCTGGCCTGGAACTCACTCGACAACTTATCGCATCAACTGCCTGTGCTGAAACAGCGTATGGAGTCTGCGCTAAAGACTCGTGATGCCTATCAGGAACAGTTCAATCTGGGGCAGCGCACGCTGCTGGATTTACTGGACACCGAGAACGAAGTCCTGACCGCCAGCAGTGAATACACCAACGCCTATTATGACCACCTGTACGCTTGTTACTGGTTGGCGGAAACCATGGGCAAACTGCTTGAACACCTGGAACTGGAAGCGCCGGAAGAAGCGATTACCGTTGCCAGTCCCGAACCGGTTGAATAACAGCCGAATAGCTTAAGCTCAAGAGCCCCGTTATTTGACGATAACGGGGCTTTTTTCTGCCATCAAGCTGCAATATTCAGCTGTTAGTGTGAAGGATTTAAATCGAGATCTCATGCTAAGCAGGCAGGCAACTTCAGTTTCCTTTCCCCTGGCCGGGTTGCTTTTACTGTTACCCGCGCTGTTGTTATTTTCCCGCGCGCTGGCCGATATCACACTGGTCATAATCGGTGCTGTTTTTCTCTATCGAAGTTACCGACAAAAGGACTGGCGCTGGCTGAATGAACCCTGGTTCAGGTTGGCCCTGGTATTCAGCGGCTATTTATTGGTCCTCAATACACCATTCAGCCTGGCACCGCTGGAAAGCCTGGTCTATTCGCTGTTTTTTTTACGCTGGCCCCTGTTTGCAGCCGCATTAGCCTGGTGGCTACTGGCCACTCAGTGCAGGCAAAAGGTTTTTCTGCAGGGACTGGTCGTCACCTGCTTACTGATCGCAGCAGACACCGGCTGGCAGTATGTTTTCGGTACTGACTGGTTTGGTATTGAGGCCTTTTCCGATGATCGTCTGACCGGGCCATTTCGTAACCCGGTAGCTGGTACCTTGATGCTCAGAGTCTGGTATATCGCGACTTTTATTGTACTTTTCTGGCAGCTGAGCACGCGTTTGTCACTGCTGACCACGCTCTCAGTCTGGTTTACAGGACTGGTTTTGATCTTTATTACCGGTGAAAGAATGGCCTTGATGTTATATGCAGCCGGTGGCCTGGTGTTGTTGCCAGCAATATGGGGCTCATACCCGGGGCGTCGCGGGTGGCTGGTGGTAGGGTTGATAATCATGGCACTGCTCATAGTGACCTTGATACAGTCACAGCCGCAAACGGCGGCCCGAAGCATTTTCAGTATCGGAGAAAAACTCTCGGTGTTTTCCGAGTCTGATTACGGCAGAGTGTTTGCCGGTGCCTGGCAGGTTTGGCAGCAGGATTTCTGGCTGGGTACGGGGATTCATACCTATCAGGCTGCCTGTGAGCAACGGGGTGTGTTTTCGGATCAGAATCTTGGCTGCACCCATCCGCATAATCTGTACCTTGAGCTCGGCGCGGAAACAGGACTCATCGGCCTGCTGTTATTCGTCTTAATGCTGATTGCAATATATCGGCAATCATTGAGACAAGCTATCAGACAGGGGGTGTGGCTTCATGCCGCCCTCAGTTTTTCGGTGCTGACCGTCAGCTTCTGGCCACTAACGGGTGGTGTCAGTGTGCTTAGTAACTGGATAGCGGCACTGGTCTGGCTGGGTGTAGGTTGGGTGCTGGCAGTCTCGGCAAGACCGATGCCATTACCGTCTCGACAGAGAGTTGTGCAAGATCATTGACTTTAAGGGCACGGAATTCACCCCGACGAATTTCAGCCCGGGCCACAGAGGTTTCTCCGCCGAACAGGGCAAGACCGGGCCGGTCGAGGCAGGAGGCCAAATGACTGGGACCGGTGTCATTACCGATAATAAGGCTGGCCTTTTTCAGCAGGCCGGCGAGCTCGAACCAGTTGAGCAGACCGTGCTCCAGTGCCGGAGTAAATCCGGGCAGATCATCAGCCAGTTCAATTTCATCCGGGCCGATAATATTGACGACTTCAAAGCCATGGGCAATCAGTGCATAGGCCAATTGAGGATAATATGGCCAGCGCTTTTCCGGGTGAGCCGCAGAGCAACCTGGAATCAGGGCAACAAAAGGAGATTGTTGCAGGCTGTCGGGCAAAAGATGAGAAATATTGACACTCATCCAGCTGACATCCGGATAAAAGGCCTGTTTAACCGGGATCGAGGCCTGTTTCAGCAACTCAACCTGGCCTTTAAGTCCGGATTCTGGCTCAGGCCCCTTGCCGCGACTAATCCAGTTCAGATCTTTCAATCCCCAGCATTGATAAAGACGGGTTCGATCAGAGTTTTGTAAGTCGATAACCTGTCTGTAGCCTTGCTGACGAAGTTCTGCCAGCATCTGTCGCTGCTTATGCCACTGCCACCAGGCTAAGCGCGGATCGCTCAATACGCGGTCAATATGGGGACAACGCCGCATCAATCCAGCATACATCGGTGAGGTCAAAAGCGTGATCTCAGTCTGACTGTAATGCTGTCGAATATCGCGCAGCACGCCATCAGATTGAATCAGATCGCCGAGCGCACCGTGTTTGATGATCAGTATTTTTTCCGTTTTTTTCAGCATGGCTGACCCGCCAAAATTGACTGATAGGTTGCCAACGTCTGATCACGCATGGCTTGCATACTCATTAAGCTGCCTGCCTGCTGACGAGGTGCGGCCATCAATGATGACCACTCATCGGGCGATGCCAGTAGATGAGTCAGCTTCTGACGAAAGGCCAGACCATCGTTTACGGGCGTCAGCAACTCGGCTGGCAGGACTTCGTTGGCCACCGGCACATTGGTCGATAATACAGGACAGCCCAGCATCAGTGCTTCACTGAAAACATAAGAAAAACCTTCCCGCCGGGAGCTGATAAGCACACCATCCGCCGCGGCCATCAGTGCGCCGACATCAGTGCGATGGCCCAAAAGTCTGACCTGAGTGGTCATGGCTAGTTGTCGAATACGCCGCGATAAATGGTCACGCTCCGGGCCGTCGCCGACCAGTAACAGACTGAGTGGCAGACCATCAACAGCATCAAGCAACATATCAAAGCCTTTGGCACTGACCAGACGCCCCGCGGCAAGCAGGACCGGCCTGTCAGGTGGCAATTCGAACTGTTGATGAAGATCGAGCGGGGGCCATTCTGATGCATTTATACCGTTGTAAATCACACTGTGATTGAGTGCAGCAAAAGGTACTGCCAACTGACGACTGACAGTAATGACATGGTTCAATCGTTGAAATGCCTGAGTACTGCGTTTGATGTTATGTAAAGTCCCCACTGTGGCTGCCGGCAAAAAGCGTTGAAGCCGACTCAGAACGACGGCAGCCTTATTGGCCTGAGCGTGTACAATCTGAGCTTGAAACTGACGCAGGGCGCGGAGCACCGACAGACTTAGAATCGGATTTAGCCGACTTAGCGTTGCTGTAACCGGGTAGCGTAAGATGCCGGCAGGTAGTGAGGCCAGAAACTGCTTATCACTGATCACCGCCACCTCATGGCCGGCATGGAATAACTCGACTGAAAGCTCCCTGACATGTTTTTCCAGACCGCCGTTGCCATGACTGAGTAATAACTGAGCGATTTTCATACAGCCAGCGGCTCGGACAATACGTCTTGATATACAGCAAGGGTAGTCTCCAGCATGTTTTGCAGCTGAAACGGGTGTGTTTTTGGCAATGTCGGGCGGCTATCCAGCCAGGCAAGACTGCGGGTGACCAATTGACGCTGATTAGCGGTCTCGATCAGACCCGCCGGAAGAATGACTTTCATCTGCTCAGCCACGCCGCCGTGGTTATAGGCAATCACAGGCACACCCAGGCTCAGGGCCTCCAATGTAGTCCTGCCGAAAGCTTCCGGTTGTTGCGACAGTGACATAACCAAAGTGGATATGGCCATCACTTCACGGATGTCGCTGCGATGACCGGTCAGGGTGATGTGCTGTTCCAGGCCCAGTTGTGTAATCCGCCGTTCGAGCTCACGCTGGAGATGCGCTTTGCCAGCCTTGGTTTCACCAACAATTAGCCCATGCACATTGGGCCGGTGTTGTCTGATTTCAGCCATAGCCTCAATGAAGTCCAGCTGACCTTTCCAGCGACTGATTCGTCCCGGCAGGGTCAGCAGTTGTTTACCCCTGGTTTGTGGATAATGCCGATACCAGTCCTGCAGCCAGTTTTGAGGAGGTTGATAACCATGATAAAAACCTGCCGGATCAACGCCGCGATAATTCAGCCACAGCCGTTTGGGATCAACAGGATAATGTTGCAGAACGTAATTTCGGATCATCTCCGAAACGACGATCACCCGCTCGCCGCGGGCCATAATGCGGCTGTAGGGACTGACTGAGTATTGACCGTGCACGGTGGTAATGAGTCGCGGACGCTGGCTGACGGGCATTTTTTTCCAGGCCAGATAGCAGATCCACGCTGGGAAGCGGGATCGCACGTGAAGAATGTCGATTTGATTGTCCTGAATATACTTAATGAGTCTGGGTATGTATTTCAGGGTCAGTAAAGACTTGCTTCCTACCGGCCATGACAGATGTTCACTGCCTTCTGCCAGCAATTGTTTAACCAGTCGGCCACCGGCAGAAATGACGATGGAGCGATGACCCTGTGCGACCAGATAGCGTGCTACTTCCAGCGTGCCGCGTTCCACTCCCCCGGATTCCAGTGCGGGCAGAACCTGAGCAATATTGAGTCGACGGGTCATGGCAAGCCTACAAGCTGAGGCTGTAAAGCCGGTGCTGTCTGCAGCCAGCGTTTTATCATCCAGTCAGCACAGCGGTCGGCTTCCGTAAAACCGGCCACAGGATGAAGCGATTTTTTGTAGTCACCCAGGCTGTCAAAGCGTGTCACCAGCTGATCAGCGAGCAGCTGATTGATACCACGTGAAACCCGGTTCTCACGTTTCACCGGCATATTGAGCAGACCAACCGCATTCCGGGCAGTCAGGGCTTCATACACCATGGAGGTAGACTCTTCAGTGATCCAGGCGCTGGAGGATTGAGCCAGTTGCTCAGCCACCCAGCCGGGGCCGGTCTCGGCAAATGGCGTCATGCTCAGGTTTTTTAAACCCAACTGTCTGAGAGCAGGCATAAAATCTGCCGGTGTGCGTCTGGATGTAGTCAGGCAGTAATTGACAGTTGGATTATGTCTACACAGCTGTACGATCTGAGACAGCAGGCTGTTGCCATCCCAGCTGCAGTGCTTTGACGGGCCACCAATCATGATCAAAGACTGGTCCTTGCGATGTGTGCCTTCGGGTCGCAGTGGATTGAGCACGCCGCGGGTTTCCAGGAAACGGCCGTTGCCACGGTAGTGATCGTGCGCCGGAATCAGGCACAGATCAAACAGTTTCAACGGCAGGCTGGGCTGCATCATGACCACAGTCTGACCACCGTAGACTTTTTGTGCTGCCAGCATATGCAGGTGGGTGCGGTGACCCGCACCGATAATAAGATCAGGGAGCGGCAAGTCCCTTCCTGCCGGCCAGGTGGCACTCAGCCAGCTCAGCATCGGTTGCAGGCGGCCTGAAACCGGAATATCAAAACTCTGGCAATGCAGCCGTCGTTTGAGCGCGTTAACCAGTCCCTGGCTCTGACTTTGATGTCCTGGCTTCGCGTCCGTGAGTCGCCAGATGGTGAGTGGGGGCACTGCTGCATTCATGGGGTTGGCACCTGTAACGTGGTTCAGCGTCAGGTGCACTATAGGCGGCGACTATTAAGGTTTTATGAAAACAGGCAGGCTGATAAGTTCAGGAAATTTATCCCTGTATACAGGGTGTGCTGTGGGTCATAGTAATAACATCACAAATCATAGGGAAAAGCATGATCGAACGCGATGAAAACACTTATTCCGCGCTCAGAGAGATGGCTGAAGATATTCATCTTTTGTCACGTAACGAGAATGATGAATTGATCGGGGTTGATTATTACAACAAGCTATCCATTCTGAGCGATCAGGAACTGGATGAGTTATTGCGCCTCTGGCAGCGGAAAGTGACGACCTGCCATAAGGAAAAACTGGCCTCTCAATGGATGGTCGTTCAGATATTAATGTTCATCAGCTTTGCCATTTACCTTGCCTGGCAGTTTGGTGGTTTGACAGGCGTGCTATCCAGCATCACAGGCGTTATTGCCATGATTGCCATGATTGAAGATAAGCGTGTGAGAATTGCCAAACGGAATCTGGCAGATGCCAGGCGGGTCTATCAGCAACTCAGTGAACGGCGACACAATGGTGGCGGCTGACGGAGACGCTGCTGTTGACAGGCTGCCAGTGTAATGTAAGTCTCGTCTCGCTGTTTCTTACAAGAGGAGATTTTTATGACTACAGTGACACTGAAAGGCAATCCATTTAACACGGTCGGTGAACTGCCTGCCGTCGGCAGCCAGGCGCCGGCATTTACCCTGACTAAAACCGATCTGTCGGATCTGAACTATTCGGATCTGTCTGGTCGTGTAGTGCTGAACGTTTTCCCATCTGTTGATACCCCAACCTGTGCCAACTCTGTTCGCCAATTTAACAGCAAGGCATCGTCACTGGATAACACGACCGTGGTCTGTGTTTCCAAGGATCTACCATTTGCGCTGGACCGTTTCTGCGGTGCGGAGGGACTGGATAATGTGATCGCGGCTTCCGCGTTCCGTTCCAGCTTTGCTGAAGACTATGGATTGAAAATGCAGGAAGGTCCGTTGGCGGAATTATGTTCACGCGCGGTCATCATTCTGGATGAGTCAGGTAAAGTCATCTATACCGAGCAGGTCGCAGAAATTGCCGACGAGCCCGATTATGACAAAGCGCTGGCCGCACTGAGCTGAGCATTGAGTCGAGTTTTCATAAAAAGCCCCGCAAGTCGGGGCTTTTTTATGTCTGTCCGTTTCAGTTGGTTCAGGAATTAGCGGGGCATGTTGTCTGTCATTGCATTAAAGACAATAGATAAGCTAAAAAGTAATTATGACTGAACATGCCAGCGTGTTTTCTTCTGTTGCAGTCCTTGCCGAGTTTCATCCGCAGGCCAAGGCATTGCGTTTCTGGCGGGATGAACAACAGCATCTGCATGCCAAGGTCGAGTTGTATGATGCCCCCTTACCGGCACTGGAAGAACTGGAAGCCGATATCGCGCTGGTTTCCAGCACACTCACCGAAGCTGCTTTGCCCGATTTCCACGCCTTTTGTCAGGATATTGAGACGATTTTTCATGGCAGTCAGCCATCCGGGCCGGTAGCAAGTCAAAAAGGGGTAGACTGGGTCCGTTTCCGTCGTATATCCGCTTATGCCCAGTACTGGCAGGATCGCAATCCGCGTGAGGTCAGCAAGTTGCTGACATTTATGATGGGGATCCCCCTTTACAGTCAATTGCTTGGCCGGTTTATCACCCGTCGGCAAGGGCAAGCCAAGCAGGAAATTATTGAACAAACGGCGGTGCCCGGTGCGGTGTATATCATCGGCGTCAATCGTTTCAATCAATTGTTTCGAGAGGATATCGACACCGCGTTCAATGAGGCGAAACTGCTGGTGTCCACTTTTCGTGGTACGCGGGATGATAATGCCGCCAACATTATCAATGGCATGGTCAAGTCCATGTTGTTTCACTGAGCTTAATGCTGTTTATTGCCGTGCCGCAAAGCAGGCACGGGATTTGCTCACTCTCTATTGTGCTTGACCCAGAGCTGCTAGGCCGATGGAGGGGATGATGAAAGAAATGTGGCGTGATTACGATCCCGGGGGCTTTTTCGATGAGTTGATGTACGACAAACATCAGCCCCGAAGTTTCAGTTATCGTTTGCTTGATTATTTCACCAGCCTAGAGAAGCAAGCCTTCCAGCAGCGTATTAATGAGTCCGAAATGGAAATGTTGGAGCGGGGAATTACCTTCACGGTATACAGTGATGCTGGCAATATTGATCGAGCCTGGCCTTTTGACATTATTCCTCGTGCACTACCCAAAACAGAATGGCTTCGCACCGAAAAGGGGCTCAAGCAACGCATTCGTGCATTAAATCAGTTCATTAATGATATCTACAACGAGGCCACCATCATCAAAGCGGGGCTGATCCCTGCAGATGTCGTCTACCACTCAAAAGGCTATCGTCCCGATTGTCAGGGTATGACCCCGGCACATGGTGTCTGGGCGAATATTTGTGGATCGGATCTGGTGCGTGATGATAGTGGTCACATCTATGTGCTTGAGGATAACCTTCGGGTGCCGTCAGGCGTCTCTTACATGCTTGAAAACCGCAAGACAACCAAACGCGTATTTCCAGAGCTGTTCCGCCTGTTAAACATCAGTCCAGTGGATGCCTACCCTGAAGAATTGTCCAGGATGCTGCGCTCGCTTCGACCTGATTTATCCAACCCGAGGATGGTATTGCTGACGCCGGGCATCTTCAACTCGGCCTATTATGAACATGCCTTCCTGGCGCAACAGGCCGGGTTAATTCTGGTCGAGGGCGCTGATCTTGTTGTGGGTAAGGATGAATTCGTCTACATGAAGACCATTCATGGTCTGGAGCGGGTGGATGTGATTTATCGTCGCATTGATGATGACTTCATTGATCCTGAAGTCTTTCGATCCGATTCAATGCTTGGGGTGCCGGGTGTGATGCGTTCCTGGCGCTCGGGCAAGGTAGCGATTGCCAATGCGCCGGGGTGTGGCGTCGCTGATGATAAAGTCATATACGCCTATGTGCCGGCGATGATCCGCTACTACCTGAACGAAGAGCCTATTCTCGATAATGTGCCAACCTGGCTTTGCAGAGAGCCTGATCAACGGGCTTATGTGCTGGATCATTTGCCGGAGCTGGTGGTGAAACCTGCCAACGAATCAGGTGGTTACGGTATGCTGGTGGGGCCCCATGCCAGTGAGGAGAAAGTGGCTGAGTTTCGGCGACTGCTTGAAGAAAATCCCAGTAACTATATTGCACAGCCTACGCTCAAATTGTCTGTATCACCCACATGCTGTGAAGGTGGTATCGCGCCACGCCATGTTGATCTGAGGCCTTTTATTCTCGCGGGCGACGACTGTTATGTCACCCCCGGAGGCCTGACACGGGTCGCACTCGTTGAAGGCTCACTGGTCGTGAACTCTTCTCAGGGAGGAGGCAGCAAAGATACCTGGATTGTTGATGACTTACCCTTTATGGAGGGCGAATGATGCTATCGCGGGTAGGAGAGAGGGTTTTCTGGCTGGCACGTTATCTCGAGCGTATAGAAAACACGGCGAGACTGATTAATGTTCATACCTCATTGTTGATGGATTTACCCGAACATCGGGAGATCAACTGGTATACCCTGGTCACTATTTTCGATGCTAAAAACGATTACTTTGATCGTCATGATCGGGTCAACGAGTACGATATTATGCATTTCCTGCTGGCGGATTGCAGTTACAGTGGCGCCCTTGTGAATGCCCTGCTGGCCCTCAGAGAAAATGCACGAACCTCCCTCGATATTCTGCCGGAAACATTATGGGAGCAGGTCAATGAGCTACATTTGCTGGTAAAAGAGGAAATGTCATCAATAGGCAATCGTCGACGCCGGCAGAATCTGCTGCTGTCCATTGTTGAGCGTTGTCTCGGGATATGGGGCATCATTGCGAATCATATGAGCCGTAACTATGCCTATGATTTTTTGCTCGCCGGCAAATACCTTGAGCGTGCAGACATGACCAGTCGAATCCTTGAGATGACATCAATACTGGTGGCTGACAAGGAAAGTGAGATTACCAAGCAATATGAAAGTATTCTCTGGGGGACCTTGTTGCGGGCACTGAGCGCTCAGCAGATGTTTACTCAGCACCACGCTACGGGTTTGAAAGCGGATAAGGTGCTGACATTTTTGATTACGGATAGTCGTTTTCCCCGCTCCCTCAGTTTTGCTATCAGCGCGCTGGGTAAGTATCTCACTTATCTGCCTAATCCGGATAATGTGCTTGCACTTCAGGCTGCTTTGCTGGAGAGATTGCAGGCTTATGAAGCCGACTCATCCATGCTGGCAATGACCCATCAACAGATGGATAAGTTGCAGCATAGTTTGAATGCGGTTAACCATGCCATTGCAAATCAGTGGTTCTATCCAGATTTCGCCACAACATGAAGCGTTTCAGCTGTGACTGTGGGCAGGAAATTTATTTCGATAACCTGTTTTGTGGTGCCTGCGATAGCCCGCTGGGGTTCGATCCTGTCAGCCAGACACTCATCAGTCTGGGACATGAAACAACCACGCCCAACTCGCAGAAATTCAGATTTTGTGAGCACCGTGATCACGCGCTGCAATGTAACTGGTTAATCCCTATTGAGAGTCCGGATAAGCAGTGCCTATCCTGTGCGACTACCCGGCAAATCCCCATTCTTGATAACCCGGATAACTGGCGCCGCTGGCACACGCTGGAGGCAGCTAAAAGGCGCTTGTTTTACGGTCTACTGGTACAGAAGCTGCCTATTGGCTCAGCGCATCAGCTACCGCTGGTCTTCGACTTTCTCGAAGACCAGCGTTCCAATCCGGCAGTGAGCCTGGAACATGTGTTGAGTGGTCATAGCCAGGGGGTTATCACGCTGAATGCCGCAGAGGCTGATGGCAGTTACCGCGAGGCTGCCAGAGAGGCCATGAATGAGCCTTATCGAACGTTGCTGGGCCACTTTCGTCATGAAAGTGGTCACTATTACTGGGATCTTCTGATCAAAGACAGTCAGCATTACCCGGGATTTCAGCAGTACTTTGGTGATGAGAGCCGGGATTACAACCATTGTCTTCAAACCTATTATCTTGCAGGCGCGCCTGACAACTGGCAGCAGGACTTCATTTCTGCCTATGCCAGTGCCCACCCACTGGAAGACTGGGCAGAAACCTGGGCCCATTATCTGCTGATGATTGAGACCCTGGAAACGGCATTGAGTTATGGCGTTATAGACCGTATTGACGGCGATCGGGATTTTGACAAGTGGTTTGAGGAGTGGCTACAACTGGTCAGGGTGCTTAATGCCCTCAACCGCAGTACAGGTCAGCCCGATGCGTATCCGTTCGTTGTCTCGGAAAGCGTGCAGCAGAAATTAAAATTTATTCATGCTGTGGTAAATCAATATCAGTCATAGCCGGGGATTCGGGGCATCTCTCTGAAAGCCTGATTGAGTTTATTGCCCCACTCGCGACGTAATGCCATGAGAAAAGGATCTTCGGCATCAAAGCGATGATGTCTACCCATCTCGAAACTGTCTCTGTGATACATCAAGACCTCAATGGGCGGGCCGACACTGACATTACTCTTCATCGTCGAATCCATCGAAATCATGGCACAGGTGGCCGCATCAAGTAGCGATGTCTGCATAGTCAGAAAACGATCCAGCACCGGTTTTCCGTATTTGCTCTCTCCGATTTGCAGGTAGGGAGTTTCTGCGGAGGTAGTGATGTGATTACCCTGAGGATAAATTAAAAAGGCCTGATGAGGCTGCCCCTGAATTTGTCCTGCCAGCAGCAAGGTCGCATCCGGAGAAAAGCCGGATTGTTCATCTTCACTGTATCGGCGAATTCGGCTACTCAGAACATCACCCACATAGTCTGCGGTATCTGACATATAGCTGGTGGTGTTGAGGCTAAGCGGGTTGGCTTCACGAATATCGCGGTTAAGCTGTTCAATGACGCATTGGGTCGTGGCAAGGTTACCCGCGCTCATTACCACCATACTGCGGTCAGTTGTCGTTTCAAAGCGGAACATCTTGCTGTAGGTGCTGACCTGATCGATCCCGGCATTTGTACGTGAGTCAGAGGTCAGTACCAGGCCCTGATCCAGTGAGATGGCAATACAATAAGTCATAATTTCCCCGCTACAGCATTTGCTTAAGATAGTTAAATTTCCATCAGACAGCAATCCGTTCGTGCTCAACCCGGAATTGTGACTGTGATTTCGATTAATCAGGAGCTGAATTTGACTCGATAAGGGACTTTGAGCGGTTAATACTTTTAGCTTTGCTTGACTGTTTAGGGGCCGCGACATTTTTCAAATGTTGAGCTAATCTGAACAGGTACCACGATAAAAGCAAAGCAAACACCAATATCTTATAGCTGCATCTTATTCGTGACGTATGTTGGTCAGCTATTGATAATAAATCGTTTTCAACGAAGTAATCGCTTACTGATAAAAGGCTGTGGAGCACCAGGGACAGAACGGTTTAAGTCATATTTAACCATCAGCTGCTGAGCCAAGCGATGACACAGCACCCGATGAATCAATGACAGGGAACCCGTTGATATCTGTTGTGTCATTTTTATAGCAAGGTTGCTATCCATCCTATTCAATCGGCACTGTCGCTGATTTTGATTTTCTCTGATCTGACTGAGCCTTAGCGGGCTGTTTGGCCGCTTGTGGGGCCGGATACAAATAAAGGAATCTGTCATGGATGTGTTCAAGCAGTTTATTGAGACAATCAGCTGGGCTGAAGTTATCATGACTTGCCTCAGAGTCGTCTTAATCCTGTTTTTTGCCTGGCTTATCAGTCAATTACTGAAAACCGGCTTGCAACGATTTGAAGCCAGGCTGGTCGCTCGCAGTCTCGCCAGGGGAGAATCCTCTGCAGAGTCGCAGAAACGCATAGAAACCCTGATCCGCCTGCTGAAGCAAGCAGGACTGTTGGCGCTCTGGATCACCATCTTGCTGGTTATTCTGCGTGAAGTCGGGGTTGAAATTGCTCCGGTGCTGGCGAGTGCCGGTATCGCCGGTCTGGCCATCGGTTTCGGGGCCCAGAATCTGGTGCGGGATGTTATTTCCGGTTTCTTTATGATTCTGGAAAATCAAATCCGGGTCGGTGATGTCGCTATTATTAACGGGACCGGTGGGCTGGTAGAGGCAATCAATTTCCGCACCACCGTGTTACGTGATTTATCCGGTACCGTCCACTTCTTCCCCAATGGGACCGTGACCACACTCAGCAACATGACCACCGAATGGTCGGCCTATGTGTTCGATATCGGTGTCGCCTACAAAGAAAATACCGATTCAGTGAGTGAAGTTATTCAGTGGGTGCTCGACGAGATGCTGGCAGATGAGGAATATGGATCCTTGATTATTGAAGCCCCGGAGATTTTTGGGGTCGACAAACTGGATGATTCCTCTGTGGTCATCAAGGGGCGCATTAAAACCAAACCCATTATGCAGTGGAAAGTAGGACGGGAGTTTCTGCGCCGTATCAAGATCGCTTTTGATGAGCGTGATATCGAAATACCATTTCCACATAGTACGGTTTACTTCGGTGAGGCCAGTAAACCGTTTGATATCAAAATGCTGGAAACGGCCTCGACTCAGTCGCGGGAGATATAACCCCAGCGACCCTGGGATTGCACCCGGGCAAGGCCGTCATGGAAAGCTTGGGCATGATCAAAGCGGGGTTTTATGACCATCGTGCCATTCTTGTCGATATAACCATATTTCCAGTAATCAATGGTGACAGCGGCAAGGCCTTGGCTAAAGGAATGCCCCCACTTGAATTGAGGGGGGATGACCATTCTGCCGCTTTGATTGACATAACCTACTCTGGCATCCATCTCGATGCGGCCCAGGCCCTCATTGAATGACCAGGCGTTATCCATTGAGGGCGCGATGATTTCCTCGCCTTCCGTGTTGATGTAGCCATACTGTTGGTCTTTGACCACCACAGCCAGGCCTTCACGAAATGGCAGCACTTTGTCGTAGGTTTTATTGTTGAGCTTGCTACCGTCTGTTCTGATGAACCACCACGCCTGATTCTGGTTGACGATAGCCAGCCCAGTGACAAAATCGAACGCACGGTCATAAGGACCACTGATGACCAACTGGTTGTTTTGATTGATATAACCCCAGCCTTGTGGTGTTTCGACCGCCGCCAGGCCATCACTGAAACTCAGTGCGTCCAGGTACTGTGGTTCAATGATCCAGTTCCCCTCTCGGTCGATAAAGCCCCAGAGTCCGTCCATGCTGACAGCGGCAAGCCCCTCACGATAGCCGGTCGCCTGGGTGAAAGCCGGCTCAACCTGCCAGGCGCCGCTCTGATTGATAAATCCCCATCGACCATCCTGCATAGCAGCGGCCAGGCCGTCATAAAAGTGCTGCACCTTGCTGAATTGAGGCGCGATGGTGATTTCGCCATCGGGGCTGATAAAGCCCCAGCGGATAGACTTGAATATCGGCGCCAGCCCCTCATGAAAGTCATGAATTTCGGTCTGGGGTTCAAGGCCATAGATGATGTCTCCCTGACGGTTAATGAGCCCGGTCTGTGGCCGGCCATTTTCAACTTTGACCACAGTGGCGACCCCATGGGTAAAACGGCTGGCAGCATCGAACTCATAGTTAATCACCAGGTCCCCGGGGTCGGCGTTTACGGGAAAACACAAGGACAAACTCAACAGCAAGAAAACCAAAATTCGACAGACGGTTTGAGTGAACATGGCGACCTCCGTGAAGTGGACTCGAGTGTGGTTGGATTTACGTGAATTTCACGTCAACCGGAAAAAACTACGCTTATTAAACTCACGCTTAGCCAACTGACCGCAAAGAGGTTTTCAGCAGTGCTGCTCCCACTGGTAAGGGCCCGCTGGCCACTAAGAACTGTATTTTCAGCCACGATGGTCTGGCTCAGCAGTGCCTGTTCTCCCGTGACTGTGCTCAATGCGATGGTGCCGGACAGCGGCTATCAGCGAGTCGCAGATATTCCCTATGGCAACGATGAGCGACAAAAGCTGGATATTTACCTTAGTCACTCCCGGCAGCAGCAGACCTCACCCAGCACGATCATTTTTTTCTACGGTGGTAGCTGGGAGTCCGGTGATAAAAAAGACTACAAATTTGTAGCAGAGGCGCTCACCGCGCAGGGATTTGATGTTGTGATTCCGGATTACCGGGTCTATCCGCAGGTGCGCTTTCCCGCCTTTGTGGAGGACGGTGCCAGTGTGGTTGCCTGGGTCAAACAACATCTGGGTGATTACGGTGCCAGCGAGGAACGTCTGTTTGTCTCCGGCCACTCCGCCGGCGCACACATTGCGGCGCTGTTGACGCTGGATGAGCGTTATCTCAAGGCAGAAGGACTGACTCCATCGGTATTCAGGGGCATGATTGGTCTTGCCGGGCCCTATGATTTTCTGCCGCTGAAAAGTGAGACTTTAAAAACGATATTCGGGCCCGAGGAGCAGCGCTGGCGTAGCCAGCCCATTCATTTTGCCGATGCCGGCAAGCCGCCAATGCTATTGCTGGTAGGAGAGGATGATCTTACGGTGTTACCCAAAAACAGTCACAATCTGGCAGCGAAAATACGAGATAAGGGGGGACAGGTGACGCTCACCTCATTTGAGGAATATGGTCATGTCGCGATGGTGGCCAAGCTCGCCAAACCGTTGCGGGGTGAGGGGCATTTGCTTCTGGAGATTAGGTACTTTATCAACCGGCATTAGCAGAAAACAGGCTGCCGGTGTCTTCGGTCAGCCTGTCTGGGTCTGTTTCACTGTATGCCTTTGGAAGTCAGTACAATCATTTTCTCTACCTGCATGTCGTGCATGGTGTAGGGCACGCCGCCAGTGCCGAGACCGGAATGTTTGAGGCCGGCAAAAGGCATCCAGTCAACGCGGAAAGCCGTGTGTTCATTGATCATCACCGCAGAAGCATCGAGTCGGTCTGCGGCCTGCATCGCAGTATCAATATCGCTGCTGTAGACCGAGGCCTGGAAAGCAAATGGCAGGCCGTTGGCCTTGTTAACGGCATCTTCAATTGAATCCACCGGGTAAACACAAACCACCGGACCGAAGACTTCTTCATTGGAGACTTTGGCGCTGGCGGGTGGATCAAACAGCACGGTAGGGGAATAACTATTGTAGGGCAATGTCTGACCACCACAGAGCAATTCGCCGCCCTGGTCGACCGCTTCCTGAACCCAGGAAGCGATGCGGTTCAATTCGCTTTTGGTAATAATCGGTCCTACATCGGTTTTATCAGATAAAGGGTCGCCTACGGTCATTTTATTGGCCGCTTCAGCGAGTTTTTCCGCCAGTTCACGGGCAATACTGCGCTCAGCATAAATTCGCTGAACGGATACGCAGACCTGACCGGCATGATAAAAGCTGCCCTTGGCAAGCCCAGGCACTGCCGCCTCAAGTTTGGCATCTTTTGCCACGATGACGGGGGCGACGCCACCATGTTCGAGCGCACAACGAGCCCCCGGAGCCAGTTTTGAGCGCAGATGCCAGCCGACTCTGGCGCTGCCGATAAAGCTCAGAAATGCCACGCGGGCATCAGTGGCGAGGTATTCAGCCAGATGGTGATCTTCGGTCAATAATGCCTGGCACCACTCCGGTGGCAGCCCAGCTTTGTGGAAGATTTCCACCAGCCGATAACAGGATAAGGGGGTTTTTTCAGCGGGCTTGACGATGACAGGACAGCCGGTGGCAATCGCCGGGCCCACTTGGTGCGCAATCAGGTTGAGCGGATGGTTAAACGCACTGATGGCGACCACCACCCCAATGGGTTCCTTACGCATCATTGTCAGGCGATGTTGTGACGCCGGGTTAATACCCATTGGGATGGTAGCCGGAGCGTCATTTCTCAACACATCGACACAGGCCCTCAGGCTGTCGATGCAGCGAGCCATCTCCACGTTGGAATCCGCCAGTGGTTTACCGCCTTCCTCAGCGGCGCCCGCAGCCAGTGAATCAGCCTGATCTTTCATCATGGCGATAGCTTTTTCCAGGATGTCGATCCGCTCAACGGTCGACAGCCATTTGCTGCGGTCCCGGAACAGGCCATGAGCAGTCTCCAGCGCCTGATCGATATCAGCCTGATTGGCTTGGTCCAAAGTGCCGATCAGCTGGTCATTGTAGGGGGAATAGACTTCCGCTTTTTCAGCGTCAGATTTGGAAAGTCCAGCGATCATCAACGGGAAGTGCGGTATGTTGCTCATATGGGCTCTCCTTATAAAATGCAGATTTTCTGTTTCAATCCCTCGCTCAGAATTGAGTAATTGAGTGAATAGTCGACCGCCAGATCAATCAGATGAACGCCCCTGGAGTTCAATGCGGAATCCAGGACTTTGGCAAACTCGGCATGACTGGCCGGTCTATGACCGGTGGCGCCGTAGCTCTCAGCATATTTGACGAAATCGGGGTTGTTAAAGCTCAGACCATAGTTTTTGAAGCCCATGCCTTCCTGCTTCCAGCGCACCATGCCATAGCAATTGTCATTGAAAATCAACACGACCAGATCCAGCCCCAGCCTGACGGCGGTTTCCAGTTCCTGTGAGTTCATCATAAACCCGCCATCACCACAGACGGCCATCACTTTCTGTTCCGGATGCAGTAATTTGGCGGTCATCGCCGTCGGCAGGCCGGCCCCCATAGTGGCGAGGGCATTATCGAGCAGAATCGAATTGTAGTAGTAGCTGGGGTAATTACGGGCGAACCAGATTTTATAGACCCCATTATCCAGTGCCAGGATGTCTTCCTCCCCCATGGCTTCGCGGATAATCTGTACCGCGGCCTGTGGCAGGATCGGGAAGCGCTCGTCATCACTGTATTTGGACAGACGTTCACGGACTTCCTGCTTGACCCGGTAATAATAGGAAAAGTCCCAGTGCGGTTGTGGCGTCAGTCCGGCGCGCAGACGATTGATCGAGGTGGCAATATCCCCCACCACATCCAGCTGCGGGAAATAAACGGGATCAATTTCAGCGGCGTGGAAGTTGATATGAATCACCTCAGCACCCCCGTCTTTCATAAAAAACGGGGGTTTTTCCACTTCATCATGGCCGACATTGATTATCAGATCGGCGCGGTCGATGGCGCAGTGGAGAAAATCGGATTCGGACAGGGCGGCGGTGCCCAGATAGCTGTCATGACGCTCATCAATCACGCCCTTACCCAACTGCGTGTTAAAAAACGGAATGCCGGTATGCTCGACGAACTTGGTCAACGCCACGCTGGCGCGTTTACGGTTGGCGCCGGCACCGATCAGCAATAGCGGCATTGACGCTTCTTCGATCATTTTCAGTGCGTGCTGAATGGTGCGGTTGTCGGCATCAGGCCGCCGGATAGTCTCGACAGTGTAAATACGTTCATGCGCTTCTTCAGCGGCGATATCTTCCGGCAATTCAATATGCACGGCGCCCGGCCGTTCTTCCACTGCGACCCGGAAGGCTTCACGCACCACGGCGGCGACGGTGTTGCCATGCACAACCTGTTTGGTGAACTTGGTGATGGGACGCATCATATTGACCACATCGACAATCTGGAACAGGGCCTGTTTGCTGGCTTTGATCGGCTTCTGACCGGTAATGATGAGCATCGGCATACCGCCCAGCTGGGCATAGGCGGCGGGAGTCACCATGTTGGTGGCGCCGGGTCCCAGTGTTGAGAGACAGACCCCGGGTTTACCGGTCAGCCTGCCGTAGTTGGCGGCCATAAAACCGGCACCCTGCTCGTGCCGGGTGATAATCAGTTCTATCGATGAGTGCTGTAGCGAATCGACAAAGTCCAGGTTCTCCTCACCCGGTATTCCGAAAATATACTCGACCCCTTCGTTTTCCAGTGCTTTGACGAGCAGGTCTGATGTTTTCATGATGTGTCCTTATCGTTGCGTTGCAAGGTTCTCATCGAGGCCGACAGGTCGATTATATCGCCATGATTTGGCCGACCGCTATGTGTTTATGATGCCGATTTCCACCCGCCGGTTCATGGCCCTGCCGGCGGCGCTCTCGTTGGATTCCAGCGGCTGGGTATCGGCATAGGCTTCAATTCGGAACTGGTCTTCCACCAGGCGGCGATCAGCGAGCAGAGCGTGCACGACGGAAGTCGCTCTGGCGCCGGATAATTCCCAGTTGGAACGGTACAGGCCAGTGCGCAATGGCACATTATCAGTGTGACCGGCGACCACAAATTCCGCATCCATCTCGGCCAGTGCCTCGGCAATCTGTTGCAACACCGGGGCAAAACCTGGTTTCAGTGCAGCGCTGCCGGACGGAAAAGAAGCCTGCTCATTAATGCGAATAAGGACGCGATCCTGCATCGTCTCCAGCGTCACAAGCTTTTGATCCAGCGCCGTTTTGAGCGCGCTTTGCAGGCTATCCCGAATCGTATTGGCTTTCGCTGTGCGATAGACCTCGGCGTCTTCTGTTTTAAGCACTTCGCTGTCGGTAACTGAGGCCTGACGTATGGATTCCAGCGGGGTGGCCCTATCCGGATTCGGTGAAAAACGTTGCTGAATGACGCTGGTCGCTTTCACAATATCTTCCGGTTTGGGGCGGTCAATGCCAAAGGCATCTTCCATTGAGTTCACCACCATTTTGTATTTCAGCGCATCAATTTCCGCCATCGCGACAAGGAGCACAAAAAAGCAAAGCAGCAACGTCATCAGATCGGCAAAAGTGCCCATATAACGAGGGATGAGTTTGTCTTTGGCCGTAGTGTTAGGGCCGGGACGCTCAGAATCCGGTTCGGCTACGCTCATAGTGCTCAGTATCGAGTATTTTCATCAGGCTAGCGTGTTTTGAGTTTTTGTCAAAATACAATCAGTTCAGTTCCGGCTTTTATAGCAGAATCTCACGGGCATGCTTCGATCTATCTTCATTGAGCCTATGCTATCCTCACCTTGTGGAGGCGGGCATGACCGAATTCCTTGATGCGAAAACCATTTTTGTGCTCACAGGGATGTTTACCGGGCTGATCACTGTGGTGTTCTTTTCTATCCACAGAGGTGTCTATGCGGTCGTGAACGGGGTTTTGTCCTTTGCCTGGGCCTATGGTTTTTTTACGCTATTTGCGCTGTTACTGTTGATGCGGGGCTTGCTGCACCCCTTAATCACGGTAGTACTGGCCGACACCGCATTGTGTCTGGCGATGCTGATGATTGCGGATGGTATCAGCAGGCTGAAAAACCTACCCATTCAACAGGGCATCTATCGCTGGTATCTCAGCTTTTGCCTGGTTGCCTTCTTTTACTTTACCTTCCTCTCTCCCAGTTTTTCAGCGCGGGTGATGGTTACCATCATCTGCACCGTCGCGATCTTCAGTTGGGCGCTGGTGATGCTGTGGTGGCAACCGATTAAATCATGGCAACTGGGTGAGTGGGTGTTGTCAGTAGCTTTGCTGGTGTCAGTGGTCGCTGCCCTATTGCGTGCGCTGACCACCCTGATGGAAACAGACGCTGTGGCAGCGCTTTCGATTCTGAGTTATCAGGGTCTTCAGGCACATTTTCTGTCCATTAATCTGTTGGCCGTGATTTTTATTGCTTTTGGACTCATCGTGATGAGCCAGGACAGCTTGCGTCGAGATCTGGAGAGGCTGGCGTCTTATGACGCGCTCACCGGCGTATTGACCCGTCGCGTGATTCTAGACTTGCTAGACAAATCAATGGCCAAAGTGTCCCGAACGGGTCGACCTGTGGCGGTGATGATGATTGATCTGGATCATTTCAAGCGCGTCAACGACAGCTATGGGCATCGAGTTGGTGATAGTGTTCTCACCCAAGTCATTGCCGCGGTTGAGCGTGTCTTGCGTAAGGATACTTATATCGGTCGGTATGGTGGTGAAGAGTTTCTGATTGTGATGCCAGATACGACACATGAACAATTGTTGGAAGTCAGTGAACGTATTCGCCAGGCTGCGGCGAGCACAATAATCCGACATGAACAAAGTAACATTCACTGCACTATCAGCATTGGCGCCCTCATCATCGATACTTCCAATGTCGACAGTTTGACGGATCCTGTAACCTTAGCGGATAGAGCGCTATATCAGGCCAAGCAGCGGGGAAGAAATAAGGTGGTCATCGCCGGCGATACAGCTCAGCAGCCCCTGCTGGAAACAGAGTCAAGATAAATTCTGCGCCCAGGCATATAATGGCAATCAGCTCAGGTTGGAGCTTCACATGGCGATAAAGAGCCCCTTAAGACTACCCGTCCGAACGTCAGTTGATGCAGACTAAAATTTCTACCAGACTTGCTTTCTACAACATCCTGACCGTGCTGGCGGTGTTGCTTTTCATCGCTGCAAGCTACGTTCATCACAGCCTAGTTGAACAATATCGCAATGGATTGCTTAATGATACCCGCAGTGAGCTTAGTCATTATCACAACCGCTTATACACCAATCTGCAGAATCATATTCAGATAGTCAGGGGCCTGCCTGGCCTGTTTGCTATCAATCCTGAGTTGACGCAGGCGCAGTATGCCCGTGCCGTGGGTCATCTGGTCAACAGTGAATCTGAGATTCGCAATATTGCCGCTGCACCGGATATGGTGATTCGCTATATGTATCCAGTAGAGGGTAATGAAGCCGCTATTGGCCTCAATTATCGTGAGGTCGCTGACCAGTTTGAAGCGGCAGAACGTGCCAGACTTACAGGCAACCTGGTGCTGGCAGGACCGGTCAAGCTCAAGCAGGGCGGAGAGGGGTTAATCACCCGCATTCCGGTTTTCCTGGAACATGAAGAAACAGGCGAGAAATATTTCTGGGGGCTGATCTCTGCAGTGATAGACATTCAGCGCTTTTTTGAGAAAAGTGGGCTGCTCAATGAAGCTATGTCTATCAATCTGGCTATCAGAGGTGCTGACAGTCTGGGACGTCAGGGAGAGGTCTTTTTCGGTGACCCTGGGCTGTTTAATGACAACAGCCTGAAACAGACATTGAAACTGCCCGAGGGAGAGTGGCTGCTCGCTGCTGAACCAGCCAACGGCTGGGGCCAATTACCACCTGATATCTGGCAGAAAAGAATTTTGATCTATGGTGTGGCGACCGGATTATTCCTGTTACTGGCACTGTTCATACGTTTTATCGTCACAGCCTCAATGGCTAATATCAAATTCCGTAATTTGATTGAGAGCTCGCCGGTGCCTTACATGCTGCTCAATGAAAACAAGCAAATTAGTTTTATCAACCAGGCTTTTACCGATACTTACGGTTACGACCTGCAGGAAGTTCAATCCATGGACAGCTGGTGGGACATGACGACACAACCGAAGTATTACAGTCATGAGTTCAAGCGCTATCTGGTCAACCTGGGACAACACAGCAAGGCTTCAGACAGCACTATGCAGCCGATGGAGCTGGAATTGCTGACTAAAAACGATCAACGCAAGGTCGCCTTACTGAGTATTTCAATGCTGCAGGATACCCTGGAGCAGGAAATGTTGCTGGTGGTCTATGACATCACGGTACGAAAAGACGCAGAAGAACAGTTGCGCTTCTCATCACGGGTATTCAACCAGGCCCATGAAGGCATCATCATTACTGACACTGATGGCAATATCACGGATGTAAATCCGGCTTTCTGTGAGATTACCGGTTACACCCGGGAGGAAGTGATAGGCAAAGGTCCACACATTCTTAATTCCGGCAGACACTCGCCCGACTTTTTCAATCACATGTGGTCTGCCATTACCGAACACGGTTACTGGCAGGGTGAAGTTTGGAACCGGCGTAAAAATGGCCAGCTCTATGCGGAATTACTCACCATTTCCGCACTGACTGATGATGATGGTCAGAGCCGCCATTATGTCGGGCTATTTTCTGATATTACTCAGACCAAGCAACAACAGGAAACGCTGGAACTGATGGCGCATTATGATGTGCTGACCAAGCTACCTAACCGGGTGTTGTTTGCTGATCGTTTTGCCCAGGCAGTGGCACACAGCAAACGCACCGAAACACTGCTGGCGATTTGCTTCCTGGATCTGGATAACTTCAAACCGGTTAATGACACCCATGGCCATGAAGTGGGTGATCAGTTACTGATTGAAGTGGCGATGCGCCTGCGAGCCAATGTCAGAGATGAAGATACTATCTCCCGTTTTGGTGGCGATGAGTTTGCGATTCTTTTCCGTGACATCGAGTCGTCCGATGAGTGCGAGTTTCTGCTACGACGGATTCATGAATCCCTGTCTCAGCCCTACAGCGTGAATGATTTACGTCTGGAAATCAGTGCTTCCAGTGGCGTGACTTTTTATCCTAATGATGATGCCGATCTGGATACGCTGCTGCGACATGCGGATCAGACCATGTATCAGGCCAAAATGTCGGGGCGTAATACCTACAAACTGTTTAACCCGGCACATAACCGGCAGACCATGGAAAAACAGCAGTGGCAGCAACAGATACGCCAGGCACTGATAGATGAGGAATTCTGCCTGTTTTATCAACCGAAGCTGAATATGCGTAGCGGTGATGTTTTCGGCATGGAAGCCTTAATCCGCTGGCAGCATCCAGAGCGAGGCTTGTTATCACCGGCCCATTTCCTGCCTCTGATCACTGATACTGAAATCGAGATCGAAATGGGACAGTGGGTTTTGAAGTCAGCATTGTCACAACTGGAATCATGGCATCAGCAGGGCTATAAAATCGAAGTGAGCGTTAACATCGCCACTTCCCACTTGCAATCGACACATTTTATTGATGACGTGGAGATTGCCCTGGCTCAGCACCCGGCCTTGGATTCACGTTACCTGCAGCTGGAGGTCGTCGAGACCAGTGCCATCGGTGATATAACCGCCATTTCCAAAGTGATAAAAATGTGCCGTGATGTGTTGGGGGTTTCGGTTGCACTGGATGATTTTGGTACCGGATATTCCTCGCTGACCCACTTGCGTCACCTGACGGCGAGTACCATCAAAATTGACCAGAGTTTTGTCCGCGATATGCTTGACGACCCTCAGGATTACACGCTTGTCGACGGTGTCAGTGGTCTGGCGGATGCCTTTAATCGTCAGGTTATTGCTGAAGGTGTTGAGACTGTCGAGCATGGTTTGATGCTACTGATGATTGGCTGTGATCATGCTCAGGGCTATGGTATCGCCAGGCCGATGGCAGCTGACAAGGTGCTGGAGTGGCTGGATCATTACGAAGCCGAGCCGGAATGGATCAAATGCGCCGCCAGACCGCTTACGCCAAGGCAGCAGGACCTGTACCTGTTTGAACTGACGTCCCAGCGCTGGTACCAGCAGTTTGTCGCGGCAATGAATCAATCTGGAGACGAGGCCCAGAGCTGGCCCATCATTGACCAGCGGAAATGTCACTGCGGCAGCTGGATACAACGTGCTAAAACGCAGGGACTGTTTGATGCGTTGTGGTTGGATAGCCTTGAGCAGGCGCATGCCGCCTGGCATCAAACCGCCATCAAAATCCGTGAAATGTGTATGACCGGACAAGCGACACAGAGTCGTCAGTATCTGGATGATATGGTGAGCCGGTTTGAGGCCATGCAGGCCATCGTTATTGCCGCTCAGCCCCCCCTGAAATCTGTTGTCAGCAATGCAGGGCGAGGAGATAATAAGCAAGTTAAGAACAGGGCTAAAGATTAAAAAATATGCAATTGACTGAAACCAAAGCCAAAGAGATCATCAATAGTTTTAGTATTCCCCCCAAACCAGCGTTACTGGTTTCACTGCAGCTGGAGCTGGCAAAAGAAGAGCAGGACCCACGAGCATACGCTGAACTGATTAGTCAGGATGTGGCCTTGTCTGCCGTGGTGTTAAAAACAGTGAACTCGCCGGGCTTTGGCCTCAAACGACAGCTTTCGGATATCCGTCAGGCCGTGGTCATGCTGGGCGCGGATCGACTCACTCATTTGGTGACGTATTTCGCCTTACGACAGTCGATCAGAGGCAAATCATCCATTTCGCTGGAGAAATTCTGGGATAACACCATGGAAGTGGCGACGATGTCGCGGTTCGTTCTGGAATACCTGGCCAACAAAGTCGAGGTCGACGAGGATGCCTTGTATGCGCTCAGCCTGTTTCGTGATTGCGGCATCCCCTTGATGGCCATGAAATACAGTGATTACCGCAGTGTGTTGTATGAAGCCAATCATTCACCGCATCACTGTTTTACAGAAGTGGAGGAAGGCCATTATCAGACGAACCACGCCATCATCGGCTATTTTGTTGCTTCATCCTGGCATCTGCCCAAATCTTTGTGCGAACTGATTCTGCGTCATCACGATCCTAACTTTCTCACTGATAATCTGACGACGGTCGAACAAAAGGATTTGTACGCCCTGATGAAGATCGCTTCAGCTGTGGCGACTCGCTACAAGTACAACATTACCGATACGGAATGGCCGATGACTTCGGAGGCGGTGCTGACCCATATGGGAATGAGCGATATTGATTTTGATGAAATGATGGTCGACTTGCTTGAGGGCTATTCAGCTCAGTTCGGCGAATTTTGAGCGCGATAGTGGCGGAAACTCACCAGCCGCTTAGAGAGTCAATATAGCGAAGTTATGATTTTGCGCAGCTGAGCTGGAGGTAAAATGAGAGCGCTAATTCCTGTTTTAATGTTGTTTCTGGCGGGTTGTAGTAATGTGCCGGTCGCTATCAAACAATCCCCCCAACCAGACTGGCAACTGGCACAGATAAGCGGCAAGGCTGAAAGTCACCAAGGCGAGCCGGTTCGCTGGGGTGGTCAGGTAGTGAAGGTGGAGAATGATGAAAATGGCGCCACATTGCATATTGTGCAGTTTCCACTGAACAGTTATGCTCGACCCAACAGCGACAGCCGCAGTCAGGGTCGGTTTCTGGCTACCTCTTCGGCGTTTATCGATCCCTACATTTATAAATCAGGCACGCTGGTGACAGTGGCTGGTGATATCGCAGGACAGGAAACCATTAACATCGACAAAAAATCGATGACCGTGCCGGTTATTCGTATCCGCGAAGTTTACCGCTGGCAACCGAAGCGTGATTATCGTGATCCCTACTGGTATGACCCGTACTATAACCGCTTCGGCTATGGTTTCAGTTATCCACACTGGCGTTCACGCTGGTACTATGACCACGGTTACTACTGGTAGATAAAGCAAAGCCGCCATCATTGATGGCGGCTTTTTCATTGGTTTGAGTGTCGTTATCAGGCAATCTCAATCAGAGTCTCGCCAGGTGTCACACGGTCGCCTTTCTTAACATGGACGGCTTTGACCGTACCCGCAATATTGGCCATCAGCTCGGTTTCCATTTTCATCGCCTCCATCACCAGCAGGGCCTGACCCGCCTCTACATTGTCGCCTTCATTGACCAGAACTTCGACCACATTACCGGGCAGGGGCGCACTGGCATCACCGGGATTCGAGGCCTTTTTACGGCCGCCACCGCCTTCACTGACATACTCGTTGAGCGCTTCAAAGGTGACCTCTTCCGGCATGCCGTCAATCGAGATATAGAACTTGCGCTTGCCACCGCCGACATCGCCGACACCGGTGATCGCGATGTCATAGCTTTCGCCATGGACATCAACCTTGAATTCGGTGGCTATCGGATCTTTGCTGGTGTTGCCGGCATCGCTGACAGGCAGCAGTGGCTCCGGCTTCAGAGTGCCATCAGCACGCTGCTGCAGAAATTCACGACCCAAATCCGGGAACATCGCAAAGGTCAGCACGTCTTCCTCGCTTTGGGCGAGCTCACCGATGTCGGCGCGCAGTTTGCTGAGTTCCGGTTTCAGTGCATCAGCCGGGCGGAATTCGATGATTTCCTCATTACCCACCGCTTTCTTTTGCAGGTCGCTGTTGACGGCTGCCGGTGGCTGACCGTAACCGCCCTGAAGGTAACGTTTCACTTCGTTGGTAATAGTTTTATAACGCTCACCGGCCAGCACGTTATAAACGGCTTGAGTACCTACAATCTGTGATGTCGGTGTGACCAGTGGTGGGTAACCCAGATCCTCGCGCACCCGTGGGATTTCGGCAAACACGTCACGAATGCGGTCCAGCGCATTCTGTTCTTTGAGCTGATTCGCCAGGTTGGACATCATGCCACCCGGCACCTGGTTGATCTGTACCGACACATCTTCACGGGTGTATTCACTCTCAAATTGATGATATTTTTTGCGAACTTCGGTGAAATAGTCGGCAATTTCGGATAACAGGACCAAATCCAGGCCGGTGTCGTAATCAGTGTTTTTCAATGCCGCGACCTGTGATTCAGTGGCGGGATGGCTGGTACCCCAGGCAAAGGAGGAGATCGCGGTATCAATTCGATCCGCGCCGGCTTCAATCGCTTTAAGCTGGCACTGTGCAGCCAGCCCTGAAGTGGCATGGCTATGAATGACCAACGGTAGATCAACTTCGGATTTAATCGCTTTGACCAGATCATAAGTTGGATAGGGGGCGAGCAGACCAGCCATATCTTTGATGGCAATGGAATCAGCGCCCATGTTCTGCAGGTCTTTCGCCTGTTTCACAAACAACTCTGGTGTATGCACCGGGCTGGTGGTGTAGGCGATAGTACCCTGCGCATGCTGACCGGTTTTCTTGACTGCCTTCATTGCGGTTTCGAGGTTACGCAGATCATTGAGTGCGTCAAAAATCCGGAACACATCGATGCCGTTTTCCGCCGCCCGCTCAACAAAAGCAGTGACCACATCATCAGCGTAATGCCGGTAACCGAGCAGATTCTGACCGCGCAGCAGCATTTGCAGGCGGGTGTTGGGCAGGGCCTGTTTCAACTGGCGCAGACGTTCCCAGGGATCTTCTTTCAGGTAGCGGACACAGGCATCAAAGGTGGCGCCGCCCCAGACTTCCAGAGACCAGAAACCGACCTGATCCAGCTTGTCGCAAATCGGCAGCATATCGTCGGTACGCATACGAGTGGCAATCAGCGACTGGTGGGCATCGCGCAGAATGACATCGGTAACTTCTATTTTTTTCATACGAAAATTCTCCAGCTTGAAGGCGGCTTACCAGCCGGCATGGGCAGCAATAGCGGTGGCCAGGGCCAGCGCTATGGCGCTGGGGCGTTGTTTATCGGAGTACTCAAGCAACTCCGGATGGGATGGGACAAAACTGGTGTCGAACCGGCCCGAACGGAAATCGCTGTGATTCAGGATCTGTTTGTAATAGTTGGCGGTGGTTTTGATTCCGTGCAGGCGCATGTCATCCAGTGCACGCTGACCACGGTTGATGGCGTCTTCCCAGTCCAGTGCCCAGACCACGAGTTTGAGACACATGGAGTCAAAATAAGGGGGGATGTCATAACCGGTGTAAATCGCGGTATCCACCCGCACCCCGGGACCGCCCGGCGCGTAGTAGTGAGTGATGCGACCAAAACTGGGCAGGAAATCGTTTTTGGGGTCTTCGGCATTGATACGGAACTGCAATGCAAAGCCCCGGTAGTTAATATCCTGCTGGCGATAGCTGAGCGGTTTGCGAGAGGCAATTCTAAGCTGTTCACGGACGATATCGACGCCGGTGATTTGTTCAGTGATGGTGTGTTCGACCTGCACCCGGGTGTTCATTTCCATGAAATAGACTTCATTGCCGGTCAGCAGAAACTCGACTGTACCCGCGTTTTCATAGCCCACTGCCTGGGCGGCGCGTACCGCCAGATCGCCGACATAATCCCGTTGTTCCGGGGTGAGTTGCGGACTGGGTGCAATTTCAATGAGCTTTTGATTACGGCGCTGAATCGAGCAGTCTCGTTCATACAGGTGAATGACATTGCCCTGGCTGTCGGCGAGGATCTGCACTTCGATATGGCGCGGGTTAACGATACATTTTTCCAGAAAGACTTCGGCTGACCCGAATGCTTTGGTCGCCTCTGAAATCACGCGGGGATATTGCTGTTTGAGTTCAGCGGCACTGTCGCAGCGGCGAATACCGCGGCCACCACCGCCAGAAGTGGCTTTGATCATGACCGGATAACCGACTTCCTCGGCCAGGCTCAGAGCGCCCTCCAGGCTCTCGAGGTTGCCATCCGATCCTGGTGTGATGGGGACCCCGGCTTCACGCATGCTGTCACGTGCCGCGGTTTTATCACCCATTTTTTCAATCACGCTGGATTTGGGGCCGATAAAGGTCACATTGTGCTTTTCACAGAGGCGGGCAAACTCTGCGTTTTCTGACAGAAAACCATAACCGGGATGAATCGCATCACAGCCGGTTTCTACAGCGAGGTTAACGATACGGAGTGGATCCAGATACCCGGCCAGTGGGTCTTCACCCAGCGAATAGGATTCATCTGCGCGTTTGACATGCAGCGCGTAGCGGTCCGGATCGGTATAGATAGCGACAGAGCGAATGCCCATCTCGGCACAGGCCCGCACAATGCGAACGGCAATCTCACCGCGATTGGCTATCAGAACTTTTTTCAGCATGGTGCAGACTCCTGAATCAGATGCCGCTTAGCTTAGATAAAGCCTGTCATAATTAAAAATTGATATAATTTTTGACAGCAATAAGTTATTGGTTATGGATCGGTCTGAGCGTTTACTATGTCACTGACTCTACAGCAATTATTGAATCGTTTATCGTTCCGCCAGATGCAGGTTTTTCAGTCTGTTTATCAGCATCAGGGCTATGGTCGCGCGGCAGAAGCGCTGGGTCTGACGCAACCGGCGGTAAGCTCGCAAATCAGAAAGCTGGAACAGGCGCTGGGTCAACCACTTTTTGAGTATGTGGGCAGACAGCTTTATTGTACCCGTGCCGGTGAGAAGGTGGCTGAGCGGATCACTGCGGTATTTGACCAGGTGGAGTCGTTACAGACCGATCTGCATAGTTTGCAGGGTCAGTTATCCGGTGCACTGAGTATCTGTGCGGTCAGTACCGCACAGTATGCGGTGCCTCATCTCTTGCAGGGCTTTCTCAGTCGTCATCCGGCCGTCAACGTGAGTCTGAAGGTGATGAACCGGGCTCAGGCCATAGAGCAGCTGAATAACAATACAGATGATCTGGTGGTGATGGGGCTGGTCCCCAGTGACCGTTCACTGGCATCGCTGCCGTTTCTTGATAATGAACTCATCCCGGTGATGGCGGCCGGCCATGCGCTGGCGGCTAAAAAACAAATCACTGCTCAGCAGTTTCTTGACGCCCGCCTGTTATTGCGTGAAGCCGGATCCGGCAACCGCCTGGCCCTGGAACAGCATTGCCAGCAGCAGCGCCTGAGTTTGCGTCCCTATATCGAGATGGGGTCGAACGATGCGATTAAACACGGTGTCCTCGCCGGACTCGGTGTGGCAGTGTTGCCCAAACTCAGCGTGCTGGCTGAATTGCGTCAGGGCAGCCTGATCAGTCCGACGTTGAAAGGCTTTCCACTCCGGCGAAGCTGGTGTCTGGTCTACCCCAAGGGAAAGCACCCGACACCAGTGATGCAGGCGTTTCTGGATTACATTCAGTCTCAGCTGAAACAAATCAATCAACATTTTGGCCGGTTGCAGGCATTATGATCAGGGTTTGAGAAACCGGGTCTCAACATGAAGTGAGCTGTTCGGGGTGTCGCGTTTCAACTGCCAGCCCTGCTCCAATATATAGTCCAGCGCCGCCTGATAGCTGTCAAAGACCGTGTCGATCATGGTGGTTTCTCCTTCAGCTTCTGTGCTGATCACAAATCCGGACTCGGTTTGCTCAATAGTAGCCTGTGGTTTCATGGTACCGCTCCCAATGGGTTTATTGTTTGATCCTTACTGAATTGGGCCAATCGGTAAAGCGATAAAAATCGATTCAGTAAAATCCTGACGCTAAACAAGTAAATCACGCTATTGGCCAATCCGCCTGCACACTAATATGAGAACTGCAAATCGCAATTGATTTAAACAAGAGGTAATGATCATGTGGACTAAACCAGAATACTCAGACATGCGTTTCGGCTTTGAAGTAACCATGTATATCTGCAACAGATAATATCCTTCTACCGAACCAGAAAAGCCCCGCTACGCGGGGCTTTTTTTTTGCCTGATAACAGTCAAAATTGACTTTTGAGCGCTTTGCAAGCCTAGGGAAATTCATTTTTTGTCAGACGTGATAAAGCAAAAAACCTTGATTTTATTGCGGAATTTTATAATTATCGGGATAGCGTCGAGTTCAATTCTTTTAAAGCATCCGAAGCCTTAAAAAGATTGAACCCTGCAGGAAGCACTTACGACTCACTGGTTACACAACAGTGTAAATCAGTGATTTCTCGTGAGGAGACAAAAAATGAAACAAGGAAAACGACAACTCATCCGTGCCTGTGCTGCCTTTGGGCTCTCAGGTTTATTGGCTTCAGCTGCGGTATCTGCAGCCCTGCCACCCCATTATGTTCAATCAGTTACGCTCTCGCCGGCACAAGGCATCAACACCAATATGGTGGTGCTCAAGAATGTCTCGGCCAACAAACACATCGATGCCATTCAGGTACAACCAGCCCAATCCAATCTGGCAATTGATCTTATTGGTCATGTTAGTTGCGAACCGCACAAAAATATTGTTTTTGAGAAAGCCACTGCTTATTTCGGGCCCGGTGAGGCTAACCTTTACTCGGCTAGCTATTCTCCGAGTGTGACTGATGGCAAAGGGAATAAGAGAGTCACCGAAGCAGGAAACTTTGACAAATTTAGTGTGCCGCTGGCTAACCTTAAACAAGGTCATCCGGCTGTGCGTTTTGATCCGATGCAGGAGTTAAACAAAGCTTTACAGACACATCTCAATGGCGGGGGTACTAAGCTGTCTTTTTATCAGCAGGATCACTTCATCACCGTTAAGCGACCTGTTTCAATGAGGGGCTGGTGCAAAGTCGAAGGTACCAATGACTCTCAATCAGTCGATGCCAATGCCACCGTTGATATTACAGTGAAGTATGAAGGGGATTCGGATCTGAAATTAACCGGCACCCTGAATGCACAACTGGCTAATGTGCCCAATCAAATCAGCAACAACCTGCCTATCAAATTGGATAAAGCTGATTTTCAGCCCAATCTGCCGCATTACTATGGCCAATGTCTGCCTGGGAGTGACCCCAAAATTCAGGTGAATCTACAGTTCTCCGGTGCCACTAAAGGGTTGCTGGACCTGAAAGTCGTCGGTGTCAGCAACCAGTATGCTGACTACGGTACTTACTACCAACTCAATAATATTCCGGTTAATGCGCAGCACAGCAAAAAAGTGGATATCTATTTTCCCCTGAAAGCCATGCTGAGCCAGGATAAATACGCCTTTATGATGATCCTTAACAATGAAGTCTATAACCACAACATGAAAATTGTGGCGCGGGTAAAACCTGAAGGCAAAGACTGGAGCCAATGGCAGGAGTTCGACACTGCTGTCTTCAAACACCGCTGTTTACCACAGGTACAGGTGAATTCCCCGGCCGCGAAAGGGGGGTACCAGCAACATGGCGGGGACGAGTTAAATCAGGCTCCCTCAAGGATCAGTCCAGTCCAGATCAAACCTGCCTCAACCCCTGCTCCTGACAGACTTCAAGCACCAAAGGAAGAGAGGGAACCAAGATTACAACTGAAAGCGGTTCCGCAAAAATAATGGCAGGGAGCCAGCAGTGATATTCCCATATTTGAAACAATGCAGCGCGCTCCTGACCGGGCGCGCTGATTTTTTATGTGAGTGAGGATCATGAAGACCAAGCTATTTTTATACTCTCCGTTACTGTTCGTGATCCTCTGCTCCCCGGTTGTCAATGCAAACTGGCAGGCTGAACTCATCAAAGACGGTAGCCGGGGACATTTCCTGGTGATTGATTTACCTGAGGAGTTGGATATCAACACATTGGCACGGCTGGCGGTGGAACTCGATGGCATCGATATTACGGCAGCCATGGGCTTTGAAAACGGTGACCTGACTTATACCCCTCTTGAGCCGCTGGCAACAGGCTCACATCTGCTCAAGCTGGTGATGCTCTCAGGTGACGGCCAGCAGCCCATCCAGCAATGGCAGTTCGAAACCGAAGCGGGTCAGACTGCTGCACCAGAAACCAATCAGACAATCAGTTCATCACAACTGGATGCGGCTGAAAACTGGCTTCGTTCCGGCCATTTTAACTCTGACAACAGTCTGGAAATCAGCCAACGCTTCTCGGATCATAATACTCCCGGCGAGACTCGGCGTTTCGTGATGTCCGGTGCCGGTGTCTCCAATGGATCGATCCAGGGAGACAACTGGGAGGTTAAAGCCAGGGCAAATTATTTCCTGCAATCCGAACAGGACTTGAGCCTGACGGGTAACTCGCTGGATATCGGTGAGTACCAGATCTCTGCACTCCGACAGGGGGACTGGGGGCAAACCCGCCTCAGATTGGGGGATCAGAGTCTGGGACTCAATTCGACTTTATTGTCGCCATATCAGCGTCGGGGGGCTTCACTGCTGATCAGTGATAGTCATGAACGTGTTTCAGCACAGGTGTTTGCTCTGCGCCCTGATGCGCTGGTCGGTGCGGATCATTTCACCGGATTATCTCAGCCGGAGAGTCGCATTGAGGGGTTCACCGCCAGCATCAAACCATTTTCCGACGATGCAGATGCATTGACCGTCACGGCGGTCTATTACGATGGTGATGGTTCAGCGACCGGCGTGGGTATTAGTGGGAATGAGCCCATTGCTGATGGCCGCGGCTGGTCTCTGGCAATGGATAAAAACCTGTTTGAAGGTAAGCTGACTTTATTCGGTGAATACGCCCACGCCAGTTTTGACAGTGATGGTGATGATGGGCCTGCGGAACGGGAAGACAGCCAAGCTTATACCCTGCTGATGGAATCTTATCCTTTTGAAAGCCTGAACTGGCAGGCGCAACCGGTGGACTGGCTGTTTGGATTGCGTTATGAGCGGATCGACACCTTTTTCGCCAGTCTCGCCAACCCCGGGCTGGCAGCCGACCGGGATGTCACCTCCGCCTACAGTCACCTTTACTGGAATCGTTTTTCCGCGAATCTGCACCTGAGCCATGAGACCAACAATGTGGATGATCTGAGCGGCTTACCGACCGACCGCCTCAGGAATGCCAGTTGGAGCGGGACTTATGCTTTTGAACAACAGCAGGATAATCTAGCCTGGTTGGGCGCTCCATATCTGCAGTTCAGTGGTTTTATCGCGCGACTGGATCGTAAAGAGACACCGGATAACTATGAGGGTATTGAGACAGATAATGCGTCAAATTCGGCCACCATTGGCATCGGTAGTAACTATGAAACCACTTATATCAATGCCGGTTATACCTGGTCGGAATTTGAGGATCATGCTGAAGTCAGCTCCGATACGGTCAGTCATTTCATCAGTCTCGGTGGTGGCTGGCGGCCCAGTGACAGACTCTCTTTCAATGCCGACGCGCAGTACGGCACCTTTGAAACGCGTCTGACCCGACAGATCGCCTACACCACCAACCTGAATGTCGGGGTGAGAAGTCTGTTGATACCGAACAAACTCGACTTTTCCATCAATTATAATTTGAACCTGGCCGGTGGTGACAACGACTCACCTGATAGACACCTGCTGAATGCTGAACTCGGGTGGACTTATCTGACAGCATCTAAAAATAATCCGGGAGTGGCTTTCGCCCTTCGCGGCGCATTGGAGCAATATCATGGACATGAACAAACATCGCTTTATCAGGATAACTATCAGGTTTTTGCGATCGTACGTATTACGGCACCATTTGCAGACCGTCGTTAGAGGTCTTCTGCTGGCAAGCTTATTACAAGCCACTGTGGTCAATGCCGATATCAACAGTGTGACGGCAAGCCCGGCGTCAGTCACTGTTCCGCTGGGACAAGCCAGTCCGGTCACTCTCTCCTGGCGGGTTAATCGCACCGAAACGGATACTTCTGGCCCGGGGCCGTTCACCCGCTTAGTGAGTTCGCCCAGTGCCGCACTGGTTATTAATGGAGTGACGGTAGCCAATGTCGGAGGCAGCCTGTCGACCACCTCGGTTTTATTATCGGGGGCAACCAGCACCGTCACCTTAACGGAATCTTTCACGCTTAACCCCAGTCAGTTGAGACTACTTGCCGATAGTGCGGCAGGCAGTGCTCGTATCGAACGCAGTTTCACTGACACTCAGACTACTGCAAGCGGTGTCGTCAGCGTCTATGCCGGAAGTGGCAGCACTGGTGAACTGACGGTCAGACGTATCGATCTGGCGTTTCAGAATGCGTCTCGCTCGGAAGTAATCAAGCAAAATGAAAGCCTGTTTGCTGTCGCTGATATCGCGTTTTCAAGCAGCGGTGTATTGAGAGGGGAATGGCGTATCGTGGATCCCAGCACTAGCTTAGGCAGTCAGTCAGGCAGGGTGTTACAGGTCGTTCGTCAAAGTCTGCTCAGTGCCGGACAGGGTAGAACCCGTATCACCAGTCCCAAGCTACCTACCGAACGCAGTGGCCTCCACCTGCTGGCATTTGCGGTCGAGCAAGACGGTACGCAATTAGAAATTCCGGTACTGCGTTATTTCGTTATTGAAGACAGCGGCAAGACCATCATTGACCCTATTCCAGTCACCACCTTATCACCGGTAACGGGCGCCTTGCTCAATGAACAAACGGTGTTTGCCTGGCAGCCGGTCGCCATGGCCACGGCCTATCAAGTAGAAATTTTTGCCATGGGTGAGTCACAAGCACTGACCGGTAAGCTGGTTCCCGCGACGGAACAACAACTCAGTTTGTCTGCAATGTCTCTGGACTGGCTACAAAGCAATACGCAATATCAATGGCAAGTCAGAGCTCTGGATGATCAAGGGCAGTTGCTGGCAATTTCAGCGAAGATCCCGGTTAAAACCCCATAGAATCGACGAGATGACCGATGATATCGCCATTCTGACCGAGATCGCTGCTGGCAATCAGCAGGCGTTGGCCGAGTTTTATCGACGCTATGAGTCGCGTCTGCATCGGTTTATATGCAGCAAAATGCCGGACCCACATGAGGCTGCCGACCTGGTCAATGAAGTGTTTCTCGAAGTCTGGCATAAAGCCGCTGATTTTCAGCAACGGTCCAAAGTCTCAACCTGGTTGTTCAGTATTGCTTATTTCAAGACGGTGGACCGATTACGTAAAACCCGGCCAGAAACCCTGACCGAAGAGACATTGGATAACCTGGAAGATGATTCGCCTGCTTCGCTGGCCTGTCTGATTCAGGTCGAACAGGCTGAACAAGTCAGGCATTGTGTGCGCACACTCAAACCTGATCATCGGGCAGTGATGGAGCTGACGTTTTTTGAAGAGATGTCCTATCGGGAGATCGCCACGGTGGTTAACTGTCCCGAAAATACGGTTAAAACCCGGATGTATCACGCTAAACAGGCCATGAAAAAATGCCTGCGACGACTCACTGGGGGAGGATTGCATCATGAATGATTCACTGAGCCGCGAAGAAGTTGAGCTGCTGTTGCCCTTCTACCTCAATGGCACGCTGGATGAGTCAGAAAAACAGCAGGTAGAACAAGCCTTCGAAAACCACCCTGCACTGGAGGAGGAGCTAAATTTTCTGCGCGAACTCAAGACAGAAGTACAGGCCATGCCAATGGCAAATAACAGCCCGGGCGAAATGGGGTTGAAACGCCTGCAGCGACAGCTGGCCGCCAAGCCGATGACTGACGCTCAGGTATCATCCCGCTGGAGATGGGCGGCTGTGGCAGCCTCATTCCTGCTGGTGGTGCAGACCAGTGTAATGATATTGACCCCGGGACCCGCTGGTTATCAGCAAGCGGGAGAGCAACAGACAAGCCCGTTGATTCAAGTCAGCTTCAAGCCCGAGACGACTGAAGCCGAGATCCGTCAGCTACTGTTACAGTATCAACTGTCAATTGTTGAAGGCCCTTCTGCACTGGGGTTCTACAAACTCTCAGTTATGGATGATGCGAGAGTCACCGCTGAGCAATTACAGCAACAGCCTATCATTGACTTTGTTCAGCTTAATCCATGATGTATTGGCCAGCCTTTGCCGTCTGCATCTTGCTATCAATGGCTGTTCAGGCAACTGGCGTGGATGCCAATGGCCGTCCGCTCCCAGAAAGCGCCTCTCCGCCTGTTGTAACGGGGCAACCTTCAGCCAATCCTGGACTACGTCAGCAAGAGACCGTGCCGAAGCAGTCCTCGACAGGTCAGAATCCTAATAGACGTGTAAATACAGTGCGACTGCTCAATGAGGACTGTATTGACGACAGAGAGATCATGTTGAGCCATGATACGAGACTGTTTCCACAGGAATGGTTTATCAAAACCCCGGAAGCGATGATCCGACTGTCAGCCTCGGTGACCATGCCGGGACAGGTGACGCTGACAATACCGGAAACGCTGGAAAAGCATTCCTATCAAGCCTATCCCCTTTATCTCAAAGTCCTCAATGAGCCCGGTTTGAGTCATACCGGCCAGGCGATTTATTTCTGTCATCGGCAGACAGACATCAGGCCCAGACGTCATGGAGAAATACTGATTTTGCTATCGCAGTCCAGGCTGGACTCGGTAGTGTCAAAGCTCAAAAAGCGGGGATTTATCGTCGCTGACAAAACCGCGTTGATGGCTGATCAGCGTTTATTGACTATCAGAGGTCCGAATGATGCCTGGGCTCAAACACAGCTGGAAATATTGAGAAAAGCGTTTCCTGACTTGATTATTGATTTCAATGATTACTATCCGCCAGCCGAGTCAGTCAGACTTTATGCTCGGGAATTAATGTCATGGCCTGATATTGGTTGTATTCCCAATGCCAGAAATAGGGTCAAAATCGGGATTATTGACGGCCTGCTTGATAGTTCACATCCCTTACTGCGAGCGCGTTCCATCAACACTGAGCGCTTTGTCAGCTCAGCTGCGGCAGAGACTGATCACGCCACTAATATTGCTGTTCTCCTTGCTGGAGACGACAAAACAAAAAGACTGACAGGCTTAATCTCAACGGCTGAATTATATTCAGCAGCAGTAGTGGAAACATCAGAGTATGGTGACATGGCCAGTGTTTCAGCCATTATTCGCGCGCTTCACTGGCTCAATCAACGGCAGGTGAGATTAGTCAACTTGTCCTTAGCTGGTAAAGCGTCAAACCTGGTGTTGGCGATGGCGCTGCAATATGCAAAACGGGAGGGTATGCTGGTATTCGTTGCCGCTGGTAACCATGGTTTGGATCAGCCAGCCTATCCAGCCGCTTACGATAGCGTACTGGCGGTAACGGCAGTCGATTCTGCTGGGCGTTTGTATGCTATGGCTAACCGTGGAGAACATATAGACTTTGCCGCACCTGGTGTTGATATATGGACGGCATCAGGTGACTACCGCTCAGGCACCTCATATGCTGTTCCTCATGCGGTGGCCATCACGGCATTACTGCTACAACTCAATCCCACCCTATCGGTGGATCTGGTTTATGAGAGTTTACGCCGGTTAAGCAAAGACCTGGGTGCAACAGGCTTTGATAAGGGGTTCGGCTGGGGATTACTACAGTACCCTCATCAGCTGTGTCAGTAAGCGGTAATCAGACTTTGATGTTGACGTTGTTACCGAGATTCGCAGAAGGTTGTGCCGGCGTGGCGGCACCCACAGCAGCCTGAATCAGCTGTACGCTGGCTTGGCCCTGTGCTTTGATGGCGTCATTGCTCAGTTTGATAGCAGCGATATTCTGCTGTGCAGCAATCCTCTCTGCTGACAGAATCGGTGACACATTTTGCGTTCTTTCGATATCCATAACTCAGCCTTTAGTAACTATTTGAAATCACTATAAATCATATTTTTGATGCTGTGAAGAATTTGTTAAAAATTCGTCATCAGAATCTGACACAATCAGACTGGCAGATGGAAACTTCATGCTATTGCGTGCGTCACAAATGTAAAGTCACGAACCAAGGAGAACGGCCATTACTACCAAAACGTTAAATGAACGACATGATGAAGCGGCCCATATAGACAAGGCAGCTCCGCCATGTAAAACAGAGTCCGATTTACGGCAGGCGGCTGAGGACGGCGACGCGAATGATATCCTGGCGCTGGCTACAGCTCTGGTGAACAATACGATCGAACATCAGGATCCGGATGAGTCACTGGCCTGGCTCAAGAAAGCGAGGCTGGCGGTCGGTCCCACCGCCGAACCTTTCCTGGAGCAGGTGCTGGAAGTTGAAAGAATTGCCAAGAAAAAGCAGGAACAGCTGGAGATTGCGCGCGAGATGGAATATACCCGCAGCGTCGATGCCTGAGATAAACCGGGTGCGTATAAACCGGCATAAAAAAGCCCCGAAGATTCGGGGCTTTTTTGTTGAGGCTGAACTGTATTATCTGTTGCAGATATACATGGTGACTTCAAAACCAAAACGCATGTCTTGATAAGCTGGTGCAGTCCACATGGCATCGTCTCCTTTTGTTTGAGCTGACTGATATCCTATCCAGTCAGAACGGGAAGCAACACAGATTAATACTGGATTGCGATCAGGATTTTGCTTAGCGGATGGCGACTTATTGTGACTGACTTTGCTGTTCAGAAAGACATTCCTGGTAGACCTTTTCGCTGAATTCATTAATGATTTGATACTGTTCCTGAAAATCTGTAACCCGTGGCTCGGCATAAGCTTGCAGTAAAAGACCGCGGGAAATATTACCGGCCGTGTCTTTAACTGCATCAGCAATCGGCACACCCTGCTGACGCCAGTTCATAAACAGGTTCGCTTTTTCCTTCCAGCCTTCACAGGCTTCAATTTCTGCTGCCTGTAACGGTGATGCCAGCAGTAGCAAAGTCATTAAGTACAGCCCTTTCATATTTAATTCCTGTTGTTTCGGGGAGAATTCGAACTTAGAGCACCATCAGGCCGCTAGGTTCATGCAGTCTGGATATTAATCTATATCATCGGCCGAAGCTCAGTGACATACTGATTTGGCAGACACAAAAAAGCCCGGGCCAGCGAGCTGGCCCGGGCTTTCAGTCATCACTGATTAAGAGCTTTGCTTAATCATTTTCTGGACCTGACTGCGAAGCTCAGGATCCTGTTGCAGTGAGAGTGAAATATTGGCGTACTCTTCACGGTACAGGCCGGCTTCTTCAATGGCATCGGCAATCTCACGGTGTGCCTCAACCATCAGGTCACGCTCTGCTGACTTGGTATCGGCCTGAGCGATTTTCTCTGAATAGTCTGAACGAATCATTTTGATATCGTCCTGAACCGATGCATATTGCATTAATTTTTGCTGACTAAAGTCGGCATCGACTTTTTCAGCCTGCACCGGTTCGCGGGTCGTTTTTGGCGTGTAAGCGACACCTTTTATCATATCGACACCCACATCAACACCGGTCAGGTTATTTACGCGGGCACGCATGATTGGGTCGGTTTTAACCGCCACGTCGATGGTTTCATACAAATCATAGTCGAAACCACTATCCGTAATCACGCTGTAACGACTGATGGTGGCCTGACGAATCAGAGATTGTTTCATCACATCGTTAGGCGCTTGGTTGATTTTCTTGGCGAAGTTCTGGTTGATCGTTGAAACTTCCTTTTGTAACTCCGCATAACGCTCCAGTTGCTCATTGGTCACTGTTGTTTTTTCGACGACTTCAACCCAGGGACCCTCTTTGTATGATTCCAGGACTTTATCGTCTTTGGCATAAGCCATTGTGGTAGTGGCTGATGCCAGACTGACTGCAGCAAAGATGGAAAACGTTTTCAGTGCGGTAGTCATAAAACCTCCGTTGATTAATTAACACGTTGTCTATGCTACAAAAGGGCAAAGTCGGATTAATGGTTAATCTGGTGAGATTGGGGTCAGAAATTTTCTGAGTTAATGCTAAGCATCAAACCCAGGCTAGTCTTTGAACTCAAGTGATGAGCAGACTTCCCGTGCGATCTGCAGTTCTTCATCAGTCGCAATGACAAGAACTCGTATTGCACTATCAGCGCTGGAAATATCCGCCGAAAGGTCCCTGTTATCGACATTTTTCTGCTTATCCAGCGCCAGTCGGAACGGCTCGAGTCCATCACAGCAAAGCGCACGAATCAGGCTGGCGTTTTCACCGATACCGCCGGTGAACGCCAGCGCATCGACTCGTCCCAGGGCGACAAGATAAGCGCCGATATATTTGCGAACATGGTAAACAAACATTTCCAGCGCCAGTCTGGCCCTCGCATCATTCATTTCAGCCCGTTCAATAATCTCACGCATATCATGGCTGCCGCAGATCGCCTGCAGACCTGAGTCAAAGTTGAGTTGCCGGGCGATCTCATCGGCGCTCATACCATGCCTTTGCTGCAGATACAGCGGAATCGAGGCATCCAGATCGCCGCTACGGCTGCCCATCATCAAGCCTTCCAGCGGGGTGAAGCCCATCGAAGTATCCATGCTTTTCCCCTGACGAATGGCACAGGCGCTGTCACCGTTACCCAGGTGTAAAGTGATGAGGTTGAGCTGATCCAGCGGTTTGTCCAGCATTTCGGCGGCTTTGCCGGCGATGTATTGATGTGAACTGCCATGGAAGCCATAACGGCGAATACCAAATTCGCTGAACCATTGTTCAGGTACCGGATAGCGATAGGCATAGTCGGGCATGTTGTGATGAAATGCCGTGTCGAACACCGCGACCTGTGGCAGCTCGTCAAACAGCGCCATACATAAGCGGATTCCCTGCAGGTTGGCGGGGAGATGCTGGGGGGCCAGATATTCAAGTTCGGCTATTTGCTCGACGAGTGCTGGTGTCAATTGAACCGGCTCGATAAATGCCGTGCCCCCATGCACGACGCGGTGGCCGATAGCATCCAGTGTCAGGTCTGCCTGTTGCAGTGCTGCAGTCAGATCGCGCTGAACGGTCTCAAAAGCTGCCGCATGATCTTTAAATTCAGCCGTTTCCTCGCTGTTTTCCAGTTTGTCACCGCTATAGCGCGTCAGCTGGTGTTTGCCGTTTTCCTGAGCAATGCCGGTGACCGCGCCGGCCAGCAGCGTAGTGGCTGCCGGCAAGGCGACGATTTTGAATTTAATCGAAGAACTGCCACAGTTCAGTACCAGAATATGTTTCATCGAAAGCCTTACTGGCCTGGCCAGACCCAGTCCGCATATTCGGGTTTATCGACGCCATATTCATAAGCATAGAGGCGACACTCAATCTGCGCATCTTTCAGTTGCTGTTTGGCATGGGCGCCAATGGTCTGAAGCCGGTCGACACGATCAATCACATCCATGGCCAGACTGAAACGGTCGATTTCATTCTGAATGGCCAGCTCCAGTGGCGTGTTGATATTGCCTTTCTCTTTATAGCCACGCACATGAATATTTTTGTGATTCGTGCGGCGATAAGCCAGCCGGTGCACCAGCCAGGGGTAACCGTGGAAATTGAAAATGACCGGCTTGTCGCGGGTAAACAGGCTATCGAAATCTTTATCGGTCAGTCCATGCGGATGCTCGGTCTCCGGCAGTAATTTGAACAGATCCACCACATTGATAAAGCGCACTTTCAGATCCGGGAAATGCTCATGCAGCAGAGCCACCGCGGCCAGGGCTTCCTGGGTTGGAATATCGCCGCAGCCGACCATGACCACATCCGGTTCCTGACCCTGATCGGAACTGGCCCAGTCCCAGATCCCCAGACCTTTGGTACAGTGTTTCACAGCCTCATCGATGCTCAGAAACTGCAGATGTTTCTGTTTATCAGCGACGATCACATTGACGTAGTTATCAGCACGCAGGCAGTGATCGGCGACCGATAGAAGACAGTTGGCATCCGGTGGCAGGTAAATCCGGCAGACGCTGGGGCTTTTGTTGACCACCAGATCCAGGAAGCCCGGATCCTGATGGGTAAAGCCATTATGATCCTGACGCCAGACAGTGCTGGTAATCAGCAGGTTGAGTGATGGCAGCGGTGCCCGCCAGTCAATCTGGTTGCAGATATCCAGCCACTTGGCATGCTGGTTGAACATGGAATCAATCACATGCACAAAGGCTTCATAGCTGGACAGGAAGCCATGGCGTCCGGTCAGCAGATAGCCCTCAAGCCAACCTTCCAGCGTATGTTCTGACAGCATCTCCAGCACCCGGCCATCGCGTGATAACTGACCGCCGTCTTCGTCTTCCGGGAGCAAATCAGCCATCCACAGCTTTTTGCTGGCGTCATAGACATCATCGAGTTTGTTCGAGGTGTTTTCATCAGGCCCGAAAACCCGGAAGTTGCTCATGTTTTTCTTCATGATGTCGCGCAGGAAACGACCCAGTGGACGGGTATTTTCAACAGAATCCACGCCCGGCGAGTTAAGCGCCACTGCATAATCATAGAAGTCCGGCATCTTCAGGTCTTTGCGCACCAGTCCGCCGTTGGCATGCGGGTTGGCGCTCATGCGCCTGTGACCTTTTGGCGCGAGTGCTTTCAGCTCGGGGATCAGGCGCCCGTTATCATCAAACAGCTCATGCGGAAGATAGCTGAGCAGCCAGTCTTCCAGTTGTTTCAGATGCTGGGCATTATCCTTCACACCGGCCAGTGGCACCTGATGGGCGCGCCAGAATCCTTCGACTTTATGGCCATCAACGTTATCCGGCCCGGTCCAGCCTTTGGGACTGCGCAGTACAATCATTGGCCAGCGTGGGCGCTCAACCTCACCCGAGGAGCGCGCCTTATCCTGAATGGCCCTGATGTCATTGATGCATTGTTCCATGGTCGCCGCCATTGTGGCGTGCATTTCCATCGGCTCGCTGCCTTCCACAAAATACGGGGTCCAGCCATAGCCTTTGAACAGATCTTCCAGCTCCTGGTGCGAAATGCGTGATAGCAGGGTCGGGTTATTAATCTTGTAACCATTGAGATGCAGCACCGGCAACACCGCGCCGTCGCGTTTCGGGTTCAAATACTTATTGGAATGCCAGGACGTCGCCAGTGGGCCGGTTTCAGCTTCACCGTCACCGACCATGACGGTGACCAGCAGGTCCGGGTTATCAAAGGCGGCGCCAAAGGCATGCGACAGACTGTAACCCAGCTCACCGCCTTCATGGATCGAGCCCGGTGTTTCCGGCGTGCAGTGACTGCCGATGCCGCCGGGAAAGGAAAAGGATTTGAAGAACTGACGCAGTCCGTCAATATCTTCACCTTTATTGGGGTAGATTTCTGAGTAGGTCCCCTCCAGGTAGACCGGTGCCAGTACGCCCGGAGCGCCATGGCCCGGGCCGGCAAGGAAAATGGCGTTGAGATCAAACTTGTTGATCAGCCGGTTCATGTGAATATAGGTAAAACTCAAGCCCGGGCTCGCACCCCAGTGTCCCAGCAGGCGGTTTTTGATGTGGGTGGGTTTAAGTTTGCTGCGAAGCAACGGATTATCCTGCAGGTAAATCATGCCTGCGGCGAGGTAGTTACAGGCACGCCAGTAGGCATGCATCTGTTCCAGCGTGGTCTTATCGAGCTGAATATCCTGTAAAGCACCCATAATGCAGTCCTCAAGTCATAGTATGAAAACTGTAACGGCTTAAGATGTCATCGTGATTAAAGCGTCACAAAGTATGCTGTGATCAGACTTGATCATGTTGCAGCAGATTACAAGAGGGTGGGGATTAAAAGGGAAAATTTACCTGGGCAGGGCGATAAAGGTGCCGTCATTCAATCGGGTCATCTCTCGCATCAACACACTGAAGCGATCAGTAGTGCCGGCTGAAATAAAGCCCACCGCATGAATTCTGGCCAGCCGCCGGCCCGAGCTTAACACCTTGTTCTGCTCGGTCACTGTTTTAATCACCGCATCATAGCTGCCGCCCGAATATTCATCACCAAACACATAAATCGAGGTGGTGATATTGGGTTTGGCGTATTTTCTCAGCGCTACCGTCAGCCCTTCCACCGGGCTGGAATTGGATACCGCATTCCATTTTGAAAACAGCGAAATGACATTTTTACGGCGCGACGGCGTGTCCGGAATCCAGCGGCCGTCATAACCGGAAATCAGCGATTGTCCCATATCATTCAGCACCTGAAAGCCCTTTACCTCAGGGTGAATATTGAGCACGTTAATCAATTCAGTCGAAACCGATCCCCAGATGCTTTTCATACTGCCCGACGTGTCAACGATAAACACGACGTAGTCGCTGTCGACCGGGATGCCACCGACCTCATCATCACGCTCACTGACAGGTGGCCTCGGTGTGCTCAGCGAGGCCTGTTTCAGACGTTCCTCAACCAGACTCAGCCCTTCCACGGATTCGTTCATGGTCTCAGCTTGTTTCTCAAGCGTGTTGAGTTCCTGTTGTAAAGCAGATGAAGCCTGCTTGATCGACGCTTTCTGATCCGAGAGCGATTCCAGTGCCGCCAAATCGTCACGCAGGGTCTGTTCAATTTCCGTGACCGAATTCTGCAACGATAGTAAGGAAGCCAGTAAGGCACTGACCTCATCGGCGCCAGCCTGGCTGCTGTCGATATCGGTTTTGGAGATCAGGATCAGCATCACCACCGCGCCGAAGCCGCAGGAAATCACATCCAGGAAGGACAGACTGAAAATATCAAGACTTCTGCTGCGTCGTTTCATGGCCAGTTACTCGCCGGGCTGATCACAATGCCGCGCTGGCTGGCAGCCCACAGCCAGTATTGGTAGGCGGCTTCCGGATCGCCTTCAATCGGCAGCAGAATCACATCCACCTGGGCACCGAAGCTGCCGCTTTCTTTAATGGTCTGCTGGAACAGCCGCTTACGACACTCACCACTGATGGTTTTCGCCGTGCCGGTCAACGAACTGCAGTCAGAAAAGGGGTTCAGGCTCTTAAAGCGGGACTCACCCTGAGTCGGCAGACCATCGGTAATGACATAGACACTACTGGGTGAAAAGCTTTTGATGGCGTTCAGACCTTTCTGCAGATTGGTAGCACCGGTTGGCACCAGACCACTGGCTTCGCGGATGATGCTACCGGCTGACTCACTGCTGGCACTCATCCAGCCCTTGCCGCCCAGTTGTTTTGCCTCCTCATTGTAGGCCATCACCAGCACCTCACTGTTTTGCGGCAGTCTGGCCAGCATCCAGCTCAGCACCCGTTGGGTTCGCTGCCACTTGGGGGCGTTGCGTTTATTCTGATCGCTGCCGCTTTTGGTTTTGATGATATCGATCAGTTTTTCATTGGTCATGGAGGCGCTGGCATCCAATAAGATGGCAATCCTGCTGCCCTCGATCTTCAAACCCAGCAAATACTGCTCTTCATTGACCTGTTGGGTTTCGACCAGATCTTCTTTTTCCGGCACCTTGATACCGGTGATGCTTTGCTTAAGCTCATCCAGCGTGGTGCTGGCAGCGGCCAGAGCCTCATTTCTGGCCTGCAAATCGGCCCGTTGTGAAGACAGACTCTGTCGCAGGCTGGCGATATCGATGTTTTCCTGTTGCAGCTGCTGACGGATCTGATCCAGCCGTTGTTGCGATTCATCCCGGGCCTGTTCCAGCTGGCTGATATCGTTTTTGAGACTCTCAATTTCGGCCGGGGCTTCATCCACGCTCTGCTTGACCAGCATAAATACCAGGATCACCGCGCCCAGCCCGCAGGACATAATATCCAGAAAGGCGAGATTGGATCCTTCAGCGCGACGTGGTTTATGTGCCAAGACTTATCACCGGATGCGACGTAGCAGAAACCTGTCGCAGTATTCCTGTGTATCGACAATCTGGCTGTCCTGCAGGCGTTGTAGCTGGTGGAACAGAAACATCATAAAGATACTGATAAGCAGGGCGACCAGGGTGGAGTTAAAGGCAATACCGAGACTGTCGGTCATACCGGCGATATTGCCAGCCAACGCTTCATCAGCCTGAGACAGCGCCTGACCGATACCGCGCACGGTGCCGATAAAACCTATCGATGGAATCGCCCAGATGAGATAGCGGATCATGGTGTTTTCGGAATCCTGCTTGACCGCGATCGCTTCCAGATGACTCTCAATGGCATCGGACAGGTTCTGTACGTTATCGGTGGAGCTGTAGCGCCATAACGCCGAGCGCAGCGTCTGCACCAGCGGAGATTGGCGACAATCTTCCGGAATATCATTGTCGAGTCGCTGAATAATGCCGTTGACATCGAGATCATGGCGGGCGTCCGAGTCGTCATTGTTCTCGATACGGACATCTTCAATCAGATCCACATTGTAGAGATACTTGGTTTTGAGGATCTCACGGTAAGCGCTGCCAATCAGAAAGCAGCCCCACAGCAGCAGGATGAAGCAGATCTGTTGTTCATAATCCTTGATTAGCACCACGATATCGCGTGGTGCAGATTGTCCCTGCGCCGCGGCTTCTGCCAGTAGCTGCGCCGCTTCGGGCCGGACATAGGCGATAAACAGCATATGCACCACAATCACCGACACCACCAGCGCAGCGAAATTTTTCAGCGTTTCGTTCATGTTCAGATATCCACCGGAAAGGAAACAGGCGAGTTAAGACTGATCACCGGTTTACCGGCATAGACCTTGTGCGCGGTAAAGCCAATGATTAACAGCAGCACGACAGCGCCCAGCAGCGCCCCAAATTTTTTAACGCGTGACATTGTCATCCCCTCCGTATACAAATCGACCCAGCCTGAAACCGAGTGTCTCAGCCCCTTCACTCTTGCCATCGCGATAGGAAGCGCGAAGCTCAGTTAATGAACCTGAGCGCCAGTTAGCGCCTTTGATGACCCGGCTAGCGATGAGACTGGTATCAAGCTCATGCGCTTGAGCCGTGCTTGTGGTCGGTGGTATCAGTGTATAAGCATCATGAGTCCACTCACTGACATTGCCGCCCATATCAAACAGCCCCGACAGTTCCCGTTGCATCGACATCACTGGTGCCATCCCGGCATAAGCATCATCATAGCGTGGCACATAAACCGTGACACTGCCTTTGGCTGAGACATCGGCGATATTGGCGGCATTTTTAGGAATCGTCTGGCTGTCCCCCCAGACAAAGCGGCTTTGCTGTGCTCTGCCAGCTTTTCTGGCAAGCCATTCCCATTCGGCCTCGGTTAGTAAGCGATAGCCATCGGCGCGGGGATTAACGCCTGTAAGACTGCCACCGCTGAATTGATACACCGGCTGCAGGCCTTCTTCCCGGCTCAGCCAGTTGGCATATTGGGCAGCTTCAACCCAGCTCACCCCCGTGGCTGGCAGTTGTGGTTGGCCGTTATGGGCCTTATCGAACTGCGCATAGGCGGCATTAGTGACTTCGTGGCGTCCGGCATAAAACGGCCGGGTCATGGCGACAGTTCTGATAAATTCATTGGCACGCTGGCCCGGTTCCCCCCGTGGCGCACCCATTTTGATCGATCCGCTGGGTTTGAATAGCACCATCTCGCCCCCGGCTTTGGTTTTATAAATGGGCGGGGCAGCGGCAAGCCGTGCTTCGGCTTCCGGTACCATAACGGCGTGCACCGTCGCTGTGGCACTGGCTTTCGGCGTCACAGTCTGCCTGATTGTCCGGTAGCCAGGCGCGCGGATCTCGATCTGATGCGGAATCGCGATCAGACGAGTCTCAAAAGGCGTGTCACCAGCTTTTTTGCCATTGATAAAGACCTCGGCCGCTTTGCTGGCAGTGACTTCAAGCGTTCCCATTTCCTGTTTCAGGCTGAAATCAAGATGCCGGGTTTCCTCAGCTTCCAGCGTCAACGTCTGTGACTGACTGAAATAGCCGGGCTTTTGGTAACGCAGGACACTCTCCTGACCCGCCTTGAGCCGGATCTTGCCCTGGGGATTCACATTAATGCCGTTCAGCGTCAGCGTGCCGCTTGCCGGATCCAGTGACACCGTCACCCCGGCGCTTTTGGCTGCAAGTCGGTACTCGCGGCTGGGGTTGGGCTCGCTTTGACTTATCTCCAGTTGCTCGCTGCTGGGGTCAAAACCAGCTTTCTCGACCTCGACCTGATACTCACCACCGACCAGTGACACTATGAGCGGGGTCTGACCCTGTGTTTCGCCATTAATGCTCACCGAGGCATCCGCAGGGATGCTGCTGATAGCAAGCTCACCCTGAAGTGGCGATAGACTGGGAGTCTGTTCTATCACTTCGCCGGGGTTGAGCGTCAAATTCAGGGTTTGCGGCTGGTAATAGGGATGGCTGATTTCAACCTGATAGTCTCCCGGCTCCAACTGCTGTTCGAGTGTGTCAGCCACCGCAATCATCGAACCGTTGATAGACCAGCGGGTTTGATTGTCTTTAACAGGCGAGCTTAAGAGCAGGCGGGCCGGCAACGGTTCCAGTACCAGTTGAATAACCTTGCCGAAATCCTGGTTGGCAATCGTGCGTGTCCGGGGTTTATATCCCGTTGCAATGGCCTCAATCTCTGCCTTTGAGGTCAGGCTGTAAAGATGATTGTCGATCACAAAAGCCAGCCCGGAAATGGCCGAGACTTCGGCCTGCTCACCAATTTCCTGAGGCAATACTTCGATACGACTGGCCTTGGCGATGATCAGCAGACTGAAAACAAACAGGATTGCCAGCATGCTGCCGACGCTCCATAGCAAACGCCGGCGCCGGCTTTTTTGTTTGGCTTCAAGAATGGCCTGTTTAAATTCGCTCATCGGCGACAATGCTCACTTGGTAAGACGCTGTATCGAGGGGAATGGTGACTTCAACGATTTTGGATTTATAGCCCTGGCGTTTGCCCTCGAACTGATACGTGCCGGGTTTCAACTCGATGGTCTTGGCGCGGGTGGTACCGACGACACCCACACCGCGCACTGAGATGGCAGTTTCACCATCGGAAATGACTTCCACGGTGACGGGTTTGTTCGCCGCATTCATGCTGTCACGCACTTTATTGGCGGCGGCATTGAGTGAAGGACTGGCCCCGCGCAGCGGTTCTCCCTGAATCAATGCAATCTCCGCTTTGGATTTCACCAGTTCGTTGGACAAGCGTTGAGGATTGGCCAGCAAGGCCTGCATTTGCTGTTGCAGCGAGACAATGCGCTCGGCGCGGGCCAAATTATCGCTGATTGTTTTATCAGCAGGGCGTTGCTGCAGTGCCTGCTGCCATTGTTTGACTGCGCTTTGCCAGTTATCAGCCTGTTGCGCCGCTTGCGCAGCGGCGACACTCGAGTCATAGACAAGTTGGGACTCAAGTTCAGTAATCGCTGAGGCCAGTTGCTGGTTTTCCGTGCGGTCGGGATAAAGCTGTCTGGCCTGATTAAGCGCTGTTTTTGCCGCTGAAAGATCGCCTGCATCAACAGCGCGGTAGCCCCGAGCGATATGCTGTTCATAACGATTGGCAGCGAGCTGGTTTCGCAGCGAGGCGGCGCGCTGTTTCATGGCCTCCCGCTCGCTATCGATTTGCAGCAAATCATTAATTAACGCCAGTTCTCTGGCCAGATTGTTTTCTACTCTGGCCACGTTGATCGCTTTCTCCAGTGAGGCCAGCTGCGGGATCTGTTCTATTTTGGCCGACAGCTGCTGTGCGGCCTCATCCTCGGCCTTATGCATCAGCGCCTTGTCGGCTTCCAGGCGCGCACGGTTGTAATCCAGCGCATCGTAAGCCTGTTCAGCATTTGTCATCGCTTCAGTGAATGCCTGGCGACTGTTTTCAAGCGTGGTTTCGGCCAGCGTATTGAGCGCTTTCATTGTGCTGTTGGCTTTGCCATAGTCACCGGCTGAAAAGGCGTCAATGGCATCAGCTTCTCCCTGTTGAAGGCGCTCGGACAGCGCTTTATCCCAACTTTTAATATCTATCTCATCGAGTTGCGGTCTCAAGATATTCTGATAATGCGCGTAGGCTTCAAGATAGCTTTCTCTTACCTCGCTGTCGCCTGCCGGCGTCGCTGTCGAGTCTGACGGCTGAGGTGGAGCCGCTGTTTCCGATTGCTCGGTCGCGACCGGTTGTTCAGGGTCAGAGGGGGAATAGCTGCTGAAAAAGAACACCAGCGCCAGCAACAACAGCGCGGCGCAGCCGAAGGCAATAAGACGCAAAAAATTCTGTCGTTTTGCCTGTCTGGCGCGGGCGATTTTATCAGTAAGCATGGGCGGACCTACAGCTGGGTTTCAGGGGTGGCCTCGAGCTCATACATTTGTGACATAAAGGCGCGCCACTGCTGGAACTGTTCCTCGACATCACCGGTGAGTTCAACCGTTTTTTCCTCAAAGCTGATGACCTGCGGCGACATCTCCAGGTTGACCGATTCCCCCAGTTCATTAATCGCATCCTGATGCATCTTGGCTTCTTCGCGCGAGGTGAAGCCACTGTTAATCAGTACTGCGCCACCGACACCGGCGGCGACCGCAGCGATATCAGCACCGATATTGTTATCGTAAGGTTCACCGGAGGCGGCAGCCGCAATGGCGGCAGCGACCAGCAGTACACCGCCGGCAATCTTCAGCCAGCTCTTGGTGTTGGCTTCTTTTCTCAGCTGCATTTCAGTGAAGCTGGCTTTTTGCCAGACCAGGTAACTGTCTTCCATCTGCTGACTGAAGCCACTGTAATCCTGCTGCAGGTTATCAATGAACAACTGCTCACGAACCCGCACCGATTTCACACGCTGGAACAGCGGGTCAGCATCGCTGGGCATGGCGTTGACCGTCATCGGCTGCGCATCGGTGTTGAGGTAGGGCAGGAAAGCCTGTTCATTAAAGCTGGCGCCGAAACGCAGATCGGCAATCTGTTTCAGTTCAGCGAGACGGCGCTGCTGTTGTTCCAGCAGGGCGGCCACAATCCGGTTGGCGGCGTCTTCAAAGGCCGGGTCATAGGCGTCGATGCCCTCGTTTCTGGGATTTTTGTAAAAGCCTTCCGTGACTTCATGTTCGATATTTTCATCCAGCCACTGCTTGCCGCTGACATCGACCACTTCCATATCAAATGCCAGATCCATGCCGTTGGACTCGATAATCTCACCCAGCACATACAAATCACCGGAAGCGGTATTATCCGGCGTGACCCGCACGGCGCCGAATTTGCCGGTGTCTTCCAGTGCCTGTTTCAGCTTGTAGGCAAAGCGATTGGCTTCGGCGCGACGCAGTTCGGGCCAGATACCCTCTTCTTCATAATTCGCTTCATCTTCCGACAGGCCGGGGGAAAAGGCCGGAATAATGACATCCAGCCTGGGGCCGGTGTAAGTGACTTCGCTGGTTTCTTCTTCAAAGCTTGAAGCCAGTTGCGGGCCGGTCGCGGTAGGCTTGCTCTGACTACCCACACAGCCGGTCAGCGCATGCATCATGATCAGCAAATAGACCAGCAGTCTGGAGGGGTGTCTGAAACGATCAATGTTCAACATTCATTCCTTTGTATTTACGGTATTCATTCCACAGTTTCTTGCGGATTTCAGGGTCGGTTTCGGCTTCAGCAGCAATCCGGATTTGGGCGGCAATGGCATCATCGTTTTCTGCAGGGGGGATATCTTCAGGGATACTGCCATTGTCTGCCCGACCACTGAGCACCTGCTCGGTGCTCTCATCGCTGCTTATTTCGGCACTGGCATCGCTGGCGGCTACAGCATCCTGCTCAGTTTCCGCTTCAGTGCCCTGCATGGCCTCACTGGCGGCGGATGCACCGCCCGAAGTGCCTCCGGCTGCTGAGCCATTGCCGTTTGATGATGCATTGCTGTTAACGGACAGATTACAGTCCTCAAACCTTTTAAGCGATTCGTAAAAAGCTTGCTCCATCAGCGCCAGTTTTTCAGCGCGGGTCAGTTCCGGATTATCCTGGTAATTGATACCGACGACTTCGCAGTTATCCGAGGTTTGATCGGTTTGCTGATCGTCAGCACTGGCAGCACTGGTTAGCAGCAGGCTGAGAAGTACAGCATAGCTGTGCCGGGAGACAACAGTTCGCATCACTGAGTATCCTCTTTCATCTATAAACATCATCCTTGATATCGCCGATTTCATCCTTAATCGCGTCATATGCCATTGTACCAGTCAAGTCGAAGCTCAGTTCGTCGGCAAATTAACACAGATTAGACATTCAGAGCGCCATGGGATGCCAGCCTGATGCCGGTTCAACGACAATGCTTCGGTTTTAGTTCGAAAAAAGAGGATAAGAATAGTTCCACTGGAGCCAGTGAGTTGAGTGAGGCTCATAAGCGCGAGTTATGAGGCGCTGGCGACTGTCTCATCGGTGTGACCTTTTGACGGCTGCCAGTGGGTACAGCAATTACGGCCGCTTTTTTTTGCCTCATACAGTGCCTTATCGGCGAAGCGAATCAGTTCATCGCCCTGCATACCACTCATCCAGCTGCATATCCCCAGGCTGATGGTCAGATCCTGGTTAGGCCAGTCGTTTTTTTCGGCTGTCAGACGTAAGCGCTCAGCGACCTCCAGCGCGGTCTTCTGGTCAGTATCCGGTAGTAAGATGGCGAATTCTTCTCCGCCGAAGCGGGTGACAATGTCGTAGTTGCGACATTCTCGGGACAGAATATCAGCCAGCATTTTCAGTGCCCGATCGCCTTCAGGATGACCATAGCTATCGTTGTAGTGTTTGAAGAGATCGACATCGAGAATGATGACTGAAAGTTTACCGTCTTCAGCCCGCCTGGTTCGGTGCAGTTCCCTGTCCAGCGCTGTGTTGAGCACGCGACGGTTACCGAGGCCCGTCAAAGGATCGGTCACGCTCTGTTCCAGCAGGCTGGCATTAGCTGCTTCCAGTTTGACCTGGGTGTCTCTGAGCAACTGGTTCTGCTGTTCGGCCTGTTTGAGCAGATCGCTGATTTGATTCTGGGCCAGTCTCAGGTCAGAAATATCGATGATCTGCGAAATAAAGTTATCTACTGAACCATCTTCTTTCCGAACCACGGCTACTGACAGCAGGGCATAAACGACATGACCGTCTTTATGGTGATAGCGTTTTTCAATCTGGTAATTGTCCCGCTGGCCGGCAATGACTGCGGCAAACAGCGACAGATCTTTTTCCAGATCCTCTTCCAGCGTGATGTCCTGAAAGGTTAAGGCGAGCAGCTCTTTTTCGGTATAACCCAGGATGTTGCAAAGCTCTCGATTGACCTGCATCCAGTGCCCATTGGTGCCGACAATGGCCATGCCAATACCTGCGTGATGAAAGTTCTTACTGAACGCCTGTTCACTTTTGAGCAGCTTTTCCTCACGGTTTTTCAATTCGCTGATGTCGAGGTGAGTGCCGAACATCATCAGCGGCTTACCGTCCTCAGTGCGGCTGAACAGTTTGCCACGATCCAGTATCCAGACCCAGTGGCCGTCTTTGTGGCGCATTCGGCATTCAACATTATAAAACTCGGCTTCACCCGAGAAACAAGCTCTGATGGCCTGGTTGGATTTTTCCAGATCGACGGGATGAGCGAGACTGAGCCAGGTTTCGATGGTCGTGGGTTCCAGTTCTTCTAGACGATAACCCAGAATCTGAGCCCAACGCTGGTTAAAACGAGTTTCACCGGTCTGGACATTCCATTCCCAGGTGCCCACGTTAGCACCCTCTATAAAGGCCTGATATTTTTGCTTGGTTTCCAGCAACTCGATGTAGGCAATGTCAGAGCACTGCTCACGAGCGTTTGCAGAAAGCGCTTGTTTCGAATCATTCATTGGTTACAGAGTCGGATCCGGTGTGATGTTTTCGATAATAGATTTTAACAATAGTTAGCCAGACTGAGAATTGCTTTACGGTCAAAAAAGCTGTCGAATCAGTGTTCTATCCCGGGTGACCAGCAGCAGTGATAAAGGTAATAGGCTATGACCCCAAGCAGCGCCCCCGCAAAATTAAAGACCATATCCAACGCCAGATTAAAGTAACCGCCAACCCCGTTATCCGGGACAGTCAACACGGCAATAAATTCAATAAGTTCGTTCAGGGCACTAACGCCCATTGCGGCACACAAGGCGATAAAAGCCACCAGAATCTGACTGTGATGATTACAGAAATAGTGGCGCAGCAAATGCAGAAACAGCATCGCGACAATGGCATAGAGATAACCATGCACAAACTGATCGAATTTGAGGATATAAAACTCGCCGCCGCCATCATAGAAAGGGTATATCCGCCAGGCATAGAGGACGCCGTCTTCAGTCTGGACGCTGCCGCCCATCATGTGCATCAGGCCCCACAATGACAGCCCCGCCAGAATGTAAGTAGGCATGCGGGTTTTATCCAGCGTGCCATAGAGCAGGCCGAAGATAATCACAATGACCCCCACATAGCCAATAAATTCGGTGTTCAGTGCGCGTATATAAAACGCAGCATAAGCGAGGGTATAAAAAGCAGTGAACAGCAATATGGCAAGCTGTGGCCTGGTCATTTTCATCATCAGAATCCTTGCTAATAATGGGGCATATTGCCGATTTTCCCGACGTTAACAGAATATCTACGGCGTTAAAGGCAATTTTGCTAAGATAACATGGCCTGATGAAATGACTCAGCCCGATTTATATTTGTATTTACGAAGGAATTTTGAATGGATAAAACCACCATCACGATTATTGCGGTTGCGGCGCTGATCGTTATCGGCTTTGTGTTTAAAAAGCTGATCAAGCATGAAGAGAAGAAAAACGATCCCAACCTGGCCGATCCAAGGGACTCAAACACCCTGCCAGGTAACCAGGGGGTAAAAAACAGAAGTGACAGCGAGTAAGTTCGCTGGCTTATAAACAATAAAAGCCCCAGCCTCCCTGCTGGGGCGTTTTTGTGTTTAAACCATGCGTTTCAGCGTGTCATCGCGACGAATAAAGTGGTGATATAGCGCACCTGACAAGTGAGCCAGCACCAGTAAAACCAGCACCAGTGCCAGTATGCCATGCAGTTCCCCCAGCGTGATCATCCAGGCCGTTTCTCCCGCCGGTTTGTCCAGCAGGGTCATGCCGAATAATTTGACCGGGTAGCCTTTACCGTAAATGTAAAGTACGCCCAGTGGCGGCATCACCAGCAGGCAGAAATACATAATGCGATGATTGTTGCGGGCAATTTTTCCCAATAAGCCCTCAGTCACAGCACGATCTGATTGCTGTTTTTTGCTCCATAACAGGCGCGCCACAGTCAGTAGCATGATTAATGCACCGATCGAGGTGTGGTAGGGGCCGAAGGTATCACCCAGCCAGTGTTCACCGTCGTTAATATAGTCAGCAAATTTAAAAAACTGCTGAATTACCAGGATGGCCACTAACCAATGGAAAAAACGGGTTATCAGACCGTAGCGCTGATGTGTATCGTTCAGCATGGCTATCTCCTTCAAGCTCAATTCACTTTTCTGTTTCGCCCGCAGCCTGGTTGGCAGGCAAGTCTCGTGCGCATACTTTAACTTGCTGTTAAGAGTGGGAGAACATGGCATTATGAATGAAGAGCTTTAACTGAGAGTGAGAAATCCATGCTGGATCGTTTTACCGGAATGCGGGTCTTTTCTGAGGCAGCGGCCCTGGGCAGCTTGTCCGCAGCAGGGCGTGCGCTGCATATGTCACCCGCCATGGCGACCAAACATGTGGATGCCCTGGAGGCAAGACTGGGGATCAAACTTCTGCAACGCACGACAAGACAACTCACACTAACCGATGCGGGGCACCGTTACCTCGAATCCTGCCAGCGGATTTTGCAGGAGGTTGACGAAGCCGAGTCGGAAATCCTGGCCCAACGCAGCGAAGTTGTCGGTCGCCTGAGGATGAATGTGCCCTTGTCCTATGGGGTGCGGTTTATTGCGCCTTTGTTGCCGGAGTTCAACCGTCTTTATCCCCAGGTCGAGGTGGAGCTGGGACTGAGCGATGCAAGACAGGATCTGCTTAAAGAGGGCTGGGATCTGCTGATACGGATAGGCCATCTTGCTGACAGTCCACTGAAAGCCAGACGACTCGGTGACTGTGAGTTAATGGTCTGCGCATCACCCGCTTACCTGGAACGGTATGGCACGCCGCGTCGAATTTCCGAGCTCTCTGATCATCACTGTTTGAGTTATACCCTGTCACCCATGCAGGGGCGGGGCTACTGGTGTTTTGGTCGTGAAGGCGATATTCGCGTACCTATTAATAGTAGCCTCAAAGCCAACAATGGCGATGCACTATTGGCTGCTGCAATTGGCGGCCAGGGGGTGATTTACCAACCCGACTTTATTGTAGGCGAGGCGTTGGAAAGCGGTCAGCTGGTGGCGATTGCCCTGGATCAGCCTGCTGTTGATGTCGGCGGTCTGCATGTCCTGTCGCCGCCGGATCGGCGACCGCCTGCCAAGGTCCGGGCGATGATGGCCTTTCTGCAGCAAGCCCTCGGGCAGCAGCAATCGACCACAGGCTTCTGAGTACAGTTCAAAACTCGCGCAGTAAATGCATGGGCGGCACTTTGAGCACTGTTCTGCTGGCCGACAGACCAATCGCGCAGATAATACTGACACCAATAATCGGGCCCAGCCCCCACAACAAGGGATGCCAGCTGGCCTGAGCATTAAAGACAAACACCTGCAGGGCATACAGGCATGCTTCGGCCCCTGCCGCCGCAATGACACCGGAAAACAGACCCAGCGCGCCAAACTCCACAAACAAAGACTGCTGCACCAGTGCTTTTCTGGCCCCTAATACCCGCAATAAAGCCCCTTCCTCCAGCCTCTCTTCCAGGGTTGCCCGTACACTGGCCAACAGCACCAGGCCCCCTGCCGTCAGTATGCAAATCAATACCAGCTGTATCGCCTGAGACAACTGACTGATAATGGTCTGAATCTGCTTTAACAGTTCACCCACGTTCAGCATTGATACCGTGGGGAACTGCGCCATGGCTTTATAGAAAGCCTGCGCATTGCTGTCGCTGATAAACACGCTGCTGACAAAGTTGGCAGTGTAATCCTGCAACGTTGCTTTAGGCAGGATCAGATAGAAGTTGGGTTGCATCGATCCCCAGTCGACCTCGCGAATTGAGGTGATAGGCAAAGTCACAACATTGCCGCCGATATTAATTTCAAACATATCACCCAAACCGACACCGGCTTCCAGTGCGGCGCTTTGCTCCACAGACAGGCCATCGGCATTAAAATCGCCTTCAACCAGCCGGTTGCCTTTGCCGATAGTGTCTGCCCAGGTCAGATTGAGTTCGCGTTCGTAAAGCTCGGGTTCACCCCGGCCTTCAGGGTAGAGCGACTGAATAGCGGTGCCGTTAACCGAGATCACCCGGCCTCTGACCATCGGATACCATGCCGAGTGCGGTACCTGTAGTTCTGCAGTAATCTGATCAATGGCGTCAATTTGATCAGCCTGCACGTTGAATAAGTAGTGATTGGGGGCATCGGCCGGTAACTGGCGCTGCCAGTCCGAGATAAGGCTGGTTTTAATGCCGACCAGAATCAGACCCAGCATAGTAATCAAGGTAAATACCAGTAGCTGAAACAGATTGGGCACCAGCCGCCGGTACAGCGAGGCGAGTCCGAGTTGCCAGCCGCTGGTGGCGCCCGAAGTGAGTGAACGCCCCAGGCGGAACACGGCAAAACCCAATACCGACACCAGTAAGGCGATGCCAGCAATAGCCAGGGTCATAATGCTGGGCAGTAATAAGCCCTGGGTATAGAGACACATCAGCCCGAACATGCCGATAAAGCCGATGCTGTAGATGATCAGCGTGTTCTGCTCCAGTCTGATAGCCGGTTGCAACACCGTCATCGGTGAGATTTTGATCAGTCGTTGCATCAGCGGCAGGCAGAAAGCCAGCATGGAAACAAAGCCGGTGGCGATGCCTAACCACAGACGACTGGGAGAGGGTTCAGGCAGAGCGGTGGACATTAAATCAGCGAGTACCGAAGAAATCAGTCCCTGAAGGAACCAGCCAATAGTGAGGCCCACTGTCACACCTGCGACGAACAGAACGCTGAATTGAATCAGAAAGGTTTTTATCAGGGTGGCAGGAGTTGCTCCGAGGGTTTTCAGCACGGCTACCTGCATTAAATGCCGCTTCACAAAACGCGATGACGCCAGGGCAATCGCGATGCCTGACAGAATCACCGCCAGCGTACCGGCCAGAAATAGAAATGACTGGGCCTTGCCGATGGTGTCACCGATACGTTCGCCTTTCTGTATCGGCGTTCGCCAGCGCTGGCCTTCATCAAGTTGGGGCTGAACCCAGTTTTGGTATTCCTGCAAAGCTTGCTGTTCACCGGCGAGCAACAGACTGTAGCGCACCCGGCTGCCGGGAATGATGACCCCGGTCGCATCCAGATCAGTCATATTCATCACAGCGCGGGGGGAAACGGCAAAGGCGGAACTGCTGGAGCCGGGATCTCTGACCAGATAGCCCGAAATGGTCAGCGTGGTCTCACCGACTTCGACCTCATCTCCCATTTGCACATTCAGCAGGCTGGCGAGCCGTGAAGATAGCCAGATTTCGCCGGATTTGGGTGGCTGGCGGGTGCTCTGACCACCCCCGAAAGGCGTGTCATCGACCAGAAACTGACCACGAAGCGGGTATGAATCAGTGACAGCATTTAACAGGCTGAGTTGTAATGCCTCTCCGGCGAAAATCATGGTTCTGAATGACGTGTTTTCAGCCTGTTCCAGTGACAGATCGCTGGCTTTATCGCGCCACGCCTGAGGAATCGGGTCGTCACTTCTAATCAGCCTGTCAGCGGCCAGCAGGCTGGCCGATTCTTTTTCAAAAGACAGTTGCAGCCGGTCAATAAATAAACTGATGGCCGTGACGGTACTGACCGAGATAATCAGCGCGGTAATCAGAGTCAGAATGTCACCGCTACGCAGATCTCTGAGTAATAAACGTAAGGCGAAGACCATGATTATTTTTCCACCAGTTGACCGGCCGACATCACCAATTGCCGGTCACATTTTTTGGCCAGCTCATTGTCGTGCGTGACCATTATCAGCGTAGTGCCCTGTGACTGATTCAGCTCAAACAGCTGGTCAATTATAATTTTGCCATTGCCTTCATCGAGGTTGCCGGTGGGCTCATCGGCAAACAGGATCTTGGGGCTGGAAGCAAAAGCCCGGGCAATGGCTACCCGCTGTTGTTCACCGCCGGATAGCTGACTGGGATAATGCGTCAGCCGCTCGGATAAGCCGACTTTGGCCAACAGGGCTTCGGCTTTTTGACGGGCGTCTTTATCGCCTTTCAGTTCAGCGGGCAGCATGACATTTTCAATGGCCTGCAGACTGGGTAGCAGGTGAAACGACTGAAAAATGAAACCGACATATTGTCCGCGCAGTAAAGCGCGGGCTTCTTCATCCATCTCGGAAAATGCGTGGTCATAGAGATAAATCTCACCCGCGGTATTGATATCCAGGCCCGCCAACAGGCCGAGCAGTGTGGACTTGCCGGAACCGGAGGCACCGACAATGGCGACCGATTCGCCTTCCTTGATTTCCATATCAATACTTTTCAATATGGTCAGGTCGCCGGTATTGGCAGTTACAGTGTGGGTTAAATTTTTTACTTTTATTGCTGTCTTAACTGCCATGTGGCTTCACTTCAATAAGGTTGATATGTTGTTTAAAAAACGAATCTGGTTTGTTCTGATCGTTGGTCTGTTCCTGAACAGCGTGGCCTCAGCCTCGACACTGCTCGTAATGGGGGACAGTCTCAGCGCCGCCCACAACATGCGACCAGAGGCAGGCTGGGTAAGTTTACTGGAGAATCAACTTTCTGAAACGCATCCCGGTGTGAGCGTGGTCAATGCCAGTGTCAGTGGCGAGACTACGCAGGGCGGTCTCGCTCGTTTCGAGAAGCTGTTAGCTGAGCATCAACCACGCTGGGTCATTCTGGAGCTGGGCGCCAATGATGCGCTGCGAGGTTACCCGTTACAGCAAACCACAGAGAACTTGAAAACCATGATTGAAAAAGCCCATCAGTCCGAAGCCAAAGTGCTGCTGGTCGGCAACCAGATTCCTCAGAATTATGGCAAACGCTACACAGAGATGTTCTTCAAACTTTACAAGAACATCGCCGACGAATATCAGCTTGCCTATGTGCCTTTTATGCTTGAAGGTGTCGCTTTGAATAAAAACCTGATGCAGGCAGACGGACTGCACCCCAACCAGGACGGCCAGCCGATTGTGTTACAGAACATCTATCCGCATTTGAAGTCGTTACTTGCCGGGGACAGAGATTAACTTTTCAGTGTTGGTGTGCTCTGAGCTTTGCTGGAACTGCTATGCAATTACAACAGCAAGTCGATTAAATAAGCGTGATATTGGTGTTAGGTGAATAGCGGCTGGCGTTGTATGAGGCTTCGAGGGGGAATCAGCTTTGCTATTCAGCCAAGTCTAGATGAAATACTTTTGACTCCGTCACTTCCAGATGTACGAATCTTGCTTTCAATCCCAAGGTGTTTTTTACCTCACTCAGCACTGACTCAATATCAGAGATCGCTTTATTGAGTTGTTGCGGCAAGACGGTCAGCTGGATTTGCAGGGTATGGTTGGACAACTCATCGGCAGGATAGCGATCAATGTATTCGTTACCCTTTGAGGACCAGAAGCCCACCGTTTCAGAGATGGATAAGCCACCATAAAGTGCAGTTAGACTCTCACCTATCATTTCTGTCACGTTCTTTTGCAGTTGCTTGGGCACAGAAATGTAAGCACTGATATTGAATCGGGGTTCATTGTTGGTAATAAGCATTGTTGTCAGTGATTTCGGTAAACAAGGAAGCCAATGATCAAGGCTAAGGCAATGGCAGCAAAAATAATTCCGTCTGCGGAGATCAGTGAGAAAAGATCCAGCACACCGTAAATATTATCACTCTCCTGGTTGCTCATTGCTTTTATCGATAACGCGACATCAAGCAAGGAAAGTCCACCGATCACCCCAAGGACACCTTGAATCATTCTATTTTGGAATCTCCGCTCAGCTTCCAGGTGACGCTCAATTCTGGCTCTCAACACGGCCGCCCAATCCTGAATCATTTGGAACTGTTGTTCGGTTTTCCATGAAACGGCAATATGCGCTATCAGTTGTCTTCGGTTTCCCTGTGTGCCGAAACAGGAATGCGAGTACTCCAAAGCGAAAAAGTCGAGATGATCGAGGCGTTGTTGAACCAGCTTGAGTATATTCCTGGATTTGGCTTCGTATTCCTCACTGACCAGCACCAGGTCAGCAGCAAATTGTTCTCTGTATAGCCAAAGCACAGAACAATAAAACTGCATGAAGCAGAGTGAGCGAAGAATATCATCGTAGACAAGCTCCTCTGATTTAAGGAGGCAGTATGCATTGCCAGAGCCGACATGAAAGACTTGAGTCGAGTTTTCTATAGCAGCGGAGGGGTCGGCACCGCACCACATGTTCAGGCTGTGAATCAATTCTCTGTCATTTTGGTGAGTGCCGGAAGCAATAAAGACGCGGCTAACCCAGAGCAACTGACCCTGTTTATTGTTGTAGTCACTGAAAATGGTGAACTTGGAAGGGTCTCGCCAGCATGGTTTAGCATGACCGGAAAGTAACGCCAATATGGGTTGCCAGATATTTTCGTTGACTACTTCCGCGACAAGCTGGGTGAGTTCTGTGAAGCGTGCATCCTGTTCATGGTGATCAGCCTCAGGATCCTGCAATACATCAGAAAGGGATGTTTGACAGTCCCAGTTTACGATCATGATGGATACGGTATCGTCGTATACCCGTATTTCCAGATCGGAGATGGTGATATCAGTGCTGATATTGTTGACCGAAAATGTCTGATGACACTGATGGATTAATTTTTCATTACAGATGATACGGATGATGGGCCTGAAAAGCGGGCTTAATGCATCATGCTCCAGAGAACCATAACCAAATTGCCATTCGATATTCTCTACTCTGGCCATATCAGAAACGCTGCTTGAAGCGGCGATTAATTGCATCAGAGCGTCAACGTCAGGCGTTGACTCACTGAATAGGTTAATGGGGCTCCGGACCGGCGCTATTGTTAGAAATTTTTCTTCCAAGACTTTTCGCTTCTATCTGAATGGCTAGTTTTACACTGTGTTGACTGGATTGTATCAGCAGACAGCGAAAGCATCGATTGCGGTCGATTCATCTGTAGCGAGAGAAGGCGGCGAATTAGGCGGTGCTGCGCATTGGGCATTGTTATACTACAAATATTCCAGGCTTGATGAGAGAGTGCGTTTATAGTGATTCTGGGAAACTCACTGAGTTATCACAGAAATTTTGATGTCTCAGGGAATAAAACAATCAGCAAGCCAGCCTGAGCCCTAAGCGAGACACCAGTAAACTCACGTTATGATAAATATAAGAGGCTGGAAAGACTGTTGGAGAGCTGAAGCCATGCAATTTCTCTGAAGCCATGTTGTCTTGATAACCATCCTATAACCAAACCGAAGTCGATAAACACAAAAGACCGATGAACAACACACCAAAACAAAATTCCAACTCAATGCTGGATCTGCTGCTCAGTATCATCCTGCCTTCCATCATTCTGATGAAATTCAGCACCGAAGACTATCTGGGCGCCACCGGCGGTTTGATTGTCGCGCTTGCTTTCCCCCTGGGCTGGGGCCTGTTTGATCTGATCAAACATCGCAAATTCAACTTTATTGCCTTGCTGGGTTTGATCAGCATTTTATTGACCGGGGGAATTGGCTTGTTGGCGCTGGATGTAAAATGGCTGGCCATTAAAGAGGCGGCTGTTCCCGCCATTATTGGTATTGCCGTGCTGCTGTCAGTATTTACGCCTTACCCACTGGTGAGAACGCTGCTTTTCAACCCCACAGTGATGAATATCAAGCTAGTGGAAGAAAAACTGGCACAAACTAATAACCGTCCAGTCTTCGAAGAGCGCCTGATGAAAGCCACTTACTTTGTGGCTGGCTCCTTTGCCTTTTCAGCGGTGATGAACTACGTATTGGCAAAAGCTATCGTCACCAGTCCAGCCGGAACCCAAGCATTCAATGAAGAGCTCGGGCAACTGACTTTATACAGCTACCCGGTTATTGCTGTCCCTTCGATGTTGATGACAATGGGCATTCTCTATTACTTGTGGCGGAGCATCCGTGACTTGACCGGGCTGAGGCTGGAAGAGGTGATTGCGTCCAAATAATTCAGCGTCCTAAGATTACATCTCAACCTAAATGCCCAACCTGATACTAAGCAACAAATCAAGAGCTGCCTACAGGGGCTTGTTATTCACTGACTCTTGATCGTAGTTAATGGCTCTGATGGGGTAAGGAATCGTAATACCTTCTTCTGCATAACGCTTGTGTAATGCCTTGATGAAAGCAGATTTGATAAAGAAACGATTGAAGTATTCCTGTGCTCGTAACATCACTGTGAAGTTGATGCTGGAGTTATCAAACGTGTGATAAACAACAAAAGTGTTGTAATCAGGCACGCCCCACTTGTGGGTCTTGAGAATCTCTCGAGCGACTTCAAGCGTGACTTTTTCGACATGTTCCAAATCAGAGTTGTAGTGCACACCAACATCGACTGGAACAGACAACTCCTTCTCTGGATAGTAATAATTAATCAATTTCGATTTCGAAAGCAGACCGTTAGGCAGGATAACCACATTATTGGGCAACATTCGCACCCAGGTCGTACGCCAGCCTATCTTCTCAACAAAGCCTTGTTCGCCAGAGTCTAATTCAATGAAATCCCCAACTCGGATGGGTTTATCGATAACAAGCTGCACTCCGGAGAAGAAGTTTTCCAACGTCGGCTGAAGGGCTAGAGCTACAGCCAGAGAGGTTATGCCTAAGGAAGCAATAATCGGCGTAATCGAGATTCCCCAGGTACTGAGAATGACAAGCAACCCTAGGCCGAGAATTACTATATGTGTGATTATTTGTAAGATACCGCGGCTGGTTTTGAAGCTTTTATTGCGCTCAGCATAATTACCGACAACGCCACTGAGGGTCTTGTCGACAAAGATCACCAGGGCTGTCACCAGTAGTAGCTTGGCAAGGTTGTTAAAGATATCACTGCCGATCGGAGTATCGAAGTATAGTGTTAATTCTTCAAAAAGCTTGAGGCAAAATGCCAAAACAGCAAGTGTCATTGGCAGGTTGATAGACTTGAAAATAATGCTGGTGAGATGGAAGTTGTTTATCTGAGCAAAGTTGACGAAGCGATTAACGAGGAATCGTTTAATAATTTCCAGCGTGATAAATAGTCCTGACACTATAAGGATTATCATGGACCATTCAGGTAATTCTCCCAACAAGTCTTGCATGCTCATGCTTTCACCTCTGTTTGGGTCTGAGGAAATGATCAAGCAGAAAATATGCCGAGAGAAATTCATTGCTAAACACAAGCTAATTGGCTAGTTGGGCAGAAATGCATTGCGATGATAGGCATGAGACCCTGTTCGAGATGCACGGTAATCCGTATCGAAGAACCAAAATAGTGCAACCACACTCAGCAAAGCTTCTTGATAATAAGAGCCAAAACGTCTATGGAAGCATTTTTAAGGAAAGATTTAGATTGCCTCATCACCTGGGAGGATGAAGTCAATAACAAAAAGCCCCAACACGTTTTCGCATTGACGCTTTTAAATTCTTGATGGTGGCCAGGAGTGGACTCGACGTGTCTACATTATCGTAGCCCGGGTGGATATAAGCTTATCCAGCCTGGCCTTTAACTAAGCAAATGGCTAGTCCGGACAGTTCTCGAACGAACAAAAACCTGTGTTTGGAATTCCATCGGGGATTAATTATCTGAGAGGTAGTCCTGATCCGAAACAGCTTCCATCCACTGAACATTGCTACCATCGAGTTTTTCCTGAATAGCGATATGGCTCATGCTGGTGGTCGATGTGGCACCATGCCAATGTCTATGGTCAGGTGGGCACCAGACTGTATCCCCTTCGTTGATGGTGATTTTCTTACCATTTTCTAATTGGGTCCAGCCTTTGCCAGAGGTCACGACAAGTAATTGACCTCTGGGATGAGTGTGCCAGTTGGTGCGTGCGCCCGGTTCAAATGTCACTTTAGCGGAAGTAAGCACAGAGGGAGCCTGAGCCTCAAGGTGAAAAGGGTCTATCCAGGCTTGACCAGTGAAATATTCTGCCGGTCCTTCAATCAGTTGGCGCGATTCTTGTGTTTTGAGGATCAGGTTGGCCTGCTGTTGAGCGAGTTCTTCAGCACTGACGCCAACCGCGAAAATCGGCATCAGGGCTGTGGAGAACGCTATGAGTTTATTCATAAATATCTCACTCCTGTTTTAGTCATGAGCAACAGTGATATCGACAATAACACTCCCGGGGATGTTGAATGCAGTCTCATCAGCATCTAAACGGCCAATCGGTATCAGCCCTTCAGCGTATTTGTCATCCTTGTAAAAAAGGGCGAGATTATTCCAGGGTGAATAAATGGCTAACTCACCGGCGGAAGGTTTATGACCATCAACGGCATTTGTAGTATCAAGTTTTCTGGGCAGTGCGTCGCTGGCTTTTTCTGTGCCAGCAAAATCACGTAGTTCCAGTGTCAACGGCAACAGAGAATAAAAGTCTTTTGCCGTTTGATTGCTGTGAAGCTGAGCCTGGACGGTTTTCTCACCGTTAATCTCAATGGTGATATTCATCGCTTTTTCCTCCGCCAGAAGTAAATGGCTACACAGGGTCAGGTACATAACAAAGAAGAGTCGCAATATTTTTTGCATCATCAGCCTGATTCCCCGTCTGGTTTGCTGTTATTCCCTGTCTATCATGAGAGGAACACCCAACATTCAGGTATCCGAAAAACTGGCCATATCAATAACAAAGCGATACGAAATATCCCCTTTGGCTAAGTGCGTATAGGCCTCATTAATTTCATCCATGCGAATCATTTCGCAGTCCGGGTAGATATCGTGTTCAGCACAAAAATCCAAAACCTCCTGTGTTTCCTCAATGCCGCCAATCAGAGAGCCAGCAATCCGGCGGCGACCAAAAACAAGGGGCAAAGTCATCGGTTCTTCAAGTGGACCAATCTGACCGACAATGACCAGCGTGCCGTCTACATCCAGCAATGGAAGATAGGGAGTAACATCATGTTTCACCGGGGCGGTATCAATGATGAGATCGAAGAAGTTGGCTGATTGCTGCATGGCTTTTTCATCAGTAGATGCCAAGATACCCTGTGCTCCAATTTTTTTGGCTTCATCTTCTTTCGCCGTGGAGCGACTGATAACCGTGACCTCGGCGCCCATTGCCACAGCGAGTTTCACCGCCATATGTCCGAGACCTCCCAGTCCAATGACGCCAACCCGGCTGCCTTTTCCGACATTCCAGGTGCGTAGTGGTGAGTACGTCGTGATACCCGCACAGAGGATGGGGGCAGCTTTGGCCAGGTCGAGTTGCTCGGGCACGTTCAAAACAAACTCCTCCCGAACTACGATATGTTTCGAGTAGCCGCCTTGAGTGGTTTCACCGGAAATCCGGTCGGGCATACCGTAAGTTGCTGTCATCCCATGTCGACAATATTGCTCTTCGCCATCATGACACTGATCACAGTCCTGACAGCTATCAACCATGCATCCCACAGCAACGTGTTGACCGATGCCGAATTTTTTCACTTCAGGGCCAACATCAATGACACGACCCACAATTTCATGACCCGGAATCAGTGGGTAAGGCTGAGGTCCCCAGTCACCATTGACCGTGTGCAGGTCAGAATGACAGACACCGCAATAGAGAATTTCGATAGCAACGTCATTTTGACGTAATTCTCTCCGCTCAAAGTGAAAAGGTTTAAGGTCAGCGTTTTCTGAATGTGCCGCATAGCCAATGGTATTCATGTCATATCCTTACAAAGCCAGGAAAAGTAATATTTGTTTTCAACAGCTTAGGTCAGACATTAGTGTAGTCAAAAAAGCTTCTGCCAGCTTGCCTGATACTACTCCAATGATGCTCGTTTCTATAGGGCGGGGATGGCGTTGTGACACTGTCAGTTTGTATCGATAAGTTTGCTCAGGTCAGTATTCAAACAAAAAAGCCCCAACACGTTTCCGCATTGAGGCTTTTCAATTCTTGATGGTGCCCAGGGCCGGAATCGAACCGGCACGGCCGCAAGGCCGAGGGATTTTAAGTCCCTTGTGTCTACCAATTTCACCACCTGGGCAACAAGCCGCGCATTATAACCCATTAACCACGATTGGACTATTGGTGTTTGGCGGTCACGGCATAAGGGAGTTGATAGTGTGATTCGATGGTTTCACGGGTCAGAATGCCGTAGGTTCGCTCTATCATCGGGGCGGTCATCCGGGTGACATACAGCGCTTCCGCATCATTCTTATTAAGCACTTCCACCGCTTCACGCAGGCTGGTATGCAGCGAGATCTTATGCACATTGCGGCGGTTGGCCGGGATCTGCATCAAATCCATTTCTTCATTTTCTTCAGTACTGACAGCGCGCGCCAGATCACCCGCCGGCATCAGTGCGATCGGTTCTTTATCATTTTTGATTAAAACCCAGTCGGGACTCGACTCCAGTGCATGGACCGCTGCCTGGGTGCTGACCTGCTGCGACATGATAATAAAGTTACGTTGCATGGCATTGGCGACGCTGATCCTGCGCAGGGTCTGGGTAATCGGATCATTACGATAATCGACACCACGGGTACGCAACAGCTTCATAAACAACGCGTCCTGCTTGAAGTATTCATGGTTGATAAGGCTGGCAAAGACGATGGCGAGCATGCCGGGCAAAATGATATTGGGGTTACCGGTCAGCTCCAGCATGGCCATCAGCGCGGCCAGCGGGGCTTTTAACGTGGCGCCCATCATCGCGCACATACCGATTACGGCATAGAAGGTCATGGTGGATGCCAGATCCGGGAACACCGCATTACCGGCAATGCCCAAAATAGCACCGGCGCAAGCGCCCACCACCAGGGTCGGGCCGATAAGGCCAGCCGGAATACCAAAACCGACGCAGGCAGTGGAGAGCACCAGCTTGAGTATCATCAATACAATCAGTGCCGATATGGCGGCTTCATTGGTAGAGATGCCAGTGATAACGCTGTAACTCATACCCATCACCTCCGGCACCAGCAAGCCGGTCAGTCCCACCAGAATGCCGGCATAGGTAGTGCGAAGCCAGAACGGGTGTTTCTGAAACAGACCGGAGAAAAAACTGAGACTGCGCAGGAAGAGGGTGGCGAGCCCGCCGATAACAATTCCCATCAGCACAATATAGGGAATTTCCCACAGCGACTGCATATCCGCTGACAGATTGGCGAAAATGGCACTTTCACCGAAGGTGAGACGACTCAGTACCGCGCCGGTGACTGAAGACAGAATGATCGGAATAAAACTGGCGATGTGATATTCCATCATGATGACTTCCATCGCGAAGATGACGCCGGCGACAGGGGTATTGAATGAGGCCGCAATGGCAGCCGCTGCGCCGCAGGCGACCAGAATGCGCACACTGTTATTGGGCAGTTCCAGAATCGTCGCCAGCTGACTGCCGCTGGCAGCGCCGAGATGTACGCTGGGGCCTTCACGGCCGACCGAGTGCCCGGTAATTAAGGCTATGCCAGCTCCAAAAAACTGACGCAGGGCATTTTGCCAGGGCAAACGCCCCTGATGTGAGGACAGGCGTTCGATTACATGCACCACACCGGTGTTGCGCTCTTCGGGCTTGAGTCCATACAGCAACAAGCCAATCAGCAGGCCGCCGGCTATCGGCAGGCCCAGCACCCACTGCCAGGGCAGGTTGGCAAAGTCTTCAATTTTGGCCGTCGGGAAGAGCAGAATCTGACCGCCATCAATAAACAAGCGCAGGGCGATGATAATCAGGCTGGCCAGGATGCCGGTGAGGATCGCGAGTCCGTAGAGTTTGACCGCTGAATCACCGAATATGAAATATTGTCTGATCTTTTCCAGCATGTCGCCCTTAATAGACCGGTTGCTTGCCGTTGAGGTCGCGCCTCACCCAAGCCCTCTACCTGATGGGAGAGGGAACTGCGATTGCTATGCTTAAGTGTAGCTGAAGCGTTGCTGGGTCGTTAAGCCTAATGGCCGAAATCAGATGACTTTGGAAAAACGCTGCTGTGCTGCCTGGCTGTATTTATCGAAAGCCATACAGATATGGCGGATCAGCAGGCGTCCGCCGGGCAACACCTCTATCTGCTCCCAGTTATACTGCAACAGCCCGTCACGGGCAAACTGCTCCAGTTGCGGGAAGACGGCGTGGAAATACTCGGCGAAGTCGATGGGATAACGTCGCTCAATTTCAGCAATATCGAGCGCAAAATGGCAAATCAGCTGAGAGATGATATCGCGGCGGATCTTATCGTCCTGATCCAGCTCGACACCACGAAATACCGGCAAGTTACCCGCCTGGATGGCACTGTCATATTCCACCAGGGTTCTGACATTCTGACTGTACGAATCACCCACCATACCAATGGAGGTCGCACCAAAACCAATAAGATCACACTCTGCGTGAGTTGAGTAGCCCTGGAAGTTACGGTAGAGCTGCTTCTGCTGCTGGGCGATGGTGAGTTCATCACCCGGTTTGGCAAAGTGATCCATGCCGATGTACACATAGCCGGCACTGGTCAGTTTGTCGATAGTACTCTGCAGGATAGCGAGTTTATCGCGGGCCGAGGGCAGGTCTTCAGTGCGGATCTGGCGCTGGGTACGGAAGCGTTCCGGCAGATGCGCGTAATTGAACACCGACAGCCTGTCCGGTGAGGCCGCAATTACTTTATCCAGGGTTTCATTAAAGCTGTCGACAGTCTGGTGCGGCAGACCGTAAATCAAATCCAGGCTAATACTGCGAAAGCCTTCCTTCCGCGCCGCTTCCAGCACAGCAAATGTCTCAGCTTCAGTCTGAATCCGATTAACGGCTTTTTGCACTTCAGGATTAAAGTCCTGTAGCCCGAGACTGAGACGATTAAAGCCGATCTCTCGTAACAGGGCGATAGTGTCGGCATTAGCCTCACGCGGGTCGACTTCAATCGAGAATTCGCCTCGATCATCCGCAGCCAGATTGAAGAACTGACGGGTGACATTCATCAGCTCACGCATCTGCTGGTGGCTAATAAAGGTGGGCGTACCGCCGCCCCAGTGCAATTGCTCAACCACGCGATCGCTGTCGAACAGCTCGGCCTGCATCGCGATCTCTTTATAAAGGTTTTGCATGTATGGTTCAGCATGAGCACGATTCTTGGTGACGACCTTATTGCAGGCGCAGTAAAAGCACACCGTGTCGCAGAAAGGCAGGTGAAAATACAGCGATAAAGGGCCGCCGCGCCGGTTGGAAAGCGCAATATGCTTCTTGTAACTGTCGGCGTTAAAACCCTCGTGAAACTCTACCGCGGTGGGGTAGGAGGTGTAACGCGGACCCGCATTGTCGTAACGCTGAATGAGATCAATGTCGAATTCTAGTGTGTTGCTCATTATCAAACCTGCTCAAATTTTGAGCAGAGTATAACGTCGATAAGTTGAGCCAATCGGGCTGATTGGGCTTGTCTTGACCTGGATCAAATCGTCGAGCGCTGCTCCTCTTCCGAGCGTTCTGACAGGCTGTCGACATGAGCTTTGATAATGGGCAGGATCTCATCCGGCTTGTCGACAAGCCGGAATAGGAACATATCGTCTGCATCGATGCAGCCCAGCCCCACCATTTGTTCCCTCAGCCATTCCAACAGGCCCTGCCAGTATGATGAGCCGTATAAAATGACCGGGAAATGGCGGATTTTCTGGGTTTGCATGAGGGTCAGGGCTTCGAAGAATTCGTCTAGTGTGCCGAAGCCGCCGGGAAAGACCACATAACCAATCGAATACTTGACGAACATCAGTTTGCGCACGAAAAAGTAACGGAAACTAAGCCGGGTATCCTGGCTTGGGTTGGCAATCTGCTCATGCGGTAGCTCGATATTTAGACCGACAGAACGTGCTCCCTGATTCAGCGCGCCTTCGTTGGCGGCGCCCATAATGCCCGGGCCGCCACCGGTAATAACCGAAATCCCTGCCTGTGACAGATCGCGTGCCACGCTTCGCGCCTGGTCGTAATAAGGCGAATCTTCGGTCAGTCGTGCACTGCCGAAAATGGACACGGCCGGGCCCAGTTCATTGAGCGTTTCGATACCGTCTATCAATTCCGCCTGAATACGAAATACCCGCCAGGCTTCCGAAGTTCTCAGATCTTCCACGCTTTCGGTCCTTTTAGTCGCCGATGTTTCGGCTTCAAGATAATTAAAAGCGATGGCCTTTGCAATTGCGACTGGCAGCAGCAAATGCCGATCAGCTTTTGTTTAGAAATCAGCCTATCTACGGTATTATTATCGCCTTTTCAGCATACTTTTTCGGCGAATCTATGAAAGTTCTTGTTATCGGCAGTGGCGGGCGCGAACACGCGCTGGCCTGGAAACTCAGTCACTCTCCAAAACAACCGCAGGTCTTTGTTGCACCGGGTAACCCCGGCACCGCCAATGAGCCCGGTATCAGCAATGTCGACATCAAGGTCGAGGATATTGAAGGCCTGGTGGCCTATGCCAGAGACAATGCCATCGATCTGACCGTGGTCGGCCCTGAAGTGCCATTGGTGATGGGTGTGGTTGATGCGTTCGAAGCTGCGGGTTTGAAATGCTTTGGTCCCAGCCAGGCCGCTGCTGAACTGGAAGCTTCCAAAAGCTTTACCAAGGACTTTCTGGCACGTCATCAAATCCCGACAGCGGCCTACCAGGTTTTCACCGATGTCGATCAGGCCAAAGACTACATCCACGAGCAGGGCGCGCCGATTGTGGTTAAGGCCGATGGTCTGGCTGCCGGTAAAGGTGTGATTGTCGCCCAGACGGAAGCTGAAGCCATTGCTGCGGTGGAAGATATGCTGTCGGGCAACAAATTCGGCGATGCCGGCCACCGCGTCGTGATTGAAGAATTCATGACCGGTGAGGAAGCCAGCTTTATTGTGATGGTGGACGGTGAGCATATACTGCCGCTGGCCACATCTCAGGATCATAAAGCGCGTGATAATGGTGATAAAGGCCCGAATACCGGTGGGATGGGAGCTTATTCTCCAGCCCCGGTGGTAACGGATGCCGTTTATCAGCGGATTATGGATGAAGTGATTGAGCCCACTGTCAAAGGCATGGCCTCAGATGGCCGCCCTTACGTCGGTTTTCTCTATGCCGGTTTGATGATTGATGAAAGTGGTGCCCCCAGAGTCGTGGAGTACAACTGCCGTTTCGGTGATCCGGAAACCCAGCCGATCCTGATGCGTCTGCGCTCGGATCTGGTTGAACTGTGTGAAGCGGCGCTTAATGGTCGCTTGAATGAAGTCGAAGCCCACTGGGATCCGCGCGCCTCTATTGGTGTTGTCATGGCAGCGGGTGGCTACCCGGATACTTACCGTAAAGGCGATGTGATTTCGGGTATCGACAAAGCAGAAAGCAAGGGCAGTAAAGTTTTCCATGCCGGTACCGCGAGTCACGGTGATGAAGTGGTCACAGCCGGTGGTCGGGTGCTGTGTGTCACCGCGCTGGGCGACACTGTCGCTGCAGCTCAAACCGCAGCTTATGAGGCGCTGAAGGAAATCAGCTGGAACGATGCCTACTACAGAACCGATATCGCTTATCGGGCTGTAGCTCGGGAACAGTCTGCGTAGCCTGAATTTTTGCGAGTGAGGGCAGGGCTTGTCCGTGCGATCTGGGACTGGATTGCTTCGCTCTGCTCGCAAAGACGCTGAAGAATAATGTCATTCCGAGGCGAGTCGAGGAATCTGATTCAACGTGAGGATGTATTTAAACCGGACACCACCCCCGCTTTTCACAATGTTTCCATGCAATGTGCGATTTATTTCAGGCCCGAACTGGATGGCTTGGTGATGGTGCGAAGTGTCATTCTGAGTGACGAAGCGATGTTTTAGCGACGTATCAAGTTGCAGCGTTGATCAGCATTCGTATTACGCGTTTTTCGAGTGCTTAACTATTGAAATGACTTATCTTCAGCCTGAACTAACCAGCAATGTTATTTACAATAGCCCAGTGACACTATTTCATGGATAAGCAAATGACAACAATCAACTGGCGGCTGAGACGTGCCGTGGAAACATTGGAAGCCGGTGGCGTCATCGCCTACCCTACCGAGGCCGTCTTCGGTGTCGGCTGTGATCCCTGGGATGAAGACGCTTTGCTGGATCTGCTGGAGTTGAAACAGCGTCCCTGGGAAAAGGGGCTGATCCTTATCGCTGCTGACTTCAATCAATTGCAGGACTTCATCCAGCCTGTGCCGGCAGACACATTGAAGCAACTGCAGCAAACCTGGCCCGGCCCGGTCACCTGGCTGCTACCGGTGCGGGAGGAGGTGTCGGAACTGCTGACCGGCGAGCATGACACCATTGCCGTACGTGTCACGGCGCATCAGCAGACCCGGGACTTATGCAAGGCCTTCGGTGGCGCTATCGTCTCGACCAGTGCCAATGTGGCTGGTATCCGACCCGCGATGAATGCGCACCAGGTCCGCTGGCAGTTGCCGGGAATTGATTATGTGATGCCGGGGTCTCTGGGCGGTGCCACTCAACCCAGCCAGATCCGAGACGCCAGAACGGGAGCTATTCTGCGATGAGTCAGCCTGACATCGATGCAGTACGTGAATATTTACTTTCACTGCAGGATAGTATTTGCAACACACTCGAAGAAGTTGATGGGCAGGCTGTGTTTGAGCTGGATGAGTGGCAACGCGAAGCCGGTGGCGGTGGTCGCACCCGGGTTCTCACTGGCGGCAAAGTGTTTGAACAGGGTGGTGTGAACTTCTCGGAAGTCAGTGGCGACAATCTGCCACCGTCGGCCACAGCCAGTCGCCCCGAACTCGCTGGCCGCAGTTTTAAAGCCATGGGTGTGTCGCTGGTGATTCACCCCCATAACCCGTATGTGCCCACCTCTCACGCCAATGTGCGTTTTTTTATTGCTGAAAAAGCCGGCGAAGATCCCATCTGGTGGTTCGGTGGCGGTTACGATTTAACGCCTTATTACGGCAATGAAGACGATGTCATTCACTGGCATCAGACCGCCAAAGCCGCCTGTGACCCATTTGGCGATGACGTTTATCCCCACTTCAAGCACTGGTGTGATGAGTATTTTTACCTCAAACATCGCGATGAATGCCGCGGTGTCGGTGGTCTGTTTTTTGATGATCTCAATGAGTGGGGTTTTGAGACCTGCTTTGCCTTTATGCAGTCTGTCGGTAACAGCTATATTGAAGCTTATGCCCCCATTGTCAGAAAGCGTATGAATGAGTCTTACGGCGAGCGCGAGCGTGATTTTCAGCTTTATCGCCGCGGTCGTTATGTCGAGTTCAACCTGGTTTATGACCGCGGTACCCTGTTTGGTCTGCAGTCAGGTGGCCGAACTGAATCGATACTGATGTCTTTGCCGCCACTGGTGAAATGGCGGTATAACTGGCAGCCCGAGGCGAATTCGGCAGAAGCCAGGCTTTATACCGACTTTTTACCGCCCCGCGACTGGGTGTGATGGAATGGCAATGTTTATCCGCAGATTGCACAGGTAGACACAGATTATTCTTATTTAATAGAAGCGGACAGTTACAACCTGTCTTGTTATTGCGTTCGCGGTTTCGACAGATATATCAAACGTCACCAGTCAATCAGCGTTCATCTGTGTAATCTGCGGATGAGTTATTGATCACCCGCTAGTAACGCCAGCTGATCGGCCTGGTATTCATTGATCAGTGGTTCTATCACCTGGTCCAGGTCGCCTTCCACAATCTCATTCAATTTATAGAGGGTGAGATTGATGCGATGGTCGGTGATACGACCCTGTGGATAGTTATAGGTACGGATCCGCTCGCTGCGGTCACCGCTTCCCACCAGAGACTTTCGGGTCTGTGCCTGTTCAGCTTCCTGTTTCTGAATCTGCTCTGCCATGATTCGCGATTGCAACACCGACATCGCTTTGGCGCGGTTTTTATGCTGCGAACGCTCTTCCTGACATTCGACGACAATGCCAGTGGGGATGTGGGTGATACGAATCGCTGAATCGGTTTTGTTAACATGCTGACCACCGGCACCGGAGGCGCGGAAGGTATCGACACGAATATCGGCCGGATTGATGTCAACTTCGTCGATCTCGTCGACTTCTGGCAGGATCGCGACGGTACAGGCTGAAGTATGAATACGGCCCTGGGATTCCGTTTCGGGTACTCGTTGCACCCGATGAGCACCGGATTCGAATTTCAGCCTCGAATAAGCGCCATCACCGACGATACGACAGATAATTTCCTTATAACCGCCGTGCTCACCTTCCTGAGCGTTAATGACTTCGACCTGCCAGCGGCGTAATTCGGCATAGCGGCTGTACATTCGGAACAAATCACCGGAGAAAATCGCGGCTTCGTCACCCCCGGTGCCTGCGCGGATTTCCAGATAAATATTGCGTTTGTCGTTAGGATCTTTGGGCAGCAGGAGTTTCTGCAGCGTCAGCTCCAGATCATCGAGTTTGTCCTCAGCCTGGGCCAGTTCGTCTTTGGCCATCTCGCGCATTTCAGCGTCATCTTCTTCCAGCATCAGCCGGGCATCATCAATATCGGTCAATGTGTCGCGATATGCATTGAAATTGCTGACAACAGGCTCTAATTGTGCATATTCCTGGGATAAACTGCGAAACTTGTTCTGATCCGCCATGGTCTCGGGTTCGGCCAGCAGGCCGGCGATTTCTTCATGACGATCGACGAGGGATTCCAGTTTCTGCTTGATCGACTCTTTCACTTTTTATCCTTGATATTAAACAGACGCCGCGCTGATTCCAGCAGCTGGCCGTCTTCATCAAAACCGGACAGTCGAAGCTGTCGACTGGGTTCGTGTAATAAACGATTGGTCAGGCTCCGCGCCAGCTCTGCCATCACCTGATCCGCTGGCAGACCCTGCTCCAGTTGTTTCAGTGCTTTTTCAAGTGAATGCTTACTTAGCTCTTCAGCACTGTCACGAATGGCTCGAATCACTGGGACCGCATCTTGTGTACGTAGCCAGGCCTGGAAATGGTCAACCTGGCTATCAATGATTTCTTCTGCCTGCAAAGCGGCATCGCGGCGCGATTGCAGGTTTTCTTCAATAATGTCTTTCAAATCATCGACGCAATAGAGATAAATATCCTCCAGCTGACCCACTTCAGCTTCGATATCTCTCGGCACCGCAATATCCACCATAAAAATCGGTTTACGCTTGCGCTGTTTGAGTGCTCGCTCGACCATGCCTTTACCCAGAATGGGTAACTGACTGGCAGTAGAACTAATCACAATATCGGCCTCCGCCAGGTGAGCCGGCAATTCACTGAGGCTGATGGCATAACCATCGACCTGAACAGCGAGATTATGGGCTTTCTCCACGGTGCGGTTGGCAATTATCAGACGCTCTATGCCATTGTCATGCAGGTGGCGGGCTGCCAGTTCAATGGTGTCACCAGCGCCGATTAAGAGTGCGGTGGATTCTGCCAGGTCACTGAAGATCTGTTTTGCCAGACTCACTGCGGCGAAGGCAACGGAAACCGGGCTGTTGCCAATCGCGGTATCGGTACGAACCTGTTTGGCGACAGCAAAAGCATGTTGGAACAGTCTGCCCAGCGATTTACCCAGGGTACTGGCATTGAGTGACTGGCTGTAAGCATCTTTGAGCTGCCCCAGGATCTGGGGTTCGCCCAGCACCATCGAGTCCAGTCCACAGGCAACCCGCAACAGATGACGAATGGCGTCGCTGCTCTGATAATGATAGAGGTAAGGGGTGATTGTCTCGCTATCCAGCTGATGGAAGTCATGCAACCAAGCTAGAATCGTATTGTCAGTATTATCGTCCAGACAACAGTAAATCTCTGTCCGGTTACAGGTCGACAAAATCACGACTTCCAGCACAGACTCCTGTTGGTACAAGGCAGACAATGCGCTGGGTAATACACTCGCATCAAAAGCAAACAGCTCGCGGACATGCACGGGCGCTGTGTTGTGGTTGATGCCGTAGGTAACAAGATGCATATTGAGAAAAAGTCGTAATTAAATGCTGGTAAACTCTACAGCCGTTGTTGCAATCGTTTTTGTCGGACAAATCAATACGCCATTCTATCAAAATCAAACGTGCAGGTCGTTCTAATATGGATTTGATGCAATCTTTCTTTCGGGGAGCGGGACAGCGCCTCAAACATGCCGGTCTGATTGGCATGCCTCTGTTTCTTCTCGCCTGTGCCTCGACACCAGCAAAACAGGCCGGAGCACCGGATCCTGCACCCATTGAGAATGAGGCCGAAAAAACGGCTGTTGAATCAGAATCGAAGCAGCCGGAACAATACCTGCCCTTATCGCCGGAATTGATGTACTACATTCTCACTGCGGAAGTCGCCGGCCAGCGGGGTCAGGTGGGTATTGCGGTTGATTTGTATCAGCGTGCGGCCGAGATGGTTGAATCCCCTGCCCTGGCCAGCCGCAGTGCGCAGGTAGCGACCTTGTCGCGTGATCAACAGCGCATTAATGAGGCGCTGGAGCGCTGGATCGAGGTTGATCCGAATGATGCTGATGTTTACATCATGCAGGCGCCGTTTCTGATGATGAAAGACAATTATCAGGGGGCGGTCAACGCGGTGAACAAAGCCCTGGAGCTGGCACCGGATAATAAACGAACCTACCTCATCCGCGTCTCTGAAAACCTGGCCGAAGTGGCCGAGCCGGATGAAGCATTGACGATGCTCAAACAGCTGGATAGTTACCAGCAGAATGACCCGGCGGCGCGTTTCGCCTATGCCCGGATGGCATTTTTCTATAAACGCTACGAAGAAACGCTGAACAAACTGGCACCACTGATGGAAACCGATCCGAATAATGAAGATTATCTGGTGCTTAAAGCCGATACGCTGCAACGCATGGGCCGTTCGGAAGAGGGCCTGAAGCTGATTGCCAGAGCGGCGAAGCGAGATACTGCCAGCCAGGATCTGCGATTCACTTACGGCAAGCTACTGGGCGAGAATGGTGAAACCGAAGAAGCCCGTGAGATCTTCGAAACCATTCTGGCTGATGACCCTGACAACCGTGACGCCCTGTTTGCGTTGGGCTTACTGGCGCTGGAAGACAAGGATGGGCAACTTGCCAAGTCCTATTTCAGTGAATTGCTCAAGCTGGGCGATCCCACCTACCAGGCCGCGTACTTCATGGGGCTTGCTGAAGAGATGAATGGCAATATTGATGCGGCACTCGTCTGGTTTGCCTCGGTGCCGGCACAGAGTAATCGTTTTGACATTGCGCAAAGCAATTACATCAACCTGCTGGTTGAACGCGGTGATGTGGCAAAAGCACGTGTTCATCTGGCACAACTCCGCGATGAGTTGCCACAGCAGGCGCTGCAGTATTATCTGTTTGAAGCTAGCATCCTGCGTGAGCAAGGACAGGAACAGGCCGCTTTTGACTTATTATCCGATGCCATCACACGTTATCCTCAGAGTGAGGACCTTCACTACAGCAGGGCGATGATTGCCGAATCTCTGGACAAATTGGATGTGCTGGAAGCCGATCTTCGCTGGATTCTGGAAAAACACCCGGATAATGCGCAGGCACTGAATGCACTGGGTTACACACTCACTGACCGTACTGATCGTCACCAGGAAGCGCTGGAAATGATTACCCGTGCCCTGGAGATCAAGCCAGGTGACCCTTTCTATCTGGATAGCCTGGGTTGGGTGTATTACCGGATGGGGGATCTGGAAAAAGCTGAGAAATATCTGCGCGAAGCAATGAATCTGCAGCCGGATGTTGAATTTATTGCTCATCTTGGGGAAGTGTTATGGGAGCGCGGCAAGAAGCAGGAAGCCAAAAAAATCTGGCAGAAAGGCCTGCAAAAGGACGCTGATAATAAACTGTTGCAGGAAACCATGCGCAGGTATGGCCTATGAGGTACTGGCTTAATCTGTTTCTGATTGTCATGCTTTCAGGGTGTGCCCCGCTGTGGGAAACGAAACCCGCACAGGATCCCGAGCAACTATGGCAGGAACGTCAGAAGCAACAGGCCAGTCTGGATGCCTGGGCTTTCAAGGGTCGCACTGCGATTATTCAGGGGCGAGAAGGTTGGAACGCCGGTATTCGGTGGCTGAAGCAGGGCCAGCAGTTTTATATCAAACTATCCGGACCATTCTCACAGGGTGGTGTGACACTGGATGGGAATCACGAATCAGTCACTTTGACACTAGATGATGGTGAGCAGCTGTCTGCAGCGACGCCGGAGCAACTCCTGGCTGAAGCCATGGGCTGGTTGCTACCTGTCAGTGCCTTGAGTGACTGGGTGCGCGGAGTGCCCTATGCACAACTGCCTGTTGATAGCAGAGAGCTTGATGCCCAGGGTCGTCTGACAAAACTGGCGCAGGCAGGTTGGAATATTGAATTTTTAGGCTATATGCCTTTTCAGGGCAGTTCAATGCCGAAAAAAGTCTTTATGAAAAATTCGCAAATGAGTGTTCGACTCATCGTCACTGACTGGAGTATTCCGGAGTGATCAGTTGGCCGGCCCCGGCCAAGCTGAATCTGTTTCTCCACATCACCGGCCGGCGCCCTGATGGCTACCACGAGTTACAGACGGCTTTTCAGTTTCTGGACTTTGGTGATGAACTGCAATTTGAAGTCATCGACTCCCCTGAGATTAGACTGAAACAGTCCGTTGACGGTGTTGCCGATGAGGATAATCTGATCGTGCGCGCTGCAAAACGCATACAACAATACAGTGGTTGCAGCAAAGGCGCTGTCATTCACATTGAAAAACGACTGCCGATGGGCGGCGGTCTGGGCGGCGGTAGTTCCAACGCGGCGACGACGCTGGTTGCGCTGAACTATCTTTGGGAAACTGCTGTCAGTGAATCTGAATTGGCACAACTTGGACTCGAACTGGGCGCAGATGTGCCGATTTTCATCGCAGGTTTTGCAGCGTGGGCCGAAGGCGTAGGGGAGAAGCTAACGCCGATTGATCCGGCAGAACCTTGGTATGTCGTAGTGAAACCGGACTGTCATGTGTCCACTGCGGAAATATTTTCAGCAATGGAATTGACACGGGACTGCGAACCTATCAAAATATCGCGCTTCCTTTCAGGGGAAGGCAGAAATGTCTGCGAAGAGGTAGTTAAAGAACGCTACCCGGCAGTTGCAAACGCGCTGAACTGGTTGGCACAATACGCGCCGCCAAGGATGACTGGAACAGGCGCTTGTATATTCGCTGCTTTTGAAAATCAGCAGCAAGCGCAACAAGTAGTGGAAAACCTGCCCTCCAACTGGCAGGGTTTTGTGGCCAAAGGCAGTAACCGGTCGCCACTCACTGCACTAGCGTCGACATTAAATAAGTCGAATGCGACTGCAAGATGATAGAATGAGTTTTTACAGTTGGGGTATCGCCAAGCGGTAAGGCACTGGGTTTTGATCCCAGCATTCCCAGGTTCGAATCCTGGTACCCCAGCCACTTTCTTTTGTTTTTTAACAGAAACTCGGCGCCACTACCGTGACACAAAACCGACTTCTCCAGCTTCAGCAACGCACTGCCGACACTCGCATGATGGTGTTCACCGGCAATGCTAACCGCCGACTGGCACAGAACATCGCTAATTTCCTCAGCATCTCCATTGGCAAAGCCACCGTTGAAAAATTCAGCGACGGCGAAATCATGGTTGAGATTCTCGACAACGTCCGCGGTAAGGACGTCTTTATCGTGCAACCGACCTGCATGCCCACCAACGATAACCTGATGGAATTGATGGTCATGACCGACGCGATTCGTCGCGCTTCGGCCAAACGCATCACGCTCGTGGTTCCATACTTTGGATACTCACGCCAGGATCGCAGACCGCGCTCCGCCCGTGTGGCGATTACCGCCAAGGTCGTGGCGAATATGCTGACCGGTGTCGGTGCTGATCGCGTGCTGACTGTCGATTTGCATGCTGACCAGATTCAGGGCTTTTTCGATTGCCCGGTCGATAATGTCTATGCCTCACCGGTATTGCTGGGTGATATCTGGAAGCACAAATATCAGGATTTGGTGGTGGTCTCACCTGACGTCGGTGGTGTGGTTCGTGCCCGTGCCCTGGCAAAACATCTGGATGTAGAACTGGCGATTATCGATAAGCGTCGTCCGCGCGCGAATGAAGCCAAGGTGATGAACATCATCGGTGATGTGAATAACCGCGTCTGCGTCCTGATTGACGATATGGTCGATACCGCTGGTACGCTCTGCGCCGCCGCTGCCGCATTGAAAGAACACGGTGCCAAGAAAGTCGTGGCCTATTCGACCCATCCGGTCCTGTCCGGCCCGGCGATTGATAATATTTCCAGCTCGGTACTGGATGAAGTGGTGGTCACTGACACCATTCCTTTGCAGCCCCATGCCGAAGCCTGTGACAAAATCCGCGTGCTCAGCATCGCTGAAATGCTGGCCGAAGCGATGTACAGAATTAGTAACGAGGAGTCAGTCAGCTCCTTGTATATGGATTAGCCGGTATAATAACCGGCTTATTTCGTGCCGAACCTGGTCGCGGGGGAGGCGAATTGCCGCCGTGAGGCGGTTTTTTGATGAACTGATGTTCATACATTTTGGAGAAGAAAATGGAAAACTTGTTTGAAGTACATGCCGAAGCACGTACTGACGAGGGGAAAGGTGCGAGCCGCCGCCTTCGTCATGCGGGCAAATTCCCGGCAGTGGTTTATGGTGCGGAAAAAGATCCGGTTTCAATCACGCTGGATCACAACCAGTTCCTGCGTCACCTGGATGAAGAAGCGTTCTATGCGCATATCCTGACCCTGATTGTTGATGGTAAGAAAGACCAGGTTGTATTGAAAGATCTGCAACGCCACCCTGCCAATGACAACAAAATCCTGCACGCTGACTTCCTGCGTGTTGATGCCAAACATGAAATGACCATGACTGTGCCGATTCATTTCATCGGTGAAGACGTTGCACCAGGTGTGAAAGAAGGTGGTCAGGTTTCACACATGATGACCGAAGTTGATGTCGCCTGTCTGCCGAAAGATCTGCCTGAGTACATCGAAGCAGATATTTCTAAGCTGGGTATGGATGAGAGTATTCATCTGTCTGAACTGACTGTGCCTAAAGGTGTGAGCCTGACTGCACTGACGCATCACCAGGAAGAAGAGCTGGAAGAAGGTGAACGTTCTGCCTACGACCAGGCTGTCGCGAGCATCCATATGCCACGCGTACAGGAAGTTGAAGAAGACGAAGATGAAGCCACTGAAGCGTCTGCCGGTGAAGAAGACAACGGCGACGACGAAGCGACTGAAGAGTAATCTCAATCGTCTTGGGGAGCTGAATGGCTAGCTGGATTATCGCCGGACTGGGCAACCCCGGCTCCCAATATGATGGAACCCGACATAACGTCGGGTTCTGGCTATTGGACCAGCTCGCCCGTGATCTCGGCATCAATTTTACGGTGCAGAAAAAATATCACGGCGAGCTGGCTCAATGCGATCTGGAGGGGCATAAACTCTATCTGCTCAAACCCCTGACCTTTATGAATCGGAGTGGACAGTCTGTCGCACCGCTGGCCAATTTTTTCAAAATTCCCCTGCAGAATATTCTGGTGATCCACGATGAACTGGATCTGGCGCCGGGCACGGTGCGCCTCAAGCGTGACGGTGGCCATGGTGGTCACAATGGCCTCAGAGATATTATTGCGCAAAGCGGGGGCAAAGATTTTCTGCGTTGTCGTCTCGGTATCGGTCATCCCGGCCACAGCAAGCTGGTTTCGGATTACGTGCTGAGTAAACCCTCGCCGACCGATCGCCAGGCTATCGAGATGGCCATCGACAATATGTTAAAAATTCTGCCGGAAGTCCTGTCGGGTAATCTCGACAAGGCCATGAACTGGCTACACTCTCAATAGGATTAGTTATGGGATTCAAATGCGGTATCGTCGGTTTGCCCAATGTCGGTAAATCCACTCTTTTCAACGCTTTGACCGAAGCCGGTATTGATGCCCAGAACTATCCTTTCTGTACCATCGAACCCAATGTCGGTATCGTGCCAGTGCCGGATCCACGTATGGATAAACTGGCTGCGATTGTCAGCCCGGAGCGGGTGCTGCCCACCACAATGGAGTTTGTGGATATTGCTGGTTTGGTCGAAGGCGCCTCCAAGGGCGAAGGCCTGGGCAATAAATTCCTCGCTAATATCCGTGAAACCGATGCCATTGCCCACGTGGTGCGTTGTTTTGAAGATGAGAATGTCGTGCATGTTGCCGGCAAAGTCTCGCCGCTGGATGATATTGAAGTCATCAATACGGAACTGGCCCTGGCGGATTTGGAAAGCGTGGAAAAAGCGATTACCAAAGCCACCCGCGATGCCAAAAGTGGTGACAAAGTCGCCAAGGCCCGTCTGGAACTGCTGAACACGATGCGCGATCATCTTGACAGTGGTCAGCCGGTCAGGGCGATGGGCCTGGACAAGGATCAGAAGTTGATGGTGCGTGATCTGCAGCTTTTGACCAGCAAGCCGACCATGTATATCGCCAATGTGTCTGAAGACGGCTTCGACAACAATCCGGCGCTGGAAGCGGTACAGAAACTGGCAGAACAGGAAAATGCCATCGTGGTACCGATTTGCGCGGCCATCGAAGCGGAAATCGCCGATCTGGAAGACGATGAGAAAGCGGACTTTCTGGAAGAGTTGGGTCAGGAAGAGCCCGGCCTGAACCGCGTGATTCGTAGTGGCTATCAACTGCTGGGTCTGCACACATACTTTACTGCCGGTGTTAAAGAAGTCCGCGCCTGGACTGTGAAACTGGGCGCGACTGCGCCGGAAGGCGCCGGTGTGATCCACACTGATTTTCAGAAAGGCTTTATCCGCGCTGAAGTGGTCAGCTATGATGATTTTGTTGCTTATAACGGTGAGCAGGGTGCCAAGGACGCCGGTAAGTGGCGCCTGGAAGGTAAGGAATACATCATCCAGGATGGCGATGTGATGCACTTCCGCTTCAATGTCTGATTAATTTGTTATAACAATTAGTTTATTTTCTACCCTTTCAGGCAGGTACGCCGATGAAAAGTGTGACTTCAGCATTGCTTGTGGCAGTGCTCAGCTGGACCTCAGTGCTGCAGGCCGATGAGCAGATCAATCAGTGTCTGATGACACAGATGTCGACTGCCGATGACACGGTCACAGTGGGCGAACTCCGCCAGTTCTGCGAAGGCGAACAGACCCAGGCGGATATTAAAGCCGCCAGTCCGGCACCCACCGAAGCGGTCGATATCGAAGTCACCGAAAACGGTCTGGAAACAGAAGACGACTCCGCCATCACCCGGCGTTTATTCCTGGAAAAGAAAGAAGCCCGCAATCCGTTCGTATTGCTGCCGCATAAACCCAACTACATTATGCTCAGTAATAATATGAGCTCACCCAACGAGGCGCCCTTCCGTGCGGCAGATCCGGATGACGATATCAATTTCCAGCCCTGGGAGACCAAGTTTCAGATTAGTCTGAAAGCGCCGGTTGCTTATGGTCTGTTCAATAACCGTGCGGATCTGTACGTTGCTTACACCAACCGTTCTTTCTGGCAGCAGTTCAACAAGGAAGGCTCGGCACCGTTCCGTGACTCTAATCATGAGCCGGAGGCCTGGCTGTCATTTCGTAATGACTATGAATTTTTCGGTGTAAAAAATTCGGTGATTCGTACCGGGATCTCGCATCAGTCCAATGGCCAGTCCGGTGAGCTGTCCCGCAGCTGGAACCGGGTCTATGCTGACTTTATCTTCGAATACGATGATCTCTATCTCTCATTCAAGCCGTGGTTGCGCATCGATGAAGACAGTGATGACGATGATAACCCGGATATCGATGATTACATGGGCAACTTTGAACTGGGTGCCCTCTATAAAATGGACCGGCACAATTTCGAAATCATGCTCAGAAACAACCTTGATTTCGGTGAGAACTACGGCGCTATTCAACTGGGCTGGAGCTTTCCGCTAAGTGACCGGGTAAGAGGCTATGTGCAGTGGTTTAACGGTTACGGTGAGAGCCTGATCGATTACGATGCTCACAGCAATAGCATTGGTTTCGGTATTCAGCTCAGCGACTGGCTATAAAATTCGTTTCCAGCCTTGATATTTAACAGTCGTTATCGTATTATGGCGCGCTTCTCATACGGCTATGTAGCTCAGTTGGTTAGAGCACATCACTCATAATGATGGGGTCGGTGGTTCGAATCCACCCATAGCCACCACCTATTATCTCCCATCTGAATAAATCTGAGCAATTTATGGCAGTAGCGCTTGTCACGCTCGTCTCGGCCAGCTATCTTCGGTTGCCTGTTCCATCAAACTGCAGGAAACCGCAATGAAATCATTTTTATCTATTGTCGTCATAGCGTTCAGTCTCACGGCGGTAGCCGAAGCAAAGCTTGCCAATGAGTCGGTTATTACGGTCAAACAGTTTTATACCGGGACAGAGCAGCAGCCCCTGGATCGTGAAAAAGCCGAGCTCCAGGCGATGGACATGTGCCATGCGCGCGGTTTTAGTGTGGCTGAAAAGCTGGGTGAAGAAAAACAATTCTGTGATCGTTACACAGGCTGGTACGAGTGCTTTTACCACCGCGTTGAGCAGCAATACCAGTGTCACGATGAGTGACACTGATTCTATTGGATAAGGTCGCGTTACCCTGTTGCAATGCTGACCCCGTCTTCTCTACTCTCTCATGTACTCACATGCAGGCTCTGTCAACATAAGCTCCCGCTTGAGCCCAGGCCAATTCTGCAGTTCAACAAGCAAGCCCGCATTCTGATTGCTGGACAAGCGCCAGGCCGAAAAGCGCATGAACAGGGTATTCCGTTTGCAGATGCCAGCGGCGACAGACTAAGGGACTGGATGGGGCTCAATAAGACCCAGTTTTATGATGCAAACAACATTGCCATCCTGCCGATGGGATTCTGTTTTCTAGGAACAGGGAAAAATGGTGATCTGCCGCCAAGGCCTGAATGTGCTCAAACCTGGCACAAGCGCCTTTTGAACGAGTTAGGACACATCGAGTTGAGGCTTGTGATTGGCCGTTATGCTATGGCTTATTATCTGCCAGACTTTAATGGCTCAGTGAGCGATACGGTCAAAAACGGGTTGCGCTATTGGCCTGATTATTTACCCTTACCTCACCCCAGCCCACGCAACCAGGGCTGGTTAAGACAAAATCCGTGGTTCGAGCACGAGGTTTTGCCATTGCTCAGAGCGCGTGTTGCTGAAGCACTCAAATAATATGGCTTGCTGCGCCATATTGGCGCGCTAACCAAACCCAGTGCACTGATTCGGTTCGCTTTTTCGCTAGACCTGAGGGCTTTATATTCTCCAAGCTACTGATAATAATAGAGAAAAAACAGGTGGCATAACTATTTCATTGATTCTCCGGGGTAAATTAATTTTCCTATTTAGCAACAGGAGCCAATAATGAAAATAGTGACAGCCATTATTCGCCCCCACGCCCTGGAAGTGGTGCGATCGGCATTGCAAGAAGCCGGCGTCAACGGGATGACCGTGGGGGAAGTAAGGGGATTTGGCCGCCAGAAAGGCCATCCCGCGCTCTATCGTGGTGCGGAATACAACATTGCTTTCCAGCCCAAGATTCAACTCGAACTTGCCGTTGATGACAGTCAGGTGGATGAGGTGACTGAGATCATTGCGACTCAGGCCCGTACCGGACAGGTCGGTGATGGCAAGATTTTTGTGGCCAGTCTGGATTCGGTCATTCGAATCAGGACCGGTGAAACCGGTGTTGAAGCGATTTAAGGGAGAACGTAATGGATACCATGGTAATTGAAGTAAGTTACGCGCTGGATACATTTTATTTCCTGATGTGTACCGCATTAGTCATGTGGATGGCCGCCGGCTTTGCAATGCTGGAATCCGGTCTGGTCCGTAGTAAAAATACGGTTGAGATTCTTAATAAAAATGCCCTGCTCTACGGTGTGGCCTGTATTGTCTATCTATTGGTAGGCTACAACGTCATGTATCCGGGCGATCCGGTCAGTTCAGTGATCCCCGGCATTGATTTTCTGTTGGGGAGTGATAATACCGTTGAAGCTGTGACGGCTGGTGGTGAGGGTGCACCATACTATTCCAGTATGGCCGACTTTATCTTCCAGGCCGTGTTTGCTGCTGCAACCATGTCGATTGTCTCCGGTGCGGTTGCAGAAAGAATGCGCTTGTGGCCATTCCTGATCTTTGCCGTCTTTATGGTTGGCTTCATTTATCCAGTAGAAGGGTACTGGAAATGGGGTGGTGGCTTCCTGGATCAACTTGGCTTCCAGGATTTTGCCGGCTCTGTTGTTGTACATATGGCGGGTGCCGCTGCTGCACTGGCCGCTGTGTTGATTATTGGCCCGCGCAAAGGAAAATATGGCAAAAACGGCGAAGTTAACGCTATTCCGGGTGCCAATCTACCGATGGCGACATTGGGTATGTTTATCCTTTGGATGGGCTGGTTCGGTTTCAATGGTGGCTCTGAGCTGAAAATCGCCAATGTTGATGAAGCCAATGCCGTAGCGAAGATCTTTGTCAACACCAATGCTGCTGCGGCAGCCGGTATGGTGGCTGCAGCGTTGCTGTCACGGTTTATGTTCGGTAAAACGGACCTGACCATGACAATCAATGGTGCGCTGGCGGGTCTGGTTGCAATCACAGCAGAGCCGCTGATGCCAAGTGCCGGTGTGGCTTCATTGATTGGTCTGGTCGGTGGCCTGGTTGTGGTCCTGTCCGTTGTCGGTCTGGACAAGCTCAAAATCGACGATCCGGTCGGTGCGATTTCGGTGCATGGTACAGCCGGTATTTGGGGTATTTTTGCCGTAATGTTCACCAATCCGGCAGCCACGTTCAGCGGTCAGTTGATAGGAACGCTGGCTACCTTTGCCTGGATGTTCGGGGTTTCCTTTATCGTGCTGACGGTGATTAATAAAATCATTAAACTGCGCGTCAGTGAGGAAGAAGAAATGGAAGGTATGGATATCAATGAATGTGGTATGAATGCCTATCCTGAATTCACGCCTGAAAAATAAATTCAGACTTAAACTACAGAAAACGCCGGCTTAAGTCGGCGTTTTTCTTTGCGCCATATCGAGACCTATAGATTCGAATCGACGTCGCTAGCATGGATAGTGTCCTTGATATCTATATGAGAATATCCCGTTAATAGCTGTGTAGAACCGGGTATGTTCCTATGTTTATGAAAATAAAGGGGAAATTTTTTATGTCATGATTTTTTATGCACAGCAATTTCACGTCCAGAGGCAAATTCTGGTCTCAGGAGGTGAAACTATGTTCGCATATCTATTTAAATATGTTGTTGCTGCTTCGCTGGTTTTTGCTGTCAGTGCCTGTGGCGATGAAGAGTTCACACAAGAGAGTTTCAGTGAACGGCAGGACTACACGGCGGTAGCTCCTGTTCCTGAAAAACTGCAGGCGGGCATGCCGACAGAAAAGCCCAAAGAGATGCTGTCTGTTGCAGATCCGACACCGCCCGAAGTTTGGTTACTGTCACTTTATCAAAAGAAGCCAGGACATGACCCAGCCAGGGACCTCGTTTACTATCAGCAAAAACTGGATAAATTGCTCTTGCATGTTCATGAAGATAAAAGAGTGGTTACCAACAGGCTGGTGCAGGTGACCAGACAACTGGCTGATAAGGGGATAGAGGCCGACCAGGACCGGCTACTTGTCGATTTTGCTAATTATCTTCCTACGGTTGAGGGCACCTATGTTTTCGGCGAGCTTACAGCCAATTACAGCAATCTGAGACAACAGCAAATAGCTCATGATGAAGCCATGCAGCGGCTGTTTGAGCTGATTTAGGGAGGTAAGCCAGATGGATGCATTAATTCAGAGTCTGTTTGTCTGGGCTGTCACACTGACTGGTTACCATGACCCCGGCACGCTGCCTAATCTCTCTGCGGTGGCGCATGACAGCCTCACAGAAACGGTTTGCGATAGCGATTACTGTACCGCCGTTGCATATTATGACCTTGATACCGAAACTATTTTTTATGATAAACGCATGGCGCTGGATTCAGACCATGGTGCCAGAGGCTTCGTTTTGCATGAGATGGTTCACTTTCTGCAGCATAAGAACGGAATTATGGCGCAATCAGATAATTCCTGTGAGAGCAGAATTGAGCTGGAGCGCGAAGCTTATCGGGTGCAACAGTTTTTTCTCAAAGAACACAAACAAGATACATTCCAGATCGATCTGGCCGTCGCGGTGCTACCCAGCCTTTGTGCCGAACAGATTGAGTAGCTATTTGACTGCGCTCGGGTACTGGGGCCACTTGGGTCGGAAAGGATGGTAGCAGAAAACCATCAGTAGTAATGCCAATAAAGCAGCAATCACATTCAAGCGTGTTGGCTGAACCTGACGATCGGCAAAGGCTTCATGCTTGAGAACCTGTGACAGACCCGCATCATCCTGCAGATGGTGGTATTGCATTTTTGCCTGTTCCCCCAGTTTTTTCAGGTAGTCCTCATGGACGTTGGATAGATGTTCTGTGCCAACGACTTTCGCGGTACCCCAGGGACCATTACGGGGAATATAACCTTCAATCTTACTGGGATCTTCAGGCAAGCCAAAACGACTCGCATGCGGTACATCTTCAGCAGTATAAAAGCCGATCTGTTTACCATCTTCATCATATTTAGGGATTTTACTTTTACTGTGCTGCCCAACACCGATGATGATACCGCTTCGCCAGCCTTCAGGCTTGTCCTGTAACATCTCGATGTAGCTGTAGTCGGGTGCATAGCGAGGGTTGACCGGAGGCGCCTCATGGCCATCGGTGAAAAACACCAGTTTACTTCCTTCCAGCACTCTGCCTTGCATCAGTTCCAGCGTGTTGTAAAGCGCCTGGCTGATGTTACTGTCAGCGACCCAGGCCATGCGCCAGTCAAGTTCGTTAATACTCGCTTGTAATACCGGATAGTCAATGCAGACATCAATGGGAGAATAGAGCAAGGCAGGACTGCGCTCAGTAAAAACCCCAAGGCCAATACGCGAGCCGCAGGGCAGACTACGTGCCGCTGCCAGCATGGCGTCTTTACTCCGTTCGAGTCGGCTCATGGCGCCACCATCAACATCACTGTAATCCTGGACGTTCATGCTGCGGGTAATATCCAGCATAAAAACGTAATCATAGGTCTTAACCGGAAATGGCAAAGGCGGCAAGAACAAGGCCAACAGGGTGAAGAGGGCGGCGGCAATCAGGCTGACTAGACGAGCCATACAAAACTCCTAGGGCAGACCCAGTGGAAAGCCGGGCATCGCTGACCATAGTTCTTCTGAACTTTCCTCGGCCGCTTCTGATTCCTGTAGATCGCCCAGAGGCAGGTCACGAGAAAGACGCTGTGCGGCTTCCAGATTATACTTTGCGACCCAGAAGTCCGGATCTTGCTTTAACGCTGTTCGGAATAGATCTTTAGCAACATCAGCCAGTGCTGTGGCACGGTCGATTCCCATCTGTTCGGCGACTTCTATGGCCTGCTCTAGATAGAGGTTGCCCATATTGTAATGCACCACCTTGACAAAATCCGGTGCCACGGCACGTTCCGCTCGTCCGTAAGCATCCACAGCCTCTTCGAACAAACCTTGCTGATGCAGATGCCAGGCATAGGCGAACTGGTTTTCAGGCTGGCTTAAGTCCACTTCATCAGCCTTTATAAAACGCCCCGTTTTGAGTTGCTGTAGCATCTGATTAACCCCGCTTAGACGTTGCTGCTCGACCAGTGTTATGGAAAGAAGCGCCACCAATGTGATTAAAATGAATATCAGCAGAGAGCGTATATAGACACGCCGCAGAATCATGATTTTTTCTCCAGCAGTTTGACCGTGATTAGAAGAAGCATGCCAAACAGTGACAGACTGTATAACCAGATTGAAAGGCTTTGCCGTGGGATTTTCTCTTCATAGATCAGTGGCAGGCTTTCCAGTTCATCCAACTCAGCGATAGACGCCTGGAGCGATTCCACGGTATCAACCTCATAGGCATGATAGGGCACGGATAAAGTGTTAAAAAACTTGTGCAGGTGGCGTTCGGGCATCACCCTCGGGTTATCATCCTGTGGTGTACCTGGTTCACTGTAGATGCCGAGACCGTTCTCGGTCCGTAAGAAAAACCAGTAGAGACTGACACGGTAACGTTCGAACCACTCGCGCAGGGTCTTCTGGGCACGGTGGTCAAGTGAAGCGGCTCCATCGGACACCAGCACGATAACGCGTGAGCCGGTGTGGGGTTGATCCTTGAAGTAACTCAAGCCCATACCCAGCCCTTTTGCTACATTGGTGAAGGCCAGGCCGGGAGTTTCCATGCTGTTTATCGCTGCCTGAATTGCCGATTTATGTTCGGTCAAAGGGCTGATATAAAACGGTTGCGTGCTGAAGCCGGCAACACCGAACAGGTCGTGTGGACGATTGCTGACAAACTCTGACAACAGCCGACGTGCAGCCTGTGCTTTGGATTGCTCGTTCTCATCCGGTGTTTTACCACCAAAGGTTTCATTCATGCTCGCACTGCGGTCCAGCACGAAGACAATATGGGCACCATTACCGGTGCGGGTGACCGTCTGTTCCAGGATGTGTAATCCGGCGATACCAACAATCAGGCTGGCGATACTGATGACGGCAGTGGCATGTATTATACGGTTTAGCCATACTGTGATCGGGTTAAGCGCGACAAGCTGGGCACTGGCACAGGCACGACGCTCAAACAGGCTTGAAGCGAAGGGCAACAAGCTGAGAGGCAGTAATAGTAAAAGCCAGGGATGTGAGAAAGCCAGACTCATTTAACGGCACTAACCTTGTCCGCTGCCGCCATCTGCCGGCATAGATTAAGACAATCCTGAATCAGCGACTCACCGGGCTGCATATCCAGAAAGAAGGCTGCTCTTGATTGTTGAAAAAAATGGCTGAGTTCATGATGCAGGCCACCAAACTGGGGAAATTGAATCAGAAAATCATCCAGTTGGCTGGCAAAGACGGTTGTCCGGGCACGCCGGTTAATCGCCTGGTGCACGGCCTGTAGACAGGCAAGGTAATCATCGTTAGATTTCAGTCCACCACGTTTGTGACGCCGAATTTGTTTCGCTGCATAAGTAAAAGGTGACTGACCCAGTTTGGGAAGAAGCCCATTGATCCATAATAGAAGAATAACGGTCACCGCGGCAGACAGGGTCAACACGACTGCGCGCTGTTTGAGTTCGCCCAGGGCGTGATTTCTGGGTGCAATCGCTGCTTTCATAAAAGCAGCGACATCATTCTCATTACCGACACCACTGGGCGTGATTTCCTTAATCGGCGACATTGTAAAATCCCAGTCCGGTAGTCGCAGTTGTGCACGCTTTTCCCCGGCAGAAAAGTCCAGTGTGATGGCAGGAATATTCAAACTCCTGACATCCAGCGGTGCATAGAATGTCTGATACTTGAGATCGATAAGATACAAGGTTGTGTCATCAGATTCTTTGGTTGAAACGGAAACATCCCGTAGCTCAAGCCAGTAAGTCAGCTCCCCAGGTTGTGGCAGTGAAGACTGAATGACGCTGAATGGGGCTTTAACTTCAACCAGAAAACGATGATGGATCATATCGCCGACCATTATCCCGTAGCTACGGCCTTGATCTTGTTGCAGTAATGTTGCCGGCGCTATCAGCTCCTGAGCCCAGACAGAATGTGGGCCGGCGAACCACAGTAAAAACATGATAATGAAATAACGGAGTTTCATGATTTCTGCCTCAGTACTGAGCTGCGAAAAAACGACTCATCTGGGTCGCCTCATATTGATCCACCAGCCAGAAAGGTCGCTGGTTAAAGGCCCTGCACTGGCTATTCAGATAGGCTTGTCGCTGCTGATAGCGCGCCCTGATCAACTGTCGTTGATTTGGTGTGACAAACACCAGCGTGCTTTTCCCGGTCTCAAGATCGGTCATTTCTACAAAGCGCCAGAGCGGATAATCACTATATTCGCGACTTTGCCAGCTAATGACGGGAACGACTGTATGCGATGACAGGGCCGTTAACATGGCATGTAATTGCCACTCGGGCCAGTGAAAATCCGAGATCAAAAAAATCAATGATTGTCGGCTTGGCAGAACACGTTGAATTTCAGTGTAGGCATCGGCCCGATTATCTTCCGGGCCCACACCATCGAAAGCGGTCTGCAAACTATTGACGTCTGTTAAAGCGTGTATTTCGTCAGTCAATAAATAAGCTGTCATCTCATCACCCGCAGCGGCTACAGATTGACAGATGCTGTCGAAGACTTTGGTTACCAGACTGATTTTATCGCCATAAATCATTGATGAAGAGCCATCAATGAGCACTAATACATCCAGTTTGCTTCGTTGCCGATAACTGCGGACATGCAGGTTTTCAAAAGGATCGGTCAAACTCGCATTCAGATCTATCCGCGCTGGTTCCGGTTCATCAAGAAAATGGGTTTTACGATAGAAGTCCGAGCCAGGACCCCGCTGACGACTTTTGTGCCCACCTGGCATCAAGCTACTGACCATCGTGGCGGTTTTGTAATCGAACACCTGGCTCATGGTGAGGCGACAGTATTCAGCGCAGCCTCAATCAGGGCGTCAACGATCTGATCCCGGTTATAGTCATAGACCGGGTTCAGGAAAATCCGGTGTTTTGCGATCTGTTTTATGATCACATGAAAATCTTCAGGAATAATCGCTTCACGCTCATTCAACCAAGCGTTAACCCTTGCACCACGTGCCAGATAGCTGATGCCACGCGGTCCCATACCACCTTTGATCAATTTGTTGACTTCAACATCAGTGATTTGAATACCGTATTCGGCCGGCTCGCGCAGAGCACGACAGAGATGGAAACCATAATCCTGCAGTGCGGTGCTGGCTTTCACATGATCCTGAATCTGAGCCGCAACCGTATTCAACTGTTGGTAGGGAAGAATCGCTTTCTCAGTAGTGTCGACTAATTTATCAGCATCATGAAAACGCGGGTTAAACATCAAATCCTTGATCTGTGCTTCGGCCTTGGGTTGTTCGACATGCAACTCCATCATAAAGCGATCGCGCGCCGCGGCCGGTAACTCAAATGTTTCATCTTTTTCAATACGATTTCGGTCTGCAAAGACCTGTAAATGTGGGAAATGATGCGTTTGGTTGAAGGCATGTACACTGCGCTCAGCCATAATCCGCAACAACAGTGAATGCACCTGAGGCCTTGCACGGTTGATCTCATTGAAAAAGAAAATCGAGAGCGCATCGCCATGTTTAAGCACCGGACCAGAACTGACACCGGGTTTGCCATTTTCAGCGATATAGGTGTAATAGACCAGATCGTGGGGCATCAGGTCGATGGTGCCTTCGATGCGCTCAAAGCTACCCCCAAGGGTTTCTGCTACGGTCTTTAGCAGAGTAGTTTTGCCAACACCGACATCGCCTTCAAGCAGGATATGGCCACGTGACAGTGTGGCAATCATCATCTGCCTGACCACCGTCTCCTGTCCCAGAATGGTCTGGTTGATGCTGTTTTCAGTTTTCTGGATCAGATCGTGCCATTCTGACATAGTGGGCACATTTGTATTATCGGCTTGGTTCATAGCGCTTTACCGGGCTTTATAAAAAGAAAGACCGGCCTACAAGAGGCCGGTCATCCGGGCGAGAGAATAGATTAATATTCCCACTTACCAGTTTCTTTGAAGTTGGCAACACGTTCAGCATTGCGTTTCTCCATGGCATTCAGCGCATCTTGCTGTTTGTTCATTTCTTTTTCGCTGTGCTTAGGATCGTATTTAGAACCCTTGATTTTGTCAGGGAAGCCAGGTTTTGCTTCCCAGCAATTGCCAGGGGCTTTACAGTTAGTACCATCATAAGCCATTACAGCGGTTCCGCCTGACAGCATCATCAGAGCAGAACATGTGACTGCGATTGTTTTAAGTTTCATTTTTCTCTCCTTTTATTGCGACGACATAATGAATTGATGTGTTGTCGGGGTGACAACACATCACCCATTAATTTTTTAAATCATTTTTTGAAGTTTTTGAGTGCTTCTTCATAATCAGCGGGGACTGGGGCTGGGGTGAAGTTTTCTTTTTCTTCTTCCGTTAACCAGTCCGCTTTTTCCGCAGAGCCCCAATAGACACTGCGAATCCAGGCCATGATCTGCAACATCTCATCAATGGTCAGGTTGTTATACTGCGGCCCCATCATGCTCCGGGCACCACCGTAAATTGTTTCGAACAGGCCCTTATCGGTGGCATTTTTGGGGTAGGTATAATAGTCATCACCCAATGCCGGACCGAGTTTGCCTTCCGCATAGTGGCCGTGGCAGCCTGAACATGCAGTCATGAAAAGACTTTCACCAGTGTGAATCGCTTCTTCATCTTTGTTGTAGAGGTTTTCACCGGTATTTTTGAAATGCTTAACGGCCTCAGTTTCTTCACCTTTTTTACCGAATGAAAAATCCAGCACGTCACCTGTGATGGTGTGGCGGAACATCAGTTGCGACTGTGCCACTGGAATCAGAGAAACAGTCACTACAGAAGCCAGCAATATCGCAATAGTGCTACGGGTTTTTTTCGGTAAGCGTGTTGTATCAGTCATGTCTTAAATCTTTCCTGTTGTATGCCCAGCCTTACAGAAGGGGAACGCCTTCTTCTTTGAGGACAGCTTTAATTTTTGAGTCAGCCTCTTTCAGGGCTGTGTTGATCTCAGTCAATAAGTCTTTATCTTCAGTGCGAACAGCGACTGACTGTTCATAGTGTTGAAGCACACCTTCACCGTCACCGGTTTCAGCAATTTCTTCAGAAACAACCATGGTTAATGGCACTGAAGCTGATTTGACGTAGCGTGCCGCTTCCGGTGCCCAGATATGAGCAATATCAGCTTTTCCGGAGGTCACCTCGGAAATCAGTAAGTCAGGTTCATAACGCACATACTGGTTGCGTCTGGACTTGAAACCAATGAGCGACATCATGTAGTTGAAGTTGCCTTCATATTTGTCAATTTCACGGAGCATGACTTCAGAAGGGCTACCTGGAACGACAGCAAATTTGCTCATAGCTTGCAGGTCTTTGCTTTTCCAGGATGAGATATCCAAATCTTTATTTGCGGGATAGATGAATGCGTATCCGGATTTGTAGTAAGGATTACTGGTTGCAACGCGTGGGTCGTCCTTATCCACACCCATAACAACATCACATTCATTTTTGAGCAGCTTTTCGGTCACCAGGAAAATAGCTGCTTTATCAGACCAGACCATTTCCAGATCCCGATCCATTTCATCAGCCAGAATTTCCGCAATTTTGACTTCGAAACCTTCACCATTTTTATTGGAGTAAGGCATTTCATCTGCGGCAGCGCAGACGCGAAGCGTTTCAGTGCTGGCACTGGCACTAGTGCTGATCATGAAGCTGGTGCCAATCAGCAAACCGAAGATGGCTTTGAATGTGTTGCTGCTTTGAACGTTCATTTTCATGGTGCTTTTACCCTTTGATGGAAGGCCGGCAGCCAGATGACTGCCGGCCTGTTTTTTACAACGATTAAGCTTTAGTGAGTGTTGTAAGCGGTAGGCTTACATTTCATATTCACCCAGGCTCAGATCGTCATATGGGCTCTTACCATCAAGTGCAAAGACCATGACACCACCACCCATTTGGGTATTTTTCGCCAGTTCTTTAAAGGCGCCTACAGCACCCAGACCGGCTGATGGATCATTCAGGTCAAACACCAGGCCAACTGCAGGCCAACCACCGACACCATAGTTGATCGCAACGTATTGCGTACCGTTATGTGTGTAGGTCATAGGGTGACCGATAGCGCCTGAAGGCAGTTTGAATTTCCACAGCAGTTCACCGTTGTCAGCATCACGTGCTTTGATGAAGCCATCGAGGGTGCCGTAGAATACCAAGCCGCCTTTGGTTGCCATGGTGCCGCCCCAAACAGAGAATTTCTCCATTTTTTCCCAGGCGAAATCACCAGTGATGGCATTGTAGGCTTTGACTTGGCCAGAGCCGATACCATTTTGGCGGTCACCTTTAGGACCAGGGTAAGACCATACGTTCGCACCAACGAAGAACTGACCGGCACGGTATGGCAGCATGAATGGCTCCCAATCCATACACAGGTGGTTCAGGCCGAGGTAGAACAGTTCACGTTCAGGATCATATGAGTCGAAACCTTGGTTGTGGAAACCCATGGCTGACGGGCAGATGTCACGTGAACGGTGGCCCATGCGGGTGCTATACTCAGGGTCACGAATTGGCAGACCCGTTTCCAGGTCGACTTTTTTCACCCAGTTAGCGGTGTCGTCCATTTTGTTCGCAGAAACCAGATCACCGGTTTCACGATCCAGGGTATAAACGATACCGTTACGGTCAGGGTGAGTCAGCAGTTTACGCATTTTGCCATTTTTATCTTTCTGTTCAGAAAGCATCATGACGTTAACACCAGCGTAGTCCCACTCGTCGTGAGGCGTTTTCTGATAACCGAATTTCGCCAGACCGGTGTCCAGATCACGACCCCAGATGGTCATAGTCCATTTGTTGTCACCAGGACGCATGGTTTCATTCCACGGTGCTGGGTTACCTGAACCATAGTAGAACATGTTCAGATCAGGGTCATAGGCATACCAACCCCAGTTTGTACCACCACCGATTTTCCAGGCGTTGTCTTCCCAGGTTGCAGTACCCAGGCCTTTTTGACCGTAGTGTGGATTTTCGCTGTTGAAGCTTTTATCCAGACCAATGTCGCTGTCAGGACCAGTGGCATACCAGCGCCATGCCATTTCACCAGTGTGAATGTCATAGGCTGTGACATAACCACGAACACCCAGCTCGGCACCTGAAGAACCCTGGATAACCAGGTCTTTGGCAACGAATGGTGCTGCAGTTTCAGTTTGACCAACGCTGATGTCAGCATTTTCCACTTTCCAGTGAACTTCACCGGTTTCAGCATTCAGCGCGACAACGTGACCATCCAGTTGGCTTTTAACAATCATGGCTGGTGTTTTGTCGTCACCAGGCCAATAAGCCAGACCACGGTTAACTACGTCACAACATGCCACTGCACGGGCAGCAGGATCCTGTTTTGGTTTGTGTTCCCACTTGATAACACCTGGCTCATCCAGGTCAACGGCAAAAGTGTTGTTCGGGAACGGTGTGTGAATGTACATGGTACCGTTTACAACCAGCGGCGACCCCTCATGACCATTCAGAACGCCGGTTGAGAACGACCATGATGGACGCAGGCGGTTGACGTTCTTTTTGTTGATTTGGGTTTGCGTGCTGTAGTGAGTACCAGAGAAGTCCTTACCCTGCATGACCCAGTTTTCGTTTTGCTGCTGCAGTTCAACCAATTTCTGGTTTGCCATCGCAGCACCGGACACGAGGCCCAGAGCTGATGAAACAGCAAGCGCAGTACCGAGCTTGGACCATCGGTTCAGATGCGTTTCTCTCATATATCCTCCTATTTGTTTTGAGTGTCAGCTGATGCTGACTTTTTGGTGCTATGCCGAATACAGGAGACGGCGCGTAAGCACGTCGACCATAGTGCTTTTTTTTGAATTGAGGGGGATAGAGAGAGGAGCCTGAAAGACTAAGGGAAGAAGTCCCAAAAACAGAGATGAATATGCTGCTGTCAGTCAAAGGGATGACTGGGCCGATGATGATGACCCAGTGACGACTGATGTAATAAGGTTTGCCTAAGCGGGTGGTGTATGCAGAACACCGGTTTTTTGAGCGAGAAAAATTATCTCGGCGAGATTGCTGGTTCCCAGTTTCCGCATCATATTTGTTTTATAGTTGGAGACGGTTTTTGGCGCCAGTGCCAGGCTTTCTGCCATGTCGTTGATACTTTTGCCCTCCGCCACCATCCGGAACACAGCAAATTCCTGATGTGACAAGGCATCCAGCTTGTGGTTGGCATGAACCAGTTTGTCCATCGCAATGGCACGGGCTATTTCAGTACTGAGGTAATGGCCTTTATTAACGATGGTTCTTACCGCTTCAATCAGCACCGATGAAGAGCAGGACTTGGTGATGTAGCCTCTTGCACCCATATCCATTGCCCGGATTGCCAGCGTGGAATCATCATGCATGGTGCAGACAAGGATTTTGGCTTTGGGGTTACGTGCCGTGATACGACGAATGCATTCCAGCCCGCCGGCCCCGGGCATGCTGATATCAATGATGCAGATATCCGGTTCAAGGTTGAGAAACTGCCGGTAGCCCTCTTCTGAGTTACTGGCCTGGGCGACAACTTTAAAGCCGGCAGACTCGAGCAACTGCTGGTAGCCCTCCCTGAGTATGGTGTGATCATCGATCAGTAATATCGTGGTAGTTTGCATGAAGTGTCTATCTATATAATGGGTTGATAGGGTAATTTCAGTTGTAGCCGGGTACCGATGGGTTCGCGGAGTGACAAATTGAAGACGCCGCCCAGAGACTCTGCACGCTCACGCACAGCGACAAGCCCCAGTCCTTTCTCAGCGTAATCATCCGGAAAACCCCGACCATTATCATCGAGCAATAATTGCAGCTGATGCTGAGCATTTTCCCGAAACTGTGTGATCTCGACGCGGACTTCGGTGGCGTCTTCTGCATGCCGTTTGATATTGGTCAGCCCTTCCTGTAATGCTCGGTAAAGTGTCATACCGACCTCATTTTCTATTTCGCTGTCTTTGAGATTGATGTGGCTGTCAACCGCGATGTCGTTAGCTTCTTTTCTCCAGTCATACAAAAGCTCGTGCACGGCACCCGATAAACCAAGGCTGTCCAGGTTGGGCGGCTTAAGCTGTCTCAATTTATGACGAGTAATAGACCGGAGGTGGTTAGTGCTGTCGATCACAGAAGTGAGGATGGGTCTCACTTTTTCTTCCTGCGACAGATTCAACGCCACTGTCAGGTTCGCATCCATGGCAGCAAGATGCTGACCAAAAACATCATGCAGCTCCCTGGCAAGATGCTGTCGTTCTGATTCGCGTACTTCGATCATATGCTTGATTAAAGCCTGATTGTCTCTGAGCAAGCGACGAATGTTGTCATTACTGTTTTGTAGTTTTGCCTGCATCTCCAGGTTGTAATTGAGACTCAGCCTTAATTCACGGATACGCCGAATACTGAACCATATCAAGGCTGCACAGCCGGCCAGCAAAACAAAAATGATCTCATCAAACTGATAGAGCTCACCTAACGCGGTCCAGTCGATATAGCGTTCTGCCAGGTCGAAATAGCCCGCTACTAAATAAGTCGATAGCGTTACCACCACCACCCACAGTAAATCACCGGCAATCTGTCGCCGGTTGTTTTGACTGTGGTGAGACTCAATGAGTCGATGTGTGGTGGAATCGGCACTCATGGCATTTCCATCTGGCTAAAAGCGAGAGTATTCATCACATGCCACGGCTCTGACAGAGGGGAAATGCACATCGGGAGTAATTCATGGTGCTAAAAATGAGGCTGTCACAATGATATCCGCGCTGTTCTCTCTAACCCCTCAATTACAGGCCTGAGTAGGATGTTCCGACACATCCAATAAAGTTAGGAATTGTTATGAAAATATTTTCAGTATTACTGTTCTGTTTGTCGCTCTCTGCTGCTGCCATTGCAGCTGAGCCTGGTGCCTATGAGGAGTTGAAGTTCCTTGAAACGTTTGCCGGGAAAAGTGCCGAATTTGTCAAAACCGAGCTGGGTGAGCCCGCTTCAGTAGTAAAACGTGAAAATGAGGGCGGCACAGTCGAGTTCTGGATTTACCAGGATAAAGTGCGTCAGGGCACATCAGAAAAGGTTTACCGGTTTACCCAAATCGGTTTTGCCAATGGCTTTGTGGAAACACTGGGCCACACCAACCGCGAAATTAACAATCAATAATTAATGAGGACGTTTATGAAAAAATGGGCAAGCCTGCTGCTGGCAGGACAATTCCTGCTACCTAATCTGGCTGTGGCACACGGTCCGACACCACAGAAAATCGATGAAAAAGTCGTGATTGCCGCACCGATCGATGATGTCTGGCAACAGGTCAGTGAATTCGGCGCCATTGCAGAGTGGCACCCGTCGGTTGAGAAAGTTGAGGTGCCAGAAGAAGGAACACGGGTGCTAACCCTCAAAGATAAAGGGAATATCACGGAAAGCCTGGATGATATGAACGTCGATGAGCACACCATGAGCTATCGTTTGTATGAAGAGGACATTACGGTATTCCCTGTCAGCTTCTACAGCGTATCCATTGAGCTTGAACAGGTAGAGGCGGGTACAGAAATGAGTTGGAAAGGACGTTTTTACCGCGCTGATACCGGCAACTTCCCACCGGAACACTATAACGATGATGCAGCTGTAGCGGCAATGACCGAATTTGCCAGCACCGGTATGTCGGCGTTAAAACAACAGCTTGAAGGTCATAAGTAAGTGGGGAATAAGTCAACTTACCTTTTATTGCTGTCGCTGTTGCTGCCTCAGGCAGTAACAGCGGAACGCGCTTTCCTGACGCATCAGGCCGTAAATAGTGTTTCTGTTGTCGACCTCGAGACCTCGCAACGAATCGCTGAAATAGACGTCGCTGCTGCGCCTGTGGGGGTGGCCATTGATAATCTCCGTAACCGCATTTACGTCACGCATCCTGAGAAAGGTTTGATCAGCGTGATTGACAGTGAAAGCTACGAAAAAATTGGTGAAATTCGAACCGGCGGGCAGCCTTTCGGTATTACCGTTGATCATTCAGGTAAGCGCCAGGTTTTCGTGGCTGACTGGGAGCGCAACGCGATGCTTGTGATCAACCCTGAATCAATGCTGGTGGTGGACCTGCTCGCCATCGGCGACAATCCAGCCGGTCTCGCTCTGGATGCTGAGCGTCGTCGAATTTATATCGCTAACCGTGAGAGTGGCAGTCTGACAGTGCTGGATGCGGATACCCCCGATCAGTACGCCGAGGTAGAGACTGGCAAGGCACCTTATGCTGTTGCAGTCAGCGAGGATGGTAAACAGGTCTTCGTGACCGCAATTCAAGATAACAGCCTGACAGTCATTGAAACTGAAAATTACACGGTCAAAGATCATATTAAAACAGGTGATAAGCCTTACGGTGTCACCAGTACACCAGACAACCGTTATTTGCTGGTGGTTAACCAGGGCAGTAATGATTTGTGGGTTTATGACCAGAAAACCCTGGAAAAAAGGGCAGAGATCCCGGTTGGGGAGATGCCCGAGAGTGTCTCAGTGTCGGCTGATGGCCGTCATGCCTATGTCACAAACTGGTTCAGCAATGAGCTCTCAGTGATCGATATCCATGAACTGAAAGAAATCAAGCGCATACCGGTTGCTGAGTCACCTCGCAGTCTGGGACATTTTGTCAGCAACTAAATGCCGTTGTAGGGGGCCAGCAGTGTTTCAATAGTCTCGAAACGCTGCTGCAATCCCTTGATACCGGCAACTGCTGCGTCTGGCTGGCCTTCCTGAAACTGATAACGCAGACTGTTGGCTTCATGATACAACTCGGTGAAAGCTACGCGCACTTCTTCCAGCCATTGGGGATTAAACAAGTCCTGTTTTTTCGCCTGCTCAATCCAATGCATGAAATGACTTTTTTTGTGATTCATCAGAGGCCAGTGACGAATCTGATCTGGACTGGTTTGCAGGTTATGTAACACCACATCCAGCCAATGACGTGCTTGCAGGTGCATCATATAAGCAATCGTTTGTTCTGCATCCAGGCTTTTATCGGCATGAGCCAGCCAGACGGGATTGGGCTGGTAACTGGCCAGCCATTGCTGACAGGCATCTGCTGACATGGGTTTAGCGATGATATAACCCTGTGCCATATCACAGCCCATACTCATCAGCATCAATCCATGCTCAATCGTCTCAACGCCCTCAGCAATAACCTGATGATGGAAAGCCTCTGTCAAGCCGATAACACCATCGATAATCGTAAAGTCGTTGGGGTCATCAATCAGATCCTGGACAAAGCTTTGGTCAATTTTCACCACATCAACCGGCAGGTGGCGCAGGTGCGTCAGTGACGAGTAGCCTGTACCGAAGTCATCCAGTGCAATCCGGATCCCCAGCGAACTGCGGCAGGTGTTGATGATACTGGAGATATGGTTAATATCACTTAATACACTACTCTCCAGAATCTCCAACTGCAGTAGTTTGGATGGCACTTTGGGGTGTCGGCCCATGATTCTGTCCAAGTGATCAAAGAATCCTTCCCATTGCAGGTGATGCGAAGAGATATTGACGCTGATTTCCTGTCTTATTCCCAGGCTGAGCCATTTTTCAATTTGTCTTACCGTGTGCTCCAGCACCCAGTTTCCAACATGTATTTCCAGCTCTGCTCCCTGTATTACAGGAAGAAAGCGTGCGGGTGAAACCAGGCCGTGCTCAGGGTGTTGCCATCGGATCAGGGCCTCAAGCCCGATCACCTGACCGGTTCGCATATTGACCTTGGGCTGGAAATACAGCGCCAGCTGATCAGCACGTAAAGCTTCCTGGATCGCGCGGTATTGATTCTGTTGCTGGCTGATTTGCTGATCATGCATAGCATCAAAAAAGTGATGACGGCCACGCCCGGCAAGTTTGGCCTGATACATGGCCTGATCGGCATGTCGAAGCAGTGTATCAGCGTCAGCCTGATCCAGTGGATAAAGGGTGATACCAAGACTCGCACTGAGTGAAATCGTATCGCCATCCAATAGATACGGGAGCTCAATGGCATGGCGGATACGCTTAATCAAGCGTTCACAGTGCTCAACAGAACTGATGTCGTTGAGCAGCAGCACAAACTCATCTCCCCCCAGTCTTGAAGCCGTATCATCCTGACGAATACTGGCTTTGATGCGTTGAGCCACTTCTATCAGGAGTTGATCACCGGTGTCATGGCCGTAACGGTCATTGACCGGTTTAAATCCGTCGAGGTCAAGGAAGACGACGGCGAGCAGACTATGATGCCGGTTACTGTGTGCAATAGCCTGTTTGAAGCGATCCGCAAACAGACTTCGGTTAGGTAACTGGGTCAGCATGTCGTAGTGCGCCATCATTTCCAGCGCTTGTTGCTGTTCCTTGCTCTGGGTGATGTCGGAGAACAGTCCAAGATAGTTGACGGTATCGCCATGTTCATCAATCAATGCCGAGATCGTCAGTAATTCCGCATACAGCTCACCGTTTTTCTTCCGGTTCCAGACCTCCCCCTGCCAGAGGCCATGATCATGCAGGCTGTTCCACATCTCCTGGTAAAACAGGCGGCTGTGTCTATCGGAACGTAAAATAGACGGGTTCTCACCCAGCACTTCCTCCCGGGTATAACCGGTGATTTCAGAAAAAGCCGGATTCACATCCACGATTTGACCATCAGCGTCAGTGATGAGAATCCCCTCGTGCGCCTGATTGAATACGCGTCCAGACATTTTGAGGCGTTCTTCGACTCTTTTACGATCAGAGATGTCATAGAGAATGACGATGAGTGATCTGCTGTTTCCATGACTGACAATCGTGGCACTGCCCAGTACATGCCGGAATCGTCCGTCCTGACAATAAATTTCCGCTTCCAGGGCTTCGAGATTAGTCATACCAGCGTGTTTTCTATCCAGATATAGTGCCCACCGTTGCATCATCTGTTTTCGGTAGACCGGATCAGGATAGGCTTTAGGCCACCATGCGGCCATTGTTGGGATATCGTTGAGTCTATAGCCATAAGTATCAATGAATGCCTGGTTTAGGTAGGTAACTCTGTCCTCAGCGTCGACGATGGCATGTGGGATAGGCGAGGCATCAATAATGGTGCGTAAATGACTTTCACTTTTTTCCAGGGCTGCTTTCGATTGGCGCAGTCTGAATACCCAGTAGACAACAGGCAAGAGAACTAACAAAAGCACAAGTAACAGCTGACGGATCGTTTCTTCACTGATGCCGCTGGTCAGGTTCAAGCCCATCCACCTGTCTTCAATTTCCTGGCGCTGGGCTTTGCTGAGGTTGTTGAGCGCTTTATTGATAATACTGAACAGTTCGGTTCTGTTTTCAACGACACCAATCCGGTAGGCAGTATCGTGATCAGTCTGTCCGGCAAACTGTAGATTAAGCAGATCATGCTCTTTGATGGCAAAATTGGCATAGGCGGCATCGCCAATGTAGGCATCCGCTTCACCTGTGGAGACCATTTTCAGCGCGTCGTGCGTGCTGTCTGCTGTCAGTATCGTAATCTCAGGATAGTCTTTCTTTAGTAGTTCATGGGTGAAGTAGCCTCGCTCGACCGCAATGGTTTTACCCTTGAGATTATCCAGTGAGCCGATGTAGCCATAGCGGTTGGCATTGACGATGACGATCGGATTACTGACGTATGGCAGGGTGAAGTTCAGATATTCGTCCCGCTCCTGATTCATATTGAGGCAGGACAACATATCCAGTTCACCGTTTTTAGCCATCGCAATCATCTCATGCCATGGTTTATCAGCGATGATTTCAAACCTGACGCCGAGTTCGGACTCCAGCAGTTTTAGGTACTCTGCTGCGAGGCCTACATAATTGCCATCTCCATCAATCCACTCATACGGGGCAAAGTCACGATCAATCCCGACTCGTATGGTTGGATGCTGTTCCAGCCAGGCTTGTTCAGCAGGACTCAGGATGGCTGTTAATGAAGGCCTGTAAATAAACTGCTGCAGTTTATTCTCGGTCAACTCGGATCCCATACCCAATTGTTCATAGATTTGGGCAATCCGACGCAGACGGTCGACTTCCAGTGTGCCCAATGGCACAGCATCGGGAGCGATGAGTTTACGGGTCTCTCTGGCCTCGTATCGAAGTTGTGCCAGACTCAGTTCAGGGTTGTACTTGTCATGGATGATTTGAATGATTTCATCCGGGTGTTGTAATGCATACTCCCAACCCTTTAGCGAGGCACGCAACATTCGTTTGACCCGGCTGGGATACTGATTGAGTTCAGCACGGTTGGTAAAAATCAGATCACCGTAAAAATCAAAGCCGTAGTTCTGCGGATGGATGATATTGATGGCCGTTTTCTGCTGTTGAAACTGATAAGGCTGATCAGTGATATAACCGGACAGGACATCGACACGGCCGTCAATCAGGCTCTGGATATCCATATCCTGTTTGATAGCAGTGATTTGGTTATAAGCAATGCCTGCATCATCCAGCAGCGCCCGCAAAACGGCGTCATTGCCAGTGGTATCATCAAACATGATCTTTTTACCGCTGAACTCGTATGAACTGACGATATCCGAGTCAGCCAGACTCATGAAAACCAGTGCGTCATGTTGGAATACGGCTGCCAGCGCCTTTATCGGAGCGCCATCTGCATACTGTGCAAGTATCCCCATACCCCCGATGCCATACTCGGCCTCGCCATTGCTCACCTGCTCAATAACATTGATGCCGGGATGGCGTGGTTTGAGGGTGACGTCCAAGCCTTCTGCCTGGTAAAAGCCTTTTTCTTTAGCCGCAATATAACCGGCGAACTGGAATTGATATTCCCATTTCAGCTGCAATGTGACAGATTCAGTCTCCCGCGCAGAGGCAGTGCCGATCATGCCCAGAACTTGGAGCACAGCTATCAAGAGGTAGGGAAAAACAAGGCGAAGGAGAGACGTAGGCATAAGGGGAGTAAAATTTTCAAATAATAACAGGCCATAATAAAAAACCATAGAAAAAATATGGTTTAACCTTGTTTATCCTGTCACCACATTGGCTTCATCTTGGACTTGTAGCGTTGTCAGCTACAGGTCAAAGCTATCAGGCCGGGTTAAACAGGCCTGTCATACATAGCCAGTTGGACCGGACAAGCGCTTCATCAGGAACCCAATGTTCGTGTGCTTGAACGCGGCAGGAAGCGTTTGAGAAAAAGTCGACTCACTGTTGAAAAGCGGCTGAAATACCACGAGCAGAAGCAGGTATGACATTAGTTTAAGTCGTTCATCCAGCATAAGCCAGTAGCAACGTCCAAACAATGAACCAATAGCGCTTATCAACACATGGAATGGTGATTTAGAGTGGGTTAAGTGCTTTGGCGCCGGGGAATCCTAACTGTTGCCAGGCCTGATAGAGAATGATGCCGGTGGCATTGGACAGGTTGAGACTGCGGCTGTCAGGCAGCATCGGGATGCGGATTTTGTATTCTTCGTCCAGGCTGTTGAGTATCGGGGCTGGCAGGCCTCGTGATTCCGGGCCGAATAGCAAGATGTCCTCATCGTGGTAGCTCACCTCATGGTGATGACGGTGCGCTTTGGTGGTGCAGGCAAATATACGACGTTGCCCTGACCATTGTTGAAATGTTTGATAGTCCGGGTGAATCAGCAGGTCGGCAAACTCATGGTAATCAAGGCCGGCCCGCCGCAGCCGTTTGTCATCCAGGGTAAAGCCAAAAGGTTCGATCAGGTGTAATCTGGCACCGGTATTGGCACAAAGACGGATGATATTGCCGGTATTAGGTGGAATCTCCGGTTCGAACAGGACAATGTGCAGCACGTGCGATCAGGTTTCGTCGAGATACAGTCTCAGATTTTGACCTGGCTGTAACAGGGTACGGTCACTCAGACCGTTCCATTCGCGTACGTCCGCGACACTCACGTTGAACTTGCGTGAGATCGCCCATAGCGAATCACCATTTTTAATCGTGTAATTAACCGATTTTCGCTTGGCAGCTTGTGACCATATCACGAGTTGCTGCCCCGGCTGAAGAATATCCTGCGCGGTTTTATTGTTCCAGGCAGCAAGACGAGCGACATCCAGTTCGTGTTTTCGCGCGATGTCCCACCAGGTATCACCGCTTCTGACTGTGTAGAGCTGCTTTTGCTGTTTCGGGCTGTCGGCATCTGCCTGACCCGCGTGAGCCAGTGCGGTATGAGTCAATTGACCGGCGGCAACGGGGATCAGCAGGTGACCACCGGCACGAATTTGATTATTGCTGAGTTTATTAGCCTGTTTAATGACTGAGACGGTCGTACTGTAACGGCGTGCAATAACGCTGAGAGACTCACCCCGCTGGATCTGGTGACGCGCCCATTTGACCCTTTTGTTGGCCGGCATTTTCGACAGCGCCAGCTTGAAACCATCGATTTTGTCCAGCGGCAGCACCAGTTGATGGGGACCATTCGGTGCCGTTGCCCAACGGTTAAAAGCCGGGTTTAGATGGTTAAGCTCATCTTCGCTGATACCAGCCATTTCAGCTGCAACCGCCAGATCAATCTGTGAACCAACGTCGACAATGCCGATAAACGGCTTGTTATCAATGGGGCTGAGGCTGATGTCATAACGTGCCGGAAACTTAACCATATGGCTGACCGCCATCAGTTTGGGGACGTAGGCTGAAGTCTCACTAGGTAGATCCAACGACCAGAAATCAGTCGGTTTACCCAACTCCTGATTTCGTTTTATTGCCCGACCCACGGTCCCTTCACCGCAATTGTAGGCGGCAAAAGCGAGCTGCCAGTCACCGAAATCATTATGCAGCTTTTGCAGGTAGTCCAATGCGGCTCGGGTTGACTGGATCACATCGCGCCGACCATCGTACCACCAGTTTTGTTCCAGTCCGTAAACCTTACCCGTGCCGGGGATAAACTGCCACAGACCGGCTGCATGACTGCGAGAATAGGCATAGGGTTTAAAGCCACTTTCAACCACCGGTAACAGTGCCGCTTCCATAGGCATGTTACGCTTTTTGACTTCTTCTACGATGTGGTAAAGGTAGGGGCGAGCCCGTTCAACCACGCGGCCTACATACTGAGGATGATCAATAAACCATCTCAGGTGTCGTTCCGTTTCCGGATGCAGCGTGCGGTAGTCGGAAATCTGAAGACCGGATCGAATACGTTGCCAGACGTCGGTGACAGGGAGAGTGGGATCGATATCTTGTGAATCAGAGGAGGAGAGGGGGTTGCCAAAATTGGTATCGGGTGCTTCGTCATAGGCTTCCTGCCAGGGCGTATGACGGTGCTTTTTGACCTTGGCTGAGTGAACCGACGGTGACGCTGTCGTCTCAGCAACCTTGTCAGGGGTGCTGCTACATGAGGCCACCAGCAACAGGGATGCGGCTGCCAGGGCGAATTTGAAAAAGACTTGTCTTTGCATCATTCGGGCTATTATAAGGAAGGAATTCGTATCTGTCTTTTACTTGATTAACAAATTTTTAGTCCTCTATGTCTGAACTTTCTACACAATGGTGGGGCAGCTTTGCTGTTGCCAAGGGCGAACAGCGCGTATTGCGTTGCGCCGATTTATATCTGCAGTTGCAGGCGCTGCCGAATCAGTGGTGGCTGGGTTATGACTGGCAACGGGATATCAATCAGTTTCAGCCGATACTGGAAACGTTGGTTGAAGAGCTGGCAGAGACACCGGAACATGAACAGCGTTTTGTTTTTGCCGAATTGCCAAGCAGGCTGAGGCTTCTGCCTGCATTGGCTGACCGTCCGGTGGTGTGTCGGCCGGTCGTGTCTGTCAGCCTGTTGCCGTTCCAGGAGGTGACGCTGTTTGTCTGCCTGCCGTTGTGGGTGAAATTACAAACCGGTGAGGGCGATGTGACCTTGCTGGATATTCCAACGGTACGGGTCTGCGACTCCTGGTTCGGTCCCAATACCCGCGAAGGCGTGATTAGTTATGCCTCTCAGGTCAGTGAGCAACTGGACGTCAAACCTATTTCCAACAACAAAGCCCGGGCTGCGATTGAAGTCAGAATCCAGAATCAGTCTGATCAGATGCTGACATTGGATAAAATCAGTGTGCCAGCACCGAATCTCAGCCTCTATGTTGATGCCTATGGCCAGTTCTGGACGCCCAGAATCACATTGGTGCGGCGTGACAATGAGGATGCCATCCTCAGTGTGGATGAGGTGGTCAGTGGCGGCCTGCCCGAATCCGAGTTAACACTGGTTTGCGATGCCCGGGAAGATATCGGTCGCAGCAAAATCACCAAGGCAATATCGGCCCTGTTCGGTTAAAACAAGAGTGAAACAGCATGAATGAATGGCTATCGAAAATCGATGCGGCCTTGATCGGCTCCATCACTGAAGCGGTGATTTATTTCATCGTCGGTCTGATCCTGGCGCGCATGGCGAATCGCGGTGTGAAGCAATGGAGCAAACATCGTTTTGATCTGCATCAGCAGCTGTTAATGGGCCGTATCGTCACCTATCTGGTGTTGCTGGTGTTTGTGGTCATGGGACTCAATGCGGTCGGTTTTAATCTTGGTGTCCTGATTGGTGCCGCGGGTATTCTGACCGTTGCCATTGGTTTCGCCTCACAGACCTCGGCCTCGAATATTATCAGCGGTCTGTTCCTGGTCGCCGAAAGGCCATTTTCCGTGGGCGATTTAATTCGTGTCGGGACCACAACCGGGGAGGTGCTGTCTATTGACCTGCTTTCCGTCAAATTGCGTACTTTCGATAATCTCTTTGTCCGCATTCCTAATGAAACGCTGATCAAATCAGAAGTGACGACCCTGACCCGCTTCCCGATTCGCCGCATCGATCTGGCTATCGGTGTGGCTTACAAGGAAGACATAAAAAAAGTCCGCAAAGTGCTGGAGCGTGTTGCCGATGCCAACCCATTATGCCTGGACGAACCCAAACCGATTTTTGTTTTCCTGGGATTTGGCGAGTCGTCACTGGATATGCAGTTCTCGGTCTGGGTAAAACGGGAGAAATTCCTCGACCTCAAAAATAGTATTCACGAGGAAATCAAAGAAGCCTTTGATGATGATGGAATTGAGATCCCATTCCCGCATCGCTCGCTCTATGCAGGTTCGGTCACCGAGCCTTTTCCGATTCGTGTTGTTGCCGATTCTGAACAACGGGACATGCCCTGATTGACTGTCGACAGTCGGCTATCTGCGCTAAGATAAGCCCCTTATCAATAAGCCGAGGTAAACCGTGAGACAACTCAGCGGACAGCTGACCAAGATGGCCGTCACCCTGCCGGCCGACAATCGGGCCTGCTATTCGATGCGGCTGGGGGATGAACAAGTGCCCATGAACGACCTGGTCGGTCAGACGGTGACCCTCCGCTACCAGGGAGAAATTCACTGCCTTCACTGCCAGCGGCTGACTAAAAAAAGCTTCAGCGGCGGTTTCTGCTTCCCCTGCTCACAACGTCTGGCACAATGCGATATGTGTTTTATCAAGCCCGAACTGTGTCATTTCGATCAGGGCACTTGTCGTGAACCTGACTGGGGTCAGGCAGTTTGCATGCAGGATCACATTGTTTATCTGGCCAACAGTTCCGGCCTGAAAGTTGGCATTACCCGTATCAACCAGGTACCGACCCGCTGGGTCGACCAGGGTGCGAGCCAGGCACTGCCGATTTTCCGGGTCAGAAGCCGCTACCAGTCCGGACTGGTGGAAGTCATGTTCAAAAACCATGTGTCGGATCGTACGGATTGGCGCAAGATGCTTAAGGGCGAGGCTGAACCGCTGGATCTTGCCGCCGAACGTGATCGTCTTTTCGCCGAATGCGAACAGGAGATTGCCGCGCTGCAACAGCAGTTTGACGACAACAGCATTGCCCTGTTGCCGGCCGAGCAGGAGCAGCAGATCATTTACCCGGTCGCAGAGTATCCGGCCAAGGTGTCGTCGTTTAACTTTGATAAAAACCCGGAAGTCAGTGGCGTCCTGAATGGTATCAAGGGCCAGTATCTGATTTTTGATAAAGGCGTGATTAACATCCGCAAATTCAGCGGTTATGAAGTGGAGATGGTGGTCTAAATGCTGTACCGACTGATGCGAAATCTGATGTTCTGTATTGATGCGGAGAAATCTCATCATCTGGGCATGACCGCGATTAACCTGATGGAAATGACCGGTTTATCCTGGTTGCTGACTCGTAAAATGGCGTCGCGAAAAGTCAAAGTAATGGGGCTGGAGTTTCCCAATGCCGTTGGACTGGCTGCTGGCCTGGATAAAAACGGTGACTATATTGAAGCCATGTCAGCCCTGGGTTTTGGTTTTGTCGAGATTGGCACCGTCACTCCAAGGCCACAGCCGGGCAATCCCAAGCCGAGGTTGTTCCGTATTCCTGAAGCCGAGGGCATCATTAACCGAATGGGCTTTAATAATCTCGGTGTAGATCACCTGCTGGAGCAGGTGAAAGCAGCCAAGACCAGGAGTCTGGTGGGCATCAATATTGGCAAAAATTTCGACACGCCGGTTGAAAATGCGGTTGATGATTACCTTATCGGCCTCAAAAAGGTTTATCCCTATGCGGATTACGTGACGATTAATATTTCTTCTCCCAACACGCCGGGATTACGTAGCCTGCAATTTGGTGAGTCACTGGCTGCTTTACTGTCAGCCCTCAAACAGGCACAGCAGGCACTGGCTGAAGAGTTCGGCCGATATGTGCCGATGGCGGTCAAAGTCGCCCCTGATCTGACCGAAGAAGAAGTCCGGCAACTGGCCGAGGCGTTCTCTTCACACGGGGTCGATGCGGTGATCGCCACCAATACCACGATGTCGCGAGATGACGTGTCGGGCTTAGCCAATGCGGAGGAGGCTGGCGGTCTCAGTGGCGCACCGGTATTTGAAAAATCCACGGATATTGTCCGGCAATTCCGGGCGGCGCTGCCTGAGGACTTGCCGATCATAGCTGCAGGTGGAATCATGTCAGGTGAAGATGCCCTGGCCAAATTACAGGCCGGTGCTGACCTGGTACAAATTTATAGTGGCTTGATTTACCGCGGACCGTCTCTAGTCCGCGAAGTGGTCGAAACAATCGCAAAGAGGAACTGAAATGGAAACTGCTGCAGGTAGTGTTGTTGGATTCTGGTTGATGAATATTCTTTACGCGGCACTGATCGTCTTCGTCGGACGCATTGTGGTCAAATGGCTGGTGAAGCTGTCACGCAAGCTGATGGTGCGCAGTAATATGGATGCAATGCTGATCAATTTTCTCAGCGTGATCGCCAATGCGGTGCTGATGCTATTTGTTTTGATCGCCGCCCTGGATCAGCTGGGTGTTGATACCACATCAATGATTGCCGTGTTAGGTGCGGCCGGTCTGGCGGTCGGTCTGGCGCTGAAAGATTCGTTACAGAATTTTGCTGCCGGCGTCATGCTGGTGATGTTCCGTCCGTTTAAAGTGGGTGACTTTGTGGAAGCCGCTGGCACCAGTGGCATTATCGAACAAATCACGATTTTCAATACGATTATGAGAACCGGTGATAACCGTGAAGTGATTGTGCCAAACGGTCAGATTTACGCCGATACCATCACCAACTACTCAGCCCGCGATACCCGCCGTATCGATATGAGCTTCGGCATTGGTTACGGTGATGATCTGCTGAAAGCCAAGACGCTGCTCAATGACATCGTTAAAGGTCACCCCAAGGTGCATGCGGATCCGGAACCGGTGATCCGTGTGGCAGAACTCGCTGACAGCAGTGTCAATTTTGATGTGCGTCCCTGGGTCAATGCGGATGATTACTGGCCGGTGCGCTCGGAACTCATCGAACAAATCAAGCTGGCTTTTGATGAAAACGGTATTTCGATCCCGTTTCCACAAATGGATGTTCACTTAGACAAAGTCGACAGTTAATCCGACCATTCTGGCCGAGGGTTATCAGCGACGCGATGACCTCTCAGGCAAAGCTGGAGGAGGTGGAGGGATAATGAGGGTTAGAAATTATCCTTCCACTGCCTGAGTGCGGCAAACACGGACTGATCATCATCCAGTGGACGGCCACTGAAGGTCTCTGCCGCAGTTCTGATGTTGGGAATGTGGCTGCGAAGAAAAGGGTTGGTGGCCAGTTCGTCGGCCATCAGAGACGGCACGGTCGCCTGCCCGGCTTCACGCATTTCTCTGGTTTTATGGCGTCTTTGCTGTAATGGCTGATTGTCGTTGTCGACGGCACTGGCAAAACGCAGGTTGGCTTCGGTGTATTCATGCGCACAATAGACTTCAGTGTCACCGGGTAATTGTTTCAATTGCTGTAATGAGCGGAATAACTGCTCGGCTGTACCACCCAACAACCTACCGCAGCCGCCGGTAAACAGGGTGTCACCGCAAAACAGCTTGTTTTCAACCAGATAACAGATATGACCTTGTGTATGACCCGGCGTGTCCATGACCCTGAACAGCGGGAAGTCGGGATCGATGGTTAAGGTGTCGCTTGCCTTTAGTGGATGGGTCACCGCCGGAATCGGTTCGTCGGCGGGACCAAATACCGGCACTGGATAGTGTTGCAGTATCGTCTCAACACCACCGATATGATCGGCGTGGTGATGCGTAATCAGAATCGCTGCCGGGTCGAGATCATACTGTTTCAGGGCCTCAAACACCGGATCGGCATCACCGGGGTCGACAATCAGCACCTTGTGACTGTTTTCTGCCTGAATCAGCCAGATATAATTATCCTTGAATGCGTTGACGGCATGAACTGTAAGCATAAAACCTCCCAACCGGGACAATAACATGAATCACTCTGACAACATGGCTATTGAACGCTGGTGGCAGAGCCCACTGGGGCAACTGCTGCTGTCAGTCGAGCGTGAGATTATGAGTCAGCTTGATGAACCGCTGCCCGGCTATTTCTTTGTGCAACTGGGTGGCAGTGAAACCTGTCTGCCGGTCGTGACTAATCGTGCCTGTCGCCAATGGCGTGTGGGCGATTCTGCTGACCTGCAGGCTGAACCCGAGTCACTCCCATTCAGGACTAACAGTATTGACAACCTCCTGTTGCAGCATGTTCTCGAGCGATCGCGGGATCCACATCAACTGCTCAGGGAAGCAGAGCGGGTTCTGGCTGCTGATGGCAAGATGATTCTTTGCTGCTTTAACCCATTCAGCCTATGGGGACTGAGACGCCTATTTTCGTGGCAGGACACGGCACCCTGGGATGGTCATTTTTTCAGTCAAACCCGGGTCCGGGACTGGCTGGCACTGCTCAACTTTGAAGTCACCGAACAGCATAAAATCTTGTTCAGACCGCCTTTCCGGCAGCGCCGCTGGATGCAGGGCAGTCAGTTCATGGAACGCTGGGGCCGGCGATTATGGCCCATGCTGGGCGGCGTTTCTGTTATGGTGGCGGCCAAGCGCAGCCTGCCACTGACACCGGTCAGAGAAAACTGGCGCAAAGGCCGGCTGTTCCCGACGCCCGGCCTGGTAAATAAACCCCTCACCCGAGAACACAACCATGGACCACGTTGAAATTTTCACTGACGGCGCCTGTAGCGGCAATCCGGGCCCGGGTGGCTGGGGCGCGATCCTGCGTGCCAAAGGCACGGAAAAGCAACTCTCCGGCAGTGAAAAACTGACCACCAACAACCGTATGGAAATGATGGCGGTGATTGCCGCGTTAGAGGCCTTGAAGCGGCCCTGTCGTGTTACCATCACCACCGACTCCCAGTACGTGATGAAAGGGATGACCGAGTGGCTGCCGGGCTGGAAAGCCAAGAACTGGAAAACAGCGGCTAAAAAGCCGGTCAAAAATGCCGAACTCTGGCAGCGGCTGGATAAAGCGATCGCCCAGCATCAAGTGAAATGGGAATGGGTGCGGGGACATAACGGCCATCCTGAAAATGAACGTGCCGATCAACTGGCGGTTGCTGCCAGAGAAAAACTGACGGTTTAGACGAGGTGAGCGTGGTAGAAACAACACAAAAACGACAGGTCATTCTCGATACCGAAACCACCGGTATCAGCACCGCCGACGACCACCGCATCATCGAAATCGGTTGTGTGGAAATGGTGGGCCGACGCCTGACCGGTCAGACTTTTCACCAGTACATCAATCCACAGCGCGACATTGATGACGGTGCCATCGAAGTGCATGGCATCACTAATGAGTTTCTGGCCGATAAACCGTTGTTTGCCGATATTGCCGAAGATTTTCTGCGCTTTATCGAAGGCGCCGAACTGGTTATTCATAATGCGCCTTTCGATGTCGGCTTTATCGATCATGAGCTCGCAAAGCTCAAAGATGAACCCCGTCGTGTTAATACTATTGCTACTGTGCTTGATACCCTCAGAATGGCGCGCGACAAGCATCCCGGTCAAAAGAACAGCCTGGATGCCCTCTGTAAACGCTATGATGTAGACAACGCCAATCGAGAACTGCACGGCGCTCTACTTGACGCCGAAATCCTCGCTGATGTTTACCTGGCGATGACCGGTGGACAGGTGAGCCTGACGTTAACGGCAGAAGAAGCTGTCGAGTCGACCAGCGATGACAAAATCGATGTGGAACCCGGACAAATTCAGACCCGCCAGCCACTCGTTGTGATCAGGGCCAGTGATGAAGAACTGGCTGCACATCAGGCCATGCTGGAAAAGGTCAACGAATCCAGTGGTGGTCAGTGCGTGTGGCTGAGACATGATTAATCATCCGCAGATTTCGCCGACTGCCACAGATTACAACTCATACTTCTCTGGTAGATGGAAGCTGAAAAGCTTCCACTGGTGCACGACCGGCTAGCCTGCTCACCAGATATAATCTGCACTAATCCGCGACATCTGCGGATAAACATTTTCCCCTTCTCAATTTTTCACTGACATCGGCTTGAAATTGAATTTTTCGTCCCCAAGTTGGGGGTCTGTTACAAGCAAACCGGAATGATGACTCATGAGCAACGAAGAAATCGAAAAGCCTGAAGACAATCAGGCACAGGAAACTGCCAACGATTCGGAACAGCAGGCCCAGCCGGAAGCGGAACAGGATACGGCCAAGCTGCTTGAAGATGCACGCAACAAAGCCGATGAGCATTGGAACGAGCTGTTAATGGCCCGCGCTGATCTGGAAAACATGCGTCGTCGCCACAGCCGTGACCTGGAAAACGCCCACAAGCATGCGCTGGATAAATTTGTCGCTGAGCTCCTGCCTATCTGCGACAGCCTGGAGTTAGGACTGAGCGCAGCGCATAAAGACGAAGCCACGCTGGAAACTGTCCGTGAAGGCATGGACATGACGCTGAAAATGCTGCTGGGCAACATCGGCAAGCTGGGACTGGAGCAGATCAACCCTGAAGGTGAAGCCTTCAACCCGGATCTGCATCAGGCTGTCTCGATGCAGCCGGCCGATGGTGTGGAGCCGAACCAGGTTATCAGCGTGATGCAAAAAGGCTATGCCTTTAATGGTCGCGTGATTCGCCCCGCGATGGTGGTGGTTTCACAATAATTCGGCCGGGGACTTGAAATCGCAGAAATGTCCCCCAAATACACGAACATAGGCTGACAAAGCCAGCAACAGATTAAGAATGATGGAGTTTAACTATGGGTAAAATTATTGGTATCGACCTGGGAACGACCAATTCCTGCGTCGCAGTGATGGAAGACGGCAAAGCACGTGTGATTGAGAACAGCGAAGGCGATCGCACCACACCGTCTATCGTTGCCTTCACCAAGGACAACGAAGTACTGGTTGGTCAATCTGCCAAACGTCAGGCCGTGACCAATCCCAAAAACACCTTGTATGGTATCAAACGTCTGATCGGTCGTAAGTTCAAAGAGAAAGTCGTTCAGCGTGATATCGACATGGTCCCTTACAAGATCATCGAAGCCGACAACGGCGACGCCTGGGTATCAGTTAACGACAAGAAAATGGCACCGCCCGAGATTTCTGCCCGTGTGCTGATGAAAATGAAGAAAACCGCGGAAGAATTCCTGGGTGAAGAAGTAACCGAAGCCGTTGTGACTGTACCGGCCTACTTCAACGACTCTCAGCGTCAGGCGACCAAAGACGCCGGTAAAATTGCCGGTCTGGAAGTCAAACGTATCATCAACGAGCCCACCGCAGCCGCACTGGCTTACGGCATGGACAAAAAACGCGGTGATTCCACCGTGGTGGTTTATGACCTGGGTGGTGGTACTTTCGACGTATCTATCATCGAAATCGCTGATATCGAAGGCGAGCACCAGTTTGAAGTACTGGCCACCAATGGTGATACCTTCCTGGGTGGTGAAGACTTTGACCAACGCATCATCGATTATCTCGTTGATGAGTTCAAGAAAGATCAGGGCGTTGATCTGGGTAAAGACCCACTGGCGCTGCAACGTCTCAAAGATGCGGCGGAAAAAGCCAAGATCGAGCTGTCTTCCAGCCAGCAGACCGATATCAACCTGCCCTACATCACGGCCGATCAAAGCGGTCCCAAACATATGGAACTGCGCCTGACCCGTGCCAAACTGGAGTCACTGGTTGAAGACCTGATTAGCCGCAGTATGGAACCCTGCAAAATGGCATTGAAAGACGCCGGTCTGTCGACCTCGCAAATCGACGATGTCATTCTGGTCGGTGGTCAGACCCGTATGCCGAAAGTACAGGAAGCGGTTAAGGAGATGTTTGGCAAAGAGCCGCGTAAAGACGTCAATCCAGACGAAGCGGTCGCGCTGGGTGCTTCTATCCAGGCTGCGGTTCTGGCTGGTGATGTCAAAGACGTACTGCTGCTGGACGTCACCCCGCTGAGCCTGGGTATCGAAACCATGGGTGGTGTGATGACCAAACTGGTTGAGAAAAACACTACCATTCCTACCAAAGCGAATCAGGTGTTCTCAACGGCTGAAGACAATCAGCCTGCCGTGACCATTCACGTGCTGCAGGGTGAGCGTGAAATGGCCTCAGCCAACAAATCCCTGGGCCGCTTTGATCTCGCCGATATTCCGCCGGCACCGCGTGGTGTACCGCAGATTGAAGTGACCTTCAATATCGACGCCAACGGCATCCTGCATGTGTCTGCCAAAGATAAGGCGACCGGTAAGGAACAGTCGATTGTGATCAAGGCTTCCAGCGGTCTGAGTGATGATGAAGTTGAGCAAATGGTGAAAGATGCTGAAGCCCACGCTGAGGAAGATAAGAAATTCCATGAGCTGGTGACAGCGCGTAACCAGGCTGATGCCTTGATTCACGCCACGACCAAGTCACTCAAAGATCTGGGCGATAAAGTCGAAGCCGACGAAAAGGCGAACATCGAAGCTGCGGTTGAAGCGCTGCAGGAAGCGATCAAGGGCGAAGACAAAGACGATATTGAAGCCAAGACCAATGCGCTGAGTGAAGCCTCTGCCAAACTGGCTGAACGTGCTTATGCTGAGAATGCAGAAGCCGGTGCCGGTGAAGGCGCAGCGGATGATGCGCAGTCCGGTGACGATGTAGTCGATGCCGAGTTCGAAGAAGTCGACGACGACAAGAAGAAGTAATCCTGCAAGTCCGTCGGGGTGAAGGGGAGAATAGCGTGTCTACCCGCGTAAACATCACTGCTGACGGACAGGACTAACAAAGCAAACAGGCGTCAGGTCAGACTGGCGCCTGTTTTGTTGTTTTGGGGAAAACAAGAAGCATGGCCAGAAGAGACTATTACGAGATTTTAGGTATCTCGCGAACGGCGACCGAGGCCGAAATCAAAAAAGCCTATCGTCGTATGGCGATGAAGTATCACCCGGACCGTAATCCGGATGATGCTGAAGCCGAAACCAAGTTCAAAGAAGCGAAGGAAGCTTATGAAATATTAGCCGACAGCCAGAAGCGTGCGGCTTATGATCAGTTCGGGCACGAAGGCGTTGACCAGTCCATGGGCGGTGGTTTCGGCCGTGGCGGTGCGGGTGGCTTCAGCGATATCTTCGGTGATGTCTTTAACGATATTTTTGGTGCCGGTGGTGGCCGCCAACAGGCTTTCCGTGGCGCCGATCTGCGCTATCGGCTGGAATTGTCGCTGGAGGAAGCTGTGGCGGGTACCACGGCCAAGATCCGGATTCCGGTCAATGTTGAATGTGAAACCTGTGATGGCAGCGGTGCCAAGAAAGGCACCGAACCGGTCACCTGTACCACCTGTGGCGGTCATGGTCAGGTTCGTATTCAGCAGGGCTTTTTCACCATGCAGCAGGCCTGCCCGCATTGTCGCGGCACCGGCAAGATGATCAAAGATCCCTGTCCGGATTGCCACGGAGAAGGGCTGGTGCAGGAACACAAAACCCTGTCTGTTAAAGTGCCGGCCGGTGTCGATACCGGTGACCGCATCCGCCTGCAGGGCGAAGGTGAAGCGGGACTTCACGGTGCGCCTGCCGGTGACCTGTTTGTTGAGGTCGCGGTGCAGCGTCATGATGTGTTCACACGTGATGGCACCAATCTGTTCTGTGATGTGCCGTTGAGTTTTGTCACTGCGGCCCTGGGCGGTGAGGTGGAAGTCCCGACACTGGAAGGCAAGGCCAGCCTCAAAATTCCGGAAGGCACTCAGACCGGTCAGCAGTTCCGAATGCGTGGCAAGGGCGTGACCTCGGTGCGTGGTGGGCCAACAGGTGATCTGTTGTGTCGCGTGATTATTGAAACGCCGGTGAAGCTGTCTAAGAAGCAAAAAGAACTGCTGGAACAGTTTGAGAAGGATATCCAGGGCGGTGGTGAAAAACACAGCCCTAAACATTCATCCTGGCTGGATGCCGTGAAGCGCTTTTTTGAATGAATACCAATCCGCTTGCGGTAACGGTTCAAGCTGGAGATACTCTCTGCATTGAATCGCACCGTCAGCCGGGGTAGCTGTTCAAGTCTATCCCCGGGTAATGTGCGTAAACAAAGAAAGGAAGTTAAATGACAATCAAGATTGCGATCAATGGTGCCGCCGGCCGTATGGGCCGTTGCCTGATTCAGGCCGTTGAGCAAACCGATGGTCTGGAACTGAGTGCAGCGATCGATCGGGCTGATTCTTCACTGATCGGTGCTGATGCCGGTGAAGTGGCCGGGGTCGGCAAACTCAATGTCGCTTTGAGCAGTGATGTTGATGCGGCCACCAAAGTCTCCGATATCGTCATTGATTTCACGCTTCCGGAAGTCACCATGGCCCTGTTGCCGCATTGCGTCGCCAATCACTGTCGGCCGGTCATCGGCACCACGGGTTTTGATGACGCGCAGAAACAGGCCATCAGTGAGGCGGCTGAGAAGGTATCGGCCATTTTGGCACCGAATATGAGTGTCGGCGTTAATCTGTCATTGAAATTGCTGGATCTGGCAGCGCGCGTGCTGGGTGATGAGGTCGACATTGAAATCGTGGAGGCTCATCACCGTCATAAGGTCGATGCACCCTCCGGCACGGCTTTACGAATGGGTGAGGTCGTGGCCGATGCCTTGGGACGAGATCTGAAACAATGTGCTATATACGGGCGCGAAGGCCGTACCGGTGAACGTGACCGTAACACCATTGGTTTTGCCACGGTGCGTGCCGGTGATATCGTCGGCGATCACACCGTTATGTTTGCCGGTGAAGGCGAGCGGGTTGAGATTACTCACAAAGCCTCCAGTCGTATGACCTTTGCCTTCGGCGCCATGCGTGCTTCCAAATGGTTGATGCAATACAACAGTGGCTTGTTTGATATGCAGGATGTGTTGGGTCTTAAAGACTGAGACTCTGACGGAGACGCCCGAATTCGCCGTTTTCGGGCTCCCCGAGCGCTAAGCTGTTATTCCGGTTGTACAGAATGGATTTTGTACTTATATAATCGGAAGTCAAATGTGCTAGGGAATGGACATGACAACGGCAGCAAACATTCTGATTGTCGATGATGTTACCGACAATATTCAGGTAGCAATGAATTTGCTGCGTGAGGATAATTACGACTTCTCATTTGCCACCGATGGTCCCAAGGCCTTATCCATGCTACAAGCCGACGGGGCCGAATTTGATCTGATTCTGCTCGATATCATGATGCCTGGCATGGATGGTTTTGAAGTCAGCCGTCAGATCAAAGCGATGCCAGCCTGGCGCGATGTGCCCATTATTTTCCTGACTGCGCGTACCGATGTCGATTCCATAGCCAGTGCTTTTGAGGTGGGCGGTGTTGATTATGTCACCAAGCCTTTTCATGGCGCCGAGTTACTGGCCAGGGTCAGGGCTCATATTCAGTTGTTTCAGACGCGGAAATGGCTGGAACAGCAGAATATTGATCTTGAGACCAAATCACGCTTCGCCCAGGCTCGCTTATTGTCAGAGCTGGAAGACAGCCAGAAGGAGCTGATCTGGTTACTGACCGAACTGATGGAATCCACCTCCGACGAGACCGGTAAACATATCCGCCGGGTGTCTGAAATTTCCTCTCTTCTCGCTATGTTGCATCCCAGTCTGACCGAGGCTGACGCCGATACGCTTTATCATGCTTCACCGATGCATGATATCGGTAAGATGACTGTGCCCCATGAAATCCTGCACAAGCCGGGACGGTTGTCACCGGAAGAATTTGAGATGATGAAGCAACATACCAGCAATGCCTATCGGCTGATGTCGGGCTCAAAACGTCGTCTGATTCAGGCGGCGGCGATCATTGCCCATCAGCATCATGAACGCTGGGATGGCAAAGGCTATCCGCGAGCGCTTAAAGGGTCAGATATTCATATCTACGGCCGCATCGTCGCCCTGGCCGATGTGTTTGACGCGCTGACTCACAAGCGCTGCTACAAAGAGGCATGGGAACCGCATGAAGCGGTGGATTTCATTGTCGCTAACCGTGGTAGTCATTTCGACCCAGAACTGGTGGACCTGTTCACTGACAATGTGGATAAGTTTCTCGACATCGCTCAGTTAACGTGACTCTCACCCCGACCATCCCATACCGATGCTGGAGCTTCATATCCGGGCTTTTGCGATGCATGGTGTGTTTGCTGGCAGGATTACTGAGTACACCGTTGTGGGCTGATGTTCCCAGCTATCAATCCCGCATGAGCGTATCACTCAGCGCCGATGAACAACGCTGGCTGCAAACCAATCAGGCGGTGTTGGTGGGGGCGGGACTCGACTGGGCGCCTTTCGACTTCATCAACCAACAGGGCCAGTACCAGGGCGTCAGCCGTGACTACCTGGATTTAATCGCGGAAAAAACCGGGCTCAAATTCAGCTATCAGACCGGCTACTGGTGGCAGAACCTGGCGCGGTTTCGGCGCGGGCAAATCGATCTGCTGCCGGCCGTTTATAAGACGCCGGCACGACTCAAGTTCATGCAATTCAGCCGGTCCTATCACGAGACGCTGGATTATTTTTTCATCCGCACTGATCTCGATCCCGATTCGTTGCAATCGCTCGAGGGCCTGCGCGTTGCGGTGCCCAGGGATGATGCGCATATCCAGGTGATCGAAACCCATTTCCCTGAGCTCGAGCTCGTTGAAGTCGACACACTGGGCAGTGCGGTAGATGCCGTGCTTGAGGGACGAGCCGAATTATTGTTCGAAACCTATGCTGTGATGGTGTATGCACTGGATAAACAGGCTATTACAACGATTCAGCCGTGGCGTTCGACACGGGAACTGGGCAGCCGATATATCCATATGGCAACCCGTAAAACGGATCCGATCCTGGCCTCAGTTATTCAGAAAGGGCTGGATGCCATTACTATCAGTGAAAAACGTGCTATTCATGAAAGATGGTTCAAACAGCGTTCGATAATCAGTAGTCCCGGACTCACGCTGTCTCAGACCGACAGGGACTGGTTGGCTGCGAATCCAAGCATTCGTTTTGGTGGAGATCCCAACTGGTTGCCTTATGAAGCCTTCGACAGCGACGGTAACTACATTGGCATCGTGGCCGAGCACCTCAAGCTGATCGCCCAAAAACTCGGGCTGGAGATTGTCTATGTCCCGACCGAGAGTTGGTCAGAAACCGTGGCGATGGCCCGTAACGGGACGATTGATGTCCTGTCGGAAACCAGTGATTCGACGCTTACAGAGGCGTTAGCATTCACTCAGTCCTACTTGTCCAGCCCGGTGGTCATTGTCATGTCCAACCGCGAAAATTATGTAGACAGCATTGATTCGATTCGCGACCAGGATATTGCAGTGATCCGGGATTACGGTTATGTGCCTGCCATTCGTAAAGCTTACCCCGACATCGTATTGACCGAAGTGACGTCAATTCAGGATGGTTTGACCGCGGTGTCGACCGGCAGAGTGGACGCACTACTGGCGACACTGGCACAAGCCAGCTACCACATTTCAGAAATGGGCATCAATAACATCCGGATCGTGGGAGAAACCGGCTTCAATACCAAGCTGGCCTTCGGCATCCAGCCTGATAAAGCCCCACTGGTGTCCTTATTTAATCGTGCACTGGCAGATATCAGTCAGGCAGAGAAACAGATGATCCTCGATGCGTGGGGGAGACATAAATTTGTTTCGCGGATTGATTATGGCTTGATTGGACGGATCCTGCTGGTGTTCCTGTTACTGGCCGCAGTGATCCTGTACTGGAACCGCAAACTGGCAAAAGAGGTGCGTTTGCGTAAAGAGGCTGAGGCACAGACCCAGACGCTGCTCGATTATATCCCCTTGCAGGTGGCGGTTACCGGTTATGACGGCAAGATATTTACAGTCAATCCGCAGGCGTTAAGGGATTACAAACTGACACCTGAAGAACTGAATAACTACAATATGCTGGATTTTTATCAGGATAAATCACAGCGTGATGCCTTGATGGCGGAAATTCGGGAGAAGGGGTACGTCGAACAGAAAATTGTGGCTTTCAAGGGCCTGGACGGCCAGGTACATTCGATGATGGTGTCGATGATTCCGATTCAGTACCACAAACAAAATGCCTTATTGTCGATTGCTGTCGATATCACGGAGCGTCTGGAGATGGAGCAGGCTTTGCGCGAAGCCAGGGACAGGGCCGAGGTAGCAAATAAGGCGAAATCAGCCTTTCTGGCCAACATGAGCCATGAGATACGCACACCGATGAATGCGATTATGGGCTTTACCGAGTTGTTAAGTGCCCGCCTGACTGAGCCGGGTCTGAAAAAGTATGCCGATACGATTCAATCGGCAGGTAAAGATCTGCTGTTGCTGATTAACGATATTCTCGATTTATCGAAAATAGAGGCGGGTAAACTGGACATTGATAAATCGCCGGCTAATCCGCATGATTTGTTCCGGGAAGTAGCCAATATCTTTGCCCTGAGTCTCAGGCAGAAAGACGTGAACATGCTGTTGGAGGTGGCGCCGAGTATTCCTGAAAGTCTGATGCTGGACACGGTCAGGTTGAGGCAGGTACTGCTTAACTTAATGGGGAATGCCGTCAAGTTCACCGAGTCAGGCTATGTCAAGTTGCGGGCTTATACCGAGGAAGAGGACAGTGTTCTCAGTCGCCTGAATCTCAAAATCGATGTTGAAGACACGGGCATCGGCATAGCGCAAGCGGACCTGGATACGATATTTGATGAATTCAACCAGACCAGCAGTCATGATCTGAGCCGCTTTGGCGGTACCGGCCTGGGCCTAGCAATCAGCAGCAGGCTGGTCAAGCTGATGGGCGGCGAGCTGACGGTCAGTAGTCAGCCTGAGGTCGGCTCAACCTTTACGGTCACGCTCAATCAGGTTGATGTCGCCAGCATCGCCGCCAGTGAGCGTGATGAACAAATACAAGCCGGTGACCTGAGCCTGGAGTTCCTGCCGGCGACGATCATGGTGGTGGATGATGTTGCCAATAATCGGCAACTGCTGCGTGAGAATTTCAGGGATAGCTCACTCCGGATTATTGAAGCCAGCAACGGTCTCAATGCCATTGAGCTACTCGAGACAGAGCCGGTCGATCTGATTCTGATGGACCTGAGAATGCCGGTGATGAGTGGTTATGAAGCCGCTGCCAGAATCAAGGCAGAACGTGATATTCCCATCATCGCTCTGACTGCGTCGGTGATGAAAGAAGATTTTGAACGGATACAAAAATCCGATTTCGATGACTATGTTCGTAAGCCGGTTAAGCACAGTGCCCTGTTGGCGTCGCTCGCCCGCTTTTTGCCTCACCAAATGACCGAGTCCCTTGCTGTTGCAGAGGCTGAAATCTCTCTGTCCGATGCGGAACGTGCTGATCTGGGTCAGATGATCGAACAACTGGAAGGTTTTACTGCAAGCTGGGAACAGATTAAGTCAGGTAACAACATAGGTGCTATTCAGCGCTTTGGCCAGCGTTTGCTTGAGGCGGGCGAAGCGTTACAGTTCCGCCCGGTCATCGAGTATGCAGAAGCCTTGCTGCAGAAAGTCGAGATATTCGATATCACTGGCATCAGCAATCAGTTGGCTGCTTATCCCACCTTGCAGCAGCAACTACGTTCAGAGCTAGTCAATCAGACGGATTAATATTGACCTGCTTTTAACTCTGCCTGACGCGAGCCTTCCGGATCACCGGCACGTAGGCGGATCTTGGCAAGTAACTGCCACAACCGGCGCAGCTGAGAAGTATTGCCCTGCGCCAGCGAGACGCCCTTCAGGGCTACCTGCTCGGCCAGAGCAAAATCTTCCAGCTCCATATGGGTCACAGCCAGCGAGTAGTAAACTTCCGGATCTCTGGGTGCAATACGCTGTGCGCGCTGCAGGCTGCCTTGTGCGGCGCGGTAATCACCGGCATCACGAGATTGTTCAGCATTGCTGAGCAGCGCCAACACGGCGGGACTTTGTTGATTTTGCGGTTGTGGCGCCGGTGCCGGTGAAGGGCTCGGTGTCGCAGCCGGACCGGAATCAGGTAAGGGTGTCGCGACAGCCGCTTCTGAGGGAGGCGCCTGCGGCGCCGGTCTGGGCGATGGCCTCGCTTCGGCCTCAGTGCCCCGGTCTTCCACCGGCGCTCTGGGTGCTTGTGATGGCGCTATGCTACAACCTGCCATCATCGCAACAAAAACACCTGTCATTAGCAGGCGGGGTGTGGATAAGCGCATAATCATTCCTTAGCGAAACCAGTCCTTTATCCAGTCAATTGAGCGGCTGACGGGATCGTCCTGCTCATCTGCCTTGAGATAACATTCCGCTGTCTGTTGTGGTGCCGTGCCACGAATAAACGGCAACTGCCGGGCATCTTCACATTGTGCAGCGGATAAGTAACCATTGTCCTCATTCACCCACAGCCATTCAATGTTTTCCGGTGTCGGTGCGTGGAAACTCTCCAGTGGCTGACTGGCCATAAACTGCGTCCAGGCGCGCAGCGCGCCCCCAGAGCCGGTAAATGGCAGCGGCGAATTATCATCCTGGCCCAGCCAGACTACGGCGAGGCGGTTATTACTGAAACCGGCAAACCAGCTGTCACGCTGGTCATCCGATGTGCCGGTCTTGCCGGCGACACGGATACTGCCCGGTAAGCTGCGGTAGATGCTCGCCGCGGTGCCGCTACGGGCCACTTCCTGCATTGCGGTCTGTAGCAGATAGATATCTTCTGCCGCGACGGTCTGCTTAAGCTGGAAGGGATAACTCGACAAGGCATTGCCGTTACTGTCGGTGACCGTGCGAATCGCCCTGGCCGGCATCTGGAAACCGTTGGCAGCGATAGTCTGATACATTGTGGCAACTTCCAGCGGTGACAGACCCTGTGCGCCAAGTAACAAAGAGGGATATGGATCCAAATCGCGCCTGACACCCAGTCTGATCATCGTATCGATGACTTTATCAAGGCCCAGTTCCATACCCAGTCTGGCGGTGGAAATATTATACGACTGGGTCAATCCTTCAATCAGCGTGACGTTATTGTGAGACTGCTTATCAAAATTCTGCGGCTTCCAGGTCTGGCCGTTGGGCTGCGGCAGCGAATAAGGAGAGTCATCCAAATGTGAACTCAGGGTGTATCCCTGCTCCAGCGCAGTCAGATAGACAGCCGGCTTGACCAGTGAGCCGATAGGCCGCCTGGCGTCGAGTGCGCGGTTAAAGCCTTTATAGCGGGTATTGCGGTCACCGATGACCGACAAGACTTCACCTGTTTGTGGATCAGTCACCACCATGCTGCCCTGCAGTTTGTTGACGCCCTGGTAACCCTGCTCCAGCTGAGCGATGGTTTGAGTCAGTGCCAGCTCGGCTTCTTTCTGCACGATAGGATCCAGGCTGGTGAAGACACGTAGGCCCTCAGAGCTGAGATCCTCGTCGCGGTAATGCCGTCTGAGCTGGCGTTTCACCAGATCCAGAAAGGCCGGGTAGGCCTCTTTAAGCAGGGTGCCTTTTTTGACCACATCCAGATCAGCCGTGGTCGCCTGCTGATATTGTTCCTGGGTAATTTCGCCCTGATCCCTGAGTACCCGCAGCACCAGATCCCGCCGCTGTTTAGCTCGCTGAGGGTGACGGCGGGGGTCATAATATGAGGGCCCTTTGACCATACCGGCCAGTAAGGCCACTTGATGCAGCTTGAGCTCCTGGATTGGTTGGGCAAAAAAGTAGTGAGCACCCAGCCCGAAACCATGAATGGCACGCGCGCCATCCTGACCCAGGTAGACCTCATTCAGGTAGGCTTCCAGGATTTCATCCTTGCTGTAATGCAGCTCCAGCAGCATGGCCATGGGCATTTCCAGCAGCTTACGGATCAGCGTCCGGTCAGAAGTCAGATAGAAATTTTTAATCAGCTGCTGAGTGAGTGTGCTGCCGCCCTGCACAAACCCGCCGGCCTTGATATTGGCGACCATGGCACGGGCGATGCCCTTGGGGGAAATGCCGTGATGATAGTAAAAGTCACGGTCCTCAATGGCGATGAGGGCATCAATCAAAGCAGACGGGGCATCTTCAAGCTGAATCAGATCCCGGTCTTCATTATTAAGGGGATAAATACCACCGATGAGGACCGGTTCGAGCCGAACCAGGGCGAGTTCATTGCCCTGATAATCGCTGATAGTTGAGAGCCCCTGGCTATTAAAGTCGAGTACCAGGCGACGGGCCGGCTCATTGCCATCTGTAAAATTAAAACCACGGGTCGCGATGATGGCACGGGATGATGAAAACGCTGCTTGTCCGGGCTGTGATGCTTTGCTGACAAATTGATAACCGAGGCCACGCAGTTCAATTTTCAAATCTTTGAGTGACAGCGGTGAGCCTGCATAAAGCTCAAGCGGCCTTGCGAACACCTTAGCCGGAACGGCCCAGCGCTTGCCTTCAAACTGGTGCCGGATCTGTACATCGAGAAACAGCAATAACAAGCCCATCAGGACCAGCAGAGTAAACAGGATCTTAAACAGTGAGGATTTACTGATAAAACCCCGATGGTTTTTACGGGACGTGCTTCGGCTGCGGCGTTTCATCGGTTTTCGCTTAGCAGTTTGAGAGGTTTTTTTTCGGGCCATAAATAATTCAGCTGTCCGGGTGGTAATCAGCGCTCAGTTGAGTCTGGCGCAGACGGGCGAGAATTTCTGGTAATCCGTTTCCAGCCTGTCACCTTGTCACTGTCAGGGCAGTTAATTCGCATAAGGACCTATTATGCTTGAGCTGATTATTTTTTGCTGACCCAAAGCATCGCCTTCAGGACCGAATCTGCCCTTCGCGCCGGGGTGGATTGAGTCGGGGTTTTTTGACCGGATACAAGTACCTGCGCTTGTTGTGCTCATGTTAATGCCTGATTTCGCATTCTCGAAATTGTCTGGTAATATGCAGAACTCCGAATGGGTTTCATGCGTAAAATTATTCACCTGAAACTGCGAGAAAATGCAACTGAAGTGAGCGTTTATGGCTTTAGAAACACCAGTTTGTGACTTCGGTCAGCCAGCCATTGATTTTTCGCTGCCGGGTACCGATGGCGAAATCTGGACGCTGGATGACTGTCGCGGTGAAAATGGTCTGCTGATTATGTTCATCTGCAATCACTGTCCTTACGTACAGGCCGTGATTGACAGACTGGTCCGCGATACCAATGAGCTCAAGCAATACGGCATCAACGCAGTTGCCATCATGGCCAATGATGTAGAAGAATACCCGGAAGACTCGTTCGATAACATGAAAAAGGTTGCGAAGCAGCAAGGGTTTTCCTTTCCTTATTTATATGATGAATCGCAGCAGGTCGCCCAGGCTTACGGGGCAGTCTGCACGCCTGATTTTTTTGGCTATAACAAAGACCTGGAATTGCAATACCGTGGTCGTCTGGATGCCAGCCGTAAACAGGCTGCCGATCCTGATGTACGACGGGACCTGTTTGAAGCAATGAAGCAGGTCGCTGAAACAGGCCATGGCCCGGAAAATCAGATACCGAGTATGGGCTGCTCGATCAAATGGCGGGCGGCTTAATTTTTTTTAATAGGAGAATGTAGAAAATGGCTACACGTAGACATTTAGCTAATGCAATCCGTGCTCTGAGTATGGATGCAGTACAAAAGGCGAATTCTGGTCACCCGGGTGCGCCTATGGGTATGGCGGATATCGCCGAAGTCCTGTGGAACGATCACCTGAAGCACAATCCTAACAACCCGAAATGGGCTGACCGTGATCGCTTTATCCTGTCTAACGGCCACGGTTCTATGTTGATTTATTCATTGTTGCACCTGACCGGTTACGACCTGCCAATGGATTCAATCAAAACATTCCGTCAGCTGCACTCTCAATGTGCCGGTCACCCTGAATACGGTTATGCACCGGGTGTTGAAACCACCACTGGTCCTCTGGGTCAGGGCATTACCAACGGTGTCGGTTTCGCCATGGCTGAAAAACTGATGGCGGATCAATTCAACAAACCAGGTCACGACATCGTTAACCACCACACCTATGTGTTCATGGGCGACGGCTGCCTGATGGAAGGCGTTTCTCACGAAGCCTGTGCGCTGGCCGGTACCTGGGGTCTGGGTAACCTGATCGCATTCTGGGATGACAACAACATCTCTATCGACGGTCATATCGATGGCTGGTACACCGATGACACTGCCAAGCGTTTTGAAGCTTACGGCTGGCATGTACAAGCTGTTGACGGTCACGATGCTGACGCTATCAACAAAGCCATCGAAGAAGCCAAGAAAGTCACTGACAAGCCGTCACTGATCTGCTGTAAAACCATCATTGGTTTCGGTTCACCTAACAAATCAGCCAGCCACGACTGCCATGGTGCAGCGCTGGGTGAAGAAGAAGTGGCACTGACCCGTAAAGAACTGGGTTGGGACTACGAGCCATTTGTGATTCCTGAAGACGTTTACGAAGGTTGGGATGCCAAAGCCAAAGGTGCTGAAGCAGAAGCCGCCTGGAACGAAAAATTCGCTGCCTACGAGAAGGAATACCCTGAACTGGCTGCTGAGTTCAAACGTCGTATGGCCGGTGAACTGCCAGCAAACTGGAAAGAAGTCACTGACAAGATGATTGCTGAAACCAACGAGAAAGCTGAAAAAGTAGCGACTCGTAAAGCGTCACAAAATGTCATTACTGCACTGGCACCAACGCTGCCGGAATTCCTGGGCGGTTCTGCCGACCTGACTGGTTCAAACCTGACAAGCTGCCCGAGCTTCAAGCATGTTTCCGGTAAAGAGCCTGGTAACTACATCTCTTACGGTGTTCGTGAATTCGGTATGTTTGCCATCATGAACGGTATGGCACTGCATGGTGGTCTGCTGCCTTACGGTGGTACTTTCCACATGTTCTCTGACTACGCCAAAAACGCCCTGCGTATGGCGGCACTGATGAAGCAGCGTACCGTTGCTGTCCTGACTCATGACTCTATCGGTCAGGGTGAAGACGGCCCGACTCACCAACCTATCGAGCAATCTGCCGGCCTGCGTTACATCCCGAACATGGATGTATGGCGTCCGGGTGACTCAACCGAAGTAGCGGTTGCCTGGGTTGCAGCTGTTGAGCGTATGGATGGTCCTACCAGCCTGGTTCTGAGCCGTCAGGGTGTCCCTGGCCGTACTCACGATACAGCTGACTTCGAAGCGATTCGTAAAGGTGGCTATGTCATCTCTGAAGCAGACGGCGGCAACGCTGATGTGATTCTGATTGCGACCGGTTCTGAACTGGATCTGGCTCTGCAGTCTCAAGAAGCACTGAAAGGCGAAGGTATCAAAGCTCGCGTTGTTTCCATGCCTTCAACCAACGTCTTTGATCGTCAGGACCAAGCTTACAAAGACAGCGTCCTGACACCAGGCGTCAAACGCGTTTCTGTTGAAGCTGGTGTCACTGACTTCTGGCGTAAATATGTCGGTCTGGAAGGCGGTACTGTCGGTATCGACACCTTCGGTGAATCTGCACCGGGTGGCGATCTGTTCAAGTACTTCGGCTTCACTGTCGACAACGTGGTTAAAACGGTTAAAGAAACCCTGTAAGGGCTTATTTAATCGCACAAAAAATGACCAGCGGGCTTTGGCCCGCTGGTTTTTTTTCGCCTGACACTTTAAAGTCTAAAAAGTAGATCCTTGTCCACAAGTTTTTAGTTTTTAGACAAATTGAATCCAGAGAGGAAACAGCATGACGATTAAAGTCGGTATTAACGGTTTTGGCCGTATCGGCCGGATGGCGTTCCGGGCTGCAGTCAAAGACTTCAAAGATATCGAAGTGGTCGCAATTAATGACTTATTGGATCCGGAATATCTTGCTTACATGCTCAAATATGACTCAGTCCATGGTCGCTTTGATGGTCAGGTTGAAGTCAAAGATGGTCACCTGGTCGTCAACGGTAAAACCATCCGAGTGACTGCCGAGCGCAATCCGGCTGATCTGAAGTGGGATGAAGTCGGTGCAGAACTGGTGATTGAATGCACCGGTTTTTTCCTGACTGAAGAAAGCTGTCAGGCGCATATAGATGCCGGTGCCAAAAAAGTCGTGCAATCGGCCCCGTCGAAAGATCACACGCCGATGTTTGTCTTCGGCGTGAACCACAAAAGCTATCAGGGCGAAGCCATTGTTTCAGCGGCTTCATGCACGACCAATGCACTGGCACCGGTCTCCAAAGTGCTGCATGACAGCTTTGGTATCAAACGGGGTCTGATGACCACCGTGCATGCTGCCACAGCGACACAGAAAACGGTGGATGGCCCCTCCATGAAAGACTGGCGAGGTGGCCGCGGCATTCTGGAAAATATCATTCCTTCTTCTACCGGTGCCGCCAAAGCTGTCGGCAAGGTATTGCCGGATCTGAACGGCAAACTGACAGGTATGGCATTCCGTGTGCCAACCTCGGATGTATCTGTGGTGGACCTAACCGTGGAACTGGAAAAAGACGCGGATTATGAAGCCATCTGCCAGGCCATGCGTGATGCGTCCAGCGGCGAGTTGAGAGACGTTCTGGCTTACACCGATGAAAGCGTGGTTTCTACCGATTTCAGAGGCTGTACCGCACCATCGATTTTTGATGCCGGCGCCGGTATTGCGCTGGACGGCACATTTATCAAAGTCGTCGCCTGGTATGACAATGAATACGGCTATACCTGCAACATGATGCGCCTTGTGCAACATGTGGCCGACTAAGTCGACACAGATAGATTGAACCATGGAGGCTTCCTGCTCATCAGCGGGAGGCCTTTTTTATGCCCAAAACAGTGGCGAAGACCACTATACTGGGCAAAAACGAAAAATTTCGAGAGGGAAATTTCATGTCCGTAATCAAAATGGCTGATTTGGACCTGGCCGGTAAACGCGTATTGATTCGCCAGGATCTGAATGTGCCGCTGAAAAAAGGCGTGGTCGCTGACGGTACCCGTATTCATGCTTCGTTGCCCACCATCAAACTGGCGCTGGAAAAAGGCGCTCGCGTGATGATTATGTCGCATCTGGGCCGCCCTACCGAGGGCGAGTATGTTCACCAGTATTCAATGGCACCGGTAGCCAATTATCTATCAGCCCTGCTGGAACAGCCGGTCAGGCTTGAGCAGAACTGGCTGGAGCCTGACTTTATCCCGGTCGAGCCGGGCGAAGTTGTACTGTGCGAAAACGTGCGCTTTAACATGGGTGAAAAGAAAAACGACGAAGCTTTATCAAAACGCATGGCGCAGATGTGTGATGTGTTTGTGATGGATGCTTTCGGTACGGCTCACCGCGCTCAGGCATCTACCCACGGTGTGGCCAGATATGCGCCTGTTGCCTGTGCCGGCCCTTTGCTGGCGGCTGAGCTGGAAGCCCTGGGTAAAGCATTGGATAATCCGGCCCGACCTATGGTCGCGATTGTCGGTGGCTCCAAGGTTTCCACCAAGCTGAGCGTGCTGGAAAGTCTGTCTAACAAGGTCGATCAATTGATAGTGGGCGGCGGGATTGCCAATACCTTTATCGCTGCGGAAGGCTTCAATGTAGGTAACTCACTCTATGAAGATGAGTTTCTGGATACCTGTCGTAAACTGCGCGCTGACGCCCAGGCCCGTGGCGGAGATATTCCGGTCCCGACCGATGTGGTCTGCGGGAAAAAGTTCGCTGAAAATGCTGAAGCGGAAACCAAGAAAGTCGAAGAAGTGCAGGATGATGATATGATCTTCGATATCGGTCCCAAAACAGCAGCGACGCTGGCCGATATCCTCAAAAATGCGGGTACCATCGTCTGGAACGGGCCGGTTGGCGTTTTTGAATTCAACCAGTTCGGTGAAGGCACCAAAGAAATCGCAATGGCGATTGCCGAATCTGACGCCTTTTCTATCGCTGGTGGCGGCGACACACTGGCAGCGGTAGCCAAATACAAAATCTGTGATGATATTTCTTACATTTCTACGGGTGGGGGTGCTTTCCTCGAGTTCCTGGAGGGTAAAACCCTGCCTGCCGTTGAAATTCTGGAGCAGCGTGCCGCCGAATCCAGCTAACTGACAAGGAGTTGATGTGACGGCCATTAGACGAACAAAAATTGTTGCGACTCTGGGGCCGGCCACACAACGGCCCGAAACCCTGGATGCCATGTTCGAAGCCGGCATGAATGTGGTCAGGCTCAATTTCTCGCATGGTGACCCGGCTGATCATATTCAACTGGCCGAGCGGGTGCGTGAGCGCGCCCGCATTTGTCACAAGCCGGTTGGCATTCTCGCTGATCTGCAAGGACCCAAAATTCGTATCGCCCGCTTTAAAGACGGGCCAATCGTGCTAAAAGATGGGTCCAGCTTCGTCCTCGATGCGGATCTTGGCAGCCAGGATGGTGATGATTATCAGGTCGGGATTGATTACAAAGCCCTGCCGGACGATGTCAGTGACGGCGATATCCTGTTGCTGGATGACGGTCGTATTGTGTTACGGGTCGAAGGCGTCAATGACCGTCGCATCATGACCCGGGTCATCACCGGCGGGCCTTTATCTAACAACAAGGGCATTAACCGCCAGGGCGGCGGTTTATCAGCAGCAGCCCTGACTGGCAAAGATTGCCAGGATATCGTTACTGCGGCGCGGATGGAGGCGGATTATCTTGCGGTGTCTTTCCCCCGTTCTGCAGAGGATATTCACGAAGCCCGGCGCCTGTTGCATGAAGCGGGTGGCCATGCGGCTATTGTCGCCAAAATAGAACGAGCCGAAGCGCTTGATGCGATCGAGGAGATCATTGAAGCTGCTGATGCGATTATGGTGGCCAGGGGGGATCTTGGGGTGGAAATGGGGGATGCTGCCCTGCCACCAATTCAGAAACGCATAATCAGCTTGGCCCGCCGTATGAACCGGGTCACGATCACCGCGACCCAGATGATGGAATCGATGATCCTGAATCCCATCCCCACCCGTGCCGAGGTCTTCGATGTCGCCAACGCCGTGCTGGATGGCACTGATGCGGTGATGCTCTCCGGGGAAACTGCAGTGGGCAAAAATCCGATTAAAACCATAGCCGCAATGCACCGGATTTGCCTGCAGGCAGAACAGGAGCGGGAAATTCGCGTTTCCCGCCACCGGATAGATTCCAGCTTCGAGCAGATGGATGAGGCGATTGCAATGGGCGCCATGTATCTGGCCAATCATCTCAATGTGAAAACTATCGCAGCACTGACAGAGTCAGGTTCTACGGTGTTATGGATGTCACGCATCAGTTCCGGTATTCCGATTTTTGCTCTGACCCCGCATGAAAAAACAGCCCGGCGGGTCACCCTTTACCGCGGTGTTTATCCCATCAAATTCGCACGAGAGCACAATGATCATGCCACGCTTAACCGTGAGGTCATTACTGAGCTTGAGCGTCGCGGCGTAGTTGTGGAAGGTGATATAGTTATCATTACAAAAGGTGATTTGGAGGTTCAGGGCAGCACTAATGCGCTCAAGCTGGTGCGTGTTGGTGATATGGTCGAGCCCCGGGTCAATGGTCAAAGCTGCGAATAACGCAGTGTCAGGGCTTGTGTATCTCTCATCGCGGTTTATGTCGTGAACTGTATAAGTGAGCGTCAAACAAGACGTAAACGGTGAGGTGTAAAGTCCCTGCCCAAGGATTAGTTCTGGAGGAGAGAAATTATGGCTCTCATATCATTGCGTCAATTACTCGACTATGCGGCTGAGCATGAATTCGGCGTGCCATCCTTCAATGTGAATAACATGGAACAGGTGCATTCGATTATGGAGGCGGCGGTGGCGGCCGACAGTCCTGTCATCATGCAGGCCAGTGCCGGCGCCAGGAGTTATGCCGGTGAACCGTTTCTGCGGCACTTGATTCTGGCTGCGCTGGAAGCCTACCCGGCTATTCCAATTGTGCTGCATCAGGATCATGGTGCATCCCCCGGCGTCTGTGCCCGATCAATTCAGTCCGGCTTCAGCTCGGTGATGATGGATGGTTCATTGCTGGAAGATATGAAAACGCCGGCAGAATATGAATACAACGTGCGGGTCACCCGTGAAGTGGTCGATATGGCCCATGCCTGTGGCGTCTCGGTGGAAGGTGAACTGGGCTGTCTGGGCTCGCTGGAGTCGGGCATGATGGGCGAAGAGGATGGCCACGGTGCCGAAGGCAAACTGGATCGGGAAAAACTGCTGACCGATCCGGATGAAGCCGTGGACTTTGTCAAACGCACCGAAGTGGATGCCCTGGCGGTCGCTATCGGCACCAGTCATGGCGCCTATAAGTTTACCCGGCCACCAACCGGCGAGATTCTGGCCATCGACCGTATCAGGGAACTGAGAAAGAAACTCCCCAACACGCATTTTGTGATGCACGGTTCCAGCTCAGTGCCACAGGAATGGCTGAAGATTATTAATACGCATGGCGGTGATATCGGTCAGACCTACGGTGTGCCGGTGGAAGAAATCGTCGAGGGTATTAAGTCGGGCGTACGCAAGGTCAATATTGATACCGATCTGCGGATGGCCTCAACCGGCGCCATTCGTCAGTTTATGACCGATGAAAAGAACAAGCCGGTGTTTGACCCGCGTAAATTTCTTCAGGCATCGACAGCCGCGATGCAGGCCATCTGTCAGGCTCGCTATGAAGCATTCGGCAGTGCCGGTCATGCGAGCAAGATCAAAGCGATCCCGCTTAGCACAATGGTGGAACGCTACCAGCGTGGCGAGTTAAAACCGGTTTTATCCTGACAGTCATCAGCGCCTCAGAACAAACCGTGGTAAGGCGTCTTTTCTGCCTCAAACCAATCAGTTGCGAGCATAATGCCTGAATGCGGTAAACTAACGCTTTTAGCGATGGGAATGGACAGGTGCAGCAACTGATAGCAATAGCAGTCGGCGGTGCGGTGGGAGCCGTGCTGCGTTTTGTGGTGTCTACCAGTGTTCATCGCCTGATGGGCAGAGACTTTCCCTATGGCACATTAACTGTTAACGTGCTCGGTTCGCTGCTGATGGGCTTTTTATTCATCATGCTGGTTGAGCGTCAAATCAGCTCAATAGAGTTGAGATCGGGCATTTTATTTGGTGTGTTAGGTGCTTTTACCACCTTTTCTTCATTCTCACTGGAAACACTGGCTTTGATGGAGAGTGGTGACTGGGCCAAGGCGGTGCTGAATGTGTTTTTGAGCGTGAGCTGTTGCCTGCTGGCAACCTGGGTCGGTTTGGGAATAGGAAGGCAAATATGAGTCAGGCTGTGACGATGGCACGTATCTATCTGGTTGAAGGCCGGGATGACGTCAATAAAATCATCTCCCGACTGGTGGATATCCGTGTCCGGGGCTTCACCGTATTTAAGGGGGTGGCAGGACTGGGCAGCGATCACCGTCTTCACAAGGCCTCGCTATTAGCACTTTCCTCCGAATTGCCCATCATCATTGAGTTTTTTGATGAGCCCGATCACGTCAGGGAAACGATTGAAAAACTGGGAGATTTGGTGAAGCCGGAATTGGTTATCAGCTGGCCCGCACAATCTGGAATTTAAAATAAGATGTTAGATCCGAAGTTACTGAGAAACGATGTTGAACAGCTTGCAGTACAATTAAAACGCCGTGGTTTTGAACTTGACCTGGCGTTGCTGGCACAACTGGAAGGGGAACGTAAACAGGCGCAGCGGGATGCGCAGGAACTGCAGACAGAGCGCAATACCCGATCCAAAAACATTGGTAAAGCCAAGGCGGCCGGTGAAGATATCGCCCCCCTGCTGAAAGAAATTGATGATCTGGGCGATCGCCATAAAGCGGCTGAAGCCCGTCTCGCTGAAGTGCTGGACAAGCTCAATGATGTGGCGCTGGGTATTCCTAATCTGCCCCAGGCAGATGTGCCTGCCGGTCAGGATGAGACTGAAAATGAAGAAGTCTCGCGCTGGGGTGAGCCTCGCCAGTTTGATTTCGAACCCAAAGATCATGTGGATCTGGGTGCCGCACTCAACGGCATGGATTTCGAAACGGCGGCAAAAATCAGCGCTGCCCGCTTTGTCACGCTGCAGGGGCCTCTGGCCAGACTGCAACGGGCACTGACCCAGTTCATGCTGGATACCCACAGCGAGCAGCATGGCTACACCGAAACTTATGTGCCCTACCTGGTCAATGCCGAGTCGCTCAAAGGCACCGGTCAGTTACCTAAGTTCGAAGCGGATTTGTTCAAAATTGATGATGGCGAGTTTTATCTCATCCCGACCGCCGAGGTACCGGTCACCAATATCGTTCGCGATACCATCAGTGATGATGCGGCGTTGCCGTTGAAATTTGTGGCACACACACCCTGTTTCCGCAGTGAAGCTGGTTCGCATGGTCGTGACGTGCGTGGTCTGATTCGTCAGCATCAGTTCGAAAAAGTAGAGCTGGTACAAATCGTCAAACCAAAGGACAGCCAGGCGGCCCATGAAGAGCTGACCGCCCATGCCGAAAAAATCCTGCAACTACTGGAACTGCCTTACCGCAAGGTGAATCTGTGTACCGGGGATCTGGGTTTCTCCTCAACCAAGACCTACGATCTGGAAGTCTGGCTGCCCAGCCAGCAGACCTATCGGGAGATCTCATCCTGCAGTAATTTCGGCGACTTTCAGGCGCGTCGCCTGCAAGCCCGCTGGCGTAACCCGGAAACCGGCAAGCCGGAACTGGTGCATACACTCAATGGTTCGGGCCTCGCGGTCGGCCGTACCCTGCTGGCATTAATGGAAAACCATCAACAGGCTGATGGCTCAATTACTATCCCGGCTGCGTTGCGGCCTTATCTGGCTGGGCAGGAAAGCATCAGTGCTTGAGTTCAGCCTGGTCCAGAAGATTATTATCTGGGCAATTCCGGTTCTGTTTGCCATCACTGTGCATGAAGTCGCGCACGGCTGGGTGGCCCTCAAGCTCGGCGATCGCACCGCGCAGATGATGGGACGGTTGACACTGAATCCGATCAAACATGTGGATCCGATCGGCACACTGCTGGTGCCGGGCGTGCTGTTACTGCTGGGCGGTATTGTATTCGGCTGGGCCAAACCGGTGCCGGTGACCTTTCAGAATCTGCGTAAACCCAAGGCCCATATGGCCTGGGTCGCGCTGGCCGGCCCTACCGCCAACCTGATCATGGCCGTGTTTTGGGCGCTGATAGCCAAACTGGGGCTGGCGCTGGCCCAAAGCGGAAATGTGATTGGAGAACCCATGATGTTTATGGGCGTCGCCGGCATTTTGATCAATGCCATGCTGATGATGCTGAACCTGCTGCCCCTGCCACCTTTGGATGGAGGCCGGGTGCTGGTCAGTGTGTTGCCGGGGCCTTTGAGCTGGCAGGTCAGTCGGCTGGAGCCTTATGGTTTTTTCATCCTGCTGGGCTTGCTGTTTTTCGGTTTGCTGGGCCTGATTTTATGGCCGCTGGTGGGCGGAATGCTCAATACCCTGGCCTGGTTGTTTGAGTTGCCCCCGCAAATTTTCAGCACCATTTTATAGATATTCGATGACCAATATCGGGAGATCACTTTGGATACGGTAGCTTTACAGTCACGACGAATTGTTTCAGGCATGCGCCCGACCGGGCAGCTGCACCTGGGACATTATCATGGTGTACTGAAAAACTGGGTCAAACTGCAGCATGAATTCGATTGCTTCTTTTTTGTCGCAGACTGGCATGCCTTGACTACCCACTATGAAGACAGCGGTGTTATCGAAGACAGTGTCTGGGAAATGGTGATTGACTGGCTGGCTGCGGGCATTGAACCTTCTGCGGCTTCCATGTTCCTGCAGTCCAAAGTGCCCGAACATGCCGAGTTGCACCTGCTGTTGTCAATGATGACACCTTTGTCCTGGCTGGAGCGGGTGCCGACATATAAAGATCAGCAGGAAAAACTCAAGGAAAAAGATCTGTCGACCTATGGTTTCCTCGGTTATCCGTTACTGCAGAGTGCGGATATTCTGATTTACCGTGCCGGCCAGGTGCCGGTGGGTGAAGACCAGGTTGCTCATGTCGAACTGACCCGTGAGGTCGCGCGTCGCTTTAATCACCTTTATGGTCGTGAAAAAGACTTCGAGGAAAAAGCCGAAGCCGCGATCAAAAAAATGGGTAAGAAAAATGCCAAGCTCTATAACAACCTGCGCAAGTCCTATCAGGAGAAGGGGGATGCCGAAGCTTTGGCGACTGCACGCGAGCTGCTGAAAAATCAGCAGAATCTGGCTCTGGGCGATATGGAGCGTCTCTTCGGCTTTCTGGAGGGCGCCGGTAAAGTGATTCTGCCAGAGCCAAAGGCGCTGTTGACACCGGCTTCCAAAATGCCCGGTCTTGATGGCCAGAAGATGTCCAAGTCTTATGGCAACACCATTTCCCTGCGTGAACCAGAAGATTCGCTGGCAGAGAAAATCAAACGGATGCCGACCGATACCAATCGGGTGCGCCGAAGTGATCCGGGTGATCCTGATCGTTGCCCGGTATGGCAACTGCACGAGGTTTATGCCAACGAGGATCAGAAACAGTGGGTACAGGAAGGGTGTCGAAGCGCGGGTATTGGCTGTCTCGACTGTAAAGGCCCGCTGATCGATGCTGTCAGCGCCGAGCTACGGCCGATTCGTGAGCGCGCCAATGATTTCAGCCAGCATCCTGAAGACGTGCGCCGGATCATTGACGATGGCACGGCGGCCGCGCGAGAAGTAGCACAGGAGACGCTGGCCGAGGTCAGAGTCGCGATGGGACTTAATTACAAGTAGATTGATATGGCAGAACGTATACAAAAAGTCCTGGCTCGGGCCGGTTATGGCTCACGTCGACAGATAGAAACCTGGATTAAAGAAGGCCGGCTCAGCCGTAATGGTGAAACCGCCAGCCTGGGTGATCAGATTAGTGAAGGCGACCGGCTGCGTCTGGATAATAAACCCTTATCACCTAAACGCCTGTGGCAACAGCCGCAGCAGGTAATTTTATATAACAAGCCGATTGGCGAGGTCTGTACCCGACGCGACCCGGAAGGGCGTCGTACCATTTTTCAATCACTGCCCAAGCCGGAACAGGGCCGCTGGGTGAGTGTTGGTAGACTGGATTTGAATACCAGTGGTCTCATCATTCTGACCACCGATGGTGAACTGGCGAACCGACTGATGCATCCTGCCAATGAGATGGACCGTGAATACGCGGTCCGCATTCTGGGCGAGGTGACACCGGAGATGATGCAGACCCTTCGTGATGGGGTCATACTTGATGATGGTGAGGCCAAGTTTAATGATATTCAGGAATCGGGTGGTGAAGGTGCCAATAAATGGTTTCATGTAGTCATTCAGGAAGGGCGTAACCGTGAAGTACGCCGACTCTGGGAGAGTCAGGGGGTTCAGGTCAGTCGATTGATGCGGGTGCGTTACGGACCGATTATTATGCCTAACAACCTGCGTATCGGTCACTGGACCAAACTGGAAGGTGGTGATCTGGATTATCTTTATGAACAGGCTGGTATGAAACCGGTTTCTGTCAAAAAAACGGCGGGAAGTACGAAAAGACCGCAGAAAGCAGATAAACGTGGTGCTAAACCTGCCAAGCCAGAGACCTCTCCCTATAAAGGCAAAGCGAGAGCACCCAGTGAAGATAAACCCAAACGTCGACCTCGTATTCGAGGCCGTTGAGCTCAGTCCTGTTGGGTGGGAGGAGCGCAGACCGCTGTATTGCGACCCCTATGTTTTGCCTGGTACAAGGCCATGTCGGCACGCTCAAATAAGTGGTAACCGTGCTCTTCGCCATCGAGTTGGGCGACACCCAAACTGACAGTGAATCCAAACCCACGCTTACCGTCATGACACAGTGTTTCTGACACTGCGAGCCGAAGGCGTTCTGCCACAATGGCTGCTGCTTCCAGATCAGTGTTACTGAGCAGCAGAACAAATTCTTCGCCGCCGAAACGGAAGGCCATATCACTCCGACGCATTGTCTGGTTTATGGTTTCAGCAAGCGTTTTCAATGCCCGATCACCACTACTATGACCGTACGCGTCGTTGATGGCTTTGAAGTTATCGATATCCAAAATAATCAAAGACAGGTCAGCTTGCTGACGCTGTGCCAGATCAATCTCACGTTGCAGACTCTTGTCATAGGCAGCGCGGTTACCCAGTCCGGTCAGATCATCAAGCAACGCTGAGTTCTGTGCTTGTTTATAAAGCAGGCAGTTGCGTAAAGGATAAACCAACTGACACAGCAGATCCTCAAGCAGTGCAATTTGTGTTTCTGTAAATTTGTGCCGACGGGTCAATGTCAGATCACCCAGATACTGACCATTCATATCCAGTTTGTAATGACAGCGGTGATGACGCTGGCTGTCACTGTCGATCTGACAGTTGAGTGGCAAGTGCTGGTAATGGAAACTGTCGAAATGCATGACCTGGCGAAGTTGCTGTTCGAACAGCGGCAATAATTCTTCCAGGACAAGCGTGGTTTGCAAAACCCCCGGCAAACGACTGACGAGATCTTCAGCCGACAGGGTCGGGCTGGTGGTGACAGGTTTAGGCGCGGTCTGACCGCCATCGACCAGGCTGAGCTTACTGTTGTTGTTGGGTAATTGCTGTTCCATAACACTTATCCTTACTCGTGGTAAGTGTTATGTGCGATATTTGTGCCAAAAACAAAAAATACAATTAAATCAGGATCTTGACGTGTGGTGTCAGCGATTTGACAGATCGCTTTGATCAAGTGTTATCAGTTTTGTCCGTGATCTGCTTCACATAACAAAGCCAGATAACGTGGCGCGATAGCGTCAGGTTTAGGCAATACGGCCGGATCCGTTGCCGGAAATGCTCTTGCAAACAGTTCCGTTTGCACGCTGCCGGGGTCAAGGGTGTGCACTTGCAGCTTGCCCTGGGCTTCAGATTCCTCGGCAATCTGTGCCGCCAGTGCTTCGATTGCCGACTTACTGATACCGTAGGCACCCCAGTAGGCATCATGCTTGTGTGCATCGGTGGTGAAAATCAATTTGCTGCCTTCCTGCTTTTTCAGCATCGGCAGGCAGGCGCGGGTGAGGAGATATGTGGCGGTGAGGTTAATATGCAGCGTTTCCAGCCAGGTTTTAGTGTCCTGGTGTTCTACCGGGGCTAGTTGGCCCAGCGCGGCAGCACAGTGAATCAGTCCATCCAGCCGGCCGAACTGGGTGGACAGGGTTTCAGCCAGTTGCTGGTAATCAGGCACGGAGGCCCCTTTCAGATCCAGCGGATAGATAGCTGGTGTCGGACCACCACTTTCAGTGATGGCATCGTAAATCGACTCGAGCCCGGGAACGTGTTTATCAAGCAAAATGACCGTTGCGCCCTGGGCTGCGCAGGCCTGAGCTACTGAGGCACCGATGCCGCGAGCGGCACCGGTAATCAGAATAACGCGATCTCTGAGCTTGTCGGCCTCAGCATAACCCGACATGCAGCTTATTCAGCCGGTACAAACTGGCTGAATTTAGCGACACCGTTCTGGAACTGAACAGCGGTAGTGCCGTCTTCGCCATGCCATTCATGGTGAGTGATGGTCAGTGCATCAATGGTACGGGTTTGGGTGACATCGGGTTCACCCCATTTCGCAATGGCTTCTTCTTCCGTCATACCTTCGATGGAAGAACTGTCTTCCGCGGGCATAGCTTCTTGAGTTTCAGCGTCAGTTTCTGTGGCTGCTTCTTCTGAGGTCATTTCAGCAGGCGCTGCAGCCTCTTCAGCGGTATCCTGCTGAGCGCTGTCATCACCACAGGCGATCAGAAACAGACCCATAAACAGAGCGATAAACATCAAACGAATATGATTCAACATGGCATTCCCTATTTGTTATTTTGTAAAAATCGAAGTATAGCAACGGATCACGTTGTTCGCGACTGGCATTTGAGTTGCTCCATTAACTGTATCGCAGTTTGCTCACCGTTAAGGACTGCACCTTCCAAGGTAGCCGGGTAGGGATTGGCAACGAAGTCGCCCGCCAGCCACAGACCCGTGATCTCAGTGCGATTGTTGGGCCTTTGACGCTGAATGTCAACGTTACAGATAAAGGTGGCCCGTTTTTCACGGATAACCAGACTTTTGTCAGGCATGGGTGGCAATTCAGGCCACTGTTGATGAATTTCACCGGCTATCTGTTTCAGCAAAGCTGCTTTGCTGAGTTTTTCATGTTCGCCGGGGCCGCTAATCACGGCAGCAACCAGTCCGGGACGGAGTTCATGGCGATCAAAAAGCCACTGACACAAGGTCCCGCTCAACCCCTGAATCGGTGCGGGTAGACGGCAATCAGCCGGGTATTGCAGGTAGGCCGTCGCTATGGGATAACTATCAGAGACAGGCAAAGTGAGCTGCTCGTCGAGTAAAGGCCGGGCAGCGGCGAGCGGTGTCGCGACAATAATATGTTCGGCGGGGAAATACTGACCGCCCTGCGTAACAAGCCCGGTGACCTTGCCATCGTCGACAACAATCTTTTCTACCCGGCTTTGCAAGTGGATCTGACTCCCTTGTTGCTGGATGTATTGCTCAGCGAGCCTGGGCAGGGTTGCACCCAGAGGCAGTTTGGGAATCAGCAGATCCGTATCAGAACGTGCCCGAAAAGTGGTGCTCAGCACCCTGGCAAACACGGCAGCTGAAGCCATCTCAATGGGGGTGTTCAGAGTCGCGAGGCAGAGCGGCTCCCAGAGCTGACGGATCAGGCGCCGTGATTGACCGGCTTGATCCAGCCAGCTTGCCACGCTGATATCCGGCGTGGGTTTAAACCGTCTGGCAAGCCAGTTCAGACGGCTGATTTGGGCGAGACAATCCGTGCCATTATCACGCCATAATCGCCAGGCCAGCGACAGTGGCCAGGGCAACCCCGGACCGGCCGCGATTCTGAGAGGCGGATAGTCGGGATCCTGAATCTGGATATCCAGCGGTAAACGTTGAAACAAGGCTGTGTTGTCAGCGCCGATATCTTCCAGCAGGGATAGCGTGTGACGGTAAGCACCAATCATCAGGTGCTGGCCATTGTCGATTTCAAGACCCTGCCAGTCGACACTGCGGGCGCGACCACCCAACTGCCGGGCCGACTCGAATAGCTGGACCCGATGACCCTGTTGGGATAAGCGGACTGCGGCAGCGAGACCACTCCAGCCGCCACCGATAATCAATGTGGTCATCGGGCGTGTTTTCTTTCCCGGCGCGCGGTTTTCCAGGCCAGCCAGAGCTTACGCAGTGGGGTCAGAGACAAGCGATGCTGCATGACCTGGAAACCCTCGTGCTCCAGTTCATCCAGAGTCGCTTCATAAATGGCCGACATAATCAGGCCAGTACGCTGATTGAAGCGATCCTCTTGCGGTAGCAGATTTTTGGCTTCTTGATACAAATCGCGCGCACGCTGCGCCTCGAATTGGAGTAGGGCAGACAGCGCCGGTGTCTGTCGCAAACTGAGAATATCATCACGACTAACGTTGAAACGCTGCAAATCCTCTTGCGGCAGGTAAATTCGACCCCGTTCGGCATCTTCGCGGACATCACGAATAATATTGGTCAGTTGGAAAGCCAGTCCCAGCTTTTCGGCATATTTAAGCGTTTGACGGTTCTGGTAACCGAAAATTTCTGCCGCCAGCAGGCCGACGACACTGGCAACGCGATGACAATACAAAGCCAGGTGTTTGAAGGCGGGATAGGATTGTTGTTGTAGATCCATTTCCATGCCATCGATAATTTCATGAAAGTATTCCGGATGCAGTTCAAAATACGCCAGTGCCGTCTGCAGCGCTTTGCCTACCGGGTGGCTGGGCGTGCCGTTGAATGTCTGATCGATTTCCTGACGCCACCAGGCCAGAGTCTGAGCAGCGACATCCGGATCTGCAATTTCGTCCACAGCATCATCCACTTCACGGCAGAAAGCGTACAGAGCGATGATCGCCTGACGTTTTTGCGGCGGCAGGAACATAAAGCTGTAATAAAAGCTGGAGCCACTCTTCGCTGCTTTATTACGGCAGTATTCATCCGGTGTCATCGCAGCAGTCGCTCCACCACTTTGCCCTGTAGCAGATGCGAGTCAATGATTTCATCGATATCCTCGCGGGTTTCATAGTGGTACCAGGTGGCTTCCGGGTAGATGACCAGCATGGGTCCCAGCTTGCATCGATTGAGACAACCGGCATTATTGACCCGCACTTTCTTGATCTTCAGCGCTTTAACCCGTTGCTTGGCATAATCACGCAATGATTGCGCGCCGTGCTCGCCACAATTGGCTGAGCCGTCATCACGCTGATGAGTACAGAAAAACAGGTGGTAGTCATATATTTTCGCCATAGGCGTCAAGGATAGCTGACCTGAGTCTCGGGACAAAGCCTTTTAGGCGGACTGTGCCTGATCACTGACCTTATCAAGGTGGGCTGCACGGTAAGTCAGAATGTCATCAAGAATCGACTCAAACAACTCAACCAGCGCCGGATCAAAATGTTTGCCTTTCTGTTGATGCAGAAACGCCATGGCCTCCTCAACCGGCCAGGCCCGCTTATAGGGTCGCTCAGATGTCAGCGCATCAAAAACATCGGATATTGCGCAGATGCGGCCCTCAATAGGAATGGCTTTGCCTTTGAGCCCCTGTGGATAGCCGCTACCGTCCCATTTTTCATGATGACTGAGGGCGATATTGCGTGCCATCACCAGCAGCGGAATATCGGTACCATCAAGTAAGTCAGCGCCGATGCTGACGTGGGTTTTCATGATTTCCCACTCATCCGGACTTAACTTGCCAGGTTTGAGCAAAATATTATCGGGAATACCGATCTTGCCGATATCGTGCATGGGTGCGGCCAGAAGAATGTTATCAGCCTGTTCCTGGCTGAGACCGGCGGCTTTGGCCAGCATATGGGCAAAATGACTCATACGCAGGATATGGTTGCCAGTTTCGTTATCTTTATATTCAGCAGCGCGGCCCAGTCGTTTAATAATTTCCAGCCGGCTTTGTTCCAGCTGTTGGGTGCGTTGCCTGACCTGCTGTTCCAGCGTTTCATTCTGCAGGCGAATCTGTTTATGCAACAGCCGCACTTCCAGCATGTTGTGAATGCGCTGCAGCACTTCGGACTGGTTGAAAGGCTTGGTAATAAAGTCTTTGGCACCACTGCTCAGGGCCCGTTCACGCGTCTGGCTGGTCAGCTCGGCCGTGACGACCAGCACCGGCAGGTAGTCGTTTTCAATTTCGGCCTGCAATTGTGACATCACCTCGAACCCGTCCATGTCCGGCATACGGATATCGAGCAGGATCAAATCAATCTGATTATCGAAATAGAGTGTCTTGACTTCCTGAGGCTGAGTGGTGGAAAAAATCGAAGCAAATCCCGCCTGCCGCAGCATTTTTTCCAGCAGTTTGATGTTCACCAATTGATCATCAACCAGCAGGATATTGGCGTTGAGAATGTCTGGCTTGGCTATCATGAGAGAGAAATAATTGATTTGATCACAGGCTCACCCCGGCAACAACTCAGTGACTATCTTATCCAGTTAATCGGCGGCAAGACCAGCAGCTTGAATCAGTAGTCACGATTGACCGAGAAATCAGCCAGTGCCAGCAAGGCCTGTCTGTAATCACTGTCAGGCAGTACATTGAGAGCCGCTTTTGCATGTGCCACTTCATTTGAAGCAGCACGGGCTGTGTAGTCAATAGCGCCGGTTTCATTGATGATACGGACAATCTCATCAATGCGATCCCGTTCACCGTTTTCGATTGCTTGACGAATAATATTCGCCTGCTCATCGTTACCCTGACGCATGGCATAGATTAGTGGCAGGGTCGGTTTACCCTCGGCCAGATCATCACCGATATTCTTACCAATGGTCTCACTGGACTGACTGTAGTCAAGCAGGTCATCAACCAACTGAAATGCGCTGCCCAGGTGCATCGCGTAGAGCGACATCGCCCTCTCTATCTCAACAGGGGCATCACAGATCACCGCACCTAATTGCCCGGCGGCTTCAAACAGTTTGGCAGTTTTGTGGTGAATCACTTCCAGGTAGCGGGCTTCTGTTGTGTCGGCATCATGACAGTTAAGTAACTGCAGCACTTCACCTTCAGCAATGATATTGGTGGTGCGGGACAGGATCTGCATCAGGCGCATTGAATCCATTTCCACCATCATTTCGAAGGAACGTGTGTAGAGAAAGTCGCCTACCAGGACGCTGGCTTCGTTACCCCAGAGGTTATTGGCTGTTTCCTGGCCCCGGCGCATTTCTGAGTTGTCGACGACATCATCATGCAGCAGGGTCGCAGTGTGGATGAATTCAATGATAGTAGCCAGGTTGATATGCTTGTCACCCTGGTAGCCGCAAGCGCGGGCACTCAGAATCGCAATGGCCGGACGAAGACGTTTGCCCCCGCTGTTGATAATGTAAAAACCGAGCTGATTGATCAGCGCCACATCAGACTGCAGGCGGGATTGAATCAGTGCATCGACCGACGCCAGATCGTCCTGTATCAAAGAATAGATGGATTGAATATCCACAGTGCAAAAATCTGCCTATAATATGTCTGAAAACGCGTACTTTCTCATGCACGAGGCATGCGCGCAAATATTAAGACGATGCGGATTTCACCGCAAATCATGAAGATCAGCATACCCTGATATTGAGATTTGATCTCCTATTAGAAAGGCGCTACAATTGCCGGTCTTTTGTTGGGCAACCTGCATTAACAACATTATTTTTGGAGACAGCGATGTACGCTATTGTCGCGACAGGCGGTAAACAATACCGGGTAAAAGAGGGCGAAAAGCTCCGCGTTGAAAAACTGAATGCTGAAGCCGGTGATACGGTTGAGCTGGATAAAGTACTGCTGGTAGGCGAAGGCGAGGACGTCAAAGTCGGCGCGCCTTACCTGGATGGCGCCAAAGTGACTGCTAAAGTTGCTGCCAACGGTCGTGGCGACAAGGTCAAAATCATCAAATTCAAACGCCGTAAGCACCATCAGAAACAGATGGGGCACCGTCAGGCATTCACTGAAATCGAAATCACAGGCATTTCAGCCTAAGATTGTTTAGAGAGGTTTAATCATGGCTCACAAGAAAGCTGGTGGTAGTACACGTAACGGCCGCGATTCCGAGAGTAAACGCCTTGGCGTAAAACGCTACGGCGGTGAAATGGTTGTCGGCGGTAACATCATCGTTCGCCAACGTGGTACCCGTTATCACGCTGGTCGTAACGTCAGCATCGGTAAAGACCACACACTGTTCGCAACTGCTGAAGGTAAAGTGTTGTTTGAGACCAAAGGTCCACAAAAACGCACTTTCGTTAGTGTCGTTGCTGACTAAAAATATTTGTTAGCCCGTTTGGGGCAAACAGCCGAAAGCCCCGCTGATGCGGGGTTTTTTGTTTCTGGCGTTTGTCAGATAGAGAATTGAGCGGGTTGGATCCATGAAGTTTGTAGACGAGGCGAAAATTAAAGTGATGGCCGGTGCCGGTGGCAACGGTTGTCTGAGTTTTCGCCGCGAAAAATTTATTCCTTTCGGTGGGCCGGATGGTGGCGACGGCGGTGATGGCGGTGACGTTTACCTGCTGGCCGATACACAGGTTAATACCCTGATTGATTTCCGCTATCAGCGTCATTTCAAAGCCGAGCGCGGCGAACATGGTCGTGGCCGCCTGTGCAGCGGTGCGCGGGGTGAGGATCTGATCATCAAAGTGCCGGTCGGTACCGAAGCCTGGGATGACGACACCAATGAATTGATTGGTGATCTGACTGAGCCCGGTAAGAAGCTGATGGTGGCTAAAGGCGGCTGGCATGGTCTGGGCAACGCCCGCTACAAATCCAGTATCAACCGCGCGCCACGTCAGACGTCGGATGGCACCCCTGGTGAAGAACGTAATCTGCGTCTGGAAATGAAACTGCTGGCTGATGTCGGTCTTCTGGGTCTGCCCAACGCCGGTAAATCCACTTTTATCAGTCAGGTCTCAGCCGCACAGCCCAAAGTCGCGGATTATCCTTTCACGACGCTGTATCCCAATCTGGGGGTGGTCACCCTGAAAGATGTACGCAGCTTTGTGATTGCCGATGTACCCGGTTTGGTGGAAGGCGCGGCTGAAGGTGCCGGCCTCGGCATTCAGTTCCTGCGTCATCTGACTCGCACCCGCCTGTTACTGCATCTGGTTGATATGGCGCCCGTCGATGTCGAGCAGGATCCGGTGGAGAGCGTGAAAACCATCAACCGTGAACTGGAACGCTACAGCGAGGCCCTGGGCAGCCAGGACCAATGGCTGGTGCTCAATAAAATGGACCTGGTCCCGGAAGATATCCGTGAGGAGCTGTGCAGTGAAGTGATTGACAGGCTCAACTGGCAGGGTAAGGTTTATCGTATCAGTGGTCAGAGCGGTGAAGGCTGTGATCAGCTGTGTGAAGATGTGATGGCTTATCTGGAGTTGAGCCGCGAACAGGAACAGTCTGAACAAGACGATAACAAGGAATAAGCCCCCGTGACCGAACCTCACCAGCAGCTTATCCAAACCAAACGCTGGGTCATCAAAATCGGCAGTGCACTGCTGACCCGCCTTGGTGAGGGGTTGGATATTGAACGTATTCGCTGGCTCAGCGGCGAAATTGCGGAGCTACGTCGACAGGGCAAGGAAGTGGTGCTGGTGACTTCCGGCTCGGTGGCAGCAGGGATGCAGCGTATGGGCTGGCAGCGCCGCCCCCATGAAATTCATAAACTACAGGCGGCTGCCAGTGTCGGCCAGATGGGCCTGGTGAATGCTTATGCCACGGAATGCAGTAAACATGGCATTCAGACTGCGCAAATTCTGCTCACTCACTCTGATCTGTCTGACCGTGGTCGTCACCTGAATGCCCGCAGTGCCCTGCATACTCTGCTGGAGCTGGGGATTCTGCCGGTGGTCAATGAAAACGATACTATCGCCACCGAGGAAATTCGCTTTGGTGACAATGACACCTTGGCAGCGATGACGGCCAACCTGGTTGAGGCCGATGTGCTGGTCATTCTGACGGATCAGGACGGCCTGTTTGATTCCGATCCAAGAAGTAATCCCAACGCCCGGATGATAGCTGCTTCCGCTGCCAGTAATCCGGCACTGGATCAGATGGCCGGTGACAGTAAAGGCGAACTGGGTCGTGGTGGCATGACTACCAAATTGCTGGCGGCGCGACGTGCAGCACGCTCCGGAGCCTACACCGTGATACTGTCGGGTAAATACCCGGATAATCTGCGGTATCTGGCAGCGGGGAATGGCGTCGGCACCTTACTGTGGCCCGACAACAAGCCCATCAAGGCGCGTCAGCAATGGCTGGTCGGGCATTTGATTCCCAAAGGTCAGATCGTGCTGGATGATGGTGCGGTGGCAGTGATACGGGAAAAAGGCCGCAGCATTTTACCGGTTGGTGTGAAACATGTGGAAGGTGAATTTACACGGGGAGAACTGGTGATTTGCCGGGATCTGAATGGCCGCGAAATTGCCCGCGGTCTCAGTAATTACAGTTCTGAAGAAGCCCGTATCATTAAAGGTCATGCCAGTGCTGAGATTGAGTCTTTGCTGGGCTATGTCGATGAACCTGAGCTGATCCACCGCGATAATCTGGTCGTGACGTGACCCGCTGAAGTTACAGACATAAAAAAACCGGCTTCGGCCGGTTTTTTTAAAAGCTTTGCAGCTTTAATTACATTGCGCGAACAGCGTTGTTCAGGCGGCTCTTACCGCGAGCAGCAGTATTCTTGTGAATAATGCCTTTACGGGCCATACGGTCCAGTTGAGGTACAGCAGCTTGGAAAGCAGCAACCGCTTTTTCTTTATCACCAGCTGCAATTGCTTTTCTCAGTGCTTTGATGCTGGTACGCATCGCTGAACGTTGGCTGGCGTTGCGCTGACGGTGTACTTCCGCTTGACGCGCGCGTTTTCTTGCTTGTGCCGAGTTTGCCAAAGTGCTTCTCCTAAAAATTCAGCTATCAATATCAGATGAACACGCCATTATCCTGATTTTCATATGCTTTGTAAATGGTATGATGAGAAAATTTTATCACGAGGTATTTATGCGCATTATAACCGTTAACGTGAATGGCATCAGGGCCGCGGCACGTAAAGGATTTTTTGACTGGCTGTTGAAACAGAACGCGGATGTAGTTTGCATTCAGGAAACCAAGGCGCAGGTGCATCAACTCGAGGATGAGGTATTCACCCCGCAGGGCTATCACTGCTATTACCATGATGCTGAGCGTAAAGGCTACAGCGGTGTCGCACTCTATAGCCGGCATGAACCTGATGCAGTGATCGTGGGCATGGATAATCCTGAATTTGATGCCGAAGGGCGCTACATTGAGGGCCGTTTTGGCAATCTAAGCGTGATTTCGCTCTATCTGCCATCCGGCTCGTCCAAGGAAGAACGTCAACAGGCAAAATACCGCTGCATGGAATTTTTTGAAAAGAAAATGCAGGAAATGAAAGACTCCGGACGTGACTATGTGATTACCGGTGACTGGAATATTGCGCATAAAAATGAAGATATCCGTAACTGGAAAGCCAATCAGAAAAATTCAGGCTTCCTGCCCGAGGAGCGTGCATGGCTGGATAAGCTGTTTGATGAAATGGGCTTTATTGACGCCTTCCGCGAATTACCGCAGAAAGAACATGAATACACCTGGTGGTCGAACCGGGGCCGTGCCTGGGATAACAACGTCGGATGGCGGATTGATTACCACGTATTGTCGCCATCCATGAAAGGTACCGTCAAAGCGACTGAAATTTATCGCGATCAGCGCTTTTCCGATCATGCGCCGCTAACGATTGATTATGATTATGAATTCCCCACAAAGTAGTGCAGACAAGTACAGAGAAGTGTGTCCCTGAATGTCAGGATAAGTATGTGAGCAGGTGTTGGGTTTATTGAATTAGAAGCAAGGAACGGGCAATGGTAGCGAAAGACGCCAAAGTTGAAGAATGGAAGGAGAAGTTTTTTAAAGTCTCCGAAGCGCTTGAAAAGCAACAACATTACGAGCAACTGTTAGAGCGAAGTTTGAATCGTCTTGCATTCGCCGCCAAAGGCTTTGACCCGGTTCTGGATAAAACCTTATCAACGCTGCTTGAGCTGCTCCGCGATAAAAACCGCAATACCAATCAGATTGAAGATGTGCTGGTTGAGTTGGAGCGGAGTATTGCTCAAATGGATCAGAACGCAGCCAGGCAGTCGGGTATTGCTGACAGTTTGGGCAGGCTTCTGGCGCAGATTAAGTGGCCGAAACAAAACCAGAAAGACGCAACCCAGCTTGCTCGAAAAGTACGTAAATCCTCAGAAAACGAGCTGCCGGCGCTTATCGAACAGACCGCACACCTGATCCAGGACAGCTTTATCGATGTCGAGACTCGAGAGCCTGGGGGATTACTGAGTAGATTGTTTCGTGGCGGCCGAGACAAGGACGTGGCGCAGCAGAACGGTTCAAGACCGGAACGTGTGACCGACAAATCGGAAAATACGCTCTCTGTTTCCCCGGTTGAGATCCTAATCACCTTACTTGAACAGTTATCCCTGCCAAAAGAATTTAACGAACAGGCCATAAAAATCAGGGATTCCATCCAGCAGGGTATCACTGTCAGCGAACTCCCCAGAGTGATTGATGATATCGCTAAACTGGTCAGTCAACTTGGTGCGTCAGCCGTCTATGAAAAAAGAGAGTACGAAGCCTTTCTCCTCAATCTGACAGATAAGCTGAGCAGTCTCGACCAACAGCTCAACCGATTCGAGCAGGATGAACTGAGTGTTTATACCCAGCGGCAAGCGCTTGGGCATAATGTTAAAGAGGAAATGAAGGGGCTGAGGCTTGATGTTCAGGATGCCACAGAGTTGAGTCAGTTAAGAGAGTCAGTCAGTACCCGGCTTGATATTCTTAACCGGCACATCAGTCATGCTCATCAGGTCGATAGAGACCGGTTTGCTGAAGCTCAGGAACAGATCAAACAACTGAATCAACGCCTGCACACAATGGAATCGGAAGCTGAAATCTTACGGCAGGCGACCATTAAAGCCCAGGAAGAAGCGCTAAAAGACGCGCTGACCGGGATTTGGAACAGACAGGCGCTGAATGATACTGTCGAATCAGAGTATGCGCGATGGCAGCGACACCAGAAACCATTGACGATGGTAATCTGGGATGTAGACCACTTTAAAAGTATTAATGATCAGTATGGTCACAGCGCGGGTGATGTGGTCCTGAAAGCGATTGCCCAGATATTCAAAAAAACAGTCAGAAAAGCCGACTTCATGGCGCGGTTCGGTGGCGAGGAGTTTGTAGGATTGTTTCCTGACACCGATCTCGATAGTGCTTTGAAACTGAGTAATAAAATACGTCAGATTTTAGAAAAGACCCATTTCTATTACCAGGATATAACGGTACCGGTGACCACGTCGGCAGGGCTGGCGATGTTTGAACAGGGCGATAGCATTGAGGATGTTTTTAACCGGGCCGACAAGGCTCTCTATCAAGCCAAAAATAACGGGCGAAATAACTGCGTGTCATTACTTAAACAGCAAGACTGAGTTCTGACAGGGATATCAACATTCCGCTAAGAAGCGGACAATAATCGTCTCAAGTCAGCGATGCCAACACGCAACGGATAATGCCATAGTCATAGGCCTCGTCCAGCGCCTGATGAATGACCTTGAGACTGCTGGCCTCCTCACCTAGTGATTCAATGGTCAGGGTAATTTCGCCCAACTGCCGGTCTTCCAGTTGAAGCACTTTTTTCACATCCAGCAGACCAGCGCTGATACCGTCGGCCAGATGACTGAACACAGTGCTTATTTTCAGATCCCGCTGGCGGGCAATGGCTTCCGGTTCCAGCCCCTGCTCATGAAGTATCAGTGTCTGATTCACCGTATCGCTTAAACCATTGTTCAGCAGTTCTGACAACGGATGCTGACGGATAATAGCCAGAAACTGCTGGCCGTACTGTGACAACTTTTGCTCACCCACGCCGCTGATGCGCCGCATCGCCTGCATGTCCTCTGGTCGTTGCTTGCACATATCCAGCAGCGTCGCGTCATGGAAAATAACGTAGGGCGGCAGACCTTGAGAGTGGGCAATATCAGCTCGGCAGGCTCGCAAGGCTTCCCATAAAGCCTCATCCTGGGGCCGGACAGTCGACTGCTTTCTGGCTGTTTTTGCCGCCTTCTGCCGTTCCTGTTGTTTCCGAAGCCGCAGCGTCTCTTCACCGCGCAACACCGGACGGCATTTTTCGGTCAGTTTGAGTGCACCATAGGCATTGATATCAATATCCAGATAGCCGGTGGCAATCAGTTGCCTGAAAACGCCGCGCCATTGCGTCGCGTTCAGTTCTGTACCGATACCGAAGGTGCTGAGTTTGTGGTGCTGGTTTTGTTTGATACGCTCATCATCACTGCCCAGCAAAATATCGATAAGGTAATTGACGCCAAAGCGCTGGCCACTTCGAAACACGCAGGAAAGGGCTTTCTGGGCCACTTCGGTCGCATCAAAATGTTCAGGCGGGTTCTGACAGTTATCGCAGTGTCCACATTGGGCAGGTGCGGTCTCATCAAAGTAGGCGAGCAGGGCATGGCGGCGACAGGTAATCAGTTCACACAGGCCCAGCATAGCATCCAGTTTGTGATGTTCAACCCGTTTAACCAGATCGGGCGCTTCAGAGTCCTGCATAAACTGACGCAGAGTGATCACATCCTGCAGGCCGTAGGCCATCCAGGCATTGGCCGGCAGGCCATCACGACCAGCACGCCCGGTTTCCTGGTAATAGGCTTCGATATTTTTGGGCAGGTTCAGGTGGGCAACAAAGCGCACATCAGGCTTATCGATACCCATGCCAAAGGCAATGGTGGCAACGATGATCACACTCTCTTCGCGCAGGAAACGTTGTTGTGTGTGTGCTCGCAACTGGGCTGGTAGCCCGGCATGGTAAGGCAGGGCCACTCTGCCCTGATCCTGCAGCCATTCAGCAATCGCCTCGACTTTTTTCCGTGACAGGCAATAGACAATACCGGCATCGTCGGCGTGATGCGTACTGATAAATTGCCACAGCTGCTGTTTGGCATTACGTGCTTCGGTGATTGAATAAAAGATGTTCTGTCGGTCAAAGCTGTTGAGATAGACCTCGGCATGATGGAGGTTAAGCTGCTCGATGATCTCATGGCGGGTTCGTTTATCAGCCGTCGCCGTCAGGGCAATGCGGGGCACCTGCGGGAATCGCTCGTGCAGAAGGCGCAGTTGCTGGTACTCGGGCCGGAAATCATGCCCCCATTGGGAAACGCAGTGTGCTTCATCGATAGCAAACAGAGCAATACTGGAGCGTTCCAGCAGGCTCAACATGCGTTCATTCAACAGACGCTCGGGGGCGACATAGAGTAAATCAAGTTCCCCCGTCTCCAGCGCATTCTCGACAGCGCGGGCTTCCTCTGCAGACAGACTGGAGTTTAAATAGGCGGCTTTTACCCCCAGGGCTTTGAGCGCGACGACCTGATCCTGCATTAACGCAATCAAGGGTGAGACGACAATTGCTGTGCCCTGTCGTACCAGTGCCGGAATCTGGTAACACAGCGATTTACCCCCACCCGTTGGCATCAAGACCAGCGCATCGCCGCCGGCAATCACCTGCTCAACGATGTCTCCCTGATTGTGACGAAATGCCTGATAGCCAAATACGTTTTGCAGCACATCCTGTGCAGTTTGCTCGGCAAGTTCCATAGCTATTGAATCATCTGGCAAAACACCATTATGGCAAATCAGGCTCGGTTTGACTTGTAACTGTCTTCACGTTTTGGCGCGCAAATGCCTGGTGTTGAATACGAGAGCCAGTGCCCAGACTAATCGACAACTAAAATGCCTGATTCAATGCCAAGTCCAGCTGCGGTTGTGGCGCTTGTTCAACTGCGGGTAGCTCCAGGCCGCTCAGGCTCAAACCAACCAATCTGACCGGTTTGTGACCGGCTTCGGTGCGCTTTAATAACAGCGGGATGAGTTGTCTTAAATTTTCAATGTCGATGTTGTGTTCAATCGTTTGCGCGCGGGTGACTTGTTGAAAGTCGGCATATTTGACTTTGACAGTCACAGTCCGGGCCTGAAGCTGATGCTTGTTCAGGCTTTCCAGCACGATATCAGCAAGGTCAAGCAGTTTGGCCGTCAGCTCTGCTACGGAGAGAATATCTCTGGAGAAAGTGGTTTCCTTACCGAGCGATTTACGAATTCGCTGGCTGCGTACCGGCCGTTCATCAATCGCGCGGGCGATATTGAAATAGTACTGGCCGGATTTGCCAAAGCGTTCGGTCAGTTCTGCCAACGTTTTCTGTCTCAGATCGAGGCCGGTTTCAATGCCCAGTTTTTTCATCCTGGTTTCGGTGGCGGGGCCGATACCATGAAATTTACCCACCGGCAGGGTCTCAACAAATTTTTTACCCTGGTCGGGACGGATGAAGTAAAGCCCGTCCGGTTTGTCCATATCGGACGCGATTTTGGCGAGAAACTTGTTGTAGGAGACCCCGGCGGAAGCAGTGAGCCCGGTCTCTTCTTGTATTGCCCGTTTAATGGCCTGTGCTATCAGGGTGGCGGAGCCATTGAACTCGGCGGTATAGCTGACATCCAGGTAGGCTTCATCCAGAGATAAGGGTTCAACTTCACTGGCATAGCGCCAGAAAATCTCGCGTATTTGCCCGGATACTTCACGGTAGGCTTCGAAACGGGGGCGGACAAATATTGCCTGCGGACATAAACGGTAGGCGCGGGCGCAGGGCATGGCCGAGTGGATACCAAACTGTCTTGCCTCATAACTACAGGCAGCAACCACGCCACGGCTGTCAGGCTGCCCGCCGACGATAAGCGGTTTTCCCCGGTATTCAGGATGATCCCGCTGTTCCACCGAGGCGAAAAAGGCATCCATATCGACGTGAATGATTTTGCGTTGTCGGGCCATAATGATTGCGCTGCAAAGACTTCTCACCATTTTCTCATGAATGTCATCGACAACACAGTCTGAGAGAGCGTTTGCTGGCTGGTATGCGGCCACGGTCGGTGGTACTTTAGCTGACTGAACCTTATCAGTGAGCACAGCTTGATAGCACAACTTCATTCATGGCAGGAGAGTCTTAAAGCATTCGCCCATCCGCGGGTGGTCACGATGCTGTTTTACGGTGTGGTCGCCGGGTTGCCGTTACTACTGATTTTCTCCTCTTTGAGCCTCTGGCTGCGAGAGGCCGGCGTTGAACGCGCTGCGGTAACCTATTTCAGTTGGGCGGCACTGGGCTATTCCTTCAAGTTCGTCTGGGCACCATTGATCGATGTCATTCCATTGCCGCTTCTTACCCGCAAGCTCGGCCGCCGACGTGCCTGGTTGTTGTTATCTCAACTGATGGTGATGCTGTCGATTGCCCTGATGGCGCTGGTGGATCCAGCCAGTCAGGGACTGACTTTAATGGCACTGGCAGCAGTCTTGCTCGGATTCTCAGCAGCGACCCAGGATATCGTGATTGATGCCTACCGGATTGAATCTGCCGACAAAACGCTTCAGGCGCTGATGTCTGCCAGTTACATCGCCGGTTACCGTATCGGCATGTTGATTGCTGGAGCTGGGGCATTGTTTCTGGCCAGTTATTTTGGCTCCAGCCTGGGACAGTATGATTTCAGTGCCTGGCAGATCACTTATCTGGTCATGAGTGGCTTCATGCTGATCGGCATTATCACCACGCTGGTGATTGATGAGCCGGCGGTGAATCAGGGCATTCGTACCCAGGCTGCCAGTGACTATGCCGGTCTGTTTTTTACTTTTGTGGTGGCGGTCAGTGGCTTTATCGCTTTTTTTGCCTCCAGTTCAGAACTGGCTTTGCAGGCCAAGTTAGTGGTTGCTGGCTGGGTGTTGAATGCTAATCTGGCCGGAGTGCTGGTGGAAATGTTACGGCTGGCGCTGGCGCTGGGAGTCGCGGTGATTCTGGCTTTATTCTGCCTGCGCTTTGAGTGGGTCAATAAGGCTTTGCTGAAACGCAGTTATATTGAGCCGATCCAGGATTTCTTTCAGCGTTATGGCTGGTCTCTCGCCTGGTTGTTGCTGGCACTGGTGGGCCTGTATCGGATTTCCGATATCGTACTCGGGGTAATTGCCAATGTGTTTTATCAGGATATAGGCTTTAGCAAACCGCAGATCGCGACCGTGGTAAAAACCTTCGGGCTGTTTATGACCCTGCTGGGTGGGTTCCTGGGCGGCCTGCTGGCTGTCCGCTATGGGGTTATGCGGATACTGATGCTGGGCGCGGTACTCTCTGCAGCGACCAATCTGCTGTTTATGTTGCTGGCCGGCATGGGTAATGAAGTGTGGATGCTCTATGTGGTCATCTCCGCTGATAATCTGTCCGGTGGTCTCGCCAGTGCTGCCTTCGTAGCCTTTCTCTCCAGTCTGACCAATATTTCCTTTACAGCGGTGCAGTACGCGATTTTTTCTTCTCTGATGACCTTGTTGCCGAAAATGCTGGGCGGTTACTCGGGGACGATGGTCGATGCGATAGGTTATCAGGGCTTCTTTTTATCGACGGCATTGATGGGGCTACCGGTTCTGTTGCTGATCATGCTGGCGGCCAAACGGTTTAATCTGGCGCAGTCATGAGTTTGAGAAATCTGCTTTTTCTGTTGTTGATTGGCTTGCTTGTCTGGCAATGCCGCGCGGCAGAGACGGTCTCACTGGGCCCGGGCATAAAAGCACAAACAGCGCCGGAGCAGGTATTAATCAACCATGCTGAGCCCTTTGTATTCAATGATTATCTGATTACGCCGCTGGCCGACTTTTCACTGGAAGCGAAGGTACTGTCGCGTGAGGATTATTGGCTCGACCGCGAAAGCGAACTGGCACCAACTGACCTGGCACTGGGCTGGCAGCAGATGTCCGATGAGTCAGTGTTAGCGCAGATTGAGATTCGTCAGTCCGGTCGTTGGTATCACTGGCGGGTTGAGGATTTTCCGATACCACGGCGGGCCATTGAGACCCAGAGCGCCAATATGCATATCGTGCCTGCCGATGAGCAGGTTGCGGTGATGCTGGACATGGTCAATCCGGGTCAACTCATCCGCCTTCAGGGTCAGTTAATCAAGGCAGAAAGCTATGATGGCTGGCGCTGGCAAAGCTCGCTGTCACGCGACGATACGGGCGCCAGTGCCTGTGAACTGGTTTATGTGACCGCGCTGGATATCCTGACAGACTAGCTCGCCTTTTTCGCCAATTGATAGCAGGGACGGTAGGCTTTTTTGTCCTGTCCCAGTTTCATTCGTTTTTCATCGACGAAAATAGTCAGGATCTCATCAATCGCCTGCATGATGGCCGGATCACCATCGATGATATACGGGCCATGCTTGGCCACTTCACGAATACCGAAAGCTTTGACATTACCGGCGACGATGCCGGAGAAAGCGGAGCGAATCTGACTGGCCAATTCATGTTTGGGCAGGGACGGATCCAGTTTCAGCGCCGCCATATTTTCATGGGTGGGGATAAAAGGATACTGGAGAATCGGGTCAATATTCAGCTGCCAGTTAAAATAGTAGGCATCCTGACTGGCATAGCGGTCACGGTGCACCTGCTCCACCGCTTCGCGGATTTCGGTGCCGACCTGTGCGGGATCACCGATGATAATCTTGTAGAGGCTGGCAACATCGTCACCGAGACACTGACGCAGAAAGCGGTCCAGCGTGTTGAAATACTCGCGGCAGCAATCGGGCCCGGCGAAAACCAGCGGAATGCCCTGACGGTTGTCGGGATGCAGCAGAATGCTGAGCAGGTACATGATTTCTTCGACCGTGCCAACGCCGCCCGGGAACACAACGATGGCATGGCCAAGCCGCACAAAGGCTTCCAGCCGTTTTTCGATATCGGGCATGATCACCAGTTCATTGACAATGGCATTGGGTGACTCTGAAGCAATGATGCCGGGTTCACTGATGCCGATATAGCGGCCTTTTTTGATCTGCTGTTTGGCGTGACCGACAGCGGCACCTTTCATCGGCCCTTTCATCGCGCCAATGCCGCAACCGGTGATGATATCCAGGCCTCTGAGTCCCAGTTCATAACCGACATGCTTGGCAAAGTCGTATTCTTGCCGTGGTATCGAGTGTCCCCCCCAGCAGACCACCAGATTGGGAGAGACGCCCGGTCGCACCACACCGGCATTACGCAGAATCCGGAACACCTTATCCGTCATTTTGGCCGGGTCATCGGCTTCCTCGGCCAGAATTTTAAAGTCGGTGTAGACGATATCGCGCAGTACCGATGACAGATGCTCTTGGATACCGCGGATAATTTTGCCATCGACAAACGATTGTGCCGGCGCATTGAGAATCTCCAGCATCACGCCGCGCGGCTGCGGTTTTAGCTGGATATTGAAGTCGGAGAAGGTTTTGAATATTTCCTCGGCATCATCCTGTTCGCTATCCGTGTTAAGAATCGCGAGCGCGCAGTCACGAAACAGGCGGTGCAGATCGGCCCGCGGGTTGCTCAGCTTGTAGATTTCATCCTGTGACAGCAGGTTGAGACTGCGAACCGGGCGGATGGTAGTCCGGGCGACTTTGTTCATGCGTTGGCCTTTATTGTTGTGATGCTTTGATGCTCCCACTGTTGTGGCAGCGAATCAATCCCCGTGAAGCAAAATAAGTTCATTGTAATGCTGGTTCAGTGCAGCAGATTTTTGCTGGCGAGTTTGACGCCCGGATCATCGGGATCATTGCGCAGCTTAAAGCCGAGTTCTTCAGCCAGACGCTGCATATTGATATTGGTCGACAGGATTTCGCCATTCATGCGGCTGAACCCCTGCTGGCGGGCACTGGCAATCAGCGCTTTCATCAGTCTCGAACCAATGCCGCGATGCTGCCACTCATCGGCAACCACCAGGGCAAATTCACAGCTCTGACCATCCGGGTTCATGGTGTAGCGGGCAACACCGACTTCGGTTTCCTCGTCATCGATATCGGTGACGGCTATCAGTGCCAGTTCACGGCTGTAATCGAGCTGGGTAAAGCGAATCAGCATATCCTGGGTCAGCTCATTGAGCCGTTGCATAAAGCGGAAATAACGCGATTCTGCGGAGAGCTTGCGGAAGAAATTCTGCTCAATCATCGCATCCTCGGGCCGGATCGGGCGGATGGTGATATTACTGCCATCCGGTAACTGATCCAGCGTAATCAACTGGTTGGGATAAGGGTGAATCGCCAGGTGATCGTAACGGTTAATCCCGGCTGGCTGGTGGCTGATTTCGATACGGGCATCCAGTGCCATTACACCTTTCTCATCTGCAATCAGCGGATTGATATCCAGTGAGATCAGTTCGGGCAGTTCACAAACCATCTCCGACACCCGTAACAGGACCTGTATCAGGGATTCCCGGTTAATCGGCGGCAGCCCGCGGAACTCACCCAGCAGGCCCGAGATTTTGGTTTCGGCAATCAGGCGTTCGGCCAGAAAATGATTGAGGGGCGGCAGGGCGATGGCGCGATCCTGTAGCACCTCGACCTTGATACCGCCGGCACCGAACACGATCGCCGTACCGAATACCGGATCGCGGCTGGCACCCACCAGCAATTCGCGGCCTGATGGCGTTTCGTACATTGGCTCGACCGTGACATGCGTGGCGTAAGGGTTGCCCTGATTGACATGCACCTGTTCCAGCAATTCGTTGTAAGTGCTGCGAACAGCCTGAGCGTTAGTGATATTGAGGCGAACGCCCCCGACCTCGGTTTTGTGCACAATGGACGGTGAGCTGATTTTCATCACCACTGGAAAGCCCAGTGTTTCGGCGGCGACCAGCGCGGCATTGGCGCTGTCACAGTCAATGCTGAAACTGACCGGAATTTTGAAGGCTTTCAGTAAGGCCCGTGATTCGGTGGTACTGAGTGTCTGCCGGCCCTCGGCGAGCACACTTTCAATAATCAGTTTCGCCCCCTCGACATCGGGGGCACTGAGTGAGGCCAATGGCCCGGGTACCTGCATCAACAACTGCTGATTATCATGAAAGCGTGACAGGCATACAAAAGCCTCTACTGAGGATTCCGGATTACTGAAACAGGGTAAATGATGACGCGCATAGAGTTTGTCGGCTTCGGCCACCAGATCCTGGCCCATCCAGCAGGCCAGCACCGGTTTGGACTGGCCATTTTGTGCCTCAATCACGGCTTGCGCGCAGGCATCCGGATCGGTCATCGCCTGGGGGGAAAGCATGACCAGCACGCCATCGACGTTGTCATCGGCAAGACAGACTTTGACCGCGTGCTGATATCGTTCGGGAGAAGCGTCGCCCAGAATGTCGACTGGATTTCGCTGCGACCAGTGGGGCGGCAATGATCGGTTAAGGGCTTCAATACTGTCATTCGAGAGTTCAGCCAGTTCGATATTCAGATCAACAGCACGGTCAGTGGCCATGACCCCAAGGCCACCGCCATTGGTGACAATCGCCAGCCGTCGGCCATTGACCCGGCTTTGAGTGGAGAGAATCTCGGCGGCGGCAAACAGCTGCTGAATGCTGTCGGCCCGGACCACACCGGCGCGTTTCAGGGCAGCATTAAACACATCATCGCCGCCAATCATGGCCCCGGTATGGGTAACGGCAGCCTGCGAAGCGGCCTGATGACGACCCGCTTTGATCACCACGACCGGTTTCATACGGGAGGCAATGCGCAGGCCACTCATAAAGCGACGGGCATCACGGATGCCCTCGACATATAACAGGATGCTCTGGGTTTTGGGATCCTGGGCGAGATAATCCAGCAGATCACCGAAATCAATATCGGCTGCATTTCCCAGTGAGACAATGGTGGAAAAGCCCACATCATTGGCACAGGCCCAGTCCAGAATGGCAGTACAGAGAGCGCCGGACTGGGATATCAAGGCGAGTTGACCTGGCAGGGCCGTGTTCTTGCTGAAGGTGGCATTCATCCCTATGGCAGGCCGGATCAGGCCCAGACAGTTGGGGCCGAGCAGTTGCATCTGGTAGCGCTTGGCCATCTGAACCACGCTTTTTTCCAGCGCGCTGCCCTGACCCTGACCTTCGCTGAAGCCGGCGGAAATAATGATGGCGGCACTGATACCATGCTCACCACATTGGCGGATAAGGTCCGGTACGGTCTCTGCCGGAGTGGCGATAACCGCTAAATCGATGGCCTGGGGCGCATCACTGATTTGAGCGAAGCAGGGTTGACTCAGTACTTTCTTATGCTTGGGGTTGATGGCATAGACTGGACCACGGAAATCGCCGCTGAGCAGGTTATCGAACACGCGTCGTCCCACTGAATTAGGCTCTTCGCTGGCACCGAAGACGGCGATGCCGCGGGGGGAGAACAGGCGATCCAGATAATGCGTATTCATCACTCCTTCCTGATAAGCTATGGGATTATGACCTTTTAGGCATGACTGGTAACAATGACCCTAGCATTCATTTCTCATCCCGACTGCATGCTGCATCAGACCGTATCCTACCACCCGGAGACGGCCGAGCGTTTGTCTGCGATTCATGACCAGCTGCTCGCCAGCGGTCTGGAGATGATACTACAGCATGTTGAAGCACCGCTGGTGACAAAAGAGCAACTTGAGCGGGTGCATGATACGGCTTATCTCGATGAGATTTTTCACAAGCTCGACAGTCAGGAAGAGGTCTGGCTGGATGGTGACACTCAAATGATGCCGGGTACCTTGGTGGCTGCCAGACGTGCCGCCGGTGCCGTGGTGGAAGCCGTGGACCTGGTCATGCAGGAACGTCATCAGCTGGCTTTCTGTGCCGTGCGGCCACCCGGTCACCATGCTGAACGGGATAAAGCGATGGGCTTTTGTCTGTTTAATAACATCGCTGTGGGCGCAGCGCATGCCCTGCAAAACTATGATCTCAGCCGTATCGCGATCATCGATTTTGATGCGCATTTCGGCAATGGCACCGAGCAAATATTTGCTGATAATGAGCAGGTTATGATCTGCTCTTGTTTTCAGCATCCGTTCTATCCGGGCGTGGGCGAACCTAAATATGAGGGACGCATCATCAACCTGCCACTTGCCGCCGGCGCGGAAGGGAATGAACTACGCCCCGGTGTCGAACAACATTGGCTACCAGCCCTGAATGCTTTCAAGCCGGAGTTGATTCTGATTTCGGCCGGTTTTGATGGCCATCGTGAGGATGATATGTCGGAGCTGTGCCTGGTTGAGGATGATTACGCCTGGCTCAGTGAGCAGATAAAGCATGTGGCTGATCACCATGCCGGTGGCCGGATAGTGTCCGTGCTGGAAGGCGGGTATGCCTTGTCAGCGCTGGGGCGCAGTGTGGTTGCACATCTGAAAGCGCTATTGGGTTAAGCCATAAAAAAAAGCCCCTGAGCGGGGCTTTTCTTGATGTCTGAGGTGTTTCTCAGAACGGGATATCGTCGTCGTAGTAATCAGCATCACCGCCATAGTCGGGGCCAGCGGAACTGGAGGCCGGTTGCGGCGCATTATAGCCGCCTGATTGCTGCTGAGGACGCTGGTCGAACGAGGTGTCACCACCACCGCCGCCACCGCTGCCTTTGCTGTCGAGCATAGTCATTTCGTTACCGACGATTTCTGTGGTGTAGCGATCCTGACCGCTTTGATCCTGCCATTTGCGGGTTTGAATCCGGCCTTCGATATAAACCTGAGATCCCTTGTGCAGGTACTGCTGAGCAATTTCACCCAGTTTGTTACGTAGCACAACCCGATGCCATTCTGTGCGTTCCTGGCGTTCACCGGTCTGGCGATCTTTCCAGGTTTCCGAGGTGGCAATACGCAGGTTGCAGATCGAGCCACCGTTAGGGAATGCGCGGCTTTCGGGCTCGGTGCCCAGGCGGCCGACGAGAATGACCTTATTTACTGACATGGCAAAATCCTTGGTTGAAATGTAATGTTTTATTCTACGATGCTAACGCTGAAAAGCGAAAGACTCCAGTTCAGACAGATTGATTTCATCGGGTGAGAACTTGACGTAAGCGACCTCTTCTTCCGGCACCACAATCGTCTCTTTGACCCCTTTAATGGCATTGAGCTTGTTGATAAACAGATCAATGTCGGCCAAAGCGCTTTCATTCATGTGAATAATGCGATTACTGTAATGACGCGGTGCCTGCATCGGCAATACCAAAAGCAGCCAGATGAAAATCAAAGCGCTGCTGGCATAGAAAATCCCATCCAGCCCGAAGTTGGCGTAAAGCATGCCGCCCATGGCGCCGCCAATAAAGGCGCCGAGAAACTGGGCACTGGAATAAATCCCCATTGCTGTCCCCTTGTTCTCCAATGGACTGAGCTTGGACATCATCGACGGCAGGCTGGCTTCCAGGATATTGAAGCCGGTAAAAAACAGCCACAGAAACAGCAGGATTGAAACCAGTGAGCCCGGCATCAGGGCCCAGCCCAGCTGTGCGAGACCCAGCACGGCAATGGCGCCGAGAAACACCGCTTTCATTTTGCGTTTTTTCTCGGCAATGATGATAAACGGCACCATGGTGACAAAAGCCAGTAGCAGAATCGGCAGATAGGCGAGGGCGTGTTGGCTCTTGGCAAGACCGGCGACGTTCTGCAATGCCAGCGGCAGGGCAAAGAAACTGGTAGTTAACAATAGATGCAGCACCATAATGCTGAATACCAGGCGCATGATTTGAGGATTGGCCAGGACGTTTTTGAACTGTTTTGGAACCGGCTCGATATCACGATGACTAACACGACGATGGGGCGAAGGCACCCAGAAATGCAGCACTGCCAGCCCCAGCAGGGCCATCAGCGCGGTCGCCCAGAAAATGCCCGACAGGCCAATCCAGTGCTCAAGCGCGGCCCCCGTTGCCAGTGCCACCGAGAAAGACAAACCAATACTGATGCCGATGCTGGCCATCGCCTTGGTGCGCTGCTCATCGCGGGTCAGATCGGCAGTCAGGGCCATCACGGCCGCGGCAATGGCGCCACTGCCCTGCAGCAGCCGGCCTACAATCACCATTTCAATGCTGCTGGCCATGGCGGCGACAATGCTACCGATGGCAAATAAAATCAGTCCGAGACTGATGATTTTTTTACGACCAAAACGGTCTGACAGCATACCGAAAGGGATCTGCAACAGCGCCTGGGTCAGGCCATAGGCCCCAATGGCCAGGCCGATCAGCATCGGTGTACTGCCACTGTATTGCTGAGCAGAAATTGAAAACACCGGCAGGATCATGAACAGGCCCAGCATTCTGAGGGCAAAAATGAGGGATAGGCCTGAAATGCTGCGTTTTTCCAACGCAGTCATTGCGGTCGAGTCAGTTTGTCTTTGCGTCATGATAGTTGGACAGAGTATATTGATCCGTTTGATTTTACTACGGAAACCTGATGAAAAATATAAGCGTTCCCGGGATGAAGCAAATCAGCATCCGTGGGGCCCGAACCCACAACCTGAAGAACATTGATCTGGATTTACCCAGAGATGCGCTGATTGTGATCACCGGCCTTTCCGGGTCGGGAAAATCCTCGCTGGCGTTCGACACATTATACGCAGAAGGACAGCGTCGTTATGTCGAATCCCTGTCCGCTTATGCGCGTCAGTTTCTGTCGATGATGGAAAAGCCCGATGTCGACCATATTGAAGGTTTGTCACCGGCGATATCCATCGAGCAGAAATCTACGTCTCACAATCCGCGTTCCACCGTGGGCACCATCACCGAGATCTACGATTACCTGCGGCTGCTGTTTGCCCGTGCCGGCGAGCCGCGCTGTCCGACACATCATCAACCGCTGGCCGCCCAGACCGTCAGTCAGATGGTCGATATGGTGCTTGCTATGCCCGAAGGCAAAAAGCTGATGCTGCTGGCACCGGTGATTCAGGACCGCAAAGGCGAGCACCGTGATGTGCTGGAAGAATTACGGATTCAGGGCTTTGTCCGTGCCCGGGTCAATGGTCAGGTGATTGAGCTGGATAACCCGCCCGAGTTGGAACTGCGCAAGAAACACACCATTGAAGCCGTCGTCGACCGTTTTAAAGTACGTGATGACTTGCAGCAGCGCCTCGCTGAATCCTTTGAAACGGCTTTAAACATGGCTGATGGCGTGGCCAAAGTCGTCGATATGGATGACGACAGTGATGAAACCCTGTTTTCAGCCCGTTTTGCCTGTCCTCAATGTGGTTATTCGATTTCTGAACTTGAACCGCGCATGTTCTCTTTCAATAACCCGGCCGGCGCCTGTGGTACCTGTGACGGTCTGGGCGTCAAGCAGTTTGTTGATCCGGCCCGTGTGGTGTCGCATCCGGAAATGAGCCTGACTGCCGGTGCCATTCGTGGCTGGGATCGCCGCAATGCCTACTATTATCAAATGCTGCAGTCACTGGCCAAGCATTATCAGTTTGATCTGGAAACGTCGTTTGAAGACTTATCTGAAGAGGTTCGCCAGGTATTGCTCTACGGCAGCGGCACTACCGCAATTGAATTCAAATACATGGGCGATCGCGGCAAACAGGTGGCGCGCAAGCATCCGTTTGAAGGCATTATTCCCAATATGCAGCGGCGCTATCACGAAACCGAGTCCAACAGCGTGCGGGAAGAACTCGCCCGTTTTCACTCGGTGCGCGCCTGCCCGGATTGTAATGGTACCCGTCTGAACTTGGCTTCAAGACACGTCTTTATCAATGAAACCACGTTGCCGGAAGTCACCCAAATGCCCATCGGCGAGGCCAGTAAGTTCTTCGAGACCTTGAGTCTGCCGGGCAATCGGGGCGAAATTGCTGCCAAGATCATTACTGAAATTTCTGCCCGTTTGAGTTTTCTGGTCAATGTGGGACTGGATTATCTCAACCTGGCACGCAGTGCCGAGACCCTGTCCGGTGGTGAAGCGCAGCGGATTCGACTGGCCAGTCAGATTGGCGCTGGCCTCGTCGGCGTGATGTATATCCTGGATGAACCTTCCATTGGTCTGCATCAGCGCGATAATGACAGGCTTCTGGCGACGTTGACCCGACTGCGTGATTTGGGGAATACCGTGATCGTGGTCGAGCATGACGAAGATGCGATTCGCACGGCCGATTATGTGCTGGATATCGGTCCGGGAGCCGGGGTCCATGGCGGCGATATTGTCTGCCAGGGTTCGCCTCAGGATATCATGGACTGTGAGCAGTCACTCACCGGTCAGTTCCTGTCTGGTAAGCGCAAAATTGAAGTGCCTGACCAGCGCGAGAAGTTTCATGCCGGTAAAGTCATCGGCCTGCGCGGGGCCTGTGGCAATAACCTGCAGAATGTCGACATCGATATTCCGGTGGGATTGATGACCTGCGTGACCGGCGTATCCGGTTCGGGTAAATCGACGCTGATCAACGAGACCTTGTTGAAGCTCACGGCCAGAACCCTGAACGGGTCTTCCGATGAACCGGCGCCGCACCAGGATATTCTGGGGCTGGATCAACTGGACAAGGTGGTGGCCATCAACCAGAGCCCGATTGGCAGAACGCCGCGATCCAACCCGGCGACCTATACCGGCCTGTTTACTCCGATTCGTGAACTGTTTGCCGGCACACCGGAAGCCCGTTCCCGTGGTTACGGACCCGGCCGCTTCAGTTTTAATGTGAAGGGCGGTCGCTGTGAAGCCTGCCAGGGTGATGGCCTGATTAAGGTCGAGATGCACTTCCTGCCTGATATCTATGTGCCCTGCGATGTCTGCAAAGGGGCCCGTTATAACCGCGAAACCCTGGATATCCGCTACAAGGGCAAAACCATCACTGAAGTGCTGGATATGACCATCGAGGAAGCGAGTGTCTTTTTCGAAAACATCCCGGTGGTCGCCAAGAAACTGCAGACACTGATTGATGTGGGTCTCACTTATATCAAACTGGGACAGAATGCGACGACGCTGTCTGGGGGGGAAGCACAGCGGGTCAAACTGGCCAAGGAGCTGTCCAAACGCGATACCGGCAAGACCTTGTACGTGCTTGATGAGCCCACCACCGGCCTGCATTTCTACGATATCGAGCAACTGCTGAAAGTCCTGCACAGCCTGCGGGATCGTGGTAACACCATCGTCGTTATCGAGCATAACCTGGATGTGATCAAGACTGCCGACTGGATTATCGATATGGGACCGGAAGGGGGCTCCCGTGGCGGTATGGTGGTGGCGACCGGGACCCCGGAATCGGTCGCCGAGCATGAATCCTCCTACACCGGCCATTATCTTAAACCCTTGCTGAAATCATGAGTCTGGAACAGGAAATTAAACTTCAGGTCAGCCAGGACGAATCGCTGGATCTGGAAAAATTGGACTGGCTGATGGCGATGTCGGAACAACCCAGCCAGCGGATTCATTTGCTCAGCACCTATTTCGATACCCCTGACCTTGAGCTGAAAAGGTTCGGTGCCGGACTGCGGCTGCGTCAGATTGGTGAGCAGTGGCTACAGACCGTCAAATGCACTGGCCAGGCCGAAAACGGTTTGCATCAGCGCCAAGAATGGGAGCATCCGTTGACGGGCCCTGAGTTTGATAAGGCCCTGTTAATGCAGACTGAACTGGCGCCGCTGGTGGAGAATCCGCAGATCTGGACAGCCCTGGCACCGTTATTCACCACTGAGTTTGAGCGGCTGGTGCTACCACTGCAACTGGAGGATGGGACCTGTATTGAAATGGCTTATGACCGAGGTGAAGTGCGTGCCGGAGAGCGCCGGTCAGTTATCCATGAAATCGAGCTGGAACTGAAGCAGGGGGAAATAAAAAAAGTGCAGCAACTGGCCGACCGGCTGAAGGCCGCGTTGCCGCTGCAATACAGTGATATCAGTAAAGCGGCACAAGGTTATAGTGTTGCGCAAGTTAATGAAAAATAAGCATTTTATTTTGTTAAGCCAGGCGCAGACAAACCCCTGAAGAGTTTGCTATAGTCGAATTGAACCTTCTATTGATTAACAACATGGGACAGTTCAGCGCTTGTTGTTCTTGTGTTGCTTGTCTCACCCAAGCGAGAAGGAGTATCGACTATGAAGAAAAAATGGGTCGTCGTTGCCGAGAGCAGCCGCGCCAGAATCTTTTCGGTGGAAAGCCGGACCAGCCCGCTTAAAGAAGTGGATGATCTTATCAACAGTGCCAGCCGCCTCAAGGGAGAGGAACTGATGTCTGATGATGCCGGCCGTTCTTTTGATAGTCATGGTCAGGGAGGGCGTCACGCGATGGAGCCTCGCACTGAACCCAAGGAAACCGAGGTTCAGCACTTTGCCCACGATGTTGGAGAGCGACTGGAAAACGCGCGTCGCGTCGGCGATTATAACGATCTGGTGATTATCTCTTCACCCGGCTTTCTGGGTAAGCTCAAGCAAAGCCTGGGTAGCGTGACACAGAAGCATATCAGTCAGACAATCAATAAAAACCTGATTCATAAAAGTGAAGCGGAAATCCGTGATTATCTGTTTCAGTAGCGCAATCCAAGGCCGGTGACGCCAGTTACCGGCCTTTACCTATAAGTGGCCTCATCGGGTCGACAAGCCCTGCCCCGTTTCAAACTTCCAGGTACGGATAATGGTCAGCATGTCATTATCCTTGAGGACATTGTCCGGTATTGCTGCATAGGGAGCACCCAGCCGGACTATTCGCACGGCCGCTTCATCCAGCACCTCATGGCCGGATGAACGCGATATCACAATTCCCTCCGCCGGGACGCTGCCATCTGGATTGATATCCACCGTCAGCATCAGGCTACCATTCAAACCCTGCCGTCGTGCTTCCTGCGGGTAATTCATATTGCCGATATTTTCGACTTTCATTTCCCAGGCCCTCATATAGGCCGCTGCCGCAAATTCCTTGGTGGAGGCAGAAATTCGCCGCTTTTTGGGGCGATCGCTAAGGGCGCGAGTGGTTTCGTCAAGCTTGTTCTGCAGGTCATGAATTTCATTCCTTGCCTGCAACATCATTTCCCGGGCGGATGGTCGGGGCGCTGGCTCTGGAGCGACCTCAACCTCCGGTTCCGGCTTTGTCTCCGCTTTATCCACGGTCTCGATTTTGCGCTCGGCAGTCTCCTGCGTCAGCTTTTTCACCGATTTTTCTGGCTGCGGCTCAGCAGGTACGGGGGGCGTGGGTTTGGGCTCTGGTTCAGGCGGCACCGGTTCGGGTTCCGGGGTGGGTGGTTCGGGGGCTGGCTCCGGTTCAGTCACCGGCATTGGTTCAGGCTCAACTTCTGTTTGGGCGATGGGCGGCACCGGTTCAGAACTGGGTGCTTCTTCGACGATGGGTACGGGTAAAGCCGGTGTGGGTTCCGCTGTCGCGATGTCGGTCTCGCCGCCGCCTTCGTTATCAGCCTGAGCGAGGAAATCGGCTTCTTCGGGTTTGATCCGATCCTGCTGTTTGACCAGCGTGATTTCCAGATTATTAACCGGCGCGTTAGTCGGTTCAGAGAAGACGTCAAAACTGATGCCGAGCACAATGATCAAGTGAATGATAATCGAGATCAGCAGGGTAAACAGCAGTCTGTCAGAGGCAGTGATTCTTGCCATGGGTCATTAGGGTACCTGACGAATCAATGGAGTCTGATTCGGATCACTCAACCTGACTTGTTCGGCCATGGCCGCTGTCATTTCGATCTGTCCGTCAGCCCGCATCAGCATAACATGATCAATGCCCAGTGAGGCAGCAATCCGGGGCCACTCATCACCGGCAACAACTAAGGCTGTGGCCGCTGCATCAGCGCGGGCAGCCTGCTCGTGAATCACCGTGACCGAGATATTATCGCGGGCCGGTTGACCTGTTCTGGGGTCCAGAATATGGGGATAGCGAGTGCCCTCATAAGTGAAGAAGCGTTCATAATCGCCAGAGGTGAAAACACTCTCATCGCCCTGAATGGCGACAGAGGCCAGCATGCCACCCTCTTTACGCGGGTGACGGATACCGATGCGCCAGGGTCGGTCACCATGACTACCGATGGCACGAAGATCACCGCCGATATTGATAATTGCATTTTCAATACCTTGTTGTTTCAGTGCGGTAATCGCGGCATCAACGGCGGTGCCCTTGGCAAAACCGCCGAATCCCAGTTTGACCATCGGGTTGTCACTGCTCAGCACATTATTATCGATATGAATATCGTCCATGGTCGGTGCCGCGGCCAGCCATTCATCGATCTGAGCCTGCGCTGGTGGCGGACGTGATTCAAACCAGTTGTCCTGGTGGTAGCCCCACATTTCAAACAGTTTGCCAGCGGCCGGGTTGAACAGATGCTGACTGTCATGGGCATAGAGAGCGGCTTCCTCGATCACCGCAGCAACTTCGGGCTTGATCTCGACTGTTTCGCCGGCAGCAATCGCCTCGTTGATTCGGGTCAGCGTACTGGGCTGCCAGGCATGCCAGGTGTCATTGACGTTATTGAAAGCCTGTTCCAGCACATCGATGGTTTTGTCAGCGGTTTCGGCATCAACACCATAAAGACTGACATCAATCTCGGTGCCAAAAGCATAGAATTTAGCCTGTCGGGCACGTTCGCTGTCACCACAGGCTGTGACCAGCAGGCTGGTGATCAGTAAAAACGGGATAAAAAGTGGTTTCATGGCAGTCTTTGTTCAATGGCAGTCATTAAGTCGGCACCGATATTGAGCCCGAATTCACGGTCGAGTTCACGGATGCAGGTCGGGCTGGTGACATTGATTTCGGTGAGGTAATCGCCGATCACATCCAAACCCACAAAAATCAGACCTTTTTCGCGCAATTTGTCTCCTACCTGCTGACAAATCCAGCGATCCCGCTCACTGAGGGGACGGCCTTCAGCTCGGCCGCCGGCAGCAAGATTACCGCGGGTTTCGCCCATAGCCGGAATCCTTGCCAGCGCATAGGGTACCGGTTCGCCGTCTATCAACAGAATGCGTTTATCACCGTCTTTGATTTCAGGTAAATATTTCTGCGCCATCACCGATTTGCGGCCATGATCACTCAGTGTTTCAACAATAACGGAGAAATTGGGATCGTCACGGTTAATCCGGAATATTGAGGCACCGCCCATGCCATCCAGCGGTTTCAGAATGATATCGCCATGTTCCTGCTGAAATGCTCGGATCAGGTGCTTATGGCGGCTGACCAGGGTCGGTGGGCAGCATTGTGGGAACCAGGCAGTGAACAGTTTTTCATTGGCATCGCGCAGGCTCTGTGGGTCATTGACGATCAGCACCCCGGACGCCTGTGCCTGTTCCAGCAGATAGGTGCTATATACGTATTCCATGTCGAAAGGCGGATCCTTTCGCATCAGGATGGCCTCCAGATCGGTGACCGGCCGGGTCTCGCTGGCACCCAGCTCAAACCATTTATCCGGATTTTCAAATACTTTCAGTGGTCGCATTTCGGCAAAGACCTTGCCGTCACGCAGAAACAAATCCTGTTGTTCCATGTACAGGATTTGCCAGCCCCGCTCCTGGGCGGCCAGTAACATCGCAAAACTACTATCTTTCTTGATATTGATCCGGGAGACCGGATCCATAACGATACCGACGGTACGTTGCATATCCCACTCTGTGTACGCTGTGAAAAGACAGCCCATTGTACCTGAAAGCCTGATTTGACCGCAGATTTTGCATAGCCTCTAAACACTGGGCAGCGGATGATTGCATGATGCGTCTCTACAAGCGGGCATGGGATTCGCTATAATCGCAGGGGTTTTGACTTTGAATAATGATATCGAGCTAATGACGAATAAAGCGGTGATGAAGGCGGAGACGCCGAGAACCTTTCAGGAGCTTATCCTGAGACTGCAACAGTACTGGGCTGAGCAAGGTTGCGTGCTGTTGCAACCCTACGACATGGAAGTGGGTGCCGGCACCTTCCATCCGGCGACCTTTCTGCGCGCTATCGGTCCTGAGCCCTGGAGTGCGGCCTATGTTCAACCCTCACGCCGCCCTACAGATGGCCGCTACGGCGAAAATCCCAACCGTCTGCAGCATTACTACCAGTTTCAGGTCGTGCTGAAACCGTCACCGTTGAATATTCAGGAGCTGTACCTCGGTTCGCTGGAAATGTTGGGTATCGATACCTCTGTGCATGACATCCGCTTTGTCGAGGATAACTGGGAGTCGCCGACCCTCGGCGCCTGGGGACTGGGCTGGGAGGTCTGGCTCAACGGCATGGAAGTCACGCAGTTCACCTATTTCCAGCAGGTCGGTGGCCTCGAATGCCGTCCGGTCACCGGTGAGATTACTTATGGTCTGGAGCGGATCGCCATGTATCTACAGGGCGTCAGCAGTGTCTATGACCTGATTTGGGCTGACGGTCCAATGGGCACCGTCAGCTATGGCGATGTTTTCCATCAGAACGAAGTCGAAATGTCCGCCTACAACTTCGAACAGGCCGATGTAGAAAGCCTGTTCCATAGCTTTGATACCTGCGAACGCGAGAGTCAACGAATGATTGAAGCCGGCCTGCCGTTGCCAGCTTATGAACTGGTGCTGAAAGCCTCTCACACCTTCAACATGCTGGATGCGCGTAAAGCGATCTCGGTCACCGAAAGACAGCGCTTCATTCTGCGCGTCAGAACGCTTGCCCGGGCTGTGGCCCAAGCCTATTACGATCGCCGTGAAGCATTGGGCTTCCCGATGGTGCAGGCAGCCGAAGCGGAGGCACAGTCATGAAGGATTTTGACGATCTGCTGATTGAACTCGGTACCGAAGAACTGCCGCCAAAAGCCCTCGCCAAACTCAGCAAGGCTTTTCATCAGGGCGTGGAGCAGGGCCTCAAAAAAGCGGAACTGACATTTAACGACATCCGTCCCTATGCGACACCACGGCGACTGGCGCTGGTCATTAGTAAACTGCAGACCAAACAGCCCGATCGTGTTGTTGAACGTCGCGGTCCGGCAGTGACTGCCGCCTTCGACGAGGAGGGTAACCCCACCAAAGCCTTGCTCGGCTTTGCCGGATCCTGCGGCGTCGAGGTCGATGATCTCGATACCATGAAAACCGACAAAGGTGCCTGGCTGGTATTCAAACAGGAACAGGTCGGTGCCACCGCTGCAGAATTACTGCCGGAGATTATCCAGCAGGCGTTGAATGATCTACCCATACCCAAGCGGATGCGTTGGGGAGATCTACCGGGTGAATTTGTGCGCCCTGTCCACTGGCTGATTGTGTTGCTGGGCGATGAGATCGTACCCATGGATTTGCTGGGCGTCACTGCTGACCGTTTCACCCGCGGTCACCGATTCCATTATCCACAGCCTATCCGGGTCAGTTCGCCGATGACTTATGCGCCGCAACTGGAAACCGAAGGTCACGTCATGGTGGATTTCGAGGCCCGTAAAGAGGCGATTGAAGGTCAGGTTAAAGAACTGGCAGACAAGCTTAAAGGCACGGCCATCATCAACCCGGAACTGCTCGAGGAAGTGACTGGGCTGGTGGAGTGGCCGGTGGCGCTGGCCGGCAATTTTGATCAGCGTTTTCTGGAACTGCCGCCGGAAGCGTTAATTTCGTCGATGGAAGGGCACCAGAAATACTTTGCGGTCGAAGCCAAAGACGGCAAGCTGTTGCCACATTTTATTACCGTCAGCAATATTGCCAGCCAGGATCCGGCACAGGTGATCGCCGGTAATGAACGGGTGATCCTGCCGCGACTCAGCGATGCCGCTTTCTTCTGGGATACTGACCGTAAGCGAGCGCTGGCCGACCATCAGGAACAGCTGAAAACCATCGTGTTCCAGAACAAGCTGGGTACGGTTTACGATAAATCGCAACGTGTCGCCTCGCTGGCAGCAGAAATTGCGGCGCAGATTGATGGTCAACCGCAACTGGCAGAACGTGCTGCCAAGCTGGCCAAGTGTGATTTGGTGACGGAAATGGTGGGCGAATTCCCGGAACTACAGGGCATTATGGGTCGCTATTATGCGCGCCTTGATGGTGAAGATAATGAAGTTGCGGAAGCGCTGGATGAACAGTATCAACCGCGCTTTGCCGGTGATGACCTGCCGGCCACCCGCACCGGCCAGGCCGTCAGTCTGGCAGAAAAGCTGGATACCCTGACCGGTCTGTTCGGTATTGGTCAGCCGCCATCCGGTGTTAAGGATCCGTTTGCGCTGCGTCGTGCTGCGCTGGGCGTGCTGCGGATTATGATTGAAAAATCGCTGGATCTGGACCTGACCCGACTACTGGACAAAGCGGCCGCCAGTTTCGATGGCACATTGTCGGAAAATGATGTCAGCGAGCAGGTTATGCAGTATTTCTTTGACCGCTTGCGCGGCTATGCACTTGAGCAGGGCTTTAAAGCCGACGAATTTGAAGCGGTGCTTACCGTGAGACCCACACGGCCACTCGACTTTATGCAGCGTCTGAAAGCGGTGGCTGCTTTCCGTAAGCTGGAGCAGGCCGAGTCATTGGCGGCGGCCAACAAACGTATCGGCAATATTCTGCGTAAAAACGACAGTGAAACTGCTGAACCAGAGGTGAAAGACAGCCTGTTCCAGGAAGCTGCTGAAAAAGCCCTGGCTGAGAAAGTCAGTGAGGCCAAGCGCGAACTCGCGCCGCTATCAGCAAAAGCCGACTACACCGGCGTGCTGAACTATCTGGCCGGCATGCGCGAAACTGTCGACAGCTTCTTTGACGATGTCATGGTTATGGCGGATGATGAAATGGTTAGACAAAACCGTCTGGCCTTACTGAATCAGACCCGGGCCTTGTTCCTGGGCGTGGCCGATATTTCCTGCCTGCAGGAGTAGAACTATGTCGCTGATTATTCTGGACCGGGATGGGGTGATAAATCATGATTCGGATGATTTCATCAAAACACCGGCCGAGTGGGAACCCATCGAAGGCAGTCTGGAAGCGATTGCGCGGCTCAACTACGCGGGGTATCGGATTGTGGTGATTACCAATCAATCCGGTATTGCCCGTGGTTTGCTGGATGTGGAAACCCTCAATCGGATACACAGCAAAATGCGACGGATGTTGGCTCAGGTTGGCGGCAAGATTGAAGCGATATTATATTGCCCGCATGGGCCTGAAGATGGTTGCAGTTGTCGCAAGCCTCACAATGGTTCATTCACGGATCTGGCGCATCGTTTGCGGGTGAACCTGGATAATGTGCCCGCTGTCGGTGACTCGCTGCGGGATATTCAAGCCGCGATAGCTTCAAATGCGCGACCGATTCTGGTCAAAACCGGCAAAGGTGAACGGACTCTGGCCGAAGGCCTGCCTGATGGCGTTGAAGTCTATGAGGATCTGGCATCGGTGGCCAGTGCCCTGCTGGAGCCGTCATTGCCATGATCCTACTGCGTTCGCTGGTCTTTTTTGTCGTTTATTCAATCACCGCCGTAGTGTTTTCCTGCCTGGGCGTTCTGCTCTGGCCGCTTCCGTTTAAGTGGCGTTACGCCGTGGTCAGCCAGTGGGCCAAGCTCAATATCTGGCTACTGGCAAAAATCTGTGATTTGCATCTTGAGGTTGAGGGCAAAGAACACATTGGTGAAGAACCCGCGGTTATTATCTGTAAGCATCAGTCAGCGTGGGAAACCCTGGCCCTGCAGGCTGTTTTTCCGCCCCAGGTCTGGGTGCTCAAGCGGGAATTGTTGTGGATTCCATTCTTCGGCTGGGGCCTGGCGTCATTGAACCCGATAGCCATTGACCGTAAAGCGGGACGAAAAGCACTGAGTCAGGTGATTGAGCAGGGCCTTGACCGGCTATCTTCCGGTGCCTGGGTCGTCGTGTTTCCGGAAGGCACGCGGGTCGCGCCTGGCCGTATGGGCAGATTTGGTATTGGCGGGGCGAGATTGGCTGTGGACACCGGTTACCCAGTGATACCGGTTGCCCATGATGCCGGCCATTACTGGCCTAAACGCGGCTTTTTGAAAAAGCCGGGTACCATCAGGATGGTGATTGGTAAAAAAATAGATACTTCGAATGCGGATGCCGGCATACTCAATCAGCAATTGTTTGAATGGATGCAGCAACAAATGACCAAGCTGGAGGGTAAAAAACCACTCCAGCAAGACAAAAATCAATAGAGAGTCGACATGGTGGCTAGAGCAGAAGGCATTTTACGCTTACTGATCGTGGATAACTCCCTGACTGATGCAGAAGTGATGATCAATACACTGCGCAGTGCAGGCCACGCTGTCCGTGCCGCCCGGGAAGACCGACCCGCTGAACTGGAACAGCTACTGGCGAATCAAACCTGGGACCTGATGTTATGTCGGGATGGTGTACCCAGTTTGACGGCCACCGATGTGGTCTCGCTTATCCATCGTCTGGGTAAGGACTTACCTTGTATCATCATTGTTAATGATAAGAATAGCGAAGAACAGTTCTATGATTGTGGTCCCCAGGATGTGCTCGTTTTTGGTGATAATCGCCGGTTACAATTTGCAGCCAACCGAGAGTTAAAAAGCCTCTATATTCGTCGCCTGGGCCGTCGTAACGAGCGGGCATTAAGAGAGAGCGAAAAGCGCTCAAGAGCCCTGCTGGAAAGCTCACGTGATGCGGTGGCGTATATGCATGAAGGTATGCATATCTATGTTAATCAGGCTTATCTGAATCTGTTCGGGTATGAAGAGCCTGAAGATGTTGATGGCTTACCGATCCTGGATCTGATTAGTGCCGATGAACACCACAAGTTCAAAGCGGTGTTTCGAGACTTCGCTCAGCAGGCCGACTCTCCCCCCGCTACGATTTCGGCAAATTGTGTCCGGGCTGATGGCACTGGCTTCAATGCGGAAATAGAATTCAGTCATGCTCGGGTCGAGGGAGAAGACTGCACCCAGGTTGTGATTCGTGATGGAACAAAGAGCGCAACTACAGTCGATGATTCGCAACTGAAACTGTTACGTGATCATGACCTTTTAACGGGCTTATACAACCGCAAACGTTTTCTGGATGAGATGGAAAATGCCATCTCCCAGGTCACCGAAGGCAATGGTGACGCCGAGTTACTCTATTTGGTACTGGATGACTTTCAAGCCATCAAGGAGCAGGTAGGACTCGGTACCAGTGATGTGATCATTAAAAGCGTTGCAGATTTACTCAGGAAGACACTGCAGGAAGGCGAAACGCTGAGCCGCTATGGTGATCAGGTGTTTACTATTATTGTTCCGAGTCATGATGACAGTATGGTGGATCAGCGGGCGGCAGATTACCTCAAAACCATCAATGACTACGTGTCGCATGTGAATGGAAAATCTATCGATCTGCATTGCAGTATCGGTATCGCTAGGATCACAGAGAGTGAGGCATCTATTGCGACTGTGCTTGAAAATGCCGATAAAGCCTGCACCAAGGCGCAAAAAGGGGGTGGTAACCAGGTTCAGCGGCATCAGGCAGAACTACAGACCGAGCAGGCTGGTAGCCAGTCTGTGGAGCAGTGGCAGAAGCGACTTCGCAAAGGACTGGATGAAAACAGATTCCAGTTACACTTCCAGCCGATCGTTAGTCTGCATGGTGATAAGCAGGAGTTCTACGAGGTTCTGCTGAGACTCGAGCTGATGGAAACGCGATTGATACGCGCGGAGGAATTTATCCAGCAGGCTCATCAGCTGGCCATGATGACTGAAATAGATAAGTGGATCATCCGTCAGGCGCTGGAGACCCTCAGCGAACACCGACGGCAGTATCCCCGTACCCGTTTCTTTATCAAATTGTCTGAACAAAGTTTGCGAGACCGGGACTTTTTCGATTGGTTAGTCGCGACGTTTGAAGCCCACAAAGTGGATTGCGATGCAGTGGTATTTGAAGTCAGTGAAACCATCGCACTGGATAACCTGCAACAGTCTCAGGCGGTCATTGCCAAACTTAAACAGATTGGCTGCGAATTTGGGCTGGAACACTTCGGTTCCGGCGTAGACTTCTCGAACAGTCTGAGCAGTCTTGATGTTGACTATGTCAAAATCAATGGCACCTTTGTTGAGAATATGGCGCACGATAGCGAGAATCAGGCTGCGGTGAAAGCCATCATTGAAATGACCAAACAGGCGGGTAAACATTGCATTGCCGAGTTTGTTTCCGATGCCAACAGTCTTGCCCTGTTGTGGCGATTGGGTGTCGACTATGCTCAGGGATATTACATCCACGAGCCTTCAGAAAAACTCGATTACGACTTTGAAGATGATGATTTGTAATTGAGCAATAGCAATAAAAAAGCCGGGATAATCCCGGCTTCTTCAAGTTTAGCGTACACCGCGCAGGGCATTAATGCGCTCTTCCAATGGTGGGTGGGTCATAAATAAAGCTGACAGACCGCCGCGTCCCCCTGAAATACCGAAAGCATGTAACTGATCCGGTAATGGTTCATCGGCCGTGCCGGCCAGGCGCTGCAGCGCCGCAATCATCTTCGGGGCACCGACCAGGCTGGCAGCACCGGCATCAGCACGGTACTCACGCTGGCGACTGAACCACATCACAATAATACTGGCCAGGAAAGCCAGCACCAGCTCGGCGATGATCGAGGTGATCCAGAAAGCCGGACCATGACCGCTTTCCGTTTTGAATATGGTTCTGTCGACGACGTGACCAATGACCCGCGACAGCACAATCACAAAGGTATTCACCACACCCTGGATAAGCGCCATGGTAATCATATCGCCGTTAGCGATGTGACTGACTTCATGCGCCAGCACCGCTTCGACCTCATCCTGGGTCATTGACTGCATCAGCCCGGTACTGACCGCGACCAATGCTTTATTTCTGTTGGCGCCGGTAGCAAAGGCATTGGGTTGTGGTGACTGGTATACAGCGACTTCCGGCATGCCGATATTAGCCTGCTTGGCCAGTCTGCTGACCGTGCTTAGCAGCCAGCGCTCGGTGTCATTTTTGGGCTGTTCAATAACCTGGGCACCGGTCAGACGTTTGGCTGTCCATTTGGAAATCAGTAATGAAATAAAGGAACCGCTGAAGCCGAGCACGGCGGCATAGATCAGCAGTGAATTCATATCCAGGCCAACGCCCTGATCATCCAGCAGGCTCTCAATGCCCAGTAGCCGCATGGTCATACTCAGTACCAGCAACACTGCAAGGTTGGTACCAACAAAAAGCATAATTCGTTTCATTGCTGAATCCTAAGTGATTTAACAGAGCTAAATATGGGTAAAGACGATGACAATTTCAAGCTACTCTAAGACAATTTTTTAACAGCTTTTGCTGCCAGCCCATCAGTTGATCATTGCAGGCCTGCGCTGAGTCTGAAGCGAGTAAAAGGCTACAGATTGGTTCGCCTTTCTTGATGTAACTACCCGGATTTGGGAGATCATGACAGCAAGCCGGCCAGATGGGCTCATCAACCACAACCAGATTGCTATCGGCGTAGCAGTAGTGCATCAGGCGAACCGGCAAATTGTCCGACATGAGGGTGATATCCGGTAAGGATTGATGCCGACAGCTATCCATATGCCATTTAAGCCAGTCTGCAGTTGGCAGTAATGTCACAGAAGCACTGATTCTTGGATTAATTTCAAGAACATAAATATTACCATCGGTGGAAATAAGGTAGTCCAGACTGTTGATGCCTACCAGACGACTGGCTGTCACCAGTTTGATCAACATTGCCGATAACTGAGGGGCATGAACAGGTGGCTCGTCCCGCTGCCAGATTTGCTGAATAACAAACTTTTCAGATTGGTTGAACTGTTGATTCCAGCCCAGTATGGTGACGTCCTGCCCATTAGCAATAAAACACACTGAATGCGTCTCGCCCGTAATTTGCTGCTGGTAGAACTCCCCTGGGCTCAAAGGCCTTTTATCTGCAAAAACCGCGCTTCCACCGGCACTATCCAGGCGTTTTCGCAGAGGATTTTCTACAGTAGGCTTGCTGAGACTGGTGGGCGGATAGGGGATTTGTAACTGTTCCAGCAGGGCAAAGAAGCGATGCGCCTGCCGCAGTAGTGAGATGGTTTGCCGGGTATTGCCAATGACAGTGATATGAGACGGAAGGTCTGCAAGAATGGGATAAAAGCGTTCAATCCCGGTTCCGTAGAGCAGTAAACAGGGTTCGTTTTGGCTTAATGAAATTAATGCTTGCCGTAATTGTGACTGTGACAGTTGATCGAGGGCAGGTAACTGGGTGATTTTTTCAGCGACTGCCTGAGTATCGCTGTCACAAAAACAATCAGCGACCCGAACCGGATAGCCGGCAAGGGCCGCTGCTTCTGCGATAAAACGACCACTCTGGGCAAAGACCAAAACAGGTGGTCTTTGCTTCATCAGCGCTACCAATCAGACCAGTTTACGGGCGCCTTCAAAGGCATTACGGAAGTCGAGATAAACCGGTTTTTCGCTCTCAAGAGTTTCGCGCAGCAAAGCCTGTTGCAGTTTGTATTTGATATCACCCACAGCCAGCGCACCGATACCGACCGCATTCGGTGAATTTTTAGCCAGTTCCAATGGCGCGCCAAAGTCCATCATTTTAATACCTTCGATACCCAGCGGTGAGACTGCATTAACATCACCGGCGACTTTCAATTTCTTGGCATCTTCCAGTACCGAAGCATTCAGGACCTGTATACCGGCTTTTGCAGTACAGAAGACCACATCGGCATTGGCCAGAAGACGTGCTTTGTCGGCATCAGAGGCGGCAGTCGTACCTCGCAGATCAACACCGTAACGGCGTTTGGCTTCTTCAGCGAATTCCAGCGCAGTATCCAGAGAGAAGTGATCCACGATGGTGGTTTTAGCACCTTGCAGTGCGGCAATCACCGCAGTGGCAATACCGACCGGACCGGTGCCGCCAAAGACGACCGCCTGGGTGTTTTTATAGGTCTGGTCGAATTTGCTTTTCAGTTCCCGCTCGACACAGGCGACCAGCGCAGCTGCTGTTGTGAATGCACCGCTGGGATCGGCCATCACCGAAATCTCGAAAGGTGGCACCATGGCTTTTTTAGCGGCATCCAGCATATCCATCGCTACACCGATATCGCGCCCACCGATGAACATGCCCGTTTTTTTCACACCAGATGGACCACGCGAGAAAATCGCATCCTGGGTAAGATCAGCGACTTCATCCAGTTCGACATGGGTGTAGGGCATGATCACATCATAGCCAGCGTCCAGCGCCATATTGATATCAAAAGGGCTGTTATGTTTCATGGGATTGATCATGTGAATGATAGAGCGTTTGGACATGTGATTTCCTTAAAGACTAATGACTGAAAGCGTTATTCTCAACTAATCATAGCTAGTCTTGTACGACGGTTTCAATAATGGCGCCATGATTATCTGCAGCCGCGGAGATAAAGACCGGCAGGCTGGTCGATTCGGCGGCAATAAATTTATTAAGTTGCTGAATCAGCAAGTCGGCTTCTGACTGATCGCTGACAAAGATACAACCGGTGGGTCCCCAAGAACTCTGGGCAATACCGGTGTGGCCCAGTTTCTGAGCCTGCTGAAGGCAGGCAGCCACAAGCGGACTGGTATATCGGCCGCCCTGAGCACTGGCGAAGTGATCGCCAATGAGTGTCTGGATTTCAGTAATGGCAGCGCCGAAATTGTTGATATCCCGTTCTGATAGGCAGGGTAGCAGTTGCATTAGTGTCAGATGGCAAATGGCTCGTGAGTTTTCCAGCGGAAAAGTCGGTAGACTGCCAAAGGCCTGTTTTTCATGCTGACCATGAATGCCCTGATGGTGTGGGTCCATTACCATTACCACCCGCCATGATTCGGGATAGGTCTGATGCATCAACATCGGTGGTACCGTTTGATCCGGTTTGAGACCACCATCAACCACAAAGCCACCCTGATCGAAGGTAGCGATACCGATACCGGAGCGTCTGCCGCGGCCCAGGTTTTTGGCCAGCTCAACGGTGTCGATATTCAATTGATGTAGACGGGCCAATGCTGTACCCAGTGTTAGGGCCAGCTGAGTGCCGCTGCCCAGCCCGGCGTGTTCTGGAATCAGTTCATCTACCCGGATACAGACTGGTCTTTTGTGTTCCGGAATAGATTGCCCCAGTGTCTGGTAAAAACGCTGATAAATATTTTCGAGTCGGCTGCGGGTCTCATTAAGCAGCCCTTCACCTTCAATCAGAAGCGCCTCAGCAGGAGTGACGCTGAGACGAGTGTGATGGCTGTCAACAGCCAGCCCGATGCTGCCGAAACGGCGACCGATGCTGGCATTGAGATCGAGAAATCCGAGGTGCAGTCTGGCTGGCGCCCTGACAGTTACAGATTGCATCACTGCCGGGCGCTCAGCTTGGTTTAGCTTCACTATGCGTTGTCGATTTTGCAGGCGATATCGTAGATGGTGGTTTCGTCCAGGAAGAGATCATTGGTTTCGAACAGAGAAGCAATGGCACCACGGTGAACTTTCATTTTGAAGTTGCCAATGGCAATCGCGCCGTAATAGCGGCTACCGTTTTTTTCAGTACCGTTATCCATCACTTCCATGCCGGCAACCCCGAGTGGTGGCACCGCATTAACGTCAGCAATCACTTCCAAAGTGGTATTACCTTCCAGGGCGCTTTCCGAGATGACGCAGACACCGGCAGGACCGGCCGCAATCGCCACATGGGCGTCGGCCAGCAATTTTTTCACCGCTTCATCACTGCGGCTTTCGCCCGGCACAACATCGACACCGTAATCCTGTTTCATCTGGTCGGTTGTGGCTTTACTGCGTGCCAGACTGCGTGAGGTCATGGTGACTTTGGCTGCGCCCTCTTTCAAAAGATACAAAGCACTGCGCTGACCGACCGGGCCGGAGCCAAGAATGACAACATTTTTGTTTTTGACATCAAAGTCAGTCAGGACTTTACGAACGATGGCGGCAGCGGTGGTGTTGGAACCGTTGGGATCGAGCATCACGGACACTCTGACCGGACCGAAGAATGCTTTTTTTACCGCTTCACCGACCAGGTCACTGGCAGGCACATTGGAACCACCGATGAAAATGGCACTGTTTTTGAGATTTTTTCCACCACGGGTGAAGATCATGCCATGGACGTGAGGGGTGACATTATCACGGGTCGCGCCGCCGTGAGCGATGATATTATCGACACCGGAGTCATAAGCCACGGCCTGGTCAAAAGTGCTTGCTACCGGATCCGTATCCAGGTGCAGTAAAATTTTTTTCATCTGGGTCTCTCTCCTGCCCGCTTGCGGCGGTCCAATCTGAATCTAAAGGTCGGATTCTACCTGATGTTTGTAGCCTAAGAAACTAAACGCTTGTTTTTGCATGATATCCAATAAGGCAAGAACAGGAGAATTTCATGTAGTATTAGGACTTTGTCTGTCTGACAATAAAGACAACAGGAACTAAGCAATAAAATGGCGGGTCACAGCTGAGTCGCCGAATAATCACACTTCAGGAGAGATAAATGAAGAAAGCTGGTCTGACTTTAATCGCTGCTGGCATGGCTATACTGCCTGCTATGGCATCAGCAAATGATTTTTCCACCGTGACACGAGTTCACTATGTCATGGACTGTATGGCAGCTAACCCCGACATGAATGTCTATGAAGGAACGCACAAATGTTCCTGTGTGATTGACGAAATCGCCAAAGTATTCACGGAAAAAGAATTTGAAGATATCAGCACGGGTTACATGTACAAAAATTTACCGGCTGATCGTGGTGCGACATTCCGTGATGATAAAGGCATCAAAAGTGGCCTGTCATTGTTTGAAGAGACCAATGCCAAAGCATACAAAGAATGCCGTATTGTGAAATAACAACAGTTCAAAGCGACATAAAAAAGGCCGCATCTGCGGCCTTTTTTGATCGTAAGGATAAAATCAGATTTCTTTTTCCATACTGAATTCCTGTTCCTGGCTGTCGTGAATGACAGCTTTGAGTTTGCCAGGGGCATCAGGGGTAAAGGTAAAACGTACACTCGGATCTTCGCTCAGCGAAATACCCGCTTCCACTCGAATCAGCGTTTTATTGTTGTAGCTGATATCGATGTCATCAACGTAATGAGCAGGAATGTATTTACGGTTCTTCTGATCGTACTGCAAACCACTGTAATTGGGATGGCTGACGATGACTTGCGCCTGAACTGGTTGACCGACAGTGGGCTGGCGCATACGAATCTGCATCTTGCCCATTCGTGCCAGTGCAGCGGCAGCGTCTTTACCGGCGGGAGCACTGCAGCCTCCGGAGGCTTTGACGAAACGGGAAACCATGTGCAGGCTGCCGTCGTTCATTTCAGCGACAGCTCGAACATTTGTGTACTGATCAACACGCATTCTGGTTGAAATATCCACGGTCCCCAGTTCCGGTGACAAAACAAAATTGGCAGAATAAGGCATCGGGTTTTCATCGATGAAAACGTGGATGTTTTGGATATATTTATCAGCCGACTGCGGTGTCAGCGACTTGATGCTGATTGGGACGATTGCAGCGTCCTCGGCACGTTTTGGCGCCTCCAGAACCAGAAGGTCATCGGCGTTATCGCGTATTTCCCTATCACCGAAGTAGGCGTTTTTCAGGGCAGGCCATTTAGGCTCTTTGTCAGTGGCGGCCTGGCTGGGGGCTATCACTGCAAACAATGATAGAGCCACCACTAAACAGTGTAAAAATCGATTTGACATGTCTCTCTCCTACAAAAGTCATTATTATTGTTTTGCTAGTGTACAAAATTTGAGCGGAGAGGTGATGAAAAGTTCCTATGGCTGTCAGGAGCTTATAACTGTTTTTGCTGATGGAAAAAATGCGCTTTGCTGTCTGTCACTTCAGCTTTTAATGTGCCGGGCTCAGCAGGCGTGAACACAAATCTTAAGCTGGGGTCTTCACTAATCGAGATGCCAGCTGTCATTTTTATCAGTGGCTCGTCGTTATAGCTGATGTTCATCGTCTCAACAAAGTGGGCGGGTATGTATCCGCGAGTTTGTTGATCCATTTGAAGGCCACTATTGTTGGGATGGCTGACAATTACTTGCACCTGTGTGGGCGTACCAATTGTTGGCTGCCGCATCCGGATCTGCATTTTCCCCATTCTGGCTAGCGCGGCTGACTGATCTTTGCCTGCAGGGGCACTACAACCGCCAGAGGCTTTGACAAAAGTCTGCACCATATGCAGGCTGCCGTCTCTCATTTCAGCTACCACCCGGACAGGCGTGTAGCTATCGACCCTGACCCGAGTGGATAGATTGACAGTCTCAAGCGATGGCGATAATTCGAAGCTGGCTGCATGAGGCATGGGGTTGTTATCAATAAAAAGATGGAGCTTGGCAATCTCTGGTGAAACTGACGATGAGTCATGAGCTGTGATGGTGATTGGGACGATGGCAGCATCCTCTGCACGCATGGGAGCCTCAATTGACAAGTAGTCTGACGCCCCCTCATGAATGACGCGGTCACCGAAAAAGTTCTCTTTAATGACCGGCCAGAGTGATGCTTCTTCTGCTTCAGCCCAGGCAGGTAGTTGAAACACGAACAGTACCGGTAACGCCCAGACAAGCCGAAGAAAAAGCATTGATGTCTCCCTATTCCCACTCCAGTTCTACAAACGCTGCGGTCACATTTCTACGGTGGTAGTCTTCGAATAGCAGCCATTGATCTTTTTCACTCAAGCCTACCGAAGAGGTCGCCTCCTCTATAGTGCCAAAATCACTGATAATCGCCCTGATTTGTTCCCGAATCAGTGTCAGATAATTCAGTTGTGCCTGCCATACATCAGCGATATTGTTTTTTACAGCAGGACCATGTCCCGGTACCAGATTTTCAATCTTCGCCTGCTGAAGATCTTCAGATATGGCTATCCAGCCGTTGATGCTGCCGTCCAGAGCTGGAATGCGATCAATGAACAACAAGTCACCTGTCCAAAGGGTTTGAGTTTTTGTGTCAAAAACAGTCAAATCATGATCGGTGTGCGCCGTGGTATAAGCTGTTAACACTAGTTCACGACTACCCAGGTCCAGCGTAATTGGTTTGCCCACAGCCACAGTCTGTGATGGAGGAATAAACTCGGCACCTTTGAAGGCAGCGCCCAAGGTATCGGAAAAGGCGCGTTCAAAAAAACCTTTTCGAGCCGCCATGGCCGCCGGCAGTTTTTCATGGCCAACATACACGGGGTTTTCTGATTTAAAAGCGGCATTACCCAGCATATGATCCGGATGAACATGGGTGTTTATGACATAGCAAACGGGTTTATCAGTCTGCTCCTTAAGCGCCTTGTAAAGCAGTTCCCCCTCTTTGTAGCTGCCGCCGCTATCAATGACCGCAACACAGTCCTCACCCATGATAAAGCCAACGTTGGCAATTGCACCGATATTCTCAGCGGTGGCATCTTCATGCAATCCCTGATGATAGAAGCTGCCATCTGTCACCTTGTGTAAGGGATAGCGGTCGCTATCTGCAGCGGCACTGGGTATGAGTACAGACAGTAGACAGGCAAGGCTGAACTGGAGGTTGAATCTAATCATATCGCTCACTCTGATATATACAACATGAGGCTGGTACAATAACCCACCTTTTCTAAGACTATCCAGTTGAGAGTTTGTTACATGACCATTCGTACGCGTTTTGCTCCCAGCCCAACCGGTTACTTGCATGTCGGTGGTGCCCGCACTGCTCTGTTTTCCTGGCTTTATGCTCGTAAGCATGGAGGGCAGTTTATTCTTCGAATCGAGGATACTGACCTGGAGCGTTCCAGTGCTGAGTCAGTCAATGCGATTCTGGAGGGAATGACCTGGTTAGGGCTGACCTATGATGAAGGGCCGTTTTATCAGACCAAACGCTTCGATCGTTACAAAGAAGTCATTGAACAATTGATGAAGCAGGGGGATGCCTACTACTGCTACTGCTCCAAAGAAGAACTGGATGCCATGCGCGAAGAGCAGCGCGCCAACAAGCAGAAACCCCGTTATGACGGCCGCTGTCGCCATCGCACTGAACCCAGACCTGATGTGCAACCCGTGATTCGCTTTAAGAATCCGACCGAAGGCAGTGTTATTGTCAAAGATGTGATTCGTGGCAATGTGGAATTCAGCAACCGTGAACTGGATGATCTCATCATCGCACGCCCGGATGGCACACCGACCTATAACTTAACAGTGGTCGTCGATGATATGGATATGAAATTGACTCATGTTATTCGCGGCGATGATCACCTGAATAATTCACCTCGTCAGATCAATCTCTATCATGCGCTGGGTGCTGAGCCACCTGTTTTTGCCCATGTACCGATGATTCTGGGTGACGACGGTGCCAGATTGTCAAAACGCCATGGTGCGGTCAGTGTCATGAGCTATCGCGATCAGGGCTATTTGCCGGAAGCTTTACTCAACTACCTGGTGCGTTTGGGCTGGTCCCATGGTGATCAGGAAGTTTTTTCCCTGGATGAAATGACCCAGCTGTTTGACATTGAAGATGTGAACAAAGCGGCTTCCAGCTTTAATCCCGAAAAACTGCTGTGGCTCAATCAGCAATATATAAAGAACAGCAGCCCTGAACATGTCGCCAGTCACCTCAGTTGGCATCTCGGGCAACTCGGTATCGATCCGGCTCAGGGACCCGAGCTGACTGAAGTGGTTAAAACTCAGCAGGAGCGTGCCAAGACCTTGGTAGAAATGGCCAACAACAGCGCTTTTTTCTACACCGAAGTCACTGAGTACGATGAAAAAGCGGCCAATAAAAATCTCAATGAGGCGAGTCTGCCCTTACTGGAGGATATGCGCACTCGGCTGGAAAATGTAAGCGAATGGCTGGCAGAGCCTGTACATGCCGAGGTGAAGGCCTGTTCCGAAGCGAATGCGGTAGGCATGGGGAAAGTGGCACAACCCATCCGGGTAGCGATTACCGGTAATACCGTGTCGCCTCCGCTGGATATCACGCTGGCTTTATTAGGGCGTGAGCGCACTTTGCGCGCAATCAGCAAAGCGATTCAGTGGATCAAGGATCGTGCCTGAAAACAGCATTTATTTAGTTTCTTGATTAATTTCAATGGGTTACGTTGACGGGAAAAACTTCCCGAAAAAAATATGGAAAATATCACAAAAAAGATCAGGAAGATGCTTGACTAACGTTTTCAGCAAGACTATGGTTTGCTCTACGCATGAAGTTGGGCTCAACGAAAACTTCTTGGCGTACCACTAATAAAAAGCAATGTAGAGGAAAACTTTATGAAGCTGAAAACATTATCACTGGCGATGATGTCACTGGCTGTCGCAGGCGCGGCACAAGCTGACGAATTGCTGGAAATGCAAAAGAATGAAAACAACTGGGTGATGCCAGCGGGTAACTATTCCAATACCCGTTATTCAGAACTGACACAAATCAATAAAAACAACGTCGAAAACCTGAAAATGGCCTGGTCTTTCTCCACCGGTGTACTGCGTGGTCACGAAGGTAACGCGCTGGTCATCGACGGCACCATGTATGTTCACACGCCATTCCCGAACATCGTGTTTGCGCTGGATCTGAACAACGACGGCGCCATTAAATGGAAGTACGAGCCTAAGCAAAACTACGACGAAACAGTACCAGTCATGTGCTGTGACACCGTTAACCGTGGTCTGTCTTATGCCGACGGCAAAATCTTCCTGAACCAGGCTGATACCACCCTGGTCGCGCTGAATGCGGCTGACGGTAGCGTTGTCTGGTCTGACAAACGTGACGATCCTAAAGTCGGTGCCACCAGCACTGCTGCTGCTCACGTCTTTGATGACACCATCATCGTCGGTATTTCAGGTGGTGAGTTCGGTGTACGTGGTTACGTTCAAGCCTACGATCTCGACGGTAACGTGAAGTACAAAGCGTACAGCACCGGTCCTGACGAGGAAATGCTGGTTGACCCTCAAAAAACCACTTCCATGCTGAAACCGGTTGGCAAAGATTCTTCTTTGAAATCCTGGCAGGGTGATCAGTGGAAAATCGGTGGTGGTACGACCTGGGGTTGGTATTCTTACGATCCTGACCTGAACCTGTTCTACTACGGTAACGGTAACCCCTCAACCTGGAACCCGGTTCAACGTCC
>NZ_JAPDMS010000001.1 GCF_026319365.1 Methylophaga sp. OBS1 | reverse complement strand
GGTGCCGGTGACGGCACTGGTTCGGGCGCCGGCCGGGGTGACTGAAGACGGGCTGGCCCCGCTCACCTTTGAAGCCACGGTGCGTGAGCAACCGCAACTTAACAGCAGCTATGACAGTATGTTTATGACTCCTGAGTAAAGGCTAACCATCTTTACATGCGGCTTGCCCACTGTAACAGTGGCTTGCTAGGCTAAAGCCCGCTTCAGAGCGGGCTTTTTGATAGAGGACAGAAGTATGAAATACAGCAAACTGGGATCCAGCGATCTTGAGGTCAGCCGGATATGTCTTGGCACCATGACCTATGGTGAGCAAAACACCGAACAGGAAGGGCATCAGCAGCTGGATTACGCGCTGGAACAAGGGGTGAATTTCATTGATACCGCTGAACTCTATGCAATACCACCCAGGGCGGAGACCTATGGTGAAACCGAGCGGATCGTCGGCAGCTGGCTGAAAAGGCGTGGTCGTCGTGACGATATCGTCCTTGCCAGTAAAATCGCCGGACCGGGACCGGACTGGGTGTCACACATCCGGGGCGGCCATACCCGCTTTGATGCGGACAATATCAGCCAAGCGCTGGATGAAAGCCTGCGTCGTCTGCAGACTGACTATATCGACCTCTATCAGTTACATTGGCCTGAACGTAAAACCAATTATTTCGGCAAACTGGGTTATCAGGCTGATGACGCGGAAGCTGAATTGACGCCGGTTTATGAAACACTGCAGGCACTGGATAAAGCGGTTCAAGCCGGCAAGATCCGTTATATCGGACTGTCGAATGAGACCCCCTGGGGCATCATGCAGTTTATATGGACGGCAAAGGTGTTGAATCTACCTTCTCTGGTCACAGTGCAAAACCCCTACAGTCTGCTGAACCGGACTTATGAAGTAGGGTGTGCTGAAATCAGTCACCGCGAACAGGTAGGGTTAATGGCCTATTCACCTCTCGGCTTTGGTGTGCTCACTGGTAAATATCTGGATGCTGCCCCCAGTGATGCCAGGCTGACCCGCTGGCCACATTATGCTCGCTACAGTAATGAACAGGCGGTAGCTGCAACCCGGAAATATGTTGAACTGGCGCGTCGTCATAATCTTGATCCAGCACAGATGGCGCTGGCTTACGTCAACAGTCGTCCATTTCTGACTGCGAATATTATTGGTGCCACTGATATGCAGCAGCTCAAAAATAATATCGCCAGCATTGAGTTGGAACTCAGCGAGACGTTGCTGGATGAGATCGAAGCTATTCATCGCCAGCATCCCAATCCATCCCCCTAATTTGCCGGGGGTTAATGCTTTGTTAGGCTGCGAAAGTGTGATCTAGCTGGCATTTTTGTAAAGAATCCTGTATCAGTTGGATCAACTGGTTTTGAGTGTTGACTCATGCCTTGGTGATATTCAATGGTGGAGGGGCAGCATGCGCAAGCAAGGCATGGCGAAACTCTGGTTCCCGGGAGTTCTGTTTGCTTGTTCCCATGCTGTTGAAGCTGCTTCACAGACACCATCCCCAATTGATCTCAGTCTGCAGGAATTGCTTGATATCGAGGTCACGACTGTGTCACGTCAGGCAGAGTCGCTTTCCAGTGCAGCTGCCGCAATTTACGTCATTACCGGCGAAGAAATCCGCCAGCGGGGATTTCAGTCTATTCCTCAAGCCCTGAGAGATGTGCCTGGGCTGCATGTTGCTCAGATTGACGCGCAGAAATGGGCTGTCAGCAGTCGCGGCTTCAACGGTCGCTTCAATAACAAGATGCTTGTGTTGATCGACGGCCGGAGTGTTTACTCTCCGGAATTTTCCGGCGTCTATTGGGAAGTACAGGATACGCTGATGGCTGATATTGAGCGGATCGAGGTGATTCGGGGGCCTGGAGCCGCCATATGGGGCGCAAATGCAGTCAACGGCGTTATCAATATTATCAGTAGACACAGTGCGGACACGCAGGGTGGTTATGCTGAAATAGGGGCCGGTGACTATCAGCAAGCTTTTGCCGGTTTTCGTTACGGTGGACGGCTCGCACCGGGCCTGACTGGCCGCGCTTATGTCAAAGCATTCAAACGTGATGATTTGGCATTTGACCCTGCCGATGTCAATCCTTCAACGGCTGCGCTGATTAGTCAAACTGAGACCGACAATAGCTGGTGGAAGCAGCAAGCGGGCGCACGTCTGGATATGACTCTGGGGACAACCGCAACCCTGAGACTCAGTGGTGCTGCCTATGACAGCATGATGGATCAGACTGTCACCATCCCGACATTAACCGATCCCTACATCGATTATCCCAACATCAGTTCGGTATCACGCGGTTGGCATTTGCTGGGGGATTACACCCGCGCATTGTCTGCGGATTCGCAATTGAATCTGAAGGTGTATTTTGATCATGCCAAGCGGGATGAGTCGCTGTTTGGATATAGCCGAGATACGCTGGATGTCGAAATGTCTCATCATTTTGAGATCGGTGCTCGTCATGAACTGCTATGGGGTATGGGCTACCGGCATATTGATAACGAACTGGATACCAATATGTCGGTGATTGATACCCGGGGCGATAATGAGAGCACAAACCTCTGGAGCTTGTTTGTTCAGGATCAGATAACCCTGAAACCCGAAATGCTCTGGCTGACACTGGCGACACGCTTTGAGCATCATGCCTACAGCGATTTTGAATGGCAACCTACGGTCAGGTTAAGTTGGCAGCCTGCTGAACGGCATCGCTTCTGGACAGCAGTATCAAGGGCGGTCAGAACGCCATCACAGCTCGAGCATGAATATTTTATCAACGCGGGCAACCTCGCTCCGTTAAGTGCTTTCAATCCGACCGGTTTCGTTAACAGGCTCATATTGCAGGGTAATTCAGATTTTGACTCGGAAGTGGTTAAAAGTATTGAGGCAGGCTATCGCTATGCCAGTCAACATGCGTTTAGTCTGGATACAGCGGTTTTTTACAATGATTATGATGATCTGCGAAGTAACCAGGTTACAGAGACAGACTTTTCAACCTTACCGGCCTATATCACGACTTTTTCTGCCTTTGATAACGATGCCAGCGGTAAGAATTACGGCTTGGAGTTATCAGCTAACTGGATGATCAACCAGAGATTAAAGTTACGTCTCAATTACAGCTATATCGAGAGTGATTTCAGTGAAGGACAGCCACAAAATACCGATGCACCTGAACAGCTTGTCTCGCTGTTTGCAAACTGGCGTATCAGTGATGACATTGATTTGACTGCAACCTGGCGCTATGTGGATCGCAATCAGTCCATAGATCCGGTTCAGGTAGATAATCAGACAATTGATGCCTACCACGGCGTTGATCTGGGGCTGAACTGGCAGCTTACACCGGACCTGCAACTGTCAGTGTTTGCCCGGGATTTGTTTTACGGTTCTCATGTTGAATATAAGGCTGAGTTATTGTCCATTCCTTACCGTGTGGAACCGAGCTTCTATGGCAGACTCACGCTGGAGTATTGAAAAAGTGGCTTTGCTGAAACTAAAAACACTCTTTTTACTGGCGCTGTTATTGAGTCATGGCACTCAGCCAGTGATTGCCGTCGCTCAGCAACCTGACTCCCGCTCTGTGATCGCTGCACTGAACTATAACTTTGCCAAATACGCAGACTGGCCGGATGAGGAGCACGCCGAATCAATCCGCTTGTGTTATTTCACCCATACCTTCAAAAACAGCTTCACTGAGTTGCATGACAAAGCTATTTTCAATAAGCCCATCAGCACCCATCAGATCAATGATGTGGAGCAGACAGATCAGTGTCATCTGGTGTACATTGACCGCAACGAACGTGATATAACACAACGCCTGTTTGTTTATCTTGCCGATAAACCTGTACTTACAGTATCCGATATATCGGGGTTTATTGACGACGGTGGCATGATAGAAATCGTTCGTGAAGACAATAAATTTCGTTTCAAAGTGAATATGTCGAGAATGGAGCTTGCTAATTTGAAAATGAGCTCCCAGGTGCTGAAGCTGGCCGTGGAAGTCAAATGAAATGGATCAAAACGCTTAAGTTTCGCCTGATTGCGACGATGATGGGCCTCGTGTTACTGACTATCCTCATCATTTCTTCATCTATTGTCAGTAACCAGCGTCAGGCAATTGAGAGACAGGCACGGCTGGATTCGACTGCGTTGGCCGAATTGTTGGTCAACAATACACTCACAGCAGTGTTATTCGATGATGCTGCCTCTGCCAGACAGTCACTGGAAGCGCTGAGGGTAAGACAAGATATCAGCCGGGTGATGATTTTTGATGGTCAGGCAGGTCTGTTTGCAAGCTATCAAAATAATGCCAGTGATGAACTACCGGAACTGGATCCCATCAGACGCGTTATACGAACGCGTACCCCCGCATTCATTGAAAATGAGCAGGGTTTAGAAGTCATCATGCCTATGCTGAGTCATGGTGATGTGATCGGGGTACTCTATCTGCTTGATAGCTTGTCTTCTCTAAAATCTCAGTTGTCAGAATTCTACAAAGTGGTCGCTTTGACTGCGGTCGTTGCATTTTTCGCCAGTTTGTTAGCGATGTTGTGGCTGGTTTCTCTATTCACTAAACCCATGAATAAAATGCTGGAGACGATAAGAGATATCAGCATTCACCGTGATTACAGACGACGTGCGCCCAGCGCAGCAACGATGGAGTTTAATCAACTCTCCGAGAGTTTCAATCAGATGATCAGTGAGGTAGAGCTGCGAGGCCAGCAACTTGAAACCATGAATGCTGAATTGGAGCAACGGGTCCAGGCCAGAACCGAGGCGCTGGAGACCGCATTGGATGTGGCTAACCATGCTAACCTGGCCAAGTCGCAGTTTTTGGCCATGATGAGCCATGAGGTCAGAACGCCACTGAATGGCGTGATTGGATTTGCTGAGTTACTCAAACTCAGTGATCTGGATAAAGAGGCGCGGGAGAATGTTCGACTGTTGAATGACTCAGCGCAGTCATTACTTGCTTTACTGAATCAAATCCTTGATTTTTCAAAGCTTGATGCTGACAAGGTTGAACTGGAAAAACAACGCTTGAATATGGCGAGTTTCATAAAATCCGTTGTCGAGACCAACCGCGCCAAAGCCGATCGAAAAGGACTGGTTCTTGAGCTCAACCTGCAGGACAGTGATGCTGATTATCTTGTCGACCCGTTGCGTCTGAGACAAGTACTCAACAACCTGATCGATAATGCCATCAAATTTACCCATCAGGGTCGTGTCAAAGTCAGCCTGATGGTTGAACAGTATGAGGTCGAGCATTGGCTCCGGTTTGAAGTCGAGGATACCGGCGCCGGTATTGCCGATAATAAACTGGAGGCGATCTTTTCTCCATTTGCCCAGGCCGATAATTCGGTCACTCGAAAATATGGCGGTACGGGACTGGGACTGGCTATATGTGCTCAGCTCATCAAACTGATGAAAGGTCACTATGGTGTCGATAGTCGTGAACAGCAGGGCAGTTTGTTCTGGTTTAAAATTCCGGTGCAGAAGCTGGATGTCATTCAGCCAACACCTCGACTCAAAAAAGCACCTGTTACGGTGACTCAATCCAATGGCAACGCAATACTGCTGGCCGAGGATAATGAAATCAATCAATCGGTAGCGGCCGGCATGCTGGAAAACTTCGGTTATCAGGTAGAGATTGTCAGTAACGGCCTTGAAGCGGTGAATGCCTGTAACAAAAAACGTTATGATCTGATTCTGATGGATTACCACATGCCACAAATGGGAGGAATGGAAGCCACGGCAATGATTCGTAACAGCCGCGGACAGAGCTTCAACAGCGGCACGCCTATTGTTGCGCTGACCGCTGATATCCAGGATGGGGTGGAGAGCGAGTTTCGTCACGCGGGTGCTGATGATTTTCTGATAAAACCCTTTACGCTCGAACAACTGGGCGACATCATCCACCGTTGGCTGGAAAAAGCGGAGTCGGAAGATAAGGCCGCTTCTGTCATCGATGAGTCGGTGCTGGACGAAATACGGCGAATGTCGGGTGAGCAGGCACCAGAACTGATCAATAACATCGTTGAGCTGTATCTCAAGCAAACGCCCGACTTGATCGATGACATTCATCATGCAGCTAAAGACGGTGATTCTGAGCGTGTTTTCAGAGCTGCCCATGCGCTGAAGTCCAGCTCTGCCAATATCGGTGCTGTCAGAATCAGTGAGATTGCCCGGCAGGTAGAAAAACTGGGGCGCGACAACCGGATTGACCATGTTTCTGCTCACCTGGATACACTGGTAGAAAATTACGAACAAGTCAGGCTCAATCTAAAAAGCCGGCTGGGAGAGGCTTAGGTGGAGGAATCCTCAAGAAAATCAGTGGTTTTGATTGTGGACGATGATCCGGTGACACGGATGCTGATGCGACAATCGTTAAAAAACATTGATATTGATATTTACGAGGCCAGTAACGGTACAGATGCGATTGCTGAATTCAACCAGCACAAACCGGATATGACTCTGCTGGATGTTTCCATGCCGGGTATGGATGGCTTTGAATGCTGTGAGAGATTACGGCAATTACCCCGTGGTCAGGAGTGCGCCATAGTCATGGTCACCTCGCTGGATGAAGTCGAGGATATTGAGCGGGCTTTTCAGGTGGGTGCCACTGATTTTATGACCAAGCCACTCAAATGGCCTTTATTTAACCATCGTGTCAGATATGTGCTCAAGGCCAACCGGACCCTGCAGGAACTGAGTCTGAATAAAAATAAACTGGCCAAGGCCCAGTCTATTGCTCACCTGGTTTACTGGGAGTGGGATTATCAGTCAGACAGTATCGAATGCTCCACTGATATGTTCGATATGCTGGGACTGACACGGGAAAGCCGACTGACACTGAAACGCTTGTTGACAGTGATACACCCGGATGATCGTGCCCGCTTTGTCCGCAACGTGCGGCTGGCGATAAAGGACAAGAAGCCCTACGACATTGAATATCGCGTGCAGCGCCCGGATGGACATGTCCTGTTTATCAACGAACGCACTGATATCAATTTCGAATATGGCCAATGGCGTATTGTGGGCACGCTGCATGATATTACTGCGCTTAAGCAATCTGAGCAGGAAATAACTTATTACGCCTACTATGACACATTGACCGATCTGCCCAACCGTCGCTTATTTATCGAACAGCTGGAAACCACGATTGCCAGCGCACGCCGTCATCAGCGACGCTTCACGTTGATGTTTCTGGATCTGGACCGTTTCAAGCACGTCAATGATACTTACGGTCATCATGTCGGTGATGAACTGCTGTGCCAGGCTGCCGGCCGAATCCGTGAATGTGTGCGTGACTCGGATCTGGTAGCCAAAATCAGTCTGGAGAGCGACCATCGTGTTGCCCGTCTGGCCGGTGATGAATTCACTGTTCTGCTGGATGATGTGGACGATGTTGCTGATATTGCCGACATTGCCAATCGCTTGATAGAGATCTTTTCAAAACCGTTCGTCATAGGCGGGACACCGCTTTATGTCACTGTCAGTATCGGTATTACCGTGTTTCCAACTGACGGTCATAATGTCCAGATCCTGCTACAGCATGCAGATGTGGCCATGTATCACGCCAAGCAGGTGGGACGTAATAACTACCAGTTCTTCTCCGAGAGCATGAATAACTACCTCAAGCTCAGGATGGAGATGGAGCATGATCTGCGTATTGCGCTTGAGCAGGAGCAGTTTGAGCTTTATTACCAGCCTCAGTATCACGCTCGCAGTGAGAAAATCGTGGGATTTGAGGCGCTGTTGCGCTGGCGGCATCCGGTAAAAGGCCTGCTGACGCCGGATAGCTTTATTGAAATCGCGGAGTCAACCGGTTTGATTCTGCCTATTGGTGACTGGGTGTTGATGCAAGCCTGTGAACAGGTTTATCAGTGGCAGCAGGCCTTGGGTTGCGCTTATCGTGTGGCGATTAACCTGTCCGCGTTGCAGTTCAATCAAAATTATTTGCCCGAGCGTGTCAGGCAGACGCTGGAACAGACGGGGTTACCGCCGGAAACACTGGAACTCGAAATTACTGAAACGGCGATGCTGAATGATGTTGCAGAGACGATTCCATTGCTGTTTGCTTTGAAGAAAACCGGCGTTCGACTGGCCATTGATGACTTCGGTACCGGTTACTCCTCAATGAGTTACCTGAAAAACTTCCCTATTGATACGCTTAAAATCGACCGTTCTTTTGTTGAGGAGATTGTGTTCAACCGCAAGGATGCGGCGATTGCACAAACCATTGTGCAACTCGCTAATAATCTCCACTTATCGACGATTGCGGAGGGAGTGGAAACCGAAGCACAGGCAGCCCTGCTGTTGGATATGGGCTGTGAAGAATTTCAGGGCTTCTATTTCAGCAAGCCAATGCCAGTGAGTGACCTCAGTGTTATGTTGACGTGCAATGGTCATGACCTTTAGTCATCTTCGGCGTAGGCGGCGGGTTTGTCGACCAGCGTATCCTGACGATCCAGTAAACCGATATCGAGTACCGGCGAGGCATCGATATGCTGGGCATCCATCATCTGTGCAACCCGTTTCAATGCGGAGATAATCATGGTCTGTTCCCATTCCTGCAAATCGCCGAACTGGCGGGTGAATTGTTCCTGCAGCGGAATAGGCGCATTTTTGAGTATTTCCAGTGCTTCATCATTGAGAAAGGCATGCACTTTACGCTTGTCGGTTTCAGACCGTTGGCGATAGACGAGTTTGCGCTTTTCCAATCGGTCCAGAATGGTGGTGACAGTGGCCTGACTCAGGCTGACTTCCTGAGCCAGTTCACCAATGGTGATCTGTCCTTTATCTCGCAGCGTCTGCAGTAGAAGGATCTGAGGCGCGGTCAAACCCGTGGTTTTGGCAAGGTATTTAGAGTGAAGATCGGTCGCTCGGATAACCCGACGCAGGGCAATCAACACTTCTTCAATCTGGTTCAACAGCTGATCCTTTTGTTCTTTATTCAGATCAAGATTATAAACTGCGTCCAGATTTAAACCGATAGTTTTACTCATAATGTTCCAATTCGTTAATGCAGCGCTCAAAGTCAGTCAGAATAAGTAGCTGATCGTCGTGGTTGATGGTGCCTTTAACCGGGCTGGAATTCTGATTACGTTCGACAGGCATCATGTCCGCGTCTGCCAGCACACTGATTTTTTTCACCTCATCAACGGTAACGCCCACCAGACCGGAAGTTGTTTCCAAAACAATAATGTGCTCACTGTCATTCACCGCTTCATCCAGTCCCAGTAATTGTTTACTGGAGACGATGGTGACAATTTCACCTCTGACATTGAGCACCCCCTCAACACAGGACTGCGCACCGGGCACGGGAACCGGTGACAAATAATCGAGGATTTCTCTGACCTGATTCACTGGATGAGCATAGGTCTCATCTTCTATACGGAAACAAAGCCACTGTTGGTCGTGTAATTGTTCTGACATTAATAGTAAATACGATTCATTATTGGGACTGGACTTTTCATTTGTTTAGTGTACTATATATTTAGACGTCTAAACAACTCGTCTTAGTATGGCGAAATTATTTAATTAATTTCAATATCAACATATTGAGTCTGTTTATTCGTAAATTTTCCGTATTTAATTCAATAGACATATAAATAATAGAGTTATTTATAAAATGAATCTTGCACATACTGACGCTGCGCCCATTACCCTGCGAGCCCCTGCGGCTGAGGACGGTGCTGCGGTGTACGAACTCATCGCCCAGTGCCCGCCACTGGATACCAACTCAATGTATTGCAATCTGCTTCAGTGCACGCACTTTTCCGCCACCTCGGTGGCCGCTGAAAAAGAGGGCGACATTGTCGGCTTTATCTCTGGTTACATTGAGCCGGATAACCCTGACACGCTGTTTATCTGGCAGGTTGCAGTTGGCGAAAAAGCCCGCGGGCAGGGCCTGGCTGGTCGTATGTTGCGTGACATTCTGTCGCGGCAACAGGAAGGCCAGATCAAATTTATTGAGACCACCATTACCCCGGATAACCGGGCGTCATGGGCACTGTTTGAAAGTCTGGCCAACAAACTGGGTACAGAGTTGAATCACTCTGTGATGTTTGATCGCCAGCAACACTTTGCCGGCCAGCACGAAACGGAAATGCTGGTCAGACTCGGTCCCCTTCAATAAGACCTGCTTCACGGCAATCGGGCACCGACAAACCATTACCAGGAGACAACAAAACCATGAAAATTTTTGAGGAAATCGAATCGGAAGTTCGCTCATATGCGCGCTCTTTCCCACGCATTTTCAACCGCGCTAAAGACGAGTTCGTATATGACGAAGAAGGCAATGTCTATTTAGACTTTCTGGCCGGTGCCGGTTCGCTCAACTATGGTCATAACAACGAGCTGTTCAAAAAGCCACTGCTGAAATACATCGAAGAAGATGGCATTACTCAGGGCCTGGACTTACACACGCGTGCCAAGGGTGAGTTTCTGGAGAGCTTTAATGAGTACATTCTGAAACCACGTGATCTTGACTATATCGTCATGTTCACTGGCCCAACCGGCACAAATGCTGTTGAAGCAGCGCTGAAAACAGCCCGGAAATACACCGGCCGCGAAAATGTCATTTCATTTACTAACGGCTGGCATGGTCAGACGCTGGGCTCACTGGCTATCACCGGTAACGGTCACCACCGTGGTGGTGCCGGCATCAGCCTGCATGGTGCGACCCGTATGCCTTATGACGGTTACATGGGGGACGACGTCGATACCACCAACTACCTGGATAAAGTGTTATCTGATTCCAGCAGTGGTGTAGACAAGCCGGCTGCCGTCATCGTCGAAACGGTTCAGGGCGAAGGCGGCATCAATGCCTGTTCCATGACCTGGCTGAAGAGCCTGTCAGAGGTATGTAAAAAGCATGATGTGCTGTTGATTATTGACGACATCCAGGCTGGTTGTGGTCGTACCGGTACTTTCTTCAGCTTTGAAGAAGCCGGCATCTATCCGGATATCGTGACCGTTTCCAAATCTTTGAGTGGCTATGGTTTGCCATTCGCCATCCTGCTGATGAAGCCGGAACTGGACCAGTGGAAACCGGGTGAACATAACGGTACCTTCCGTGGTAACAACCCCGCCTTTATCACTGCCAAGGCAGCGATAGACAACTACTGGAAAGATGACAAGTTTGCCAAGGAAGTCCAGGCCAAAGGTGATTACATTGCCGAGCGCGTTGACAAGATTGTTGAGAAATACGGTGAAGGCAACTTCAACTCTCACGGTCGGGGCATGTTCCGTGGCATCAACTGCGTCAGTGGTGAACTGGCGAGTGCCATCACCCACAAGGCATTCCAGAAGGGACTGATTATCGAGACCAGTGGTACCGAAGACCACGTCGTTAAATTCCTGTGCCCACTGACAATTTCTCAGGAAAGCCTGGAAAAAGGCATCAACATTCTGGAAGAAGCGATTCGCGAAGTCTGTGACAAGGCAGATTCGATTCCGGAAGAAAAAGACTACTTTGAAGGTGACTATTCAGTCAGCGAAGAAGTTGAAAAAATGGCGCGTTCATAAAAGTATCAAGCCATTCGTCAAGGAGAGTGACTTTCGTCACTCTCCCGTCTTTTTCATCAAGATTATCTAGTTTAAGAGGAACATACATGCTTGTCAGACAACTTCAGGATGCAGAAAAAACCAGCCGTAAGATTGTTGATCCGAATGGTAATTGGGACAGTACCCGCCTGTTGCTGAAAGATGACAATATGGGCTATTCATTCCATATCACCACTATCTACGAAGGTGCGGATTTCAGAATGCATTATCAAAACCATCTGGAATCGGTGTATTGCATCAGTGGTGAAGGAGAGGTTGAGTCACTGGAAGATGGAAAGAAATATCCCATCACACCAGGCACGCTCTATAACCTTGATAAGCACGATCGTCACATGCTGCGTGCTTTTAAAGAATTGAAACTGGCCTGCGTTTTTAATCCCCCTCTGAAAGGGACTGAAGTCCATAACAAAGAGGGGGCTTACGAGCTGGATGCTGATCCGATCGCGGACTGATTCAGTTCCTACACATCAGGGCTAATCCCGACGACCGGTCTGTACTGAAGCAGACCGGTCGCCTGACCTTTGAAGGTCATCAACAAAAGGAAATCAGAGAGAAGACAATGAGTTTTCACACGGTAGAAAAAATCGGCGGCACGTCAATGAGTAATTATGAGGCGGTGCGCGATAATATTATTCTCAAACCGGTACATAATGACTCAATCTACAACCGAATTTTTGTGGTCTCTGCCTATGGCGGTATGACCGATTTACTGCTTGAGCACAAGAAAAGCGGAAAGCCCGGCGTCTACGGTCTGTTTGCCAGTGGTGAAGAAGATGACAGCTGGCGTGAAGCACTGCATGAACTCAAGCAGAAAATGTTTGATATCAACAAAAGCTTTTATAAGAAAAAAGCCAACCTGGACCGCGCCAATCATTTCATTGGTGAACGCCTGGATGATGCCGAGCGCTGCCTGGCAGACCTACATCGTTTGTGTCAGCACGGCCATTTCGAACTGGACATGCATCTGGAAACAGTCAGAGAAATGCTTGCCAGTATTGGTGAAGCGCACAGTGCCTGGAACACCGCGCAACTGCTTCAACGTGATGGCATTGATGCCAAGTTTGTGGATTTGACCGCCTGGCAGACAGATAAACACGTCCCTCTGGATGACCGAATTAAACGGGCTTTTTCTGAAATCGACCTGAGCAAACAGCTACCCATTGTTACCGGTTACGCCCATAGCGACGATGGTCTGATGTCCACGTTTGATCGTGGCTACAGTGAAATGACGTTCAGTCGAATTGCGGTGCTGACAGAAGCCAATGAGGCGATAATTCACAAAGAATTTCACCTCAGCAGTGCTGACCCCCGTCTGGTGGGTGAAGACAATGCAGTGCCCATCGGACGTACTAACTACGATGTCGCTGATCAGCTTGCGAATCTGGGGATGGAAGCGATTCATCCCAAGGCTGCGAAAGGACTGCGGCGCAATGATATCCCTCTGCGGGTGCGTAATACCTTTGAGCCTGAGCATGCGGGCACATTGATCACCGGTGATTATGTCAGTGTGGACCCCTGCGTGGAGATCATTGCCGGTTGTAAAGGCGTGTATGCCTTTGAACTGTTTGATCAGGATATGGCAGGTAATATTGATGATTACGATCGTGAAATCCTGGCGACAATCCGTCGCTTCAAGGCACACATCGTGTCCAAGGATATCAACGCCAATACCATCACCCATTACCTCTCGACCAACCTCAAGACCATCAAGCGTATTCGAAATGCGCTGGAGCAACGCTTTACCGATGCTGAAATCAATCAGCAAAAAGTGGCCATCGTCTCGGCGATTGGCAGTGACATGAAAATTCCGGGTATTCTGGCGAGAACAGTGGGTTCGTTGGCTAAGGAGAATATCTCCGTGCTGGCGATGCACCAATCTATGCGTCAGGTTGATATGCAGTTTATTATTGATGAAGGCGATTATGACAACGCCATCAAAAGTCTGCATAGTGTACTGGTTGAAATTCATGATCACGGTAAAGCCATATGCCTCGCATCCTGATAGCGATAGTTTTCTTATTGATGCCGTTTCAGCTGTTCGCCGCTGAAACGGCCACTCAGCCTGAACAATTTGAAGCCGAGGTAGAGCAACTGGAAGAGCCGCTCTACACGCCCTTCATCGAGCGCTATGTGCTGGATGAACTGAAAGCCCTGCGCACGGATATGGCTGCAAACCGCGCCGAACTGATTCAGATGATGGTAGACCGGGAGTTGTCAGCGGTTGATAAAGCCGTTAATTACGCAACCAACACGGTGACCTATTTCTTCTATCTGATTGCCGCAGCCTCGTCTATTCTGGTTCTTGTGGGCTGGTCGTCAATCCGAGAAATTAAAGAGCGGGTGCACACCCTGGCGGATCAGGAAATTAACAGTCTGGTCACAGAGTATGAGCAACGCCTGCGCGCCATCGAGCAACAGCTGAGTAAAGAAACGCAGCAAATCGAGGAAAATCGCGAGAAGATCGAACGCACTCAGGAAGTCCAGTCGCTGTGGTTAAGAGCAGGGCAGGAGACCAACCCGGCCAATAAAATCGCTGTTTACGATCAGATCATGGCCATTCGACCCTATGACACGGAGGCTTTGACTTACAAAGCCGACGCGGTACTTGAGATCTCAGAGCCACAATGGGCCATTAACCTGTGTCATCAGGCGCTGGAATCGGATCCGGAAAACGGTCATGCTTTCTATCAACTCGCCTGTGCGCACACCGCGCTGGCTCAATTGGATGAAGCCGTACATTACCTGCAGCGTGCGGTGAATTGCAGCGAGACCTATCGTGAGCAGAGCCAGAACGATCCGGCTTTGTCTCCACTGCAATCCTATCCCGGACTTGACGAGATACTCAAACCCGGCGGCGACAGCTGATATCGGTGTCCAGCCTGGTTTGAATAGAAGGTAAATCATGGTCTGGAGTTTTCTCATTTTCCTGGGGATGTTTGTCGCTATTGGCGTGAGTTCGATTTTACGCAGTCGCGGCACCAAAAATGATTACTACCTCGCCAGTAGTGATGTTCCTCCCAGTCTGGTGGGGCTGTCTGCGGTTGCGACCAATAACAGTGGTTATATGTTTATTGGTGTCATCGGCTATACTTATGCCACCGGCTTTGCCGCTGTCTGGCTAATGGTATCGTGGATCATCGGCGACTTTATTGCTTCCAGCTTCATCCACTCCCGGCTGCGACAAGCGACCAGAGATACTGCCCAGCCCAGTTACGCCGGTGTACTCAGCAACTGGCACAGACAGCATGATCAGACGCTGCAGAGACTGATTGCCCTGATTTCGCTCGTTTTCCTGATGGCCTATGCTGGCGCCCAACTCGTTGCAGGCAGTAAAGCCCTGCATGTGCTGCTCGACTGGCCCATCTATGCCGGTGCGGTCATGGGGGCGATCATGGTGGCCCTGTACTGTATGGCGGGCGGCATCCGCGCCTCTATTTGGACCGATGCTGCTCAGTCAGTGGTGATGATTATTGCCATGGGCGTCATGCTGGTTATTGCGACCGTCTCTCTGGGGGGGATAGACGGGGCTATTCACGAGATGGACAAGGTCGAGGGGTTTCTCGATCTGTTTCCGGATGATTTAATCCTGCCCGGCATTGCCGGAGGCGTCATGTTCGCCCTGGGCTGGATGTTTGCCGGTTTCTCGGTGATTGGTCAACCGCATGTGATGATCCGATTTATGGCCCTGGCAGAGTCGGGGCGAATGGTTCGCGCCCGTATCTGGTATTACCTCTGGTTTACCGCATTTTACTGTATGTCGACGTGTGTGGGCCTGTTGTCGCGGGTCTATCTTGGAGGCGACCCGGCCGGCTTCGATGCTGAACTGGCCTTACCCACGATGGCGATGGAATTACTACACCCGGTATTTGTCGGGCTGGTGCTGGCCGGCATTTTTGCTGCGACGATGTCGACTGCGGATTCACTGGTGCTGAATTGTTCTGCTGCCATTACCCACGACCTGCTGCCCCGGGGAATCGATAACACCTTTTACCTGAAACTGACCACGATTGTTATCGTCTTTATCGCGCTGGTATGGGCACTCACCGCCACTGAGAGTGTTTTCAGTCTGGTGATTTTTGCCTGGTCTGGCCTCGCCAGTGCTTTCGCTCCTCTGTTGATTGTGTTGTCACTGGGTTTCAGGCCCGGTCAGCGCCTCAGTATCATTGCCATGCTGGTGGGACTCGCCGTTGCGCTCGGCTGGCGCTTTGCTGGCTGGCATAACGCTGTCTACGAGGGATTGCCTGGCATTATCTCTGGCCTGATGATCCTGACTGCGGTGCTCTGGTGGCGAAATCAGCAGGGTCTGTCTATCAAAGGTCGCTGAACCATGATGGCCACTGTGATTGAGAATTTTCTGCAGCAATTGGCTGCTTTCCTCTGGGGTTTACCCCTGGTAATCCTGTTGGTCGGTGGTGGTTTATTCTTCTTGCTTTACTCGCGTTTTTTGCCCTACCGCTATCTGGGGCATAGTCTGAGTCTGTTATTCAGACGCAAAGATGAAGACGACCCGGGACAGCTTTCACATTTTCAGGCCCTGAGCACGGCTTTATCCGGCACGCTGGGCATGGGTAATGTTTCAGGGGTGGCGATTGCGATTGCAATCGGTGGTCCCGGTGCCGTGTTCTGGATGTGGATCAGTGCGCTGGTGGGCATCGCCACCAAGTTTTATACCTGCAGTCTGGCAGTTATGTATCGCGGTCGTGACAGCGAGGGCCAATGGCAGGGCGGCCCCATGTACGTGATACGAGAGGGTATGGGCAGTCGCTGGCAGCCATTGGCCTATTTCTTTGCGGTGGCGGGACTGTTGGGAACGATGCCTATCTTTCAGGTCAACCAGTTGGTACAGATAGTGCGTGATACGATTGCGATTCCTGCCGGACTGACTGAGGCCGGGGCCCATTTCAGCTTTGATCTGGGGCTGGGGCTGTTACTGGCCGGTCTGGTTTTAATCGTGGGGTTAGGGCGTTTACCAAGACTGGGACAAGTGACAGGCATCCTGGTCCCAAGCATGGTGGTGGTGTACATGCTGCTCACCGGTTTTGTGCTGATAAGCCATGCTGAAGCCGTGCCGGCCGCATTGCAGTTGATCGTTCGCGATGCCTTCAGCGGCCATGCGATGGCGGGCGGTATTGTCGGAGCGGTGATCGTGACCGGGATTCAGCGGGCAGCTTTCTCCAACGAGGCCGGCATTGGTACCGAAGCGATGGCGCATGGCGCGGCCAAAACCCGCGAACCGATACGAGAAGGCATGGTCGCGATGCTGGGCCCGGTGATTGATACCCTGATAGTTTGTACCTGTACAGCCCTGGTTATTTTAATCAGCGGTGTCTGGCAAAGTAGCGAGCATGATGGCATCACCATGACCGCGATGGCGTTCAAAGACCTGTTCCCACATGGCAGTGCGGTCATTGTTGCGCTGGTGGTGACGATGTTGAGCCTCAGCACGGTGTTTACCTTCTGGTACTACGGCAGCAAGTGTCTGGGCTTTCTGATTGGCGCCGAGTATCAGCATCGCTACATCTGGCTGTATATCATTCTGGTGGTGCTGGGGGCAGTGGCTTCCCTGCAGATGGTGGTCAGCCTGGTTGACGCCATGTATGCCTTGATGGCTATACCAACTATGACAGCAGCACTGATCCTGGCGCCAAAAGTCAATCGGGCCGCCCGCGCTTTTGTGTCACAACGGCTATCAGATTAAGCATCCGGCTGCAGCAGAGACTCCTTCAGCGCATTGTTGAAAGGTTTGTCGCCAAACCAAATCTGATAGTAGCGCTGTCCCAGACTGTCTGAGGCATGCTGCCCCAGCAAGCGGTCATTCTTGAACAGCGACAGGCCACTCGCGCCCCGGCGAATATCATAACGATCACCTTCTGCCACCGATTCATAAGCGGTGTTGAACTGAGCCAAATCCGCTTTGATCTGTTCGAATTCAGCAGCGGATAAGTTACGTTTCAGCAAGGTTTCGGCTGCTTCAATGAAATCCTCGGCAGCGATTTCACGATGGTAAATAAAGGACAGTTGAATTTCATCAGTCAGGGCCGGAAGTTGGTCACAGTCGCTACTATAAAGTGCGGCATCCGCGACATTGATAAACTTCATCACTGAAATTTCAGTCTGACTGCACTTGGCGAGCGGGCCATGCTCGGTCTCAATCCGGCTGGAAAAAGCCTCAGCATGGCTGTTGCTGACGAAGATAATACTGAATAAAAAACAGGCGATACGGATCATAACTGGTCTCCGGCAATGCAAAATTGTATGGTGTGCCACTTACCTTGTTTTTTATTATTTTTCAGGTACGGCAAATTGTGTCGCCAGTGACTGTGAAATCCGGGTGAAGCCGCATCATTACTGCTTTCACATCAAATTCACATTTTGCGCTCTAGTCTGTGCCAAACACTTCGAGAGTGGCTATGCGAGCGTTACGTTACTGGTTCGACAGCAACCTGCAGCAACAGGACAGCGATGCTGACCATGCAGGCATCGACTGGCTCAGAATCATTCCCTTTATCGGACTTCATCTTGGTTGTATTGCTGTTTTCTGGGTTGGCACATCATCCATAGCAGTGACAACAGCAATCGCCCTGTATCTGCTGAGAATGTTCGCCATCACTGCCTTTTATCATCGTTATTTTGCACATAAATCCTTTAAAACGTCTCGTGCTGTACAGTTTCTGTTTGCGCTTATCGGTGCCAGTGCCACGCAACGCGGTCCCTTGTGGTGGGCGGCACATCACCGACAGCACCATCGTCACGCGGATCAGGAGCAGGATCCACATTCACCCAAGCAGGGTTTTCTATGGAGTCATATGGGCTGGTTTTTAAGTAGAAAACATTTCAGGGCTGACCTCAGCCTGGTGCCGGAACTGGCCCGTTATCCAGAGCTTCGCTGGTTGGATCGTTATGATATTGCTGTTCCAGTGATGCTGGCGGTAGTGTTGTATGCGGTCGGTGAGGCGCTTGCCACTGCGCAGCCCGATCTCAACACCAGCGGTTGGCAGATGGTCATCTGGGGTTACTTCATTTCTACCGTTGTCCTGATTCATGCCACCCTGCTTATCAATTCGCTGGCACACCGTGTAGGCCGACGCCGTTACCAGACACAGGATGACAGCCGGAACAATTTCCTGCTGGCGCTATTGACGCTGGGCGAGGGTTGGCATAACAACCATCACTATCATGCCGCATCGGCGCGTCAGGGTTTTTACTGGTGGGAGATTGACATCAGCTACTACCTGCTCTGGTGTATGCATAAACTCGGCCTCATCTGGGATGTGCGTAGTATTTCCAAGAGTAAGCGTGACGCCCGCCAGACTGGTCGGGAGTCAGTTCAATGAGAATTGCTGTGGTTGGCGCGGGGATCTCCGGATTGACCGCTGCCTGGTATCTTGCCAATCGTGAGCAGGCTGACGTCAGCGTATTTGAAGCCAACGACTACATTGGTGGTCACACCGACACACATCAGATTGAAATCCTCAACAAAAACTGGTCAGTCGATACCGGATTTATTGTCTTCAATCATCGCAACTATCCGCATTTCACCGAACTGCTGGCGGAGCTGGGCGTAGATTCTCAGCCCACCGAGATGAGTTTCAGTGTGCATAACACCCGCAGCGGGCTCGAGTACAACGCTACAAGTCTCAACAAACTGTTCTGCCAGCGTAAGAATCTGGTCAGTCCGCGTTTCTATCGCATGCTGGCGGATCTGGTCCGTTTCTACCGAAACGCCCCCGCAGTCCTGCAGGAACCGGACAATCGTCAGACGGTGGCAGATTACCTCAAGACCAACGGCTACAGCGATATCTTCATCAACGATCATTTGTTGCCCATGGCCTGCGCGCTCTGGTCAGGGCCCAGTGACAGTCTGATAAACATGCCGGTGCGCTATCTGGTGTCGTTTATGAGTAACCATAAAATGCTGTCTCTGACCGAGCGCCCACAATGGCGTGTGGTGAAAGGTGGCTCCAGACAATACATTGGTGCGCTGTTGAAACGCTTTCCCGGAAAGGTGTACACGTCGACCCCTGTCGATAGCATTCGCCGGGTCTACAATGGCGTGACACTGTCGGTCGGCGGAGACACTTTGCCTTTTGATGCTGTGGTGTTTGCCTGTCACTCTGATCAGGCGCTCAAATTACTGTCTGACCCGAGCCGGGCGGAAACTGAGGTGCTCGGTGCCATTCCCTACCAGGACAATCTGATGCAACTGCATGCCGATGAATCCGTTTTGCCTGTCAACCCTCAGGCCTGGGCCAGTTGGAATGTGCATATCGATGATGCACTGAGCGAACGCTGCACAGTGTCCTATCACATGAACACCCTGCAGAACCTCGATGCACCGGTTGAATTCATTGCTTCCCTTAACTCGGCGGACCGGGTCGATCCGAATAAAGTGTTTGTTGAGCGACGTTATTCGCACCCGGTTTATACCGAACAAACCCTGGCGGCGCAGCAACGCTGGTCAGATATCTCCGGTAAACAGCACAGTTATTTCTGCGGCGCATATTGGGGCTGGGGATTCCATGAAGACGGCGTCAGCAGCGCATTACGGGTTGTTGAACAGTTGAGGAGGGCGCTATGAATTTCGAACCCGCCCTGTTTCAGGGGCATGTCTGGCATCATCGCAGGCAGCCGGTTGCCCATTGCTTCCGCTATCCGCTGGCGATGGTCATGCTGGATCTGGATCAACTGGCGCCGACATTCTCCGCCAGCCGCTGGTGGTCACTCGAGCGTTTTAACCTTATCAGCTTCCATCGTCGTGATTACCTGGGCCCCTTTGACCGAGATCTGAAGACCGCGGTGTGCGAGCAGATTGAAGCACAGCTTGGCGAGTCTTTCGACGGCCAGGTTTACCTGCTGACCCATCCGCGCTATCTCGGCTTCGTGTTCAACCCGGTGAGTTTCTATTTCTGTGTTAATGCATCGGGCCAGGTTGAGTATGTTTTGGCTGATATTAACAATACGCCCTGGAATCAACGTCACTGTTATGTGCTCAGGGCCGACAACAAGGCTGATTCGCTTGTCGCTGATTTTGATAAAGCCTTCCATATTTCCCCCTTTATGCCCATGGAGATGCGTTATCACTGGCGCTTTCACTATGAAGGTGATGTGCTGAAAGTGCTGATGCAGTTAGATAAAGACGGTCAGTCACAATTCAATGCAGAAATGCAGATGCAAGCCCAGCCATTAAGCCCGGCGCAGATGTCGAGTCTGCCGTGGCGCTATCCACTACAGACACTGCGTGTTATCAGCCGTATTTACTGGCAGGCATTCAGGCTCTGGCTCAAACGGGTACCTTTTTACAGTCATCCGGAGAGCGATGCCACGCCTAATCAAACTACCCGAAAAACACATCGTGAGGACAGCCCATGAATATGCCTGTTTCGACCGCTAGCAGCGAGCGACTCAAGCTGTCACGGTTTCAGAATCTATGTAGACAATTGCTGCTCAGGCAGTTGGCGGCGATACAGGAGGGGTGCCTCATTTTCCAGATGAGCAATCAGGCACCTCTGACGCTGGGCCAGGCCGATCATGAGCTCAAGGTCAGGCTGACGGTCACCGATCCACGTTTTTTCGAAGCGGTGATTTTTGGCGGCTCGGTCGGCGCGGCGGAATCTTACATGGCCGGTGACTGGCACAGCGATGACTTAACCGCTCTGATTCGTCTGCTGGTGCGTAACCGCGATCTGGTAGATGGTATGGAAAAAGGCTTGGCGAGAATCACTGGCTGGCTGTTGCAAGGCGTTCACTGGTTGCGACGAAATACCCGTGACGGCAGCCGTAAAAACATTGCCGCTCATTATGACCTGGGTAATGATTTATTCGAGCTGTTCCTCGACCGCGATTTCATGATGTACTCCTCAGGTCTCTACTATGATGACAGCGAGAGCCTGGAGCGGGCTCAGTTTAATAAGCTGGGACGCCTGTGTGACAAACTTGACCTGCAACCTGACGACCATTTGTTGGAAATCGGCACTGGCTGGGGCGGCTGTGCGACATTCGCTGCGCTCCATTATGGCTGTAGGGTAACTACCACCACCATTTCCCGTGAACAATACGAACATGCCCGCAGACGAGTCGCCGATCTGGATTTGGAAGACAAAGTCACGGTGCTGCTGGAAGACTACCGTGATCTCAAAGGCCAGTATGACAAGTTAATCTCGATTGAGATGGTCGAGGCGGTGGGGCACCACTTCATTAATGACTATTTCCAACACTGCAGCCAGCTTTTGAAACCCAACGGGCTGGCGATTATTCAAGCGATTACGCTGGAGGATCATCGTTACCGGCAGGCAGTTAAATCGGTGGATTTTATCAAGCGATATATCTTCCCCGGCAGTTTCATCCCTTGTGTCAGTGTGCTGGTCAATGCCGCTGCCAGCGCAGAACTCAAGCTGACCAACCTCGAAGATATCGGCCCCAGTTATGCCACGACGCTGAGCGTGTGGCGTGAACGCTTTATGGCTCAGCTGGATGAAGTTCGCCGTCTGGGTTACGACGAACGCTTTATTCGTATGTGGGAGTTTTATCTTTGCTATTGCGAGGGTGGTTTTATGGAGCGGAGTATCAGCGATGTGCATCTGCTTTTCAGCAAGCCGGCCAATCGTCGTGAACAGTGGGTGCCACTGGATGCGTAATGTACTCAACTTTGTTGCCTTTCAGGCGGTGTGGCTGATTGTCATCCTGGCTGCTGCTGCGGGCAAACCGGCATATGCCTTGCTCGCCACGGCGACATTTGCCGTGGTTCAGGTTTATTTCAGTCGCTGGCGAGTCACCGATATCAAACTGATAGTACTGGGACTACTGGCAGGAATGATGCTCGATACTATCTGGCTCAACATGGGTTGGATAGGCTACGCCCATGGCGATATTGGCGGTCTGGCACCCTGGTGGATTGGCTGTCTGTGGGTGAACTTTATGCTGACTTTGAACCACTCACTCAGTTGGCTGCAACCTCGGCTGAAAATGCTGGGAATGATGACCGTGTTCGCCGCGCCCTTATCTTATCTCGCAGGCAGTAAGCTGGGCGCGGTGACCCTGCTTGAACCAGGGATGGCGGTGTTGTCACTGTCCCTGAGCTGGGCATTGCTGGTACCGATGCTGATGTGTCTGGCCAGACTCTGGCACAGACAGGAAGAGGAGGAGAACCATGCTTTGGTATAGTTTAGTTATCGCCTCGGTGGTGATGTTTTTGGGCTGGCTTTATGAGGGTAAAACTCGCAATGCCGGCGTCGTTGATGTGCTGTGGGCCGGTCTGATGTCGTTTCTTCCGGTTTATTATGCCGTGTTGAGTGACGGTGACTGGCTCCTGCGAGCAGTGGCCGGTGGCCTGATGAGCCTGTGGTATCTGCGCCTGTTCTGGCATCTCAGCGGTCGTGTCTTTTCTGAGCCGGAAGATGGTCGTTACGCCTATCTCCGTCAATACTGGGGTGATAACACACACCGCAATCACTTCTTTTTTTTCCAGTTTCAGGCGCTGCTGGCATTCATGTTCACTCTACCGGTCTGGTGGCTGAGTCAGGCTGAGAGTCATTATCTGCCAACGGTGATTATTGCGTTGCTGCTGGCGCTGATCGCTATCTGTGGTGTGACACTGGCGGACCGTCAGTTGCAAGCGTTTCGGAGCCAGTCTGCTAATAAGGGCAAAGTCTGCGAAGACGGTCTCTGGTATTACTCCCGTCATCCTAATTACTTCTTTGAATGGTTGCACTGGTTCAGTTACCCCCTGCTGGCTCTGGGCATAGCGGGTGGTAACTGGTTATGGCTGGCCCCGCTGGTCATGTTGGCATTCCTCTATTTTATTACCGGCATACCCTATACCGAACGGCAGGCCATTCGCAGTCGCGGTGATGCCTACCGTCGCTATCAGCAAACTACCAGTGCTTTCATCCCTTGGAGAAAAAAACATGCGTCTGATTGAATTTGCAGAGAAAAAAATGGTGCCTGATTCGGTGATTCGAGTCGGTATCCGGCAGCTGCTGAAAAAACGTCTGCATGATGAGATGGCCTTTGATCCGGAACAGGCCAGTTTGCGCAAACAGCAGTGTATTGACATGCTCCGCAGCAGCCCCATTGCTATTGAAACAGATGCAGCTAATGAGCAGCATTATGAAGTCCCGGCCCCATTTTATGAACTGGTGTTGGGCAAACACCTCAAATACAGTGGCTGCCTTTGGAGTCAGGATTGCCTGACACTGGATGATGCGGAAAGGGCGATGCTGGATCTTTACCTGCAGCGAGCGGAACTGGAAAACGGCCAGCATATCCTTGAACTCGGCTGTGGCTGGGGGTCATTAACACTGCACATGGCTGAAAGTCTGCCTTATGCCCGTATCACAGCAGTGTCTAACTCCAACTCGCAGCGGCAGTTTATTGAAAAACGTCTGCTGGAGAGAGGGTTGAGTAACGTTCGGGTGATTACCTGTGATGTCAATGAACTCTCGCTCGATGAGCGGTTTGATCGTATTGTTTCTATCGAAATGTTTGAGCATATGCGTAACTACCAGCGCCTGTTTGACAAGATTGGTCAATGGCTCAGAGACGACGGCAAATTGTTTGTGCATATTTTCTGCCATCAGAACGTGGTCTATCCGTTTGAAACTGAAGGTGATGATAACTGGATGGGGCGCTATTTCTTTACCGGCGGCTTGATGCCTTCAGCCGATACCCTGCTGCATTTCCAGCAGAAGCTGCAAATCGAGCAGCAATGGCTGGTTAATGGTCAACATTACCAGCGTACTGCAGAAGCCTGGCTGGAGAATGCCGATAAGCATCAGGCCGAAATTATCCGATTGTTTGAGCAGACTTATGGCGCGGATGAAGCCAGAATCTGGTGGCAGCGCTGGCGGTTATTCTTCATGGCATGTGCCGAATTATTCGGTTATCGTGATGGCACTGAGTGGCTGGTGGGCCACTATCTGTTCAGCAAAAAATCGGCGGATTAATGGCAAAACCCAGAACCAACCTGCAGGCAAAGCTGGTCAGAGCTTTCCTGATTCAGATCCTGTTGATCAGTATTGTCACGGTTGCCGGGATCTATGCTGCCAAAACGACGGTTGAGGACATACTGGTTCGTGAGGCGCTGGAAGGCGAAGCAGCGCATTTCTGGAGCTTGCGCGAGCAACAGCCTGATTTCCCTCTACCCAATACCATGAACCTGATTGCTTACCTGGCGCCGGCTAATGATATGTCATCCGTGCCCATGCCCCTGCGGGATCTGACGCCGGGTCTGCAACGTGCCAGGCTTGATGGCGATGAACCCATCGTCTATGTCGAAGATCAGAACAGTGACAGACTGTATCTGGTTTTTGATGAAGTAAAGGTCTCCAGGCTGGCACTGGTGTTTGGGATCCTGCCACTGGCAGCAGTGCTGGTCACCCTGTATCTGTTGGCCTGGTTGACCTATCGTCAATCACATAAAGCCGTGTCACCTATCGTCAAGCTGGCGAAAGCGGTCGAGGAAGCTGAAATCCGCGAAGGTAATCTGCCCGATCTGGATCTGGAAGAATTGCGTCAGATGCCGGATGAAGAGGTCAGCAGTCTGGTTCGGGCCTTGGATCAATTTACCCATCGCTTGGAGCATTTTATCGAGCGTGAGCGGTTGTTTACCCGTGATGCCAGCCACGAGCTGAGAACGCCAATCGCCGTGCTGCGCAGTGCGATGGAGCTGCTCGAACGTCGATACAATGTAGAGGATGATAAGACCATCCGTCGTATCTACCGCACCCTTTATGATATGGAATCCCTGATAGAGACGCTGTTGATACTGGCTCGTGAGCAGGAAGATTCCCTGCCCAGCAACCAGGTCGCGGTAAACGAACTCATTAAAGACGAAATTGATACTCTGAAACTGCTTTTTCAGGATAAGGCCGTCAATGTAGAAATAGAGAGTGATAACAATCTGACGCTGTCGGCCCCGGAACGTGTATTGAAAATTTTGATAGGCAATCTGCTCAGAAACGCATTTAATTACACGCCCAGGGGGACTATTTACATTAAAACCTGGTCCCAGGGCTTCTCGGTCAGAGATAGTGGTGTCGGGATGGATTCAGAGCAGGTTAAACAGGTCTTCAAGCCGTTTTACCGTGCTGAAAACTCCGGTAACGGTTATGGCCTGGGCATGACAATCGTCAAGCGTTTATGTAACCGCTATAACTGGCACTTGCGGATCACCAGTGAACTCGGTGAGGGTACAGAAGTCAGTGTCCATTTCCCCAAATCTCAGCTGACAAAAACCTAGTTCTGTTTGTAATAGCTTGCGACTGTCAAAGGTCTTTTTCTTCGCAGAGCTTATAGCCAATACCGGGAATCGTATGCAACAGGTTTTGCTGAAAAGGTTTATCAATCAGTTTACGCAGGTTATATAAATGACTGCGCAAAGTATCACTGTCCGGCGTATCTTCACCCCAGATCTCTGCTTCCAGCTTCTCTCTGGTCACAAGGTTTGGCGACTCACGCATCAGTATCCGTAGAATCTGCAGCATGATGGGAGAGAGCCGGATAGGGTCGCCACCACGGGTCACACGCATGGTTTTGGGCTCGAACACGATATCGGCGACCTGCAGAGACTTACTGTCCATTTCGCCTCGGTGTCGGCGGATATGTGATATCAGCCTGGCTTCCAGTTCTTTCATCTCAAACGGTTTAATCAGGTAGTCGTCAGCACCGTGTTCAAAACCGGTCAGTTTGTCATCCAGCGTGTCGCGTGCGGTGAGCATGACAACAGGCATATCCTGCTGTAGGTCCTCGCGTACACGGCGACAGACTTCATAGCCATCGATACCGGGCATCATAATATCCAGTACCAATGCATCGTAGCGATGCTGGCTGCATAACTGCACTGCGGTCAGCCCGTCCGGTGCAAAGTCCACCGTCATACCGCCGGCTTCGAGAAAATCACCAATATTTGCAGCCAGATCCTGATGATCTTCTACAATAAGCACGGTCGCCGGGTTAATTTTCATCTGGCTACTCCTTAGTTTTAGTCTCACTAGGATAGCGGAATCGATCGTGATTGCCATGTGAAAAAAGCGCAGACTGGCGAACGGTTAAAATCTTGTTGACTTGATTAATGACAATTATTATCATTAACATCAAGATTGATGAGGTAGCCCTTTCATGATCGTATGTATCTGTAACAATGTAAATTCCGATGCTATCCATGCGGCCGTTGATAATGGCGCGGCATGCATTGACGCCGTGCGAAATGAAACCGGCGCAGCAGCGTGTTGCGGTAAATGTCAGTTCAAAGTCAATCGCATCCTGCAGGAGCGTCAGCAGGATGAAACAATCGATATTTCAGTGGCGCAGGCTGTCTACTCCTGATTTTATTTGCGCAAAATTCATACTTCCCATAAAAACGCATTACCCGTTAATACCTTCCTGTTTCAACAAAAAGACTTTAGTTAATGCGCTTCGCTTTGTCCCTACAAATGATAGGGAAATGCTAAAAGCCTCTTTATTAAGACATTTTTTGATCCCCCTGATTCTGCTCTCCCGACAATGAGAAAAGCTCTCTGTCAACGTTTCTAATCTAGATGATAATAGTTGCTATTTTTATTTTATTATCAGTAGCTTAGCTTTGACATTTTGTGTGAAAACACGATAATCGTCACAACTGGATTGAAACAGGAGTTAAGCCATGAAAGGCGATGCCAAAGTTATTGAATATCTCAATAAAGTACTGGGTAACGAGCTGATTGCCATTAATCAGTACTTCCTCCATGCCAAAATGTATAAAGATTGGGGGCTGCACAACCTCTACGAGCATGAATATCATGAGTCGATAGATGAAATGAAACATGCCGACAAATTGACCGAGCGGATATTGTTTCTGGAGGGGTTGCCTAACCTGCAGGATCTGGGCGCTTTGCGTATTGGTGAGAATACCCGTGAGATGATCCAGTGTGATCTGTCTCTGGAACTGGATGCCATCCCGGATTTGAAAGAAGCGATCAAATACTGCGAGGGGGTCGGGGACTATGTCACCCGTGATCTGTTCCGTGAAATTCTGGATTCAGAAGAAGAGCACGTGGATTGGCTTGAAACCCAATTAGGACTCATCGATAAAGTTGGGCTGGAAAATTATCATCAGGCTCAGATAGTTAAAGAAGCCGAATAAAACACAGACCCCGGACTGAGAATCAGCCGGGGTTTTTTGTTTTCAGCATCAAAAATCCGGTAAATGATTCATTGTTTCGATTGTCACCGGCAACATTTCGCGGTAGCGTAATAACAACAGGTTGCAGCAATTTACTCAGGCTTTTCTCAACGGGACGGGACAGCATGGCTAGATTTACGCGATTCCAGCAAAAAATGGATCAAACCTACCCCAGCAGCAGTGGTGGTGCCAGTAATATCCAGCCACCGCCGCCCCCAATGTTACGAGAATTAGCGGCAGAATCTGGCGTTCAATTCAATGGCGATGCGCCCTGGGATATCCAGGTCCATAGCGATGAGGTCTACCAACGCATCCTCAGCAAAGGTTCTCTCGGTTTTGGTGAGAGTTACATGGATGGTCTTTGGGACTGTCTGCGCCTGGATCAACTCTTCGATCGACTCCTCAGCTTCAACGTCGATGAAAAACTTGGCGGCTGGGCGCGTATGCGTCTGCTGATACAGGTGATGCGGCATCGCCTGTTCAATCTTCAGTCCAGTCAGCGCGCATTTCAGGTAGGAGAACAGCACTACGATATTGGCAATGATGTATTTGAGTCAATGTTGGATCCGACCATGAGCTATTCCTGTGGCTACTGGCATGAGGCTGACAACCTGGATCAGGCACAAGTGAATAAGCTGGACATGATTTGCCGCAAGCTGGAGCTCAAACCAGGCGAGAAACTGCTTGAGATTGGATGCGGCTGGGGAGGGCTGGCGCGACATGCCGCCAAGAATTATGGGGTTGAAGTACTGGGTATTACCATTTCCAAAGAGCAGCAAAAGCTGGCACAGGATCGTTGTGCCGGTCTGCCAGTCAATATCGAGTTGATTGATTATCGTGATCTCAACGGCGAATACGACAAAATTGTCTCAGTGGGCATGTTTGAACATGTCGGTGAGAAAAACTACCCGATCTACTTTGATACCGTCAGACGTCTGCTTAAAGACAACGGTTTGTTTTTACTGCACACCATCGGCATCTACAAGACGATCAATCGCGTCGACCCCTGGATTGACAAATATATCTTCCGTAATGGCAAGTTGCCGTCTGCAGAGCAACTGAGTCGGGTACTCAATGAGCGCCTGATTATAGAGGACTGGCATAACTTCGGTCAGGATTACTACAACACATTGATGGCCTGGTGGGAAAATTTCGACGCGGCCTGGCCAGCTTTATCACATAAATATGACGAGCGTTTCTACAGAATGTGGAAATACTATCTCATGTCCTGCGCCGGCTTTTTCAAAGCCCGGCAAGGGCAGTTATGGCAACTGGTATTGAGTAAACGTAGTCGACCGCATATCTACCGCTCGATACGTTAACACTAAACCGGCGACCAACCGGTGAGGTAAAGGAGCCGGACTTATGATGCGAGCATGGCTGTTGTCAGTCATCTTCACACTGAGTGCTGCCGGGGGCAGCAACCCGCTGGCAGCGCAATCACAAGCAGCTTACATTATCGAAATCGAGGGTGTGATAAGTCCTGCGACGGCGGATTATTTTTCCCGCTCCCTGGAACAAGCTATCGAGGCTGATGCGGCTTTCATGCTGGTCCGGCTGGATACACCGGGTGGCCTCGACTTATCAATGCGGGAAATGATCAAGCAAATCATTGCTTCCCCTGTGCCAGTGGTCACTTATGTCACTCCGGGAGGCGCCCGTGCTGCCAGTGCCGGCACCTATTTGTTGTATGCCAGTCATGTCGCGGCCATGACTCCGGCCACCAATCTGGGGGCGGCAACACCGGTACAAATGTCGCCGGGCTTTGCCCCCGCCGACGATAAATCGCCACCACCCGAGACGGGACAAGACAAAAAGCAGGAAGCCGATTCCGAGCCGGCTAATGACGGCGATGCGATGACCCGAAAAGTGGTGAATGACGCCGTGGCTTATATCAAGGGCCTGGCTGAACTTCGGGGCCGTAATGCTGAATGGGCGGAAAAAGCAGTTCGTGAGGCACAGAGTCTGACTGCTGAAGCCGCACTGGCAGACAACGTCATTGATATCGTGGCAACTAACCAGCGGGATTTGATTCAGCAACTGAATGGCAAAAAGGTGAAGGTGCTGGGCAACGAGACCACGCTCGAAACCGACGCTGTCACACTGACCGAGATCCTGCCTGACTGGCGCAATAAAGTGCTGGAAATTATAACCAACCCCAATATCGCTTATATTCTGATGATGATTGGGATTTATGGTCTGATCTTTGAGTTTGCCAACCCCGGTTCGATTGTGCCGGGTACCATCGGGTCTATCTGTTTGTTGCTGGCCTTGTTTTCCTTCCAGATCCTGCCCATCAATTATGCTGGCCTGGCATTGATACTACTGGGAATAGCCCTGATGGTGGCAGAAGCCTTTCAGCCGAGTTTCGGTGTATTGGGACTGGGCGGTGTGGCGGCATTTGTGGCTGGTTCGGTGATGCTGATTGATACGGAGTTGCCCGGTTACGGTGTCAATATGGGGATTATCGCCGGTGTGACGGTATCCACAGTGGCTTTTTTTCTGATGGCCCTGGGTATGGTTTTACGAAACCGCGATCACCCGATTGTGTCAGGACAGGAAGAAATGATTGGCGCAGTCTGTGTCGCCGATGAGCATTTCTCAGAGCGGGGCAAGGTACTGGTTCATGGTGAACGCTGGACAGCCGTCACCCGCACGCCTTTGAAAAAGGGCGACAAAGCGGTGGTAAAAGCCCTGGAAGGACTCACGCTGGAAGTCGAAGCACTAGCTAAAGATGGGGAGGCAATATGACATTACAATTTCTGGCAGTGGTCGCGATAGCGATCATCGCGCTGTTGATCAGTGCGGTAAGGATTCTTCGCGAATACGAGCGCGGCGTGGTGTTCCTGCTGGGCCGTTTCTACAAGGTGAAAGGCCCTGGCTTTATCATTATTATTCCTTTTATCCAGCAGATGGTCAGGGTTGACCTGCGTACCATTGTGATGGATGTGCCCACCCAGGATGTGATTTCTCAGGATAACGTCTCCGTACACGTCAATGCAGTGGTTTACTTTCGAGTCATCGACCCACAGAAATCGATTATCCAGGTGGAACAATACTACGATGCGACCAGCCAACTGGCACAGACCACACTCAGATCGGTGCTGGGCCAGCATGAGCTCGATGAAATGCTGTCTGAGCGCGACAAACTCAACAATGATATCCAGTCGATTCTTGATTCCCAGACTGATGCCTGGGGTATCAAGGTGGCGAATGTTGAGATTAAACACGTGGATCTGGATGAAAGTATGATCCGGGCGATTGCCAAACAGGCCGAGGCGGAACGTAATCGTCGTGCCAAAGTGATACATGCCGAAGGCGAATTACAGGCGTCGGAAAAGCTGCAGCAGGCCGCGGAAATTCTGGCGAAGCAGCCCCAGTCTCTCCAGTTGCGTTATTTGCAGACACTGACCGACATCGCGGGTGATAAGTCGTCGACGATTGTCTTCCCATTGCCGGTCGAGCTGCTGGATGCCATGCGCTCAATGAGTGCCAGAAAAGGCAGTGATTAAGCGTTGGAGGAAGGGGTAATCATCGTTTCGGGTCGAATTAGCCGGTCATACGCTGCAGCGCTCATCATTTCCAAGTCGATAACGGCCTGGCGCAAACTGCACCTCTGCTCGCTGGCATAGTGAACAATCTCGGTCACTTTGTCGTATCCCAGGTGCGGCGTCAGGGCTGTGGCGAGCATCAGGCTTTTTTCCATCATTTCCTGCAGCTGCGTTTCATTAGGCTTGATGCCAGAGACGCAGAAGTTGTCAAAACTGGTGATGGCATCTGCCAGTAACGCCAGCGACTGAATGATATTGAGCGCGATCACCGGTTTAAAGGTATTAAGCTGGAATTGTCCCTGCGCATTGGCCATGGTGATGGTCAGATGATTTCCCATAACCTGGGCACAGACCATATTCAGCATTTCACATTGGGATGGGTTGACCTTACCGGGCATAATTGAAGAACCCGGTTCATTGGCAGGCAGTGTTAGTTCACCCAGGCCACATCGTGGACCGGACGCCATCAGTCGCAGGTCACTGGCTATCTTGTTGAGGCTACTGGCCAGGGTGTTCAGGCTGCCGGAAAGGGCGACTATGGCATCATGACTGGCCTGGCCGGCAAAGCAGTTATCACTGGGTTTGAACGTGTGGCCGGTCAGTTCATTCAGCCTGTCGCAGAAGGCTGCAGCAAAGCCCGCACGGCTATTGATGCCAGTGCCGACAGCAGTACCCCCCATCGTCAATGACAGCAAATCGGGTAAATCTGACTCAAGCTGATGTTGTGAGAGCTTAAGCTGGGCGGCATAGGCAGAGAATTCCTGGCCCAGAGACAGCGGCGTGGCATCCTGCAGGTGCGTCCTACCGGTTTTCAGCAGCGACTGCCAGCTATCGGATAAATTCTCAAAACGCTGAGCCAACTGCCTGAGTGCCGGCAACAGGCTTGTATTCAATAAGGACACCGAGGCGATATGTAATGCTGTCGGAAAGCTGTCATTGGTTGACTGCCCGAGGTTGCAGTGATCATTAGGATGAACCTGGTGTTGTCCGTCCAGCGTCTGTGTGGCCAATGTAGCCAGCACTTCATTGACGTTCATATGCGACTGCGTACCGGAGCCGGACTGCCAAAGCGAGATCGGGAACTGATTATTCAGTTGCCCCTGAAACAACTGTTTTGCGGCCAGTTTGATAGCCTCAGCGATGCGCTGCTCCAGTCTACCATGTTGCTGATGGGTATCAGCGGCGCAGTATTTGACCAGCCCATAGGCCCGAATAATGGGGTCAGGCAGCGTTTCCTGACCAACGCGGAAGTGCTGCAGGGCAGCATCGGTCTGCTGACCCCAGAGGGTGAATTCGGGCTTTGGGGTGATGTCACTCATGCAGTAAAGCGTTGAGTTGATCTACAACTTCCGCCCAGTCAGAGTCGTCGTTCAGGCACTCTTCGATAAAGGCCGCCTGGCTGGGTGTCCAGAATGGCGCATCTTGCAGCGCTTCATCCTGAGCCAGCTTATTGTCTTTGATGAAAGCATCGATCGCTGCCGGGTCATTATCAAGCCCAAGCTGAAGAAACAGATTCTCCAGTGAATGAAAAGTCGCTTCCATATACCACTCCTGCTGATAGCAAACCCTGTTTGGCTCAGCTTACGCGAGTCTCGCAGATTAGAAAAGTGGCGCGGTTAATCGCTTAACATTCTGCAACTGTCTGATTTATAGCTTTAATTTTGCTATCATTTGTCTGTGAGCCTGGCCGTGAAAACGTGAAATAAGTTCATTCCCAATTGCGTATCAAGCAATTTCTATTGAGTACGGCCTGTTAACCTGTGTTTCGAAATAGCTAAGAGTGACGCTGATCACCCTCACGCCAAGCAGTATATTCACATGCATCTGACAGAGCGTCAGTACAATCGACTCTGCACCAGCTAAACTCAGGATTATCCAGAAGAAACAGAAAATAATTATCCAGCAAGCGTATAATCTAATGAGACCTTGAACAGACAACTTATATAATATGTTGCGAACAATATAAATTGCAGACAGGTAACTATGGAAGAGCAACTCTACACCACCACCAAGGTGGCAAAGATTTTCGGCGTCACACCCAGAACCATCCAGATGTGGGCTGACAGTGGCATGATTCAGGTCACCAAAACACTGGGCGGGCATCGTCGTATCACTGCGAGGGAAGTTGAACGGCTGGCACGCGAGTTAGGCAAGGGTAAGGCAGAAGAAAAAGCTGAAAGCCCATCAGTTACTGCAGACAAAGCAGTAAAGTCGGCGACTGATATTGTCAGGATTATGATCGTTGACGATGATAAAGATTTGCTCAAACTCTACCAGATGCAGATCGAAAGCTGGGAAACGCCAAAAACAGCAGTCTATCTTGCCCATGACGGTTATGATGCGCTGCTTCAAATTGGCTCTAAAAAACCGGACATCATTATTACCGACTTACGCATGCCACGGATGGATGGTGCCCACATGATTAACGTTATCCAGCAGAATCCGGATATGGACCATTGCCAGATTGTGGTCGTGACTGGTTTGAACAAAGATGAAATCCATCAGAACTACGACTTACCAGAGAATGTGATTGTAGAGGAAAAACCGATTCCTTTTGCGCGCATTCAACGCCTGGTCAAGGATTACACGCAAGATCAGGCAATCTCTAGCTCGAATAATTAATTCACTAATTTCGTTTTTTAGCGCTTTATAACTTGTTAAATTTCGCCTTTTAAAGCAGGATTTAGCTCTATAGTGAATTCCTGTACCTATCCTGCGACTTCTGTATGGTTTAAGTTACATTTTGTACCATAAAAAGTGTCTAGGTTTAGAGGTACAATGGCGCGCAGGATCATACTCTGGAATTAGCTCGTAGTAGCCGACCTGACAATCAAGCAGGACTTTGAAGGACACACTGTCTGAATGACCTGCATCGTGCGGCGGGAGGTGAATACAGACATCTACCTGCTCAGTGGTATCGCTTTGATGGTGTCAAGCTGATTGAAGAACTAACTGTGGAGAATCCTACTGTTAAACTTTCAAGCTGGTAGATATGGTGGAAACTTCGCAGTGAAGGAGCTGGTGTATGCCTACGCAAATGTGTCAGTCCGAAGTTCCAACTGAAAGTCATAAAGGCTTTAGACACTCTCCAGATTCAAGGTATCGCTCTAGCTGAACACGCTTCTGAAGACGTGCTGAACAATCCAATGGCGTATCTGGAGACGGTCTTACCACACTGCAAACAAAGTGATGAAACAATACCTGCCTCAAATCAGCTCAAGTCTCTACCAAACAACCTAGCTAGCAGCCCGACGAGACTTCTCTCCCTGTAACCAGCACGTCGAGCTATGAAGTAGTTACGGATAGAGAAAAACAAGCCAATCAAGCCACAGGCAACTCCTATGCGTTCAATCCAGCGAATCCTTGGAGCAATAATCGTTTCGAGCATACCTTGGGTGAGTATGGTGTTTTCAGGTTGAATTGCAGCTTTATTTGAAAGCCATGCAGGGATGATGAAATAGAAAAGCGAAAAGGTTACAAAACCGAATATCAAAGCTCCTACCCAAGACAACTTAGAGCTAATGTGAGTTGAGTCAGAGATGATTGAGTTTGCTGAGCTCCTCCTTCTGTATCGTCTTCCCATGACGTTTATTCCAATAATGTTAACTATGAATAAACATAGTCTCAACTTTCTGAAAACTGATCAATTCCAGTAGCTCAAAAGCTACACCAAAAGAGCTACCCAGCGGTGACTCTCTCAATGTGGCTCAAACGTGTTGATTTTTACTGAGCCAGTCTCTAATATGTGAGCCATACATATTGAGCCATCAAGGAGAGCAAGTAATGTCAGTGATTGGATACGCCCGAGTCAGCACCGGAGAGCAAACTACTGAGACCCAAGTACACGCCCTCAAGGAGGTTTACAACGTGGACAAGTGGTGCACCGACGAGGCTGTATCGGGAGCGACCAAAGGGAAAGACAGAAAGGGACTCGGTGCTCTCTTGAGCTATGTCCGTGAGGGAGATAAGGTCGTGGTCTATTCGATTGACCGTCTGGGCAGAGATACCATTGACGTGCTCACAACAGTAGAGGAACTCAGAGAGAAGGGTGTAGCGATCCTCTCAATGCGTGAAGGGTTCGACCTATCGACTGACCACGGGAAGCTCATGCTGACCATGCTGGTCTCACTCGCTGAGCTTGAGAGAAAGAACATCAAGGCCCGTCAGATGGCCGGTATTGAACGAGCGAAGGCCGAGGGGAAGGCTCTTGGTAGGAAGAAACAGATAGACGATTCTGAGGTTGTTCGGTGGAGGAGGAGTAACTCGGCGAGTATCAAGCAGACTGCCGAGCATTTCGGCATCTCTCCTGCTTCGGTTAAGCGTGCATGTTCAACTATTCAGCTTGGAAATTAAATACAACTTTTGGCTGTGTACGAGATGATAGCAAGCGCAGTCATTAGATAGGGGGAGTAGTAGTCTGAGTAGGCGTTTTTGGTCCACAATAGTTCTAACTCAACTAACACTGAAGGTAGTAATGTCTTCAGTGCATTGATTTTCTCATCAACAACAACTTCCTCATAATTACCTGCGTTGTATTCACCACGGGAATATCTCCATAACCATAATCGGCTTTTGACTGAAACATGGTTAGGATCAAGTTTATCCTTAGAAGTTGTATCGACAAGTCTGGGTATCCAGTTGCGTTGCGCGCGTTCTCTGTACACTCTAACTCGCTGACGAACATGAGTAGAGAAAATGAAGTACCTAATAACTAAATAGATTAGAGCGGCAACGAGAAGCCAGTCAATGAGCCATGGACGTGCGATCTGGAAAGACACACCAAATGGAAGTGTAAGGGAAGAACTCCCGTTGGTGTCTGTTTGAATCTCGCCGCCAATCAGGTTGATCGCAATGATGATTATTGTAACGGTGAGTAGCGTTTTGCGTTGTCGTATATACAACGGTGATTTGATGGGGTTGAATTCCTCCTCTGAAGCCACTTCCTATCTCCATGCCACCAATAATCACAGCTTCCACCATAGACTAAATACATAAAGAGAACAATCAATACAAAATAGTCAATAGTACTAGCCTCGTGGGGCGCGGCTTAGTCTTAGACGCTGAAAATACAGAAGACTAGTAATAAACTCAGAGATGAATGAAAAAGTCGTCCACAAGCGTCGTCCACACGTCAAGAACGCTTATCGGGTAACATTATGATATTGAAGGGGAATTGTTGCAGGTAAAAGTGTTGGTACCGAGGGTGGGAATCGAACCCACACTTCCGAAGAAACCGGATTTTGAATCCGGCGCGTCTACCAATTCCGCCACCCCGGCAACCAAGGCCGCAAATTATAACGACTACGGTCACCTAAGTGAAGCCTTAATTTAGCCTGTGACCTTTATCACCTTTTATCAGGATATGGCTTGACCGCAATACAGAGGACAGGCGAAACTCGGTCTTTAACGTCGAAATCGAATTTAAGGTCGTTCCATGGACAAAGACTTGGCAGCCACACAGACGGACTCTGAGATTCTTGAAGAGTCATTACAGCAGGCCATATTTGAAGGTTTCGTTGAGGTCCCGATGCTACCTGAGGTAGCCGGTCAGGCCTTATCTCTGGCCCAGGACCCCGAAGCCAGTGCGGCACAAATGGCAACACTGATAGAGCGCGACCAGTCATTGGCAGGCCATGTCATGCGGATCGCAAACTCGGTGGCCTATACGCCACTGGCCAACCTGGTATCACTGCAACAGGCAGTCGCACGATTAGGTATGAATGTGATGAGCGAGATCGCGTTAACCGCTGCGCTGAGTGCAAAGCTGTTTAATACGCCTGGTTATGAAGATTATGTCGAATTTAACTGGCAACACGCGATGGCGACATCACTCTGGTCCAAAGAGATTGCTAAAGCAGCGAACGTGAACACGGAAGCAGCGTTTTTAGCGGGTCTATTACATTCGATAGGCCGTCCGGCAGTGTTGCAGACCGTGCTGGAGCTAGCCAGGCAACAGGACAGCAGTCTGATGCCGGAGACGGTTTACCGGCTTGAAAACAAATACTGTCAGCCGGTGACGGAGCTGGTGGTCACCCGCTGGGGCATGCCGGCTCAGGTGAGGGATTCGATTAAGCCCTATGAGCAACTGGATGCCGGTAATGAATCAGCCAAAATTGCGGCAGCGGTCCATGCCGGCTCTCGTTTTGCTACCTATATGCTTGATATAGCAGCAGATGATGACAAAGAGAGTCTGATGGAATTGGAAGCTCTGGAATTGCTGGGTTTGGACGACAGGCAGGTGGAAAAATTGCTCGACAACGAAGCGCTTATTCAACAGCGTCTTAATGTTTTTATGCCCTAGCTCTTCAGCATTGCTTCAAACTTACATCCTGCTGACACGCTTCTGACGGCAACTATTCAGCCGGCATTTTCAGTCACAGCTTGATTTTGATGGCAAGTCAGGCTGTGCATTCTGCTATGATCGCGTCCATGAAAACGAGTGACTTCCGATTTGACCTGCCAGAAGAACTGATAGCCCAATACCCCTCAGAACAGCGCAGCGCCAGCCGTTTGCTGGCCTTGAATGGGTCTGACGGAACGCTGCAGGATCTGCAATTTACTGATTTACTGCGTTTGCTGAACCCCGATGACTTGCTGGTATTCAACAATACCCGCGTGATGCCAGCTCGCCTGTTAGGCCAAAAAGACAGTGGCGGCAAAGTCGAGGTGCTGGTGGAGCGCGTGCTGGACAACGAACGGGTGCTGGCCCATGTGCGCAGCAGTAAATCGCCAACTACCGGCCGTAAACTACTGCTGGAGGGGCAACTGGAGGTCGAAGTCCTCGGTAGACATGATGCGCTGTTTGAACTTCGCTTTATCGACAGCCAGTCGGTTGTTGAGACGCTTGAGGCGATTGGCCGGTTACCTCTGCCCCCTTATATTGAGCGCGAAGTCGATAGAGCGGATCTGGAGCGCTATCAGACAGTTTATGCTCAGAACACCGGCGCAGTTGCCGCACCCACAGCCGGTCTGCATTTTGATGAAGCGATGCTGGAACGACTCAAGCAGGCCGGTATTGAGACTGCGGCTTTGACCCTGCATGTTGGCGCCGGCACTTTCCAGCCGGTGCGGGTTGAAGATATTCGCTCGCATCAGATGCACAGCGAAGTGATCGAGGTCAGCGAGCAGGTCTGCAACCAGGTCAAAGCAACCCGAGCCCGTGGCGGCCGCGTGATTGCCGTCGGCACCACCAGCGTACGTGCGCTGGAGAGTGCCTCTCAGAATGGAGAAATCGCGCCTTTTGAAGGTGAAACAGACATTTTTATTTACCCTGGTTATGAGTTCAGCAGCGTCGACGCCATGGTGACCAATTTCCACCTATCCGAGTCGACGCTGCTCATGCTGGTATCTGCCTTCGCGGGTCGTGAGCACATTCTTAATGCCTACCAGCATGCGATCGAAAAGCGTTACCGTTTCTTCAGCTATGGTGATGCCATGTTTATTACAAGGAACAAAGGATGACCTCACTGGACAATATTCGCTTTGTGCTGGTTGGCACAACGCACCCGGGCAATATCGGTGCTGCCGCGCGGGCGATGAAAACCATGGGGATCAGCAATCTGCATCTGGTCTCACCCAAGATTTATCCCAGTGCAGAAGCGACTGCACGGGCTTCCGGCGCTGATGATGTACTGCACAAAGCCGTGGTGCATGACAGCCTGGAATCGGCTTTATCCGGTTGCCACTATGCCTTTGCTTTGAGTGCACGTCTGCGCCACCTGCATGTGCCGGTGATGAACCCACGCCAGGCGGTGGAGCAACTGGAGAAGTTTGATGATGATACCCAGGTTGCTATCGTGTTTGGCCGTGAACATTCGGGCCTGTCCAATGATGAACTGGATCGTTGCCAGTATCTGGTTAATATCCCGGCTAACCCCGATTACAGTTCGCTGAATCTGGCTGCGGCGGTCCAGGTTGTGGCCTATGAATTAAGAATGAGTTTTAAACCTGTGATTGATTTCGGCAGAATAGGAGAAGAGCGGGAAGCCATTACTGCCGACGATTTGTCTCATTTATACGCTCATTTCGAGCGTTCTCTGTCGACTATCGGCTTTCTGGACCCGGACAATCCGCGTTATCTGATGCGTCGTATCCGCCGATTATTTAATCGTGCCGATCTGGATCGTAACGAACTGCATATCATGCATGGGATTTTGCGCGCCGCTGAGACTAAAGCGAGGAAAATAGATGAGTGAAGAAATTAGCCGCTGGCAACGTATCAAGGAAGACATCAACTGCGTTTTTGAACGTGATCCGGCTGCGCGTAACGTATTTGAGATTGTCACTACTTATCCAGGTGTCCATGCGGTGCAATTGCATCGTATCAACCATTTCCTGTGGCGCAAAAACTGGAAATGGCTGGCCAAATTTATTTCCACTATCGCCCGCTGGATTACCGGTATCGAGATCCACCCCGGTGCCAAAATCGGTCGTCGTTTTTTCATCGACCATGGTATGGGCGTGGTGATTGGCGAAACGGCCGAAATTGGTGATGACTGCACGCTTTACCATGGTGTGACCCTGGGCGGGACCTCCTGGAAAGAGGGCAAGCGTCACCCGACATTGGGTAACGATGTGGTCGTCGGTGCCGGAGCGAAGGTGCTGGGGCCAATTAAACTGCATGATGGAGCACGTATTGGTTCCAACGCGGTGGTCGTCAAAGATGTGGCGGAGGGCGAGACGGTGGTCGGCGTGCCGGGCCGGATTGTCAGAGCTAAATCTCAGATGACAGAAGATGAGAGACAACAGCAAAAACTGGCTCAGTCTGTCGGCTTTGATGCTTATGGCACCTCCAGCAAAAGTCAGGACCCGGTCGCGACCGCGATTCATGGTCTGATTGAACATATACAGGCCATGGATAAGCGTGTCGAATCACTACGTGAAACCATCCATCGCCTGGGCGGCGAATTGCCGGAAGACGTCGATATGCCTGAGCTGGACAACTGCGATATCTCCAAAGAGAATGACGATTCAAAAGTTGACTAAAACAGTCAGGCATGTACACTTAATAGATTGATTTTTATCTGGATTGAAACATGCGTTTGACCACCAAAGGGCGCTATGCAGTCACTGCCATGCTGGACCTTAGCCTCAACTATGGCGTGGGTGCGATTACCCTGGCAGATATTTCCGAGCGTCAGGGCATTTCTCTGTCCTACCTTGAGCAATTATTCGCGCGGCTGCGAAAACAGGGCCTGGTCAGCAGTTCGCGTGGGCCGGGCGGTGGTTACCGTCTCAGCCGGGCGGCGGATAACATTACCGTGCTTGATGTCATTTCAGCGGTCGATGAAAAAGTCGATACTACCCAATGTGAAGGTCGTCAGAATTGCCACGGTGAAGAACAGTGTCTGAGCCATGAGCTGTGGCAAAGTCTGAGTGACCAGATTCGGGTCTACCTCGACGGTATCACCTTGGCCCAGGTTGTCAGTAACTACGAAAAGAAACGCAGCGGCGAAAAAGTCATTCAATTCGACGTCGTCTAAGCAGGTCTCAACGATGTCATTTACCTATCTCGACAATAATGCCGGGGCAGGGCTGGCGCCGGGCGTGCTCGATGCTATGCTGCCTTATCTGCAGCAACAGCAGGGCAACCCGTCCAGCAGTCACCGCTTTGGCCGTTATGCCCAGGCCGCCATTGATAAAGCCCGCCAGCAGGTTGCAAGCCTGGTTAACGCCCAACCCTCGCAGGTGATTTTCACCAGTGGAGGTACTGAAGCCAACAATCAGGCCATTGCCGGTGTGGCAGAGCGCTTTGACAATGGCAAAATTCTGGTCAGCGCCATTGAGCATCCTGCCATGCTGGAACCCGCTCGTCGGCTGCAACGTCATGGCTTTGAACTGGAACTGATTCCGGTCGATGAACAGGGCCGTGTCAACCCGACCACACTGGCCGGGATGATTGATGAAGACACCCGTCTGGTCTCTGTCATGTGGGCCAATAATGAAACCGGCATGATTCAGGATATACCCGCCCTAGCAGCCGTCTGTCATGACAGGGGCGTGCCATTACTGACCGATGCGGTTCAGGCTGCGGGTAAACTGCCGGTTGATATGAAAGCTGCCGGCGTCGATCTGCTGACGCTGTCGGCGCATAAATTTGGTGGACCTAAAGGCATCGGTGCGTTAATCGTCTCGGCTGAACTCGACTGGCCCGGCTACATTTTAGGCGGTGGTCAGGAAGAGGATAAACGCAGTGGCACTGAGAATGTAGCTGCCATTGTCGGTTTCGGTGCTGCTGCCGATTATGTGCAAGCACAGCTTTCTCATTACCAGCAGCATTGCATTGAGTTGCGGGAACTGCTTGAGAAACACTTGAAACAAATCCCGGGCGTCACCATTTTTGCCAGTGAAGCCGAAAGGCTGCCTAATACCTGCTTTTTTGCACTGCAGGGCTTTGATTCAGATACGATGCTGATGGCCCTGGATAAGCAGGGATTTGCTGTCTCCAGTGGCTCTGCTTGTGGTACAGGCAGACAAACACCAAGTCATGTGCTGACCGCGATGGGCATACCGGATCCAATTGCACTGGGTGCAGTTCGGGTGAGTGTTTCGACAGAAAATACTGTCGAAGAAATAGAACAACTGGCCAAAGTGCTGGAAAAAGAAGCAAATCGCTTCAGTCATTTATTAAACAGGTGAATTATGATTACCTTAACTGAGTCAGCCATTAAACGAGTCCGCGATATGATGAGCAAACGTGAAGGCGGCGTCGGCCTGCGGGTCGGTGTGGTCAAAAGCGGTTGTTCGGGCTACAGCTATGCCTTGGATTATGCTGATGAAGTCGCCAGCGATGATGTTGTCATTGAACAGGGCGATGTCAAAGTTGTGGTCAATGAAGACGCTATGCCCATGCTGGAAGGCATGGAGCTGGACTTTGTCCGCGAAGGGCTTAATCAAAGCTTTAAATTCATCAACCCCAATGTCACTTCCGAATGCGGTTGCGGTGAGAGCTTCAGCGTGACCAAATAATTGATTGCAGGGCGTTCAGCCCTGCAATCGTTCCATCAGGTAACACAAACAGTCCTGTTTGATGACATGCTCATTGAGCGTCATCATGGATGGCATGGTCGGCCGTTTAAACATCAATTCATCATGATGTATTTCAAAAAAGCGGCTGCTGACATCCTCACCATTTTCATCCCTGGCCTCAACAGGTAAGAATCCATTCGCGTTGACCCGCCCCAGCGCCGTGCCGGCAGGGACTTCAAAGAAATTCATTTTCTCCAGATCCCGGTCCAGCTGAAGGTCGACTTCACTGTTATCAAAACTAAAATCCACATCTGGCCGCACTTTGACCTGAGCCACGGTATGAAACAGGTCAATATCCTGAGGATGAACCGGATGATTTGGCAACTCTCTCAGGTTCAGACAACTGTCGATGAAGTCGTAGGCGTGTTTGACACCATAAGTCTGATCAGGCCGTCCACATTCCAGTGTTACGGCCGGACACAGCTGGGCAAAAGCCATCGACTGCACGCCTTTAGGGCGGGTGAAGTAAACCACGAAGCGGGCGAACAGAGTCGCCAGTTGCTGATAGGCAGGCTCCAGTTTATTGATGCAGGCATAGTGTGGGTTGAGACCGGTATTGTTATGGATGTCGATACTTGCAAACAGATTGCGGTTCGCCATGGTGTTAACAATAGTCTGAGCCATATCTGTTTCCGGGCAGAGGGAATACTCGGTGCCGGGCCAGATACGGTTGAAGTCAGCCTGGTCATCAAGACGGCGCAGGCCGTCACGTGCTGCCTCGACATTACCGAAAAAGATAGACAAATTACGCGGCAGCATGCGTGACTGATATTTCTTCAGTAGTTGCTGCACGGCGAGCAGACCGGTCGTTTCATTGCCATGCAGCATGACCGACAGAAACAGGGTGTTATTTTGCTTACCCTTAAGGTGCAGCAGGGTGGGGCGGCTTAGCACCTTATGTAAATCACGGGCACTGCTTTCCAGCAGACCGTCAGGGATAGAGTCGAGTTGCTGCAGTATGTCTTGTTTCAAATCGGCCATTGGCTTACCACCTCGCCCTCTTGCTGATGATGCAGGTAATACCGGCTCATTCTGCTGAAGTCTTTACCATATTTAGCAATAAAAGCCCGTTGCCAGTCACTGCCAGTTTGATGCCGTTCGACTCTGTCAGCAATGATTTTGAGGTATTTATCACGATCACCGCTTTTGATACCGAGCTTATCCAGTCCTTGTTCCGCCAACGGCAGGCAGGTGTTCAGAATAAACTGCTTTAAGGGCTGGTGTGAGCCATCAAGGTCTACTATCGCTGTGTCGAGGCCATAACGGGCCGCTTTGTAGAAATTATCCCGGGCATCGGCAAAGGCGAGCTCAGTGCCGTAAGCAATGATGCGGTCACATAAGGCATGTGTGAGTCCGTAATAAAAGGCGGCATTAGCCAGCATATCTGTGATGGTAGGGCCCGCTGCCGGTGTGCGGTGTTCGATACGGATATGCGGTTTGGCGCCGATAAAGCCGATTAATGGCCGGTTCCAACGCCAGATAGTGCCGTTATGCAGCCGCAGGTGTTCAAGCTGGTCACTGGCTTCGCCCAGATCGACAGGTAATAGCACCGGGTAATGTTCGAGATTTTCTTCAAAACATTCGAAGATAGAGTGACGGGCATAATCACTGCCGAAACTGACCCGTTTCACCGGTCCATGTGCCGCACCGGCGAAACCACCGGCTTCAATGGCCTGTTCAAACAGCGGGATGCGGGTTTCCTGCCACAGGCTGTGCCCAAACAGGAAAGGAGAGTTGGCACAAACCGCTACCATCGGTGCCGAGGCTATCAGGGAGGCATTATAAAAATGGTGCGCAATGTTGACCGGCACCTGGGTATGTAACTGCAGAGAAGTCGCTGCCGATTCCAACATGACATCGTGATGGGTAAGTTTGAGATGCTCCTCACCACTGATATCCAGCTTTACCGGTTTGCCGCGGGCAGCCAGAATCTGCTCATTAAGAGCACGATATCGGTTCATATCCGACATATTGAAGACATTCAGATCATCCTGCAGCAGCGTCGGCAGAATACCTGTCATCATTAATTCACTGTCCAGCCGCTGCGCCTGCTGGCTGGCATTGGACCAGGCGTTTTGCAGTTGACGATGCAACTGGCTCAGGGTATCACCGGTCAGGGGGACCGGCTCGGTATTGAACTCAATATTGAACTTAGCGAGTTCAGCGTTGGCAAGTGGGTCATTGAGCAGTTTGAGAAAGGCGTCATTGATCGGGGCAGGCCGCATGGTTTTATCAACCAGCCAGGCCTCCAGTTCGATGCCGGCATAGCGGGTTTCGTGGAGCTGCAGAGCATCGCTGATTAAATGCTGCAAACGTAAGGTCTCGTCACGGAGATGCTCGCTGAAGCGCTCGAAATCCTTCGCAGTGAAGCTGACGCCGGCAATTTCCTGGCCCATGAGAGATGCCTTAGATTGCTATCCTGACTCTAGCTTATAGCAGGCTGAAGCGATAAGCCAAGTTTGTAAAAATTGGGGCCGGCTTGTGACTACTGCTATGATCTGCGGATGGAAAAAACAGCGAATCTCGAGTTTGATGCCGCTCATATCTGGCATCCCTATACCAGCGTGGCCAATCCCCCGCTATTACATGAAGTGCAGTCTGCCGACGGGGTCAGATTGAGACTCAGCGATGGTCGTCATGTGGTTGATGGTATGTCCTCATGGTGGTCAGCCATTCATGGTTATAATCATCCACGTTTGAATGAGGCTGCAAAATCGCAACTGGATAAGATGTCGCATGTGATGTTCGGCGGTCTGACTCATGAACCGGCAGTGAATCTCGCCCGTAAACTTATCGACATCACCGATGACAGTCTGCAGTACGTGTTTCTGGCTGATTCCGGTTCGGTCTCGGTGGAAGTTGCAATAAAAATGTCCATTCAGCACTGGTTTGCCCAGGGTCAGCCACGCAAACAGCGTCTGATGTCAGTCCGCAACGGTTACCACGGCGATACTTTCGGTGCGATGTCGGTGTGTGACCCGGTCAATGGCATGCATTCGATGTTCGAGCAGGTCCTGCCAAAACATATTTTCGCACCGGCCCCTTCCTGCCAGCGAGATGAGGACTGGGATGACAGCCATATCGCCGAGTTCAGACGCTTAATCCGCGAACACCATCATGAGCTCGCAGCGGTCATTCTGGAGCCGCTGGTACAGGGTGCCGGTGGTATGAGGATGTATTGCCCCGAATACCTGAGGCAGGTCCGGACATTGTGCGATGAATACGGCGTGTTGCTGATCTTTGATGAAATCGCGACCGGCTTTGGTCGTACCGGATCGTTGTTTGCCTATGAACAGGCCGGCATCGTGCCGGATATTCTGTGTCTGGGGAAAGCCTTGACCGGTGGTTATATGACGCTGGCAGCCACGCTGTGTAATCGAAAAGTCGCAGAGGGCATTTCCGCGGATGGCAGCGGTGTACTGATGCATGGCCCGACCTTCATGGGCAATCCCCTGGCTTGCCGCGTGGCTGCCGAAAGCATTGATGTGCTGATGGAATCAGACTGGCAGGGTAATGTCTCCCGCATCGAAATGCAGCTTCGGAATGAATTAATGCCCTATCAATCACACCAGATAGTCAATGAGGTCAGAGTCAAAGGCGCCATCGGTGTTGTGGATTTGAACCGGCCGTTGGATGATTGTATGGACTGGTTACCGGGCTTTATTGTTGACCAGGGCGTCTGGATCCGACCATTCAGAACGATGATTTACATCATGCCGCCTTATATCATCGATGCGGCTGATTTAAGTTTACTGACTGGTGCCATCGGCAGGATGCTGGATGAGATAGTCCAGCGCCAGGCGATTGAGTGATAGGAAAAATCCTGACCGTAATAGCGGAAAGCGCTGATGTTCGGATTGCTATGGAAAGGTAAACTGCTTCATAGTTATCAGATTGCTGGTAACTCGACAAACAATACGAGGACTGCATCATGTGGACTAAACCAGAATATTCAGACATGCGTTTCGGCTTCGAAGTCACTATGTACATTTGCAATCGCTAATACAGTGTGATTTCATCAAAAAGGCTCTTGGAGGAATTCAAGGGCCTTTTTTGTTTCAGCCTCTGCAAAAAAGCCCTGACAACAGCCACGGAAAGGCAGTATTTCTTGACGATTCAGTCTGCCTGAATTCTTAATCGTTTTTACCAATCATATTAATTGAATTAAGTCGTTGTACCTATCCATTAGGCTCGACTACAATGCCAACTGTCATTTACGACATAACCCAATTAAAGGAGCTAATAATGTCATCACTGATTAATACAGAAATTAAACCTTTTAAAGCGACTGCCTATCACAACGGCGAGTTCGTCGATGTCACAAGTGACGACGTCAAAGGTAAATGGGCTGTATTTGTTTTCTACCCAGCTGACTTTACTTTTGTCTGCCCGACTGAACTGGGCGACGTGGCTGACCACTACGAACAACTGAAAGAAATGGGCGTTGAAGTTTACTCAGTCTCTACTGACACTCACTTCGTTCACAAAGCATGGCACGATGCGTCTGAAACCATTAAGAAAATCAAGTTCCCAATGATTGGTGACCCAACTGGCCGCATCAGCCGTAACTTCGACGTCATGATCGAAGAAGACGGTGTCGCGCTGCGCGGTACCTTCATCATGGATCCAGACGGCGTTATCAAAGCGGCTGAAATCAACGATCTGGGCATCGGCCGTAGTGCAAAAGATCTGGTACGTAAAGTACAGGCTGCACAATACGTCGCGACTCACGAAGGCGAAGTTTGCCCTGCTTCATGGCAGCCAGGTGAAGAAACACTGGCTCCATCACTGGACCTGGTCGGCAAAATCTAAGATCTGCCGTCTTGCCAGAGACTGTGTCCGGGCCCTGCGCCCGGACCCGGTCAACATATTGTTAACTGATTACAGGTATTTATCATGTTGGATGCAAACATCGCTGCACAATTAAAAGGCTATCTGGAAAACATCAAACGCCCAATCGAATTGGTTGCGGCGCTGGATGAGAGTGCCAAAGCCAATGAAATGCGTGAGTTGCTGCAGGAAATCGCAGAGATGTCGCCACAAATCAGCTTTGTCGATGACGTTCACAGCGACAGCCGCAAGCCTTCGTTCCAGATTAAGCAACCGGACGGCGAAGAAAAAATCCGCTTTGCCGGCATTCCGATGGGGCACGAGTTCACCTCTCTGGTACTGGCACTGCTGCACACCGGCGGGCATCCAACCAAACTGAGCGAAGAAGTGATTGACCAGATCAAGAATCTGGAAGGTGAATATCACTTCGAAACCTATATTTCTCTGTCGTGCCAGAACTGTCCGGAAGTAGTCCAGGCTTTAAACGTCATGGCTATTCACAACCCGAATATCAGCCACACCATGATTGATGGTGCGCTGTTCCAGGACGAAGTCGATGAGCGTCAAATCATGGCGGTACCGACTGTATATCTGAACGACAAGAGCTTCGGCCAGGGCCGCATGAGCCTGCCGGAAATCATTGCCAAGCTGGATAAAGGCGCGGTTAAGCGCGAAGCAGAAAAAATAAGTGCCAAAGATGACTTTGATGTGCTGATTGTTGGTGGCGGTCCTGCCGGTGCTTCAGCTTCAATCTATGCCGCCCGTAAAGGCATACGTACCGGTATTGTGGCCGAGCGTTTTGGCGGTCAGGTCATGGATACCATGGCGATTGAAAACTTCATTTCAGTGAAAGAAACCGAAGGGCCCAAGCTGGTCGCAGCACTGGAAGAACACGTCAAGGAATATGATGTTGACGTGATGAACCTGCAACGCGCCAAAAAGCTGAGCAAAAAAGACAAAATGATCGAAGTCGAGCTGGAAAGCGGCGCGACCCTGTGCAGTAAAACCGTGATTCTGGCCACCGGTGCCCGCTGGAAACAGTTGGGTGTGCCGGGTGAAGAAGAGTATCGCGGTCATGGCGTCGCTTACTGCCCGCACTGTGATGGCCCACTGTTTAAGGGTAAACCGGTCGCCGTCATCGGTGGCGGTAACTCGGGTGTGGAAGCGGCGATTGATTTGGCTGGTATTGTCGGTCACGTCACGCTGATTGAGTACAACGGTGAACTGCGTGCTGACGCAGTATTGCAGAAAAAGCTGTTCTCACTGGATAACGTCAGCATTGTCACCGGTGCGCAAACCACCGAAATCACCGGTGCTGATGGCAAAGTGAACGGTCTGGTCTATATCGACCGTGCCACCGAGCAGAAACACACGCTGGATCTGAACGCGGTATTTATCCAGATTGGTCTGGTGCCCAATACTGACTGGTTGGAGGATACGATTACACTGAGCAAATACGGTGAAATCGAAATCGACAATCACGGCCAGACTTCAATGCCGGGTGTGTTTGCTGCAGGGGACGTCACCACCATCCCATACAAGCAAATCATCATGGCGATGGGGGATGGTGCCCGGGCTGCATTGGGATCATTCGATTACATCATCCGCAGCGACTTTGATGATGACAAAGAAACCAACGCTGCCTGATAGCATCAGGATTTCATTCTGAACCTGGAGCCTCGTCAACCAGATCCAACAGGTTGACGAGGTTCATTTTTATTGCGAGTCGGGTCAGTTCAATATCACTGCTGACGCCCAGCTTTTTCTTGATGATGTAATGCGAGTTGGACACGGTTTTAGGGCTGATATTGAGCAGTTCAGCAATCGCCTGATTCGACTTGGCATCGACCAGTAAACGCAAAATCTCGAATTCCCTGACGGTCAGTTCGTCCAGCGCTGACTGCTCCTGTCCCAGTTTCTCCATGGCCAGTGCCTGAGCGATATCGGCGCTTAGCGTATGTTTATTCTGAGCCACCTGATGAATAGCCCGGATCAGGGCTTCCGGTTCACTGCTTTTGGTAATGTAGCCCAGTGCACCGGCGCGCGTGGCCTGCAGAGCAAAGCTGGGATTCTGATGCATGCTGAATACCAGCACCCGGGCACTGCCGTCATACTGACGAATCCGTTCAATCGCTTTCAGGCCGCTCTGGCCGGGCAGGGAAATATCCATGACCACGACATCAGGCTGATAGTGTTTGTAATGGTTGTAGGCTTCGTTGCCATCACCGGCTTCACATATGACCTCAAACTCGGCTTGTTTCTGCAGCAGAGAGCGGTAACCCTCCCTGACAATGGCATGGTCATCGACCAGCATAATCGTGACAGTATTACTCATGTTGTGAAGACTCTTGAGTGGCTTCAGGGATCGGGAGCGACGCACTGACCTGCAGGCCACCGTAGCGCAGGGCTTCAAGTTTCAGGCGTCCGCCCAGTGCTGTGACTCGCTCGTGAATCCCGAACAGCCCCATACCCAGGGTGTTTTCGAAGGATTCTGCCTGTGCAATACCGTCATCACGGATAATCAGTGAAACCGTGTCATCCGTCATGCGTCGCAGACTGATTTCGGCCTTGCCGGCCCGGGCGTGTTTGGCGATATTGGTCAGACATTCCTGCACAATCCGGTAGATGTTGACCGGTAGCGGATCCGGCAACTGATCCAGGCTATCATCGATATCCAGTTCATATTGCGTCTGGTTGCCGCTGCGCTGGTTCCAGCTCTTCACCAGTTGTCTCAGACTGGCACTGAGCCCAAGTTCGTCCACCTCTGACGGTCTCAGGCGGGTCAAAAGATTACGCAGCGCAGTCATCATATGACCCGTGATATGACTGATAGACTGCACTTCATCCACCACAGCAGGGCAATCCTTTCTGGCGGTTTGAACCACGGAAGCAGTGACTGCATTGATGCCCGCCAGACATTGACCGAATTCATCATGCAGTTCCCGGGATATATAACGATGTTCCTCTTCCTGAGCGTTCATCAGTTTCATGGCCAGTCTTTTATTTTCTGCCAAGGTATGCTGCTGACTGCTGGCAAGTGCATTGATCGCCTCGCTGGTGCGGCGCCATTCCACGATATCGAAGCTCGGCAGACGATAATCCAGATTGCCTTCGCGCATTTTTTCCAGTCCGCCGACAATACGCTGTGCGGGTTGCAGCATGCGGTTAATGGTCCAGAACATCAAAATGCACAAGGCGACGAAAGTGACCGTCAATACGCCGATGACGGCGCGCAGGTTATTCCAGGCACGGGTAGTTTCCATCTGTACATTGAGCGTCACCAGCACGGTGCCGTAGCGCAGTGCATTGAAATTGACCGGGGTTCTGACTTCATAATCCGGATTAAAAAACTGCTGGTAAACGTTGCCGAACCAGTTTGGATAGGTGGTTTTAAGATCAGGCATGTCGTTACAAAGGCTTCGCTCACGACTCTGGGTCCGCGACAGGAACTGGGTGCAGGAACCGGGCACACCGCCGATACCTCGCCATTGATTCACATCAGGAAAAGGCCTTGAAAAATCATAGCGCTGGAACATCTGCAGCATCTGCTGCCGGGTTTGCCTTTCTATCCGGTTCGCGGTCTGCTTGGCTTCGAAGATCGCCTGTTTATCGGTCTGGTACAACACATACCAGGCACTGCCCATCAGGCAGACCAGTGCAATCAGCAGTATGCGAACCAGCAACTGAGCTTTTAAATTCATGCGTATTTCACGGGGCTCAAAGGAAGTTAAAGTCTAGGCTCTATACGGTCAGCTTGAAAGTCGTCAATTCCAGCTCGGGAAATTTGCCCGAGCTTTGAGGGCAGATATCTGGTGCGGTCATCTCGCTCGCCGTTTTTAATAGCGGTGGTTGCAATAACAATAAACAGAGCGAGAGAAAAAGATGGAAATATTACTGATTGGTGCTGTGGCGACGATAGCAGCGTTGATTCTGAGCGCCTGGTTGATGACCTTTGCCAAGTGGTTTCCATTGCCCGGTGTGGATGCATTTATTATCGACTACAAAACCATGATAAGGGCGCATGTCGATTATGCACTGATGGCTTTATTCAGTCTGGGGTTTTACGGCGCTGCCAGAGGCGCTGGTATCGAGCTGCCGGTGGTGGCATGCTGGGCGGTGGCGATTGGCGGCTTCACCAACCCGACTATATTTATTATCGCGGCATTTGACATGGCGTTCTGGGACAAAATGATCTGGAAACTATTCTCGGCAGTGAGTTTTGCCATTACTACGGTGGGTTTTGTCTGGATTGGATTCACTTTTCTGCAATTTGCTTGGTAAAGTAGTCCGGCACAAAAAACATAAAAATAGTTAAGGGGAGAGAACATGGCTGAATCTCAGCTGTTACAAACAGCGCGTGACCACGCGTTGGCACTGGAAAAAGGCGTCAATGACGTTGTTGTCGGTCAGACCCAGGCTGTACGTCTGATACTAATCGCTTTGCATGCGCGCGGTCACGTACTGCTGGAAGGCGGTGTGGGTGTCGGTAAAACCACTTTGCTGCGGGCTTTTTCCAAAGCACTCGGCGGCGCATTCGGCCGGATTGAGGGCAGTGTCGACCTGATGCCCAATGATCTGCTTTACAGTGCCTGGGTCAATGCTGACGGCAAGCCGGTGATTGATCCCGGTCCGCTGATTAGTCACGGTGAAGAAACTGCCGTGTTCTTCTTCAATGAAATCAACCGTGCCCGGCCACAGGTTCAATCATTGTTGTTGCGGGCTATGGCCGAGCGCAGTGTCGAAGCCTTCGGTAAGGAATATCGTTTCCCGCATATGGTGGTATTTGCCGACCGTAATGCGGTGGAAAAAGAAGAAACCTTTGAGCTCAGTGCTGCAGCGCGTGACCGTTTCCTGTTTGAAATCAACATCAGTCGTCCTGAAGAAGATGAAATCCGCCGTCGTCTGATTTTCGATCCGGCTTTCCATGATGTCGATCAATTGTTGGCCGGTATCAGTGAGCCCTTGCTGGATTATCGTGAACTCAATCAGCTTGACCGTGAAATCCAGCGTTCCATCTTTGTCTCGCCGGAAATTGAGAACTACGTGGTACGACTCTGGGATGCCAGCTGGAAACCAGCGGAAATGGGCATTGAAATGGACGATATCTACGTAGAAGACCTGGTGGTAGCGGGTGCCAGTGTCCGTGGTATGTCTGCCATGGTCCGTGCAGCCAAGGTCAGTGCCTGGCTGGAAGGCCGAGATCATGTGCTGCCGGATGATATCCATACCGTGCTGTTGCCGTCGATGACACACCGTGTGTTCCTGTCGCCGGTCTATGAAGGTCGCCGTGAACAGATCATGCCGCAGTTTGTCAGTGCGCTGCGCGATCACATCGCCACACCTTAATCATCATGGATTTACGAGACCTGCAGCCGCAGGAATTTACTTACCGTTTTCCGGATAAGGTTTTCGGCCATGTGCCGGGTGCGCACAGCGGCACCGCATTGGGCAGTGGCGATCGCTTTGCCGGCTTTGCTGATCTGTTTGATTATCCCGATCCGCGCAGGCTGGATATCCGTGCCAGTATCCGCAGTCAGGCGGCAGATATCACCCAGCAGCAACAGCGCTGGCTGGTGAAACGCTACCAGCAGCGCGCTTCTATCACTTTATGGCTGCTGGCCGATGTCAGTAAATCGATGTCGGTAGCCAGTGTGAACCATGAGCGTCTGGCGAGACTGGCGCATATGATTGCTCATACCTCCATCGGTCTGGGTGATCGCTTTGCGATGGCGGCTTTTGATTCCATCTGGCGCCAGGACCTCACTATCATGCCGACGACTCAGCGCAGTATGCCGGCCTTTGCAGCCGAGAAGCTGCTGAGGGCCGAGGCGCCTTCAGCACCGGGCGCCGCGGGTCTGGTTCATGCTGCTGATCTGGTCAATAACAAACGCGCCATGGTGTTTCTGGCATCCGACTTTTGTTATGACCTGGAACTGGTCGAGCGCAGCTTGCGAAAGCTGTCACAGTACACCGTGATTCCAATTGTCTGGCGCCATGATGATGTGGATCATTTCCCGTCGCATGCCGGCTGGGCGGAAACCCGCGATGCCGAAACCGGTCAGCGCCACAGCGTCTGGATGCGGCCCGGCATGAAAAAACGCTGGCAACAGCAGATGGATGATCATTTTTCCCGGTTGACCGAGTGTTTCATGCGCTATCGCATCAGACCTTTGTTTGTCGACGGTGATATCACGCCGCAGCAGTTGACTGAATATTTTCACGGTATGAAAAGAGCTTAGGGATGCAGATATGCGTAATTGCTTAGTACTAATCTTGTTTCTGTTTTCCCTGCAGGCGCAGGCGATAGACACATCAATAGAACTGGATCGGAGTTGGGGCCTGCTGATTGGCGACAGGCTGACCGCCACGGTCGTATTGCCGGTGCCGGTTGCTGATCTCGATTCACACTCATTGCCTCAGATTGAAAAACGCTATGGTCCCTGGCTTTACCTGCATGAGCTTGAACAGCAGGACAACCGACTGAGATTGTACTTTCAGTTGATTAATGTGCCGGCGGAAAACCGTGAAGTTGCGACACCGGCGCTGGAATTAAGAACCAAAGACGGCGAATTCATTACGGTGCCATCCGCGCCGATGCAGATTGGCTCATTCATGGAGCAGCGTGATGAAGGCGAGGGCTCGCCCAACATGATTCCACGGGGTGATATGCGCCTGTTGCCCACAGAGCAGACCACACTGAACTGGCAACTGTGGGCTACGCTGGCGGTGCTGCTGCTGAGTAGCCTGATCTGGTTGTTGTGGCACTTCGGCCTGCGTCCACGGCACCGTCTGCCCTTTGCCACCGCGATGTTTGAACTCAATAAAATGCGTTTGTTGGGACGTAAAGATGCCGATGTCGCCAGCCGCGTCCTGCATCATGCATTCAATCGCTGTGCAGGTCGTGTGGTGATTAACAGTGAGCTTGAAAACCTCTGGCAGAATTGTCCCTGGCTGGCACCGTTGAAAACCGATATTGAAAGTTTTTACCAGATTTCAGCAGCCCACTTCTTCAGCCCCAGTGCAGCCGAGCAAAAAAGCTTTGAGGACTTGCTGAAGCTGGCCAGATCCTGCCGGGAGCGGGAGCGCCTGGCATGAACCTGTTCGGCCTGGAGTGGTTTAATCCCGCTTTTTTACTGTTGCTGCCGCTGGCGGCCTTGCCGTGGTTTAATCATAACCTCGATAAGACGGTTGCCTGGGTCAACCTGGTACCGATGGACCCTTTGTCGCGCTTTTTTAATATCGGTCTCAAACTGCTGTCGACCCTGGTTATCGCCGCGCTGATACTGGCACTGGCCGGCCCCAGTCTGCCTGAACAGAAAATCGAACGTATCGGTGAAGGGGCGGAGATTGTGTTGTTGCTTGACCGCAGCCGCAGTATGGATGACCCGTTTGCGGTCAAACATCAAGCCGCGGTCGTCAGTGTGGGCGGCGATGACTCGAAACGCAATGTGGCCCGGGATTATCTGACTGAATTCGTGCGTAACCGACCCGATGATCGCTTCGGTTTTGTCTTCTTCAGCACCAAGTCGGTCAATCTGTTGCCACTGACTTATGACAAAGACGTGGTGCTGGCGACCATCAATGCCAACGCATTGGGCAAGGGGTTATCTGATACCAATATGGCTGAAGCGCTGCTCAGTAGTGCCGACATGTTTGAGGGACAGACCTATCGCGGTTCACGTATCGTCCTGTTGGTTTCTGATGGTGGTCAGTTGTTGTCGGATGAAGCCAAAGAAGAGATCAGCCGACTTTATAAAGAAATGAATCTCACGATCTACTGGATTTATCTCAAGTCGAATCAGGCGATGACACTGGAAGAGTCAGATGAAGACAGCATGCTCTGGATGGACATTCCCGAGCGTAAGCTGCATAACTTCTTTAAATCCATCGGCGTGCCTTACCGTGCTTTTGAAGCCGGTTCACTGGAAGCTTTCGCAGACGCGCTCGCCGAGATTGATCGCCAGCATTATCAGACACTGATTGTTGAAGAGACGCTGCCGCATGAGCCCAAAACGGACTTTTTATTATGGCTCGCGCTGTTAGCGGTGCTGCTGTTGGCAGCGTCCCATGTTTACACCTTCTGGGGAGTGAAAAAAGCCCATGAATAAAATCTTGCTTGTCGCCCGTTGGCTTTTGATTATGCTGATTATCGGCAGTGCAGCGCTGGCAGTGATGACTGGCTTTCGCCTCTGGCAGGCGCAACAGATCAACGCCTATATCAGTGAACCGGAGTCATTTGACGTGGTTCCCGATGATCCGCGCGCACATTTTGCTCACGCCAATATGCTCGAACGTCAGCAGGAGCATGATCAAGCGCTGGAAGCGCTGACGCGGGTTCTGGGTGAGGCTGACGCAGACTTGCTGCCTTTGGCTTATTATAACCGTGGCAATATTAATCTGCGTGAGGCATTGAAGCTGACCAGCTCCGATGGCAGACAGATCCCGCTGGTTGAACTGGCCAAACAGGATTACCGTAGCGCACTGGCACTGGATCCGCTGATGTGGTCTGCACGTTACAATCTGGAAGTAGCATTACGGGTGGTTCCGGAAGATCCGGCCAATAATGAAGACTTTGAGAAAAACGTCATCAGTAGCCAGCGCTCGATTGAGAGTAAGGCCTTCAAGGTCGATCTGCCATGAGGCTGAGCTATCAGAAACGCATCACCTTCACTGCCATTATCATGGTCGTGGCCCTGATCCTGGTGATGGCGGCGCTGTGGATGCCGCATATCAAACGGGATGTAAAAATCATGGATGCGCTGTTTGTGATTGATATCACCGACAGCATGAATGTTGAAGATGCCATGGTTGAGGGAGAGGCGGTGAGCCGTCTGGCGTGGGCCAAGGAATTCACCCGCCGTGCTTTTCTGGATATGCCCTGTGGTGCCCATGCCGGGCTGGCTATTTTCAGTGAAGCAAGAAGTCTGATTCTGATGAATCCGGTTGAGGTCTGCAGTAGTTATCATGATCTCACGCAGATGCTGAACCAGTTCGATCCGCATATGGCCTGGGCGCGTTCCAGTGAAGTCTCCAAAGCCGTCTACACCGCCATACGTCAGGCCAAAGAAATCGAACCGGAACCCACCATTGTGTTTGTCACTGATGGACACGAGTCGCCGCCATTACATGAATCGCTGTTCCCCAGATTTGATGGTAAACCCGGCGAGATTCATGGTGTCCTGGTCGGGGTCGGCGGTGAAGATCTGTTACCGATCCCCAAAACCAATGAGCAGGGGGAAATAGAAGGGGTCTGGGAAGTGAATGATGTCATGCATCAGGATGTCTATGCTTCGCTTCGCTCTGACAGCTCCAGAAACGTGCCGCAGGCGCGGACAGAACACCTTTCTTCCCAGAAAAAGTCACATCTGCAGACACTCGCTGATCGTGTCGGCTTTGAATTTGTGTCATCACCGACGAGACCGGGCAAACTCGTTGACGCGATTGAAAATGTCTCAGAGACACGTCCGCAGACCATCGACTATGATCTTTATGCCTGGTTTGCCGCCATTGCACTGGCACTGATTCTGCTGGTGTATTTACCCTACGGCTGGTTTATCCGAGCGGATGATTAGCGGCTAACAGCCTCTCAGCGGGAGCTGGCTATGATGTACCGGAACCGCAGTATTTTGTCCCGGCAGACAGAAGATTGATGCTGGGCTGGGAAATCCCTGGTCTATTGTGGCTATTACCCCTGGCATTATTGCCATGGCTTAGCCACAACACCGATAAGACGGTCGCCTGGCAGGCGATGCTGCCCCATGACCGCCTGTCGACACTGCTGACACTGTTATTCAAGCTCCTGGGCAGCCTCGCTATCGCCTCATTATTGCTATCACTGGCCGGCCCTTATATTCCCGAGCGGCTGGTTGAACGTAACCGTCAGGGTGCGGAATTTGTGATCCTGCTGGACCGGAGTCGCAGCATGGATGACATTTTTGCCCGACCGCCCCGTAACACATTGCCCAGACAACGCTTTTCCACCCGCAGCAAACGCACCGTTTCAGGTGATTACCTGCTCGAATTTGTCAAACGCCGTCCTGATGATCGTTTTGGATATATTTTATTCAGCACCAGTGCGACAGAGATTCTGCCCCTCAGTTACAACCGCGAAGCGATCCTTGCCACTATTGAGGCGGGAGCGTTGGGTAAAGGCTTATCTAAAACCGATATCTTCCAGGCATTGCGCCAAGCCGCTGAAATGTTTGAGGGAGAGGCTTACCGGGGCTCACGTAATATCTTGTTGATTTCCGATGGTGGTGAAATTCTCGATGCGGATGAAAAATCCCAGGTACAGGCGCTTCTGGCCGAAATGCGGATTAATCTCTATTGGATCTATCTTCGCAGTATGAGAGGGATGACGCTGGATGAGCAGGCGGATGATAATCTGTTATGGCTGGATATGCCGGAGCGTAAATTGCACCGTTTTTTTAAACAGCTCACGACACCATACCAGGCCTTTGAGGCTGGTTCCCTGAAAGAGTTTGCCGCTGCCATTGATGAAATTGATCGCCAGCAATATCAGCCGCTGATTATTGAGGAACGTTTGCCCAAGCAGTCGCGTGCGGATGTATTGTTATATCTGGCATTATTATGCTGCGGTGTGCTGGCGTTTGCCCGCCTCTATACCCGTTGGGGCGTAGAGAAAGCCTTTGATAAACACAGTGACTGACAGTCGCAATCAGTGGCCGGCTTTGCTATCGTGACGGGATAACAAGTATTGAAGACCAAGCACCGATGAGCCAATCCCCGCCCGCTGAATGGCTGGAAGTTTCCCTATCTGATCAGCAATGTCGTTTTTGGCACAATGAGCAATGCCTGTTCACTGCGCCTGTCTCAACCGCGTTGAATGGACCGGGTGAAGTCGATGGCAGCGGCTGTACCCCCCGGGGCTGGCATCAAATCCGGGCCTGTATCGGTACGGGACAGCCTGTCAACAGTGTGTTTGTGGGCCGACGTCCTACCGGTGAAATCTACCATCCTCAACTGGCAGCGCAATTTCCCAAACGTGACTGGATTTTGACCCGGATTTTATGGCTCAGCGGGTTGGAAATCGGCAGAAACCGATTGGGAAATGTTGATACAATGCGCCGCTATATTTATATCCACGGTTGCCCCGATTCGGCGCCGATGGGGCAGCCAATCTCCCATGGCTGTATCCGTATGCATAATCAGGATCTGCTGGCTTTGTATGACCAGGTTAAACCCGGTCTCAAAGTACTGATTCGCGAATAGGGTTGAAATGCTATGACACTAGGACCATTGATGGTCGATCTGCTTGGCACCGCGCTGAGTGAGGACGAGAAAGACATTCTGCAACATCCGCTGGTCGGTGGCGTCATTCTGTTCAGCCGCAATTTCGATAATGTCAGTCAGCTAGAAGCCCTCTGCAAGCAGATTCACGCCCTGCGGCAACCACACTTGTTGATTGCGGTGGATCATGAAGGCGGCCGGGTTCAACGCTTCCGCGACGGTTTCACCCGGCTACCGCCGGTTGGCGCGATCGGAAAGACATTTCATCAACACCCCAGGTTGACGCTGCAACGCGCTGAGCAAACCGGCTGGCTGATGGCGGCTGAACTCCGTGCCGTCGGTGTTGATTTCAGTTTTGCCCCGGTGCTGGATCTGGATTATGGCGTCAGTGAAGTGATTGGCGACCGGTCTTTTCACCGCGATCCGCAAGCCGTCACTACAATTGCCCGTGCCTATATACAGGGCATGCGCAAAGCCTGGATGTCGGCAGTGGGTAAACATTTTCCCGGTCATGGCGCGGTGGAAGTTGACTCCCACCAGGGGCTGCCGGTCGATAGCCGTTATTTTGAAGATATGCTGCAGGCTGACATGTTACCTTTCAGCCAGCTGTGTCAGAAAGAACTCGCAGGTATTATGCCAGCACATATTGTCTACGAGCAGAGTGACGCGCTTCCGGCTGGTTTTTCCCGTTTCTGGTTGCAGGAAATCCTCAGAGAGCGACTCGGTTTTCAGGGTGCGATTCTGAGTGATGATCTGAGTATGGCAGGGGCAGCGATAGCCGGCGGTCCACTGGAACGGGCAGAAGCGGCACTGGAGGCCGGTTGCGATATGGTGCTGGTCTGCAATAATCCCGGCAGTGTGGTTGAGGTTATCGATGGTTTAAAAATCAAACCGGATCCTCTGCGTCATGCCCGTCTGGTTCGTTTGCATGGACGACATGCCACGCCCAGGGAGGAACTGCTGACCAGCGGCGAGTGGAAACAAGCCGTTGAAACCATTGCCGGCTATTCACCGGATCCGGAAATGGAGCTGAACCTGGTATGAAAATCTGGTCTTATCTGCTTCTGCTTTTATTGAGCGTCAATGTTCAGGCCGGGGTTTATCCCGGTGCTGCGGTTACCAGTCAGCAGTCAGAGAATAAATCTTCTCAGGCTGAAAACGCCAAGCCGGTGTCGCGTTTACCGAGTCCGCAGGCGACGGTAAAACAATTTATCAGCGCCATGACCCGGGTTGCCACCGGTGAAGATGAGGCGATTGACAAGGCGGTGGCGACGCTGGATTTATCTAAAGTCAGCCCGTTGATTCAGGAGGAGCGCGGTCAGCAGACCGCCCGCCTGTTGTTCAGCGTGATTCAGCTGGGTGAAATTCCCAAAATAGAAGAGATTCCGCTAAGCCCCAAGCTTGAACAATACACACTGCTGCGAAGTGAAGCGGGCAATGTGGTGCTGCGTATCAATGATCAGAACAACTGGTTATTCAGCAGTAAAACGGTGGAAAGTGTGCCGGCTATTTTTGACCTGTTGACCCAGGAGCAGAGCTTCACTGAAGGCGATGAGAGCTCGGTGTCACTGCCCACCAGTGTTCAACTGCGTGCACAAATGCCACCGGTTCTGAAACAGGGCTTTCTGCTGGAGTACTGGCAGTGGATTGGCTTGTTTCTGATTATCGTGGTGGGCTCAGTCGCCGACAAAGTGCTGGCCTGGGTGCTGAAAATCAATGTCAGCCGCTGGCAGAAACAACACCCGTCTTTTGAAACACTGGACAGTAATGTGTTGCGGCCGCTGGGCCTGATGGCGATGGCGTTAATGTGGTGGTCGGGATTAAATATGCTTGGGTTACCCGATACCGCCCTGGTGATCCTGCTGGTGGCAGTGAAACTGCTGGTGTCATTATCCGGTATCTGGAGCGCCTTTCGGATTGTCGATATTTTTGATGCCCTGTGGACAGGTCGGGCACTCAAAACACGCAATAAATTCGATGATCTGCTGGTGCCGATGGTCAGCAAAAGTCTCAAAGTTTTTGTGGTGGTTATCGGTATCGTCTTTGCCGCGGATAATCTCAACATTGATGTCACCAGTCTACTGGCGGGTCTGGGTCTGGGCGGTCTGGCTTTCGCGCTGGCGGCGAAGGACCTGCTGGGTAACTTTTTCGGGTCGGTGACCGTACTGCTCGACCGTCCGTTCAGCATCGGCGACTGGGTGGTGATTGGTGATATTGAAGGTACTGTGGAGCAGGTTGGTTTCCGCAGTACAAGGGTGAGAACTTTTTACAACTCGCTGGTCACGATGCCCAACTCGATTCTGACTACCACCAAGATTGATAATATGGGTGCCCGACGGTTCCGCAGGATGAAGCACGTATTGTCGGTCACTTACGATACGGGGCCGGAGCGAATCGAAGCCTTCTGCGAAGGGATCCGCAAGATCATTCAGCTGCACCCTTACATGCGTAAGGATTATTATCACGTCTATTTCAATGAATATGGCGCAGCCTCATTGAATATACTGGTTTATGTGTTCTGGGCAACGCCCGACTGGAGCACAGAGCTGCGTGAACGACATCGCTTTTTGCTGGATATTTTGCGCCTGGCCAAACAACTGGAAATCGAGTTTGCCTTCCCGACCCAGACGCTCTACCTCAAACGTGGCGATGTGGAGCATCCTCCTGTGGAACCGTTCAAACCCGGCATGAGTCAGGAAGAAGCCTTGGCTCGGGGGCAGAGGGAGGCCGAGTCTATAGTCAGCCAGACACTGGGTACTGATATCCCGGGCCCGGTTGAGTTTCCAAGATAATTAGCATGAGACAGGTTTAAGCTTTAATGGCCGAACAGTTTGTTCATCTTCATCTTCATACCGATTATTCTCTGATCGACGGTCTGGTCAGGGTAAAACCGCTGGTTAAACAGGTCGCTGAATACGGCATGCCCGCTGTGGCCATTACCGATCAGCACAATCTGTTTGCAGCAGTGAAACTGTTCAATGCTGCGATGCAGGCCGGGGTGAAACCCATTCTGGGTGCCGATTTACGCCTGCGCGATCCCAACGATGCTAAGCACAGCACCCGTTTTGTGGTTTTGTGTAAGAACCTGGACGGTTTTCATAATCTGTCGCGATTGCTATCGCGGGCCTATATTGAGGGCCAGCATCTTGGGGTGCCAATGCTGGAGGCCGACTGGCTGGAAGGGCAGACAGACGGTTTGATCTGTCTGTCAGGTGGGCGTGAGGGCATTCTGGGCCGGGCGCTACTGAATCATCAGCACGACGAAGTTCAGAACCAGCTGGCTTTCTGGCAACGCCTGTTTCCCCAGCGTTTTTACCTGGAATTAATCCGCACCGGCCGCGAGGATGAAGAACGCTTTGTGCGTGAAGCGGTAGCCCTGGCTGCACAAAAGCAGATCCCGGTAGTGGCGACAAATGATGTTCGTTTCCTGGAGGCCAAGCATTTCGAAGCGCACGAGGCCAAGGTGTGTATTCACGATGGTCGTCAGCTGGATGACCCCCGTCGTCCCCGACTGTACTCGGAGCATCAGTATCTGCGCAGTGCCGATGAGATGGCAAAAGTCTTTGCCGATATTCCGGAAGCGATCGAAAACACGGTTGAAATTGCCAAGCGCTGTAATCTTCAGCTGACACTGGGTGAGCATTATCTGCCGGACTTCCCGGTGCCGGCAGGCATGACGATTGAGGAATTCTTTGCTCAGGATTCCTTCAAAGGGCTCGAAGAACGCTTGCAGGTCTTATTTCCGGATGAGGCTGAGCGTGCCGCCAACCGGGCCCGCTATGAGGAACGTCTGCAGATTGAGCTGGACGTGATTAACTCCATGGGCTTTCCGGGCTACTTCCTGATTGTTGCCGACTTTATCCAATGGGCCAAAAATAACGGCGTGCCGGTGGGGCCGGGACGGGGCTCTGGTGCCGGTTCACTGGTGGCCTATGCGCTTAAAATCACCGACCTGGACCCGCTTCAGTACGATCTGCTTTTCGAACGCTTTCTGAACCCCGAGCGGGTGTCTTTGCCTGACTTCGACGTCGACTTCTGCATGGATGGCCGTGACCGGGTGATCGAGTACGTCTCGCAGCACTATGGCCGGGATCATGTATCGCAGATCATCACCTATGGCACGATGGCGGCCAAAGCGGTATTGCGCGACGTCGGACGGGTGCTGGGACATCCCTATGGCTTTGTCGATCAATTGGCCAAGCTGGTGCCGTTTGAACTGAAAATGACGCTGACCAAGGCGCTGGAACAGGAGCCTCAGCTAAAAGAGCGTTATGACAACGAAGAAGAAGTCAAAGCGCTGATTGATCTGGCGCTGCAACTGGAGGGGCTGACTCGTAACGTCGGTAAGCATGCCGGCGGCGTCGTCATCGCACCCAAGGAACTGACTGAATACACGCCGCTCTACTGCGAACATAACGGGGCGGGCCTGGTTTCCCAGTTTGATAAGGACGATGTCGAAAGTGTCGGACTGGTGAAGTTCGACTTTCTGGGGCTGAAGACCCTGACGGTGATCGACTGGGCAATGAATAACGTCCGCACGTTATTGGGGGAGAAAGCAGACGAAATCGACATCACCAATCTGCCGCTGAATGACAAACCCACATTTGATCTGCTCAAACGTTGTGAAACTACCGCGGTATTCCAGCTGGAATCGCGTGGCATGAAAGAGCTGGTCAAGCGACTGCAGCCGGATACCTTTGAAGACATTATCGCGTTGGTGGCATTGTTCCGTCCCGGGCCGCTGCAGTCAGGCATGGTTGATGACTTTGTGAACCGTAAGCACGGTCGCGCCAAAGTCGATTATCCGCATCCCGATCTGGAGCCGGTACTGAAACCGACTTACGGCGTTATCGTCTACCAGGAACAGGTTATGCAGATCGCGCAAATCCTGGCGGGCTACAGCCTGGGTGGCGCCGATATGCTGCGACGCGCGATGGGTAAGAAAAAGCCCGAAGAAATGGCCAAACAGCGGCAAATCTTCCTGGAAGGTGCAGCAGGCCGAGGTATCGAGGAAAAAGAAGCCGGTCCTATCTTTGACCTGATGGAAAAATTCGCCGAGTACGGCTTCAATAAATCGCACTCGGCAGCCTATGCGCTGGTCGCCTATCAGACTGCCTGGCTCAAGGCGCATTATCCCGCTGCCTTTATGGCTGCGGTGTTGTCAGCGGATATGGACAACACTGACAAAGTTGTTGGGCTTATCGACGAATGCCGTGATATGAAACTCAATGTGATGCCGCCGGATGTCAACCACAGCAAGATTAAATTCACGGTCGAGGATGAGCGCACAATTCGATATGGTCTCGGCGCGATCAAGGGGGTCGGTGAATCGGCGCTGGCCGGTATTGTGGCTGAGCGTGAGCAGGGTGAGGAATTTGCTTCGCTCTATGATTTCTGCCGCCGCGTTGATATGCGCAAGATTAACCGCCGGGTGATGGAGTCATTAGTCAAAGCCGGTGCCATGGACTCTCTGGGCGGTCATCGCGCCAGTCTGAGTGCCAGCCTGACCCGGGCGATGCAGATTGCCGAGCAGCATCGTCGTGACAAGGACAGTGGCCAGAATGATTTATTCGGTCTCAGTCCGGAAAGTGACACAGAACAGGATGAACCGCTGGAGCCAGCTGCGGAATGGGCAGAAGAGCATCTGCTATTGGCAGAGAAAGAGACGCTGGGGCTGTATCTGAGTGGCCATCCGATTGATCGATACGAAGCCGAGCTCGCGGCGTTCATCCCCAAAAAAATTAATGAACTTGATGCGCCGGAATCCAAGGGCTATCAGCGCAATGAAAAACCGGTTCTGACTGCCGGTTTGATTGTCGCCATCCGTACGATGAAATCGAAAAGTGGCAGCCGGATGGCCTTTATTACGCTGGATGATCAGAGTGGACGACTGGAGGTCCGGGTATTTGGTGAGGTCTACGAACAGTATCAGAGCTTTATTCAGCCCGATAAACTGGTGGTTATTCAGGGCAAGATTGGTCAGGACAATTTCACCGGTGGCCTGTCTGCCACTGCGGAAAAAGTGTTTGATATCACCGGGGCGCGGGAAGCTTTCGGACAGGCATTACAGATTAACTTCTCCAGTGAGGATGAGGTTCATCCCTGGGTGGAGCAGCTCAAAAATACGCTGACGCCATTTAAAGGGGGAGCGCTTGGGATGGAACTCAGGTATCAGAATCAACAGGCCAGTGCGCTGTTCAAGTTTGGTGAAGAGTGGCAGATCACACCAAGCGATACCTTACTCAATCAGATCGCTGCGATGCCGGGAAAGGTTGCTGTTACAATGAAATACAAGTCCTCAGTATAAGGCGGCTCCATGTCTGTGGGAGACAACAGTACAACAACACAGACCGCAGTCAGCGACGATTCGTTAAACGATGCGCTGGATGCGGCGCTTGAGGCAAGCCAGAAGACTGCTTCGCAGGCGCATTCATCGGAAAAATCGGTGCGTCAAAGCAGCTCGGATGAGCGAAGTCAGCGCAGACTCGCCGAGCGTTTAAGTCTGCCATTTATTGGATTGCATGATTATCCTTTTGATGAGTCCGTATTGAGCCTCATCCCGGCTGAGTTCGCGCGTAAACATGATGTGATCCCGCTGAGGGTAAACAAAACCCACCTGTTGGTGGCACTGGCCACGCCGATGGATATGGATCTGTTTCAGACCCTCAACTTCATTACCGGCTACAGTATTGATGTGACGGTCGCCACGCCCGCTGATATTCAGTGGGCGGTCAGAAAGTACTACGGGGCCCGCGATGATGAGCTGGCACTGGAGTCACTCAATGATTCAATCCAGCCGCTGGAACCAACCGCTGATTCGCATGATGAAATGATGCGACTCAGTTCGGAAAAGCCGATTGTGCGGCTGGTAGCTAATATCATTGTCGATGCGATCGAACGCCGTGCTTCCGACATACACATCAAACCCCGTGATAAAAATGTTGAACTGATTTATCGCATGGATGGCGTGCTCACCAATATTCGGTTTTTCAGTAAGACTTTACTGGCTGCTGTGATCAGCCGGATCAAAATTCTGGGCGGCATGAATATCGCCGAAAGACGATTACCCCAGGACGGTCGCTGCTGTGTTAAGCACAAAAATAATCCGGTCGACTTGCGGATTTCAATTATGCCGACGGTTGAAGGCGAAAGCGTGGTGATTCGGCTGCTTAATGCTCAGGTGGGGCTCAAAGCCGTGTCTGAATTAGGGTTTTCGAATCACGATCAGCGTCTTTTTCTGGATTTGCTCAACAGGAGTAATGGCATTTTCCTGGTAACGGGGCCGACCGGTTCCGGTAAATCCACTACGCTGTACGCAGCACTCGCCGAGGTACAGAAGCAAAATGTCAATATCCTCACCGTTGAAGATCCGGTTGAATACCATATGGACGGCATTCAACAGATCCAGATTAATCACGCTACCGGCTATAGCTTTGCCCGGGCATTGAGAAATATCCTTCGCCACGATCCGGACGTGATTCTGGTGGGGGAAATCCGCGATGAAGAAACCGGTAAGATTGCTGTAGAGAGTGCGCTGACAGGTCACCTTGTACTGAGTACCCTGCACACCAACGATGCAGCCGGTGCTGTGACCCGGCTGTTAGAAATGGGCATTGAGCCTTACCTGCTAACCGGCTGTCTGCTGGGCGTACTGGCGCAGCGGCTGGTTAAGCGTAATTGTCAGCATTGTCTGGAAGAGGAACCTGTCGATGGGCCGATAAGGCATGCCCTCAATGTCAGTGACAAGGAAATTTTCTATCACAGTCGTGGTTGTGAACATTGTAATCAGACAGGCGTCGCCGGACGCCTCGCAGTCTATGAATTGCTGGAAGTGAGTGATAGTCTGCGGAAATTGATCCACATTGACATAACATCGGGTGAAATTCATCAACATGCTATTCAGCAAGGGATGGTCTCACTCACCGATAATGCCCTCGCCAGAGCCCGAGCGCGAGAGATTTCATTGGCCGAAGTCTATCGTGTACGATTGGACTGATTGATTAGATAGATAATTCTGAGGATAAGCCGCGTGGATATGACTCCGTATTTCAGGTTGATGGCGGACAAAGAAGCATCAGATATGTTTTTTTGCACCGGCACCGAACCTCACATCAAAATTCAGGGTGTGATTCGACCTGTGGGTACCCAAAAACTGGCACCGGGTGATGTGCGTGAGATGGCATATGCGTTGATGAATGAGGAGCAGGTTGCCGAGTTCGAAAAAACGCTGGAGATGAATTTCGCGGTACCACTCAAGGGCGTTGGTCGTTTCCGGGTTAACATCTTCCGTCAGCGCGGTGAGTGTTCGATTGTTATCCGTTATATCAAAACCAAGATCCCGCGTTTTGAAGAGATGAATCTGCCACCGGTACTGGGTGATATCGTGATGGAAAAACGCGGTTTGATTCTGGTAGTAGGAGCGACGGGTTCCGGTAAATCGACCACGCTGGCATCAATGATTGGCCATCGAAACCGAAACGCCAGCTCGCATATTCTGACGATTGAAGATCCGCTGGAATTTGTTCATGCCCATGAACGTTCGATTGTCCAGCAACGTGAAGTCGGCATCGATACCCTGAATTACGAAAACGCACTGAAAAACGCATTGCGGGAAGCGCCGGATGTCATTCTGATTGGTGAAATCCGGGATATGGAAACCATGAAGCACGCGATTAACTATGCTGAGACCGGTCACCTGTGTCTGGCTACACTGCACTCCAATAATGCCAACCAGGCACTGGACCGCATTATCAACTTTTTCCCGGAAAGCCTGCACCGTCAGTTATTTATGGATATGTCACTGAACCTGCGGGCAATTGTGTCGCAGCGTCTGTTGCCGACTGTGGATGGCAGCACCCGGGTGCCGGCCGTCGAGATCATGCTCAACACGCCATATATTTCCGAACTCATCAATAAAGGGGAGGTCGGCAGTATCAAGGATGCGATGAAAGAGTCGACCGATCCGGGTACGATTACCTTTGATAAGGCGCTGATTAAACTCTTCAAGGACGGTAAGATCACGATGGAAGAGGCACTGCAGAACGCGGATTCGCGGAATGACCTCAGTCTCGCTATCCGTCTCGGCGAAGGCGCGGTCGACAATGACGACGACGATGAATTGATCCTCAACTAAGTTTTGTCCGCCGCCTCTGTGTATAATTCGACAATTTTGGATGTAAGGTTAACCTGATGCAGTTAAATTTCCTTGACTACGAACAACCCATCGCCGAACTGGAAGCGAAAATCGATGAGTTGCGCTACATGAGTAACGACAGTGATCTCAACATCACTGAAGAGATTCAGAAGTTAAAGGAAAAAAGTGAATCACTGACCAAGTCAATTTTCGCCTCGCTGACGCCCTGGCAGGTGACCCAGATGGCGCGACATCCACAGCGTCCCTACACACTGGATTACATCAAACACATCATCAGTGACTTTGAAGAACTGCATGGTGATCGCACTTATGCTGACGACAGTGCCCTGGTCACCGGTATCGGTCGTCTCAATGGCCGTCCGGTCGTCGTCATCGGTCACCAGAAAGGCAGAGATACCAAGGAAAAAGTGGCCCGCAACTTTGGCATGCCACGTCCTGAAGGTTACCGCAAAGCGCTGCGTATTATGAAAATGGCAGAGCGTTTTGGTTTACCGGTGATTACTTTTATCGATACGCCGGGTGCCTATCCGGGTATTGGTGCCGAGGAACGTGGGCAGAGTGAAGCCATTGCCCGTAACCTGTTTGAAATGGCCAAGCTGAAAACCCCGATTATTTCTACTGTCATTGGTGAAGGTGGCTCGGGCGGGGCGCTGGCTGTTGGTGTCGCTGATCACCTGATGATGCTGCAATACAGTATTTATTCCGTGATTTCACCGGAAGGTTGCGCTTCGATTTTATGGAAGAGCGCCGAGAAAGCCTCTGATGCCGCTGCTACCCTGGGTGTGACCTCCGACCGGCTGAAGGAATTAAATCTGATCGATGAGGTGGTGCCGGAACCGCTGGGTGGCGCGCATCGTAATGTTGAGGAAATGGCGGCCCGCATCAGAAAGTCGATCGAAGCCAAAATCAAGGAGCTGGAAGCGGTTTCCCACGATAATCTGATTAAGCGTCGTCAACAACGGATCCTGAGCTACGGCGAATTCGAGGGTTAACGTCGGGGTGTCTCTCAACCCCCAACAATGTATTGTTGATCTGATAAAACGGGTGGATGGACGCGCTGTCTGTGTGGCCTTCAGTGGCGGTGTCGATTCTCACGTGCTGCTGCATCTGCTGGCTACCACCCGCCATCCCCAATTGCCCGCCCTACGTGCTCTGCATATCGATCATGGCCTGCATGCTGAATCTGCTGACTGGGCCGTGCATTGCAGGCAAGTTGCTCAGGCGCTGAACATTAAGTTCGAATCCATCCAGGTCAGCGTGGAAAAGCGGGAGGAGTTGGGTCTCGAAGCTGCTGCCCGTGAGGCCCGCTATCATGCCTTTCGTTATGATCTATCAGCGAATGAGGTGCTGCTTACTGCCCAGCATCAGGATGATCAGGCAGAAACGCTGATGCTCCAGTTACTGCGTGGAGCCGGACCGGCTGGTTTATCAGCCATGTGGCCCGAAGCAACACTTGATGGCCTGAGTATCATTCGACCTTTTCTCAACGTTTCCAAGCAGGCGCTGCTGGAGTACGCCCGGTTGCACCAGCTGCAATGGATTGATGACCCCAGCAACACCGATCTCAGCATTCATCGTAATTATCTGCGTCACCAAATCTGGCCGCGTTTGAATGAGCGCTGGCCGACTGCATCAAAAACCATGAGCCGCAGTGCAGAACATTGCCGCGAAGCGGTTGAACTGATGCGTGATCTAGGCAGTCTGGATGCCCGGCATGTGTGCCCGGAGCAAAAGAATCGCCTGTCCATTTCCGCACTGAGCCAGTTGCCCCAGGCAAGACAACGCAATCTGCTGCGTTATGCCCTGGAGCAAAACTCTCTGCCACTGCCCTCTGCCGCCATTCTGCAAAGGATTATTGATGAGGTCATTCCGGCTGCCGAAGACCGCAATCCTGAAGTGCACTGGCCGGGGGCGATGATAAGGCGTTACCGTGATGTGATTTTCATCGAGCCGGATCGCGACGAGCCGCTGGATTTAGGTGAATTTGAGATAACCGGCAGTGACGAGATCAGACTGGCCGACGGGCGTCTGCTTAGATGGCAACTGGAGTCCGGTAAAGGCCTCAAACAGCATGTACTGAATCGCCCGTTGAAACTGAAATTCCGCGAGGGCGGGGAGCGCATTCGACTGCAGGGCCATGCGCAACATAAGTCACTCAAACAGTTGTTTCAGGAGTGGGATGTGCCACCCTGGCAACGTCAGCAAATCCCGTTGCTTTTTGTCGATCATGAACTGGTAGCCGTTGTGGGTTATGGCTATGCAGAACACTACGCCGCGGATATTGGCGAAAAAGGGTGGCTGCCGGTGCTGGAACAGGCATCTGCGAAACCAGTTTTTGATTGAGCGGACAGGGCAATTCTGATAATTTATACCGTATTTTGAGCGCAGCCATTCTGGCCGCGTCATTTTTATTGAACTCTCCATAATATGACTAAATTTATTTTTGTCACTGGTGGTGTTGTGTCGTCTCTCGGGAAGGGGATCGCCGCGGCATCACTGGCTGCGATACTTGAAGCCCGTGGTCTGAAGGTCACCCTGGTTAAGCTGGACCCATACATCAACGTCGATCCGGGCACCATGAGCCCGCTGCAACACGGCGAGGTGTTTGTGACTCAAGACGGTGCCGAGACTGATCTGGATTTAGGCCACTACGAACGCTTCATCGACGCAGATATGAGCAGTCGTAACAACTACACCACCGGCCAGATTTACGAAAACGTGATTCGTAAAGAACGCCGTGGCGAATATCTCGGTAACACGGTTCAGGTCATTCCCCATATCACCGATGAGATCAAGCGCTGCATTTACGAAGGCGCCGATGATGCCGACGTCGCCTTGATTGAGATTGGCGGTACCGTAGGTGACATCGAGTCGCTGCCTTTCCTGGAAACCATCCGTCAGATGGCGACCGAACTGGGCCGTGAACGCGCGCTGTTCCTGCACCTGACACTGGTGCCTTATATCGCTTCTGCAGGTGAAATCAAAACCAAGCCGACTCAGCATTCGGTGAAAGAGCTGCGTACTATCGGTATTCAGCCTGATGTTCTGGTGTGCCGTATTGACCGTCCGTTGCCGGAATCAGAGCGTCGCAAGATTGCGCTGTTTACCAATGTCCCGGAAAAAGCGGTTATCTCCGCGATTGATGTCGACAGCATTTATAAAATCCCGATGGAACTGCACCGCCAGGGACTGGATGACATCGTCGTCAAACAACTCGGTATCGATGCCAAGCCGGCTGATCTGAGCCAGTGGGAAAAGGTCTACGAAAACCTGAGCAATCCGGAAGGCGAAGTCAATATCGCCATGGTCGGTAAATACATGGAGCTGACCGAAGCCTATAAATCCCTGTCTGAGTCACTGATTCATGCTGGTATTCACACCCGCACCAGGGTCAATGTGCATTATGTTGACTCTGAGCAGGTTGAACAGCAGGGCACCGACTGCATCAAGGACATGGATGCGATTCTTGTTCCCGGCGGCTTTGGTGAGCGCGGTGTTGAGGGCATGATTGAAACAGCCCGGTTTGCCCGTGAAAACAATATTCCGTATCTGGGGATTTGTCTGGGTATGCAGGTCGCTGTGATTGAATACGCCCGTCACAAAGCCGGTCTGCCGCAGGCCTACAGCACCGAGTTTGATTTAAACACGAAAGATCCGGTGATTGGTCTAATCACCGAATGGCAGAAAGCGGATGGCACCGTCGAGCAGCGGGATCAGGATTCTGATCTGGGTGGCACCATGCGGCTGGGTGGTTACTCCTGCCAGCTGAAAGCGGGTAGTCTGGCCCATCAAATCTACGGTGCTGATGAGATTATCGAACGTCACCGCCATCGTTACGAATTTAATAACAATTACATGGAAGCGCTGGAAAAGGCAGGCCTGGTATTCTCAGGCATGTCCAAGGATCAGAGTCTCGCAGAAATGATTGAAATCCCGGAACATCAATGGTTTGTCGCCTGCCAGTTCCATCCGGAATTCACGTCGACGCCGCGACATGGTCATCCCTTATTCGAGGGCTTTATCAGCGCAGCCAAACAGAACAAAACGCAGCGGGGTAACCACTAATGCAATTATGCGGATTTGAAGCTGGAAACCGTCAGCCGCTGTTTTTGATCGCGGGTACCTGTGTCATCGAAAGTGAGCAAATGACGATGGACGTTGCCGGTCAGCTCAAGGAAATCACCGATAAGCTTGGTATCAACTTTATCTACAAGTCTTCTTTTGATAAGGCCAACCGCACCTCCACCAAGAGCTATCGCGGACCGGGCGTGGAAGCCGGCCTGGCGATTCTGGAAAAGGTCAAAAAAGAATTCAATCTGCCGGTCTTGACCGACGTGCATGAAGATACCCCGCTGGCCGAAGTGGCCAGTGTCGTTGATGTTTTGCAGACACCTGCCTTTTTGTGCCGCCAGACCAATTTCATTGTCAATGTTGCTAGTCAGGGTTTGCCGGTGAATATCAAGAAAGGCCAGTTTCTGGCCCCGTGGGATATGCAACATGTCGCGGCGAAAGCTAAATCTACTGGCAATGAACAGATCATGCTATGCGAACGCGGCACCTCTTTCGGTTACAACACCTTGATTTCGGATATGCGCGGTCTGCCCATTATGCGCAACATGGATTGTCCGGTGGTATTTGATGCTACTCATTCGGTTCAGCAACCGGGCGGACAGGGCGGTGCCTCTGGCGGTCAACGTGAATTTGTACCGGTACTGGCCCGTGCCGCAGTGGCAACCGGCGTGGCAGGCCTGTTTATGGAAACCCATCCTGAGCCTGAAAAAGCCCTGAGTGACGGCCCGAATTCCTGGCCTCTGCATCAGTTATCCGCTTTGCTGGAAACGCTGCAGGCCATCGATAGCACAGTTAAACAACAGGACTACATCGAAGACGCCCTGCTGGCGAAACGATAAGTCCCTGAAAACAATTCTTGATAGATGGGAGCAAAGCATTGAGCAAGATTATTGATGTAATAGCACGTGAAATTATCGATTCACGTGGCAATCCAACCGTAGAAGCCGATGTTGTGCTGGAAAGCGGTGCTATGGGCCGTGCTGCGGTACCCTCCGGCGCCTCCACCGGTGAACGTGAAGCCGTGGAACTGCGTGATGACGATAAAGCCCGGTACTTGGGTAAAGGCGTCCTGAAAGCTGTCGCCGCCGTCAATGGTGAACTGCGTGAAGCGGTGTTGGGTATGGAAGCCACTGATCAGCGTGCGATTGACAATAAGCTGATTGAAACGGATGGCACTGAAAACAAGGGCCGTCTGGGGGCGAATGCCTTGCTGGCCATTTCCATGGCCACTGCCCGTGCTGCGGCAGCTGACGCCAAAAAGCCGCTGTACAAGTACCTGGCAGCGAGCGATGAAGCGGTGATGCCGGTACCGATGATGAATATTATCAATGGCGGTTCTCACGCCGATAACAGCGTGGATCTGCAGGAATTCATGATTATGCCGGTTGGTGCCAGCAGCATCAGTGAAGCGATTCGTTACGGTGCGGAAGTATTTCATGAACTGAAAAAAGTATTGAACAGCAAAGGCCTTAACACTGCTGTCGGTGATGAAGGTGGTTTTGCGCCGGACCTGCCGTCTAACGAAGCGGCGATTGAAGTCATACTGCAGGCCATCAAAAATGCCGGCTATGAAGCCGGTAAAGACATCATGCTGGCCCTCGATGCCGCCAGTTCAGAGTTTTACAAGGATGGTCAGTACGTGCTGGCTTCTGAAAACCGTTCTCTGTCTTCTGCCGAGTTTGCCGATCTGCTGGCCGACTGGGTCAGCAAATACCCCATCATCAGTATCGAAGACGGTATGGATGAGAATGACTGGGAAGGCTGGAAACTGCTGACCGATAAAATCGGTGACAAAGTGCAGCTGGTCGGTGATGACCTGTTCGTGACCAATCCTAAGATCCTGCAGGAAGGCATTACTAAAGGTGTCGGTAATTCCATCCTGATTAAGGTCAATCAAATCGGTACGCTGTCAGAAACTCTGGATGCGATTAACCTTGCCAAGGAAAATGGTTATACCGCCGTGGTTTCTCACCGCAGTGGCGAAACCGAAGACACCACCATTGCCGATCTGGCGGTCGCTACTAATGCAGGTCAAATCAAAACCGGTTCTTTGTCACGTTCAGACCGTGTTGCTAAATACAACCAGTTGCTGCGCATTGAAGCAGAGCTGGGTGACAAGGCCAGCTATCCGGGCATGAAGGCGTTCAACGTCAAGTAAGGCCTGATGACTAAGCCCGTCATGATTTTCCTGGCCATTCTGCTGGTATTACTGCAATACCGATTATGGCTGAGTCATGACGGGCTGCCGTCGCTGCTGCGTTTGCACCATCAGGTAGAAAAACAGCGACTGGATAATGAAAAACTGACCGAGCGTAACCAGGTACTGGCAGCGGAAGTTCAGGATTTGAAAAGTGGTCTCGATGCTTTGGAAGAACGTGCCCGCAGTGAACTGGGCATGATCAGAGAAGGCGAGACTTTTTTTCATGTCATAGAAGAGCAAGATGAGCAAAAGTGAAGCCGTATGGGCTGTCGTCCCGGCAGCCGGCATCGGCAGTCGCATGGGCGCCGATATTCCCAAGCAATATCTCAAGCTCAATAACAAAGCTTTGCTACAGCATACCCTGGAGCGACTCGCTTCCCATCCCAAGATTGAAGGCATCGTTGTCGCACTGGCGGAAAATGATCCCTGGTGGCCCGAACTGGCGCTTCAGCTTGATTGTGAGTTGCTGCTGACAAACGGCGGTGAGGCGCGCTCTGATTCCGTAGCCAATGCACTGGCAGCGCTTGCTGAGAAAACCGACGATAATCCCTGGCTGTTGGTGCATGATGCAGCTCGCCCCTGTATTCGTCACAGCGATATTGATCAGATGCTGTTGCAATTAAGAGAGCATGAAGTTGGCGGTATTCTGGGGGTGCCTGTCACCGATACTGTCAAACGGGTTGATGACAGTGGCGTTATTGTTGAAACCGTGGATCGTCATGGTCTATGGCGAGCGGGCACGCCGCAGATGTTTCGTCTCAAATTGTTAAAGCAGGCGCTGGAATCAGCGGCTGAACAAGGCCTTGCCGTGACCGATGAAGCCAGTGCGGTGGAACTGATGGGATTACGGCCGATGATGGTGGAAGGGCATCAGGATAATATCAAGATTACCCTACCGCAGGATCTGGCGCTCGCCAGCCTGTATCTGGAACAACAAAGCAGAGGACAGTAATGCGCATAGGTCACGGCTATGATGTACATCGTTTCGCCGAGAACCGGCCATTAATCATCGGTGGGGTGACGGTACCGCACAGCCATGGCCTGGAAGCCCATTCTGATGGTGATGTGTTGATCCATGCTATTTGTGATGCCTTGCTGGGTGCCGCTGGCTTATGGGATATCGGTCATCATTTCCCGGATACCGATGAAGCCTTTAAAAATATCGACAGCCGCGTGTTGTTGCGACGGGTGATGGCTGACTTATTAGAACGTGGTTGGGTGGTCAATAACGTCGATGCCACCGTGATCGCGCAAGCCCCCAAGCTGGCGCCGTTCATCCCTGAGATGAAAAGCCTGCTCGCCAGCGATATGGCAGTCAGTGAAGATGAAGTGAATATCAAGGCCACAACGACAGAAAAGCTGGGTTTTACCGGCCGTAAGGAAGGCATTGCAGCTCATGCTGTTGTCCTGTTGAGGAAAGCCTGATGGCATTTGATTTCAATTCATTACAACGTGCAAACACCCTGGCAGGCAGTTGCCGCGCCAATATCCGTTTGCAGCCGGACCATTTCCGGGTCGATGAACAGTTGCCTTTCGAACCAAGCGGTGAGGGCGGTCACGCTATGCTGCTGATAGAGAAAACCGGCAGCAATACCGACTGGGTCGCCAAACAACTGGCACAATTTGCTGGTGTGGAGGATGTGGCTGTTGGCTATGCCGGTTTGAAAGATCGACATGCGGTTACCACGCAATGGTTTACCGTGAAAACGGAAGGGCATGAAGAGCCTGACTGGTCGCTATTTTCAGCCGATGACTGTCAAATCAAAACACTTACCCGACACAATAAAAAACTCAAACGCGGTGTATTGTCGGGTAACCGCTTTTTACTGATTTTGACTGGCATTGATGGCGACAGCGCTGTCTGGGAACAGAGCCTTGAGCGCATTCAATCCGAAGGGGTACCCAATTATTTTGCCGAACAGCGCTTTGGTCACCAGTTTTCTAATCTGGACAGGGCGCAGCAGTGGTTCGAAACCGGCAGAAAGCCTAAAAAGCGCCAGCAGAAAAGCATGATTCTATCTGCAGCGCGATCCTGGCTGTTCAATCAGGTGCTGTCAGCCCGTATCAACCAACAGAACTGGCAGACAGGCGTGCCGGGTGATGTGATGCAACTGGCCGGTAGCAGCAGTATTTTTCTGGCAGAAGTCATTGATGAAACCATCACTGAGCGCTTGAATACATTTGATATTGATATTACAGGGCCACTTTGGGGGCGCGGCAGAGCAGCGAATCAAGCCGACAGTCTGGCGCTGGAAAATGCTGTACTGGCAGACTGGCAAACCTGGCAGCAGGGGCTGGAACAGGCCGGGCTCAAACAGGAAAGGCGGCCTTTGCGGGTGTTACCGCAGGCGTTGAGCTGGGAGTTCAGTGAGGATAGCCTGTCTCTGTCCTTCTTCCTGCCCGCTGGTTCTTATGCCACGGCAGTGATGCGTGAACTGGCAGAGATAACTGACGTGAGTCACTGGAACTCGCCGGAACCGCAAGTTTCACATCAATAAACGGGTTTTTCGGGGCTTATCATGCTGAAAATGAAAACAGGCCTTTTGCTGATTATCACTTTGCTAATCACTCACCCTGTAGCAGCACAGCAGTGGCAGGCCGAGAGCGCTGATAAACAGATGGCGGTGCTGGAGCTGTTTGTTTCCGAGGGGTGTGGCCTGTGTCCGGCAGCAGAGCGTTGGGTAGAACATTTACCGGAACAAGGCTACAGCGAAGCACAGTTGATTGTGCTTGGTTTTCATGTCGATTACCTGGATGACAAAAAAGGCTGGGTAGACCGTTTTGCCAAACCCCGGTTCACTGAGCGGCAGCGGCAGATGGCGCGTTTGAACCTGTATCAGACGGTTTTTACTCCGGAGCTCTTTATCAGTGGCGAAGTGGTCCATAACTGGCGCGAGCATGGCACTGATGTGATTGAATTTATCAACAGCTTTGATTCGGAAGCCGAAATCAGCCTGAGGGTCAAAAAAACGGACGACACGCTCAACATCGACACTGCGGTAACGGTGCTCGGCGAGGAAAATCAGGCTAACAGTCAGCTTTATCTGGCCGTGACGGAAGACAATATCATCAGTGAAATTCACGGTGGTGATAATATCGGTGCGGTGTTTAACCATCAGAATCTGGTCAGACGCTGGCTGGGCCCGTTTTCAATTGATGCCGGCGATGATGCCACCCAAATTCAGACCACAGTCCCACTGGATCCGACATGGAAGCACCATGACCTGAGTGTCGTTGCTGTGGTGCAAAACCTCGATAATGCCTATGTTCTGCAGGGGCTCTCTTTACCATTGAAAGCACAGTAATGGATTTCTTACCGATATTTTTAGATTTAAAGCAGCAATCATGTCTGGTTGTCGGCGGCGGAGATATCGCCGCCAGAAAAGCTGGTCTGCTACTCAAAGCCCAGGCTGTCGTGACCATTGTCGCGCCGAAGCTATCGTCGAGCTCACAAAAGCTGGTGACCAGCCAACAGGTTCACTGGCTTGAAGCCAGGTTCGACCCTTCTCAACTGGGGCAGGAGAGACTGGTCATCGCTGCCACCGATGATGAGACAGTCAATGCCGCTGTTTATGAGGCCGCCAAAGCCCGAAATATTCTGGTGAATGTGGCTGACAGCCCGGACCATTGCGATTTTATCCTGGCATCAATACTGGACCGTTCACCGATAGTCGTCGCGGTCTCCAGCGGTGGCGATTCGCCGGTTCTCGCCCGTAACCTGCGTGCGAGACTGGAAACCCTGATTCCACCGTCTTACAGCAAACTGGGTGATCTGGTCGGCCGCTACCGGGACAAGGTCAAACAGAAGTTTGAAAATGTCTCCCAGCGCCGCCGTTTCTGGGAGTCGGTGCTGGAAGGGCCAGTGGCCGATCACATGATGGCAGGTCGTGAAGAATTAGCGGAAAAGACCCTGCTGGAAAAGTTACAGGATCCTGATAACAAGGATCTGGGGCGGGGAGAGGTCTATCTTGTGGGTGCCGGACCCGGTGATCCGGATTTGCTGACATTCAAAGCATTGCGTCTGATGCAACAGGCGGATGTGGTGTTTTACGACCGTCTTGTCAGTAAAGAAATCCTGGCGCTGGTTCGTAAGGAAGCCGAGTTGATTTATGTGGGTAAACAACGGGCCTGGCATGCAGTGCGACAGGAAGAAATCAATGGTCTACTTCTGCAGCATGCGAAGCAGGGTAAACGGGTATTAAGACTTAAAGGCGGTGACCCATTTATTTTCGGTCGTGGCGGCGAAGAAATCGAAACACTGGCTGATGAAAAGATTCCATTTCAGGTGGTGCCCGGCATCACAGCGGCTTCCGGCTGTGCCAGTTATGCCGGCATTCCGCTAACCCATCGCGATTACGCACAAAGCTGTGTTTTCGTCACCGGACAGTTAAAACAGGGCGAACTGGATCTCAACTGGGAGAGTCTGGTGCAGCCTCGTCAAACAGTTGTGGTTTATATGGGACTGGCTGGTTTGCCAGAGTTGAGCCGTCAGTTGCAGGCGCATGGTATGCCTGCAGATAAACCGGCCGCGCTGGTTCAGCAGGGCACGACTGAGAACCAGAAAGTCTGGATCAGCACGATTGATGAATTGCCGTTGCTCGCTGAGCGGGAACAACCGGTGGCCCCAACACTGGTGATCATTGGTGAAGTGACTCGTCTGCATAACACACTGGCTTGGTTTAAGGGTGGGTGATATCAGCCAGTTTGTGTGGTTTATATCAACCAGTAAACCAGAGGTCCGCACCACTGCTTAAAAGTAACTGGTTGTCATAAAACATTTTTCAGAGTTGGCATTTTCCGTGCTTAATTAGAATCGGTTTGACTATAACCATAACAACGATAAAAGATTTCGGGAGAGTAATGAGTAATGCAAGTTCCGCATAAAAAGAAAGCATTAAGTCTGATGCTGGCCTCTGCGCTGGTGTCAGCCCCGGTCCTCGCTGCAGATGAGGATCAGGTAGAGCTGAGTGATATCAAGGTAATCGGTACAACACCCATTGGTGGTGTTGGTCTGGAAGCCGATAGAATTCCAACGAAAACACAATCGGCTGATGCCAGTGATATAGAAAGAGTCCAGAGCCTGGATTTATCCGATTTACTGAATCGAACCATGGGCAGTGTCAACATCAGCGCTGCTCAGAATAATCCTTTTCAGCCTAATTTGAATTATCGCGGGTTTACCGCTTCACCATTGGTCGGTAGTGCCCAGGGCCTGTCCGTCTACATGGATGGTATTCGTGTCAATGAACCATTCGGTGATGCGATTAACTTCGAATTACTGCCGGAAGCGGCGATTGCAGATATTGACCTGGTGTCCGGTTCAAACCCTGTGTTTGGCCTCAATACCCTGGGTGGTGCACTGTCAATCAGAACAAAAACAGGTTTCACGCATCCCGGTCATAGCTTTGAGGCTTACACCGGTTCATTCGGTCGTGATTCAGGCACGATTGAGAGTGGTGGTAGCGATGGGAACCTGGCTTATTATGTGACTGGTTCCATTACCAAAGAAGATGGCTGGCGTGACTTTTCACCCTCACGCGTAGAGCAGTTTTTCTCGAACTTAAGCTATGCCAACGAAGACACCACGCTGGACTTTGGTATCACGGCTGTTGATAGTGATTTGAATGGTAACGGCGCTTCACCAGTCGAACTTGTTGCGGCAGATCGCGATGCCGTTTTCACCTATCCAGATAACACGCAAAATGAACTCCGCATGTTCACTCTGAATGGCTCACATTGGATTAATGACACCACAATGTTAGCTGCCAACACCTACTACCGCAGAAGCGACCGTAGTTCGTTCAATGGCGATGGCGGTGAGTTTGAGGCGGATGGTGATGCCGCAGGTAGTCAGATTATTGATGATGATGGTAACCCGATCAGAACCAGTGCAGGTGCGGTTACTCTGGGCGATTTTGATAACCCTGCCTATGACGTTGAGGCAGAGTTGGAAGATGGTGACTTTGAGGTTGAAGGTCTGGGCCTGAATAACCGGAGTCAAACTGAACAGGACAGCTGGGGCTTTGGTGTCCAGACAACTTCATTCAATGACCTCTTTGGCAGAGAGAACCAACTGACAGTCGGTGTCTCCTTTGACCGCTCCAAAGTGGATTACTCTGCCAGCTCTGAGATCGCTTACCTGACTGAGACCCGGGGCACTGATGGCACGGGAATTGAGTTGCTGGATGAACGCGTCGATGGAGAAATCGACACTAACACTTACAGCATTTTCTTCACCAATACTCACAGCCTCACAGAGCGTCTGGATTTGACTGTCGGTGGTCGATACAACTGGATCGCGATTGATATTTCAGGCACCAGCCAAGGTGGGACCCAAGACTTGAATGAGTCTGGCAATACGCATGACTTCAAGCGGTTTAACCCATCGGTCGGTGCCACTTATGCATTGACAGAGAACCTGACCACCTATGCCAACTATAGTGAGTCCAACCGTGCACCAACGCCGTCAGAACTGACATGTGCTGAGCCGGATTCACCTTGTGCATACCCCAATGCATTCCTTGCTGATCCGCCATTAGATGATGTCGTGGCCAGAACAGTTGAAGCCGGTCTGCGTGGTCAACAGGCTAACTTCAACTGGTCAGCCGGTGTGTTTTACACAGAGCTGGAAGATGACCTGTTCTTCTTCAACGATGCCGATGATGACACACCGGTATTAAACACAGGTGTCTTCGATAACATTGATAAAACAGCACGTGCTGGTCTGGAATTAAGTGCAAACGGTGCCGTTAACAAACTGAGTTGGTTTGCACACTATTCATACATCCGTGCGACATTCGAAGACAACTTCTCCTATAGCCGTGAAGTGAATGAGGAAGATGAAGTCTTTTCTGTCAGTAAAGGTGATAGATTGCCGAATCAGCCTGAGCACAACATCAATGTTGGCTTTGATTATGCGTTTACAGAAAAGCTCTCACTGGGTACAACAGCTTCATACCGCTCCAGTCAGTACTTCCGTGGTGATGAAGCCAACGTTGATAAAAAGATCGAAGGCTATACTGTATTTAATCTGCATGGACGATACAAAGTCACTGAGAACTTTGAGTTCTTTGGCCGTATAGATAACGTTTTTGATAACGAGTACGAATCTTTCGGCCTGTACGGTGAACCGGGTGAAGCTGGGTTGGAACAATATGAAAACCCTCGCTTTGTTGGTCCCGGTGCGCCCAGAGCAGGTTGGATTGGCTTCAAGCTGACGCTGTAAAGCACAGCTTAATTTCAACATTGGGCTACCTTCGGGTGGCCCAATTTATTTCAGGACCAAGCATGCTGAAAACCTTAATACCCGTCATTCTGTTCTGGCCAATAACCAGTCTTGCAGCTGATAACAACCAGCTGTTTGAAACCTGTCTGGATGTCGCTTTAAATGCGCGTAACGGCCATGTCATCAAAGTTGAACTCAAGCTTGAAAATGGGCGTGAAGTTTACGAGTTTGATATCAGAGCATTGGATGGTAAGGACTGGGATGTCGAGTGTCTGAAGTCTTCGGGTGAGTTAATCGAGCTGGAACAGGAGGTGGATCATCCCAACCATCCGCTGTTCAAGAGAAACGTTAAATTCAACGAAGAAGAAGCCAGAGCGATTGCACTGGCGCTCTATCCTGGAGAAATCATCGAGGTCGAATACGAGATTGAGTCCAACGGTGATTCCTCGTATGAGTTTGACATTGATACCTACGAAGGCAGCGAGATAAAAATTGAAATTGACGCAGCTACCGGTGAGGTGGTCGAAACCAACGAGGAGCTGTGGCAAGTGGGTCTTGAATAATCTCTGATCTTTAGACGTTTGTTAACCGCAGTCTGACAATGTTCAACTGCGGTTTTTTATTGAAAGCGCAGTGATAAATCCACGGCCTGAATATCCTTGGTCAAAGCGCCGACTGAAATCCTATCCACGCCGGTTTCAGCAATCTCACGAATATTGGCCAGGCTGATACCACCGGATGCTTCCAGCAAGGCTTTTTTGTCATTGATAGCCACGGCTTGTTTCAGTGTTTGAAGTTCGAAGTTATCCAGCAGCACAATATCCGCACCGGCATTCAGTGCGTGATTCAGTTCATCCAGGTTTTCCACTTCCACTTCGATAGGGACACCAGCATTCAGTGATTGCGCCTGTGATACTGCTGCAGCAATAGAACCGGCTGCATTGATATGATTTTCCTTGATGAGAATCCCATCATAGAGTCCGAAGCGGTGATTAAAGCAGCCGCCGCATCGCACAGCGTATTTTTGTGCCACCCGCCAACCCGGTAATGTTTTGCGGGTATCCAGCACTTTGACCGGCAGTCCGGCAACGGCATCCGCATATTGCCTGGCGCTTGTTGCCGTTGCAGATAATGTCTGCAAAAAGTTCATTGCTGTGCGCTCACCGGTCAGAACTGCGCGCGCTGGGCCTTTTATTCGACAGATGATAGCGTCTGCAGCAAGCGCATCCCCATCCGCTGCCAGCCATTCAATTTGAATACGGTCATCAAGACGACTGAAGACTGCGTTGAACCAGTCACGGCCACATAACACGGCGTCCTGACGCGTGATTAGCTGGGCCTCGGCGATAGACTCTGCCGGAATCAGATTGGCAGTCAGATCCTGTTGACCGACGTCCTCCAGCAGGGCAAGCTTGACTTGGGAGTCGATAAACGCAGACGGTAACGGGTTTTCAATGGTCATTGAAAGGCTCTTTACTGAAAAACTCAATAGGGTAACGCGTGAAGACTGAATAATCTACGACATTGAGGGAATGCCTGTTTGAACATTGATCTGACACAGGGACGCTGCAATGAGGCGGTGTTCTACTTATCACCCAACCATGATGAGCGTCCCGACCCGACGGATATTCAAGGCATTGTCATTCACAACATCAGTCTGCCTCCCGGGGAGTTCGGCCAACGGTTTATTGATGACTTGTTTCTGAACCAGCTGGACAGCTCACAACATCCCTATTTCGAACAACTGAAGGGTCTGAAAGTCTCCTCTCATCTATTGATAAGACGTAATGGGGAGCTGGTTCAGTTTGTACCATTTCATCAACGGGCCTGGCACGCGGGCGTATCAAGCTGGCAAGGCAGGGAACGCTGCAATGATTTTACGATAGGTATCGAGCTTGAAGGCTGTGATGACAAGCCCTTTGATGATACCCAGTATCATCAGCTGGCTGCGGTTATCAGCGCTTTATGTAAGGCTTACCCCCAGCTCAATTATGAGCGAATTGCCGGTCATGAACATATTGCGCCTGGACGCAAAACGGATCCGGGGCCGTTTTTCGAATGGGATTACCTGAGACAGCTACTGGACTGACATAAAAAAAGCCGCCCTCGGGCGGCTTTTTCAACGGCAGGCATTTGCCTTATTGTGTGATAGCGATCAGTTCGATATCGAAAATCAGTGTTTCGTTGGGACCAATCAGCTGACCCGCCCCACGTGGACCATAGGCGAGGTTGGCCGGGACGACGATGCGCCATTTTCCGCCTTCTTTCATCATCTGCAGTGCTTCCTGCCAGCCCTGAATGACACCGTTAACCGGGAAAGTGGCTGGTTCGCCGCGGTCATAAGAGCTGTCAAAGACGGTACCGTCGAGCAGGGTGCCTTTGTAATGCGCGATGACTTTATCGTTTTCAGTCGGTGTCGCACCATCGCCTTCTTTGATGATTTCGTATTGCAGTCCGCTGTCAGTGGTGACAACGCCTTCTTTCTTGGCATTTTCGGCCATGTAGGCTTTTGCTTCAGCCTGTTTTTCGTTCATGACTTTCGCCATTTCCTGGGCTTTTGCTGCCTGGTATTCCTGAATCACTTTTTCTGCCGTGGCCTGATCCAGTTGTGGCTCGTTACCTGCCATCATGTCGGCAACACCTGCTTTGAATGCGTCCAGTTCCAATTCGACGCCTTCCTGCAGCATGTTTTGTCCGACCTGAATACCAAAGATGTAGCTCAGTTTCTGCTTGTCTGTGTCCAGGGTTGCGGCGTGATCATCAGCCATTACGTTTGCTCCAAATAATAAGGGTAAAAAAATCAGTGCTTTTAATTTCATTTATTAGGCTCTCTGGTTGGAATTTAACTCAATAGGCGTTGCGGAATTTAGTACAATTGCATGTTTTAAAGTTCATCACCATACGCGAAATCAACGGAATTTTCACTCGACCCGCGTCAATATCTGAGCAAAACACTTGGTTATTGTCTTAATTGATACTATAATAGTACCAATTAGGAGGTTCAGCTATGCTGCGAATGGGAAAACTGACGGATTACGGCATTGTGCTGATGAGCTATCTGGCAACGCACGCCAGACAGCAGCACAGTGCTCACGCCATCGCCGATGCGGTAAAGGTGCCGTTACCCACCGTCAGGAAAGTATTGAAGTCTTTATCCCATGAAGGTCTCCTGCAATCGGAACGTGGCGTCGCAGGTGGTTACAGCCTGAGTCGGGAAGCGGAACAGATTTCAGTAGCGGAAATCATTACGGCCATTGAAGGCCCCATAGCCCTGACCGAATGTGTCAGTGGTGAAAGCCACTGTGAGCAGGAAACGCACTGTGCGGTCCAGACTAACTGGACGCGCATTAACAACGCGGTGTTTCACGCACTGGATGAAGTTAAGCTCTCAGATATGCTGACATCGCAGAATACATCGGGGATAAGCCCAATTAGATTCTACTCATCTGCAGCCGGGATGAGTAAAGCAACAATACAGGATGGTGAGTTTCATGACTGAGCAAAGTCAACAACTTGAGTCGATTACTCAAAGAGAATACAAGGCCGGTTTTGTTACCGACATTGAGGCAGAAAGTCTGCCGCCAGGCCTGAGTGAAGAGGTTGTCCGTGAAATCTCCCGTATCAAGGGAGAGCCTGAGTTCATGCTGGAATGGCGCCTGAAAGCCTATCGCCACTGGCTGACCATGGACACGCCGGAATGGGCGCATGTGCATTATCCTGAGATCGACTATCAGCAAATCAGCTATTACTCAGCGCCGAAGAAAAAAGACGACGGTCCGAAAAGTCTGGATGAAGTCGATCCGGAGCTGTTGCGTACCTATGAAAAACTGGGTGTGCCACTGGATGAACGTGCCCGTCTCGCCGGTGTTGCCGTCGATGCGGTGTTTGACAGTGTGTCTGTGGCCAGTACTTTCCAGGACAAGCTGGCAGAAGAGGGCATTATCTTTATGCCTATCTCTCAGGCCGTGAAAGAACACCCGGAACTGGTTGAAAAATATCTGGGCAGTGTGGTGCCTTATAAGGACAACTACTACGCAGCGCTGAACTCAGCGGTCTTCAGTGACGGTTCTTTCGTCTACATTCCCAAAGGTGTGCGTTGCCCGATGGAACTGTCGACCTACTTCCGTATCAACGCGGCTAATACCGGTCAGTTCGAACGTACGCTGATCATTGCTGACGACGACGCTTATGTCAGCTATCTGGAAGGCTGTACCGCACCGATGCGTGATGAAAACCAGCTTCACGCTGCTGTCGTAGAACTGGTCGCGCTGGATCGGGCTGAAATCAAATACTCCACCGTGCAGAACTGGTATCCCGGTGATGAAAACGGTAAGGGTGGCATCTACAACTTTGTCACCAAACGTGCTGCCTGCCGTGGTGAGTCCTCCAAAGTGTCCTGGACTCAGGTGGAAACCGGTTCAGCCATCACCTGGAAATATCCCAGTGTCGTCCTGCAGGGTGACAACTCTATCGGTGAGTTCTACTCCGTGGCGGTCACCAACAACATGCAACAGGCCGATACAGGTACCAAGATGATACATCTGGGTAAAAACACCAGCTCGACCATCATCTCCAAAGGTATTTCTGCCGGCCGTTCACAAAACGCCTATCGCGGCCTGGTTCGTGTCGGGCCCAATGCAGAAAATGCCCGTAACTACACCGAGTGCGACTCATTGCTGATGGGCGACAAATGCGGTGCCCACACCTTCCCATATATTGAGGTGAAAAACCCGACAGCGAAGGTGGAGCACGAGGCCTCGACATCAAAAATCAGCGAAGACCAGCTGTTCTATTGTAAGCAGCGCGGTTTGGATGCCGAAGATGCGGTCTCGATGATTGTGAACGGTTTCTGCAAACAGGTCATTCGTGAGCTGCCGATGGAATTCGCAGTCGAAGCGCAGAACCTGCTCGGTTTGTCATTAGAAGGTTCCGTCGGTTAAACGAACGAGAACCCATTCGGATTTTCAGAAATATAGAGACTTATACATGTTAGAAATTAAAAACCTGCATGCCAGCGTTGAAGGGAAAGAAATCCTCCGCGGCATCAATATGACCGTCAATCCAGGCGAAGTCCACGCCATCATGGGCCCGAACGGCGCAGGCAAAAGTACATTGTCCAATGTGCTTGCCGGCCGTGACGGCTATGAAGTGACACAGGGCGAAGTCATCTATAAAGGTGAAAACCTGCTGGACCTGGAACCGGAAGAACGCGCTCAGCGTGGTGTGTTTCTGGCTTTCCAATATCCGGTAGAAATCCCGGGTGTCAGCAATATCTATCTGCTGAAAGCTGCCCTGAACGCGGTTCGCAAATATCAGGGGCTGGATGAAGTTGATGCGATTGACTTCCTGAATCTCGTCCGTGACCGCATGAAGCTGGTCAAAATGGATGAACAGTTCCTGCACCGTAATGTGAACGAAGGCTTCTCAGGCGGTGAGAAAAAACGCAACGAGATTCTGCAGATGGCGGTCCTGGAACCGGCACTGGCGATTCTTGATGAAACCGACTCCGGTCTCGACATCGACGCACTGCGTGTTGTTGCTGAAGGGGTCAATGCCCTGCGTGCTGAAGATCGTTCGATCGTCATGATTACGCACTACCAGCGTCTTCTCGACCATATCGTGCCGGACTTCGTCCATGTATTGTCTGAAGGCAAAATTGTTAAATCCGGCGACAAGGAACTGGCTAAAGAATTGGAGAAATCCGGTTACAGCTGGGTTCACGATGCACCGGAAGGTCAAACCGCATGAAACAGTTAACTGAAATCACAACGCCATTTGGCGAAGTGGCTTCTGCCAAAACCCTGCCGGGCACTGAACTCGGCTGGTTGCAGCAACTGCGCGACAAAGCCCGTGCGCAGTTTGAACGCCACGGCTTGCCGGCGAAAAAAGTTGAGGACTGGAAATACACCTCTCTGTGGTCTTTAAGCCAGGAAGGTTTCAGTCACGATGCCAATGCAGTCAGCCTGGATAAAACCGAGTTGGCACACGTGGCTGCATTGGAAGATGCCTATCGCTTTGTCATTATTGACGGCCGTTTCAGTGTTGAATTGTCCGAGCTTGAAGACCTGGAAGAAGGCCTGTCTATCAAGCCACTGGCAGAGGGGCTCGACAATGCCCAGTCTATGCTGGGTGAGCAGATCGATTTAGAGAAACCGGGTCTGAATGCCATCAACACCATGTTGATGCAAGACGGTCTGGTGCTACAGGTGAATGCGGGCAAAACCATCAGCAAACCAGTTGAACTCCTGGTTATCAGTACCGCTGAAAACCAAAAGCTGGCCAGCCACTTGCGTAATCTGGTTCAGGTTGAAGCGGATGCGGAAGTGACCTTGCTGGAGCACTATGTCAGCTTGGCAGACACCGAAGGTTTCACCAATGTGGTGACCGAAGTGAAGCTGGATGAAAAAGCCACGTTGAATCACTTCAAACTGCAGCACGAATCCTTGGCGCATTACCATATCGCGACCCTGGCCTCAAAACAGGCGGCCGGCAGTAACTGGCATACCAATAATATTTCACTGGGCGGCAAACTGGCGCGTAATGATATTCACAGCCAGTTGCTGGGTGAAGAAGCGCACGTCACGCTGGATGGTCTTTATCTGGTCACTGGTGACCAGCATGTCGATAACCACACGCGTATCGATCATGCCGTGCCCAACACCACCAGTGATGAGGTATACAAAGGCGTGCTTGATGGCAACAGCCATGCCGTATTTAACGGTAAGGTGAATGTGCACAAAGATGCCCAGAAAACCGATTCCAGCCAGAGCAACAAGAACCTGTTGCTGTCTCGCAGCTGTGAAATCGATACCAAACCGGAACTGGAAATCTATGCCGATGACGTCAAATGTGCCCACGGCAGTACCGTCGGTCAGATTGATGAACAGCACCTGTTTTTCCTGCGTGCCCGTGGTTTGGACGAAACAGCTGCCCGCAGCCTGCTGACTTATGCTTTTGCCGTCGATGTATTGCAACGGATTAAGTCAGCACCTATGCGTCAGGCCTTGTCTAATGTCATAGAAAAACGGTTACCGAAAGGGGCGTGATTGCATGACACAAACCGAATTAAAAGCTGTGCCGTTTCCTGAAACCGACTTTGATGTTGAAGCGATCCGACGTGACTTCCCGATTCTGAATCAGGACATTAACGGCAACCCGCTGGCCTATCTGGATAATGCCGCCAGCAGTCAGAAACCGGTTCAGGTGATTGAAGCGGTCGACGCCTACTATCGTCTGGACAATGCCAACGTCCACCGTGGTGTACACAAGCTGAGCCAGCGCGCGACCGATGCTTATGAAGGCGCTCGCGATAAAGTCCGTGGTTTCCTGAATGCTAAATCAGACAAAGAAATTGTCTTTGTTCGCGGTGCCACCGAAGCCATCAACCTGGTGGCACAGAGCTTTGTGCGCCCGCAGATCAAGTCGGGTGACGAGATTCTGATCAGCCATATCGAGCATCACGCCAATATCGTGCCGTGGCAGATGGTGTGTGAGCAGACTGGCGCCAAACTGAAAGTCATTCCCATGACTGAATCCGGTGAACTGGATCTCAGCGATTTCGACAGCCTGCTGAACGAACGCACCAAAATCCTGGCGATTGGTCATGTGTCGAATGCGTTGGGCACCATCAATCCTATTAAGGCAATGATCGGTCAGGCCAAAGCTAAATCGATTCCAGTGCTGGTAGATGGCGCCCAGGCGGTGCCGCATATCGCTGTCGATGTGCAGGATCTGGATTGTGACTTTTACGTCTTTTCCGGTCATAAAATGTTTGCGCCCACCGGTATCGGTGCGCTCTATGGCAAACAGGCACTGCTGGAAGCGATGCCGCCATGGCAGGGCGGGGGCGATATGATCCTCTCGGTCAGCTTTAGCCATACCGAATACAACACGCTGCCATACAAATTTGAAGCCGGCACACCGCATATTGCCGGTGCCGTCGGACTGGGCGCAGCGATTGATTATATGCAGGCTATCGGCATCGATAAGCTGGCTGCCTATGAACATCACCTGCTGGAAGTTGCTACAGCGAAGCTGGAAGCTATTGATGGTATTCGTATTATCGGTACCGCCAAAAATAAAGCCAGCGTGTTGTCGTTCATGATTGAAGATGTGCATCCCCATGATGTCGGTACCATTTTCGACCAGCAGGGGGTCGCGATTCGTGCCGGTCACCACTGTGCCCAGCCAGTGATGGAGTTCTATGGCATCGCCGCAACGGCACGGGCTTCCTTCGCGTTCTATAACACCGAGCAGGAAATTGATGCGCTGGTTAATGCCATCAAAACCACACAGGAGTTGTTTGCCTGATGAGTGATTTAAGAGATCTCTATCAACAAGTGATCATGGATCACAAAAAGAATCCGCGTAATTTCCGTGAGATCACCGATGCCAATCATATGGCGCATGGCAATAACCCGCTGTGTGGTGATGCGCTGGTGGTTTACGCCAAACTCAAAGATGGCGTGATTGAAGATGTCAGCTTTCAGGGCAGTGGCTGTGCGATTTCCGTGGCCTCAGCCTCGCTGATGACCGAGATTCTGAAAGGCAAAACCATGGAAGAAGCCGAAGCGCTTTATGAGAATGTGCATAAAGCCCTGACCGGCGAAGCGGGCGGCGGCGAACTGTCCGGCAAACTGGAAGTGCTGGCCGGCGTCAAAGAGTTCCCGGCTCGCGTCAAATGCGCCACGTTATCCTGGCACACCGTGCATGCCGCGATGGACAGCGACCACGATATATCCGTAACCACAGAATAAGCAGGGCAGATTGATGAACGACCAATACCAAATCAGCCCGGAACAGCTCAAAGAAGATGTGATCGAGGTGCTTAAAACCATCTACGACCCGGAAATCCCGGTCAACATCTACGAGCTCGGGCTTATCTACAATATCGAAATCAGTACCTCAGGCAACGTCCATATTGATATGACGCTGACAGCCCCCGGCTGCCCGGTTGCCCAGTCTTTCCCGGGTGATGTTGAATCGCGTGTGATGTCCGTCCCCGGCGTCAAAAAAGCGCATGTTGAGCTGGTATGGGAGCCACAATGGACCAAGGACATGATGAGTGAAGCCGCACAGTTGCAACTGGGCATGTTCTAGCATACTGCCAAGCTCTCCTGAGCTTATCCAATACACCAAACTGAAAAATACCTGTGGGTGGTAAACCACCCACAGTGAGAGTCAAGAGCCGACCTCTAAGGGGCTGTCATCATGACAGACGAGTAATGCGAGATTAAAGTAATCTCAGTCTCATTATTTCCCCATAACTCCTGATCACCTATAGGAATAATTCCTAAATATGCCGAATTCCTTCTGTGGTTCTTGAGAATCAGATCACAGCCTCCCGCTGTTAATGTGAAGTCGCACAAACTGCAGAATAGGATTTTTTCCTAATGCCTGTTTGCGATTCCCTCACTAATATTGACTGATTTTCAATGACCACAGCGGGACTCAGTCAATGACGGCAGTAACCTCCAACGACCAACCACCACGTTCTCTTCTTGCCGGTTTCAGTATTTTTATGCTGGCACTGATGTGTGTGTTGCCGTTTTTGTCGCCTTATCACATGCCTCCTATCGCCAGTTTTTATAATGAATGGGCAGCTGCTTTGTTGGCAGTATTTGCCAGTTTGTTTTTGATTGGTCAAAGACAAGACAATTTGCAAATTCCTGTCATCACTTTTGTGCCGCTGGGGCTGATGGGGGTTTTAGGGTTGCAAATAGCGCTAGGCATGCCTGATTACTGGCAGAATCAATTTGTCGCCATGCTCTATCTTGGACTGTCAGCATTGCTGATGATCTTAGCTGCCAACCTCAGACATACAGTGTCATTGGAAAAAATCGTACCGGGTATCGCCTGGGCATTTGTTGTCGGTGCGACCTGCATTATGATTTTGTTACCTATTGGGAAGCTTTTGCCAGATGAGCACGCTTTGGCAAAGTGGATACTCGATAGCAAATCCGGCAATATCGGTCAGGTCAATCACTTCTCCAATTATCTGGCCCTGGGACTTGCATCATTGCTTTATCTCAGGATGAGTGGTCGTGTTAATACGCTCATCACTGTGCTGATTGCCGGGCTGATTCTGCTGGGTTTTGCCCAAGGTGGTCAGCGGATGGCGATCCTGTACGTCGCCTTGCTGGCTTTTGGTGGCTGGTTTCTAGGTAGAACTGTTTCCCAAAACCAGTCAACCGCGATGAAGCCCACGGCATTACTTTGGTTGATACCTGGGTTTATTCTGGCTCAACTTATCGTCCCTATGCTGGCTTTTCTCGAACCGTCGAAAATGCCCGCAGAACGGCTGGCACAGACGCTGGGCTCGGAATCCAGTCGTTTACTGCTTATTGATCAGGCCTGGAATTTGTTCAGACAACATCCCTGGTTGGGTGCTGGTTGGGCAGAATTTTCCTGGTACAACTTCACGGTGACGGAAGCTTATCCTTCCTTAAAAGGACTTTGGCATCATGCCCACAATCTTGTTCTGCAGTTACTGGCAGAGACTGGCATTGTTGGGGCAATGATTCTTACTGGCGGTATGTTGTATTGGTTTAGAGAACAGTTTCTTAACACAATGACCGCTGAACGCTGGTGGTTATTGGCACTGTTATCAGTGATCGGTATTCACAGCATGCTGGAATATCCACTCTGGTATATGACTTTTCTGGCCATTGCGAGCCTGCTGCTGGGACTGGGCTCAGAGCGACCATTGCAAATTCGTTTTCAGCTGGCACCTGTCTTTTTCTTAGTCATCTTCATTTTTTCAGCCTGGTCGATGGGAAATATGCTGACCAGCTATCAGCAACTTGAGACTACGCTGACCTCGTTACGTGAGGAAGGATTGCCGCAATCAGAAATCGATAAGAACCTGGAAAAACTCCATCAACTCAGGGAAACATCGGTTTTTACCCCGGTTGCCGATAACTTTCTGGTCAGAGTGTTACCTAATCAACCGGCGTTGATCAAAGACAAGCTGACAATCAGTCAGCAGGTAATTGAGAACTGGCCTGGTCGTGTTGAAACATACACACATGCCTATTTGCTGGCCATGAATAACCAGCCAGTTGCGGCACAGAAGATGGTGCGGATGGCAATCAAGCAATTCCCGGAATATCGTGAAGCCTATCATCGTTTTGTCCTGGCGCAGGTTGTGAAGCGACAGGAAAATGCCCTGTTGCCCATACTCATTATTCTCCAGGACCCCTACCAAGCTTCCGAGTCAGAACTGGGGATTGATGAGTGAACTTAATCAGGAACAAAAAAAGCGGCGGGAATTTATTCCGAAATCATACGCAAAACTATCGCTTTTAATTTCAGGAATTATTCCTATAGGGAACCTTTCCTGATTCGCCTAATATCAACGTCAACGAAGTTCAACCGGAGAGAGTCACATTCATGAATGCCAAAGTCGACACAGACCAACATCCACTGAAAGCCAAACTGCTGGAACTGGTAGACGATATCCTGGCACATGATGGTTATGGTGATATCCGTGTTGAGGTTCGTATTCTCAAACGCCGTCAAAAAGAAGTCATTCTGCATTGCGGTAAACAGTACCGTTACGTGATTGATTTCCCCGGTGAGCAGGGAGCCGCCTCCTGACAGGAGTGAATAAAACCGGATGACAGCAATGAGTGTGAGCGGGTCACATCAATAAAAAACTTTTAAACCCGATGTCCAACAGGCCGCTAGGGGTGGCTGAGGCTCAAAATCCTGAGAGAGATATAAATGAACATCAACCAAATGAAATCGGCGATTGCCAAATTCCGTAAAGCGGATTTGTCAGTCATCAAAGACGAACAACTGCGTAACAAAGCAAAAAAACTGCAAGGTAAAGAAAAAGGTTTCACCCTGCTGGAACTGCTTGTGGTTATCACCCTGATCGCGATTCTGGCAACCGGTGCACTGATTGCCTATGAAGACGTGGGTGAAGCTGCTGAAGCGGCCTCTGCCGGTAATGCTGCAGCGACTATTGACCGCGCCATTCGTACTTACCGTGCGGTAGAGAATGTATATCCCAATCAGTGGGATAACTTAGTTGAAGAGGGTGGCTCAGAAATGTTCTTCCGCGCCCCATCAATGAGAACATTCCTGGCTGCATGGCAAGCACCTGTATCAGGTGATACAGAACATGAAGTTTTGCAAGAAATGTTTGAAGAGTCTGGTATTGAAGAATTACAAGTTCTTAACACAGGCTCCAACTTTACCACTGCGGTCGCTGACAATCCTGCACCTAACCGATTCCACAATGAAAGTACTGGTGATGCCTTTGAAGCGGAAATTGAAGACGGGGAGTTCCCATCGCATCTGGCAGTTGTTCCAAACGATCAGTGTCCAACAGGAATCTTGACCAACGATTATCCAACAGCAGCATTTGACACCACAGTTTCTGTCAGTGGTAACAATCTGCAAAACCGTTATGGTGACGCTCTTGAGGGTGATGAATGTCACATGATGATTGCTCTTGGCTTTGGTGGTGATGCTGCTGCATCAACCACTTTCAGTAACGTAGCGATTGCGCAATCACCAACCTATGTCCGTAATACTGGTGATGAAGATACTTCAGTAAACCCTGAAATTCACTATTCTCGTTACATTGGTTTGTTCCAAGCTGGCCAATATGGTGACGCAGATGGTGACCCCAATGGTGCAGGAGCTGAGTGGTCATGGAACGATACTCTGCGTCTGATTGCTATCGTATCAACTGATGGCAAAAACATTGACGAGCTGGTTTCAGAAGCTCAGCAATAATCTCGTTTAGAGATGCCAAAAGAGGGGCGGGCTCAGCCCGCCCTTTCTTTATTTCAGAACGTTGCGTCAATAAAGCTTATTGCCAGAACGTTTTGTATGAACAGGATGCCATGCAGCGTAAACAGGGGCGCTAAATTCAGCGTGAGATCAATCTATCGGGAACAAGTAAATGTGGTTTTTATTGTTTGACCGAGTTAACAGCACTAACAATAAGAAAAAACAGGCCGGTTTCACACTGATAGAAATTCTGCTTGTCATTGTCTTGCTGGGCATCGTCAGTATTGCCGCGATCAATGCCTTTGATGGTAATGAAGATCAGGCACGTGAGAATATCACCCGACTGGAAATGGCCGAGTTGCAAAAGGCCTTGCTGCAGTTTCGTCGTGATAATCGTGAACTGCCTTGCAGCATCTATCGCCCGGGCGTCTACAACCCCCTTGATTTCCGCAATAACTTCGGTGATGTCGGTTTTATTGATGCCTTTGTGCTTCCAGCCGGTGGCGCTTCTCAGGCTGTGTGGCAGGACTGGTGTCTTTCTGCGCTGAACAATGCCAGTAACGAAGTACAGGCCTCAAATGCGCTTTTCATGCTGAACACCTTCCCTTATGACATTGCAGACCCTGATCTGGCTGCCTTAACGTGGAACAGAAGTACCCAACTGGGATGGAATGGCCCTTACATTAGCAAAGAAGGACTGACTGACGGTTGGGGCAATCCCTACCTGTTGCTGGAAGCGGAGCTGACCCTGGGGCAGAACCATCGCTGTGAAGCAGACTCAGGTGACTATGCCATTGATAGTTCAACGGGGAATTATGTCTGTGTCGCAGCAAATGATGCGGCATTTGACCCCGTCACCGACATACTCCCGGCTGATATCGCCCGTATTGTAAGCTCTGGGCCGGATGGGATTCTGGATAGTGAGATCAGTAACTACGATGTCGCAAAAACCAATCCGGATCCTGAGGTCATTGACGATCCCTGCATCCCACAAAATGACGATTTTGTTTTGTGTTTGTTGAGGTAGGGAGATAAAAGAGTGACTTCGGCACGTTCTCATTTATCACGCTTGCAGGCGGCAGGGTTCACATTGCTGGAAATGGTCTTGGTACTGTTTCTTGTTGGCTTGCTCGCCTCAGCGGGGCTGTTATTCACTGAAAATGTCGAACAACGGGCTGATTATGAGGAGACGCAAAGGCGAATGGCGGCGATTAAACGTGCCATCATTGGTGACCCGAACCGCACGATTGACAACTCGCCAGAAATCAGCGGATTTATCTCTGATGTTGGGCGTTTACCGCTATGCCTCAAGGAGCTCATTACATTAGGCGAAGTCGTCGATATTGTAGACGGTGTTTATGCCTCTCCCTGTGACGATGATGCAGAAAACAATATCCGAATCTGGCAGCTGAATACTGAAACAGGCAGGGGGAGCGGCTGGCGCGGCCCCTACCTGCAGGGGGAGCAGGAGGATAGTGGTGTCAGCACATTCCGGGATGGTTACAGCAATGTCAGTACCGATCCGGTTGAGGACGATTTGAATTTTGGCTGGCAGCGTTTTGAGGCTGATCCCGTCACCGGCGAAGTGCAAATAGTTAGTAGCGGATTTGATCTAAGTAGTGCCGTTGACGATATCAGTGCCACCTTGACGAACCTGAATGACTACATACTGACGCTTGGAAATTCATGGGGCAATGTGTCGACAATCTTGAATTTTGACTCCTCGCTGACATTCCAGGAGTTCAGACTTAAATTAAGCTTTCCAGTGGGAGGCGCCCCCGAATCATGGCCGGCGACCGAAGCAGAGCGGGAGGTGAGTCGCTCGCTGTCGTCAGTATTCCCAACCTTAAACATTAGCAGTGTCACTAATGCAGAGATAACCGTTCCATTATCGACTGTTGAGAAAATACGATTTTCTGCAGCCATCAATAAGTCAGGAGATGAAATTACGCTTGTGCCCGGCACGGTGATCAGTTACACCACGGAGTCAGCACCACTCCCTGAGGATTATATCGATGAATATAAAGTTGCCAGTTATTGTAATGGTGCCTGCACGATAGAGATTAGCAATCTGGCGGAGCCCGATGGCAATTTTATGGAAGTCACGCCGGGCGCCTCATCAGAGATTCTGGCTTCGACCAATGTGATAACTTTTATTGCAAATAACTTGGCAAAACGCGCCATCAAAGTCCCTGATGGCAGTAGCATTTCCGGTACAACACTGACATTACCCAATACGGCTACAATCAGCCTTCCAGCCAATAGCAGCTCTGTGGTTTCAAATAATACGGTCGTGCTGGGAGGCGATACCATCACGGTATCCGAAGCATTTACATTGGCCAACCGAACTGTGACCACCACAACTTCTGGTGATGTTTTTGCTGTGCCAGCGGGTACTGCATCAAGTGGTAATGATTTAATCATCCCCGCGTCGTTGAGTTTGCCTCTCGGCGTTCATAGCCTGACGGTGGTTTGTGAGAACAATGGGCATGTATACGTTGACGGCACCTGTGATGAAGCTAATTTTTCCAACGCCACTGAGGATGTTGTTGTTATTCCGCGAACAAGTGGTCCTGTTAAGCCAGAACCATTCTTATGGGGCGGGCTCTGATGCGGCACATAAGCAATCAGTTTGACTACTTGAAGACCGAGCTAGAATGAATTTAAAGAATCTGACCGATAAATTAACTTCCCTGCGTCCTAATAATGTCATGGTCTGCGAATGGACTGGCCTGTCTATGCAGGCAGCGGTCTTCAGTAAAGCTGGAAAAAAACTCCAGGTCCAGGCCACCGCATCATCAGACAGTATTGATCCTGCAGTCGCCTTCAGCCAGATTCTGAGCTCGCTTAAAACGCAAGGCTGGCAGGGTAAACATGTCGTCATTCTGACCCCCTCTGTGATTACTGCGATGGTAGAGCTTCCGGTCTCACCGAAAAAACCGAAGCCGGTTAATCAGATGCATGAATTGGTTCGCTGGGAAGTAGAACCCCTATTGATGCAGCATCAACTGCAATGGACGCTCGGACAGTTAATGGAGTCACACGGCATGCTCTCACCGGAGCAGGTGCTGGAAATCAATCAGGCGCAAAAGCTGCAAAAACAGGAAGGCAATAGAAACGAGCGTGGTAATAAACGATTCGGTGAAATGGCGCTTGAGCTGGGTTATGTCACTCGTGAGCAGGCACAGTCCCTGTTTGTGGTACAGGATTGGTTGCGGGGTGAGGACGATGACGTTCAATGTGGCTGGTCAGCCCAGGGTGAGGTGGATGATGCGCCGGGTGTCTGGAATTGGCTGACAACGGCCACGCATCAGTCTGTGATAGATAAGTGGAGTGAGCTCTGCGAAGACTATAAGCTTCATCTTGCCGGTCTGATGCCACTGACAGGAAATAGTGTGGCATTGATCGAGCATGCGGAGAAACACCTGGTTGTACTGGAGACAACAGAATTTATCACTACCTCTGTGCATTTGAAACGCGACCTGATCGTTTCGGTTCAGCATTATGTCAATCGCAGTGCTTCAATGCTGGATGCTTGTCTGGAAGTTTTTCATGCTGAAAACGCTCAGCATCCCGGCGTAGTTCTCGCAGCCCCTCCGGATAGCCTGCCAAGCTTGAGACGAAGTTTGAGTTCTGCGTTGGCAAACGAACCTGATCTGGTGATGTTTGATGAGCGCGATGGACTATCACCAGGCATGTTTGCCGCTGGACGGCTGTTTTTTGGTCTCAAAGGCGCTAAAAAAATCAGTATGGTCAGGCCGGGAGGACCATTGCCACCAACCTGGCACAGACCCGAAACACAGGCTTTAGCGCTAGTTTCAGCCATGCTGCTTTTGATCGTGATCTCTGAGATAACGATGTCTATCCAGCAGGCTTCCATCAGTAAAGAAAAAGCTGAAGTTGATGAACGTGCTGCCGTTCTGGATGCGGCAGTAGATCGCATAAAGAAACAACGTGAAGCGATTGAAAAACAGAAAGCAGAGTTGGAAGAGCAGAAAGAAAACCAACGAAGAATGGAAGCCAGGTTGGAATTTTTTGGTCAGGAACTGCCCGAGAGAGCGCTGCTGGTTCAGGCCATACTCGGTGTGCTTCAAAACAATATTAATGAGCAGATCATCGTTAGTCGGGTTGATGAAATGGGGCGGCGCGCGTCTGTGCAGCCATCAGCGTCACCGCCGAGTAAGCCGGGGGGGATAGAAACTGACAATTTCAACATTGATGCCTGGGCGCTCACAGAAAGTGCGGCGCAGGAATTTGTACAAAACATGAAACTCTCTGTGGCCGCTTGGGATATGGAGGTGAGAGATATTCAGGTCATCGAGAAACCGGGCCCAATGAATCTGTCAGGCTATTCGGTATCGATGAGCCTGGTGCGAGTGGTCTCAGAAACGGAGATTGGGGATACGCAGGCATGAAGTTGAGACAATTCAATAAACGTGAACGTATCCTGGCAGGCACAATCCTGGTTGTCGTAATTCTTGGTGGCTATGGCTTATTGAGGTTTGAGCCACGGCTCGAGACTATTCAAAGTCTTGAACGGCAAAAAGACGCTACGCTTAACCGTCTTGCCAAAATGGAAATTCCTAATGAGCCTCAAGAAGGAATAGACGAAATCAAGCGTGAGCTTGAAGACCAGAAAAAAGCATTGGATGCCATTCGAGAGAGTGCTGGCCAGGTTGAAATGCAACTGGCACCGATAGATTCACAGGAACTGAAGGTGAAGATCTCTGAGCTTGCACGTGACAGTGGTATTCGAATTAGAGTCAATGAGGCACTTCGGGCTCAGCCTATCAGTGGTCGGCGCGGTAATAACGGGGAGGAAGTAATACCGCCGGCAACAGCAGGTTGGATAACACGTATGGCGCCTGGATCAATGTTTCAGCGCCCTTTGCAGCGACTTGAAGTCGATGGCAGTTATCTTGCGTTAAGGCGTTTTATCCATGGTCTGGATGAGCTTCCCTATCAAGTCACCGTGATTCGTCTGAATATTGACAAGCTTGAGATATCGCCTTTCAGAGGTACCTCACAAATGTTGAAAACGGAAATGATTTTAGCGCTCTAAACAAGGACTTTCATGGCTGTCAGAGATGAACAATTAATCAGAGCGGGGGTCGAAACGGGGCTTATAGAAGAGTCAACCGTTGAACAATTGCGTCTGATCGCCAGGCGCGAGCGGGTGCCACTATTATCAAAGTTGCTTGCGCATTACCGTTTACCTCTCTCAGCCATGCATAGAGCCCTGGCAGAAGAGCATGGCCACGATTTTGTTGACTTAACGGATGCCGAGCTGAATGCGACGCTCACCAAGAAGATCCCGTCCAGCCTGATCAACCGCAAACAATTGTTGGTCATGACAGTGGACTCTCGTGACATGCTGGTTGTTAGTGATCCTACAGATCGAATGTCGATCGATTCTGCGTTACGCCTGATAGGCACGACTTTACCTGTAGTGATGAGTGACCCTGAACGCTTGCGACTGGCAATCAGGAAAGTGCTGGCCAACACCGCTGTAGGCCAAGCCAATGAGTCTGCAGCAGTGACTGAAACAGATTTGGTTGCCGTCCTGGATAGTGTTCTCAAGGATGCCTATCTTAATCGGGCATCGGATGTGCATTTAATGACGGAAGAGGATGGCTTACGTGTTCGCTTCCGGGTGGATGGCAAACTAACAGATTATCCCCTTGATGCTGACCAGTCTGTTGCAGCGGGATTGATATCCCGGGTGAAAGTATTGTCTGGACTGGATATTTCAGAGCAGCGGATGCCCCAGGATGGTGGTTTCTCTTATCGACTTGCCTCTCCCGTTGATATGGAATTCAACATTCGTGTGGCGACAGCGCCGACCCGCTTGGGCGAGCGCATTACCATGCGTTTACTCGGTAGTGAAAGCAACAGCCTCACACTGACTGATTTGGGCTTTCTTGAGAATGATTTGATCGAGTTCAAGCAGGCGATACGAAAACCTTACGGCATGATTTTGCTTACGGGGCCTACTGGAAGTGGTAAATCAACCACATTGTGCGCCGCACTGCAGGAAATCAATCATTCCGATATCAATATCATGACGGTGGAGAACCCGATTGAATATGTGATTGACGGTATCTCACAAATTCAGACTGGCCCCAAGATTAATTTTGCCGATGCACTACGGTCTTTGCTTCGTCATGACCCGGATGTGTTGATGGTGGGGGAGATTCGTGACTCTGAAACGGCTGACGTGGCCGTCAAGGCAGCCATGACGGGCCACTTGGTTTTCTCTACATTACATACAAACAATGCCGTGAGCGCTGTGACGCGTCTGGTCGATATTGGCTGCGAACCATTTTTGATTGGTTCAACGATGACGGCGGTGATTGCGCAACGGCTGGTCAGACGCCTCTGTCGCCACTGTGCCAAAAGCCGACCAGCTACGGATGATGAAAAAGTGCTGTTGGGTGTTGAAGATGAGGTCGAAATTTTCGAGCCAGTAGGCTGTGCCGTCTGTCAGGGCCAGGGCTTCAGAGGTCGTTTGGGCCTGTTCGAAACGCTTTGGTTCGACGAGCGTCTGGCAAGAATGGTAGCAAAAGGGGCCGATGAAGAAACACTGGAAGCCAATGCGGGGAAAGCCCTCAAATTTATGTGGGAAGATGGCTGTGAAAAAGTTCTGAGAGGGCTTACCACGCTGGACGAGGTCCGTGATGTGGCTGTTTTCAAACGTCATGATATGGCGGAGATAGCCTGAGATGCCGATGTTTGCTTATCAGGCTTTGAGTCGGACCGGGGAGGAGCTCTCCGGTAAGATGCAGGCGGAAAATACTAATGCTGTGGCCCAGGCACTGCGTACAGAGGGGTTGCGTGTCCTTGATATCAAAGAAAAACGTCGTTCAGGTTTTCTAGGACAGGATAACTTCAGCGATTGGTATGCGACACAACGATCTGCTTCGACTGACGCCTTAATTTTCTTCTACCGGCAAATGGCATTCATGCTCAGAGCAGGTCTGCCACTGGCTGAATGTATCCAATTGGCTGCGACGCAAGTGAGTAGTCCCAGGCTCAACTTTGCGCTCAGGAAAATGCACCGTGATATTGAGGCAGGCCAATCTCTGTCCTCTGCGTTGCGTAAACACCCGGATGTATTCAGTAATATCGCGATTAATCTGGTGGTTGCCGGGGAGAGCACGGGTGAGTTGGATGTGATTATGGACCGGCTTGCGATTCATCTGGAAAAAAAATCACAGCTACGCAAGCAGATGATCAACGCCATGATTTACCCAGTGGTGGTCATATTGGCTGCGATTGGCGTGGCGGTATTCATGGTGACAATGATCATTCCCAAATTTGCACAATTTATTCAGGGGCGTGGTAAACGACTGCCAGAATCAACACAGACTTTAATTGACGGTGCGGCTTTCCTGAGAGAGAACGGGCTGACCATTATCGGCGTGATGATTGCCATAATGATCCTTATTCTGATCACTTATAAAACCTACCCCGGCCGACGCTGGATTGATCGCATCCTGCTCAGCACGCCGGTGTTTGGCAAATTAATTATATACGGGTCAATGTCACAGATGAACTGGGCCTCATCAATTCTGATGCGAAGCGGCATAACAATTTTTGAAACACTCAAGATAACAGCAGATCTCATAGCCAATAAAATCTACTCGGACAAACTAAAGCGGGCATCGGAAAGCGTCATGGCGGGGCGGGATCTGGCCAGTAGTATCCAGCATCCTCAAATGCCATCACTGGTGACACATATGATTGCTATTGGCGAGAGAACAGGTTCATTGGATCGTATCCAGCAGGAACTTGGGATCTACTATCAGAACCTACTTGAAATTGGTATCAAACGTCTGTCTGCCATGCTTGAACCGGCGATGATTCTGATCATCGGCGGTATGGTGGGCTTTGTCTATTATGCCTTTTTTCAGGCGCTTTTTGCCCTTGCAGCCTAGACAGCAGGAAAACATGATGAAACAAGTGATCAAGTTAATTATTTCCGGCCTCATACTCGCCCACTTGGGCGCAATAAGTGCGAACGAAATGCAAGGTGCGAGTAATGATCGAACATTTATCCGTGACCCTTTCACGCCGAGTATTCTGATGTACGAACAGGCGGGGACGGTGGCGAACATTGATAGTGATGCATTCGGATTTCGTCCAGCGCCAGATGATGTTGAGATACAGATTCCTAAAATGCGCCTCAGAGGTTTCATCACACCGGAGGGAGAGCAGGAAGAGCTGGCATTGCTCGAGATCAGCGGCAGCGGTGTTTACATGGTGCGTGAGGGGGATGAAATTAACATTGATCCCAGACAGCCCGCCAATGCCATTCGTATTTCTGAAATTTCCCGACTGAGTATCACCATAGAAACCGGGACACTCGGCCGTATTCGCGTTTTAAGATGAGTTATATGAAATCCACAAGAATAAGTTTTGTACTGGTGAGCATGATCGTTGCTGGTTTGGCCTCAGCTGAAACGCAGAATCAAACGGTGATGAATCAGACTTACATCGCCGAGCGACCACAGGCTATCCCGCCTCGGCCTGTTATCAATAATCCTGACAACACCACGCGTATCAGAGAGGTTGAGTTCACGGGTAGTGCGATCAGTGATGTTGTTCGAACCCTTTCTGAGTTGAGTCGGCAGAATATTATTGCGACGCCGGAAGCAGCGCAGAGACAGGTCACGATTCATCTGAAGGATGTCACGATTCTGGATGCAGTTAAATCAATCAGTCGCATCAGTGATTTGTGGTACCGCTATGATGAAGATACCGATACCTATCGTTTAATGACGCGTGAGCAGTACAGTAAGGATTTGATTGTCAGGGAAAGCGAAAACATCGAGATATTCCGTCTTCTCAATGCCAATGTGCTGGTGATCGCACAAGCTATTGAAGACATTTATGGTCAACGGGTTTTGCTCTCTTATGGTTTGCCACCCGCCTCAAACAGTTTCGGTTCTGGTTTTGGTTCCGGAAACAGCATAGGCTCAGGCTCTCAAAGAGGAAGTTTCGGCAACGTCAGAGGGAACAACCGAAGTGTACGTAACTCAAGTCGAACGAGTCGCTCTAGTGGCAGTTCCCGCGGGCGGAGTGGTATTGGTCGTGATAACCTGACGCAGTCGGGTGCGGTCTTGGATGGCGATGAACTCACTGTCGATCAGATCGAACAGATTGCTTCGGCAATTGAGCAGTCAGGAGCCCGCAATGTCAGTCAAGAGGCGCTGCAGCAGGCTACAGTCCAGTCTCAGCCCATTTATGTGACGGTCAATAATGAGCATAATATGCTTGTTGTGCGATCAGACGACCGAGCAGTGTTGTCTGGCATCAAACAGCTGATAGACCGGATGGATATTCCTGTCCCACAGGTGATGCTGGAAATGCGAATCCTTAACGTGGTTCTTGGCGAAGATATCAATTCAATCTTCAACTTTGAGCTGCAGCCCAGTGGCAGTAATCAGTCACAAAACCCGATTTTGCTTGGCAATAATAACCTGCTGAACTCCGGTACTTTTGTTTATGAGTTTCTCAACAACCGTCTGCGGGCCAACATTCAATTTCTTGAAGAACGAAATCGTATCAAGGTTCTATCCAATCCAATGGTTGTTGCTTCCAATCACAGGCCTGCAGAGTTATTCATCGGTGAGGAAGTTCTGCTGACGGAAGGCTTTGAGTTTTTCCCGGCAGTTATAGATAACGGGATTGTATTGCAACAGGCTTTTGTTGAAGCCCAGATTTCTCGTGAGGATATCGGGATTACCCTGCGCCTTACGCCAAGAATTAACAATGACCAAACGGTTGAATTGTTCATTGAACAGGAAAATTCCACTGTAAATGAAGGGGGTGGCACGATTCCGGTGGGAGATACGGTGACGGGTATTACTAATGTACCGGTTGATACAGTAGACACTGCCAGGCTTACCGGAACGGTAATGGCCAAAAATAATCTGACAGTTGCTGTCGGAGGCTTGATTCGAACCAGCGAAAACCGCAATGAACGGAAAGTCCCCCTATTGGGTGAAATTCCAGTTATTGGGCGATTGTTCACATCCACAATTGAAGGTGAAGAAGAGACCGAGACTGTCCTCTTGATAACTCCGCGAATTATGAATGTGCCTGGAGAAAGCGAGAGCATTCGAAACAACGATAATCTTTTTTACAAGTCGCACAACGCGGGCTACCCGGATCCGGCTGAACCGCCAAACCGTTTCATTGATAAAGAAGATGATGTGAATGCGGAAACAGCCACGGCTGCTGAAACAATGGATTCGGCCAACGCAAGTCGTCAAGAAATCTATATGGAAATGAGTGAATATGCCGCAGACATGATGCGCATCAGTGAAATCGATAGACTCAAGGACCCTCTATACTCGCTGGTTAGGGTGCCACGTGCCCTGCGTGAAGATATTTTCCCTGGTACTCAGTTAGCGGCCAAGCCTCTGGATGCATGGAATAGGGGGGGGATGTATGTCACTGCGGTGCGGGTCCTTAATACAACAAGCGTAGAGCAGCCCGTCAATTATCAAGACATTAATGGTCGTTGGCTTGCCTCGACAGTTGAGAATACTTCGCTGGCACCTCGGGGGCAGGAGGGTGACACGACCTATATGTATCTGATTTCAGCCTTGCCGTTTGAGGAGGTGATGAATGAAACCCGGTAAATGGATGCGCCTATCATTGACCTCATTGCCGGTCCTCTGCGTGTCGTTTTCAGCTTTGGCAGCACCGAAGTTAACCATGCATGTATTTGAGGAAGTGCCTACATCAGAAAATGAAAAACAACTGGCTGAGATTAAATCGACAAGCACTTATCAACCGTCTTCCGTTCCAAACAATAAAGCTAAAGAACCTGAGAGGTTAAAATTACACGTCTATGACAGACGTCCCGAGAAAAAAGTGCCGCCATTGACCTATGATTATGCGGACATTTATATCAAAACGGGGTATCGCCGAGATGACCTTCAGTGGAGTATCGCGGGTTTAGGGGGACAGCCGAATATTTTATCGGAGCTCACATGGCAGGATCTGGAAATTGCAACTATTAATCTGGGCGCTAATTTATATCTGAAAAATAACTGGTTCGTGAACGGTGACCTAGTCTGGGGTGAAATCTTTGATGGTAAAAATCAGGATTCCGATTATTTAGGAAACAACCGTACATTGGAATTCTCTCGTTCCAACAATGGGGCAGATGAAGGCAATATTCTCGATATCTCTTTGGCTGCTGGGCATCGCTTTGCCTGGCCTTTAAACCAGGCTAATACTTCAAGTTTTGAATTAAGGCCAAAACTAGGGCTCGCCTATCACAGCCAGAATCTCAAAACAGTTGATGGTTATCAAACCATACCAGCAAACGGGCCCTTTGAAGGGCTGGACTCGAGTTACGACACTACCTGGTTTGGTCCTTGGGTGGGGCTGGAGACGATTTTTATCAAAGAAAATCGCTTTAGCCTTGGGCTGAATCTTGAGTATCACTACTTTGAGTACGATGCGGAAGCTCAATGGAACTTAAGGACGGATTTTGCACAGCCTGTTAGCTTTGAACATGAGGCAGAAGGCACTGGATGGGTGGCTGGAATCAACAGCAAGTGGTCTGTTTCACCTGCACTTGCAGTCACTTTGGATTTTGAATATAAAAACTGGCTTGCGGACAGAGATGGCGTTGATACAACTTATTTCTCTAACGGTAATGAAGTCAGCATTAAACTCAACGAGGTCGATTGGGAAAGCTATGGGTTCAGCCTGGGGCTAAATTATGATTTTTGATCCAGCAACATACCTGATTCAGCTATGAGCTTGCGAGGGCTGATCAACGCCAGGATTGTGCTGTCTGTTGTCTTGATTCTCATTATTGGCGGCCTGATGGCCATCTGGCAGGCGCGTCAGTCGGTTCAGAAAGAGATCAATTCCTCTTTTAACCTGGCCCTCCAGATGATTGATCTGAGCTTCAAATATCCAGCCAATCGTGCGATTACTGAACAGCACTGGATGCGTCAGCTCAGTGCTATTCAGAAAACCCGTCATATACATATCAGTCTGGTGAATGATGACGGCAGTGAAAGTGAATGGCTCGCGGGAAAGAGAGTGTCTGACGAGGAGGATATGCCACCGGCCTGGTTCAAAATGGCGGTCACTTCCGACGCACCCTCTGCGAGCTATGATATTCAATTGCTGGATGGTCGAACAAAAACCATTCTTATCCGCGCTGATCCTATCGATGAAATCGCCGAAGCCTGGGGTGAGTCGGTCGCTTTTTTCTGGTCGATAGTATTGATGATGATGGTCATTTTTGTCGCCATTAATATCGTTTTTCAATCGATGCTTAAGAGTGTCCATGCGATTCTGGCGGGTTTGCGTCGTGTTGAGAGTGGTGAATACAGTAAAAAATTACCGCATTTCAAAATCAGTGAATTCGATGCCATAGCTACAGAAGTGAATAACCTGACGGAGGCCCTGAATATTGCCAGACAGAATAACCAGGCGCTGGCCCGACATACGATGCACATTCAGGAGAATGAACGGCAGACTATGTCGCGCGAACTGCATGACGAAATGGGCCAATCGCTGACCGCTGTTAAGGCGATGGCTGTTGCAAGCAAGCAGCCGAAAGCGAAGATCAATGAGATTGCGGACTCTATCATTGGTATCTGTAACCATCTTTCAGTGGTCGTGCGTTCGATGATGCGTACCCTGCACCCGCTCAGCCTCAGTGATTTGGGGCTCGCAGCGACTTTGACAGACCTGGTCACCGAATGGCAACGGCGATATCCTGCGCTGGAAATTGATTTAACTTATGATGAGGCTGTGAACTGGCTTGATGATGAAGTAGGCATCCATGTCTACCGCATCGTTCAGGAGTGTCTGACTAATGTGGTCCGTCATGCTCAGGCATCCAAAGCAACGGTGACGGTCAGACGACATATCATCAAAGGTAAAGAGCAGGTCGTTATCAGAGTCGAGGATGATGGGATTGGCGGCTCAACGGAAGGAGAAGGCTTTGGTGTGCTGGGTATGCGCGAGCGGGTTGAGAGCATGGGCGGCCAGTTTGCATTCGAATCCATCCCCGGTCAGGGAGTCAGAGTCAGGGCCTGGATGCCATTCATAGAGAGAGAGAATGACGAACAATAACATCAGTGTTTTATTAGTCGATGACCATGAAGTCGTTCGCGCTGGATTTCGTATTTTGTTATCAGCACAACCCTTTATCGGCGATATCATGGATGTGAACCGGGGTGAACTGGTTGGACAGGAATATGAAAGGCTACAGCCCGATGTGGTGGTGATGGATTTATCGATGCCGGGTATCGGCGGCCTGGAGACGATTCGGCGTCTGCATAAGCAGGATCCTAAAGCGGTAGTGCTGGTTTACAGCATCCATGACGAGGCCATTTATGTTGAAAGGGCACTTCAGGCCGGTGCCAGAGGCTATGTCAGTAAAAACAGCGCAGCTGAAGTCCTTGCTGAAGCGGTCAAGGCCGTGGCAGAGGGAAAACAGTATGTGGAGGAGAAGCTGCTACCTGAAATCGATGATGTGCGTCATATGGATATTGAGCATTACCGCGAAGTCGTCGATTTATTATCACCGCGCGAGTTTGATGTGTTCTGTCGGCTGGCTAAAGGCATGACCGCGCACGAAGCAGCGAATGATCTCCACCTTGGCTATAAAACGGTGGCTAACTACAACACCCAGATTAAGAGCAAGCTGAAGGTGAACACAGCGGCGGAACTTGCCAATATTGCCGTGGTGCTGGGGCTGATTAAGCCCTGAGTCAAAATCTAAGTGACTGATATTGATGCCGATCAATATCAATAAAAAAATCTTGATAAACCTCTTGAAAAGCCTCACTGGTGGACACATTATTTTAGTCAGAAAGACATGTCTCTCTGATTAACTTGATGTTTTTTGGAGGTTTATTATGGCAATTCAACGTTACAGACCCCTTAGCCTGCTGGATGAACTGCAGCGGGAAATGAATTCATTGTTTCAGACGCCGACCACAGAGAGCAGCTTTAACAGTGAAGAGTGGAGCCCGGCCGTGGATATCAGTGAAGATCAGGATAAATTCACGATTCATGCGGATCTGCCCGGTGTGAAATCCGAAGACATTGAAGTCACCGCTGAAAACGGCATCCTGACGATTAAAGGTGAGCGCCAGGGGCATAAGGAGGAAGAAAAGGATAACTACCGCCGCGTGGAACGATTCAGTGGCAGTTTTATCAGACGTTTTACCCTGCCGGAAAGAGCTGATCTCGACAATATTGCGGCCAAGACCCGTGATGGTGTGCTCGAACTGACTATTCCCAAGTCAGTGGAGGCCAAACCCCGCCGTATCGAGGTCAAAGTCGATCAGTAAATATTAAAAGCCCGGTATCAATCCTGTGCCGGGCTTTTCTTTATTAATCGCAGTTCCCGGAACCAATGACAGGTTTGCTTTTCCTGCGTGCTCACGGTTTATACTGGCCTTGAGGCGAGGCACTAACAGGGAGCAAGTCCAATGACAGATCAGCGTAAAGAGGAACCTGTCTACATTCCGCATGCCGGCACAGCGCTTTTGGGCACATCGCTGCTCAATAAAGGCACGGCATTCAGCGAGCAGGAGCGACGCGATTTCAACCTGACCGGACTGATTCCGCATCACTTTGAATCAATAGAAGAACAGGCCGAACGCGCCTATCTGCAATATGCCAGCTTTGACTCGGCCATTAATAAACACATCTACCTGCGTATGGTGCAGGATACCAACGAAACCCTGTTTTATTATCTGCTGGAACAACATCTGCAGGAAATGATGCCGGTGATTTACACGCCGACTGTGGGCGAGGCCTGCGAGAAGTTTTCACAAATCTACCGTCGTGCCCGCGGTCTCTTTATTGCCTATCCTGACCGTTATCGCATTGATGAAATTCTACATAACGCCACCAAACGCCATGTCAAAGTGATTGTGGTTACCGATGGCAGCCGCATACTGGGCCTTGGCGATCAGGGCGTCGGTGGCATGGGGATTCCGATTGGTAAATTGTCTTTATATACGGCCTGTGCCGGTATCAGCCCGGCTTATACATTGCCAGTGATGCTGGATGTCGGTACTGATAACGACACCTTGCTCGACAATCCGATGTATATCGGCTGGCCGCATCACCGGATTGATGATGAACAATATGATGAATTCATCGAACTGTTTATCGATGCTGTAGAACGTCGCTGGCCTGGTGTTTTAATCCAGTTTGAAGACTTCGAACAGCGCAAGGCGTTGCCGCTGCTGGAGCGCTATCAGGACCAAATCTGCTGCTTTAATGATGATATTCAGGGCACGGCATCCATCACAGTGGGCTCCCTGCTGGCAGCCTGTCGTTTTAAACAGCAGAAACTCTCGGAGCAGCGCATCGTATTCGCCGGCGGCGGATCAGCCGGTTGCGGCATTGCCGAGCAGTTGGTCGCTCAGATGTGTCGTGAAGGACTGACCGAGGAAGCGGCAAGAACCCGGATTTATATGGTGGATAAAGCCGGGCTGCTGACTAAATCAATGTCCGGGCTTTATGATGCGCAAGCTCGACTGGCGCAGTACGACAATGCAATCAGCAACTGGTCAGTAACGTCTGATTTTATCAGCCTTGAACAGGTCGTTGAGCAGGCCAGACCGACCATTCTGATTGGTGTTTCGGGGCAGCCGGGATTGTTTACCGAATCGCTGATTAAAACCATGCAGCAACATTGTGAGATGCCGGTGATTTTTCCCTTGAGTAATCCCTCAAGTCGCGTTGAGGCGTTGCCGGCAGATTTGATTCGCTGGACCGGTGGCAAGGCCATCATTGCGACCGGCAGTCCTTTTGACCCTGTGGAATTTGAAGGCAGGGAGTTTGTGATATCTCAATGCAATAACAGCTATATTTTCCCCGGTATCGGCCTTGCTGTGGTAGCGGGCGGGATTTCGCGGGTCACTAAGGAGATGATGATGGTGGCGAGTGAAGTGCTGGCTAATAACTCGCCTTTATCAACGGATAACAGCAGTGCCTTATTACCCCCACTCAGCAGCGTACGTGAGTTGAGTCAGGCGATCGCCTTTGCGGTCATTCGTATCGCACAGGAGCAGGACCTGGCGGCCCAGTCAGATGAACAGAGCGTGCAGGAAGCGATTGAGAACACTGTCTGGAACGCGCAGTATCGTCAATATAGAAGAGTCAGTATTTAGCAAAACTTTTCTTGTTACCACTTGTCATGTTGGATGGGTATAGGAAAAATTCCTAAAATTAATAATGGCTGTTATACTGTACTCACAAGTTTGATCATTGCTCTTGTGGGTAGAGATTGATCGTTTTGGATCTTTCATCTCAAAAAGGAGCTTTACATGACAACTTCTGTTCTGAAAATTATTCCTGCCGCTCTGGCTTTATCTCTCTCTTCTACTGCTTTTGCCGCAGATGACAACTACGATCTGGATGATATTCGTAACTGGAATATCGTCAAAATCGAAACCTGTCTTGATGCCGCACTGGATACCATTCCCGGTAATGCCCGTAAAGTTGAACTGAAAATGGAAGGCGATGATCCGGTTTATGAGTTCGATATTGAAGCAGACGCCGACGGCAACACTTATAACGTTGAATGCAATGCCGAGGAAGGTTTTATTACTGAAATCGAGCGTGAAGTCGATGCTAACGATCCGGCATTCAAGAAACTGGCAAAAATCTCACAAGCTGAAGCGCGTGAGACTGCGCTGATGTTCCATCCGGGTGAAGTCGTCGCCTCTGAAATGGAAGTCGGTTTCGATGGTGACGCCACTTATGAGTTCGATATTCAGAGCGTGCATGGCTATGAAGTCAAAGTCGATGTCGATGCCACCACCGGTGAAATCGAAGAGGCGAATATCGAGCTTTATGAAATCGGTATGGAAAAAGAATAAGCCTTTTTCTGATTGCGACAAAAAAGCCGCTGAAAATTCAGCGGCTTTTTTTTGCCTTTTACTGTGAGCCGCAGTGGAAGCAATTGATAGCTCCAGCCGTGGAGATGTTTCGGCTTCGCTCAACATGACATTTAGCCAATTGTGCCAATAGCCCCTTGATAAAGCAGAGGCCTCTTATACGAGGCCAATGACTGTCCAGTCCAGCCTTTAAGCCCCCAACGCGGCTAACTGCTGTTCCAATTGCTGATAAGCCTGCTGCATTTCTCCCAGCTTTTCGCGCTCTTTGGCCACGACTTCTGCCGGTGCTTTAGCGACATAGTTTTCATTGGCCAGCTTACCGGAAGATTGCTTGATGACCTTGTCGAGCTTGCTCATTTCCTTGTTCAGACGGGTAATCTCGGCGTCTTTATCGATCAGGCCTTCCAGCGGGATCAGGATTTCCATTTTGCCCACCAGCGCGGTGGCAGCGGCCGGTGCTTCACCATCCAGTAAGTCAATGGATTCCAGGTTGGCAAGCCTGCTCAGGAAGTTACGGTTGTTCTCCAGTCGGATCTTATCCTCAGCCTGAGCATCTTTGAGCAATACCGGCAGTTGTTTTTTCGGTGCGATATTCATCTGCGAGCGAATTGAACGCACACCGGTGATAAACTGCATCACCCATTCCATCTCGGCAACGGCAGCTTCATCGATCTTATTGTCATCAGCAACGGGGTAGGGCTGACGCATAATCGATTCACCTTTGACTCCGGCCAGAGGTGCAATAGTCTGCCAGATTTCCTCGGTGATAAATGGCATAAATGGATGTGTCAGACGCAAGGTCGCTTCCAGCACCCGGACCAATGTGCGACGGGTACCGCGTTTGGCTGCTTCTGATGCGGTGTCAGAAGTCAGTACCGGCTTTGACAGTTCCAGGTACCAGTCGCAGTAGTGATTCCAGATAAACTCGTATATGCCCTGCGCAGCCAGGTCAAAACGATAGCTGTCCAGCGCTCGGGTGATGTCTTTCTCCGTGCTTTGCAGCTTGGAGATAATCCAGCGATCGGCCAGACTCAGTTCGACATCACTGTTATCAATGCCGGTGTCCTGATCTTCGGTGTTAATCAAAACGTAACGCGCGGCATTCCACAACTTGTTACAGAAATTGCGGTAACCGGCAATCCGGTTCATATCGAAGTTGATATCACGGCCGGTGGAGGCGAGCGAGGCAAAAGTGAAGCGCAGGGCATCAGTACCGTGTGGCGCAATGCCGTCCGGGAATTCCTTGCGGGTCGCTTTTTCAATCTTGGCGGCAAGTTGCGGCTGCATCATGCCACTGGTGCGTTTGGCAACCAGACTTTCCAGATCGATACCATCGATAATATCGATAGGATCCAGGACATTACCCTTGGATTTCGACATTTTCTGACCATAGGCATCACGTACCAGACCATGGATATAGATTTCCCTGAACGGCACATCATCCATAAAGTGCAGGCCCATCATCATCATCCGGGCGACCCAGAAGAAGATAATGTCAAAACCGGTAACCAGGACGCTGGTCGGGTACCAGGTTCTCAGCGCATCGGTATTGTCGGGCCAGCCCAGCGTGGAGAATGGCCACAAGGCGGAAGAGAACCAGGTGTCGAGCACGTCTTCATCCTGATTCAGTTCAATGTCATCAGCAAGCTTGTGCTTGTGACGTACATCGGCTTCATCATGCCCAACATAGACATGACCGTTGTTGTCATACCAGGCCGGGATGCGGTGTCCCCACCAGATTTGACGTGAGATACACCAGTCCTGGATGCCATCCATCCAGTTGAAGAAGGTTTTATCCCAGTTGCCGGGGACGAATTTGACCTTGCCTTCTTTCACGGCTTTGACTGCGGGCTCGGCCAGTACGTCAGCTTTGACATACCACTGGTCGGTTAGGAAGGGTTCAATGACTGCACCGCTGCGGTCACCGCGGGGCACCATCAGTTTATGATCCTGAATGCTTTCCAGCAGACCCAGTTCTTTCAGGTCATGCACAATCACATCCCGGGCTTCGTAACGATCCTGCCCCCGGTATTTTTCCGGTGCATTATCGTTGATGGCAGCATCAGCGGTCAGGATATTGATCTGCTCCAGATTATGTCGCTGGCCCATTTCGTAGTCATTGAAATCATGGGCCGGGGTAATTTTTACGCAACCGGTACCGAACTCACGGTCGACATAATCATCGGCAATGATCGGGATTTCTCTGCCCACCAGCGGCAGGGTGATGGTTTTGCCAATCAGGTCCTGATAGCGTTCATCTTCAGGATGGACTGCCACCGCGGTATCGCCAAGCATAGTTTCAGGGCGGGTGGTGGCGACTACCAGATGGCCACTGCCATCTGTTAGGGGATAGCGGAAATGCCAGAGGTGACCGGATTCTTCCTCTGACAATACTTCCAGATCAGAGACAGCGGTATGCAATACCGGATCCCAGTTCACCAGGCGCTTGCCCCGATAGATGAGACCTTCATCATAAAGCCGCACAAAGACCTGTTTCACTGCTTCGGACAGCTCATCGTCCATTGTGAAGCGGTTACGTGACCAGTCCAGCGAAGAGCCCAGGCGGCGAAGCTGGCGGGTAATATTACCGCCCGATTCTTCTTTCCATTCCCAGATCCGTTCGATGAATTTGTCCCGGCCCAGATCATGGCGGGTTTTGTCCTGAGCATTCAGTTGACGCTCAACTACCATCTGGGTTGCGATACCGGCATGGTCAGTACCCGGTTGCCACAGGGTGTTATGGCCTTTCATGCGGTGATAGCGGGTCAGCGTATCCATGATGGTATTGTTGAAACCATGGCCCATATGCAGGCTGCCGGTGACATTGGGTGGTGGCAGCATGATGCAGTAAGGGTCACCTTCACCGGTCGGTTTGAATTCCCCGGCCTGTTCCCATTGCTGATACCAGCGTTCTTCAATCGCGTCAGGACTGTATGTTTTTTCCATCTTGTTCTTGTTCAGATCTAAGTCGTTAAAGTAGCAGGGCATTATACCTGCTGAGGCAGGTCGCGGTCAGCCGCAATCGGAAATTGGTCTGCAGGAAAATTAAATGTGGAAGGTATCGAGTTCGTAGCCACGCTGTTTGTAGAACTGAAAACGTTCTCGCCCCGCCTGTTTCACCGGGGCATTATCGTCGATAATCTCAGCCACCCGTTCAAACTGACTGAAAAACAGCGGTTGCTGATCGGTGAGGTTGATTAATACATCCATCAGTCGGGGCGGGCTGGTTTCAGCGTGGCCGATGAGCACCGGGCTGGCATTATCACTGCCTGAACTTACCTGTTCATGAGGAACGAAACTATCCGGGCGGATAGCCCATAATGCCTCGTCCAGCGCGGCACTCTGGCTGGCATTTTCGGTGTGGATGTAGACTTGCTGACCCTGATGATAAATCTTTTCAGCCAGGCGGCAGGCAAAGGCCTGCCGCTGTTCCGGCTCAATTGACTTCAGCACGTAAAAGCTGACTCGGGTCATATCAGCTTTGTGATTCGATTTTGTTCAACAGATATTGCACCAACAGTGGCACCGGACGACCCGTTGCCCCCTTGGCTTTACCGCCGAGCCAGGCAGTGCCGGCGATATCCAGATGTGCCCAGTGGAATTTTTCGGTGAAACGGGACAGGAAACAGGCGGCCGTGACGCTGCCGGCTTCTTTACCACCGACATTGGCGATATCGGCAAAGTTACTGTCGAGTTGTTTCTGGTAATCGTCCCAAAGAGGCAACTGCCAGGCGCGGTCGTAACTGTCATTACCGGCTTTGAGCAGGGCATCAGCCAGATCCTGGTTGTTGGCCATCACACCGGTTGTGACGCTGCCCAGTGCGACAATGATCGCCCCGGTCAGGGTCGCAATATCAATTACGGTATCGGGTTCGAAACGTTCGCTATAAGTCAGCGCATCACACAGAATCAGGCGGCCTTCAGCGTCGGTATTCAAAATTTCGATGGTTTTTCCGGCCATGCTGGTGACGATATCGCCCGGTTTGTTGGCATCGCCGTCCGGCATATTTTCCGAGCTGGGAACCACGCCCACAACATTAATCGGCAGGCCCAGTTCTGCGATGGTTTGCATGGTGCCGAATACGCTGGCAGAGCCACACATGTCGTATTTCATCTCATCCATGCCCTGAGCGGGTTTGAGGGATATACCGCCAGCATCAAAAGTCAGGCCTTTACCCACCAGGACGACGGGTTTGGCGTCGCCGGCACCCTTGTATTCCATGGTGATCAGCTTGGCTGGTTGACGACTGCCGCGGGAGACTGAAAGCAGGGACCCCATGCCCAGTTTTTCCATTTCCGCTTCATCCAGCACGGTGGTAGTGATGCTGTCGAACTGCTGACCCAGTTTGATACCTTGCTCGGCCAGATAGCTCGGGGTGCAGATGTTACCGGGCAGGTTGCCCAGTTCACGTGCCAGGTTCATGCCGCGGCCAATCGCTGCGCCTTGATCGACGGCCTGGCCCAGCGCCGCCGTGTCAGTCTCATCACAGGCAAAACTGAGCTGTGTCAAAGGTTTTTCGATCGGCTTGTTTTCACTTTTAGTGTGTGTGTAACGGTAGAGTGCCGTTTCGGTATTGACACTGGTCTGCCGCACTTTCCAGGCAACTGAGCGATCACCCAGTTCCACCTCGGCGAGACAACAGGTCGCGGTTTGTGCGCCACTTTCATTCAAAACCTGCGCCATGGTGGTGGTCGCCGCGTTGAAATCGTTCTCAGTGGTTTTGCCTTTTTTACCGACACCAACCAGCAGAATACGTGGACTCTTGATGCCTTCGGGGTGATACATGAACAGGGTCTGACCCGGTTTGCCGGTAATATCGGCGGCATCAACCACACGCTGCACCGCGCCGCGGGTGTCTTCATCCAACTGCGCAGCGCAGGGGCTCAGTTCGCCGCCATCATAAACGGCAACAACGAGACAGTCAGTCTGCTGTGACGCCAGCGCATCGGTAGTGACAAAATACTGCATGGATTTCTCCTGTAGGGATGAATTAGTTTAGACTTCTTGAATTCGAAATTGATTGTGCCAAAAACAAACGTTTTATTCTAACCAAGACACGCCGTTAATGCTCAACGTTCCGCACCCGATATCTTCCTGGCTGACCATCATCGATCGCTATTTGCTCAGGGAGTTTGTGATTAACCTGGTCGCTGTGACCGGCGTGCTTTGGCTGATCTATATTTCAACCCGCTTTGCCCGCTATCTCGCAGATGCCGCGGTAGGTAACATGCCAGCCGATGTGATTTTCAGCCTGCTTGGCCTGAGTTCGCTGGGAGCGTTGTCGATTCTGTTGCCGATAGGCGCTTTTCTCGCTGTCATGCTGTCACTGGGGCGGATGAGTTCCGATAATGAACTCACCGTCATGTCGGCCTGTGGCATCTCCAATCTGCGCATCATGCGCAATGTGCTGCTGTTTGCCGGTACCATTGCAGTCATTGTCGCCGTGCTGTCATTGTTCGTGGTGCCCGGCGTGTTGTCTGAACGCTATGAATTACAGGAAAAGGCCAAGATTTCCGCGAATACGACGGGCTTGATTGCGGGCAGTTTCAAGGAAAGTGAAGGCGGCGACTGGACCTTTTATTCGCAGGGGCTCAGCGCCAATAAGCAGTTTATGGAAAATGTCTTCATTGAGATTGATCGTGAGGACAAGCCACTGATATTTCGCTCCGAAACCGGCCACTTCGAAATTGATTCGCAAACCGGGGATAAATTCCTGGTCCTGGAAGAGGGCTACCGCTATGAGGGCAGAGCGGGGGATCAGGATTTCACTATCGCGCAGTTCGGCAGCCACAGTCTGTTGATAGAAAAAGGACAGGAAGGCGAGGTGCGTGAACGTCACAAGGCGATGGCCACGTCAGACCTGCTGGCACGGGGCGAACCGCGTGATCTTGCAGAAGTTCAGTGGCGTACAGCTGCGGCCCTGATGACGCTGCTGCTGTGCCTGTTGGCGATTCCGCTGGCCAATGCCGGTCCCCGTCAGGGACGTTATGCCGGATTTGTCCCAGCGGTGCTGATCTACATCATTTACAGCAATCTGCTGGGCGTCAATCGTGCCTGGGTCGCCAAGGGGGACATTCCCGTCTGGCTCGGTGGCGTCTGGGTGCATGTATTAATGCTGGTGGTGCTGTTGCTGCTGTTGAACCGTCAGACCCTGCGTCGTTTTCTTTCCCGCTATCAACAAAAACAAAGTTCATAAATGCGCATACTGTCTAAATACATTGCCAAAAACATTATTGCCAGCACCGCCCTGGTGCTGCTGGTATTGCTGGCGTTGTATACCTTTATGGACTTTATTACTGAACTCGATGATCTGGGCGAGGGCGACTACGGCATCGGCAGTATCCTCAGCTATATTGCATTGACGATGCCCAAGCGGATTTATGAATTACTGCCGGTGGCAGCCTTGCTGGGCAGTGTGATTGGCCTGGGTAATCTCGCCAGCCAGAGCGAGCTGGTGGCGATGCGGGCCGCGGGTTATTCGATTGCCGATATCAATAAAGCTGTCGTGGTGGTGGCAGCCATACTGATGCTGGTGGCTTTGGTCATTGGTGAAGGGCTTCGACCGATTACTGAACAATATGCCAGACAGTTACAGTCGGTGGCGCAGACCGGCACGGTGGGAACACGCTCCGAACATGGTTTCTGGACCCGTGACGGTAACCATTTCAATCACATTGACAGAATTAATGCCGACGGCAGTTTTTCCAATGTGGCGATCTATGAGTTTGATGACAATCACCGGCTGCGGATCCTGACCCGGGCTGTCAAAGCAGAATATCAGGATGAAAGCTGGATCTTAACCGATGTCGTCCAGAGTACGATTAATGAGGCAGGGGTCAAGGTCCGGTCTGTCACGCACGCCCGCTGGCAATCCCAGCTCAATCCGGGCATGGTCAATATCGTGGTGGTGCCGCCTGAATTCTTACCGGTGTGGGACTTGTTGGAATATGTGACCTATCTGAAAGACAATCATCAGTCGGTGGCCCAGTATGAGCTGGCTTTCTGGAGTAAATTGATGATGCCGGTGAGTGCGGCGGTGATGGTGCTGCTGGCCGTGCCGTTTGTATTTGGACCACTGCGTTCAGCGCCGATAGGGGGCCGGATTCTGGCCGGTGCTTTGCTCGGAATCGGCTTTCACCTTTTTAACCAGAGCTTTCAGCACATGGGGCTGGTGTTCGGTTTGTTGCCGTGGCTGGCATCGTCGTTTCCGACTATGCTGTTTGCCGCACTGGCTTTGTGGATGAACAAGCGGGTAAGGTAAAACAGAATAAAGATGGCGTCCCCAAGGGGATTCGAACCCCTGTTACCGCCGTGAAAGGGCGGTGTCCTAGGCCTCTAGACGATGGGGACCCAGGTCTTTAAATTGTCTCAAAAGAAAAGGGTCTGATTGTTCAGACCCTCAATTTGGCGTCCCCAAGGGGATTCGAACCCCTGTTACCGCCGTGAAAGGGCGGTGTCCTAGGCCTCTAGACGATGGGGACCTAAAACTTTTCTTTCGAGTTATTGGTGGAGCTAGGCGGGATCGAACCGCCGACCTCCTGCATGCCATGCAGGCGCTCTCCCAGCTGAGCTATAGCCCCCGAAAGGAAGCGCATACTATAGGGACTGAAGCCCGCTCTGTCAACACATCATGACAAAATTATTTTATCCCCTCAGCGGATTCAGCGTGCCTGATGAACGGCCTGAAAATCACTCACCAGCAGGCCTTAAAGCTAAGTCTTTGAGCAGATGGGATTATCCGCTTCAGCGTGGCTGATAGCGACGGAACTAATTTGCTGATTACTTATATATATGCGATAAATTGAGCGTTATTTTTCATTCGGTCAGGACGTTAATCATGGCTGGGTCAGCAGCTTGAGGATGAACATGCGCAAATTAAAGCTTCTCTCTACCTTATTACTGTCCTGCATTACCGGGACGGTTGCGGCCCAACAGGAACAGGGACTCAGTTGCCACTTTGGTTACGAGGATCTATTCCTGCCGGCATCGGAGGTAGATTCGGAGCAGAGCCCGGTTGATGTCAAAGCCAATGATGTGCAGTTACTGCAGAGCGGTACCTCGGTGTTCTCCGGCGATGTCGATATCACCCGCGCCGGTCAGCAACTGAGCGCAGAGCGCGCCACGTATAATCGTGCCAGTGGTGATGTTACCGCCAGCGGCGATGTCAGACTGCGTGATAGTGAAATTATCATTGATTCCCAGCAGGCTGAATGGTCGATGCAAAAAGATGAGGGCAGAATGCTGGATGCCCAGTATCGAATCCGTCAGATGCATGCCCGTGGGCAGGCCAGTCACCTGTTGCGTAAAGGCAAAGCCAGCACAGATTTGAAAAACGCCAGCTATACCACTTGTCCGGAAGGGGATAATGCCTGGTTGCTGGATGCCGATGAAGTCCACCTGGACCATGTGTCCGGTGTCGGGGAAGCCGAAGACGTGGTGGTTCGCGTGGGCGGTATCCCCATATTCTATACGCCTTACATCAACTTCCCGCTCAATGATAAGCGTAAGTCGGGTTTCCTGCCGCCTTCAGTAGGCAACAGTGATGAGACCGGTTTCGATGTCATGACACCCTATTACTGGAACATTGCGCCTAATATGGATGCCACTTTGACGCCGCGATATATGAGTGATCGTGGGTTGATGCTGGGCGGGCAGTTCCGTTACTTATCAGAGTGGGGAGAGGGTGAGATCGAGGCCAACTTCCTTGATTCAGACGATCTCAAAAATAGTGGTGAAGATCTGAATCCATATTACCAGGAGGATCGTGAGTTATTTACCTGGCAGCACCGTTCTTATCTGCCCAACCGCTGGCGTGCGATTGTCGATTATAACTATGTCTCGGATGAGAATTATTTCGAGGATTTTGGCTCCAGTCTGAGTCTGTCCAGTCGAACTCACCTGAACCGCCTGGTTGAGACCGGTTATGTGGGGGATGTCTGGAACTTTACTGCTCGCATGCAGGGCTATCAGACCCTGTCAGATGTACCTGAACAATATAAACGACTGCCTCAGCTACTATTGAGCGGTTACCTGCCTGACCAGGCGCTGGGCCTGACCTATGAATTTGATGCGGAGTATGTGGAGTTTGATCACAATGACCGGGTCGAAGGTCAGCGTATTAATTTCGAACCGGCTGTCAGTATGCCGATGGGTAACTCAGCCTTTTTTGCCACGCCCAGACTGGCGTTTAACCATACCCGCTACAATCTCAAAAGCGATGATCTGAATCAGTTTGATGATGATGCATCACGTTCTCTGCCTATAGCCAGTTTTGATACCGGGCTGTTTTTCGAGCGTGAGCTGAACATCGGCAAGGGCAATTTTTTACAGACACTGGAGCCCCGGGCTTTCTATCTTTATATACCCGAGCGAGATCAATCGGATATTCCCGACTTTGACACCAGTCTGTCCACATTTAACATGATCCGGCTTTTCTCCTATGACCGCTTTATTGGTGGCGATCGTATCGGTGATGCCAATCAGCTCTCGCTCGCTGTGACTTCGAGAATCATCAATCAGGAAACCGGTGATGAAAATCTGAGGTTGACGCTGGGACAGATTCGCTATTTTGATGATCGCAATGTAACCCTGCCCAATGGTATTGAAAATAGTGATGCTGATTCAGATATGATTGCAGAAGCTGTGGCATTCATTAATGACGAATGGTCAGTCAGTGGTGAAATCCAGTGGGATCCGGGCGAAACCGAATCCAATATGTCCTCGGTGGGACTGCGCTATCGCGGTGATAAGGGCGGTATTTTCAACATCTCTCATCGTTACCGTCGTGATGGTGCGGATATTACCCGCCTGGAAGGTCTGGAACAGGTCGACATTTCAGCCCAGGTGCCGGTCTCAGATCGCTGGCAGCTGTTTGGTCGCTGGTACCGTTCCATCGATCAGGGTAAAACGCTGGAAGCCCTGGCCGGCTTACAATACGACAGTTGTTGCTGGGCCACGCGTCTGGCAATACGTAACTACGTCAATGATGCCTTTGACGATGACCGCAATCTGGCCATTTATTTCCAGGTTGAGCTGAAAGGCCTGGGCGCCTTTGGTAAAAAATCTGACAGCTTGCTGGAGACCAGTATTCGCGGTTATCAGGCAGACTGAACCCCGTTAGAGTCAAAGCCGTGACACACAGCTTGAACTGATCCTTATATAATGCCCGCGTGAATTTTGGAGTAATAATTTTGATGAAGTTTTTGATTGCCGCGTTATTGGTGGCCAGCAATGTTTGGGCTGCACCGCTGGACCGCATCATTGCCGTTGTTAATGATGAAGTGATTCTGGAAAGCGAGTTGATGGACATGCAGCAGACAGTAAGGCAGCAAATACGTCAGCGTCAGGCTGCGATCCCGCCCAGCGATGTGCTGCGTGACCAGGTATTGGAAAGACTGATTATGCAACGCCTTCAATTGCAGCGTGCTGAACAAGTGGGCGTCAGGGTAGGCGATGATGCATTAAACGCGGCACTGCGTCAGATTGCCGACAACAACAATATGAATCTCAGACAGTTTCGTGATGTTCTTGAAGAAGACGGTTACGACTTCAGTCAGTTCCGTGAAACGATTCGTGAAGAGATGATTATCAGCCGACTGCGTAAAGGTCAGGTGGAGGACCGTGTTGTTGTTTCTGATCGGGAAGTGGATAACTTCCTGTCGACGCAGAGTGTGCAGAGTGGCAACAGTGACATTGAATACCAGTTGCAGCACATCCTGATTAGTATGCCGGAAGCAGCATCACCGGAAGAAGTACAGGCGGCGCAGGAACAACTGGAAAAGATTCAGGGTTTATTGGCCGAAGGCGGTGACTTCGGTCAGGTCGCAGCGGGTTACTCCGATGGTCAGAATGCACTGGAAGGGGGAGAACTGGGATGGCGTAAACAAGGTGAACTGCCTTCACTATTCGCTGACGTCGTTCCCAAGCTGTCTGTCGGCGAAGTGAGCGAACCGCTGCGCAGTGGCAGTGGCTTTCATCTGGTCCGGCTCAAGGACAAAAAGAGCGCTGAGACCCATCTGGTCAAACAGACCCTGGCCAGTCATATCCTGATTAAGACCAACGAACTCGTGACCGATGAAGAAGCAGAAGCACGTTTGAATCAACTGCGTGAACGTATTGCCAACGGTGAAGATTTTGCCGAACTGGCCCGTGCTCACTCTGAAGATACCGGTTCAGCCATTGAGGGCGGCAGCCTGGGCTGGGTCAGTCCCGGTGTAATGGTGCCGGAGTTCCAGGAAAAAATGGATGAACTTGCGATTGGTGAAATGAGCGATGTTTTCCAGAGTCGTTTTGGCTGGCATCTGATCAAAGTGGAAGACCGGCGTGAAGAAAACATGGCGGAAGAGTTCAAACGCAACAAAGCGCGCGAGCAAATCCGTCAACGCAAGATCGACGAAGAATTGGAAAGCTGGTTGCGGGCAATGCGTGATGAAGCCTATGTCGAATACCGTGATCTTTAATGGTGATAAGGCGTATAGCACTCACCAGTGGTGAACCTGCTGGCATAGGCCCTGACCTCGCTGTTCAACTGGCGCAGACCCGGCAACAGGCGCAATTGATTGTCCTGGCTGATCCGTCGCTGTTGCAGCAAAGAGCACAGCAGCTAAATCTGCCGTTAAAGCTGATTGAGGCCGATCTGAATCAGCCTGCGGCCATAGCCGAACCCGGAAGTCTGTACTACCTCCCTGTCCAGTTAAGTCAGCCGGTTACTGCCGGCGAGCTTAATCCAGCCAACAGCAGCTATGTGCTTGCCATGTTGCAGCTGGCACTCGATAAAAGCATCAGTGGTGAATTCGATGCGATTGTGACGGCGCCAGTTCATAAGGGCGTCATAAACGATGCCGGTCACAGCTTCAGTGGTCACACCGAGTTTTTTGCTGATGGTGCGGGTGTCGCTAAGGTGGTGATGATGCTGGCGACGGGTGATTTGAGAGTGGCACTGGCGACAACGCATTTACCGTTGGCAGCGGTGAGCGATGCTATCACCCGTGACAGCCTGCAGCAGATTCTGCATATTACCAATGACTCACTCAAGCGTCAGTTTGGTCTGAACAAGCCCCGAATCGCTGTTTGCGGGCTCAACCCCCATGCTGGTGAAGGCGGTCATCTGGGACATGAAGAAATAGACACCATACAGCCGGTCATTGATGCCTGTCAGTCTGAAGGGCTTGCAGTCAGCGGTGCCTGGCCGGCAGATACCATTTTCAATCAGGATAGGTTGAAAGACTATGATGTGGTGCTGGCGATGTTTCATGATCAAGGGCTACCGGTGCTCAAGCATCATGGCTTTGGTCGCGCTGTAAATGTGACGCTGGGCTTGCCCTTTATCCGTACCTCCGTTGATCACGGTACGGCACTTGATCTGGCTGCGACCGGTAAAGCGTCTGCATCCAGCCTGCAGGCCGCCATCGACATGGCGCTCGAAATGGCTGACAGCCAGCAATCCCAAGACAAATAATATGACTGAATCTCACTACCCTCGGGCGCGCAAACGTTTTGGCCAGAACTTTCTTCATGATCAGGCCATTATTGAAGCAATTATCGAGGTTATCAGCCCCGATAAGGGGGAACATCTGGTAGAAATTGGCCCTGGTCGCGGGGCGCTGACCAAACCACTGCTGAGCCGTTGTGACCATCTGGATGTGGTTGAACTGGATCGGGATCTGGTACCGTTGCTGAAACAGCAGTTCGCTGGCCAACCGCATCTGACAATTTATGAAGCTGATGCCCTTAAATTCGACTATCAACAACTGCAGCAGAATGATGAAAAGCTGCGGGTGATCGGTAACCTGCCTTATAACATTACAACCCCGCTGTTATTCCATCTTATCGAGCAATCCGCGTGTATTGAGGATATGTGCTTTATGCTGCAACGCGAAGTTGTTGAGCGCATCTGCGCTTCACCGGGTTCAAAGCAGTATGGTCGTTTGAGTATTATGCTGCAGCATCAATGCTACGCAGAGCAAATGTTCATCGTACCGCCTGAAGCCTTTGACCCCCCTCCCAAAGTCGAATCTGCGATTATTTATCTGCAACCTCTGTCACAAAAGAAAGGCGGCGATGTGGATAGGGATTGGCTGAATAAGCTGGTCACGGTCGCGTTTAGCCAGCGCCGCAAGACGATCGCTAACACATTGAAAAAACTACTATCTTTGGCTGACCTGGAGCAGGTGGGGGTCAAACCGGAACAACGTCCCGAGACAGTCACCATTGAACAATATGTGGCAATGGCGCGTCGCCTGGAACAGAAACAGGCAACCTGACAATATTCATGGCCTGAATCAGATTGTCAACCTTATGCCGAAGATTCCGGCTGAAGCCCGATAAAATCTATTTACAAACAGTGATCCGTTGTCTTGACACGCTAATTTTGCTGTAGTTAGATACACACAGTCCGGTCTCGCTGAGCCAGGTAGCAGCGAATCCGGCATTTGGACGACATAACGATCAATAACGATATGAGGAATTAAGCTGTGAATAAATCTGAACTCATCGATGCAGTTGCTGCAGCTGCAGACATCTCTAAAGCAAAAGCCGCCCAAGCTGTTGATGGCATGACATCAGCTGTCACTAAAGCGCTGAGCAAAGGCGACCAGGTCACGCTGGTTGGCTTCGGTACTTTCTCTGTTCGTGAGCGCGCTGCACGTACTGGCCGTAACCCACGTACCGGCGAAGAAATCAAAATCGCTGCGGCTAAAATTCCTGCTTTCAAAGCTGGTAAAGCACTCAAGGATGCTGTAAACTAGTCTTTTTTCTTGGGGTGCTTAGCTCAGCTGGGAGAGCATCGCCCTTACAAGGCGAGGGTCGGGGGTTCGATCCCCTCAGCACCCACCAGGAATTCTTGGAGCGGTAGTTCAGCTGGTTAGAATACCGGCCTGTCACGCCGGGGGTCGCGGGTTCGAGTCCCGTCCGCTCCGCCAAGTACGAAAAAGGGCGCATTTTATGCGCCTTTTTTTTTGCCTGATGGTTTAGACTATCCATTTTTATAACTACAGATATGAAGGTTTTCTTCCATGTTGCATTACATTCGTGATCGCGCCCAGGGATGGATTGCCTGGTTCATTGTCGGTCTGATTAGTATTCCGTTTGCTTTGTGGGGGGTAAACTCCTACATGACCGGTGCATCCGACGTTGTTGTCGCAGAAGTCAACGGCCATGAAATCAACCAGACAGAACTCCAGCAGTCCCTGCAGCAGTATCGTGACCAGATGCGTAACGTCCTGGGTGAACAGTTTGATCCGGCGATGTTTGAAGGGGCAGCTGTCAAACGGAACATTCTTGACGGCTTGATTGAACAGCGATTACTGCATGAGGCCAGTCAAAAGCTGGGACAAACAGTCAATGATGCCTCAGTCTCAGAAATGATCCGTTCCAACCCGGCGTTTCAGCGTGATGGCCAGTTTGACCCTGATTACTATGCGATGATGCTGGCCCGTGTGGGTTACAGTCCTGCCAGTTTTGAAGCCCAGCTCCGCAATGATTTGCTGACCCAGGAACTGACCCGGAATATTCAGCGCTCAGCTATCGTAACGCCGGTGCAACTGGATAGAGTGCTGGAACTGGAAAAGCAGCAACGTGAAATTGCTTACGGGGTGGTGCCGCTTCAGAACTATGTTGATAAAGTCAGCATCGATGATGAAGCTGTCCGTGCATACTATGACAACAACAAAACGGCATACACCGCACCCGAGCAGGTCAGAGTGAATTATGTTGAACTCAACATAGACAGTATTGCTGACACTATTACGGTTGATGAAGAAGCATTACAGCAATTCTATGTCGATAACGAATCTCAGTTTGTGGGACCCGAACAACGTCGTGTCAGTCACATCCTGATCGAAGGTGACGACGAACAGGCGCTCGCAGAGATTGAAAAGATTGCTGAGCGACTCCAACAGGGTGAAGATTTTGGAACGCTTGCCAAAGCTGAGTCGCAAGACACGGGTTCGGCAGCTCAAGGCGGCGACCTTGGCTATTTCGGCCCTGATGTGATGGAGCCTGCTTTCGAAGAAGCAGCTTTTGCACTGGAAAATGTGGGCGATATCAGTGAGCCGGTACAGACGGAGTTCGGTTATCACCTGATTAAATTGACCGGTGTGGAATCACCAGAAGTACAGGACTTCAGTGACGTCCGTACTGAAGTTGAGCAACGCTACCGCAGTCAACAGGCTGAAGCTCAATTTTATGATAAAGCTGAACAACTCGCTAACCTGAGTTTTGAAAACCCGGATAGCCTTGATGTGGCAGCCGAAGAACTCGGGCTTGAGATTCAAACTACGCCGCTGTTTACTCGCGGTGGTACCGAGTCAGGCATAAGCAGCGAAGCCAAAGTAGTAGAAGCCGCTTTCAGTGAGGATGTGCTGCAAAACGAACTGAACAGCGCTGTGATTGAGCTATCGGATACGCATCTTGTGGTGATCCATAAGAACAAACACATTCCAGAGAGTGTGTTGCCATTTGAATCTGTTAAACCTGCCATAGAACAACAGCTGTTATTTGATGAAGCCAGCCAGTTTGCCCGTGAAAAAGGTGAAGCCATCGTGGCTGAGTTGAAAACGGGTGCCGAGGCGCAGACGTTGTTGGAAAGCTGGCAGCCCGCAGCTTTTTATGGCCGTGACAGCGAGGCAGTCAGTCAACAGATTCTGCAACGCGCGTTTGAAATGCAAAAGCCTGAGTCTCAGGCCCAATACACCGGCTTTACAGCGGATAATGGCAATTACGTTGTGATCAAGCTGACTGATGTTCAAAACGGTCAGACTGCGGATGTTGAGGCTGAAGAAAGACAGTCCATACAAGAGCAGTTACAGCAAATGATGTCCAACGCTGAACTGCAGGCATTCATTGCCAGTCTGCGAGCAGACGCCGATATTGAGATTCGGGATAAAAGTCTGAGATAGATTTTAAGCAGACAGAAAAAAGCGCCTTCGGGCGCTTTTTTTATGTCAGCCTGGCAATAACGGCAGCACCGACACTGTCACCCCAGATATTGACGGTGGTGCGGAAACGATCCAGGAACCAGTCCACAGCCAGCAGCAGCGCGATACCTTCGAGTGGCAGCCCGACCGCAGTCAACACAATCACCATCGTTACCAGACCGGCTTCAGGGATGCCTGCAGCACCGATTGCAGCCAGTGTCGCAGTAATAAAGACAAGTCCCTGCTGCATCAGCGTGAGTTCGATGCCATAGGCCTGGGCGATAAACATGACCGCTGCCGCTTCGTATAAGGCGGTGCCATCCATATTGATAGTCGCCCCCAGAGGTAAAACAAATTTAACCGCTTTGGGACTGACCTTGTTTTCACGAGCACATTCCATGGTCAGCGGCAGGGTGGCTGAGGAACTGGCGGTACCAAAGCCCGTGACCAGTGCCCTGGCCATACCTAACAGGTAATCCATACCGCGGTGGGCGACAAAATAAAGGATACAAAATAATATAATTGCGTGAAGCAGCAGGCCGGTCAGTACCGTCACGACATGCATGCCTACCGCGCTGATTTCTGCCATAAACTGTTCGCCGCCCCCGGTACTTCCCAGGCGGGCGGCAATCAGCGCGAATATGCCAACCGGGGCAAAATGCATAATCCAGATTACCAGCTTCATCATGGCTTCATTGATACCATCGAATACCGCAAACACGGGTTTGGATCTATCACCGATAGTGGTGAGTGCCATCGCAAACAGGATGGCAAAGACGATGAGTGGCAATAACTCTGTCTGACTGGCAGCAGCAAACAGATTGGGGGAGATGAGTGACAGGAAGATATCACTGATACCCGTGTCCTGTTTCGACAGAATATGTTCCGGCACAGCAGTCTGTGTCAGTTGAATGCCAGCGCCGGGTTGAATCCAGTTTACGACCAGAAGACCGACAAAAACCGCCAGTGCTGTGGTCGACAGATAGTAGACCATCGTATAGCCCCCCAGCTTCCCCAACTGCCGGATATCACCAAGACTGCCAATACCACTGACGACAGAGGCAATGATCAGGGGAATGATGGTCATCTTCAGCGCGTTGAGGAAAAGGCTGCCCAACCAAGCAACAGCCATGGCGGCTTCACCGGCATACCAGCCATAAAAAACGCCGATAACCGCACCGGCAATGATAAAGCCCAACAGAACCAGGGCATGAAAGTGCGACATTGGATTTCCCCGCGCTGAAAACAAAACAGGGCATATAAAATGCCCTGTCGTGAATATTAGCAGATTGCTGGCGTTCTACTTATCGCCGATGCCGACGATGTTGTAACCCGCATCCACATAAGTAATTTCGCCGGTGACCCCTGACGCCAGATCGGAGCAGAGGAAGGCAGCGACATTACCGACTTCTTCAATGGTGACGTTACGACGGAGCGGAGAGTTACGCTCACCATAAGCCAGCATTTTGCCGAAATCGCCGATACCGGCGGCCGCCAGGGTTTTGATAGGACCCGCAGAAACGGCGTTCACGCGAATGCCTTCTTCGCCCAGTGAGTAGGCCATGTAACGGACAGTCGCTTCCAGTGCGGCTTTAGCGACGCCCATGACGTTATAGTTATCAATCGCACGTTCAGCGCCCAGATAGCTCAGTGTCAGCATAGAACCGTTACGGTCAGCCATCATCGGTTTACCGGCCTTGGCCAGTGCAGCAAAGCTATAGGCACTGATATCGTTGGCCATGGAGAAACCCTCGCGGGTGACGCTGTCAACAAAGCTGCCCTGTAATTGTTCACGTGGCGCAAAGGCGACTGAATGAACGATGGTATCGAGACCATCCCAATGTTTGTTCAGATCGTCGAAGACCGCCTGAATCTGGTCATCGCTGCTGACATCGCAGGGAAAGACCATTGCCGGGTCGGCGCCACATTCTTCAGCAATTTTTTCAACGCGGGATTTGAGCTTGTCATTTTGATAGGTAAAGGCCAGTTCAGCCCCTTGTTTGGCCATGGCATGTGCAATGCCGGAGGCGATAGAGCGCGGGCTGGCAACGCCCACAATTAACACGCGTTTGCCTTGCAGGAAACCCATAAGTCTCTCCTAAACTGCGGATAAAGCGGGATAACTTACCTGATTTTATCACCAACGGGAAGGGCGACCGCGCAGTAAACTCGTGATAATCTTGGTCACACATCTGGTTCCAATTTTGACGTTGTGAGAATGAAACTGAGATATCTGCTGGTTTGTCTGTCGCTGCTTGTTGTGTCCGCCTGTGAATTCGGTGCGGTCAACTCACCCTACCCGGATCAGAATGCTGAGCTGGATACCCTCTATACTTCCTTTTCGCTTCGACCCAAACACCTTGACCCGGCCCGCTCATACAGTGCCAATGAAATCGCCATCACCGGTCAGATTTATGAGCCACCGTATCAGTATCATTATCTTAAACGTCCTTATCAGCTGGAGCCGCTGGTTGCAGATGCTATGCCGCAAGTGACTTATCTGGATGAAAATAACGAGCCGGTAGCAGAAGACAGTGACAATATTGCCTACAGTGTTTACACGATTCCGCTCAAAAGCGGGATCTATTACCAGCCTCATCCGGCATTTGTCCGCGATGAACAGGGTGATTTTCTGTATCACGCTTTGACGCAGGAACAACTTGACGAGGTCGAGAAGCTGGCTGATTTTGAACAAACTGATACGCGTGAGTTGAAAGCCGATGATTTTGTTTACCAAATCAAACGCCTGGCCCATCCCGAGATCCACTCGCCGATTCTGGGTCTGATGGGAGAACATATCGTCGGGCTCAACGATTTTGCTGACAAGCTTCGTGAACTCCGTCAGCAGGGGCGGCCTATCGACCTTCAAGCACTGGCACTTGAAGGGGTTAACGTCATTGATGACTATACTTACCAGATTAAGGTCTATGGCAAATATCCCCAGCTCCGCTTCTGGCTGGCGATGCCTTTTTTTGCCCCGATTCCCTGGGAAGCGGAACAATTCTACGCTCAGCCCGGACTGATCGATAAAAACATCACGATTGACTGGTATCCAGTCGGCACCGGTCCCTTCTACATGACGGAAAATGATCCCAACCGGCGAATGGTGCTCAGTAAAAATCCGAATTTCCATGGCGAGTTTTATCCCACGGAAGGCGACCCTGGCGATGCCGAAGCCGGTCTCCTGGATGATGCTGGCAAGCCACTGCCCCTTATTGACCAAATCGTTTTCACTCTGGAAAAGGAAAACACGTCCTACTGGGGTAAATTTATTCAGGGTTATTATGATGTCAGTGGCATCAGTTCCGACAGCTTTGATCAGGCTGTACAGGTGTCTTCTGCCGGTGAGTTCGGCCTCAGTGATGCAATGAAAGTGAAGGGCATACAACTGGAAACGGCTGTCGGCACCTCGACCTTCTATATGGGCTTCAACATGCTGGACCCGGTCGTAGGCGGTTATAGTGAGAAAGCGAAAAAGCTCAGACGCGCCATTTCCATCGCTATTGACCATGAGGAATATATATCGATATTTGCCAACGGTCGGGGCATACCGGCACAGGGGCCTGTGCCGCCGGGTATATTTGGTTACGTAGAGGGTGAAGCCGGCATCAACCCGTATGTTTATGAATGGCAGGATGGAGAGGCGGTGAGAAAGTCTCTTGATGAGGCAAAAAAACTGCTGGCCGAGGCAGGCTATCCCAGAGGGCGTGATGCCGAGACCGGTGAGCCGTTAGTCCTCTATTTCGATGTGCCGGCCAGTGGCCCCGATAGTAAAGCGCAACTGGACTGGTTACGTAAACAGTTCCGCAAACTCAACGTGCAGTTGGTGATCCGCAGCACCGACTACAACCGTTTTCAGGATAAAATGCGTCGTGGTCGCGCCCAGATTTTCCAGTGGGGCTGGAATGCGGATTATCCTGATCCTGAGAACTTCCTGTTTCTACTCTATGGCCCAAACGGTAAAGTTGAGACGAAAGGGGAAAATGCAGCCAACTACAAAAATGAAGCCTTTGATAAGCTGTTTGAGTCAATGCGGGTGATGCCCAACAGTGATGAGCGATTAAAGATTATTCAGCGCATGGCCGATATCGCTCGAGAGGATGCACCGTGGGTGTGGGGATTTCACCCTAAAATGTTTACGCTCTATCATGCATGGAATCACAACATCAAGCCTAACCTGATGGCCAATAACACCCTGAAATACCGCCGTCTGGATACAGAACTGCGGCAACAATTACAGGATGAATGGAACAGGCCGACAGTATGGCCATTGCTGTTGTTGCTGTTGGGCTTGTTGATCGTGATATTGCCCGCTGTGATGGTTTACCGTCATAAAAAGCATAAAAAACATTCAATTCCATCTGCTTGAGCAGCAGATTTTTTGTGAACTGTTCGGTAAAATACCCGCTGAATTTATGCTGTTTCTGCCGGATGCTATAGAGGGAGTTTAAGAGTGGATCTTGCTACGCTGCTGGGCCTTGTGACCGCCTGGGGATTGATTATCGCAACCATCGCACTGGGTGCGGCGGCTGGTACTTTTGTCAACATGCCCTCTTTGGCCATCGTTCTCGGCGGGACCTTTGCCGTGGTTTTGATGCGATTCACCCTGGGGCAGTTTATCGGTTCGATAAAAACGGCGACCAAAGCCTTTCTGCATAAATCCGAATCACCTCAGGCGATTATCGACAACGTCGTAGAGCTTGCCGGTATAGCCCGTAAAGAGGGCCTGCTGGCTCTGGAGCGCCAGGAAATCAGCAATCCGGTGCTTTCCAAGGGCATTATGATGCTGGTCGACGGTCACGAACCCGCGGTGGTAAAAAAGGCTTTGCTGACGGAGTTGAATGAAACGCTTAACCGCCACAGTGTCGGTCAGCAGATTTTCAAAGCGATGGGGGATGCGGCACCGGCAATGGGTATGATCGGGACGCTGGTGGGGCTGGTTCAAATGCTGAGCAACATGTCTGACCCCAAGTCGATTGGTCCTGCAATGGCTGTGGCACTGCTGACCACCCTCTACGGCGCCATGCTCGCCAATATGTTTGCTCTGCCTATCGCCGACAAGCTGTCATTGCGAAGTAGTGAAGAGCTGATGAACAAAAACATCATTATCGAGAGTGTGCTCGGCATTCAGGAAGGCCAGAACCCCAAAATTCTGGGTGAGATTCTGAAAAACTTCCTGCCCGCCTCCAAGCGTGACAGCGAAGAAGAAGCCGCAGCCTGACGCAGCGGTCTTAGTCTATGAGCGAGAATCCGAACAGAGCCAAACGCGACGCGGAAGGCTTACCCGCCTATATGGCGACCTTTGCCGACCTGATGTCACTGCTGATGTGCTTCTTTGTGTTGCTGCTGTCCTTCGCTGAAATTGATGCGTTGAAATACAAGATGGTGGTCAAATCACTGGAAAATGCATTTGGTGTTCAACGTGAGGTTCCCAAAGATGAAATTCCTGAGGGTACCAGCATCATTGCACAGGAGTTCAGTCCGGGGGAACCTAAACCGACTCCCCTGAAAGTGGTCAGACAGGATACAATGGACGAAACTCGCGAACAGCTCAAGGTCACTGCGGATGCCGAACAGCTGGCTCAACAGCAGGTCAAGGAAGTGGCTGAAGAGACCCAGGAATTCAGGGAAGCCTTGGAGCAGGAGATCCAGGATGGATTGATTGTCGTAGAGAGCCAGTTCAGTCGTATCGTGATCCGAATCAGAGAAAAAGGATCCTTTCCCTCAGGTGATGCGCGACTGAATCCAGGATTTGTCCCGATCCTGCGCAAGATTCACGATGTGTTACTGACGACGGATGGTCGCATTGCCGTGGCAGGGCACACGGACAATGTGCCGATTAATACCCCGCGATATCGTTCCAACTGGGAATTGTCCACATCGCGGGCCACATCGGTGGTGCATGAGTTACTGGCCCCCGGTCAGATACCCGCTGAGCGTTTCGTGTTGGAAGGCTACGCGGATACCAAGCCTCTGGTGCCTAATGACACCACGGAAAACCGGGCTCAAAACCGCCGGGTAGAGATTATTGTCCTCAAATCAGCCGTTGAGGAGGAACTGACTCGATCTATTGACGAACTGATGCAGGACCACGAATCCGTCGATAGTGAAATCAGCCCGCTATACCAATAACAGGAGTAGATAATGAAATATCTTCACAGAACCGTTTATTTATTGAGTTTATTGCTGGCATCCACTATGGCTTCAGCGGCTTCCTGGCAGGTGGATAATGGCAAATCTCAACTCAGCTTTGTGTCGGTCAAGAAAAATAATATTGCTGAGGTCCATCACTTTGACTGGATTGCAGGATCTGTCAGCGAGGCGGGTGACCTCGCGCTTGAGATCGATCTGACCAGCGTCAATACCGGCATCGAAATCCGTGACTCGCGAATGAAAGAGTTTTTCTTTGAGGTCGATGCCTATCCAACAGCTGCTCTGCAGGCCAGGATCGACCCCGCCATGATTGCCGAGCTCGAAGCGGGACAATCAAACAATCTGACCGTGGATGCTGAACTGGATCTACACGGACAGAAACAAGCCGTGACAATGACGTTGCTGGTCACCAAAGTCAGTGACAGTGAGCTGCTTGTCGTCTCCAATCAGCCGGTCATTCTCAATGTGGCTGATTACGACTTGGTCAAAGGCTTGGAAAAATTACGTGAACTGGCCGGTCTGCCCAGCATCAGCCAGGCGGTTCCAGTCAGTTTTTATTTAACATTGAACGCGATGTAAAAGAGGTTTAATCCGCGTCATGCAAAAGTTTTCAGTTGAAACCGGCATTGTTATCCCTATGGACAGACCTAATGTGGATACCGATGCCATCATCCCCAAGCAGTTTTTAAAATCCATCAAACGTACCGGCTTCGGTCCCAATCTGTTTGATGAATGGCGTTATCTGGATCATGGTGAACCAGGTCAGGACTGCAGTCAGCGGCCGATAAATCCCGACTTTGAGTTGAATCAGCCGCGTTATAAAGGCGGTACCATCCTGCTGGCCCGGGAGAATTTTGGTTGTGGTTCCAGCCGTGAACATGCGGTCTGGGCCCTGGATGATTTTGGCATCCGTGTCATTATCGCGCCGAGCTTTGCTGATATTTTCTTCAGTAACACCAGCAAGAACGGCATTCTTGCTATCACGCTGGAAGAGGAGCTGATCAACAAGCTGTTTGCTCAGGTTGAAGCCACGCCCGGTTACCAGCTCAAGGTTGATTTAGCGGCGCAGACGATTACACTGCCCGATGGTGAAGTTATCGAGTTCGAGATTGACAGCTTCAAAAAGCACTGTCTGCAGGAAGGACTCGATGATATTGGTCTGACGCTGCAGCACACCGCTGAGATCGAAGCCTACGAAGCCAAACGTAAGCAGGAAGCGCCCTGGCTGTTTTCCTGAAACCAGATAGAGCAATTTAAAGAAAGTAAAATGACAAAAAAAATAGCAGTTCTGCCCGGCGACGGGATTGGTCCTGAGATCGTTGCCGAAGCGGTCAAGGTATTGGAAAAACTCCGCACTGAAGGACTGGATATCAGTCTGGATTATGGGCTGGTTGGTGGTGCCGCCTATGACGAGACAGGCACTCCGTTACCAGAAGCGACGCTGACCATGGCCAAAGAGGCGGATGCGATTCTGCTTGGTGCTGTGGGTGGCTACAAATGGGAGTCACTCGATATCAGTGTCCGTCCGGAAAAAGGCTTGCTGGGTCTTCGCAGCGAACTCAACCTGTTTGCCAACCTGCGTCCTGCCATCCTGTATCCGCAACTGGCCGGGGCATCCACGCTTAAACCGGATGTCGTCGCCGGTCTGGATTTGATGATTGTGCGTGAGCTGACAGGCGGTATTTACTTCGGCCAGCCACGCGGTATCCGTACGCTGGAAAATGGTGAAAAGCAGGGCTATAACACCCTGGTTTATCGTGAAAGCGAAATCCAGCGTATCGGTAAGGTCGCGTTTGATATCGCTGGTAAACGCCAGGGCCGTGTGTGCTCGGTGGATAAGGCAAATGTGCTGGAGTGCACGGAACTCTGGCGTGAAACTATGACAGAATTGGCGAAGGATTACCCCGCTGTCGAACTGAGTCACATGTACGTGGATAACGCGGCGATGCAACTGGTGCGGGCACCCAAGCAATTTGACGTGATGGTGACCACCAATATGTTCGGTGACATTCTGTCTGACTGTGCCTCCATGCTGACGGGTTCTATCGGTATGCTGCCATCGGCATCACTGGATGAAAACAGTAAAGGGATGTACGAGCCGATTCATGGCAGCGCCCCGGATATCGCGGGTCAGAATATGGCTAACCCGCTGGCAACCATTCTGTCAGCTGCTATGATGTTACGTTATACGCTCGATGAGGCCGTCATGGCTGATCGAATCGAAAATGCTGTGAGCCAGGTGCTGGATAACGGTCTCAGAACGGCCGATATCTATTCAGAAGGCAGCACCCGAGTATCGACATCGGAAATGGGCGATGCGGTGGTCGCAGCACTTTAAACCCAAGACAAAAGGTGAAATGTGAGTAAACAAGTTGATGTTGCAGTCGTAGGCGCCACCGGCGCTGTCGGTGAAACCATGCTGGAGATTCTGCACCAGCGTAATTTCCCGGTCGGTAAAGTCTATGCACTGGCCAGTGAGCGCAGTGCCGGCAGCAGAGTCAGTTTTGGTAACAAATCACTGGTCGTTGAAGACCTGGCGACATTTGATTTCTCCAAAGTTCAGGTCGGCCTGTTCTCGCCAGGTGCCAGCGTGTCTGCGGAATACGCACCGAAAGCGGCCGCTGCCGGATGTGTGGTGATTGATAACACCTCACAATTTCGTTACGACAAAGATATCCCCCTGGTCGTACCGGAAGTAAATCCGGAAGCCGTTGCAGACTACAAAAATCGCGGCATTATTGCTAATCCCAACTGCTCTACCATTCAGATGATGGTGGCACTGAAGCCGATTTATGATGCGGTTGGTATCACCCGCGTTAATGTCTGCACCTATCAGGCAGTTTCAGGCTCGGGTAAGCCGGCGATGGACGAACTGGCCAAGCAGACAGCGGATTTGCTTAATGGTCGTCCGGTAGAATCCAGTGTTTATCCCAAGCAGATCGCCTTCAATGTGCTGCCGCAAATTGATGTGTTCCAGGATAACGGCTACACCAAAGAAGAAATGAAGATGGTGTGGGAGACCCGCAAGATCATGGGTGATGAGAATATTCTGGTGAACCCGACAGCAGTGCGTGTACCCGTTTTCTTTGGTCACTCGGAAGCGATTCATATCGAAACCCGTGACAAGATGACTGCTGAGCAGGCAACCGAATTGCTGAAGCAGTCTCCGGGCATTGTTGTGCTCGACGATCGTAATGATGGCGGCTATCCCACCGCTGTGACGGAAGCCTCTGGTCATGATCCTGTCTATGTCGGCCGTATCCGTGAGGATATCTCTCATCCAAACGGTTTGAATTTGTGGGTAGTTGCGGATAATGTTCGTAAAGGCGCAGCACTGAACAGCGTACAAATTGCAGAAGTTCTGGTCGAAAACTACCTTTGATCAGCGCATAGGAAGGGTGAGGGGATGACGATGAAGAAACAGGTTCTGGCCGGAATGGTGGCGGCTGCCACAATGGGTTTTTTCACGCCTCTCACCAGTCACGCTTTTGGCCTAGGTAAGATTGAGGTCATGTCGGCTTTGAATGAACCTTTCAAAGCTGAAATTGGCCTCACTGCACTGCAGCCGGATGAAAAGGATAACTTGCAGGTGAAAATGGCATCTGATGCTGAATTCACCAAGGCAGGTCTGAATCGCAGCATCCTGCTGAGTCAAATGCAGTTCGACATCGTTGAGTCGAATGGCCGTGACAAGATTCTGATTACATCCAAGCAGCCCATCAAAGAACCCTTCCTTGATTTTTTGATTACGGCCACAGCGGGGTCTGGCATTCTGCTCCGTGAGTACACGGTATTACTTGACCCGCCTGAATACGTGACACAAGCGGTTCGTGGCACTGAACGGCCCAGTGAACCGACAACACCATCGACTCAGACCTCGACTACGGATCGCTATCTGTCTCAAAATACAGATAACAGTCCCGGTAGTTATGCGGTAAAACGAAGTGACACACTCTGGAATGTCGCAGCTAATACCCGACCGGATAACAGCATCACAGTGCATCAGATGATGATGGCGCTGCTCAACGCCAATCCCAGGGCTTTCAAAAATCAGAATGTCAATGGTCTTCAAGCCGGTGTGACACTCCAGATTCCCCCGCGTAGTGAGATCACGGCAATGTCGCCCGCTGAGGCGAGAGCCGCCTTTACCGAACAGAATTCAGCCTGGAAGAACCGCAACCAACAGCCTGTCTCTTCTGCGCCTGCCGCTCAGGTAGCAACACAGTCTGAAGACCCGAACACCGAGGCTGATACTGCGTCGGCACAGACGCAAACTGACCAGACCGACAGTGAAGCGTCAACATCGAATGTTGATACTTCGGACGCAGCGTCATCAGATGGTCGTCTCAAGCTGGTTGCACCTGAAGATGCGGCGACATCAGAAGATGACGCCTCACCTAACGTGGCGGGCAATGAAGATATCAAAAAGTTAACTGAGCAATTAACACTGGCTCAAGAAACCATCGAAGCGCAAACTCAGGAAAACATCGATTTCAAACAGCGTATGGATGCCATGGAAGAGCAACTCGAAACCATGCGTCGATTGATTTCACTGAAAGATGCTGATCTGGCCCGCTTACAGTCGATGCTTGAAGAAGAGGACCCGGCGCTTGCTGATCAGGCAGCCATGATAGTCGACTCTGAAGCGCCGTCAGCGCCATCAGCTGACTCTAATGACACTCCCGCTGAGACTGAACTTGAGGATCAGGAACCAGGCTCAGACACTGAAGATGAAACCGAACAGCCTTCACCGGTGCAAACAGCCGCAGATGAGGATGTCATCAGCACGACCGCACAAGCACTTAATCTTGAAGCTGACGAGGTACATTCCACCATCGATCAGGTCAAGCAATTCCTCAATGACAACAAACTACCGGCTGCGTTGGGCCTGTTGTTGGTATTACTGCTGCTTTGGTTACTGGCGCGTCGCAACAACCGTGATGTGAGCTGGGATGAAGCGGTGAAAAAAATGGACAAAGGGGCTGATAATGAGGTCTCAGACACCACGGTAGTCGCCCCGGTGACAGGTGACGACATCACTGATGCACCGCTATCGGAACAAGAGCATGAACAGGAAAAATCGGTTGCAGAACTGGTTGAACAAGCGGATATGTTCGTGGGGTATGCTGACTATGTACAGGCCAGGAACTCGCTGGAAGAAGCCAGAAATATTGAGCCTGATAACACGCTGGTAGCCTACAAATTATTGTTTGTGTTGTATAAGCAGCAGCAGACAGAAGCGTTCATTTCACTGGCGGAAGACACGCCGTTCGATACGGAAAGCTTTGAATGGTCCGAAGTCAAACAATGGGGACAGGAGTTGTCTCCGGCCCATTATCTGTTTGTCGAGCAGCAAACAGCCACTCAGGATGATGAAGTGAATACTGATGACAGTATGACCGACTTCGAGCCTGAGCCTGCGCCTGCGCAAACCGCCGCTGAAGATGAAGACAAGGACAATGATCACCTTGAGTTCAACCTGGCTGATGTTTCTGAGACTGGATCCGAATCTCAGTCTGAGCCCGAGCCCGAAACAGAAGCACAGGAAAGCACTGACAAACAGGTCGTGGATGATCTGGATGATGATTTGTTATCTTTCGATACCAACTTCGGCTTCGATGACAAAGACGAACTGTCTGACAGCGAGCAGGATGATAGCGCTTCACTGAACCTGGATATCGCTGAAGAAGGGGAGCGTGAAGAGACATTATCCTTTGATGAGGATTTTGCCACGGAGACTGCCGAAGCAGAACAAGATCTGCCCGATGAAAATGATTTCACTGCATCTACGGAAGATGAGCCTGACCTGGAGTTTGATATCGGTGATCTCGACGACATTGACGAGGCAGAGACCAAACTGGATTTGGCAGCGGCTTATGTTGATATGGGCGATCCGGAAGGGGCGCGCAGTATCCTGAATGAAGTACTGGCAGAAGGTAACGAAGAACAGAAGAATCGGGCTCAGGCATTGCTCAATTCCCTGTCTTAAAAGGGAGTGAATGTGAGGATTGCGCTCGGCGTTGAATATGCCGGAACCCATTTTTGTGGCTGGCAGTACCAGCCGCATTCCCGCACTGTCCAGGACGAACTGCAAAAAGCGGTGTCGACAGTCGCCAATCATCAGGTAGAAGTGTTCGCTGCCGGCAGAACAGACACCGGTGTTCACGCACTTAATCAAGTTGTTCACTTCGATACCGAGTCGGTTCGGGAGCAGCGTGGATGGCTTCTGGGTATTAATGCCAACCTGCCCAAAGATATATCTGTCAATTGGGTCAGGGAAGTTGACGATGACTTCAACGCCCGCTTTACAGCGATTAAGCGCAGTTATCGTTATCTGATTCTGAACCGGCTAAGTCGTTCAGCAGTGCATCACCAACGAATGTGGTGGCACCATCATCCACTGGATATCGGACGCATGCGTGCGGCCGCTGAGCAACTGGTTGGTCGTCATGACTTCTCATCCTTCCGAGCCAGCGAATGTCAGGCCAAAAGTCCAATCAAAACCCTGGATAAAATTGCTATCAGCAAGCAGGGTGATTGCATTGCTGTTGATGTCGAGGCACGCTCTTTTCTCCATCATATGGTGCGTAACCTGGTCGGTGTGATTGTGTCGATTGGTGATGGCAGTAAGCCGGTCGAATGGGCGGGGGAAGTACTGAGAAGTGCTGACAGAAGTCGGGGCGGTGTTACTGCGCCGCCGGATGGCCTTTATCTGGTCGATGTTCGTTATCCATCAGAATATTCTTTACCAACAGTGTCGGGTTTTCCGGTGCTCTGGTAAAGTATCACAACGATCAACGAGCGATATCAGAACGCAATGAGAACCCGTGTCAAAATCTGCGGCATGACGCGTCGCCAAGATGCTGATTTTGCAGCCGAAAATGGCGCTGATGCGATAGGCTTGGTATTTTACCCGTCCAGTCCCCGTGCGCTGACTGTTGCGCAGGCTCAGGAAGTCGTGGCTGGCATCGCCCCGTTTGTTTCGGTGGTCAGCTTGTTTGTGAACCCGGAAGCAGAACTGGTTTCACAGTGTCTTGACGCATTACCCATTGATATAATCCAGTTTCATGGTGATGAAAGCCCGGCATTTTGTGAGCAATTCGCCAGGCCCTATATCAAGGCCATCCGAATGAAGCCGGGTATAGACCTGAAAAAAGCAACAGAGGCCCATCGCAAAGCCAGTGGCTTTTTGCTGGATGCCTATCAGCCCGGTGTGCCGGGCGGTACCGGTAAAACATTCGATTGGTCTCTAATCGCCGATATTGATAGGCCCGTTATTCTGGCCGGTGGCTTGAATGCTGACAATGTTCGGCAGGCGATACAACAAGTGCGACCTTTCGCGGTAGACGTCAGTGGTGGCGTTGAGCGTGAAAAGGGGATAAAAAGTCATGAAAAGATGAGCGCTTTTATGAGAGAGGTAGCTAATGCTTGAGCAGCATATCCACGATTACTTTAAAAACTTCCCGGACTCACGAGGACACTTCGGCCCTTATGGTGGTCGTTTTGTAGGTGAAACCCTGATGGGAGCCATCTATGAGTTGGAACAGGCTTATCAGCAATATCGCGATGATCCTGATTTTCTGGCCGAAATGGACAAGGATCTCAGTACTTTTGTCGGCCGTCCTTCACCTCTCTATCTGGCGGAAAACTGGTCTCAGAAACTCGGCGGGGCGCAAATCTATCTCAAGCGTGAAGACCTGAATCATACCGGCGCGCACAAAGTAAATAACACCATTGGTCAGGCATTGCTGGCCAAACGCATGGGTAAGAACCGTATCATTGCTGAAACCGGTGCCGGTCAGCACGGTGTTGCCACGGCCACAGTCGCTGCACGGCTGGGTATGGAATGTGTTGTTTACATGGGTGCTGAAGACGTTGAGCGTCAGGCACAGAATGTCTACCGGATGAAATTGCTGGGGGCGCAGGTGGTGCCGGTCGAGTCAGGCTCACGTACGCTGAAAGACGCACTGAATGAAGCACTCCGCGACTGGGTCACCAATGTCGACGATACGTTCTACATTATCGGCACTGTAGCCGGGCCTCATCCTTATCCCGCCATGGTGCGTGATTTCCAGTCCGTCATTGGTCGCGAAACCAGACAACAGGTCATGGAGAAAACCGGAAAGTTACCTGACGCGCTGTTAGCGTGTATCGGTGGCGGTTCAAACGCCATTGGTTTGTTCTATCCCTTCATTGAAGACGAGTCAGTAGCGATGTACGGTGTCGAGGGGGCTGGGCACGGTATTGAAACCGGTCAGCATTCAGCGCCGCTGAGCGCCGGTGTCCCCGGGGTGTTACACGGTAACCGTACCTATCTTATGCAGGATGAGAATGGTGAAATCATCGAGACTCACTCGATTTCAGCCGGTCTTGATTATCCGGGTGTCGGCCCTGAACACGCCTGGTTGAAAGATATCGGTCGTGCCAATTATGTCTCTGTAACCGATGATGAAGCGCTAGCAGCATTTCATGAGTTAACGCGTACCGAAGGCATTATTCCGGCGTTGGAATCCAGTCACGCACTGGCTTATGCCAGTAAACTGGCCCCAACCATGACCTCGGATCAGACGCTTGTCATCAACCTGTCGGGTCGCGGTGATAAAGACATGCATACCGTTGCAGCCATGGCTGGTTTGAATTTCTAAGGGAGTCACAATGAGTCGCATTAGCCAATGTTTCGAAAGTTTAAAAGCCGATGGTCAGACTGCCCTGATCCCTTATGTCACAGCGGGTGATCCTGAACCCTGGGTCACTGTGCCGCTGTTGCATGCGCTGGTTGATGCCGGTGCTGATATCATCGAGCTCGGTATTCCATTCTCAGATCCCATGTGTGATGGACCGGTCATTCAAAAAGCCTGTGAGCGCGCGCTTAAAAACGATGTCAGCATCAGACATGTGCTGAAAATGGTTAAGCAGTTCCGCGAAAAGAATAAAGAAACCCCAATCGTGTTAATGGGATATGCCAACCCGATCGAGGCCATGGGCTATCATAATTTTGCTGAACTGGCCAAAGACGCCGGTGTTGATGGGGTGTTGACAGTGGATGTGCCACCGGAAGAATCTGATGAGTTTCGTCAGACCATGGATGAGCATGACATTGATACTATTTATCTGGTCGCGCCGACCACGTCTCCCGAACGCATGGCAACGATTGCCAGCTTCGCCCGCGGCTTTATTTACTACGTCTCAATCAAAGGGATTACCGGCGCTGCCGCCCTTGATGTGAGTGAAGTCTCGCAAAAGCTGTCACTGCTGCGTGAAAAAACCTCACTGCCATTAGGTGTCGGTTTTGGTATCCGTGATGGTAAATCCGCTGCTGCTGTATCGGAAATCGCTGACGCCGTCGTCGTCGGCTCAACTCTGGTTCGCTGCATCGAAGAGCATGCTGATAAACTGGATGAATTACCCGCTGCTGTCGCCGGTTTACTGGCTGAAATGCGTCATGCGATTAACGCCCGTGACCTGGCCAGTGCCTGATTGCAAATTTAAGGTGAAATGATGAGTTGGTTTGAGAGATTACTTCCGTCCAAGATCCGCACTACGGCTCGCAGTCGCTCAGTGCCTGAAGGCGTCTGGTGTAAATGCCCAAGCTGTGACAGCGTACTCTATCGTGCTGAACTGGAACGCAACCTGATGGTTTGCCCAAAGTGCGAACATCATCAGCGTATCGGTGCCAGAGCCCGTCTGGAAAGTTTTCTGGATGAAGATGAACGAAAAGAAATTGCACCTGACGTCAAACCTATCGATACATTACGTTTTAAAGATAGCAAACGCTATCGTGATCGCATCAGCCAGGCACAGAAAAATACCGGTGAAAATGATGCGCTGATCGCGATGCAGGGAAAAATTAACAATCTGCCGGTCGTTGCCGTCGCCTTTGACTTCAGTTTTATGGGCGGTTCCATGGGGTCTGTTGTCGGCGAGAAATTTGTTCGCGCCGCCCAGGAAGCGCTGAAGCATCATATCCCCCTGATTTGCTTTTCTGCCAGTGGCGGTGCCCGCATGCAGGAGGGCTTGTTCTCTCTGATGCAAATGGCGAAAACCAGTGCCATCCTGACCCAGTTGAGCGATGCCGGGATTCCTTTCATTTCGGTAATGACAGATCCAACTATGGGCGGGGTCTCTGCCAGTCTAGCCATGCTGGGCGACATCAATGTAGCTGAACCCAAAGCGCTGATCGGCTTTGCCGGTCCCCGCGTGATTGAACAGACTGTCCGTGAGACTTTGCCCGAAGGTTTTCAGCGCGCAGAATTCCTGCTCGAGCATGGGGCGATAGATATGATTGTGGATCGCCGTGATATGCGTGACCGGCTCAGCAATGTGCTGACTTTGCTGCAGAAACGCGCTGCGGTCTGATAAGGACACCAATGCGCTTTTCTTCTTTGTCGCAGTGGCTGGCGTGGCAGGAACACTTGCACTTCAGGGATATCGATCCGGGACTGCAACGCGTCGGCACCGTCTGGCAGAGAATGAAAGGCAGCAGCCAGTTGCCTTTCAAACTGATCACCGTTGCCGGCACCAATGGCAAGGGATCGTCAGTGGCGATACTGGCTGCTATTTTGCAAGCGGCGGGCTATAAAACCGCCACTTATACCTCGCCCCATTTACTGCGCTATAACGAGCGTATCGCTATCAACAACGTACCCGCCAGCGACCAGGACATCTGTGAAGCATTCCAGCGTATTGATGATGCCCGTGGCGATGTGTCGCTGACTTACTTTGAGTTCGCTACGCTGGCAGCGGCAGATATCTTCTGTCGTGAACAGGTTGATGTCGCTGTACTCGAAGTCGGTATGGGGGGGCGCCTGGATGCGGTCAATCTGTTCGATACCGATGTGGCACTGATCACGCCAATTGGCCTGGATCACATGGCCTGGCTGGGTGATAACCGTGAACTGATTGGCCGGGAGAAAGCAGGAATTATCCGTAGTGACAAACCCGTTGTCTGCTCAGAAGCTGTCCCACCGCAGACAGTGATTGACTATGCAGCGTCGCAGACAGCGCCGATCTTTATACAAGCGCGTGACTATGCTTATCAGGATTTTAACCAGCAGTGGCAATGGCGTAACGACGATGTCAGTCTGGAAAAACTGCCCCTGCCAGTACTGCCTGGTAAATACCAGTTACAGAACAGTGCTGCCGTATTGCAGGTCTGTCATTTATTGAATCAGCAGGGATTGAAGATTTCTGAAGAGGCCATACGTCATGGTCTGAAAACAATACGCCTGTCCGGACGTTTCCAGATAATTCCGGGGCCTGTTACCCGTGTACTGGATGTGACTCATAATCAGCAGGGCGCTGAAAACCTGGCCACAGTGCTGGAAGAGACTCAAACCGGTGGCAAAACTTATGCCGTACTGGCGATGCTGAAGGACAAAGACTGCCAGGCTGTGGCCAAGGCACTGAACGTGGCGGTGGACGGCTGGTTCCTGGCTGGGCTGGACGGAGATAGAGGCATGAGCGGTGCCGAGCTTGGCAGTCAGATTGCCTCCGTCACTGGTGCAGATAAAACACACTGTTTCGAGACTGTGAAACAGGCCTATGAGGCTGCAATGAATGAAACTGTGGCTGGCGACAGAGTACTGATTTTCGGTTCATTCCACACGGTGGAAGCAGCCATGTTGTTTCTGCCTGAGTGTCAGCAGCCGGTCTCCCGGGCGAGTTAACCTCACTGCTGATACAGGCGGGTAATTTCAGCCTTGTGGTGTTCGAGCACCTTAGCGCGTTTGATTTTCATGGTCGGCGTCATCATGCCATTTTCAATCGTCCATGGTTCCAGCCTGAGACTGACCCGCCGGATTTTGGCGTAGGCAGGAAAGTCATGCATTAACTGACGCAGACGCTGAATGACAAATTGATGCAGTGATTTATCATCCAGACTCGCGTTTTCCATTGGGTTCAATTTCAGTTGCTTGGCCAGGCTGAACCACTTATCACTGTTTAAGACCAATAAAGCAGAAAGATAAGACTGCCCCTCACCGACAATCATTGCCTGTTCAAACAGGGCGTCGGATTGAATAGCCACTTCCATATCGGCCGGCGGGACTTTCTCGCCATTGCTAAGCACCAGAATATCCTTAATACGACCGGTGATAAAAATGTGGCCGCTGCTGCTGATTCTGGCCTGATCCCCCGTATGCAGCCAGCCTTCAGCGTTGATAGTCTGTGCCGTCGCTTTATGATTATTCCAGTAACCCAGCATATTGCCGGGACCTCTCACCATCAGTTCCTCGTTATCACCGATTTTAACGGCAACACCGGGAATGGCGCGGCCCACACTGGCGGGGAAGTTGTTATTGGGCTCATTAACACTGACTACCGGGCTGGTCTCAGTGAGACCGTAACCCTGTAATAAATTCAGGCCCAGACCGATAAAGAGTTTCGATGCCTGTTCCGGCAGGGGCGCACCGCCACTGACAGCCAGACGCATCCTGCCACCCAGTCGTTCCAGTACTTTACCGGCAACCAGTTTGTTTAAGAGGGGCAGCATAACAAAGCCCGGACGCCAGCCACGCCTGCCCTGACGGTAGAGGAAGTGAGACCAGCCGATATTGGCATTGGCTTTGAACAGCATGCGGCTCAGCATGCCTTTCGCGGCCAGTTGTGTTTGCAGACGCGTATAGATACGTTCGAAAATTCGCGGTACCGCAATCAAAATAGTCGGTTTGACCAACTGTATATCATCAGCCAATTGAGAAATACCTCTGGAATAGGCGACGGTAGCGCCAGCCATGATCGGCAGGTAATAGCCGGCAGTTCGTTCCAGGGTATGCGACAGAGGCAGAAAGGACAGAAACAGATCATCACCGAGAATATCGAAATACTGTAGTGAGCCGGCAGCGACAGAAAGCATGTTGTGATGACTGAGCATCACGCCCTTGGGTCGCCCGGTGGTGCCGGAGGTATAAATAATTGAAGCCAGCTGATGCGGATCAGCATCCCAGTCCCTGACCTTATCGGCATGTTCCGGTAACCAGTGGCTGGCATAAACCAGAAGTTCATCGTCGGGCTCATCGTCGTCATGATTGATGATAACCCGCCGCAGGCTGTGTTCTTCAGTAATGGATGACTGGAGCCGTTTCCATTGATTGAGGTTCTGCAGAAACAAGCATTTCACATCAGCGTCTTGCAGAATATAAGCCACATTGTCCGGCCGGTCATCAGGGTAAAGTGGTACAACTACAAGCCCCAGTCCCATTGCCGCCTGATCGAAAAATACCCATTCTTTACTGTTACGCAGATTGAGCGCTACGCGGTCGCCCGGTTCCAGCTTCTCAGCCGCCATCGCCTTCTGCCAGCGGGCTACCTCCCGGGCAACATCACGCCATGAGGTATCTGACCAGTCATTAATCTCAGTGGAGTAGCTCTTGTAAGCCACCTGATCCGGCGTGCGTGCCAGGCGCTCAAGAAATAATCCGTAGAGCGTGCCGGCTTGTTCTGCTGAGATGTAATCTGTTCCTGCTAGTGCCATTAATCCGATCTACATCAGCCAACGAAGTTGCAGCCCCACAATATCGACACTGGCATCATATTTACCGCGGAGGTTATAGATACTCTCGGATTCATTGATGCGAGGGTCATCCATAAAAAGGTGTGCATAGGCCGCATCAATAACGATGTTATCAGAGTATTGATAGCTGGCACCAAACGCTACCCATTTGCGGTCATTACCGGGAATACGTGCAGTTCGGAACCCACTGCTGGGTATCGGTGTTTCATCGTAGGCAACGCCAGTACGGAATTGCCACTTGTCGTTATATTGATAGCTGAGTCCGATGCCGTAACGCATGCTGTTATCCCAGTTTTCTGGCTTATCGGTTGATAGAATCCCGTCTGATTCAATCACCAGTTCTTCAAATCGACTCCATCGGGTCCAGGTGGCATCAGCCATGATGGCCCATTTATCATTCAACTGATGATGTATTGCCAGGGAGACTGTCTCAGGTAAGTCCAGATCGGCGCTGATATCTTCCTTGACGCCGAGGGCATCCAGCGTACCGTCGCCTTCCAGAGTGTGAGAAATTTTTGACCGGTAAGAGAGGCCAACACGGGTTTGATCTGTAAACTGGTAGAGCAGACCAAGATTATAGCCATATCCCCAATCGTCACCTTCCAGTTCAACGCCGGCATCGGCAGGAACCTGAGCGACCTTGGTTAATTTGACGTCGATATATTGGGCACTGACACCAAAACCCAGCGACAACTTCTCTGTAGCCTGAATAGCCAGGGTCGGATTGAAGTTGAGCGTCAGCATTTCAGATTTCACCGCCAGGTAACGACCGACCCAGTCATCTTTGTATTCGGTGACCAGGCCGAATGGTGCAGAGACACCAAAGCCTAATGTGACTTTGTCATTGACGGGGTGGCTCAGGTAAAAATTCGGGACAAAAGCGTCATTACCTGCATCGCCACCATCACCCCCAGTGAGAGGATTGCCATTGATAGTGGAACCTTCATCACGAAATTCGGATTGTGGTTTGATGTAATTCAAACCCAGGTCAAGTTCACTACGGTCGAGATACGTGAGGCCAGCGGGGTTGAAAAATATCGTGCTGGCATCTTCAGCAACGGCAGCACTACCGGCAAAAGCCCGGCCCAGACTGGTGATGCTTTGCTCCTTGATGGCAAATCCGGCAGCAGACACCGTCCCGGGTAAAGCTGCGATTAATACGAATGCTGAAATATTTTTTAGTTTCGAGTTCATAGTCAACCACTTGCATCATTTTCTTAACTAGCAGTCTAAACTATATTAAGCCATCAAATGACGCAAGCATTTATCATTAATCTCATCAAACCCGTCTGAATAACAAGTCCCATACGCCGTGACCAAGGCGGTGCCCACGCTGCTCGAATTTGGTTATCGGTCGGTAGCTTGGCCGTTCAATAAAGCCGTCATCATTGCCACAGTTAACAAAGCGCTGATTGGCAGAAACATCGATCAGCATCTGTTCCGCATAATCCTGCCAGTCAGTGGCCAGATGCAAATGGCCTTCGTGCTTGAGTTTGTCGGCCAGCATCGTGACAAAAGCAGGCTGAATAATGCGACGTTTATGGTGTCGCTTCTTATGCCAGGGATCAGGAAAATAAATCTGCACGCGATCCAGACTGTTATCCGGTATCCGGTGCCTGAGTAGTTCAACGGCGTCAGTACAGGCAACGCGCACGTTATTGAGTGCTAAGGTTTGAATCGATTTAAGCAATTGACCGACACCAGGTCGATGAACCTCAATCCCGATAAAGTTCTGTTCAGGCTGATTTTGAGCCATTTCAGCCAGAGAAGCACCGTTACCAAACCCGATTTCAAGCACGACAGGCGCATGGCGGCCAAACAGGCTATCCAGGTCGATAGCTTCGTGAGTGTCATCGATGCCAAAGCGGGGCCAGAGTTCATCAAGCGCTTTCTGCTGGCCGGGCGTCAGCCGGCCCTCGCGACGGACAAAACTTCGAATCGGACGCATGACTCTGGATTCAGACATCGTGGACTTTTTCCTGCTGGTAAATAAACCTGCGATCATACCGCAATGGTGGTTTACAGGGGATCCCAAATTAGCTTGTTTGTCCCGATTTACCGGTTTAGGATCGGGCGTCGAATAAACGATAAACAGAACTGTCTCACTGTTGTATTTCAGCGACCTTGAAACTGGTAGAATATCAATATAAGTGGGCTGTCAGTATCGCTAAAAAGTGGCGTCAGCTGTAGCTTTACCATGCATCATGGCCGAAGCGAAACGAATTCGACATATGCCAAAATAGACCTTTCAAGGTATAATGGTCGGTCTTGACACAAAATCTTCGGGACATTCCGAGCCCGGCAATCCTTTGCAAACACATCAGGCAAAGCATTAAAGAGAGAAGGAAACTATGGTTCATCCAGTATTAGAAAGCGTCACTAATGACGTAATCGAAAGAAGTAAGAAAACGCGGTCGGTCTATCTGTCGCGGATTGATGAAGCTATTGGTAAAGGGCCTCATCGTGCAGTATTAGGATGCGGTAACCTGGCTCACGGATTTGCAGCCTGCTCAATGACAGACAAAGCCGATTTGGCTGGTGATCAAAAAGCCAACATCGCCATCATTTCTTCTTACAACGATATGTTGTCTGCTCACGAGCCGTTCAAGGACTTCCCGAAACTGATAAAAGATGCCGCTCATGAAGCAGGCGGCGTTGCCCAGTTTGCCGGTGGCGTACCGGCCATGTGTGACGGTATCACCCAGGGGCAGCCGGGAATGGAACTGTCTCTGTTCAGCCGTGACGTGATTGCCATGGCGACCGCGGTCGGTCTCAGCCACAACATGTTTGACGCTGCGCTCTATCTGGGCGTCTGCGACAAAATCGTACCGGGTCTGTTGATTGGCGCGCTGAGCTTCGGTCACCTGCCGGCGATTTTTGTACCGGCCGGTCCAATGCCAAGCGGTATGCCTAACAAGGAAAAAGTGCGTATCCGTCAGCTTTATGCAGAAGGAAAAGTCGGTCGTGAAGAACTGCTGCGTGCTGAATCCGAGTCTTATCACAGCCCGGGTACCTGTACTTTCTACGGTACTGCCAACAGTAACCAGATGATGGTGGAAATGATGGGCCTGCATTTGCCCGGCAGTTCCTTCATCAACCCCAACACGCCGTTGCGTGACGCGCTGACCAAGCGTGCAGCAGCACAAGTCCTGAAATTCACCTCACTGGGTGATGACTTCCGTCCGATTGGTCACATGATCAATGAAAAAGCCATCATCAACGCGCTGGTCGGTCTGCTGGCCACAGGTGGCTCCACAAACCACACGATGCACCTGGTCGCTATCGCCCGTGCAGCAGGCATTATCATTAACTGGGATGACTTTGACCGTCTGTCCAAGATTATTCCATTGCTGACCCGTATCTATCCGAATGGCACTGCCGACGTTAACCACTTCCAGGCGGCCGGCGGTATGGGCGTGCTGATTGGCGAATTGTCAGCCAATGGCCTGATGCATACCGATATCCTGACCGTGGGTGATGACAAGGGTATGGAGCAATACACGCAGGAGCCGACCCTGAAAGAGGGCACACTGAGCTGGCAGGAAGGACCGAAAAAGTCTTTGGACCCGGAAGTAGTCAGCAGCGTGACGGCGCCGTTCGCGACCAGCGGTGGCCTGCATCTCATCCAGGGCAACCTGGGCCGCGGAATGTCGAAAATTTCTGCCGTTGAGCCCAAGCATCAGGTCGTCGAAGCGCCAGCGATGGTATTCGACAATCAGGATCACGTGGTTGAGGCTTTCAAACGCGGTGAAATGAATAAAGATGTCATCGTCGTCCTCCGCTTCCAGGGCCCGAAAGCCAATGGTATGCCGGAACTGCACAAACTGACGCCACCACTCGGTGTGCTGCAGGACAAAGGTTACAAAGTGGCGCTGGTTACTGACGGTCGCATGTCCGGTGCCTCCGGTAAGATCCCATCAGCGATTCACCTGTGGCCGGAATGTGCCGATGGCAACCTGATGACCAAGGTCCGTGATGGTGACATGATTCGTCTCGACACCCAGCGCGGTGAACTGAACGTGCTGGTCGACGAAGAAGAACTGAACTCACGCATGGCTTGTGTGATGGCAAATACGGAACATCATTACGGCATGGGCCGTGAATTGTTCGATAGCTTCCGTCAGGGTGTCTCCACCTCTGAGACCGGCGCCATCAACATGTTCAATGTCGAATAATCAACAATAAGCTGGAAACGCCTTATCCATGTCGAAAACAATTCATGAAATTATGAAAGTTTCACCGGTCGTGCCGGTGATGGTGATCAACAATGCCGACCATGCTGTGCCACTAGCCAAAGCTTTGGTCAAAGGCGGCCTTAAAGTGCTGGAAATCACGCTGCGTACTGACGCTGCGCTGGAATCCATCCGCCGCATCAAAGCAGAAGTGCCTGATGCGATCGTCGGTGCGGGTACGATTATTAATATCGACACGCTGAATGCCGCGATTGATGCGGGCGCTGAGTTCATCGTCAGTCCCGGTACCACAGATAGCCTGATCGATGCCGCCCTGAAAACCGGTGTGCCGCTGCTGCCGGGTATTGCGAACCCCAGCGAAGCCATGCGACTGCTGGAAAAAGGGATCACTGCCATGAAATTCTTCCCGGCTGAAGCGGCCGGTGGCGTCCCCATGCTGAAATCAATCGGTGCTCCGATTCCACAAATCACATTCTGTCCGACCGGTGGCGTCAGCCAGAAAAACGTCAATGACTACTACAAGCTGCCTAATGTCGGCTGTGTAGGCGGCTCATGGATGTGTGCAGCGAATCTGGTCGATGCAGAGAACTGGGATGAAATCACCCGTCTGGCGGCAGAAGCGATTGAACTCGCAACAGCCTGAGTATTTCAAGCATCACTGAAATTGAAAAAGGCGCTAATCAGCGCCTTTTTTATTGGGCGGAATCATGAATAAAGCCGTGTCATGCCGAGCGAAGTCGAGGCATCTTTGAGGTTGGAGAGATCCTTCGACAGGCTCAGGATGACAGGGGTGAGAGTCAAAGCCGTATCATGCCGAGCGAAGTCGAGGCATCTTTGAGGTCGGAGAGATCCTTCGGCAGGCTCAGGATGACAGGGGTAGAGAGTCAAAACCTGTCATGCCGAGCGCAGCCGAGGCATCTTTGAGGTCGGAGAGATCCTTCGGCAGGCTCAGGATGACAAGTGGGATGAATAAAGCCGTGTCATGCCGAGCGAAGTCGAGGCATCTTAGGGCTTTGAGAGATCCTTCGGCAGGCTCAGGATGACAGGGGTAGAGAGTCAAAGCCGTGTCATGCCGAGCGTAGGCGAGGTATCTTTGAGGTCTGAGAGATCCTTCGACAGGCTCAGGATGACAGGGGTAGAGAGCCAAAGCCTGTCATGCCGAGCGCAGTCGAGGCATCTTTGAGGTTGGAGAGATCCTTCGGCAGGCTCAGGATGACAGGGGTAGAGAGTCACAACCTGTCATGTCGAGCGTAGGCGAGGTATCTTTGAGGTTTGAGAGATCCTTCGACAGGCTCAGGATGACAAGTGCGATGAATAAAGCATGTGTCATGCCGAGCGAAGTCGAGGCATCTCACGGGCAGAGAGACGCCACCAATCAATCCCTTTTGAGCAAAACACCACGGTCTAACCAGTCATGAATCAACTGCCGCGCACCCTGCTCAACCACTTCTGGCTGTGAATGCTGCATGGCAGCGACAATATCCTTAACAGACTCATCTCCACGCAGTCCCTGTGACAGTAATTCCAGCAAGCGGGCACTGACCGGATTGAGTTCAATAAACTTAATCTCATCGTGCTCATTGCGCATCACCAGCAAACATACCGGTGTTTCGTTCGCTGATGTTGGTTGGTTCTCAACACTGATTTGATGCACAGGATATTGATACACCAGCAGCCAGGCTAACTGAGATTGCTGATAACGCAGTGCCAGACAATCTTCGTCAGCAATCGGCGTGCGGGAAAATTCAGCTTCATGAATACTTAAAGCCAGTTCCACCCATTCGTAATGTGCCAGTTCCCTCAGAAAAGGCGGATCTGCATCATTGAGCCGTTCATTTTCGAGATAGGCCATAAACTCGCGGGCGATTTCCACGAATAGCGGGGTTTTGCATTGATGCTTAACCATAAAGTCCCGCACCATAGCTTGCCATTGCGCTTCATCATAGAGGCTTCGAATCACCGGAAAAGCGTTTTGCAGCGTGCCGTTGATGTTATTGAAAAACAGATCACGATAAATCGCCATACGCCGGTCTTCGATGTGCGCCGGTGCCGGTTCGCCTTCGGGATTGCGGATGTGTGCGGCGAAGCGGTATTGCGTAGCCTGAAATGAATCAGCCATGCGAGACATGTTTAAACGCTGGCTGTTGCTGATAACGTTGAATGGTGCTGACTTCTTCGATTAACTGCGGCAGTGGCGGGATATTGAAATCGCGCTCAAGCAGAGTGGGTTTGACGCCATGATACTGATAAGTCTGGGACAGCAACTCCCAGACCGGATCGATCACATCGGCGCCATGCGTATCGACAATCAGATCCTCGGCCTCATTGTAGTGGCCGGCAATATGCAGATAGGCAATACGCTCAGTGGGCAGGGCCTTGATATAGTCAATCGGATCGTAACGATGATTGACGCTGTTGACATAGACATTGTTCACATCCAGCAACAGGTCACAGTCCGCTTCTTCAAGAATTGCCCGGGTAAAGGCAATTTCATCCATTTCCTGTCCCGGCGCTGCATAGTAAGAGACATTCTCAATCACCAGTCGACGTTCAAGTATCGACTGAACTTTTTTAATGCGATCAGCGACGTAATGGACGGCTTCTTCAGTGAAAGGAATTGGCATCAGGTCATACAGGTGACCATCGTCACTACAGTAGCTTAAATGCTCGCTGTAACAGCGTATATTGTGTCTGTCGAAAAACTGCTTGAGCCGCTGCAGGAAATGCTCATCCAGTGGGGCAGGACTGCCAATCGACAATGACAGACCATGGCAGAGCATCGGATAACGCTCGGTGATTGCCGAGAATTTACGGCCGAAACCGCCCCCCATTTCCATCCAGTTTTCCGGTGCGACTTCCAGGAAATCGATACCGGTGTCATCCATTTGGGCCAGTTCGTCAATAAAACTGCGGCGCAGGCCGAGGCCGGCACCGTTCACCGGACAAGTTTTACTATTCATAGACGCTCCTGCATTCAGTCTCTGGATCTGTGACGCCTGGGCGGGCGCTTTGTTACAGATGTGGCTTAATCCAGATTGACTTCGAACATGGTGCGATCAACGCCGACATTGCCCGTGGTCGGATCGACCATGTAGACGATCGCTTTATAATGGCCGGATTGTTTGATCTCGGTTTTGCCTGAGAACATGCCCACCGGACCGGTAAATTCAAGCGGCACTTCAGCGAGGGTTTCCTCATCCTGCATCAGGATGGCTTTAACTTCATAGTTATCCGGTTTCCAAAGACCATCTTTGGTAATCGGGCAGCCACACAGCAATGAGGCTTTGGTATAGAACTCGACTTTGCCGCCCTCGAGTACCTGAGTCCAGGCATCGACAATAAAGCCGGGCATGTTAAGAATGATGCCATCACCCAGCAGGTGTTTACCCGGTACGACCCAGGAAGTGACCGTGGCTTCCTGTAGTGACTGCCGGTAGCCATAAGGCCCCATCAGTTTAAATTTCAACAGGCGTGGTGCTTCGAGGTCGACTTCGGCCAGAAATCCGGCAGTTTTATCATCAGTGAGTGTTTGTCCGCGTTTGATCGGGTTTTTGACCAGTAAATCGGTATCGCCGGTCCCGCCATTGATCCAGCCTTCATCCAGAATTTCACCGGTTTCCGCATCTTCAACCACCACGCGCACGCCGCCGACACCGGTACCAATAAATTTGGCATCCACTGCCTGGGCCCGAATCATAATCTTAGTCTCTTCTGCCTGAGCAGGCAGACTCAATGCCATGACCAGGGGTAGCAGTAGGGCGAGAAACAATCTTTTCATGATAGACCTCATGTCATTAATGGAACGGATTACTGTCTTTGTGACTATTATGATTGCGCAATGTTCTGTTTGCATACCTCTATTTCATGACGGCATGCTGATGGCATGGTCAACTGCTACAATGACGCTCTGTGAAACTTGAGGCAAGCGCGTCGGTCATTAATCTGACGTTCTGCCAATCTGGTTACTCCTGACAGGTATCGCTTCATGCTCGCTTATATTATTAGACGGATTCTTTACGCCTTTCCCATACTGTTGGGGGTGAATGCGCTCACATTCGTTTTGTTTTTCATGGTCAACACGCCAGACGATATGGCGCGAATGCACCTGGGTAACAAGTACGTGAACGAGGCGGCAATCGAAACCTGGAAGCAGGAACGTGGCTATGACCAGCCTTTGCTCTGGAACAGTGAGGCAGAGGGTGTCGATAAAGTCACGGAAACCATTTTCTTTGCCAAATCTCTCAGCCTGTTTGTGTTTGAATTTGGCCAGGCTGATGATGGCCGGGACATCGGTGAAGATATCAAGAACCGCATGTGGCCAAGTCTGGCGATCGCAGTACCGATCCTGATTATCGGTCTGATGGTCAATATCACCTTCGCTATGCTGATGGTCTTTTTCCGGGCTACTTATGTCGACCTGAGTGGCGTCATCCTGTGCGTGATTTTGATGTCGATATCCGGCCTTTTCTATATTATTGGCGGCCAGTTCCTGGTCGGTAAAATCATGCAACTGGTGCCGATATCCGGCTACGCAGAAGGCTTTGATGCGACCAAGTTCCTGATACTGCCGGTTGCTATCGGCATTATTTCCGGTATTGGCAGCGGCTCTCGCTGGTACCGGACTTTATTTCTGGAAGAAGCTTCCAAAGATTACGTCCGCACCGCCCGTGCCAAGGGCCTGTCAGAAGTCCGGGTGCTGTTCTCACATGTGCTTAAAAACGCCATGATCCCGATTTTGACCGGTATCGTGGTGGTGTTGCCAACTTTGTTTATGGGCAGCCTGATTCTGGAATCATTCTTCGGTATCCCCGGCCTGGGTAGTTACACTATTGATGCTATTCATGCACAGGATTTTGCGATTGTCCGGGCGATGGTCTTCCTGGGCTCAGTGCTCTACATTGTCGGCCTGATGCTGACCGATATCTCATACACCGTCGTTGATCCGCGGGTAAGACTCGATGGCTGAGTCAATACAACTTCGCGAACAGGCTCTGGAATGCCTGTTAATCGCTGATCCCTGGCTAAAAGCGTCTGCCACTCAGGCACTCTACAAACAGGTCCAGGAACAGGGATTTTCGGTCTCTGATGATAGCCTGGCAGTGCCCGCTTTCCCCGGCCGTCCTGATAAGCCAGAACTGGTTGCACCCCGTGACTTACCGCGTCGCCGCAATAATCAGAAAACCGGTCATGCCACCCTGATTCATGCCATTTGTCATATCGAGTTCAACGCTATCAACCTGGGACTGGATGCCATTGCACGATTTGCCGATATGCCGGAGGCATTTTATGCAGACTGGATGCAGGTAGCTTATGAAGAAGCCACCCATTTTGAAATGCTGGATCAGCATTTACGGACGATGGGATTTGCTTATGGTGATTTCCCAGCCCATGACGGGATGTGGGAGATGGCTCGAAAAACCCATCATGACCCTTTGACGCGAATGGCGCTGGTGCCGAGAGTACTGGAAGCACGTGGCCTGGATGTGACGCCCTCGATGATGAACAAGCTCAGAGGTTCAGGGGATTATCAGGCGGTAGAGATTCTGGAAACGATTTTGCGGGAAGAAGTGGGGCATGTGAAAGTCGGCACCCACTGGTTTAATTTTCTCTGCGAGCAACGTGGACTGGACCCGTATCTGACCTTCAAAGACTTGCTGGAAACTTATTTCAACGGCGAAATTCGCGGCCCGTTTCATACTGATGCCCGTATCGCGGCCGGCTTTAGTGAAGCCGAAATGGCGCTGCTGGAGTCCCAGGCGGTGTATAAAAAACAGGCCTGAATCAGTCTTCTGACGCTTTGGCCTTTTTCTTCGCCATTTCTGCTTTCTGACGACGGGACTCTTTGGGGTCGGCAATCAAAGGTCGATAGATTTCGATCCGGTCCTTGTGATTGAGGCTGGCATTGAGTTTACACATCTTGCCGAAAATACCGACCTTGTCGGTGCTCAAATCAATCTGTGGGTAACGCTCCAGAATGCCGGAACGTTTGATGGCTTCCTCGACCTGGCAGTCGGCCGGCACTTCAATTTCCAGAATCAGTTGCTCATTGGGCAGGGCATAAGCCACTTCAACAACAATATGTTCAGCGTTTTCCATAGATTTCCTGGGCACGTTTGCAGAAGGCATCGACCAGTGAGCCGGAGATCTGGGTAAATACCGGCCCCAAAGCCAAATCCAGCAGCCGGGTGGAAAACTCAAAATCCATATCCAACTGGACACGGCATCCCTGATTGTCACCGATGGGCTTGAATTGCCAGTGACCTTCCAGATGGCGGAAGGGGCCGTCAATCAGTTCGATACGGATAGCATTGCCGTGATCGAGTACGTTTCGTGTTGAAAATTCATGATGGATACCCCCTTTGGCGATATCCAGTGCCGCACAGATCACATCTTCATTTTTATTGATGATACGGCTGCCTTTGCACCAGGGCAGAAAACGTGGATAAGCTTCCACATCATTGACCAGATCAAACATCTGATCAGGCGTATACATCACCAAAGCACTTCGTGTAATGGTAGTCATCAGGTCGGGTTATTGTCTTATATTTTCAGTAGACCGGTCAGGTTGGCAAACACAATCAGGATTGCCAGCGGTGACACGAAACGAATCAACAACAGCCAGCAATAATGCAGAATCCGGCTGCCCATCGCCAACTCATCAGCCGTGCTGGCAGGTTTTATCATCCATCCGGCGAAAATGGCTATCAGTAAGCCACCTAAAGGCAACATGATATTCGCAGTCAGGTAGTCAAGCAAGCCGAAGGCCGTCTTGCCGAACAGCGTCCAGTCCTGACCGATGTTGAATGAAAACAGGGTTAGCAGACCCAGCAGCCAGATAATGCCACAGGACAGCAGGGTCGCATTACGACGACTGAAACCGTGGTTTTCTACCATCCAGGCGACTATCGGCTCCACCAGGGAGATACCGGAACTCCAGGCGGCAAAGACCAGCAGCAGGAAGAAAATACCACCGAAGAACTGCCCACCCGGCATATGGCCAAAGGCGATTGGCAGGGTTTCAAAAATCAGGCTGGGCCCGGCGCCCGGCTCCATGCCGTTGGCAAACACCAGTGGGAAAATGGCCAAACCGGCCAGCAGAGCAACACCGGTATCCATCACTGAAATCGTCACAGACACCTTAAATATAGATGTTTTCTTGGGGAGGTAAGAGCCATAAACCATGATCGCGCCCATCCCCAGGCTCAGGGTGAAAAAGGCGTGGCCCATCGCTATCAGAATTGAGTTCGCAGTCAGCTTGGAAAAGTCAGCATCAAACAGAAAATGCACGCTGCGGGTAAAAGCCTCACCGGTATTGAAAGCGTAACCGACCAACATGATGAGAATGATAAAAAGTGCCGGCATCATAATGCGTACCGACTTTTCCAGACCATGCTGTACCCCACGGGTCACCACAAACATGGTGATAATCATAAACAGCGTGTGCCAGGCCAGCAGCCGCTCGGGGTCACTGACCAGTGCCGAATGAATACTTGCTGCGCCATCCGGGGTGACGCCCTCAAATACACCAAACAAGGTACGCGGGATGTAGGCCATGGCCTGACCGGCAATGACACTGTAATAAGAGAGGATAAAAAAGCCTGCCAGGACCCCCATGGCCCCCAACCAACCCCAGATTCTGGAGCGACCCTCTTCTTCGGCGAGGGACCTCAGGCTGTTTATGGGATTCTGGCGACCCCGGCGGCCAATCAGCACTTCCGCCATCATCAATGGCAGACCAATCAGGGCAATACAGCCGAGGTAGACAATGACAAAGGCACCGCCACCATTTTCGCCGGTGACGTAGGGAAATTTCCAAATATTACCAAGACCAACAGCTGAACCGGTGGCCGCCAGAATAAATGCCCAGCGGGAAGTCCACTCACCGTGTATCGACTTTGCAGGTCTTGCCATGTTTGAGTCCTGATTGATGCACAAATTGCTCCGATTGTAACCAGATTTTGTTCAAATCAACAAACAAGCCTCACCTGGTCGTATTGACTGAAAATAATGAAGACCGCCGCTAAAAACTTTATAATGGACGGATGGCTAAAAAGAACAAAAAGAAAACACTCAGTGACAACACCATCGCGGTCAACCGCAAGGTTCGTCATGACTTTTTTATCGAAGAGACCTTTGAAGCAGGAATATCTCTTGAAGGTTGGGAAGTAAAAAGTCTGCGTGATGGCAAGCTGCAATTAAACGAGAGTTATGTGCATATCCGTCAGGGCGAAGCCTATCTGGCTAATGCTCTGATTTCTCCGCTTAAAACCGCTTCCACCCACATCGTGCCCGAATCACAGCGCGACAGAAAACTGTTACTGCACCGTCGCGAGCTGGATAAGCTCATTGGCGCCGTCGAGCGCAAAGGCTACACCCTGGTGCCACTGACAATGTACTGGATGAAAGGAATGGCCAAGCTAAAAATCGCACTGGCCAAAGGTAAGCAACTCCACGACAAACGCGCCACAGAAAAAGAACGTGACTGGCAGCGCGACAAAGCCCGTATCCTCAAAATGAAATAGGGGCCAACGCTTCGACATCGTCATTGCGAGGCCCCAGGCCGTGGCAACCCAGTCCAGTGCGCAGAGAAATGCCCAAGTCACACCGCGTTTGCCACAACAAACAATGACCAACGCCAACCTTCCCCGTCATTGCGAGGCCCCAGGCCGTGGCAACCCAGTCCCCACCGCCGAGAGTTGCCCGAGTCACACCGTGTCTGCCACAACAAATAATGATCACCCCCAATCCATCCCAGTCATTGCGAGGCCATAGGCCGCGGCAATCCAGTCCAGTGCGCTGAGAAATGCCCAAGTCGCGTCGTGTTAGCCACAACAAACAATGACCAATGCCAACCCATCCCCGTCATTGCGAGGCCACATGCCGTGGCAATCCAGTCCCCACCGTTAATAAGTGCACCAAACCAAAACGACCAGAAACCGATAACAAGTAAAAATAACCAACGCTAATATCGAGCCCACACCCAAAATCCACAAAATAAATTAAGACGACACAAAAAGCCCCTAGCTGAGAAACTTGTCTTTCTCTATAATGTCCATGTAACACAAGCTTTGGGGGCGACCTGGCTTCGACGGGGATCGCAAAACCTGAGGTGCATGCCGAGTATTTCAGTTCTTCTCGTAAAACAGACTGAAACTTAAAATAGTTGCTAACGATAACAACTACGCACTAGCTGCTTAATAACCAGCAAATGCCGTCCGACCAGACCCGTGCTTGTGCGACTGGTATCGGGCGTCGACTCACACAAGATCGTCTCGACGTAAGCTAGGTGCGAAGAGACTAAAACTTTGACTAGCTCGCTGTCTGTTTGCCCTGTCCATCGGGTTGCAGCCAGTTAAATCAAAAGATGGAATAAGCATGTAGATCCAACGGCGGAGGATCTCCGGACGCGGGTTCGATTCCCGCCGCCTCCACCAATCGAATAGAGAAACCACCCTCGGGTGGTTTTTTTGTGTCTTTTGTTTCTGAGTGGCTTCTGTCATTTCTATTTTGAGGCTGATTGTTGTGGCAAGGGATTTAACTATACAACGAACAAGAAAAGTATCTAAAAGACTCTGTTGAGATCATTACTAGTTAGTTTAGTTGATGTACACATTTTTAATCTCCTGTCGCCTGTAGTTGATTATTACATGGGATGCTAAGTTTTCTGAGCAAATACACCTTGAGTTAAAACATACAAATTCATTGGCCTCGTATATTAAATTAACAGCTAAAAATTGATTTTAGTTTTTTATATAATTTAGTAGTCTCTGAATGTGAAGTAATTCTCAAATTTCTCCAATCAGGAACCTGATAGCATGGAAAGCATTACTGAAGAGACTATTACTGCAATTCTAAACCTTTCCCTTCACGTCTGTATGGCTGATGGGGTTCTATCTGAAGTCGAAGAACAGTCAATTATCGAACAAATCAAGGACTGTTTCGAAATTGTCGATGAAAACGCACTCAGAAACTCAATAGATAATTTTTTTGACTCTGATCATCCGCTAGATGGTCTGATAGCTCCTCTGGTTGATACGGTCTATCTAAAAAAATCGTTAAAAATTGCATATTTTGCGGCTGACGCAGATGGCCTTGATGTTAGAGAGAACATTGCTTTTCAGAGGGTTCTGCGTTCATGCAATTATTTCCTAGAGGATATCGTTGATGTCTGAACACATAGACCTGTCTCCAAATCCAATCGCACACATAAGAACGCTTAGTAGCATTGGCTACAACCTCAACAGCGCCATTGCAGACATTATTGATAACTCCATTACCGCTCAAGCCAAGAATATTTGGGTTGATGCAGAGATAAGAGGTAATTCAGTAAAACTGAGAATTACTGACGATGGCTTTGGTATGAGCCGTGATGAGTTGATCGAAAACATGAGGATCAGCTGCAGAGACCCTTTCGAGGAGAGGCATGAGAACGATTTGGGACGCTTTGGTTCTGGAATGAAAACAGCAAGTTTCTCTCAGGCAAAAATACTAACTGTCATTTCTAAAACCAGTGGTTCTAGTCCGGCTGTCGCAATCTGGGACCTGAATTTTGTAGAAGAAAAAAATGCATGGCTGATTAGACTGCCGCAAGTTGAACAGTTCAATCTGCTTTACCAAGAAGAGATTAATTCACTTTCCTCAGGCACAACCCTCATTTGGGAGCAGATCTATAGATATTCTGATTTAAATGAGGGAGAAATTGAAACCACAGTCTCAGCTGATATTGCTGCATTAAAAAAGTTTCTCTCACTCTATTTTCATAAGTTCCTGCAATCAGGTCTAAGAATTTTTATAAACAGGCAGGCAATAACACCAATCGACCCTTTTTTGACTAAATCTAAAGGCTATCAGGAAGGCCCCTCGCAATCCTTCAGGGTAAAAAAAGGTGGCAAAGTTGAGATACGTGTACATACACTGCCTCATGAGTCAAAACTGACCAAGAAAGAGCTTGATGATCTTGGTGGACCTGGCGAACTCACAGCCAATCAAGGTTTGTATGTCTACCGTTCAAACAGGCTCATTATCGCTGGCGGCTGGCATGGGTTAACTCAGTGGACACAGCTCGGAAAGCTGGCGCGTGTGGAGGTTAATGTGCCAGCTTCTCTGGACTCAGAGTGGGGTACAGATGTAAAAAAAGCAACGCTGGAAATACCCACCAAGATCAGAACAAAACTCAAACAGCTGATACAGGATCCTATCAAGAGATCAAAGCGCTCATATAGGTATCGTGGCCAAGTAGAAGAGGCTAATTCCTTTTGGGATATACGAGAGAATGATAGAGAGGCCACGGTCACTTACGAATTATCACGTGATAACAATCGATTGAAAGATATACTTGAACATGTAGACAAGGAAACGGCTGACAAACTTGTTGCATACCTCATAGACGTCTCATCAACTCTTCCTATCAACCACATCTACGAAAAGATGTCATCCAAACCAAACAGTATCGATCAGACAAAAATTGAATTTAGTGATCTCCTTAAGGAAGTTGAACATTTATGGAAAAAGCAAGACTAGAAGATTCATTCAAGAATATTTTTCGCCTATGTGAAGAGGCAAAAAAAGCAGGGCAAATAGTAGATGTCGCATTCATTGATAGTCTTGTCGAGCATCTCCGATCCAGCCCTCTACGACAATATGATGATTTTACAGATGAAGACTGGAAGTTAATCAAGTTCAGGGTTGAGTCCAGTATCAACATTGATATCCAGGAACAGAGCACTTCACTGGTAAGTAAGGATGTTGAGAGATGGCTTAATCATAAACGTGCCGATATCTCATGGAACTATTGGAATGCATATAGAGAACTTTTAGTTGATAACGGCCGTTCAGAGAGTGTCATAAATGACACAGAGAAAGTCATAGATGAAATTCTTGACGCGAGTGGTGACCCGAATTTAACAGGCCCTTGGAAACGCAAAGGCCTGGTAATGGGTAATGTTCAGTCAGGAAAGACTCAGAATTATCTTGGTCTCATTAATAAAGGTATCGATGCTGGTTATAAGGTAATTATTCTGCTCGGTGGACACCTGAATGAGTTGAGAAAGCAGACTCAGGAGCGTGTAGATGAGGGAGTGACTGGTCGAGAATCTTCTCACTTGGCTAAATTGAATACAGGCAATGCTGAGAGGGTAGGTGTTGGCTTATATAGAGATAAGGATCTGGAAGTTTTTACATTTACTTCCACAGAGAGTGACTTTCATAAGAATCTTGAACAGATAAGGTTTCCATTTACACAGGTCAATGCGCCTGTGGTTCTCGTCATAAAAAAGTGGGCATCGGTTCTCAAGAGTGTGAACAAGTGGATTACAGACAAGCATGATCTTGACCCTGAGAATAATATCAAACTCAAAATGCCACTTCTCTTGATTGATGATGAGGCTGACTATGCATCCATCAACACAAAGAAAAAAGTATCAAAAGTTACCACCATCAATGCTGGTATCCGAAGTCTGCTGAATCTGTTTGAGCGTTCAACTTACATCGGTTATACAGCGACACCTTTTGCCAATATCTTTATAGATCCTGACGAGGATGGGGATGAACTGATTGGTGATGATCTTTTCCCTGAGAATTTCATGGTGAAGATGCCAATTCCAGATAATTACGTCGGACAAAATCACTTCTTTCTGTCTGAAGAAGATGATGATTCATCCAGTCCGGTAATTGTTGTTGATGATTACCACACAACCATACCTAACAAGAGTAATAAGTCATCTAAACTGACAGATTTATCAGAGTCTCTGAAAGATGCGGTCAGAGCTTTTCTTATCGTCACAGCTTGTAGAAGCTGCAGAAAAGAGAGTCGGGCCCATAACACGATGCTAGTCAATATGACGCACCTCACTGCTCTGCAGGATCAGTTGGCCGGGATGATTGATTCTTATGTAGGTGAAATAAGAAATGCAGCTGATTTTGCACTTGGATACTCTTCAGATAAAGCAGTTATAAAATCATCTCTCATCAATCAACTTAGAGAAACTTTTAACAACCGCTTCTATGATATTCCGGAAAGTTTTGAGGATATCTATCCTTTCCTGAAACAGGCAATTTTCAAGACGGAGGTCTTGGCGGTTCACGGAAAAGGCGACACACTGGATTATAGTCGTTATCAGGAGAATGGTCTGGCTGTAATTGTCGTCGGAGGACACAAGCTTTCTAGGGGGCTCACCTTGGAAGGACTTACGGTTTCATACTTCACACGTAATTCAAAAATGTACGACACACTGATGCAGATGTGTCGCTGGTTTGGCTACAGGCCTGGCTATAAAGACCTATGCAAGTTATATCTCACTGAAGAGTCACTTGAATGGTATACCTTCATTTCTGAGGCTATTCAGGAGCTCTATCACGAGCTTGAGAGAATGTCCCGACAGAAAAAAACGCCAAGCGAGTTTGGCTTGAAGGTTCGTGACTATCCTGGCGCACTCCTTGTAACTGCAAAACAGAAGATGGATACAGCTGAAGCCTATACCAGATCGATGGACTTGTCTGGCTCGAGGATCAGAAGGTTTGAGTTCTTCACTGATGATCAATCAAACAACAATAATATAAATACTGTGAATGGATTTATAGCCAACCTTGAGAAGCTTTATAAACACACCAAGACAGATAATGGCTCAACGCTTTTCTATGATGTGAATCATGAGGATGTAATAGCGTTCATGCAAATGATGAAGCTCGCTGAGGACGAAATTCCTGATTATCTGATTGAACAGTACATTCAAAAGCTGAAATTGAACGGGTTACCTAACTTCAGGGTGTGTGTAAAAAATTTCACAGGTAACTCACCTGATACGTGGTGGTCAAAGAAGCTTCTCGAAGAATATAACATTACACTGCCAGGGAACTATACCTTCCCGTCACCAGTGGGCTTAGTTAAGGCTGCTAAACGAAAACTCACCTATTCAAGAAACAAGCAAACAATGAGACAGCCCAGCTCAGAGTTGGGTGAGAAAACAGACGAAAGGTTATTTCTTCCCAAAAGTGAGTTTGTAAGCACACGTTCTGATTCGGTTACAGATGACATAAGGCATCCAGACAGAGACTTCCCCGGGCTAATTTTGTATACCTTCGCTACTGCAGTTGTTAAAGCGAAAAGTGGTGTTAAGGGAACTAAAGGTAATAATGATGGTGTGGATAAGCCTCACTCAGATGTCACTGTCGGTTATTCATTGTCTTTTCCGGAGCCGGACAACCTCAAAAATAAACCTAAGGATGAAATAGAACGGATCAGAAAAAATACAAAAGTCAGCTACCTCACAAATAAGGTGTGGCGTGATATGACGGCCTTTATTGATGATGAGCCAGAATTTGACGAAGGGGCCGGGGTAGAAGAGGAGACAGACGAAAATGACAGCTAGTCTCTACGACTTTTTCAAAGATGATCCTTGGGCTGATATTGAACAAGGCACTTATCCAAAATCTGCTCGCAGGCTTTACTCTGAGGACGATCGCTTCTGGGTCTCTGTTGATGAAGCAGGTCAGAAACTTTTTTTCATAGAAGAGCCTGTAATCTGCGAGGTGGATACAGACCTCAAAGTGTCCTGTTTACGGGTAGACATGGTAAAAATGAACAGTTCTACTAGATTAGTCTGCACTCTTGTCGAGGATGAATTAAAAGACAAATTCTCTACTGTTACCAAGGACATCGCTCATTATTGTTCCTCACATCAAGGGCTAAAGTTATTCCAGCACGCTGTTGAACGTATTTTATCTTGGGGAGAGTTCTTGAAACCCTCCAGAGAGGGGCTGAGGCATAGTGAGTTGGTCGGCTTCTGGGGAGAGCTCTATACGCTGAAAAAACATATTTCTCCACACTTACAAATAGACAAAGCAGTGTCAGGCTGGGTTGGACCACTTAAGAAAAAACAGGATTTTACGCTTGGGGAAACCAGCATAGAGGTAAAAACTTCCCAATCCGGCGATGGGAATGAGATAAGAATCTCGTCACTGGAGCAACTCCAGAAACGAACGGAAAAGTTATATTTACTGACTCTGCGTATTGTTAATACTAAAGAACAGGATGATTTGAGTCTTGAAGACCTCTATCTGGAGATTGTTCAAGAGTTGGAGTTTTCTCCTGTTTCTAAACGTGATTTCCTGCAGAAAGCTGCATCACTTTATGGAAAAGCAACCCAAAGCCAGTTGAAGACCAAATTTATAGAAGTCGACCATGCTATATATGAGGTCGATGATGATTTCCCCAGACTCGTTCCTGAAAATATACCTGGTCCTAGTATCGTAAGGGTGAGTTATTCAATCGATGAAAATGCACTTGGCAAACATCGTATTCTGGATGGAATAAAGGATCTATTATCAGATGGATGAATTATTAGAATTTAGGGAACAGTTCCTTAACCGGATTAAACTTGCAGCAGAATCCCACCTCTCAGCTGAAGAAGAGAAGTTTTTTGAAGATATCTCAGAGTCGTTATCTGAGGCCGGTATTTTGGATAACGTTGAGTATTCGCCCTACAGGAACTCTAATAAAGGTCTCAAAATAGACGGATACAGTTGGAATGACCTTGAAAAGTCGCTGACAGGAATCATCACTGATTACGAAGGCCTGGATGAGATCTCAACCATCAATAAGGCCGATATTCTCAAATTAAGTAAAAAGGTAGAGCGCTTTCTAGATAAGGTTGAAGACAAGTCGTTCTTGGATGAGCTTGAAGAATCTACCGATAGAGTTATAGCCACGAGTATGGCTTATTTTCTACCTGATGCAATTAAGTGCAGGGTGGTTATTCTTACAGACAAGAAACTCAGTGACCGGGTTAAGAAAATAGAAATTGAGGACATTAAAGGTTTACCAACCTCAATTGAAATTTGGGACATAGAGCGAATCCGAATACTGAATGATTCAGGTACGGAAAATGAACCATTTACAGTTGACTTTATGGAGCTTTGTAAAGGCCTGAGTGTTCTTCCAGCTAACATTAATCCAGAAGATACAAGTACATACCTCTGTGTTGTGCCTGGTGAGGTTCTCAGCAAACTTTACGATGAATATGGTCAAAGACTTCTTGAAGCAAATGTTAGGACATTTCTAGACTTCAGGTCCTCGGTCAATAACGGCATCAGAAAGGCACTTCTGACCGAGCCTGAAAATTTCTTCTCCTATAACAATGGGTTGACGTGTACCGCTACTGGAATCAAAACAGAGGTTATTGATGGCAGAGAGGTGATTACGAGTCTTGATGACTTGCAGATTGTAAACGGGGGCCAGACAACCGCTTCGATATATTTTTCACCTCGTGAAAAAGGTGGAATAGGAGAGTTGAGGTATAAAGACATAGATCTCTCGAAAGTTTTCGTCCAGATGAAGCTGACAGTCATTACTGAGGAAGAAAAAAGAGAGATTCTAAAGTCTAAAATTTCACAATACGCTAACACACAAAATGCGATCCAGAAGTCTGATCTTGTATCTAATCATCCTTTCCATCTGAATCTGGAGAAACTTGCCCTTACAATACCAATGCCTGCAGGTGAATCTGGCTTATCCACGAAGTGGTTTTATGAGCGGGCTCGCGGACAATATGGAACTAGAATACGAGCTTTGAGTTCTGCGAAACGAAACCAGTTTGAACTTGAGTTTCCCAAAAATCAGAAATTCAATAAAACGGACATGGCAAAGTTTGAGAATACCTGGCGAATGAACCCTCATGAGGTTAAAAAGGGTGCCCAAGCTAACCTGAGATTATTAGGGGCAAAAATAGCAGATGAGTATGACAAGGACGACTCAAGCTTTAAGCATGCCTTTTACAGAGAGCTGATTGCGAAGGCTATACTCTTCAAATCCGCAGACTCTGCCATCTTAAAGTCAGACTGGTACAAGGAAGAGAAAGGTTTCAAGGCTGAGACAGTTACATTTACATTGGCACTACTCAGGCACCTTCTTATCAAAGATGGTAAAGACATAAACTTGGAACGAATCTTCAAAAACCAGTCAGTTTCCTCATCACTTTTAGATGAGATAGTTAGCCTTGCTAAGTTTGTGAGAGAAAAAATACTCGATCCGAATTTTAGACAGGGTGTTGGTAACCCCTCTGAGTTCTGTAAATCAGAGAAAGGTTGGAATCTTGTCAAAAAACTTGATTACGATTTGAGCCTCATCAACAGAGCAGACTATGTGGATGCAGAGCAGAAAAGAGAGGCAGAACACAAAAATGATGAGATAAATGAGGCAGGTGCCCAAATTGAGTCACAAACATCCGTTATGGAAGTGACAGCGGATGAGTGGCTCGCAATCAAGGAGTTTTTTAAAAATATGGGCTATCCGATCGACCATAAAAATGTTGCCTTACCTGAAAAATGCTCTTTCATAAGTAGTGGTAAGTGGTTCCCAAGTGAGAGGGAGAGCAAAGTGGTGATGGATGTGAGGAAGCAGGCATACCTGAATGGCTTTGATTTTGTCTGATTAGGGATAAATGCTACCAATACAGCCTAGAAAAGCCCCTTTTTTTCTAAAATTTTAAGAACATGGTTGGCTATTTGTTTAGCTAGAAATGCTGGTACTGCATTTCCGACTTGTTGGTATTGCCAGCCTCTGGTTCCCTCAAAGTAATAGTCATCGGGAAAGGTTTGTATTCTGGCTGCCTCTCTGACAGTTAAAGATCTATTTTGACTAGCATCATAATGTATTTGGGCATGACCATCTTTTCTTAAGTGACTTGTGATGGTCAGAGGGACCATATCTGAGCCAATAGTCCTGAACCTATCTGCTTGATTACCAGACTCCCAGTTCTTATGGTCTGGCGATAATGCAAATGGAAAATCTTTACTCTTTGGGAAAGGACTTTTCTGATGTTTGTGTGCATTTGCCCATGATGCAGAAAACATATACCTTTGCAGGTCACTAATCATGTGCTGCCTGGTATCATGATTTGGAACGCCATCGAGACTTCTATTCAACCAGTTATATAGATCTGGGTATTTATATTTGAAGTTGTCATCGTATGGGGGATTGTTGCCTTCTTGCTTACAAAAAAGCGCATTCCCCCTACCTGCATTAATGTCAGTGATATCCCCGGATAGTTTGAGTTGCTCGACTTCTTTGAGGGTATTAGCAAAGGATGTTCTGATCTTCTCAGCATCCTTGGAATTGAAGTTCGATAATTTTTTATTATTTCTATCGATGACCCGTTCTATTTCTCTCTTATCAGAGAGAATTGAAATCAAATGGTCTCGATTTTTTTCCCAAGTAGATATCCAGTTTTTATGGCTATCGTTCAATGTTTCACTTTTTTGGCTGATACCACTTCTGAGCTTAGGCAAGCCGCTCAGTAACTCACTTGTTGAAGGGGTGGGTAGGACATCTTCCCTCATAAAATCATCAACAGGACCGTACTTGTGTTTGATACCGAGAAGTATCACGCGCTTGCGAGCTTGAGGAACTCCAAATTTACTTGCGTTAATAACTAATTTCTTATTGCTTTTGTAGAGAGGCCCAGCAGTATCTGTAGCTGGTTCATCTGGTTCACGGACAAGTGAATATATGTCGTAATGTTCGTTATCCTCAATTTTGTCAGGCCTTACCAGTTCACGTTTGATTCGTTCAAAAATCAGTTCACCTGTGGCCAGTTTTGCACTCAGTATGCCTTCGACATTTTCCATGACAAAGACATCTGGATCAGCTTCATCAATTACTCTCAAATACTCTTGATAGAGGAAAAAACGCTCATCATTTTCAGGTGAGTAATCCTTTATTGCCTTGATTCTATTTCTGCCATTAACGGAATATGCCTGACAAGGTGGTCCACCAATGACTATTAAGGGTCCAGTAGTTGAAGATTTAATTTGTCTGATACGCTCAATGATTTCCAATTCATCTTGAGTTTCCTTGTCATCTACATCGCTGATTGGCTCACCTTTTCGTATTTTTTTCCACTTATCAGGTTTACCCAGTGCTCGAGGTTTTAAAAGAGTTTCTTTGCGAGCTTCGTCCCATTTATCACGACATTTCTGGATCATCTCTTCCTTTCTGGCTTTCTTGGTATCTTCATCACTACTGGTGATGTATGGATAGTAGAAGAGTTCACGCTCTTGTTTAGTGAGTTTTCTATAAAAAGACCGCAATGTCAGCGTGTCATGTGCGTTTTTTTCGTACTCGACAGACATTGCAATTTGAAATGGGGAGTTGGGACGACAGTTGCTGAAACCTTCACCGAGCCCCCCCGGGCCAGCAAACAAATCGATAACGGTAATTTTATTTTTTGAATTACTTTTCATTTTTTGCAGGTCAAAATTTTCAGGTAATAATACCAGGTTATCCAGTAAAAACCAGGACATGGTGGAGGTCATTTGTGGCTGATGTTTTTGACAAAGAAACCAGATCAAAAAATATGTCTCGTATCAGGGCAAAAGACACTAAGCCTGAGCTACTAATCAGAAGGGAGCTTCATAAAAGGGGATATAGATATCGCTTACACAGAGCTGACCTCCCTGGTAAACCAGATATGGTTTTGCCAAAGTTTAGGGCAGTAATTGAGATACGTGGTTGTTTTTGGCATGGGCACAATTGCCACTTATTCAAGTGGCCTAAATCTCGAAGTGAGTTCTGGGAGAGAAAAATTAATCAGAATATAGTTCGGGATAAGGCAAACACAAAAAAGCTTGAGGAGTTGGGCTGGAGAGTTTTAACGGTCTGGGAATGTTCGATAAAAGGAAAGACTCGTCTTGGCAGTACGCAACTCATAGAGCGGATAGTTGATTGGATAGTTGCAAATAAAAATAGCAGTTCAATTGAAGGAGAAATATAAGGCGCATAATCATAAGTCATTGGCTTCACCTTTACCGCCAAGTTCAGCTTATGAAACGGATAATTCTTCTCAAATAAGCTTTAAAATCAATTCAATATCATGACTTTTTTATATCTCTCATTGACGGGGCAAGCTGATATTCTCAGTTGGTAGCATATATCAATATCAACACACTAAATTTTAAATTAGCTTCGCGCCGCCCCAATCGAACAGAAACTACCCTCGGGTGGTTTTTTTGTGTCTGCACCATTAATAGAAATATACAGTTATTTGAATGTTGCTCCGGTGTTCTATTGGTAGATTTTCCCCGCCTGATTTTCTTTTTCCACCTGGTAAGCGTCACAGACCGTTCAAAATTGTTGACGAATCCTTCTGTGCTTAGGAAGATAGCCTCATAGCCATTGGGAAAGCCAGTCTCTATGCGGATCAGAGAAAAAATCAGTCTTATTGTCATCGTTAGCATACTGATTACGGCGATACCCACAGCGATACTGATTACAGCTTTTGCCAAAGAGAAGATTCTGAGTCGTGAGGTTAAGAATCTGTTAACCATGACTGATAGTCAGGTTGACGTGGCATCAGAGCGGTTGCGAGCAGGGGAGCAGAAGCTAAAAGCATTATCACGGCTATTACAGGAAGCGCTGCAAAAGCCGGTAACGCAACAAGAAATCGATGCTTTTTATCAGGAGGCCACGCTGAATGATGATGGCATCTGGCGTAACCGTCGTGATGATTATGACGGACAGCAGGAGGCCGGTATTTTTCTGCCGGATTCGTCAGCACTCAGCGATCAGCAGAAAGTCATGCATCTTCGTATCAAGCAGGTTATGGATACCTTTGGTGCTGCAGCCAACCGTTTGCACGAAAATGTCTGGTATCTGTCTCGGGACCGCAGCGAGGTCATTTTCGATAAGACTTTTCCTGAGTTTGTTTTTGATCAAGACGCTGATAATGACTACACCCAGACACCCTGGATGACATTGACTTCCCCCGAATCAAACCCGGCTCGCGGCTATCGGTTTACACCGCCACTATTTGATCCGGTGCCGAAAGTTTGGATGGTCAGTGCAGTCTATCCCCTTTACTTGAATGAACAATGGATGGGTGCACTTGGGGAAGATATGCAACTCACTAATGTTTTGGGGTTTATCTTCCGTGATCAGCAGATGTACCCGGATACGCAGCACTTCCTGCTTGATAAAGAAGGGGAGTTTATTCTTGCCGGTCAATGGCAGGAGGCACTTGAGGCGGCAACGGATCAGGATGATTTCGCGTTGAATGGGGAAGACGAATTAAAAGCGTTACTCAATACCCACTCACTGGATTACGCCTCGGTATTGTTGTCACGGAATTTGATGATTGATGGCGAGGAATATATTGCGCTGGGCATGCGGATTGCCCCGGTGGACTGGTCTTATTTCCGTTTGGTACCTGTGGCTAATATTGTTGAGCCGCTGCAACAGTTACTGTTCATGTTGTTCGTCATGGTCTTTGTGATTACTGCGGTGTGTGGTGGGCTGATCACGGCGGCGATTCACACCAATGTTGTGTCGCGTTTGACCCGTCTGACCCGGGCAATTCGATCTTATGAATCCGGTGACCGAAATGTGGTCGCGCAGAGCGTGAAAGGCAAAGATGAAATTGCCATGGCTGCGCGGGAATTTGATGTTATGGCCGAGCGTGTGGCGGACGCCAGGCAAGCTTTGGCTGAGAGTGAGGAACGCTGGAACCTGGCCCTGGAGGGGGCCGGTGACGGGGTCTGGGATTGGAATATCACGACGGGAGATGTCCTTTACTCCAAACAATGGGCACGAATGCTCGGGTTTAAAGAGCATGAGATTTCCCCCGAGATTTCGTCCTGGGATGAGCTGGTTCACCCGGATGATATTGGAAAAGCCCGCGAGCATCTGGATGACTACCTCAGTGGTAAGAGCGCCGTTTTTGCTGCTGAATTCAGAATGCGCTGCAAGGATGGCAGTTGGAAATGGATTTTGTCACGCGGCATCGTGGTCGAGCGGGACCGGGCACAGTGCCCGACCCGGATGATCGGTATGCATACCGATATTTCTTATCTCAAACAAATCGAAACAGATCTTCGGACACTGACAAAACAGCAACAGGAATTGCTGGAATACAGCCCCATCGCGACAAGGATTGCTGCTGACGGTGGCAGAAAAGTGATATACGCAAACCGGGGCTACGCAGAGCTGATAAAGCGTGACGCTGATACGGTGCTCGGTGCTGACCCTGCTGATTATTATGTCGATGAAGCACAATACCAGCATTACCTGAAGACCCTGGAGCAGGATGGCAAAGTGTCTGATGTGCTCACTCGTCTGCAGATACCCGATGGTGAAGAAAAGGTGGTGCTGGCCACCTATATGCCAATTCAGTACGAAAACGAAAAATGTGTCATCGGCTGGTTTTATGATGTGACCGAGTGGTTGAAAGCACAGGAAGCCTTACGTTTACACGCCAGCGTTTTCGATAATGCCTGGGAAGGTATCCTGATCACCGATAAGGACAATCGCATCATTACCGTTAACCATGCTTTCACTGAAATTACCGGTTATGGTCAAAATGAGTTGATAGGTGAGGATCCGGGCGTGCTGGCTTCCGGTCGTCAGGATAAAAGTTTCTACGACAAGATGTGGAAAACCATTCACGAGACGGGGCGCTGGCGAGGTGAAATCTGGAACCGTCGGAAGAATGGTGAGTTTTATGCCGAAATCCTGACTATCAGTGCCATTAAGGATGAGCAGGGCGAAATCACTAATTATCTCGGCCTGTTCGCGGATATTACCGAAATAAAAAATACCGAGCGTCAACTGGAGGATCTGGCTCATTACGATTCGCTCACCCAACTGGCCAACCGGACATTGTTGTCTGACCGGCTTGAGCAGTCATTGAACCATGCCCGACGCCGAGGCAGTATGCTGGCAGTGTGTTTTCTTGATCTGGATGATTTCAAGCCTATCAATGACAGTTTCGGCCATGATGTTGGCGATAAACTACTGATTGAAGTGGCAAATCGTCTTAATCAGGTGGTTCGAAGTGGTGATACGGTTGCTCGAATGGGCGGCGATGAGTTTGTTCTGCTGATCACCAATATTGAGGATCTTCAAGAACTGGATCCGGTGCTGACCCGTATCAACAAGAAAATTGCAGAAGAAATTTCACTGGATAGCCATATTGTCTCTGTTACCGCCAGTATCGGCGTAGCAATTTATCCGTTGGATGATGTCGATGCCGATACCCTGATTCGTCATGCTGATTTATCCATGTATGAGGCCAAGCAGGCGGGGCGTGACGGTTACCATATTTTTGATGTCAAACTCGACCAGCAGATGCATGCGCTGCATGCCCGTATTGAACAGGTTGCGGCAGCGCTGCGAAACGATGAGCTTTGTCTGTACTATCAACCCAAAGTCAATATGAGAACCCGTGAGGTCACGGGGATGGAAGCACTGATACGCTGGCGACACCCGGAAAAAGGCGTGCTGGGCGCGGGTGAGTTTCTACCGGCGATTGAATCGCATGAACTCATCATTACTGTAGGCGATTGGGTGCTGGAACAAGCCCTGCAACAGATTCAACAATGGCGCAGCCAGGGACTGGATTTACAGGTCAGCGTGAATGTGTCGGCACGGCAAATCCAGCATATTGATTTCGTGGATAAACTGGAAAAACTGCTGTCGAATTATCCTGACATTCCCCCTGCCTTGCTGGAGCTGGAGTTACTGGAAACATCCGCGCTTGAAACCCGCCAAACGGCAGGTGTGGTAGAGGCGGCAGGTCAGCGGCTCGGTATCTTTTTCGCGCTGGATGATTTTGGAACCGGATATTCTTCGCTGACCTACCTGAGAAAATTACCCGTCAGAACGCTGAAAATTGATCGCTCATTCGTCAGCAGCATGCATGAAAGCGAGGGCGATATGGCGATTGTGAAAGGTGTAATCGAGCTGGCACAAACCTTCAAACGGCACATTGTCGCGGAGGGGGTTGAGACCGAAGCGGAGTGTGACACTTTGATGCAATTTGGCTGTGAGACGATTCAGGGCTATTACATCGCCAAACCGATGCCCGCTGCGGCTGTGTTTGACTGGGTTCAGTCCTTTCAGTAATCCAGGTAACACCGGCATAAAACACCGAATCGTAGCGACATGATGAGATTATTCTGATAAGCATTTTCAGGCTTGCTATGATCGGGCAGGCTTTTGTTTCTAACGCATTGAATCGGAGTAATCACCTGTATGAGCCTTGCTATTGCTGCTGTCATTTTTGGCCTGATTTTACTGGTCTGGAGTGCGGACAAGTTTGTTGAAGGCGCCGCCGCTACCGCACGGCACTTCGGCATGCCTGCCTTATTAATAGGTATGGTGATTGTCGGCTTTGGTACTTCTGCGCCGGAAATGGTGGTCTCGGCACTGGCCTCATCGCAGGGAAATCCCGGTATCGCCCTGGGCAATGCCTATGGCTCCAATATCACCAATATTGCCCTGATTCTGGGTATCACAGCTTTAATCAGCCCGATTGCAGTGCATTCACAGGTGCTGAGAAAAGAGCTGCCTATCCTCACCATCATTACCTTCGCCGCAGCCTGGCAGCTTTGGGATGGCAACCTGTCCCGGATGGACGCTATCGTCCTGCTGCTGATTTTCGCTGTTCTGATGGGCTGGACCATCTGGCAGGGGATGCAGAAAAAAACAGATGAATTCGGTACCGAAATGGAGCAGGAGCTTGAACAGCAGCAAATGCCGATTAAACGTGCCGTATTCTGGCTGATTACCGGCTTGCTGCTATTGATTCTGAGTTCCCGGGTACTGGTCTGGGGGGCGGTGGAAATCGCTACAGCCCTGGGCGTCAGTGACCTGATTATCGGTCTCACCATTGTAGCTGTGGGTACCTCTCTGCCCGAGCTGGCCTCATCAGTGATTGCCGCCCGTAAAGGTGAGCATGATATCGCACTGGGTAATATCATCGGTTCCAACTTGTTTAACACCCTGGCCGTGGTGGGTATCGCCGGCAGCATTGCCCCGATGGCCGTCTCTCAGGAACTGCTGTATCGCGATGTGATGACCATGATTGTGTTGACGCTGTCGCTGTTTGTGTTTGGTTACGGTCTCGGTAAACAGGGCCGAATCAATCGGATTGAGGGCGGTATTCTGCTGTCGGCTTATGTCGGCTATACCGTGTACCTGATCACTACTGTTTTCGCTTAATCACGGAACATCATGGCGAATATACTGCTCGACAAGTCGCACAAAAAACTCATTCAGTCGGCGATTGATTTAGGTGACTGGCTGCTTTCCCTGGATGGGCTCAGTGAACAGGACAGTCAGGCCATTAAAGCCGTGCAGAAAGCGCTGAATAAATTGCCCAAGGTCAATGACGGCACCTTGGCGATGTATGGCTTCAGCCTGGAGCAGGGCAATGAAATGGCCGGACTGGTGCGCGGCTGGGATATTTCGCTAGAGTATTTTGCCAATGATCCTGAGCAGCAGGGTGGGCTGGAAATGTTCAGCTCCTATATTCCGATTCCTGAAAGCACTGACCCGGACGTGCTGGCGGAGAAGAAAAACAATGAACTGTATTTTCACTGGCCCATCGGTGATATCTGCAACCTGATTCCAGCCAATCAGGCCAGCCAGTGGCTGGAGCAGGTTTCCAACCCGGCTTCACTCGCAAAATCAGGAGAGCGACTACGGGTGGAAATTGTGTTTGGTGATTATTATTCAGAGCTGGAATACCCAATTCATAGTGAATATTGAAAATCCCCAATATGGGGATTATAGTACCCATATTGGGGATTTTATTGTTGGTGTTCTATGTCAATCACTTCGATAGCTGATGCATTATTCACAAAAACACAGCAACGGGTATTGGGATTACTTTTTAGCAAGCCTGGCGAGCGTTTTTATACCAACGAGATCCTACGTCGGGCTGATATGGGAAGAGGCACTGTCACTCGCGAGTTGGAAAAACTTGCGGGCGCCGGTCTTGTTCTTGTGTCAAGAGAAGGAAATCAACAGCACTACCAGGCTAATCCTGCTAGCCCGATATTTGAAGAGCTGGTCTCAATCGCTCGAAAGACCTTCGGTGTAGCGGATGTGCTGCGCCATGCAATGGCTGCCTTGTCTGAACAAATTGATGTGGCTTTTGTATTTGGTTCGATGGCTTCGGGCGAGGCTGGTGTTCACAGCGATATTGATTTGTGCGTGGTGGGAGAGGTCAGTTTTGCTGAGTTGGTAAAAGCCGTCTATCCGTGTCAGCAGACTCTGGGACGTGAAATTAATCCGAAAACTTTTACACTATCAGAGTGGCAGCAGAGCAAGAAAAAGAACACAGTATTTCTGCAGGAGCTTTTGCACAAACCAGTCATTAATGTGATTGGTAACAGGGATGATTTAGCATGACATTAGATAATCTTGTCGGGAAGTCGCTGGATGCGGTTGCGCCTGATAAACATATGATTCAGCGCTTATTGGCTGCAGCCAGGCGCAATATTGAAGATGCACAAACCACCACATTGAGTAATGAAAACCGTTTTGATATGGCTTATAAGGCCATTATGCAACTTGCCAACGCGTCGCTGCAGGCCAACGGTTATCGCACTGTTACCTCGGTGCCGGGTCATCATCAGACCATGATTCAGAGCTTAGCTAAAACGGTTGGTCTGGATAAGGACATCATTGTAGAACTGGATATCTTGAGAAAGCAACGCAATATTGCTGATTATAGCGGTGACCTAATCACGGATAGATCTATGCAAGCGTGTCTCGACCATGCAGATGCATTATGGAAGTTGGTGAATCAATACTTGCTTGAAAATCACGCTGATTTAATCTCAAAAGCATAGTGATAACTAAACTGATGCCGATTATGAAATATGAGTTTCATTGTTTACGCATAACATGAAAGGCACTGTTTCTGTTAAACGTCTTCTTTTTAATCAAGGCCGATATTGTAATGCCCAAGAAATCTTTATTTTTAATTGCGATTGCCTTAATTGTTACCAGTCTGCATGCCTATAGCGGTGAAGTAAATTTACCTGAGCATCAGACCAATAATCCCTGGTTTCAGGACGCGGCAGCCAAACTGGCAGAAAAACCGGTATTTGAACCCGGGAAAAAAGCCAAAAACATTATTCTGTTTGTTGGCGATGGCATGGGCGTGTCCACTATTACCGCGGCGCGGATTCTGGATGGTCAGAACAAAGGCCTGCCCGGGGAAGAGAACAGCCTGAGCTTTGAAGCCTTTCCGTTTACCGGACTCTCCAAAACCTACAATGTGGATGCCCAGACACCGGATTCTGCCGGTACCATGACCGCGATAATCACCGGTGTGAAAACAGATGCCGGTATTATCGGCATTGATGAAGACGTCACGCGCGGTGACTGCACCAGCGTCAGTGGTAATGAACTGGTCAGCGCACTGGAACTCGCGGAAATGGCGGGGCAGTCGACAGGCTTTGTAACCACAACCCGGGTCACGCACGCCACGCCAGCCGCGACCTATGCCAAGTCACCGGAACGTAACTGGGAAGACAGCGCTGATCTGCCAGCGGATGCAGTGGCGGCAGGCTGTGAAGATATTGCCTCGCAACTGGTCAGTTTTGAGCAGCGACTGGAGCAACGTTATCCAACTGTTGATATTGACGGTATTGAGGTGATGATGGGCGGTGGCCGTCGTCATTTTCTGCCCAATCAGCCAGCCTCGGATAATGAGGATGAAAAAAGCTTATTCACTGGTGACCGAAATGACCAGCGCAACTTAATTGATGAGTGGCAGGCACAATATCCGGGCGGTCATTACATCGAGAATCAGGCAGGATTTGATGCCGTGAATCCCGCTGAAACCCAGAAGCTGCTGGCGCTGTTTGAAGACTCACATATGCACTATGAGGCTGACCGCGGCAATGATGATGCCGGTGAACCGTCGCTCAGTGAGATGACAGCCAAAGCGATTGATATTCTGGATAACAATGAAAATGGCTTTTTCCTGCTGGTGGAAGGCGGACGGATTGATCACGCTCATCATGCCGGTAATGCCCATAACGCCCTGACAGATACGATTGAGTTTGCTCGCGCAGTTGAGATCGCGCTGGAGAACACCAACAGCGAAGAAACACTGATTATCGTGACCGCAGATCACAGTCATGTCTTTACTATGGCCGGTTATCCCAAGCGCGGTAATCCGATTTTGGGAAAAGTCGTTAATATCGGTGAACAGGAACCGGCAGTCGCAGAGGATGGCATGCCCTATACCACGCTGGGCTATGCGAATGGTTTAGGCTTTCGGGATTTGGGCGATGAAACGGATGCGGATGTGGCTTACACTCAGCCAGCTAATACAGGGCGGCATGACCTCAGCCATGTTGATACAGAGGCCAAAGGCTATCACCAGGAAGTGCTGGTGCCGCTGGGTTCAGAGACACATGGTGGAGAAGATGTGGCCATTTATGCGATTGGCCCGGGGGCTTCAGCGGTCTCAGGCGTCAATGAACAGAATCTGATCTTTCACGTCATGCGGCGAGTAGCGCCGTGGTGAGTGTTTTACCAGTTGATTTGTGGGAAACTGTTAAGAGAGGGGCGTGCAAAGTAAAAGCCCTGAAATTTACTGACGCCCGCTGCCAGTAACCACTGAACTTCAGCGGCTTCTTCCACGCCTTCAGCAATGACCGAGATCCCCAGAGAGTAACAACACTCAATAATCGCTCTCACAATAGCTTGTCTGGGGCCATTGGTTTGAATGCCCTGGATCAGTTTGCGATCTATTTTGACTTTGTCTGGTTGAAATTCAGCGAGCAATGAGAGGCCGGCATAGCCGGCACCGAAGTCATCTATCGCTACTTTGATACCAGCACCGCGTAAGCGGGTAATGGCACCGAAAAAGGCATCGTAATTAGTGATAGCCTCTTCTTCGGTGATTTCCACCACAATCTGCTCACTGGAAAGCCCCAGTCTTTCTATCGTATCCAGCAGAAAATCCACAGCATCCGGCACCATAATCAGTGACATCGGCAACAGGTTGAGTGAAATCCGGCAGGGCAGGCCCATATCTGCTGCAATTTGCAGTGCGTATTGTTTAGATTCCAGGTCGAATCGATACAAATCGATGCCACTATATTGAGACAGGATAGAGAGGGGGGATTCACTATTTGGCCCCCTGAGCAGCGCCTCAGCAGAAGTCACCAGTTTACTGATGGGGTTAACGATAGGCTGGAAAGCAAAATTAACCGGGTAGTTTCCGATAGGTACTGCCTTCTCATTCGGCCTTACCACGATGCCGTTAAGATCGTCATAGAGTTTTCTTGAGGGGATATTATAGGAGTCGCGCCAGCGGCCCTTGGCAAAGGCATCAATGATCAAGGAAGCGCGTGTTGCATCGACCCGTTCCAGGTTATCGAGACCCAGTCTGTGGAGTTGATCGTCAAACTCGAGGTCACTGGAGATGATTTGCTTACCACCCTCATCATTGATGACGATAAATCCCAGTCCCCAGTCATCAAAAGTGCGTCTGTATATGGGTTCTTCGAGCACGGTGACGACTTCATCATGTCTGGGATCGGTCTGAATCAGTTCATATAAAGCGCTCACCCTTTGCCTGGGTCCCTCCAGCACCTGCAAAAAAAATTCACCATCAAACACCAGCATACCGGTGATATCGCGATGACGATTTCTGTCGGCGAAGTGCTTTGACATCGCCACAACTTTATCTTTCTTTAGTTGGTTGGTTGAACGACTTCGATAGACCAACAGGCTTAATGACATAGCCAATTCCACGCTTTTTTGTAGGACGTTAACACAGGTTTGTCACATTGTGAAAACACGCTGCGGTAACGGATATACCTCTTTGGGAGTACACACTCATCGGTATTTCACCGTCTCTTGCCCCTCACTAAAATCATTTTATTGATGGTTGCTGAGTGGTTAGGGGGTAAGCATGCAGCAAGCGATGACAAAACCTCGTGAAAGTATTTACCGACAGATTGGTGGCGCCGAGGGCGTTGAGCGGCTGGTTGAGACTTTCTGTAATATTCTGGAAACGACAGAGGTCGGTAAGCCTGTTTATCTGTTGCATCTGCGTGGTCATGGGATGGCCCATGCCCGAATGGAGCAGTTCAATTTCTTCTCCGGTTTATTCGGTGGCCCCAAGCTTTACGCTGAGAAATGGGGGCACTCCAACGTACGACAGATTCATGCGCATGTGCATATCGATGACAGTGTCAGTCAGGCCTGGCTGACCAGTATGTCTATGGCTATGGACAAACTGAACTATAGCCCGAATCTCAAACAGCAATTAATGCAGAGCTTTACTGATATGGCAGCAATTCTGGTTCGCCAATCAGCCCAGGCTCAAACTTAACCGTGTTGGTCGCCCTCAAAGTCGTCGAGGCTGTCGTAGTAGATGATAGCCAGGTAGCGGATCGGCATGTCCAGCTTGGCCATCGGTCGATGCGGCTGTTCGGCATCAAATGTCAGCGAATCACCGGGCTCAAGAATATAGAGCTTGTCACCCACAGAGTATTCCAGCTTGCCTTCCAGCATATAAATGAATTCGGTACCGGCGTGCTCGAAAGGGTCAAACACTTCGCTGTCTTCATCGAGCGAAATCAGGAACGGTTCAAACAGCTTTTTCGGGCCCGTGTCGTAGGCCAGCAGATGATAGGTGTGGCCGCTTTTAGTGCCGCGACGCACGACTTCCATGCCCTCGCCATGGGGAACGTACTGCGCCCCGGCCTTGGGCGTGTCGTAGTCATGAAACAGGCGGGAGAGGGTAACGCCCAGGGCGTTAGCCAGATGTTCCAGTTTTTCGAGGCTGGGTGACGTGAGACCGTTTTCGATTTTGCTCAACATGCCGCGGCTGACATTAGCCCGCTTACTGACTTCGGCAATGGTCAGACCGTTCTCCATCCGCAAGTGGCGCAAAGTATTGCCCAGATGTTTATCCAGTGAATGGCCGGTCGTCCCTGTGGTGAGCGATTCTTTGTTGTTCACGCCTGAAAATACTCCGTCGTATGCCTTGTTCAGGGCTTTGATTATAACCCAGTTTCCGGGCATCAGACCATTCAAAGATTCATTATATGAAAAAAAGTTTACTGCAAGTATTGACATCAAAAATCAGTCATGCGTAAATGGAAATCAAGTTTCATCCAGTGAAACAATGTTTACTAAAAAGGTGGTAGCCGCAGTCTACTTCTTAAGTAGTAGAAGCCAGCACCACGGCAGTGGAGGTAAAGAATGCCATTAGGACTTTTGAAATACGGTCTTAGCAAAGAACATCCGGCACCACGGTTTTTTCGGGACTGCACGCAGCCCAAGAAAAGCTACGATGCCGTCATCATCGGCGGTGGTGGTCATGGCCTCGCTGCCGCTTACTACCTGGCCAAAGATTACGGCATCACCAATGTCGCCGTGCTGGAAAAAGGCTATATCGGTGGTGGCAATACGGGCCGGAACACCACGATCGTCCGTTCCAATTACCTGACACCGGAAGGCGTCAACTTCTATGACGCCAGCGTCAAAATGTATGAGGACCTGTCGGAAGAGCTGGACCTCAACCTGTTTTACTCCACCCGCGGTCACTTCACACTGGCGCACACCGAATCCGCGATGCGCACCATGCGCTGGCGTGCCGAAGTGAATAAACATGTTGGTGTGGAGAGCTATGTGGTCGGTCCGGATGAAATCTCCAAAGCCTGTCCTCAGCTGGATATTCAATGTAGTGGTCAGGCGCCCATTATGGGCGCGCTGTATCACGCACCCGGTTCAGTGGCGCGTCATGATGCTGTGGCCTGGGGCTATGCCAAAGAAGCCGATCGTATGGGTGTGGAAATATTTCAGATGACCGAAGTCACCGGTATCGATGTGAAAAGCGGCAAGGTCGTCGGCGTCAATTCCAGTAAGGGTTACATCGAAACTAACCGGGTTTTGTCTGCCGTTGCCGGTTTTACACCGCGTATTACCGACATGGTCGATATCGATACCCCGATTGTGATTCACCCACTGCAAGCCTGCGTCAGTGAGCCGATGAAACCCTGGCTCGATACCATCCTGGTGTCCGGCAGCCTGCATGTTTATGTCAGCCAGTCATCCCGTGGTGAGCTGGTCATGGGGTCTTCGCTGGATCCTTATGAAGTGCATTCAACCCGCAGTTCACTGGATTTCGTCGAGGGCCTCACTTCGCACATCGTCGATATGTTCCCGTTCCTGTCCAACGTCAAAGTGGTTCGTCAGTGGGCCGGCATGGCCGATCTGACCCCGGACTTTGCGCCGGTGATGGGGAAAACCCCGGTGGAAGGTTTCTATCTCGACGCCGGCTGGGGTACCTGGGGCTTTAAGGCAACACCTATCAGCGGTAAGACGATGGCCGAGACCATCGCCCGTGATGCGGCCCCGGATCTGATCCAGCCTTTCCGTTTATCCCGTTTTGAAGACTACGAGCTGACCGGTGAAAAAGGTGCAGCCTCGGTCGGACACTAAGTGAGAAACACACCATGAAATTACTTCAATGTCCAATCAACGGCATCCGGCCTCTCAGCGAATTCACCTACGGCGGTGAGTACCGTGATATGCCGAATCCCGACACCTGCAGCGACAAGGAATGGGCTGCCTACGTGCACTACCGTCATGGTGCACCCGGTGTGAAAAAGGAATGGTGGTACCACGGGCCCAGCGGCACCTGGTTTATTGCCGAACGCGACACGATGGCTGACAAAGTCGTCCGTACCTACATTGCCGGTCAGGAGGAAGCAAAATGACCCGTCGAATTGCAAAGAAAAGAGGCGAGTGGATCAACCGCGACAAGCCCCTGACGTTTGAATACGAAGGTCAGCAGGTACAGGGTTACGAGGGTGACACCATCAGCAGTGCACTGTGGGCCAATGGTATTCAGGTTTTGGGCCGCAGCTTCAAGTATCACCGTGCCCGTGGTCTGTTGAGTTTTGCCAATCATGATGTCAACGCGCTGATGACCGATGGTGAAGACACCAATATTCGCGCTGATGTCTGGCCGGTCAGCCATGGTATGACCTTGAAAGCGGTCAATACCGATGGCGGCGTTATCAAAGATAAGAACAAGTATATCGATTACTTGTCACCGTTTTTGCCGGTCGGCTTCTATTACAAAACCTTTTATAAACCCAAACGGATGTTCCCGTTCTGGGAAGACAAAATCCGTAAAGCAGCCGGACTGGGCGAGGTTAACTCTAACTACCCGCGCAATATCCGTCCTAAACGCCATGCGCATTGTGATGTGCTGGTAGTCGGTGCCGGTGCATCCGGTCTGTCAGCGGCCCTGACTGCGGCAGCAGAAGGCCTGAGTGTGATTCTGGTGGATGAGAACCGCCAGGCAGGCGGCAGTCTGAGCTATGACTATGCCGGTGATCAGACTTCTGCTGACACACTGAATACGCTGCTGAGTGAAGTCGAAGCCAACAGCAATATCCGCCTGATTACCGATGCTTATGCCGGTGGTTATTACACTGACCACCTGGTGCCGATTGTCGAAAAAAGCGGTATCACCAAGGTGCGCGCACAATCTGTGATTGTGGCAACCGGCGTATTCGAGCAACCCCCCGTGTTCCGCTACAACGATCTGCCAGGCGTGATGCTGGGCAGCGCTGCTCAGCGGCTGGTGCATCGTTATGCGGTCAAGCCATTTGATAAAGGTGTGGTTGTGACAGCCAATGATCATGGCTACCGCACGGCACTGGATCTGGCCTCGGTCGGTGTTGAAGTCGTTGCCGTCATCGATATGCGCATCAGTGGTGCCGGTCAGGAGTTGACTCAAAAGGTCAAAGACAGTGGCATCAGCGTGCATAAAGGCAGCTGCATTTATGAAGCCGTGCCCACTGGTGACAAGCTGGGCGTGAAAGAGGTGGTGGTCTGTCCTTATAACGAAAACACCGCTGAAGCTGATACCAGCCGCAGTGTGCGTCTGAGTTGTGATGGCGTTGCTATGAGTGCCGGCTGGGCACCGGCTGCCGCGCTGCTGTACCAGGCTGGTACCAAAATGGGCTACGACTATGATGTCGAACAGTTCGTCCCGGCCCAGCTGCCTGAAGGCGTATTTGCTGCCGGTAAGGTCAACGGCGTGTTTGATTTGAAATCACGTCAGCAGGATGGCCGCCGTGCCGCGACGGAAGCCGCTAATTACCTGGGTAAAGTGGTCCAGCTGGAGCGCTTTAAAGCCGCATCGGTCAACCGTCCCAGCCATCCTTATCCCATCGTCAACCATCCCAAAGGCAAGAACTTTGTTGATTTTGACGAGGATATCCAGGTTAAGGACTTTATCAATGCCGCCAAAGAAGGTTTCGACAATATCGAATTGATGAAACGCTTTACCACGGTTGGCATGGGCCCGAGCCAGGGCAAGCATTCCAATATGAATGCCATCCGGATCCTGGCTCGTATCCGTCAGCTGCCGGTAGAAAAAATCGGCACTACGACTGCACGTCCATTCTTCCATCCGACCCCGATTGGTCACCTGGGTGGACGTGGTTTCCATCCTCATCGCTATACCGCGATGCACCAGTGGCATGTGGATCACGGCGGTGAAATGATGGAAGCCGGTGTCTGGATGCGTCCGGCCTATTATGCGCCGGCCGGTTCCGGTCTGACTGCCAGTGAGGCGGTACAGCAGGAAACGCTGGCGGTACGCGAGAGCGTGGGCATGATCGACGGCAGCACCCTAGGCAAAATCGAGGTCTTCGGCAGCGATGCCGGCGCCTTCCTGGAACGTTTTTACACCGGTAAGTTTGCCGATCAAAAAGTCGGTGGCAGTCGCATTGCCATGCTGCTCGATGAAGCCGGTGTGGTCAGTGACGATGGTGTCGCGGTGAGAATGGCGGAAGACCAGTTTTATGTCTCCACCAACTCATCCAATGCCGCGACCGTTTACCGTGAAATGCAGCGCTACGTTCAGCTGTGGAAGATGCAGGTCACGCTGGTCAACCTGACCGGTGCAATGGCAGCGATGACTGTCGCTGGTCCCAAATCCCGTGATGTCGTGGCGGCGCTGACCGAGATTGATGTGTCTGAAGCCGGCATGGGTAAAGGCGCGTTCCGTACCGGAAAAGTGGCCGGTGTCGATGCCCGCGTGATGCGTGTCAGCTTTGTTGCGGATCTCGCCTTCGAAATCCATGTGCCCTACAGAGCCGGTCTGCATGTCTGGAAAGCACTGATGGAAGCCGGTAAATCATCAGGCATACGCCCATTCGGAACCGATGCCCAGCGTCTGCTGCGTCTGGAGATGGGGCATCACCTGGTGAGTCACGATACCGATGGTCTGACCAACCCGTTTGAAGCGCATTCTGAATCTCTGGTGGCGATGGATAAACCGTTCTTCATCGGTCAGCGCAGCCTGAAAATCCTGGAGAAAAAGCCGCTTAACAAGAAGCTGACCACTTTTGTACTGGATCCGGGCTTCAACGGCGAGATGCCAAATGAGTGCAACCTGGTCATTGATAGTGCAAGCCGTATTGCTGGACGAGTCACCAGTATTTCCTACAGCGGCTATCTTGATCGTCACATCGGCTTTGCCTTTGTGCCGCCTGAACAGAGCCATGACGGCGCCCGTTTCCAGATCCGTACCGACTCCGGTGCGATGGTATCGGCGACCGCCTGCAATGCACCGTTTTTCCACCTTTTAGAGAGTAGAGGAGAGTAATCATGCAAGACGCCGTATTAATGAGTCCGGTGGCCTTTGCTCACGCATTAAGGAAGCCGGTCAGCGGGGAAGTCAATGGCATGGAGACTGCATTGAGCTTTGATGCAGCCGATGTGGAAGCCTCACGCAGCAAGACCTTGAGTATCTGCGATGTCAGCAATCTCAATCGTTTTGGTGTGAAAGGACCACAGGCTGCCAACTGGTTGCAGACAGCGGGAATCAAGCTGCCTGAAACCACTAACAGCTGGACGCCACAGGACAACGGCAGTCTGGTGATGCGTTTGGGTAATACCGAGTTTCTGCTGGAAGACCGGCCGGAAAACGACCTTGCCCGGATGCTCAACGACACCGCCGTGAATGAGGGCGGTGTGCATAAAGTGATGCGCAATGACGCGGCATTTATTGTCAGCGGTGAGCTGACCCTAGCCCTGTTTTCTGAAGTGTGTGCCATCGATCTGGACGGCGCGACCCTGGCAGAAAATCGTCTGGTCATGACTGTCATCGCCGGTGTGTCAGCAACGCTGCTGAAGCAGACGCTCAACGGCCAATCTGTTTATCGCATCTGGTGTGACGGAACCTTCGGACCTTATTTGTGGAAAACCCTGCTCAGCATTATCGAAGAGCAGGGCGGCGGCCCGGTCGGTTTCAATTTTTATTACTCGCTTACTTAATCACCAACGCTGTTTTTATAAACAGAAGGAAAGAGATCATGAAATACGAACACAACGACACACTTCTGGAGTCAGCCCAAATCGAGCAGGCCAAGAAGTTTCTGAAAGACAATGATGTTAAATACGTCTTGGCTCAGTTTGTCGATATTCACGGTGTCGCCAAGGTTAAATCTGTCCCTGCTTCACACCTGGAAGACATTACCACTAATGGTGCCGGCTTTGCCGGGGGTGCTATCTGGGGCATGGGCATTGCGCCTAATGGTCCCGATTATATGGCGGTGGGTGATTTAAGTACCCTGAGTTTGCTGCCCTGGCAGCCAGGCTATGCCCGCATCATCTGCGACGGTCATGTCAATGGACAACCTTACGGTCATGACAGCCGTGTGGTGCTGAAAAATCAGATCAAGCGCCTGGAAGAAAAAGGCTGGATTCTTTATACCGGCCTGGAACCTGAATTCTCTCTGCTCAAGAAAGACCCGGTCACCGGCAAGATTGAACCATGGGAAGAAACAGACACCCTGCAAAAACCCTGCTATGACTACAAAGGTATAAAGCGCCAGGGTGAGTATCTCGAAAAAATGACCGAAGCCTTGATGAAAGTCGGTCTCGATATCTATCAAATCGACCACGAGGATGCGAATGGTCAGTTTGAAATCAACTACACCTACGCTGATGCCCTCAAGAGCGCTGATGACTACATTATGTTCAAGATGGGTGCCAGCGAAATCGCCAATGAAATGGGCATGATCTGCTCCTTCATGTCGAAACCGTTCAGTAACCGCCCCGGCAATGGCATGCACATGCATATGTCGATTGGTGATGGTGAGAAGAGTCTGTTCCATGATGACAGTGATCCCAATGGTCTTGGCCTGTCGAAAATGGCCTATCACTTTATGGCTGGCATCCTGGAGCATGCTCCTGCACTGACTGCAATAGCAGCGCCTACCGTTAACTCATACAAACGTCTGGTCGTCGGCCGCTCCCTGTCCGGTGCGACCTGGGCACCAGCCTATATTTCTTACGGTAATAACAACCGTTCGACCATGGTGCGTATCCCCTACGGACGCATCGAACTGCGGCTGCCGGATGGCACCTGCAACCCTTATCTGACTGCTGCAGCAGCCATTGCTGCCGGTCTGGACGGCGTGGAACGCCAATTGGATCCAGGCAAAGGTCACGACTCAAACCTCTACGACATGACACCGGCCGAACTGGAACAAAACGGTATCGGCATCCTGCCGCAAAACCTCCATGAGGCCTTGCTGGCACTGGAAAAGGACGACGTCGTGAAAGGTGCTTTGGGTGAAGGACTGGCCAAGGAATTCCTGGAACTGAAACACATGGAATGGGTGGAGTACATGCGTCATGTCTCCGATTGGGAAATCAACCGTTACGTTGAGTTTTATTAATACTCCGCCTGAGAGGCGTTTTTTAGGAGAAATCTTATGTGTGGAATCGTTGGTCTTTATCTGAAAAACGATAAATACGAGAGCGAAATTGGCAAACTGTTCGCCCCGATGCTGATTGCGATGACCGAACGTGGTCCTGACAGTGCTGGTTTTGCGGTCTACGGCGATGCCGTAGAAGACGGCATCAAACTGACCCTGCGTCATGAAGACGAAAACTACGACTGGACAGCCCTGGCGAAAGACATCGAAACGGCCCTGGATACCAAAGTGAACTGGTTCCAGAACAGTAAAGTTGCCGTGTTCAAAGTCGGCGTCGATGCTGAAAAAGTCGAGGACTACCTGGAACAGAATCATGACGATGTACTGGTTATGAGTTCAGGTAAATCGATCGAAATCCTGAAAGAAGTCGGTCTGCCGGAACGTATCGTTGATATGTTCAAACTGGGCGATATGAAAGGCAGCCACATCATTGGCCACACCCGTATGGCGACGGAATCTGCTGTCACCATGGCAGGCAGCCATCCTTTCTCAACCGGTCTGGATCTGTGCCTGGTACATAACGGCTCTTTTTCCAACCACAACCGCCTGCGTAAAGAGCTGCAACGCGAAGGGATTGAATTCGATACCGAAAACGATACCGAAGTCGCAGCAGGTTACCTGACTTACCGTCTGCAGCAGGGTGATTCTCTGAATGAAGCACTCGAGAACGCGCTGAAAACGTTGGACGGTTTCTACACCTTAACCATTGGCACCAAAGACGGTTTTGCTGTGGTGCGTGACCCGATTGCCTGTAAACCGGCCGTCATTGCTGAAACCGACGATTACGTGGCAATGGCATCTGAATACCAGGCTTTGACAACCCTGCCGGGTATCGAAGACGCCAAGGTCTGGGAACCGGAACCTGCACGTATCTACGTCTGGGAACGTAACGGTAACTGAGATTAGGTGATTAGGAGAAGATAATGAGTACAAACAACTTAGCAGAACAAACCTCTGCATTCGAAACCATCAACGGTGTCGGTACGGTTGACCTGTCAGTTCAGACGGTGCGTGACCTGAACCAGGCACTGCACGATCAGCATGATGAAATGACCATCGAAAAATGGGATGTGCTGAACCCGAAAGGCCATCACAACCTGGCGGTTGGTGTTAATCAGAAACTGAAAATCGATATCCACGGTCCGGCCGGTTACTACTGTGCCGGCATGAATCAGGAAGCTGAAATCACGATTCACGGCCACACCGGTCAGGGCGTGGCGGAAAACATGATGTCAGGCCTGGTACGTGTTAAAGGCAATGCCTCATCGGCAGCGGGTGCCACCGCGCACGGTGGTCTCCTGGTGATTGAAGGCGACGCCGGTTCACGTTGTGGTATTTCCATGAAAGGTGTCGACATCCTCGTCAAAGGCAGCGTCGGTCACATGAGCTGCTTTATGGGGCAGGCCGGCGTACTGGCCGTTTGTGGTGACGCTGGTGAAGCCCTGGGCGACTCGCTCTATGAAGCACACATCTATGTCAAAGGCAGTGTGAAATCCCTGGGTGCGGACTGCATTGAAAAAGAAATGCGTGCCGAACACATCGAAGAACTGACCGAGCTGTTTGAACGTGCCGGTGTGACCGATCAGGACCCGAGAGATTTCAAACGCTACGGCTCTGCCAGACAGCTTTACAACTTCAAAGTTGATAACGCTGGTGCTTATTAATTGCTGATATTGCGAGGAAATAGAAATGACTGAAAAGAGAAAATACATGACCGTACCGCGCGAGTCAGCGACATTCGACCGTTTGACGATGGCTGAAATCCGTCGCGCTGCCGATACCGGTATTTATGATATCCGCGGTGCTGGTGCCAAGCGCAAGCTGCCACACTTCGATGACCTGTTGTTCCTGGGTGCGAGTATGTCGCGTTACCCGCTGGAAGGTTATCGTGAAAAATGCAACACCTCGGTCACGCTGGGTAACCGTTTTGCCAAGAAACCGATTGAGCTGGAAATCCCGGTTACGATTGCCGGTATGAGCTTTGGTGCTTTGTCTGCCTATGCCAAAGAAGCGCTGGGCCGTGGCGCCTCAGCAGTCGGTACCTCCACCACTACCGGTGACGGTGGTATGACGCCGGAAGAGCGCGGTCAGTCCACCAAACTGGTCTATCAGTATCTGCCATCACGCTACGGCATGAACCCGGATGATCTGCGTAAAGCCGATGCCATCGAAGTGGTACTGGGTCAGGGTGCGAAACCGGGTGGCGGCGGTATGCTGCTGGGTCAGAAAATCACCGACCGTGTGGCGAAGATGCGTACCCTGCCAAAAGGCGTGGATCAGCGTTCTGCCTGTCGTCATCCAGACTGGACCGGTCCTGACGATCTGGAAATCAAGATCAAGGAACTGCGTGAAATCACCGACTGGCAGGTGCCGATTTATATCAAAGTCGGTGCCACCCGCACTTACTACGATGTGAAGCTGGCGGTCAAAGCCGGTGCTGACGTTATCATCGTCGACGGTATGCAGGGCGGCACCGCAGCCACCCAGGACGTGTTTATCGAACACGTCGGTATTCCGACCATGGCAGCCATTCCCCAAGCCGTACAGGCACTGCAGGAAATGGGCATGCACCGTAAGGTTCAGCTGATTGTCTCCGGTGGTATCCGTAACGGTGCCGACGTGGCCAAGTGTATGGCACTGGGTGCTGACGCGGTTGCTATCGGTACTGCGGCGATGGTCGCGCTGGGTGATAACGATCCGAAGTGGGAAGAAGAGTACCAGAAACTGGGCTCCACAGCGGGTTCTTACGATGACTGGCATGAAGGTCGTGACCCTGCCGGTATTTCTACCCAGGATCCAGAGCTGATGAAACGCTTTGATCCGGTTGAAGGTGGCCGTCGTCTGGCGAACTACCTGCGTGTTTTAACCCTGGAAGCGCAAACCCTGGCCCGTGCCTGCGGTAAGAATGATCTGCGTAACCTGGAACCGGAAGATCTGGTTGCCCTGACTGTTGAATCTGCTGCTATGGCCCGTGTACCACTGGCCGGCACCAGCTGGATTCCGGGTCAGCAACAGACCTTCTAAGCCCCGTTTTTAACGAGCGATCGAAATAAGGGCCGGTACTGCAAAGAATGAATCACTTGTGATCCTTACCCCGTCATCTAGTGTTGATTTCAGCGTGGTATCGGCCCTTATCTTTTTTGCATTTTTTTCAACAGGAGGAATTCGTGTAATTCATTAGTTCAAACAAGAGAGGAAACAATCATGAATAATAATTTAAAAAAACGTATACAAAATATGTATCTACGGGACTGTATCATGGCCTGGTCGGATATCATTCTGATCTGGCTGGCTGTGGGCTTCGTCCTCATTAGTATCTTAAACATCGTCGATGACCCCATTGTTCAATGGGTGTTAATCATCTCCAGTGGTCTGCTTGTGCTCTTTAATACCGCCTCTGTCGGGTCGATGACTCGTCACTATGCGGAAGATAAAGCGTTCATCTATGGCCTCGATATCAAGCACCTGGATGAGAACCGGGCGGCTAAAAACGATGCAAGAGTCAATTAATGAGGAAATGCTATGTCCAGTTATATACCCAAGATCCAGCCTAAACGGGGACAGTTGTTTGATAGTCTGTTTATTCTGGTACTGGTTTATGTAAGTCTCTATATCCCTCTGTTTCTGGAATCCGACAGTAAGTCGGTCGATGAAACAGCCATTGTCCAGTCCCACTCCTGGGAATCTCTGGGCGTCTCCCCTGTTGAACAGGAACAGTGGCAAAAGCTTGGTTATGACGAACAGGCTGCTGCTGAGATTATCAACAATAAGTTCGATTACACCATTGACCCGTTAATGCTTGCCATTACGGCGCTGGTGATCATCGGCTATTTCTTTTTCATGCTGCGGGTTTCCAACAAGCAATACCGGGAAGTCATCAGAGAAAAATTCGATAGTCAGGAGACAGCTTCAAACAGGGAGGCAACACAATGATTTGGTGGGATATTTTAAGTTATGCCGCCTGGATTATCTCCGGGCTGCTACTGCTGTGGATTCTGGTCGATGCCATCAGTGTATCGCGTGAGTTTGACGAAGAGCTTCTGGTCAGTTCCCGTGAGGGTGCCGATGAGTTGCTTGAACAAATCAAGCAAGAGGAGGGCATCCGATGACCGCTGAATCTACGACTGCAGACAATGTACAACGCATCTCGATGTTCAAGGTGCTCAACCCTTTCCATGTATGGGCTTTAGGGGTTGGGATCGTATTAGTTGGCGAGTTTATGGGCTGGAACTTCTCCGTCGCCAAAGGGGGCGCCTATGGGGCCCTGATTGCCTGCTGGGTGATCGGGCTCTTATATAGTTGTGTCGCCATGATCGACTCGGAAGTGACCTCGACAGTAGCCGCAGCAGGTGGGCAGTATACCCAGGCCAAGCACATTATCGGTCCGCTTATGGCCTTTAATGTGGGGTTGTATCTGGTGATGGCCTACACCATGTTGGAAGCGGCCGATGCCCTGATTGTCGGTGATTTGATGGCTGCAGTCGCAGCTGCCACCGGCTATGAAGGTCTCAATCCGCAACCTTTTGTGGTGCTGACGATCGCCTTTCTGGCCTGGCTTAACTATCGCGGTGTGTTCATGACGCTGACAGTGAACTTTGTTATCACGCTGTTTGCGTTTTTGGCGATTATTGCCCTGTTTGTGGGGACTGATCCGCTCAATCCCGGCAACATACTCAAGCACAGTGATCTGCTCACTGAACTGCCCTATGGCTGGATTGGGGTTGTGGCAGCATTGCAGTTTGGTATGTGGTATTACCTCGGTATTGAGGGCACCTGTCAGGCAGCAGAGGAGGTTCGTAGTGCGGGCCGCGCAATTCCACTGGGTACCATCGGTGGCATTCTGACCTTACTGGTGGCAGCCAGTCTGACCTGGTATGTCTCTACCGGTCTGATGCCCTGGCAGTATCTGGGGCAGGCAACGACACCGTTGTATGATGCGGCCTCGATTATCGGTAATCCCTCTCTGCAGGTGGTCTTGTTCATCGGTACCATGTTTGCAGCCATTGCCTCAGCCAATGGCTGTATCAATGATGCCGCACGTGCCTGGTTCTCAATGGGGCGGGATCGTTATATGCCGACCTGGTTTGGTGCGATTCACCCGCATTACCGTACACCTTTCCGGGCCATTATTTTCCTGATTCCGATTGCGGTGTCATTTGCCTTTACCGGCTTACTGGATCAGGTAATTACCTTCTCGATTCTGTCCGGTCTGCTGGGCTACACCTTCATGTCAATCAACATGATGAAGTTCAGAAAGATGTGGCCGCTGGGTGTGATCAAACGGGGCTACATCCATCCGTTTCACCCGATACCGGCGCTGGTATTGCTGGCACTGTGTTCGGTGGTCTATTTTGCGACCTTCCTCGGTTACGGCGCTTCGTTGCTGTCGATCATGGCCTTCTACATCGTCGCGTCAGTGTGGTTTGTCATGCGTCGCTATCAGTTTGTGAAACGGGGTGATCAGTTCACGATGCCCTGGCCACGGCCTAAAGGCTATTAAGGAGGAACGTCATGAAAAAAATCTTATGTGCAACCGACGGTTCTCACAGTGCGCAGAAAGCGGTGGACTATGCGATTGAACTGGCGAAGTTGGCAGAGGCAGAACTGACTTTTATTCACGTGGTAATGCCTACCGGTGAGGATGTTTCACATACTTATTTCTGGAACTCCAATATGCTCGATGCCGCGCATGATCAAATCCAGATGGAGTTGCATGATGCGATGGAACGGGCTCATCAACGTGACTTGCAGCCAGTCTATTGCACTACTGTTCCCGGTCATAACATTGCCAGGGCAATCATTGATTATGCCGAAAACAATGACCATGACCATGTGGTAACAGGGTCAGTCGGCCGAACAGGTGTCGCCAAGGTTCTGCTGGGCTCTATCGCCGAGCAGGTGATCAGTAAGGCGCATTGTCCGGTCACGGTCGTGCGTTGACTTCGTGCCCCGTAACTGTGGTTACGGGGCTTTTTTTTGCCGGTTTAAGGAGGCAAAAATGACACAACTTATCATTCTGATGACCGTGGTATTTTCGATATCCTTGTGGCTCATCTACCGCCGTCATCATCACCAGATACTGCGTGACCGGGCTGCTTTATTAAGTGAAAGTCACAAAGTGATAGACATTAAGCAGCGTGTTTTGGATCAGGCCGGTTTTGCTCACCTGGCAGGAGAGTTCGCCGGTACCAGCGTGGCGCTGAAACTGGAAGTGGATAATCTGACCGCACGTAAATTACCGATAATGTGGTTGCATATCACCATGCTCAGACCCGCCGGCAGTGAGGGCAGTCTGGATATTCTGATGAGACCGCAGAGCGGTGATGTTTTCAGTCCCGGTTGGAATTGGGAGCGGCCGGTTACTCCCCCGAAAAACTGGCCTCAACATGCGCGTTATGTCAGTAAAAACAAAGTGCCGAGCCTGCAGCGTATCGACGGCGATATTCAAAGTATTTTTGCTGACCAGCGTGTGAAAGCGTTGCTGATCACCCCGGATGCCGTGAGATTGACTTATCTGGCCAGGCAAGGCGACAGGGGACAATATTTGCTCTTGCGGATGGCGGATTTTGATATGCAGCCACTGGATCCGACAGAAATTGCTGCTTTGAGCCGACAACTGCAGACTTTGCTGTTTAATCTGGACGGGGGCCATTATGAAAAAGCCGCCTGATGAGCAGGGCACGGGTTTGTGGCATCCCTACCTGGTGTTGCTGGTTGCGATTATTCTGCCAGGTGTTGGTCAGGTACTGAACCAGTCACCCATGCGCGGACTCACCATGGTTTTTTTTATGCTGGTACTGGGCGTAGTGACATTCAACATGGCCAGCCCCGGGGTTTCCGTGATCGGTCAGTTTGCCGGTGGTCTCTTTATCTATGCCTTGTCAGTGATGGATGCATACCTCTGGGCAAAGGTGCGATGGGTTAGTCGGTCTTATCACGAACACGCCTGATTCGGTGTCTCCAAATTCGCCAGCCAGACATTGAAGGTTTCACCTTCAGTGACAGTTTTCTATTGTCAATCAGAAACATAGATTCGCATCGTTACTACCTATGGAGTACTCACAGAAGATAATTACAGTCTTGTTGCAGTAGGGGTAAGTTCAGTTCAGGTCCTGAATTGCCGATTCGGAACCGTCTGAAATTCAATGCTAATAGCAAAAAGCTAAACCACTAGCTGGAGATAGAGATATGAGTGAGTACAACGAATCATCTGTTGGCACCCACGATGCAGAGTCACTGGAACGGTCAATTGACTGGAAACAGGGGCTGGCAATCGCATCTGGGGTGCCATTATTAATTTTACCGTCGCTGGGTTACTTCCCCATGTGGGTGGCGGCAGCGGCTATTCTGGTCTGGGGGCTGTCGGTGCTGCAGGGCTTTATGCAGAATCTGGCCTACGCGGAAATGGCGACTGCCTTTCCCAAAGCATCCGGGTTGCCGGGGTTTGCCCAGCACGTTTTTACATCGAAAGACTACCAGGGAAAGTATGACAAAGGTAAGTTGATTGGCGGTTTCAGTGCCTGGAGTTACTGGTTTGCCTGGAACCCGGTGTTAGCTATCTTCGCCATACTGGTTGGCAGTTACCTGCAGGGGTTGTTCCCCGGCCTGGGTGAGATGTTTACTGAATACCAACTGTCGTTGATTTCGGGCGTGGTGATCTTCAGTGGTCTTATCATCGTCAATTACTTCGGTCTCAAAGACGGTGCGGTGCTGGGTTACATTCTGGCGGCGGTTTCAATCATCCCACTGGTGGTAATGACTGCAGTACCGTTTGCGACCGGTTCAGTGGATATGAGCAATATCACGTCATCCTGGCTTCCGGCTGACTGGTCATGGGATATGCATCATATTCTGATTCTGTTTGGTTTGTTTGCCATCGCCCAATGGAGTGCCTGTGCCTGGGAAACGGCAGCGATTTACGGCCCGGAATACAAAAAACCATCGGTTGATGTACCCAAAGCCTTGTTTGTCTGCGGTGCGATTTGTCTGTTGACCTTCGTGCTGGTACAGGCTGCGGTTATCGGTGTACTGGGTGTGGAAGGTGTTCTGGCTGAGCCCCTGTCACCCATGATTCCGGTTGCACAGGCTGCATTTGGTGAGTCCGGATCCGTTATCACCATCATCATGCTGATTGCGGCAATGATCCTGATTATTCAAACCGCCTATCTGGGTTCTGCCCGTGCCATGCACTCAATGGCGCATGAAGGCAATCTGCCTAAAGTGCTGAGTAAAGTGAATGGCCATGGCACGCCGGTACTGGCGATGGTGGTCATCGGTCTGTTCAACCTGGTGCTGATATCCATGGGCACGCCAGCAGCAATTCTGGCCGCTTCTGCGATTGGTTACACCTGTGCGAACGGTATCAGTCTGTTTGCTTACGTTAAAGCTAAAAAAGACCCGCGTTTTATCAATGTCGAGCGTCCTTTCAAAGCACCGGCCGGCTGGAAAAATGTGGCCATGCTTTTCGGTCTGTTCAATATCCCGCTGTGTCTGGTTGGCGTGGTGTATCTGAACAGCCTGGAAGTCGGCTGGTTCTCAACTTGGGTTGGCTTCATCGTGCTGGGTATGTACCTGCCAATCTGGCTCTACACCCAATTTGAGACCCGCCAGCACAATGCGGCGATCGGCGCTGTTGCCAGTAAATGATAACGCTGTAACGAAGGGGGCAGTAGACTCTGCCCCCTTATTTTGTTTATCACCACAAAGAGAGAAAACAACATGAAAAAAATGATCCTGTTAATGGCCGCCAGCGGTCTGATGACTTCGGGCGCAGCGATGGCCTGGGAGAGTGAAAACGGTCAGCACAGCACCAGTGCGAGTGTGGCTTTATCCAGTGATTATGTCTGGCGCGGTTATTCTCAGACTGATGAAAAACCAGCCATTTCCGGCAGCTTTGACTATGGTCACAGCAGTGGATTTTATACCGGCATCTGGGCCTCCAATGTCGATTTCGGCGATGCAGCCCCAGATACCAGTATCGAAGTGGATTACTATGCCGGCTATGCCAATGAAATTGGTGACACCGGTATTGCCTATGATCTGGGTATCCTGCGTTACGACTACCCGGGTGAATCCGGCCTGGACTGGAATGAAGTGTATGGCTCACTCAGTTACAGCTACTTTACTCTGGGCGTAGCACATTCAGGTGATGTCTACGGACTTAGCGAGACAGGCACTTATTACAATCTGGGCTTCGATTATGGTCTGCCGGCTGGCGTCAACCTTAGTGCCGCGGTCGGTTATTACGATTATGACGATGATGTTTTCGGTTCCGGCAACCCGGACAGCGCGACTGACTATCGCATCGGTCTGTCCAAAGACTTTGCCGGCTTCGGTTTTGATCTGACTTACACCGATACCGACAGCGATGGTGAAGATCTCTACACCGATGACCTGGCTGAGGGACGCTTTGTCTTCAGTATCTCTAAATCAATGTAAAAAACTGTCGGAAGGGAGTAGCGCCACTATGACCTTGGTAGTAATACCTCTTCGGAATGGTGGCTATCAGGGCTTAAGGAGATAATGAAACTGGAGCTGGTTTTCAGCGAATGTTTCAGCTTCTTGATGGTTATCCTCTTGCCCGTTCCGACTGGCATATTTGGGAGTTGTCGTAGTCGCAAGCAATGATTTATTGCCCGGTTTCGGCAGCTCCTTTTTTTTAGCTGTAGATGATGTCATGACGCGCTTTTTTGTCATGGGAGTGTCAAGCTAATCAAGATCATGCGCTCAGTACTGAACTGAGAGGCTGTGTTGGCTACACCCTGATAAGGAGGGTTTATGTATGTCGATTTCAAACAGCAAATATTTCAAGTTTCTGGCATTGGTGCTAACCCAACTGATGAGTAACGGTTGGATGGTGGGTAGTTACACGGGTGGGATTCTCACTGCAGAAGAGTCAGCTGATTTCGGGCCATTCAATCCACGTTAGGGATTGTTTCTAACACCTAGGTAGTAAGCCTTCTTTGGAATTGTTGAAGGGCATGACAGCCACGATAATTAAACTGAAGCTGATTTGATGACAGGGGTTCAGCTTCTTTCATGGTTATCCTCTAAACCGTTCTCTCGTTGGGACGTTGGGGGCGAACTGACACTGCCAGCATGATGTTCTCAATGGCATGTGTGAACAGGCGTGAACAGTTCGCCTTCCTTTTTGGGTAAGCCAACACCAATTGACTGTACAGTCTGCAAGATAAGGATACGTATTATGAACCTGCCTCTTAAAGCTGGCCTGGAAGATGTTCAGAACACACCTGATAAACGCCAGTTACCGATTGATCGGGTAGGCATTAAATCCTTACGTTATCCTATTTTCTTCGATAGTCAGGATGGCCATCCCATTCGGGTCGTCGCTGATTTCAATATGACGGTCAGTCTGCCCCATCATGTTAAAGGCACGCATATGTCGCGTTTTGTCGAGTTGCTGGAACAGCCGAAACAGGTGTTTTCAGTCGCTGCGATGCCGGCCTTTATGCGTGCCATGCTTGAGCTGCTGGAAGCCGACAATGGTCATGTGCAGATGCGGTTTCCGTTTTTCCTGGAAAAAGCCGCGCCGGTGTCGGGCGTGACCAGCATGATGGATTATGACGTGACCCTGAATGCCGAGATCGGTGAAGCCTACCAACTGACCGTCAAGGCAGAAATTCCGGTCACCAGTCTCTGTCCCTGTTCCAAAAAGATTTCCCAGTATGGTGCACACAATCAGCGCTCTCTGGTCACCGTCGAGGTGGAAATGGGTGAGGCAATGAATCTCGATGAGTTAATTCGCCTGGTCGAAGCGCAGGCATCCAGTCAGCTGTATGGCCTGCTTAAGCGCCCGGATGAAAAGTTTGTGACCGAGTTTGCCTACGATAATCCCAAGTTTGTTGAAGACTTGGTCAGAGACATTGCCGGTGCACTCGAAAAAGCGCCTGAAATTGGTGGTTTCCGGGTTGAATGCGAGAACTTCGAGTCGATTCATAACCATTCTGCCTACGCATTGATTGATCGCATGTAAGGAGGCGTCATGACATATTCCACGATTGCATTTAAAGCCAAGGCTCCTCTGCCTGCGATTTCACCGATAGAAGACATCATCGAGGATATCCGCCTGGGCAAAATGGTGGTGTTGATGGATGACGAAGATCGCGAAAATGAAGGCGATTTGATCATGGCTGCCGATGCTGCTTATGCCCAAGCGATTAATTTTATGGCGATGCATGGCAGGGGATTGATTTGCCTGACACTCACGGAGACACGATGCCGGCAACTTGATCTACCACTGATGGTGGGTCATAACGGCACCTCACTGGGTACCAATTTTACGGTGTCGATAGAAGCAGCAGAAGGCGTGACCACCGGCATCTCGACGGCGGATCGTGCCCGCACTATACAAGCTGCGGTCGCGTCTAACGCGGGACCAGCAGACATTGTCAGCCCGGGGCATATCTTTCCCTTGATGGCCCAACAGGCCGGTGTCTTAAAACGTGCCGGTCATACTGAAGCCGGTTGTGATCTGGCGCAACTAGCCGGCAGAGAGCCGGCCGCTGTTATCTGCGAGATCATGAATGATGACGGCAGCATGGCCCGACTGCCCGATTTACTGGCCTTTGCTAACAAACATGACCTCAAAGTCGGCACCATCGCTGATTTGATTGCCTATCGCCATCAGCAGGAAACGATCATTGAACGTATAGATAGTCGTTCACTGAGTACCATCTTTGGTGAGTTTACGCTCAGCCGTTACCGGGATATTCACAGCAGTGAAGTTCACCAGGCATTGGTTTTTGGGGATGTGTCTGCGGCACAGAATACCCTGGTGCGGGTGCATGCACCGTTTAACGGTCTGGATTTACTCGACAGTGACCGTCGCGGTCACAGCTGGAGTGTCACCGAGGCTATGCAGGCCATTCGCAAAGCCGGTACCGGTGTGCTGCTGTTGATGCATGATGACGGCATCGGTGAATCAAATGATATCCCCAGGCTCAAACTCAAGCACTATGGCGTAGGTGCACAAATCCTCAAAGATCTGGGTGTGACGGGCATGACGCTGCTGACGCGGCCGCGTATACTGCCTGCAATGACTGGCTTTGGCCTGACCGTGCATGATTTTCTGTTGCCGGATGCGGAGACAGAGAAAGAACAAGCCAGCGCCTGAACAAGACATATCTGACCGCAGGGACGACCCTGAGTACGGTTTTTGAGACGGGACGACCCGCTAATAATAAGGACCATTCAGATGGCCTGGATGATTTTATTTATTGCCGGATTGCTGGAAGTGGTCTGGGCAATCGGCCTCAAATACAGCGATGGCCTGACCCGGCCTTTACCGACAATTGCGACGGTCTTTACCCTATTACTCAGCTTTTGGCTGCTCGGCCTGGCCATGCGTGACTTGCCGATTGGCACTGCTTACGGTGTCTGGGTGGGTATTGGTGCGGTAGGCACGGTGATTCTCGGTATTATGTTGTTTGACGAATCCACCAGTTTAAGCAGGCTGGTGAGCATCGCTTTTATCATTGTCGGGATTATCGGGCTCAAGCTTAGCACGGCCGAAGCTTGAAAAAATCCGGCATGACTGGCTGATGTTTGCCTGCGCGCTATGGTGATCATCAAGATCCGCTTAGGGAGCGCATAGTGAGTCAGCAGGATATTTCCATCCCATTCCAACCCATCGACGGTCGCATTCAGACGCTGCATCGCGCTATAGACTGGAAAGGCGCTTTCTGGATAGCGAGTGGCGTGGCCGCACTGGTGCTGTTCTCCATGGGGGCGATTACGGCCACGGTGGGCAAGCCCGCCTGGCTGGTCTGGATTATTGCCATCAGTTTCGGTCTGCTGCAGTCATTTACCTATGCTGAAATTGCCGGTCTGTTTCCACATAAAGCCGGTGGAGTCTCTGTTCATGGCGCTGTCGCCTGGATGCCATACAGCAAACTGATTGCACCGGTGTCGATATGGTGTCACTGGTGGGCCTGGTCGCCAGTACTCGCCATCGGTTCTGGTTTATCTGCTGGCTATATCCTTAACGTACTGTTTCCTGCCGATGCTGTGATTAATACCTGGCAGCTGACACTGATTGATTTGAGTGCGCTCAAGCAGGGACTCAGTTTGCGTATTGACGCCACCTTTATTGTCGGTGCCACCATTTTGCTGGTGGTTTTTGCCATACAGAACGGTGGCGTGTTGCGTTCAGCCAGGACAACCATGCTGCTGGCATTAAGCGCCCTGATTCCCCTGATGTTGATTGCGCTGGTTCCTCTATTGAGTGGTGATCTGCCACGGGATCATTTTTTCCCGTTAACTCCGGTCGCTTATGACTCGATGGGAAAAGTGGTGGCCGGGGAGTGGAGTCTGCAGGGCTGGGTCTTGATGGCTGGCGCTCTGTTTATCGCCGGCTGGTCGGCTTATGCATTTGAAACTGCACTCTGTTACACCCGTGAATTCAGAAACCCGGTTCGGGATACCCATCGGGCGATTTTTTATGCCGGTTTACTGTGTCTGGCCGCTTATATTCTGGTACCAGTGGCTTTTCAGTCCTACCTTGGTATCGGCGAGATGATTCAGCCGGCGATCCTGGATTCAGATGGGCAACTGATAGCGCCTGCCCGCTATGACGGTATGCTCGCCGAAGAGATCTACAGTGGTATGGGGGTGGCCAATGCCTTATCCGCGATGCTTGGCGGTCAGCCATTTATGGCAAATCTGATCGTGGCGATGCTGGTGTTGGCTATGGTGCTGGCAATGATGACGGCGATGTCGGGCGCATCCAGGACGCTGTACCAGGCGTCAGTCGATGGTCTGTTGCCGCGCTATCTGTCTCATGTGAATGAGGAGGGGGCGCCGACTCATGCGATGTGGACCAATCTGGTGATTAACCTGGTGTTGTTGATGATGTCGGATTATGTGTTTCTGCTGGCGGCGTCGAATGTGGGTTATATGATTTTCAATTTCCTCAATCTCAATGCAGGTTGGATACATCGCATTGACCGTGGTGACTGGCAAAGACCGTTCAAGGCACCGACATTTTTGCTTGCTATGGGGATTGTGATGGCCTACATGAATATTGCGATTATGGGGCTGGGTGCCAACGTCTGGGGTAAGGGGGCATTGCTGAGCGGCTTATTGATGGCGGCGGTGAGTATTCCTCTGTTCCTCTGGCGTCATTATCTGACTGACAAGGGGACATTCCCGGCAGGGACGCGGGAGGATCTACAGCGACATCATTCGGCGCTGGGTAGAGCCGGTGTTCTGCCTTATCTGGCGCTGTTGATGGGGGGGGGCATTCTGTATGTCAGTCATATCCTGGTTGAAAGTCTTTTGAGCTGAATTTATTGGCCTCAGCAGCGATTTTTTACTCCCAAGGGAGTACGCCATCAAGAGAATTTTTAAGCCCTTTTATTTGCGTTAATTTGCTTATGAACTTTCTGTTATTAAAGCGGAGCCAGTGCCATGAGCAATTCTACTCAACCTCTCGAAGCCGCGGATGCGGCCATTACCCGTAACTCAGTACTGAATCAACGACATCGCGAGCTGGGTTCCAAGCTGGATGAATCGATCTGGGGAATGCCCATTCCGCAGTTTTATCACAGCGATCCCCATGACGAAGTCATTGCGGTCAGAACCCGTGCCGCACTCTACGATGTGTCTGCGCTGAATATTCTTAATGTCACCGGGCCAGCGGCATTGAAAGTACTGGATAAACTGGTGGCGATCGATGTGACTGAACTCGAGCCCGGCACCTCACGTCTTGCTGCGGAAGTGAATGAAGAGGGTGCCCTGGTGGATGACATTATGCTGATTTGTGATGCCAAGGAACATTATCGAATCTCTCACGGTGGTGGCAGCACCCAGGACAATCTGGCCAGACTGGCTGAAGGTCTGGACGTCAGCATTGAGCAGGATTTTGACGTGCATATTCTGTCACTGCAGGGGCCGAAATCAATCGATATTCTCGGTCCCGAAGTCAGTATTGACCTGGCACGCCTGCCTTATTTCAAACATGTTCAAACCTCGTTGTTTGGTCGTGATGTGATTATTGCCCGTGGCGGCTATTCCGGTGAGCGCGGTTATGAAGTGTATTGCAGCGCTGATGATGCGGTGCATATCTGGGACAGCATCATGGAAAAAGGGCATGCCTACGGGATTATGGCCGGCTCCTGGGAATCTCTGGACCTGACCCGGGTTGAAGCCGCTTTGCTGTTCTACCCATTCGATATGCCAGAAGGCGACACCACCCCATGGGAAGTCAACATGCACTGGTGTGTGGATCTCGACAAAGAAGGCGACTATGTCGGCAAACAAGCATTACTGAAACTGAAAGCCCGTGAACGCTTCAAGCAGGCGGGTCTGGTTTGTCAGAGCAATGAGGCGATGCCGGCAGGGGCCAAAATTATTAAAGATGGTAAGGAAATCGGTGTGGTGACCAGTGCCAGTTTCAGCCGTTACCTGATGAAATCGATTGCCATGGTGCATATCAAGCCCGAGTTCTCGCAACTCGGTACCCAGGTGGTGGTTGCCGCCGAGACGCCGATCAAAGCCCATGTCGTTAAGACACCTTTCTACGATCCGATGCGTCTGCGTACTCATCCCGAACAATAGTTGTCACCCAGCCTGGTATGTCACAGGGACGTGGCAGGGCAACAAGATGAGGAAAAAGTGATGGAAAGAGGATATTGGATCAGAAGCAAACCACTGTATGACTCGCTGGTGTGGAAGCAGCATGCGACCGGTCATGTTGTTATCGCCGAGGGCGAGGGGGGTATTGCCGTACTGAAGTTATTTCAACAGATGTGTCCCCGTGAACCAATCAAGTTATTGTTTGCTGACGATCCGTCGGCATCAAAAAAATACGCTGAGATTATTACCAAGCTGGTACCGGAAGGTCTGCAGGTCTGTGAGTCAGACCAGGCGGTGCTGGCTGCACTCAGGGAGCAATTACCTGATTGTCTGATGGGCACACAGTTTTATGTCGCCGGCAGTGAGGCCTTCATCTGGGCGGTGATGGATGAGCTCAAAGTCTACGGTGTTCAGGACCGCAATGTGGAAAAAGAGCTGAGCGGGACTTTGGCACGTAGCGTTTACTGTGTTCATTGCAAAACCACGGATAAAGATGTGCATCACAGCATTCATCAATGCAGCGGCTGCGGCCGTCATCTGTTTGTTCGTGACCATTTTTCCCGTCGTTTGGGCGCTTACATGGGCGTGATGGTTGATGCTGAAGAACCGGGCAATGTACCGGCAGCAGAGGAGATTTATCCATGAGTGTATTGAATGTGAAAGTGGTGGATGTGGAACAGGTGACTGAGGTGGTCAAACACTTCACGCTGGTGCAGGAAAATGGTGAACCTTTACCGCATTTTTCCGGTGGCAGTCACGTTGTGGTATCGATGGATATCAATGGTCGCATTCACCGGAATCCGTATTCATTGATGGGGTCTACCGCTAATTCAGACAGCTATCATATTTCGGTACGCAAGCAGGAAAATTCACGCGGTGGCTCGGTCTACATGCACGAGCAGGTGAAGCCGGGTACCCGGCTTCAAATCACCTATCCGGTTAACCTGTTCGCGATATCCAAGCTGGGTCGCCGGCATATTCTGATTGCCGGGGGGATCGGTATTACGCCCTTTATGTCGCAGATTTCTGACCTCAATCGCCTGGGCTACGACTATGAACTGCATTATGCCTATCGCTCACCTGAGCATGCGGCGTTCCGTGAACAGTTACAGCAGCTATGCGGCGATCGGGTTCATTTCTACGTAGATAGCGAAGGCCAGCGCCTGGATATCCCCGAACTGCTGCGTCGTCAACCGCTCGGTACTCATGTTTATACCTGCGGTCCCGAACCGATGGTAAAAGCCCTGCACCTGCATGCCAAGAATCTGGGGTGGCCTGACAACCACGTACACAGTGAAGAGTTTACCGCACCGCCTTCAGGCGATGAATTCACGGTGGAACTGGCGTTGAGCGGTATGGAAGTCACGGTGCCGGGTGACATGAGCATGCTGGAAGCGATGGAAGAAGCCGGGGCTGAACCGCCGTTCCTGTGCCGTGGCGGTGCCTGCGGACGCTGCGAACTGGAAGTGGTGTCCTGCGACGGCGTGATTATGCACAACGACCATTATCTGTCGGACCATGAAAAAGCCGAGGGCAGAAGCATTATGCCGTGTGTATCACGGGCCAAGTGCTCAAAACTGGTGGTCAACCTTTGAGGAATAAATGATGAATATGGCTAAGAATCTTGCATTCAAACAAGAAACCTTCCGTGACGATTACAGCTTCAGCAATTCTGCGGAAGCGATCCGCCGTTTCCCATTCCCGTTTGCTGAAGACGAGTACATGTACAGCGTCAATATTGAACAGCACAACGGTGGCGCACCGGGATCGGTATTTGAGCACGCTATTGATGTCGATGAGCATTATGTCGCTGAATGTGCGGATCGGGCCCTGGTGCTGGAAGACGATCCGCTGCGTTACATCGCTTTGCCGCATATGATGGATGCGCAGTGGGATATGGTGGAACTGATGATGGAGTCATTGTCCACGGATTATCCTGAACAGTTTCAACTGACTAAAGACGGTGATAACTGGCACTGGATTAATAAACCGCTGGGTATCGATCAGAAGTTTGTCTTCGGCGATCAATCCACGTTGCCGATGCAACCCTTCGAATTTGTCGGTCGGCAGGTGCAGGGTGACTGGATTATTCTGGATCAGCGTGATGACGATCTGTTTGCCGATATGGGCATCGTTACCAGCCAGGCCGACTGGTCAATGGCGTTTGATGCCGGCATGTCCTTCAAGGAGTGGCATGGTCCGGTGCCACAGGCCAATGAACTGGGTATTTTCGACCGTGCCCTGAAGTACCTACTGCATCTGCAATATGGCAGTCCGGTTCGCCGGCTGAACTGGACCATGACAGTGAATCCACGACTGGATACCTCACCGGAAAACTACCCGCTGTGGGGACCGGACAATGTGTCGGTCACACCGGAAAACGTGGGTGACAAAGTGCATCTGCGGGTAGAGTTACAGGCGTTGTTCCGCTTGCCACGTAGCAACGCGATTGCTTTCAGCGTGCGTGGTTATCTCGCGAGTGTGAATGAACTGGCGACCTACCCGCGCTGGGCTAAGCGTCTGCGCCGTGTGTTGACCAATCTGCATCCGGATTTATCTGAGTACAAAGGCTTGGATTTCTATCGGCAGATGGTCATTGATCACCTGGCGCCGATGGATGATGGCTCAGAGCTGGAGCTGGGCACGCATCCGGAATAAGCCCTGTAATACTGAACGGAGCCCGGACAGTGATGCTGTCCGGGCTTTTATTTGAGTGAGCACAGCATATGATCCAGCCCCTGCTGTAATTGATAGTAATCATCACACTGCAGATCGGTGATAACGCCCTCCAGTGACAGTAGTTCATCGGCACCGGAAAATACGCCCCGGCCCTGTTCATACACCCATTTGGTTTTACCCGAGCGTGTAATCAGCCGATATATCAGCTGAAAACCCTGTTGTTTAGTCAACTGTTGCTGGACATACTCCCAACAGCCGGACTGGTCATCGGGATGAATCAGGCTCATATAGGAAGTGCTGGGGGTGCGCACCAGCTCATAAGGCTGATACTCGGTGACTTCCAGGCTGCCGGTGCTGACATATTCCAGCGACCAGTTACGGTCGTTTTTACAGCGATATACCATGGCCGGGATCCGCGACATAATCATTTCAGTCGAAGTCCGGGCATTGGCTTTGAGCCCTTCAGAGGCCTGTTTCATACGACTGATATCGGTCAGCGTGCCAATGACGCTGCTGCGTTCACCTTTCAATTTGGATGTGGTTGTAGCGCGTATTTCACACCACTGTGACATACCGTTTTTGGCGATCAAACGCAGTTCGAACTGGGTATGCTGCCGCTTACCTTCTGATAATGCGTGCAGACGGGCTTCAGCCAGGGGAATATCTTCAGGATGAATAAAGCGGAACAGTTCACGACCTATGGTTTCATCAGGGGTATAGTCCAGCAATCGCTGCCACGCCGGGTTAACGAACAATAGCTCCAGGTCGACGTTCACCTGAAATACGATTTGTTCAATGCGCTCCAACAACAGGCGGCACTGAGCGGCTTTGACATCATCGTCTTCAGTGACAGGGTGTGAGACGGTGGTCAGAGAAAACTGCAGCAGGTACATATCCGGCTGCTGTTCGCGGTTGAGCGGTGACAATGACATGTGAACCGGGATTGTCGTACCATCCACATACAGCATGCGCAGCGAGAGGGTGCGGTTATTGTCCTCTTCCTGCTGACTGATGAACTGATTGAGTTGATCGTGGTTACTGGGATGAACCAGATTAGTCAGGGGCATATCACTGACAAACTCCGACATACCGGTCAGGCCCAGTTCCTTGAGAAAGGCGCTGTTGGCGAATTTGATATTAAAACCGTCGATGACAGCAGCGGGAGAGGACAGCTTGGCGGAAATATCCTGGCCCCAGTTCAGGTTGTCGAGGCGGTTGGGTGTCTGTAATTTCAGTCGACGCTGTAGTCTGGGATAGACACTGATAACCATGATCACAGAGATGACTGTAGCCACACTGCTGGCAAGCACGGCCAGGTGGACTTTGAAGGGGGCAGTACTGTCCCACCAGAAACCGAAAATCAATACAAAAATGGTACTGAGCATCACCATGGAAAAGAGAATTAAACTCATTGTCAGGCCTCTGATGTGATTACAGTCAATAAACCGCGGCGGATCAATTCGCTATTCAGGCAAATTTCGATGCTGGTCAACGGTTTCAGTCAGCGCACCCTGTATGCCAAGTTGCTAATGTTACTGGGCTGCTTGCTGTTGACAGTGCTGCTGATGCAGGCAAGTAATTTCTTCTTGCTTGATTATATCCCTTCCAGCCAGGCAGCCATAGACAAAGTCAACACACAAAAGGTCTATTGGCACCGTCAACTCTCCTTTATTAATGCCGTCACTCCGAAGGAAGCCAACACCACTTTTACGGATATGCAGCAGAATTATCTGCGTCTGGATGACGAAAATGTGCAATGGATGCTGAAACAGGAGAACCCTGACATCCGGCAGGCAGTTCATCGGCTGGAACAGCTACAGTCAAGCTTTAACCAGGTTGCTGGCTACAATATGCGCTTGACGGCACAGCTGCGACTCGCAGAACGCATTGCGGAATCCTATGATGCACTCAATCTGGCTTTGCAAAAAGACAGTGAGATTAAACGCTCAGTCATTGGTCTGTTGCAGTCGGTGAGCCTGATCTTTGTATTGAGTTGCGCATTGGTGATTGCTATATCGGCCCGCAAGCTGTTGGTTGACCGCTTTGATAATATGCTGCGCTTTATCAATCAACGTGTTCACAGTCCCGATAGTCGCAGCGGTGACGATGAATTCGCGCTGATTGAAAGCCGTATTGCTGAAGTCACCGCTCATGCCCAGGGCGCTGACGCTGAAATCAGCTGGGCTAACCGAACCAGTGAACAGGTCAAGACCCTGATCCGGGCACAGGATTTTCTGCTGCATTTTATTGAAAGTGCCAGCGAAGATGTGATGAGCGAGCGCACTTTACTGAAAATGCTTTATTCGCTGGAGCGGGTGTTTAACTTCAGCAATGCGGCGTTAATTTATACGGATGATGCGGCGGTGATCACTTCCGAGCGCATCATCTTTTCTCACCACCAGCCGACGCCGTTAAGTGATGCACGTTTTGACCAGCTTATGGCCACCGGCATGCTCAACTTCACGGATCATAACCCGGATAATCAAGCGGTTGCCTGCCTGGCCGTTTCCTTTCCCAGTGCCAGTAACGGTATTGGTGTGTTGCTGGTGGAAATGGAGCGTGCCAGGCTGCTGGAAGACTCGGAAATCAAAGTGCTGGAAATTACGGCCAACCTGTTGGCGATGGTGGCCAAGTACCAGAGTCATGATGAAGAGGGGCGGCGACTGGCGGTGTTGGAAGAACGCTCGGCGATTGCCCGGGAGTTGCATGACTCGCTGGCGCAGTCACTGTCTTTTATGAAGATACAGGTAGCAAGGCTGCAGTCGACACAGCTCGACGAGACCAAACAGGCGGATGCGATCAAAGAACTGCGTGAAGGCCTGGATAACGCCTATCGTGAGCTGCGTGAATTACTGACCACGTTCCGTGTGCACATGGACCTGCGTGGTCTGGGCTATGCGATTCAGGCCGCGATTGATGAGTTTTCTCAGCGCTCCGATATCTGCATCTCCCTGGATAATCGTCTGATCAATTGCCGACTGACGGTAAATGAGGAATTTCATATTCTGCATGTGGTTCGCGAAGCCCTGTCCAACATCGTGCGTCACTCCGGTGCCACTGCCGTGTCGGTTTTAATGCGAATGCTGCGTAGTGGCGCGGTGGAATTGATTATTGATGATAATGGTATGGGGTTAACGCCGGCTTCGCCTACCTACGACCATCACGGTCAGGCGATCATGAAAGAACGGGCATATAATTTAGGGGGAGATATTGAGGTCATGAACCGTCGCTATGGCGGTACCCGTGTCAGGCTGATCTTCACCCCCAAACTGGCACAATAAAAGAAGAGAAAAATCATGAGTGAAACCATCAAAGTCATGCTGATTGATGACCACCCGCTGTTTCGCAAGGGAGTGAGACAGATTATTTCCGATGATCCGGCGTTTGAGGTGGTCGGTGAGGCGGCTTCCGGTCTGGAGGGCCTGGAATTAGAACCGGCATTGTCACCGGATATCATTCTGCTGGATCTGAATATGAAAGGTATGGACGGGCTTGAAACTTTAAGGCGTTTTAAACAGGCCGGTTCGCAGGCACATATTGTGGTGTTGACGGTGTCTGATGCCGAAGATGATTTATTGGAGGCATTGCGCTCCGGTGCCAATGGTTATCTGCTCAAGGACATGGAGCCGGAAGAACTGCGCGCCAATTTACTGAAAGCTTTTGGTGGCGTCACGGTATTGCAGGAGTGTCTGAACGATGTACTGAAACGTGCGGTACTCGAACCCGAATCTAAAACAGCCGAGAATGTGAATCTGACTGAACGCGAAACAGAAATTCTGGAATGCCTGGCCGAGGGCATGAACAACAAGAATATCGCACGTCGATTGGGGATCAGCGATACCACTGTTAAAGTGCATATCAAGAATCTGCTGCGTAAGCTCAATCTGACCAGTCGCCTGGAAGCGGCAGTCTGGCGTCATCAACAAAAATCCAGACACTGAGCTTTTTACAGGCATAAAAAAACGGCCCGCTTGCGGGCCGTTTTTGTTGCGATCTGCTGCAGCAGATCATCACTAGTCAGTTCAGATGGGCTGACGCTGACCGGTGAAGAAACCAACGCCACGGGTGGGCGTTTCAAAGGTGATGGTCTCACCGTCACCAAAGAAGAATACGTCACCGACCTTAGCATGAACCTTGTAGCCGGATTCATCAGTGATGACAAACTCACCATCAACGATGACTTTCATTTCCTCGTAATCATAGGTATAGACCAGTGGTTTGTCGGTTTTATTCAGATGGAAAAAACCGGCGCAGAGGGTTTTGTCTTTACTGTCTGAGACAAAAGTATCGCCAAGGGTCGCATCCACACCGTCAACCCCCATGGAAGGCTGTGGATCTGAAATTGCGTTTTGTTTGTATTTCATTGTCTACCTCAATTGTTTGTCATGAATGACACTCGCATTAAATAGCCCCGGGCAAACAGCGACAATTCTCAAGAAGGCTTACTCATTAGGGAGTATAAAAACGCATTAAATCCAGTAATAACAGCGCTTTGCTGATGGCAGGAGAGCACCTTCCCTCCGCCCTGATGGTGCTCGAATTGACGGCGCAGACGGATAAGCCTAAGTTGAGCTTCGACGGTTCAGGACATAAGGATAGGGTAATGGCAGAAGACAACGATTTATCGACCAGGGCCATTCACAGTGGTCAGATAGATGACCCTCACGGTGCCGCGATATCGCCTTTATATGACACCACGACCTTCAGCTTTGCCGACACCGAAGCGCTACTTGATGTCGTGGAAGGTCGTAAACAGGCTGCTTTCTATACCCGCTATGGGATGAATCCCAGCATCACCTCGCTGGAGCAGCGTCTGGCTGCTTTGGATGGCGCTGAATCGGCGCTGGCATTTGGCGCTGGTATGGCTGCGATAAGCTCCCTGTGTCTGGCCTTTGGCCAGGGCGGTATTGTCTGTCTGGGCGAGATTTACGGTGGCACCACAGCGTTTTTGCAGCAACAGGCTGCCACATTGGGTATCGACACTCGCTTTATCCGCAGTGATGACCGCGCCGGGTTTGAGGCAGCATTGCAGCAGGGGGCTTCACTGGTGTTTATGGAAACCCCGGCCAACCCGACACTGAAAATCACGGATGTTGAGAAAATGGCAGCACTTAGCCATCAGCATGGTGCGAGGCTTGCCGTTGACAACACCTTTGCCACGCCGGTTAACCAGCAGCCACTGGCATTAGGCGCCGATTTCTCGGTGCAGAGCGCGACTAAGTACCTTGGTGGTCACAGTGATCTGACTGCGGGTGTCGTCACCGGCCGTGAGCGCGAGATGATTGAACTCAATGAGTGGCGTAAGAGCCTGGGGCAGACAATTGCGCCGGAGGTGGCGCACAAACTGAAACGCAGTCTGGTGACTCTGCCTCTCAGGGTTGAGCGGCACAATCAGAATGCGCAGGCGCTGGCCGAGTTTCTAGAACAGCATCCGATGATAGATAAAGTCTATTATCCGGGACTTGAGCGGTCGGAGAGTTTCGAATTAGCCCGGCGACAGATGCGGGGCTATGGCGGTATGCTCAGTTTCGATCTTAAAGGCGAGGGTTCGGTAGCCAGGCAGTTTGCCGATAAACTCAGACTCATGACCCTGGCCCCCAGTCTTGGCGGTGCTGAAACGCTGGTCTCTCAGCCAGTGGCTACATCCCATTACGGATTACCATCAGTACTACTGAATGAGGCCGGTATCAGTGACAGAATGATTCGTCTCTCTGTCGGGCTTGAGGCAAAACAGGATTTGATTGCTGACCTGGAACAGGCGCTTTCAGGGCTAGCGTAAATTCAACACATTACTGGGCAAATTTCCCGTCTGATAATGGTGTATAGTCCTGATTAGGGCTGAAGCCTGAAAAATAACAAAAATAATAAAAATCAGATGATTACAGGAGAGAGAAATGGCCAGTGTTTTGAAAACAACGCATCACGGTGCGTGTCCACATGACTGTCCCGACACCTGCGCTATGGTGTTTGAAGTTGAAAACGGCAAGCTGATTTCCGTGAAAGGTAATGCCGAACATCCAATGACCCGCGGTGGTCTCTGCGTCAAGCTCAAAGACTACGAAAAACGGCATTATCATCCCGATCGTTTACTTCATCCGATGCGTCGTACCGGTCCCAAAGGCAGCGGTCAGTTTGAGCAAATCAGCTGGGATGAAGCGCTGGATGAGATCACCACCCGCTGGAAAGCCATCATCGAGGAATACGGGCCGCAGGCGATTATTCCTTATAGTTATCTTGGCCATCAGGGACTGGTGCATGGTCTCAATGGCGGCGATGCCTTTTTTAACAAGATGGGGGCCACTGTCTGTGAACGGACCTTCTGCGGTGAGGGTTCCTGTACAGCCTGGCTGCTGACCGTGGGTCCCACGGCAGGACTGGATCCGGAAAGCTACATTCATTCCAAATTTATCGTGATCTGGGGCTGTAATTCGGTCAGCACTAATCTTCATCATTGGCATATTGTTAAAGATGCTCAGAAGCGTGGTGCCAAAGTGGTGGTTATCGACCCGTACCGTTCCCGTACTGCCAAGGAGGCCGATTGGCATATTGCACCCAAACCCGGTACCGATGGCGCTCTGGCCATGGCAATGATGCACACTATTATCGAGGAAGACCTGCAGGATCAGGACTACGTTGATAACTATACCGTCGGCTTTGCGGAGCTGGCTGAGCGTGTTAAAACCCGTACCCCGGAGTGGGCCGAGAAAATCACCGGTATTCCCGCTGAGGAGATTCGGGTTTTTGCCCGTGAATATGCCACCACGCAGCCGGCGGCGATTCGGCTCGGTGTCGCACTGGAACGTAATTATGGTGGCGGGCAGGCGATTCGCGCTGTGACTTGTCTGCCAGCGTTGACCGGGGCCTGGCGTCATGTCGGTGGCGGGGCCACACAGTTCCCCGTGTGGGAGCATCCTTACAAGTTTGATGTGATCAGCCGGCCGGACCTGATTCCGGAAGGCACCCGCGTCATTAACGCGATTCAGATTGGTCGTGCGCTTAATGGCGAAATGGACCTGGATGTGCCGATTAAATCGATGATGTGCTGGAATGCCAACCCGGTGACTCAGGCCGCGGAAACCGACAAGATTGTTGAAGGGCTGATGCGTGAGGATATGTTCCTGGTCTCGGCCGAGCACTTCCTGTCTGATACGGCCTCCTATGCGGATATCGTGTTGCCCGCAGCCATGGGGGCGGAAATGGAGGATATGATCCTGTCCTGGGGGCATTTATATCTGACCTATAACGAGAAATGTGCCGAAGCACCGGGTGAAGCCCTGCCGAATAATGAAATATTCCGCCGGCTGGCAGCGAAGATGGGCTATGAAGAAGAGAATTTCAAATGGTCTGATTCGGAGTGTCTGGAAAACTACGTGGACTGGGATGCACCGGCCTGCGAAGGCATCGATCTGGCCTATCTGCGCAAGCATGGCTTTGCCCGTCTGAATGTCGGTACCCGTGATAACCGGGTGCCCCACAAAGAGGGTAATTTTCCGACAGCCAGCGGCAAATGCCACTTTATGGTGGAAGGCGCGACCAACTTCGTAGCACCGCCTTTCCGTCAGATGTACGAAGGCTTCCAGCCCGGTGAGCCGATTGACAGCCTGCCGGATTATGTACCGTCCCGCGAAACCACTGAGTCCAACCCGACATTGGCCAGTGAGTTTCCACTCAATATCATCTCACCGAAAAGTCATGGCTTTTTGAACTCCTGTTACGCCAATATCGACGACAAAATTAAAGGTCAGGGTGAACAGTTCGTGATGATAAATGCTGCGGATGCGGACACACGAAACATACAAAGTGGTGACAAAGTGACGGTGTTCAATCAGCGCGGTGCGTTCGAGGGGCTGGCACAAATTACCGATGATGTCAGTCCGGGCATTGTGGTGGCGACGCTGGGATATTGGCGTCAGCTCAATAAAGGCACAGTCAATTGTGTCAGTTCGGCTGAGTTCGTTGATATGGGTCATGCGCCCACTTTCACCGATAACCTGGTGCAGGTCAGTCTGGCGAACTGAGACCGTGCAACACTGTCTAGTTCGCTAGATAGCCGTTCAACGTCTCAGGCGATCTGAGACGTCTTAATTGCACTGCTTCACGTTTGTTGGAGCAGTGCAATGTCATTTTTATTATCCAAAAAATCGTCACGTTTGATGTTGAGGAGCAGTATGAAGTCTTTATTGTCAGTATTCGTTTCATTCGCGTTATTCATGTCTGGTGCAGTGATGGCAGAGACAAAAGTCGCCGTTCTGGATATGGAGCTGCGGGATCTGACACTCGAAGTGACTGACCCAAAAAAGCGGGCAGAAATCGCAGCCAACGATCAGCAGAACCTGGCGCTGACACAAAGCTTGATTCGCGAGGGTGTTGAACAACGCGACCACTATCAACTGGTTGAAATCGACGCCAAAGCGCAGAAACAAGCTGATAAAGGCGTCGGTTTCCTGTTTGACAGACCTGATGCCGCCGCTGATCTGGGTCAGCAATATGATGCGGATTATGTTGTTGTAGGACGCTATCACAAGCCCAGCTATCTGTTTTCCTACATCATGCTGCGGGTGGTTGATGTCGAGACCGGCAAAATGCTGGAAGAATTCAAAACCGAAGTAAAAGGGCGGGCACCGGAGACGATTCCGAGAAATATCGACAACGTCATGAAAGACCTTGATGCGCTGTTGTCATCTCGCTGAGCCCCGCTATTCTGATTACTATCCACGATGACAAAGCGTGACCAGCCAGCTTCTACGCAACACGAGCAGGTGCTTTACTTTGCCTATGGGTCCAATATGTCCAGCAAACGGCTCCAGGCCAGGGTGCCATCAGCGAGTTTCTACGCCAGAGCCAGGCTGCGCGGTCATCAGCTGCGGTTTCACAAACACAGTACAGTCGATAATTCAGCCAAGTGTGATGCCTTTAAAACCGATGAGGCCGATGATGTCACTCACGGCATTCTGTTTCTGTTTAATGCCGATGAGCAGGCCAAGCTGGATAGCTGTGAAGGGGCCGGTTATCAAATCACGCAGGTGGAAGTCGAGTTGGAGGATGGTAAGCGGGTTACGGCATTGACTTACCTTGCAATTCACATCGAACCGAGATTACGACCCTATCCCTGGTATAAACGTCATGTGCTTGAGGGCGCACGGGAGCATGCGCTGCCAGCCGAATATATAGCCTGGATTGAAGCTGTGGAGACACAGGAAGATCCGAATCAACAACGCAGTCAGGACGAACTGACAATCCATCACTAAGCGTGGGCTTGGCTCTGTTTGTAATAAAAAAGGTCAGCAAAAGATAAAATGCTTTTTGCCGTCACGGCCGCATGGTAACCTTATAGATTATCAGGAAATTGTGACATTTTTATGCAAAACGTATTCAAACTGGATGCACTGGCCAACGCCCCCATTAACACGGATCCCTACCCGTATTTCACGGTCGACAGAGCGATTGATGAAGATAAGGTGGGCGCTATTATCGACGCCTTTCCGACGATAAATGATGGTGGCAGTTACAACATTGATGATGTCGAAATGCATCCGACGTTCAAGTCCCTGATCGACTCGATTGATACGCCCGCGTTCCGTCGTATTATCTGTGACAAATTCGATGTCAAAGTCATGGATTTACCGATGATGATTACGCTGCGGGGCTATTCCCGCAAGAAAGACGGCCGGATTCATACTGACTCCAAAACCAAAGTGGCGACAATTCTGATTTACCTCAATCCGGAATGGTCGGCAGACAGCGGCCGACTGCGTGTACTGCGAGGTGAGCACGACATGGATGATTATGTCGAGGAAATCGCCCCCGGCCCGGGCAGTTTGATGGCGTTTAAAGTCACTGACAACTGCTGGCATGGCTACCCCAGTTTCGAAGGCAAACGACAGTCGATTCAGATCAACTTCCTGACCAGTCATGCAGCAGGCAACAAACATCGCTTTTTTCACCGGCTGAGCGCCAAGCTGAAATCATTATTCAAATAAGTCTGCCACTGTAGGCAGACTGTTCACGGAACACTGGCTGTTCCCACCTGTCACAGAATGGTTGTCGACTTCAACTGTCGACACGCAGGTTTTGTGACGTCACTGTCAACGGGCTCGCACGCAGGGATGCTATAGTAGATTCAGGATCCATGATCAACGCATCGCATCCAGTCGGCGCGTCAGACATCAATAACGGAGAATCAATCTTAATGAGCGACCAACCGGGACCTATCTACATTGCCCTCGTCAGTGTTCACGGGCTCATCCGTGGCACCAACCTGGAACTGGGGCGAGATGCTGATACCGGTGGACAGACCTTGTATGTGCTTGAGTTGGCTCAGGCGCTATCGGAAAGGCCGGATGTCGCCCAGGTGGATTTGATCACCCGCCGCATCAACGATGAACATATCTCTCCTGACTATTCGGAACCGGTTGAAATTATTAACGATAAATTTCGCATTGTCAGAATAGATGCCGGTCCCGATGAATACATCTATAAAGAACATCTCTGGGACCATCTCGATGTCTTTGCCGATAATCTCGCCGACTTTTTCCGCGACCAGAATCAGTTTCCGGATCTGATTCACAGTCACTACGCCGACGGCGGCTTTGTCGGTGCGCATGTGGCTAATCTGCTGGGTGTGCCACTGATTCATACCGGCCACTCTCTGGGCCGGGTCAAACGCCGGCGTTTGCTGGCCAGCGGGCTCAGCGCCGAGCAAATCGAGACGCTCTACAATATGTCGCGCCGGGTCGAAGCTGAAGAAATCACACTGGCAACCGCAGAACGGGTCATCACCAGTACGCATCAGGAAATCGAAGAGCAATACGAAATCTACGATCATTATCAGCCCGAGCAGATGCGTGTCATACCGCCCGGCACCAATATCACCCAGTTCAAGCCACCGGTTGGTGGCGAACTGGAAGATGATTTATTCACTTATCTTACAGCCCACCTGACTGAACCTGATAAACCTATCATCCTGGCTTTATCCCGACCGGATAAACGAAAAAATATTGCTGTTCTGGTTGAGGCCTATGGTGAGTCGGATGAGTTGCAGAGATTGGCCAATCTGGTCATCATTGCCGGCAACCGTGACGATATTGATGATCTGGAACATGGTGCTCAGGAAGTGTTTCACGATTTGCTGGTGGCAATCGATCGTTATGATCTTTACGGCAAAGTCGCCTTACCCAAACATCACAAACGCGAGCAGGTACCATTGATATACCGCATTGCAGCGGCTTCCGGTGGCGTCTTTGTTAATCCGGCTCTGACAGAACCCTTTGGCCTGACCCTGATTGAAGCGGCGGCTTCCGGTCTGCCGATTGTCGCGACGGAAGACGGCGGGCCCAGGGATATTATCGGTAATTGTCATAACGGTTTTCTGATTGATCCGCTGGAAGCCAGCACTATCACCGGCGCCTTGAAAAAGCTGCTGACAGATAACGCCACCTGGAATCTGTACTCACGACAGGGTCTGGATGGCGTGGCCAAACACTATTCCTGGCAGGCGCATGCCGAACGTTATCTGCAACTGGTCAGACCGATTGCTGAGCGCGCTGACTTTCTTCAGCGCAAACCGCTGGAACGTACCAGTCAGATGTACGCCGAGCGGGCGTTGGTCAGTGATTTGGATCTGAATCTGATTGGTAACGATGAGGCTTTACAGGAACTGTTGAGTTTATTGCGGGTGAACCGCAAAACCACCAAGTTTGCCATCGCTACCGGCCGTCGTCTGGATGTGGCCTTGCGGGTGATGAAAAAACACCAGATTCCAGAGCCCGATATCCTGATCACCAGTTCCGGTACCGAAATCTACTACGCGCCCAAGCTGACTCCGGATAAAGGCTGGGCCGAGCATATCGATTACCACTGGACCCCACATAAAATCAGGCCGTTACTGGATGATTACCCGGGGCTGGAGAAACAGCCCAAGTCAGAGCAGAGCCGCTTCAAACTGAGCTACTACATTGATCCGGAAGAAGCGGATATCGAGGATATCAAGCGTCTGCTACACCAGGAAGAACAGTCTGTACATGCCCAGCTGGCTTTCGGTCAGTACCTCGATATTCTGCCGATTCGTGCCTCCAAAGGCATGGCATTACGCTATGTGGCGGATCGCTGGCAGATACCGCTGGAGCATATTCTGGTGGTTGGTGGCTCCGGTGCGGATGAGGATATGATGCGCGGTAATACACTGGCAGCCGTTGTCGCCAACCGTCATCATGAAGAATTATCGCAACTGGTCGATACCGACCGAATCTACTTTGCCACCCAATCGCATGCGGCTGGCATTCTGGAAGCCCTGGCTCACTACCAGTTTTTCGAACTCGTCACAAACAAGAAAGCACAATCATGAAACAAGCCCAACTCTTGCTTTGTACCGATATGGACCGGACTGTCATCCCCAACGGCTTTCAGCCGGAACCGCCCGATGCCCGGCGTGAATTCAATCAATTCTGCCGCAGGCCTGATGTCAAGCTGGTATATGTGACCGGCCGCCATGTGTCGCTGGTCAAGCGTGCGATCAAGAATTATGCGCTGCCAGCGCCGGATTTCGCCATTACGGATGTGGGCACCAAGATTTATCAGATAGGGAAAGGCAGTTGGCAGCAAATGGCTGATTGGGAAGCGGAAATCGATCAGGACTGGCATGGTAAAACCCATGCACAGTTGAAAGCGATCCTCAAGCCAATCAATGAGTTGCGTCTGCAGGAAAGCAGTAAACAGAACACACACAAACTCAGTTATTACCTGCCTTTATACCTGGACAAAGACAGCATTATTGCCCGCATCGAGGCTTTCCTGAGTGAAGCGGATGTGGATGCCAGTATTCTCTGGAGCGTCGATGAACCGAAAAATGTGGGGTTGCTTGATGTCTTGCCGCGTCATGCCACTAAACTGCATGCGATTGAGTTTTTGCAGAAGAAACTGGGTTACAACCTGAGCGAGGTCATCTTTGCGGGCGATAGCGGAAATGATCTGCCGGTGCTGACCAGTCAGATCCAGTCAGTACTGGTGGCGAATGCCAGTGATGAGATTAAAAAAGCCGCACAGCAGTTATCCCAGCACAATGGTCACAGCGAGGCGCTTTATCTCGCTACCAATGAGCCGCACAAGCACAACGGTAATTATTCAGCCGGCGTATTGCAGGGGATTTTCCATTATTCGCCTTATTTCGCAGAGACAAGCAACACAGAGAAACTGTCATGACATATCCAAAACCGATAACCGTATTCGGAGAAGTCCTGTTTGACTGTTTTCCCGATGGTGAGCAGAAACTGGGTGGCGCCCCGTTCAATGTTGCCTGGCACTTGCAGGCCATGGGCGACCAACCGGTCTTCATCAGTCGTATCGGTCATGACGAATTGGGAGCGCGAATCCAGCAGGCGGTCGCGGATTGGGGGCTGTCAGCGGCGACCTTACAGCAGGATAAGCGTCATCCGACGGGGCGGGTCAACGTCAGTTTTAATGATGGCGAGCCAGCCTATGATATTGCCCAGGGCAGCGCCTGGGATTTTATCGATTACCCGGCGATTAATGACCTGCCGGCGAAAGGGATCTTTTATCATGGCTCCCTCGCAGCGCGTAGTGAAATCAGTCATCAGACCCTGCAGAAACTTAGTGAAAACCCGGATTATGCTATTTTCGTTGATGTGAACCTGCGCAGCCCGTGGTGGCAGAAAGAAGATGTCTATCAATGGCTCGAACAGGCACAATGGGTCAAACTGAACCAGCATGAACTGGCTGAACTGGGGTTCCGCAGCGCCGATTTACACCAGGATATGACCCGGATGCACACCCATTTTCACCTGGATCAGCTGATTGTCACCTGTGGCGAGAAAGGGGCAATTGTCAGAGATACGGACGGAGAGTTTCATCTGGTTAAACCGACGCTGAATGAACAGGTGGTGGATTCGGTCGGTGCCGGTGATGCGTTCACCGCGATGTACCTGCACGGGCTCCTGCATGACTGGGATATCGATACCACCCTCCATGAAGCCCAGGCCTTTGCGTCGAAAGTGGTAGGACTGCGTGGGGCCATCACCGACGATCCGGAATTTTATCGCCATATCAAACTTTAACCGGAAAAAGCTAAATAAGCATTTATGTACGAACAACAGGCTCACAAACTGCTCAACGATATTCTCAATGAGATCGAAGCAGGGATATCCAAACAGGATTTACGCTATTTCTACACAAGGCTGGGCGCGAACTTTTATGCGATTCACTCCCTGTTTGAGCGGCTTTATGGCGCCCGCGATGATTTCCAGCAACAGGCTCAGCGGCTGGTTGAGACCATGGCCTGGCAATATATCCGCCGGCCTGAAGACCTGCGCAAGCGGGATATTGAACGAGAAGCCGATCATAACTGGTTTCTGAGTCAGAACTGGGTGGGCATGGCGCTTTACAGTCACGGCTTTGCCGGTGATCTGAAAGGCATGGAAAGCCATCTGAACTACTTCCAGGAACTGGGGGTGAACATGGTCCACATCATGCCCATCATGCAGTGTCCGCGAGGCAGCAGTGATGGCGGCTATGCGGTCAGTGATTTCCGTGAGATCGACGACAGAGCCGGGACGATTGACGATCTGCTGCATCTCTCCCGCGCCATGCACGAGCGGGATATGCTGCTGACGATGGACGTGGTGCTGAATCACACTTCCAATGAACACGAGTGGGCGCAGAAAGCCCGTCAGGGTGACAAAACCTACCAGGATTATTACTACACGTTCGAGAGCCGCAATGTGCCGGACATGTTCGAGCAGAGCATGCCAGAAGTGTTTCCCGAAACTTCGCCCGGTAACTTCACCTGGGATGAGGATATGGGCCGTTGGGTCATGACGGTGTTTAATAACTACCAGTGGGATCTCAACTATTCCAATCCGGCAGTGTTCATCGAGATGCTGGACGTGATTCTGTTCTGGGCTAATCAGGGCGCCGATATTCTGCGTCTGGATGCGGTGGCTTTCTTATGGAAGAAAATCGGCAGTACCTGCCAGAATGAACGCGAGGCACATCTGATCCTGCAGCTGCTCAAAGACTGTTGTCAGGTGACCGCGCCGGGTGTCTTGTATATTGCCGAGGCTATTGTCGCGCCGGTAGAAGTGACCAAATATTTTGGCGAGGACGCCGTGATTGCCAAGGAATGCGAGATAGCCTACAACGCCACCTTCATGGCGCTGATGTGGGATGCGGTGGCAACCAAGAATGCCAATCTGCTGAACCAGGGTATCAAGAGCCTGCCGGTCAAGCTGGAGCGGGCCACCTGGCTGAACTACATCCGCTGCCATGATGATATCGGTCTCGGTTTTGATGACCGGGATATAGAACTGGTGGGCTATGAGCCTGCCGGTCACCGCAAGTTTTTAATCGATTACTTTATGGGGCGTTACGATAATTCCCATGCCCGGGGCTTGCCGTTTGGTGAGAATGAGAAAACCGGCGATGCCCGTATCTCCGGGTCTCTGGCTTCGCTGGTCGGGCTGGAATATGCCGTTGAAAATGGTGACCTCGAGGCCGAAGACAATGCGATTAAAATCATTCTGCTGCTGCACAGTCTCATCATGTCTTTCGGCGGCATTCCCTTGCTTTATTATGGTGATGAGCTGGGCACCATCAATGATGTTTCGTTCCTGTCCGATCCCCATAAAAAAGGCGATTCCCGCTGGGTCCATCGCCCGGTAATCGATTGGGAAAAGGCCGAGCTGCGCAATCAGCCCGGCCATTATCAGTATGAGATATTCTCGGCACTGAAACGCATGATCGCGGTGCGTAAGGAAATTGATGCTTTTGCCGACTTTAATAATCGTGAACTGCTTGATGTCGGCAATGAACACTTATTCGTGTTTGAGCGCTACAACATCACCCGACAGCATGACAAAGTGCTGGTGGTGGCCAACTTTAATGACAAACCGCAGCATCTGAAACTGGATACCCTGATAGGCTGGGGTGACCCACAGTATGGTCAGCTTTATGACCTCTACAGCGGCCAGCAGCCCGATGGCTTCAATGACACGCTGGTGATACCACCATTCAGCTTTTACTGGCTGCGGGAAGGTTGATCAGGCGTCATCTACACAGCGATCACAACGCCGCTGGCCGGTTAACAGAAAAGCGATTTGCTGGCGATAGCGGGCAAAAAACCGATAACATCCATCAGCCACGGGCCGAATCACTGGCCAGCGTAATACGCCAAGCCAGCGATGACGCCTGACCAACTGCCAGGCTTTGACCGTTACATCAAGGCCGGTCAGCCATTCACCGTTGTGGTCTATGGCATGTAAAAGCTTATCCGCTTCAACGGGGTCTACTTCGGGGTAGCGCTGACTGAAATCGCTGGCGTGTATATTCTCCAATTGCAGCAAATTCTCTTTGTCAGCGCGTTTCATGGCCCTGATTTCCTTCACACAGAGTGGACAATGGCCATCATAAAATACAGTCAATTGGGTTTGTTCAGACATGCTTAGGTTCCTATAACTACGAGTGCATCATCTCACTGAGAGCGTAAAAATATGATCAAAACAGGACTTGTCTGGTTCAATCATGACTGCCGTGTTCATGACAACCCGGTTTTGCTGGAAGCCAGTCTGAATTGCGAGCGTTTGATTTGTCTGTTCTGTATTGACAGCCAGTGGGACAGACCGACCGGTTTCAATGCCAAGCCGATGGGCGAAAACCGACGCCAGTTCATGAATCAGACACTCTTGGATCTGTCTGCTCAACTGGCCAAACGGGGACAGTCGCTGGTGATTCTCAGTGGCGATCCGGTCGAGATTATCTCCAGTCTGATCAGCCGCTTCGATGTCGGCGCCGTCTATCGCAGTCAGCATGTCGGTGTGTTTGAAAACCGCCAGTGGCAGCACTTGAAAGCCGACTTTCCCCGGTTGCGGTTTGAATCACTGCCATCACACACCCTGTTTCGTCCCGAACAGTTACCGTTCTCTCTTGACAATCTACCCGGCACGTTCAGCCAGTTTCGCAAACAGGTGGAAAATATCGATGTCGATCCACCGCTGGTGATGCCCAAAACCTTACCGCCAGCTATCGAACGTCTCAGTGCAGAGTCGGAAGCCGTGCTGGTCAAACCCAAAACAACAGCGGCGTTTGAAGGTGGAGAAAGCGCGGCGCTGGCGCATCTGGAAACCTACTTTTCCAGCAGTGATCCGGCTCATTACAAAAGCTGGCGTAATGAGCTCGACGGCTGGCATAACTCCACCAAGTTTTCTGCCTGGCTGGCTAATGGCAGTGTTTCCGTGCGTCGGCTTGTGCATAGACTCAAACGTTACGAAATGCAGGAAACGGCGAATGAATCCACTTACTGGATATATTTCGAACTGCTCTGGCGCGAGTATTTTCAATGGGTCGCACACACGCTCGGGCACAAATTATTCCGCGCAGGCGGTGTAGCGAACAAAAACGTGCGTTGTTGTTTTTATCCTGAGCGCTATCAGAAATGGTGCCATGGCAATACGCCTTACCCCCTCGTGAATGCCCTGATGAAACAACTCAACCAAACCGGCTATATGAGCAATCGCGGTCGACAGATTGTAGCCAGTTGTTTCATCAATGAGCTCCAGCTCGACTGGCGGTTTGGCGCGGCTTATTTCGAGCAGCAACTGATTGATTACGATGTGGCTGCCAACTGGGGTAACTGGCAGTACATTGCTGGTGTCGGCATGGATCCACGTGGTGGGCGTCATTTCAATATCGACAAGCAATCCCGTCAGTATGATCCCGACGGCCAATTTGTTCGCAAGTGGCACGGGGAGGTGACCAGCACACAGCTGGATTCTGTGGATGCGGCAGACTGGCCAATACTGCCACCCAAAAAAAGCTGATGTCACAACGCGCTGTTAATCTGGTCTGGTTTAAGCGGGACTTACGCTTGAGCGACCATGCCCCGCTGAAAGCGGCGTCTCAATCTGATTTACCGGCTTTGCTGTTCTATGTCATCGAGCCCATGCTGCTGGCAGACCCGCATTACAGCCTACGCCACTGGCGCTTTGTCTGGGAGTCACTGACAGAGATGCAGCACGCGCTCAATAAAACGGGGCATCAGCTGCTGATTGTCCAGGCGGAGATGCCGCAGCTGCTCGACTGGCTTAGTGCAGATGTCGACATTAAACAGATTTTCAGTCATCAGGAAATCGGACTCGCCAATACTTATGCGCGTGATCGGCAAGTGGCAGCATGGTGTCAACAAAACGGTGTCCACTGGCAGGAGTTTGAGACAGGCGCGGTGGCACGTGCCAAGGCCAATCGTGATGACTGGGATAAACACTGGCAACGGGTGATGCGGGCAGACCTGCAGCAGCCGGACTGGGAGCGGCTGCAGACGGTGAGCGGACTGTCTGAGCCAGACTGGCAACCGCCTTTGACCTGGACCCGGCGTAAGGGCTCATTTCAGGCGGGTGGCAGCGAGGCAGCCTGGCGGACACTGGAGAATTTCTACCAGGGCCGGGGCCAGGATTATTACCGTCGTTTATCAAGCCCTTCTGCCAGCCGCGAAGCCTGTAGCCGGATGTCAGCCTATCTGGCCTGGGGCAATATCAGTTTGCGGGAAATGTATCAGCATCTGCTGAGTCACTGGCAGGATCGGGGCTGGCGTCGAAGTCTGGTCGCCTTATCCTCACGTTTACACTGGCATTGTCACTTCATGCAGAAGTTTGAAAGTGAGTGCGAGATGGAATTCAGGCCGGTTAACCGTGGTTATCAGGACTTTCCCTATCGCGATGATGCCAGGGTTCAGCAGGACCTTGCTGCCTGGGAGCAGGGCAAAACCGGCTTTCCTCTGGTCGATGCCTGTATGCGTTGCCTGCATCACACCGGCTATATTAACTTCCGGATGCGCGCCATGCTGGCCAGTTTCCTCAGTCACCATCTTCTAATTGACTGGCGGCATGGTGTAACCCATCTGGCACGCTTGTTTCTCGATTTTGAGCCCGGTATTCATTATCCCCAGTTCCAGATGCAGGCCGGGGTGACCGGTACCAATACCATTCGCATCTATAACCCGATAAAACAAAGCCAGGAGCAGGACCCCGACGGTGTATTCATCCGCCAGTGGTGTCCGGAGCTGACAGAATTGCCCGACGACCTGTTGCATATGCCCTGGCAGATGACGCCGATGGAACAGCAGATGTATCAAGTCACGCTCGGTCAGGATTACCCCGAGCCGATTATTGATTATCAGCACTGTGCCCGGCGGGCACGCGATCTGCTCTGGTCCTGGCGTAAACATCCCCGGGTGCAGCAGGAAAACCAGCGAATTCTGAAGATCCATGTGAGACCGCCTTCACGCTGAGGATCAATCTGATTTGAGTCTGAGGTAGGGCAGGCGCATACTAAAATTGTCGCTTTCACAGAAGGGAGGTCTTTGTGATGCTCAAGGCGATTCTATTTGATATCAGCGGTGTCTTACATGTGGATAAACGACCGATACCCGGTGCCGTTGAGTTGATCGCGACTTTGCAGCAACAGTCGGTGCCGATGCGGTTTGTCACCAACACCTCACGTTCAACCAGTAAAGAGATTTTCAACAGCCTGAGAACAATGGACTTTGACCTTAGCCAATCGGCTATCTTTACTGCCCCGCTGGCAGTGAAACAGGTCTGTGCGCAGCGTGGACTGCGACCTTATTGTCTGATTCACCCGGATCTCGAAGCTGAATTTCAGGATATCAACCAGCAGGATCCCAATGCCGTCGTGATTGCGGATGCCGCCGATCGATTTGATTATGCGCACTTGAACAAAGCATTTTCACTGCTGATCGATGGGGCGCCCTTACTGGGAATCGGCCGGAACCGTTATTTCAAAAGTCAGGGACAGCTGCAACTCGATGCTGGCCCGTTTATCGATGCCCTCGAATACGCTGCCGATATTAAAGCCGAGATTCTGGGCAAACCCGCGGCCGGCTTTTTTCAGGCCGCGGTACATTCATTGGGCTGTGAAGCTGAAGAGGTACTGATGATCGGTGACGATGTCGAGGCCGATGTGATGGGTGCGATGCAAGCCGGTCTGCAGGCCTGCCTGGTGCGAACCGGCAAATACCTGCCCGGCGATGAAAGCAAGGCTGGTCAGGCCGCGGTGGCAGATTCGGTTGTGGACGCTATCAGAGATGTTTTTTATCAGAGCCGTGAGGCGGCTGAGACCTGATTCAAACGCGTTGGGCTGATCAATGTCCGGGATATCAGCACCCTAAAAGCTTTCTGTATGATAGCGATAACAGCGAAGGGTTTCCGACCAGTAATCGGCCGGCAGGCCAGCCTTACGTTTCAATGCGGCGACAAATTGCTCCGGACTGTGCAATGCGTCCCAGACAGCAGGCAGGAAGGTGGCCCGATGCTGTTGATCCTCCAGAATCAAACCATCTTCACCGGCCTTGAGCAGACTTAGCAGTGCTGCTTCGGACTGACAGTTAATGGGTTCAGGCTTACTTAGTACGGCTATATGAATATCCAGTTCATCAACAATCTGTTCTGTCACTGGCTCGAAGCGCCGGTCTCGAAATGCTGCCGAGAAGGCATTAGCCGCGACATCGGCTGCCAGCGGACGGTGAGCATCGAGTGTTCCGATGCAGCCATGCAAAGCACCGGCAAGGTAGAGCGTGACAAAACTGGCCCCCTCTACAGTGACTTTGCGGGGCAGGCTGTCCAGCTCCAATGGCATGACGACGTCATGCCTGAGTCCGTGTTTGATGGCATCGCGGGCGATTTTACGTAACAGGTAGCGTTCGGGCCGGGGAATCATGATTACTGGAACAAGTAGGCGCCGTAACCCACCACACTGTCTCGTTTACCGGCTGTATCACCGGAATTTCTCAAATCCAGTATCTGGCCCTGCATCTGATGCTGGCGTGCGTAGAGCAAAAGACCGTTAATGCCGACACTGCCACAGGCGTGATAGCCGTCAATGACGTGGTTATCCATACTGATAATGGCCTGTGACGTCTCGGCGTCGATTTCGCGAGCACTCTCGTAGTCGAGATAGTGACTTAAATCCGAACTGATCACGATCAGTGTTTCCGGGCCACCCCAGAGCTTATCCAGCACCTCACAAACCAGTTTGGGACTGGCATGTCCGGCGACAATAGGCACAATTTTGAAATCTTCCAGCAGATACTGCAGAAAGGGTAACTGGACTTCCAGGCTGTGTTCTCGAGCATGGGCCTGTTCCAGCACGTGTACGCCATCAATGTTCATGATCTGACTTTCAGCGTGACGGTCTACCGCAATCAGGCCCATCGGGGTTTCGAACCAGTCAACCGACGACACGGCGAGGCCATCAAAGGGTACCCGGTGAGACGGACCAATCAAGACTACCCGTTTGATAATGGCTTTGAGAGACGCCAGCTGTTTATAGGCACAGGCAGCGACCTGACCGGAATAAACATAACCCGCGTGGGGAACTATCAAGGCTTTTGGGACAAGCTCAGTCAGCGTTGAGCTGGCCTGCAGATTTCGGGCAATCATACTGCTGAGTTTCTGTGCATCTGCCGGGTAAAACAGGCCGGCGACGGCACTGGGGCGAACGATTTCCATGGTAACCCTCCGCTTGTCGGCGTAACATGGATAAGTATCAGCTTATCAATAATTTATTGCAATATCTCCGATGAATGGAGCTGCGATATGAATCAGAATTTCAACCAGGGCGAAGCATTTCCCGATGCCGTTGCTACCCGCTACTGGCATGGTCTGGATGATGGCCGGGTACAATGTGATTTGTGCCCGCGATTCTGCAAGTTGCACGAAGGTCAGCGCGGACTCTGTTTTGTGCGTGCCAATTACCAGGGACAAGTGGTATTGACGAGCTGGGGCCGCTCCAGCGCTTTTGTGATCGACCCGATAGAGAAAAAACCGCTGAATCATTTTCTGCCCGGCACACCCGTACTGTCGTTTGGCACTGCCGGCTGTAATCTGGCCTGTAAGTTCTGTCAGAACTGGGATATCAGTAAATCCAGGCAAATGGACAGTTTGATGGACCTGGCCACGCCTGAAATGTTGGCTGATAAGGCCAGACAACTGGGTTGTCGGAGTATTGCTTTTACCTATAACGATCCGGTGATCTTTCATGAGTACGCGATTGATGTGGCTCAGGCGTGTCGGCAGCAGGGTATTAAAACGGTGGCAGTGACGGCCGGCTATGTCACCGCGGAACCCCGGCGCGAGTTTTATAGCTGGATGGATGCGGCCAATGTCGATCTGAAAGCTTTCAGTGAACGTTTCTACAAAAAGATCACCGGTTCGCATTTACAGCCGGTACTTGAGACTCTTGAGTATCTCAAGCATGAAACCGATGTCTGGTTTGAACTCACCACGCTGCTGATACCGGGAGAGAACGATTCTGAAGATGAAGTGACCGAGATGTGTCAGTGGGTGGTGTCACATCTGGGTAATGACGTACCGATGCATTTCAGTGTGTTTCACCCCGACTGGAAAATGATGGACAAAGCCTCAACACCAACTCAAACTGTCCGCAGAGCGAGAGATATCGCCCTCGCACAGGGGATTCGCTATGCCTATGTCGGCAATATGCATGACAGACAGGCAGACAGTACCTGGTGTCATCACTGTGGCAGCCTGCTGATAGGTCGGGACTGGTATCAGTTGTCTGCCTGGCAACTGGATGACAACGGACATTGTCTCAGCTGTGGAACACCCTGTGCCGGTGTTTTCGAGTCTCTGCCCGGCCAGTGGGGCGCCAAACGTGTGGTAGTGGATATGCGTGCAGATTAAAAGGAGATGCGATGTTGTGGTTTGGCCTGTCTTTGATTGCCCTGTTACTGATGCTCTGGGTGGGGATCAGGTTATACCGGCGACACAACCCTGCACCAGTCAGTCTACGCCCCAGGAAAACGCTGATGGACAGCTTACTGCGTGACTTCAAATTACAGCTTGAGCGGGCTGTGGGTGAGGACTATGATGTATTTCCGCACATCCGCCTTACTGATCTGCTGGTCACCGAATCCGACGCAGCCGGAGAGGCAGAAGACCTGCGGCTGAAAATTCAAACCACAACGACAGATTTTGTGCTGACCGAAAAAAACACCAGTAAAATTGCCTGTGTGTTGATTCTGATACATCACGGCACATTGGGTAGCAGGCAGCAATTTATCCGGCAGATCTGTCAGCAGAGTAAGTTGCCATTTCTTATTCTTGATGTTCATAATGCTTTGAGCGACAAGCAGCTTCGCCAGAAAATTATCACGCAACTGGAGCCGACCATTTTGCTCGACGAGGACGCTGCGGAGGATGTCAGAGTCTATCTGGACCCAGGCCAGCGTGATGAAAAACGGCATCAAGCCGGGCTTGACGTTTAAACCTGTTTATTGGCTTTTGAAGGATTGATCATGGCTGTCAGCGATAACAAACATTCACCAAAATTACTCAAGCCTCGTGAAGTTACTGCTTGCAAACAACTGGCAGCATCTCAACTCAGTGATAATCAGCGTGCAGCAGCTTTACTTGCGATACACGAAGGCCAGACACAGAGCATGGCTGCAGCCACGAGCGGCTTATCTCTGGGGCAGGTCAAATATATTGTGACCCGATTTCGCAAACTGAGACTTAAAGCATTGACGGCTGTTGATGAAGTCTCAGCCGAGACAGTTGAACCTGCTGTTGAGTCAAAGACTGAAAAAACCAAGAAAAAGTCAGACAAAAAAGACAAGAAAAAAGCTAAGAAAGATAAAAAAGCCAAGAAAGATAAGAGCAAAAATAAAGATAAAAAGGCCAAAGAAAAAAACAAGAAAAAGAAAAAGGCCAAAAACAAAAAATAAACGCTGAACGACATGACTGCTGAGAAACACACTCACTCAGCAGCAGGATAAGGATGCCAAAGAGCATCTCAGGGGACGATTGTGAAACCACGCCATTGGGTCGTTGGCGGAGGCTTGTTCTATGCCTTTATATTACTGGCAACGACCACCGCAAGTTATGCCCAACCCGACCAGATAAGGGTTGGCGTGTATGAAAACTCGCCCAAGTTAACGCTGAGTGAGCAGGGCGAAGCCAGCGGTATCCTGGGCGACCTGCTCATGCATATTGCCAGACGAGAAAATTGGCGCATTGAAGTTGTTCCCTGTACCTGGCGTGCTTGCCTGAAGATGCTGGAAAATGGCGAAATCGATTTACTGCCGGACGTCGCTAAAAATCAGTCGCGCCAACAGCGTTATCAGTTTCACACTGAACCGGCTTTGATAAGTTGGTCGCAAGTTTATACAGCGGGTAATGTCAGGTTAGCGAACCTACTGGATCTGGATGGTAAAACAGTGGCCGTTCTCGAGGGGTCAGTCCAGGAAGCTTATCTGCAGAACCTTGCCAGTAATTTTTCTCTGAAGGTAAACTGGTTGCGCACCAATAACCTTGATACTGCTTTCAATGCAGTGGTCAGTGGCGAGGCCGATGCCGTGGTCTCCAGTCACTATTATGGCAACAACAAAATGCGGGCATTGGCGCTCAATGCAACGCCCATTCTATTTCAGCCGGCACGTCTCTTTTATGCTGTTTCTCCCCAGTTTGCCCCGGCCACACTTGAGGTGATTGATGACTATCTGATTCGCTGGAAGGCGAGGCCCGACTCAGTCTATTACCAGGTACTGGCAAAGTGGACCCTGCCATCACGGCATCCGATTCCTGTGTTTATCTGGTGGTTGCTGGCATCGCTGATCATTATTGTCATCCTGGTGGTTACGTTCAATCAGGTTCTACGTAAGCAGGTCAATCTTAAAACACGTGACTTATTTGAAAGCGAGAACCGTCTCAACACCATCTTAAACAGTTTGGATGCCATTGTTTACATAAAGGATCGTCAGCATCGTTATCGTTATATCAATCAGAAAATAGCTGATTTAACAGGTCTGACACCGGAAGATTTGATGGGTGAAACGGATGAAAAAATCTTTAATTCGGATACCTGCCAACACCTCAGACTGAATGATTTAAAGGTGATGGAAGAGGGTGAGCGTCTGGTTGAAGAAGAGGAGATCAGTCAGACGCGTGACGGAACCACGCGGCATTTCCTGTCGGTAAAAATACCACTTCGCGATAGCAACGATCACATTTACGCCCTATGCGGCATTTCTACCGATATTACCGATAACAAAAAAATGCATGAGCGTCTGCAGACACTCGAATTCTCCGATCCATTAACCGGGCTGCCAAATCGCTTTGAACTGTTCAGATGTATCGAGAAAAAGCTTCAGGAGGACAGCTCAATGTCTGCCGCACTGATGGTGGTCGATGTCGACGACTTCAAACTGATTAATGAAGCCCATAGTCATGGTCAGGGTGATGAGTTACTGAGACAAATCACGCAACGATTGATGTCCTTCAATGAAACCTCGATGCGTGTATTCAGGACAAGCTCGGATGAGTTTGCCTGTTTGCTGGATATCCCCGGGGACTGTAATAGCAAAGACTACACTGAAGCGGCAGCGACAGAGATACGACAACTGTTATCAGCGCCTTATCAGCTCGGCAAAGGTGCATACAACGCCACAGTCTGTATCGGGATTGCCATGTTCAGCGATGCTGAGGGTCAGACGGGGCGGATTGTCAGGCTGGCTGATTTAGCCCTCCATGAAGCCAAACATCAAGGTCGAAACAGTCAACGCTTTTTTAATCCACAGATGCAGGAATCCATCAAACGCCGCAGTGTGCTGGAAGTGGCTCTGCGTGAGGCTATCGAACATCGGCACATGTCGCTTTATTTGCAGTGCCAGGTGGACAACAGGGAAACGGTCATAGGCATGGAAGCGTTACTTCGCTGGCAACACCCGACGATGGGAACCATATCACCCGCCGAGTTTATCCCCATTGCCGAAGATAGCGGTTTGATTATTCCATTGGGGCAGTGGGTTGTTGAGAAAGCCTGTGAAATATTGTCTGACTGGGAAACTGATCCAGAAAAAAATAACTGGACATTAGCCGTTAATATCAGTCCACGGCAGTTCCGTCATAGCGGTTTTGTTGAACATGTCGAACAGGTGGTCGGGCGATCCGGGATTGATGCCTCAAGGCTCAAGTTCGAAGTCACTGAAAACCTGCTTATCGATAACATGGAACAGGTCGCTGAGAAGATGAACACGCTACAGACGCTGGGTATTCGATTTTCACTGGATGATTTCGGTACAGGCTATGCCTCACTGAGTTACCTGAAATTATTGCCTATTCATCAATTAAAAATTGATCAGTCTTTTGTGCGTGAACTCGGCCAGAATCAAAATGACGAAGCGATTATAAAAACGATTCTCGCACTGGGTCAGAGCCTGGAACTCAACGTTATTGCAGAAGGAGTCGAGACGCAACAGCAAGCCGAGCGTCTAACAGAACTGGGCTGTCATCAGTTTCAGGGCTATTTATTTGGTCGTCCTGTGCCCAGTAGCGATATCTGAATCACTGTCTTTCCGCAGTCAGATTCTTTTTTGAAGAATATTTAATTGCGCGTCATCGATGCCGATAACCTCACAGAGCAAACAAAAGTAATCAGCATTTATTGCTCGTTATAAGGTAGAAAGCACAATGAAGAAAAATTTGCCCGTCACAGACAACGAAGTCACATTCGAGGAAGAACTCATCTCCACCACCGACCTGAAAGGGGCGATCACCGGTTTCAACGCAGCCTTTGAAGAGGTGAGCGGTTTTCCCGGTGAGGAGATGTTAGGGAAAAATCACAATATTATCCGACATCCGGATATGCCCCCCGCCGCATTTGAAGATTTATGGAATACCGTCAAGGCGAAAGACCACTGGATGGGGATTGTTAAAAACCGCCGGAAAGATGGTGACTTCTACTGGGTTGATGCCTATGTCACCCCGATTTTTGACCGCCAGCAAATTGTGGGTTATGAATCGGTGCGGATACCGCCCAAAGCAGAATATGTCAAACGGGCACAAACCCTCTACCAGCAAATTAATGCAGGCAAAAAGCCCAGGCTTGGCAATGTTTTCAGCCGTTTCGGTCTCAAACATAAAACGATGTTGAGCGTGGCGTTGGTGAGCCTGCTGACAATGTTAGCCTCCCAACTGAATCTGGTAGCAGCGCTGCCATTTTTCTTGCCGATGATTGTGCCGGTACTGGTTGGGGCCGGTACCTATGCACTACTGCACAAATGGGTGTTTGCCAGTCTGGATCGGGCTTTAAAAGAAGCGCGTAAAGAGGTTAATAATCCACTGATGGCGATGGTCTATACGGGCAACAACGATGAAATCGCTCAGCTCTCTCTGGTCAATAAATTAGCACAGGCCAAACTGAATACGGTATTGGTCAGACTCAGAGACACTGCGGGCAAGATTGATACTGAAGCGAGAGATACATTCAGCTCGCAACAGTCAATCATGGAGTCGATTCAGTCACAGGCCTCACAGACAGAGCAAGTGGCAACGGCAATGACTGAAATGAGTTCCAGCATTCAGGAAGTGTCCAGTAATGCCAGTAAGGCAGCATCAACGGCTTCAGAAGTTGATGAGTTGACCAAATCCAGTGAACGAAAAGCCTCGACCGCTGTGAACAGCCTGGGCTCCCTCGATACCGCTTTCAGTGACATCAACAGTGTCATCTCCGAGCTGGAGGATGACTCCAACGCCATCAATCCAATAATCGGTGTGATCAGTGATATCGCTGAGCAAACCAATTTATTGGCGCTGAATGCGGCCATCGAAGCAGCGCGAGCCGGAGAATATGGACGCGGTTTCGCCGTCGTTGCCGATGAGGTTCGCTCACTGGCGAGCCGGACACAACAATCGACACAGGAAATCTCCGGTTTGATCCAGAGACTGGATCAGGCAGTAGACAAGGTGGTTGCCGGTATGAAAAAAACACAGGAAACCGCCTCTTCCAGCCGCGAAGATATTTCTGCCTCGATCACCTCTGTTTCCATTATCAAAGACAAGGTGCAGGAGTTGAACGATCTCAACACACAGATAGCGACGGCTGTTGAGGAGCAGAGTGCGGTGAGTGATGATATCAATCGTAATGTCGTTCGTATCAGTAGTGACGCTGAAAGCGTGGTGTCGAATGCCAACCTGGTTAATACCAATGCCGAAAACCTGGCTGGGGAATCAACTGCCTTGTTGAATATGATCCGTCGCTTCAGTCAGGCCTGATAAGCCGCTGACAGCATAATCACATGGTGCCAGGTTTCACGGGCAGTCTTTGATGGCAGTGCAGCGGGTCCAGATGGGATGGTAATTAAGTATCACCCAACGGCTTAAATAACAGGCAAACAGGGCCTGGATAGCAAGACTCATGATCAGACCAGTCGATTTCCCGTACAATCCTGTCAAGGCAGGATTCAGCTGCTACCCGCTAGCCAGCGTGCCTCAAGCCGGCCGCCGACTGAAGCTATACCCGTTGTACAAGTACTAATCACTATGTTTCGCTATTTTGGCTTTGGCTCTAATATGAATATCACCTCACTGCGCGCAAAGGGCGTAGAACCTTTGTCCTCTCGGCCCGCAATTTTAAGGGGGTGGCAGCTTCGTTTTAATGTCGAACATTTTTTTCGTCATGAAGGGGGCGTGGGCAACATAGAGTACGCCGGAGATCCCATTGAACGGGTGCTGGGCGTCCTTCACGAGTGTCCTGATGAAGCGCTGGAAGCGCTGGATGCCATGGAAGCCTATGGTCATGGCTATGACCGTATCACTGTTGAGGTAGAGGTCGACGGTGAGCGAGTCCCGGCATTTGTCTATATCGGCATGCCGGCATTTATTAATCACACCTGTCTTCCCAGCCGGCGTTATCTTAATTTGTTAATTCAGGGGGCTCGTTCGGCAGGGCTGGATGCTGATTACATCCATGATCTGTCAAGTCATCCTGTCCACAAGCCTGAAGCGTACCCGCTTTTCACACCACCCAGTGGTGACTTTCCGCTATTTGATTATCAATCCCTGTCTCGACATCCACTTTATACGGCACTTTACGGAGCGGTGTTCGATATGTCGCAGGCGCGCCCGAGACATGATTACCTCAAGCATTTCTTCGGGGGCCGGGACATGACACTGTTTCATCTCAAGCGGCTCGATACCAGTGATGGTAATGAGTGTCTGGACGATATCCTGCATGACCGTCTCAATGATATCCAGAAACACTATCTCAACTGCTATCTGAATGAGTATGCGAGAGAGTATCGGTATGTGGGGCGATTCAACCACCACCAGGCCTGAGGAGGGCATTAATGGAACAATTTAGCCCCGCACTGGCACATGGACATCTTGAGCCCGTGTTTCAGGATATTTTTTTCGTTACTGGTGCGATGGAAACCGTGCTTCAGGATTTGGATTGGTGTTTTAGTCGCAATATGACCGTGGTCAGGGAGGGGGAACGACTGATCGTCATCAACACGGTTCGCCTTGATGAAACGGGATTGGCGGAGTTGGAGCGTCTCGGACAGGTGACCGATGTCATACGGCTTGGTGCTTTACATGGTCGTGATGATTCTTTCTATGTGGACCGCTATCAGGCTCGATACTGGACCTTACCCGGTCTTGCCAATGACAATACACTGGCAGTGACTCATACGCTCAGTGAGGAGGGACCGTTGCCTATTTCCGATGCCTCATTGTTTGAGTTTCAGACAACGCGGCTCCCTGAAGGTATTCTGCATCTTAAACGAGACGGTGGCATCCTCATCGCCTGTGATGCACTGCAGAACTGGATTTCAGACGATGAATTTTTCTCTGATGCTTCCAGAGATCGGATGCAGGAGATGGGTTTTTTCACGCCCGCCAATCTGGGACCGGTCTGGTGTCAGGCGGCTGCACCTGGCGGGGAAGACTTTTTACGACTGAAAACACTGAACTTCAAACATGCACTTTGCGGACATGGCGAGCCTCTGAGGGAAACGGCGCACGAAGACTACAGCGCGACCTTTAACCGGTTATTCGGTGTCTAGCGCGGTTATCATCGATGAGGGTGAAAAAAGGACTGCAACTACCCGGCTATGAAGTGGGCTCCGCGCTTTATCAAAGTGGGGGACGGGTTATTTATCGAGCTTATCGCATACAAGACAATCTCCCTGTAGCGGTTGAGACGATTGATGCCGAATACCCTGAGCGTCAACAGGTGGCCGAAATGTATCGTGAAGGTCGCATGTTGCGACAGCTGAAAGAAGTGACCGGAGTGCGTCAGATTTATGCAGTGCAGACTCACGGTAGCGGTAATCTGGCACTGATCTGCGAGTACTTCAGTCACACCCTTCAATCCCATCTCAGCGCCAAAGAAGGCAAGATTTTATTGCTTGTCGAAGTGCTCAATATTGCCTTACAACTTGCTCATATCCTGGAGAGACTTCACGAACAGGATATTGTGCATAAAGCACTAACCCCCGACCATATCCTTTTTGACCCTGTCAGTGGTGATGTAGCGCTGGCAGGCTTTGGCATTGCTTCTGAATTAGATCAGGAGCGGCAGACCGTACAACTGTCCAGGCATATCGACGGACCGCTAGCCTATATGTCGCCTGAGCAGACAGGCAGGATGAATCGGGAGTTGGATTACCGATCTGATTATTACTCGCTCGGCGTGTTGTTGTTCGAGTTAATGACCGGGGAAAAACCATTTCAGGCAGACAGTCCGTTGGGATGGGTCCACAGTCATATCAGTCGACTCCCACCAGCCCCCCATCAAATCGTTGAAGCGATACCAGAGGCGCTATCGGATATCGTCCTCAAGCTGATGGCAAAAAGCCCCGAATCACGATATCAGAGTGCTGCTGGACTGATACACGATCTGAAATACTGTGCGGATCGCTTGGCCGCTGGCCATAAAATTGAGCGTTTTCAACTGGGTAAGAGGGATATGGGACATAAGTTCCTGATTCCACAAACCATCTATGGTCGTGAACGAGAGCTCGCGACGTTGATGCAGCTGTTCGATACTGCCGCGTCAGGGGGGACGGCATTCTGCCTGATTCATGGTTATTCCGGTGTCGGTAAATCGGCATTGGTTAACGAGATAGATCGACCGCTGGTGCGCGAGCACGGCTTTCTGGTTCAGGGCAAATTCGAGCAGTTTCAACATGGTGAAGCCTACAAAGTACTGGCAACCGCCTTACGCGGTCTCGTTCAGCAGATTCTGGCATTAGCTGAAGCAGAGCTGGCCGGTTGGCGAGAACAGCTACTGGAGGCGCTGACACCGAATGCCGCTCTGGTCGTGGATTTGGTACCGGAGCTGGAATTAATCATCGGCTCTCAACCCTCAGTTGCCACATTGCCACCAGCGGAAGCCAGTAACCGGTTACACCTCGTTTTGCTTGCTTTTCTACGTGTGTTTGCAGGGGAGGGGCATCCGGTTGTGCTGTTTCTTGATGATCTGCAGTGGAGTGATACGCCTACACTGGATTTTCTGCGTCGCATGATGACGACCCATGAGCTCAAACACTTGCTGTTTATCGGGGCTTATCGCAGTAACGAAGTGGGGCCGGGACACCCACTTCGGTTATTGCTGGAAGAGGTTCAGGAACAGGCTAATATTCACCCTTTACCGCTGGGGCCGCTTGATAGAAGCTCTGTGGAAAAACTCGTGGCTGAAGGCTTATATCGCGAACCGGCTGAAGTACGACCACTCAGCAATATGCTCTATGACAAGGCGCAGGGTAATCCTTTTTTTACAAATGAATTGCTGCGGCAACTTCACAAGGAAGCTGCGATAACAGCAGATCTGAATACGGGACAATGGGACTGGGATTTGGATGCGGCACGGTGGTCAACTGTCAGTAGCGATGTCGTTGAGTTTATGGTGGATAATCTCAGGCGGTTTGAGTCTGACACACAGCTGATTCTGCAATTGGCCGCCTGCATTGGTGGTCGTTTTGATTTGCATACCCTCTCGCTGGTCTATGAGCATTCTTTATCAGACACCGCTAAGGCATTACAGCCAGCATTGAAGCAACACACCATCCTGCCCTTGCACAGTGATTATCGACTGGTAGGAGAGGGCGACCTGGGGTTGGACTTTAATCCAACTTATAAATTCCATCATGATCGTGTGCAACAGGCTGCCTATGCCTTGATCGACCCTCAGCAACGACAAGCTGTTCATCTTTTCGTTGGACGCTTAGTGCTTCAGCACCTGGGTCAGGAGACAGTGCCTGATGATCGTCTTATCGATATCGTTGAGCATCTCAATGCCGGGCGAGCACTAATTGATTCCATAGAAGAGCGATGGCTGCTTGCAGAATTGAATTTGCGAGCGGGTGTCCGTGCCAGGCAGTCTTCAGCCTATGAATCAGCCTGGCACTACCTGATGGTTGCCGCGGAACAGTTACCCGCTGATTCATGGCAGCGCACGCCTGTATTTATGAAAGATCTTGCACTGGAAACGCAGCAGTGTGCCTATCTTACCGGACGTACTGAGGCGGCTGAGAATGGGATAGCGATCTTGCTTGAGCATGCTGAGTCGGATTTGGCGCGAGCAGACATACTGGCCATTCGTACCCGCCAATACGCGACACTGGGCCGAATGGCAGCGTCTATTCATTCGGCAATCGAGGGATTAGCGCTGCTTGGTGTGGATTTTACTGACCAGCCTGGAGATGCAGACATCGACGAAGAGCGACGCTTGGTTGAAGCGAACCTGCAGGGGCGGGCTATCTCAGATTTGGTCGATGCACCTCTGGTTCAGGACAAATCAGCACTGACCGCGATGCGATTGTTGATGGAAATTTTTGCGGCCGCCTTTTTATCCGGTAGTGGTAAGTTATTCCCCTATCTGGTGCTGAAATCAGTCAATTTGTCATTACGTCATGGCAACTGCCCGGAGTCTGCTTTTATTTATGCGGCTTATGGCATGCTGCTTTGTGGCGAACTCAATGAGCCAGCACTGGGTTATCAGTATGGTAAAGTCGGCCTGGCTATCAATGAGCGACTCGATGATCTCACGCTCAGGGCAAGAGTTATCTATGTCTATGGGATGTTCGTACATCATTGGAGTCATCACTGGTCAAGTCTGACCCCCTGGTTCCGCAGAGGTATTGAAGCGGGCTATCAGACGGGGGACTTACTTTACCTCGCCTACAGTGCTCAGGATTGTGTCATTTGGGATCCAAAGCTGGACTTGGAAACAGCACATCGACTGCATGCCGAGAATCTGGAGATTGTGCGTGAGTGTGCCTATCAGGATTCACTGGATTCAGGGACCTTATTTTTACAATTTCAGCGAAACCTGCTTGGCCTGACAGATAATCCCTATTCGCTCAGTGACGCCAGCTTTGACCAAGAGGCCTGTCTGGCCGGCATGCACCAGCGTGGGTTTATGACGGGTATTGCCAATTACCATATCTACAGTGCCGAAATTTGTTTTCTGTATGGCGAGACAGATTTAGCACTGGAACACGTCAGGGCACAGGATGGCCTGGTCAAATCAGCGATGTCTCTGCCGCAGCTGGTTCGTTTCTATATCGTGGCATTTATGACGCTGGCAAGTCACTATCCCAAAATGGCGGCAAATCAGCAGCGCGATACCCGTGAACGCATGATACGTGATCTTGAACAAATGAAACGGTGGGCGGATAACTGCCCGGACAACTTTCGCCATCTTCAGTATCTGATGGAAGCAGAACTGGAGAGCTTGCAAGGCACGCTTGAGTTAGCTCTGGAATACTATGAAGCTGCGATCGATGCGGCGAGAGAAACAGGATTCCTTCGAGACGAGGCCACGGCTCATGAGCGAGCTGCGCGATATTTACTTGCACATAGACGGGAAAGGGCAGCGCTGGGTTATTTACGCGGCGCCTATCATCTATATGATCGCTGGGGTGCCCAGCGGAAAGTCGATCTGCTGGAACAGGAATTCCCGGTATTAAAAGCGTTGTCGGCAGAAGTAAATAGTCATGCTGTACAGAGAGAGCCGACCGATATCGACCTCGCCTCAGTCATGAAAGCTTCAAGGGAAATCTCCGGCGAAATCGTACTGGACCGCTTGCTCAAAACGACGATGAATATCGTGCTTGAAAATGCCGGCGGTCAATGGGGATGTCTGGTCGTTGTTCGAGGTGGTCGATTGGTTGTAGAGGCTGTTGCTCTACCCGAATCGACATTATCGACAGCAGGTTTACCTCATCAATCACTGATTCCTGATAATGAAGGTGGTCGTCTTGCACTACCGGTCACCCTGATCACTCAGGTACTGCGAAGTGGTGAATCAGAAGTTATCCATGATGTATCGCAGAAAAGTTTATTCACTCAGGATCCTTATATACTCAAGTTCAGACCCAAGTCGGTATTGTGCGTGCCCATCAGACGTGAGCGTTTTGAGGGCGCTTTATATATGGAAAATAACCTCGCGAGCGGTGTCTTTACTCAATCACGAGTGGAGGTGATTCAGTTGTTGGCAGCCCAGGCATCGGTCGCAATTGAGAATGCCAGTCTGTACGAACAGGTTCAGGATTATTCCCGGACTCTGGAACATAAAGTAGCCGAGCGGACGGCGCGACTGGAGCAGCTTAATCAGAAATTGCAGGGACTGGCTGAACATGACGGTCTGACCGGCATTGCTAACCGCCGCCGTGGAGATGCCTACCTGGCTGAGGTATGGACTCGACTGCGGCGTGAAAAAAAGCCTTTATCGGTGATTATGCTTGATGTCGATCACTTCAAGGCCTTTAATGATAATTATGGTCATCGGGCAGGGGACAACTGCCTGATATCGGTTGCTGAAACATTACGAGCACAACTACAAAGACCGGGAGATCTGCTTGCTCGATATGGTGGCGAGGAATTTATCCTTATCCTGCCAGACACTGACAGCCAGGGCGCAACGCTTATGGGGGAAAAGGTGCGTGCTGCCATAGAGAGTCTGGCAATAGAGCACGCGCACTCTTCAACCGCCGAGGTGGTGACTTTAAGCGCGGGGACGGCCACTGTGACGCCCGAGGCTGAAGCAGGTCTGGAACAACTACTTCGAGCAGCCGATACCGCACTTTATCGAGCTAAACAATCAGGTCGCAACCGGGTGAAAGCGGCCAATGATGGAGTAAGCGAGAAGTAAAGAGATGAGCACAAAAAAAGCAGTCATCGCTAGGCGAATAACTGCTTTATTGTATTTACTTTTTTGGCGCGCCCGGGAGGATTCGAACCTCCGACCGCCTGGTTCGTAGCCAGGTACTCTATCCAGCTGAGCTACGGGCGCTAAAGCCGTTTATTATACTAACATCCAGTGATGTCCGCAATAATAATTCTGGCGGAGAGCGAGGGATTCGAACCCTCGATAGGGGTTAACCTATACGCCCTTAGCAGGGGCGCGCCTTCAGCCACTCGGCCAGCTCTCCATCAAAGCGGCACAGTATAACAGATGTATTTTATTTGGCTAGTGATATCGTGAAATTAACCGGCATTCGGGTGATCTTTTTCCTGCTGGATACGATCATAGATTTCTTCACGATGCACAGATACGTCTTTAGGTGCGTCCACACCGATTCTGACCTGGTTACCTTTAACACCAAGCACATTTACAACGACATCATCACCAATGATGAGTGATTCGCCGACACGACGTGTGAGTATTAACATGATTTTTCCCCTTTACTCTCAAAAGCAGGCCGAGGTCACCAGGAGAAAATGTGAATTCTTCCATGCTGTAAGGCCTCGTGCCTTGTCCTGTTTAATGAATATTTCCTTGTTTAGAGATCTTATACGTCTCTTTTATTGTGGACTGTAAAATAGTCGTAACTACTTCACAGTCCAGTTCATTTTATCAGGAAGTTAAGTTGTTCGCGAGATAATTGTCTCAGTTTTATGACAAAAATCAGGCAGCTGGGTTCTGTTCCAGGTTGAATGCCTTGTGCAGTGCGCGAACACCCAGTTCCAGGTATTTTTCATTGACTACCACGGAAATTTTAATTTCAGAGGTCGAAATCATTTCAATATTGATGTTCTCATTAGCAAGCGCAGTGAACATCGTGCTGGCAATACCGGCATGAGAACGCATACCTACACCGACGACCGAAATTTTGGCGATATGATCATCACCATTGACCTCGCGCGCGCCAAGTTTTTCAGCTGTCTGCTCCAGAATCTTCAGCGCTGATTTGTAATCATTACGATGGACGGTAAAAGTAAAGTCGGTGGTGGAATCGTGTCCCGTGTTCTGAATGATCATGTCGACTTCAATATTCTGTGCCGCCACCGGGCCCAGAATCTGTGAGGCGACGCCGGGATGATCGGGGACACCCAGTACGGTAATTTTGGCTTCATCGCGGTTAAACGCGATACCTGAAATAAGAGCTTGTTCCATTGATGGGTCCTCTGCAGCGATCAGTGTGCCGCCACCTTCTGTGAAAGAAGAGAGCACACGAAGCGGAACATTATATTTACTGGCAAATTCGACTGAGCGAATCTGCAATACCTTGGCACCTAAGCTGGCCATTTCCAGCATTTCTTCGAAGGTGATGTGATCGAGGCGACGAGCTTCAGGCACGACCCGCGGATCTGTGGTGTAAACGCCATCAACGTCGGTATAGATCTGACATTCGTCAGCTTTCAATGCTGCAGCCAGTGCCACTGCTGTGGTATCGCTACCACCGCGGCCCAGTGTGGTGATATTGCCGTTTTCATCACAGCCCTGAAAACCCGCTACAACAACGACGCTACCTTGTTTGAGATCATCACGGATTTTGTGATCATCGATCTCGGTGATCCGTGCCTTGTTATGGGCGTTGTCGGTAAGAATACGCACCTGACTGCCGGTGTAGGATACCGCTGGCATGCCCATTTGCTGCAAAGTCATGCTAAGCAGGGCGATGGTGACCTGTTCACCGGTTGACAGCAGCACATCGAGTTCGCGACCACGTGGCTCATCATTCAATTGTTTGGCTAAGTCAATCAGCCGGTTGGTCTCGCCGCTCATCGCAGAGACGACAACCACCATATCGTGACCCTGGTTACGGTAATCAATAACTTTTTTGGCAACTTCTTTGATTCGCTCGACCGAGCCTACGGACGTGCCGCCGTATTTCTGTACGATAAGTGACATGCTTAATTTTCCAGCTTAGATCCGACCCAGTCCGAGACAGAGGCCAAAGCCGCTGCCAGGTTCTGAGGCTCATTACCGCCGCCCTGTGCCATATCCGGGCGGCCGCCACCTTTACCTCCGACCTGACCGGCTACATGTCCGACCAGATCACCGGCGCGGATTTTATCGGTAATATCCTTGGTGACGCCAGCAATAATTGTGATTTTTTCATCCTTGACCGACGTCAGCACGATCGCCGCACTGCCCAGCTTGTTTTTGAGCTGATCAACAGCGTCTCGCAGGGCTTTACCGTCAGCACCCTCAAGCGTTGAGGCGAGTACCTTGATGCCATTAATATCTTTAGCATCATTGGCCAGATCGTCACCGGCGCTGCTGGCCAGTTTCCCTTTCAGACTTTCCAGTTCCTTTTCCAGCTCACGGTTGCGCTGAACTAAGGCGGAGGCTTTGTCCTGCACATTGTCAGGTTTGGCTTTCAGCAGTTCGGAAACCTGGTTGAGTGTATTCAGCGTGTTATCGACGAAATCCAGCGCGGTATCGCCTGTGACTGCTTCAATACGGCGGACACCAGAAGCGATGCCGGCTTCAGCGGTGATTTTGAACAGGCCGATATCGCCTGTATTTCTAACGTGGGTGCCACCACACAGTTCGATAGAAAAATCACTCATGCTGAGCACGCGGACTTTTTCATCATACTTTTCGCCGAACAGCGCCATGGCACCGCTATTCTTAGCTTCTTCCAGTGCCATCAAGCGTGTTTCGACCGGGTGGTTCATTCGAATCTGCTGATTAACCATCCGCTCGATTTCATGCAACTGCGCATCGGTCAATGGCTCAAAGTGGGAGAAATCAAAGCGCAGACGATGGGGATCAACCAATGACCCTTTCTGTGTGACATGGTCACCCAGCACTTTACGTAAAGCGGCATGCAGAAGGTGTGTGGCCGAGTGGTTCAGCGCGGTCGCCAGACGATTGTTTTCATCGATCTGTGCGGTGACTTTCTGCCCAACCTGGAAGCGGCCGTTTTCACAGCGGCCGATATGGGTGAAGGCTTTGCCCTGTTTGCGGGTATCGGTGACGGTGAAGCTGGCGGAATCAGTAGTGATTTCACCGTGATCGCCAACCTGGCCACCGGATTCGGCATAGAAAGGCGTATTGTCGAGCACCAGAATGCCTTCCTGACCTTCATTCAGGCTGTCTACGTGCTCACCATTGAGAATGATATCGGTGATAGTGCCGTCTTCCTGAGTATGCTCATAACCACAGAACTCAGTTTCGCTGTCAATATTGAGTTGTTCGGTCATGCCGCCACCGAACTGGCTGGCACTGCGGGCACGTGAACGTTGTTCTTCCATCGCCCGCTCGAAGCCGGCGATATCGATAGTCAGACCACGCTCGCGGGCGATATCAGCGGTCAAATCGATAGGGAAGCCATAGGTGTCATACAACAGGAACACAGTTTCCCCCGGAATCTCCTTGTCCCCCATGTCTTCAATCGCCTGATCCAGAATGCGCAGACCGTTATCCAGCGTGTCGGCGAAACGATTCTCTTCCTGCAACAGGGCCTTTTCAACCAGGGACTGGGCTTGAGCCAGTTCCGGGAATGCCTCGCCCATTTCATCAACTAATGGTTGCACCAGTTTGTGGAAGAAGGTGTCTTTAAGGCCCAGTTTATGACCGTGACGAATCGCACGGCGGATGATACGGCGCAGTACATAACCACGACCTTCATTTGATGGGTGCACGCCGTCAGCAATCATGAATGAGCAGGACCGGATATGGTCAGCAATCACCCGCAGCGAGAAGTTGCTGCTATCTTCAGTGCCTGACAGGGCCTGAATGGCTTTAATCAGGTGCTGGAACAGATCGATGTCGTAGTTGTTGTGCACGTTTTGCAGCACAGCAGCCAGTCGCTCCAGCCCCATGCCGGTATCCACTGAGGGTTTAGGCAGTGGCGTGAGGGTGCCATCAGCGCTGCGATTGTACTGCATGAATACGAGATTCCAGATCTCGATATAGCGGTCGCCGTCTTCTTCCGGTGTTCCCGGTGGACCACCGGCAACCTCAGGGCCGTGATCATAAAAAATCTCGGAGCAGGGACCGCAGGGACCGGTATCGCCCATCGACCAGAAGTTATCCTTGGCACCGATGCGGGAGAAACGCTCTGCAGAAATACCGATTTCTTTGAGCCAGATATCGGCGGCCTCATCATCTTCCTCAAACACCGTGACCCAGAGTTTTTCTGGTGGCAGTCCCAGCGTGTCTGTCAGAAACTCCCAGGCATATTGGATCGCTTCACGCTTGAAATAATCACCGAAGCTGAAGTTACCCAGCATTTCAAAAAAGGTATGGTGACGGGCGGTGTAACCGACGTTTTCCAGGTCATTATGCTTACCACCGGCTCGCACACAACGCTGGGTCGTCACTGCACGTGTGTAGGCGCGGGTTTCCTGGCCCAGGAAGGTCTCCTTGAATTGGACCATGCCAGCGTTGGTAAACAACAGGGTCGGATCGTTGGCAGGCACCAGCGGACTACTGGAAACCACTTCGTGTCCCTTGCCGGCAAAGAAGTCGAGGAACAATTTGCGTATATCAGCGCTACTTTTCATCGTCAGTTACGTTAAAACTTTCCGTTATTTCGTCATGAGTAAACCCGCGGTACTGTAAAAACCGTTGCTGTTTGGCACGGCTCTTAAAATCTTCCGGGTTTTGCTCGCCAAAACGTTTGCGTCTGACCTCAGAGGCCAGCGCAAACCAGTCTGTATCTGCCTGTTGCAGCGTGTCCGTGATAATGTCGGCAGCCACTCCACGTTCTTTCAACTCCATCCGAATCCGGATGCTGCCATAGCCCCGATTGATGCGGGAATTGACAAAGCTCTCAGCAAAACGCTCATCACTCTGTAGCCCGGCTTGTTGCAGTTCGGCCAGACTTTGTTCAATCTCGATCTCTTCAAAACCAGCTTTTGCCAGCTTGCGGTTCAGTTCCAGTGCACTATGTTCGCGGCGGGCCAGATAGCTCACTGCCTGTTCACTGGCGGATTTGCTCACGCTTCCAGATCGTCCTCAACCGCATCGTTCTCAGCCGCCTTCACTTTTTTAGGCAGCAGGATTTCACGTACCTTGGCTTCGATTTCAGCCGCCGTAGTCGGATTTTCCTTGAGGAAGTTTCGAACATTGTCCTTACCCTGACCGATACGGTTACCGTCATAGCTGTACCAGGCACCGGATTTCTCGACGATATTGGCCTGTACACCCATGTCGATCAGTTCACCTTCGCGTGAAATGCCTTCGCCATAGAGAATGTCGAACTCGACCTGTTTGAAAGGCGGCGCCACTTTATTCTTAACGACTTTAACGCGGGTTTCATTACCCAGGATTTCATCGCCTTTTTTGATAGCACCGATACGACGGATATCCAGTCGAACAGAAGAGTAGAATTTCAGGGCATTACCACCGGTGGTGGTTTCCGGGTTACCGAACATGACACCAATCTTCATCCGGATTTGGTTGATGAAGATAACCAACGTGTTGGAACGTTTAATATTGGCGGTGAGTTTACGCAGTGCCTGAGACATCAGACGGGCCTGCAGACCCATGTGGCTGTCACCCATTTCACCCTCGATTTCCGCTTTCGGGGTCAAAGCAGCGACCGAGTCGACGACCACGATATCCACCGCACCGGAACGTACCAGCATGTCGGTGATTTCCAGTGCCTGTTCACCGGTGTCTGGCTGGGAGACCAGCAGGTCGTCGATATTGACGCCCAGTTTTTCAGCGTAATCCGGGTCCAGGGCGTGCTCGGCATCAACGAAGGCAGCCGTGCCGCCTGTTTTCTGCATTTCTGCGATCGCATGCAGCGTTAATGTGGTTTTACCGGATGATTCCGGACCGTAAATTTCAATGATACGACCACGGGGCAGGCCGCCGATCCCAAGCGCGATGTCCAGGCCGATAGAGCCGGTTGAGACCGAAGCCACGTCGCGAGCGGCACCGGCGTCACCCAGACGCATGACCGCACCTTTGCCGAATTGCTTTTCAATCTGTCCCAGCGCTGCGCCCAGTGCTTTCTTTCTGTTGTCATCCATCTTGCGCCACCCCTGAATTGATTAATTAAAACCAATGGATTATCCCATAGATATCACTCAGGCTCTAGAGGTGAAACGGGCTTTTAACGGTGCGGAGAAAATGACCGCTGTATTTAGTCTTCCGCAGCGATTTTTAACAGACCCGAGAGGGCTTCGAACACAGCCTGACGACGGATACTGTCGCGGTCACCGTCAAATTGAAAACAAACACTATGGACGCCGCCACCGTGCAGACCCCAACCAATCCAGACCGTCCCCACCGGCTTTTTATCTGAGCCCCCGCCCGGGCCAGCGATACCGGTAATGGCGATGCTGTAATCAGCCCGGGAATATTTCAGCGCACCAAAAGCCATTTCCTCCACAACCGGCAGACTCACAGCCCCATTTTTTTCCAGTGTGTCAGCAATGACGCCCAGTTGCTGTTGCTTGGCGGCGTTACTGTAGGTGACGAAACCACGATCGAACCAGGCTGAGCTGCCAGCCAGATCGGTGCAGCTTTTTGCGACCCAGCCACCAGTGCAGGACTCGGCGGTAACCAGCATCCTGCCTTGCATAATCAGCAGCTCAGCGACTTGTTCAACCAGTTGATAGAGCGAAGCGTCAGAAATTTTATTCATGATATAAACTATGCCGATGACTCAATCTCAAAATCATACACCGATGATGCAGCAGTATCTGCGTATCAAGGCGGAACATCCTGAATATCTGTTGTTTTATCGCATGGGCGATTTCTACGAGTTGTTCTTTGATGATGCGCACAAAGCTGCAGAACTGCTCGATATTACGCTGACGGCCCGTGGCAACAGCAACGGTGCGCCGATTCCCATGGCGGGAGTCCCTTATCATGCCGCCGACAGCTATTTATCAAGACTGATCAAGCTGGGGGAATCGGTAGCGATTTGTGAGCAGGTCGGTGATCCGGCAAAGAGTAAAGGACCGGTCGAAAGGAAAGTAGTCCGGGTGCTGACACCGGGCACGCTCACAGAAGAAGCCTTGCTCGACAGTCGTCATGAAAACCTGCTGGTTGCGGTGAGCCAGCACAAGGGCCGTTTCGGTCTCGCTTCTGCAGAAATCAGTAGTGGCCGTTTTATCGTCAGCGAAATTGAAACAGCGACCGACCTGCGCGCAGAACTGGCCCGGCTGCAACCGGCAGAGTTACTGATCTGTGACACGGATATCGCAGCTTATCCGCAGTTTGAAAAATGCCTCCGGCCTTTACCGGAATGGCACTTTGAGCAGAAGGCGGCCCGCAGGCGACTCTGTGAACACTTCAAGGTCTCGGATCTGCAGGGATTTGGCTGCGATGACATGGACTTAGCGGTCAGCGCGGCAGGTTGCCTGCTTAATTACGCTCAGCAAACGCATCGTACGGCCTTACCGCATCTGCGGCAGATCACGGTGGAATATGCCCGAGACAGTATCCGGCTGGATCCGCAGTCCAGACGCAACCTGGAACTGGAACAAAACCTGTCGGGCGGTCGTGAACACACCCTGATTTCCGTTCTGGATAGAACTGCGACGCCGATGGGAGCCCGATTGCTCAGACGCTGGCTGATGCGGCCAATTCGTGACACGCGGGTGTTAAAACTACGTCAGGAGGGCTTTCAGCAGTTTATCGATCAGCAAAATGGTGATGACTGCCATGGACTGATGCGGCAGTTGGGCGACATCGAGCGGATTCTGTCACGTATTGCGCTGCGCAGTGCCAGACCCCGTGATCTGATGCATCTGCGTCGCATGCTGGAGATGCTGCCGGAAATGCATGTTTTGCTAAAACCGATGAGTAGCCTTCACCTCCGTCATCTTGACCGTACGCTGGGTCACTTCAGCGAACTGAAACAACTTCTGCAGCGGGCGTTACTGGATGAGCCACCGGTACTGATTCGTGACGGCGGTGTTATCCGTCCCGGTTACCACGCTGAACTGGATCGGCTGCGCGATCTGCATCAGAATGCCAGCGGCTTTCTTGATAATGTCGAAAAGCAGGAGCGTGAACGCACCGGTGTCAGCAGTCTGAAAGTCGGCTATAACAAGGTACACGGTTATTACATCGAACTCAGCCGTGCCCATGATATTGAGGTTCCCACGGAATATGTACGCCGACAGACACTGAAAAATGCTGAGCGTTACATCACGCCCGAGCTGAAAAGTTTTGAAGAACAGGTATTGAGTGCCAATGAAAAAGCCCTGGCACTGGAAAAGTCACTCTATGATGAACTGTTCGACAAGCTGGCTCCGGAATTACCCGCATTGGCCCAATCAGCGTCCGCGCTGGCCGAACTCGATGTCCTTGCCAATCTCGCTGAGCGGGCAGAAACACTGGACTATGTGGCCCCGACATTCACGGATGAGACCGGTATTGAAATTGAAGCCGGTCGTCATCCAGTCGTTGAAACCAGTCAGTCTGCGCCTTTCTGCGCCAATGATCTGAAATTGTCCTCCAAACAGCCGGTGCTGATTATTACCGGCCCCAATATGGGCGGTAAATCGACTTATATGCGTCAGACAGCGCTAATCGTTCTGATGGCTCATATGGGAAGCTTTGTCCCGGCGAGCAGGGCAGTGATTGGTCCGGTTGATCAGGTATTCACCCGTATCGGTGCCTCAGATGATCTGGCTTCCGGGCGCTCAACTTTTATGGTGGAAATGAACGAAGCCGCCAATATCCTCAACAACGCGACAAAACACAGTCTGGTTCTGATGGATGAAATCGGTCGCGGCACCAGTACTTTCGACGGGCTGGCACTGGCCTGGTCCTGTGCAGAGAAACTGATTCGTGATATCAGCGCTTATACACTGTTTGCCACCCACTATTTTGAAATGACTCAGCTCCCTGACTTGTTTGATAAGGCGCGTAATGTCCATCTTGATGCGATTGAACATGGCGACAAAATCGTCTTTTTGCATCAGCTTAAAGACGGCGCAGCCAATCAGAGTTATGGTTTGCAGGTAGCACAGCTGGCTGGGGTACCGGGTGATGTCATATCAGCTGCCAGGGTCAAGTTGCAGCAGTTGGAGCAGTACCGGTACCAGGGCGAGGAGAGCAGAAAGCTGCCGCAGCCGGATTTATTCAGCAGCACCAGCGAGCCATCTGAACTGGAAAAACGCCTTCAAAGGATTGATCCAGATGACCTGAGTCCGAAACAGGCGTTGGAATTACTCTACGAACTCTGGAAACTGTCGAAAGCAGATTCCTGACGAATGCTTTTATATCCGCAGATTACACCGATGGACACAGATTATTGTTGAGGCGTTTGCATAAACAAGATGCTTGAGAGCGCTGACACCTGAGCACGAAGCAGGGTTTTCATCGCTGTAAAGCTGCGTTAATCAGCGAAATCTGCGGATAACTGAGGGTTTTAATGCAAATGCTGCTTTTTGGCATTCATAAATTCGCCCAGTTTTTCCGGACGGGGTGGCATCTGTACATGAAAGCCCTGTGTTTCCAGATTATTGATGACCGCGGCGACATTCTCCCGCGCCAGTGGCCGCTCCGGACTTAATTCCAGTTCCATGACGAATATCGGCTCTTTGCCCATGGAGTCGTAGAGTGACTGTGGAATATCGGAAAAATCATCTTTTTTAACGATGTAGAGATAGAGTTCTTCTTTCTTGCTGCTTTTATAAATGTAGGTCTTCATCGGGGCTATCGTGTGAAACTCATGAAATGGGGGGATGATAGATAATCTGCACTACCGTGCCAGCCGGGTCATAGCAATAAAAACTGCGGGCACCATCACGATGCGTGCGTGGTGCATTGCGCATCTTAACGTTTTTTGACTGCAAAAAATCGAACCAGCTGTCGACTTCATCCATGGTAGGAATAATAAAACCGATATGATCCAGTTTTTGCTGTTCCGGTGAGGCAGGAGTGACTTCAGCCCGATGCAGAGCGAGATTGTCATTACCTGAAGTCAGGTAGACATTATCCTCATCCGGACGCCATTCGACTGTCATTCCCAGACAATCAACATAAAATTGCTCACAGGCTGCCAGATCGGTAACAAACAGGGCGACATGCCGCATGCCACCGGTTTTCCCGGGTCGTTCCATTAATCCTCTCCAAATACGTGTTGGCAGCATTGCTGCCAGATTGCTGAACCGAATTGATGCTCTATCACCAGCGGTAGCGCAACGGAACCGCACTGCAGTAACTTGTCATGAAATGCTCTCAGTTCCTCACCATCCGCCGGCTGAACGATATAACGCAGTGCATTAATGAGTGCCCAGCCCACGGCATAGCTCATCGGCACAGTGGGGGCCTGACTATACCAGTTGCACTCAGCCATGGCCTGCGCCTGAGTGAAGCCGAGTTTATCAACCATTTCCGCTGCAGCCTGCTCAAGCGTCCATTCACCGGTATGAATGTTGACATCAATGATGATACGCAGCGCCCGCCAGAGCCTGTCTCTGAGCATCACGATGTTCTGACCCGGATAGCGATCAAAACCCTGCTCCAGCATCATTTGCTCACAGTACAGGGCCCAGCCTTCGTAAAGTGTGGCACAGGGAAACAGTCGTCGTAGCAGTGCGGAACCCTGGTCAGATTGATTCGCGGTGACAAACTGCAGGTGATGACCGGGCCAGGCCTCATGCACGCTGGTCTGGGCGATGGCGGCGAAATTATGTTCCTTCAGCTCGGCATCACGACTGACCGGGGTCACATAATAAAATGCGCTTTGACTGAGGTCGGCGATGCTGGGATCCAGATAAGCTGCAAAAGGTATTTGATGTCTCAAAAAGCCAGGGGTGTCGACAACATTCAGATGCTGCCGTCCAGGTAAGGTGACCAGGGCGTTCGCCTTGAGGAAATCCCTCGCGGCCTGCATCTCCTGCTGGTAGCTGTCCAGCAGTTGGGAGGCGCTTGGGTGATGGGCCCGGATACGGGCCAGGGTCAGCCCGCTGTCCTGTTCCGCTTTTTTGAGTTCAGCCGAAGTTTGTGCAAACAGTTTTTCACCAAATGCGCTGAGCTTCTGGGCACTGATAGGCAGAAAATGGCGGTAATGCAGCAGGCGCTCAAAGTGCTCTCGACCACAGGCAAAATCACCCTGTGCATGGTTTTGCAGGCGGGTTAGCGAATGGTGCAGGTCTTCCATCGCTTTACCGGCTTCATGGAGCGCGGTGTCGATAGCCTGATGCTGCAGCAGAGCTTTCTGTACCCGCGGGTGATCAGAGAGTTCATGACAGAACTGCACGCCAGCTTCACATTCCTGAATGGCCATTTCCAGCCATACCGGTGGAATGATGGCCGGCTTGAGATTCAGGTAAGTTTTGGCTTCTCTGACACGTCCCGGCACTTTTTGCAGCCGGGACAGCAGTGCCAGACTGAAACTTTCCAAAGGTCGGATAGTTAGTTGATGCAGGGCATCAATCGGCAGAAAAGCGGTTGGATCTCGATAACGCCAGTCGTGCTCCATCATGCTGTGGTGTTCCAGCAGCGCCCAGCCATGCAGAACCTGATAGTTGAGCAAGCGATCGGCGTCCAACGCTGTGATATTGATCTCGTCCAGCGCAGCCAGACATTTTTCATTCAGGACCAGTTGAATGCCCTGACTGGCATCGTCACAGGGTGTCAGCTCACCGGCATAATCCTCGATGCCGGCATCCAGTGCGGTTTCCGGATTAAACCGGCACCAACTGGCAAGATAACTTTCCTGTATTCGGTCGAATGTGTGACTGTTATCAGTCGACATCAATAATCTCGTAGTCATGGGTGATGGTGGCGGTCTTGGCCAGCATCAGCGTAGCTGAACAGTATTTTTCAATAGACATGTTGATGGCACGCTCCACAAAATTGGGTTTGACCTCTTTGCCTGTGATTTTGTAATGAACATGAATGTTGGTATAGACCTTGGGGACTTCCTCACTGCGCTCACCATCCACTTCCACTACGCAGTCACGGATATCCTGACGCGATTTTTTCAGAATTTCCACCACATCAAAAGCCGTGCAGCCGCCCATCCCGAGTAACAGCAGTTCCATGGGGCGCATACCGGTGCCGTGACCACCCGCTTCTTCGGGACCGTCCATGACTACCGTGTGACCGGTACCGGATTCGCCCAGAAACATCACATCTTCTACCCATTTCACTCGTGCTTTCATTAAAATGTTTCCCAAAGTTGATAAATAACTTTAATTTTGCCATATTTGTGAAATCGAAAACGAATTATCACCGTTTGCAACTGTATACTGCCCGCCGGGTTTCAAATTGGAATAATGGATGGAATATCACAAACATAAAGCCTTGGAAGAAGGTCTTGCCGACTTCTTTCACAGTTGTCACAGCAAATTTTATCCTGCAAAAAACATCATTATTCGGCCCGGTGACCCAGCAGATACGCTCTATTACATCCGTGAAGGTTCTGTCACCGTCTGCATGGAAAATGAAGAGGGTGAGGAACTCATCGTGGCCTATCTCAATCAGGGCGACTTCATCGGTGAAATTGGCTTCTTTTCTGAAGTCGGCGACAGAATGGTCACCATCCGTGCCAAGACCGATGTCAGAACCGAAGAGATTTCCTATCAGCAAATCCGTACCCTGGCCGACAGCCAGTTGAAAAACTGTTACCCCACCTTGCTTTATACGCTGGGTGAGCAGATGGCTAAACGCCTGTTGTCGACCACCCGCAAAGCCACTGACCTGGCGTTTCTGGATGTCGCCGGCCGGGTAGAGGCCGCACTGGCAGAATTATCTGCTCAGCCTGATGCGATGCGTCATCCTCATGGCACTCAAATCAAGGTCACCCGTCAGGAAATCAGCCGCATGGTGGGCTGCTCCCGTGAAATGGTCGGCCGCGTCTTAAAAGAGCTGCAGGAAGGCGGTAAAGTCTGGGCTCACGGTAAGACCGTGATTGTCTACGACGAGGTCCACCGCGTCTCTACGCCTGTTATCAAGAAGCTCTGACGCTCTCCATGTCTCAATAAAACAGCTGCTTTAACTGCTGGCCCGGATCGTCAGCGCGCATAAAGGCTTCCCCGACCAGGAATCCATTGACATTATTGTCGCGCATCAATGTAACGTCTTCCGGTGTGTGTATTCCGCTCTCAGTGATCACAATGTGACCATCAGGAATCCGAGGCAGCAGTGACAGTGTGGTGTCCAGCGAGGTTTCAAATGTTCGCAGATTGCGGTTGTTGATACCAATCAGGGGCAGGTTCAATACCAGTGCCCGTTCCAGTTCATCCAGATCATGCACTTCTACCAGTACGTCCATGCCCAGTTGTAGTGCCAGTTGGCTCAGATTTTCCAGTTGATTATCGTTGAGTGCCGATACAATCAGTAAAATACAATCTGCATTGATCGCCCGGGCTTCGAAAACCTGATAGGGATCGATAATAAAATCTTTACGAATAACCGGCAGGCTGCAGGCTTTACGCGCCTGCTGAAGAAACTCCTCATGGCCCTGGAAAAAGTCACGATCAGTCAGCACTGACAGGCAAGTGGCACCATGTTTGGCATAGCTCTCTGCAATTTCAGCCGGTCTGAAATCTTCTCGTAACAGGCCTTTACTGGGCGAGGCTTTCTTGATTTCAGCGATGATGCCAGGCTCACCGTCAGCGATCTTGCGCGACAGAGCCTCAACAAAGCCCCGCGGTTTATCCGCATGCTCAGCCAGTTGCTGCATGATGGCCAGCGGTATTTTTTTGCTGCGTTCAGCAATTTCTTCCTGTTTGCGTTCAAGGATCTTGACCAGGATATCCGGGGTGTTTTCACTCATAATGATCTTCTAGCTCCGGCTGCTGACAATCAGCGCATTCAGTTTCTGTGAGGCGGCACCCGAGTCGATGACTTCGGCTGCTTGCTTGATTCCCTGTTCCAGGGTCGCTGCAATATCGGCCACATAAATCGCGGCGCCGGCATTGAGAACGACAATATCGCGGGCCGGACCGGTTTCTCCGTTAAAGATGGCTTTGATGATGTCGAGGCTGTCAGTGGCATTCTTGACTGACAGGCCTTTGACATCACTGCGGTTGAGGCCAAAGTCTTCAGGTTTGATGGTGTAGCTGGAGATTTCGCCGTGTTTGAGTTCGGCGACGTGCGTTTCGGCACCGATGCTGATCTCATCCAGTCCGTCTTCAGCGTGAACCACTAACACATGTTTGCTGCCCAGTTTTTGCAGCACTTCAGCCATTGGCACCACCCATTTCTTGTCATACACCCCCAGGACCTGGTGCGGGGCGCGGGCGGGGTTGGTGAGCGGACCCAGCAGATTGAATACGGTGCGAACACCCATTTCACGGCGCGGGCCAATCGCATGCTTCATGGCACCATGATGTTTCTGAGCAAACATAAAGCCGACACCGACGGTTTCGATACAGTGTTTGACCTGTTCCGGCGTCAGTTCCAGGTTCACGCCCGCTGCTTCCAGCACATCGGCACTGCCGGAACTACTGCTGATAGAGCGGTTACCATGTTTGGCGACCTGAGCGCCGGCTGCTGCAACAACAAAGGCACTGGCGGTCGAGACATTAAAGGTACTGGCACCGTCACCGCCAGTGCCGCAGGTGTCGACCACATGTTCGCCCTGAATATCAACCGGCGTTGCCAGCGAACGCATGACTTCAGCAGCCGCGGCAATTTCGGTCACGGTTTCACCTTTCATGCTCAGTCCAATCAGGAATCCGCCGATCTGTGCCGGGGTGGCATGACCGGTCATGATCTGATTCATGACATCACGCATCTGATCGGCACTGAGATCCTGACGCTGGGTGACGAGTTTAAGTGCAGCTTGAATATCCATGCTCAGGTCCTATCGATCAAGAAAGTTCTTCAGCAGTTCATGACCCTGTTCGGTCAGGATAGACTCGGGATGGAACTGGACACCCTCAATGGGCAAGGTCTTGTGCTCGATACCCATGATCTCGTCCATCTCGCCGTTTTCAGTTTCAGTCCAGGCGGTGATGGTAAAGCAGTTCGGCAAAGTCTCTTTCTTAACCACCAGAGAGTGGTAGCGGGTGGCTTCCAGTGGGTTATTCAGACCACGGAAAACACTGGTATTGTTGTGGTACACCTTAGAGGTTTTGCCATGCATGATCTCACGGGCGTGAACCACATCGCCGCCGAAAACCTGTCCAATCGCCTGATGGCCCAGACATACGCCCAAAAGTGGCTTTTTACCGGCAAAATGTTTAATCACCGCCATGGAGATACCGGCTTCATTCGGTGTGCACGGACCGGGGGAGAGCACGATTTTATCCGGGTTCAGGGCTTCAATCTCTTCAATGGTGATTTTGTCGTTACGGTGCACCACGACTTCCTGACCCAGTTCAGCAAAGTACTGCACCAGGTTGTAGGTGAAAGAGTCGTAATTATCAATCATTAACAGCATAAATTAGGGTCCCGGCTCAGCCTTCAGCGTGCGGATCGGCTTCCAGGCCAGCTTCCGCCATGGCAACAGCGCGGAAAATCGCTCTTGCCTTATTCATGGTCTCTTTCCATTCCAGTTCAGGAATCGAATCATAAACGATACCGGCCCCGGCCTGGATATGCAGCGTATTATCTTTTATCACGGCAGTGCGGATGGCAATCGCCGTGTCCATATTACCGGACCAGGACAGGTAACCGACGGCGCCGGCATAGACGCCGCGTTTGACGGGTTCAAACTCGTCAATGATTTCCATGGCCCTTACCTTGGGGGCACCACTTACGGTGCCGGCCGGGAAGGTGGCGCGGAGGGCGTCAATGGCAGACATGTTGTCCAGCACCTTGCCGGTCACATTGGACACAATATGCATCACATGTGAGTAACGCTCGATCACCATTTTATCGGTGAGCTCAACCGTGCCGGTCTGACTGACGCGGCCGATATCGTTGCGACCCAGATCAATCAGCATCAGATGCTCAGCGAGTTCTTTGGGATCGGCGAGCAGTTCCTGTTCCAGCGCAGTATCTTCCTCTTCGGTCTTACCGCGACGGCGGGTACCGGCAATCGGTCTGACGGTGACCTCCTGATCTTCCATCCTGACCAGAATTTCCGGTGAGGAACCGACCACGTGGAAGTCTTTGAGGTTCAGGTAATACATGTAGGGGGAGGGGTTGAGCGTGCGCAGTGCCCGGTACATATCGACCGGCTCTGCCGCAAACGGAATCGAGAGTCGCTGTGACAATACCACCTGCATGATATCGCCGTCGTTGATGTATTGCTTTGCTTTTTTAACCGCGTCAATAAAGCCGTCATGGGTAAAGCCGGAGACAAAGTCTTCTTCATTGACCCGTCGACGTTCACCGTGACGCTGGAACCTGGGCGTGGTGTTGCGCAGTGTTTCAATGAGTTTATCCAGCCTTGCCTGCGCTCGATTGTAGGCATTGTCCTGAGCGGGATCGGCATGAACTATCAGGTACAGTCGACCACTGAGATTATCAAACACGACCAGTTCATCCGACACCATCAACATGATATCGGGACAACCCAGTGGGTCAGGTGCCCGCGCATCGCCTAGTCGGGGCTCAACGTAGCGCACGGTGTCATAGCCGAAGTAGCCGACCAGACCGCCGTTAAACTTGGGAAGCTGGCCAGTTTCAGGGACCTTGTAACGTTGCTGGAACTGTTCTACCCAGCCCAGCGGATCGTCACTTTTGTCGGTTTCGATGATATCGCCCTGATGTTCAACGCTGATATCGAAACCATGAACGCGAACCACTGTTTCACAGGGCAGGCCGATGATCGAATAACGTCCCCACTTCTCCCCTCCCTGAACTGATTCAAACAGGTAAGAGTAGGGCGCATCTGCCAGCTTAAGATAAGTACTGAGCGGCGTATCGAGATCAGCCAGTACTTCCCGGGCAAGCGGGATGCGGTTGTAGCCTTCAGCGGCGAGTTGTTCGAATTCTGACTGTTTCATCGCTTCTTTCTAAAATAAGTTTTCCAACTCTGCAAAACTGTCAATGACGACATCCGGATTGGCGCTACGGATATCGGCACCGTGATTGTAGCCGTAACTCATACAAACTATCCGGAATCCGGCAGCGCGGGCCGCTTCGACATCACTGACCGAGTCACCAATCATCAGGGCTTTATCGGGGCTGACCCTGAAAAACTCGGCGCCGTACAGCAGTGGTGCCGGATGGGGCTTTTTCTGCGGCAGGCTATCGCCGCTGATCACCACCTCAAAAAACTGCCGAATCCCAAGAAAATCCAGAAGCGGCAGGGTGAATGCTTCGGGTTTGTTGGTCACGCAACCCAGTTTAATCTGTCGCGACTGCAACCATCTCAAACCAGTTTCGACATCGGGATAGAGATGACTGAGCCGACAACTGTTATCCTTGTAAAGTGTCATGAACAAGGGCAGAGCCTTATCGTACAGAGCCGGATCAGGCTCAGCATTCATGTCACCGGTGAGAGCCCGTTTAATCAGTTTCTCAACGCCGTTCCCCACCCACAACCTGACATCGTCTTCGCTACAGGTCGGGCAATCCAGCGCTTCCAGCATGCGCGCAGTACACCAGGCCAGATCCGGCACGCTGTCGACCAGCGTGCCGTCCAGATCAATCAGTACGACCTCGGGAGGGGGTATGGCCATGAAACGTCTTAAACGTTGGCTTTGGCCAGTTCCTCACGCATTTCAGCAATGATGCTCTCATATTTGTTGGGATCACTGTCTTTGGCAGCACCGAATACGGCGGAACCGGCCACGAATGTGCGGGCACCGGCTTCAGCGATTTCACGGATGTTTTTGACGTTGACGCCGCCATCAATTTCCAGATCGATGTCATAACCACTTTCGTCGATCATTTTGCGTGCCTGACGCAGCTTATCCAGTGTATGTGGAATGAACTTCTGACCACCAAAACCGGGGTTGACTGACATCAGCAGAATACGGTCGACTTTGTCCAGCACGTGTTCGGCCAGAGACAGTGGCGTAGCCGGGTTGAATACCAGACCGGTTTTGCAGCCTTCTGCTTTAACCAGTTGCAGACTGCGGTCAATATGCTCGGAGGCTTCGGGGTGGAAGGTGATGAAAGTCGCGCCGGCTTTGGCAAAGTCAGGGATGATTCGGTCAACCGGTTTGACCATCAGATGGACGTCGATTTCATGCGTTACACCGTGCTTACGCAGCGCGTCACAGACCAGCGGACCAATGGTCAGATTGGGCACATAGTGATTGTCCATGACGTCGAAGTGAACGATGTCGGCACCTGATGCCAGTACGTTATCGACTTCTTCACCCAGGCGGGCAAAATCCGCAGACAGAATAGACGGAGCAATTTTGAATTCAGCCATGTTGTTCTCTCTTAAAACTTTAGGTTTAGAAATGCTGTATAAACCCGATACTTTACCGTATCAGGTCTGATTTTTCAGCTTTTGAAAAGATTCCGCAGTCATTATACTGGGGATGGCATTAACGAGAGGGTGGAGCGTGGTTTGCAAAAGGTTTTAAAAAGCGGTCTTCTGGCGGCGATATTTGTGTTGAGTCAGGGTCTCGCAACCGCCGAAGATGACACCAAACCCGCGCAGGTAGACAGCTCTGTCATCAGCCAGGCTGGTGAGGTCAACGGTTACCTGGCGCTGCCGGTAGGGGATACCCGTATCGACGCGACACTGATTAATGATCGACTGGGCAAGTCTTACGGGAAAGTACTGATTCTGCATGACAGCAATGCCGGCATCGATAGTCCGGGCTTGATCAATACCCTGCGTGAGGGGTTGCCTAACTCGGGCTGGACAACCATGACGGTGGCGCTGACTTACCCCAGAGAACCTGGCATTTTTCTCTCCAGTAATGCTGCATCCATGGCTCAGCCGACAGTCGATGCCAGTCAAGCAAGCGCCGGCTTGCCCGCTGATAATGCAACAGCTGACCAAGACCCGGACACAGAAAAAAAACCTGAACTGCCGGATAATGCGACCCGTCTCAACGCCGCACTGGCTTATCTTGATTCACAGCAAACGGGTACAACCGTTGTTCTGGCTCTAGGTGAGGCCGCGCGTCTAACCGATGCGCTGGCCGAACAGATGGGAGAACAACGTGGTTTAATCTGGATTCGTCCCATGCTTGAGCTTGAGGCTATGCCAGCAATTACACCCATACTTGATATTGCGCCTACTGTGCCCGGTTCAATGAATAATCTGGCCAGAGACCGTCTGGTTTTTATGAAGCAACAGCAGACCACAGCGTATGACCAGCGACGCATTAACGGTGCCGGCTTTCGCTTCTATGGTTTTGAGTCCAGGGTATTGAGTTATGTGCGTGGCTGGCTGCACAAACAGTTCGTCAGCGAGGAACCGAACTGATGCGCATATACGGCGATGGTACGCTGATTCACCAGGCTCAGACTGACGATGGCGTGATCGAGGTAGTAGATAACGGTGACAGCCGCTCGTTGCATTTCGGTACTTATCCCAGACAGAGCAGTATGCGGCTGAGTGATCCGGCCCATCTGGCGTTGAGTTACACACAGTCGATGATGGGCTGCCTGCTGCTCAATCCCATCCCACGGCGGGTGCTGGTGATTGGTCTCGGTGGTGGCTCGCTGGTCAAATTTCTGCTGCAACATTTCCCCCAGTGTCAGATCGATGTCGTCGAGTACCGCCGTGATGTCATTGAGGTGGCCGCACATTATTTTAATGTACCGCTGACCGACCCGCGACTTAACATTGTGCAGGGCGATGGCTATCTGCATGTCAGTCAATTGTTCTACGAAACAGATTTGAGCTACGACTTGCTTTTGGTTGATGCCTACGATCACAACGGCATGGCAGCCAGTGTCGGCGTACAGCCTTTTTTTGATGCCTGCAGCGGCATTTTGACTGCCGATGGTGTCATGAGTATCAACCTCTGGGGCAGCGAGAGAGATTTATTCAATACCACCATGCAGCGTATTAACCAGAGCTTTGCGGGCCGCTCGATGCTGTTGCCGGTGGAGAATAAAGGCAACGTGATTGCGCTTGCTACACAGTTTGAGGTCAATCACCGCGACCTCAAGCTGCTGCGCGCTAAGGTCGATGAGTGGGAAATGCGTTACCGGATTAACCTGCCCAAGGCCTTACAGAATCTGATTCGACAGAATCGTAACTTTATCAGTCGCTTATTTGCCTGATGCCGGAGTCGCTGTTTCTCTATCTTGGATTACTGCTGGTCACCGGTCTGCTGCTCAGTCTGGTCGCTGCGCGTTTTAACCTGCCCCGAATTGCGCTTTATGCGCTAGCCGGCTTGATCTGGTCGCAGGATTCACTCGGCGGTGTGTTTGAGCTGCAATTGGGCGCGGGCTCTGCGCTACTCACCGATACGGCGTTGGCACTGATTGCCTACCTGATAGGCGGATCGGTCACGGCCAGACAATTGAAAAGGCTGGGTAGTACCATTGTGTTTTGCACTGTCGGTGAGGTCTTGGGTGCTGCAGTCGTCGTTTTCCTGTCTGTCTGTCTGTTTCTGTCAGGCCAAGCTGAAGTCATCCTGATTGCGGCAGCACTGGCGGTACTGGCGGCCAGCACGGCGCCCGCCGCCACCGTTGCCGTTATTCATGAATATCGCAGTCGGGGTCCACTGACGACGTCGCTGCTCGGTGTGGTGGCCCTGGATGATGCGATCGGTATCATCCTCTTCTCTCTGCTGTTGGCGGCAACTACGGGCAGCAGCGTCACCGGTGTGATGTCGATGGCGCTGATAGAGATCGGTGGGGCATTATTACTGGGTGCGGTACTGGGCTGGGCTCTGGCCGGTTTCGGACATCGGGTGCGCAATCCGCATTTCTTTTTACCCATGGTGCTGAGTACGGTAGTGCTTTCTCAGGGGCTAGCAGAGGTGTGGCATTGTTCTCCGTTGCTGACTGCGATGACACTGGGCTTTGTGGCCCGTGCCACCTTTAAATCCGGCGGTGAGCGTTTGCTGGCACCGGTTGAATATCTGGAAGAATTCGTATTTCTGGTGTTTTTCACCCTGGCCGGGGCGCATTTTGATCTGGATGTTCTTTTGAGTGGTATCGGGCTGGTCCTGATTTATGTGCTGGCCAGAGTGCTGGGTAAGATGGGCGGGACTAACCTCGCAGCCCGTTTTATTGATGCGCCTGAGCCGGTGCGAAAGTATATCGGACTTGGCGTGGTGCCGCAGGCAGGTATTGCGATAGGTCTGGCACTGTCCTTACTCAATCATCCCGTGTTTGAGGAAAGCGGGCTGCTGATCGTGAATGTGATTCTGGCCAGTACGCTCATCTACGAACTGCTGGGCCCGTTTGCCACACGCTATGCGCTGCAAAAAGCCGGGGAAATCAAAGGGGAGTCAGGTTATGAGTGAACGTATTATCGAACTCACTGTGGCCGAGTGGCTGCAGGCGCATCCTAACGCCCTGGTGACGGTCTCGGCGGATACCGGCCTGAGAGATATTGTGAAGACGCTGATCGAGCATGATTCACGCGATGCTTACGTGCTGGAAAATGGCAAGGTAAAAGGCCATTTGAGTTTCAATAAACTGGTCAATCATCTGTTCTGCCATGACCGACCGGTCCATTCCCACCGGCAATTATTTGCTCAGGTTGCAGCGGCCACAGCCGGTGAGTTGATGGACCCACACTTCGCCTACTGCCGGGAAAATGAAAAAATTAATCAGATTTTGCACAGACAGTTGCAGACGGATGTCACTGATTTGGTAGTATTAGCAGCGGATGAGGCTCCAACCGGGGTCGTCAAACTGACTGAAGTAGTGCGGGAAAGTCTTCAATGAAAAAATTGTCGGTTTCAAGCTTGTTGATAGTGATGTTGCTCGTCTGGCAGCTACCTGCCTCGGCGACAGGGGACTACAAACTGCTGGTTAAGCGTTCGGAACAGCGTTTGATTGTGCAGAAAGATGGTAAGCCAGTGCGCAGTTTTCACGTGGCGCTTGGCAGTGGCGGTAAGAGCGGCAAGTTGCAGGCCGGCGATCGTAAGACCCCACTGGGTGAATATCACATCTATCAGGTTCGTGACAGCGACCGTTTTCACTTATTCATTCAACTGGATTATCCCAGCGTTCGGGATGCCATCAACGCCCTGAAAGCCGGGCGTATCAGCAAAAAAGAATACCGCGGTATTCTCGATGCACATATTTTCGGTCAGCTTCCGCCGCAGAATACCCCTTTGGGTGGTGCCATCGGCATCCATGGTATTGGGGTGGAAACCAAAGATAAACTGGAAATTCACGAGCTGGCCAACTGGACCCAGGGCTGTATCGCACTTCGCAATAACGAAGTGGAACAACTCACTCGCTACATCGACAAAGGCACTACCGTCACCATTACCGACTGAACAGTCGTCAAAACCCTGCTTCAGGTATTTGAATTTGGTAGAATAATGCCACTTTCTGTTTGACCCTCCCGAGGACCTGATGCAAGCCGCACCCGACCTGTTTTCCTATCGTAAATTCTGGGCACATCGTTTCGGTATTGCCCCCGAATTGCCGATGTCGCGTGAAGAAATGGACGCGCTGGGCTGGGACTCCTGCGACATTATCATCGTTACCGGTGATGCTTATGTTGACCACCCCAGCTTCGGGATGGCCCTGATCGGGCGTCTGCTTGAATCTCATGGTTTTCGTGTCGGCATTATTTCTCAGCCCGACTGGACCAGCGCTGAGGATTTTCAGAAGCTGGGCAAGCCCAACCTGTTTTACGGGGTCACCGGTGGCAATATGGATTCGATGGTCAACCGCTACACCTCAGACCGTAAAATCCGCAGTAATGATGCCTATACCGCCGGTGGTGAGGGTGGAAAACGCCCTGATCACAGTGTTGTGGTTTACAGTCAGCGTTGTCGTGAAGCCTACAAAGGGGTGCCGGTCGTTATTGGTGGCATTGAAGCCAGCCTCCGCCGTATTGCCCACTATGACTACTGGTCGGAAAAAGTGCGCCATAGCGTTTTGATGGATTCCAAAGCCGACCTGCTGGTTTATGGCAATGGTGAACGCCAGGTAGTGGAAATTGCACATCGTCTGGCCGCCGGGGAAGCGGTGAAAGACCTCACCGACATTCGCGGTACCGCCTACATGACCAAGCACGGCCGCAGAGACGGGTGGTGGGAGAAAGACTCCACCTCGGTCGATACCCCCGGCAAGCTCAATCCGCCGATTGATCCCTATCAGATGCAGACCGAAGCCAGTTGTGCCGAGGAAAAAGCCCGCACAGAACAGGAAAAAGCGGAACAACCTGCAGGCAATGTGATTAAGATCCACCGGGTCTCACCGCGAAATGCCGATAAAACCGTGATCCGGCTGCCGGCCTACAATCAGGTCAAGGATGATCCTGTTACCTATGCCCATACCTCACGCATCCTGCACCTGGAAACCAATCCGGGGAATGCCCTGGCACTGGTGCAGCAGCATGGAGACCGCGATGTCTGGCTCAATCCGCCACCGATTCCATTAACGACCAAGGAAATGGATGCGGTCTTTGATTTGCCCTATAGCCGCGTGCCGCATACTACCTACGGCAAGATGAATATCCCGGCTTACGAGATGATTCGTTTCTCAGTCAATATCATGCGTGGCTGTTTTGGTGGCTGTACCTTCTGTTCGATTACCGAGCATGAGGGACGCATCATTCAGAGCCGAAGCGAAGACTCGATTATCAAGGAAGTGGAAGCGATTCGTGACACCACGCCCGGTTTTACTGGCGTGATTTCCGATCTCGGCGGCCCCACCGCCAATATGTATCGTCTGGCTTGTAAAGATGAGGAAATTGAAGCCAGTTGTCGCCGACTGTCCTGCGTTTATCCCGGCGTCTGCAAAAACCTGAATACCGATCACACGCCACTGATTAATCTCTACAAGCGTGCCCGCTCATTGCCGGGCATCAAGAAAGTTCTGATTGCTTCCGGTCTGCGGTATGACCTGGCTGTTTTGTCGCCGGAATACGTCAAAGAACTGGTCACACATCATGTCGGCGGCTATCTTAAAATCGCGCCGGAACATACTGAAGACGGGCCTTTGTCGCAGATGATGAAGCCGGGCATCGGTACCTACGACAAGTTCAAACAGATGTTTGATAAGTACTCGAAGGAAGCGGGTAAAGAACAGTATCTGATTCCATACTTTATTGCTGCCCACCCGGGCACCACGGATGAAGATATGATGAACCTGGCGATTTGGCTGAAACGCAACGGTTTCCGTGCCGACCAGGTACAGGCCTATCTGCCGTCACCAATGTCTGCGGCGGCAGCCATGTATCATTCCGGTAAAGACACCTTACACAAGGTGCGGCGTAAGGGCGGTGATATTACCGTGCCTAAAGGCCTGAAAGTACGTCGTCTGCATAAAGCCTTCCTCCGCTATCACGATCCGGAAAACTGGCCGATGTTGCGCGAAGCACTGAAAAAAATGGGTCGGGCGGATCTGATTGGTAATGGCAAGAAACACCTGATCCCTACCTGGCAACCCGCCGGGACGGGTGAACGGGGCGAAGGTGCGCGGATCAGCCGCAAAGCCAAAGCCGGCCGAGGACAAAGCCGACCTTTCAAAACACAACATACCCGTCCGGGTAAAACCAAGGTGAAAGCTGCCCGTCGTCGTCGCTGATAGATTGAATAAAAAAATATCTTATTTGCGAAACATTCGCCTTTGTTCAGGGTCAATCTTCACTATTCGCACGTTAATATTGAGGTAAGGATGCCAGATAAGCCGTCAAATCGACGCTACGATGTTTTTTCGGTATTGCTCCACTGGAGTGTTGCCCTGTTTACCATTGCCCTGTTTGCTTCAGGTCTGTGGATGGTCGACCTCGGATACTATGATGACTGGTATTATCAGGCACCCTGGTGGCATAAGGGGATTGGTGTCGTCACTGCCGTGCTTGTGCTGTCGCGTTGGGGGTGGCAGCGACTCAGAATAGCGCCTGCCGAGATCAAATCGATACCGACCTGGCAACGCATCTCGGCCCGTGCCGCGCATCTACTGATGAATCTGGCCATTCTTCTACTTTTCGTGACCGGGTATCTTATTGTCACCGCCAAGGGGGATCCGCTTGTGGTGTTCGATTGGATTGCCATTCCTGCTTTAATCAAAGACGATAGCGGCTGGATTGACTGGGCAGGGCGGCTACACCTCTGGATTGCCTGGTTTATTATCGCGCTGGCCTCAATTCATGCCCTGGCTGCGTTGAAACACCACTTCATTGATAAAGACGCCACACTCAAGCGTATGTTTGCCATTCCATCAGGAGATGATTCATGAAAAAAACTTTATTCGCCCTGTCTTTTCTGGGACTTTCTTCCATGCTGCCGGCACAGGCTGCAGAGTATGTGATTGATACAGAAAAAGCACATGCCTTTATCGACTTTCGTATTCAGCATCTGGGTTTCAGTTGGATGAGTGGTCGCTTTAATGATTTTGCCGGGACCTTCAACTACGACGCAGAACAACCGGAAGCGTCGGATATTGATGTCGTCATTGATGTGGCCAGTGTCGATACTAATTTTGCCGAGCGTGATAAACACTTACGTGAGAAATTTCTTCACACCGACAAATACCCTGAAGCACGCTTCCAATCCAAATCTGTCGAAGTGAAAGAGGATGGCAGCATGGTAATGGTCGGGGACTTTACGCTTCATGGCGTCACCAACGAACTGGTGATTCCGATTGAAAAAGTGGGTGAGGGTGATGATCCCTGGGGCGGATACCGTGTCGGCTTCGTTGGTGAAACCAAATTCACCATTGCCGACTACGGTATTGATGTGACTAAACTGGGCCCTTCAGCAGAGGAGGTTTATCTGACCCTGTCGATTGAAGGTATTCGTCAGTAATCACACCTGTTTGGCCAGCTCATAGAGCCGGTCAAACTCTTCCGGCAGGCTGTTTACTGGTAACGATTTGCCCGCACGGCGATACCAGTAGGCAGCGTTGCCGTTATCTCCTTCTACGCGGTGCAGATAGCCATGCACCATGCACGCGAGTCTGTCTTCGTAGATCTGTATTGTGCTGTGTGCGCTATCCCAGTCGCCCTGCGCAGCCAGTTCCAGAGATTGTAAGTGTTGTGTTGCCATCGTCATCTCCTCCCAGAAATGTTCTGACAACACTATGCTATAACAGATTGATATAAATGAAAAATATGTGGTTTATAAGCTTTCGCTTTGGTATTGCTCAGGGCTGGCCTGCCAGCAGCAAAAGACCGCCAATAACAGCGAAAGGGGAAGTTACCACCACAAACAGTAGTCGTGCCAGTTCTCTCAGAACATAGATTGCATCGACAATCAGCATTAACATAGCGCCTCCCCGCACCATCGAATCAACTGCTTTGCATTATAATGCGCGGTTGTGACAGCCAAATGACGACAATAACTGACGCCACTATGAAAATTCTTGCACTAGATACCTGCACCGAAGTGTGCTCCGTCGCTCTGCTCAATGCGGACCAGCTCATTGAACGGTCGACCACGACGCAACGTGGTCATTCGGAACGAATATTGGGCATGCTCAATGAACTGCTGCAGCAGGCGGGCGTGGGCCTGGATGAAATCGATTTCTTGGCTTTTGGCAGAGGTCCCGGCTCTTTTACCGGTGTCCGTGTCGGCGTCGGTGTGGCCCAGGGCATTGCTTTTGCCCGACAGTTGCCGATTATTCCAGTATCAACCCTGGCTGCGGTCGCGCAGAGAGCCATTGATGAGTTCGGTGCCACACAAATTGCCGTGGCACTGGATGCCCGTATGGGAGAAATATATGCAGCGCATTATCGCGAAGAAAACGGATTGGCGGTGCTCTGCGACAAGGAACAGGTATGCCCACCCGACACATTTAAACCGCTGGATAACGAGCGATGGTTTGCTGCCGGTACCGGCTGGCAAGAACATGGCGAAGTACTAAAAGCCGCTTTTGCAGGACTTTTATCAGGTGAAGACAGCAGCTTACTGCCCACTGCGGCGGCCATGACCAAACTGGCACGTAAGCTGGCTGAGCAGGGACAAACGCTGTCTGCAGAGCAGGCAGTGCCGGTCTACCTGCGTGACAATGTTGCCAAGAAGAAGGGCGAGCAGTAATGGCACGTGAAAAAGACAAGCTTTACGCCGCCCCTTTGCAACAGATGGTTGATTTTCGCTTTGATGAGCGGGTGGTCAGTGTTTTTCCCGATATGATTCAACGTTCAGTGCCGGGCTATGCCACGCTTATCAGCAATATTGGTACCCTGGCAGGGCGTTACGTGCAAGCTGGCAGCCACTGTTATGACCTTGGCTGCTCGCTGGGTGCAGTCAGCCTGTCCCTGCGTCATGCGATTCAGCAGCCTGACTGCACAATTATCGCCGTGGATAATTCAGAAGCGATGATAGCCAAAGCGCGTGAGGTACTGACTGATGATTCAGCATCAGTGCCGGTCGAGCTGCAATGTGCTGATATTAATCAAGTCGGTATTGAAAAGGCTTCTGTTGTGGTGATGAATTTCACCCTGCAGTTCATTTCGCCTGAATTGAGACAGACACTGATACAAAAAATTTACGATGGGTTGTTGCCGGGGGGGATATTAATCCTGTCGGAAAAGCTGGCCTTTGAAGAACCGCAGGTCAACCAGTTCCATATTGAGTCACACCATAACTTCAAACGGGCTAATGGATACAGCGATCTGGAAATCAGTCAGAAGCGGAGTGCGCTGGAAAAAGTCCTGATCCCAGAAACCTTGAGTGCGCATCAGGCGCGATTGACGCAGGCAGGGTTCAGCTTTGTTGAAAAGTGGTATCAGTGTTTTAATTTCGTTTCGATGGTGGCCATTAAATGAGTGTATACCAGCCTCTGTACGATATCCTCGACGAAGCCGGTTTCTATGAATGGCGGCAGCAGCTTCAAAGCCGAATTGAATCACAACTCTCTCTGACACGTCATGGCAAGATGCCGATGTGGCAACAAGCGTTGAAGGCGCTACCTGCCGTTGTACCCAGTGAGATTGAAATAAAAGACCATGTGGCTATTGGTGGCGCTGCTGATTTGGGAGATGTTGATCGCGAAGCCTTTATCGACCTCTTAAAACAGTTTCATCCCTGGCGTAAAGGTCCGTATTGGTTATTTGATATTCACCTGGATACCGAATGGCGTTCAGACTGGAAATGGGACAGGGTGCTACCCCACCTGAGCCCACTTAAAGGTCGCCGTGTGCTGGATGTCGGCGGCGGTAACGGCTATCACGGCTGGCGCATGCTGGGAGAGGGCGCGGAGCTGGTGCTGGGTATTGATCCGACGCTGGTGTTCACCATGCAGTACCAGTTGATCAATCACTTTATCAACAGTGACCGGCATTTTGTTGTGCCGATTGGTATCGAGCACATGCCGGACAATCTCGGCTGGTTTGATACCGTCTTTTCGATGGGCGTGTTATATCACCGGAAATCGCCCCTGAGCCATCTTCTGGAACTGCGTTCCTGCCTGAAGCCCGGGGGCGAACTGGTGCTGGAAACGTTGATCATTGAGGCAGGCCCGGGGATGACCCTGATGCCGGAGGAACGTTACGCCAAGATGCGTAATGTCTGGTTTATTCCTTCAGTTGAGACGATGTTACTGTGGATGCGCAGGTGCGGTTTTAAAAACGTGCGTTGTGTGGATATCGATATCACGCCACTGGAAGAACAACGCCGCACTGAATGGATGACATTTGAATCCCTGGCGGATTTTCTCGATCCCGACGATACAAGTAAAACGATTGAGGGGTATCCAGCACCAATGCGGGGGGTGTTTATCGCCAATGCGCCGCAGTAATCAGAGTGCGGTGGCAGCAGGGGTGATGGAAATCCACTGACCGCTGCTGTTTTTGCAGGCATCCAGTGATTTCACTTCGGTCACATCATCCTTGGTGATCGATAAGTCATAAGCCAGGCAGGGATAGTGGCCATAAGAATAGGTGTGATCAATGTTGATTTCGTAGGCATTACCGGTTTCCTGGTTGAGCCAGTAATGACGAGAGCCCACGGCTTCTGTCGATAATGCCTTTTGTGTCTGTTCCAGATCGCTGCTCGTCATTGAGGTATCGGTTTCAATACCGGCCTCAACACCTGCGAGCAAATCCAGAGAAGCTTCGGTGCTTGTGATGATGCTAAATGAAGCTATCGAGGCAATGCCTAGACTGGTTAGCTTGTTAAACAACATAAACTTCCATAATCGAAGTACAGACTGGTTATTAAAATACGCCAGTGACTTTCACGGATGAGCAAAACATCCCGTTAAAGCGGGACGTTTTTCCTAACCAGCAGAGTATATACCCGAATTAAAAGCATTTCCAAGCTCTCCGATCACTCCGTCTCAGGCACCGAGTCGCAAACACCACCTAACAAATGTATCGCCATATCAATATGATGGGTCACTGTCTGGTGTTCACTCAGGTATCGTTGCTGTACCTGGTATGCCTCCCGCTCCAGTGAAATATGGGCCTCGCAGGCCAGGGGAAAGTGCTTCATCTTGCCTGATTGATCCTGCAGATAATGCACCAGCTCATGAACGATAAAACTTTTTGCGATCAAGCTGTTTTCCAGATCCAGGTTTTGGTCGTAATAAACAATATCGGTATGGTGGTCATAGTAGGCCACGGCGTTACATTGTTCATGATTGCACAGTGTTGCTTCCAGTTGTGCGTGGGGTATCGCAATCAACTCAGGGAGATTTGCTGCTTCTGGATAGCTACTGAGACTGACCGCCCACATCAGTAAACCATTCACCAGCTGTTGCATACCACCACCCTGTGTTATCGGGACACAGGACGGTAGACACACTGGCGCTTCAATAGGTTCTCAGTGGTATAGATATTAAGCGGTGGGCGATCAGTTATTTTCCGATATTATTGGCACGCTGGTATTTTTGCAGAAACTCTTCGAAAAAGAAGCTGACATCCTCCAGCAGTTGTTCCATGTCGGTAATGTTTTTGGCATAACGGCCCCAGACATAGCCATCTTTGAGGTAGCGCTTACCCTGAGCCTCATATTGCAATTGTCTGCTGAAATCGAGATAAAGCAGGTAACTGCCCGCATGTTCCTCAACTCTGAGTATTAATTGTGCATCATCGCGTTTGCTCGTTTCCAGGCTTGTTTCAGCCAGGGTGGTTTCAACCAGGGACTGAATGGCATGGCTATCGACACTGTCGGGTTCGATGGTATAGACGATATGGAGTGAGTGCGGCGACTCAATTTCAAGTCCGCTACCAGGCTCATGAGCGTTAGCAAGAAAAGAGAGCAGGGTGACTGTGATGGCAAAAATAAGGCTCAGCTTGCGTTTCATGGTTTCATAATCTGTGTACTTGTCGTCACGACAATGTAGCAGAATCAGGCAACATGAGGAACTCTGCTGCTAGTGATTAGTTTGAGATTGTTTTTTCAAGACTAATGACTGTTACTTTCATGACATCTTCATTTCATCGAAATACACAGTGGAGAAGCCGATTGCTGTTATTTTGACTAGCTGTCCTTTCGTTTTCTTTTGAAAGAAATCAACGGAGATTCGGCATTGTGTATGCTGAGATGTGTGGTGATCAGCTGAAATATCACCCGGTTTCCATAAACGTCTATCGTTGCCCGATGAAGGTATGTTGGAAACTTTGTTGTGAAAGTGGTGATTTAGACGAATGTTGTCTTACTGACTCACACAAAAAAGCCCCGGGTCATATCGAACCGGGGCTTATATTTGGCGGAGGGACAGGGATTCGAACCCTGGAAGGGCGTTAACCCTTGCCGGTTTTCAAGACCGGTGCATTCAACCGCTCTGCCATCCCTCCGAAGATGCGAAATTATACAGATAATACCCGCCAGCACAACCGCTAAGGCAAAATTATTTCTGCCAATCTGAATCCTATTGCCATTTAGAACTTATAAGGTAGGATGTTGTCAGTGCAATAGACAATTTCATCAACATCAAATGGAGACACTCTGATGAATTACGATGCTCAATCGACGGTTGCTCGTTCGCAGCAGTCAGTACTTGAGACCAACAAGCTACTCAGAAATACCTACAGCTTGCTGGCCATGACACTGGTATTCAGTGCCATGACAGCCGGTCTATCCATGGCATTGAACCTGCCGCATCCGGGCATCATTCTGACCCTTGTGGGTTATTTCGGCCTGCTGTTTTTGACAGCCAAACTGCGTAACAGTGTCTGGGGCCTGGCCTCCGTCTTCGCGCTGACTGGCTTTATGGGTTTCACACTGGGCCCCATCGTCAATATGTATCTGGGGCTACCCAACGGTAGCCAGATTGTGATGCAGGCCCTGGGTGGCACCGGCATCATCTTCTTTGCCCTGTCAGCTTATGCTGTGAAAAGTCAGAAAGACTTCAGCTTCATGGGTGGCTTCCTGTTCGTTGGTATCCTGGTCGCTTTCCTGGCGGGTCTTGCAGCATTCTTCTTCGAAATGCCGGGTCTGTCACTGGCTGTTTCTGCGATGTTCGTACTGCTGATGGCCGGTCTGATTCTGTATGAAACCAGCCAGATTGTTAATGGTGGTGAAACCAACTACATCATGGCGACAGTCACGCTATATGTTTCTATCTACAACCTGTTCACCAGCCTGCTGCATCTGCTGGGTGCTTTCTCAGGCGATGATTGAATTAAGTAGTGAACTGAGCGCTTAATTTGTTTTCTAATAAACCCCGCCCTGCGGGGTTTATTTTTATGAGATAACCATGCAGAAAAATCTGGCAAACTGGGACCGGCTTTTACGGATTTTCATCGGTGCGGCTATAATAGTGATAGCCTTGTATCATCAGAGCTGGTGGGCATTGCTCGGATTGGCTCTGATTTTGAATGGTGTTACAGGCCGCTGTGGTGGATATGCTTTGTTTGGCTTTTCTACCGCAAAAAGCTGCGACACTCATGCTGGTACTAATAAGCCGGAATAACGGATAGTGAAATGAGCGAATTACCGACACAACTGGTTGACCGCTTCGGACGCAAAGTCACATACGTACGTATGTCGATCACCGACCGATGTGACTTTCGTTGTGTCTATTGCATGGACGAAGAAATGACGTTCATGCCCCGCGAAAAACTGCTGACACTGGAAGAGATTGTCTTTCTGCTTAAGGCTTTTTGTGAGCTTGGTGTGGAAAAGGTCCGAATCACCGGTGGCGAGCCTCTGGTTCGACGCAATGTTGACTGGTTGTTTGATCAGATTGGTCAGCTTAAACAGAATACCTCGCTTAAAGAGCTGACGCTGACCACCAATGGCTCTCAGTTGCCCAAACATGCCGAAGCGCTGGTCAAAGCCGGGGTTGACCGCATCAATATCAGCCTCGACTCACTGGACCCTGACAGGTTTAAAGCTTTGACCCGCACCGGTGAGCTGGAACAGGTCATGAAAGGCATCGAGGCGGCCAGACAGGCCGGATTCAAGCGGATCAAACTCAATGCCGTCATCATGAAAGGTCGCAATGAAGACGAAATCATCGATCTGGCAGAGTTTGCAATCAACAACGGTATGGATATCTCTTACATTGAAGAGATGCCACTGGGTCAGGTGGAACACCATCGTGGTGAGAGTTACTGTTCCAGTGATGAGGTGCTGGAAAAGCTAAAGACACGCTTTGATCTTCAGCCCAGTATTGCATCCACTGGCGGCCCATCACGCTATTACCAGCTGGCTGGCAGCGATAGCCGCATCGGCTTTATTTCCCCACACAGTCATAACTTCTGCAGTAGCTGCAACCGGGTGCGCGTGACTACGGAAGGTCGTCTGTTGCTTTGCCTGGGGCAGGAGCACTCCATGGACCTCAGAGACATCATTCGCCGCCATCCGGGGGATATGGATAAGCTCAAGCAGGCGATTGTGAAGTCAATGGATATCAAACCGGAAGGCCATGATTTTGATATTGAGGCCAAGCCGGTAATTTTCCGCCATATGAGTGTCACGGGTGGCTGATTACAGGCCGAAAATGAGTAATGCCGGTATTCACCGACTACACACTACGACCGTGGTCGATGAAAACGGTGAAAGCCGCGAAGTATCGCTGACCGGCGAACGTCCCCTGACTATCTATCTCAACACCATTGAAATTGTCACTCTGATGACCCTGGGTGCCCAGCCGGAACTGCTGACACTGGGCTATCTGCGAAATCAGGGGCTGGTCGACAAGCTGGATGATATCGAATCGATTCAGGTGGACTGGGACGTGGAGGCGGTGGCGGTCACCACACGCACTGCCAAAGACAATATTGAGGCGTTAACTTCTCGCCGTACGGTAACCAGTGGTTGTGGTCAGGGCACCATGTTTGGCCATGTGATGGATTCGTTGTCAGAACTAAAACTGACTTGTCCGTCATTCAGCGCGGACTCGATTTATGCGGCGCTCAAGGCGCTGACTGAATACAACGAGATGTACAAGCAGGCAGGGGCGGTGCATGGCTGCGCATTGTGTGATGGTACTGATATTCTGATGTTTGTTGAGGATGTCGGCAGGCACAATGCGGTGGATGCCATCTCCGGCTGGATGTGGCTGAACGGCATTAAAGGTCATGACAAGGTGTTTTACACCACTGGCCGATTGACATCGGAGATGGTGATTAAAGTCGCCCAGATGCAGGTGCCATTGTTACTGTCCCGCTCCGGCGTGACCGAGATGGGCCTGAAACTGGCGCAGCAGATCGGTATCGGTATGGTCGCTCGTGCCAAGGGTAAGCACTTTCTGGTCTATAACGGTATTGAAGCTTTCAGTCAGTCTGAAACCGTCAGCTAAATCTCACTGTTGTCCAGTTTTTCCAGCAGCTTGGCCTGATGCCAGAAGGCATCGAGTTCTTCCAGGCTGAAATCGCCAAATCCTTTATTGGCTGCCGTGACGCTGGTTTCGACAAAATTAAATCGCCGGTAAAACTTCTGATTGGTGCCTTGCAGCGCATCCACAGGGTCTATGCCTAAGTGTCTGGCCAGATTGCAGCAGGCAAACAGCACATCACCGAGTTCATCGCTTAAGCGGTTTGTATCCGCATCATCAGCGATTTCTTGGCCCAGCTCATCCAGTTCTTCATGAATTTTGGCAATAACGCCCTGAATATCCGGCCAGTCAAAACCGACTTCAGCGGCTTTTTTCTGCATCGCGACTGCATAACGCAGGGCATCCTGATGTTTATCAAGCTGATTGAGCAGAAAATCCTGGCTGGCCATCTTTAATCCTGACGGGTGAAGCGAATGATATTACGGCGGTCACGTTTGCTGGGGCGGCCTTTTTGCTGACGGAAGCCAAGCGGCTCGTTTTTGATCTGCTCACGAAGTAGCTCGCGTTTCTCGCGACTGTCTTCGGTTTCCTGATAGAGTGCCTGCGCTTCTGTCGCAGGCCGTCGTTGCAGGTTGAGCCCCTGAACGATAATGTCGAATTCGTAGGGTGGTTTGGAGATGGTCAGCTTGTCATCCACCCGCACTGTGCGGCTGGGTTTGACCCGCTGACCATTAAGGTGCACTTTACCGCCGCTGATGGCTTCAACGGCGAGGCTGCGGGTTTTGTAAAACCGCGCAGCCCATAACCATTTGTCTAAACGTTGTGATTCAGATCGGTCGTTCTGATCCGCCATTAAGCCTTACCTTGGAGTTGCAGTAATATCGATTCATTTTCCAGCGTCGATGTATCCTGCGTGATTTCCTCTCCTTTGGCAATGGCGCGAAGCAGACGGCGCATAATCTTGCCCGAACGGGTTTTGGGCAGATTATCCGAGTAACGAATGTCATCCGGTTTGGCGATAGGGCCGATCTGTTCACCCACCCAGTTTCGTAGCTCCTGGGTCAATTTCTCATCAACACCACCTTCAGGACGGGTGCCTTTGAGTACGACATAGGCGAACACCGCTTCACCCTTAACATCATGCGGACGACCGACCACAGCCGCTTCTGCCACCAGTTCATGGGCGACCAGCGCAGATTCGATTTCCATGGTACCAAGGCGGTGACCAGAGACATTCAGCACGTCATCAATCCGACCCATGATCCAGAAGAAACCATCTTCATCACGACGGGCGCTGTCACCAGCCAGATAATATTTACCGCCAAAATACGGCCAGTAGGTGTCTTTATAGCGTTGATCATCGCCCCAGATAGTCTGGATCATTGAGGGCCAGGGTTTACGAATGACCAGATAACCACCCTGATTGGCCTTGGTGATTTCTTCACCATCATCATTAACGATAGCCGCATCAATACCAGGCAGGGCGCGGGTACAGGAACCGGGCTTGGCATGGGTGACACCAGGCACCGGTGCAATCATATGTGCCCCGGTTTCAGTCTGCCACCAGGTATCCACAATCGGGCAGCGGCCCTGACCAATGACGTTGAAATACCACATCCAGGCTTCCGGATTAATCGGCTCACCAACGGTACCCAGCAGACGCAGCTTGGACAGGTCATAGCTGTTAGGCAGTTCATCACCGACTTTCATCAGCGCGCGAATCGCGGTCGGTGCAGTGTAGAAAATGGTGACGCCATGACGGGCACAGACATCCCAGAAGCGACCGGCATCCGGCACGGTAGGCACACCTTCATAAATGACCTGAGTTGCACCGGTGGCCAGCGGGCCATAGGCGACATAAGTGTGACCGGTGATCCAGCCGACATCGGCCGTACACCAGAACACATCAGAGTCCTGGATATCAAACACCCAGCGCATGGTTGTAATGGCGTTGAGCAGATAACCGGCACAGCCGTGCTGGATGCCTTTCGGTTTGCCGGTAGAGCCGGAGGTATAGAGTAGGAACAATGGATCGGCAGCGTCCATCCACTCCGGTTCGCAGTCTTCAGACTGGCCTTGGGTGGCATCATGCCACCAGATATCACGGCCGTCTTTCATTTCCACGCCCTGGTTGCAGCGTTGATAAACAATCACGGTTTCAACGCTGTCGCAGCCGTTTTCAAGCGCCTGATCCGTCGTTTGTTTGAGAGGGACTATTTTACCGCCACGATGACCACCATCGGCGGTGACAACCACTTTGGCACCGGTATCCTCAATCCGGTCTTTCAGCGAGGAGGCCGAGAAACCACCAAAAACCACCGAGTGAATCGCACCGATGCGGGCGCAGGCCTGCATCGCGATAACCGCCTCGGTAATCATCGGCATGTAAATGATGACCCGATCCCCTTTGTTAACACCCTGTGCTTTCAGCGCGTTAGCAAAGACGCATACCTTCTTGTGCAAGTCGCGATAGCTGACATGGTCAACATCACCTTTTTCACCTTCGAATATGATGGCCGTTTTATCTGCATTTTTTTCCAGTTGGCGATCCAGGCAGTTGTAGGACACATTCAGTTTGCCATCCGGAAACCAGCGGTAATGTGGCGCGTTGCTGCTGTCCAGCGTTGTTGTGAACGGCTGCTTCCAGTCGATCAGATCACGCGCCAGATCAGCCCAGAAGCCTTCATGATCTTTTTTGGCTTTGGCGTAAAGCGCTTCCAGGTCATCAGCATGCAGCGCGGCACTTTTGACGAAAGCCTCGCTTGGTGGAAACCGACGATCTTCATGCAGGTTGGATTCAATATTTTCTTGAGCCATATAACGACACCTTTACGATTGTTCTTAAGGTCAGAGTAACACTTTACCCCTGAACAGAATGCCTGTTAAGCAGACATAAAAAACTCTCCCGAAAGCAGGGCTTAGGGGAGAGTTTTGACTAAAACGGATTCTAGAAGAAGCCGAGCGGGCTGGTGCTGTAGCTGACCAGCAGGTTTTTGGTTTGCTGATAGTGCTCAAGCACCATTTTGTGGGTTTCACGACCGACACCTGACTTCTTGTAACCGCCAAAGGCAGCGTGAGCAGGGTAGGCATGATAGCAGTTGGTCCAGACACGACCGGCCTGAATGCCTCGGCCCATGCGGTAAGCCAGGTTCATATCACGGGTCCAGACACCGGCGCCCAGACCGAACTCGGTATCGTTGGCGATTTCCAGCGCTTCAGCTTCATCTTTAAAGGTAGTGACTGACACCACCGGGCCAAAGATTTCTTCCTGGAAGATCCGCATTTTATTGTGGCCTTTCATCAGGGTCGGCTGGATGTAATAACCGCTGTCGAATTCAGCGCCCAGCTGTTCAACTTCGCCACCCATCAGAACTTCAGCACCCTCTTTTTTACCAATGTCGACATATTCCATAATCTTGTCGAACTGCATTTGTGAGGCCTGAGCACCCACCTGAACGTCGGTATCCAGTGGATTACCACGCTTAATCATTTTGGCGCGTTCAATGACCTTGGCGATGAACTGATCGTAAATGCTTTCCTGAATCAGCGCGCGTGACGGACAGGTGCAGACTTCACCCTGGTTGAAGAAGGCCAGAACCATACCTTCAGCCGCTTTGTTAATGAAGTCTTCTTCCTGCTGCATGATGTCTTCGAAGAAGATGTTCGGCGATTTACCGCCCAGCTCTGTAGTCGATGGAATAATGTTTTCCGCGGCGCGGGACATGATGTGCGAGCCGACAGGCGTCGAGCCGGTAAAGGCAATTTTGGCAATACGCTTGCTGGAAGCCAGGGCTTCACCGGCAACACGGCCCATACCATTGACGATATTCAGTACACCCGGTGGCAGCAGATCACCAATGACTTCCATCAGTTTCAGAATCGACACCGGGGTCGATTCAGCTGGTTTCATCACGATGCAGTTACCGGCAGCCAGTGCAGGTGCAATTTTCCAGGCTGCCATCAGCAGCGGGAAGTTCCAGGGAATGATCTGGCCCACAACACCCAGTGGCTCATGGAAATGATAGGCGACAGTGTTTTCGTCGATTTCACCCATGGTGCCTTCCTGCGCACGGATACAACCGGCGAAATAACGGAAGTGATCCGCCGCCAGCGGTACGTCGGCGTTCAGGGTTTCACGAACGGCTTTGCCGTTATCCCAGGTTTCTGCCACGGCCAGCATTTCCAGGTTTTCTTCAATGCGATCAGCGATTTTCAGCAGAACGTTGGATCGGGTAGTAACGGAGGCTTTACCCCAGGCATCTTTTGCCGCATGGGCAGCGTCGAGCGCCAGGTTGATATCTTCCTCAGTTGATTCGGCAACTTCACAGAAGACTTCACCGGTAACGGGGGTGACGTTATCAAAATACTGGCCTTTGACCGGGGCCACCCATTTGCCACCGATAAAGTTATCATAGCGTTTGTCGAAGTTGACAACGGAACCTTCAGTTCCTGGTTTAGCGTAAATCATGGTTTTTCTCTCTCTGTGTGTGCTAATGATCTAATAATTAATATAAGAGTGATGATGCAGGATAAATCCCACCCTTATCAATACGCTTGACTGTAATTCCCAATCACTTGACTTATAGTCCAGAACAGTTCCAAAATTTTGTGACAAACGTATTAAAGAACTCACGATGCAGATTGAGAAACTCTCGCTGTCAAAACGGCGTGAAAAACGACAATTACTGATCGAAAACAAATTGCAGTTTGCAGGTCCTGACTCAGCGTTGAGCATTTACGATACCTATCGTGCTGCCACTGGTGTCGGCCTTGCGGCTGAGCAATTACTGTTCTGTGGCATGGTCAGTGGCCGTAAAGTCATGCATGATCTGCGTCATCAGGATGGCGAGCTGTTTCTCCCGCATGAATCCTATGTGATGCCGCCCGGCGATTATGTGGAAATTGATTTCCCTGACGCCAAAGAGGAAGCACCCACAACCTGTTTGACAATAGAAATATCAAAAGATCGCATCAGCGACATTTCAGAACGAATGCGCGATCTGACCCGACTGGAAGTGGTTGACCACAGTTGGGAGTACCAACCCAAAATTATTCACACCCATCACACCACCGATACTCAGCAGTTACTGGAGAAAATGGTGTCCCTATATACCCAGAATAATCCAGATAAGGAGATCATGCTCGATTTGGGCGTCACTGAGCTGGTTATCCGTTTGCTCAGGGAACAGGGTCGTGAAGTATTGTTGAGCTATTGTCAGCAGGATCCCGATGCCACCGGCGTCACTGCCGCGATTCACTATTTGGAACAGAATCTGACTACGCCGCTGGATGTCGATCAGCTTTGTCGTCGCGCCTGTATGAGCCGCAGCCGACTCTATGTTGAGTTCAAAAAACAGCTGGGCTGTACCCCGGGCGAATTTCAGCAACAACTGCGATTGAAATCGGCGGCAGAGGCCATACGCGCCGGTAAAAGTGTCACTGATGCCTGTTACAGCTTTGGTTTCAACGATTTAAGTCACTTCAGTCGTCGCTTTACCCGTTTCTTTGGCTGTTCACCCAGTCAGTATCGGCTGCTATCAGGCAACGAATAAGGCCGAGGGCCTATCCATAGAATTATGGCAACCGCCTACTTGGCTGTCATAATGTGATTCTCTTAGCACTTTTCATGGGTTTGAGTTTTGTCGATAACGCCAGTCGTTTTTCGTACCATTTTTATTGTCTTAGTGATGCTCAGTCTGCCTTTGCGTGCAGAAGAGCACAGTCGGATCAATGTTGAGCTTAATGGTGTTGATCCAGAGCTGACCCAAACGTTAAAAAACGGTCTCACTATAGAACAGCAGAAGAACAGCGAGCGGCTGAATCCGCGTTATGTGGAAAAGCTATATCAAAGCGGTTTGGAGTCTCTTCAGCAGATGCTGACCGTTTATGGCTACTATTCGCCCAGCATTGAGGGTGAACTAAGCGAGCTTGATTCAGGCTGGAAAGCCACTTACCAGATTGAGCTGGGCCAGGCCGTCACACTGGAAAAAGTGGATCTGCAGATCCGCGGTGAGGCGGAGACCGATCCCGAATTTGAAAAACTAATTGAAGATTTTGCTCTGGAGTCCGGTCAGCAACTCAATCATCAGCAATACGAGAGTGCTAAAAAATCGATCCTGCGCCTCGCCGCCAGCCGGGGTTATTTTGATGGAGAAATGACGCGGGCAGAAGTTAAAGTCTATCCTGATAAATATCTGGCAAATGTTTATTTATATTACGATTCCGGTGAGCGCTACCATTTCGGTCAGATTAATTATCCGGATACGGTGATCGGTGAAAGACTGCTGCTGAAATTGCAGCCGATAGCGCCGGGAGATGCCTATACCGATGCTCAAGTGCTTTCAATGCGGAATAATCTGAGCAACAGCGGGTATTTTGACTCGGTATCGGTCCGTGCAGAGCGCGAACAACGAGAGAACGGCGAGGTGCCGCTTACAGTCAGTCTGAACGAGAAACCCAAACATCTATACACTGCCGGCCTCGGCTATGGCACCGACACCGGTGCGAGACTCGCATTGGGCTGGGAGAATCGCTACATCAATGATCGTGGTCACCGTCTGACAGCTGATGCCAGACTGTCGCAGGTTGCCAATAGTCTGTCTGCTGATTACATCATGCCGTTCTGGAGCGAGACTATTAATACCGTCGGTTTCAACACAGAATATAAACAGCAGGATACCGATACCAGTGAGAGTCAATCATTTGCGGTCGGGAGCTATTACAAGCGACAACGCTTTGGCTGGGATGAAACCGGCTCACTGAAACTGTTGCAGGAAGACTTTGATGTGTCTGATGACAGTGAATCAACTTTGCTGCTCATCCCCGGCGTTTCATGGAGCAGGACCTGGGCTGATAATACCCTCTACACCCGCCATGGCGGACGCTTGACACTATCACTGTCTGGCGCGTCAGAGGCGCTACTGTCAGATGTGACTTTCGGGCAGGTCGTATTACGCGGTAAATATATCCGTAGCATTGGCGAAAGCAGCCGTATCATTACCCGGGCGTCTATCGGCGCGACCGAGGTCAATGATTTCGAACAACTACCGACCTCATTACGTTTCTTCGCCGGTGGCGATAACAGCATCCGCGGTTTTGACTACCAGTCGCTGGGACCGGAAGGGGATGATGGTGAAGTCGAAGGCGGCCGTTATCTGGCTGTCGGCAGCCTGGAATATGAAAATATGTTCCTGGGTGATTGGGGTGGCGCCGTCTTTACTGACTTCGGTAATGCCTACAACAGCTTCAGTGACCCGATTGAATACAGTGTCGGTGTCGGTGTGCGCTGGCGTTCGCCGGTTGGACTAATCCGGGTTGATATTGCCAAAGCCCTGTCAGACACGGATGAATCGATCGGACTTCATATCGTGATAGGCCCGGATCTCTAAATGCGTAAAAAGCTTCTTTATTCCTTCATTATTTTACTGCTGCTGATACTGTTTTCATCCGCCTGGTTGCTGGGAACGCAGTCCGGACTGAATGCGCTGGTCAGCCTCAGCGAACGTTTCGTCCCTGCGTTACAGATTAACCAGGCTGAGGGTCGTGTGCTGGGTAATCTGTCTCTACGGGGGATTCAGTATCGCCCTCAGGACAGTAGCGGTGCAGAGATCGAACAGGTCGACCTCGACTGGCAGCCTGCCGCGCTTCTCAGTGCCACGCTCAAGATCGATACGCTCAGCATCAATAAACTTGATATCTATACCGTCGCCAGCGAGACAACGGCTGAAGAGGGGGCGTTAAATCTGCCCGAGCTACAGTTACCACTGCAGATAAAAATAGCCAGTTTCAATCTCACAGATGTTGCATTAATCGATGAACAAGGTCAGGAAACGCCTCTGATCAACACGTTCAGTACCAATGCAGCACTCAATGATAACGAGCTGATCATCAACGAATTATCAGTCGTGCGTGACGACCTGGAGACCAGCCTGAATGGTAAATTGGCACTTCAGTCGCCATACCCGGCATCAATCGACTATCACGTTACATTGAAGCAGTTGTTTGAAGCGCCCTTAAAGCTGGATGGCAATATAAACGGTGATATCGAGAAGCTCATTCTGAAACAGAAGGTCTCCGAACCGCTGGCTTCGCAGCAAACGGTGGTGGTAACCGATGTACTCGATGACTTGCAGTGGACGCTCGAAGCTAAAGCCGATGAGATTGATTTGGCGGCGGTGATGCCCGACCAGCCCACCCGGTTTGAAGCACTTGATATCGGGGCCGAAGGCAGCCTGAACCGTGTTGATGCCCAGATCAGTGGCCGTGTATTACAATCCGAGCTGCCGCCGCTTGCTGTCAATGCCGATATTAATTCCGATGACCTGGAAAACTGGCAACTGGCCCTCAACACAGCCATTAGTGAAGCTCAGACGCTGAAGCTTGCCGGTAAAGTCAATATCAGCGGCGAGTCGCCAGAAGCGGATCTGACTGCTTCGTGGCAAAATCTCAGCTGGCCGTTAACGGGCGACCAGACGTTGGTTACAAGCCCTGACGGTTCGCTTTCTGTGACTGGCACAATGGAAAATTATCAGGCACAGCTCAAATCGACTTTGAACTGGGAACAGCAACCCCTGCATGTGTCAGCTGATTCGACAGGTAGTCTGAGTCAGTTGCAAATCGAGTCAATGCAAGTTGAAGGCTTTCAAGGTCGCCTTGATGCGACCGGCATGGTCAACTGGCAGGCCTCGCCGATGCAGTATCAGCTTGATGCCGACTGGCAGAATATCGTGTTACCGGAAAATCTGGCTCAACGCGTTATCAAACTGGAACAGGGTCAGATTCAACTGGATGGCAACCCCGAAACTTTGCAGCTATCAACAAAAGCCGATCTGCTCATCGACGATATCAAAGCCAGTATTCAGGCCAACGGCAGTGGGGAGACCAGTCGTGGCTTTGATGCTGCTGAACTGATGATTCAACTGGCAGAAGGCTCGATGCGCTATCAGGGCCCGTTGTTGTGGCAGGGGGATACTCGGGTCGACGGTCAACTGGCATTAAATGAACTCAATCCTGGCCTGTTAGCGGCTGACTGGCCGGGTAGTTTGAGTGGAGATGCGGCAATCAGGGTCTCCGCACCCGACACAGGCATTCAGGTTGATGCGCAGGATATTGCCATTGATGGTGAGTTACGTGACCGACCACTCAAGCTGAACGGCGCTGTCAGTTATAGCGAACAGCGCATTAATGTCAGCGATTTGAGACTGAAGTCCGGACAATCTAGCCTGGCTGCCAGCGGTCAGCTTCAGCAGGAGAGTCTCGACTTTACATGGTCGCTGCAATCTACTGATTTGCAAGATTTTTATCCTGGGGTGTCGGGCCGCCTTGATGCAGACGGTACTGTCTCCGGCACGCTGGAAATGCCCGCCGCCGAGCTTCGGTTAAACGGCAAAGCGATCGCTTATGGTGAGGTTCAGGCAGGAGAGGTGAATGGCACGGCCACAATGACTCTGGCAGAGAACGCGGACTTGAATGCAGATATTGCATTGCAGAATCTCAGGCTGCCGCAATTGACAGCTGAAAGTCTCAATCTGAACATCGAGGGCAAACAACAGCAGCATGATATCGAGCTCACACTTGTTTCCCAACCACTTGACCTGTCAATGCAAGCCAGTGGCGGGCTGGATACCGAACAGGTCTGGCAGGGCCAGTTACAGCAATTGAGTTTCAGCAATGATAAGGCAGGACAATGGCAGTTGAGCGAAAAAGGGCTGATGACGCTCTCAGCACAAAAGCAGACTGTGCCATTACACTGCTGGTCATCGTCCACTGGCGAGTTCTGCCTTGAGGCCAGGCATCAGGACCAGCAGTGGCAGGCTGCTGGTCACTTCGCTGATCTCCCGCTCAGCCTGTTTGAAGCCTTTGTGGTCGAAATCGAACAGCTTCAGGGCCGCTTGCGTGGGCAGTTTTCTCTGGCATCAGATGAACAATCGGTGATCATCGGTGAGGGTGAAATCAATCTGGACGATGCCAGTCTGCAAATGAACCAGACCGCACTGAATCAGCAAAAGCCGGTGCCATTGAACAATGTCAGTCTGCGCTATCAAATCGATGCCGATAAGAGTACAGCCAGTTTCCATCTCGAGCCTCAGTTGGATGGCGTTTCGGCAGTGCATGCCGAATTAGAGACTGCGGGCTTGTCGACGCTGATCAACCATCCTGAACAAGCAGCACTGGACGGTAATATCACCACCGCAGTGCGTGATTTGTCGCAATTGGAGTTATCACACCCGGCCTTTGGTGACCTAAAGGGTCAGCTTGATATCAATCTCGATATCAGTGGCACACTGGCCCAGCCTGCAATTCAGGGCCAAGCCTGCCTGCAGCAGGGTGAAGTCGCTATCGTCGATGCCGGGATCGTGCTGGAACAAATTCAGGCGAGTGTTAAAGGCAATACCGATACGGTCAACTTTGATTTCCAGGCGCGTTCAGGCGGTGGCAGTCTGATGGGGGATGGCGTCTTCAGACTGACAGACTCCAGCTGGGAATTGACGACCAACATCCAGGGACGGGAATTCGAGGCCATGAATACGCCTGAGGCCTTGGTGATTGCCGAACCGGAGTTAACGGTGTCTGTGACGCCGCAAAAGACCCTGGTAACCGGCAAAGTGCATATTCCACGCGCCCAGATTGAGCCGACCCAGTTTAACTCGACCGTCAGCCCCAGCCGCGATGTGGTGGTTGTCAGTGATGAAGAAAAGATCGATGAGTCTGCGGCGGTGACGGAAATCGATATCACGGTCAGCCTGGGAGATAAAGTGAAACTTAAGGCGATGGGCTTTCAGGGTCGTCTGACAGGCTCATTGAGAGTCTTCGGTAAAACCAGCGATATCTTGCTGGCGAATGGCGAGATTATGGTCAAAGACGGCAGCTACATCGCTTATGGGCAGACCTTGCATGTTGATGATGGTAGTATCCGTTTTGCCGGCGGTCCCATTGACAACCCCGAACTGGATATCAAAGCGGTGCGTAAAGGCAAAGATTACCAGGCCGGGCTGCGAATACAGGGCACAGCTGCTTCACCACAGGCGGATTTGTTTTCTGATCCGAGCATGAGCCAGGACGACATATTGTCCTACCTGCTGCTGGGTAAACCGTTGAATCAGGCCAGTGCCACCGACGCCGCTTTATTAGCCTCAGCAGCGACCGGTATGGGCTTGCAGAATGGCGCGATGATTGGCGACGAAATTGCCAGCACCTTTGGACTTGATGAGTTTTCGATTGAAGGTGATAGCGCCGAGAATGCCGCGGTGCAGGTGGGTAAATATCTATCGCCAAAACTCTATTTAAGTTATGGCATTGGTGTGTTCGAATCCGTCAGCACCGTTGAGTTGCGCTATCAGCTCAGTCAAATATGGTCCCTGAAAGCGGAATCCGGCACCGAGAGTGGGGTGGATTTGCTCTATACCTTTGAGCGTGGTGGACCTGAAGACTGACACAAATAAAAAAAGCCCTGCATTGCAGGGCTTTTGTCTAGCGTATGAGGTTTAAAGCAGGCTGCAAGCAGCTTGAGCCCGCCAGGCATCAAACGCGGTTTTTCTCTCTGATTTCGTCCAGCGTTTTACAGTCGATGCACAGTGTTGCTGTAGGACGAGCTTCCAGACGACGAATCCCGATTTCGGTACCACAGGATTCACAGAAGCCGTAATCACCTTTTTCCAGGTCGACCAGCGACTCGTCGATTTTTTTAATCAGTTTGCGTTCACGGTCACGGGTTCGCAGCTCCAGCGTGAACTCTTCTTCCTGAGTGGCACGATCGTTGGGGTCAGGGAAGTTCGCTGCTTCGTCCTGCATGTGGTGAACAGTACGGTCAACTTCTTCACGCAACTGAGCACGCCATGACAGCAGAATGTGACGGAAATGCTCAACCTGAGCGTCGTTCATGTATTCTTCGCCTGGCTGCTCCTGGTAAGGAGTGAACTTAGCGTCGGCTTGAGTGTTTTCCATGTTGAAACCTCATACTTATAAAACCAAGGGCGAATCTATACCAGAACGCCCTCGCATGTGCAAAACTAAAATTCCATTTTAGCCCAATTCAACAGTCAAAAATCACGAATAAACTAATAAAAAGCGGCTGTTTTTGATAAACACTCAACACTTCGCGGATTGACAGTGCTCATGTGCGCCGGCGCAATCAATCGCGCATCATAATAACCCAGTGCCAAGTCCATTTTAGCGTACAAAAATGCTGGTTTTTGTTTGTGACAACGTGGTCACAACGTCGCTTTATGACTTTCAATGTTCCCATCATACGCCAGATAAAAAGCCTGAGATCAAGCCTGATTCAGGATTGTTTTGCCAGCGTGCAGCATTACTCTTATCCTTGCCGGTAATCGTTCGAGTAAGCGTCTAATTTTCAAGGGAGATTCATGAGCAGGCCAATCAGCAAACGGGCACAGGCCATTTCACCATTTCATGTGATGGATATTCTGGCCCAGGCCAAAGCCATGCAGGCGCGCGGCCATGACATCATTCATATGGAAGTCGGAGAGCCTGACTTTGAGACACCAAAGCCGATTATTGAAGCTGGCATCAAGGCGCTCGAAGATGCCCGGACCCATTACACACCGGCACTGGGCTTGCCCGAGCTCAGACAAGCCATTGCGGACTGGTATCAAACCCACTATAGCGTAAAGGTCTCAGCGGATCGGATTATCGTTACACCCGGTGCTTCCGGCGCTTTGCTGCTGGTCATGGGGGCTTTGCTTGATAAAGACCACAAAGTCATGCTGGCCGACCCGGGCTATCCCTGTAATCGCCATTTCGCCCGGTTTGTGGAGGGAGAAGTCAATGCCGTTCCGGTCACGGCAAAGAGCCATTACCAACTCACAGCACAGCATGTTGAAGAACATTGGGATGCAAACACCCGTCTTGCCCTGGTGGCTTCACCATCCAACCCAACTGGCACCGTATTGACCAAATCTGAACTGGCAGCCTTGTCAGCGGCGGTAAAAAAAGAGCAGGGCACTCTCATCGTTGACGAAATCTATCACGGCCTGACCTACGATGGCTTCCACGCACCCAGCGCCCTGCAAGTCGATGATGAAGCGTTTGTGATAAACAGCTTCTCTAAATTCTTCGGCATGACCGGCTGGCGATTAGGTTGGCTGGTCGTGCCCGATGGCTACACCGAAGTCATGGGTCGCCTGGCACAAAACCTTTATCTCGCTGCCCCTACCATGTCGCAATATGCGGCACTGTCAGCCTTTGAAGGTGAGACTCTGGCTATCCTTGAGCAACGCCGTCAAATCCTGCAGCAGCGCCGTGATGCCTTGCTACCCGCTTTGAGGGAAATCGGTTTTGATATACCCGTCAAGCCCCAGGGCGCGTTCTACCTCTATGCTAACTGTTCAACGTTATTAAACGAAAAAGTCCCAGACAGCATGGCTCTGTCACGCTACCTGCTCAAAGAAGCAGGCGTGGCCATTACACCGGGCCTTGATTTCGGCAATTTCGAAGCAGAAAAACATTGTCGCTTTGCCTATACCACCAGTGAAGAGCGACTGCTTGAGGCGGCAGAGAGAATAGGTAAAGCATTAGGTAGATTATGATGAAAGGAAATGCGCAATGAAATCAGAAGGCTGCGCTTAAGCAAACCGTCAGACTCCTTCATGCTTGAAGCGTAAACGACAAAGCCGACCATAGCGAAAGCTTAATAAAACGTTGGTCATTGCGAGGAGGTGACGACGCAGCAATCCACCGATCGCTTGCCACAAGCCCAAGCCTGTGAAATATTAGGCTACAACATGGAAAGACCAAGGCTATCTCGCCTGACCATCATAAATTGTTGAATGGCGTTGAGAAATGGAGATTTGTTTTGCATGGAAGCGACCTCATCCCTGAATAACCACATAACTAACCCGACAATAATCCGTATAGTCGGCCCGATTCTTTTCTCCTTGAAAAGAATCTTTTTTCCATTTCTACCATGTTTACATAGACTTATCGAGCACCAGGCATTTCTTGCCAGAAAATTAAAAGGCCGCCCGATAATATTTATTATGAGGCCAACGGCCTTATTAACAGGCTGTTAGAAACACATAATGAAATTCATTTACTTCCTCCTGACAATACTTTTGTTATCGGCTTGTACTACTTTTCCAGATCATGCTCCGACATACTCAGGTCCCAAAAAAACAAATCAGGAAGTCGCGTTATTAGTTAGAGTGCTAGCAGGTCATTTTTTTTCGAACACTACTGTCTATACAAAGTCCGTCGACAATCAAGACATTCGTGGTCTAAGCTGCAAGGGAGATGATGGAAAAGATATACGCTGCCCATTTGCTTTAGGCTTGATTGATGGTGATCACACGGTTGTGCTCAGTATTCTTGAGCATGAGAACTTATGGTTTCCGGTCTGGTTACGAGAAAAGAAGGTTGACGTCATTTATAAGGTCAATTTTACTTCTAGAAGGGGCTATACCTATGGTCCACTATTAATCCCTGAAGAAAATGACCCTAACAAACATAAAGTCTGTATTGCTGAGACCTTAACTGGAAATTCTGTCAGAGAATCTAAAACCTTTGTTGGATGCTCAGCACCAAAGATATTGGCTGATCAGGAACGTCACGTGTGTTTCGATGTATTCAACACCCGCAAGGAGAAAGTGAATAATAGCTCAAATCAAACTCTGATAGATGTTTACTCGAATGAAGACTGCTTTTGAGTTTTTTAACATGTCCTTCCAGCCGACCGTTAACGCGTCGGTTGAATGAAGCATTAGGCACCAAGGAGAGTACGTTGCAAAACGAAGACGAAATAGTAATAGCGCTCAGCAAATTTAAAATCATTCTGATGATTGCTGGGTCACTGGCATTTGTGGTTGGAGGTCTTTGGCTCACCACATTAGATTCCGAACAAATCGAATCTTCACGCAAATACAGCAACCCTCAAATAGCCCATGCAGTTGGCTACATCTGCATGGCGTTTTTCGGTCTATGTGCCGCTTATGGCATCACTAAACTCTTCGATTCAAAGCCGGGGCTAATCTTCAATCATAAGGGCATCACGGATAATTCAAGCGGTGTAGCTGCCGGGCTTATCCCATGGGCGGAAATATCGGGTTTTAGCGAATATCAGATCCAAAGACAAAAAATGCTAATAATCCATGTCCAAGATCCCAAAAAATATGTAGATCGGGGCGGCGCAATGAAGCGTGCCTTAAACAATGCAAACATGAAAATGGTTGGCAGTCCAATTGCTATATCATCAAATTCACTAAAAATCAGCTATTCGAAGTTACTAGAACTCGTAGAAAACAGCTTTAGCAAATATGGTTCAGGTGCCTAACAATACTCTTCTTGAGTTTTTAATGGAAAGTTAAAAAATCGAGGAAAAGCAAGCCTAACAAAGCATTGCACCGGACAAGCCGGTGAATGCGGCGTTATGCCGAAGGATGCACTGATGACAACTGCAGACCCCATCAAACCCCAGCGACTTCGACTTGGCTTCTGCATGTGGGTTGCGGGCATGCTCGGCGTGGTCGCGCTCACAGTCACTGTGCTACCACAACTTATGGCTGACGTGACGCTTGCCGCGCCCCTATGGTTGGTGTTAATTGCAAGTATTGCGCAGAGTGCGCTGTTAGTCGCTGTCGCGGTGTGGTTGGGCGTGGTGCTGGCGCCGAAAATTGGTTTTCGAGCTGCTGCTTTTGAGGCCGCGGTGACTGCGGGCTCGATCAGGTCGGCCCTTCGGCCGCAGCTCCTTCCCGGTCTGGTCGCCGGGGTCGTGGGGGGAGTTGGGCTATTCGCGATTGGCGGTTTCGGACTCCCATCGATCCTCGCTGAGGTGGATCAGCCATTTACAGTGCCGATAATGGCGCGTGTGCTCTATGGCGGGGTCACAGAGGAGCTGCTTTTACGGTGGGGGCTAATGACAGTCTTGGTATGGCTGGCATGGCGGTTCCTGCAACATCGAAGCGGTATTCCCCGGCCTCGCTATGTCTGGCTGGCCATCGTCGTGAGCGCGCTGCTTTTCGGCGCGGGCCATTTACCAGCGGTAGCAATGCAGACTGGGGAGTTGACGGGCTACGTGGTGCTGTTCATCGTCGGCGCTAATACCGCCTTCGGGATGCTGTTCGGTTACCTGTATTGGCGGTATGGCTTGGAAGCGGCGATCATCGCTCACGCTTTCGCACATTTAGTGAGCTATGTTTTGAGCTTAGGATTGGCATAACAAAGCAAAGGACGCGACAAGCGCGTGATTGCAGGCGTTTTTGTGGCAGTTCCTGAATAGATTTGAATGGCGGGAAAATTGACCGAAGCAAAGGAAAAGCTTTTAAGCACGGAATACCCACATTGGCGCAATCGGCTGTCTTGCGCGATTCTCGTTCTTCTCACCACGGGTATGGTTTCGGGTTGGTGGTATACCTATTACACCGCCTCTGAAATAGAGTGTCACAAAGGCATCCTGTATTTCTCAGCCGTGTGGCTGGCTGCGCAATGGGTGGTCATAGGCTATTTATACCGCTATCAAAATATTCCCGCGTTTGCTCGGGGTGCGATCAAATTGCTGATATTGCTTGGTAATGTATGGTTTGGGCTTTTCGTTTTTTCGCTACAACCGTGTTCCCAGTAGTCCAAGCACATAACCAGTCATTCAAGTTCGTTCCGGCCCTGGCGGGCCTCCACCGGGCCGCCTTGCTCCGGCAAGTCGGCCGTTTAATATTGGCGTTAGGCATCAAAGGAAATAAAACATGGAAGTAAAAGCTATACTTTTTGTAACTCTCTTAATCATAGTTTCAGGGTGCAGTCAGTCAAATGCGAGTGACCCTGAGTTTTTCGGTGCAAACTTTTCTTTATCAAGCTGCGTACAAAATGCCGGGGATGCCAATGCTCTTGATGACTTCATGACTAATGGAATGAAAATAAAAGCGCCACTGCCATCTGAGTTATCTAAGCATTTTCTGAATGGCTCGGATGGAAAGGCATGGTCGTTTAGTTCACGAGATGGAAATTACGCTGTCGCATACAGAAATGATGGTGTTTGTACTGTTTTTATTAAGGAGACAGACGTTGCTAATTACATCACACACATAAATAACAGTATTAATCGTATCTCGGAAAAATCTGGATGGAAGTTTTCTACAAAGAGCATTCCTATGTTTGCTGGAGATAATGAACTCAAGACATATCAGTTCACTGTGGAATTACCTGAGAAAGAAGTAAGCGTTGTCATGAGTGCAGTCACCAAGGTTATTGGTAGTTATCAGGTGGCTTTTAGTACGAGTTTACTGTAATGCCTAACAAGACATTGCAACTGACCGCTAACGCTTCGGCTGAATGAAGCATTATGCCGAAGAATGCACTGATGACAACTGAAGAACCCATCAAACCCCAGCGACTTTGACTTGGCTTCTGCATGTGGGTTGCGGGCATGAAAAAGTGGTATTTGCAGTGGGGATACGAAACATCGGAAGTGCTGCGTACTAATATTGACGAACGCATTTCATTCATTTTGGAAACAATAGATAGGACCCTGGCAAATTGCTGCAGTTGATATCCCAAAGCGCTGGCGCAGTTTTGAAGGCTACTAATGTGGCATTCAGCCACAAGCTATGGGAGGTGTGAGGCTGATGAGTAAGTATTTCGGTTCCTGTCTATGCGGCACCGTGAAGTTCGAGGTAACAGGTGAGTTTGAAAGCTTTTACCTGTGTCATTGTCACTATTGCCAAAAAGATACGGGTGCCGCTTATGCGGCAAACCTGTTTTCACAGTCAGCTGAATTGATCTGGCATTCGGGGGCAGATGCAGTGACTTCGTTTACGCTTCCTGGCACTCGACATAACAAGAGCTTTTGCAAGTTGTGTGGCTCAGCCCTGCCAAACACGCAGCTCCCAGGTTTGCTCGTCGTGCCTGCGGGCTGTTTGGATACTGAAATAACCATGTCGCCAACTGCGCATATCTTTTCATCCAGTAAAGCGGCTTGGGATGTGGTGTTAACGGCATTGCCGACGTTCGAAGGCCTGCCAGATTGAACTACCATACATAACCAGTGGCTGTTGTCGGACGGATCTATAGTTACGTTCCCAATTTGCCGCAGAGCGCGGGGTAGGACCATTAAGATGAGGAGGCTTTCCTGGTGACAAAATTTAGCGGTGGGTGCCTGTGTGGTGCTGTTCGTTACCAAACGACTGCTGAGCCATTGAACCAGAGAGTGTGTCACTGTAGGCAATGTCAAAAGGCTATTGGTGCAGCATTTAACGCTCGAGTGCTCGTGCGGATTGAAGATGTTTCTATCACCGGACCCGTTAATACATTTTACTCATCAGAGACGCTCGAAAGAGGGGCGTGTGCGCGTTGTGGTACAAGCATATTTTCCCGGCGTGCTTCGGCGGGAGTTATCGGATTTACGGCAGGGAGTCTGGACGATCCGTCGCTGTTTAAACCTGATATGCATTTCTGGGTATCCTCCAAACAACCGTGGATAGACATTGCTGATGATCTTCCACAGTATCCAGAAGCGCCACCAACGCTATGAGTTGCCATCAGAACCGGACTGACAGGGCGATTAAATCCGTCGTTGATGGTCGGCGAGTGCTGGCAAACTCGTCTTGTACATGGCAGCGTGATACTTCGTATGGGGGCGTATGAATATCCTTAAACTCGCAGAGAAGTCCATGTCCATGACTGACGATGTATGGATGAGGCACGCCAACCCATGGAGCGTGTACACAAGGTTTACGACGTTACCACTCATTTCCATTGCATTCTGGTCGAGGGACTGGATTGGCGCTTATTCCATAGCGCCAATCTTTCTAGCCATATTGTGGGTATGGCTGAACCCACGACTATTTAATGTGCCAAGGAAAACAAATAATTGGGCCTCAATGGGCACCTTTGGAGAGCGGATTTATCTCAACCGCAAAAACACAGCTATTCCGCATCATCATCGAATAGTCTGCCGAGTCTTGCAGTGTTTATCCGCTATCGGTCTTCCAATCTTCATTTATGGCTTGGTTGCGCTGGATTTCTGGATTTTGGTCCTCGGTAATGTCTGGATAATGGTTTTTAAGGCATGGTTTGTCGATCGTATGGTGTGGCTATACACCGATATGAAAGACGCTAACCCCCGCTACCAATCATGGTATAAAACATAATGCGAGAGCGTTATGCACTCATATTTTAAAATCAGGATGAATATGCAGTATTTAGGATTTCTTTTTGTATGGATGCTCTCAGCTAACGTATATGCTTCGGAGAATCAGCTCGAAAACCTGTACCAAACCAACAACGTTGAAGGCTCAATACTCATTGAGTCTGCTGATGGAAAATTAAAGTATCAATACAACCTGAATAACGAAGCAAGTTACATCCCTGCTTCGACATTTAAAATTCCCAACACGCTCATCATACTTGAGGAAGGTTTGATTAAAGATGCCTCGGAAGTGATTGCCTGGGATGGGGTTGAGCGTGATTATGAGCCATGGAACGCGGATCAAACACTGAAAACAGCCTTTCAAGTCTCGTGCGTATGGTGCTATCAACGTTATGCCAAAATGGTAGGCGACCAGAAATACCATCAGTACCTCCGTGATTTTGATTATGGAAACCAATTAACCGGCAGTGAAATCACACGGTTTTGGCTGGACGGTGATTTGCGGGTCTCTCTGGAAGATCAAATCCGCTTTCTGCGAAAAGTCTACGCAGAGACGCTACCCATACAGCAACAACATATAAAAACCCTGAAGCAGATTATGCTTTCCGACAGCAACAGCGCTGTAAAAATCTGGTCGAAAACCGGCTGGTCCGGTAAAGATGGATGGTATGTGGGGTATCTGGTTGTCAACAATCAAACCTGGTTTTTTGCCAACCACATTGAGATAAAGCAAAGCTCAGATTTGGCGTTAAGAAAATCGCTTACCCTGGAAGCATTTAGATTGCTGGATATTGTCGAACACTAATAGGTTTAAGAGGCGCGCTGTTGGACTGAGTTCCTGGCTTCTCCAGTAGGGAAGGGCATCAAGCCTGCTATTTTGGGCAAGCTATACCCTTTCCAAGCCAAACCGCTGTTAACTAAGTGCCCATAAACTTGATCAGCAAGCCCGCTAGATAAAGGCCAAACCCAAAAACCAGATGGGTCACTAAGCTTTGAATTCTCGCTTGCCATGGGTTGGGTGTTTTCGCCGCTGCGATGCCGGCGCCCATACATGGTTGCATCAACAGAAATGGTGCGGCTAGTGTTCCCAGGCCGACCCAGAGGGCGGGGACAAGTTTAGGCTGTTCAATCCATGACATCCCCCAGAATATGATTAATATGCTGGCAAAACAGATGCCGGTCAGATAGTGGGCAAACCAGCCTATAAAGCATTCTCCCTGAATGGGTTTGGAGGCCTTGATCGATTGATGCTGAAACTGTCCTCGCATCATATGGCCAAACCAGCGGCCCACCAGGCAGTAGTTTGGCGGAGAGATACCGAGTAAGGGCTTGCGAGCCAGTCCCCATATATCCATCAAGAGCGTGGCGCCGATACCAAGGCCAATAATGGTTATTAAATCGTGGGTGATGTTGTCCATAATTTTTCCTTATCAACGTGATTGATGCTAGCCTACAACTTCAAGTTAACTTTAAGTCAAGGGCTGTATGGATATTTCTCAGGTGGCAAAAAAATCAGGTCTTCCGGCTTCTACGCTACGCTATTATGAAGAGAAGGGGCTGATCCATTCGACGGGGAGGCAGGGCCTGCGACGTACTTTTTCGCCAGCTGTCCTGGATCAGTTGTCATTGATTTCACTCGGGCGCGCGGCTGGATTTTCGCTGGACGAGATTGTGCTGATGTTTGAACCTGGCAGCGACCAGCCCCGAATCGACAGACAACTGCTGTCGCAAAAGGCTAACGAGCTGGACAAGAAAATTCGCCAGTTAACTACCATGCGGGACGGACTAAGGCATGCCGCGGCATGTACTGCGCCCAGTCATCTGGCGTGTCCCAAGTTCCGGCGGTTAATGAATCTGGCTACGCTCAAGGTCCGAGACAATCGAAGAAAGGGAGTGCGCGGTAACGTGGAATAAACAGTTGCTTATGCACAGGGGAGAAGCATAGCCAGTGAAAACGTTGAAATATGTGGGAGCATTCTGTGTGCTTCTGCTTAGAACCTGGTACCTGTTTGAAGACTATTGGTATAGAAAAACCACTCCCGAAAATATGGGTATCAACTACCGCGTTGCCATCACTTCGGATTCAGTGCTGAGAGCGGGGCTGCTGTATATAAGATAAGCACTCAGACTCTGCGTGATATCGTGTTGGATGATTTCATGGGTAAACCTTATTAAGCCACACTGATCCGGCTTTTGAGCATTGAGGTAGATAAAATATGGAAATTATTCCTCTGGCTGATAAAAAGGCATTGATTATTGAGTTGGCAACACGCCACCATGCGGAATGGCAACATTTGAACCCGTCGCTGACGCTGGAAGGACGCAGGAAAGTCATCAGGGATGCCGCAGGACGAGAGGGGATTCCCTCGATCTTTATTGCTTTGTCTGGCAATGAACTGCTTGGCTCGGCGGCGATAGTCCATCACGATATGGACACCAGGCGGGATTTATCCCCCTGGTTAGCAGCGGTATACGTAAAAGAGGACTATCGGCATCAAGGTATAGCCAGCAAGTTAATTTCACGCTGTGAACTTGAGGCTGTGCAGTCGGGTGTTTCTGTCTGGTATCTCTATACTGAGTACGCATCAGGGCTCTATCAAAAATTGGGCTGGCATCATATGGAACGATGTCTGTATAAAGGCGTGATGGTCGATATCATGTACAAGCGAATCGGTTGATTGCCAGAAAACAGTGACGGATAACGGTGACAATCTTGCAAAAGGACTTGGAGTGGGACTGTTAAATAAACTTGATTTCGTCAGGGACGAGATAAAAGAGATTCCCGGTATTGAGAAAAAGCCGTCCGGTGGCATCAGAAACTTCGGTTCCAGGGTCGGCTATGCCATATCATTAGGCTTTAAAGAAAAAGAAATCTTTCTATTCAGTTTGCTGCAGTGGGCATCAATTGGCCTTGCGTATTTGCTGTGGGTACAGATGCTTGATTGGATTCCCGAGACGGTCTGGCGAAGTGCCGCAGAATCGGATGATGGTTCAATTGCAGACTGGGTGCTCTTAGCCTGGTCTTTTGTGTGCGTTGGCCTGGCGGCCTTCCCAGTGGGGATTCTTACTGGATGCATGGGGGCGACCCATTTCTTGCATAAGCAAGGTCGTCAATCGAGCGTGGCAAGCTGTTTAGAGCTTGTTCTTCCCCACAGCTGGTCCCTATGGTCGTTTCACTGGATTGATGGTTGGATCACGGTGAATCAAATACTGGATCGATTGCCCAAGAAAGGAGGGCGAAGGAATGCGGTATTAAGTGAAGCGCTGTATTATGCCTGGAAGCTGGGTATCTCCGGCATTTTGCCCAGTATTGTTACAGGAAATAACCTGATTAAGTCGGGTAAAAATTCGGTTATTTTCGTCAAAGATAATTTTGTCGAAGTGGCCAAGTTGCGGGCCGGCTATTCAGCGCTTTGCTGGATTATCGGCTGTGTCAGCTATGGTGGCGTCATCGTTATCTTTATGACTATGGATATCGTGCCCAGTGGCGATGAAATATACGGTCACATTTATACCTTCTACTTTTGGGCTGGTGTTCCGCTATTGATTACTTTGGCAATTCTGATGCTGGTGCTTCGACCAATCTTTGTTTTGGCTTTATGCGATCTTTACTCTGATTATCTCAACAAAAAAGGGGTAGAGTTCGAGTTACCGGAAAACCCTGATAAAAGCACCAGTGCCATTGTTGCTTTCGCCTGTCTTTGTCTTATTGTGATGTTGGTTTATGTGTTTCGCGTCGAACTCGGTGTGATAGAGATGCTGTCGACACCCTATGGGCAGTAAAGCCAATCGGAATGCCTAATAATCTGCCAGTTAAACAAGGATTGAACATGGGTAATTTGAATACAGTTGAAATCAAGGCTTTCGTGCCAGCTAGAGATTTTGAACGGTCTAAGCAGTTTTACTCAGATATCGGCTTTACCAAAGCCTCAGACTCTGGAGGCATTGCTTATTTCCGCTATGGTGATTGCAGCTTTCTGTTACAGGATTTCTACGTGAAAGAACTCGCAGAGAACTTGATGATGCACGTGCTGGTTGAGGATGTAAAAGCGTGGCATCAACACATAACCCGGTCTGGTGTGGCGGAAAAATACGGCGTTGCGGTTTCAGAGATCACAGAGCAACCCTGGGGGATGCTGGATTTTATCGTTGATGATCCCAGTGGTGTTGTCTGGCGCTTTGGTCAGAATATCTAGGCATTACCACCGTGCTTATAGTGATAGCAAACATAGAAAGCCTGAAACTGCTGTGGCCTACCGCCTGGATGCCAGCTAAGTGAACAAGGCATTAGTGACCGGGGCAAGTGGGGCGACCGGAAAGCGGGTCGTGGCTGAACTGCTCCGGCGGAACATTCATGTCGTGGCTATCATGCGAGAAGGGAGTTCGCTGACAGACATTGTTGGTAATCAGGCTAATTACTCGGAAGTCACTGCTGATATTTCCCAGCTTAGTGAGCGGGAAGTTGCAGCTCATCTTGTTGGTTGTGGTGTGGTTATATCCTGTTTGGGGCATAAGCCCACTTTCAAAGGGGTGTTTGGAGAACCCAGACGCCTGGTCACCGATACCCTTAAGAAACTTATCAGTGGTGTTGAAGGTGTTGCTCCAGATCACAAAGTGAAGCTCATTCTGATGAATACATCGGGAAACAGTAACCGTGATATCCCTGAAAAGCCGCCATTTTCCCAGAGATTCGTGATCTCAGTTGTCCGTTTTTTACTGCCCCCACACCGGGATAATGAGCAGGCAGCAGATTATCTGAGAACCCATATCGGTCAGAATCATCCCATCATTGAATGGGTTGCAGTGAGACCGGATAGTCTCATCAACGAATCGGAGGCCTCGGCGTATAGAATCTTTCCTTCGCCGATCAGAAACGTCATTTTTAATCCGGGCACGACCAGTCGGGAAAACGTAGCTCATTTTATGGCCAGTTTGGCTGTTGATCCCGACCTCTGGTCTGTCTGGAAAGGGAAGATGCCGGTGATATATAACGATGCGGGCTAAGGGACTGACGATGACACGAAACGGCTCAAATAATACTTCGTGAGGTGTTATACATGCCTCTGATGGATGACGTGCACGGTGTCTGTAAATTAGGTATCTGACTTTAGATTAAAGCAGCTATCCTTTTTGCAGGATAGCCGCTTTATTCGTTTATCTGGAGTATTAAGCTCCAGCAGAGTCGATGATTAGGTTCTCCATGGATGATCCGGTAAATCACAGACACCGATGGTTTCGACCCCAGCTCTTGCCACTAGATTGTCATTTTCTACAGAACTGCCACTGACGCCAATGGCACCGGACATATAGCCATCATCATCGACGATCGGGACGCCACCAGGGAAGGTAATCAGGCCGTTGTTTGAGTGCTCAATGCCATATAAAGGCTGGCCCGGCTGGGACAGCTGCCCGATTTCACCGCTGGGCATGCCGAAATACAATGCTGTCTGTGCTTTTTTTATAGCGATGTCAATGCTGCCCACCCAGGCATCATCCATGCGGTAGAACGCTTTTAATGCACCGCCGGAATCAACAATAGCTATGCACATGCGGGTTTCAGTAGACTCTGCTTTGGCGAGTGCACCATCAATAGCTTTATTCGCTGCTTCTGAAGTGACATGCATATAAACCTCCTTTTTGATTAACTGACAACGCCAAGTACTCTCCTACACTCACGCGCTGTGCGTAAATGGAAGAAGATGACTGTTTTGTTGCCGTGTTGGATTTAAGCTGTCACTAAAGGTGACAATTTATCTGGCGACTTGGTTTAGTAATAATCACATAGCCGGGCGGGGAAGAATTTGTTTCAGCGGAAACACATGAGCAAAATAATCGAACTTAAGCCGGATAAGCGGAGATAAACATGCTCTCGTCATATTTACCGTTGATGGGGTTGGTTTTATTGATTGTTATGCTGAGACCACTTTGCTGGTGGGCCTCACGCATGGCTACAGTGTTATATCACAAAGCTGCTGTCTGGTTGTTAAAGGCCAGGCATCGAGACGAGGTGGCCGGCCTGTGGTCTCAACTCAAAGTTCGCTACCCGAAAATGAGCGAGCTTGTGCAGGCGAGACTGACAACGTCGCATTTTTCAGGCTTACTACTAAGCCTCATCATATTGGTGATGCTATATCTGCTGGCATTATTCGCCGGGCTGGTCGAAGAACTGCTGGAAGCAGAAGAGCTGATCCGGATCGATTATTGGATTAATGAACAACTGACACTGATTCGAACCGACAGTACCCTGATGGCTTTTGCCTGGCTGACGGATCTGGGTGGCGCTCCGGCGCTTATCGCGGTAGCAGTGGTCGCTACGGGGATATTCTGGGCGCATCATCTGAGTGGCTTTATTGCGCCTCTCTGGCTGACGGTGTTGGGTTCGCAGCTGATGACTTATACCGGTAAATTCCTGCTACAGCGACCACGACCTGAATCAGTAACCGATTTGGTCGAGATAACGCCTTCATTTCCCAGCGGTCATGCCACCAGTGCGCTCGCGGTTTATGGATTCATGGCCTACATCATCAGCCGGGGGGTAAGTTCGGCTCGCCAGCGATTTGAGTTAATTTACTGGGCTGCGATGTTAATCCTTTTGATAGGGGGGAGTCGTTTGGTGTTGAGTGTTCACTATGCCAGTGATGTGGTCGCAGGGTTTCTGGTTGGCAGCTTCTGGTTGCTGATGGGAATCGCTGTGGCAGAATTAATTCACAGAAAATGGCAGCACCAGAGCAGCGGTGAGCTATGAATGCGCCAGTGACCGGTAGGCAGAAGAATCGCCTCCCAATGTGGCTAAAAGTTGGCTACACCGTACTCGTTTGTATCATTGTGCCGATTTACTGGCATGAACTGGGCCCCACAAACTTTCTCTGGTTTTCTGATATTGCATTGATAGCACTGGTAGCAGCAGTCTGGCTCGAAAATCGTCTGATAGTGAGCACCATGGCGGTCAGTGTTTTATTGCTGGAGACCGCCTGGGTCATGGATTTTATGACAGGTAGCCAGTTCATGGGGATTGCCGCTTACATGTTTGATGAGACTGAATCCCGGCTTATCAGGCTGCTCTCTGGCACTTTTCATCTGATCCTGCCACCCTTACTGCTCTATCTGTTATTACGCCTTGGCTATGACAGGCGGGCTTTCCGGTCGCAGGTGATGCTTGCACTGTTAGTGCTGCCCCTGACTTTTGTAGTGACAGAACGGACAGACAATATAAATTGGGTTTATGGTCTTGGAGGGCCTCAAACCGTGCTGCCGCCATTAGCTTATCTGTGTCTGTTCTTTGTGGCGCTGGTTGTATTGATCTATCTGCCATCCCATCTTTTATTCAGACATTTTTTCAGTCAGCAAAAAGATTACCGGCGTGTGGCAGGGCAGTAACGTGGCAAAACGCGATAACACCTGCAACGAGACAGGGAGACTTCAACCCGATATTGGTGATGACGATGAGTGACTGGCTTCAACTGTCACTGCTAACCCTCATAGCTGGCTTGATGATGCCACTGGGGGCAGCGTTGGCATGTATCGAGCGGATACGTCCATCCTGGCTTGAGACCGACTTCAGACATAGTGTTATCGCCTTCGGTGGTGGTGCCTTGATTGCTGCCGTGGCGCTGGTGCTCGTGCCACAAGGCAGCAAGGATTTATCGCTGACGCTGGTCTGTATCAGCTTTGCCAGCGGTGGTCTCGCTTTTATGGGGCTGGATTATTTTCTCTCTAGCCAGGGCACGTCAGTCAGCCAACTGGCTGCGATGTTGACTGATTTTGTTCCTGAAGCATTGGCGATGGGCGCTACTTTTACCGTTTCTCCTGAGGCAGGGCTGCTACTGGCAATCATCATCGCACTGCAAAACTTACCCGAAGGATTTAATGCCTACCGGGAATTGGCTCAGTCCACCTCTTACCCGTCATGGTCTGTGGTATCAGCATTTACACTGATGGCATTGCTAGGGCCGTTAGCAGGTTTGACTGGACATTTTTTTCTTGCTGACCATCCCGTTATTATTGCCATGGTTATGATGTTTGCTGCCGGTGGCATCCTGTATCTGATCTTTCAGGATATAGCGCCGCAAGCAAGGTTGAAAAATCACTATGCGCCGCCGTTGGCTGCCCTGGGCGGTTTTTTGTTAGGTCTGATAGGTCATCAGATCATAAGCCCTTAAACTTTCATTCCCTAAACAATCAAAAGCCTACCGCTCAGGCATTTATATTAACCCGGGTTTGCATGTAGGTAGGTATAGAATGATACGATGTATCATAGCTTTTGATTGAGATGATTGACCTAATTCAGATTTATGTTGTTTCGACACGCTTATATGCAGGTGCTGCTGAGTTTGCTGTTGTTGGTGATGGTACAAGCCAACAGCCAGGTGCATGCGGCTAATCATCATTTATTTGATGTCCCCCATATTCCCGCTAGTTGTGATTGTGAGCAGTTTCATCTCACTCAACACATCGGCGATATTTTTTTCAGGGGCACTGCCAGGGCGCTTTTATCCTGCTGGCAAACATCGCCGACAGCATCTGAAGAGCCCATCGATTATGGCTTACTGTCAATCATTAACCATGTCAGAGCACCACCACATCTCTCTATCTGAATCTTAGACATGATTGGACGCACCTTATAGCGTGCGCTTTATTCAGCGTGGAGAAAAAGATGAAAACCATATTTAATGCCAGCGCAATGCTGGCCGCGCTGGTTGTTTATCCCGTGCATGCACAAGCACAGGACAAAAGCCAGACTTACAACGAGCAACCTCAATTAGCTGCAGCCGAACTCGATACCTTAACGGTGACCGGCACGGCGAAGCGAACACCTGTGTTCAACACACCAGCCGATGTCCAGGTGTTGCAGGGCAGGGAGAAACAAAAAAATCAATCAGCCTCATTGGGAGAGACACTCGATCGCTTACCCGGTATCAGCAATATCGGTACTGGCAGCCAGACGGGCAAGCCGGTAATCCGCGGGCTGAGTGGCAACCGGATACGGGTCATGCAAAATGGCATTGGTCTCTATCATCAGCAGTACGGGGTGCGTCACGCACCCAATATCGAGCCTTTTTTTGCCGACAGAATTGAAGTGGTGAGAGGGGCGTCAAGTATTTTGTACGGCTCCGATGCCATCGGGGGCGCAGTCAATGTTATCTCTACTCCCGTTCCCTTTGCCTCGCCAGGAAAAACTGAACTGGGTGGGGAAGTGACAGCAGGGTACGCCACGAATAATAACGAACGTATGGGTGGACTCAGGATCAATGCCGCTAATGACCAGTTCGGTATGACCGGGGCCTTTCTGGGACGGGAAGGCGAAAATATCACGACCCCTAATGAAGCTACTTTCTCAGAAAGTGGCCGTCCGGGTGCGCCCAATTTTTCCGGTGAACTGGATCATACTGATTTTGAACAGCGTAATGGTGAGTTTGCCGTGGGGTGGTTAGCACCATTCGGCACCATTACCGCGCGTTATAAACACTGGGAGGATGAGCATAACTACCTTCTACCGCCGCCTCTCAATCTGCCTGATGGCATCGGGATTGGTCAGAATCTGGAGAATGATCTGTTGCAGCTCGAGGCGATGATCGATTTATCGCCAGGCTGGCATCTGGAGCCCAGCTTTACCTGGTCAAATAATAAACGGCAGTCAAACCCCGGGCCGCCGCCTGCTGCCGATCGTCCACAAGGTAGTACGCGTGACTATTTACCTGAGGATATTGTGATTGACCTGGAGCGGGACAGCTACACTGGACGGGTAGAACTGGTTCATAACGATATTGATGGCTGGCTGAGCGGCCGTTGGGGGATTGAGGTCGTCCGGGAGGAGCAGGTCTCCAAGGGACAAGTTGCCTTATCACCGGGCGGCGAAATCAGTAATTATTCGGTGTTTGGATTTGAAGAGTTCGAGTTGGGCGACTTGACGCTTAATGCCGGTTTACGTTTTGACCGTCGCGAACAGGAAGCCAAGGCCAGCGAAACGCGTGACCAGACGGTGATTCCCGCGAACGCAGGCTCAAGGGAACAGACCTATAGCGTGATGACCGGATCAGTCGGTGCCAGTTATCAACTGACCGATAATCTGGTTGCCGCAGCTAATCTGGGTAGAGGCTTCAGGGCACCAGACCTGTTTGAATTGTTTGTCAACGGGGTTCATGGCGGTGTCGCAGCTGTTCAAATTGGTGATCCGACGCTGGAGGAAGAAACCGCGATCAATACAGATTTTTCTTTGCGGTGGCGGTCGCAGCGGTTGCAGGCCAAAGCAACCATTTATCGAAACAAAATCAGCGATTACCTGTTTTTTGGTGATACTGGCCAGACCAACGCCGGTGGCCTCCCTATTCTGCAGGCAGAACAGGCGGATGCCACACTCTATGGCGCTGATTTGTCTGCGCATTATCAATTGAATACGCTGGTTGCATTACATGGTAGTTATGAGGTGGTCAGGGGCGATTTTGATGACAGCGGCAATGATCTGCCTCTGCTTCCGGCTGACACAATCAGAGGGGGCGTCACCCTGACGCCGACTGCCATGGGGGCATTGGAAAATCCTTATCTGACGGTTGAAGTGGTCCACAAAAAAGACAAGGATGCGGCAGGGCAACTGGAACCTTTCAGTCAGTTCGACAACACGCCTTTTGGTACAGCATCAACGGATGATTACACCTTGCTGAATCTATACGCTGGCTTTGATTTGCCTTACGAGGCCAGTGGTCAGCCGGGTAGAATTGCCTTGCGTGTCAATAATCTGCTGGATGAAGACTATCGGGATTTCCTGGATACCTATAAAGGTTATGCATTGAGTCCTGGACGTAATGTCACCCTGCAGATGAACCTGCCGTTTTAAGCATCGCACGATGAGTTCCCGTTGCAGGCTTAAAGGGACTCACTAACCAAGGGCGGTGATCTTTCACTCCTGACAAGATCACCGCCTGATATTTCACTGTCATAGCTGCAGTTGTCTGGACTTGTTGCTGTTTCAGCATTATTTCTCCCAATAACTTCATACAGCGTGGCAGCAAAAATAAATGCACCCAAGATCACGCTTCTCCAAGAGACCCTGAACAAAAGCTTGAATAGCCTGTCAGAAGTTTTGATTAAGCTAATTGTGCTGTGTTAGCTTAGTTAATTGTGTTGAAAACATCGCTGTAAGAGGTGGGGGGCCTGTCAGTCGCAGCTTTCAACTCAAGAGAGAGATAAATCCATTAATAACAACGAGAGGACAGGTGCTGTATGGTGTCTGAAGGATTAAACAACAATACCCCGTCGTGGGCCAGCATCCTCGGTGTGGTGGCTATCATGCTGGGGGTTTTTCTAACTGCCGTTCATGGCAACGAAGCAATGAAACAGTCTGTAATCGTCAATAACATGCCAGCAAGTGGTGTTATGCCGGAAGCAGACTGTCCTGAAGAGGAACTTGAAGAAGAAGGAATCACTGTTGCTGAGTGTGAATATCTTATCGAGCACGTTAAAGGTATCGCACTGGCCGCCCCTGATTGGTTCCCTGCTGCACAAATGACACTGGCTGGTATTGGTGCAGTGTTGGCGTTTTTGTCCATCATTATTGGTGGGGCGCTGGTGAACTACACTCCCTGGGCTTCCAAAGCGGCTGTCACGGTTTTCGGTGCATTGGCTGCGGTCGACTTGCTGCAGTTTGCTGCGGTGGTTAATACCGGACCAACTTTGCGTGAAGTATACCTGGGCGGGATCCTGCTCTGGTTTATTCTTCACTTGATGTTAGTCGTCGGCGCACTCGCTGGCAGACACACCGAAGCCGAAGCTTAATTCTTCAATCATTGCAACGAACTATAAACGGAAGCTGTTATGCAAAGACAAGGTTTTAACAGAACGGCGGTAATCCTGCATTGGTTGCTGGCTGTTTCAATTTTCTTTTTATTCATTTCCAGTTGGTGGATGATGGGGCTGCCGCTACCATCTCCGGAATTGCAGTTCCGGGCTTTCCCATTCCAACTTCACAAAAACATCGGTATCACGTTGGTGATTATTATTCTGATGTTGCTTTATGTCCGGCTGAAGTATCGTCCGGCCCCAGTGGATTCAACAAGTATGACAGGCTGGATGCACTGGCTGGCGATTCTGGCACACGTAGCTATTTACGGTTTGATTCTGGCCGTGTGTGTCACCGGTTATTTGTCATCAGCGCATACTCGCTGGGATACCGTCTGGTGGTGGACCATTGAGTTTCCGCGGATTGCGGCGCCGGATGAAGAGATGAACGAGTTCTGGGGTGAATTGCACACATACACCGCCTGGGCTCTACTCGGCATCGTTGCTGTTCACGTCAGTGGCGCGATTTATCATGCGTTTAGAAATGACGGCATTGTTCGTCGGATGATGCGCTGGTAAATACAGCAAAATTGATGAAAAATGGGTCGCAAAGCGGCCCATTTTTTTATCTGTAAAAAACTGAAGCATTCACAAGCCAATCAAGGAGTGAATTATGCAAATCATGGATGTCACCTGGGGTAGAGCGGCCCGGGTCTGGTGGAGTATTTTCTGGCGTACTTTTCTGATCACAGCCCTGCTGGCTGTGGTGTTCGGCTTTCTCACCGGATTTCTGCTCGCGCTTGCAGGACTGGAGGAAAAAAACCTACTCTGGTCTCAGGTAGTGGGCATTGCCTGTGCCGTTGTTGGCGGTATATGGGCAGTCAAAAAAGTGCTGGAGAAGGAATACCGTACATATCGTCTTGTGCTTATTCCATCAACCGAAGCCCAAATGCAGCAAAGCCTCGACAATTAATTCCTCGAAACTTGGGAGCGAGTGATATGGAAGATCCCAGAGTCTTTTTTGCCGCTGAGCGCACTTTGCTTGCCTGGCAACGTACCGGCATGATGCTGATGGCATTTGGTTTCGTTGTCGAACGGGCCGGTTTATTGCTGAAAGTTCTGGGTCAGAGCGATCCCGTCCATGAGTTCACCCTGTTCTGGCTGGGTGTGCTGTTCATGCTGTTGGGTGTGCTGACGGTTGCTATCGCTGTATTCCAGTTCTCACAGTTATTGCCGTCCTTTTCCGCGCTTGAACGGCCTGCTGGTTATCGTGTCGGTATTAGCCTGGGTCTGAACTTGCTGGTTGCGCTGGCTGGCCTGATGATGTTGTCGGTACTGATATTCCTGCGTTTTTGAAACGCGTCGCTTGCAAGGCCGGACTGTCGACCGGCATACTCGGTCATTCCACATGACAAGGAGGAAATCATGACTATTTCTTTAACCCCACTCATTTCTCTGATTGCCGGTATTCTGGTATTGCTGGTCCCACGGCTCCTGAACTATATTGTGGCTGTTTACTTAATTCTGATTGGCCTGGTTGGCCTGTTCGGCGGTAGCCTCAATATCACCCCTTGAATCAGATATCCTTCCCGACCGGAAACAATTTGTGCTGCGTTGTGTCAAGACCACTAGCAGTGCCTGAGACACTGTGAGTCACTTGCAAATCCAAATTATTAATAAGGAGGAAATGCATGAGACATTCAACTGTTTTTGCACTGATGATCCCATTTCTCACACCAGCAGCCATGGCGAATGAATCTCCCTTCAGTCAGGCTGACGATACCTGGGTCAACATGACCGGGACTGCGATCGAAACCGGACCGGACAGCTTTTATCTGGATTACGGTCAGGGCACGATTCTGGTTGAGATGGATGACTGGTCGACCGACGCCGATGCGGCGCCTATTTTCAATGGTGATGAAGTGCGTGTTTACGGCGAGATTGATGATGACTTTTCTGAACTCGCGACCATTGAAGCCGAATCCGTCTATGTTGAAAATCTCGGTGTTTATTTCTATGCCAACTCAACGGATGAAGAGAGCGCCAGGTTTACTAACACGGCCCCCATCATTGTTGGGCAGACTGAAGTTATTGGTACTGTCACCTCGGTAACCGGTCGTGAGTTTACGGTGGATAAAGGTAACCAGATGTTGACCGTCGATACGCTGGGAATGGACTACAATCCACTGGATGATCGAGGCTTTCAGCAAGTCGATGTCGGTGATCTGATCAGTGTCACCGGTAATATGGAAGAAAATATTATCGACACTATGGAATTGGAAGCGGATTCGCTTGTGATCCTTGATGAGCAAAGCTGATTGAGAGCACTTGATAACACACGTCCCGGTTTTTATCGGGATGTGTGTTGAATCTATTGTTGTCACTGCTCAGTAAGCTCGTCCTTCACTGGCTAGCAAATCATTCAGACGACGGGATTGCTTTTGTTTTCAACTATTATCAGTCATGACGAGCCCAGTCACTACAGCATAACCTTATGGGCGCTAGACATTGTAATAGGCAATGATTAGCTTGCGTCGAGGCTTATCTACAGGATTGGCGATATTAATAATAATTGGCTGATAAATAGCCTTATGGCACGGCTATACTTAGCTTGAGCCAAGCTTTCATTGCCCCTGAATCGAGTCTGACTAACCGCCGGAGCTTAAAGAGAACCTGGAGCCGGTCCCCTGAAATGTTGCTAAGGATAAGGGATGCATCCAACTGAATTGTTTGGGCTGAGTCTGGTGTTGCTGACGGCGGCCGCGTTGCCGACTTTGAGTACGCTCTTGGTGATTTCCAACACGATGTTACATGGCGTCCGTTCAGGCACGTCCACAGCAGTCGGCGTTGTACTGGGTGACTTATTCTGGTTGTCGCTGGCGCTTTCAGGACTGGCTGCGGCTTATCCTCTCCTGGCACGTCACTGGTTCCTGATCAAGCTGATTGCCGCAATAGGCCTTATATACCTGGCAATGCGACTCTGTCTCCACAAGCAACCGCCGGTGCGTTCAGAATATGATGGGGCTCAAAGCGGACGCGGATGGCTGGCCGGCTTTATATTGACATTAACCGATCTGAAAGCGGTGTTATTTTATCTGGCGATTCTGCCGGCCTTTGTTGACTTGGCCAATGTGTCTTCTGCAGAGATAATGATGATTGTGAGTGTCACTGTATTCAGTGTCGGTGTAAGTAAACTGTTTTATGTGCTTATGACAGCCAGGTTGAGAGCGACTCTGAATCTGAAGCACATGAAGTTTTTGCGTTGGACGGCAGCCTTTATTTTTCTCCTGATAGCCACCTCATTGTTAATTCAAAACTGACTCACCTGAAGAAACTTTGTTTCAGCTGGAAACTGGGTGTGAGAAAACAGGTCTGTTAAGCGATAATTGTCTATTTACAGCAGCATCAAAAATTCTATGAGTGAAACCAAGCAGACCGAACTGGACGAAATCATTTGTGATTGCAGTGGCACCACCCGTGGCAAGATTCTCAGTCTGATCGAGCAGGGTATTATCGATCCTGACACTATTTCCCGTAAAACCGGTGCGATATCCGGCTGCGGTTCCTGCGAGTGGGATATTGAGACTATCCTCGGCGAAGCAATTGCCCAGCTCTGATCATGACTGCTTCAGGTTTTCCAGATACAAGACTGTGGCACCCGCGACTGCGGCTGGAATGACCAGAAAATTTACTATCGGAATCATGGTTGCCAACATAGTGGCACCACCAAAGCCCAGCGCCAGCCCACGGTTGTTTCTCAGAATGTCACGTTGCTGACGAAAATCGAGCTGATGGTTGCCCATCGGGTAATCATGATAATCCAGCGCCAGTGTCCAGCTGGTAAAAAACAGCCATAGTGCCGGCGCGAATAAATTCAGACCCGGAATCCATGACAGAATAAACAGCGGAATGATCCAGACCAGCAGATAAGCGGTTTTACGCAGTTCATTGAAGATCATCTTGGGACTGTCTTTGAACATCTGCGACCAGGGCATTTCCGGTGGCGGTGTCCCAGCCACGTTTCTCTCAACCATTTCAGCCAGAATGCCGTTGAACGGGGCGGCAAGAATATTGGCGACTACCGAGAAGCTGAAAAACACAATAATCACCAGCAGCAATACAAACAATGGCCAGATGATCCAGGTCAGAACACTTTCCAGCCAGGCTGGCAGCCAGTCCGGCATCAATGCATCCAGCCAGCCGCCGAAATGCGATAGCCCAAACCAGATAGCAACACTGAACAGGATGGTGTTAATCAGCATAGGCAGATAGGCAAAGCGTCGAACGCCGGGCTGATTAATTAAAGAAAAGCCTCTTAACAGGTAACGTGCGCCTCGGACAATGTTCTGCATGATCACCTCGGATAGGATTGATTCATTTCCAGATTTGCGAAATGAAAAAAAGTCGCTAAAAAATCTGTCACTTAGTTTGCCACATAGCGCGAACTATGCCAGCTTTGCAGCGGTTGAAGTGATTTGAATAGCCTATGCATCGACTAGATGACAATGAGGGAATGATAAGCGAGGGTGTAGCAGGATCAACAAACCACCGGCACCTGATGGTGCCGGTAGCCACAAGGTTATATTGATTAAGGCAGGTGAACCGGGGTGGGTGGGATCCAGCCTTCTTTGCGATGCTCAGCGACCACCGTGGTATAAACACCGCCGCGCACATTGAAAATACCGGTGACACGCATAAAACGCGGGTCGCAGGCTGCGACCAGATCGTTCAGAATAGTGTTGGTCACTTTTTCGTGAAACGCACCTTCGTCACGATAAGACCACATGTAGAGTTTGAAGGATTTCAGCTCGACGCATTTCTCGTCGGGTACATAATCAAGCTTAATCGTGGCAAAATCGGGCTGGCCGGTTTTAGGACATAGACAGGTAAATTCAGGTGTCTCAATGTGAATGGTATAATCACGCTCGGGCGTGGCATTATCAAAGGTTTCCAGATGTTTGCTTGGTTGAGTGGACATGGACAATCTCAAATTGAAGTTAAACGACTATTATCTCTTAACTAAAAGATTAAATTAAGTGTTAGAAATCATCGTCCTCACTCTCATTGTTATTGTCGCTTTCATCGCGACCAGCTGGTATGCACATCAGCGCAGCCAGGAGCGGGCCAGAGCGTTCGAAAGAGAGTTGGAAATTGATGAGTCCCGCGAGGACGATTCTTTCCAGCAGCGCTTTGACGCACTTTTCGAGCAAGAGTTGCATGATGACGAGCAAACTTTTTCAGAACAGGAAAAAACGCGCCTGACTGACACTCCTGAAAGAGAACCCGATCTGTTCGATGAGCCGTCACCGAAAGTAGACGAATCCGCCCCTGCAGTGCAGCCTGAGAAAGAAGCCGAAGAAGAAAAACCCGACTGGGAAATGGTGGTCGCTTTCACTATTATGGCACCGGAAGGCAGAGCCTTTACCGGCCGTGCAGTCAAAGCCGCGCTGGAGAAGCATGATATGCACTTTGGTGACATGCAGATCTTCCACAAGCATGTTGCCGGCTCACGCAAGCAAATCCTGTTCAGCGTGGCCAATATTCTGGATCCAGGCACCTTGTTGCCGGATAAATTCGTCTCCATGACAACGCCCGGTCTGCTGATTTTTACCCGTCTGCCGGGGCCGGTTAACGGTCTGGCGCTGTTTGATGATTTGCTGGATACCGCGCAGGGCATCAATGACCAGCTGGGTGGCATACTGTGCGATGAAGCCTGGCAGCCCGTCAGCGACGATGCACTGGAAACCACCCGTAGCAAAATCCTCCATTACCAGATGTCAGCACAGGCAGAGAGCAGCCAATTTTCGAATGACTACTACAACTGAGTTTGAGCAACGCGCCGCAGAATTGCGCGAGCTTATTAATCACTACAATTATCTTTACTATGTCGCTGACAACCCGGAAGTGCCGGATGCAGAATATGACCGGCTGTTTCGTGAACTGCAGGAACTGGAGCAGGCCAACCCGGAGCTGCTGACAGCAGACTCGCCGACTCAGCGTGTCGGCGGCGAGGTGTTGCAGAAGTTCGCCGAAGTCGAGCATGCGATGCCGATGCTCTCGCTCGATAATGTCTTTGATCAGGACGAGCTGACCGCTTTTGATAAACGTGTGCGTGACTGGTTGAACACGGACCAGCCACAAACTTATGCGGCGGAACCCAAGCTGGACGGGCTAGCTATCAGCATTCGCTATGAGAATGGGGTGCTGGTGCAGGCCGCCACCCGGGGTGATGGCAGCCGGGGTGAGGATGTGACGGCCAATGTCCGCACCATCAAATCGGTGCCATTGAGATTACAGGGCGACAACATCCCGGCAGTAATTGAGATCCGTGGTGAAATTTTTATGCCCAAAGCCGGGTTTGAAAAGCTCAATCAAACACAGCTCGAAAACAATAAAAAAGCCTTTGTGAATCCGAGGAATGCCGCCGCCGGTTCTTTACGGCAACTGGATTCACGAATTACGGCCCAACGACCGCTGGATATCTATTGCTATGGCATCGGTTATCTTGAAGGCATGGAGCGGCCGGAAAGTCATTCAGCTTCGATGCGTCTGATTGAAAAAATGGGCTGCCGGATATCGCCTGAGCTCAGAACCCTCACAGGTCTGGCCGAATGTCAGGACTACATTAACTGGTTGGGGGAGCGCCGAGACAGTCTGCCTTATGATATTGACGGCGTGGTGTTTAAAGTTGACAGCACCGGGCTTCAGGAAAGACTTGGCTTTGTCTCCCGCGCGCCACGCTGGGCGATTGCCTATAAATTCCCGGCGCAGGAAGAAATGACGGTAGTCGAAGATATCGAAGTCCAGGTGGGACGCACCGGTGCCTTGACACCTGTCGCCCGGCTGAAACCAGTCTTTGTCGGAGGCGTCACGGTCTCCAATGCGACCCTGCATAATGAAGATGAGATTCGACGCAAAGATGTGCATATCGGTGATACGGTGATTGTCCGCCGCGCCGGTGATGTCATCCCGGAAATTGTCAAAGTCATTGAGTCAAAGCGTCCTGAGTCAGTGCGTGAATTTGTGATGCCGACACAATGTCCGATTTGTGGCTCTGATGTGGAGCGCGAAGACGGCGAAGCAGTGTCACGTTGCAGCGGCGGTCTGTTCTGCGCTGCCCAGCGCAAGGAAGCGATCAAACATTTTGCTTCCCGCAAGGCGCTGGATATTGATGGTCTCGGCGATAAACTGGTCGAGCAAATGGTCGACAGTGGCATGATCAAAAATCCGGCAGACCTGTTTCTGCTCAGTGCCGAAGAGATTGCCGGTCTGGAAAGAATGGGGCAGAAGTCTGCTGAAAATCTGGTCAATGCCCTGCAGGCAGCCAGGGAAACCCGCTTTCCACGGTTTTTATATGCTTTGGGGATCCGTGAAGTCGGTGAAGCGACGGCACGTTCTCTGGCCATGCATTTTCACGATCTGGATTCGCTGATGCAGGCCAATGAGGAAGCGCTGGTCGAGATTGAGGATGTTGGGCCGGTTGTAGCGCATCATATCGAGACCTTTTTCCAGCAGGAACATAACCGCGAGGTTATCCAACGTCTGCTGGAAGTAGGGGTCAACTGGCCTCAGGAAGAGCAAGGCAGTACCAGCTCGGTCGTGAGCGGTAAAACCATCGTGCTCACCGGGACGCTGGATAAAATGTCACGCAGTGAAGCTAAAGAAAAGCTACTGGCGCTTGGCGCCAAGGTGGCAGGCAGCGTCTCGAAAAAAACCGACTACGTCGTAGCGGGTGCCGAAGCCGGCTCCAAGCTGACAAAAGCTGAATCTCTGGGTGTGCCGGTTGTCGATGAAGACACCCTGATTGAATGGTTAACACAGGAATAATCTATGACAGCTGTTGCTGATGCGATCAAGAAAGTCGCCACGGGACCGCATTTAAGTAAAGATCTGAGCCAGGAAGAGGCCTATGCCGCGACCATGGAAATTTTGTCCGGTGAAGCAGATCCAGTGAGAGCGGCAATCTTCTTTATTGCGATGCGCATGAAGCGCGAAACCAACGAAGAAAATCTTGGCATTCTGCAGGCGCTGCAGGCGAATACCGAACAGCAACAGGCAGAAGTAGATGATTTGTTGATTTTTGCCGATCCCTTTAACGGCTTTAACCGCCACTGTCCGGTAACGGCTTTCCTGCCGGCGGTATTGGCGGCAGCAGGTTTGCCGACTGTCTCCCAGGGCGTGTATGAAATGGGGCCCAAGTTCGGCGTTACTCATGCCCAGGTGCTGAAACTGGCTGGTTACAACAATATTATTCAGGTGCCTGAAGCCACACAGGCGGTTAATCATGTCGATATCGGCTGGGCTTACCTGGATCAATCGGCTGCCAGCCCCCTGGTTTATGCCTTGCAGGCACTACGCACACAGATGATTAAACGTCCCAGCATAGCGACGTTGGAAAAAATGGTGATGCCGATAAAAGCCAAAGCCAGAACCCATCTTGCTATTGGCTTTGTTCATAAGGAGTACCCGGCCATTCTGGGCTGGCTGGCCAAGGCATTTGGTTACGATTCGGCCTTTATTGCCCGCGGTCTGGAGGGCGGTATTGTGCCAACCCTGCGGGAGGCTTCCAATAATCACCGCATGCTTGATGGTGACATGCAGGAATGTCGACTGGACCCGGCTGACTTTGGGATTGAGCAGGACACCCGCGGTGTTAAAGTGGATGACGAAGTCACGGCTGAGAGAACGCTGGAAGAGGGTATGCAGGCCCTGAGAGGTCAGACCGGTCCGGCATATGACAGTCTAGTCTATGGTGCCGCCATTGCTTTGTGGCATACCGGGCTGCAAGCTTCACAACGTCAGGCGGCTGACCACGTTCGCACTATTATCAATAACGGCAATGCCAAAGCACATTTCGAGGCTGCTATTCAATCATGATTTATCAACACACACTCACCTATAACAACCAGGGGCGCAGTACCAGCAACATCACCCGCGATGTGCAGCAACTGGTGTCAGAATCCGGCATTCAGACCGGTACCTGTCACGTTTTTGTGCAGCACACCAGCGCGTCGCTGATGCTCTGCGAGAATGCCGATCCGGATGTCCGCCATGATCTGGAAACCTTTATGCAGCATATCGTGCCGGATGGTGATCCCATGTTTCGTCATCAGGATGAAGGGCCTGATGATATGAGTGCTCATGTGCGCACTGTGCTGACAAATCCGGATCTGACTGTACCAGTCAGTGGCGGGCAGTGTGACCTCGGTGTCTGGCAGGGCATTTATCTGTGGGAACACCGCACCGATCCCCAGCGACGTCGCGTGATTGTCACGGTGCAGGGTGAATAAAGATGAGTGAATTTGAAGACGGCAGTGAAGAAAACTGGCCTCAGGACTGGGATAACGAGAAAAGTAAGACCCAGGTCAAAAAGGAGCTTCAGGCTCTCAGAGAACTGGGCAAAGAATTGATTAATCTGCCCAAAAGAGATCTGGACAAGCTGGATCTGCCTGAGGAGCTGCGTGAAGCCGTTGATGATGCGGGTGCAATGAGTAAAGGGGCATTGAAACGCCAGACCGGTTTTATCGGTGGGCTGATTGCCGAGCTTGATCATGTGTCGATTGAGCGTCAGCTTAATCAACTGAAACAACCGCATCAGGGGCAGGTGAAACAGTTTCATCAATTGGAAAACTGGCGGGACCGGCTTTTAGCTGGAGATGATGACGTTTATGGTGAACTGATCAACGAGTTTGATGCCTTTGATGTCCAGCATGTTCGCCAACTGGTCAGGAATGCAACTCGTGAAGCGAAACAGAATAAACCGCCGAAATCAGCGCGGCAGGTTTTTCAGTATCTGCAGGAACTGCAGCAGAATCACTGACGTGGCAGTTCGATAACAAAGCTCGCACCGCCCAGGCGTGAGCGTTCGAGGTTGATATTGCCTTCGTAGGCCACAATGATATCGCTGACAATAGCGAGACCCAGGCCCTGGCCTTCGGCCTGGGTATCAATGCGGTGCCCGCGTTTAATCACAAAGCCTTCAGCCCGTGCCGGGATGCCGCTGCCATCATCTTCGACACGGATGCGAACATTGCCATTTATGGTGGTGACAATCACATGAACTTGGTGTTTACAGTATTTGTAGGCATTCTCCAGCAGGTTGCCCAGTAGCTCATACATATCCCCTTCGTCGGCATGGATATAGGCATCGCGTTCGATTTCACACTGACTGCGGATAGTCTTGCTTTGATACACCTTGTCCAGACTGCTGGTGATTTTGTAGATAATCTCGCCCAGTGATACCGGTGCAAGCAGACTGCTTTTGCCTTCTGTGGAGGCACGTTGTAACTGATAATCAACCAGCGTACTGATGCGATCCAACTGTTCGTAGCCGGTTTTACGGAGTTGTTGCATATTGTCGCTGTTTTCCAGTTCACCCCGGAACACCGATAAGGGGGTTTTCAGACTGTGAGCCAGATCCGCCAGTGAGTGTTTGTAACGTTGTCGTCGCGATTCTTCATGGTCAAGCAGGGCATTGATTCGAAAAGTGAGCTGTTGCAGTTCCTTTGGATATTCATCATTGAGACGGCGGTGTTCTCCGGTTTCAATAGCATGTAAATCGATGGCTACGTCGTATAGAGGCCGAAGACTCCAGCGCAGTATAATCCACTGTGCAATCAGCAGCATCAGACCGGTACCGCCCAGCCAGTACCATAGACTGCGCTGAAAACTGGCGGTCTGTTCCTTCAGTACCTGCATATCCTCAGCCACATTAATGGTGTAGGCAATTTCCTTACCCTCATCGGTCTCCCAGACAATGCCAAATGCCAGGTTCAGCAGGCTCATGCCGGTTTCCATCTCGACGACGTGGTATTCCTCCTGGGACGGCTCTGGGGTGAACGGCAAAGCCAGGAAGTGGCCTATCGCCGACGGTGACTGCCAGACAATCTCGCCTTGTTGGGTGATTTGCGCATAGAGACCGGAATTGGGAATCGAAAACTTGGGTTCTGCCAGATCAGCCGACATCACCAGTTCACCAGAGGCATTGATATCGGCTGCAGTCAGCAGGGTGTAGACGTAATTCTGCAGACGTTTTTTCTGTTCATGCTCGGCGCTGCTTTCAAAAGCATTGTTAAGACTGACGGCGGATAATCCAAAGAATGCAGTTAGCACCAGGCTGACGGCTATCAGAAGTCGGTTGGAGAGGGAAAGCTTATTAACCACGTGGCAGATTCAGCCGGTAACCGCGACCACGTAAAGTTTCAATCGGGTTCAGAGCCTTGTCCGGGTCAAGTTTGCTGCGCAGGCGTTTAACAAACACTTCGATGACGTTACTGTCACGATCCTGATCCAGTTCGTAGATATGGTCGGTCAGTTCAGTTTTTGATATCACTTCACCGGCATGCAGCATCAGATAATGTAATAGCCGATACTCATAAGCAGTGAGATCTATCTTGTTGTCATCCCTGGTGACTTGCTGCGTGCTGGGATTCAGACAGATGGGGCCACAGCAGATTGTCGCGTTCGCCCAACCTGAAGCCCGCCTGGCCAGCGCATTGAGACGGGCCAGTAACTCTTCGAAATGAAAGGGTTTAACCAGGTAATCATCAGCACCCGATTCCAGTCCTTCCACCTTGTCCTGCCAGCGGCCGCGGGCGGTCAGAATCAGTATCGGGTAATCAAGGCCTTGTTGACGCAGTTGTTGGATCACCTCAATGCCGGAAAGTTTAGGCAACCCCAGATCAATAATGGCTACATCATAAGTGTATTCAGTCCCCATAAACAGGCCTTCTTCGCCGTCTGCGACCGCGTCGACAGTCAGGTTCTGATCGTTTAATTGTCTGGTGATTTGCTCACGCAGATGGATTTCATCTTCTATCAGTAAAACGCGCATGCTGTCTCAGGGAAGGGTATGACCGCTATCACGGTCGATACGGTGAACTTTTACTTTGCCATTGTCGTGGAGCACTTTGACCCGAAAAATCAATTGATCGCCGTTGGGCTGTTCCTCTACAGAGAGAATTTTGCCACCGGTTTCGATTTTAGCCAGTTCCGCTGCTGTATGCTTGGTCAGTGGCAGTGTGATTTCGTTGATGATATTCCCCGGTTGCTGTTCATATGGGATGGCGTCATCGGCATGAACAAACGAGCCCATCAGCAAACTAAACAGCAATACACAGCGAAACTTAAACATGGGATTACCTTATCATTATCAGCCGTATTTTTAACAGCATCTGCTGTTAAAGCAAGTCCGGACAGTCACTCACTATTGTCCTGGATTGGTTCATTTCATTTTTTCAGGTTTTACGGCATCAATTGCGCCATCCGCCCGGGCTTTAAGATAGCTATAAATATTGTCCCGACCCTGCATCACAGACTGATTTGATTGCCAAGCCGGCATCATCCCGATTCGACCGGTTTTGCCCTCGGCTACTGTTTTCATAAACTCTTCATAAGTGATTTTATTGAGGCTTTCTGCCAGATTAGGCCCAGCCAGCCCCTGGCCGTAAGTACCGTGACAGCGTGCACACCAGTTGCGGTAGAGCTTGAAACCATTATAGGTATCGGCATCCAGTTTGTTGCCATTGGTAACCGTATAGGGTCTAGGACCCGCGGCTAATACCGGGAGGGCGGATAGGTAAGAAATGGCAACGCCCAGTGTCATTGTCAAAAGCAGTTTTTTCATAATAATCACCTCAATAATTAGCAACGAAGCGGTTCAAGCTGACTCGCGCGGCATGGAGTCCATCATGGTGGTGCTAACGCAACCATCATCCGGGTCACTCATTGTATTAAGCATTCTTTTTTGCCGAGCTTATGCTCTATACACTCCATCAGAGCCGTCGGGCAATCTATGCACCATGAACATCCTCGCATTAACCTGACCACTCTTCGAGAGAACACGGGTTATGCCATTGGCGATAGCGCTGCTGTAAAACAGCTTGTGTCAGGACCGTGTGGCTGGGTATTCCTCATATCCAAGTGCTGCACTTTTTACCGTTTCGATTGGGTAGGCCGGTTCCAGAACGGACAAACGGGCCATACCTCTACAGGAATAAATCCGATATTTACGATCATCGCGATCTGTGGTTCCACCTGCTGACAGGAATTTGGAAGCGGAAGCCGCAGTGATACTTTTCATAACATAGACCCACGTGTGACAGTGTCTGGAAAAGATTAACAAGCGATAACTGAACCATCACTGAATAATGAGGGCTTTTTCCCAACAAATTATTTGCTAAGTTGTGAACTGGCTCACATGTTGAACTGTGTCACATATGATTTACTGTGCAAACCTGTGACAGAGTTCACAAGTACGAAAAAAGCGAAAATTGAGTCTGGAGTATCATTGACTACTAAAATCAGCATGAATAAGGATGTCCGTGCCGTTGAAGCGACCGCTTTCGATCCCATGCGGTTGCAGCTCCTGTTACAGCAAGGCCCCATTGCTATCATCACTAATCTGATTGTCAGCTCGCTGACGGCTGTGATTTTGTATCCTGCCGTTAATCAGCCGTTGTTACTCTGGTGGTTGGGTGTTGCACTTGTCGTCAACAGCGGAAGGCTATGGCTGTGGCGAATCCTGCGTAACAAAAGTGCAGAGCAGCTTGTTCAGGAAACCATTCAGGCGTACGAAAATCACTATGCCATAGCCCTCTTTGTCAGTGGCTTGATTTGGGGATCATTGGGCCTTTTCTTCCATGCAGAACTGCCCCTGACACAACAAATGACCATACCGCTGGTTGCCTGCGGTATGTCCGCAGGTGCCGTTTTCTCATATCTCAGTAGTTTGCGGAGTTTCTCTGCGTTTGTTCTGCCCCTGTTGCTACCAGTTTGTCTTAGCATTTTTTCGGCAGGCCTATACACCGTGGCAATGATAACGCTGGTTTATCTGCTTGCCATCATGCTGCTGGCTCGTAACCTCAATCATAAAATGCTTGAAAGTTTGAGGTTACGCCATGAAAACCAATCATTAGTCAGCCACTTGTCCGATATTAACCGGAAACAGGCAGAACTACTGAGCGAGCTACGCGCTAAGGAAACCTTTTTGATGCACACCTTTGAAGATGCGGGTGTGCCTATGCTTTTAATGGATAAAAGCTTTGTGATTCTGGATGTGAATAAGGCCGGCTGTGAGTTGTTCGGTTTTGACAAAACCAACTTGCAGGGTAAACACGCCATTGAGTTATTGCATCCCGATGACAACGCAGAAATCAGCTCACAGTTCAAAAAGCTGCTTGCAGGTGAAATCAGACAATATCGAGTCACCCGTCGTTGTATCAGTCGTCAGGGAGAAACGCTATGGCTGAACTCAACCATTTCGGCAGTGCGCGGTGAAGATAACGAGATAGAGTATGTGGTTATCCAGGCGCAGGACATTACCGAGCAGTATCTGCTGAGCAACGATCTTCAACATCAAGCCCTGCATGATGCCATGACCGGCCTGCCCAATCGCCGGGCGCTGGAAAAACAGATACAGGCGGTACTGTCCCAGCCATTGCACACAGGTTACGTACTTTGTTATCTCGACCTGGACCAGTTTAAGGTGATCAACGATACCTGTGGTCACATTGCCGGTGATGCGCTGCTTAAAGAGGTAAGTCAAATACTTCGCAAGGGGTTGAGAGAGCAGGATACGCTGGTGCGCTTCAGTGGCGATGAGTTTGCGATTCTGATGATAGATTGCTCGCAGGAACAGGCACAACGTATTCTCGAAAACCTCCTGGAACATATTCGCACATTCAGCTTTGAGTATGAAAATCATACCTTCAAAGTTTCTGCCAGTATGGGGCTCGTGGTTGTAGATGAAAACAGCACGCTTGTTGAATTGCTTAAACAAGCCGACAGTGCCTGTTATGCAGCGAAAGAAGCGGGACGTGATCGCTTGCATATATTCAGTGAGACGGATTCTGATCTGGTGCAACGCAGTGGTGAAATGCGCTGGGTAGCGCGCATACAGCAGGCATTGAGAGATCATCGCCTGGTGCTTTACAGCCAGCCTATCCAGGCTCTGCATTCGCGCAATAAAGGCAAGTCACATTGTGAGTTGTTGATAAGAATGCTCGATGATGACGGTAAAATTATCTCCCCGGGGGCGTTTTTACCGGCTGCGGAACGATACAATCTGGCCGCCGCCATTGATATGTGGACTGTGGAACACGCGTTATCGCGCCTAAAAGCAGCAAGTGCTGCAGGACGTGATATCAGTGGTATTTATGCGATTAACCTGTCAGGACAGTCACTCGGTGATGGTCGGTTCTATGAGCGAATTATTCAACTTATCATCGATGCGAGACTCAGTGATCATGATGTCGTTTTGTGTTTTGAGGTCACTGAGACAGCGGCTATTACCAATATGCGTTCGGCTTTGCACTTTATTAACGAACTGCGCCAGATTGGCTGTCAGTTTGCATTGGATGATTTCGGCAGCGGCCTGTCGTCATTTGCCTACCTAAAACAACTGCCGATTGATTACCTGAAAATCGATGGCATGTTTGTCAGAGACTGTGTGCACAATACGGTGAATCTGGAAATCGTCAATTCCATCAATGGTATCGGGCAGGTGCTGGGCCTGAAGACGGTAGCCGAATTTGTCGAGGATGAAGCCACGCTGATCAGTATGAAGCACATTGGCGTCGACTTCGTGCAGGGCTATCTGATTGCTGCTCCTCAGCCGTGGGAAGTCTAGATCAGCACTGCTGCCACTGTTTCTCAAGACGTTTGGCACTGATTGGATAGGCCGTTTTCAGCTCCTGTGCAAACAGAGAGATCCGAAATTCTTCCAGCATCCAGCGGTATTCATAGAAAGCCTCGGTCTCGATCTTGTTCACCTTGCTGATAAATTTCTGCCAATGCGGTTTGACCTCAGCCATGCGCTGCCGGTCTTTGGCAGGATCAGTCAGTAATTTATCGAGACGGATACCCGCTGCCTGGCAGTAGACCGGTAATCTTTTCAGCGCTTCATCCGGGGTGTCGTGGACAAAACCCTGATAGACCAGAAAACCCAGCTGTTCCCTGATGTCATTAACTGCGTTGATAGCCGCCAGCGGGATATTGCTGCCCAGACGCTTGGCGATGGCATGATATTCAGCCAATGGCGATGCGATGTTCTGTGCCAGTTCCGATGCAATTTTGATTAAATCGCCACGGCGACTGTTGAGTCGCTGTTCAAATGCTTCGCGGCTGCGAATGGCTGCCTGCTCAAGAATAAAGCAGCGATCAAAGGCAACATGAATCAGATCAGTTTTCAGTTGCTCGCAGGGAGTCAGCCTGCTGTTGGTTTTATCACCGTAGGGAGAAGGCGGCACATTGGCATAATGCAGGCACATCTCCTTAATACCGGGTAGGTTCTTGTGCAGGTATTTCACCGCATCGGCCTGTGCCAGCATGAACAGGCGGCGCAGCCCCAAGCGGGTCAACTGACGGGCCTGGGCGGCGGTATCCATCAGCGTCAGATCAACACTGTCTGTCTTGTCGATCAGGGCAGGATAAGCGGTCATTTCCAGACCGTTCTGCTCCAATGTAATTTGTTCCGGCAGCGCGTCAAAAGACCAACTGGTCAGCCCGGTTTTTTCATATTCACTGTCCGGAATCTGGCGGAAACTGGCAGCCGCTTCACGAGCCCAGTCTTGTTTCAGGCGATTTAAATCACGGCTTTCATCCAGCAGTTTGCCATCATCATCGACCAGCCTGAAATTCATCTGCAGATACAGTGGTAACTCGTCGGTACGCCAGTCTTTTTCATCAATTTCGACACCGGTCAGCTTGCGCAGACGTTCGCTTAAGGCCGGAAGCAGGGCACCGGATTCAGGCGATAAATCTTTAAGGCAGTCATCGGCATATTTCGGTACCGGGATGAAGTGACGGCGTAAAGACTTGGGCAGCGCTTTGAGCAGGAAGACAATCTTATCGCGGAGCAAGCCCGGCACCAGCCACTCATAGCGTTCGGCACTGGTTTGATTCAGCAGCGACAGGGGAATTGTCTGGGTGATACCGTCATGCTGTTTACCCGGTTCGAAGTGATACTCCAGTTTGAGCGGCACCCTGTTGACCAGCATCTGATCAGGATAATAATCGGCGGTGACCTGTTCCGCCTCATGCTGCATCAGCAGTTCCTTGCTCAGAAACAGCAGTTTGGGGTCGTCTTTTTCAGCCTTTTTACGCCATTTTTCGAAGCCGGCGCCATTGATAATGTTATGGGGGATGCGGCTACGGTAGAAATCAAACAGAATTTCTTCATCCACCAGTACATCGCGGCGGCGGGATTTCTGCTCCAGCAGTTCGACTTCCTGAATTAGCGACTGATTATGGCGGAAGAAGGGCGCCCGGCAATGCCAGTCGCCATTGACCAGGGCTTCACGGATAAATATCTGATTCGCGAGATCCGGGTCCAGCGGACCATAATGCACACGACGACGGGTGACAATCGGCAGGCCATAGAGCGAGACAGATTCGAAAGCCACCACCTGGGCTGGCTTCTTTTCCCAGTGCGGATCACTGTACTGGCGTTTGACCAGACTGCCGGCGATGGGCTCGATCCATTCCGGTTCAATCTTGGCATTGATGCGGGCGTAAAGCTTACCGGTCTCGACCAGTTCTGCCGCCATCAGCCATTTGGGACCTTTTTTATGCAGCGCTGAGCCCGGGAAAATACCCAGTTTCAGGTTACGGGCACCGGTGTATTCGAATCGGTCAGTTTTTACGGCAATGTGGCTTAGAAGCCCGCTGAGCAAAGCCTGATGAATACTGTCATAGGCTGCTTCCTGCGTATTGAATTTGAGCTTGAGTTCAGAAAGCTGAATATGCAGTTGCTGGTGAATATCATGCCACTCGCGCAGACGCAGGAAGGAAAGAAAGTTTTCCTTGCAGTACTTACGCAGTTTGTTCTGGCTCAGGTGTTTTTTCTTGTCGTGATACAAATCCCAGAGCTTGAGAAAGCCGATAAAGTCGGAGCGTTCGTCTTTGTATTTAGAGTGCGCTTCATCAGCGGCCTGTTGTTTGTCCATCGGCCGTTCGCGTGGGTCCTGAATACTGAGCGCACTGGCGATCACCAGCACTTCAGTCAGGCTGCCGAGATCTCCGGCTTTGAGCAGCATTCTGGCGATTCTGGGATCTATCGGTAGTTTGGCCAGTTGTCGACCGGTTTCTGTGATGCGTCGCTGACGATCGACTGCATCCAGCTCATCCAGCAGACGGTAGCCATCATTGATCATCTTCTGCGGCGGCGGGTTGATGAACGGGAATTTAGCCGGGTCGCCCAGTTTCAAGGCTGACATCTGCAAAATCACCGACGCTAGGTTGGTACGCAGAATTTCCGGGTCGGTAAAAGCTGGCCGGGCTTCGAAGTCTTCTTCATCATAGAGCCGGATACAGATACCGGCAGCGACACGACCGCAACGCCCGGCACGCTGGTTGGCACTGGACTGGGAGATTTTCTCGATGGGCAGGCGCTGAACTTTGTTTCTGACGCTGTAGCGACTGATACGCGCATTACCAGGATCCACGACATAGCGTATGCCGGGCACAGTCAAAGAGGTTTCGGCGACATTGGTGGCGAGAATAATGCGACGCTGCCCGCCGGTTTTGAATACCCGGTTCTGTTCAGCGGCCGATTGTCTTGCAAACAGCGGCAGGATCTCGGTTTGTGGTGGATGATGCTTACGTAAAGCTTCAGAGACATCACGGATATCCCGTTCGCCGGCAAGGAATATCAGCACATCGCCCGGGCCTTCCCGGCAGAGTTCATCCACGGCGGCAACGATACCTGACACCATGTCGTAATCGGGCGATTCTTCATCCGGCGTCTGTAGTGGGCGGTAACGGATATCGACCGGGTAGGTGCGGCCACTGACTTCAATGACCGGCGCATTATCAAAATGTTTGGAAAAGCGCTCAGTGTCGATGGTGGCTGAGGTGATAATGACTTTCAGATCCGGGCGCTTGGGCAGCAGTTGTTTGATATAACCCAGCAGAAAGTCGATATTGAGGCTGCGTTCATGGGCCTCGTCAATGATCAGCGTGTCGTACTGATTGAGAAACTTATCATTCTGGGTTTCTGCCAACAGAATCCCGTCGGTCATCAGCTTGACGTAGCTGCGATCGGCGTTGACGTGATCGTGGAAACGGACTTTATAGCCAACGGTCTGACCAATTTCCGACTGCAATTCTTCAGCGATACGGGTGGCGACCGTGCGGGCTGCGATACGGCGGGGCTGAGTATGGCCAATCATGCCGGTCACGCCACGGCCGAGCTCGAGGCAGATTTTAGGTAACTGAGTGGTTTTACCGGATCCGGTTTCACCACAGAGAATGATCACCTGATTGTCAGCAATCGCCCGTTTGACTTCTTCGCGGCGCTCGATAACCGGCAAATCGGCCTCGAACGTAGGCTTGGGAATGTTCTGCCGGCGCTTTTCTGCCCGCTCAACCGAGGCTATGACCTGCTGCGCCAGAGCAGCGAGCTTGTCCTGATTTTGCTCTTTTTTCAATCGCTGCCAACGCTGAGTCAGACGGTGCCTGTCACTCAGCATGGTCGATTCTAGCAATGTGTCGAGATCGGGCGTCTGGTTACTCACAATAGAAACGCAAAAGCGTTTATTTTACAGTTTCCAGGCCAGCGACGCAGTATATTTAAAGTCATTGTTGTTAATGCCTTCTTCGGTGGCCGAGTCGTATTCGTTGAGTAAGCCCAGTTTGAGGGCGACTCCGACGTAACTGTTGAGATCAAGCACCCAATCGAGCGAGGTCAGGTTACGATACTCGGAGGTATCCCGCAGACTGGGGTAAAAGCTGTTTGCAAACTCGATTTGCTGGTAGTCATTCACCTTCCACTGGGTTTCCAGGCCGATCAGACCTTCCGGGGTGAACTCTTCTCGCTGGCCGCCAAAAGTCTGATTGAAACCGAGACCACTGCGGCCCAGCAGCATCCAGTTTTCGGTTTTGGCAAATTCATAGCCGACACCACCGTTAGCGTTGACGCGCAAATCCCAGTCTTTGAACTCATCCCAATCAACACGCCCACCGGCGAAATGAAACCAGGGCGTCGTCGGCCGCAGCCAGTCACGGTTAATAGAGGAAAAGAAACTGTGATCCGAGAGTGCCTCTTCGGACTTGGCGCGGAAATAGGCGCTCTTGTGCGAAATGCGGGTGTAGCCACTGTCATAATCGGCACTGAAACCGATGTTGACCTGATGATTTTTGGATTTACCGGCACTGCCTGCAATGCCCAAATCTACCCGACGCTTCCAATTCACCAGGACGCCGCTGCCAAAAAGTCCGTTATCTTCGTTGTCAGCCGACTGCTCTGTGACGGTATCGGCCACGTCTACCGTCTCACTTTGCTCGGGGAGTGCGGCTGTTTGTCTGACTGCCATCACCTGATTTTTGTCGAGCTTAAGTTCGCCGAGGACAGGATGGCTGATCAGGATGTGTGCCTCAGTCTGGCTGAGGATCTCAGCGCTAAGTTGATCACCATTGATGAGTTCTATCTGAGACGGTGCCGCCTGCAGCGGAAAGCTCAGTAAGAAGAGCAACAGCAGCGCGGTTGATAGGATAGAAAGCCATTTAAAAGACACGGATAAGTTCCTGTAAAGAAATAAAAAAGGCAACGTCAAATGACGCTGCCCGCGGATTATACCTGACAGGAACTGAAAAAAATCAGCAGTCGTTATTATTTATCTCACCATCGGGCATGATGGTATTGCAGTACAGAATGCCACGCATCTGAGCACCTTCAATATTCGCACCAGTGAGGTCAGCATCTCGCAGATCAGCGAAAATCAATTGGGTGCCGGACAGGTTGGTATTTTTCAGATTAGCACCATTGAGTTCGGCGTAATCCATCAGCGAACCGGAAATATCAGCGCCTTCCAGATTCGCGCCCTGCATGCGAGAGTGAGTAAACCAGACACCGACCAGTTTGGCATGGCTGAGATCGATACCTTTCAGATTAGCTTCGCTCATATCCGCGCCGCTCAAATCCTTGCCGCTCAGTTCGGCCTCACTGAGGTTGCAGAAATTGCACTGCCGGGTTTCCAGTAGTCTGTCCAGATAGACTTTTTCATAAGCTGCGGCACTGCCGGCAATGATAAGACCAAGGATGAGAAGCGCTTTATTCATGATTGTCTCCTGCTACGCTGCGGGCCACTTCCCGCGGAAGAATTGTTCGGATAATGGACGGCGCTGACGCGGTTTAAGTTCCCGTTCCATCTGTTCTTCAGTCAGGCTGTCCAGCGGGGCCGGGTGACCAATGGCAATCATCGACCAGAGGCGAATGTTATCCGGAATGCTAAACGCTGCCCGCATTTTGTCCGGATCATACCCTCCCATCTGATGACTCATCAGGCCGAGTGAGGTGGCCTGCAGACAGAGGCTGAGGCTGGCGGCGCCAGTATCATGTCCAACCCAGGGGTTATTTTTGTCCTTTTCGCGGAATTCGGTGACCGAGGCGGCAAGAATCAGCAGCGGGGCGTCCTGCGCCCAGGTCTGGTTACCAGGCATCAGCGAATCAAAGGCTTTGTCCCAGGCCGCTTTATCAGTGAACTTGTTGCAAATCAGGTAACGCCAGGGCTCTTCACCGGAACAGGAGGGCGCCCAGCGGGCCGCTTCCGTGAGTGCCACAATGTGTTCCTCGCTCACCTCAAGGTCCGGATCGTAGGCCCGGCCGCTCCAGCGTTCGGCGAGTAAAGTATCAATGTCTTGTTCGGTGTCCGCTGGTTTCTGAATCATGTTGTTACCTGGGTAGTTGAATCGACGGATCTTTGGCAGGGCGGTAGAAACCGCCGATGTTGCCGATAACCAGTATCAGATCGGCACCGGTGGTTTGCGCAATCTCGTCCAGCATCGCCTTGCGTTCTGCGCGCTCCTGGCCGCTAATACGGACTTTAATCAGTTCGTGATGTTCCAGCGCATTGTTGATTTCCGCGACAACCGACTCGGTGAGACCGCTGTTACCGACCATCACTACCGGCTTGAGAGAGTGCGCCAGCCCCTTGAGGTAGCGTTTTTGTTTATCCGTGACTGCCATGAAGTGCGTTACCTGTTTAAAATATGCGGAGTATAACAGGAACCCAATATGGCTAAACAACACAAGTTCACGCTCACAGCGGCGCGCGGCATGCTGCCGCTGCTGGCTGAAGAACTCAAGCAACTCGGCATCAAACAAAGCAAGCAGGAACAGGGTAACATCCGTTTCACCGGCAGTCTGGAGGATGCCTACAAAGTCTGTTTGTGGTCCCGCGTTGCCATACGTGTTTTGATGCCTATCGCCACCATTCGTGCTGAATCGCCGGAACAACTTTACGAGGGTGTCACGGCCTTGCCCTGGGAAGATCATCTTGAGGCGGAAGAGGGCACCCTAGCGGTGGATTTCAACAGTTTCCGTTCCAAAATCAAACACAATCAATACGGCGCGCAGAAAGTCAAAGACGCGATTGTGGATCGTTTTCGCGCGCTGACCGGGATTCGTCCTTCAGTTGACCTTCACCAGCCGGATATTCGCATCAATGTCTACCTGCGACACAATCAGGCCACCATCAGCATCGATTTATCCGGTGAGAGTCTGCACCGTCGCAGTTACCGCGCGCGTAACACCGAAGCACCACTCAAAGAGCATCTGGCCGCGGCCATTTTGCTGAGTGCTGAGTGGCCCAGACTGGCTCGACAGGGCTGGGCATTAATTGACCCGATGTGTGGTTCCGGGACTTTTCTGATTGAAGCGGCGATGATGGCCGCCGATATTGCACCCGGGATTCTGCGGGATTACTTCGGTTTCATCTACTGGAAGCAGCACGACAAAGACGCCTGGAAAAAACTTAAGGCGGACGCCGAGCGTCGACGTCAGGCAGGTCTGGCCAGAATACCGGTGATTCTGGGCGGAGATGCGGATCCCAAAGCGGTGGAGGCTGCACGGGCCAATATTGCCGAAGCGGGTCTCAGTGACTGGATTCAGGTTGCACAACGCAGATTGCTGGACTGGCCGGCTGAAGCACAGGCGCTGCCGCCAATGGGGCTGCTGGTCTGTAATCCGCCTTATGGTGAACGCATGGGAGATGCCGATAGTCTGCCCCGGCTTTATGAGAGTCTGGGCGATATTATGCGTGAGTCTCTGCCGGGCTGGCGCAGCGCGATCATTACCGACAAGCCGCAACTCGGCAAATTTACGGGCCTGACTTTGTTCGAAAGTGTGCCTTTTGATAATGGTCCGATTGAATGTGAAGTGCTGTTCTACCGCGCCAGTAAAGCGGTGACTCAGACAAATCAGACACAGGCTATACCGGAGCCAGTAATCAGTGATACGGCGCCGGATCTACAGGAAGTTGAAATCAGCGAGCAGGGTGATATGTTCGCAAACCGCCTGAAGAAAAATATCAAACACATGGCGAAGTGGGCACGTAAGAACAAGGTCAGTTGCTACCGCATTTACGATGCCGACTTGCCTGATTATGCGCTGGCCATCGACGTATACGACGATCAGGTGCATGTGCAGGAATACGCTCCGCCCAAACAGATTGATCCGCAGAAAGCCGTTGAACGCCTGAAAGAGGCCATGCATATCATTCCCGATGTCCTGGAAGTGCCGGCCAGCAGCGTCAGTCTCAAAGTCAGACAGAAACAGCGCGGTGCTAATCAGTATGAAGCCCAGGCAGCACAGAACAAACGCTTCGAAGTTGAAGAAAATGGCCTCAAGTTCTGGGTCAATCTGAAAGACTATCTGGATACCGGCCTGTTTCTGGATCACCGCGATACCCGCTTGATGCTGATGAATATGGCGCGAGGCAAAGATTTTCTCAACTTGTTCTCATATACCGGATCTGTGACTGTCTATGCGGCCGCAGGCGGCGCTGCCAGTACCACCAGTGTGGACATGTCCAACACTTATCTGGGTTGGGCACAGGACAATTTGCAGCTGAATGGTTTTGATGGCGAACAGCACCGATTTATTCGTGCCAACTGTCTGGAATGGTTGCAGGCTGCGCAGCAGGAGGCTGAGCGCTTTGATCTGATATTCCTCGATCCGCCGACCTTTTCCAACTCCAGCAGGATGGATGGGGTGTTTGATGTACAGCGCGATCATGTCAGCTTGATTCAGATGGCGGCGAATTTGCTGAAACCCGGTGGCCAGTTGATTTTCTCCACTAACCGGCGTGACTTCAAAATGGCACTTAATGTAATGGAAGGGGTGAGCTTAAAAGATATTACTGCCCAGACCATACCCAGGGATTTTGAACGTAATAAGAAAGTTCACCAGTGCTGGCTGGTGACAAAAAGCGACTGATTCTCTACGGGATTTCCCGTCAGATTCACATCAAATTGTCATATCAGATGCGCATGATGTGCCTGACTTAAACAACGGGATAACGCCATGTCACCAGCAGAACGCCATTTCAATTCTCTCAAGGAATGGGAAATGTTCGGTCCGGATCAGGGCAATGAATATTTTCCTAAATTCACCACATCCATACAGACCTACCAGCAGTGGTTGCAGGATAATCCGGAAGGTTATGTCTGTCAGGCCAATGATTAAGCTGAAAACTCTTTCAGTGTTGCTTTGATATCTTGCCAGAGTTGTGCATAAGCACGGCTCACCGGCGAGGCACTATCAAATGCGGGCAGGGGGGCTCGATAATCTCCCATGCGTTCCACCGCTGCGGCATAGGGGATGGGTGTGGGCAGACCATTTTTCAGCATTTTGGGTGGATGAGTCAGCATCACCCGATGCAGGCTGCGACGGCGATCTACCATGGTGAAAAAAGCATGCAGTCGTTTAGGTTTGAGCTTGTTTTCTTTAAAGAAGTCCCGCGTCTGTTCAAAAGTACGCAAGGACAAATGCGTCGGGATAATCGGGATATACAGCGAGTCTGCGGTTTCAAACACCTGCTCAGTCAATAAAGAAAAGCTGGGCGGACAGTCCAGTACCACCAGCGCATAATTTTCTCCAAAAGGCTCAACCAGTTTGGCAATCAGATTACGTTTACCCTGTTCGCTTTGCGTGGCCAGTTGCTGGTCGAGATGACGCAAAGAGAAGTCTGATGGGATTACATCCAGATTTTCAAAATCAGTGCTACGCACCAACTCGCCGATGGGCGTTTTACCACTGAGTATTTTTTTTGGGCGGGTTTTTTCTTTGGCTTGCGCATTTAACAGCCAACTGGCCGCACCCTGAGGATCCAGATCCCATAGCAGCGTAGGAATACCTTCACTGGCCGCATGCCAGGCAATATTGACCGCTGACGTCGTTTTACCGACGCCGCCTTTCAGGTTGAAAAATGCAATCGTCTCCACAATGGCCTCAGTAGGTCTTGGCCATTTGTTCCAGCAAAGAGAGCTGTGCGGCGATTGCAGGCTCCGATTCGGTTTTTTCTACCCGCTGATAACGGGCATCGGCGTTAAGGATCCAAGCCTGGCTATTGTCAGACAGGTAGGTTTCCAGATCGTCAAGAATGCGCTGACGCAGTTTTTTGGACTCGATTGGAAAGCAAGTCTCGACGCGTCTCAGCAGGTTGCGTTTCATCAAATCTGCACTGCCACACCAGATTTCCGGGTTGCCACCGTTTTCGAAATAAAATACCCGGGTGTGCTCGAGAAAACGACCGATGATGCTACGCACATGAATATTTTCAGATAAATCTTTGACGCCGGGCCGCAAGCAGCAAATACCGCGCACAATCAAGTCAATTTTGACGCCGGCCATCGATGCCCGGTAAAGCGCCTGGATCATTTCCTGCTCGACCACGGCGTTTACTTTGATAATGATGCGGGCGGGCTTGCCAGCTCCGGCATGTTCGATTTCCCGTTCGATTTTTTTCAACAGGCCTTCATGCAGGGTGAACGGTGCATGCAGCAGTTTATGCATCTGCGGAATTTTACCCAGACTGGTGAGTTGAATGAACAGGTTGTTGACGTCTTCGCCAATCTGTTTATCCGAGGTCAAGAGGCCATAATCGGTATAAACGCGGGCGGTACCCCGGTGATAGTTCCCGGTACCCAGATGAACATAGCGGCGTAACTTACTGTTTTCACGGCGTAATACCAGCAGCATTTTGGCGTGGGTTTTATAGCCTACGATACCGTACACAACGTGGGCACCGGCTTCCTGCAGGCGGGCAGCCAGTGCGACGTTGGCTTCCTCATCAAAGCGGGCACGAAGTTCAATGACTACTGTCACTTCTTTACCTGCCTGTGCCGCCGTCACCAGCGCATCAACGATTGGCGATTTGGCACCAGTGCGATACAGGGTCTGTTTAATCGCCAACACACTGCTGTCAGCAGCAGCCTGACGCAGCAAATCAATGACCGGGGTAAAGGACTGATAAGGATGGTGTAGCAGCATATCCTGCTTGCGCAGCGCCGCAAATATATCGACATCCGGTGTCAAGCCTTCCGGACGGCCTTGCGTAAATGGCTTGAACTTGAGATCGGGCCGGTCAACCAGTGAGCACACAGCCTGGATCCGGCTCAAGTTTACCGGGCCGTTGACCAGGTAGACATTGTCCCGTTCCATGGCACACTCATTACGCAGAAACTCAACCATATCTTCCGGGCAGTTGTGGGCAATTTCAAGCCGGACTTCATCACCGTAGTTACGCTGGGTTAATTCATCGGCAATGGTGGCCAGCAGGTCACTGGTTTCTTCGGTATCGATAGCCAGATCACTATTGCGGGTGACACGGAATTGATAGCAACCTTTCACTTTCATACCGAAGAACAGATCTTCTGCGAAGGCATGGATAATCGATGACAGGAATACGAATTTGTATTCACCGGGCTGGCACAGCTCCTGTGGGAACTGGATCACGCGGGGTAATGCACGCGGGGCCTGTAAAATCGCGTAGCCACGGTCGCGACCGAAGGCATCTTTACCCACCAGAGAGACGATAAAATTCAAACTCTTATTGAGCAGGCGCGGGAAGGGGTGAGCGGAGTCCAGCCCCATCGGGCTCAGGATCGGCAGAATTTCTTCCTGGAAGTAGTTCTGCAGCCACTTGGTGTGTTCATCATTCCATTGTGATCGCGGTAACACCCGGATTGATTGCTCCTCCAACTCCGGTAACAAGACCTCATTCAGTACCCGGTACTGTTCTTCCACCAGTTCGTGAGCGCGCTGACTGATTAATCTCAGGCATTCCTGTGCCGTGACCTGATCAGCTTCGATATAGGGGTCGCCGATTTCAATTTGCTGAATCAGGCCGGCCACCCGCACTTCGAAAAATTCATCGAGATTGGTACTGGAAATGCACAGGTAATTGAGGCGTTCCAGCAGCGGCACACTGCTATCCAATGCCTGTTGCAAAACCCGCCAGTTGAACTCGAGCAGACTCAGCTCGCGATTAATATAGAGCTCAGGGTTGTTCAGATCGATGGGTTGTTCTTGTTTCATAATTCCTTCTTGAGCGCCTGAGGCGTAGTTATCCTTGATAGTCTAGCTTCGCTTTGTGACAGCAAGATGACGACAGGCGTTACCAGCGGTATTTGTCGTACATTTCGGGGTTGGCCCAGTAACGGCTGTTGAGCCAGTCACGTTTAGGCTGATAATTTTCAATGGCATAAGTAAAGACCTGTAATCCGTCTTCGGTGCCAGCAAGATGTCGGAACCCCATCGCCAGGTAGTCAGTCAGCTCCCAACCTTTATTATCGGCAATCGCAGGGTGGCTGATCAGAATGACATGTGGGGCGAGACGGTTTTTCACCATGCCCAGCCATTGTTGTGCGGCCGCTTTCTCCATCGATTCTGTCAGATGGCTGATAACGGCAAGGTCGGCCGGCTGTGTGTTACGCAACTGATCCTGGCTGAATGGTGTCTTCAGATGCTGCAATTTAGTATCATTATCCTTTTGCAGACACATTGCCGCCGTGTCGCCGGCAGTCAGAATCGACCTGGGGTTGAACTGACTGACAAACGGCGCGAGCAGGCTGGATAGGGCAACTGAATTGGTCATGATTGATCAGGATAAAACATCTGTTGAATTCTGGAAACACAAACGCTTGAGTCAGATGACTCATGATGAGTGGGAGAGCCTTTGTGATGGCTGTGCCCGCTGCTGTCTGCACAAACTGGAAGATGAGGATGACGGGCGTATGTATTACACCCGCGCTGCCTGTTCATTGCTCGACATCAACAGCTGTCGCTGCAAGGACTACGAAAACCGTCAGTCCATCGTCCCCGACTGCATTCAACTCAGTATTAAGAACGCGCATTATTTCGACTGGTTGCCCTCAACCTGCGCCTACCGTCTGCTGGCGGAAGGTGAGCCCTTACCGGACTGGCATCCGCTGATCACCGGTGATCCTGACAGTGTACATAAAGCCGGCATTTCAGTCCGCGAGTTTGCCCAGCCGGAATCGGACGTAGATGATCTGAATGAGGCGGTTATCAAACTCAGTCATGAACCCGACCCAGATGCATGACACCTGAAGAAAGCCGCGAGTTTACCGCCCGTCTGGAACAGGCAGCGCTGCTGTTACTGGAACTGGAAATTTATCGCAAACCCGATGATCTCGCGCGACGTTTCGGCTTGCCAGTACCGGTAGTACGTTACTGGTGGCGTCATACTGATCAGGAAACGCATCCCGTCGACCAGACACAGTTATCTCCGCGTGAAGTTAAATCTATTCGCAAAGCGACTCAAACGCTGGAGGGCTGGGAGAAAATCAAACGCTACCGTCCTCCCTGTGGTGCCAAGTTGCCAGGTGGCAAGCGCTGCAAACGCTCGGTCGCCATCCGTCCCCCTGAAGCCTGGGGTATGGGGGCACTGGCAACACGCTGTCGCCTGCATGGTGGCCTGTCAAAACGGGCGACATTCAAATTAAACGATGATAATGATGACGATGTCATGTAATCTGGTGCACAACCATTCTTAATCATCGGGCTGTTACCACCTATGAGCGCGAATACGGACGTTCTCAAACAACTGGCCAGCGTCTGTCATGAGGCACAAACCGGCACCTTTTTTATTACCACCACTGACAACAAAGCCTGCCATATCGTGATTGAAAAAGGACGTATCTGTGCACTGTCGTATGGTCGGGAACGCGGTAAGTCGGTTATCCATTCGCTACCGTTTATGCAGGTAGCCAGGTTTTCTTTTCAGCAGGATGTGACTATGCCTCTGCCTTCAAAGGCCTTTGTCGAGGACGCTGAAAATCTGTTGGCCGCACTTGGCTTACATCATGCTGATCAAGCCGCTGTGTCCGGCAAGCGCATGTACAGGGGAGCGGAAGTAGAGACTAAAAGGGTAATCCCAAGTCTGAAAAAAGCTAATAAAGAAGCGGTCAAAAAGCCAGCCAGAATGTACCGCGGCCGTCCGGTTAAAGACTAACAATTGTCGAACCGCCTGTTTAAAATCGGTATCATACCGGACACTTCCCTGCATAAAGATTTGTTATGGCTCATTCTAGCAACACATTCAATCAAGGGCTGTGCGATTTTCTCGATCAGTCTCCGACGCCTTATCACGCGGTAGCAGCGATGAAAAACCTGCTTGAGGAGCAGGGGTTCACAGGCTTGTCAGAAGGGGATAGCTGGGGCGAACTGCCGGCAGGCAAATATTACGTGACCCGCAATGATGCTTCGATCATTGCTTTCACCCTCAACGGGGAGTCGCTCACGCAGACCGGTATGCATATGGTTGGTGCTCACACTGACAGTCCTTGTCTCAAGGTCAAACCCAAGCCGGAGAAAGTCCAGCAGACGTTGCTGCAACTGGGGGTCGAGGTCTATGGCGGCGCACTGTTAAACCCCTGGTTTGATCGTGATTTATCGATGGCAGGCAGAGTCAGTGTTGAAGCAGAAAACGGTCGAATCGAACAGCTGCTGATTAATTTCGAATGTCCGGTTGCTGTCATTCCCAGCCTGGCTATTCATCTGGACCGTGAAGCCAACCAAAGCCGTAGTGTGAATCCGCAGCTGCATCTGCCGCCGGTACTGTGCCAGTTGGAGGAGGGCGACACGCTCGATTTCCGTGCCCTGCTGGAGAAACAGTGTCAGCAGCAATATCCGGATCGCCAGATTGGCAAAGTGCTGGACTATGAAATCTGTTTCTACGATACCCAGAAGGCCGCATTGACCGGCCTCTATGGCGACTTTATCAGCAGTGCCCGACTGGATAACCTGCTCAGTTGCTATGTCGGACTGCAGTCGATTCTTAAAGCGGATGGCAGACGGCCGGGCCTACTAATCTGTAATGATCATGAAGAAGTCGGTAGCCAGTCCAGCAGCGGCGCACAGGGTACATTCCTGCACTCAGTGCTGCAGCGCCTGAGTCAGACACCGGAAAATTATCAGCGCATGATTGACCGCTCGATGATGATTTCTGCCGACAATGCCCATGCGATTCACCCAAATTATCCGGACAAGCATGATGCCGAGCATGGCCCGATTCTGAATCGCGGCCCGGTGATAAAAACCAATGCCAATCAGCGCTATGCCACCAGCAGCGAGACCAGCGCCGTGTTCCGTCAGCTCTGCAATCAGCAGGATGTGCCGGTACAGGACTTCGTGGTCCGTACTGATATGGCCTGTGGCAGCACCATTGGTCCGATTACCGCCTCAAATATCGGCATTCGTACACTGGATATTGGTGTGCCCACTTATGGCATGCATTCGATTCGGGAAATGGCCGGCAGTCGCGATGCCGAGATGCTGCACAAGGTCCTGACCGCTTTTTATCAGCAAACTTCTCATTAAAAAGGAAACCCTATTATATGGCTGAAAACGTAGATGAACTGACCGTTGAATATTTCGAAGGCGAGACCATGACAGTCAAAGAGCTGGACAAGGTCGTACTGACCAAGGGTGCCTGGGCCACGGTGATGTTCCGCTATCAGGATCTGGATCGCAAAACCGGTGACTTTGGTCCCGATAAATACACTATCCGTCGTTATCAGAAGCGTAATGGTGAATACAGCCAGCGTTCCAAATTCAATATTTCCAGCCGTGACCAGGCCAGCCAGATCGTGGATGCTTTGACCAAATGGACCAATGAATAAAAGCCTGATCACTAACCTGCTTGCCGCAGTTTTTGTGGCAGGCGGGTTCATGGCGCCAGCGCCTTATCGCGATCCGATTCTGAATACCGGCCTGTTTGCATTGGCAGGGGGCATCACCAACTGGCTTGCGATTCATATGCTGTTTGAAAAGGTGCCCGGTCTTTATGGGTCGGGCATTATTTCAGCCCGCTTTGAAGACTTTAAGTCCGGTATTCACGAGCTGGTGATGTCGCAGTTTTTCAGCAAAGACAATGTCGATCGGTTTATGGCCGAGCTGATTAGGGATAATGCCCAGCACCGGCTTGATTTCAGCGATGTGATTGAGCAGACCGATCTGGCACCGGCCTACGACAGTCTGGTCGATACCATCATGGAATCGTCTTTCGGCAGCATGCTGTCGATGTTTGGCGGCAAGAAATCTTTGGAAGCCTTGAAACAGCCATTTATAGATAAAATGCGTGTGGCACTGGACAATATGGCGCACAGCGATTCTTTCCAAACCAGTGTCAAAGCCAAGCTCAGCAGCAACCCGGTATTTGATGACATTCACGGTCAGATTGAACTTATCGTGCAATCCAGGCTGGATGAACTGACGCCGCCAATGGTGAAAGATATCATCCAGCGTATGATTCGCGAGCATCTGGGCTGGCTGGTTGTCTGGGGCGGGGTTTTTGGCGGCCTGATAGGGCTGGCGACCAGTTTTCTGCCTCTGTAATGGCGCCAATTTGCCCGCTGTGCGGCAGCCACAGCAGTCTGTTTTATGATTTTAAACAGCGTTATTACTACCAGTGTCAGACTTGTCAGGCCATTATCAAAGATCCGGTAAGCTGGCCGGACAGGGGTGAAGAAAAACAGCGTTATCTGGAACATTTGAACGATGTCAGTGACCCGCGCTTTGAGGGCTTTGTCTCTCCCATCACTGAACAGGTCAAACGGCATTTCAGTCCCGCCCATAAAGGTCTCGACTTCGGGGCCGGACATGCGCCTGTCATAACGCATGTACTGGCTGAGCAGGTCTATGACATTCAGGCCTATGATCCGCTGTTTTTTGATCATCCCGCTTTGCTGGAACAGCAGTAAGACTATATCTGCAGCTGTGAGGTGATAGAACACTTCCACCGCCCGGCGGAAAGTTTTGCCTTGCTCAGTCGCTTGTTAAAACCTTCAGGCGTGCTGCTGTGCATGACCGAGCTGTATCAGGAAGGGGTTGATTTTCATCGCTGGAATTATAAAAACGACCCGACCCACGTCTTCATTTATCACGCTAATACTATTTCTTATATTTCTGATAAATATGGATTTTCAGAGCCTGTAATTAACAATAGATTGGTGCTGCTCAAGCGCTGAATTGCTGCTGGATAGCTTCTTTCTCCGATACACAAACGGAGATGATTAAACTCACTTTATCTGTGAATTGCTGGTCGATGATCTCACCATGAATCTGCTTTAGCTGATATTCCAGCAGTTGCAGTTGCGGGTACTCGATATCGAGTTTCAAAGTCGCCATCTCTACCCAGGGACTGATATTTGCGGCGGCAATGGCCTCTTTTGCGGCAGTGCCATAGGCACGGGTCAGTCCGCCGGTGCCCAGTTTGATACCCCCAAAATAACGCACAACACCGACCACGACATTAATCAGGTTTTCGCCCTCCAGCGGCGCAAGAATCGGCCTCCCGGCTGTACCTGAGGGTTCACCCGCATCATGAAAACGTTCAGTTAGGAATCCTTCCGGCTGACGAATCCGCCAGGCAAAGGCGAGGTGATTGGCATTAGGGTGTTGACGGGCTAACTGCCCCAGTTTGCGCAGTGCTTCGTCTTCTGACTGGCAGGGCATGATCACGCCAATAAAGCGTGATTTTTTGATTTCATAATCGGCTTCCGCGGCGCGGTGAATGGTGTTGAACTTGGAGGCCATCGTTTGCAGCTATAGGAAAAAACGAGGCAACAATTTAACATATCGCTCCACGACACGCGTTTTAGCACTAGGGCTTGTTGATCTTTCATATCCACCGCTGCCGATTGAGGCGGAGATGAGAGAGTCATAGCAGGAGACAATTATGAAAGCCATTCAAGTGGAACATCAGCCTGACCAGTCGCGCCTCACTGAACTCGGCGTTTATGCCTGGCCCATCTGGGAAAAAGAAGCATCAGAATTCCCCTGGCATTATGATGAAAAAGAAACCGCCTTCATCCTGGAGGGCGAAGTCACTGTCACCGCTGATGATGGTAGCGAGTCGGTGACCATCAAAGCCGGTGATCTGGTGACTTTCGCTGCCGGCCTGAGCTGTCGCTGGCACATCAAACAGGATTTGCGTAAACATTATCAATTCGGCTGAACGCCGGGGAAAAACATTGTCAGAAATTGAATTTATTATCGGCCAGCGCTGGGTCAGTAACAGCGAAGCAGAGCTGGGCCTTGGCATCATTAAAGAAATCAGTGGCCGTCAAATTGAGGTCTTCTTTCCGGCGGTCGCTGAGAGCCGGTTTTATGCGGCCAATAATGCGCCGCTGAGTCGAGTGATCTACTCCGAAGGCGAGCAGGTCAAAAGCCGCGAGCAACAGAGCTTTACTATCTCTGCCGTGCAGCCTTTCAATGGCTGTATGATTTATCAGGGTGAGACCGCAGAAGGGGAAGCGGTCAGCTTTCATGAAATGGATCTCGACAGTCGGGTGCATTTCAATCAGCCTCAGGATCGCCTGTTCGCCGGCCAGGTCGATAAAAACAGTCAGTTTGAGTTGCGTGCCAAGGCGCTGTCTTATCAGCATGAACTGTTCAGTTCAGCGGTCTTTGGCTTACTGGGGGCCCGGGTTCAGCTGTTGCCACATCAGCTCTATATTGCGCAGCAGGTGTCCCAGCGTCATGCGCCTCGCGTGCTGCTGGCCGATGAAGTCGGTCTGGGTAAAACCATTGAAGCCGGGCTGATTCTGCATCAGAAAATTCTCAGCGGTGAAGTGAAGCGCGCGTTGGTCATCGTGCCGGATGCTTTGTTGCATCAGTGGCTGGTTGAAATGCTGCGTCGCTTCAATCTGAGCTTCAGTCTGATTGATGTTGAACGTCATCTGGCACTGGTCGAGCTTGATGAGGGGAATCCCTTTGACAGTGTCCAGCTGGTACTGTGCGGCCTCGACGATCTGCTCGAAAACCCGGTGATGCAGGAAGATTTGTTTGCGGCAGACTGGGATATGCTCATTGTGGATGAAGCGCATCACCTATACTGGCAACCCGATAACAGCAGTCCTGCCTATCAGTTGATTGAGCAGCTCGCTGCCCGCATTGCTGCCTTGCTGCTTTTGACAGCCACGCCTGAACAACTGGGTATCGACAGCCATTTTGCGCGTCTGCGCCTGCTGGATCCGGAACGCTTTCATGATCTGGAAGCTTTCAGAGAACAGGAAGCTGCCTATCAGCCGATTTCGGATTTAATTGATGATTTGGATGCACTGCAATCCGCTGATGACAAAAAGCTCAAACCCTTATTAAAGGCACTTGAATCCTATTTGCCCGAGCAAGCTCTGCTTGATTTACAGCAGCATGAGGCGTTTGATGCAGCAAAACTGGCGGCGATCAGACAGCTGCTGGATCAGCATGGCACCGGTCGGGTGTTGTTCCGTAATACCCGTGATGTGGTGAAAGGTTTTCCTGAACGAATCCTGCATCGCTACCCGTTGGAAGCCGATAGCAGGTTGTCCGGTATCGATGCCTTACAAGCAGAAACAGTCCTGGGTCATGACTGGCTCATCGAAGATAAACGGGTTGCCTGGCTGATTGATTTCCTGAAGGCCCATCGCGGCGAAAAAATTCTGCTGATTTGTGCCAGTGCCGATACCGCAACACAGCTCGACAGCCATCTCAGCGTGCATCATGGGGTTAGGAGTGCGGCCTTCCATGAGAAGCTGACACTGGTGAACCGTGATCGCGCCGCCGCCTATTTTGCCGAGGAGGAGGATGGGGCGCAGCTTCTGGTCTGCTCTGAAATCGGCAGTGAAGGGCGTAACTTCCAGTTCTGTCATCACCTGGTACTGCTGGACTTACCACGCCATCCGGATCTGCTGGAACAGCGTATAGGCCGTCTGGACCGTATCGGTCAACAGCATGATGTCGATATTCATGTGCCTTATTTTGCAGGCACAGCGCAGGAGGTCTTACTGAACTGGTATCACCAGGGTATGAATGCCTTTGAACAGGTATTTGCCGCCGGCGATGCCGTTCATAAGGCGACTCAGGCACAACTGGAAGCCTGTCTGAATCAGCCTGCTGATGATAAAGCGCTGATAGAGCTGATTGAAATGACCCGCGATACGGCAGAAAAAGCGAGGGAAAGCCTGCAGTCGGGCCGTAATCGTCTGTTGGAACGTAACTCCTTCGATGACGATGCCGCGCAACATATTATCGCTGAACTGGAAGAGGCCACCCGCGGGCTGGAACTGGCAGATTTTATGGATGACGTGTTTGATGCCTTCGGGGTCGAACAGCAGCCTCACAGCAGCGACAGCATCATCATCGAGCCGGGTAACCATATGGTTTATCCCTTTCCGGAATTACCCGAAGACGGTCTGACTGCGACCTATCAACGCCACCGGGCGCTGGGCCGTGAAGATATGGCTTTTCTAACCTGGGAACATCCCATGGTACTGGGCGCGATGGATTTGGTAATGAACACCGAAATCGGCAACAGTGCTTTCTGTACTCTCGAAAGCGGTTTATTTAACCCCGGCACGCTCCTGCTGGAAGCCATTTTCAAGGTTCAGGCCATCGGCGCACTGCAGACCTATGTGGATCGCTTCTTACCGCAACGCTATCTGCGCATTGTGGTGGACGAGCAGGGCCGTCAGCACCAGGCCAGCCTGCCAGACAGACAATTCAACAAACTGGCAGGACGTATCCCTCGGGCGACCTCGCAGGAACTCATACGCCATGCCCGTCCACAGCTGGAAAAACTGATCCAGCAGGCCCAGCGCGCCAGTTTGGAACCCGGTGAAATGCTGAGACGGGAAGCGCTGGCATCAATGCAGCAGGAAATGTCAGCTGAAACAGTACGCCTGAAAGCGCTGGCAGAGAAGAATCCTGCGATTCGCCAGGATGAGATTGATAGCATGTCGACACTCACTCACGCTCTGGCGAATACGATACAATCAGCCGAATTAAGCCTGGATGCGGTTCGGATCGCGATAGTGACTGAATCCAACTGAATACGGACAGTCTCTTCCTTCTCATGATGGTTGCTTGGAGCATAAGTTGTTAAAAAAAATCGCGTTACCCATTCTCATTATCGGCTTTGCCATTGTGGCATTCATGTTGCTCAAAGTCAGTGAACCGGAAACACCGGCAATGGCAAAAAAGGAAAAAGCCTGGCTGGTTGAAGCGGTAACGGCTGAGTATCAGCGTATTGCGCCGGAAGTCACCATCTACGGCCGGGTCGAAACGCCGCGCGACGCCAGTCTGAAAGCGGCGCTTGAAGCCGATGTCATCGAAGTGAATGTACTGGAAGGCGATAATGTCACCGCAGGACAGACCCTGATCAAGTTGGATGATATTGATATTCAGCTCACACTGCAGCAGCGTCAGGCGGATGTTAGAGAGGCTCAGGCCCAAATCGAGACCGAGAATCAGCGCTTTCAGCGTGATAAGGCGCTGTTGGCCAATCAGAAACAGTTACTGGAACTTGCTGACAAGGCTGTTCAGCGTGCCCGTAAACTGGAGCAGACCCGGCTGGCTTCACAGGCTTCTCTGGATGATACGCTGGCCGCTTACGAGCAGCAGGCGCTGGCACTGAAACAGCTGCAGTTCGATATTGATAACCATAAGATCAGGCTGGCTCAGTTACAGGCTGCCAAGCAACGCGCAGAAGCCTTATTGGCGCAGGCTGAAGTTAATCTCAGTCGTACTGAAATCAAAGCGCCTTTTGATGGTCGCGTAGCCGGTCTGACAGTAGCGCTAGGCGACCGGGTGCGCCCCGGTGACACTCTGCTCACTGTGTATGATCTCGACAACCTTGAAGTCAGGGCGCAAATCCCCGGACGTTATATTCCTCAGGTCCGACAAATGCTGCAGCAGGGCAGAAATTTGCAGGCTGAGGCGGAAGTCGATGATCAGTTGATCCGTCTCTCACTCAATCGCCTGTCCGGTGAAGTCAGACAGGACAGTGGTGGTATCGATGGTCTGTTCCGTATTGAAAACAATATGACGCCATTGCCACTGGGCACCTTTGTCGAACTTCAACTGCAACTGGCTGAACAGAACAACGTCATCGAAGTACCGTTCAGTGCGTTATACGGTATGGATCGCGTTTACCGGATTGACGAAGGGCATTTGCAGTCAGTGGCCATAGAGCGTGTCGGTGAAATCGAGCGTGAAGCAGGTAAAAACAGTCTGTTGATCCGCAGTGATGCTCTCAGTCCGGGTGACTTGATTGCTGCGACGCAATTGCCTAACGCGATTACCGGGCTCAGAGTTGAGGTCGCAGACTGATGGAAGGTCATCGACGCGATTTTATCGGGATTTTCGCTCAGCACCGGGTTGCGGCGAATCTGCTGATGATCATGATGCTGGTTGCCGGGGCATTATCCCTGAACCGGCTGAACACCCAGTTTTTTCCGAACTTCGCACTCGACATCATTACCATCAGTATCACCTGGCGCGGTGCCAGTGCTGAGGATGTTGAGGAGTCCCTGACCACACGTGTAGAGCAGGAACTGCGCACCATCGACTATGTCGACAAGATGACTTCCACATCGTCTTACGGCTCATCACTGGTCACGCTGGAATTCGAAGAAGATGCCGATATGGGCCGCGCACTGGATCAGGTCAAGGACCACGTTGCCCGCATCCGCAACCTTCCCACTGACTCGGAAACGCCCGAAATAAGCCTGGTCACGCGCTATGACACGGTGGCCAGGCTGTTGATCACCAGTGATGGCGAGCTTGATGAGCTGCGTGATTTAGCCCATCAGATCGAACATGAGTTGCTGGATCGAGGTATCTCGCGGGTCAATATCACCGGTCTGCCGGAAGAAGAAATTGCTATCCAGCTCAGTACCTATGAACTGGAGGCATTAGGCCTGAGTTTCAATCAGGTTGGCGAAAGGGTCGGGGAGCAGAGTCAGGATCTGCCTGCCGGCGAAGTCGGCAATAATGAAACCGCCAGACAGCTTCGCAGCGAAGGTCAGAAACGCGATGTCTATGCCTTCAGTGATCTCCTGTTGAAGGCGGATTATGCCGGCGGTCTGGTGATGCTGGATGATGTTGCTGAGATTGAACGGCGGCCGATGCGTAATCAGGTCAAGGTGTTTTATCAGGGACAGCCTGCGGTCGAGATTGAGCTGCAGCGCACAGAAAATGCCGATGCGCTCAAATCTGCGGAGATCATGAAACAATGGTTGGAAGACAGCCGCGATGAATTGCCGGATGGTGTCAAAATCAAAGTGTTCGATGCCGCCTGGGAGTTGATTGAGGAGCGGATTAACCTGCTGCTATATAACGGTCTCGGTGGTCTGTTACTGGTACTCGGCGTCTTGTTTCTGTTTCTGCATGGGCGTGTTGCGTTCTGGGTCGCAGTCGGTATACCGGTCTCATTTATGGCGGCACTGTCAGTGCTTTATGTACTCGGCGGCAGTATCAATATGATCAGCCTGTTTGGCCTGATCATGTCACTGGGGATTATCGTGGATGATGCCATTGTGGTGGGTGAGGATGCGCTGTCTCATTACCAGCATGGTGAACGCTCTCTTACCGCTGCTGAGGGTGGGGCCAGACGGATGCTAGCACCGGTTATTTCTTCTTCATTGACCACAATTTCTGCTTTTCTACCTCTGATGATGATTAGCGGTGTTATTGGCAATATTCTGTTTGATATTCCCTTTGTGGTCATTTGCGTGATTATTGCTTCTTTGATCGAAAGTTTTCTGATTCTTCCCGGGCATTTACGACACTCTTTTCACACAATGCACCATGCTGAACCGGGACGATTCAGACGTTATCTCGATTCGCAGTTTCACCGTTTTCGTGATCATGCTTTCAAACCGCTGGTCACCTATGCCGTCAATTTTCGCGGGGTTACAATTGCAGCAGCGATTGCTCTGTTGATAGTGGCTATCGGTTTACTGGCCAGTGGTCGGATACTGTTTAACTTTTTCCCATCCCCTGAGGGCACTACGATTGTGGCCAATGCCCGCTTTATTGCCGGTACGCCTGCTGAACATGTTGAGCGGTTCCTGACTCATGTGAATCAGAAACTGGATGAAACAGCACAGGAACTGGGGCCGCAATTACTGGATCTGTCAGTAATGCGCCAAAGCACAGCCAGTGCAGCCAACCCCAACGCGACGTCGCAGGTGGATGAACGCTTCGGCTCGATTCAACTGGAAATGATCTCACCGGATAAACGCGATATCCGCAATAAAGATTTTATTAATGCCTGGCGTGAGAAGATTCATCTGCCACCCGGCATCGAAACCTTTACCATCAGCGAACGTCGGGGTGGCCCACCGGGCAGTGATATTGATATCAGGCTCACAGGCGCACCGGCAGATACGCTGAAATCGGCGTCTCAGGAAATCGCCGAAAAGCTCAAAACCTATCCTGGCGTCAGTGCCATAGAAGATGATATGCCCTATGGTCAGGAGCAGTTGATTTACCGGATCAAAGGTCAGGGTGAAGTCCTGGGTCTGACGCTGAACAATGTCGGCCGGCAGCTTCGCGCCGCTTTTGACGGCCAGTTGGTTCAGATATTCCAGGATGGTGATGATGAGGTCGAGGTGCGGGTCATGTTGCCGGAAAATGAACGCAACACACTGGCTACACTGGAGAATTTTATGATCCGCCTGCCTGACGGTGGCAGTGCACCGCTGTCGAGTGTGGTCGAATTTGATGCCCGCCGTGGTTTTGATGTGCTGCGTCATACTGATACCCAACTGGCAATTCATACTACCGCGACGGTCGATGCGACGGTCAATAACAACAATGAAATTCTGGCAGATATGCAACAGTCCTTCCTGCCGGAGTTGAGCGCGCGCTATGGCGTTAATGTGGCTTATGAAGGTCGTGCTGAAGAACAGGCGGAAACGATTGGTGATATGGTGCAGGGCGTGTTGCTTGCCTTTGTCATGATTTACCTGGTACTGGCCTGGGTATTTGCATCTTACGGTTGGCCGCTCGTGGTGATGTCAGCGATACCTTTCGGGCTGATCGGTGCCTTGTTCGGTCACTGGCTGCTGGGGATCGATCTGACGATTCTGTCTCTGTTCGGTATTTTCGGTCTGTCCGGGATTGTGGTGAATGATTCCATTATTCTGGTCACCTTCTTCAAGCAATTGCGTGAATCAGGCTTGGGCACGCAGCAGGCGATTATCGAAGCGGCCAGTCAGCGTCTGCGCGCGGTATTACTGACTTCATTAACCACAATTGGCGGTCTGACGCCACTGTTATTTGAGACTTCACTGCAGGCCCAGTTCCTGATTCCGATGGCGGTATCGATTTCGTTTGGACTGATGTTCGCCACTGCGCTGGTGTTGCTGGTGATACCGGCCATGTTGTCCGTACATGAGAGCGCTGCAGACAAAATCAGTGGTAAGCTTGTGCCACAAAAAAGTTAGTCTGGTTAAGTTTGTATTAAGCTTATGCCGTAATAGTAGCTGTTTGGCGTGATAGTAAGGGGCCAGCATGTCTTATTTGAAATACCTGATTGCCAGTTTTCTGGTCACTCATTCCTTCGTTGTCAGCGCAGGCGAGCTGACACCGGACTACTACTCTGACACACTCTCTCTGAGTACTGTCACCGAGCAGGTCTACCAGCGATTGCCGGGGAAACAGGCAGAGAACAAATTCGGCCAGTTGCAGCAGGCAAATGATGCCTTGGGCAATGCCTTATTTGCTGAGCCTGCGACTGCCAACCTTGATCATTTTAATGATGCTATCGGCAGTGGAGAGGGGTTGCAGGAATGGGAGGGTAGTGTGGATATGCCGTTATGGTTGCCCGGCCAGCAGCAGGCACAGCAGGCTTTATCGACTAAAATCCTGGCTCAATTACCCGCCTATCAGAATCAACTCCGTTTGCGTGCTTCGGGTGAAGTGCGGGAATTGGTCTGGCAGCTAAAGTTGGCAGAAGCGGAGCTTGAACAGGCTGAGCAAGCCTGGGAAATAGCAAAAAAGCTGGAACAGGATGTGGCATCCAGAGTGAAAGCCGGTGATCTGGCAGCCAATGAAGCGCTGCTGGCCAGCAGCAACACAATGGAAGCACACAGCAAGATGATTGCGGCTGAGTCCCGTCTATCGCAGCAGCTTAAAATTTATCAATTAATGACGGGATTGCAACTTTTACCGGTCACAGTGACGGAAGTTCCTCAACAACGAACAGACGTTCCTGCCCAGCATCCAGCCCTGCAAATGCAGGATCAGATCATCGCCAGGTTGCAGGCGGAAATGGGAATAGCCCGCTTTGAAGGCAGTGTGAATCCCAGTATCTCCGTTGGAGTGCGTCGTGAGCGGGGTGATGACAGTGAGTCCTTCAATAACAGTCTTGGCATTGGTTTCAGTATGCCGCTTGATAATCAAAGATACAGTAAGGTCGCTGTGGCTGAGAGTTCGGCGGCACTGGCCGATGCGCAGGTGATCAGACAGGAACTGGAGCGTCAGTTAGACAAGGATCTGCTGGCCACTCAGGAAACCCTATCAGCGACTCGTAAACAATTGGAACTGGCCACTAAACAGAACCAGACCACCAATGAGTATTACCAGATGCAAAAACGCGCTTTTGATCTGGGTGAAATCAATCTGATTGATTTATTACGCAGCCAGGTGCTGGCTAATGAAAGCCGCAGCCGAAAACGCGAACTTGAGGTTCAGATCGAGCAGCAAAAAGCATTGGTAAATCAGGCGCTAGGCATCATTCTTTAAATTTTCATCAACGTTTTCTTCGCTTAATTTTTCGTTAAGACTACCACGCTAATCTGTGTCTCAAATGTCACAGACTGGAGTGGTATATGGAAGCAGTTTCATTCAATAATCTTGTGCCCGAACACGGGCAATTCAAACGGCACTCAGCCAACTGGGGCTTATTACCCCTGTATTCACTGAAGCTGCATACCCCTGATACCCCTTACAGGACAGCTGTAGAGCAGTTCATCTATCAGCGCTTTGCTCACCAGTATGGCGCTGATATCAACACCTTTCTTCCCATGCTGCTGTCAGCGGCTGATGATAAAGGTATCACTGCTGCACTGGGTTTTCAGCCTGCTTCTCTCCGTCGTTTGTTTCTGGAGTTTTACCTGGATTGCGATATTGAAACTACACTTGGACTCGTCACGCAAAGCGAAATCCACCGCCACCGAATCGTTGAGATAGGTAATCTCGCTTCGGGCAGACAGCGTGCAACACAATCCCTGTTTTTGTTACTGGCACAGATCCTTTATGCCGCAGGCTATGAATGGGTGGTATTCACAGCTAACAGCGCCGTAAAAAGCTGGCTGGCAAGGCTGCAGATCCCGGCATTTGTGCTTACCGAGGCTGACCCGAAACGTCTGCCTGATAAAGGCGCAAACTGGGGAACCTACTACGACGACAAGCCCGTTGTGCTGGCTGCCAATATTGATCGCAGCTTCAGTACTATGAACAGTCATCCTTTGATGGCCCATCTGTGTGATCAGTATGCTGATGAAATTGAACATGTCTCTGCCAGGCTGCCGCAATGAGTCTGATCGTTCAGCGATTACGCGAACTGGCTGCAGAAAATCCAGAAGCCGTTGCGGTAACGGATAAACACCAGCGTTTATCCCGGGTTGAATTGATTGGGGCAGTGCAGCTACTTGCTGAAATTCTCAAGCCCTACCAGGGAAAGGTTGTAGCCTTGCTTGCAGACAATCAAATCGACTGGGTTGTCACTGATTTGGCCTGTCTTGAAGCCGGAGTGACATTACTGCCATTGCCGGCTTTCTTCAGTGACAGTCAACAGCAGCATGCGATAGCACAAAGTGGTGCGGTCGCACTGATAAAAGACAGTGTTGATTTCCAGGGAGAGCCACTGACAAACCAACTGAAGATTCAGCCGGTCTATCCAACGTCAGAGGCAAAAACCCCTGACGGTACCGTCAAAATCACTTTCACTTCCGGTTCCACTGGCGAACCCAGGGGCGTGTGTCTCAGTGAAGCCAATCAGATCAATGTCGCTCAGGCCTTGCTAAAGCGCATCGGGTTGGAAAAGACCAAACACCTCTGTGTTTTACCTTTAGCGACCCTGCTTGAAAATATTGCCGGCGTCTACGCGCCCTTACTTAGTTGCGGCGAGGTGATGCTGCTATCGGCCGCTGAACTCGGTTTCAATGGCGCCAGTGACTTTGATGTGCAGAAACTGGCCGCCGCGTTGGAGACCATACAGCCAGAGAGCCTGATTATATTGCCGGGCTTGTTATCGGCATTGATCCACATCATTCAGCAAGGCTGGCAGCCGCCCAGTAGCTTGAAATTCGTTGCCGTGGGCGGCAGCCGGGTTGGCCACGGTTTACTGGAAGCCGCGAGGGCAGTGAGTTTGCCCGTGTATGAAGGCTATGGTTTGTCCGAGTGCAGTTCTGTCGTCAGTCTCAACAGCACTACCGACAATCAGCAGGGCAGTGCCGGTAAGCCACTCCCACATGTTGCTGTTTCGTTAGAAGACAATGAAATTGTTGTGTCTGGCAATGCTTTTCTCGGTTACGTGAATGAGCCGGCGAGCTGGTATCAGCAACAGGTGAAAACCGGGGATCTCGGCTTTATTGATGACAGCGGTTTTCTACATATCCTCGGTCGTCGAAAAAATCTGCTCATCAACAGTTTCGGACGCAATATCAATCCGGAGTGGGTTGAGAGCGAAGTCCTGGCCAATCCTGTCATTGCTCAGTGCGTGGTTACAGGAGATGCACGGCCGTTTTGCATCGCCCTGATTTATGCCCGATCAGCGGTAAGCGATGCGCTTATCGATAACTGGTTACAGCAGGTTAATCAGGCACTCCCGGTTTACGCCCGTATCAAGCAATGGTTACGGCTGCCTCAGCCTCTGAACCAGGGAAACGGCACGCTGACAGCCAACGGCAAACCGGTTCGCGACCGGATAGACCAAATTTATCAAGCAGAAATTAATCATCTTTTTAAGGAGCAGGCGTGAATGGCTTTTTTTGATGTTTTACAGGCTGAAACTACCGAGACAAGAGCACAGCTTTTTTCAGCCCCGATTTTTCAGCGGGCTTTTTCCGGTGACATTGATACTGAGCTTTACATCGATTTTCTGACACAGGCTTACCATCATGTGAAACACACGGTGCCGCTTTTGATGACCGTCGGCGGCCGCTTACCTGAGAGCAAAGAGTGGCTGCGCACAGCGGTGGCTGAATACATTGAGGAGGAAGTGGGGCACCAGGAATGGATATTAAATGATATTGCCGCCTGTGGTGGAGATAAGGAAGCTGTCAGAAATAGTCAGCCCAATCTGCATACCGAGCTGATGGTCGTCTATGCCTATGATATGGCCCAGCGTGTGAATCCATTGGGCTTCTTCGGTATGGTGCATGTCCTGGAAGGGACCAGTATTACTTCTGCAGACCGCGCTGCAGAATCGATTCAACAGACATTGAAACTGCCCAATCAGGCATTCAGTTACCTGCGTTCCCATGGGGCGCTGGATCAGGACCATGTGAAGTTTTTTGAAGGCTTGATGAACCAGATAACTGAGCCGGAAGAGCAGGAATTGATTATCCGCTCGGCCCAGCGTTTTTATTATCTCTACGGCAATATTTTTCGTAGCCTGACTGGAGATGCAATGCCATGCACAGTCTGAAAGATAAAACGATTGTCCTGACCGGGACGGCAGGCGGTATTGGCCAGTCTGTCGCTGAATTACTGAGCACGATGGGGGCCACGCTGGTATTGACCGATATCAACAGCGATAAATTGGAACAGCTGAATCACGGTTTTAATGACAAACATTACACCGTGGCAGCCGATTTGGCCTCAGCTGAAGGCCGCAGCAAACTGGTCGAATGCTGCAGCGAGATGCTGTCACCGCCGCAAATGCTGATCAATATTGCCGGCATCAACCAGTTTGCTCGCTTGACTGATTATAGTGATGAGCAACTCGACAAGCTGGTGACCGTGAACCTGATCAGCCAGATTGCCCTTTGTCGTGACTTTTTGCCCCTATTCAGCCGTTTGCCGTCAGCAAGCATCATTAACGTCGGATCCATTCTCGGCAGTATCGGGATGCCAGGCTACAGCGTTTATTGCGCGACCAAGTTCGGCTTACGGGGATTTAGTGAAGCATTAAGCCGTGAACTGCTGGACAGCTCGGTCGCAGTGCGTTATTTCGCGCCAAGAGCCACTCAAACCGCACTCAATGATAAGCGGGTTAATGAGATGAACAAAGCATTGGGCAATGCGATGGATACGCCAGAACAGGTCGCTGCTGAACTGGTCAGTTTTCTGCAAAACCACGACAAGCGCGGTTACCTGGGCTGGCCGGAGAAATTATTCGTGCGTATCAACAGCCTGTTTCCATCCCTGGTGGATAGATCTTTCCAGAAACAGCTGGCTGTGATTAAACGTTATATGTGAGGAATCAACCATGAAAATATATTTATTTTTGTTGGCGATGGTGGTCAGTTTTTCAGCGTCTGCTGATGTGATGGAACAGGTGTCTGAAGTCCAGCATCACTGGGCGGAAGCCAACTATCAGATCAAGGGCAAAGCGCAGCAAACCCGCTTTGAGGGTTTACTGAAAGAGGCCGATGCCGTGGTGCAGGCGAATCCCGCATCTGCCGAGGCTCTCATTTGGCGCGGTATTGTGCAGTCAAGCTATGCCGGCATCAAAGGCGGGCTGGGGGCGCTGGGCCTGGCTAAAGCTGCCAAAGCTGACTTTGAACAGGCGCTGAAGATCAATGACAAGGCGCTAGCCGGCTCCGCTTATACCAGTCTCGGTACTTTGTATTTCAAAGTCCCCGGCTGGCCGTTGGGCTTTGGCGACAACGACAAAGCCGAGCAACTACTGAAACAGGCGCTGGCGATTAACCCGGATGGTATCGATAGTAATTATTTTTATGGGGTTTTTATGCTGGATCAGAGACAATACGAAAAAGCAGAGCAGTATTTATTGAAAGCCCGGCAGGCACCGGCACGGCCGGACCGGCCACTGGCAGATCAGGGGCGGCAACAGGAAATCACCGACGCATTGCAGCAAGTTCGTTATCAACTGAGAACACATCAACATGCAGGTATTGCTGATTGAAGATGATGCCTCTCTGGCAGAGGGACTCAAACGGTCGCTCAAACATGAAGGCTTTACTGTTAACCATCTGACGCTGGGTAAGCAGGCTGTCAGTGCCGTTGCTACATCAGCACCGGATATGCTGGTGCTGGATCTGGGCTTACCGGATATGGATGGTCAGGAGGTGCTCAAAGCCATTCGTAAACTTGATGCAGAACTACCCATACTGATTCTGACAGCCCGGGCTTCATTGGAAGATAAAGTCACGGGATTGGATAACGGTGCTGATGATTACCTAGCCAAACCCTTTGAAACGGATGAATTACTCGCCCGCCTCAGAGTGTTCGAAAGAAGGCTGAGCAGTTTTAAACATGCCGGATTAACAATCGGTGAAGTCACGATGGACACCAAAGCGCAGACAGTCAGGGTTTCAGGTAAAGAGATTGAACTCTCCCGGCGTGAGTTTATGTTGCTCAAAATGCTGATGGAAAATACCGGACGGGTGCAGACCCGCGATAGTCTGGAAAGCAAGCTCTACAGCTGGGGTGAAGAGATTGCCAGCAATGCGATTGAGGTGCATATCCATCATCTCAGAAAGAAGCTGCCTGAGCATTTCATCAAGACCGTTCGTGGTGTCGGTTACACCATCAAGGTGGCATGAAGTCGATACGCCTGTTCCTGCTGCTATCGCTGCTGGCGACGATCACGCTGGTGAATTTTGTCGCCTTGCTACATGGTTATCAGTCCAGTATGGAAAAGGCGCAGAGCCTGTTTGACTCGAGGCTGGCGAGCACAGCGAGACTGATTGCTTCTGCAAATTCCGAGCAGGCGATTCAGCAGGGGATTGCCGAACAGCAGACGCCGTTCACCTATTTTCAGATTTGGGACAGTGACAGCAGGCAGTTGCTCACGCGATCCCGAAATGCGCCCGGGTTTGTCACCGGCGAACTCAGTGAAGGTTTTCATGAGATCAACTTCGATAGTTATCGCTGGCGTAACTTTGTCTACCGTGATCAGCATCTGAACCGCTGGATTGTGGTGGCAGAGCGTATCGATATTCGCTATAGCCTGGCTGAGGAGGTGGTACTGGAATCCTTGTTGCCCATTGTGATTGGTATACCGGTCGCCGCATTGATTATATGGCTGGCCGTCGGCATCGGTCTGAAACCGCTCAAACAGTTTGCTGACCAGGTCCGCGCTAAAAGGACTGATGATCTGAGTCCGATTCAATTGGAAAGAGTGCCTTATGAACTGATGACGGTTGTTTCCAATACCAATGCTCTGCTGGGCAGACTGGATGATGCTTTTCACCGGGAACAGCGCTTTGCTTCTGATGCAGCGCATGAGCTGAGAACCCCCATCAGTGTACTCAAAGTGCATTTATATAATCTGAAACAACGCTTGGGGGAGGGAGATGAGGACGTGGCCCTGCTCAAGGCCGGTATTGAACGCATGGGGCATCTGATTGAACAGATTCTGGCCCTGTACCGAAGCTCACCGGACCAGGCATCAGACCGTTTCGAATCGGTCGATCTCTACAAGCTGGCGCAGACAGTGATTGCCACTGATTTTGCCCGTTTTGAGCGCAAGCAGCAGAACATATCACTGGATGGCGAGCCCGCCTTGATACCTGGGAATCGGTTTGCACTGGAAACCCTGCTACAGAATTTATTAAGCAATGCCAACAAATATACGCCCCCGGGTGGGGAAATCCGGGTCAGCGTGCGGCTGCTTGACAACAGGGTAGAGCTCAAAGTCGAAGACTCCGGCCCCGGCATCCCGGCTGAACAGTACCAGCGGGTATTTGAGCGTTTTTATCGGGTTGATGGCGACAGGCACGACAGTGGCGAACTCGGTTGCGGTCTGGGGCTCACCATTGTCAGTCACATCGTCGATTTGCATCATGCCCGGATACAGCTCGGACCCTCATCGCTGGGGCAGGGGCTGGGCGTGACCATTGAGTTTCCGGGGGAAAGCTAAATTGAAACAACTTTTTATTCTGCTGAGTTTATGCTGTCTGTCACCGCTGGTTATGGCAGGGCCGCCGGTGATTGAAATCGAGATCAAGGATCATTTGTTCTTCCCTGATGAGGTGCGGATTCCGGCTGATACCAAGGTTAAATTGCTGGTAAAAAACCTGGACCCGACGGCAGAAGAATTCGAGAGCTATGAACTAAACCGGGAAAAGGTGATTGCCGGTCACAGCGAAGCCATTATTTTTATCGGCCCGCTACCGGCCGGTGAATATCCCTTCTTCGGCGAGTTTTTCCCAAAAACCGCCCAGGGCAAAGTGATCGCGGAGTGATGTGATGTTATTGAATGCAGTCATTATTATTCTGCGCGAAGTGCTGGAAGCGGCATTGATCATCAGTGTGTTTCTGGCGCTGAGTCAGCTGCTGAACCGTAATCTGTGGTGGATGTTGCTGGCTTTGATAATCGGTTTCAGCGGCGCGTATATCTACGCGGTGAATCTCAGCGCGATCTCAATGGCGATGGAGGGCACGGGGCAAGAGGTACTTAACGCTGTATTACACAGCGTGATTTTCCTTGCCTTACTGATATTTATGATCACTGTGCCCCATCAGGCACACCCCATGTGGCGACGCATCAATCTTATGACCATCGTACTGGCCGTTATCACCGCTATTGTTCGCGAAGGCTCTGAAATCATCCTTTACATTAAAGGCTTTATCGGTATTCCGGATTTACTCAGCCCGGTATTAATGGGCAGTGCCGTTGGTGCCGGCATTGGACTCAGTGTTGGCGTGTTTTTTTACTATCTGCTGGTCAATATGCGCACCAGCCATGGTATCTGGCTGGGTTACCTGATTCTGCTGCTGATTGGTGGCAGCATGGTAGCGCAGGCAGTCGAATTTATGATCCAGGCAGACTACATCGCCGCCAGCGCACCGGTGTGGGACAGTTCTGCGATTATCAGTGAACGATCAGCGGTAGGCCAATTGCTCTATGCTCTTGTCGGCTATGAAGCAACACCGGCACCGCAGCAGGCTGCGGCTTATTTCTGCAGTATAGTCCTGCTGGTTGTAGCTGCTGCTATCAGTTTTATGTTCAGAGGAAAGTCATCATGAAATTCATCCGTCTCATCATCGTGCCAGTATTGATGCTTCCCGGACTGGTGATGGCGGATGACCTTGCCATTGATAAGGTCTATCACCCTTATGTTCAGCCACTGGAGCGGGAAGTGGAATGGCGGATGGTGGCTGCGGACGGTGATCACTTGCAGCGGTTGGGTATCGGACAATCCTTAAATGATCGGGTCTTTGTCGAGGGTTATCTGCTGGCAGTTGAAGAGGGCGATACTTTCCGACTGGAAGGCTATGAACTGGAAACGCGGATCCAACTGACCGAGCAGGGCGAATATCCAGTTGACTGGGGCATGCTGGTTGAACTGGAAAAAGCCCATCACCAAGATGAATGGGAGCTGGCCACTGCCCTGTTAATGGAGAAACAGTGGGGCAGGTGGGTCGGGGCAGCCAATTTCTGGTTGGAATACGAATGGGGTAATCAGATCAAGGATGAGTTTGAAACAGCTGTCGCCCTGCAAACCCGTTATCGTCTTTCACCCGAGTTTGAGCCGGCGATTGAGTTTTATGGTGGTGAAAATACCCGGGCATTGGGACCCGTTGCGATGGGAGATATCCGCTTCGGTCCCGGTAAAAAGTTACATTGGGAAACTGGCATTCTGCTCGGTCTCAGTAAAAAAACGCCGGATGCTACATTGCGACTACTGGCTGAATACGAATTCTAGCTTATTGCAGTGCCTGTTCCTTCATCCGTCTCTCCAGATCATTCCATAGCGAGAGTTTGGAAGCTTCGCCAACCCGCTGGCCTTCACCACGGGATTTGGCCAGCCACAGTCCAGTACCGTTAAAGCTGTAGACCGGCACCAGATCATTGCGGCGGCTGGCCGGTTTGATATCGGTAATCAGGTTATCGAGTACCAGCGGTACTGAGCGCTTGGTTTCAAAGTAGGTCAGCACCATGTGTGCCTGATCGATTTCAATGGCCTTAACATAGGTGATTCTCAGCTTGCCTTCATCGACGCCCAGCTCTTTGAGGGTGAAGTATTTGGCAATTGAGTAGTCTTCACAGTCGCCGGCACCGATAGACAGCATTTCCAGTGGCGTCGCCCAGTAATCTTTTTTCTGCCACAAATCGATATCGTTAATAAACTGCACGTTACTGTTGAAGAATTGATTGACCAGTTCCAACTTTTCTTTTTCCGGTAAGTCGTGATTGGCCGGATCGTCTACCAGTTCACGCCAGCCTTCAACGCGTTTGCGCGCGAATTTATTGTACTGGCTTTCGATGCGGGCCAGTACTTCATCGCTGATATTGAGCTTGGCGATGCCCGGCAGGGCAAACAGCAGCGAAGCCAGTAGCAGCGTTATCAGACTGTGACGGTAAAGACGCATTTAATCCCCGGCGATCAGACTCAGCGACTGATACCAAACAAGCCGGTCTGTTTCACAATCTCAAAGTCCTCATCGGCTTCTACCGATTCAGCCAGCACCTTAATTTCAATCAGGCTCGATACTTCCTGAATCAGCTCAAGGAAGTCTGGCTTGCTGGCATTGCCTCGGATGTTATGTGTCAGATCCCGCGCCAGTCGTATATAGTCGATGTGCAGATCATGCAGCATTTCGACAGGGATGATGTCGGAGGAATAACGTTTTAACAGCACGGTTGCTCCCTGAGACTCGACAAAGCTGCTGAAACTGTCGAAGGCCGCAATATCCTTGGCTGCGGCATAAGCGGTCACCGAAAAAGCCAACAGATGATTAGCCAGGCTGGTTTGTTCCATACGGGCTTTGAGCCAGCGGTGGAATGCCAGCGATGACACCGATGGCATTGACAGGTTGATGGTAACCGGCGTGGTGATGTTTTCGGCTTCCATTTTGAGAATGATTTTGTTGACGATGACTTTGTCCAGATCTTCAGCCAGATCAAACTCTTGTGCAACGGAGAAGAAGGTACCGATGGACAGCGCCTTGCCGCTGGCGTCTTTGACCACGGTAAAGGCTTCCTGCATCACCTTGAGGGGAATATCGGTATTGTAATTATAAGCTTCAGCCGTGAAAGTGATTTCAGGTGTGTTGTTGTCGATAGCATGGACGATGGCTTCGCGCCAGGCCTGTTCAGTCATCGAGCTGATGCTGTCCTGCTTGATGAAATAGGCATTCTGACCAATGTTTCTGGCCTGTTCATAAGCTTCGATCAAGGCCGGCATCAGGCGATCAAATTCACTGGTCTTATCGAAATACACAATACCGGTATGCACCATGTCATCCAGCTCATAGCGTTGACCTAACTCATTGATATCGTGCTTGAGTCTTTCAGCCAAAGCTGTGACCGAATTCACATCTGAGTCTGGGCTGATCAATGCAAATTCAGAGCCGTAAAGACGGTAGACATCAGCCTCTTCAGGGGCATTTTTACGCAGTAGTTCGGCGAATGACTGCAGTAATTTATCGACTTTCTGATTGCCCAGTTCTTTGCTAATGGCAGCGAGATCATCAAATTTGAAATACAGCACATAACCATGACTACCCGCAGAGAGGGCGCGTTTGACATCGACACTGAATGTTGCCTGATTGAGCAGACGGGTCAGAGGGTCGCGTTTCAGGCTGTCACTGAGTGAGTCGAGGCGGGTATTCAGCCGGGCAATGGTATCGCCGATTTTACGTGACATGCCATTCATTGAGTTCGCGACATGGCGCACCTCGGTGGTCCAGGGCAGCCTGTTAATTGTGGTGAAATTACCACTGGAAATCTCATTAGCCTGTTTCTGTATGTCTCGCAGTGGTTGAAGCGTCAATCGCAGTACCAGCATTAACAGCAGGAAGGCCGCTAGGAAAATAAACAGGGAATAAAGCAGCGTCTCCTTGGCTTGTTCGTACAGTTTGAGATAGGCGTAGGAAGGGTTGCTGGTGACATACAGGCTGCCGGAAATATTCCAGCCCGAGCTGATCTCAGTTCGCGCTGTGGCAGTTTTCATCGGTAACAGTCTTATCAGCCAGTCGGGTACGCCTTCCATCTGTACTGGATTGGTCAGTGTGACCAGGTTTTCACCATCCACATTTTCCAGGCGCATTTCCTTGTAATAGCCCATATCAAAGATGGCATTCATCATTGTCTGCAAGATAGGATCCTGCTCATCAGTCATATGCGGGCTCAAAGATAAACCCAGCGAGGTAGCGGTATCCTGAACATGAATCTGAGATTCCACCTCCAGGTAATTGCGAATATTGTTCATGCTTAAATAAAAGCTGACCGAGAAGACAATCAGGAAAATCAGACTGATCAGGATCAGGAGTTGCTTGGACAGAGACATAATGCGTTCCTCGAAACAGGCCAATGCAGAATTAATTCACCATCTGATAAACCTTCGCTATCCTTCTGGTCTATCTCAAGTTAATGATGAAATTCAGTTAAAGATACGCTGCCAACCAGCATCAGGCAAGGTGATTCGGGCATTCACAGCGCTTTTGTTTTAGTGCAGCGGTTGCTAGGATCAGTTTTTCTCCCCGCAAGGCGAATGGCATGTTGTCGACCATGTTGCAGATGGGGCTGCTGATTGCCTTTGGCACACTCTGGCGATTGTTGGCTCCCAGGCATATCCCCGCGCTGGCTCACCGCCGGGCTTTGACTGATCTGGTATTTTATATTTTGCTGCCGGCACTGGTGTTGGATGTCATCTGGGGCGCGCCGATTGATCTCACTTCAATGAAAATTTCGCTGGTCGCTTTATCGACCTTGGCGGTCTCTGCTTTGCTGATGATTTTGGTACTCCGTTTTTTCGAGACCAGCCGGCCGACAAAAGGAGCCTTACTACTGGCCGCCGTATTTCCCAATGCGACTTATCTGGGGCTACCGGTCACTGATCAGGTACTGGGTAAATGGAGTAATTCAGTTGTACTTCAATTTGATTTATTCGCCTGTACACCGGTACTGCTGACCCTGGGCATTTTAATGGCTAATCATTTTGGTGCGGACGGTCGGGAAGTTCACCCCTTGCGTGAGTTGCGAAAAGTACCTCCGCTCTGGGCTGTGGCTGTGGCCATGCTGTTGAATATCTTGGACGTCCCCAGACCAGAACTCGTTCACAACACCTTATCGACGCTATCGGGCGGCGTGGTGCCATTGATGCTGATCGCGCTGGGAATGAGTATCCGCTGGGATACGATGCGCCTGAAATTTTTGCCGATGTTGTTACCGGTCGGCGTGATTTCATTGCTGATAGCGCCTATTGTGGCGTTTGTTGTCAGTCATGGCCTGTCTATGCCACAGGATATTTCCACCGCTGTGGTATTACTGGCCGCGATGCCGACCATGATATTCGGGATTGTAATTTGTGAGCGGTATGGTCTCGACAGTGCGATTTATGCTGCAGCGGTTTTCCTGACCACAGTCCTCAGCGTATTGACGCTGACAGTCTGGTTTTACTTTCTGCCGCCAGCCTGATCATCCCAGATAAACCCGGACTTCTCGATTTCGGCAATCATCACGGCCATGGCCTGTTCCACCTGCTGTTCATCACCGCGCAGGCTGAACAGGATATAGGGCTCATCGCCCAAGTGAGGCAGGCTGGATAAAAGCAGATCAGGATAGTCATCGACAATTTGATTCATGGTATGCAGCAGGTCGGACTCGCGCCCCCTGGTAATGCGGATAATACGTTCACTGCGTGGTCGCAGATCACGCAAATGGGCATATTCGTTGTCGAGCAACCATTCCACCATCGGCCAGGCCATCTCCGGAAAGCCAGGCATAAAGTGATGATTATCGACGCTGAAACCCGCCACGCGGTTCACCGGGTTGGGAATCAGCCTGCAGCCTTCGGGCAGGTGTCCCATCAGAATACGATTGGGGTAAGCCGCTTCACCGAACTTGTCCTCGATTTCCTTGACCGCTTCAGGATGTGGCACCAGGGGCACACCTTTAACCAGTGCAGCGGTCTGGCGGGTGCGGTCATCCGGGGTTGCGCCGATGCCGCCAAAACTGAAGACCAAATCATCACTCGCCATTGAAAAGCGCATGGCACGCTCGAGATCGGCGGCATCATCACCGACGATGAGGCTCCAGCTGAGCTCCAGTCCACGTGCGGCGAGCACTTCCTGTAAATGTGCAAAATGACGATCCTGTCTTTTACCGGATAGGATTTCATCACCGATAATCAATGCCCCGATTTTCATCCCGTGGTTTGCTCCTGTCTGTTACGCATGAAGTCAGCGGTTTGTACAAATGAGGACATTAATTGTTCTGCAAATAGCCGGTCAAGATCCATCGTTTTCAGAGCCTGTGCCATGCAGTAAAGCCATTGGTCGCGTTCTTCGATACCGATAGAGAAGGGCAGATGTCGTGCCCGGAGCCGGGGATGACCGAACTTGTCTGTAAACAGGGGCGGACCACCAAGCCAGCCGCTCAGAAACATAAACAGTTTCTCTTCACTGCTGCTGATGTCTTCGGGGTGCAGCCTGCGGATCAACTGTGTCTGCTCTGTCTCGCACATGATCTGGTAGAAAGTCTGACACAGCTTTCTGACACCGGCTTCGCCGCCGATGCGCTCGTAGGGTGTTGCAATATCTGCCATGGTTTTTAGCTTATGGAAAAAGGCTAGTTTAACTTGCCTTGTCTGACTGATAAAGCAAGCTTTTAGTGCCTGCCGGGACAAAATTTGTCAATAATCAATAATATGTATTGCCTTGTTCATGCCAGACAGTGTTTGCTATTAAATCGCGCAGGGCATCGCTTTTTGCTCTGTTAATTCCGACAGACTCAAATTATTTCTACCCACCAGGCTTTGTTTTGCAGCTGCCATCAAGCCGCTGTATATGGTTGATTACTCTGCCAACGCTTGTCGAACATGATGGGGCGCGGGTTGCGACGAGTCACTCAGAGCGGGATAATGGTGCATTTTTTTACGTCCAATCTTAAGGAGAATCTTAATGAGCGATAAAATCGTAATGCGTACCGGTGAAGCACTGGTCGGTGGTGGTCCCGCTTTCACAGCGGCTGAACCAGAAGTAGTTATCGGTGAACTGGATGGTCCATTCGGTACTGCTTTCGCCAACCTGATGGGTGACCAGGTACAGGGCCATTCTCGTGTACTGGCACTGATGAACACCGATATGCAAGTTCGTCCAGCCACCATCATGGTCAGCAAGGTCACCGTTAAGAAAACGGCTTACACCAATATTCTGATGGGTACCGTCCAGGGCGCGATCGCCAACGGTGTTCTGGATGCGGTTCGTAACGGTACTATCCCTAAAGAAAAGGTCAACGATCTGGGTATCATCGTTTCTGTGTGGCTGAACCCAAGCATCACCACTGTGGAAGATCTGGATCATGAAGCGCTGTTCAACATTCATCGTGAAGCGACCCGTCGCGCGCTGGAAAAAGCGATGAACAATGAACCTAGCATCGACTATCTGCTGGAGAATCAGGATAAACTGGTTCATAAGTATTACCAGAAAGAACTGGATGCAAAAAAATAAAATAACATGAAACTCAGTTATTTAGCTGTGGTCTGTCATAAAGAGGATTGATTCACAGCCTCGCACAATTAACGGTCCGTCTACGACAGTGGGTGGACCGTTTTTTTTGCCATGTATAATGAGCCTCATGACACACTCCACCCAGGTAGATATGGAACTGTACTCCATAGATAAATTGATGCATGAAACCCGGCAGCTGGCAGCAAAATATCGCCAGACTACTGGCAGTACCTTACCTGTGACCGGTGAAATCGCCCGGTTTGATGCTGCCAAAGCGCTCAATCTCTCTTTAGTTGATGACCCCGGTAGTCCAATAGACGCATTGGGTCTGTCTGGAGAGCGCAAAGACAAAAAATTTATCATCAAAGGTCGCGCCATTTTCGAAAATACCCGCTCCAGCCCCAGAATTGGTCAGCTCAACCCGGATCAGGACTGGGATTTTGCCGTGCTGGTCCTATTTGATGAAGAATACGAAGCGGACGAAATCTTCGAAGCCAGTCGTGAGGCGATAGCCGCAGCGATGGAGAGCAAACCGGACAGTGCCCGTAAAAAACGCGGCGCTATGTCAATCGCACAGTTTAAAATTATCGGCAACCGGGTCTGGACGCGTGAAAACGGGCCAGAACAGGAACTCTGGGATAACCAGGAAACATAACAAGGAGCGACGATGAGTGTAGGCGAGTTTATTTTCTGGGGGCTGGTTGCGGTTCTGCTGGTCTATATAGTCATTATCTATAACAACCTGGTCAGTCTTAAGCACAATGTCAGTAAAGCCTGGTCCAATATTGATGTCTTGCTCAAACAACGTCATGACGAGTTGCCTAAACTGGTCGAAACCTGTCGCCAATACATGCAATACGAGCAGGAAACCCTGGAAAAAGTGATGCTGGCACGTTCCTCTGTCGCTAATGCGCAGCAACAAGGCGATGTCGCGCAACTGGGTCAGGCTGAGGGGGCTTTAAGATTGGGACTGGGTAACCTGTTCGCCTTGGCTGAAGCCTATCCGGAACTGAAAGCTGACGAAACCTTCCAGCATCTGCAGGCACGTATTACCGGACTGGAGAACGCGATTGCTGACCGCCGCGAGTATTATAACGAGAGTGTCAACATCAACAATGTCCGCATTGAACAGTTCCCGGATGTGATTATTGCGCGGCTGTTTAACTTTAAAGCTTTTACGCTGTTGGAGTTCAGTGCGGAAGAGACTGCTGATGTCAATTTGCGCGGCCTGTTTGAACAGTAAATGCAGGATTTTCTGGCTTCATTATCCAGGGTAATCAAAACGGCAGATCCGAATTGGTTCTGGGTTGGCGTTATGCTCGGTCTGGTCTTCGCACTGTTTGCATTTTGGAAAATGTTTGCAGATTACCGTCGAGCACGTCTGATTTCGAACATCCCCACCGCTAAAGTTCGATCGGCACCACAGGGACACATAGAACTGTCAGGTCAAGCCGTAGCCATGGAGGGACCCGTAATCCGGTCTCCGGTGTCGTTAAAAGAATGTGTTTGGTATCACTACACTATCGAAGAGCGCCGCAGTCATTATGACAGCAGTGGAAGACGAAGTAGTCGCTGGCATGTGGTCAAAGCTGAAACCAGCGATGATCTGTTTCTGTTAAGAGATGAAACGGGCGACTGCGTCATTGATCCCGAGTCTGCCGAGGTCATTACGAATTACAACCGCCGATGGTATGGAGATGACTTGGCTCAACGGCGGCGGTTTAAAGAAAAACTGATTCTCGCTGGTCAACCTTTGTATGCGATTGGCTGGCATCAATCATTTTCCGAATCAGAGCCGGAAAGCTTCAGAAGGGAAGTTACACAGTTACTCCGTCACTGGAAACAGAATCCGGATTTACTGATTCAGGACTACGATACTGATGGTGACGGCCAAATCAGTCTCAATGAATGGGATAAAGTCAGGCACAACGCTTCTGAGCAAATTAAAAGAGAACGGGATAAGCGTCGAAATACACAATTGAGTGTGATCAAACAGAGCCCGAATCGATATCAACATTTCATTCTTTCCGTCGAACCAGAACAGCGCCTAGTCAGGCGATATCAACTGGCAGCGATGGGTAGTCTGATCCTTTTTTTCTGTCTGGGTACTGCGTTGGTATGGGCTTTTAACCAGCGCATGGGCGTCTAAATGCTGACTGAGTTAACGCAGTTATTCGAAGTTGATGGCCTGATATCGAAACATATCGAGGGGTATCAACCCAGGCAGCAACAAATCGAGATGGCAGAAAAGGTCAGTGAGGCACTGAGCAACCAGGACATGCTGATTGCTGAGGCCGGCACAGGCACCGGTAAAACTTATGCCTATCTGGCACCGGCCATATTGTCGGGTCAAAAAATCTTTATCTCAACTGGCACTAAAAACCTTCAGGATCAGTTGTTTAAAAAGGATTTGCCGAAACTGCGTGAAGTGTTGTCTGTGCCTTTAAAAGCCGCTTTACTCAAAGGTCGCAGTAATTATTTGTGCCATTACCGATTGTCTCTGGCTGAAACAGAGCCCAGTTCAGCCCTGAATCAACATGTACTGCAGGAACTGCGTGAGTGGTCAGGTAAAACCGACTCCGGCGATTTGAGTGAGACCGATCTGCTGGAAGCGCAATCGCCGTTATGGCCCAAAGTGACCTCGACGGTCGATAATTGCCTGGGCCAGCAGTGTCCGGATTATGACCAGTGTTTTATCGTCGAGGCCCGGCGCAAGGCGCAGGAGGCGGATATCGTGATCGTCAATCATCATCTATTGATGTCTGATATGGCGCTTAAGGCCTCTGGGCAGGGAGAGGTGTTGCCGGATGCAGATGCTTTTATTATTGACGAAGCCCATCAGTTACCTGCAATTGCCAGTCAGTTTCTTGGTCATCGGGTCAGCAGTCATCAGTTGCAGGAGCTGAGCCGAGACAGCATCAGGGAAATGGAGCTGGAAGCCAATGATATGGACAGTATCCGCCAAGCGGCTGAGAAACTGGAAAACCGTTTGCACCAGTTTAAACTGAGCTTGGTTGATAGTGAGCAACGTCTGCCGTGGCATCAGTGCCTGCAGCGTTTTCCGGATGTTAAGGAGCAACTGGAGACATTGATAAGCAGCGTTGAAACCCTGATGGAAACGCTGGAAACAGCCAGCGAACGGAGCAGGGGACTGGAACAATGCTATGAACGCAGTCAGGACTTAATTGATCGCTTATCAATATTCAGTGATAACGCCGAAGATGACAATCTGGTGCTATGGCTCGATATTCGTGGCAACAGTTTTGTCTTGCATGCCACACCGCAGGAAGTCAGTCAGCATTTTCAGCAATGGATCGCCGAGAAACCCAGCGCCTGGGTGTTTACCTCAGCCACATTAACCGTAGCCGGCAAATTCAATAACTTCATTCAGCAGTTAGGCCTGGAAGATCCGCTCACAGCCAGTTGGCAGAGCCCATTTGATTATGCCCGTCAGAGCCTTTTATATATGCCATCGATACCGGTTGAGCCTTCGCATCATGGTTATAACCAGCATATTGCCGAGATTGCACGTTCGGTCATCGAACACAGCCGGGGCCGGACTTTTCTGCTTTTCACCAGTTACCGGGCTTTGAATGAGGTCGCCGAGGCTTTGCAGGATATGGATTATCCGATTCTAGTGCAGGGTAGCCGCGCCAAAAACCAGCTGTTGGCAGAATTCAGAGATCACGGGAATGCGGTTTTACTGGGCACAAACAGCTTCTGGGAGGGGGTGGACGTCAGAGGGGAAGCCTTATCCTGCGTGTTAATCGATAAAATTCCCTTTGCTTCGCCTGGCGACCCGGTACTGGAAGCTCGGATTAATCATCTGCGGGAGCGGGGTGGTAATCCTTTCCGTTCAATACAGATACCTTCAGCCGTGATCCAACTGAAGCAGGGCATTGGCCGACTGATTCGTGATAAACAGGATTCGGGCGTACTGGTGTTGTGTGATCCCCGGTTTTTAAGCAAACCCTATGGCAAAGTCTTTATGCGCAGCCTGCCGCCAATGCCCATAACGCAGCGTATTGATGATGTCGAGGCATTTTTCAGCGAAGCATTACTGAGTCCCGCTAGTTAAGATCAGCAGCAAACGCTTTCAACAAATCCAGTGGAATAATTTCGGTTGCCCGCTGATGGGTACCAGCCAGGTAAACGCGGGGTGCCATATTGTGTTCATAAGCTTCCAGCCAGCGCGCCGCACAAAGACACCAGCGATCACCTTCCTTAAGCCCGGGAAAACCGAACTCATCCATGGGGGTTGTCAAATCATTGCCCCGGAACCGTGAGTATTCCAGAAAAGCCTGGTTTACCTGCACACAGACAGTGTGCTGGCCAAAATCCGCATCACTGGTGTTGCAGCAACCATCACGGTAAAAGCCGGTCAAGGGTTCTTCACTACAGCTCTGAAGCGGTTCTCCAAACACATTCAAGGATTCATCGATATCCATTAATCACCTGGTTTCCTTAACATTTTCCTGACTTCACCGACATGCATTTCCTCTTCGCTGATTTTCTGCCGGGCATATTCTTCCAGCATCACGCTTTTTCCTTCAACCAGTTTGAGTAAGGCATGATATTTCTCAATCGACAGCTGCTCATGTTCGAGGGATTCATGGAGAATCGCGCCGATGTCATGCTGCTGTGATTCCAGCAGGGTGCCAATCCCCAGCGAGGGATGGTAACCAAGGTGGGTGATGAGTTCGCCGGCTTCCTGAGCATGAGTAAGCGACTCGTCAGCCTGACTTCGCATCCAGGATACGATGGGGATACGGCCGTAACCATAGACCATAAAAGAGTAGTGGGTGTAGCGAACCACACCCGCCAGTTCAGTTTCAAGAATTTGATTGAGTAAATTGACTACTTTATCAGTGTCTAAAGCCTGGTCAGTCATATCAGACCTCCCGTGGTTTAGCTCAGATGAATGGTGCCATCCACTTTATGCTTGATAGACAGCGCGGGGACATCCAGCGTCATTTTGACTTCAATGGTTTCCATACCATTGAGTTCATCATTATCCAGCGCTCGGATAATCGCATGTTCGATTTCACGTTGAGAGGTGACACCGACCTGCTTCAGGAACTTGCGTATATCCATATTGAGCATTTCATCGTTCATGGCATCGCTCCGTCACTCATTAATCGTATTTGATGTATTTGAAACGGGGATCGTCAGGTGTCCCTGTTAATGCCCCGTCATCCAATCCCGGCTGCCACATGACCACTTCTTCAATTTTCCTGGCCAGTTCGAAATCTTTATCGGTAATGCCTTTGGCAGCGTGGTTGACCAGTTTCACAATGACAAAGGCATAGGACACAGTCAGGTCCGGATGGTGGAATGCTGCTTCAGCCAGATGACCTACCGTATTGACCACCATCAAGGTGCTTTTCCAACTACTGGTTTTATATTTCCGACGAATCCAGCCGTTTTCAAGATACCAGTGAGGCAGTTCCTGCTTCAGTCTGGCTTCAACTTCCTCATCCGTGTAGGTTTTTTCTTTGCCGTCTTCTCTCCAACTCATTGTTTCCACCTATTACAAATTAATTCTACTCCCAGTTAGACATATTTGAATATCACTGTCAAAACCAGACAGCATGCTGGTGACGGTTTGTCTCACGGTGTTTAAAGAGTAAGATGAAGTTATTGATTTTGAAGAAGGGGAGACAATATGAATGATGCCGCCAGCTTCAGAGAAGTCGGTTTTTTATCAGAACAATGCTGCCATGGCGATTTTGCCACGGAAATTAAGCAAAGCGGCTACTACACCGTTTGCAAAGACCTCAATAAGCTGGGGCAATCGGTCCTGAATCACTGTCACATTCACCCGGACGATGAGAAAGAGGTGTATCTGACACTGCATTTCCAGCGAATGCTGTCACATTTTCAGTCGATTATTCTGATGTCTGAACGTGGCATGACTCACCAGGTAGAGATCATGGCCCGTTGCATGCTGGAGCTGTTGTTTAATCTGGTAGCATTCCATCAGCACGATGATTTGCTGGAAGCCATGACAGTTGGCGATGATGACCAGAGGAGGGAAGTCTTGATCAGACTGTATAACCAACAGTTGGAAACACCGACCTTTACAAAAGAGGAAATAAACCACCTCAAAAACGTTATCAACAGTGCTGACGAAGACGATCGCGATGATATCCACGTGTTTATCAAAGCGGAACTGGCAGGACTACTCAATGAGTACCGCACGACATACCAGTTACTCAGTGAGAGCGTTCACAGTAACCTGCATTCCTTGAAAGCGGATCTGGAAGTCGAAGATCGCAGTGATGCGATTGTTGGCATCAACACCCGAGCAGACCATCAGGACAAACTCTCAACCTTGATGTTAACGGCAGGAGACTACCTGATAGCCGGCATTGAAATCATGTTGAAAATTCAGCGTCAACCTGAAGAGCAATCTGAAAGCCTGGAAACGATAAAACACAAAGCGCAGGATGTCTGGAAACACACCGTGGTGAAAGTCTCACACCGATAACTTTTAGTTTTAGTACTTATCTTTTGAAGGCCCAACTGAAATTTTCAGTTGGGCTTTTTTTATGCTTTCAGAATTTAAAATCTGGTGATGCTTACCGGGGATAACACCTCAGAAATTAAATTCTGAACTGCTGCTTTTTGGATTTTTAGCACCTGAAGTGGAGAAGTGATGATTTCATATCGTAAGCACTTACATATCTATCAGATATTATTCTTGAATACTTAATTTAACATAATATATATTATACGAACTTAAGCGTAAGCAAAAACACAAAGCGCAAACCACGCTTTCTTTGTGGTTCGTATCATTCAGGTTATGACAAATTGAGATTCAGGTGCTGCAGATAACTCGCGCTTCCAGAATTTAAAATCTGGACGGTTTTACACTATCAAGCCAGCTAGATTTCAAATTCAGAATGCGACACTCGCGTCACTGATTATGACTACTTAATGATGTTTTCCCCTGGTTGATTTCTACAGGTTAGATTGTGGAAACATTTTTTGATTATCTCGATCGCATCGAAAATCTGTCCTTCCTCAGTGTGCCTCCCAAGGCTAAAACGCATTGAAGACAGCGCTTCTTCGTCAGTCAGGCCCAGTGCTTTCAAAACATGTGATGGTAGAACCATTTCACTATTACAGGCAGAGCCTGTTGATGCTGATATGTCAGGCTGCAATGCACCGAGTAGTTCTGGTGCATTGACTTGTTTGAATTGCACATTGATATTGCCAGGGTGACAGTATTTCTGGTCACCATTGAGAACAAATTCAATACCCGAATTACCGAGCTCTTCTATAAAAGTTTCTTTCAAAGTGCTTAATTTGGCTCGATTGAGCTCCGCATTCTCTACTATTAAGGACAATGCCTTAGCCATACCCACACAGAGTTCTGTGGGAACTGTGCCTGAGCGGGCGCCACCTTGTTGTCCACCCCCATGTATCAATGGTGGTAACTGAGCTTGCAAAGTGTTTTTGATAAACAAAACCCCGATACCTTTGGGCCCATAGATTTTATGCCCAGAGAGACTGAGTGTATCCACATTCCAGTCCTGGACATCAATATCAATGGTTTCGGGTGCTTGAGCTGCATCACAGTGAAATAAAGCATCTACATTGTGAGCCATTTCAGCTACTGTCTTTATGTCCTGTATTACACCGATTTCATTGTTTACGGCCATAATGCAGACCAAAGCCACACTGTCTGAGAGCATTGCTTTGTATGCCTCTAGATCAATAATGCCATTGCTTTGAACAGGAATTTCTTCAACATGAAAACCCAGTTTACTAGCATAAAAGTAAGCGGCATTTTTAACGCACTTATGCTCAATAGCACTGATTAAGACGATATTTCTGTTACTACCTGCTTTATCGAATAAAACGCTTGCGATAGCGTGGTTATTAGCTTCTGTCGCGCCAGAAGTGAAGATCACCTCCTCCTCTTTTGCCCCAATAAGCGATTCAATTTTTGCTCTAGCATTTTCAACTGCTGAAGCAGACAACTGCCCTAATGTGTGCTGGGTTGCATGCGGGTTTGCGAAGAAAAGCTGATCACACTCAAGCATGACCTGCCGCACTCTAATATCGACGGGCGTTGATGCCATATAATCGAGATAAATGGAATTCTCTGCTCTCATAGTTTCTAAATCTGCCTTTTACGAATCTGTACAGTGTTGCGGATATGGGAAATTTGTCACTCAAGCCATTGATTCAGACAACTGTTGAGTTAGCCATGTTACAAAGAACTCAACATCGGACTGCATCGGTGATAGCAAATTTCCAGTTACCAGATAATATTTGAGGCCCTCTACAGAGTGTGTGTCGGGCAATCTTACCAGCCACTCATTTTGGACATAGTCATTAACGAGTATGTCACTGACAAACGCCACTCCCCGTCCTGATACTGCGGCCTGAATAACATGGTTTTCTTGATCATAGCTCTCTGCTTTTTGTGCCTGATACCTGCCGTTATCAATGCAACCGGTGAAGCTTATATCAGGCAGGGCTTTATTTTTCCAATTTGTCGTAATGACTGGAATAGTGTTACTGCTCAAACCTGATATATAGGCTTTAGAGGCATATAGGCCCATAGTTTCTGTAACTAAGGGTGTGGCATTTTTCGTGTTATCAATGTCTTTAGCGTAGCGAATGGCTAAATCAATATTCTGGCTGGATTTCATATCAACAACGTCGTCTGAGGTGATAATCGAAACCTTGAGCCCAGCGTTAAGTTTTTGGAAATCAGCCAGCTTGGGTACCAGCCACATGGAGGCAAAAGCGACTGTTGTCGTTACTGTGATTTGTTTATCTTCACTGGTGATGTCATCCAAAGTTCGTGTCAGCTCACTAAATATACGCTGACTGACATCAGCCAGTTGTTGTCCCTTCTCTGTCAGTTGAATCTCTCTGGTCAAACGTATGAATAACGTTTGACCTAAGACCTCTTCGAGCTTTCTCATTTGATGCGAAACCGCTGTGGGGGTGATATGGAGCTCAGTTGCTGCATCTTTAAAACTTTTCAGCTGGGCTGCTCTGCTAAAGGTATAGAGCATGTTCAGGTTCGGGATTTTGGTCATCATTTAACCTATACATGAGATAAGTTCATCTATATTGAAGATAATATCATTTGTAAAACAACAAGATAAATAGAAATATAGTCTCTGAAATTCATCACGCTTGAATTAGGAGACGAACATGACTGTATTACTTATTGAAGCAAGTGCCAGACCGCTTAATAACGAGAAAGCTTCACATTCTTCCCTTTCCCGCACTCTGGCACGTGAATTCATCAAAAAATTAGATGAACATTCCCCAGATGAAGAAATCATTTACCGTGATGTGGGAGCGTTACCCCCTGCTTTTATCAGCCATGAATGGATCGGCGCGGTCTTCACACCTGATGACAAGAGAACTGAGCAGCAAAAACAGTTGCTTAGTCAGTCTGATACGCTCATCGAGGAGCTGGTAAGGGCTGACCTGATAGTGATTTCTACGCCGATGTATAACTATGGAATGCCGGCTGCACTCAAGGCCTGGTTCGATCAGGTTGTCAGAGTGAATAAAACCTTCACTTTTGATCTTTCACGTGGTGACTTTCCACTGGAACCAACACTGTCAGGAAAAACAATGGTCCTGATCACTTCAGCAGGTGAGTTTGGCTTTTCTCAAGGTGGTATCCGGGAAGAGATGAATCACTTAGGGACTCACATCAAGGTCTTGTCGAAATATCTCGGTGTCCAGACGTTTTATGAGATTGGTAGTGAGTACCAGGAGTTTAATGATAATCGACATCAAAAGTCCTATGCCAATGCATTGAAAGAAATACAGTTATTGGCTAGAGATCTTGCCGTTGGCAATACAGATAATCCGTTCATGGACAAGAGTCTTGAAAAGATGGGACAACAGGTTTAAACGATCTTGGTCCTGATTGCCGATACGCCCATGAATATACGTTTCAAGCACTGTGTCTGAACCACTTCAACACGGTGGCTTTGGCCCCCCATGCCTTTATTGTTAGTCTGAGCCCTTTTAGTGCTGCAAGTAACTTTTCAACCAGGCACTGGGGGAAAGACCTGTTTTCCGTTTGAAAGCCTTTGATAAAGCCGAGCTGTTCTCATAGCCGACTTCGTTTGCCACAATAGACACGGGTTTCCCCTTTTTTAATTCACTTTGTGCCACCGAGACGCGCCAGTCAATCAGATAATCACCCGGCGTTTGTCCGACTACCCTTCTGAATTCTTCAGCAAACTTTGAGCGAGACATAAATGCAAGCTCACTCATTGACTCAAGCGTCCATGGCTCAGCCGGTGACTCATGCAGCCTGATAATAACCCTGGCAAGCTGATGATGGGCCAGGCCTGCCAGAACGCCCCGATAATCTGTCCCTTTGCTTAGCACTGCTCGGAGCAAGTGAACAATGATCACTTCTGTCAGCCGGTCTATTAATAGCTGCTTACCATCTCTGTCATGAAAAGCTTCTTCAAACAAACCGTTGACTGTGGCTAAAACATACTCGTTTTCGGCAAAATCCAGGGTCACCATCCCCGGCAGTGCATTGGTTAGAGGATTACTGGTATCTGCACCATAGCGGATGGAGGCGCAAACGACTTTAGCATTATCAGACTCTTTAGCCTGCAAGCGATGAATGCTTGGCTTGGGAAAGAATATAACGGAGGGTTTGTCGAGCTTAATCACATCACCATTTTCATCAATAACATCCATCCTGCCCGATGCTAATAAATGAATATGCCCCTCGTTTTGAGCCGTCCCATCAAAATGAGCCAGTCCACACATTTCACCAGAGAAAAATACACCAGCAGTGACCGATAAACGGTCCAGTATCAATGAGAGTTTGTCCATAACTCGCTTCTGGATGATTGGATAAATAACCAGGACGATCATAGCTCACCGACCTCACCTTAGTCACTAAAGTATGCATCGTGCCTGTGCACTTTAATCGACTGAATGGTGATGAGTTTTTCAGGCTGAGCTGAGTGATTATTTCATTTTAAGCAATAGTTTATTAATCAGACGACTTATTATTTTTTAAAACAGAACAAGAAATAATGATCTCGCTGGTAAGAAAACGTCAGCAGTAACTAACGCAGCAACCGTTCAGTAATGACAAACACAAACCTGGAGATAAACAAATGTTAAAGAAAATTATCACAACTACCGCGGCCACTCTGGCACTGAGTCTTTCAGCTGCAAGCTTTGCAGCCGATATTGATATGAATGCAAATGGAAACGACCTGGCCATCCAGGGTTATGACCCCGTTGCCTATTTCACTAATGAAAAGCCGACCAAAGGCTCTAGTGACTTCACTGCCACATACAAAAACGCCATTTATCACTTCAGCAGCGAAGAAAATCGCGACTTGTTCCGGGCCAGCCCAGCTAAATACGCCCCTCAGTTTGGTGGTTTCTGTGCTTTCGGTGTGACCAAAGGCAGAAAGTTTGACACCGACCCGACTGCCTGGCGTGTTGTCGACGGTAAGCTTTATCTGAACCTGAATAAAGATGTTCAGAAAGTCTGGCTGGAAGATGTGCCTGGCTACATCACCAACGCTAATCAAACCTGGCCAACCATTAAATCGTTTACTGATTCGGCCCTGGAAACATTCTAAACGAGTCTGTCCCGGCAACCTCGTTGCCGGGGCTCAATTCTGGAGAAAGAGGATGAAACAAATAGCAACCATGGATGATTTTGAGACTGAGAAACAGCAGCACGAATATTTGTTGCTGAAAATTTCAGCCTCATGGTGTGAACCGTGCCGACGCTTTGCCCCGGTTATTGAGTCCGTCTCTGCCGAGCGTCATGACATATCTGTCGCAGAGATCGATGTTGATGCGCTGCCCGATGTCCGTGAAGTGTTCAAGGTGCGTTCAGTCCCTACGCTGATCATGCTCAAAAATGGTTCACAAATCGACTCGCTGGTTGGTTCACAACCCGGCGACAACGTTAACGCGTGGATTGACCACGCTATTCAAGCCTAAGAGGAATAAATGATGAAAAACAATGCCATTATCGCTGCGGCTATCGCAGCCACAGTGTCGCTGAGTGTGACCGTTCCCATGACTGCCCACGCTGCCAGTAAGGAAAAATGCTACGGCGTAGCTAAAGCCGGTCAGAACGATTGTGCCAACCTGGCAGGTACCCACTCCTGTGCGGCGCAATCCAAAGTCGATAACGACCCGGGTGAATGGAAGCTAGTGCCAGTTGGTACCTGTACTGACCTGGGTGGTTACTCCAAAGACGAAGCCAAAGCGCTGTTGAGCGCTAATTGATCTGCACTTTGATCTTCGAAATGGAAATGCACTGATGTTCATTAACGAGGCTATGGAGGCAGCGATGATTCAAGTTGGCGTAGGTTTACGATCAGCACACTACGAGGCAGCGATGACTCCTGCCCCCATAGACTTCGTTGAAGTGCATGCAGAAAACTTTTTCGCTGAGGGAGGTGTGACGCATGACTTGTTAATGTCGGTAGCAGAGCAATACAAGATCAGTTTGCACGGTACTTCATTGGGACTCGGCTCTTTGCAACCGCCCCCACTTTCTCACTTAAAGAAAATGAAGCGTCTGATAGACAGGTGCTCTCCTTTTCTCATTTCAGATCATGCTTGTTTCAGTTGGTCTGACGATGGCAACTCGGCAGTTCATGCCGGTGATTTGCTGCCAATCCGCTTTGATAATGAAACATTACAGGCAATGACCAATAACATTCAGCGAGTGCAGGATTTATTCGGCCGTCAGATTCTGATCGAAAATATCTCCTCATATATAGCCTTTGAGGGTTCGGTCATACCGGAAACCGAATTTTTCAACAGGCTCTGTGATGTTACCGGCTGTGGTTTGTTGCTGGATCTTCACAATCTTTACGTCAATGCCCATAACGCGGGTGCCAAGCAGCCTCTGGATAATGTTTTGGCCACGCTTACCGCGCTGGACCCACACATTGTTAAAGAAATTCACTTGGCCGGTATTCATGATATGGCTCAGGAAACCTGGATCGATGACCATAGCGGCCCGGTTAGTTCGGATACCTGGATTACTTATGCGGATGCGATCAGACGATTTGGCGCTGTACCGACATTAATCGAATGGGACACGCGCTTACCTGCATGGTCAACGCTCATCTCTGAGGCGAGTACAGCCGCTTCTTTTGCCATGAGAGCACTCGAAAATGCGTAATTATCAGGCAAGTCTTTTCGAGGCGATATGGAACGGAAAAGACGACTCATTCAGTCATGCTGGTCTTGCTGTATACAGACAAAACCTGTTGATGAACGCAGAGCGGGCCCTATCAATAAGTTATCCAACGGTAGTGGAGCTAGTTGGTGAGGAATTCTTTTCCATGCTGGCAAGAACCTTTGTTGGCCAGGAGAAACTGGTAGAGGGTGATTGGGGGATGTGGGGTAATACATTCCCAGACTGGTTAGGGCAACTTGAGAATCTTTCCCCTTTTCCATTCATTGCCGACAGCGCCAGACTGGACTTGTTATGCCACCTGGCAGAGAGAGAGCAAAGTCACATAACTCCGGCTGGATGCCCTCAAGCTGATGCCGATTTGAGTCAGCTACATATTCATTACTGTGCCGGCAGCCAACTGCTGGATTCCATTTATCCCATCGTCGACATCTGGATGGCGCATCAAACAAAAAACCCTGATGAGCGACAACAATGTTTAAGCAGTGCGAAGCACAAGCTCTCACAGGGGCGCGGGCAAAAAGCTGTGATATGGCGGCCTGCCTGGAAGGCATTGGTTCGTGAGGTAGAGCCAAGCGAATCAGATTGGTTAGACCTGACCATGGGTGGGGTTTCAATTTCAGATGCACTGGACCAGCTGAGTCAGCGATTTGTATTGGCTGACTGGCTTATTCAATCGACCGGTGAAGGTCTTGTCACTGGTTTTTATTAGGAGATAACACAATGACTTATTTCAACTATCGTATTCCCTACTCTGATTATGTCATGCTGGCTCGTTCCATACTTGAGTCAGTCACATTGCTGGGTGTTAGGGTTTATTTGTTTACCACATTTTTTTTCGCGGGTTTTAACAAACTCAAAAACTGGGAATCCACCCTATTCTTATTTGAGTATGAGTATGCCGTTCCGCTCTTGAGGCATGATTTTGCAGCTTACCTTGGAACAGCCAGTGAAATCATTCTGCCTGCGATGTTATTACTCGGACTTCTCACTCCCTTTGCAGCTCTGGGCTTGTTTATTTTCAATATTGTGGCGGTTCTGAGCCTGGCTGATATGGCCCCGGCTGCCTTTTTGTTGCATGTCATTTGGGGCGGGATGATTTTCAGTTTGATTGTGTGGGGAGCAGGAAAGGCTTCACTTGATAACGTGCTTTTCAGTGCCAAAGGCTCAACCTGAATCAACTTCAGATTTTAATTCAGCTTCAGGGTAGCAATGCTGCACATTGCTACCCTTTTTTTATCTATTACTAACGATTAATTCTTCCTTACCTACTTTCCGTAGCCGCAGGCAAACAGGTATGGATGAATGGACACATCCTCTTTACTTTTGGACATCCGGCAGGAAGTGAATCCACTTAACATGGCATCACTGCATTGGGCAGTGCAACCTATTGAGGATTTATTATGCACAACTATCAAAAATTGAACTCAGTCATTTTCGCTTTAACGATCAGCGCTTCAGGCTTATCTGTTGCTGAAACGTTTCCACCGGAACATCTCAATGTAAATCTGGACTTGCAAGCGAAACAACAAGTGGTGGCGCATGAGGTGTTGAGCAAGCACAATAATCAGCGTGTGCTCTCATCTCCACAGCATATCTATCAGTATATCGACGCGGCAAAAGCCCCACGCCCTGTTGAACTTGATGAAGAGAAAGCTGCTAAACAAGCGGTGATGGCGAACTCTTCATTACATTTATTTAATTATTACAATTAGTAAGCCGGATGCCCGTTGACTCAGTGCAACGGGCATCACCCATCAATTCAAGGAAGGCTGGGCCCTGAGGTGTTCTACCATCCAATCGATTAATGTTCTTGTTCTGGCCGAAGAGTAACGTCCCTCTCTGTGGACAACATGAACAGGAACAGGGCGAGGCTCGAACTCACTCAAAATAATTTTCAAAGCGCCACTGGCCAGACTTTCAGCTACCTGATAAGACAGTAATCGCGTTATTCCCATGTGAGAGATAACTGCTTTCTCAGCTGAAAAATTATCACTGACAGTCAGAAATGGATTGACTCTGACACTGGTATTTTTCCCACCTTTAGAAAACCTCAACTCATTCGTCGGGCTTAAGCCTCTTGCCAGAATAATTCTGTGATCACTCAGGTCTTCAGGTTTTTGGGGGTATCCATATTCATTTAAGTATTGCGTTGAAGCGCAGAACACACGCCTGACTGCCCCAACCTTGATGGCCTTATATGTTGAATCCTGTAATTCACCGATTCTGACAGCAACATCAATCCCCTCTTCCAGCATGTTGACAACGCGATCGACGAAAAGCGCATCAAGTTGCATTTCCGGGTATTGCTTCAGGTAGCTGACGATACCGTCCATTACATACAAGCGACCGAACAAAACGGAAGCTGTGATTCTTACTAGCCCCCTGGGGACAGCATTTTTCCCTCTTACGGCATCATCAGCTTCCTCAGAGAGCGTGACGATATGTTTGGCATCCTTGTAATAACGCTGACCAGCTTCGGTGATTTGTAGGTGTCTGGTGGTGCGTTGCAAAAGCTTGACCCCCAGCCGTGTTTCCAGTTCTGTAATAGCCCGACTTACTGCGGGGGGACTCAGCCTCAGCTTTCGAGCAGCACTGGCAAACCCCTCGTTATCAACGACGGCGACAAAAACGGTCATTAAATGTAATCGGTCCATTGATTATTCCATTATATGAAATAGTGAATTAGTCATTTGCTCTATTATTTTATTATTGATAATACCCAATAATGTTCTCACTGGATACTTAAGTGCCAGTTTCAATTAATAGGAGAACGAGACATGAGTAGAATCACAACCGTCACAGACGATATTGCTAACAGTGAACAGGCTGAACTGTTTGCTGCCATTAAATCCAACTTGGGCATTGTGCCAAATTTCCTTCGCGTCTTTGCTAATTCACCAGACGCACTGAAAGCCTTTCTGGGTTTTCATCATATTGCAGGTAATGGCTCACTGGATGCAGCAACACGTGAGCGTATTGCTCTGACATTAGCTCAGAGAAACGAATGCGAATACTGCCTATCCGCACACACTGCGATTGGTCGCAAGACCGGTTTGAATACTGCTGAGATAAACAGCAACCGTAATGGTGATAGTCAGGACGCGAAAGCAGCGGTCGCTGTTAAGTTTTCACGTTCACTCGTTGAGCATCTCGGTGATGTTACGACTGCAGAGGTTGAGGAACTGCGACATGCCGGTTTCACCGATGCCGATATTGTAGAAATCATCACCCACACGGGTATCAATTTGCTGACCAATATTTTAAGCAAGGCCAGTCGTATTGATATTGACTTTCCCAGAGTCGATTTGAATCAGGCTGCATAAATCAGCTCAATGCCCGGCCCTCGGCCGGGCATTCATCTTGAGGAAATGTTTATGGCCAGCGCATTTGCAAAAATCGGCTTCACACCGAATGTAAAACAAATACAGAAGGAAATGGGAAGTAGAAAGAACTACCAGTCACTTGAGCAGGGAGAAACAGTTTCCTCTGTTATTGATGATAAGACCAAACAGTTTATTGAACAGCGGGATAGTTTTTACATGGCTACCATGAATGAAGACGGTTGGCCCTACATACAGCACCGTGGCGGACCTAAGGGCTTTCTCAAAGTGCTGGGGAAGAACATGCTCGGTTTTGCCGATTTCAGGGGCAACCGTCAATATCTGACGGTTGGCAATTTGCTGGGTAATGACCGGGTTTGCCTGTTTCTGATGAGTTATGGCGAGCGCAGAAGGCTGAAAATTTGGGGACGGGTGAAAGTCATCAAAGAAAATGATGACCCCGCACAAGTTGCACGCCTTGAGGTAGCCGACTTTCGTGCACCCGTTGAACGGGGAATGATTATTACTATAGAAGCGATGGACTGGAACTGCTCTAAATACATCTCGCCTCGCTATACTCAAGAGGAATTAGATACGCAGCTTATTGAGTAGCCGCTTTTTTAGACGGTCGCAGATCACAATACTGTGACTCATTAGTCATCTGAAAATACCGAAAAATTAATCACCAGAGATGAATCCACATGATCTTATACAACATCGCTTTATCCGGTAACTGCCATAAGATTCGACTGATGCTGAGTTTTCTGGGTATTGAGTACAAGACACATGATCTGGATCTCACTGCCTCTGAGCAATCCAGCGACGCCTATTTAGTACTTAACCCGTTTGGACAAGCCCCCGTGCTGGATGACAACGGCACGGTAATTAGAGACAGTCAGGCGATATTGGTTTACCTGGCCAAAAAATACGGTGATAAACAATGGTGGCCTGAGTCATCGGATGAGTTGGCTGAAATCATCTCGTGGTTATCGACGGCCGCTAATGAGATTCAAAACGGCCCTGCTCGGCTTCGAGTACATTATAAATTCAGACGCCCGATTGATTTTAAACTAGCCTCTGATACGAGTAATAAAGTGTTGAGAATCATAGAAAGCCACCTTGCAAAGAAGCCTTGGCTGGTGGGTGAACAGCCTAGCATCGCAGACATAGCCCTGTATCCCTATCTCGCTCTGGCTCATGAAGGTCATATTGATATGACGCCGTATGGGCATATTCAGAGCTGGAAGAAAAGGTTTGAAGCTTTACCCGGTTATCTGGCAATGCCGGGCATTTTGAATGACGATATTTTGGAGTAACGAATGACAACTGAAATTAAACCCCCACTCCCCCCCTTTGATAAAGAATCCGCAATCAAAAAGGTGAGAATGGCAGAAGATGCCTGGAATAGTCGAGATCCTGAGCGTGTGTCTCAAGTCTATACTGAGGATACCATTTGGCGTAACAGGTCAGAATTCCCCCGTGGCCGTAAAGAGGTAAAAGCCTTTTTAGAACGCAAGTGGAGAAAAGAGCTGGATTATCGGCTCATCAAAGAGCTTTGGGCTTTTGACAACAACCGGATAGCAGTTCGGTTTGCTTATGAGTGGCATGACGATAGTGGTTACTGGTTCCGGTCTTATGGCAATGAAAACTGGGAGTTCAATCCTGATGGCCTGATGCAGAGACGTTTCGCTTGCATAAATGACTTACCTATCAAAGCGTCTGAGCGTTTGTTCCATTGGCCACTTGGGAAAAGACCAGATGATCACCCCACTCTGAGTGATTTAAACCTTTAAGTCACCAGGTACGCTCCGGAGAGGGACCTCCGGAGCACAAAAGATAATTCAGGGAAGTTCTGCTTCACATCTTTTTATGAAACCCGACCAGGTATCATTTGGCTCCCAGTCAGGGTAAATGTATCTTGCTGAATCGGCTTTGGATTGCCTTTTTACGAGGCGACTGTATAGGTAGAGAAATGCAGACGCTCGGTAATTCAAGGCACAATGAACCCAGACTTTGTTTGCAGAAAAAGCATCCATTGCCCTGGAGAATGCGTGGAAGTGAGATGATTCTGGGGAGTCGAATGGTACAGGGATATGGATATAGGCCATACCCGTTGAGGTGACCAAATAACCCTCATTTGTGAGCGCGCTCTTTGAGTCAGGCATAGAGAGGTTTATCACCACTTGGTAGCCTTGTTCTGCTATAAGCTCGAAATCCTCTGGGGCTGGCTGACCTGAGCTTGATAATTGGGGGGATATTTCTAAATAGTTTTTGACTGTCATGTCATGCACACCAAAGCTGTATAGCGACAATTAATGCTTCGCCTATCTTCATGAACTTACGTCTCAGTAAGATATTTCATCCTAACTCTAAATATACAATGAATAGGTTTTGATTGGGAATGATGGTGGAAGCCTCACCAATACAGCAATTGTCGGCTAACTTACTATCCAATAGAGATAGTTGAAAAGGAGTCAGAGAGAGTCTAGCTCGTATCAGTCTATTGACCAATCTTGCATTGGTCGCATTCGCCCGCAACTCGATATTGTGTCAACTGGCACTGAAGTAAACCTAAATCCTCATTGCTGAGTCCGTTTTCAAAGGCAGACTTCTTAGTCCTTTATCGCAATTGGTTAGGATTTTGTGACAAAGAATGTCATTTGTTTGATAAACGCTGCTCTAGTTAATTTTGAGCAATGGATTACATTGACCGTTTGTGCTAGCCCCCACTATCCTATTGTTCCTTTATCCACCTCACAGGTATTGAATCATTAATGGAAAAGCTGTTTGAAAAACTGATGTATTCGTCCCGCTGGATTATGGCGCCTATCTATCTGGGGCTCAGTCTGGTGCTGGCACTGTTGGGCATCAAGTTCTTCCAGGAGATTTTTCATATTTTCCCCATGATTCTGGAAATGAAAGAGGTAGACCTCATTCTGGTTGCCCTCTCGTTGATTGACATTACCCTGGTGGGCGGTTTGATAGTAATGGTGATGTTCTCAGGCTATGAAAACTTTGTCTCTCGGCTGGATGTGGATGAAGGCGAAGACAAGCTGGGGTGGCTTGGGAAGCTGGATGCAGGCTCTCTGAAGAACAAGGTGGCGGCGTCAATTGTGGCAATCTCATCGATTCATCTTCTCAAGGTGTTCATGAACGCAGAACATATCTCTAATGACAAAATAAAGTGGTATTTGCTGATTCACATCACTTTTGTCGTGTCTGCTTTCGCCATGGGCTACCTGGATAAAATCACCCGTAGCAAGTAATTCAGATGACTGTAAATGGTAACCGGTGTGTGGGAGCCTGCTTTATTCTAAGCTAAGCCTTCGATTAAATTACTTCACAATGTCAGCATATGCTGATAATTTGAAGTGACTGTCTGGCTATACAGGGGGTGCCTTATGAACAAGTCTAAAATCAGACTGTTGTTTTATATGCCCGTTTTATTGACTCATGCCATGATCCTGTCGGGCTGTGACCAACCAACAGAGAACGATTCCTCATCTCAAATCAACAATGAAGTCACTGATGTTTCCCCTGCCGAGCCAATGGCAGAGCAGCAACCCAGTCAGGAATCGAGCAGCTCCCCAGAAGTCAACCCGCCTGAACAGCATGCTGAGCCCCCTGCTCCATCATCAGTAACACAAGCAGAATCAAGCGCTTCGTCGGAGGAGAAACAGTCATCTGACGACTTATATCAGGTTGTTGATGGTAACAAGCTGGATGAGTTCAGTTATGAAGGTTTTAAGCTTTACCGTAACTGGTGTGCGCGTTGCCACGGCACCTATGGGCAAGGCATGGTGGGCCCCAACCTTGCGGACAGTCTTAATGTCATCAGTAAAGCGGAGTTTGTCGACGTCGTTACGCATGGCAAGACTGGACAAATCGGCAGTATGCCCGCCTGGGAGTCAAATGCGACGGTGATGAGCGGTATGGAGAATCTCTATGCCTACCTCAAGGCGCGTGCCGATGGCGCTATAGGCGAAGTTAAACCAGCTAAACAACAGTAATATTACCAACCCGCTCATCAGCGGCACTATCCTGGCAACGCAAGTTAACCAGCCCGCCATCTCAAAAATCGATAGGACACAATACCCAGCAGATGTTGTGTTTTTGAGGTAATGGTTTGATCTTCCAATCAGCACGACCGATATCTATGATGTCAGTATGATAAACACTACGTCACAGTCACAGCCCGGCTGGGTTTTTTATATCTCACTTTCCTTATTATCCGGTTTCATTGCTCTGGCAACGCTATATCCGGATTTATTCTCAGAATCCGCTGAGCGAGCATTATCTTTTACAACGAGCCACTTCGGTTGGTTGTATTTATTTGTCACTACCGGCTTTCTGGTTTTTTGTATCAGCATCGCGTTATCTAATTACGGTCAAATTAGACTAGGTGCCGATGGTGAGGCGCCAGAGTTTTCATACTTGTCATGGCTGGGCATGATTTTCTCAGCAGGTATGGGGGTAGGCCTCGTCTTCTGGGGCGTGGCTGAACCCATGACGCATTATGCATCGCCACCTTTTGGTAGTGCTCCAGCCAACTCGCCAGAGTCAGCCGGGCTTGCCATGCGTTACTCCCTGTTTCATTGGGGGTTTCATCAATGGGCTAATTTCGGGATCGTCGGCCTCGCCATTGCCTATGTTCGTTTCAGACAACAACGACCTGGCCTTATCAGTGAAGCGTTCCGTTCCACTCTGGGGGACCGCGTAGATGGCGGTATGGGGCATGCCATCAATGTGTTGGCAGTGGTGTCAACGGTTTTTGGTGTCGCTACGACACTGGGGCTGGGTATGCTTCAGATCAACAGCGGCGCATCATCTGTTTTCAATATTGAGTTTGGCCTCTCCTCCCAATTGGCGATCCTGGCTGGCGTGGGGGTTGTCTTTCTTCTCTGCTCACTGGCACCGTTGGAGAGCGGAATACGTTATATCAGTGATCTGAATATGTGGCTGGCGGGCTTACTGCTTATTTTCGTTTTTTTTGCCGGCCCCACTGATTTCATTACCGCCTCGATGACCAACGCGATTGGGGACTACTTCGGTAATTTGATTGGTATGAGCCTGGTAATGACACCCTACACCGGAGAAGACTGGGTTGAGCGGTGGACGATATTCTACTGGGCATGGGGACTATCCTGGGCCCCCTTTGTGGGCAGCTTTATCGCCCGAATTTCACGTGGACGCACAATAAGAGAGTTTATTTTCGGGGTAATTGGTATGCCGGTGTTACTCAGCGCTATCTGGTTTGCAACATTCGGCGGCAGTGCCTTGTATTACGAAGTGTTTGCCAATGCTCAAATTGCCCAGGCCGTATCACAGGAGATCAGCGCTGGCTTGTTTGCATTGCTTGCGCTGTTACCCGGCGCAGAAATGACGGCCGTTTTAATGCTGGTTTTAATTGTTTTATTCGTTATCACTTCAGCCAATTCAGCGACGTTTGTGCTGGGCATGTTTGCTGGTAAAGGCGCATTGATACCCAAACCCTGGCTGAGATTTGTCTTTGGCCTGATTCAGATTCTGGTCGCGGGTGTTTTATTACTGAGTGGCGGTCTGTCATCGTTACAGACCGTTTCTATCGTTGCCGCTTTCCCGTTCATGATATTGATGGTTTTTATGGCCAGTGCCTTACTCAAATCGCTGAGAGATGAGCAAAGACAGATCGAGCTGCATGAAGCATTGATGAGAGAGAGATTGCAGCGTCTTCTTGATGAGCATGAAGTTGAACAAACGAAATCTGAAGATAATCAAAATCAATAGCGTCGTTTAATCAGCAGCTATCAATCCGCTTGACTGACACTGTGTCTGAAGCGCAATAATGAAATGGTAAAAAAGACCAGGCCGATTGCGAGCAAAGACACTATCTGTGGGACGATGACATCAATATCAGCACCGCGGTAAAGAATGGCCTGTGTGCCGGAAACATAGTGCGTTGAGGGCATAAACTCCATCAACACTCTGGCAACCACTGGCATGCTCTCTCGAGGTGTCACCCCGCCAGACAGCATGAGCATCGGCATCATGACCAGCATCATCAGCAGTCCGAACTGTGGCATGCTTCGGGCGATGGTGGCCATGAAAATACCCATGGAAGTCGTGGAAAACAGATACAGGCCGGTCAACAAAACAAAGAACCAGATTGAGCCCTGGATCGGAATACCCAGCCAGCCTTTGATGACAAAAGTCACCGAGAGCGTGGAGGCAACCAGAACAATAATGCCGGTGGCCCAGACTTTTGCCAGCATAATTTCAGCCGGTGTCATCGGCATGACCAGCAGGTGCTCAATGGTGCCATGCTCACGTTCACGGATGAGGGCTGCCCCAGCGAGAATGATGGAGAGCATCGTGACCATTTCAATCAATTCAATGATCGAGCCGAACCATTTCTGTGACATGTTGGGGTTGAAGCGGATCCGGTAAGTCAATTCAACCTGTTGTGTCGCTGTCTCACGATAGCCTTGAATAAACTCATTAATTTCCTCCATGACTATCTGCTGGGCATACCCTGCTCCACTGAAAGCTTGAGACATGCGGGTGGCATCAACATTAAGCTGGATTGCAGGGGACTTTCCAGCCAATACATCCCGCTGAAAATTCGGCGGGATATCGAGCGAGAAGGTGAAATAACCCGCATCAAGACCCGTATCTACTTCCTTCAGGTCAACAAGGTAAGGTGGTTGAAACTCAGGAGGCTGAAAAGCAGAAATAATTCGCGTAGATAAAGGCGAACGATCTTCATCCACAATCGCAATAGGCACCTTGTTCAGGGTATCCGGCATGGATGTGGCTGCGATATAAATCAGTAATGAAAAACCATAAGCAATGAGAACCAGCATGACCGGGTCGCGAAGAATGCTCCAGAGTTCTTTCCCGCCCAGACGGTAGACATGACTGATCCTGACCATGGCTATGTCTCTTGTTTCCCTAATAGCGCAATGGCTAACAGCATGACCAGCAACGCTCCCATGGAGATGGAGAAAATAGCGGGCAGTAACTCGGGTAATGTCAGGGCTTTGCTGAATACACCGCGACTGATGGTGATGAAGTGCGTCGTCGGATTGAGTTCGCCGATGATTCTACCGACGCCTTCCAGCGAAGAGACGGGATGAATCATCCCGGAAAACTCTATTGTGGGTATCAGTGAGCCCATGGCAGTAAAGAATATGGCAGCGATTTGACTTCGAGTGAACGTTGACGACAGCAAACCAAATGCTGTGGCAAAACTGACAAAAAATATCGAGGCAATAAGCAGCGCCGGAAAGCTGCCTTTGATCGGTACTTCAAACACCCAGATGGCAAAAGCAACCATAAGAAGGAAATTGATCATGGCCAGAACAATATAGGGTAGCTGTTTGCCCAGCATAAACTCAGTTCGGGTCACGGGGGTGACGTATAGATTGATAATGGAGCCCAGTTCTTTTTCACGGACGACCGCCAGCGCGCTCAATATGGCCGGAATCAATAACAACATCATGGGCATCACCGCAGGCACCATGGCAGGCAGACTTTTGACATCCGGGTTGTAACGAAAGCGGGTTTCAATACTCGCCGCAGGTGCACTACTATCTCCCAACGCTGAACTGACCCAGCTTTGATGCATACCTTTTACATAACCCAGCACGGTTTCAGCACGTTGGGGCATAGCGCCATCTATCCAGGCGCTGATTTCTAATGTGTTGTCTCTGGCGAGATTTCGTGAAAAATTGGGAGGAATTTCAATAGCCAGTGCCAGTTCTCCGCTGCGCATTCTTCTATCCAAATCGGCATAATCCTGAATAGGTGCCTTCTCAATAAAATAGCGTGAGCCCGACATGTTGAGGGTATAGTTCTGACTCAGGACAGTCTGATCACGATCCAGAACTGCATAGCTCAGGTCGTTTACATCCATCGAAATGCCATACCCCATGATGACCATCAGTAGCAGGCTACCCATCAGGGCCATCGTCAGACGAACACCATCCTGTTTCAGTTCAAGCATTTCCCGCATGCTGTAGCTGAGTGCCCGTTGCCAGCTAAACAGTTTGTTGTGACTTGAATTGTTTAAGCTTTCCCGGTCATCAATCTCCGTCTCAGGCGTTGTCGATTGTGTTGTGCTGGTGGATTCGAACGATGCTTCGTGTTGTTTCAAATAAGCGATAAAGGCTGTTTCCAGCGTTGATGCCTGTTGTTTGTTAATGATTGCTTCCGGTGAGTCCGTATCAAGCACCTGTCCAGCATGCATCAGTGAAATGCGATCACAGCGCATAGCCTCATTCATAAAATGGGTGGAGATAAAGATAGTGACCTTTTCATCCCGGGATAACTCAACCAGTAAGGACCAGAAAGCATCCCGGGCAACCGGATCCACACCGGAAGTCGGTTCATCCAGAATCAATATTTCAGGTTTATGTACAACAGCGACAGCCAGTGACAAGCGCTGTCGCATTCCCAGCGGTAATTTGTCCGGCAGCCTTGTTGCGACTTGATCAAGCTCGAATCGGGCCAATAACTCATCGACTCTGCCCTGAATTTCTGCTGAAGGTACGTTAAACAGTTGTGCATGCAGTACCAGGTTTTGCTTGACGCTGAGTTCGTTATAGAGAGAAAAGGCCTGTGTCATGTAACCAACACGACGTCGTGTTTCAACATCGCGGGATTTAACTTTATGACCGAACAGCCTGGCCTGACCTTCGGTAGGGGCTAAAAGGCCTGTCAGCATTTTCATCGTGGTGGTTTTACCGCAACCATTGGAACCGATAAAACCGAAAATTTCCCCGCGTCTGATTTCAAAGTTCACCTGATCCACTGCAACAAAGTCACCAAATCGCATGGTGAGATCACTGGCTTCGATGGCGATCTCATCCTGGTTGCTGAATTCAGGAATGACGATAGACGAATGATGCCGTTTTTTCTGCTCGGGAAGTAAGGCAATAAAAGCGGCTTCAACGCTCTGAGTATCCGTCGTTTGCATCAGCGCTGCAGGTGTCCCTGTGGCCAGAATTTCGCCTTCATCCATGGCAACAAGCAGCTCAAACCGTTCCGCCTCCTCCATATAGGCTGTGGCGACCAGTACGCTCATGCCCGGGCGCTGTGCTCTTATTTGTTCAATCAGTTGCCAGAATTGATTTCTGGATAAGGGGTCCACCCCCGTTGTCGGCTCATCCAGAATGAGCAGGTCAGGGTCGTGTATCAGGGCGCAGCACAGAGCCAGTTTTTGTTTCATGCCGCCTGATAATTTGCCGGCAGGACGATCAAGAAAGGGATAGAGTCCCGTCGCCGTTGTCAGATGTTCTATACGACGACGGCGTTCCGCTGGGTCATGACCGAATAAACGGCTGATAAACTGTAAGTTATCTTCCACTGACAGGGAAAGGCTCAAGTTCTTACCCAGACCCTGTGGCATATAGGCAATCGTGGGACAGATTTGTCTGCGGTGATGTCTGGAAGACATATCACCATTGAGCACCCTCAGTGAGCCTGCCTGAAGTTTTCTTGCTCCTGCAATCAATGACAGTAAACTCGATTTTCCTACTCCATCCGGACCGATAAAGCCGACGGTTGCACCGGCCGGGATGCTGAGGTTAATCTGCTTCAGAGCTTGTTTGGAGCGATAGTTCAGACTGACATCGTTCAGTTCAATAACGGGCTGTTTATCAACTGCCTGCACTATTCGGATACCCTAACCTGTAGCGATTCAGGCCAGTCCTGATTGTCATCCAGTTTCAGCCAGGCTACGCCTGGTAACCCTGTTTTTACCTGGCGAATATGTTTGTTCAGCAAATCCGGTGAAATACGGACTTTCACACGAAACATCAGCTTTTGACGCTCCTCGGCTGTTTCGACTGTTTTCGGGGTGAACTGCGCCACACTGGAGATATAGCTGACTTTGGCAGGAATGACATACTCAGGAAAGGTATCCAGAATAATACGGGCATCACTCCCCAGCGCAACACGGCCAACTACGGTTTCAGGCAAGAAAAAGGTCATGTAGACATCAGTCAGGTCGACCATGTTGAGCACTTTGCCACCACTGGGCAATACTTCCCCCGGCTCGGCGACCCGGAACTGGACTCGTCCAGCTCTGGGCGTTTTGAGTTGGCTGTCAGCAATATCAACATTGATCCGCTCTATGGTGGCTTCAACAGCAGCGACAGTAGACTTGGCACCGTCGACTTGTGATTTTGCTGCAATGACAGCCGCTTCAGCGGCCTTTACCTGGGCTTTGGCTGCAGCAAGTGTTGCCTCTGCACTTCTTACTAAAGCCTTGTCGTCATCGAGTTGTTGTTTGGATGCCGATCCTTTTTGTGCCAGGGTTTCAGTACGGGCCAGTCGACGCTGTGCATTTTCCAGTTCACTGGCTCGCTGGACCACGACTGCTTCAGCGGCTGCCACGTCACTCTCCCGAACAGCCACTTGTGCCTCGGCGCTGGCAACAGCATTCCTGGCTTTCTGTAGTTGAGCCTGTGCTTCACTGAGTTGTGCATTAAGCACATCGATTTGCATACTGGCGACAATGTCGCCTGCCTCGATAAAATCCCCCTCCCTGGCGTGAATCTCTATCACCCGGCCAGCATATTTGGTGGCGATATCAATCTCAGTCGCCTCAATACGGCCATTACCACTCACCAGATAGTCAACAGGTTGACTACTTTTCTGAATAAACCAGAACCAGATAGAAAGGCTGACCAGGGCGATCAGTCCTACCAACAGCGATATTTTTTTGACTGTGTTCCTCATGTGTTTCCTTCACTGATGTGGCCATAGAACGCAGATAGTCAGCTTTCCAGTACGTGATTAACTTTTCAGGCACGTCAGACCTTGTTTCCGAATTGCTCACTTTGTTACTGAATTCATATTAAGGATCAGTTGTCCTAGCAGCAATAAGTTAAACAATAAGAGATTTCAAAATCACGGCAACTGATTCAGATCAAATTCCTGCCAAATGATGGCCTCAGGCTGGATAAAAAATGCTCGACGATGAGCAACCTGATTTGTTTTATCGATAAGCTGGTTGCAATCAAAAACGATATTTCAAATTTGATTTGTCCCGGTTCCGGGCATACCATGAACTCAATTATTTCATTCATACGTTGACGTGAAGCCGAACTTCCTGATCACAATCAGTTTACTTATCTGCATGGTTTTCTCGACCAGTGCATCAGCTTTTTTGCACCTCAATGAACACCAACTCGAACTGACGCATGCCGATTTGACGTACGCTGATCATCAAACTGATTCGGGTGTGCATGAGGAACATGATGCCAGTGCTGAGCATGCGCATCACTTCAACCTGCATATCACAGCGGATCTGATTGAACATGAAGCTATTCGTTTTATCAAATCGGCTAATCATATCAGTGGCGATGTGATGAGCCCGCTGATTACCCGCTCTTATACCCCCCCTCTTCCCCCGCCCAACGCCTGATCCTTTAGCAACTGGTCTCTTAAGACACGCTTTTGCGTGTGAATTTGCTATGGGATTTGATCATGAAATTGTTGAATTTATTATGCCGCTCCGCCATGCCGGTGCTGGCAGTCGTCACCGGGCTGCTGAGTTCAGGCTCAGCACTGGCTATTGAGCCGTCAACCGCGGTAAAACGAACGCTGCAAGCCAGTCCGCAGTTAGAGCTTTATCCTTACCATGTGCGCACTCTCGAGGGTGAAGCGCTGCAGGCGGACCTGAGACCCAATCCAACGCTGGGCGCCAGCCTGGAAAATGTGATGGGCACCGGTGATAGCCGCTTTCTTGCGGGGCATGAACTGACGCTGTCTTTAAGTCAGGTACTGGAACTGGGTGGCAAGCGTGAGCGTCGGGTCGATGTCATTGACCGCAAGTCGGCTGAGTTACAACACGACTATGAAGTCAAACGTCTCGATGTCGTGGCGGCTACCCTGCGAGATTATTATGCTGCACTGCGTTTACAGCACCTTATGGACTGGAACCGACAGCGGATTGTCAGCGAAAAGGCGGCTTTAGAAGTCATTCAAAAACGCGCCAATGCCGGTGTGGTCGGTGAAGCCGATCTGATGCGTATGCAATTGCGTTTGGCGAAATCTGAATCCAAGCAACAAACGCTTCTCGCAGAGCATGAACAGGCGCTGAGAATGCTGGCTGCCAATTGGGTACAGGCGCCGGATTTCGAGGCTGTCGCTGGCAAACTCGCCAAGCTCCCCCGTCTACCGGATGAGAATGAACTTCAAGCGGCTTTAGTTAAAACGCCGGATTATCTGCTTTTAGCGGCACAGGCCCGGATCAATCAGGCGAGACTGGCGCTGGCTGAAGCTGAGCGTACTTCAAATGTCACGGTGGGTGCCGGTATCAGACGATTTGAGGGCAATGATGATCTGGCGCTGGTATTCAATTTCTCCATGCCCTTGCAACTGAATGATCAAAATCAGGGCAGCATCGCCGCCGCACAGGCCCGGTATCAGGAAAAACTGGCGCATCAAACGTTGATGAAAAACCGGCTGGAGATTGCGCTGAGTCGCATTCTGGCGGCAATGCAAAACAATATCGAGCAGGAAAATCGCCTTAATCAGGACCTTAAGCCTGTGGCGAACTCATTACTCGACGAAGTGGAACGCGGCTACCAACTCGGTATTTACAACGTCCTGCAATGGGTCGATGCCCAGGATGAGCTCTACGCTATCGAGCGGGACATTATCGAAGCCCAGTACGCTGTTCATCTGCAGTTTCTGGAACTGGAACGGCTCAGTGGCATGAGTCTGGTTAACCACTCATCCAGCGACGCTGCTGACAAGGAATAAGCACCATGAAATTTTATTTTTTGATATTCACTTTTTTTATTCATACCACTGCTTTCGCTGCCGGCGGTCACGGCCACGGTCATGATGACAGCGGGCATGAAGCACCACCGGAAGGTCCCCATGGCGGGCGTCTGCTGGAGAGTGACAGTTTGAACCTGGAACTCAGCATTTTTGAATCCGGTATTCCACCGGAGATGCGGGTTTATGCTTATCAGCCGGACGGTACAGCGATTGATCCTGAAAAGATTAATATGACCGTGACTTTAAACCGGACCGGCGGTGATCAGGATCTGATTGATTTTATGCCTGAATCCGATTATTTGCTGGGAGACCAGGAGGTTAGAGAGCCACATTCATTTGAAGTCGAGGTCACTGCCCGTTACCAGGATGAGGAGCATCACTGGCATTTTGAAAGTTATGAGGGCCGTGCAGAAATCACAGACAGATTGCTGGCCTTATCGGGCGTTATAACAGACACCGCCAGCCCGCAGACTTTGACAGTGACCAACACCGTCTACGGCATTATCAGTAAAGCCGAAGACCGGGTGTTTCATGTCCATGCGCCCTACCCCGGTATTGTCCAGTCGGTGCTGGTCAATACCGGTGACCAGGTTAAAAAAGGTCAGCGTCTGCTGACCGTGCTCAACCAGCAGACCCTGCAGACTTATGCCGTGACCAGCCCGGCTGCGGGTGAGGTGACGCTGCGTCCTGTTAAAAAAGGCGACCATAGCGATATGGGTACGCTGGTCGAAGTCAGTGACCTTTCCAAAGTCTGGGTAGAAATGTCGATGTTTCCCCAGGATATCGAGGCTATTTCCAAAGGCATGAAGGTCAGAGTCAGTGATCTTCATGACGAGCAAATGGCAGAAACTGAACTCGATTATCTCTCACCCCAGATGACCGGGGGGCATATTGCCCGTGCCAGGGCGACACTGGCCAATCCCGATGGCAACTGGCGGCCCGGTATGCATGTGATTGCCAGCGTTGTCACTGAACAACTCGAAGTGCCGCTGGCTGTCAAACGCTCAGCGCTGCAGACCTACCGTGACATGCCGGTGGTCTTTGCCCGTTTTGGCAATATCTTTGAAGTCAGGATGGTGCAGCTTGGCCGTCAGGATGAAGCGTATGTAGAAGTCACTGGGGGGCTGAAACCCGGCACCGACTATGTCATTGAAAACAGCTATCTGCTTAAGGCCGAAGTCCTGAAAGATGGCGCCAGCCACAGCCATTAGGAGCGAACCATGATTGATTCGATTATTCGCTTCGCGATAAATCAGCGTTGGCTGGTACTGGTGTTGACCCTGCTGATCGCCGGGCTGGGTGTTTACAACACTTATCAACTGCCCATTGATGCAGTACCGGATATCACCAATAAGCAGGTGCAAATCAACACGGAGGTGCCTGGATATTCGCCACTGGAAGCGGAACAGCGTGTCACTTACCTGATTGAGACCGCTATGGCCGGTCTGCCGGATCTGCAATACACCCGCTCCCTGTCACGCTATGGTCTGTCTCAAGTGACGGTGGTGTTTGAGGATGACACCGATATTTATCTGGGAAGACAACAGATTAGTGAGCGTCTGCAATCCATACGCGGTCAATTACCCGCCGGTGCCGAGCCACAACTGGGGCCAGTCGCCAGTGGTCTCGGCGAAATTTTTACCTATGCAATCAGCGCTGAAGCAGATGCGGTTAAAGAAAACGGTGAGCCCTACAACGCCGAAGATCTGAGAACCATCCAGGACTGGATCATCAGGCCGCAACTGGTCACGGTGCCTGGCATTACCGAAATTAACAGTGTCGGTGGCTATGAGCGTGAGTACCAGGTTGCGCCGGACCCGGCAAAATTACTGGCTTACAAACTAACGCTGGCCGACGTGTCTCAGGCGCTGATGGAGAACAATCAAAATACCGGGGCCGGATATATAGAGCGTTATGGTGAGCAGTGGCTGGTTCGCTCGCCGGGACAGCTCAAAACCCTGGATGACATTCGCAAAGTGGTGATTGCCAAGCGTGATGATATGCCCATCACTGTGGGCGATGTCGCTGAAGTGATGCTGGGCAAGCAACTTCGCACTGGTGCAGCGACCCAGAATGGTCAGGAGACCGTTTTGGGTACCGCTTTTATGCTGATTGGTGAAAACAGCCGGGTTGTGGCTGAAGCCGTGTCTGAGAAATTGGCGGCGGTTAACCGCAGCTTACCTGAGGGCGTCAAAGCCGAAGCGGTCTACAACCGCACCACCCTGGTCGAAGAGACTATCGCCACCGTACAGAAAAATTTGCTAGAGGGCGCCTTACTGGTCATCGTGGTGTTGTTTGCTCTGCTCGGCAACTTCCGGGCAGCCTTTATCACTGCCATGATCATCCCTTTGAGCATGTTGTTTGCGGTAACCGGCATGGTCAATAACCGGGTTTCGGGCAATCTGATGAGCCTGGGGGCGATCGACTTTGGTCTGATTGTCGATGGCGCGGTGATCGTGGTTGAAAATGGACTTCGCAGACTGGGATTGGCGCAGGAGCGACTTGGACGCTTATTGACCCTGCAGGAGCGCTTAAAGGAAGTCACAGAAAGCACGCGTGAAGTCTTTAATCCGGCAGTTTTCGGCGTCCTGATAATCATGCTGGTTTATTTGCCCCTGTTTGCACTGGGCGGGGTTGAAGCCAAGATGTTTGAGCCCATGGCATTTACCGTCATGGCGGCCCTCACCGGGGCATTAATCTTTGCTGTGACTTTTGTACCGGCGGCACTGGCGATTTTTGTCAGGGGTAAAGTGCGACACCGGGAAAATATTTTGATGCGCGGTGCACGTTTTGCCTACCGGCCTTTTCTGTCTCTGGCTATGCGTCTGCCGCTGGTAGTGACACTGTCTGCATTGATTTTCGTCATCTGGACGGCCAGTCTGACCACGCGTATGGGCGCGGAATTTCTGCCTAAACTGGATGAAGGTGATATTGCCATGCATGCGCTGAGAATCAGCGGCACAGGCCTGGAACAATCTGTTGATATGCAGAACCAGCTGGAAAGCGTGATTCGTGAATTTGCACAGGTTGAGCGGGTGTTCTCAAAAATAGGTACCCCCGATATTGCCACTGATCCTATGCCACCCAATGTCGCGGATACCTATATCATTCTCAAGCAACGCAGTGCTTGGCCCGATCCGACTCAAACCAAGGCGGCGTTTCTGGATGAGTTACGTCAGGCAGTTGAAGCTGTACCCGGCAATAAATACGAATTCACCCAGCCGATTGAGATGCGCTTCAATGAACTGATTGCGGGTGTAAGAGCGGATGTTGCTGTCAGGGTTTATGGCGATGATCTGGATGAGCTTAATCAAATCGGCGAATCAGCCATTAATATCATCAAGCGTGTTTCGGGGGCGGCCGATGTCCGCATGGAGCCTATTACCGGTCTGCCGATGATCGCCATCGAACCTGATCGTGATCATCTCGCCCTCCTGGGCCTCACTATCAATGATATGCAGCAGACTATTCAGACTGCGATTGGTGGCCGTGAGGTTGGTTTGATTTATGAGGGCGATAAACGCTTTGATCTGATTGTCAGGCTGGCCGATGAAAAGCGTGAAAACATTGCGTACCTCTCAAAGCTTCCCGTAGCACTGCCAGATAGTGATGAGCCTGATTTGTCCTATGTGCCTCTGGGTGAAATTGCGACCATTAAGAGAGTTATTGGTCCAAATCAAATCAATCGGGAAAATGGCAAACGGCATGTGCTGGTGTCGGCTAATGTCAACCAACGTGATTTGGCCTCCTTTATCAGTGATGTTCAAACGGCGATTAATGAGCAGTTATCGATGCCGGCGGGTTACTGGGTCGACTATGGCGGCACATTTGAACAATTGCAGTCCGCCACGCAGCGGCTATCAATCGTGGTGCCGGTCACCCTGCTGTTGATTCTGGGCCTGTTGATTAGCGCCTTTCAATCACTTAGAGACGCGCTGCTGGTGTTTACCGGTATACCGTTGGCACTAACCGGTGGTGTCTTGTCTCTGCTTTTCAGAGATATGCCGCTGTCGATTTCCGCAGCAGTCGGCTTTATTGCCCTGTCAGGCATTGCCGTGCTCAATGGTATTGTCATGCTGTCATTCATCCGCCAACTGCGTGCGAAAGGGGAAAACCTCTTGATAGCGGTAAGAAGTGGAGCGATGCAGCGTTTACGACCGGTTTTAATGACCGCATTAGTGGCCAGTCTCGGCTTCTTACCCATGGCGCTCAATACCGGTACAGGGGCTGAAGTACAGCGGCCTCTGGCCACCGTGGTCGTGGGGGGCATAATCTCGTCGACCTTACTCACGCTGGTCGTGTTACCGGCGCTGTATATTCTGGCTCATCGACGTGCTGAGCGTCGGTCGGCGCAGCCATAAATTGACATCAGACCTGATACGGCATAAACGGAAAGGCGCGATCACAAAAAATTCATCAATCATCTCTATTCTGGATGAATATGGCTGTGTCATTCGTGCTTAATTCAGCAATGAACGGTCAGATTGACATAATGCTATTCTGCAATGGCTAAACCGCTAATTCTGCCGTTTGAATGCCGGCTTTTATTTGAGAGGTCTCTATGCGTAATCAAAATAAGATAGGTAAGTTGTCTGGCTGGATAGGTATCTGTTTTATGGCTTTTCTGCCGGGACTGGCATTAGCAGAAAGTGCCCATGCCAACATCGTCGATACCTTTGTGGCCCTGTCAGGTGGTCCATGAAGGTGAGCGGGTTAATCACGCAGAGGGCATTGTGGCTGAAGGCATTTTTACGCCATCGTCTCAGGCCAGCCAGATCACCACAGCACCCCATTTCCAAAAAACGCCCACTGATGTTGTCGTCAGGTTTTCAAATGCGACCGGTGTCCCGCAAATTCATGATGCGTCTGGCGAAGCTTTTCCCAAGGGGATGGCTATTCGTTTTTTACTCGAAGACGGGGATGAGACTGATATGGTGTTGTTATCCGTCAATCGATTCCCGGTCAGTACGCCGGAAAAATTTCTTGAGTTACTGACAGCGATTAAAGCATCCCGTGACAGTGATGCCACCCCTTCGCCGATTGCCCGCTTTCTTGAAAACAATCCCAGTGCCAAACGCTTTGTTGAACTGGACAAACCCGCACCAGAAAGCTTTACCACACAAAACTATCATGGTCTGAATGCCCTTATTTTCACTAATGCTGATGGTGAGCGCGTTTACGGGCGTTATCTGGTAGAGCCGGTTAATGGTTCACAGTTTCTGGATAGAGACGCACGCGAATCGGCAGCGCCGGATTATCTCTCCACTGAATTAAAAAGCCGGCTTGAACAAGGCAAAGCCGTGATGACAATCTCGCTACAGATTGCGAGTGAGGACGATATTAAAAATGATCCTACCGTGGTCTGGCCGGAAGAAAGACAAATCATCGAACTGGGTACACTTGAAATTCAGAACATCATGGACAATGGCGCTGAATATGCCAAAAACACCCTGTTCAATCCGCTGGCATTGACCGATGGCATCTCGGCTTCTGATGATCCGGTTTTACTTGCAAGACCCACGGCTTACGCGCTCAGTTTTCAAAAACGGGCAGACTGAACGCCAGCACCGCATCGATAAAAAAATGCGGGTTAAAGCCCGCATTTTTTGTTTCAGTCCTGCTGTGGATTACGTACCCAATTTTCGGATATGAACAATTGATAGTCCACTGATAACATTACGACAAGCGTACTTATCCATAAAGCCTTATCCCTGACACTTGAGCTTTCGCTCATAAGCCGCATGGACATTTGATTTGCAGCGAGCGCAACGATTTAAGACCTTTCAATTTGTCGAGCCTGGTTCTCCTGAATCACGGGGGCGGCGCAGGCGTTTACGTGCCTGTCAGGAATGTGACTGGGTAGTGGCCTTACCGGCACTCAAGCCCAATCAGCTTGCCACATGTCCCCGTTGTCATCACACGCTGGCGCGACGACATTTCCGCCCGGCGCAACGCAGTATGGCGCTGGCCATCAGTGCCTTAATTGCGTTAATGCTGGCGGTCTATTTTCCTTTTGTCAGTTTTCATGCGCTGGGCATCGGTCAGAAAATTCAGCTCAGCCAGACAGCCACGCAGTTACTGAGTTTTGAACAGCCATTGATGGCCATTCTGGTGTCATTGACTATCGTGATTTTGCCGGCGTTGTACCTGCTAGCAGTGATCTGGTTGCAAAGCGGTTTGCTGCGGGGGAAACCACAGCCAATGAGTCGGGTTATTGCCCGATCTTTGAAACATTTGCATCCTTGGATGATGGCGGATGTGTTCATCATCGGCGCGCTGGTCAGCCTGTTTAAGCTGTCTGGGTCCGCTGATGTGACGCTCGGGGCTGGCTTCTGGGCCTTTTGCAGCTTTGCCATTTTGCTGCTGATGACGACCCGATCGGTTGATGATGACTGGTTGTGGTTTTCGATTGCCGGCGAACCACCGGCACCCGAGGGAACACAAACCGGAATAACAGCGGCCTCACAACAGCTGACCGGCTGCAGCACCTGTGGCCTGTTGCAGAGACTGCCGAATCAGGGACAGGCTCACTGCGAACGCTGTGGTGAGCGACTACGCCCCCGGCTCCCCCACTCCCTGCAGCGCACCTGGGCCTTATTGCTCACCGCCTGTGTGCTCTATGTGCCGGCCAACGTCTACCCGATTATGCATAGTACCCGGCTGGGACAGACGCAGCCACAGACGATTATTGGTGGTGTTGTCGACCTGATCAATGGTGGCTCCTGGCCGATTGCCCTGATCATCTTCACCGCCAGTATTATCGTCCCGGTAGGCAAAATACTGGCTCTGGGCTGGCTGTGTCTTCGTGTTGGCAAAAGCAGTGAGATGACGTATCGCAGTCGTATCAGACTCTACCGTGTTGTGGAGTTTATCGGTCGCTGGTCCATGGTCGATGTGTTTGTCGTCGCCATCCTGGTCGCGCTGATTCGTGCCGGCAACCTGATGTCCATCACACCCGGTCCGGCTGCACTGGCCTTTGCCCTGGTGGTAATATTGACTATGCTGGCTGCCATTTGTTTTGACCCGAGACTGATTTGGGATCAATCCACTGAACACAGAAACCACGCTTTCAAGGACCCACTGCATGAGTGAAAACGGTTCAACCGACCAGCCACACAACAGCGATTTACACAAAGCGACGACTGTCAGGGCCTCACGATTATCGCCTATCTGGATCATTCCTGTTGTGGCAGCCCTGATAGGTGCCTGGCTGGTTGTCGACAACTATCTACACACCGGTCCGTTGATCACCCTGACTATCTCCAACGCTGAAGGCATTGAGGCCGGTAAAACCCGAATCAAGACCCGCAATGTTGATATCGGCCAGGTTGAAGAAGTGAAATTATCCGATGATCTCAGTCAGGCCCTGGTGATGGCCCGCATCAACCACGATGCCGAGGAAGTGCTGGTTGAAGATACCCGCTTCTGGGTTGTGAAACCCCGTATCAGCCGTGAGGGCATCAGTGGTTTCGGCACCGTGTTGTCCGGTGCTTATATCCAACTGCATCCCGGCCAGTCACAGAAACAACGGCGAAAATTTGAGGTACTTGAGCAGCCACCGGTGGCGTTGGATGGCAATGAAGGGATCCGAATCAAGCTGGTCAGTCAACTGGGAAATTCTCTGCGGGTGGGCGACCCGGTGACGTATCAGGGTTACACCGTGGGACGTGTTGAGAGTGCCGAGTTTGATGAGGCCGCCCTGCAGGTCAATCACCAATTGTTTATAGAGCAGCCCTATGATGCCCTGATTAACGCTAATACCCGATTCTGGTCTGCCAAAGGTGTCAACCTGGAGTTGAGCTCCACCGGATTTGAGGTCAATATCGCTTCACTGGAAGCCCTGTTGAGCGGTGGCGTGACTTTCGGCATTCTGGAAGACTTGCCGGCAGGCCCTGTAGAACAGGAGCAGGTTTTTCAACTATTCCCGGACGAAGAAAAAGCCCGTCAGGGACTGTTCAGCGATTCACTGGAGTATGTGCTGCTGGTGGAAGACACGGTGCGCGGTCTCAGTGAAGGCGCACCGGTGGAATTTCGTGGTCTTCGTGTTGGCACGGTCAAGGAAGTACCCTGGCGCTTTACCTCACCGGAACGACGTATTCGTGAAAACTTTGCCATCCCGGTATTGATCAGTATTGAGCCGCAGCGTCTTGGTGGTCAGGAAAAAGTCGACCTGGCGTCCTGGCGTGAAAGATTGAAAAACATCGTGGAGAATGGCCTGCATGCCACGCTGAAATCCGGCAATTTGCTTACTGGAGCCTTATTTGTTGATCTCAACTTTCAGCGTGACCAAGACGAAAACAGGAAGCTGGAAACCTTTGAGAAACGGCTTGTGATCCCCACTACCCCGACAGGGCTGGCGCAAATTGAGCTGAAGGTATCCAGTCTGCTGGATAAACTCAATGCACTGCAGATCGAGCCAATCATGAAAGGGATGGACAATAATATGCAGCAGTCCGAATCCCTGTTGCGGGAAGTCCGCAGTCTTACTGCCAGCGTTAAGGATTTGCTGGATAATCCGGAAATTCAGCAGGTCCCGACCAATATCAATCAGACTTTGACTGAGCTGCGAAAAGCCATTGAAGGCCTGTCACCGGAGTCGCAGACCTACCAGGAACTGAACCAAACACTGCAAACCCTGGAAACCCTGCTGCGGGACCTGCAACCTCTGGCACGAACCCTGGGTGAGCAGCCTAATGCCTTGATTTTTAATCCACCGGCGACTAATGACCCACAGCCACCGGCAGCCACACCCTAATCAGGAATCGATTTTACTGTGATGACACCGAAAACTTATCTAAGCGTTTTGTTCATTCTGCTATTGTCGGCCTGTGCCAAGCCGACTATGGACAAGCAACATTATTTCCTGCCGGGACCGAGCGGCGAGATTGAGTCAGCCGATAAGCCGGGGAAAATGCAATTGCTGCAAATCAGTGACGTACAGTTGGCTGACTTTCTGAATAAATCGGGACTGGTGTTGCAACTGGACGACATTACCCTGAATCAGGCAAAAAACCATGTCTGGGCTGAAGATCTACGCCGGCAAATCAACCGTGGTCTGCAGGCACGTCTGAATCTTCAGTCACAGCCCTACACAGTGGTAAGACCTCAGACTCCGGCTGATTTACGTTTATCTATCGATATTCATGGATTTCATGGCCGCTATGATGGTCTGGCGTTGACCAGCGGACAATGGCAACTGAAAAATCAACAAGGTGAAATCCAGCACATCCAGCGCTTTGAGATGGAGACAGCACTCAAGGAGTCAGGTTACCCAGCGCTGGTCAGAGCGCTGGGGCAGAATCTCGATAAACTGTCGCAGCAGATTGCAGACTATCTGCAACCCTAGCGGTTGCCAGGATATGCGTGTTAAGCACCTTATTACAGCTCGTCGACACCCTTGATTTCATCCGCTGACCAGTTATTTATCGCTGCTTCGACGCTGCCATGTCGACTGACAGCACCATCAAACTGGTTCATATACACCATACCCAGGTTGACCCCGTCGAGAATAATATTGTGCACCTGCCAGGCTTGGCTGCTGTCTTTTCGGCCCAGGGCATAATCAATTGAATAAATTCGGTTGTTGCCTGCTTCTGCCTTCATTTTGATATAGGTCCGGTTATCACGCTGCGGATTGAAATCCGCCGGCAGGGGCTGGACTTCGATACTTTTGACTTCAAAGGTTTGAAAGCTTTTCATGTAGAGCTTTGACAGGCTGCGCTTAAAGGCCTCCGAAAAGGCTTGCTTCTGTTCCTGTGTCGCTGCTTTGCCGTGCTTGCCCATGACCCCGCGAGCAATGGCATCAAAATCCACAATCGGTTCCAGTACCTGAAACAGATCATCCGCCATCTCCTGCGTCATCTGGCCTTCGTCGAGCGTCTGGTGCTCTTTGATAATATCCAGTACTTCAGTCGTGGATGCCTGGATGATGTCTCTCGGGTTGTTATGACCCTGCTCTGCGCTGACAGTGAACGCAAAGAAAAGCAGGTATGTCGCTAAAATCCAATGGAAAAACGTGCTGTGTTGCATAAGTAAGGTATCCCTTTTCCGTAGTTGGTATTTCAATGAATGAGTCAGTTTTCGCTGGCCTGAGTTCGCTGCTTATCTTTTGACTGGTAAGCGAGAATCAACAGTCCAGGCAGAATGGTCAGATTGGCGGTCAGCGCCAGCATCATGGCCAGTGCCGTCATCAAACCAAAATAGACACTGGGAATAAAATTGGAAAACACCAGCACTGAAAAACCGATAATGACCGTCACCGAGGTGTAGTAAATCGCATTGCCAATACTCTGGTGGCTCTGGCTGACAGCAGTTCGGACATTATGGCTGGCCGCATATTCCTTCCGGAAGCGATGCAGATAATGAATCGCATCATCGACCCCGATACCGATAATAATCGCGGCAATGGTAATCGTCATCACATCCAGCGGGATGCCCAGGTAGCCCATCAGGCCAAGCGCAGTCGCTGCGGCAAGCACATTGGGAATCAAACCCAGTACGGCCAGCGTCAGGGAACGCAGCAACAGCATGAACATGATCAATGTCGCGATAATCACAAATACCAGGGTGGATGTCTGCGAATCAAACAGGTGCTGCAGCATACCGTTGAACAGTACTGCCATGCCGGTGATGCGAACATCCTCTGCTGCAAAACCGAGTTCGTTCACCGCATGGTGTTCGATATCTTCAATCAGCCCCTCAATCGTGTAATCAGGCACCGTTTCATGCAGACGCAGGGTGATACGCATCATGCCAGTCTCGGGGGAGGCGTAGGGTTCAATCAGATCATGGTAAACCCGCTCAGGCATGGCTTTGATGGCCGTAACCAGCTCAACCGGCCCCAGGGGCTCACCATCATTGTAGGTCTGTGCCACCTGTTCCAGGTTTTCCAACGAGATGATTTTACCGACAGCCTCTTTACGCTCCAGGTAGTCATGCATCTCACGCAAATATTGAATCTTGTTGGGGGTAAACCAGTAGAGTCTGGCGTTGCTATCTTCTGCACCAGTGCTGAAGAAGCTGGTCTCCTCCTCTTCCGGTTCTTGATAAGGCGGGAATTGGAGAATGATATCCATCGGCATGGTGCCACCCAGATTCTTATCAATAAATTCGAGCCCTTTATGAATTTCGGTGTGATCACGGAAGTATTCGACAAAGCGATTATCCATGCTCAGTCGGCCGATACCGAGCGTTGCCACAACAAACACAATCAGCATCAGGATTAACACCAGGCGGGTACGATTCACGGCAAGACCGCTCAGGAAATGGGTGAGATGTGGTTCATCATGAAGGCGGGCATGGTCACCCGCTCTGGGCAGCAGCAGTAAAATGCCGGCGAACAAAGCGTACGTCACCAGAAATGACACCAGGATGCCGATACTCATGATCCAGCCAAAATCCATCACCGGTACGATATCACTGGTGACCAATGAGCCGAATGCCACCATGGTGGTCAGCGCCATATAAACACAGGGGGCCAGCTTATCTTTCATGGTCTCGATCACCAGTGCCTGATGCGGCATGTCTGGGTTCTTGCTTCCCAACTCGCGGTAACGAACGATGAGGTGAATCGCAAAGGAGATGCTGAAAATAGTTAGCAGAGAGATATAGTTGGAGGAAACGACCGTGGTCGGCTGCTGTAAAAAGCCCAGAATACCTGTGGTCAGAAAAATGGTCACGCCGGTGCTGGCAAGCGGATATAACACCCAGCGTAACTGTCGGAATAGCCAGAACAGCATCGCAGAAATGAGGGCAATCACAATGCTGCCGAAAATCACCACATCCTGCTTCACGTAGCTGATCATGTCGGCGGCAATCATCGGAATCCCGCCGAGATAGGCTTTCACATCATCACTTACGTTGTCTCGTACCGCCCGAATCTGGCTGATTAACTGTTCCCTGTCCTGTAGATGCTGGCTGTAGACTTTTTGATAGCGCTCCTCGACCGAGGCCAGCTGAAGCTGTTGTTCCTCTGTTGGGTTCTCAATCTTCCGTAACGCACGACGCTGTTCTCTAATTTCAGCGAGTGCGTGATCCGGTTCTAACTGAATACGGATTGCGGTAGTCTGACCCTCTTCTGATATCAACAGATTGCGGAATAACGGGCTTTGCGTCAGCTCTTCTCTGGCCAGGCTTAAATCCACATCATCTGACAGCAGTGTGCGAAAGCCTGTTGCCAGTTCCGAGACCGGCACATGGGGGCTTTGCAGTAACGGCGCTTCCAGCATTGAATCCACATTACTGACGCCATCAATTTCCTCCAGTTGACCGACCAACTGCTGCAGGTTTTGAATGCTCTGCGGACTGATTAAAGGCTGGTTTGTGGGCGTATAGGTCAGCACCAGGAAGCCTTCGCCGCCAAACTGTTCACTAACATCACGGTAATAGGCCAGCTCCGGATCGCCCTCTGCCACCAGCGTGTCTTCCGAGGCATCAAAACGGAAGTCCTGAACGTAGTATGCCGCGACCAGGCAAAGGCCTGTCAGCAATAGAATCAGAGAGAGTGGCGCAATTAAGCTTTTTTTCATGCGGTATCCAGTGTTGCTGTGTGTTTGAAGTAAATCGGGTCCACAAGTTCACGCCCACTCTGCCCAATCCTCGTATGACAGTAAAGTTCTGGACTGGTCTGTTGGAACCTTCGCCGCAACTAATAGCCAGATTAGCCATTATATTGATCAACAGGAGACGTTTCATGGGACTGCTTATTGACGGGAAGTGGTATGACCGCTGGTACGACACGGCATCCAATCAGGGCCGATTCAAACGCAGTGAATCCCAGTTTCGTCATTGGGTGACGCCGGACGGTCAGCCCGGCCCCAGCGGCAATGCTGGCTTTAAAGCAGAAAAGGATCGTTATCATCTCTACGTCTCACTGGCCTGCCCCTGGGCCCACCGGACATTGATATTCCGTAAATTGAAAGGTTTGGAATCAATAATTTCACTATCGGTGGTGAATCCGTACATGGGAGAGCATGGCTGGACTTTTGAAAGCGGAGACGGCGTGATAGCCGATCCAGTCCACGATGCCGACTTCCTGCATCAAATCTATACCGCTGCTCAGCCTGACTTTAGCGGCCGGGTGACCGTGCCGGTACTGTGGGACAAGCAGCAGGATACGATTGTGAATAATGAGTCTGCCGAGATTATCCGTATGTTCAACACAGCCTTTGACGGGCTGGGCGCCGAAGCCGGTGATTATTATCCTGAAGCACTGCGGTCAGAGATTGATGCAATTAATGATGAGGTTTATGACCGGATCAATAATGGCGTTTATAAAGCCGGCTTTGCCACCACGCAGGAAGCATACGAAGAAGCCGTCATACCGTTATTCGAAGCCCTGGATAGGATTGACGAGCGTCTGTCACAGCAGCGCTATCTGGTCGGCGATCAACTGACGGAAGCCGACTGGCGCCTATTCACCACCCTGCTCCGGTTTGATCCGGTCTATGTTGGCCACTTCAAATGCAATCTGCGGCGGATTGCGGATTATCCCCACCTGTCAGGCTACCTACGTGAGTTATATCAATGGCCGGGTGTCGCCGACACCGTCAATATGGCCCATATCAAACAGCATTACTACCGCAGCCACGGCACAATTAATCCCACCGGGATTGTGCCTGCCGGGCCGGTACTGGATCTGAATCAGCCGCATGGGCGTGAGCAACGCTGAACGGGCTGCTCTTCCTCGCCATTGACGTGGCGTTGCTGACGGTGGCGTCGATTGCAAACGGCTTGAGGCTTTGATCCGAGCATTTCACTTTTAAGCCATATGATTGTGTAACACCAAAGCAAATTTCAGCGGTCAATTTGTGACTTTATTTATCCCTCCGCTGCCGTGCTTTCAGCGGGTGCCTTTCTGCTGACAGTACTTGGCTTATTCGGCAGTCCGTATTTGTTTAAAAGCAACTTATACAATGCGCCTGAATAGCCTGAAAAAGCGCGCATTGCCCAGCCTCATTCCGGCAGCGAAGCCGTTTCAAAAAAAGCCTGGGTTAACGAGAATCAATCAATAAGCCTGTAGTTTTGGGCAAGCTTGTCTCTGCGCATCCACCTACAATGCTAATCACTTTCCTCAGCCCAATGACGGCCTGAGACCTCGGGCACAGCATTCAGCAGGTCTGTTTTTCCTGGCCAGGGCCAATCAATTAACCGGATTTTAATAAATGTATGCGTTCATTAGACGCAATCTGCCATGGAGTTTAAGCATGCGACTTTCATTTTCAGCTTTAGTCTTTTTAATGACATTGGCCTCCACAGCCTGCACGGATAGCACACAGAATGCCGACGCTGCCCCAAGTCCACCCCCGCCGCCGGAAGTGGATGTAGCGACACCTTTAAAACAGACGCTGACCGACTGGGATGAGTTCACAGGGCGTTTTGAAGCCATCAACGATGTGCAATTACGTGCCCGCGTCACCGGTTATCTGGTGGAAAAAAGATTCAAAGACGGACAGATGGTCAAAAAAGGCGATGTGCTCTACGTCATTGACCCGCGCCCATTCAGCTATGAACTACAGCGGATAGAAGCACAGCACCAACTGGCACAGAAAGAATGGGAACGCGCCCAGAATCTACGTGAGAGCCGGGCGATTTCTCAGGAAGAAGCTGATCGGCGCTTTCAGGAGTTACAGATTGCCAAATCTTCGCTGGACAACGCACGTTTGCAAATGGCCTTTACCGAAGTCACCTCGCCGATTGATGGCAAGGTCAGTGACAGTTACGTGGATGTCGGCAATATGGTGGAAGAAAACGAAACGGTATTAACCCGCATCGTCAGCACCAATCCGATACATTTCCGCTTTGAAGGCTCGCAGACTGATCTGCTCAAATATCTGCGTCTGGATCGGGCCGGTCAACGTCCAAGCAGCGATTCCGCGCCGAATCCCATTTACATCAAACTGCTGGATGAAGATAAATTCTACCACCAGGGCAAGATGCACTTTGTCGACAATGCCGTTGATAATTCCACCGGCACCATTCAGGCGACCGCCACCGTCAACAATGACAACGGCATTATCTACCCGGGCCTGTTCGGCCGTGCCCGTCTGTTGGGCAGGGCCAATTACGAAGCGATTCTGCTGCCGGAAAAGGCCATCAATACCGACCAGGATAAAAAGTTCGTCTATGTTGTTGATAGTAAAGACATCGTACAGCGGCAGTATGTGCAGATCGGCAACCTTCTGGATAACGATCTGATTGTGGTCAGCGAGGGATTGAGCGGCGATGAACGCGTGGTGATTAACGGCATTCAGCGGATCCGTCAGGCGGACCAGCCCGTCACTCCTAATCCTGTTGAGTTAGCGTGGCAAGAGCCCGATACCCTGGTGCAGGCGGAAGGTACAGGTTCTGAGCAACGGACGGATCAGGAATAAGGAATTTTTATGCAATTTCCCAAGTTTTTTATCGACAGACCGATATTTGCCACGGTGATGTCTATCATGACCGTGATCGTCGGTGCGATGGCCTTTTTTACCCTGCCGATTGAGCAATATCCTTCAGTGGCTCCCCCCACCATCCAGGTTTCGGCCAATTACCCGGGGGCCACCGCCGAAACGGTGGCAGAAACGGTAGCCACACCGATTGAGCAGGAAGTGAACGGTGTCGAAGGCATGCTCTATATGCATTCACAGGCTTCAGCCGACGGCAGTATGACCCTCACTATCACCTTTGAACTGGGTACGGATCTGGATACCGCCCAGGTGCTGGTTCAAAACCGGGTGGCGATTGCTGAACCGCGCTTGCCGGAAGTCGTCCGTAGCATGGGGGTGACAACCCGTAAAAACACCCCGGATCTGATGCTGGTAGTCAATATGTCCTCCCCGGATGGCACTTATGACCAGAACTACCTGGCTAACTATGGCGTGCTTAATGTTCGTGATCGCCTGCGCCGGATTGAAGGTGTCGGTGAGGTCCGGGTATTTGGTGCTGCTGATTATGCGATGCGGATCTGGCTGAAACCGGCATTGCTGCAATCCTATAATATCGCGGCCGGCGACATCATTAATGCCCTCCGGAGTCAGAACGTGCAGGTTGCCAGTGGCACGCTCAACAGTGCACCGCAAAAGGAACAGAACTACTACGAATACATTGTGCAGACTCAGGGCCGGCTGGAAACCCCGCAACAGTTCGGGGAAGTTATCGTGAAAGCCGAGGAAGGCCGGATTGTTCGCCTGAAAGATGTGGCCCGTATTGAACTCGGTGCTCAGGAGTATGTCACCAAAGGCTACCTGGGTGAAAAACCGGCCGTGGCGCTGCCTATCTACCAGCGTCCGGGATCCAATGCGATTGCTACCACCCAGGCCCTCAAGGCTGAAATGATCGATATCGCCAAGGATTTCCCGCCCGGAATCGAATACGAGTTTGCTTATAACCCCACCGAGTTTATTGAACAGTCGGTTGAAGCGGTTGAACTGACCGTGTATGAAGCCGTGTTCCTGGTGGTGATCGTCATTCTGGTGTTTCTGCAGACCTGGCGCGCTGCCATTATTCCGATTGTGGCGATTCCGGTGTCTTTGATCGGGACCTTTGCCGTGATGTCGGCGCTCGGCTATTCGCTCAATAACCTGACCCTGTTCGGTCTGGTGCTGGCGATTGGTATCGTGGTCGATGATGCCATCGTCATTGTAGAAAATATGGAACGCAACCTGCGCAATGGTCTTTCACCCCGTGATGCCGCCCGTAAAACGATGGATGAGGTCGGTTCCGCGCTGATTGCGATGGGACTGGTCCTGGTCGCGGTGTTCCTGCCAACCCTGTTCCTGGAGGGGATTTCGGGCAAATTCTACCAGGCTTTCGGTCTCACCGTGGCCGTGGCCACGATGATTTCGGTGGCAGTATCGCTGACCCTGTCCCCTGCTTTGGCCGCCATACTGATGAAGGTGGAGCCGCATGACCACAAACCGGTCAAATGGTACAAGTCACCGGTCAAAGCCTTCTTTAATGGTTTCAATAAAGGCATGAACGGGCTGTCGAATCGTTATGGCTGGTTTGTCGGCAAAACCATTCGCATGGGCTTTATCATGCTGCTGATTTACGGCGGTCTGATGACGCTGACCGCGTTTCAGTTCGACCGTGTGCCGACAGGCTTTATTCCATCACAGGACCAGGGCTCGCTGATTGTTGCGATTACGCTGCCGGAAGGTGCGTCTCTAACTGAAACCGATGAGGTAGTCCAGGCCGTTAGTAGCGAAATGTTGAAGGTGCCGGGCCTTGCCAATACGGTGGGTTTTACCGGTTTCTCCGGCGCGACCCGTACGCTGCAATCCAATGCCGCGGTCATCTTCACGCCACTCGAGTCATTTGATAAGCGGCTCGCTGAAGGCATTGAATATCAAAGCATTCTGGACAATATGCGTGCTGTTGCGGGCTCGTTCAAAAATGCTCAGATTGCCGTGTTTGAGCGACCGCCTGTTCCCGGTATCGGGAATGCCGGTGGTTTTAAAATGATGTTACAGGACCAGGGTGGGCGCGGTCTGGCTGTGCTGGAACAGGCAGCCAAAGATATGGCAGCGGCTGCCAACAGCCCTGACAGTCCGGCCACGACAGCAGCGTTTACTTTCTTCAATACCAATAATCCACAGCTTTACCTGGATATTGACCGCAATAAGGCTGAGCGTCTGGGCGTACCGGTGGATAACGTGTTTGAAGCGCTGGAAGTCTTTATCGGGTCGGTCTATATCAATGACTTTAATTACCTGGGCAGAACTTTCCGGGTCACAGCGCAGGCGGAAGCCGAAGAACGCCTCAGCATTGATGATGCATTGCGAATCCGGGTGCGCAATAACAACGGTGATATGGTGCCGATTGGCTCTTTTGCCACAGTGGAAAACACCTCTGGCCCCTCCCGTGTGCCGCGATACAATCTGTATCCGGCGGCCGGTGTAATGGGCAGTGCCAGTCCCGGCTACAGCTCGGGTGAAGCGCTGAACGCGATGGAAGATCTGGCCGCGCAGATCCTGCCTGACGGCATTGGTTATGAGTGGACAGAGATTGCCTATCAGCAGAAATCGACCGGCGATACGGCGGTCCTCGCCTTTGTGCTGGCGGTGGTGTTTGTCTTTCTGCTGCTGGCCGCCCAGTACGAGAGTTGGACGCTGCCACTGTCCATTATTCTGATTGTGCCGATGTGTCTGCTGTCGGCCATTACCGGCGTCTATATGGCCGGTATGGATAACAACATCCTGACCCAGATCGGTCTGGTGGTCCTGGTGGGGCTGGCCTCTAAAAACGCCATTCTTATTGTCGAGTTTGCCCGCGAACTGGAAGATCAGGGTCGTGATATGTGGCAGGCGGCGGTGGAAGCGGCGCGGCTTCGCCTGCGCCCGATTCTGATGACCTCCTTCGCCTTCATTCTGGGCGTGGTGCCGATGGTGATTGCCACCGGTGCCGGTGCGGAAATGCGCCAGGCGCTGGGGGTGGCCGTGTTCTCCGGCATGCTCGGTGTGACCGCCTTCGGCTTGATATTCACGCCGGTGTTTTATGTGTTGTGCCGCAAACTGGCACTGATTCGGGTCAAAAAGACCTCGGATAACCTGTCTTCGGAGTCTGTTTAATGACAAAGCGACCTTTACTAGCGCTACTTATCGGGGTTCTCATGGCAGCCGGCGGCTGCGCCTCATTTCGCGATTATCAGGCACCGGAAACGCCCGAGGCGGTGTCGGAAACTGAACTGCAACAGGCCGGTAATGATCGTGTTCAGGCCAACAAAAAACCGGTTGCCGACTGGTGGCGTGAATTTAATGATCCCCTGCTGACCGAATTGGTCAACACCGCGCTCAATGCTAATCCGGATGTGCGGATCGCCTACGCCAATCTGCAGGAAGCCCGGGCTTTGCGTCGTGAAGTCGGTTATGACCGTCAGCCTGCTGTCGATGCCACCGGCGATGCCTCGCGTAACCTGAATTCGCAGGAGAGCTCCAATGGGACCAACCTGCCCAGAACCAATAACAGTTTCCAGGCGGGCTTTGATGCCAGTTGGGAACTGGATCTGTTCAACCGTGTATCATCTAGGGTTGAAGCACAGCAGGCTTTGACGGAATCTGCCGAAGCGGATTTACAGCAGATTTATGTCACCATTGCTGCAGAGGTTGCCAGAGCCTACATCGAACTTCGCGGTGCCCAGCACCGGCTGGATATTGCCGAGCGTAACCAGAGCAACCAGGCTGAAACCTATGAACTGACGCAAGTGCTCCTGGATAATGGTCGCGCTACAGCGCTGGATGTGTCCCGAGCTGAAACCCAGTTGACCCTCACCAAGTCGACTATCCCCCCGCTGCAGGCAGCGGTATCTGCCGCCATCAATCGTTTATCAGTGCTGACAGGACAGGTACCGGACGCCTTGCGTAAGCGATTATCAGAAAAAGCGCCACTGCCTGAATTGCCGGTGACGCTGGCTGTGGGTGATGCTGAGTCATTACTCAAACGACGTCCTGATATTCGCGCGGCAGAGCGCAATCTGGCGGCCAGTGTCGCGGCTTATAATGTCGCTGTTGCTGATCTGTTCCCGAAAGTCAGCCTGCTTGGCTCGCTGGGTTTTGTCGCCACCAATCTCAGCAGCTTCGGCACTTCGGCGCTAGCTGGTTCACTGGGTCCTTCCCTGCAATGGCAGGTATTCAACCGTGACAGCATTCGTGCCCGTATCGATCAGGCTGATGCCCGCAGTCTCGCCCAACTGGCGAACTACGACAAAACGGTACTGGCGGCTTTGGAAGAAACACAGACTGCGGTCAGTGATTTTGCCCGCGAAGAGGAACGCCGGGCGACCCTGCAACAGGCGGCAAAGTCAGCCCAACATTCTGCCGAGCTGGCACGACAACGTTTTGATGAAGGCTATGATGATTTTCTGGATGTGCTGGATGCCGAGCGAACTTTACTGGAAACCGAAGATACTCTGGCCGGAAGTGAAATCAGTGCCGTGCTGAACCTGATTGCCATTTACAAGGCGCTAGGTGGTGGTTGGCAGGTAAAAAGCTGAGAACTGAATTTATCCGTGGTGGTCAGTTATTCATATCGGACGGGTTTACTGGAGAATCAGTCAACAAGGCTGTAGCTTCAGGCAAGTCAGACAAGCTGTCAGTCTCTAGAATTAAAGATTGATAATTTCCATGCTATCACGGCCACAGCGGTAGGTTGACCATGACTGAATTAAACCACAAAGAAGCGCACGCTGCCAGCAGCGATGACAGTGCTGATGCCCGTGCGGCACTGGCTAAACTCATCAGTCGCTATGCACCGCATGACGGTCTGTTTGATCTGCCACTGCCCGGCGTGCACCTGCTCCGCACCGCCAATACCGACACCAACCCGACCCGGGCGGTGACCAATCCGGGCATGTGCATTATTGCGCAGGGTGCCAAGCGGGTCCTGATCGGACAGGATGTTTACGACTACGATAACTCCCGAATGGCGGTCTACTCCACCGAGGTGCCGGTCTCGGCCAAAATTTTAAGAGCCAGTGAAGCCGAGCCTTATCTATGTCTGATTGTCGATATTGAACCGCAGAAGCTGGCCGAGCTCACTTTAAAAGCTTTCCCCCACGGAGTGCCCCGGGTGCAGCATCCACGAGCTTTGTTTATCGGTAAGGCTAATCCGAAGATTGTCGAAGCCGGCACTCGTCTGCTTGAGCTGCTGGCACAACCTGAAGATGCCGAGTTTCTGCAGCCACTGATTATCGATGAAATCTTCATCCGACTGCTGCGTAGTGATATCGGTACCCTGGTGGCACAGATTGCGTCCACCGATTCCAGTCTGCAAAGAATATCCAAAGCCATCAGCTGGATCCGCGAACATTTTAAAGAACCGATGAAAGTGGAGGAACTGGCCACGCTCAGCAATATGAGTGTGTCTGCGTTTCACACCCACTTCAAAAATGTCACGCGCATGACGCCACTGCAGTTTCAGAAAGAGTTGCGACTGCACGAAGCCAAGCAAATCATGCTGACAAGAATGATGGATGTCAGCACCGCCTGCATGCATGTCGGCTATTCCAGCGTGTCTCAATTCAGCCGTGAGTACAGTCGTTTATTCGGGGTGCCGCCCAGCAAAGATGCCCGGTCACACCTGACAGCCAGTTAACACAATAAAAAATCAAACGCGTTTTCAAATTTAAGGGATTGTGTATGAAAATCACTATCAATGAGCAGGTCCATCAGGTTGATGTGCCTGAGGATATGCCCATCCTGTGGGCGCTTCGTGATGTTTTAGGCATGACCGGCACCAAATTCGGTTGCGGGCAGTCACTGTGCGGCGCCTGCACTGTGATGCTTGATGGTCAGCCCATCCGCTCCTGTGTGACCCCGATCAAACAGGCCGAAAACAAAAAACTGACTACGATTGAGGCAATCTCTGAGCAACCCGCGGGTCGCGCCATTCAGGCTGCCTGGCTGGAAAAGAATGTGCCCCAATGTGGTTACTGTCAGTCCGGTCAGATAGTTTCTGCCACCGCGCTGCTCAACACCAATCCCAAACCCAGTGATGAGGATATCAACAACGCCATGAGCGGCAATATCTGTCGCTGCGGCACCTATACCCGCATTCGTGATGCCATCAAACAGGCAGCCAACAAACTGGGGGCCGGTCATGAAGGATAACATCGTTAACATCAGCCGCCGCGGTTTTGTCAAAGGTTTTGCGCTGAGTGGTCTGGTATTGGCCGTCGGTCTGCCGGGGCTGTCCGCCGAAGAAGAAAAGCCCAAATATGGCCGAGATGCCATGCCTAACGGCTGGGTTGATAATCCACTAGTGTTCGTGTCGATTGCTGAGGACGGCACTGTCACCATCGTTGCCCACCGTGCAGAAATGGGTCAGGGGGTACGTACCAGCCTGCCTATGGTGGTGGCCGATGAAATGGAGGCTGACTGGGAGCGGGTCAAAGTCGTTCAGGCGCCGGGTCATGAGCAAAAATATGGCAATCAGAACACCGATGGATCCCGCAGTGTTCGCCACTTCTTCATGCCGATGCGCAATGTGGGCTCAGCCGCCCGCATGATGCTGGAAACAGCAGCGGCGGCGATGATGGCAGTACCGGTCTCAGAAGTGAAAGCGCTGAATCATGAAGTGATCCACCCGCCTTCAGGCCGCAAAATGGGCTATGGCGAACTGGCTCAGGCAGCTGCCCAGTTAGACGTGCCGGAACGCTCCAGTCTGCAATATAAATCAGCTGAAGATTTTCGCTACATCGGCAAAAACAGCAGTAAGAATATCGACGGTCACGCCATCGCCACCGGCCAAGCCGAATATGGCATGGATGTTCGCCTCAATGACATGGTCTATGCCGTCGTTGCTCATCCGCCCGCTTATGGCGACACGCTAAAATCCTTTGATGATAGTGAAGCATTGAAAGTCCCGGGCGTGATTAAAACGCTGACTCTGCCCTCTTCCCCGCCGCCTGCGGTATTCAACCCGTTGGGTGGGGTGGTCGTGGTTGCCGAGAATACCTGGGCAGCGATGGAAGGCCGTAAAAAACTCAAGATCGAGTGGAACAAAGGCCCGAACAGCGACTATGACTCAAAGGCTTTTCGTCAAACGCTGGAACAGTCAGCCAAACAAAAAGGTGGCAAAGTCCTGAGACAGCTCGGTGATGCATACAAGACACTGGAAAATGCTGAATCGACCCTCAGTGCCGGCTACTACATTCCGCACCTGGCACAGGCACCGATGGAGCCGCCTGTAGCGACAGCCCATTTCAAGGGCAATGCCTGTGAGCTTTGGGCTTCGACACAAAACCCCCAGGCCAGCGTGGATACCGTGGCCAAGTGGCTGGAACTCAAACCAGAACAGGTCACCGTGAATGTCACCTTGCTTGGCGGCGGTTTCGGACGTAAATCCAAGCCTGACTATCTGGTTGAGGCGGCCCTGACCTCCAAAGCGATGGATGGCAAACCGGTCAAACTGGTCTGGACACGTGAAGACGATATCCAGCATGCCTACTATCACACGGTGTCTTACGAACACCTGGAAGCCGCATTTGATGAGAACGGTAAAACCCAGGCCTGGTTGCATCGTACCGTCGCGCCTTCGATCTCATCGACTTTTGATGCCAGCTCTGAGCATCAAATGCCGATCGAAATCGGTATGGGCGTGGTGAATATCCCTTATGCCATTCCTAATATTCAGCTGGAAAACCCAGCTGCTAAAAACCATACCCGAATTGGCTGGTTCCGTTCGGTCTCCAATCTGCCTCATGCCTTTGCCGTGCAATCGTTTATCGCAGAAATGGCGCATCAACAGCAACGTGATCACAAGGAACTGCTGCTGGAACTGATTGGTGATGATCGTCAGATTGACCCGCGCACCCTACAGGATGATTGGAATTATGGTCAGTCACCGGAGATTTACCCCATCGACACGGGTCGCCTGCGCCGGGTTGTTGAGCTTGTCACAGACAAAGCCAGTTGGGGCAAGTCATTACCGTCCGGTAAAGGTCAGGGTCTGGCTGCTCACTACAGCTTTGTTTCCTATGTCGCCGCTGTGGTCGAGGTTGAGGTCAATGATGACGGTGAAGTCACGATACCCCAGGTCGATATTGCTATCGACTGCGGGCCGCAGGTGAATCCTGAGCGTATCCGTTCACAGCTGGAGGGTGCCTGTGTGATGGGGATCAGCTTTGCCATGCTGGGAGAAATCAGCTTCAAGGACGGTGTGGCAGAACAGGATAACTTTGATGGTTACCAGGTCACCCGAATGGATGGCGCACCGGGCAGAATCAATGTCCACTTTGTACCAGCCAAAGATTACAACCAGCCGCTTGGCGGTGTTGGTGAACCCGGCATGCCACCAATTGCGCCGGCCTTGTGTAATGCCATTTTCAACGCGACCAAGAAGCGCATCCGTAACCTGCCCATCCGTTATCAACTGGAGGCCTAGATGCAAAGCACCGATATCACGGTTTTGCGGCAGGTACTAAGTTGGCACGAAGCTGGTCACGTTGTCTGGCTGAGCACGGTGATAAAAACCTATGGCTCCAGCCCCAGACAACCCGGTGCGATGTGCGCCATCCGGCAGGATGGCGCCCTTATCGGCTCAGTCTCGGGTGGCTGCATAGAAGAAGATCTCAAAGACAAGGTTCTGTCGGGAGAACTGGCCGGAACAAAACTGAGGCTGTTGACTTATGGTGAATCGGTTGAGGAACGTGACCGGTTTCGTCTCCCCTGCGGCGGCACTTTGCGCCTTTCTTTGGAGAAAGTGACAGACATCAGCTGGGTGAAACAAGTGCTGGAAACGATTGAACAGCGCCGGACTATTCAGCGCCGGCTTGATCTCGTTCAGGCAAAAAGCTTTATTGAGCTGGCAGACAGTGAACATCTGGTTCAGGAAAAAGCTACAGAGCTGACTTTCAGCTATGGTCCACGTGCCCGCCTGTTGGTGATCGGTGCCGGTGAAACTTCCGGTTATTTAGCCAAAATGGCCTCGGCACTGGATTACCAGGTGCTGGTTGCCGAGCCACGTGAGGACATGCAACAAACCTGGTTGGCTGAAGATGGCGAGTTACTGCCGATGATGCCCGATGACGCAGTGGTCAAAATCGCACCGGATCAGCATACCGCCATTATTACCCTGACCCATGATCCCAAGCTCGACGACATGGCTTTACTGGAAGCACTGAAATCAGAGGCGTTTTTTATTGGTGCTTTAGGTTCCAGCCGTACCAATGCCAAACGTCGGGAACGACTGGCCATGTTTGATCTGACGCCAGAACAGATTGACCGCCTGCATGGTCCGGTGGGCCTGGATATCGGCAGCAAAACCCCGGCTGAGATTGCCGTTTCCATCCTGGCACAGCTGATTAAGCTGAGACGCAAAAGCCAGCAATCACAGCAGCAACCCGTTGTCCGTGCAGTCAGTAACGGTTGAATGACAGCACGATCCATCTGCCCTATTCTGCTGGCAGCCGGTCAATCACGCCGCTTTGGCAGTGATAAGCTGCTTCATGTCATGTCTTATCAGAGTGAGGCCAAGCCACTGATTTTGCATGCTTTAAATCCCTGGCTTGAAGTGTTTCCTCAAGTCAATGTGGTTATCCGGGCTGATAATACCGCCCTGCTCAATCTGCTTAGTCAGTCACCATTTTCATCCCGCTTAACACTGATAACCGCCGAGAATGCGCACAAGGGGATGGCCGCCTCACTGGTCAGGGGCATCAAAGCCAATCAGCAGGCCGATGGCTGGCTGGTTGGACTGGCTGATATGCCTTTTATTCAATCCCCTGTGATTGCAGAGTCACAAGCACTTCTACAAGAAGGCGCGGCGATAACCCAGCCTGAATATAACGGTCGTCGTGGTCACCCGGTCGGCTTTGCGGCTGCATTTTTGCCGCAACTACTGGCTTTAAACGGTGATAAGGGCGCACGAGACATTCTGTCTGTCTATGCCGGCCAAATCTTGCTTATCAACAGCCCTGACGAGGGTATTTATCGGGATATCGACACCGTCAATGATATAACTGATGTCTAAGTTACCAGTAATACAGCTGAGCAGATGACGTATAAAGTAGCGGCCAGCGTCATAGCAATGCCTGCCATATGCTCATGGGATTGATTTGAGTATGGTTTATAGATTAGCGCTTCCGGGTAGTGCCGGAAGCGCTGTATTGGCAAGTGCTCTCAGAATTGCGTTTCAAAAGTCAGGGTAACTTTCAATGGCTCACCGAAATAACTTTGACGGGTAGGTCCAGACACCCGGCTGTAATAGCGTTTATCAGTCAAGTTAGTGCCATTTAGAATGAAACGGCTGTCATTACTGAGTTGGTAAGCCACCATCGCAGACAACGTTGTGTAACCGCCCTGCTCCCATTTAACATTGCCTGACTCATAGAAGGTACCGCTGTTGTACTCGGCGCCCAGACCCGCAGCCCACTGCTGGTTAAAGTTATATTTACCCCACAGTCTCAGGCTGTGTTCCGGCGCATCGGGATTAAAGATATTGCCTTCTGCATCCGGATCAGCGGCTTCGAGTTGCTCGGTATCGGTATAGGCATAGCCGGCCAAAACGTCCAGCTTGTCAAACAGGCTGCCGGAAATCTCGGCTTCAAAACCACGGGCGCGAACCTTGCCGCCGGCAATAGAAAAAGTCGGGTTATTGGGGTCATTGATAGCACGGTTCTTATCAGTCAACTCGAACACGGCCATTTGGTAGTTGGCAGCGCCGTTATTAAGGATGCCTTTCATACCGATCTCATACTGGGTGCCGGTTCTCGGGTCGAGCAGTTTTTCATTGGCATCCAGATTGGTTTGCGGGACGAAGGATTCGGCCGCACTGACATACAGCGTGGTCGTGTCATTCAAATCATAAACCAGGCCACCGTATGGTGTGAATTCATTATCAAACTCGGACACCGACCCCATAGCATCGGTTTTCCAATCGGTAACTCGCCCCCCCAAAATCAACTTGGTTGCTTCGGTCAGATTGGAAGTGGTTTTGAAGTAAAGCCCCCGCTCACGGGTATCCGTTTTACCCCGTGAGTAGGCTGGTACCAGGTTAGGCACTGGATTGCTGACTGAGCCCGGATCAAACACATTGATGGATGGATAGGCCACGTCACGCATGTAGCCTTTGTTATTGTTTTCTGAATGGCTTCCGTTAGCGCCCAGCAGTACTTTGTGTTTCATGCCCAGGATGTTGACGGGCAAGTTGATATGAGCATCAAAACTGTTCTCTGCCAGTTCCTGATCTGCCGACAGCGACCAGCGATCAACATTACCTGTGACCGGATCAATTGGCGAGGTGGTGTAGTTGAGCAAATATTTCATATCACGATCAGAGTGATTCATTGTCACCACGGCTTCAGCACCGGAATCAAAGCGATGCTCAAGCTCAACAAACTGCCGACGCAGGCGACTTTCTTTGTAGTTAAAGCTGGTACCGGTATATAAATCGCGAGAGATGGGGGCAAACGAACCATCAGCGTACAAAGGCACCCCCACATAAGGTGTGTCATCGGTATCTTCCAAGCTGGCACCAACGGAGATTGTAGTGTCACTGCTCAGGTCCAGTTCCAGCGTGCCATAGAACACTTTTTTCTCCATCTCGACGTCGTCAATATGTGAGTCACCATCTTCATAGGCAGCGACAGCACGCCCCCGCAATGTGCCGGCATCGTTTAAAGATCCCGTCACATCCAGATCAGTGCGGTAACCGGGCCAGGAATTAGCAGAGCCACGAAAAGCCACCTTGTGCTCAGCCAGCGCGCGTTTACGAACCAGGTTGATAAAACCACCCGGCTCCCCCGAGCCTTGTAGTAGCCCTGCTGGGCCACGTAAAACTTCAACACGTTCATACGCGGCCAGATCAGGCGCACCATGCCCATGTGTCCCTGTACCAGTAGCTGAACTTTCAATACCGTCAATATTGATGGTGTTGATCTCAAAACCCCGCATAATATAGTTGGCGGTACCAGTACCATAAGTCTTAACGCTGACACCCGTAGTATTTTGCATTGCGTCTTTCAGCGTTAACAGATTTTTATCCTTAATTAATTGACTGGTAATCACACTGACCGATTGCGGGATCTCCCGCAAATCTTCAACACCCTTTCCAAGGCTGACGGCACCAGTAGCATAAGAATCAGTAGCCTCTGTGTTGAGGCCGAGGTGCGTTTCCTGAACCTGGATCGCAGGTAATGCATAATTATCTGGATTCCGAGTAGATGCTGCCTTTTCAACCGTAACGGCATTATCAGCGGTAAACCTTGCTGTCAGGCCGCTGCCTGCCAGTAACTGATCCAAAGCAGCTTGCAGGGTATAACTGCCGTTCAATACCTGGCTTTGTTGATCAAACGCACTTTGTTCTGTGTAGAGTACCTGGATACCGGTTTGCGCTGAGAGATCGGCGATAGCCTGGGGTAAAGGTTTTGCCGGAATATTTAAATCCCAGGTTTGTAATCTCTGACTACTGCTGTCCGGATTGGGTGCGGTCTCGGCTGCAACAACTTGCGCCATTGGCGATAATGCCACTGTGATGGCCGCGGCAAGAACACGACGTTTGGAATTTCTCAGGAAATGTTCAGTGTAAGTCATAGATGCTTCTCTTGTAGTTGCTAATACGATTGATTACCAAATACATCTAAGACGAGTTGATTCTGAACTTTCCCCCACTCAAAATGTTAAAAAATTTACTTTTGTAGCAAAAAATATATCAAGTAACTGTTTTTATTTATTTTTATCTGGGAAAGAAGTTACAAATGTAAAAAAACCAGATAGTCACTGACCCGGGTTTGTTGAACCGGTAGCGTTTCCAGTATCAACGCCAGTGCTTCGTCAGGTGCTTTGGTGGAAAAAACACCACTGACTTTGAGTGAGTTCAGCGCTTTACTGGTAATGATGATATGACCCTGACGATGGCGGTTGAGCTGATCAACGACATCAACAAGCGCAGCGTTATAGAACACGAACTGATCACGACGCCAGGCTGTGACCGCAGTTTGATCAAATTCTTTGGGGGCACTAATTCGACTGTTCGCCAGGTTGGCTTGCTGACCGGCATGAAGGGCAGCTGAGTCAGTATCGGTATTTAGCCGCACACTGCCCTCTGTGAGACTCACTGTGGTTCCTCGTCGATCAAGCCGAAGATTAAATTGAGTGCCGGTGACCTTAACCTCACCGTGAGGTGTTTGAATAATAAAAGGGCGGTTTCTGTCATGACTGACATTAAACCAGGCCTCACCTTCAAACAGCTCAACACGCCGTTCACGGTCAGAAAAGTCGATGGACAGGGCGGTTTCCGAGTTTAAAGTGACTTCACTGCCGTCGACGAGACTCACTGGCAGCTTTTCTCCCACAATCGTCACGTAATCACTACGCCATTGAGTTATCCAGCCAAGCTGCCAACCCAGACCGCTGACCATAAACAGCATCAGACAGGCAGCAATGGCAAAGTGGACAAACCGTGTCGATTTCTGCTGGTGATCGTGACGTGGCCGGTCTGTCTGTAGCAGACTACCGGACGATTGCAAAATCGCTTCTGAGTCGAAAGCTTTGACGGGTAAATCCAGTAGCCCCCAAAGCAAAACAATTTCATCAAAAGCCTGTTGATGTTTTGGATCGGCGGCTAACCAGATTTCAAACTGCTGCAGGGTCTGCTTGGCCTGAGACGATTCAGGATCATATTCCCTCAGATTAGCATGCCAAACTGCAGCCTGTTCCAGTATTTCGTCTGGTATTGCGTTCCAGCCAGTCCGGTTTGGGTCATCCATGCTGTCTCACTGCCTTTACGCTTTGATATGTGAGTAGAATAATCTCATTGTTCATAAAATTAAGACGATATGTTGAGTGGTTTTCCCCCACTCAGCCTTGAGGCTCTAGTTTGTCGTGTAATAGACGGGGTGTAAGAAAACAATCAGCAATTATAAATCAGATCTGGCGGCCCGCCTCTTGCAAACGCTTGCGGCAATGCAGCATGGCACGGGCAATATGCTTTTCAACCGTTTTGGCTGAAATGCTGAGACTGGATGCGATTTGCCGCATCGTTAGCCCTTCCCCACGATAGAGAAGAAATACTTCTCTACATTTTTCAGGGAGTTCTTCAATCGCGGTTTGCAGAATTGATAACTCCTGTCTGGAGATAACCGACTCTTCCGGTGACGGCACCAAAGAGATCTGCTGACTCTCATCGCTGCTGTCTACCGGGTTGTCCGGGGGGGAATAGGCGTTTTTATTAGTCTCACGACGTATCAGGTCAATGGCTAAATTGTTGGCCATACGATAGAGATAGGCGCGGGGATTGTCGGGGATTAATTTGTTATTTGAATTAGCACGGATCCACGTCTCCTGTAATACCTCTTCAGCCAGACTGTGAGAACCAGTTCGCTGTCTGATGTGCATCAACAACTCCTGGTAATACAGCTCCACAAAGCTGGCAAGAGAATAAACGGAAGAATCACTCATGAATGCGGTATGTGCCTGAACGGGTTACTAAGAAACGCAAAGCACTGTAAATGATAATTATTATTATCTAATAATTCAATCAGTTATTACCCAATAAGATGAGTTAGGCTGTCAAATTGAATCCCGAGATAGGAAAATAAATACTGAATAATCAGATAATTGGGAGCCTTACCTCAAACAGGCTGCCTGTCCCCAGCTGGCTCTCAACCGAGATAGAACCGCGCATCAGCTCAATAAGTTGACGGGATATCGTGAGACCAATACCGGTTCCCTCGACATGGCTATTTTCTGCTTCGAGCCGCTCAAATGGTTCAAACAACAATTCCAGGTGTTCTTCAGCAATCCCCCGTCCACTATCAGCAATCAGAATAACGGCATGACCGTCATTCGAAGTGACCTCAACCGAGACGTGACCGCCAGCCTGGTTATATTTAATGGCATTGCTGAGCAGGTTCAACAGCACCTGCTTCAGTCTGCTTTGATCAGCGAGGGCGATAACGGGGTGCTGATTGTGATGCTTCAGATGAATTTGTTTTTCTTTGGCTGCCTGGGCTATCAAAAGAAGACTTTCTTCAACAGTTTCATTCAGATCCACGGCTTTGATCTGCAATGACACCTTTCCAGATTCGACTTTAGATAGATCCAGTAATTCATTGATTAAATATAGTAAGTGCTTTCCTGATTTCAAAATTTCAGCGGCATATTTCTTATCTTCCCAGTGCCCTTGCGGATTACTCTCAATGAGCTGGCTGTACCCCGTAACAGCATTGAGCGGTGTTCTGAGCTCGTGGCTCATATTGGCCAGGAAGCGCGATTTCGTTTTGTTGGCTGATTCTGCTTTTTCCCTGGAAAGCTTGAGTTCAGCCTCAATCTCCTTACGCCAACGGATTTCACTGGACAGTTTCCAGCTCCAAAGCGCGAAGATCAAAATCAAACAGGCCGCCGATCCGGCGATGCTGATCAGTAATGTCAGGTCCGTTTTGTGTTCATAGGTGACGGCAACCCAGTTTCTTGAGATGACGTTTCGCTCCTGCTCGGTGATCGCGTTGAGCCCTTTAGTCAAAATCGCCTGCAGCATCGGCATACTATCTTTGACTGCCATGTAGAGGTTTGTGCCATAAGGCGTATCAGCGGCTATTTTGACGTTCGCAAAGCCCAGATTTCTGGCGACATAGTTGATGACCACCAGGTTACCGATATATGCGTCAACCTGACCGGCATTTAACGCTACAAGTGCCTCATCAGCGATATCCACCCGATATAACTCAATTTGAGGGTGATATTTTTCGAGAGCACGCGCGGCGGCACCGTCCTGGAAAACCGCCACTTTTTTATGATTGAGGTCATCTATGTCATGGATAATGCTGTTTTCTTCCCTCGTGAAAATAACGAAAGGCATCGCCAGGAAAGGTGTGTCAATCACTGAGTAGTGAGACTCATTGAGTTTATCCGGCGCAGCTACCGCTGACAGCATGTCTGCCGTTTCGTTGTCGGGATCTTCGGCAGATCGGACAAAACGAAAGTGGATAGGTAGTTTCTGTTCGATCTGTTTAAGATAATCAACAGAAATACCTTTGAACTGGTGATCCTTATCGAGAAATTCGACTGGTGCCCAACCATGGCTGACGGCCACAGTGACTTCAGGGTTCTGTTTGAGCCAGGCTTGTTCAGCTTCGGTGAGAAGGATTTGATTAGACGCTTGTGCTGCCAAGACCGCACTGCTGCCTGTAGACAGCGACAAAGAACAGAGCGACAGCAACAGCAATAGCATTTTCATTTAACAACCTGACCTGTTTTCGAAGCAGCGGAGGCTTTATCGGTCCTGCACCTCTACCTCTCCGTTGAGGTTGTCATGCTGCTAAATGTACCAGACAGAGTGTTCTATGTTGCCTCTATGCTGTCAAGGTCTACTGACCAGAATCAGTTCAAGCTGATGTTATTCAACTAGGCGCTCAATGAGGAAAGGTCCAAACATCCTGTTTGCGTTCGAACTTGAACAGCGTTTCATGCAACAAACGTAATTTCAATAGCGCCATCATATCGTCTGGAGGAAAGCCGCTGCGGGTGTTGTTGCGGGTCTCTGTAAACAGTGAGTCAAGGTAGGGTTCACAGAATTCACTGCCCCAGAATATCACCAGCTTTTTCGCAATATGAGGATATCTTTGAGCGATGCTGATATAGGACGCGTCCTGCTGGAGTTGTTGTATTGTCGCATTCATCATATTCACCTGATCCAGGATGACCTCAGGGCGGAACGCCCGCTTGATGGGTAAGGCTTTATGTGGTGTGAACCTGTATAGATAACCATCACCCCTCAGTGGCTTCTATTGTTTTACGAGCTATAAGCAAGTGCTATTTCATCGCGTTTATGATGGCCTGTTTCAGTATCGGCAGATGCGATTGCTCAAGGTCTTTGACCACAGAGAGCAAGGTAATCGGCTTTTTTTCTGCTAATTGAGCGACTGCTGCCATTGCCTCAGGCGCTGACTGGAGTGACTGGATATATTGCCTTTTGAACTGGGCATCACTGATTTCATCCTGATGCCAGGCTTTTCTTAGATCGTTGGGTGGACATAAAGCTTTAATCCAGTCGTCATAGTCCAGCTCGGTCTTTTTAATGCCACGCGGCCAGAGACGGTCAGCAAGCAGCCTGACACCATCTGACTTGGCCGACTTGTCATAGACTCTCTTCAGTTTGATTGTGCTTGGGTTTGTCATGACGAATCAGCTGTTGACCGGTTGTAGTTTAGTCAGTATTGCTTTGTTGAAAGCATCCAGGTCACCGGGGTGCCTTGATGTTATCAGGTTCTCATCAATCACCACGGGGGCATCAAGATATTCCGCCCCTGCATCTATCAATTCATTGGCAATTTTTTCAACACAAGTCGCCTTGCGCCCCTTCAACAAGTCAGCTGTGACCAGAATCTGTGGCCCGTGACAAATTGCAGCGACAAGCTTGCTTTCGGCGAAGAAATGTTTGGCGATATCCAGCGCCCGTTCTGACTTTCTCAAGTTAGCCGGAGCCTCACCGCCGGGTAATAGTAACAGTGCATAATCAGCCGTATTGACTTCATTGAGTGTCATCCCGGCAACTACTTCAGTGCCCTTCTTGCCTTTAATAATGCCGGTTTGCAGTGAGGCGATATCATATTCAACACCGGCCTGCTCCAGTTGCTTGAGCGGCTCGGTCACCTCGCTGTCTTCAAAGTGATCAGCACTGAGAATGATGGCTTTCATTTTTGCCTCCTTTCTCTGAAACCGCTATTTCACCCAACACCCTGTTTTGTGCAGGGAACTCAAAATCAGACTGCAAACACAGATGATTTGGATGAGTCGCTTTTATTTGTTACGGTTGGTTTGTGGCGTTTACATACTAAGACACTCATACACGCGCCATGTTCACAAAATCTGCTTTCAAAGAGACGTATGACTGGATTAAGGTCAGCAGAGAAAGCAACATCCTGCCCTGGCTGAGCCTTAGCCAGAATTGTCCCGAAAAATTTGTTGGCTTGTAATGTATCGTTCGGACTCTTTGTAAGCTCGTCAGACGAAACTCGTCTTATCAAACAACAGAGAGGTGTTCACCATGAATATTCTGGATGTTTGTCAGCACAAAGTAGCCATGTTGGAAAAAAATGAGAAAGTTCAGGAAGCCGCCAGACAGATGAAAATACATCACGTCGGTGATGTGATTGTTGTCAGTAAGGAAAACGGTCAGAACAGACCTTTGGGTATCCTGACTGATCGCGATATCGTCATTAATTTAGTCGCCGATGATGCCGACCTAAGCGCCATCACAGTAGGTGATTGTATGAGCGATGACCTGATGACGGTGAGAGACAATGCGGATATCGCGGATACCATGAAAGAAATGAGTCGGCGCGGGGTAAGGCGGGCGCCGGTTGTTGCCTCAGATGGGAGCCTCTGTGGGATATTGAGTATGGATGACCTGATTGAAGTCTCATCCAATATTCTGCGGGATATGTCTGCGTTGATTACCAGAGAGCAGGCATGCGAGGAACTCAGACAACGGCCACATTGAAATCATTGCCTTTATTCAGGGGGGAGTTTGCTCTCCCCTGTCTTTTAGCTATTTACTTACCCAGTTTGCTTTTAATTTTGTTGCATAGCGCAATCAGTTGCGATGCTTCGGCTGATGACAGCCCTGTGGCACACAATGCCTGCTGAGCTATAGCTTCAGCCTTGAGGGCAAACTCACGACCTTGCCGGCTCAGTGTGATGGCCATCGTTCGTTCATTGCCGGGCACCCTTTTGCGTTGAAGATAACCATGGTTTTCGAGGCTTCTCAGCATGGGCGTTAAAGTGGCTTTGCTCAGCCCGATGTTAGCGCCCAGTTCGGTGACTGAAACACCCTCTCCCTGCCATAGCCCCATCAACACCACAAACTGTGAATAGGTGAGCTGATGTGGCTTGAGCAACTGAGCATAAGCCTGCGTAACAATCCCGCTGGTTGAATACAACGCATAGCAGACTTGCTCTGCTAATTTCGGGCCCGGCGTGCCAGGGCTACTTAAAGAGGTACTTGACATGCATATTTATCCAGCATAACGTTAGGCTGCGAACAGTTGGTTTGCGAACATAAGGAGATAGTACCATGAAATCAATAATTTATCTGTTTCCTCTGTTAATGGCTTTTTGGTTGCCAGTCACCGCGAGTGCTGAAGAGATGAAAGCCAGTGACGACTATATGCCTTCACTGATTACCGACACCCCCTATGAAGGTCGTCAGCTTGCGATCAAGATAGTACGCAAAACTATCGGCACCATTCAGACAGACAGCGCTGCCAAGCACCGGGTCAGAGCGAAATACGCTGAAGATCCGGCACTGTTGATGAACGCTGCTGAGCTGGTGGCAATTGAATTCAAGACTATCGCTATCGCCAATGATTACTGGCGCGATTAATGGCTTTCTCCGGGCACGGTAGCTATCAGCAACCTGCCCGGAGCCACGCTTTCACCGGGTTGAAGCAATGACAAATAAAGAATCACAACATGCGCTGCTGGATCTGGCTTTCAGACCTTTTTTCCTGCTTGGCGCAACGTTCAGCATGATTGCATTATGGCTCTGGGGAGCGAACCTGCATGGCTGGGTAAGTCATGCATACCATGGATACAGCCAACTCTGGCATGGTCATGAAATGCTGTTTGGTTTTGTAGCGGCCATACTCGTCGGTTTCCTGCTGACAGCGGTACAGAACTGGACCGGCCTGCGCTCTGCTCATGGCAAAGTCCTCATTTTATTGATTAGCTTATGGTTACTGGGCCGATTTACGATCTGGTTCGCCGCAATGTTGCCGTGGTGGCTGATTATTGTCGTTGACAGCAGCTTTTTGCTGATTGCTGCCTGGCTGTTAGCGCGACTTTTAATTAAAAAGCAGCAGCGTCGTAACTATTTTGCCGTTGGCGCGTTGTTGTTACTGACTGCGGATAATCTGGTATTTCATTTCGCTGTTGCAGCCGGTCATTTCCAGGTAGCGACTCAGTCGCTGCACAGTGTGATTTTACTGATTACCCTGTTAATGACAGTCATCGGTGGCCGGGTGATTCCGATGTTTACCGGTAATACCACCCAGATTCCCCCGAGATCACGGATCGAGGTGCTGGATAAAGCCGGTCTTGGTCTTTTATGGGCTCTGGTTGCGATTTACATTTTCCAGTTACAGGCTTATCTGGCTGACAGTCTGCTGGCAGTATTGTTTGCGATTACAGCACTCTTTATCGCTGCCCGCTGCGCCCTCTGGCGGCCCTTATCGACTTTCAGACATGCCCTGTTATGGTCACTGCATCTGAGTTACTGGTTTATCCCACTGGGTCTGTTTTTAATTGCCTGTCACCATGCCGGCCTGGCAATCAGCTTGAGCACCGCTTTACACGCACTCACTGTGGGCGCGATGGGCGGACTGATTCTGAGTATGATATCCCGCGTTTCGCTGGGTCATACCGGCCGGCCTATAACTGCTGTGCCGGTGATCAGGCTGGCGCTGGGATTGGTACTGCTGGCCGCATTAACGCGTGTCGGGCTGGTGATATTAGCGCCCTCGCTCAGTCTCTGGGCCTGGTGGCTGAGCATGGCATTCTGGAGTCTGGCTTACGGCATTTTCCTGTATCGCTATACCCCAATTCTGATCGCACCCAGAGCAGATAGCTAGTGGAACCGGACAAAGTCCGGTTCCTCTTGATTAGCTAATTTAAGGGATTTCAGCCAATCGCTGCTGCATCTCCTCTGCAGTTGGACGCAACTGAGGCAGCCCTTTCTGCTTACGACGCTGTCCCAGAAAATACAGGATTGGCGCAGCAATAAAGACCGATGAACTGGTACCAATCACGATGCCAAATAACATCGGCAAGGCAAAACTGGCCACCGCCGAACCGCCGGCGATCCCCATCGGTAATAAAGCCAAGAAAGTCGTGACTGAGGTGAATACCGTCCTTGTCAGCGTGGATGAAATGGATTCGTTCATCAGCGTCATCATTGGCTTATCCGGGTTGGCACGCAGATTCTCCCGGATGCGATCGAACACCACCACCTTGTCGTTGACCGAATAACCAATCAAAGCAAGCAAGGCCGCGACTGCTGTCAGATTAAACTCCACCCCGGTCAGGGCAAAAAAGCCAATGGTTTTGGTTAAATCCAGCGCAATCGTTAGCGTTGCCGCAATGGCAAAATGCGATTCAAAGCGAATCGCCAGATAAGCCAGCATGCCGAATCCAGCCAGCAAAATGGCCAGAATCGTATCATCGGCAAAGCCGCTGCTGACCTTGGGTCCGACCATATCCACTTTGGGAAACGCAGCATCAGGCTGCACGCTCTGAACCGCTGTTTTCAAGGCATCGACTTGTGCCGCTGTCGCTGCCGGGGCCTGATTTTCGGCCGGCAATCGGACCAGAAGCTCACCCAGCTCTGCCGACTCCTGAATCGAGGCCTGCGCCATAGCATGGTTTTGCAGCGTAGCGCGTAAGTCTTCCACTGAAAGCTGACTGGCGTGAACTTCAACCAGCGTGCCACCGGTAAAATCAACACCGTATTTCAAACCCGGCTGAAAAAACAGCATAATGGCAGCGAGCGACAATAAAGCCGATACAGTGAGCCCCACAAACCGTCCCCGCAGGAAATCCAGCGAGCGGCTGCTCAGTTTATCAAGCAAAGCAAAACCATTAATCTCCAGAGGTTTTTTCTCACGGCCTTTGATTGACCACTCCATCAACAAACGGGTGACGGCAATCGCGGTAAACATCGAGGTCAACAGACCGATACCAATCGTCACCGCAAATCCCTGTACCGGCCCGCTGCCAAACATGAACAGCAGACTGACCGCAATCAGCGTCGTCAGGTTAGAATCTAGAATTGTGGTGTAAGCTTTGTCAAAGCCTTGATGAAGGGCTTTCCAGGCTGATTTACCATTTCTGGATTCCTCGCGGATCCGCTCGTTAATCAGAATATTGGCATCAACCGCCATCCCCAGGGTCAGAATGATGCCGGCAATGCCCGGCAGGGTTAAGGTGGCACCCAGCAGACTCAATATGCCAAACACCAGCCCCATATTGATAGCAAGACTGACGCAGGCGATGAAGCCCCAGCGGCCGTAAATACTCATCATGAATAAAATAACCAGGGCCGCGCCAAATAGACCGGTGGCCAGCCCCATGGCAATGGCATCACTGCCGAGATCGGGGCCGACACTACGCTCTTCCATTACCAGGAGTGGCACCGGCAAAGCGCCGGCGCGAAGCAGCAAGGCCAATTCGGCTGCTTCCTGAGTAGTGAAGCTTCCGCTGATTTCGCCACTACCGGCAGCAATTTCATTTCGAATGACCGGCGCAGTAATGACTTTGTCATCAAGTACGATAGCAAGTGGCCGACCGATATTGTCACGCGTCATCTTGCCAAACAGTTTGGCGCCCTCATTATCGAGTTTGAAAGTCACCACCGGTTCACCACTGTCCGGATTAAAGCTGGCCTGCGCATCACGGATATGCTGGCCTTCCATTGCAATCCGTTTTTCCAGTCTGAACTGTTGTTGGCCGTCCTGTGCCGGAAGAGACAGGGTGCCCTCTTCCACGCCACCCTGAGCATCCCAATGAAAGCTCATCTTGGCTGTGGTGCCGAGCAGCTGACGAATCTCAGTGGGATCGGCGACCCCGGGCATTTGAACCAGGATGCCAGCATCGCCTTGACGGGTAATACTGGGATCGACCAGACCGCTCTCATCCAGACGCTTCCTGACCACTTCCAGACTACGCTCAACGGCATCAGCCAACACGGCTTCAGTCCAGCCTTTGTCTAGAGTGACTTGAATACCAGTAAGCTGGTTTTTAACATTAAAACGTCGGCTACCGGTTTGACTGTCACGGGCTAAAGATTCGGCAATGGCCTGAGCTTGCTGTACGGAGTCCTGACTTCTTAATGTTAAATCCAGACCGTCAGGTGTAATGACAGGTTGCTTGTAATAGATACCCGCTTCACGAAGTCGATCGGTCAGTTCATCGGCGACTGACTGGTATTGCTCGTTGATAAGTGCCTGACTGTCCGCTTCCAGCAAAAGATGGGAACCGCCCTGAAGATCGAGTCCCAGAGCCACACTGTTCTTGCTGTACCAGGCCGGTAATTCACCGGCGATTCTATCAGGCAAAAGATTGGGGAGCGCGCTCATTAAACCGAGCACGATTAATAGGCCATAAACAATGGCCCGCATAGATAAAGATTTCATGCTAATCCTCAAAATAGAGTGAATATGTGCGAAGCCAGTAGAATCTGGCGGCGCCATGGATTTCGGGATTAGCGCAGAGGTGGTGCTCTTAGATGGGGGCGAAGAAAACGACTGGCACTGGCTTTAGCAGATAAATGCCGAGTCAGTGAAGACAGTGATGAATGAAAATAGAAAAGTGAAAGCCAGACAGAAACCAGCGCCTGCCAGTCCGGTGGGTCAATATCCACGGACGACTGCCCGGACTGCTCTGTTTTAAGCCCCAGCCTCAGACCATTATCATGCAGTGCTATCTGAGTATCGAGATGGGATACAAGGCCCGTGTCAGAATGATTATTGGCCGAGTTGAAATAGGCAGCAACCGGCAATAAAGCCATCAAAAAGGCAAAACTCAGGATCCACAGCCGGGCAGCTATGTGATGAGTTAACAATCTCTGTTGCTGGAGATACATCCAAGTTCTCTGAAGGAAACCGCAGTCATCTGCGTATTGCTAATATACAGGATTTAATTCATGACCAGCGTCATTTTTCTGCCTGTGATGACCGGCTTTTAATCGAGATAAATCAGAACCAGAACCGTACCCCGGCAACAAAGCTTGTTGTGCTGTCTTCACCGCCTTCACTCTCAGCCAGATCTCTGGTGTCACCAAATAATTGTGTGGCTGTAACGCCGATGTAGGGGGCAAACTCACGACTCAGGTGATAACGCAAGCGTAGCCCGGCGGTGATGCCTGTCAGTCCTTCTGCCTGCTCGAATTCCTCTGCGTCGGAAAAAGCAAAACTGGTCTCTCCCCTCGCCTGCAGGATCAGCTTTTGTGTCAGGCGCCAGTTATATTCTGCTTCCAGATCAAGCCAGGTGTCACCTTCATCACTGAGACGAAGATTAGTGTCGATTTCGAACCAGTAAGGTGCCAGTCCCTGAAAACCAATGATGCCGTAGTAACGCTCGTGCTTGTCACCGGCGCCGAAACTGGTCTGGGTACCGATACCGGTTTGCAGGTCCCAGAAAGGACTGATTCGACGGCTGTACTGTAAGTCGAGATTTTCTATTTCACCACTGTGCTCATCATCATATTTGCCTTCCGTTTCCAGCCAGAAGCGATTCAAATCCTTGCCATACCAGGCCTGCGCATCCCAGAGCAGTTGTTCTTTGCCCTCGATACTTTGTATTTCGAAACGGTCGAACAGGAGCAGGCCATAGGCCATATCATCATGAATGGGTTTAGGCCAGCTGGGATCGGCCTGCAGGCCGATGCCGTCAGCCAGCGTCTGGTTTGTCCCCACTATCAGGGCCAGCGAAAACATCGTTGTTAAGGTTCTGGATAATGGCATGAATGACTCCTAGGCCACCGAAACGACACGGAACATGCCGGCTTTCATGTGATACATCAGATGACAGTGGAATGCCCAGTCTCCGAAGGCATCGGCGGTAATCAGGGACGACACCCGCTCACCTGGTTTGACGATAATGGTGTGTTTTCTGGGCCTCAGGTCACCATGACCGTTTTCCAGTTCCATCCACATCCCGTGCAGGTGGATCGGATGATCCATCATGGTGTCATTCACCAAAGTCAGTCTCAGGCGCTCGTCTTTATAGAATCGAATGGGGCCATCCACTTCCGAGAACTTTTTGCCGTCAAAAGACCACATGTAGCGTTCCATGCTACCAGTCAGATGCAGTTCAATTTCCCGCGCCGGCGGTCTTTTATCGGGCCAGCCATCATGGCTTTTCAATTGCGAATAGGTCAGCACCCGATGATCCACATGCTCAAAACCGACACCGGGATCATCGAGCCTGGAGGTAGGTCTATCCACTACCATGGCGGCGCCGGGTCCATGATTATCAGGCCCGTGGGAAACGGTTTCTACTGTGTCCTCAGCAGCCATCTGATGTGCATGGTGTTCTCCATGATCCATCTGCATGTCATCTTCACTGCTGTCCATCGCCATTTGACCATGCATATCATGACCGGCTCCCATTGCTTCCATGCCCCTTTCAACTCGGGGATACAGGTCAGGAATCGGTGCTGTCAGACCGGGACGCGACGCCAGCGTGGCGCTGACAAAACCACTGCGGTCCTGTGACTGGGCAAAGAGGGTGTAGGCCTCATCCACAGGCTCTACAATCACATCATAGGTTTCGGCCACGCCGATACGAAACTCATCGGTTTTTACTGGCTGAACCGGTTGCCCATCAGCAGCGACAACCGTCATTTCGAGGCCGGGTATTTTCAGGTCAAAAAATGTCATGGCTGAGGCATTGATCACCCTCAATCGGACTTTCTCACCCGGACTAAATAGCCCGGTCCAGTTACCCGCAGTCGCCTTACCGTTAATCAAATAGGCGTATTCACTGCCGGTCACATCCAGGATATCGCGCGGGCTCATGCGCATCTGTCCCCACATCGCCGATTTCTGCCAGGCTGCCTGCCAGCCCATTTTTTCAACATCATTAAAAAAGTCAGCAACGGTACGGTGATTGTAGTTGTAGTACCCCTCCGCCACTTTCAGCTTGCGCATCACATCGGCCGGGCTATCGAAAGTCCAGTCGGAAAGCAGAATCACATAATCACGATCAACGCTGATGTCATCATCCTGTTCCGGCTCGATGATCAGGGGTCCGTAATGACCTAATTGTTCCTGCATACCGGAATGACTGTGATACCAGTAAGTGCCGTTTTGCACGACCGGAAACCGATACTCAAAGGTTTCACCGGGTTTGATCCCAGCAAAGGAAATACCGGGCACACCATCCATCTGATAAGGCAGTAAAATACCGTGCCAGTGAATCGAAGTATCGACATCGAGCTCGTTTTTGACCCGTAAAACGGCTTCTCTACCTTCTTTGAGCTTGAGCAGCGGCGCCGGGATAGTGCCGTTGATGGTGATCGCCTGTGCGCTGAACTGACCGTCAATCTCCAGTGGTGTTCGGGCAATATTAAAGTCAAAAATATCAGCATTACCCTCTGCCCGCCCCGGAACCAAAGGCGTGAGCGACTGTTTGGCCATGGCCGGCATTAGAGGATAAACAGCACTCAACAATCCTGCAGATGCCAGTGCCTGTAATATTTGCCGTCTTTGCTTGTTATGATGCTGTGTCATAGTGATGTGCTTTTATGTTGATAACGCCAAGCTAGCAAACAACAGCTTTCAGCAAGGTGACGCCAACATGACAAAAATGTCATCTTGGCTTCATCAAGCTGTCAGACTCGCACTGGCAGGCTAACTGGATTTGGAACCTTTATGCGCCTGTTGATCATTGAAGATGACGAGAAAACTGGTCGATATCTGACGCAGGGTCTGACCGAGGCTTCTTTTGTCGTGAGCTGGGTTCGTCATGGCATCGATGGGTTACACGAACAGGCCAGTACCCCTTTTGATTTGGTGATTCTAGACAGAATGCTGCCGGACATGGATGGCTTGCAGGTACTTAAGCAGATACAGGCGCAGGGAACGGCACCGCCCGTGTTGTTACTGACTGCCAAAGCCAGCATCGAGGACCGGGTTACCGGGCTGGAAGCCGGTGCTGATGATTACCTGGTGAAACCCTTTGCTTTTGCCGAACTGCTTGCCCGTATCAGAACATTACTTAGGCGCGGCCAGCAGCCGATTGCAGAGTCAGTTTTGACACTCGCTGATCTGGAAATCGATCTAATCGGACGCCGGGTCTATCGCGGCGGTCAACAAATCCGGCTCACCGTCAAAGAATTTGCCTTGCTGGAATTGCTGGTCAGGCATCAGGGCCAGGTCCTGCCCCGCTCCATGATTGCCTCCATGGTGTGGGATATTAACTTTGACAGTGACACCAATGTCATTGATGTGGCAATTCGTCGCTTACGTTCCAAGGTCGATGAAGGCTATGAACTGAAATTAATTCATACTGTTCGGGGCATGGGCTATGTCTGTGATGCAACAAGCCAGGACTAAATTCAAATCCTTATCGCTGGCTGCCAGACAAACCCTGTTGTTTGCGTTGATTATGTTGATTGTAATCAGCGGTCTGGGCGTGTTTGTTGAAACGGCTATTCGCCACCATTTCAAAGTCGGTGACAATGCCGAGTTAGAGGCGATTATCAAGCGGGTTGAAATCACCCTGGAACAGGGAGGTGACAATCTGCCTCAGCGTTTCGAAGATATTCTTATTGGGCATCATCATCCTCTTCTGCTGGTAAGTGAGGCTAAGGGGCACAGGGTTTACCTGAGTGATCCGGACGCTGCTGAGTTATTGCGCTGGCAGGCTGAGGTCGCGGAGCAGCCCGTCACGCTGGAAACGGCGGATAAACGACATTATCGGCTTCGCTATCAAGGTTTTGAAACCACAAGCGGACAGTCATTTCACATTACTGCAGCCATCGCGATTGATTACCACCTCAGCTTCCTACAGCAGTTCAATCAGAGTCTGTGGCTGATTCTGTTAGCCGCGATTGTCATGTCCACCGTGCTGGGCTGGTTGGCGATTCGCTATTCATTACGACCGCTCTCGGCCATCGTGAAAAAGATTCGTAATCTGTCCGTATCGCAATTGAATGATCCGCTCGACACCAACCAGGTCCCCAGAGAACTGGCTCAGCTATCAAACTCTCTGAATGCCATGATGAGACGCATTGATGACGCTTTTCAGCATCTGGCCGATTATTCCTCAGATATCGCTCATGAACTGCGGACACCGGTGACTTCCTTAATGACCCAGACTCAGGTGGCGCTGAGTGCTGACAGAAGGTCCGATGAATATCGTGAGGTGCTCTATTCCAGCATGGAAGAGTTACAGCGCATGAGTCAGATGATCGCCGATATGCTGTTTCTGGCACAGACTGACAACACTCAGCAATTACCAGATATTGAGACAATTAATCTGAGCAATGAAATCAATAACTTATTAGAGTTTTATTCCATTCTGGCTGAAGATAAGGCAATGAATCTGTCTGCTGGGGGCGAGGCGACGCTGCAGGCTAACCGTTTGATGATAAGACGCGCTGTCGGCAATCTGCTCACCAATGCTATTCGTCACAGTCCCAAGGGAAGTTGGGTCAAACTGCACATGGCGTCTTTGCCGGACGAAGTGCAAATCACAGTATCAAATGCAGGCGGGCCGATACCAGAATCGGACAGAGACAAATTGTTTGACCGCTTCTATCGTTCCCGGGGTACGGAGAACAAAGGCACGGGCTTGGGACTGGCACTGGTCAAATCGATTGTTACGGCACATGGTGGCAGCATCTCGCTGGAATCTGACGAGGAGCAGACCTGCTTTACACTGCATTTTCCCCGTCGCGACTAATGCGGTGAATCTGCCATAAACATGCAATACCGACCGCCATGCAGGCTGCAGCCAGCCACAGCGCTCCGCTATAACTACCGGTCAGTGTTGCGATATAACCGGCAATCGCCGGTGCGGTAATCTGCGCGATGCCATAGCTGATGGTCAGTTTCGCCATCGCCTTAGCCGGGTTATGGGGAAACTTATGACCGATGAATACCAGCATCAGGCTGACAACACCGGCAAATGTCCCGCCGAACAGTATCGCCCCCAGTACATTGAGCCAGAGGCTGTTAGTCAGGGCCGGAATAATGATCGATATCAGCAGAATGCTGTAACTCGCGATTAAAGCGCTGGTCTCCCCCAGACGGTGGGAAATTTTGTCCCAGACCACACAGGACGGTACCGCGGTCAGGCCCAGGATTACCCAGATCCAGTCTCCCCAGCCCGCCAGCGCCGGCATATGTTCAAGAATCGCTACAATAAAGGTGGCGCTGACTACGTAGCCGACACCGGCACAGAAATACGCCGCAATCATCAGATTCATCCAGCTTCTGGATGGTGGTTTGAACTGGCTGTCATGCTGCTCAGCTTGTTTGACCGGCGCTGGCATCCAACGCCAGGCTGGTATAAAAAACACCAGACCGAATATACCCATCACAACCCATTGCAGCGCCCAGTCAAGGTGATGGTTCATCCAGACAATGGCCATGCCCGGAATCGCTATACCCAGCCCCAGACCGGAGAAGTGCAGGCCCAGATTACCTCGGAACTGATGACGTTTCAGCCAACTCATCACAAATCCCGCTGCGAGAATGATGCCGGCGGTGCTGGATAAGCCGGCAATCAGCCTGAACAGGCTCCATAAAACCACATGGGTAGTCATGCCCATAGCGATGGTGCTGAGCACAGCCAGGATCAAATTGAGCCTGTAGAGTTTGAATTTAAGCTCCAGATCACTGATCCAGGCAATCAGGATGACACCGAGCAGATAACCACTGTAATTAAAAGTAGCCAGCCAACCACCGGCCAGGGTCGACAGCCCTGCCTGTTCCAGCATTAATGGCAGAAACGGTGTATAGGTAAACCGCGCAATGCCAACGGTCAGAATCAGGGCACTGATACCGGCGATAATGACTTTTCGTCTGCTTAAATCTGGAGAATTAATGTTCAGGCTCTTTCAGGTCAGGTTTTTGTGCTCATCATAGCGACTGTCGTCGTTGAAATAAAAGACAGGATGACAACAGTCAGCTGATCTGTTCAGGCTTATCCGCTTTTACCCATAAGCCCCGGGTTTCCACCACTTCGTAGCGAGCCCACTGGCGGAAGGTTTCGCGTTCACAGTAACCGGTTTCATACAAGTTTTGTCCGGCCACTGTTTTATAGATGACTTTGTCCTTTCCCGGGGATTGATTGTCAGCCTCATCGATGACTTGGCGGACGCCCCACAGATTACCGATATTACCGTTGCTGTAATAGTGGCCTCGCTTAATCTCATCAGGGTGATTCACACTGTATTGTGCATGCTGCCTGGCCTGCTCCAGCAGTTCAGTCAATCCTTCCTCAGTAATATCAACGAAGGAGTCCAGTTTATGGATCGCCGCATTGAAATCCTCCGTGGTAAGGACATAATCCGATGTCGATAATTGACCAGTGTTTTCAGTCAGATGCCGTGTGTTGATATGGGCCGGATAGCGCCGCCAGGGAAAGAAAAAATTAAAGCTCATCGCAATGCCCAGTATGACGATGACATTAAGCAGTAGCGGATAAAACAGAAACTGATAACCCATATCAACAACTTCACTGCCACCTATTAGAGTTGTCAGGGCGCTGGCGCCACCCGGGGGATGGATGCAGCGTAAATAGTACATCACCCCCACTGCCACCCCGACAGCAATGCCCGCGGTAACAAAGCTAGATGGCAACCACCGTTGACAAGTTATACCGATAAAAGCGGCAGTCATATGGCCGCCAAAAACCGGCCAGGGCTGCGATAATGCCCCATGTGGCACAGCAAATAACAACACCGCCGAAGCCCCCATTGAGCTGATAATCAGCAAGCTTCCTGTAGCGCCGATATCCGTCTGTGTAATCAACCACATTGAAAACAGCACTGTCATCGCAATACCGGTCCCGGCGCCGAAAGCCGAAATCACTTTTTCAGTATGACTGGTCTGGTTGCGTTCAATGCCAAGCCATTGGGCCACGGCGTCTCGATTGGTTTTGAAGCGCATCAACTCACTCAGATTGCACAATAATGGTGCGTTATCATAACGATCCAGACCCGGTATTACCATATAAACAGGCAAAATAAATACCTATTCATTGTCACAGCTATTTCTTTTGTCGCTTTGGCTGAATTCTTGCTGCATTTTGTGCTGGATCAATGCAATAATTTTTTACTGATGCCAAACTATTAGTCAGCTAATTTTTTTATCTTCACAACGAGGAATGACTCTGAACCCTGTTTACCGCTTTCTGCGAGTTTTGTTTTTATTCGTTTTATCCGCTTTTATCACGGCCTGCAGTGACAAGGAATCAGCGCTGCGGGTTGCTACACATGTCTGGCCTGGCTACGAGTTCCTCTATTTGGGCCAACAACTGGGTTACATACCCCAAGAGCATGTGACTTTAGTCGATACCGGTTCTGCGACTCAATCAATTGAAAAGTTAAAACAAAACCAGGCCGACGCTGCCACCTTAACGCTGGATGAAGTGTTAGTTGCAAGGAATCAGGGGCTTGATTTAACCATTATTCTCATCATGGATATTTCTGTGGGGGCTGATCAATTGATAGCCAGGATGAACATTGATTCTCTGGCGCAACTTAAAGGGAAAACCATCGCGCTGGAAGAGACGGCGGTGGGCAGACTGCTATTTGCAAAAGCCACTGAAAGTGCAGGCATAAAAACGGATGCATTCACCCTCTTACCTGCCACCATTGATCAGCATGTTGATTTGTGGCGGGAAGGAAATGTGGATGCAATTGTGACCTATGAGCCGGCAGCCAGCCAGATACTACGCCAGGGAGGCCGTGTTCTTTTCGACAGCAGTCAAGTTCCGGACACCATTGTCGATGTATTAGCTGTAAGATCCGATCTGGTTGAGGAGCAGTCGGCCATGCTTCATCTTTTGGTGTCCGGTTTTTTCAAGGCCCAGAAACACTTTCTTACCAATCCTCAGGATGCCTCGTATCGAATGTCCAGCAGGCTTGATGTTCCCAGCGGTGAAGTGATGTATCTCTATCAGGGTTTGGGATTACCCAACATCGAACACAATAAAAAATTGCTATCACCAGACAACCCTCAGCTGACTCAGGTCGCTGAGAATATATTACGACTGGGGTTATTTCCTTATCATCAGGATGCAAAGCGGACCCAACAACTTTTTAGTGACGAATTCCTGCCATGACTAAAGAGCGTTTGAGCGTCGCTCTCTTATTTTTATTATTATGGCTGCCCGGTCTGAGTCAGGCAGCAGAAACCTTTCATCTCGGTATTTTTGCCTATCGCCCCGTCGAGGTTATTGAACAACGCTGGCAATACCTTGAGTCCTATCTCGAAGAACAGGTCGCTGATGCTGACTTTGTACTGCATATTCTGGAGTTGGATGAGCTGGAACAAGGGGTTCAGCAAAACCGCTTTGATTTTGTTTTTACTAACCCCCGTCACTTCATCCAGATGCGGACCAAATACCCATTATCAGGCGCTCTTGGTACCCTCGTCAGGTTGGAAAACGGTCACCCGGTTTCGGCGCTGGGTGGTGTGATTTTTAGTCTGAAAGATAGTGCTGAAATAAAAACGCTGGCAGATGTTAAGGCGCACACCATTGCCGCCCCCGGTGATGGTTTTCTGGGCGGTTATCAGGCGCCACTGTATGAACTACATCAGGCCGGCATCAATATCAATGCGCTTGATTTAGTCTTTACCGGATCGCCTCACGACAGAGTGTTGCAGGCATTACGTGATGGCGAGGCGGATGTGGGTTTTGTCAGAACCAGTGCATTGGAACAGATGGCGGCCGAAGGATTACTGTCGCTGGATGAAATTAATATCATCAATCGTCAAGCACTGTCAGACTACCCGTTCGTGACCAGCACCCGTCTGTTTCCTGAGTGGCCCTTTATCGCACTGCCGAAAGTACGGGAGTCGACTGCCCGACGTGTAGCTTCGGCTATTCTGGCGCTGGAGCCCAGCCACCCGGTCAGTCAGCAAATCGGTATTTCCGGCTTTACTGTGCCTGCCGATTATCTGCCGGTGGAACTATCCATGCGAGAGTTGGGGTTGCCACCATTTGATGTCGAAGCCGATGTCAGCCTGGTGCAGATCTGGCATCAGCATCATGAGCTTATTATCGCGCTGGTTGTCGCATCCAGCCTGATTCTGCTGTTGTTACTGGTCATTGCCAGGCAGAACTACTCGCTCAGGATCAGTGAAACTAAGGTGACTCAATATCTGAAAGAAATTGAAAAACGTCACCAGTTTCTCCGCAGTACTTTCACAGCGATTCCCGACCTGGTCTGGATTAAGGACCCGACTGGTATTTATTTAGACTGCAACAGTCGCTATGAGCGCTTTATGGGCAAAACCCGGGAGGATATTCTGGGACAGACCGACCACGCGCATATGCCTGCTTCACAGGCCAGTCAGATTGAGCTTGATGATCAACAGGTATTGCAACTCCGCATGCCCAGTATTGAGGAAGAAAAGTATTGCTTTAAATCCGATGGTCATGAAGAAGTGCTCGAAATCATCAAAACCCCGATACTCGATGCCAGCAACGATATTATCGGTATGCTGGGCATTGGTCGTGACATTACCAGCCGTAAGCGTGCTGAAGAAGCACTGCGCCTTTCACGCGAGGTGTTTGAGAACATTCTGGAAGGCATCATGGTGACGGATCGGGAAGGCCTGATCGTTGACGTCAACCCGGCTTTTAACAAAATCACCGGTTATGAACGTCATGATGTACTGGGACAGAGTCCTTCAATACTGAACTCAGGACGTCAGTCTCAGACTTTCTATGAAGAAATGTGGCAACAACTGCAAACGGTGGGATTCTGGAAAGGTGAGGTTTGGAACCGGAATAAAAATGGGGAAATCTATGCAGAGCAGCTTTCTATCTCTTCCCTGAAAGACAAACATGGCAAGATTGAATTTTTCGTCGGGATATTCTCTGATATTACCCGTAGTAAGGAACAACAAGAACAATTGAGCATGATGGCACATTACGATGTGCTTACCTCTCTGCCTAACCGCGCGCTGTTTGCTGATCGCTTCAACCAGGCGATCCTGCATAGTAAGCGGAATCAGACATTACTGGCTGTCTGCTTTATTGATTTGGATAACTTTAAACCGGTTAACGATAACTATGGTCATGAAACCGGGGATCAGTTGCTGGTCGAAGTGGCCCAAAGACTGCTGGACAGTGTGCGGGGAGAAGATACAGTATCCCGCCTGGGCGGTGATGAGTTTGCCCTGTTACTGAATGATATCAACTCTGAAAAAGAGTGTATGCGGACCCTGGATCGCATTCTTCACAACCTGGAAATGCCCTTCCTGATCAACGGTTACTCGCACTATATTTCCGCATCGATTGGCACGACGCTGTATCCACGTGATGATGAGGATGTCGACACCCTGCTCCGTCATGCCGACCAGGCCATGTATCAGGCAAAAATCGCCGGCAAACATCGTTACAATGTGTTTGATAGTTATCACGACAAAGTCGTTAGCGAAAAACAGCTGGTTCAGGATCAGGTTAAAAAAGCGCTCTATGCTGATGAATTAACCTTGTTTTACCAGCCTAAAATTATTATGGGAACAGGTGAAGTTTATGGTGTCGAAGCCCTGCTACGCTGGCAACATCCGGAACAAGGCCTGATCCCGCCACTCAGTTTTCTGCCACAAATCTCCAATACTGAGCTGGAAGTCGAAGTCGGTGAGTGGGTGATCAACCAGGCGATCCGTCAACTGCATGAATGGTCTAAGCAGGATATCGAGCTGGAGATCAGCGTTAATATCGCCTCTCACCATCTGCAGCAATCCTCCTTTGTCTCCAGACTCGCATACGCGCTCAATGAGTACCCGGATCTTAACCCTCAGCAACTGCAGCTGGAAGTATTGGAAAGCAGTGTGCTCGCTGATCTGAAGAAAATTCGTGAAACGATTGATGCTTGTCGCAACAGACTGGGCGTCAGCGTCGCTTTGGATGATTTTGGTACCGGCTATTCGTCACTGACCCATTTACGCTCTTTCTCTGCCGATACAGTCAAGATTGATAAAAGCTTTATTCAGGATATGCTCGATGATCCCAATGATTATGTGATCGTGGATGGTGTCATTGGCCTGGCCGAGTCTTTCAGCCGCAAGGTAATCGCTGAAGGCGTCGAGTCCAGAGAACACGGTCTTATGCTGCTGGCCATGGGCTGCCATCTTGCACAGGGCTTTGGTATTGCCCGCCCCATGCCGGCCGGAGACTTTTCTTCCTGGCTGAAACGATACCGGCCTGAACAAAGCTGGCTCAATTATGCTGCCAAACCCCGGTCACTGGCCGATAACAAATCCACTTTACTGAGCTTGACGTTCAAACAATGGCACGCCCGCTTTTTAGCCAGAATCAATGCTGCCGCGGATTCGAGTCTGGAGTGGCCAATCATGAACACAAGCCGATGCCACTCTGGGGTGTGGATTGAAGCCGGACAGAAAGAGCAGTTATTCAAAGCCAGTCACCTGTCGGAGCTGAGCCTGGCACATGATGCATACCATGCTAATGCCCGTGAAATTTATGCTTTATATCAGCGTGCTGAGCATGCGAGAGCCCAGCATGGGGTTAGCAGTCTTAATCAGGCCTACGAAAGAATGTTGTCTGCCATTGTCGCCTGTCAGGCTGAAGAACTGAATGCCGATAAAATCGTCGCCAGTTACTCAAGAGGCTACCTCTAGGGTTTCTGCTTGCCTTCCAGCCGCCGCTCGATCGAGGCCACCTTCTCGTAGGCCTGAGACTCATTATGGATATTTTCAACCAGACCGCGGTGAATGGCGACCGATACCGCTTCCTGATTATTGAAGCGAGCACCATCCTTGAAAATCAAGTCAACCAGTTCACGTGCCGGCATATCCAGATAAGCAGCAAGATTCTGAGTTTCCTTGGAAAAGAACTTCAACACCTCTGGATGAGTGTGTTTGACCGTAAGAATCGCCAGATTATCAATCAGTACCAGTTCGTAACGGGTTTTTTCTGAGAGACCGTTATCCTGCACAAAGCGCAGACTGGTCAGACCGGTCAGCTCGTAGAAGGCATTCTGAACTTTAACTGAAGGTGCCTGCCTGTCAGCAACCAGGACTTTGAGCCATTTCAGACGATGCCGGGCGAGGATGATGATGCTCTTTTCCAACAAAATTCGCTACCTCCCTCAAGTGTTTGTCTTGAGTATTAGAGCTGGGATCCATTGTAAAGTTTGTTGACGCCTGGTGGATAGTCTCGTGGTATTGCGCACAGAGTCGCTTCCAGATTTATCCTCAGACAACGCAAATCAGGCTAAGCAATTGATCCGGTATCCGTTCTGATTTGCTCCTCATTAAGCCACTTTACATTCCCACCTAATACTAGGAGACTCTGGCGGATAATGCCTAAGCCCATGAGGGCGGTCCTGATGATTTTGTTCAACGTTTTGCAAACCGGATTATGTTGAAATACACCTATTTTCTCTTCGCCCTGTTTTTTTCATGCTTTGCCAATGCCCAAACTCCTGCTTCAGGTCCGGGGAAATATCTCGCTGAATTACCGGCCGGTGCCGAGGCCAGTCTGCTGGTTGCTGATGCAAACACCGGTCAAACCCTATTCAGCCATGATGCCGAAACGCTGAGACCGCCCGCCAGTGTACAGAAAGTCATTACCGCCCTTGCCGCGCGCCTGCAACTGGGCAAGGAGTTTCGCTTTCACACCGATATCGAAGTCAAAGACAATGATGTTATTTTCCGTTTCAGTGGCGACCCGTCATTGCGACGCGATGACATTCGTCGCCTGGTGGCGTCATTGAAACGCGAGACGTCGATTATCCGGGGGAATGTCTATCTCAACGGCGCTGCCTTCGACGATTTTGAACTGGCAGACGGTCTGCCCTGGGACAATTTGGGTATCTGTTACAGCGCCCCTTCCAGCAGTATTTCACTGGATAATAACTGCGCGGTCGCCAAGATGCTGTTCACTGATGAAAACAAGACCCAGATCGACTTTCAGATTTCGCGCGATGCCCCCATTAATATCATTAACAAACTCGACCTGACTGATGGTCTGGAAAAGCGCTACTGCAAATTCAGATTAATGGCCGACAATACCAATCAGTACACGCTGGGCGGCTGTCTCGGCCGTCATGAAATACCCCGCTTTCTCAGCTTTGCGGTTCAGAACACCGAGCTTTACGCTGCTGAAATGATCCGCCGCGAACTCAAACACGCTGGCATTGAGTTACAGGGTAATGTCATCCGCAATGACCGAGCTTCAGGACGCATTATTGCCCGCCATGAATCAGAAGCGTTACCGGTACTGCTGGATGAAATGCTCAAGGACTCCGATAATCTGATTGCCGACAATCTCCTGAAAGCCGTGGGCCGTAGTTACTATCAGGAGCCCGGTAGCTTTGATAACGGTGTTTCGGCTACTAAAGCGGTACTCAAAGATAAAGCCGGTATTGATTTAGCCAGCGCGGCGCTGGCCGATGGCTCTGGCCTGTCTCGCAATAACCGGATGTCCGCCTCTCAGATCATGTCGGTATTGCAATATATTCATGCTCATCCTGAGCTCGAACTTTGGCAAGCCATGGCTGAAGCCGGTAAAAGTGGCACGCTGCGTTACCGCTACAGCCTGCGTGGTGACACGTTCAAAGGCAAAGTGAAAGGCAAAACCGGCACACTCTATGGCACTTTTAATATTGCCGGCATGATGACCACGGCTACCGGCACACCCCTGCTGTTCGTTCAGATAGTCACCAACTATCATCACCCGGATTACCACCGTCATGAAAAGCGGGAAATCAGAAACTTCGAGAAAAAGTTTTATCAGTCACTGTATTCGATGAAATAAGCCGTTTCTCCGGCGTCCGGGATTCGCAATCCTGTCGCCGGAGATGTAAAATTCAGCGCTTCTGGCAATTCAGGAATTTTGGAATTTAAACATGGCGCAATACGTTTACAGTATGAATCGCGTTGGCAAAGTCGTTCCGCCGAAACGCGAAATTCTCAAAGATATTTCCCTCTCATTCTTTCCCGGTGCCAAGATTGGTGTGCTGGGTCTCAACGGTGCCGGTAAATCCACATTACTGAAAATCATGGCCGGCCTGGATCAGGACTATATTGGTGAAGCCAGACCCATGCCCGGCATTAATGTCGGTTACCTGCCGCAGGAACCGGAACTGGACGACAACAAAACCGTTCTGGAAGTTGTCGAGGAAGCGGTTTCTGATGTCAAAGAGGCACTGGCTGAACTCGATGCCGTATATGCCGCCTATGCAGAACCGGATGCCGATTTCGATGAGCTGGCTAAAAAACAGGCCAATCTCGAGAATCTGATTCAGGCCAAAGATGGCCATAACCTGGAAAACGCGCTGGAGCGTGCGGCCGATGCCCTGCGTCTGCCACCCTGGGATGCCAAAGTCGGCACCTTGTCCGGTGGTGAGCGCCGCCGTGTCGCTTTATGCCGCCTGCTGCTGGATCATCCTGACATGCTGCTGCTGGATGAGCCCACCAACCACCTGGACGCCGAATCGATTGCCTGGATTGAGCGTTTCCTGCAGGAATACCCGGGTACCGTGGTCGCTATTACCCATGATCGCTACTTCCTTGATAATGCCGCTGGCTGGATCCTGGAGCTGGATCGTGGTCGTGGTATTCCTTATGAAGGCAACTACTCTTCATGGCTGGAACAGAAAGAAAAACGTCTGGAACAGGAAGCCAAGGAAGAAGCCTCACATCGCAAGGCGATTGAAGCCGAGCTGGAATGGGTCCGTCAGGGCGCCAAAGGTCGTCAGGCCAAATCCAAAGCCCGTCTGAAACAATTCGAAGAAATGAACTCTCGCGAATTTCAGAAGCGAAACGAGACCCAGGAAATCTATATTCCACCCGGCCCACGCCTGGGTGACAAGGTCATTGAACTGCACAATGTGACCAAATCCTACGGTGAAAAACTGCTGTTTGAAAACCTGAACTTCTCGATTCCAGCGGGTGCCATCGTCGGTATCGTCGGTCCCAACGGTGCCGGTAAGTCAACCCTGTTCCGGATGATTGCCGGTGAAGAGCAACCCGATAGCGGTGAAATCGAGATTGGCAGTACTGTTAAACTGGCTTATGTGAATCAATCACGCGAGCTGGATGGCAAGAAAACCGTGTTCGAGGAAATCTCTGACGGTGCCGATATGATTACTGTCGGCAACTATCAGACTCCGTCACGCGCCTATTGCGGCCGTTTTAACTTCAAAGGCTCGGATCAACAGAAATACGTGAAAGATCTGTCCGGTGGTGAACGTAACCGTTTGCACATGGCCAAGCTGCTGAAAGAAGGTGGCAACGTTTTGCTGCTCGACGAACCGACCAATGATCTGGACATCGAAACGCTGAGGGCCTTGGAAGAAGCGCTGCTCGCCTTCCCGGGTTCAGCCGTGGTGATTTCGCATGATCGCTGGTTCCTTGACCGGATTTGTACCCACATCATCGCCTACGAAGGCGAGTCCAATGTGGTCTTCTTCGAAGGCAACTACAGTGACTATGCCGAAGACTACTTCAAACGTTTCGGTAAGGATCACCAGCCGGAGCGGATTAAATACCGTCGTATCAGCTGATAAAGCATAAACTCATCCGCAGATGACGCAGATGGACACAGATTTTTGATCGCAGCTTTTAGAGCCTTAGCTGTCCTCCTGAATCTGTGAAAATCTGCGAAATCAGCGGATAAATGTTTGTCTACTTCTGGTTGATAAGCGGTTCATGCATCATCTGCGGGGTCCGCTCTTCACCGACAATGCCCTGACGCACCAGAAAATCACCGAAATATTCATTCTCATGTCGCTCGGCAGCAAATTGCTCAATCATCGGTTTCAGCGTATCGAGTATCGTTTTCTCATCTACATTTTCTAAATACAGTCGGTTCAGCCGCTGGCCACTGAAATCAGCCCCCAAATAGAGGTTATATTTACCCATCGCCTTACCCGTCAGGCCGATTTCACCCAGGTACGGCCGGGCACAACCATTGGGGCAGCCGGTCATCCGAATATTGATCAACTGATCCGGCAGACCGGCATCGACCACGATCTTTTCCAGCTTCTCGATAAACTCCGGTAGATATCGCTCGGCTTCAGCCATGGCAAGACCACAGGTCGGTAATGCAACACAGGCCATCGCATTCAAACGCAAGGCTGAACCCTGACTACCATCATCGAGCTGATATTTTGTAACGATGGCTTCAATCTCTTTGCGTTGCTCCGGACTGATATCGGCAATCATCAGGTTCTGATTACAGGTGACACGAAACTCACCCTGAAGCATTTTCGCAATCTCCCTCAAGCCGGTCCGGGTTAACTGTTTTTCAGTATCGGCAACGCGACCACCGGGTATGAATAAAGTCAGGTGAGACTGACCGTTTTCAGCTTCAGTCCAGCCGAACTTATCGCCATTTTCTTCTAGCTCGAATTCCCTGACCGCCTCCAGCGGCTGACCGTGATACTCGGCGAACTTGTCTTTAAACCAGTCCAGCCCGTTATCATCAATCGTGTATTTAAAACGGGCATGAGCACGATTGCTGCGGTCACCGAAATCACGCTGGATAGCGGCGATGGCTTCACAGGCCTTCACTGCCTGATCAGCAGGCACAAAGCCGACTACTGAAGCCAGCCGCGGATAAGTGGCTGGTTCGCCATATGACATACCGAAACCACCACCGACAGCAATGTTAAAGCCCTGCAACTGACCATTATCGACAATCGCAATCAGACCGATATCGTTGGCAAGCACATCACAATCATTACGGGGCGGTACCGCAATCGCGATTTTAAACTTACGCGGCAGATAGACATCGCCATAAAACGGTTCTTCCGGTTCACCGCTCTGAAAGACCTTGTCCTCACCCAACCAGATTTCGCCATAGGCACCTGACTGCCAGCAGAGATGTTCGCTGATATCCTGTGCAATCTGGTACACCTCGGCATGCACCGATGACTGCTGCGGGTTGATACTGGTGACGACATTACGGTTTACATCACCGCAGGCGCCTTTGCTGTCCAGCAGCAGCTGATTGATCTGCTGCATAAAAGATTTCAGATCTTTTTTCAGGATTTCGTGAAATTGAAAGGTCTGCCGTGTCGTCAGACGCAAAGTGCCGTTGGAGCAGTCATCGGCGATCGCATCCAGGCCCAGCCATTGCTGCGGACTCAACACCCCACCCGGCAGGCGCAGACGCACCATAAAGGAATACAGCGGCTCCAGTTTCTGATGACGGCGTTCATCACGCAGATCCCGATGATCCTGCATATAACTGCCGTGGAATTTAAGCAGTTTATTATCATCATCGGAGATGGCCCCTGTTGCCATATCGGCAAGGCCCTCTTCAATATGACCACGCAAAAATTGACTGTTGAGTTTAAGCAGCTCTGCTTCGGGTAACTTATCGTTCATAATCACCTAAAAGGGTTTTAAGGTCTGCGTATCGCATTAATAGACATCGCGCTGGTAACGCTTGTCTCTGGTAAGCTGTCGCAGATAGTCGCTGGCTTCATCACGGGTTTTTCCACCCTGCTGGCTGATGATGTCCAGTAAGGCTTCATTCACGTCCGGTGCCATGTTGTCGGCATCACCGCAGACATAAATGTGCGCCCCTTCCTGCAGCCAGTTCCAGATATCAACCGCATTCTGTCTGAGACGGTGTTGCACATAAACTTTCTCAGCCTGATCACGTGAGAAAGCGACATCAAGACGCGTCAGCAAGCCGGATTTACGCCAGGCCAGCCATTCGACCTGGTAGAGAAAATCACTTAAAAAGTGCTGATCACCGAAAAACAGCCAGTTTCTTCCTGTCGCATCACGTTCCTCACGTTCCTGCATAAAGCTGCGAAATGGCGCAACACCGGTACCGGGACCAATCATAATGATGGGCGTATTGTCATCATCCGGCAGTTTGAAGTTTTTATTGCTGTCTATGTAGACTGGGACCTTACTGTCTTCTGTCAGTCTATCAGCCAGCCAGGTTGAGGCCACACCACTACGCTCACGTTCATGTGCCGAATAGCGCACTGCAGCCACAGTAATATGGACTTCATCCTCGACCGCGGCCTGGCTGGATGCAATCGAATACATTCTGGGCGGCAGCTTGCGGAGTAGGTTTACAAAAGTAGTCGCATCCAGGTTCTTGATCGGATAAGCCTGGATCAGGTCGAGCACATCTCTGCCCTGCAGCCATTCATTTAATGCAGCTTTATCAGCGACCAGTGAATTAAGTGCATCAGAGCCAGCCAATTCGGCCCACTGTTCCAGCATCGGCCGGGTCAGAACCGTAATCTCGCGTTGATACAGCAACAACTCGCTCAGTTTTTGTTGCTCTGTGTCGTTATCAATCAAAGTTTCAGGGTCAAAGCCAAGTGTTTCAATCACAGCCGCTACCAAAGCAGGATCATTCTGGGCATACACGCCCAGTGCGTCACCAGGCTGATATTGCAGGCCCGAACCGTCCAGAGACAATTCCAGATGCAAGACCTCTTTGCTGGAGCCGCGTCCACTCAGAACCTGCTTTTCCAATACCTCGGCTGGAAACGGATTTTTACGGTCATACGTAGTTTTGGCTGCTGTTTGAGCAGGTAGATTAAAACTCGGCGTGTTGCTAATAGCAGCGGTCGCTGACAAGGCCTCAATCAGCTCGTTAATCCAGGCATCAGCAGCTTCGTCATAATCCACGTCACAATCCACCCGTGGCACAATCGCCGTCGCTCCCAGAGCAGTGAGTCTGGCATCAAAATCCTTGCCGGTCTGGCAAAAAAATTCATAGCTGGAGTCACCCAGCGACAGAACGCTGTACTGCAGCTGCTTTAATTCCGGCGCCTTGCGGCTGTGTAAGAACTCATACAGATCAAGCGCATTATCCGGTGGATCGCCCTCCCCATGCGTAGAAGAGAGAATGGCAAGATATTCTTCATTTTTCAGCTGTTTGGGCTTGTACTCGGCCATATCCACCACCTTGGCTTCAATACCGCCTGCCAGTGCCTTCTCAGCCAGCAAATTGGCGACATCTTCAGTATTGCCGGTCTGCGAGCCATACAGAATAGTCAGTGCCACTGAACTGGGCTGCTGAGCATCAGGCACGGAAACAGCTTGTCCCTGCATTGCCTCCTGTGCAGCACGAAAGCCTGACAGGTAGCCAGACAGCCATTCGACCTGCCAGCTTTCCAGATCCTGCAGTAGATTATTGAGTTGCGCTAACTGCTCGTCAGTCAATGGCGCATTATCCAACCTGATATTCATTCCTGATTCGTCTCAAAAGTTGATGTCTATGTTGAGAAAATACCAAAATCACTTATAAATATAAAATATATATTATCTCTTTGTATATTTTAAAATTAAATATAGCTGTTTTGACAGCGCTTTCTTTTCTACTTTTTGTCCACCCATAACAATCTAAATGTTGTGAATGCGGCGTGATGCTTCTTCTGCCCATGCGTTGAAACCGTTATATAAAAAATTGCTTTTTCAGACTTCGCGGGTTATACAAATTTAACGTGTTAGGGATGGCGCGCCGTTTTGGGCTGCCAAATACAGAGTGGTTATTAACAGGGAGTAGATTGGGCGATGCACACCGTAAGTGTTTTTCAGTGGTTTAACCGCCACAAGCAGGTGATCAACTATTCTGCTGCACCGATGCTGGTATTGTTGACGATTGCTGTCGGTTTACTTGTCTACTACACCGGCGGTATTAAATATGTCTATTCCCATTCTATGTATGTTCCTATCGTGCTGTCCGGTATGATTTACGGCGTGACTGGGGGCGTGACTATTGCCTTGATTGGTGGTCTGATTCTTGGACCCAATATGCCGTTGGATATCGTCACCGGTGAAATGCAGCCCACGGTTAACTGGCTCTATCGAACGGGTTTTTTTGTTCTCCTCGGTTCTTTGAGTGGTGCCGTCAGCGCCACTGTACGAAACTACATTCGACACCTGCACTGGGTCTCACGTCATGACGTGGCAACACAATTACCTAACAGGCTGGCGCTGATGGATGACCTTAGCTTGATACCTCGTCGTAAACGTTCGGCTGTTCAAAACAGAATATTGCTCGTGCTGTCAGTCAATAGCACAGTAGAGCTCAAAGCGGCTTTTGGGCATGAGGTGATAGAAAGCATCATCACGCAGACAGCGCATCGTTTCAATCATATTCTGATTAATCGAGGACAGGTATACCGTGCCGATACTGAAGAAGTTAGCGCGTTGATTGAACTCATAGACATACAGGATATGAATGAAATTTTGCTGGATTTAAATCGTACATCACGTCTGCCTTACCAGTTTGAAGGCATACCGGTACATGTCGATTCCCGAATGGGCTATGTCACTATCACTGATGTTCATAGCAATCCGGGACTCTATCTACAACAAGCGGAGGCTGCGCTTAGTGCAGCCAATGACTCATTACTGGAATTTGTAGAATATCAACCCTCTATCAAACTGGCTACCAGAGAGAACGTGTCCTTGCTGGGCGAGTTAATGAGAGCGATTGAACAGAATCAGCTCAAACTCCATTATCAGCCAAAAATCGATATCCACTCCGGCAAGCTCCTTGGTGTAGAAGCACTACTTCGCTGGACTCACCCAAGCCGCGGTAATATTCCACCAGGCACTTTTATTCCCTGCGCTGAAAGAAGTAGCTTAATTCACCCGCTCACCGAATTTGTTCTCACTCAAACGATGCATACCGCGCTCCACTTCCAGGAGCAATCCATCTCCGTACCTATCGCAGTCAATATCTCTGCCCATAACCTCTGTCAGCCTGATTTCGCCGAGAATATATTTAAACTACTGGCTGAGTTCGGCCTTGAAGGTACAGTGCTGGAATTGGAATTGACCGAAAGTGCGCTTATCAAAGATATGAACCACACGATTCACGAGCTTACTAAGCTTGCTGACGCCGGCATTCAGATTGCGGTCGATGATTTTGGTACGGGATATTCCTCTCTGCAATACCTCCATCGTTTGCCGATAACTCACTTGAAAATTGATCAGTCATTTGTGAGGCGTTTGCCCCGAGGCCAGGATGCCATACATATCATCGAGGCTGCTGTCAGCCTTGCCCACAAGATCGACCTGACAACAATTGCCGAGGGCGTTGAAAATGCTGCCGTAATGCAATTCCTTGGCGATATTGGCTGTGATATGGCACAAGGCTTTTATATTTCCAGGCCGGTGCCGGAGAACGATTTCATCGACTGGTACAAGCAGCATCAGGGAGCAATCAACTGGCAACACTAAGCCAAAATTATTTTTTCAGCTGAGTGAATTTTTTGCCTTTGCATTTGTCTTTAATATTGCTGCTTGCCAAAGCAGCATCTTTATCCTTGCTATATCTTGGTTGACTTTGGATGGCACCTTTCGTGCCATCCATTTTTTTAAACCTGACTATGAAAGCGTCTCAAAAAGCCCGCCTCAAACTTCGCTGTCCCATCTCTCTGGGGAGAAACCATCAAATTACAGTACCTGATGGCTGGTTCGATCTGGTTTACGGGATGTGCGCGAGTATTGAAGACGTAGTTCAGCAAGTCAATCTGAAACGCCGGCAACGCATGTTTCTCCCGCGTATACTTTTCATCGAGGAGCATATGGGCAAACTGACTTGCGAGGTGATTAACCGCAACAGGGATATCAGCGAGATTATCAAGAAAGCTCAGATGCGTTCAGTACAGCTGTGTATGTATTGTGGCGAAGAAGCCCATCAGTTTCGAAGAGGCGGGCACCTCATCACTTGTTGCCATCGGCATCGCTCTCAATTTTCTCTCTAATCAGGGTTTATTACGCATACAACTGTCGTAGACCTGGGTTTCCACTTGATCTTCGTTAAGTGAATCATCAAAGTTAAAAGCTAGGTTTATTGCCAAATCTACGATGCGGAAAAAATCACTGTTAATAAATTCAGGTGGCGTGCTCTGCTGCATGTCCGCTTTAGACTTTCCTTCCAGCCGCTGAGCGTAATAATCGCCGGTCAATGAGGCAATCATAGCGCATTGTTTATGTTCATCCTGCGCCATGACGGATGAAGAGAAAAAACCCGTCATAAACAGCGCCATCCACATCCAGGTCAATTTGCTAAGCATGAGATTTCCCCGTTTTTTTCACGTATCGTTCGCAACTAGACTGCGATAATGTCCATTAATATCCGAGCTAAATTTAAATGACTGAAGGAAACAAGATGAAAGCCCTACTTATTGTCGCTCACGGTAGCCGCAGGCAAGCTTCAAATCAGGAAGTATTCGCCCTGGCAGAACAATTGCGTTCCAGTCAGCAGCCAGAGTTTGATTTGGTGGAGGCCGCTTTTCTGGAACTCGCCGACCCATCGATCCCAGATGGCGTCGCCCATTGCATCAGCGAGGGTGCAAATGAAGTGATCGTGTTCCCCTATTTCCTCAATTCAGGTCGACATGTCACTGAGGATATACCGGGTATTCTCGATGAAGTACGCACCCGGCATCCCTCTGTCTGCATTGTTCTCAGTCAGCACATTGGCGCATCTCCCGCCATGCCCGAACTGGTATTGCAGACCGCGACTAGTCATGCATAAAGCTACCAGAGAACTGATGACCCGGTCGACGCTGATTCAGCTTGGTAATCAGCATCCGGATAGCCTGCTCGTCACCTGAAAACACATAGGGAGCCAGCTCGGCCAAACGGCCTTGAATATAAGGTGATATTTCGGTGTCTTCGACAAACATCTGTGAGCGAATTTCACAGATTTTCCTGATACCGTTGGCAAAGCGTTCTACATCGTGCGCCGGGGTATTGTCCTCACCAAGCACCCAGCCACGGGTCTTCCACTCGTTATAGCAATCGTTAGCAAGCGAGCCAAAGGCAGGTTCCGCACTGAGCGGCATAGTCATTAGCATGGGCATGCTGGCTATCAGGAAAAGATGTCTCATCAGTCGCTGTCTCCGTGTTTCATCAACGGACTCAAACGCAATGACTGAAGTTCCTTATGGAGCGTTACAAGGCGCCTGACTGGCTGAGCAATTGATGAATCCGTTCAGCGAGCAGTCGATAACCGCTGGCATTCGGATGAATGGGGTCGGATTTCAACGTGTTTTCAGATTCAATCTCAACAATGATATTGTCTTCCAGGGGGACCTGCAGCGACTGCGCGACTTCCCGGTAAATTGGTGACGGCTTCAGAAACAAGCCTGGTTTGGGTACGGATAACATCACCACCTCAGCACCCTGCTGACGGATAAGTTGTATCATCTGAGTGAGGTTTTGTTTGAGCTCGACTTCGCTCAGTTTGCGAAGCAGGTCATTGCCACCATGACAGAGCAGAACCAGTTCTGGTTGGTGTTGTGTCAGTAAGGTTTCAATCCTGGCCAGGCCTTCGCGACTGACCTCTCCCGGCACGCCAGCATTAATCACTGTTCGCCCGCTGAGCTCAGCCAATATGGCGGGATAGCTCTCCGTCTGGTGTTCTGCACCGGTTCCATAGGTCAGGCTGTCACCAAAAGCCAGAATAACCGCTTCTTCGGATAGCGTGCGGAGCGATGCCTGGCTACTGTCGCCACAGGCAGCAAGCAAAGACAGGTTGAGGATCAGCAGCCAGCTGGTCAGCAGATGTCTCAGCCGCATGCTTACTGAACCGTAGAAGGGAACAGGCGCTGGAAATTAGCCGTCGTGGTTGCTGCAATGTTTTCGACTGTATCCCCGCGCAACTCGGCCAGAAACTCAGCCACATGTTTGACGAAAACCGGTTTATTGGTTTTACCTCGGTGTGGTACGGGCGCCAGGTAAGGGGAATCTGTTTCGATCAGCATCCGGTCCAGCGGCAACTTCTTAGCCACGTCCTGCAGTTCTCTCGCACTCTTGAAAGTGACAATGCCAGACAGCGAAATATAGAAACCGATGTCCAGAGCGCGTTTGGCGGTTTCCCAGTTTTCAGTGAAGCAGTGAATGATGCCGCCGGCTTTTTCAGCGTCTTCGTTCTCGAGAATACTCATCGTATCTTCGCGCGCTTCACGGGTATGAATAATTAATGGTTTCTGGGTTTTTTTAGCGGCTTCAATATGAACACGGAAACGATCACGCTGCCACTCCAGATCACCTTCACTGCGAAAATAATCAAGGCCGGTCTCGCCAATCGCGATGACTTTGGGGTGAGCAGCCTGTGCCACAAGCTCTTCAACAGTGAATTGTTCCTGCTCATCGACATTAGGATGAATGCCGACACTGGCAGTGACTTGCGGGAAGCTGTCTGCAATCGATTTCACTTCTGCGCAACTGGCTTTATCAATCGCAATACAGAGAATGTGTTCAATACCGTTATCGCTGGCTTCACTCACCATGGCGTCAATACCGCCCGGCTCATCTGCCAGCATGTTGAGGTGACAATGAGAGTCAATATACATAAAAAATTCTTGAAAGCTTGATTGCGTAACGCGTGTGCGTTACATGGTGTAGGTGGCTTTATCGGATTTGAGCTTATCCACCAGATAATTTTCGATTTTACCCCGAACAACGGAAGCGCCCCCGTCGATATCACTGAAATGGACACCAATCCCCGCCGCTTGGTTGCCCTGTGCCCCGCGGGGTGTAATCCAGACAATATTGCCGGCCACGGGAAGCTTTTCAGCCTCATCCATCAGGGTCAACAGGATAAAAACCTCTTCACCGATCTGATAGCTCTTGTTGGTCGGTATAAACAGGCCACCATTTTTCAGAAACGGCATGTAAGAATGATAGAGCATATTCTGATCGGTGATTTTCAGTGACAGAATGCCCTTGCGTGGATTCATTGCCATGGCTGTTACCTTTGGGTTTCCTTGAGCTGATGAAGCTGATCAGCGTGCTGCATAACCGTCACCATAAAATCCTCTATTAACAATATCTTGTTCAGATTATTTTGAGATGATATTAACTTTATTGTGTTGCTGATGCAATCCATGATAGCCCAGTACTGACGCAGGATCACGCCCGGCACCGGCTCATCGCGAATGAGCAGATTGCTGATTTTAGTCTGCATCATCTGCTGAATCTGATACAGCACTGATTTCAAATCGAATTGTTGCCAATCAGCAGCCATTTGCACCGGGTTCGCTTTCGCCTGCATCAGCAGAGCAATGTCGTGAGTCACCTGCCGGCTTTGCTGCAGGCCCGCTTCGCCGGCAGCCATGGCAGCGAGCGGTGCGCCATGACTCACTCTCAACAATGACAACCATTCATCCTCTGAGAACGACATATCCGTGTGCTGCAACCACGCCAGTGCCGCTTCCTTGTCAGGGGTCGGGATAGCCAATGTCTGACAACGGCTTTTTATGGTGATTGGCAGCTGCTGACGGTTTTCCGAGAGCAATATCAGCACAGATTCCGGCTGAGGTTCTTCCAGTAGCTTGAGCAGGCTGTTGAAGGCAGAGATATTCATCTGGTCCGCCGCGCTAATGAGCACCACCTTGCCGCGGGACACCTTGGGCATCAATGTCTGACTCTGTTTCAAATCACGTATTTGATCGACTTTGATCTGTTTGCCGGGCTCTTCGGGACTCACCGCTTTATAATCCGGATGGGAACCGGCAGCCAGAAGCTGACAGCTATGGCAGTGCCCACAGGCATCAAACCCACTGTTGGTCTGGCTGCATAACAAACTGGCTATCAGCCTGTCTGCAAAAGCGCGCTTTCCCACACCGGCAATACCTGAAATCAGCAGTGCATGCGGCATCCTCCCCTGCTGCTGCATCGCCTGCAGATGCTGCCAGGGCTTTTGGTGCCAGCTGTAATCAACATTAGCCATCATGATGACAAAAGGGTCGTTAGGATGGTGGTGAGTTGTGCCTGAATGGCTTCAATATCCTGACTGGCGTCAATCCGTTTGATTCTATCCGGCTCTGTTTCAGCACGTTGCAGATAGCAGTCACGGATTTTTTCGAAGAAAGCCGACTTCTCCTGCTCGAAACGATCTTTCTGCTGTTGACGCTGGATAACCCGGGATTGACCGACCGAGACAGGCAGATCAAATAACAGCGTCAGATCCGTTTGAAGGCCTTGTAATGTCCAGTCAGAGATAGTCTGAATTCGCTTGCGATCTATGCCACGGCCCCCTCCCTGATAGGCAAAGGTCGCGTCAACAAAACGGTCGCATAATACCCAGTCGCCGCGTTCCAGTGCTGGCTTGATTTTCTGATGCAGATGCTCTGCTCTGGCGGCAAACATCAACAGCAATTCGGTATCTTCGCTCATGCCAGACTCGCGCGGGGCCAGCAATAATTCACGAATCTGTTCGCCCAGGTCAGTACCACCAGGCTCACGACTCACGATCACTGTTTTGCCATTTGCTTCCAGAAAGTCACGGATAAAGCTGATTTGAGTGGATTTACCTGCGCCCTCAATACCTTCAACACTGATGAATTTTCCGTTCATGATTACCTGAGTTGATAGCGTCTGACTGCCTGGTTATGTTCTTTTAAGGTCGCAGAAAACTTGTGTCGACCGTCTTCACCGGTAGCAACAAAATACAAGCTGTCACCATCGGCCGGATGCAATGCAGCCTCAATCGACTCGATACTCGGGAGACAGATCGGTGATGGCGGCAGTCCACCACGCGTGTATGTGTTGTAGGGCGTGTCACTGCGTAAATCTTTTCTACGCAGATTACCATCAAACGTTTCTCCAAGGCCATAAATCACCGTCGGATCAGTTTGCAGCCGCATACCTTTCTGCAAACGGCGAACAAAAACCCCGGCAATTTGCGGTCTTTCCTCAGCAATACCGGTTTCTTTCTCGATAATTGACGCCATAATCAACGCTTCGTAGGGCGTGTCATAGGGCAGGTCTTCAGCACGGTTCTGCCAGGCCTGCTCCAAGCTCTCCTGCATTTGCTGATAGGCACGACGAAGGAAGGCGATATCAGTGGTACCTGAGGGGAAATGATAAGTTTCCGGCATGAACCAACCTTCACCATTTTTCTCCGGAGCGCGCAGTTCAGCCATAACCTTGTCCAGACTATGGGTATCCAGCGTTTTAACAATCTTCGGGTGCGCGTGCAGGCTCGTGATCATCTCCCGGGCAGTCATACCCTCGATGATGGTGAAGGCATTCATCACAACTTTGCCTGATACCAGTTTATCGAGAAACGCAGGTAGCGTAGTCTCAGCTTCTATCTGATACTCACCAGCTTTGATTTTATGCGCCTGATCAGTGAGACGGCCATAAACCTGTAAATAGATCGGTGGTAAATCCGTCAGCCCCAGTTGCTTCAAATCCTCGCTGATTTTTTTCAGGTTCGTGCCGGGTTCAACGGTGTAGCTCATATCATTATCGAGCGCCAATGGTTCATTGAGAAAACGTTGATACTGCAGTGCAAAATAAGTGCAGACAGCGGCCACGATAGCCGCAGGTAATAAAACCTTAAATAACAGGGTCTTTGTCATATTAACGTTCGGCTTGTTTCAGCTCGGCTTGAAAACGACGGGTCAGCATGCCGTAAGGCCATTTCAGATCGGTGTTCCAAAGATGTGTTATTGGCCAGATTTCAATAATGCTGTTGGTGAGAAAGACTTCATCAGCCTGTTCCAGATCATTGAGGCTCATGTTTTTTTCAGTAACAGGGATATCCAATTTTGAAGCCAACTTGATGACTTCGCCGCGCATAATTCCGGCAATGCCATTTTCTGCGATAGTTGGTGTCACTAACTGCCCGTTTTGAATCATAAACAGGTTACTCATCGTGCCTTCTACCAGCTTGTCGTTGATATCCAGCATCAGGCCTTCACGAATAGTGTGATCATCCCATTCACTGCGCGCCAGCACCTGCTCAAGACGATTGAGGTGTTTAATGCCGGCCAGTGCCGGGTTGATTCCCAGACGATGCTGGCACAGTCGGACTGTGATGCCCTGCTGGCAGCTTTCCGGATAGTCCGGCATGGGATGAGAGGAAATGATTCGAAGCGGTTCCGCTTCTTCTGGGGCCTTGTAACCGCGACCACCACTGCCGCGGGTGACCATGATTTTAATCACACTGTCTTCGGCTGTCTGGGCACAGACTGTGGCCAGTTCAACCTCAAGCTTATCCTTGTCGGCAAAATTAATCCCCAGCCGCTCACAGCCCCACATCAGGCGCTGCAGATGCGCGTTGAGAAACTCCAGCTTGCCCCGGCGAAAAGCCAGTGTTTCAAACAGACCGTCGCCATATTGCAGGCCACGGTCTGTCACAGGGATTCTGTTATCGGGTTGGCCGTTTATCAGAATCACTGAACGCTACTCTGGATTCAGTTCAGCTTTTTGAAGATAACGGTACCATTGGTGCCACCGAAACCGAATGAGTTCGACATGGCGACATTGATCGGCATTTGTCTCGCTGTATGCGGGACATAATCGAGGTCACAGGCTTCGTCAGGATTATCCAGATTGATGGTGGGAGGCGCCACCTGATCACGAATCGACAAGACACTGAAGACAGCTTCGACACCACCGGCAGCACCTAACAGATGTCCAATCATCGACTTGGTCGAGCTAACAGCGGTTTTGGATGCAGCATCACCCAGCGCCTGTTTAATAGCCATGGTTTCTGCGACGTCACCTGCCGGCGTCGAAGTACCATGCGCATTGATGTAGTCAATTTCATCTGCATTCAGTCCAGCATCTTTCATCGCATTTTTCATGCAACGGGCCGCACCTTCACCACCCTGAGACGGCATGGTCATATGATAGGCATCACTGCTCATCCCGGAGCCGATGAGTTCGGCATAAATATTCGCCCCACGTTTAACCGCATGCTCGTATTCTTCCAGAACCAGCACACCGGCACCATCACCCAGCACAAAGCCATCACGGTCTTTATCCCAGGGACGGCTGGCTGCCTGTGGGTCATCATTGCGGGTCGACAAGGCGCGAGCAGCAGCAAAGCCACCCAGACCGGTTTTAGAAGTCGCCATTTCCGCACCACCGGCGATCATCACATCGGCTTCGCCGTACTGAATCATGCGACCTGCAGCAGAAATACAGTGGGTGCCCGTCGAACAGGCAGTAACGATAGCGGTGTTGGGCCCTTTCAAACCATACATGATCGACAGGTTACCGGAGATCATGTTGATGATATTGCTGGGGACAAAGAACGGAGAAATTTTGCGTGGACCACCACTGAGATAATTGTCATAACCGGCTTCAATACCTGGCAAGCCACCAATGCCCGAGCCAATGACTACACCAATACGTTCCGCATTGTCTTCTGTGACCTCCAGACCGGCATCTTCAATGGCCTCTTTGGCGGCGGCAATGCCGTAATGGATGAAGGTATCCATTTTCTTGGCATCTTTTTTAGGAATGACGCTGGTGACGTCAAAATTTTTGACGCTGGCACCGAAATGGACACTGAAATCCGACACGTCAAACAACGTCAGTGGTGCGACACCGCGTTTACCAGCCACAATATTTTCCCAGCTTTCTTTGACTGTCAGGCCAACAGGTGTGGCGGCACCCAGACCAGTCGCCACAACATGTCTTTTAGACATCAGGATTACCCCTNAAAACCTATACTCACTCAAGATAAGATTGTCGCATTGCAATCAGTTCAAGGCACTGAAGACGGTCACAAACCGGGATTGCATAAGTCAGTGATAACGAATGCAGCAATATTATCTTGATAGAGCACTGCTATACACAACATAGCCGCCTAGCGTGCACGCACACTAGACGGCTATCTTTAAGCGGTCAGCTATATTAAGACTGGTGAGCGTTAATATATGCAACAGCTTCTTTGACTGTGGTGATTTTCTCAGCTTCTTCGTCTGGAATTTCACATTCAAATGCTTCTTCCAGCGCCATGACTAGTTCTACTGTGTCCAGAGAGTCAGCGCCCAGGTCGTCGATAAATGAAGCGTCAGCAGTGACTTCATCTGCATTCACGCCCAGCTGCTCAACAACGATTTCTCTTACGCGAGCTTCGATATCACTCATAACTAATGTTTCCTTTGGTGGTTAATACATCAAACAATGTGCAGGCATTTTATAGTGCCAGCACCATGGAGACAAGCTAAACGCCGGCAGGCGCCACTGTCTCGTCAATAAAAATCAGTGCTGTCAGACGCTTAGCGCTGATTAACTCATATACATCCCGCCGTTAACATGCAGGGTTTCACCTGTAATGTAAGCGGCACTCGGGCTGGCCAGGAAGCTGACCGCCGCCGCAATTTCTTCCGGCTCGCCCAGGCGTTTGACCGGCACCTGCTCCAGCAGCGCCGTTTTATGCGCCTCAGCTAGACCACTGGTCATATCGGTATCGATAAAACCTGGCGCGACAGTGTTGACTGTAATACCGCGGGCGCCAACCTCGCGAGCCAGCGATTTACTGAAACCAATCACACCGGCTTTCGCTGCCGCGTAGTTGGACTGGCCGGCATTGCCCATGGCACCGACTACTGAGGTGATGGTGATGATTCTGCCCCAGCGGGCTTTGGTCATCGCACGCAAGCAACGCTTGCTGAGTTTGAAGATCGGCGTCAGATTGGTGTTGATAATGTCATCCCACTCTTCATCCTTCATCCGCATCAACAGATTGTCGCGGGTAATACCGGCGTTATTCACCAGGATATCGGGCGCCCCGAACTCTGTTTCGATGGCAGCAACAATGGATTCTATAGCCTCACCATCGGTGACATTGAGAACAACACCTTTGCCGTTAATGCCGGCTTCTTTGAGGAAGCTGCTGATAGTCTCAGCACCACTATTGGAAGTTGCAGTGCCCACCACAGTGGCACCCTGCTCTCCCAAGCTCAGTGCGATTGCGCGGCCAATACCGCGGGTAGCGCCGGTTACCAGCGCAACTTTACCTTCCAGGCTCATTATCCTTCTCCCACAGCTTGTTGTAATTTTTCCAGTGTGACCGGATCAAATACCGGTAATGCATTCAGCGTCTTATCGATGCGTTTATTGAGGCCGGCAAGGACTTTACCCGGTCCGCTCTCAACCACGGTGTCGACGCTCTGATTCGCCAACCATTGGATTGTCTCCACCCAGCGTACCGGGCTGTGTAACTGCTGTGCCAGCAACGCTTTCAACTCAGAGATATCCTTTGCTGCAGTCACGCTGGCGTTATGAATCACCGGCGTAGATGGCATGCGTAGATCAATTTTGTCCAGTTCCGCAGCAAGTTGTTCAGCAGCCGGCTTCATCAGTTCACAATGCGATGGCACGCTGACCGGCAATTGCAGGGCACGTTTGGCCCCTTTCTCTGTTGCCAGTGCAATGGCCTGTTTGACGGCAGGCGAGCTGCCGGCAATCACAACCTGTCCGGGAGAGTTGAAATTGACCGCTTCAACAATGCCTTGCGCGGAAGCTTCAGCACACAATGCGCGAACCAGGTCATCATCCAGCCCCAGGATCGCTGCCATGGCACCTTCACCTGCGGGTACCGCCTGTTGCATAAACTGACCACGCTTTTCCACCAGTTTGACAGCATCGACAAAATCAATGGCATCAGCGGCAACCAGCGCAGTATATTCACCCAGGCTGTGACCGGCGAAATAGGCAGGCTTCAGGTCAGACATCGATTGCCAGACACGCCAAACTGCGACACCCGCGGTGAGCATGACAGGTTGGGTACGATCAGTCTGGTTTAACTGTTCTTCCGGACCTTCCTGAGTGAGCTTCCAAAGGTCGTAACCGAGTGCGTCTGACGCTTGCTGAAAAGTCTCTCTAACCAGGCTGTATTCAGTGGCCAGACCAGCAAGCATGCCGACTGACTGTGAACCCTGCCCAGGGAAAACGAATGCTGATTTCATCAAAAACCCTCTGAATGATCAGTATTGAATGAGTGCTGAGCCCCAGGTGAATCCGCCACCAAAAGCTTCAAATAATAAAGTTTCGCCACGCTTGATTCGACCATCACGCACTGCCACATCGAGTGCCAGAGGAATGGAAGCAGCCGAGGTATTACCGTGTTCATCGACAGTGACCACGACATGATCCATCGACATATTGAGTTTACGTGCCGTGGCGGCAATGATACGGATATTGGCCTGATGCGGAATCAACCAGTCCACATCTTTTTTATCCATGTTGTTGGCTTCCAGCGTTTCATCGACAATCGTACTCAATGTCCTGACGGCCACTTTAAAGACTTCGTTACCCTGCATATCGACATAAGCCGTGTCTTCATTGAAGTCACGTGAACCCGGACCGGTAGGCACATGCAACAACTGGTTAAAATTACCATCAGAGTGAATGTGCGTAGACAGAATGCCCGGTTCTTGTGAAGCTTGCAGCACCACAGCGCCAGCCCCATCACCAAACAGCACGCAGGTGTTACGGTCTGTCCAATCTATAATGCGGGAAAAAGCTTCGGCACCGATAACCAGTACGTTGTTGACACCGCCAGCCTTGATGAATTTATCCGCAACAGTTAAAGCGTAAACGAAGCCCGTGCAGACAGCCTGAATGTCGAAAGCAGGACAACCGCCGATCCCGAGTTTTTCCTGAAGCAGTGAAGCGGTGCTGGGGAAAATTCGGGTCGGCGTTGTGGTTGCCACGATAATGAGGTCAATATCATTCTTAGTGATATCCGCCGCTTCCAGGGCTTTCAGCGCTGCCTGGTAAGCCAGATCGGTCGTGGTTTCATCATCAGCGACGATATGGCGTTTTTTGATACCGGTGCGTTCAGTGATCCATTGATCACTGGTCTCAACCATCTTCTCAAGATCGTGGTTGGTCAGCACCTTTTCAGGCAGATAGCTACCGGTGCCGGCAATACGTGAATAGATCACAGAACCTGCCCCTCCAGCAACACATCAAGATGTTTGCTGATATTTTTAGGCACATCTTTCTTGGCTTCAACAATCGCAATATCAATCGCGTTAGCAAAGGCAAAGGCATCCGCGCCGCCGTGACTTTTAATCACAATGCCCTGAAGACCAATCAAATTGGCACCGTTAAAAGCTCGTGGATCCAGATCGCGCCGGAACTGCTTCAGCACCGGCGAAGCAATAATCGCTGCCAGTTTGGTGAGCCAGTTACGGGTGAATGCTTCACGCAGGTAATGGCGAATCATATGCGCTACACCTTCACTGGCTTTCAATGCCACGTTGCCAACGAAACCGTCACAGACCAGTACATCCACTTCACCGTGGTAAAGGCCGTCACCTTCGACGTAGCCCTGGTAGTTCAGATCAGTTTGTTCCAGCAGACGAGACGCTTCTTTGACTCGTTCGTTGCCTTTGATCTCTTCTGAACCAATATTGAGCAGACCCACAGATGGGTTTGGCTTGCCATCGACCAGTTCAGCCAGTACCGATCCCATCACAGCAAACTGCACCAGATGCGCAGCACTGGAATCAACATTCGCCCCCAGGTCCAACACATAGGTGTGACCGGTCATGGTTGGTAAAGCCGTCACGATCGCCGGACGTTCGATACCGGGCAAAGTTTTGAGGACAAAACGGGCTGTTGCCATCAGTGCGCCAGTGTTACCGGCACTGACACAGGCTGATGCCATGCCCTCTTTGACCAGATTTATAGCCACCCGCATAGAGGAATCTTTTTTACCCCGAAGTGCCTGCGAAGGCAGTTCGTTCATCTCTACCTTCTGTGAGGCATGGTGAACCTGCATTCGAGGATCATCCTGCACTTTATGCTGCTGCAGGTGGTAAGTGAGGGTGTCTTTGTCACCCACGAGGATGAAATTGACCTCGGGATGTTTTTTCAGCGCTGATAAGGCAGCGGGGATCACGACCTCAGGTCCGTGATCCCCGCCCATCGCATCAATTGAAATCGTCAGGCTCAATGTCTATCCAGGCCTTATTCGCTCTTATCTGCAACAACTTTACGACCACGGTAGTAACCGTCAGCTGATACATGGTGACGGCGGTGCAGTTCACCAGTAGTTGCGTCGACAGACAAGGTTGAACCTTTCAACGCATCGTGTGAACGGCGCATGCCACGACGTGAAGCACTCTTTTTGTTTTGTTGAACAGCCATGTGTAAAACTCCTAAGCCTTAATTAAATTCAAATCATTTTTTTGTTTTCAGTGACGATAGCACTGAGAACGGAGAATTCGGCTTAACCGCCTCCTCCTCGCTTTCTTCGTCCCCTGAAAACAGCGCCGTTTCAGGCAAACAGTTTTCCTCGTGCTTTGGCACCAGGGGCAGTGCCAGAATCAGTTCGTCTTCAACCACCGATACCGGATCAGTCAGTTCCGAGTCTTCAACTACCCAGGGTTCGTATTGATCAGACAGCTTTTCAGCCAGCTTTTCGTGACGAACCAGACCCAACAGACTGTGAATATCCATGGGTAATGTCATTGCCTGCAAACAACGCTCACAAGTCAGTGACAAAGTCGTTTCAAAACGGCCTTCCATAAACGGTGTGCCGGTATCATCGATATCAAACCGCATCCAGATTTTGACTTTGCCATCGGTGTTTCGCAAAGACTCGGCCAGACGCGTCATTTCGGCCAGATCGACCTCGCCATTCAGCTCCCGCCCATTATGGGCAAAACGAAACGGATCAATTTCTTCAGGTAAATACTGGCGCATAATCGACGGGATTATATAAGAATTGTGACTAAACAGCAAAGCAGATCAAAGCAAGCTGCATGCCGCATTAAGCGTTATTGTGCAATTCTATAACGGCATTGCCCTTTTCTTTTGACTGCTTATTGGCATCATTACGAAGCGCATCAATGTAATACAGATAATTCGCATCAATATCACCGGTAATATAATTACCGTCAAAGCAGGACGTATCAAAGCGTTCGACGTTACTCTTCTTGTTGATGGCAGCGACGAGGTCCGGCAGGTCCTGGTAGATCAGCCAGTCCACACCAAGCTCTTTGGCAATCTCATCGACATTGCGATCATGTGCAACGAACTCATTGCAGGAAGGCATATCGATACCGTATACATTCGGGAAACGAACCGGCGGTGCGGCGGAAGCCAGGTATACTTTTTTAGCACCGGCATCACGCGCCATCTGAACGATCTGCTGGGAAGTGGTGCCACGTACTATGGAATCATCGACCAGCAACACGTTTTTGCCCCGGAACTCGAGGTCAATTGCATTCAGCTTCTGACGCACGGACTTCTTACGCATGGTCTGGCCGGGCATGATGAAGGTACGGCCGATGTAACGATTCTTGATAAAGCCTTCGCGATACACCACGCCCAGGTCATAGGAAAGCTGTAAGGCAGCGCTGCGACTGGTATCCGGTATCGGAATCACCACGTCAATATCGTGCTCGGGATAATCACGTTTGATTTTCTCTGCGAGTTTGGTGCCCATACGCATGCGACTCTTATGCACCGAGATCCCATCCATCATTGAATCCGGGCGGGCAAAATAGACGTATTCAAAGATACAGGGAGACTTGACCGGGTTCTTTGCGCACTGCTGAGAATGAAAGTTACCTTCCGTGTCGATAAATACGCATTCGCCGGGCTCGACATCACGCACCAGTTCAAAATCCAGAATATCCACGGCCACACTCTCTGAGGCCACCATGTATTCCGTGCCATTAGCTGTTTCACGTTTGCCGATAACAACCGGACGAATGCCATAGGGATCGCGGAATGCCAGTACCCCCACACCGGAGATCATCGCGACAGCAGCATAGGCACCACGACAACGACGGTGAACTTCTCTCACTGCGTTAAAGACATCATCCGGCTGGGGTTTGAGTTTGCTGCTGGTTTGCAGTTCATGTGCCAGGACATTGAGCAGTACTTCCGAATCCGAATCGGTGTTGAGATGACGGCGATCGGTCTGGAACAGTTCTTCTTTGAGGATCTTGGTATTGGTCAAGTTACCATTGTGCGCCAGTGCAATGCCGAAAGGTGAATTGACATAAAACGGCTGAGACTCAGCAGAACTGGAGCAGCCCGCGGTCGGATAACGAATATGACCAATCCCCATTCTGCCTTTGAGCCGGATCATATGACGGGTATGAAACACGTCTTTAACCAGACCATTGTCCTTACGCAGAAAAAACTTACCTTCCTGGTCACAGGTCATGATGCCAGCGGCATCCTGCCCCCGATGCTGCAACACGGTCAATCCATCATATAAGGCCTGGTTAACCTCAGAATGACCAACAATACCAATAATTCCGCACATAAATTGCCCTGTCAGGAGTTAGTTGTAGTTGATGTGTTGTGCAATCTCTGCCGGTAAAAACTCCCGGACCCAGAGTGCCAGTTTCACAAAGTGATCGATAAGCAGTGAGTTCTGCCACCAAGTATCTGCAGGCATCGGTGTCGCGCCTGCGCCTAAAACTAAAATTGTCACGATGGCGAGACCTCGAAGTAAGCCGAAGACCACGCCCAGCGAGCGATCCGTGCCGGTCAGGCCGGTTTTTTCAACCACCTGACAGATAAGATGATTAACCAGTGCGCCCAGAATCAGTGTGACCGCAAATAAAACGAAGAATGCGAGAAAGAGCCTGATTGAGGGGGTGGAAATGTAATTTGCCAACAAGGTTGATAAATGGGAGTGAAACATCAGGGCGACCCAGAATGCCAGGATCCAACTGATTAGCGAGAGCACCTCTTTCATAAACCCACGGACGATACTGATACCGGCCGAGATGGCGATGATCCCGATAATCAGGTAATCAACCCAAACCATATACACTCCGCAATACCCTGCGTTTTAAAGTGCGAATTCTAACAGATTGGCCGGCAACAACCCAGCCATTTTTACAGTTATATTGCAGAGACAACTATGACCACAAATCAAGGGTTATGTTGCAGAATCTGGGCATTGAGTTTGAGTTTATCGCTAAGTCTTTCAGCGGTTTGCTGTAGCTTGATTCGGTCGGTGACCGGTTGAAGTCTGACACGGTATATCAGTGTGCCTGCATTGGAAATCGTCTCAATCATCGGGTCGTAACCCATTTGCTTGAGTTGAGTCGATAGCGCATCGGCATTGTCTCGGACAGAGAAGCTGGCCAGCTGCAATACCCACTGTGGCTCTGCCGTGCTTGTTGCGGCAGGCCGATTGTCTTGAGTAGCTTTGACGGGTTCAGGCTTCGCTTCAACTTCCGGCTCAGGCGCCGGTGCTGGTTTTGTCTCCGCTTTTTGCTCTGGTTCCGGCGCTGGTGTCGAGCTTTGCGGTGACGTTGCTTGCGGTGCAGCAGCTGAGGCATCCTGCGAATCGGTCAAGGATGCAGGCTCAGATAACCCCTGTGGGTCAACCAGTGCTTCTTCCGTTGGCTCTATCACTTCGACATCATCCGGAATCGGTTCTATCACCGAGTCAAAGGCAATCGGCTCTTCCTGAGGCTGTTCCGGTTGGTTCTTTTCAACCGTATCCAATAAAAACCAGGCAATGACACCGATCAGGCAAACCAGTAATACCGCGCCCAATAAGCGTTGTTGCTGAATCAGTGTCATCACCTGCTCCCGGAGTTATCAGTGTCTTTTCTGAGGAGAGTTTACCTCATGATAACTGGTTTTATCACTGGCAATAACACCTTCGGCTTCACCACTGCTCTCAGTACCGTGAGGCATATGCTGTAAGGCCACTTCCAGTACTTCATTGATCCAGCGAACAGGAAGAATGGTGAGGCCCTGTTTCACGTTATCCGGAATTTCCTTCAGGTCTTTCACATTATCCTGCGGAATCAGTACCGTATCGATGCCGCCACGATGGGCTGCCAGTAGTTTTTCCTTCAGCCCCCCTATGGCAAGCACTTCTCCACGCAGGGTGATTTCACCGGTCATCGCCACATTGGATTTGACCGGTATGCCAGTAATTGCTGACACCAGTGCCGTACACATGCCAATACCGGCACTCGGACCATCTTTGGGTGTCGCGCCCTCCGGAACGTGAACGTGAAGATCGTGCGTTTGCAGAAAGTCTTCACTGATACCCCACTCGGTTGAGCGTGAACGCACGACGGTAGTGGCAGCCTGAATCGACTCCTGCATGACATCACCCAGTTTCCCGGTGTAGGCGGATTTGCCTTTACCCGGCATCACTGCGGACTCAATGGTCAGCAACTCACCGCCAACTTCAGTCCAGGCCAGACCGGTGACCTGACCAATTCGGTCATTGTCTTCAGCAACCCCGTACTGATAGTGATAAACGCCGAGGTAGTCTTCGATGTTTTTGGCGGTAACCACCAGTTTCTTCTTGCTCTTCTCCTGCAGGATCTGCTTGACGAGCTTACGGCAGATCTTGGAGATTTCACGCTCCAGGCTACGTACACCCGCTTCACGGGTGTAACGACGGATAATTTCCAGAATGGCCTCTTCCGTGATTTCCACTTCGACTTTTTTCAGACCATTCTGTTTGATGGCTTTGGGTAACAGGTACTTGACCGCGATGTTCAGTTTTTCATCTTCGGTGTAACCGGCAAGACGGATAATTTCCATCCGGTCGCGCAGTGCATCCGGGATGTTGAGGGTGTTCGCGGTGCAGACAAACATCACATCCGAGAGGTCATATTCAACTTCCAGGTAGTGATCAGCAAAGGTCGAGTTCTGCTCCGGATCCAGTACCTCGAGTAACGCAGAGGCAGGGTCACCACGGAAATCCTGTGCCATCTTGTCGATTTCATCGAGCAGGAACAGCGGGTTTTTAACCTCGGTTTTGCAGATATTCTGAATGACTTTACCCGGCATGGAACCGATATAAGTGCGACGGTGGCCACGAATTTCAGCCTCATCACGAACGCCACCCAGGGCCATACGTGTGTATTTGCGGTTTGTCGCGCGGGCAATGGATTGAGCGATCGAAGTTTTACCTACACCTGGAGGGCCAACCAGACACAGAATCGGCCCTTTCAACTTCTTGACGCGTTTCTGCACAGCGAGGTATTCGAGAATACGCTCTTTGACCTTTTCCAGACCGTAGTGATCCTCTTCCAGTACTTTCTCTGCACGATCCAGGTCCAGGGTAACCCGCGAGCGTTTTTTCCAGGGCACTTCCAGTAGTGATTCGATGTAGTTACGAACGACGGTCGCTTCAGCTGACATCGGCGACATCATGCGCAGTTTTTTGAGCTCAGACTCAGCCTTTTCAAGTGCTTCAGCAGGCATCCCTGCTTTGTTGATACGGGCTTCCAGCTCATCAGCCTCATTGGCCGTTTCATCAATTTCACCCAGCTCTTTCTGAACCGCTTTCAGTTGCTCGTTCAGGTAATATTCGCGCTGGCTTTTCTCCATTTGTTTCTTGACGCGATTCCGGATGCGTTTTTCAATTTGCTGAATATCAATTTCGCCTTCGAGAAAGGCCATCAGACGTTCAACGCGCGCTTTAACATCGCTCATTTCCAGCAGATTCTGTTTGTCCTCAAGCTTAAGGCTCATGTGCGCTGCAACCGTGTCAGCCATCCGTGAGACTTCATCGATACTGGACAGTGAGGCAATCACTTCAGGCGGGATCTTCTTGTTGAGTTTGACGTATTGTTCAAACTGTCCCATCAAGGTTCGCATTAAAACATCGGATTCACGATCGTCTGTGACGTCATCGGGGAAAGCCGCGACTTCTGCTTCCATGTATTCAGTTTTTTTACTGAAATAGGCCACTTTGGCGCGCTGGGTACCTTCAACCAGCACCTTGACTGTGCCATCAGGCAGTTTCAGTAACTGCAGGATATTAGCCAGTGTTCCCGTTTCGTAGAGACCTTCTGATTCCGGTGCATCTTCAGAAGAGTCTTTCTGAGCAAGCAGCAAAACCTGCTTGTTTTCATCGGTAGCCACTTCCAGCGCCTTGATGGATTTATCCCGTCCGACAAACAGCGGTATGACCATGTAAGGATAGACAACAACGTCACGTAGCGGCAGGACAGGCACAACCTGCATGCCGTTATCGTTGGGAGTGGTTTTTACTTCATTTTCCATTGGGGAACCTCTTAAGAGCGCTCGCGGCACTTAAATCAAACATGATTTCAATATGGGGACAGGCATCAGGATATCAAGCATTCAATTGGATTAATTACTCAAATTATATGAGTGGTGATTGGTATCTTTGGTAACAGCCAGTGAAGCTGTCGTTTCAAGCCCTTAATCCAAAAGCGTTAAATCAGCATAAGCACTTTAAATGACTGATGCGGGTGATGTGATGAAATGATAGAACATGCCCCACTCCGGCCTGACGAACAATTGAATGGAGGTCAGGCCAGATGGGTGTCAACAGCCCCTGAGGACGATGCCGCGAATGTTTACAGACGCTTATTTGTCACCAGACGCCATGTCCGCACTCTGATCTTCGTAGATCAGGATCGGTGAATTTTCGCCAGCGATCACGCTCTCATCGATAACCACTTTTGAGACATTTTCCAATGAAGGCAGGTCGAACATGGTATCGAGTAGCACATTTTCGATGATGGAACGTAAGCCACGTGCACCGGTTTTGCGTTCCATTGCCTTGCGTGCAATAGCATGGAGTGCATCATCACGGAACTCGAGTTCGGCACCTTCCATTTCGAACAGGCGACTGTACTGTTTGGTCAGGGCGTTCTTCGGTTCAGTCAGAATCTGAATCAAGGCATCCTCATCCAGTTCGTCCAGCGTCGCTACCACTGGCAGACGACCAACAAACTCTGGAATCAGACCGTATTGAATCAGGTCTTCCGGTTCGACAGAGCGAAGCGCTTCGCTGAGTGGGCGTTGATCATCTAGGCTTTTAACTTCAGCAGAGAAACCGATGCCGCCCTTATGAGTACGATTACGGATGACTTTATCCAGTCCAGCAAAGGCACCACCGCAAATAAACAGGATCTTGCTGGTATCAACCTGGAGAAATTCCTGCTGCGGATGTTTGCGGCCACCCTGGGGCGGGACAGACGCAATGGTACCTTCAATCAGTTTCAGCAGGGCCTGCTGCACACCTTCACCGCTGACATCACGGGTGATTGAGGGATTATCCGATTTGCGCGAGATCTTATCGATTTCGTCAATGTATACAATACCGGTCTCGGCTTTATCAACGTCGTAGTCGCACTTCTGCAACAGTTTCTGAATGATGTTTTCGACGTCTTCCCCGACATAACCTGCTTCAGTCAGTGTGGTGGCATCAGCCATGGTAAACGGCACATTCAGCTGGCGAGCCAGGGTTTCTGCGAGCAGCGTTTTACCGCTACCGGTGGGCCCAATCAGCAGAATATTACTTTTAGACAGTTCCACATCGTCTTCTTTGTGGCCACTGCGAAGTCGTTTGTAGTGGTTGTAGACTGCCACCGACAGGTAGCGCTTGGCTTTTTCCTGACCGATCACGTAATTGTCGAGTGCGGTATTAATCTCACGAGGCGTTGGCAGTTTGGTCTCGGCTTCATCCGCAGACATTTCCTGCATTTCTTCGCGAATAATGTCGTTGCACAGGTCGACGCACTCATCGCATACAAACACTGACGGACCCGCAATCAGTTTTTTAACTTCATGCTGACTTTTACCGCAAAAAGAGCAGTAGAGTAATTTGTCGTCGTTGTTCTTGTCGTCGCTCATAGCCTTACTACCTTACTCATCAAATCTATAATCATTATCGGCGGTTTATGCCGTTTCTGCAGGACGGTTAGTCAGTACAGAATCAATTAAACCATATTCAACCGCTCTATCGCCATTCATGAAGTTATCACGATCCGTATCGCGGCGGATTGTCTCAATATCTTGACCAGTGTGATGAGCCAAAATTCCATTCAGACGTTCACGGATACTGAGGATTTCCTTGGCATGTATATCGATATCCGAGGCCTGACCCTGGAAGCCGCCCAGCGGTTGATGCACCATGATTCTGGAATTAGGGAGGCAGTAACGTTTGCCCTGTGCACCGCCAGCCAGCAATACAGCGCCCATACTGGCCGCCTGGCCAATACAGAGTGTGCTGACGTTGGGCTTGATGAACTGCATGGTGTCGTAAATCGCCATGCCGGCTGTGACGGCGCCGCCCGGTGAGTTGATGTATAGATGAATATCTTTGTCCGGATTCTCAGATTCCAGGAACAGTAACTGGGCAACAACCAGATTGGCCATTTGATCTTCAACTGGCCCTACCAGGAAAATCACGCGCTCTTTCAGCAGGCGTGAATAGATGTCGTAAGAACGTTCACCCCGAGCTGTCTGCTCTACAACGATGGGGACCAGTGCGTTTTGAATACCTGGGAATTCTTCGTTAGAGAATTTGTTTGTCATAACCGTCCTATTTTCCGGATCCTAATAAAAAATCAGCCCGTGCCCATTCAAGATGAGCACGGGCTGCATTCATGTTAAGCGTCGTCAATTAGTTGGATACAGCGTTAACGACGTCTGAGAATGTTGATGTACTCTCTTCTACTTTAACATGGTCGAAAATCCATTCAACAACCATGTCTTCAACCACGGTCATCTGAATTTCTGACAATCTTTCCTGATTGTTCATGTAGTAGTTAACCACTTCTTCCGGGTCTTCGTAGCTGGCTGCAATGTTATCAATAGCCTGCTTGACACGTTCCTCGTCAGGCTTGATTTCATTGTCTGAGATGATCTTACCGATCAACAGGCTCAGCTTGACGCGATTTTGAGCATTGGGTTTGAAGTTTTCCAGGTCGAAAGGAATGCCTTCTACGTTAACGCCCTGATTACGAAGGTTATTTTTGGCCTGCTCCGCCAGATACTGGGCTTCACGCTCTACCGGTGCTTCTGGCAGCGCCAGTTCGTTTTTCTGCGCGATCATGTCCATAGCTCGGCGTTTGTTGAGAGTTTTGAGCGCCGAAGTCAGTTCGCGTTCCATGTTGGCACGAACTTCTTTCTTCAATGCGGCAATGCCCTCTTCCACACCACACATGGCGGCGAATTCTTTATCCAGCTTGGGCAGCTTTTTCTTGGCTACCTGTTTGACAGTAACATCAAACTTGGCAGTTTTGCCCTGCAGCTGTTCTGCACGGTAATCTTCCGGGAAAGTCAGAGTGACTTCGACTTCCTGATCCGCTTTTTTACCAATCAGTTGTTCTTCGAACTCCGGCAACATTCTGCCTTCACCCAGTTCAATCAGAACGTCTTTACCTTTACCGCCCTGGAATTCTTCACCGTCGATGGTACCAACGAAGTCGATAGTAACGCCGTCACCTTCCTTGGCTCCACGTTTCAGCGGATCCCAAGTCATGCGTTGTTCACGCAGGGTTTCGATCATTTTGTCGACGTCTTCGTCGGTGACTTCAGCAACGGTTTTTTCCAGTGTGATGTCATCCAGTTTGACATCGCTGACTTCCGGAAACACTTCGTAATTGAGGGTATAGATGAACTTCTCGCCTTCCTCGTCCATGCTGTCGATGTGCGGCGGGCCAGCCGGGTTGATGTTTTCCTGAGTAAAGGCTTCGCGCATGCTTTCCTGCACCAGTGAGTCGATGACATCGCGTCTGGCAGCAGGACCGTGAGTACGTGCCACCATATTCATGGGCACTTTACCAGGGCGGAAGCCAGCCATTTTGACATTAGGTCGGATTGACTTGAGACGCTCCTGTACTGCTTTTTCGATATTGGCATCTTCGACTGTCACCGTCATTCGGCGACCGAGTTCGCTCACATTTTCTACAGTAACTTGCATTATCTACCTCAAACATGGGGTGAAGGCATGAATGGTGTGACACCATCTGCCTCATTGTTATTTGGTACGAGAGGAGAGACTCGAACTCTCACAGGTTACCCTACTGGAACCTAAATCCAGCGCGTCTACCAATTCCGCCACTCTCGCAAAATCTGGTTATCAGGCGGTGTAGTCCGCCTGAAGAAGTCCGACATTATAGCTAGTCGGCCGGGATAAAACTACCCTTGCATGGCCAAAATGGTTAAGCCCATATTCGCCTGCTGACAGAATTGTTGAAATGCCAGAAAGTCCGTCTCCGTTAGTAAGCGGCCGCTGGCGTTTCTATCAGCAATGAAGAGGCCGATGACTTTATTTTTCACTATTGCCGGCATCACCATGTAGGGTGGCTTGCCAAGCAGCTTTAGCGTGTCTTTGGACAAGGTGCCCCCTAATTGCGCTGGATCCCCGGGCAGTAGACGCGGCTTCTGCGTCTCGATGATCTGATGAAAGACATTTTCAGGGCGTCTGACATCAATCAGCAGTTTCTCTCTCAACAACTCAGCATCATCGGCAAACAGATATTTACAACTGAGGTGGCTTCTCTCAGGATTGAGCATCATAAATATTGCTCTGTCCGTCCCCACACCGCGATAAATACCTTCAAGCACCATTTCCAGAATAATGCCAATCTTGGGCCGCTCCTGAATCGTCGCTGAAATCTCCTGCATCACGGTCATTTGATAATGAATGTCTGGCTCTGGGTAGCTGGCAGCGATTATCGAATCGTCCTGCATTTCAGCCTTCTCTGAATCCTCCTCAGTCACCGGCACAGGGATAGCTTCACTGGCTGTTTTGCTACCATACAACTCGGTGACTTCCCTGGCTTGACGGGCGTTCTCAAAGACATGTCTGCGTAACTCGGCAACTTCCACATCAAAATGATCTGCCAGTTCATGAATTTTCAGTTCGGCTTCAGTGCTATCCCAGCCTGCTCTGGCGGCATCAGCAAGACTAAGACCGGCATTAATACAGGCTGCTTTGTTAGCTTCCAGCCTTTTATAAAGATAATCACTGACCACATCACCAAGATGCCATTCATGACTCAATGCCTTAGTCAGCTCAACAAGCTCAAAACCGAGTACGACCTTCTCCGCCTCCGCTTCTTGGATTCCCTCCTCCAGCAGAGAAAGCAATTCATCTGCCTGCTTGCCGGCAAAGGCCCAGAAAGCCATATTTCCCAGCCGTGACAACAATGTTGCAACAAACAGATCCTCGGGATCACCGGCATGGCTAATTTTGGCAAACTCCTGCGCCTGGGCGGCAGCATGAAAAGCGCCGGCCATTTCGGTAATGAGTTTTTGTCGCTGATGTCCCCGGTTCAGGCTATCCACCAGTACCATCGAGAATGTCAGCGCGCGTACCTGTTCAAACCCCATAACCATCACAGCCCGGGAAACAGTATTAATAGTCTGGTTGGTGGGGTTGAAATGAAAACTATTGACGACTTTGAGGACCCGGCCAGTCAGTGAAGCATCACGCAACACGACATTAGCCACATCTGATGCCGATGTATCCTCACTGTTTAATACGGCACTGACTTCGGCCACGGTACCGGAAAACACCGGCATATCTTTTTCACTGAGCTGTTTAATCCAGTTTTGGACAGCCCGACTTCTCTGAACGACCAATCTCAGTCCTGCTCAACAATGGTTTTTTTATTGGCAATGCCATGAGGAACATGCCCGGTGGCAACATGCTCCTTGGCCGAATGGCAATGCTGTTCCTGATCATCAAAGAAAATATCCGCACCGAAAGCCTTCAGGAACGGTCCCTTGGCCTTACCACCCAGGAATATCGCTTCGTCGATACGAATATCCCAGGCTCGCAGGGTTCTGATCACACGCTCATGCGCCGGTGCTGAACGTGCAGTGACCAGAGCAGTACGGATAGGGGCATCATTCTCCGGATATTCTGTCTGAATACGGTTCAGCGCCATCAGGAAATCTTTGAAGGGGCCACCCGGTAAAGGCTCTCTGGCTGTTTGCGTTTCATTTTCAGTAAAGGCTTCCAATCCTTTTTCTTTGTAAATCTTTTCAGAGTCATCAGAAAACACCACCGCATCGCCATCGAATGCAATACGCAGTTCTTCCGATTCGGGGTTATTGCCCACATTGGAAGGCAGAATCGTGGCGGCAGCGATACCGGCCTCCAGCGCCATAGCTACATCTTCCGGACTGGTAGAGAGAAACAGGTTGGCACCAAACGGTGCCACATAGCGGTAAGGACTGCTGCCTGAAGTAAACACAGCACGGATAATCGATAACTCGTGATGCTGGATCGAGTTGAATACCCGAAGGCCGGTGTCAGCGCTGTTACGAGACAAGAGAATGATTTCCACCTTGGGCGTCTTGGGATTATTATCATTTAATGCCAGCAATTTACGAGCAAGATTGAAGGCGCCACCCGGTGCCAAAGGCACATCCTCATTTTCAATCTGATGCCGACAATAGGCTTCAGTACCCTGCTCTTCGAATATGCGATGGCTTTCGTCGAGATCAAACAAAGCTCGGGATGAAATTGCCACAACTAGCGGTTTAGTTTCCATCAGGATCACGTTTCTCTCAATCTACCTGACCGTTTTTTCGGCCAATACGTAAAATTCTTTCCCATACATTGACACTGCCTCCTGACATCTTGGGCGCTTCCAGAATCGCTTGCAAGTCCTGCTCCAGGCTTTGCACTGTCGAAACATTGTCTGGTTTACCTTTGGGAAAGTCACAGTGTCCAGTAAATATCACGCGATAGAAAATAGGAATTTTCGGTGCCAATGGTTGAAGTGCATACTTCGCATTCTGAATGTGGTGCAGCGGGTTGGCAAACTTGAAACTGCGCCCGTCTATGATTTGAGTCCACTGATCAATTTGTTCAGCACCGAAAAGGTGCCCATTCATCGGATAGGTTTCTATAATCAGCAGACCTCTGTCGGTCAGAATCAGTCGATCCAGCTCCATCAAACCACCAATTCCATCAGGGATCACGATAGACCGGACTTCATCCAGCTTATATCTGCGCAGGATTTTGTCGAGATGGCGCGCTTTACGGGTTTGATTCAGACGGCGACGGACAAGAGAAGCGAACAAAGCTAATAACGCTAGCACTGCAATGCACAGCAGTAGCATGGTTGAGTCTGACTTAAAGATAACTGTGTCCCCTTCGATTTTACGAGGCGGAATTATACGAGATTGCTTTCACTTTGTGCGTTATTTCCTGCTTGCAGACCGGGGGGCATGTGTGTCACTGGATCTTCGTGAATGATGACCTCTGCATCATCAAACAATTCCGCTACTTTTTTCTCCAGTTCATCCGCTATGGAATGCGCCTGTCTCAGTGAGAGATTTTCATTGAGTTCCAGATGAAGCTGGACAAACACTGTATTGCCAGACTGACGGGTTCTCAGATCATGAAAACCAATCGCATCAGGATGCTGGGTAATCAGTGCGCCTATTTTCTGTCTGTCCTCATCCGGCAACTCATGATCCATTAGCAGGTTCACCGCCTCGCGAACGATCTGCCAGGCGCTGTACAAAATAAACAAAGCGATGCCGATGGCAAACAGGGGATCGACAAAATCCCAACCATAATAGGTCAGCAGCAATGCCACAATGACGCTGGCGTTGACCAGCAGGTCCGTTTTGTAATGCAGAGCATCCGCTTTTATCGCTGTTGAGTCCGTGCGTCTAATCACATAACGTTGAAAACTAATTAAAGCCAGTGTCGCCACAATAGACAAGAGCATGACACCAAGTCCGAGTTGCAGCCCTTTTTCGAGCGGTTGCGGATTGATCAGCCGACTGATGCCCTGCAGCAGCAGAATACCGGCTGAGCCGGCAATGAACATCGATTGTCCAAGCCCCGCCAGGGCTTCAGCCTTACCATGCCCGAAACGATGCTCGCGGTCAGCCGGTTGCAGCGCGTGATGGACAGCGATGAGATTCACAATGGAAGCCAGTACATCCAGGCTGGAATCGACCAGTGTGGCGAGAATACTGACCGAATCACTGATAAACCAGGCGACCAGTTTGGCCAGGATCAGCGTCACCGCGGTCGCCACAGAAGCGTAGGTAGCAAGGCGCAACAAACGCGCTCTATCAATCTGTTGAGGCTTATTCATGGAGTCAGTATAGTTAATCGAAAAGTTAGGCTGAGTCTAACAACAAACCCGCAATGATGCTCGAATTCAACCAGGAATGATTTATGGCCTTTACGACGGTGAGAACCGCCCCTTTCGATGACCAGAAACCCGGCACATCCGGTCTACGTAAAAAAGTTAAAACCTTTCAGCAAGCCCACTACCTGGAGAACTTCGTCCAATCGACTTTTGATTCACTGACAGACTGTCAGGGGCAGACGCTGGTCGTTGGCGGGGATGGCCGTTATTACAACCAGACCGCCATCCAAATTATTCTGAAAATGGCGGCAGCCAATGGTTTCAGTCATGTCTGGGTGGGGCAGAACGGCATCCTCTCTACCCCGGCCGCTTCCTGTGTTATTCGCAAATATCAGGCATTCGGCGGCATCATTCTCTCCGCAAGCCATAACCCGGCCGGTGTGAATGGTGATTTCGGTATCAAGTTTAACACCGCTAACGGCGGTCCGGCGCCGGAGTCCATCACCGGGGCGATTTTCAATCACAGCCGCCATATCAGCGAATATCGAATCAGTGATTGCGCTGACATCAACTTGACTGAGATTGGCACCCAGACACTGGATGGCATGACGGTTGAAGTGATCGATTCGGTCTCGGATTACGCCGAACTGATGGCCAGCCTGTTTGATTTTGATGCCATCCATGACTTACTGACCGGCGGCAACTTTAAAATGCGCTTTGACGCCATGCATGCCGTCACCGGGCCATACGCGACGGAAATACTGGAAAATCGCCTGGGCGCACCGAAAGGTACGGTGATCAACGGTATACCACTGCCTGATTTCGGCGAAGGCCACCCGGATCCCAATCTGACTTATGCTGAAGAACTGGTTACCGAGATGTTTTCGGATAATGCACCTGATTTCGGCGCTGCCTCCGACGGTGACGGCGACAGGAATATGATTCTGGGTGACAACATCTTTGTCACGCCGTCTGACAGTCTCGCCATTCTGGCCGCCAACGCGTCTCTCGTACCCGCCTATAAAGCTGGACTCAAGGGCGTAGCCCGCTCAATGCCAACCAGTCAGGCAGTAGACAGAGTCGCTGAGAAGCTTGGCATTGAATCACACGAAACGCCCACCGGCTGGAAATTTTTCGGTAATCTGCTGGATGCTGATCGTGCCACCCTCTGCGGGGAAGAAAGCTTCGGCACCGGTTCCAACCATATCAGGGAAAAAGACGGCCTTTGGGCAGTGCTGTTCTGGCTCAATATTCTGGCAGCCCGTGCCATCCCCGTCGCTGAAGTTGTCAATCGCCATTGGCAGGAATTTGGTCGCAATTACTACACCCGTCATGATTACGAATCGATCCCCAGCGAGCAGGCCGAAGCTTTGATGCTGCATCTGGAACAACAGTTGGCAGATTTGCCCGGCAGACAGATTGATGGCCGAACGGTCGAATATGCTGATAACTTCAGCTATCGTGACCCGGTTGATAATAGTGTTGCTGACAAACAAGGCATTCGAGTCGGGTTTGAAGGCGGCGATCGCATTATTTATCGCTTATCCGGCACGGGGACTGAAGGGGCTACCTTAAGAGTCTATATCGAGTCTTATCAGGCTGATCAGAGTAAACAACGGCTGGACACTCAGCAGGCTCTGGCCGATTTGATTGAACTCGCGGAATCATTAGCCATGATTCGTGATCTGACCGGACGCACCGCGCCCACTGTAATTACCTGAAGGCTATTAAAGCATGCAACAACTTATCCTGGGTTCAAGCTCGCCGTTCCGGGCTGAGCTTCTGAACAAACTTGGTCTGACTTTTATTCAGGTTTCACCTGATATTGATGAAACGCCGCAATCGGATGAATCACCAGCAACACTGGTACAGAGGCTGGCAGAAAGCAAAGCCCGTGAGATTGCACGTACACATCCGGAAGCACTGATCATCGGGTCTGATCAGGTCGCAGTGATTGATGATGATATTCTGGGAAAACCCGGCAACCATCAGAATGCGATGGCTCAGCTGAAAAGCGCTTCCGGGCGAAAAGTCACATTCCTGACCGGCCTTGCGTTACTGAATGCAAAGAATGGCCATATTCAGTCATCAGTAGAACCTTTCAGCGTTCACTTCAGAACTTTGACAGACAACCAGATTGACTTCTATCTGAAAAAAGAACAACCCTATCAGTGTGCCGGCAGTTTCAAGTCTGAAGGCTTTGGCATCAGCCTGTTTTCAAAACTGGATGGGGAGGATCCCAACACACTGATAGGATTACCGTTGAGACGTCTGATTCAGATGCTGCAGCACGAGGACATTGATGTACTGCAACTGAATCACTAGCGTTATTCGGCCGATTCTGCCTCTGCGTCCTGTTTTATTTTCTCAGCATTACTGGCTGCTTGGGCTTGAGCTGCCAGGTTATTCATGGTTTTGGTCATTAACTGACGGGCAGCTCGGGTCCGCATGGTTTTTGCCATACCCTCAACCAGCGCAGGTTCAACCTGATTGTCGGTCAAATGTGCTTTGAGGGCATCGAGGTGGGTTTCACAGTTCTGCATGATCTGATCGGCGGCAGCCTGACCGCTTTCGATTTCAGGCAATGATTGCAGTCGGGTCTGCATCATGCAGCTATTGTACTGAGTCAGGATGCTGTACATTTTGTCAGATGCCTGCTCAGATAGGTCACCGGGAGTGACGTAATCCTGAGCCAGGGCCATACTGGAAGCTGTCAGCAAGGCGGCGGAAAATAAGAATTTGTTCATTGCTACTCCGATATTACTTATGGTTTAGTACGCTATTACCTCGCATCATTGACAGGCAATGCGGGAAATAATTCCCTGATGATACATGAACAATTCTGATTCAGCAGCCGGGTCAGTTACAGCGCTTGAGACAGTCCTCAACGTAGAAACAATAATTTATTAAAATCAGCGTGATATAGAACAATTCCAACGAAAACATGAAGATTGATTTAGACTCTGATCCGCGTCTTCGGCAGGTCAATGAATGGCTGACGGCGATACTACCCGACCGCGACTTCGAGCTGAAAGTGGCTTCCAGCGACGCCAGTTTCCGCCGCTACTTCCGCGTCTATCAGCATGGCCAGAGTCGGATCGTGATGGATGCCCCCCCTGAACATGAAGATATCGAGGCTTTTGTGCGCGTCGCCGAATTCCTGGCTGGCTCAGGCACACATGTACCTCATATCTATGCGAGAAATGTTGAACTGGGATTTCTGCTGCTCAGTGATCTGGGCACGACCTCTTATTTGTCAGCACTCAATCAGGATTCCGCCGATCGACTCTACCAGGCAGCGATTGATGAAATCATCAAAATGCAATTGGCGCCGGTTTCTGAGATCGAGCTGCCCGCTTATGACGATGAAAAATTACTGAGCGAAATGCGCCTGTTTCCTGACTGGTTTCTGGAGCGACATTTATCCCTCGCTGTTCCATCGGATCTGGATTCGATATTTGAGCTTCTGCTAGACAACGCCAATAGCCAACCACAATTTTTTGTCCATCGCGACTACCATAGTCGAAATCTGATGCTGGGACCGGATAATGAAGTCGGTGTTATCGACTTTCAGGACGCGGTGATTGGACCTGCTACTTACGATCTGGTGTCCTTGCTACGCGATTGTTACGTCGAGTGGCCACAAACCAAGATCGAGCAATGGCTCGATTATTATTATCAGCAGGCGCAGAATCAACAATTGATGACCGGAATTGACAGGTCAGCTTTTGTCCGCTGGTTTGATCTGATGGGACTACAACGTCATCTCAAGGTCCTGGGCATTTTCTGCCGCCTTAATTACCGTGATGGTAAATCCGGTTATATGAAGGATTTGCCACTGACACTGAAATACGTGTTGCAGGTAACCGCGCGTTATCCGGCACTCGCTTCACTGCATCAGTTTTTAACCCAATCCCCAAAAATCATGGCCATCTTATGAAAGCAATGATCCTCGCGGCCGGTCGCGGTGAAAGGCTGCGTCCGCTGACTGATACCACCCCGAAACCGCTGATTAAAGCAGGTCCCAGGCGGCTGATTGAGTATCTGATTGAAGGACTGGTCAAAGCCGGGTTCGATGATCTGATTATTAACTACGCCCATCTTGGCGAACAATTTCCGACAACACTGGGTGACGGTCAGGATTATGGTGCCAGAATCCGTTACTCACCGGAACTCGAAGGCGGACTGGAGACAGCGGGCGGAATTATTAATGCCCTGCCCTTGCTGGGTGACGAACCATTTCTGGTGGTGAATGGCGATATCTGGACTGATTTTGATTTTGGGCAACTGGCAGGTTTTCAGCTGGATGCTGACAAACTCTGTCATCTGGTACTGGTTGATAATCCACCGCATAATCCGGAGGGTGATTTTGCTCTGGATAAGACAGGTAACGTACAGGTCAACAATGCTGATAAGGCCACATTCAGTGGCATAGGCATTTATCGTCCAGAGATGTTTGCCGGTCTGAAGAACGAAAAACGTCCACTCAAACCCTTATTTGATCAAGCCATTACCCGACAGCAAGTTTCAGGTCAGCACTATCATGGCCAGTGGTCAGATATCGGCACGGTTGAGCGCCTGCAACAGCTTGAGGCTGACTTACTCGCCGATTAGGAATTCCAGCAGGGCCTTCTGTGCATGCAGTCGGTTTTCGGCCTCGTCCCAAACCACACTCTGCGGTCCATCGATCACTTCAGCGCTGACTTCTTCACCGCGATGAGCCGGCAGACAATGCATAAATAAGGCGTCTGTATTCGCCAGCGCCATGATAGTCTCGTTAACCTGAAAGCCGGCAAAAGCCTGTTCACGTTTGCGCTGCTCTTCTTCCTGTCCCATGCTCGCCCAGACATCGGTGACAACCAGATCAACACCCTCTGCTGCCGCTTTGGGATCATTGAACAACTGCACATCGGCTTTGCTGGCTTCAACAATGGCCGAATCCGGTTCGTAACCTTCAGGTGTCGCAATATTCAGCGTAAAGCCGAACTGTTCAGCTGCATTGATGTAGGAGTGGCACATATTATTGCCATCACCGATCCAGACAACTTTCTTACCCTTGATATCACCCCGGTGCTCCTGGTAAGTCTGCATATCTGCCAGTAACTGACAAGGGTGATACTCATCAGTCAGGGCATTAATCACCGGCACTGAGGAGTATTTGGCAAAAGTTTCAATTTTACTATGGGCAAAAGTGCGAATCATCACCGCATCCACCATACTGGAAATGACTCTGGCTGAGTCTTCCAGCGGCTCTCCGCGCCCCAGTTGCGTGTCGTCCGGTGACAGAAAAATCGAGCCACCACCAAACTGAATCATCGCCGACTCGAAAGAAACCCGGGTACGAGTTGAGGATTTCTCAAAAATCATCGCCAGCACTTTGCCTTTCAGTGGCTGGTAAATGTCCCCGTGTTTGTGCAGTTTCTTTAGTTCTCCAGCACGTTGAATCAGCAGTTTCAGTTCCGCCGGAGTCAGGTCTTTCAGAGTCAGGAAATGTTTCATTTTCAGGCTACGCTCTCAACAGCGTGGGATGACAAAAAGTCGAGTACCAGTCTGCAGACTTTATCCACGATAAGCTCGGCTTCTTCTGCATTGATGATCATCGGTGGTAACAGACGTATGACGGACTCAGCCGTGACGTTGATTAACAGGCCTTCAGCGAGCGCCTGTTTGACCAGAGGCGCACAGGGCATACTCAGTTCAATACCGAACATAAAACCCAGTCCACGAACATCCTTGACCCCCTCCTGGCCGGCCAGTCTGTCCTTAAACGCGTTCAGCATCTGCTGACTGAGCGTGGCAACATGATTGAGCAGTTGTTCCTGCTCAATCGTGTCCAGCACGGCGAGGGCGGCACTGCAAACCAGCGGGTTGCCACCAAAGGTGGAGCCATGGTTACCAGCTTGTAAGACACCGACGGCAGGACCAGCGACCAGACAGGCACCAATCGGCACACCGTTGCCCAGTCCCTTAGCCAGCGTCATCACGTCGGGTAGCAGTTCATCATTGTGCTGAAAAGCAAACCACTGACCGGTACGGCCAACCCCGGTCTGCACTTCATCCAGCATCATCAGCAATTTACGCTGTGTGCAAATAGCACGGACACCAGCCAGAAAATCGGGTTCCGGCACTTTGACACCGCCCTCACCCTGAACGGGTTCAACCAGTACTGCCACCGCTTCCGGCCAATGACCAATTGCCATACGCAGCGCATCCAGGTCGTTGTAGGGTACGCGGACAAAACCAGGCAATAACGGGTCAAATCCAACTTGGACCTTGGCATTGCCGGTTGCTGTCAGGGTGGCCATGGTACGGCCATGGAAGCTGCCATCCATCACGATAATGACCGGCTTTTCAATGCCCTTGCTATGGCCGTACTTACGGGCAATTTTGATTGCCGCTTCATTAGCTTCAGCACCGGAATTGGAAAAGAATACCTGCTCCATGCCGGACAGTTCGGTGAGTTTATCAGCCAACTGCGTCTGTAAGGGGATGTGGTACATATTGGAGGTGTGCACCAGGGTTTCAACCTGATGTTGAACAGCCCGGGTCACAGCAGGATGACAATGGCCAAGATTGCAGACAGCAATACCACTCAGTGCATCGAGATACTGCTTGTCATTGATGTCTGTTAACCAGGCGCCTTTTCCACTGGCGAAAGCCACATCGAGTCGCCCATAAGTCGGCATAACCGAATTTGTCATGGCTGAAAACTCCTTGCCCTGACGGCATGAAAACCGGGTCTTTTTCAGACCTTTGAAACGAAAAATGGCAGTTTCTGACGAAACTGCCATCAATCAAAAAAGCGGTATTTTATAAGTTAACGGGAGAGAAGTAAACTGACGCCCCTCCCGCTATTCTCAGGCCGCGTAGTTGGCTTCAACAAAGTCCCAGTTAACCAGGCCCCAGAAGGCTTCCAGGTACTTAGGGCGCGCGTTGCGATAGTCGATGTAATAAGCATGTTCCCAGACGTCAACTGTCAGCAGTGGTGTCTGTCCTTCAGTCAGTGGGCAACCGGCATTGCTGGTATTAACGATGGCGATGCTACCGTCTTTGTTTTTCACCAGCCAGGTCCAGCCTGAACCGAAGTTGGTGGCTGCAGATTTGCTGAAGTCTTCTTTAAATTTGTCGAAAGAACCAAAGGTTTTATCAATGTCAGCGGCCAGATCACCCGATGGTGCGCCTTTGGCATCAGGTGTCATGCAGTTCCAGTAGAAGGTGTGGTTCCAGACCTGAGCTGCATTGTTAAAGATACCGCCACTGGCTGAAGTAATGATGTCTTCCAGAGACTTGCCTTCAAATTCAGTACCAGGTACCAGGTTGTTCAGGTTATTCACATAGGTTTGGTGATGCTTACCATAGTGATATTCGAGCGTTTCAGCTGAAATCGTTGGTTCCAGAGCGTTTTGTGCATAAGGAAGTGGTGGCAATTCAAAAGCCATATTTTTATCTCCTAAATGTGAAAAAAATAACCGAGTAATTAAGTCAATTAGTCTAAAAGAGCCCCTGCGCTATAGCAAGTGCTCATAAGTAGTACTGCCGTCTATTCATTGACGGTTTTTGATGACTGGCCTTAATAATGACAGCAGTGCTGCCGCTAAATTCCGCCGAAAATCGACTGCGACGAGAGATCCAGCCCCATCAAAATGGCATCCTCCCTGCCCTGCTCAGCCGGGTAATAGCCCCTGCGTATCGACATTTCGTTGAATCCCAGCTGGTGATAAAGCTGCTGTGCGCGGAAATTGGATTGTCTGACCTCCAGTACCACCAGATTGGCGGAGCGTGTCAGGGCATGGTCAATCACATGCTCAAGAATACGACGACCATAACCTTGCCTTTGCATCTCGGGTCTGACGCAGATATTGAGCAGATGCGCTTCATCAATCACCAGTTGCACAATGGCATAACCGATAACGACATCAAAAGCGTCACAGTAAACCCAGCAAAAATGGCCCGCATCAAGACTGTCCGCGAAATTCTTTCTGCTCCAGGGAAAGCGATTCGCCGCTTTCTCAATAGCATGCACCTCAAACAGATCGTCTTCAAGCATGACACGCGGAAGCATCATTTCAGGACCTTTTCAGAACACAGGGCTCAGATGTTTCAGTGCCTGCCAGGCTGCCGCTTTAAGGGATGGCTGCTGCAGCATCTCCTCCAGGCTGAAACAGGCTAAAAACTGCGCCTGATACTGGCTGACAGTCTCAGGATTGTCAGGGGACAAATCAGGCATCAGTTCAGCAGTTATGTCACTCCCCAACAGCAGCACCGACTTATTGGCCATGCTGGCGGTATTAATCTGTTCGAACTCCCTGCTGGTTAAACTCAGTACCTGATCTTGAGTGAGTCTTGCAGCCTTTAGCATCGCATTAAATAAACGCTTCGCGGCCTCTGACATGGCCTGTGCTTGTGTTACCACAATCAGCTTGACTGGGGCAGCAACATTGATATCTGACTGCTCAATCTCGACAGGCGTTTCTGCTGCTCCCTGCTGCGGGTTCTCAGGCTCCGAGCGCCGAAGCGCCCAAAGCTGAATACCCATATCAGCCAGAATCCGTTGTTGTGAGTTCGAGAGCTGCATCAGACCTGTGGATGGGCTCTTTCTACATGCGCCAGAATTTTATTCAGGGCGTTAAGGTAGGCCTTGGCCGAGGCAATCACGATATCGGTATCAGCCCCTTGACCACTGACAATGCGACCGCCTTTTTCCAGACGTACATTAACTTCACCCTGGGCATCAGTGCCGGTGGTGATATTGCTGACTGAATACAACTGCAGTTCTGTATGACTCTGCACAATCGCTTCGATGGCTTTGTAAGCCGCGTCTACCTGGCCACTGCCACTCATCTGGGTATGGACTTCATCACCATCCACCGACAGCGTGACATTGGCTACCGGCGTTTCCCCGGTTTCACTGCAGACCTTTAATGACACCAGGGTTATACGCTCATCTGTAGCCGCTACCACATCACTGACCAACGCCTGAAGATCCTCATCAAAGATCTCATGCTTTTTATCAGCGAGTTCCTTGAACCGGGTAAAGGCCGCATTAAGCTCTGCCTCCGACTCCAGTTCGATGCCCAGTTCCTGCAGACGGCTGCGGAAAGCATTTCGACCGGAATGTTTGCCCAGAACCATGCGGTTGGTGTTCCAACCGACATCTTCGGCACGCATGATTTCGTAGGTTTCACGGTTTTTGAGCACGCCATCCTGATGAATACCGGACTCGTGGGCAAAGGCATTGGCGCCGACAATGGCTTTATTGGGCTGGACCACAAAACCGGTTACCCCGGAAACCAGGCGTGAAGCGGCCAGAATGTGCTGGGTATCGATATGGGTATCACAGGGAAACATATCCTGACGGGTGCGGACTGCCATCACCACTTCTTCCAGTGCCGCATTACCGGCACGCTCACCCAGGCCGTTAATGGTGCATTCAACCTGACGGGCACCGCTCATCACTGCTGACAGCGAGTTGGCAACAGCCAGGCCCAGGTCATTATGACAATGCACTGAGAACACAGCTTTATCGGCATTGGGAATGCGTTCACGCAGCGTGGCAATCAAGGAACCAAACTGATGCGGCAAGTTATAGCCCACCGTATCCGGAATATTGAGTGTGGTCGCACCCGCATCAATAACCGCTTCCAGAATCCGGCACAGGAAATCGATATCACTACGGCCAGCATCTTCCGGTGAAAACTCGACATCGTCAGTGTACTGACGGGCGTGTTTCACTGCTTTGACTGCATTTTCCACCACTTGATCGGGCTCCATTCGCAGCTTCATTTTCATGTGAATCGGCGAGGTGGCGATAAAAGTATGTATGCGAGAGGCGTTGGCCGGTTTGAGTGCTTCACCGGCACGGTCAATATCGGCTTCCAGCGCCCGGGACAAACTACAGATACGGCTGTCTTTAACGGCTTTCGCCACCGCCTGTACCGCTTCAAAGTCACCCTGACTGGCAATGGCAAAACCAGCCTCAATCACATCCACGCGCATGCGTTCCAGCGCTTTAGCGATCCGGACTTTTTCATCCTTGGTCATCGACGCGCCGGGGCTCTGCTCACCGTCACGCAATGTGGTATCAAAAATAATTAACTGGTCTGTCATTTTCCTGCTCCGTATGCAGACGTTGCGCCGTCATTAAGTCCGGCCGGCCGGACAACATTCAAGTCTGTTCTGGTATTCGCAGGACTGAAATCTGGTTTTTGGGCCATCGTCGGCATCACGCTGATTGGTTTTTGCACCTAAAGTGCATCGCTATGCGTTAAATATTAGGGCTAAAAGCCTCGTCTGCCAAGTTATTTGCCGGTGTTACGTTCACTACGATGTTGACGCAGTTTAAACAGGGTAAATACCGGACCGGAAACAGCATAGACCAGAAAAGCTGAAAACAGGATCAGCGGTGGGTCATTGGCGATCAGGGCAAAAATAAGTACCAGGGCCAGCATCTTGATAAAAGGCACCCGATTTTTCAAATCCAGTTCCTTGAAGCTGTAGTAGCGCATGGAACTGACCATCAAAATCGCCGCGAAAAACGTAATGGGCACCGCCACATTGCTGACCAGCGCTGGATCCAACCCCCGGTCGGTACCCAGCCAGACCCAGCCAGCTACACAGGCTGCAGCAGCAGGACTCGGCAGACCCTGGAAATAACGTTTATCAGCAGTGCCGATCTGGGTGTTAAAGCGAGCAAGACGCAAGGCGCCACAGGCAGCATAGATAAAGGCAATCATCCAGCCGAATTTGCCCATATCAAGCAAAGCCCAGAGGAACACGACCAGCGCTGGTGCCAGGCCGAAGGCGACCATATCAGACAGACTGTCATATTCAGCACCGAAGGCGCTTTGTGTATTAGTCATTCTGGCGATACGGCCGTCCAGTCCATCCATGATCATCGCCACAAATATGGCGATAGCAGCAGCATCAAAATCCTGCCGGATTGCCGCGATAATGGCATAGAAACCGGCAAATAAACCTGCTGTTGTGAACAAATTCGGCAACAGGTAAATACCGCGTCGCTGCTGTTTGTCACTACTGACCATGAATACACTCCCTGATATCGAATAAAAGCATTATGACATCTGCGCTATACAAACAAAACGGGGACGGTCGTTTGCACAACCGTCCCCGTTCTTGACACGTGAAAAAGTCTTTTAGTTTTTAGACTTATCGACGATCTTTTGGATCCAGGGCATCATCGCACGCAGTTTTTCACCGGTTTGTTCAATCGGGTGTTCTGCATTCAGGCGGCGCATCGCGGTCATTTCAGGGTAACCGGACTGACCTTCCTGAATGAATTGTTTGGCGTATTTACCTTCCTGAATATTCTTCAGTGCTTCGCGCATCGCCCAACGACTCTCTTCGTTGATAACGCGTGGGCCGGTAACATACTCGCCATACTCGGCATTGTTGGAGATCGAGTAGTTCATGTTGGCGATACCACCTTCGTACATCAGGTCCACGATCAGTTTCAGTTCGTGCAGACATTCGAAGTAAGCCATTTCCGGCGCGTAACCGGCTTCTACCAGGGTTTCAAAACCGGCTTTAACCAGTTCAACGGCGCCACCACACAGAACAGCCTGTTCACCGAACAGGTCGGTTTCAGTTTCGTCACGGAAAGTGGTCTCGATGATACCGGTACGACCGCCACCGACGCCTGAAGCATAAGACAGAGCGATGTCTTTTGCTTTACCGGAAGCATCCTGTTCGATAGCAATCAGGTCAGGGATACCGCCGCCTTTGACAAATTCACTGCGGACAGTGTGACCCGGTGCTTTCGGTGCAATCATGATGACATCCAGATCACTACGCGGTGCGATTTGGTTGTAGACGATGGCAAAACCGTGAGCAAAGGCCAGAACCGCACCCTGTTTCAGGTTAGGTTCGATTTCCTGTTTGTAGAGTTGAGACTGGAATTCATCCGGTGTCAGTACCATGACCAGGTCAGCGCCTTTAACGGCTTCAGCCACGTTGTCAGAGACTTTCAGGCCAGCACCTTCGGCTTTGGCGATAGAAGATGAACCGGGACGCAGCGCGACAGTGACATCAACGCCAGAGTCTTTCAGGTTGCAGGCGTGGGCATGGCCCTGGGAACCGTAACCGATAATAGTGACTTTCATGCCCTGGATGATGGACAGGTCACAATCTTTATCGTAATAGATGTTCAAACTCATGATTGAATTCCTTAGATTTTTTTCTTAAAGCGAAAGGGTGTTAATTACAGGTGCAGACTTTTCTCACCACGGGCAATACCAGTGACACCGCTACGCACGGTTTCAATGATTTTGTGCTCAGCCAGGGCATCAATAAATGAGTCCAGCTTGGCACAGGCACCGGTCAGCTCGATAGTGTATGTCGAGGTTGTAACGTCAATGATGTGACCACGGAAAATATCCGCCAGGCGTTTCACATCTTCACGCTGAGCCATGGAAGATGCCTTGACTTTGATCAGCATCATTTCACGCTCAATGTGTGGTCCTTCAGTCAGATCCAGCAGTTTCACCACATCAACCAGCTTGTTCAGCTGCTTGGTGATTTGCTCGATAATGCGTTCGGTACCCGATGTCACGATGGTCATACGAGACAGCGTCGGGTCTTCGGTAGGCGCGACAGTCAAGGATTCGATGTTGTAACCCCGTGCAGAGAACAAACCGGCCACACGCGACAATGCCCCTGCTTCGTTTTCGATCAGGATGGAAATGATGTGACGCATGTTAAGACAGCTCCCTCTCTGGGTCTTGTGGTGGTTCACAGTAAGGCGACATATGCATGTCGTTATGTGCCTTACCCTGGGCAATCATCGGGTACACGTTTTCAGTCTGGTCAGTCACGATATCGAAGAACACCAGACGATCTTTCATCGCAAAACCGCGTTCCAGTTCTTTGCGCAGATCTTCCGGCTTCTCAATACGGATACCAACATGACCATAACTCTCGGTCAGCTTGACGAAATCCGGCAATGACTCCATGTAGGAATGCGAGTAACGGTTTTCATAGAAAAATTCCTGCCACTGACGCACCATACCGAGATAACGATTATTGAGGGCAACAATCTTAACCGGCAAACCGTATTGCAGACAGGTTGACAGTTCCTGAATACACATCTGAATACTGCCCTCCCCCGTGACACAGATAACCGTATCTTCAGGGAAAGCAAACTGCACGCCCATAGCAGCCGGCAGACCAAAGCCCATGGTGCCGAGACCACCGGAATTAATCCAGCGGTTAGGTTCATCAAAGCCGTAGTACTGTGCCGCCCACATCTGATGCTGACCGACGTCAGAAGTCACATAGGCATCGCCATTGGTGATCTCATGGATCATCTCAACGACCATCTGCGGTTTGATCTTGTCGCTGTTGCGGTCATAGGACAGGCACTTCATTCCACGCCAGCCGTTGATTTCCGCCCACCAGGCATCAATCGCCTTCTTGTCGGGTGACTTCTTGGTGGTTTCCAACAAGCCGTTCATTTCCTGCAATACATCAGGCACACTGCCTACGATTGGGATATCAACGGTAATCGTTTTTGAAATCGATGACGGGTCAATATCGATATGAATGATCTTGGCATCCGGGCAGAACTCGGCAATTTTGCCAGTAACCCGGTCATCAAAACGTGCACCGATAGCAATCAAGACATCGCAGTCATGCATCGCCATGTTGGCTTCGTAGGTACCGTGCATGCCCAGCATACCAATGAATTGCTCATCACTGGATGGGTAAGCCCCCAGCCCCATCAGGGTACTGGTAATCGGATAACCCAGCTTGCGCACAAACTTGCGAAGTTCTTCTGAACCTTTGCCCAATACCACACCGCCACCGGTGTAAATCATCGGTTTCTTGGCAGACAGAAGCAGATCCACCGCGCGCTTGATCTGACCGCTATGGCCTTTCAAGGTCGGCTGGTAAGAACGCATCTGAACCGTTTCCGGGTAGTGGTATGGAATCTTGATATTCGGATCAGTAATGTCTTTCGGTACGTCGACTACAACCGGACCGGGACGGCCAGTGGTCGCAACATAGAAAGCTTTCTTAACGGTTTCCGCCAGATCATTAATGTCTTTAACCAGAAAGTTATGTTTGACGCACGGACGGGTGATACCCACGGCATCGACTTCTTGGAAGGCATCACTACCGATGTTGGCAGTCGCGACCTGACCGGTAATAACCACCATAGGAATAGAGTCCATATAGGCAGTGGCAATACCGGTAACGGCATTGGTAGCACCAGGACCCGATGTGACTAAGACGACACCAGGCTTACCTGTAGCCCGTGCATAACCATCTGCTGCATGCGTCGCTGCCTGTTCGTGGCGCACCAGGACGTGTTTGACATCCTCCTGGTTATACAGTGCATCGTAGATATGCAGCACTGCACCGCCCGGATAACCGAACAGGAAATCGACACCTTCGTCTTTGAGACACTGAACCAGTATCTCGCCACCGCTTAATTCCACGTGTTTCCCTCTTAATCTCGTCACGAGAAGCTTAAAAACATCAAACGTGTAAAGTTACTTGTAATGCGTGATAAGGTCAAGAACAAGCGCTGTTGCCCTTCGAGCGCGGATCACAAGTTTTTCAGCTTAAGCTATTTGCTATGGCATAATTCGCGGCTATGACACAAATAAAACCAACTGAAATTACCCTCACCCGTCCCGACGACTGGCATCTCCACTTGCGGGACGATTCTGCACTTTCCCGCACCGTGCCCGACACCGCGCGCGTATTCGCCCGTGCGATTGTGATGCCTAATTTACGCCCGCCGGTGACGACTGTCGACATGGCCCGGGATTATCGTCAGCGCATCATGGCCGCATTGCCTGAAGACAGTGTATTTCAGCCATTAATGACCCTGTACCTGACAGACAACACCCGCGCCGATGAAATTCACCGCGCCAAAGACAGCGGGTTTGTTCATGCTGTCAAACTTTACCCGGCCGGTGCAACCACCAATTCCGATGCCGGTGTCACTGACCTCAAACATTGCCACGCTGCTTTGGAAGCCATGCAGGAGCGCGGCGTTCCACTGCTGGTTCATGGTGAGGTCACCAGTGCCGATATCGACGTCTTTGATCGCGAAAAAGTCTTCATCGACCGCGTGCTGCAACCGCTGTTAAAAGACTTTCCTGAACTTAAAGTCGTGTTCGAACATATCACCACTGCCGATGCCGCGGTGTTTGTTGCCGAAGCGGAAGATCGTATCGCTGCCACCATCACACCACATCACTTGCTGCTGAACCGCAATGATCTGCTGGTTGGTGGTATTCACCCGCATCATTACTGTTTGCCGGTATTAAAGCGCAATACCCATCAACAGGCGTTGATTCAGGCGGCGACCAGTGGCAGTCCCAAGTTCTTTCTGGGGACTGACAGTGCACCACACCCGCGTGCAGGCAAAGAGAGTAGTTGCGGCTGCGCAGGTATTTACAGTGCTCATGCGGCTATTGAGCTCTACGCTGAAGCGTTTGAAATGGCCGGCGCGCTGGACAAACTGGAAGGCTTTGCCAGCTTACATGGCCCTGACTTTTATGGTCTGCCCAGAAATACCGACAACATCACCCTGACCAAACAAAACTGGCAGGTGCCGGATAAGTTGAGTTTCGCCGGTGATGAATTGGTACCGATGCGGGCAGGCGGGCTGATTGGCTGGCAACTAACGGCCTGATTGTTCTTTTTTCGATCGGTTTTTGCGCTGGTACATCAACTGATCGCCCTCGGCCAGCAGATCGTCCAGATCCTGATGTTTAGCTGGATCGAAATGAACCACGCCATGAGAGTATGCAATTTTGTAATCCAGCGGTTGCTCACGGTTGGCCTGCTCGACCATGCCGGTAAAGCGGGTGAGAATCTTGTCTACATCTGATTTGTTTGTGTTAGGCAGGAGCAGCGCGAACTCGTCACCGCCAATCCGGGCAGCAATATCGCTCTGCCGACAGATCTTTTTCAGCATACTGGAGAAAGTTTTCAATGCCTTGTCACCCTCGGCATGACCGAATTGGTCATTGATAGGTTTGAAGTTATTCAGATCAAGAAACACCAGGCTGACAGGTAAATTCTGACGCTGACACAGACTCAGCGCCTGATTGGCATTTGAGAAAAAACCGCGGCGGTTCGGAATTTCAGTCAATTCATCGACTGTCGCCAATTGCACAGCCTGAATTTCATGTTCGACGATCTTTGCCAGATCTTCGAGTATAAGGCGCTCACGGCGACTGAAGTGACGGGGCTTGGAATCCAGAAGGCAAAGCGTCCCCAGTTTCTTACCATCAAGGTAGCGAATTGGATAGCCAGCGTAGAAGCGAATATGAGGCTCACCGATGACCAGCGGATTATCTGCAAAGCGCGGATCCTGGTGTGTATCTTCAATCACGAACGCTTCATCGCCGAGAATGGCATGACCGCAAAAAGAGACATCTCTGTCTGTCTCTGTCAGATTCGCTCCCTGGCAGGACTTGAACCACTGACGGTTTTCATCAACCAGACTCACCAACGCAACAGGGACTTCAAACACATGCAATGCCAGTCGGGTCAGTCTGTCGAAACGCTCGTCCCTGTCAGTATCAAGAAGATTCAGCGACCTCAGCGTGACGATGCGTGATTCTTCATCAACCGGTTTTGCTGGAATTTGCATACGGGCTCCATTTACTGACTGAATTGCAACATAACACACTCTGACACAAGAACTGTCACCATAACTCCAGTCGATTATGTGAAACAGCGCACAGAAATAAAAAACCCCGAGCCAGGGCTCAGGGTTTGTTTACTTGAATTTGTTTGAATCAGGACTCAGAGTGGTACACCAATGCGCTGAGCGACTTCTTCATAAGCCTCAATAACACCGCCCAGGCCTTGCCTGAAACGATCCTTATCCAACTTCTTGCGGGTTTCGGCGTCCCATAAACGACAACCATCCGGACTAAACTCGTCACCCAGATAGACGGCCCCTTTAAACAGACCAAACTCCAGCTTGTAATCGACCAGAATCATACCCGCATCAGCAAACAGCTTCTTCAAAAGCTCATTAACTTTGAACGTTAACGCTTTCATTTCATTGACTTCTTCAGGCTTTGCCCAGCCAAATGTTTCGATGTGATACTCATTAACCATGGGGTCATGCAGCGCGTCATTTTTGAGGAAAAATTCAAACACCGGCGGCGTCAGTTCCATACCATCTTCCACCCCCAGACGACGGACCAGACTGCCGGATGCCACATTACGCACCACACATTCAACCGGAATCATCTTCATATTTTTGACCAGAGACTCGGTATCATTGAGCCGTTTTTCAAAATGAGTCGGCACGCCGTTATCGGCAAGATACTGCATGATGTGAGCATTGAATTTATTATTGACTTCACCTTTTCGGCTCAGCTGTTCAACTTTTTCCCCGTCAAAGGCGGATGTATCGTCTCTGAAACTCAGGACCACGTAATCATTGTCATCAGTGGCAAAAACGCTTTTGGCCTTGCCTGAGTACAGTTCTTGTTTCTTTTCCATTGCTATTCTCTTTATCGAGTGACCAGTTCGCGCCAGCCAAAGCCAGCATTCTGTTCAGCGACACCTATCCAGTTTTCTTCACACTGCAGGGCCCTAGCCAGTAACGGGACGACAATCGACGGACAGTTGTTCTTTTCCGAGATATGCATCGCCATGATGTGTTGTAATTTCGAGGTGTCAATTTTCTCAAGTAATGTGGCAGATTGCACGTTATTTAAATGCCCCAGCCGACCGCCGACCCGACGTTTCAAATGCTCGGGATACTCACCCTGCTCCAGCATTGTGACGTCGTGGTTGGTTTCCAGCAACAGACCGTCGCAGGCGTTGAGTGTCTCTTCGATCAACGGCGTGATGGAGCCCACATCGGTGAGCAGGCCCAAACGGTGCAAACCGCTGCTGAAGACGAACTGACTGGGTTCACGGGCATCATGTGGCACCGGGAATGGCTCCACCTCAATATCGTTGAGGGTGAAGCGCTCATGACAGTTGAACTCGCGAATATGGGTAGCGATATCTGCGGGCAGGCATCCTGCTGTACCGGGCGTAGCATAGACTGGCAGACGATGCTTGCGGGCCATGACCCTGACACCAGCCATGTGATCGGCATGTTCATGAGTAATCAGAATCGCTGTGAGCGAAGGCGCATCAATATCAAGCTGATGCAGTCTTTTCTCAGCTTCACGAGCAGAAAAACCACAATCAATCATGAGCGTGGTTTTTCCGTGCGTGACTATGGTTGCATTACCTCGACTACCGCTACCGAGGGACGCAAAACGCATTAGGGTGCAAGCTGCTCCTGAATCAGATTCAACAGGCGTTTGGCAGTATCACTGGAGGTACGCTTCTCTTCCGCGTCCATGACCACCACTCGTGTATCTGATGCCTCTGAAATCAGTTTGATGTAGTAATACTCTTCCGGCTTTTCTTCTACTTCATCACGCCAGAAAGCGAGACCACTGAAGAAACCCTTTTCTTCCTGCTCGATTTCCTTGAATGGATCGATGTAACGCACAAAGTAGTAACCCAGGCTGCGATCGCGATCTTCAACAGAGAAACCTTTGCTGTCCAGAACGCGACCGACACGACGCCAGGCAGTCTGGAAATCCTGTTCGATAAACAGACTTTGTTGACCGCCCTCTTCATCGATCAACAGCACGCGGGCAGTTTCTTCCGGTGGGGGTGCAGGCTGGGCGATGCGCATTTCCTGTACGTCTTCTTTGTACAGGGTACCCAGATAATCGGCGAGCTGACGCAGTGTTGCTTCATTCTTCTGAGAGTTAGTCCGGGTTTCATCCACGGCGCTTAAGTAAACTTTGGATTGTTTGGAGGTATCGCCCCGTTCCATGCGAATGCGATAAGCATAGCCATCGGCATCTGGCGCTGTATCCATCAGGCCAATACGACTGTCGATGCGTGCTATAGCCAGGCCCTGGGTGGCCCAGAACTCCTGAATACGCTGCCATGTCACGTCCCGCTCACCGGGTACAACAAGGTGACGGCTTGCCCCTTCACCCGCCAGAGACGGTTTTTTATCTGGCTGTATGTTGTATTTGGCAGCGAGCGGATTATTTGAGGCTTCCTCAAACTCTGAATAGGTGGCCGTCGAATCTTTCTCACCGGCAATAACATCATTGATGCGGTTGGTACTCAGCTCAGGCGGCACGTCCAGTGGCGGCATGGTTTCGGCACGACGATATTCCTGCGTGTTGTCAGGCACCACCTGGTCCAGATTTGAAAATGCGCCACAAGCACTCAGTACGGACGCCATCATGACGACCAGCGATGTTTGTTTGAAATGTTTCGCGTTCATTTAATAAAGTTCACCCATTTATTCTAATTCAGAACACCCGCCGTAATGAGGGCCTCACGCACTGACTGATGGTATTTTTCCGATAATACCGTCATGGGCAGACGAATCCCTTTCGGAATCATTCCCATTTCAGCCAACGCCCATTTAACAGGAATCGGGTTAGCCTCGACAAATAAAAATTGATGAAGGGCAACCAATTTCTGGTTAATTTCCCGTGCTTTCTCCTCGTCGCCGTTGATGGCAGCCATGCACATATCATGCATCAGACGCGGTGCCACATTCGCTGTGACGGATATCACACCACAGCCACCGGCCAGGATAAAGTCAACGGTGTTGGCGTCTTCGCCGGTATACAACTCAAAGTCTTCCGTCGCCAACTGACGGATTTGCTGCACCCGGGAGACATCGCCGGAGGCTTCCTTGATACCAAGGATATTACGGATTTCAGATAAACGTCCGACTGTCTCCGGTAGCAGGTCGGAAGCGGTCCGGCCGGGCACATTATATAAAATTTGCGGAATATCGACTGCCTCAGCAATCGCTTTGAAATGCAGGTACATGCCTTCCTGGGTAGGCTTATTATAGTAGGGTGCTACCAGTAAGGCCGCATCAGCGCCCAGATCTTTGGCGTATTCAGTGAGCTCAATCGCTTCCGAAGTCGAGTTGGCGCCGGTACCCGCCAATACAGGGATGCGGCCGTTAACCTGCTCTACCACCTTGCGGATCACACCACAGTGTTCCTCGACGCTCAAAGTAGCAGACTCACCGGTCGTGCCGACAGCGACGATGGCATCGGTTCCTTCGCTGATATGAAACTCAATCAGCTTTCGCAGGCTGTCATCATCCAGTGCACCATCTTCATGCATCGGGGTGACAAGCGCTACCATACTGCCGCTATACATAATCTTTGAGACTCCGGAAAAATAACAGGCATGGTACTTTGCCTGCCTGTTGATGACAAGATCAGCGATGATTGTGTAAGGTACGTTTCTCCCTAAATCGTTTCAAAACAGGATGATCAGATGAGTCAAGTTGCAGTGGGACAAAAAGTCCCTGACTTTGAAGTACCCAGCACCGGCGATAAAACCTTCCGCCTCTCTGACTTTAAAGGCAAAAATGTGCTGATTTATTTCTATCCCAAAGACAACACACCGGGCTGTACCACTGAGGGTCAGAACTTCCGTGACAACATCGAATTTTTTGACCAGCACGATACTGTGATTGTGGGTGTGTCCCGTGACAGTCTGAGGAAACATGAAAACTTCAAGGAAAAACAGTGCTTTCCGTTTGACCTGTTATCTGATGAAGATGAAGCCGTCTGTCAATTATTCGATGTCATCAAGCTCAAAAAAATGTACGGCAAAGAACACCTGGGCATTGAACGCAGTACTTTCCTGATCGATAAAGCGGGTGTACTTCGTCATGAGTGGCGCAAGGTCAAAGTAAAAGAACATGTTGATGAAGTGAAAGAAGTTATATCAGCACTTTAAATACCTATTTTAAGTTAATGGTTTTTATCACAAATATCGGCACTAATTTGGACCATTAATATTACAAATCAGTCTCATTCGCACTATTCCGGTGCACTGGTCTGATACCGGTGTGCCGGAATACCGAATGAAAACATCGGCTTAATCCGGTGGCGCAGGATTTGCTCGGTGTGTTTCGGATAGACCACAAGAGAAACACAATGAGCAAACTCAAAAGCCACACAATGAACCTGAGCCGGGCAGAGAAAAAATGGTTACCCTGGTTTGGTAGTACCGGCAAACTGGCGATGTCCCGTTCCTGCTTTCTCAATCGACACAATTACAGCGCTGTTGAGAAAACCTTTGAAGGCATTGCAGCAACCCGCGTCAAGTTACTGCAGCAATGGGTCGCCAGTCACTGGGATCAAATGGAATTGCTCGCCGAACAAGTTGCCAGCAGCTACCCTGATATCGGCAACAACCTACTCAATGAACGAATGGCAGCCGCGCCGGACTTCTCCGAACTGTTTGTCATTGACACCAGCGGTACCGTCACCCACTCCACCTACAGCGCCCACAACGGACAAAATGATCTCGACCGTAAAGCCGTAGAAAAAGGGCTGAGCGACGCTTTTCTGCACGGCCCTTATGTCGATGAGCTGACATTGAAGATCGGCCCGTCCAGTTCCAAGTTCCATGATGAAGTGACTTTGATGTTCTACCAGCCAGTCGTGCTGGATGGCGAGGTTCTCGGTGCGGTATGTGGTCGGGTACCCAATGATGTGCTGGGTGATTTAATCCAGCGCGAAGCCGGCCATATTTACCCGGAGTCGGGCGACAACTACATATTTATGGTGGATTCACGTTTTGACCCCAGCATTCAACAGGGTATTGCCCTCTCCCGTTCGCGCTTCGAAGACAATACCTTCTCACACGGTGAAAACCTGAAAAGCGGCATTCACACCAAGTTTGGCACCGTCAAAGTCAACCGTCACACCGAATTTGAGATTCGCTTTACCGACCCCGCCACCGGGCAACTGCACCCGGGTGTCCGTGAAACCATTCGTAATGGCAATAACCTGTTTGTTACCTACCCCGGTTATTCGGACTACCGGCATTTCCCGGTCATAGGTAAAGGCGTCACCTTCCAGCTCAAAGGTTCGCCGGACCGCTGGGGCATGATGTGTGAGGGCGATCTTGAGGAGGTTTACCGTCGCCGCTCAGTTAACGTGAGCCTGATGAAAGGCTTCATCTACGCCATGGTAGCGCTACTCTGCGTCAATACGGGGCTGCACATTCTCACTGATTTGCCGGATCTGGCCATCGCCGGTACCTCAACGGTGATGCTGGTGATCATTGCCATGCTCTATAAGACATTTACCACCAACCCGTTAGCCAACCGTCTGGATGAAATGACGGAGGTCATTCGCACCATTGCCGAAGGGGAAGGTAACCTGGCCCAGCGGCTCGATACCGGACAGATGAAAAATGATGAGACCGGCGATATGGGGCGCTGGATCAATAGCTTTATTGATAACCTGGATGGCATTGTTGGTCAGGTCATTAAAACCAGCAGCAATGTCAGCCACACCAACGAAGCGATGCTGGAAACCAACCGCGAAGCCTTCACGGTCTCCAATGAAGTCGCTGACGCGATTGATAAGATGTTGCAACTGCTGGAGGCCCAGATTAATGACATTGGCAATGCCTCCAGTACCGCAGAATCGATGAAACAGGCGATGGATGAAGTCGTGCGCGACGCCCGCATTCAGTTTGAATCAGTCCGGGACGGCACGCAGGAAATCCGCGATGTAGTCGAAACCTCAGCCAAAGCAGTACAGAACCTGCATAGCCGCACCGCAGAAATCGGCAATATCATCGGCGTCATTTCCGAAATCACCAACCAGACCAACCTGCTCGCCTTAAATGCCGCTATTGAAGCCGCCCGCGCCGGTGAGCACGGTCGAGGCTTCTCTGTGGTGGCTGATGAAGTGCGCGGCCTGGCGTCACGCACTGCCAACTCCGCTGAAGAAATTCAGAAGATGATCGAGACCATGCAGGCGGAAACGCTGGAAGCAGTGAAATTCATGGAGTCCGGGGTTGATAATGTCGATCGCAGCCTGAAAAAGACCGAAGAAGCCTCCTCCGAAAATACTGCGTTGCATCAGCTGGTAGAACAGATGTTTGCCACTATCAAGCAACTGGATCAGAACAGCCAGATCCATGGAGAAACCGCCCGCGATGTCGGTCATTCTGCCAGCTTGATGACGCAGGCGATTGATGCCCTCCAGCAACGCGCAGTCATGGTCCGCAACACGGCGCATAAACTCACGCAACTGGTCGGTGTGTTCCAGGTCAGCCAGCGCTAATCTGCAAGCCCCTGTTTTTTCCCCTGCCGTGGATAAGGATATCTGCGGCTTTTTTATTGTCACCCATAGTAAGGGCATATCCCGAATCATTCAGGAGGTATGATGAAAGATATGAAAATGAATTTAGAGAAACGCCCACACACCGTTGCAGGGATTTTTGAAACCGAACAAACAGCGAAACACGCTGAAGAATCGCTGATTGATCAGGGTCACTTCCAGTCCGCTGAAGTGCAGTTACTTAAACCTGGTGACACGCATCTACAGGACCGTCTGGAACCCGAAACCAAGGCCATCGGTAAAGAACTGATCCTGTCACACTATGTTCTGGGCGCCGTCGGCCTTCTTGCCGGTGTGATTATCGCTGCGGTTGTGACCACGATAGGTCCAACATTTACTCAGTCCAGTCCATTACTCACGTATCTGGCACTGGGTATGGTCGGCGCATTTATGGGGTTGATCGCCGCAGGCGCATTTACGCTCCGTCCTGACCATGATCCGCTGATCAATGAAACAATCGAAGCAACAAAAGCCAATAAGTGGGCAGTGATTGTCCAGGCACGTGATCGTGATGATCAGCAGCGTGCTCGGCAACTGCTTAGCCCAGCAGCCATTTCTGTGATTGACACACTCTGATCACAATTTAACTTCATAATTAATGATGTCGCCGGTGGTTGTTTTCTGCCATCGGCGACAGTATGATTGCCAGCCCCTGACTCAGGGCAGACAAAATTTGCTTTTTTTGCCTCGTTGAAAAAAATATTTTTTCAGCACCAAAATCGCCCAAATCCCGGGAGCTGGCACCCCTGCTACGCTACGTCGGGATCGCCTGCTACTTATCCACAAAAAGTGCACAATTTATGTGCAACTTTTCCACTTGCCAAGGCTTCAAAAACACACTATCTTGTGGTTCAATCATTTCAAAACCACAATCTCTAGTGGTTTTCATGATTTTTGTTTTTTCACCAAACATGCAGGGAATTCATTATGGCGAGCGAACCAGCACAATCCATTAACAACGCCTCTGCCGAAAGCGGCTACAGCGTTATCCGTCGTAACGGCAAAGTCACCGACTTTGACAGCAGCAAGATTGCTGTGGCGATGACCAAGGCCTTTCTGGCCGTCGAGGGCGAATCAGCCAAAGACAGTCGTCGCATTCACGACACCGTTAAAGAACTGACCAAACAAATCACCGATAACCTGCTGCGTCGTCTCGACGAAGGTGGCACAGTCCACATTGAAGACATCCAGGACCAGGTTGAACTGCAACTGATGCGTGCCGGTGAGTACAAAGTGGCCCGTTCTTACGTGCTTTACCGTGAGAAACAAGCTGAAAAACGCGCCGAAGAAGAGAAAAAACATCCCTCACCAGCGAACGAGACGACCCTGCATGTCACCGCCGCTGACGGCACTCGCCAACCGCTGGATATCGACCGTCTGCACGATCTCATCACCGAAGCCTGTGTCGGTCTGGCAGAAGTGGATCGTGACCGCATTCTGCGTGACACCCAGCGTAACCTGTTCGACGGCGTGAAGTCGTCTGACGTTGAAAAAGCCCTGGTTATGGGTGCTCGCACCTTCATCGAAAAAGATCCCGCCTACAGCACTCTGGCCGCTCGCCTGCTGATGGACGGTATCCGTCGTGAAGCCCTGAGCTTTGTCTACAAAACCTACAGACAAGCCAAGCAAAGTGAAATGGCCGATATCTACCCGGACTATTTCAAAACCTACATTCATGCCGCGATTGAGCATGAACTGGTCGACTCTGAACTGGGCCTGTTTGATCTGGAACGGCTGGGTAAAGCGCTGAAACCGGAACTCGATTTCGAATTCACCTACCTCGGCCTGCAAACCCTGTACGACCGTTACTTCATTCACCATGACGGCACCCGCTTTGAACTGCCACAGGCGTTCTACATGCGTGTCGCAATGGGTCTGGCCATCAACGAAATCGACCGTGAAGAACGGGCGATTGAGTTCTACAACCTGCTCTCAAGCTTCGACTTCATGAGCTCGACCCCGACCCTGTTCAACTCAGGCACCCTGCGTCCGCAGTTGTCTTCATGCTACCTGACGACCGTACCTGACGATCTGAGCGGTATTTACAGCGCGATTCGCGATAACGCCCTGCTCTCCAAGTTTGCCGGTGGTCTGGGTAATGACTGGACCCGTGTACGTGGTCTGGGCGCTCATATCAAAGGTACCAACGGTAAATCACAAGGTGTTGTCCCGTTCCTGAAAGTCGCCAACGACACGGCGGTTGCTGTGAACCAGGGTGGTAAACGTAAAGGCGCGGTCTGTGCCTACCTCGAAACCTGGCACATCGATATCGAAGAATTCCTCGATATGCGTAAGAACACCGGTGATGATCGTCGTCGTACCCACGACATGAACACCGCCAACTGGATTCCAGATCTCTTCATGAAGCGCGTGGCTGAAGAAAGTCAATGGACTCTGTTCTCACCGGAAGAAGTGGAAGACCTGCACGACCTGACCGGTCTGGCATTTGAAAAGGCCTACACCGAGTACGAAGAAAAAGCCGTCCGCGGCGAAATCCGTAACTTCAAGCAACTGCCCGCCGTCGACCTGTGGCGCAAAATGCTGGGCATGCTGTTCGAAACCGGTCACCCATGGGTTACCTTCAAAGATCCCTGTAACATCCGCAGCCCGCAACAACATGTCGGCGTCGTTCACAGCTCCAACCTGTGTACCGAAATTACGCTGAACACCTCTGACAAAGAGATTGCGGTCTGTAACCTGGGCTCGGTCAACATGGTCAAGCATGTCGACGAGAACGGTAATCTCGACAAAGAGAAGCTGCAGAAAACCATCCGTACTGCGATGCGTATGCTCGACAACGTCATCGAGTACAACTACTACAGCGTGCCGCAGGCGCGTCACTCTAACCTGCTGCACCGTCCGGTCGGTCTGGGCATCATGGGCTTCCAGGATGCACTCTACAAACTGCGTATGCCGTATGCCTCTGAAGAAGCGGTCAAGTTTGCTGATGAATCGATGGAAGCGGTCAGCTACTACGCGATTGAAGCCTCTTCAGACCTGGCTGCAGAACGTGGCAAGTACCAGTCTTATGAAGGCAGCCTGTGGAGCAAAGGCATTCTGCCAATCGACTCTATCAAGTTGTTGAAAGAGGCCCGCGGCGAATACCTGCAACAGGACGAAAGCAAAACCATGGACTGGGATATGCTGCGTGACAAGATCAAACGTCAGGGCATGCGTAACTCAAACACCATGGCGATTGCACCGACTGCCACCATCTCCAACATCTGTGGTGTCAGCCAGTCAATCGAACCGACGTATCAGAACATCTTCGTCAAATCGAACCTGTCCGGTGAGTTCACCGTCATCAACCCGTACATGGTTGAAGACCTGAAATCACGCGGTCTGTGGGACGACGTGATGATTAACGACCTGAAATACTTCGACGGCAGCCTGCAGGACATCGACCGTATTCCTGATGAACTGAAAGCGCTTTACACCACTGCATTCGAAATGGATGCCCGCTGGTTGATTGAAGCCGCTTCCCGTCGTCAGAAATGGATCGACCAGGCACAGAGCCTCAACCTGTACATGGCAGAACCATCAGGTAAGAAGATGGACAACCTGTACAAACTGGCTTGGGTCCGTGGTCTCAAAACCACTTACTACCTGCGCTCGATGGGTGCGACCGGTGCGGAAAAAACCAGCTCGGCCCCAACCCCGCCACCGTCAGCCGAAAAGCCAAGTGGTCCTAAACCGGTTGCCTCCGGCCCGACCGCTGCGCCTGTTGCCAGTGCCGCCACAACTGGCGCGACCCTGACCAGCACTGTTGCCGAAGCCGAAGAGTTTTTGGGTGAAGGTATGGAAGCACCGAAAGCGTGCTCAATTTTGGAACCAGATTGCGAGGCATGTCAGTAATGTTGAATTGGGATGATCCATTCTCAGCACCGATAGCCGGTACCGCTGAGGCGAAAAAAGAAGAAGAGAAAGCAGAACAGGCCGAAGCTGCAGCCCCTGCAGCCAATGACCTCACCGAAGCACCCGCTTCGGCTGAGGTCAAAGCGATGCCCCTGAGCAACGCCAAGCCGGTCAATGTCGATGACAAACGTGTCGTTAACGGCGACACCGACATTAACCAGCTGGCACCGTTCAAGTATCCCTGGGCCTGGAACTACTTCCTCAACGCCAACAAAAACCACTGGACGCCACTGGATATCAACATGGCGCAGGACGTTCATGACTATCGTCACAAGCTGACGATGGAAGAGCGCCACGTCTATGAAAATGTGCTGTCCTACCTGACCACCTCCGATATTCTCGCCATGCGTAATATCGGTCTGGCGGTCATGGAAAAAATGGCGGCGCCTGAGCTGCAAATCTATCAGGCGCGTCAGGTTTATGAAGAAGCTCTGCACACCTGGACCTACCAGCACTGTATCGAAACCATCGGTCTGGACCAGTCGGAAATCTACAACCGCTACCGCGTGGTGCCGGAGATTTACCAGAAGATCAAACTGGCCAATGACCGTCTGAACACCGTGCTGCGCAGTGATATCGACCTGCGTGACCGTGACGAACTGGAAAACTTCGTGATGTCCTATGCCTTCTTCGGCGGCATCTTCGAAGGCGCCTGGTTCTATAACGGCTTCTCGCCGATCTTCGCCCTGCAACGTCGCGGTCTCATGAAAGGCACCGCCGAACAGCTGCAATACATCATGCGTGACGAAGTCATGCACGCCTCGTTCGGCATCCGCGTCTGCAAGCAGATTATCAAAGAAGAAAACGTCAAACTGGATCCGAAGAAAATCCAGACCATGTTTGAAGAAGCTGACGCAGCGGAAGAAACTTATGCCGGCTACATTCTGCGAGACCCAATCCTGGGTTACTCAAAAGAAATGCATCACGGCCAGTTCCGTTACACCGCTAACCGTCGTGCCAAACAGCTTGGCTTTGAAGAACCGTTCCCCGGTGCCGAAGCCACCCTGCCCTGGCTCGATGAACAGGCCAATATGAGGAAGGAGAAGAACTTCTTCGAGACCAAAGTCACCGAGTATCAGACTGGTGCTGGTCTTAAATGGGACTAGGAAGATATCGAATAACAAGCCGACCTTGAGTCGGCTTTTTTTGATAAATGAAAGAGATTTCCAAATTGAATCAAGGATTTCTAATGAAGAATAGAGAGATTCACTATAGATACGGGATATCTTACCTTCTCATCATTATCGTAATGCTTATATCTTTTGCTTACTACGAAGTGCCTCATTTAGTCGAGAGAGTATCTTTTGCCCTTACAGTATCATCCCTACTTTTAGCAATTTTAGCTATTTTTTACACAATTATTTCTGGCAATAAGCAATCTACCCAACTTGAAAAAGTTATTGAAGCGAATACAACTCTCTCAAATTCAATCCATGATATTCAGAGTGCTTCAAGTTCAATAGCACATCTTACAAAAGACATTCCAAAGCAATTTACGAACATTCATTCCAAAATTGACTCGTTATCTAAAAGCTATCAAGGGCTGCCAAAAGATACATCAGAAGATGCTAATTCGAATGGTGAAATGAGGCAGGAGGCTGATCTGAGTACTTTTAGATGCACAATTGCAAGAATGCATTTTGCAGCTATGGTGGTTCTATATGTCTTTGAAAGGTCATTCTCGCTTGATAAACCCATTCCATCTGAAGTATTCGAAGAGCTAGAACTGGGGACTGAATACAGTATTGGTGCGCTAACAGGATATAGTGCAACTGGGTTAATTGAATTCAAAATTCATTCTGATGAAGTCGTCCCTACGCACTGCGCGAAAGTCATTACTGAAAACATAAAAGCTGAGTTAGAGTCTTTATGTGAAATATTGAGTGATTCAAGTAAAGAATACCTGCAATCTAAATTAAAAGAAGTTGATGAGTTAAAAGATTGGTAATTTGTACGAAGCCCAACAATCAAAACAACCGAAACAATTCCACGCTTTGTATCCTACTCCCACGTTGGGCTTCATGCTTCAGCCCAACCTACATTGTTCCAGGCAATAGAATCACAGGGTCAGGCACGATGAAATCAAGTCGCCGGTAATTACTTCTTCTTAGCTCGTCTTGTCCTATTAAACACACAGTAAAGCTGGTAAAGGATATAAGGCGTGATAGCCAATATCACCATTTCTGTACCCGTCATTTTCTCTCCTGCCAGCACCAGAATAATGACCAGTAAAAATCCCACAACGCCAAGCTTGAGAAGCTTGAATGCCTCTTTCTTATAAACCTTCTGCATGTTGCTTCCTTTTGTAAAACTTAATCAGCACAGAGGCGACTGTAATTGTTCTAGGAGTGAATCTACACCTTTGTCTGGAGGCCTAGCAATGACTTGGGCTAGTCTGACCGATAATCAAAGGTAGGTTGGACTGAGGAACGAAGCCCAACAATCAAAGTTTGAATCCTCACCCACGTTGGGCTTCATGCTTCAGCCCAACCTACGTATTTTGCAGGTCTGGTGTTTGGCTGATACATTCGTCAAATACATTTTTTTAAATTTCACAAGGAATGTGAATCATGCGTTATCGACGTGTGGATGTGGCGGGTGCCACTTATTTTTTTACGGTTAATCTGCTTGACCGGCAACAATCGCTTCTGACCGAACATATTTCCTTACTGCGGCGTTGTGTGCATAACGTCAAACAAAGACATCCTTTCTCTATTGATGCCATGGTGATCCTGCCCGATCATCTTCATGCAGTGTGGACCTTGCCTGATGGCGATGCGAATTACTCCAAACGTTGGATGTTAATCAAATCAACGTTCTCAAGATCATTAGCCAAGACTGAGAAACTCAAGTCGAGTCACATCAAAAAACGTGAGCGTAGCATCTGGCAACGCCGGTTCTGGGAACATCTCATTCGAGATGAAACCGATTATGAGCGGCATGTGGATTACATTCACTATAACCCGGTTAAGCATGGCTATGTCGACAAAGCCATTGACTGGCCTTATTCAAGTATTCATCGGTACATGAGAGAGGGACTGTTGAGTCCGGACTGGGGATTTTTTCAGTCTGTTGATGAGGGGATTTTTGGTGAGCGGTGATTTGTTGGGCTTCCTTTGTCAGCCCAACCTACGTGATTTCTCTATTTTTTGCTGGGTTTGTTGGGCTTTATGCTTCAGCCCAACCTACCTTCTTAAACACGTCCCATAGCATCGTTGCCTATGAAAATACACGCTGATCTTGTAACCTACCTTCCCCTGAAATCATATCGACCGGCGATATGAGATTAATCAGGAAAATAAATTGAAACAAATCACCGTAGAACCTAATCCAAGCGAAGAACAACTCAAAAAACTGGGCATTAAACACTGGCCGACCTGGCAGAAAGAAGTCTCTGTATTCCCGTGGAAATTTATCACCACGGAATATGCCTATATCCTTGAAGGCGAGTGTGTGATGACACCGGAAGATGGCAGTCCGGCAGTGACATTCAAAGCCGGTGATTTGGTGATTTTCCCGAATGGCTTCAAGGGCACCTGGGAAGTCAAAAAGCCCTTCAAGAAGCATTTCAAACATGCCAATGGCAATGTGGTTAAATGCTTGTTGAGCCGGGTTAAAATTATGGTCAATCGAATCAAGTCACTGTTTGGCTGAGCAAAACTTAAAACGATTATTAACGAGAGAGAAAATGAGCGAAAACGCCCCAAAAGAAAAAACCTTCCAGGAACGTTGTGACGAATTTATTGCGGTTGCCAACCAGCAGCATGCAGAAACTGAAGTCGACAATGTGAATGCAGCCCTGCTGTTTTCTGCTGCTCGCTTCAACGTGTTCAGCACCGTTCGTCAGTTTGACGATGTGGAAAAGCTGAAACAAGAAAAGCAGAAAATGGTGGATTACTTCTCTCAGCGTTACAGAGAGATGATGGAGCAAAACATCGAGGAATATATCGAGCGTTTTGATGACTACAACCCAAAGTAAGTTGAAGTCAGCACTCTGCTAAATAAAAAGCCGACTTTGCGTCGGCTTTTTTGTGTCTGTGTGCTTGAGACAGCTCTATGCTGGCACGCTCTGAAGCTTGTTAATGGCTATGGATGCTGCCGCTGTGCGGGTTTCAACGCCAAGCTTGATATATACATGCTCCAGGTGCTTATTGACTGTTCTCGGGCTACTCCCCAGGATCTGGGCAATTGTTTTATCTGTTTTGCCCATGATGACCCAGTGCAACACTTCTGATTCACGTTTGGTTAGATTAAACGTGGCTCTCAACTTCTCTATTTGTGCTTTTTCTGACTCTTCCTGAAGCAGGATGAGCCACTGCTCATCACTCTGGATATCAGCAGCAGTTAATACCAGCTTACTGGCATTTTTTTCAATGACCAGTGAACTGCGTTGTTTGGGCTGTTTCTGTTCCAGCTCTGCTATCCACTCGGAGAATTTAGAGCCATCATACGAATGCCCCTCAGGAAAGTAATCCTGCATCAGTTTTTTGGCTAACGCGGTTTGCCAGATAATACGGTCCGTGCCGGGCAACAATGCCAAGGCTGCCTGACCAAATGCATCAAACGCCCCCTGTGTGTGACTCATGAGGCGAGACGTTTTCATGTGGGTGTTCAACCGTGCAATCACTTCAACCGGAATCAGCGGTTTGGTCACGTAGTCGATTCCGCCCGCATTAAACCCGGCCACAACATGCTCAGGCTCAGTGAGGCCGGTCATGAAAATAACGGGAATGCCCCGGGTTTCCGGTTCCGCTTTAAGCGCTTTACAGACTTCAAAGCCATCCATGTCAGGCATGACAGCATCCAGAAGCACAACATCCGGCTTTGCCTCGTTGCAGATTTTCAAAGCGGACGGGCCATTGTTCGCAACAAGAACAGAAAAGCCGGATTCAATCAGGGCGTCATGCAATAAAGCCAGGGTATCTGGAAAGTCGTCTACGACCAGTACCAAGCCGCTGGCGTTTTGTTCATCTTTCATTTGAGTACTTCTCCAGAAACTGTTTGATGCCATCCAAATCAAATGACGCCAGCATCGGGCTCATTGTCTCAACAAAGTCCCGGCAATGGGGTGATGTCCGTATCACCGCTTCCAGACACTGATTGATGGCTGTAATGTTACCCATTTCCAGTAACTTCATGAGCTTGTTGATTGTCTCCTGAGGTGGCGGGATAACTGTCTTTGCCAGCTTTTTATTATCGTCGCTTTTATGAATCCATTGAATAGCGAGCGCGCGTTCCAGCCAATTGATTAACTCAAACAGGTTAATCGGCTTGGGCATGAAGTCGTCGGCGGTAATCCCCGATGAGTTTTCAAGCCCCCTGTCAAAGGCATTGGCCGACACAATGCAGATTTTGACCGTGGCGAAATGAACATTTCTGATAATGTGCGCGGTTTCCCAGCCATCCATCTCCGGCATCGCCAGATCCAGGAAAATGACATCCGGCTTTAATGTCTGGTACAGCGTTATACACTCCATCCCAGAGGCGGCCTCAATCACATTAAAGCCTAATGGCACCAACAGGTTACTGAGCAGTTCTCTATCGACGGGGTCGTTATCAACGACCATGATTTTTTTGCGTTCCCCTTCATAAGCGACGGGCATTCTATTGGGGATAGTATGTTCCGGCTGAATACTGCGAATCGTCGGCAGAAACAGCCTGATATCAAATTCACTCCCCTCGCCCAGCTCACTCTTGAGTTCAATAACCCCACCCATTAACTCGGTCAGCAGCTTGGCAATGGTCAACCCCAGGCCCGTGCCACCAATTCCCGTCGCGGTGTTGCCTCGGGCAAAGGGTTCAAAAATTCGTGCCTGTTCTGAAGCGGATATCCCGGGGCCTGTATCTTTCACCTTGATATTCAGAAACTCCCGGGCATAGTTAAAATACAGTGATACCTCGCCTTGATGCGTGTATTTCACGGCGTTGCCGATGATATTGGTCAGAATTTGAGTCAACCTTTTATGGTCTGCCTTAACCACGGCAGGCAAGTCTTCATACCCGGTGTAGTTGAATTGCAGGCCTTTATTTCGGGCCTGGATTTCAAACATGCTGACGATTTGCTGAATGTAATCCGGCAACCGCAGTGATTTCAGATCAAATTCAAGCTTGCCGTTTTCTATCCGGGCGATGTCGAGCGTGCCCTCTATCAACGACAGTAAATGTTCCCCACTTCGCAAAATGACCTTGGTGGCATGACGGTTTTTGTCATTCTCCTGGTCACTGTTGTTGAGTAACTGAGCATAGCCAAGAATACTGTTTAAGGGTGAACGGAGCTCATGACTAATCCCGGTGATGTAACGACTCTTGGCCTGGTTCGCGTCCTCGGCGACTTTTCTGGCATGTTGCAGTTCGGCGTCGGTTTCTTTGTGCAACAGGATCTCTCGCTGCAGCAATGCATTCTGGTGATTGGACTCCTGGTAGGCCGCATTTCTTGATTGTGAGGCCAGCACGATCCACCACACGATCACGGCACTCACCAGCACCAAGGCAAAAAATGCCTTGGTGAAGCCAATCATGATCTGGGGCATGATTTGCGCGGCATATTCTGTCACTGTCAGCGAAATATGGGTGTATAAAAGCCCGAATATCGCTGCCAGCAAAATAACCGTGGCTGACAACAACAGCAGATAATGTCCCAACCCACTGTGTACACTGCTCGACCATTTATTGGGAAGCAGTTTATTCACCAGTGTCTGCCATTGCGAACTCAGCGTGGCGTGGGGCTTACAGGCATCATTACAGCGTGCATCCAGACTACAGCACAGAGAACAAATGGGCCCTTGGTAGGCTGGACAATGCGCCACATCATCAGTCTCATAGTCACGGCCACAAATACTGCAGGTTTCTTTACCGGTTGTTTGATGAAACTGGTAAGGCTGACGGGCCAGATAAAAACGTCCTTTGGTTAAATACGCCAGAACCGGCGAGACAATCAGCGCCACGATAATCGCGATGAAGGATGAAAAAGCCTGGGCCTCCAGCCCGAATGCGCCAAGGAATGCGGTCACGGACAGTATCGAGGCAATGATCATGGCCCCGACCCCGACCGGGTTGATATCGAACAGATAGGCTCTGCGGAATTCCACCCCTTTGGGGCTGAGACCCAAAGGCTTATTGATGACCAGATCGGCGACGACAGCAGTGATCCAGGAAATCGCAATATTCGAATACAAGCCTAAGATTTGTTCCAGCGCCTGAAACACGTCCAGCAACATCAGCATCGTGGCAATCAGCACGTTGAATATCAGCCAGACCACACGGCCAGGGTGACGATGTGTCAGCCGGGCAAAAAAGTTTGACCAGGCCAGCGAGCCGGCATAGGCGTTGGTAATGTTGATTTTTATTTGTGACAGCACGACAAAAAACACCGTGACTGCCAGCACGACATCGGCGTTATCAATCAGCTCACCGAAGGCCACCATATACATGTAGGTGGGATTCACTGCTTGTTCGAAAGACAAGCCGGCTGTGACAGCGAGATAGGCCAGAAAAGTACCGATAAACATCTTGACCATGCCCATACTGATCCAGCCGGGACCGGCAGCAACCACGCCGGCATACCATTTCAATCGGTTTGATTTGGTTTTTTCAGGCATGAAACGCAGGAAGTCGACCTGCTCGCCCACCTGGGGAATTAGGGCCATGCCAATCGCCACCGCAGAGCCGAACATATAAATGTTGAAATCTCTGTCGTAACCGGACTCACCGGCAAAATTAACCAGGCCGCTCAGTGCATCAGGGTGCTTAAACAGGATGAATCCAATGGGGATAAAGGTCATTGCCAACCACACCGGCTGAGTGACCATCTGAATTCGGCTGATAAACGTCACGCCGTGTGTGACCATCGGGATAATTGCCAGGGCGGATATCAAATAACAGACATAAATTGGCAATGGAAAATAGAGGCTGATGGCGTACGCCATAATGACGGCCTCTAAAGCAAATAAAATGAAGGTAAAGGTCGCGTATATGAAGGAAGATATTGTCGAACCGATATAACCGAAACCCGCACCACGCGTCAGCAAATCCATATCTAATCCATACTTCGCCGCGTAGTGACTGATGGGCAGGCTGGTCAGGAAGATGATCAAAGTGACGGTCAATATTGCCCAGAAGGCATTATTGAAACCGTAATTGATGGCGATAGTGCCACCGATTGCTTCGAGAACGAGGAAGGATATCGCCCCCAGAGCCGTATTTGAAACACGGAATATAGACCACTTACGAAACGAATGGGGCGTGAAACGCAGCGCATAATCTTCAAGCGTTTCATTGGCCACCCAGGTATTGTAATCACGCCGGATTTTTACAATACGTTGTGGTGCATCGGGCTCTGGATGTATTGATTTGGCCTGGTTTATGTTCAATGCTGCTGTCCTGACAAAGGTTTAATGCTTGTCCGGGTCTCAAACATTAGATTGCTCAACGGGCATCATAGCGGATACCCATTGATGAGTTATCTACGTAATTTTACGTAGTTACCTTGCCGACGCTTCGGATGAGACGCGACAGGGCGTAAGCAGCATTGCTTTGTTAACTGAGCAGGAACAGTGCGCCAGTAAACGTTAAACAAGAAACGATAATGTTTCTGAAGTAAGCACCAACCCGACCCTGGCGCTTACCAAAGTATACACCCATAACAATAAGCAGTGAGGATGACAGCAGCATACCGGCGATCACTGCGAGTGCATTGTCTGCAAGCACTAATTCATTGCCATGCGCCATGCCATGGAACAGGGCAAACAGGCTGGTTAATCCATATTTCACCATGTTGTTGACGTCACTGGCGAGCATAAGAACGACGGCCATCGTGAATAAACTTGCCAGTATTCCCCACTCGACAAAAACGGCACTCTGGAGACCGGCGCCAAACAGCAGTCCAATCAACATAAAGCCGATGAAGATAGACGGTAGTTGCCACATTTGTCTGGATGTTCGGGCAGCCCAAAAACCCACCGCCAATATCACTAATAAATGATCAATCCCTGTCAAAGGATGCAGATAGCCACTCATAAAAGTGCTCGTGTCATGTCCCGGATGGGCCATTGAAGTGAGTGGGACCAATAGAAAAAATAATGCTGTTAAATAAGCGCGTTTCATCCGAACCTCCTGTTAGTGTTGTATTAATTGAGCATCAAGCCCTGCTTTTCGATAAAAGCAATAATCTCGTCAAGCCCTTCTTCATCCTTCAGATTGGTAAAATAGAAGGGTCGGTCAGCGCGCATCTTTTTGGCGTCCCGGTCCATCACCTCCAACGACGCGCCAACCAGGGGTGCCAGGTCAGTCTTGTTAATGATAAGTAAGTCAGACTTGGTAATCCCCGGCCCCCCTTTTCTCGGAATTTTCTCACCGGCAGAGACGTCAATCACATACAAGGTCAAGTCCGAGAGTTCCGGGCTGAAAGTCGCTGCCAGATTGTCGCCGCCACTTTCTATGAAAACGATATCCAGGGGATCAAACCGCTTACTGAGCTGTGCCACGGCTTCCAGGTTCATGGAGGCATCCTCTCGTATCGCTGTGTGGGGACAGCCCCCCGTTTCGACACCAATAATCCGATCAGCCGAGAGCGCTTCATTCCGGGTAAGAAATTCAGCATCTTCACGCGTATAGATATCATTCGTGACCACGGCGATGTTATAGACATCGCGTAGACGTCGGCACAAAGCCAGTGTTAATGCCGTTTTACCTGAACCGACAGGACCGCCTATACCAACTCTTAAAGGTTCTTTCATGGTTGTTCTCTTAATCATTGCATCAGGATCTAAAAAGCCGTGTGTACTGCGTTTCGTGACGACAACTGGCGATCGTCAATGCCGGAGAAAAGTTTGATATGTCATCCTCGTCAAGACACAGGGATGACTCAACAGTAGACGGTATCAACAGAGACACCTCTCCCAGCATTCGCTGGCCTGCAACCTGCCCTAGCGGAATCGTTTTCATCGCCACACTGACCTGGTTCTCCAGCCATGACCATAAATAGGCATGCAGACAGTCTTTCACGGGAATTTCCCAACTCACAGCAACGGCAGCATAAAGTGTTGGAAAAGCCGGTTCGCTGATGCGCTCAGCGATGGCTAATCTTTCTTCGGATAGCGTAGACAACGCTTTTTGCAGTGTGAGTAGAGAATACCCCATTTGCCTTGATTCCAGCAGCGTCTCTGCTGTATCACGCCCGGCTGTGTATCTTGCATCCCAATGATGAATTTGCGCTTCGTTCACTGCCTGCCAGGCTTCATAAAGACGCTTGATGACGGGCAAATCAAACACACCCAGATAATTATTCATTACCTCGGCCATCCAGTTTTGTGCCTGCTCCGGCGAAGCAACGTCACCGGACTCAATGGCCCACTCCAGACCCTGAGAGTAGCTATATGCCCCTATTGGCAGTGTTGGACTGGCTAATTGCAGTAAACGGGAAAAAGCAAATCTATTCTCCATCAGTGATCATGCCCGTGATGATGTCCACCACCATAGGCACCCGCCTCAGGCTCAAAGGGGGCATCTAAATCTTCAACCTCGATATCGCCCAATCCCAGTAACATGTCTTTGAGCACGGCATCCTGCTCGAAGATCAACCAGCTCGCTTCTATCTGCAGAGGTACATGACGATTACCGAGATGGTAAGCAGCCCTCGTTAATGCCTGAGCGGTTTTTGCAGTCACTCTACTGACTGCCTGATCCGCCGCAATCACCGTAATTTTTCGTCCGTCACTGGCTACCAGTATGTCTCCACCGCGTAATATTGATCCCCTGGGCATGAAAATCGCCGCCTCTTCCCCATTGCTCAACGCCACTCTGATCCGGCTTTTCTTCCTGGCGTCATAACTCAGTGCCACACTGAGATCGGTCATCGTTTCATGGTGATGAGATAATTTCTCACTAATTTCCAGCATGATTAACTACCTAAAATAAAAAATAGCGTTGGGCCATAGGCAGGACTTCAGCAGGCTCACACATCAAGAGCTCACCATCGGCCAGCACCTGATAGGTCTCTGGGTCAACCTCAATCCGCGGTGTTGCGTCATTCAGTACCATATCCTTTTTTGTCACATTCCGGCAGTTTTTGACGGCGACCAGCATCTTGTTCAGCTCCAGCATTCGCAGCTCGGGGTTTCGCATTGCAGCCTGAGAAACAAAAGTTAATGAATTATTTGTAACTGATTTACCGAAGCTGCCGAACATGGGACGGTAGTGAACAGGCTGCGGGGTCGGAATTGAGGCATTGGGATCCCCCATGGTAGCGGAGACGATGGTGCCGCCCTTCAGAATCAGTGTGGGTTTAACGCCAAAAAATGCCGGTCGCCAGAGTACCAGGTCAGCGAACTTACCAGACTGAATGGAACCAACAATCTGTGAGATACCATGCGTTATCGCCGGGTTGATCGTGTATTTTGCGATGTACCTTCTGACACGGAAGTTATCGCTCTCGCCCTGACCTCGACTTTTATCCTCTTCCAGGGGCCCTCGTTGCACCTTCATTTTGTGGGCCGTCTGCCAGGTGCGCATGATGACCTCACCCACACGTCCCATTGCTTGCGAATCAGAGGACATCATTGAAAATGCCCCGGTGTCATGCAGAATATCCTCGGCAGCGATGGTTTCACGACGAATACGGGATTCGGCAAAGGCGACATCTTCGGCTATTGACGAATCCAGGTGGTGACACACCATCAGCATGTCGAGGTGTTCATCCAGCGTATTCACTGTGAATGGCCGGGTAGGATTGGTAGAGGATGGCAGCACGTTGGGCGAACTGATGGCTTTGATGATATCCGGCGCATGGCCGCCACCGGCACCTTCGGTATGGAAAGTATGTATGGTCCTGCCCTTGAAAGCGTCCAGCGTGGTCTCGACAAAGCCTGACTCATTCAATGTATCCGTATGGATTGCCACTTGAATATCCATGGCCTCGGCAACACTCAGACAGTTATCGATAGCCGCTGGGGTTGTGCCCCAGTCTTCATGCAGCTTGAGCCCGATAGCTCCGGCGCTGACCTGCTCTTCCGCCGCCTCCGGTAGTGACACATTCCCTTTACCGAAGAACCCCAGGTTCATCGGAAAGGCCTCTGCCGCCTCCAGCATTCTGTGAATATGCCAGGGGCCCGGCGTGCAGGTCGTGGCAAAGGTGCCCGTAGCAGGCCCTGTGCCACCACCAAGCATCGTCGTGATGCCGGAAGTCAGTGCCTCTTCGATTTGTTGTGGACAGATCCAATGAATATGACTATCAATGCCCCCCGCCGTGAGTATCATCCCCTCTCCGGCAATGATTTCCGTCCCTGCCCCGATCGGGATTGTAACCCCAGGCTGAATATCCGGGTTCCCCGCTTTACCCACACTACTGATATAACCATCTTTAATGCCGACATCCGCCTTAATCACACCTGTAATGGCATCAATAATGAGCGCGTTGGTAATGACAGTATCAGCCACATCGATCGAAGTCAGTTGAGATTGGCCCATACCATCACGGATGACTTTACCGCCCCCGAACTTCACTTCTTCACCATAGCTAGTGAAGTCCTGTTCCACTTCCACCCATAGCTCGGTGTCTGCAAGCCTGACCTTATCGCCTGTTGTCGGACCAAACATTTCAGCATAGGCCTGACGATCTATTTTGACACTCATTTCAAGGACCCCATGATTTTGCCGGCAAAGCCATACACAATTCGGTTTCCGGACAGACTGACTAACTCTACGGTTCGCATCTGGCCGGGCTCGAATCGGACCGCTGTGCCCGCTGTAATATTGAGTCGAAAGCCATAAGCCTTGTCTCGGTCAAAGCTCAGCGCCTCATTCACTTCATAGAAGTGATAATGCGAGCCAACCTGAACCGGCCTGTCACCAACATTAGCGACATCGACCTGTCGTGTCTCACGGTCGGTATTGAGTTCGATATCGCCTTCTGCACAATGTATTTCACCGGGAATCATCATAGTTTCCTCAAACAATTGGGTGGTGAACAGTGATGAGCTTGGTCCCATCGGGAAAGGTCGCCTCGACCTGGATCTCCGGGATCATTTCCGGGATGCCTTCCATCACCTCATCACGGGTCAGTAAGGTTGCCCCATATCCCATCAGCTCACTGACACTTCGCCCTTCTCTGGCACCTTCCATGATCGCAGCTGAAATAAAGGCGACAGCCTCCGGATAGTTCAGCTTGAGTCCCTTATGCAAGCGTCTTTCAGCCAGGAGTGCCGCCGTGAAAATGAGTAACTTGTCTTTTTCTCTGGGAGTTAATTCCATATTTCTTCAACCTCAGTGATGATGAAGTCACGTTGCCCATATTCTGGGACGAACGGCATTTTTTGCGGCATACCAGGGACGCAAACAGGACCAGATTGCCTCGAAGTACTGCCTGGCTTCCTGGGCACAGTCCCCTATATATCGAGCGGTAAAAATGTCCGGCAAGGCTGATACCCCATATAACGCCTCGGAACTCAATGCGACCTCGCGACAAGCCTTGATCAAGTCCTGGGGTAGCTCACTCGCCGCCAAAATCATATTGCCGAAAACAAGCCTGTCACGCAGGCCCGACACGGATGAAAGTACGGGGCTATCAGGCCTCAGAACCACACTGTCGTACCAGATAAGCTTTTCATCCCGGAAAACCTCGGTACATTGCTTCAGGCGACCGTTTTGCCAGGATTCACCACTGGCTTTCCGGCCCAGACAGGTGATTTCCCACGTCGAAAAAATGGCATTACCACTCAGCGCTACTGTGGTTGAAATATCAGCATCAGCACCATCGAATACAATATTTTCCTGGGGTAACCATTCCAGGACTGTTTCTTGACCTTGCTGAATATGAATGGATTGTTTGGCTCGTCTTCCCAGCGATTTGTACCACTTGGTCGCTCCCGGGGTTGTGAGTAAAACCTGTGACTCGTCATTGAGCTGAAAGCTGATATCAAGACTGTCCCCTCCAGCTACACCGCCGGGAGGATGGACAATTAATCCGTGAGCCGTGTCCTGTCCTTCCGGATAGAGCACTTTTTGAAAAACCAACGGCCCCTGGTGCTGTCGTTTTATCAAACGCGTAAACGGAGAGCGATAGGCAAACTCCAGCTTCAGCGATGCGTTCCAGCCATTCATGTAGGAAAGTGCAGTCTTTTTGTCCCTGGCACAGTTCAAAGTTAGTCTCACCAATACCGTTGTGGTTTAACAGACCAGTCTGCCGTCCCTGGCAGTCCAGTGATTGACTAGACAGTCAGGTACTGCTTTATCTTATCTGCATCGACATTATCCCGGTGGTCTTCATGAATAAGCTTGCCTTTGTCGATGACCATAATCCGATCGGCTATCTCCATGGTGAAACTGAGCACCTGCTCGGAAACGACGATAGTAATATCGCGCATTTGTCTGATTTCATTTAAAACTTTGGCAATATCCTTGATGATGGAGGGTTGTATACCTTCCGTGGGCTCGTCCAGCAGTAATACCTTCGGGTTGGTCACCAGGGCTCTGGCAATCGCCAGTTGCTGTTGTTGTCCGCCAGATAAATTACCCCCTTTTCTATGCCGCATTTCATGCAGGACGGGAAAAAGATCAAAAATATCTTCTGGAATGGTTTTCTGTTTGGATACGCCAAGCCCAGTCTCAATATTTTCCTTAACGGTCAGGTTGGGAAAGATCATCCGTCCTTGAGGCACATATGCCAGCCCACTGGCGACCCGTTGATAGCTTTCCGCTTGACTGACATCCTGCCCATCCACAATCACTTTGTCTGATTGGCTCGGTAAAATCCCCATCAGCGATTTGAACAGGGTGGTTTTCCCCATGCCATTTCGCCCCATGATCGCAACGGTCTCATTTTTCTGGGCGGTAAAACTCACGCCATGAACCACTTCACTCTGGCCATAGCTAACATGCAATTTTTCAACTTCAAACATGATTGAATCTCCAGTGATATTAGTGGCCGAGGTAAACTTCAATAACTTTTTCGTCGTTTTGAACTTTATCCATATCGCCTTCAGCAAGAATCTGTCCCTGGTGCAGCACCGTGACTTTGCGGGCAATCTTCTTCACGAATTCCATATCATGCTCGATGACAATAACGGAGCGGTTTTTACAGATCTGATTCAACAACTCGGCAGTTTCATCGCGCTCTTTGGCACTCATGCCGGCAACGGGCTCATCCAGCATCAGCAGCTCCGGGTCCTGCATCAGTAACATACCGATTTCAAGCCACTGTTTTTGTCCGTGACTTAATACCGCCGCCTCGGTCTCCAGTTCATCCAGTAACTGGATTTCCCCGGCGACTCGCAGCACGGTCTCCCTGACCGCTTCATTTGATTCGAAGAACAGGCTCCCAAAGACCGAGCGTCCCTCCGGGTAAGAAACCTCAAGATTTTCATAAACGGTCAGCGTTTCATAAATGGATGGGGTCTGGAATTTTCTGCCCACGCCTGTTCTGACAATTTCATGTTCTGCCTTTTTGGTCAGCTCCTGGCTTTTGAACTTAATGGTCCCCGAACTGGCTTTTGTCTTGCCGCATATCAGGTCGAGCAATGTGGTTTTACCCGCTCCATTTGGCCCAATGATGACGCGTAACTCATTCTTATCGATGTACATATTTAATGAGTCAACCGCCCTGAAACCATCAAAGGAGACGGTCAAATCTTCGATGGCCAACAAGAAGTCAGTTTCAGTACTCATTTGGCAGCTCCTTGTAATTTATTATTTGGCTTGTGGCTGTCACCCGCTTTTTTGCCTAAAGACATCAGCTTTCTGACAACCGGCAGGTTTTTGAAATACTTGTCATAGATACCAGCCAGGCCATTAGGGAAAAACAGCACGACAGCGATGAACAAACCGCCCATCAGGAAAAGCCAAAGTTCGGGGAAGGTCTCTGAAAAGGCGGTTTTACCGGCGTTGATAAGCAGCGTGCCGTAGACGACGCCGACCAGAGACATCCGGCCGCCGACAGCAGCAAAAATAACCATTTCAATCGACGGTACGATGCCCACAAAAGACGGTGACATGAAGCCAACCTGGAGCGTGAACATCGCGCCACCGATGGCAGANATAACGGCAGCGACACAGAAGATGAAGATNTTGAAGCTGGAAACNNCANAANCGGAGAAGCGAACACGATCTTCCTTGTCCTTCATAGCCAGCAATAGCCGACCGAACTTACTGGTCAGAATGAATTTGCTCAGACAGATCACGGCCAGGAGCAGGATCGCATTGATGAAATACAGTGTGTACTTGGCGGAATCGGTTCTGATATCCCAGCCGTTTAAGGTTTTCAAGTCGGTAATACCATTGATGCCACCGGTATAACCCTGCTGTCCCACAATCAAAATGGTCAGAATGAGTGCAATGACCTGTGTGATAATCGCGAAATAAACACCACCGACGCGGCGTTTAAACATGGAGTAACCAATCAGATAAGCAAACACCGCCGGCACGATAAAGATTGCCAGAATGGCGACCCACAAATGCTCAAACGGCACCCAGAACCAGGGCAGTTCGGTTAACTGATTCCAGTCCATAAAGTCAGGAATACCCGGGGTTGACTGTATCTTGGTACTTTCCGGATCGGAAGCCTCAAGTTTGAGGAACATGGCCATGGCATAGCCACCCAGACCAAAAAACACCCCCTGGCCCAGACTGAGAATACCGCCGTACCCCCACAGCAGGACCAAGCTCAATGCCGCAAAGGCATAAGTGAGATATTTACCTACCAGGTTGAGCCTGAAAAGATCCAGACTCAACGGCAGGACAATAAGAATCAAAATGGCGAGAATAGCGACGCTGATAGCCCCTTCACGCCCACCCAAAAATCTTTGCAAGAAAAAGTTCATCTTTATCCCCTTTATTACTTGCGAACTTTCGCTGAGAACAGGCCTTCAGGGCGAAGCATCAGAATGATGACAAGCGTCAACAGTGTCAGCACTTTGGCCATAGAGCCGCTGATGAAGAACTCAAGAATGGATTGCGCCTGGGCGATAGTAAATGCGGATGCGATAGTGCCAAAGAGACTGGCAGCGCCACCGAACACCACAACCATGAATGTGTCCACGATATAGAGAGAGCCTATCGTTGGACCGGTTGAAGCGATCGTCGTGAAAGCTGCGCCTGCGATCCCCGCAATGCCGCAACCCAGTGCAAAAGTGAGACGATCTGTTCTCTTTGTATTAATGCCTACAGCACCACTCATCATTCGGTTTTGTGTGGTAGCACGGACATTGAGGCCCCAGGAAGAGCGATACATCAGGATGAATACCCCCAGTGTCACCAGGGTTGTCAGTCCAAGTACAAACATGCCGTTGATAGGGATAAAAATGGTTTCTGTCGGTGTATAGGAGCCCATCAACCAGTCCGGTAAGGTTGGACTGACTTCGCGGGCACCAAACAGTGACCGGAACATTTGCTGCATGATAAGACTCAGGCCCCAGGTGGCAAGCAAGGTGTCCAAGGGTCGCTTGTACAAGTGTCTTATCAGCAGGAACTCAACAAAGTAACCGACGATGCCAGCCACGATGAAAGAGGCAAATATGGCGAATATGAAGTAGTAAGACATTAACTCCGGAAAGTATGTCTCTGTCATTTTGGAGAGCATATAGGTGGTATAAGCACCAATAGCCATGAACTCACCATGGGCCATATTGATGACACCCATCTGTCCAAAAATAATGGCCAGCCCCAGTGCCATTAGCAATAAAACACTAAATAGACTGATTCCGGCAAAACCTTGCATGGCGAGAATTGATGTCAATTCTTGTATTGAGTACTCACCCATAATTCTTACTCCAAGGGATTAGTCAATAAAATCAGGATTCAAGATAATTGTGAGAAGGAAGGCAGGCTGCCAGGCAGCCTGCCAACGCAGACAGATGTCTATTGATAACCTTCTGGGAATGGGTTGGGTTCAATCAGCTCAGGCGACTCATAAACCACTTCAGCCTGACCGTCTTTCTTCCATTTACCCACGCGGGTGTAACTCCACAGGTGATGATTAGGGTGAAGTCTGACGTAGCCTTCTGGCGCTGTATCCAGTGCAATTTCCCCTTTCTCGGAGACAGCCACTACTTTATCGACATCGAAACTACCGGCTTCCTCAACAGCCGCTTTCCAAAGCCATGGACCAAGGTAAGCAGCCTGAGTCACGTCACCAATCACACTATCGGCACCATGCATCTCTTTGAAGGCTTTCACAAACGCTTCATTGTTGGGATTATCCAGGCTCTGGAAGTACTTCATGACTGAATAAAAGCCTTCCAGGTTTTCACCACCAATGCCCAATACTTCATCTTCCGTTACGGAAATGGTCAGCAGTGTTTGCTTATCCGCGGTGATACCGGCAGCGTTCAATTGTTTGAACCAGGCCACATTGGAACCACCCACAACGGCAGCGAAGATAACGTCAGGCTTTTTCAGGCGGATCTTGTTGATAACAGAGCCAAACTGAGTATCACCCAGTGGCTTGTATTCCTCACCAACCACTTTGCCACCCAATACATTTTCAATGTGCTTGCGGGCAATTTTCATGGAGGTGCGTGGCCAGATGTAATCTGAACCAATCAGATAAAACGTCTTGGCACCTTTCTCTTCAGCGACCCAGTCGAGACCTGCGAGGATCTGCTGTGTTGCTTCTTGACCGGTGTAAATCACGTTATGCGATTGTTCCAGGCCTTCATAGAATGTTGGGTAGTACAACAGGCCATTCTCTTGCTCGAAAACCGGCAGAGCAGCCTTGCGTGATGCTGATGTCCAGCAACCAAACACCGCGGCCACTTTGTCCTGAACCAGCAGCTTTCTGGATTTCTCCGCGAAAGTTGGCCAGTCACTGGCACCATCTTCCTGGATAATCTCAATCTGGCGACCTAGGATACCGCCACTCTCATTGATTTGTTTGATAGCGAGTTTTTCAGCTTCCTGTGCGCCTGTTTCACTGATGGCCATGGTCCCGGTCAGTGAGTGCAGGATACCGACTTTGACGGTGTCATCGGTCACGGCCAGACCTGTGGTATTCACTTCGTCAGCAACGACCGAGCTACTCATGACACCCGCAGCCATCATGGCACCCAACAGGGCACCTGTTTTGCCTAAAAAGGTTCTTCGGTTAAATATTTTCATCTTCTTTCTCCAGTTGAAAAAATCGAATTGATGCTCAATGCCCAAGCATCCAGGGTCTTGCTGTTTTCTTGGTTTGCATCTGTAGGCCGGGCTTCTCAGTTTGCTGCTTTGCAGAAGCCCTGGCTGTAGTGGAACAGGTATGCGTTCCACTACAGCCACAGCTTGAGCGCCTTGCATGCCGAGGAGCATGGGCCGATGCTTCGTTACGCTCCATGGCTGTTCTTGTGCCCCGGTCCATCAGAGCCAGGCGTGGTGCCGAGATAATTCGGTCAGCCATGGCGCCACAGGCGGGGCAAACAGCAGGAGCTGAGGATTGACTCATTTTTTGCATGGCAGAGAATGAACCACATGAGTCACAGCGATAGTCGTATAAAGGCATTTCATTAGCCCCTAAGAGGTTTTACTCATGTCGGTGCCGGGCGTGACAAACTCCACAGGACCGTCGGGGCTGGGCAGCATGTCGAACTCAAAGATTTCCGTCGGCAGCCACAGCGTGGCGCAGGCATTCGGAATATCGACGATACCGCTGATATGCCCTTCCACAGGCGCCGTACCGAGTATCGATAAGGCCTGTTCACCGGTGTAACCAAACTTCTTCATGTACTCAATGGCATTCAAACAGGCTTGTTTGTAGGCTACATTGACGTCCATGTAGTGTTGCTTACCCTGTTCATCGACAGAAATACCCTCGAATATCAGGTAGTTGCTGTATTTAGGCTCGACAACGCTTGGTTGGAATAACGGATTCTTGATGCCATATTTCTTCACGCCGCCTTTAATCAGATTGACTTTGATGTCCAGGTAACCGGCCATTTCAATCGCGCCACAAAATGTGATTTCACCATCACCTTGAGAGAAGTGAAGGTCACCCATTGAGAGCCCGCCGTCCTTAACATAGACAGGGAAGTAAATTCTTGAACCCTTGGTTAAGTTCTTGATATCGCAGTTACCACCATGCTCACGAGGCGGTACGGTTCTGGCGCCTTCTTTTGCCGCGGCAGCAGCTGCATCTCCTTTGAGCTTACCCATCACTGCAGCTTGCTCTGTGGGGGGGCATGCTAATGGCGGCACAGCATTCGGGTCAGTCGCAATTAACTCGCCCTCACGCTTATTCCATGTTTCCAGCATTTCCTTGGAGGGCAGGCAGCCAATCAATCCCGGATGCATGATGCCAGCGAAACGAACATTGGGAACGTGCCGTGAGGTGGTGTAAATGCCGTGGAAGTCCCAGATGGACTTACGTGCTTCCGGGTAGTGGTCGGTCAGAAAACCGCCGCCATTTTCACGTGCAAACAGCGCATTAAAACCCCATTGCTGATCTTCAAAGGTGCCGACATCCAGGATGTCTACCACCATCAAATCACCCGGTTCTGCGCCTTCGACACCAATTGGTCCACTCAAATAATGGACCTGCTCCAGTTCCACATCACGAATGTCGTCGGCACTATCATTGTTTCCAATTTGGCCGCCAGTCCAATCCATGCACTCGACACGAAACTCGTCCCCGGGTTTGACCATGGCGATCATCGGCAGGTCTGGATGCCATCGGTTGTGAATCTGACCATCCTGTTCCCATGGCTTTTTATCTAAATCTAACTTCACTAAGGTTTTCATCTATCGCTCCTGTGTTGAAGAAAAGCGTTTGATTTCAATAATTAAAATTGCAACTGAACCGACACATCGAAAATATCGGCGTCATCGTCACCTTCAATTTCAAGGTCTTTATAAACGGCCGTCACTGAGGCGTTGTAACCGTCAATGATGTAGTTCACACCGAAGTCTGTTCTTTCAATTTCGCTACCACTATCGCGATCGAAGCTTTGGTAACGGGCAAATGGCATGAACTGGCCCCAGCCCACTTTTTCATTGAAGATATAGCCGAGGCTGGCGTAGTAAGCCTCGCCCTGTTCGGTCAGGAAAACGTCGTCGGTGTCATAGTCGAAGTAAGCTGCCTCAAGAGACACTGCCCCCGCTGCCAGTTTTTTCTCGAGCAACAAGTCAACAGTCCATTGGGAATAATCACCGACTTCGGTTGTAGATGCTGACCCATCGCCCTTTTCACGGGCAGCGACACCAATGGTGAAGATGTCTTTTTTACCCAGGTAATTACCGGTGCCGTAGTAACCCGGCTCTTTATCCCAGAAGCTGTATTGCAGGCGACCCGCGTACATCAGGTCATCGTCTTGATCAGGATTGCTGGTGCTCTCAAGGCCACTGCCATCGGCACCGACAGAGAATCGAAACAGGTCTTTGCCTTCAAAGGCACCAAAAGAATAGGCCAGGCGTTGATCCAGCGCGGTACCGACAATAGCCACACCGTCATCACGACCAATCACACCACCATTCCAGCCGTAACGTGCAGTGATATCAGCCCAGTAGCCATCGCCTGATGTAAAGAATGGGCCTGCCATATTGGCGCGGCTGCTTGGAGACAGGAAACGACCTGCCCAGATTGAAAATTCAGGCGTCAGCTCAAAAATACCCACGGCATCAATAACCTGAAAGTTGTCATTACCGCCTGACTTTTCGGTATTGAGCATGCCTTTGATGTACTTGTTCAACGCACCGGCTAAATACAGCCGTCCATGATTCAAGGTAAAGTCATTTGAATCACTGCCGTCATTGGCGGCATCTTCCGTGCTGTTATAACTACCGATAAATCCAAAGCCGACGCTGACGTACTGATCTTCGCCGAAAGTGATTGTGCCTGCTGCCTGTGACGATAATGGCGCGGTCATGGCGACACTGCCTAATGCTACAGCGTAGGTAAGTGACTTGAAGTGTGTTTTCATCTGTTTGCCCCTGTGAGATGTCGAAAAAACAATTGCGTTTGGAAATTGCTTCAGGGGCAATGTTAGGTTCAGCAGCGCGATGCAGGAATACGTCAAACTGCGTAGAAAAAACTCAGCTTGCTTAATGTAATCTGTGATTAGTCAGGTTATTTAAGGGAGCGCATAGGGAATGAAATCATGTATTAAAATCAAGGCCTTGGAATCGATACCTCTGGTTATTATTTTTACACTTCTGTCAGCCTGTGGCGGCGAGTTCAGCTACAAAAGAGGCGCTGGCGTTGATGAATTAGAAGATCAAAAGTCGCTCTGTAAAAAGCAAAGCCTGACTGAAGAGGCCCTGGGTGAATGTTTAAGAGAAAATGGCTGGGTCGTGGTTGATTTAGATAACGATGCCCCCCTATTAGGCCATTCACTCAAGTCCAGAAAAATACTTAATCCGATATCCACCAGTTATAAAAAAGCCTCTAATGATCCATTTGCTGACAGTACAGAGGCAGCCCTTACAGATGAATCAACTGAGGTAACAGCAGAAGTTGAGCCTCAGAACCCCACAGACATGATCAAAGTTAATTCATGGTGGAAAGCCGGGGCAGGCGCCGATGAGCTCAAGCGAGATGGCGCTGATTGTCTGCAAACACTCTCAGAGCCTCACTCTGCAAATGAGAACTACAGCGAAGTCACGCTGGGCCTCGCCTATTGCATGCAGGATAAAGGGTGGCGTGTACTTTTGGCTCAGTGAATCATTTCGATGCTTTTCTACTGACATCCATGATCACCCTGTGTTGAGCTTGTTTGTCTACTGCCAGACAACGCTGATGAGCACATCCAGTATCAATTCCTATTTGACCCAAAAATGTGAAAAGAAACATGAAAAAAGTCGGCACTATCAGAGAGATTTGGAAATATCCGGTTAAAGGTATGGGGGGCCAAAAAGTCAGTGAATGTCACTTGGGCATGAAAGGACTGACTGGAGATAGAGTCTGGGCCCTGCGTGACACCAAACGCGGAGAGATTCAGAGCTGTAAGATGAGACCAGATTTACTCAGATGCAAAGCACAATTTAAACAACAATCCGGGCCCCCATCACAGCGCCACGAGGTAGATATTTTTATGCCCGATGGGACTGTAATCAGTACCCAAGATCCTGAAATCGAGTCGGTTTTATCTGAACTTGTCGGTCATGAATCCACGCTGGAATATCTGGGCTCGGTTGATAATCAGGACTTCTTCAGGCGATACAAAAAAGATCAGGTTCAATGGCTTGAAGAGCTTAAAGCGACCTTTGAAAGAGAGCCTGGCGAGCCGTTACCTGATCTGGATAACTTGAGTGATGTTCTGGTGGACTACATCACTATCCCAGGCACTTTCTTTTTAGTCATGCCTTTTCATATTGTGACCACATCAACAATCTCACATTTGAAAAAATTGAACCCTTCTGCTGACTGGCGTATTGAGCGCTTCAGACCAAACATCGTTATTGAAACCTTGCCAGACATTGAGGGCTTGGTTGAGCAGGACTGGTTGGGGAAGAAAATCTTGATTGGAAAAAGTGTCGTCAGTTGTGAAAGTTCAACGCCACGCTGTGGCGCTGTAACCAAGAAGCAACAGGATCTCGAACAAGACACCGCTCTGCTTAGAACAATAGTCAAAGATGCTGCTCAGAACTTGGGCGTATATTCACAGACAGATACTGAAGGCATGATAAAAGTTGGCGATGAAGTGTTTATTTCAGACTAGCCTTAACATATCAAACTACGTAGTCACTGAACTGTTTACCGTATTTTTATGCGGTGTTTAATTAAGCTGGCAAGCCATGTCACGTGAAGACGCGCATACCCTAAATATTGAATCCGCATTATTGATATCGAGCTCAATCGATTAAAAAAGCCGACTTTGCGTCGGCTTTTTGTGTCTAGACTGTCTCGCTCAGAGATGGAATTCCCCGGCTCTTTCCGGCTGATAAAGGATCTCTTCCACTTTCACTTTCATGGCTTTGCCATCCGGTGTCGGCCACTCAATTTCATCGCCTTCCAGCAAACCCAGCATGGCGCTGCCCGCCGGAGCGAGAATAGAGATGGTTTTTCCGTCGTCGGTCATATCCTTGGGATAAACCAACGTCAGACAAAATGTTTGCTGTGATGATGACACACTAAACTTCACCGTGGAGTTCATCGTCACGACATTGCCGGGGACGGCGGCAGGTTCAACGACATGGCCTCTTTCCAGTTCGTCTTCCAGTGTCATCAGTTTTTCAAGTTCAGTCGATGACAGCGTGGACAGAATCCGTTCAATACGTTTCACATCCAGTTCTGATAGAACGATTTCGGGTTGTAATGCTTTCATAATGCGTAACTCCAACGCGTACTTTCACCCGCCGAGGTTGGCAAGTGTAAACAGTTAGATAAGGAAGTGGCTCACGGAAAGTGAGCTAGAATGGCTATCATGCCATAAGCGTATCGAAAGTGATATGACAAAAATCCGGCGACGATATTATCGCTGCGGTATAGTCTGATGACTCTGTCATCTCACTGGCTGCAAAGCCATTTCACACATGCAATTAAAGTATTTAACAGGCTACCCGGAACAAGTTCTAAATCAAGTCAGATCAGCGATTGCTGCTGAAACGCTCGGCCAGTTTCTGTTAAAGAAATACCCGCATACCCACGACATCAAAACCAATAAAGCCCTGTATGCCTATGTGATAGATTTAAAGCACCAGTACCTGCGTCAATCCAGCCCTTTAAGTAAAGTGATCTATGACGACAAGCTGGATGTGCTGCATCAGGCGCTGGGTTTACACACCTATGTCTCACGGGTTCAGGGCAGCAAACTCAAAGCCAAAAATGAAATGCGAATCGGTTCAGTATTTAAAACCGCTCCACCCGAATTTCTGAACATGATTGTGGTGCATGAATTGGCGCATTTGAGAGAGAAAGACCATAACAAGGCTTTCTATAAGCTCTGCACGCATATGGAACCGAACTATCACCAGCTGGAGTTTGATGTGCGGGTTTATCTCACTTATCTGGAACAGTTTGGCGAACTGTATTAGCCTTTGTCATTACAGATTTCAACGTACATCTGTTACAGACATGCATAGAAAAATACTGACTCACAATCAGCATTTTCCGCAGACTATCTCATGTTTTTCTCCAGTTACCGTGTCATTCGCTTCTGCAATGATTGGTTCAATCCGAAGCAGTCGCTGACGAGATAAAAACATACTGGAGAAAGACAATGAAACGACTATTAATTCCCCTTCTGCTGTTACTGAGCGCCCCGCTTTATGCCCAGGATAGGATCGAGCGGATGACTGCAGATGAAATGCAGTCTTTCCGTGCAGAGGAAATCGTCTGGAATGATGAAGCTTTACTACCGGATGGGGCTAAAAGCGCCCTGATAGTGGGCGATCCATCTAAACCCGGCGTCTTTATTGCCTGGCTTAAATTCCCTGCGAACTACCCTATCCCGGCACATACACATCCTTTCACCGAGGTGATTACCGTGCTGAAAGGCAGTCTGGGTAATGGCATGGGTGAAAAATTTGATAAAGCATCAGGCGAGATTCTGAATGTCGGAGACAGTTTTGTCTTACCCGCAGGTCATGCTCATTATGTCTGGACAAATGAGGAAGAGACGATAGTCGAACTCATTGCTACAGGCCCATGGGATATTTCCTATATCAACCCGGATGATGATCCAAGAAAGTAATTCACATGCTTCTCCGTTCACCCATCTCCTGGGTGAACGTTTTTTTTGTTTGCCAGCCACTCTCGTTCAATCCGGTTTTCTGCCGCCGCTAGTACCAATCTGCAAGGAACAATCTGCAGGGTTTTGACGTCAGCTTCAGTAAGGGTCAACAAAGAAAGAACGGATCCTTTCTGTAATCTCACATTTGACAGTGTGTGGAGTACATACAGCATCTCACCAACAAAGGAGAAGCGAACATGTCTCACAAACTTACGAAACGAACGACGAATATTATGGTGGCCTCGGCCATTCTGGCTGGCTTACCTGCCATGGTCACAGCAAATACTGGTGCGTCCGAACTCAGCCAGACCGAGGTGATTTCCGGTCTTGAAAACCCTTGGGATATCACCTTTTTCGATGACGGCACGATGTTATATACCGAAAAATGTCGTGGTCTGTCAGTCAGAATGCCTGACGGGTCAGTGAACCATCTGTTGGGTATGAAAGACACGAAAGACTATGCCACGACGGAAACAGATCTTTTCTGTCAGGGTCAGGCCGGTATGAACGGCGTTGCAATCGACCCGAATTTTGAGGATAACCGTTACATCTATGTCTATTCGGCCTCTGACAAAACGCCACCAGCAACCAACCGGGTGCTGCGCCTGAAACTGAATAAAGACTTCACCAAAGTATCGGATCGCACCGATATTGTTGAAGCTATACCCTTCAAGCCAAAACCGACGGATCACCCTTTCGGTGAAGCCGGTGCGCATAACGGGGGTCGAATTGGCTTCGGTCCGAACGATACCTTTCTTTATGTGCCCACGGGTGATAACCACAACAGCCGTATCCCACAGGACCCGCAATCCCTGGGCGGCAAAGTGCTGCGGATTGACCGCAACGGTAACCCTGCACCCGATAATGGCCTGTCTGACAAATACGATCCCAGAATATACACCTATGGTCATCGGAATGTTCAGGGCCTGACATTCCATCCGGAAACCGGCCAGCCCGTAGTCACTGAACATGGCCCATGGCACTCGGATGAGGTGAATATGCTGGTCGCCGGTGGCAACAGTGGCTGGGACCCGAAGCCTAACATGGCGGGTCGTGGCGACTGCCCGGATGACTACTGCGGTTACATGCCTAACCAGAAAGAAGGTATGGACCCGGATAAACGTGCTGAGTACATGCCCATCACGGATATTGAAACCTATCCGAATGCGATTAAACCGCTGTGGCAGAACAATCAGCTGTCTCAAGGTATCAGCACTGCTGATTTCCTGACAGGTGATCAATGGGGTGCCTGGGAAGGACGCCTTGCCGTCGGTTTCATGGGGATTGGCTTCGGTGGTACCCCGGTAGGCAACCGTATCGATCTACTTAAAGTCTCCGATGACGGTAAGCTCGTTGATGTCACCGAGATGACTTTGCCGATGGAACCGGGTCGCTTCCGGGCCATCGCACAGGGACCTGAAGGTGACCTGTATACAGTCATGGGTGAAGGTGCTATCTATCGCCTTAGCCCTGAATAAGCGATTGATCGCACGGCAGGGAAGCTGTGCTTTTTCCTAAACTAAACCTTTGACTGTAAAATCCGGCCTTGCTGCCGGCTTTTTTATATCTGATCGTTGTTTTATAGGACTGGGTGGAATGCGACACCGTTTGGGCTTTTTTGCGTGACGTCGATGCATAAAAAATCGGGCAGGATTCTCCTGCCCGATTATCTCTCAACGGTGGCAGCGTATGCCCTGTTCAGCAAATTGATACATGGTGTTAACCGCCAAACTTTTCATTTTCGCCAATATCGGGCGTGGTGTTTTTGATATTGGCTTTGGCAAACTCATAGAGCTGAAAAGCTTTGCTTTCCTTCGCTTTCCAGTGTTCGCCCATTTCTACCTTGACTTCCAGCAAGGCGACTTCAGGATCGTCCTTGCCTTCGGGGAACCACGCGGCGATAAAAGGATTCCAGTACTTATCGACCAGTTCCTGATTATCAATCAGTTTCGCTTTACCTGAGAGCGAGACGTAAACACCCTCTTCCTGGTCGGAAAAGGTCAGGCAGACATCATGGTCCTTGTCAGTTTCCGAGACTTTCTCGGCACTGCGACGGGTATAAAACCAGAGCGTGCCATCATACTCACCCTGAACAAGATGCATGGGCCTGGCACGAGGCATTTCCTCGTCCAGAGTCACTAACATGCCAACTTTGATGTCTTTAATCATTTCCCAGATTTTTTTCTTATGCTCAGGGCTGGACATAAATAAACCTCCTGTGGAATAAGAAACAAACAAGCGTGGCTGAGCCACGCTTTAAGATTGGGCCAAACTCGTCTGACCACAGCCGATTGTCCCGGAATGTGGTTCTGGCGAGTTCAGTATGGTGTTGAAACAGATGAAGTTGAGGGGCAGCACATCGCTTGCCCCTCGTAGTGTTGGTGAAGTTCTAGTGGTTACGCTGGCGCTCGATAATCTTATCCAACTGACGCACCAGCTTGTCTTCAGCGCCGGTGAGGGCTTGTTTGACATTGGCCCCATCGTGACTGACCACATTGGGTTGATGTTTTTCCAGTCTGGCTTCAATCAGACAACGGATATCATCACCGCCGCCGCGTTTATCGCTGTTTTTATCGCTAATGTGCACCTCGACCCGAGTGAGATGTTCATCAAAACGCTTCAGGCTACGCTGTAACTCTTCACGAATTGAATCGGCCAGTTCTACTGCACCATGGATATTGTGATCCGTATTTACCTGGATTTGCATATATTCTCCTTGTTAAGGAACCGTACGGCTGAGAATAAAAGAGCCAGCAAGTTAGAAATCTAACAGTTAAGAAGGTTCATACAAAAGATGAAAGATCCAGTGTTTCTTGTTTTAGTAATTCGAGAAAGTCTTTTTCCGGTATCGGTCTGCTGAACCAAAAGCCCTGAAACAGCCTGCAACCATTGTTGAGCAAGAAATCTAATTGTTCCGGCGTTTCCACGCCTTCAGCTATCACTTGCATTTCAAGACCTTGTGCTAAAGCGATAATCGATTTGATGATAGCTTGGCTTTTTCGTCCCTGTTCTATATTACGAACAAACTGTTGATCGATTTTTAGCGTATTTAGTGGAAAATCTTGCAGATAAGACAGTGATGAGAATCCTGTACCGAAATCATCCATGGTTAAATCCAAACCTAACTCCCGAATGTCTTTCATGCGTCGGATACAGGTTTCCTTATCTGTAATAGCAACTGTCTCTGTCAATTCTAATTCAAGATAGTGGGGATCAGTCTGGGTTCTGTCCAAAATTTGAGAAAGATTAGTAATCAAGTCTTCCCTATTAAACTCAATAGCAGACAGGTTGACAGCAATAGGAACAACGGGCAGTCCTGTTTCAACTAAGTGATTGATTAATAGACAGCACTGTTCAAACACCCAACAGCCAATATCTATTACCAACAGTGTCTGTTCTGCTATTGGAATAAATTTAGCCGGTGAAATCAAGCCGAGCTCTGAATGCTCCCACCTTATCAGCGCCTCAGCGCCTACTACATCTTGATTGACATCATATTTAGGTTGAAGATAAAGTCTCAACTCATGATTTTTTATGGCATTTCTTAGTGCCCGTTCGAGCTCCATATTCTCGATAGCAAGCAAGGTCATTTCAGCTTGATAAAAGTTGAAAGTCCCTCTGCCCGATGCTTTTGCGTGATACATTGCAGCATCTGCATTTTCCAACATACTTTCAGGAGTCTCAGCATCATCCGGATAAACCGCGATCCCGATACTGGCTGTGATATGGAGAATCTGATCATTAATGAAAAAAGGCTCAGACAAAGCCGCTAGCAATTTTTCGGCAACGGCTGCCAGGTCTTGAAGTGCGTGATGTTGGTCCCCGGTATCCGTGAGTACGATAACGAACTCATCACCACTGATTCTGACCACAAGATCTGTCGTTCGTGAGCTATCAACCAACCGTTTCGCCACCTCAATGAGCAAGTTATCACCCATGGCATGGCCCAATGAGTCATTGATATTTTTGAAGCGGTCCAAATCTATGAAAAACAGGGCGAAAATCGAATTGTCACGACGTGCCCGAGCGATGACCTGCCCTAGACCTTCATGAAGAACCCTTCTGTTTGGTAATCCTGTAAGACTGTCATAGTGTGCTTGTTTATAGAGTTTGTCTTCCCATGCAGCATTGGATAGTGCGACTGCTATCCTATCGCCAAAATTTCTGGCGACTTTTTTTACTTCTTCGTTGATTGAGGTCATGTCACGATATGCAAACCCAACTATCGCCGACAGTGTTTGTTCAACTACAACAGGAATAACCAGATAATAATAAGGTTTGGATTTCATTACCTTCCTGATGTAGGAGTATGGTGGAAGTTCTTCTGCAGACAGAGTTACATAATGTCCACCCAGTGCTTTTAATTTTTCCAAGTCTTCATCAGACAGAACGCTGGGGTTATCGACAGTTTCAATAGGCTTACTGGAAATACGGTAATGCAGCTTTTCTAATTTCGGCGACTTTGGTTCAAGCGTGGCGATTGCCATCATACTGGCATTCAAAATAGGAAGCAGTCTGTCCAGTGCCGCCTCTATCACCTCGTTGGCATCACGTGCAGACAGAATCTGCCTGTCAATTTCAGCCATGGTCGCCTGAACTTCAAACTGCTTTCGAAGCTGATCAGTCATTTTGTTGAATGAATTGGCTAAAGAATAAAATTCATCTCGGCTTGCGACTTCAACCTCATACGAAAAGTCACCCTGAGATAGCTTTTCTGTTGCGACCTGCAATTCTGTTAGAGGTGATAAATAGCGGGTAATAAGCTTGGTGATCAAATAGAGAATAATCAGAATGACCAAACCAACGATGGGAGGATATATGGACTTGAAGTATCTACTGGCTGATAGCGCCACTTTTTCAGGTTTGAGTAAAACAATTACCGGTTCAGGAGAGTGAAACATATTGCGTAGTGGAGCATGCCAGAAACTACCAAAGTAAGCTTCCCGATGTGTTTCTGCAGTTGACCACCTGAAAGAACCACTGACCTGCTCCAGGATATGCTGCTCAACTTGATCTGAGAGTTGAGTGTCGTCTAATGTGGTAAACCAGAGTTCACCATTTTTCCCATAAACCATCAACTCATTCACACCTAGTAGCTCCCTCTCCCATATTGAGTCGTGAAAAAAACGTCCCATCAGGTAGCCGTCTTGAGACGCTGAAAGAGGTACAATGACCCATATTGAGACGGTACCATTTTTTTGATCAGTGGTTGTGATAACAACCTCATCGCTGTTCAAGACAGCCTTGTCTTGGGCATTGAGACTGGGCAAGAGAGTCGGCTGCCCTTTGACAAACCACTCCATATCATTGCTGTAGTGAACTATATGACTGAAAAGTTCTGAGGTATTGTCAGTGCTGTATGGATCAATGATTTGGCCCTCATTATGTAAAGCACTGACTTTGCTTTGTAGGACACGTAATGCTGTCTCGGCCAGTTGAATTCTGGCTATCAAACCCAACGCATATTCTTTACTGCTTTGTCTCAAGTCAGAAAAGGCACTCTGCTCAAGCTCCTCTGTGACTTGATGAAATGAAAGTATCCCGAGAAGCGAAACAGGAATCACGGCCGCAAGTACAAAAGCCCATAGTAGGCGTTTAGCAACAGAGTTCTGGGTAAAGAGCGACCGAGTGAGCATGAAAGCTAAAAATCTCGGGCCAGTCCGATGAACTGACCGTCGCGTGCCAGGATAACGTCATCGAGGCTGTCTTTGTTGGAAATCTGTTTTTTAGTCACCCCATCTTCTCCCATACTGTAAAGGTCATATTCAGTATTGATGGGGTTTAGCTTTCTGTCTTTTCTAACCTGCCCCATTACCCCGGGACCTGCATTTGCGATATTCAGGTAAACAAATTGATTCCCCCATGGGTCTTCACCATTATTAGGCAGATTTCCCAAATCCGCCAGTCCAGCAGGGAAACGATTTGTTTCTACAAAGTATCTTTCAATACTGCCTCGTATAGTTTGTAAGTACCCCACGGCAATCTGATTGTTGACATCACGACGATACTTTTCATAGCTGGGAACCGCTATCATCGCAATCACACCTACGATGGCAACAACCGTCATCAACTCGATTAACGTTAACCCAAAACTTGCTTGAAACGGTCTTGTTAGTTTGATGTAGTTTTTTGTGGTTTTACAGTTCATTACAAACCAAGGTAAGTGCTGTTCATAAATTTACCAACCCCAGACTGGTCAGTGAAGTTCAGCAGTTAGTTAATATTGTTGCCTTTTTATAATGTTAGACACTGCACTGACAATTTCATCTGAGCCTTTTTTTATACTAGTCAGTGTATTTTGTGTGTGCGAAAGTTGCTCATTACATCCTTCCACCAGATCATGGATTGCTTCCATGTATTCAGATGACTTCTCAGTCAATTGACTGTTTTTTTGCACAATTTCGCTGATTTCTACTGTAGCATCTGAAGTATTGGAGGCAAGCTTTCTGACCTCGTCAGCGACCACCGCAAACCCCTTGCCGCTCTCTCCTGCCCTCGCCGCTTCTATTGCCGCATTCAGTGAGAGCAGGTTAGTTTGTGAAGCAATCTGAGAAATCGTAGTGACTATCTCTGAAATTTGTTGAGACTGCTGAGCTAACTCATTCATCACCTGAGCAGCTTTATCTACTGTGTTAGATATATTTATCGCGGTTTTCGAAGCAGTATCGAGTTGAAGAATACCTTCCTCCCCCACATCCAATGTGTTTTGTGCAGTTTGATAAGCCAGCTCTGTTGTCTTGGTTAGCTCGTTCCTCTGATTGATACGCTCGGTTACATCACTGGCAAACTTCACCACGACCTCAACACTACCATCGCTATTCACCACCGGGTTATATGTGGCTTCAAGCCAGATAGTCTGACCGTATTTATCCAATCGTTTGAATAAGCCTGATTTAAACTCGCCAGCAGCCAGACTTCGCCAGAAACTCTCATAGTCTTCGATAAACTCGTCCGGACAAAAAATACGGTGTTCTTGTCCACGAATTTCATCGAAATTGTATCCAACAACAGTACAGAAATTATGATTTGCGTCGATAATCCGACCGGTATGATCAAACTCAATAAAGGCAAGAGAGCGCTTGAGCGCATCAACCAAGGCACTCTGGTGTTTGAGTTGTTCATGCTCCTCTGTGACATCATTAGCAATCTTGATGATTTTATAGACCTCGCCATCATCATTTTTTACTGGAAAGTAGGTCGCATCAAGCCAGACATCGGAACCTGTTTTAGTAATACGGTGAAATACGCCTTTCTTAGCTTCTCCAAGCGCTAAATCTGTCCAAAAGGATTCATACTCTGTTGATGAAGAATAATCATCTGTGCAGAAAACACGATGGTGCACACCTCTGAGCTCATCTAAGCTGTATTGCATCAATTCAAGGAACAACTCGTTCGCTGAAATGATATTTCCATCAGTAGAAAATTCAATAAGGGGGATGTATTCGTTGAGAGCCAGCAAAGATTGTCTGGTATCGACCTTTTGTTGTTCTGATATATCGATGTTTCTATCTTTGTTTTTCTGTTTTGTGCGACTTATTTTATTGAACATCGTTTTTACATCTAAATAACACGTTAGCCTCTCATAAGTATTGTCAATTTTGTGTCAATTCTTAGTGACAATCAGCATCAGATTTTCAGTGATCTAACTGAAAAGGAAGGAAAGTACTTTTGGCTTCGTATGCAAGCCACTCCAGAGTGCTCTCGGCTCCACCTGACTCATGATAATAGGTTTATTCGAAGCGCTAACAGGACTTTTGAATTACCTCTGGCTTAACCTGTTTCGAAAGATTATGCTCGGGGGAAAGACTGCGCTTTGGCGAAGCCGTTATACTTTGAAACGCCCCATCAATTTAGCCATGGCACCTGAGAAATCTCGGATTTCTTGTGACAGCAGATCACCGGTTTCTGCGACTTCTCTGGCCGACTCTGTCTGTTGGTTGAGGCCGTGCAGATTTTTACTGATTTCATCGCCAACCGCCGTTTGCTCTTCAGTTGCTGAAGCGGTTTGCGTTGCCATGTCGTTTACACGCTCCGATGAGTGTTGGATACTTCTGAACACTTCTCTGGCTTCATCGAAAGACTCTGCGGTTTCATCGGCGTTAACTTTACCCTGGTTGATTGCCGTGGAAGATTCCGACACGGCCTGTTGCAGTTGTCCAATGATCTCATTGATATCATCCGTGCTCTGCTGTGTCCTATTGGCCAGCGAGCGAACCTCGTCAGCGACCACGGCAAAACCGCGACCATGTTCACCGGCACGGGCTGCCTCAATCGCGGCATTCAGCGCCAACAGATTCGTTTGTTCAGCCACACTGCGAATGACATCCAGGACAGAAACGATATTCTCGGCATTCTGCTGCAGTATGTTTGAACAGCCCAGTACCCGCTCCATATCCTGACTAAGCGCATTGATACGTTCATCTGCCCGTTTAACAACTTCCATACCACGTGAAGCAAAACCTGCTGTTTGATCGGCTTCAGATGCCGAATTCGTGGCGACTTCTGCCATTTCTTTGTTCGCCAGTGACATTTCATGTACGGCACTGACGATAGATTCAGTGGAAAGATTAAGGTTTTCGTTAATAGATTTTGTCTGCTCAGATGAGGCAGATAACTTCGAGGTAAGGCCTGTGAGGCCGTTGACCTGCTCAAGAATATTTTTGACCAGTTCCTGCAGGTTACCCACGAACTGATTGAATGCACCTGCCAGTTGACCAAATTCATCGCGTGAATCACTCTCGATTCTTGCCGTCAGATCACCATCCCCCGTTGCTATCTCGTTGACGCGTCCAATCAGTTTATTCAAATCATCAGTGAGTCTCTTGGGGATGATATAGCTGAAGAACAAGGACACCGCCAGCACCAATAAGACCACCGAGATAGTAATCAGCAACATTTTTTTGATGTCTGCACGCACCGCCTGATCCAGCGCTTCAAACTTGACTAACAGGGCTTCACCGGATTTATCCAGCAAGTCACGTAATGTGGTAAAAGCTTCCGCTTCCAATTCGGCTTGCCGGTTCACGCCAATCGAATTTTTTCCCATACTCACCAGCTTGTTAGCCTCTTCCAGCCACAGCTCGTAGGCGTTATTGAAGGCCTGTTTATCGCCCAGCACTTCCGGATAGTCCGACATAAACTGGCTGAATTCGACATAACGCTCTGCGACCTGGGCCGCATTTTCAGCAAAGTCAGCCCGTGCCTGTTCCATATCTCCCTCACCATGCCAGACATCACTAGCAGCGAGCTTGGCTTGGTAGAGGTCCCTGTCGGCATTGAGTATCGTCGCGTTGGCAGGCATAAATTGCGTACTTAAACTCTCAATAGCCTGGCTTTGCATTCTGAGCATCAGTGTGAACAGAACGATGACAACGATGAGGGTGATGACCATCGCCAGGACGGGCAGCGAAGTTTTGATGCGGATGCTGTGAAGATTCATGCTTTGAACGCCTTAAAATAGTGTGGTTCCATGTAGTTAAGCGGCGGATTTCTGGAAATCTTTAACCTATTTCACTGATAGCATCCTTTCTGTGTCAGGATGATGACAGGATCTTTATTATCGACATCTTAAGCTGTGGCATCATTGTGAAAGGGAGTCACAGCGTCACTGATAGAAGCCGTGCTAAAACCTAGCCTGATATCGCGTGAGATGACCTTATTCGGTCAGGCTATGCGCGATAAAAACGCTGCCGTATGAACTAAGCTGCGCTGCCCCGGTCTTTTTTTCTTTCAATACAGGTCAGACAAGTGTCATTTATTGTTTCTCACGACTTCATCAAAGCAACGCAACATCCCGAACTCGCGCCATACCGTGAGAGAGTGATGCGGGAAGAAGCTGACCAGCGTGGTTATATCAAAACCACGGAAATGGAAATTGAGCCCCGGCAATTATCGCTTGCCGCATTGCAGAATATGGCTGAGGTCGCTAAATCACTGGACGATGTGAAATCATCGCGTGCTATCGAAGCTATCCTGATGGCGCGTGATGGTGAATTTGATTCCCCCCTCCCCAATTTCAAAGCCTTTTCCTCCACACTGGAAGCTTATCTCAAACATAAACTGATTGATGGCTGGGTCTATCTAAAAAAGGCCGACGGCAAACTTTACCCGGCCCTGGTAACCGATTTCAGTTACAAACCGGCCACCGCCCATGCGGAAGAATCCCTGCTGATGCATGTCTGTCACCTTTCGCCCAACCTCAAGAAAGGCTATTTCGGCTTCGAGCATGACTACATCGCCTTCAGCCCCGGTGATGTCAACAGAAAACGTATCAATGAAGCTTTGGCGCTGAAACAGGTTTATAAAGAAACAGATGCACTGAAAGCCGACTATGAAGCGAGTTATGCCCGCTATTGCCGGGAAATAAAAGACCAGTTTTCCGAGCAGTTTATTGCCAGCGGCTCGATCTACACCGACAAAACCCAGGCTAATTCCGATGGCACACCCATCGATACCAAAGTCATTCATGATATGGCGGCCAGTGATGTCAAAACCTATTCACAGTTAAGAGAATCCTGTCTGGTCGAGGGCGAGGATAATGTACTGGCGATGCCCGAATGGCCGTTACTCCGGGTGTTTAATCTTAAAACACAGGGTTTCGTCTGGATCCACGCTGATTACCTGACACGTTACCACTATGACCTATCACTAAAAGACAAACTAATTCTGCCTAAAACACATCATGATCTGCTGGATGTACTCACCAGCAATGTCGATATCTTTAGTGGCGATATTATTGAGGGAAAAACGGCCGGCAATGTGATTCTCTGTAAAGGCGTGCCCGGTGTCGGTAAAACCCTGACAGCAGAGATTTATTCGGAACTGATTCAGCGGCCTTTGTACCTGCTGCACTCCGGATCCCTAGGCACCAATGCCAAAGATATCGAAGCCAATCTTCGTGTCATTTTTGCCCGTGCTGAGCGCTGGAACTGCGTGCTGCTGCTGGACGAAGCCGATGTATTCATTGTGACCCGCGGTAATAACATTGAACAGAATGCGATCGTCGCGGAATTCTTACGAACAATGGAATATTTCAGCGGCTTGCTGTTTATGACGACCAACCGACCTTCCGATATTGACGAAGCCATCATCTCTCGATGTGCTGCGATTATAGAATATCAAATCCCGACCCCGGAAAATGCCGCCCGCATCTGGCAGGTATTCGCACAGCAATATGAGTTTGACTTATCCAGGGCATTATTGGCCCAGTTACTTGCCACGTTTCAGGAAATCAGCCCAAGAGATATGAAGATGCTGCTAAGACTGGTATTGCGGGTGTCGCGCAATATGAATGTCGAACCGGATATTAACGTCTTCCGTCAATGTGCGATGTTCCGTGCCATTAAAATTACTGACACCTGACAACACATTCAACGAGACCTGGCGTCAATCTAATCAAGAGTAGCCCCCATCCTGGACAAATTTCAGTGGATGTCCTTGGTTTGCTGAGATGTTGTTAAACTGAAACGTTATAGATCAATGAGCCAGCAAAGAGCTCGGACATAAACCAGATAAAGGCTATGCTTCTGTCGCCGCGGTCTCGGCAAACTTTTCAGTTGCTACGCCCTGCTCTGACAATTGCGCCTTGATTGCCAGTATCTCCGGTAATTCTTGCTCAATTAAGGGGGGCAACGCCGGATCGAAATGTTTACCAGACTGCGACTTGATGAATTCGAGCGCATCTTCTACTGACCAGGCTTTTTTATAGGGTCTTTCACTGGTGAGTGCGTCAAATACATCGGCAATCGCCACGATTCTGCCTTCAATGGGTATGTCTTCGCCTTTAAGACCGCGGGGATAACCGGAGCCGTCCCATTTTTCATGGTGGCTGAGCGCCACTGAATGTGCCAATTGAATCAGCCTCGAATGTGAGTTAGCCAGGATCTCGGCACCGATCTCGGCGTGTTTTTTCATTTCCGCATATTCTTCATCGCTCAATTTACCGGGTTTGAGCAATATCCGATCGGGAATACCAATCTTGCCGATATCATGCATTGGTGCTGCCATCATCAGCTCATCAGCTGCTGTCTTGTCAAAGCCGTAAGCCATGGCAATAATTTTTGAGTAGTGACTCATACGCTGCACATGCAGCCCTGTCTCATTGTCTTTATATTCAGCGGCTCGCCCCAGTCGCTGAATCAAATCAATCTGTGTCTCATGAAGCGCTTCCGCACGAACCAGAGATATGTGTGTTTTGACCCTGGCAAGTACTGTTGAGGGCACCACTGGCTTAACGATGTAATCTACAGCACCAATCTCAAACCCCTGAGCCTCATCAACCGAATCCTGCAATGCGGTCACAAAGATAATGGGAATATGACTGTATTCCGGGTCAGCTTTGAGTCGTTTACAAACCTCAAGACCGGTCATTTCGGGCATCATGATGTCGAGAAGAATCAGATCCGGGCGTTCCTTAGCAACGAGCTCCAGCGCTGCCTGTCCTGAGCGTGCAAAAGAGAGTCTGTAGTCATGCTGCAAAACCTGTCTCAGCACTCTTAAATTGGCCGGCTCATCATCAACAATCAGGATTTTCGGCGAGGATGCATTTCTTAGTGTCATGACTTAACCCTTCGTCAGTTGCTGCTTGATGCTATCAAGATGATGTTGTGCTGTTACAAAGTCGAATTCATCCAGGGCATTTTGTACGCCCTGCGCCAGACTGTGGAGATCCGCTTTAATGCCATTGACCAGTTTATCTACCATGGACTCATCCATTTCACCCAACCCCGTCAAGGCTGAGAGCTGTTCTACCAAATCGAGTGTGTCCGATTCAGTCAGTGTCTGACTCTGGCGGCTGTTTTTTTGCTCCAATTGATGCAGTTCAGCTAACGCTTTCACTTCCAGCGCTAATGCCGACATCGCCTCCTGCAGCGCTTTTATCTCTTCGCTGCATTGCTCACTATCGCTATTCCCCGCCTGTTGCTCCAGACTGATCGAGATCTGATAAATTGCAGTGAGTCCCAGATTACCAGACAAGCCTTTGAGCCGATGCGAATCGGCCTTTAAGGCTGCAAAGTCGGATGCTGCAGCCAGATTCAGCAGATGCGCAGGCAGGTCAGCATGCTGGTTTAAAAACCGGCTTAACTCCTCAACGTAGGTGACGTGACTCCCCCACAAATCAAGTCCCTGCTGAAGGTTGATTTGACCACTATGGTCATCCACCAAGGTCTCGGGTTCAATGTCATCATCAGCAATGCTGATTCCCAGCACTCTGGCCATTTCCCGGGTCAAAGCATGTATATCCACCGGTTTATGAGCAAAGCCATTCATGCCGGCACGTTTCGCTTCCATTTTGTCCTCTGACAGCACACTTGCAGTCAAGGCCACAACAGGCGTTGGACTCAAATCATTTTCAGCTTCATAATCCCGAATCAGTTTTGTCGCGGTAAACCCATCCATCACCGGCATTTGCAGGTCCATCAGCACAATATCCGGTCGAATGTCTTTGAATAATGCCAAAGCATGTTCACCATTTTCTGCCTGAACCGTTTTATGATGTTGGCGCTCCAGTAATAGTGTCAGTAAGGTTAGATTTTGTTCAATGTCATCGGCAATGAGCACTGTCTGAGGTGGCAATGAGAGCGGTTTTCCTTCTGAGACGGGCTCGATCACCACGTCGGTTTTCTGCAAAGGCAGTTCAAAGTAGAAAACACTGCCAACACCCAACTCGCTTTTTGCATACAACTCGCCGCCCATCAGTTCGACGAGTTGTTTCGATATGGTCGTTCCCAAACCGGTTCCACCGAAACGGCGACTCATGGAAGCATCAGCCTGAGAAAATGGTTCAAACACCTGCGCCAGGGTAGTCGCATCCATACCGATACCGGTGTCTTCTATCACGAAGCACAGTTGTTGTTGCGGGTTGCTCGACACACTGAGTTTAACCCCGCCTTTTTCCGTAAATTTAATGGCATTACCGACCAGGTTGATCAATACCTGGCGCAGACGACTTTCATCGCCGATATAGCTTGGATGAATATCGCTGGGAATCTCAAAATTAAGATATAAGCCTTTATTTTTGGCTTGCAGCCACAGTGTAGAGACCACCGAATCGACCAGGCGTGTCAGGTGAAAAGCCGACTCATCCAGTTCTAATTTATCTTTCTCCAGCTTGGCACTGTCCAGCACATCATTGAGCAAGTGCATCAAAGAGCGGGCTGATTGGCTGATCGTTTTGAGGTGTTTTTTGTCTTCCACCGACAAGCTGTCGGCGTCATTCAGAATATCTGTGAAACCGATAATGGCATTCATCGGTGTGCGAATCTCATGACTCATGTTGGCCAGGAATCTCGCCTTACTCTCCGCTGACAGCTCTGCTGCTTCCTTGGCCTCGATGAGATTGTGCTCCATTTGCACTCTCTCGCTGATATCGAGAATCAAACCATCTATCCATAATGGTTTGTCATCCTTCCAGATGACAGAGCCATTCTCCAGTACCCAGATATAGTCTCCATTCCTGTGCTTCCAGCGAAACTCAACGGTGTAATTAGATTTGCTCTCAAGTGCTTGCGCCACTGCCTGATCCGTTTTCTCAACATCATCAGGATGAATCAGGTCGGAAAAATGAATCCTGCCTTCATAAAAGTCTTCCGGATGCCAGCCGCATAAATCAAATATGGCGTCACTGACCAGCACGGCGGTCCAATGCTCATCCAGAAGACAACGAAAACTGGCGCCGGGAATATTTTTGATCAGTGAGCTGTATTGCTCTTCGCTTTTCCTGAGCTTTTCCTGCATTTCCCAGCGTTCAGAAATATCAGTCACAAAACTCACAAACATGGAGCCCTGTTCTTTTAACTGGATATGTCCAAGCCCAAGCCGTACCGGAAAGATATGTCCATCTTTATGCTTGGCAAACACCTCTCTTGCCTGTCCACTTATCTGCGTCTGCCCGGTTTTCTGAAAATTGAGTAAATAGCCCCGGAACTCTTCTATCGCCTCGTCAGGAACGAGTCGGAAAAATGACTGACCGATGATGTCTGAAGGCTGCCAGCCGAAAATGTCAGTGGCAGATTGATTGAAGTCCTGAATAATGCCGTTACTGTCTATAGTAAAAATACCGTCAACGGCCGTGTTCATCATTGTTTGCAGACGACGCTCATTACTGGTTTTCTCAACCAGTAGCTGACGGTAACGTAGCTGTGAAGCGATGGTTGCAGCCAGGGCTGAGATGATTAAGGTTGTGAAAGCAACAATGTAGGATAATTGCTGGTGTTCCTGATTCATTGCCTGATGAATAACCGTCACATCAATATCACTAAACCTGGCGCCAGCCATACCGGTGTAATGCATACCAGAAATGGCAATGCCCATGATAATCGCACTGATCGCATTGATCAGGTTTGCAGATAAGTTCTGGGAGAACTGAGAAAGATAATAGCGAACTGACAAGGCGACAAAGGCAAGCACAATGGCGACGACAATGGAAGCGAAAAACCAGGCCGGCACATACTGGAGCTTGGCCTCCATTTCCATCGCCTCCATGCCTGTGTAATGCATCATGCCGATACCAGCACCCACAAACAGGCTGCTGTAAACTAATTGCCAGAACGTCAGCCTGGCTTTCATCAGTATTTTAAGCGTGATGTAAGTCGCTATCAGACTGGGGATGACTGACAAAAATGTCAGTGTCAGGTCGTAGCCCACATGCCCACCGATGTCGTGGGCCAGCATTCCGACAAAGTGCATACTCCAGACACCAGCGGCCATGATGCAGGCACCCGCAATCACGGCGATATGTCGCTGTCGTTCGACAAGCAGGCTTTGCGCCATAGACGCAAAATGCAGAGCGATAAACGATGCAACCGCGGCAACTATCACTGACAGTACAACTAAGGTGTAATTGTAAGACCCTGTTATATAATTCTGTTGTTCTTGCGGGGCAATAAAAAACGCGTCGAGCCAGTTCATTCAGGGTCCTGATGGTGTGTTGTACCTCAATGTGCAACAGTCGTCCCTGACGTTACCTGAGATTATGCGAAAACATTGTGTACTACTTAAGTATATTTAGCGACCTTACACTCTTAAACTTTAAGGTTGTACATCAATTAATCAGATGTAGGATAAACTAGCCTCAATAAGATTGTGTGAAGACGCGATGACGGCATCGGCGAACTTAAGCATTACCCGCCTCCATGCAGTTTAATCCCGGCGCTGATAACACGACTATTACTTACAGCGCTACCCCGCACCTGAGCCGAGCTCCTGCTAAAGCGATTGAATAACTAGACCAGCGGATAACTGGGCTTGTTTGTTTTGCTTTCACAAATCCAGTTTACCCAGAGTTTCTCGTCTGTCCCTGCTTCCAGCGTGACATAATTTCTGGCCCGAATATATTTATCTGAGCTGAACGGCTTTAGCATGGAGATTTTAATCGTTCTGTCTTCGTTCAGAAACTCATCATCATCGTTAGTCACCGCCATAATACCCAGCCAGGCAATCCGGCTGGGAGAGCTGTGCACAACACCCGATGACACTACCTGATGGATTTTTATTGGCCTGGCTGTTTTGCGAGCGTCGTTGATGATGCCAAGGCAACCCAAATGCACGTCGCCTGAGAGAATGACGGTTCTGTGCTGTTTGTTATCAGCCCGTTTTTCAGCATTATTCAGCAGGCGCATAATCAACCTCGCCCGCTCGCCCTGATGCTCTTTGGCGCGCCAGTGATCTTTGAGATCATCCGTGAGCTCCTCCTCCCAGGGCGTGACGTCAAAGCTGGACTCAGTCAATGAAAAGTCTCGATAAACGACAGGCACTGCAGACAGTACCAGGAGATCGCCCGCATTGATTTGACTATCAAGATGATCATTAACGGCCTGCCACTGCTCATTACTCATTACCTGTTCCCGTGTACGTTCAGCCCGGTTATCCAGCGCCAGCAGATGATAGTTGCGGAAAGAGAAGCCAAAGGCATAATGATTGGCGCTGTTATCCAGCAGACTCTGATTAGCATTTGAGCGGATCTGAAACAATTCAAAGTAGCGCCTGGCAATACTGTATATCCCCTGGTAAACCTCACAGTTTTGCATCGGTTCCGGGAAGCTGCCCCAACCATCAAAGATATCGTGGTCGTCCCACATCATCACACTGGGGATTGAAGCCAGCATCAGTGCCATAGCGGGGTTGGTCCAGCGCTCGCAGTATAGTTTCTCGTAAAAGCGTTCAACTTGATCACGCATTGTGGTATTGAACTTACGCGTGATTTTGTCGGCTTTGTCGAGCATGGACCATTTCTGCAGCTCAGGAACCACAGACCAGATTTCATCAGCGTAGAGCTGGTCTCCTCCCATCATCAGCAATGAAAAAGGGCGCTGGTAATGCTGGCGCTGCATCTGTTCCCAGAGTGCATAAGGTTTCTCAGTTTTGGTCAGGATATCGGCACTGGAAAAGCCATTGCAGGAGGTGTAGGCAAAGCGCGGCTTTTCAGCGGCGGCAGGTACATAGAAAGTCCAGCGATCACGCTGGTGAATATCCGTTGCCCGGGTTTCGTTTAAGCTGATGGTGTAGCCAACAAGATAATTTGCCTCTCGGGGCGGCAGCTCGACTTCAGCGCGCCAGAAAAAACCTTTGGGCGTTTCGGCCTGTCGCTGTGCTTCAACCGACTGGTTATTAAAACTGACGGTCGCTGTAGTCACCGACTTGTCAGATAAGAAGCAAACGGTGTAAAGCTGATTGGACTCAATGCCAAGCAAGGGTCCGGCAGATAATTTAATGGCCATATTCTCTCCCTGATTTTATGCATTCCGATCACAGGATAGCGTGACAAACAATGCGTATTTATTCCAGTGAAAGGGCCCGCTTTTTTTGCGGTTGGCTCGGCCCTGTTATAGTCACTCCACTAAGGCGTTACACTTGATAACTGGATCGCAACTGAAATGAGGCCCTATGGAACAGAATAAATCGCTCTCCCCGGGTGCAAAAGCACTTGCCGTTAATCTGGATGAAATTCGCTATGGTTCATTTGCCGAAATCGGTGCTGGACAGGAAGTGGTACGTTGGTTTTTCCGGGTCGGTGGCGCCGCCGGCACGATTGCCAAAAGTATTTCCGCCTATGACATGAAAGTCAGCGATGACATCTACGGCAAAGCCCCGCGCTATGTCTGCAGAGAGCGGCTGGAAGACATGCTTGATCTCGAGTATAAACTGAATATTGAGCGCCTCAGCGAACAGCGCGGAGAAAACACGGCCTTTTTTGCTTTTGCTGATACCGTATCCGCCCGCAACTATCATGGCACCAATGAGTGTCACGGCTGGCTGGGTATCCGTTTTCAGACTGAACCAGAGGCAGCGCCCAGCGATATCGTCATTCATGTGCGCATGCTGGATAATGAAAACGCGCTGCAACAGGAAGCACTGGGCATTATTGGGGTGAACCTGATCTATGGCGCTTTTCACCTCAGTCATAACCCGGATCTGCTGGTCAAGTCATTGCTGGATAATCTGACTACGGATCGTATTGAAGTCGACATGATTGATCTCAGCGGCGATGCCTTCCTGCACGTCGACAATCGTGTGGTGAGTTTAAGACTGGTTCAACTGGGGCTGAGTGATGCCGCGATGTTCTCGGCTGACGGTAAAGTGCTGCAGCCTTCCGAACACCTGCGTAAGAAAAATGTACTGGTCGAGCGTGGCCGCTTCCGTCCGGTGACCCATGTCAATATTGATATGCTCAATGCGGCCCGGAAACAGTTCGAAGCAGAGGATGATTCGGCGCCGGATGAAACCATCTCTATCATGGAAATCACCATGCATAACCTGCATAGTGGTGATGACGGCATTGACCTGGAAGACTTCATCAGCCGGGCCGATGTGCTGGAAGCCACCGGCCACACGGTCATGATTTCTGACTATCCGGAATATTATCGCCTCGCAACTTACCTGTCCCGCTACACCAAGCGCCGGATTGGGATAACGATGGGGGCACACAGCCTGATCGAACTGTTCGAAGACAAGTACTACAGTGACCTGAAAGGCGGGATTCTGGAAGGCTTCGGTCGGTTGTTCAAAAACAACGTCAAGCTCTATATCTACCCCTACAAAGATGCTGCGACGAAAACACTGTATAAAGTCGATAATCTGCAGGTTACTGAGCAGCAGAAACATTTGTATCAATACCTGAAACAAAATGATGAGATTGAACAGATTCAGGAATTCAACGAAGAATATCTGGATATCTTCTCTCCTGAAGTGCTGAAGATGATCACTGATAATAAGCCGGGATGGGAGCGTCTGGTGCCGGATGTGGTGGCTGATAAAATCAAGCGCCAGCAACTGTTCGGTTACAAGCCCTAGCTTTCCGTCAGCCTGAAAAAGCCCTCATTCGAGGGCTTTTTTTACGTGCACTGATTGTGACATTATCAGGTTTTATATTGAGACATCATGTCACTGATTGCCAGTGCCATACTTTGCAGCTTCTGGCTGGCTTTTGATGTTTCTGCTGCATAATCAGCACTCTCGCGCGCATGCTCCTTAATGCTCGTGACATTGCGGCTGACCTCCTCAGAGACTGCGCTTTGCTGCTCGGCAGCACTGGCTATTTCACTGTTCAGTCCGTGTATCCTATCTGCAGCCGATAAAACACCCTCTATAGCGGCTATGGCTGTCTCGCTGGATTGTACATTGTGATTCGCATGCTCAATCTGCATCAGCATGGTCTGTGACACTTTGTCCACGTCCTCATGCAAGCGCTGAATCAGTCTTTCAATTTCCCCGGTGGAGCTTTGTGTTTTACCGGCCAGGGATCTGACTTCATCCGCTACCACCGAAAAACCGCGCCCTGATTCACCGGCTCTTGCCGCCTCAATGGCCGCATTCAGTGACAGTAGATTCGTCTGCTCAGCGATACTATGAATCACCTCGGATACCTGTCCAATGTCCGAACTGGCTTTTTTAAGTGATAACAGGGTTTGTTCTGACGCTTTGATTTCATCCGCCTGGGATTTCAGCGAACCGGCCATCTCCTTCAGGAATGTTGAGGCTTCAGATGCCTGTTGTTGTACCTGGTTAGAGGCCTGCTCCCCGGACATTGTACTCTCTGCAACGCTCTGTGCAGTGGCACTCATCTCATTGACCGCTGTCGCCGCTTGCTCAGTTTCCTCGGCCTGCTCTTTACTGATTCTGTCTGCGTCCTGAGCAATTTTATTGAGCGACTCAGCAGAATTGACCAGTTCCCTGGACTTCTCCTCTACTGCGACGATGGTTTTCCTGACACGCTCTAGCAGACTGTCAAAACCCTTCGCCATCAGACCAAATTCATCTTCGCTGCTGGAATTAAACCTTTGTGTCAGATCGCCCTCGCCCTCGGTAATAGAAACCAGTGCTTTCGTGGTCTGACTCAGCCGGCTGATCACGACACGCTGTAGTAGCAGATAAACCAGCGCGACCACGGAAAACCCCAGTACGGATGCCACCACGAAATACATCAGGGCTTTTTGCCACAGCAAGCCGGTAATGTCTTCTTCTGAATAGGCGACGACAATCTCATAGCCCCATGGTGTGAAGGATTGCCGATCGACACGCCAGCCTGATCCCGGGTTGTCGATCACTGAACGGATAAGCGCCTCAGTCTGGTGCGCAGCATGTTGGCGGATTTGATTGTTACCATCTACCAGAGCGATAAATCCCTGATCCAGCAGTCGCCCGGAAGCAATCACCGCATTGACTTCCTCCATGTTGACCTTGTAACCGACATAAGCAATGCCGATGACTTTCCCCAGGGCATTTTTCAGGGGCTCATAACCCGTAAAATAAGGCTCTCCCAGGATGTCCACCACACCATAAAAAGCGTCGCCCTGTCGGATCTGTTTGATGGCCAATCCATTGGGATCAAGGATGGTGCCGACTGCACGCTTTCCTTCTTTCTGAACGTTGGTACTGACCCGGACGAAATCATCATTATGTTTACTGAAAATCGTTGCAGTGCCACCGTTAAGCTGAGTCACCTTATCCACCAGCGCATAGTTCAAAGCCTGCGGCTCACCCCCAAAGCTGATATCCGTGACGCTATTGCCGTTGACAGTGATCGAACCTGATTGTGAAATACGGCCTTTGCTGCGAATCATCTCCAGGGTAGAACGCATGCTGCTATTCACCTGATCCAGCATCAGGTTGTTGATCACATTCAGCATGTTCGCCGTGGAATTAGTGAGTTGTTGTGACTGGGCGGAAAGGCGTTTATGCAGGGATTGATTTTCTGAATAAGTTAAGCCGGCAACCGTCAGCATGGCCAATAACAGCATGCACGAAGCCAGGGCGATGAGGAATTTCTTTTGTATGCTCACAGGTGCGCTCTCTCGGTAGTGATGGCTCAGGCCATTCTTTAGTTATTCACTACACAGGGTATCGCCCTGATTTCAAGCAACTTTAATATGCAGACAACGGCCTGATTCAGGGATTACACTGATCACAAAAACGTTCATCACCGCTGACAAGCACGGTCTCAGTGTCCCGGTAACCACAGGATTTGCAGGTGCTTGTGAGCGCTTTGACTTCATTAGTCGGGTAACCACACTGTTGGCAGGCCGGACCATACGCCTTTTCATCCGGCCAGAAATCGATAGCGTCGCACTGAGGACATTTGGATTGAATACGCTCAGCGAGGTTCAGTGCCGCCTTCTGGATCATGAGCTGTCTGAGTGGTGAGTGCATCGCTCTTAAGTCGGGCTCCAGTTCGACGGGCCATTGGGTGAAGGGAGCCTGATAAATACCTGCCACCTCATCTTGCGTGAGCCCTTTGAGAATACCGTCCGGGCATCGGACAATCCATCGCTGCTGCTGAAAATCCGACATTTTGCTGACCAGCTCGTCGATATTATCGGCTTTGATGGCCCTGATCGCAGTTGGGCCCTCAGCAGAGGCGTAGACGACCAGTTCCGGCTCTTTCTGGTACAGGCAGATAATCTCCTGATTCCAGTTCATCAGACCACCAAGCGGTCCGCCACCGAAACTGCCCTCACTACCCAGCCCCATGTTGAGACCGCTCATTTCAGCAGCTTTTTTGGCCTTTTCCAGCGCGCATTCACTGGGTGTCAGGACTCTTTCAACTTCTCCGGCAAAAGTCCCCAGCGTGTCGGTATCGAAAAAATCGATTTCGACCAACTCAATACCGATATCGTACAAAACAGGCGCCAGCTGTTGAGATTTACGATGCCTGGTAAGCAACGCAGCCGTTTTCAAAAATACCCCTCCTGTTTTTTCCGCTCCATGGAGTTGGCCTGGTCTTTATCCAGCATGAGTCCCTGCCGTTCACTGGTTCGGGAATTAATCATTTCAATAATGATATCGCCCACTGTTTAAGAACGGCTCTCAACTGCGCCTGTCTGGGGATAACAGCCCAGCGTTCTGAAGCGTATCCAGCGTTCTTCAATGCTCGCTTTTTCCGATTCAGACAGGTAAGGCAGGATACGCTCATCATCCAGCCCCAGAATCTGGCCAGTGCCCTCATCGACCCAGGAAAGTCTGGGCCTGGCGAAATAGAGCGGCACGATATCAATGTTTTCTCTGAGGATGTACATCCAGATATCCAGCTCAGTCCAGTTCGATAAAGGAAAGACTCTCACTGTCTCCCGCGGGTTCAACCTGGTGTTGTAAATATTCCAGAGTTCAGGACGTTGTGCTTTGGGGTCCCAGCGGTGGGTGGGGCTTCGGACCGAAAAATGCGTTCCTTGGCTCTGGAGCGTTCTTCGTCACGGCGCGCTCCACCCAGGGCAGCATCAAAACCGTGTTTATCCAGCGCCTGTTTCAGCGCCACCGTTTTCATCAGGTCGTTATAGACCACTGAGCCTGATTCAATCGGGTGTACCCCTTCAGCCAATGCAGCCTCATTCACATGAACAATCAGATCCAGGTCGTGCCTGTCGACCAGCCGATCGCGGAAGCTGGCCATCTCGGCAAACTCCCAGGTGGTATCAATGTGCAGTAACGTGAATGGCACTTTACCGGGCGCGAAAGCTTTGCGGGCAAGATGCAGCATGACGGTTGAATCCTTGCCGATCGAATAGAACATGCAGGGATTCTCAAAGCCTGCGGCCACCTCACGCATAATGTGAATACTTTCGGCTTCCAGTTGCTGAAGGTGGTTGAGTGACTTCATTTCGCCAGCTCCCACTGATTACCTGGCAGGTATCGTTCAATCACGTTGTCATCATCCCAGCAGAACAGGAACAGCCAGTTGTTATCGACTAACTGCCTGACGGTCTCATGGTCCGCGATGACTCTCTCTATCGCGGCTTTGGGTGCCGCAATATAGACATTGAGACGCAGGGGCTGATGACGCCATTGATTGCCGTCGTGGATCGACTGATATGACAAGCCGATACGCAAGTCACCGCCGTTGCCCTCAAAAACCCCGATGTGCTGATTAACCGCATTGTGAAGCAGCTTGTTGCCACTGCCGAAAAAGTTGTTATCCGCGACAGACAGGTTGTATTGCATATTGATCCAGTGAGTCACCACCATGGGGGCGGTCATGATCTGTTCCAGTAAGGCGGCATCCGGATCCTGACGCCAGTCGTAATCATGTAGAAATACCCGACCATCGAGCGGCAAGGCGCGTGTGCGATCACGCGGTGCTACAATAAACGCAGCATTGTTGGCCAGTCCCCATTCCGGGCGGACTTCAGACCAGTCTCTGGCACGGTTTGACAGTGCTTTCTCCAGTTTATGGTCGTCAAGCTCCTGCAATCCCGTCTCCATCGTCGCTACGCGTTCACGGCGCGTGGCGTTGGAAGCCTGTTTCAACCAGCCCTCGATCTCCGTGTCGATTTCCCCGAAGCAGCTCACTTCATCGGTGGTGGTGTTATGTAAACCGGCAACAAAACGCGTCTGTTCTGGAATCTGAATGCCCGCTTCTGCCAGCTTCTGTCTTATGACCGCATCATTGAGCAAACTCGCCAGCACACGAACATTGACCTCACCGGTCTGGCCGCCACAGGCACCGCAATCCAGACCCGAGGCATGGAGATTATTGCGGGTCTCACTGCCATGACCGAGCAGGAGTACGGTCGGAGCAAACTGCTGGGTCAGTCCCATGCCCTTCAGAACGCCACTGACCAGACTGGTTTTCTCCTCAAGACTGAGCGGCTGGTCCTGGTTCAGCAGTTCCCAGTCATGATGGTGACTGAGTGAATCAATCAGATTCTCTTTTTTCTTACGCAGAAAATTGTCCTTGAGCAGCTTGAACGCATAAGTCCAGCCCACCGTTTCGACCATGGTGAACGCTGAGACCGAGGAATTGCCCCAGCTCTTCCAGTGGCTCAGCGTGTGCAGGTTATGAAGCTTATCCTGACTTGCTTTTTTCTCACTGACTCTGATCGCCGGTGCAACCAGACCCGGTAACTGAGGACGCACTGTCGGTGTCTCTGCGGGCTGATAACTGATAGGCAGGCCATAGAAGCCGGCAAAGCCGATGGTCTGAATCGCTGGACTCTGATTTTCCAAAGCTCTTCTGAAACGTTCGGAACGAACATCGATGCAAAACGCGGCCTGCAACACAGGCGTATCCTGACCGGATCGTGCTGAAGTTTTCAGGATCTGATGCAGCTTTTTCTGGTATTCCAGTTCCGCCGCATGCGTCCAGGCCCAGAAATAACGCAAATGCTCAATATGCTCATCAATGAGCTCGTTAATTTGAAACTTCTGTTGGGCCCAGCGGGCTTCCAGGGTGCGAAAGTCTGTGGTCTCGTTTTTCTTTTTTAGCTGACGCCAGACAACCAGGTCCCAGGCCATTCTGATCGCGAGCAGTGACTCCACATACTGGCTGTCCTGTCCCTGCAGTTGTTTTTCCCAGCGCTGCCAGGAGAAATAGCTGGCCCAGCCATTGATACTGAGAAGCAGTTTGTGTGCGTATATCTCCAGATCGTAGTTGCTGAGATCGAGTTCAGCGGCGACTTCGGCAAACAGGGTATCGAAATCACCAGGCAGATCGACGAAGGCTTCCCGCAGATGCTTCTCCCCCATCAACAGAGACATACCATAATCATGCGTCGTGAAATCCAGCCAGCGGGCATAGAGACTTTCCAGGTTGTCCGGGTGCTGATTGATAAACTCACCACAAAACTGGCTGATTTGATGGATAGTCTCGTCCTGCCAGCGCATTTTGTGGTGGTCGCGACTCAGATCTGCAATTTCAGCGATACTCAGCCAGACAGCCGGGGAGGATTGCTTCAGACCGGCTCTCAGATCAGGAATGTCAGTGCTCAGCTTATAAGCCTTTGCGGCTGCAATAAGTGATGATTCGGAGATAGTGCCATTATCAAAACTGGCCAGCAGTTCATCCGCAGACAGGGTCGTTTTGACACCGGCCAACGCCGCGTACCTGGCTGAGACCAGTTCGATGGGATGATGACGACATTCCCACAAGGCATTGACAGCGATGAAACGGTCCAGTGGCCAGTTGGGCGCAATCTGTGCGCAGGCATGACGAATAGCTGCAAGCTGCTCGGCACTTGCTTCCCTGTTGAACTCAGCTTTGGCGTCAATCATACCCAGGACTCCTCAATAGATTGTTGTTCGGTCTTGTTGTGCTGAAGTTTCGGACGAAGCACGACAGGCCAGAGCTGAAGTGTCAGGCGTGTCATCATTTCATCCAGATACAGGCCGGAGAATAACCAGCGATAGAGGGTTTGTGTCTGTTTGGCTTGCGGGAAAACCCGAATCTGCACCGTCAGGATAAACAAGGCCAGCACCAGCGCCATTAGCCAGATATCCATGGCTGAGAACATGCCGGTCACTGGCAGTTCAGCTATCAGATTATCAAGCAGCGCCTTGCCGCCAAGATAGAAACCGACTAACCCTGCGGCGATGAACACTGCAGACAGACTGGCCAGTGACAGCCCCTGTCTCAATGCCGAGACCAGATACAGCGCCAGCGCGGCGTTCACCAGCAACCAGATGCTGAGAGGCCCTTGATAAGCCGTCAAAAGAGGAATGGATGCCGTCGCGACGACAGCCAGTGACAAACAGACAAGTGCCGTATCAAACGTCACTTTTTGCTGTGGTGCCAACTGCTTGAGCGTGTAATCCTGAACCGCTTCACCGGTACTCAGGAATGCATAAGCCTTATATAGCGAGTGCGTCAGAAGGTGTAGCAAGGCAAGCTCATACAATCCCAGGGCACATTCGATCAGCATCAGTCCCATCTGGGCACAGGTCGACCAGGCCAGCCGGACTTTGAGGCTGATTCGGGTCACCATCACCAGCGCACTGATCAATGTGCTCAAGCCGGCCACCACAATCAGGGTCCATTGGGCGACCGGTGCCAGTGCCATCAACGGCGCAAAACTGATGAGCAGAAAACCGCCCAGGTTGATGATACCGGCATGTAACAGCGCACTGATAGGTGTGGGTGCCTCTACAACCTGAATCAACCAGCCATGCAGCGGTAACTGGGCACATTTTATCAAGGCAGTCTGCACGAGCAGGAAAGCCGCCGCTTTTTCGACAAAACTCAGTTCGTGGCCGGGTGCGACACTGAGGTAGTAGTCCAGAACGGCGTTGAGCTGGAATGTACCGTGCTGATAATACAACAGCAGCACAGCGCCCAGCAGACAGATCTCGGCGACCCTGGCTAGAATAAATTTCTTGTGCGCAGCCAGCACAGCGCGGGGTCTGTCGGGATAAAACAACAACAGGCGATGGAAACACAGACTGATCGAGACCCAGCCCAGCCATAACAACAACAGATTATTACTCAGCACAACCACAGAAACTGAAGTCAGACTCAGTAATAACCAGCGCCAGAAGCGGTCAGAGCGTGCTTCTGAACGGATGTATCGCTCAGAAAATTTAATCAGAATCACAGCCATGAAGCTGATCAAAAACAGGACCGTAAGATTGATGCCGTTCATCGCCAAAATGCCTGTCGAAGCCTGGTGAGAAAGCAGAAAATAACTGGCTGTGACAATGAACATCGAGACTATGATAGCGAGGGAGACTGTTCTCAGTATCCTGCGGCGTTTGTTGTCAGAGAGACCCGGGTTGCCGGCCAGCCAGGCACCCATGGCTAAAACCAGAGGGATAAGAATGGATAAGTGAGACGAGATGAATTGATTCACAGGCATACCTCCTTTGCTGGCAGCAGTATGTCAAACGCGATAACATAAATAAAATAGATAATAATTAATAAATTAATAAGTTTTGGTTAACCATGGCTAAAATTAACTATCATCATCTTTATTACTTCTGGCGGGTTGCGATCTCAGGCAGCATCACGCGAACGGCGGAAGAGTGTCACGTGTCGCAATCAGCGCTGTCACAGCAAATCAAACAGCTTGAAACCACCATGGACGTACAGTTATTTGAACGCGTGGGAAGACAGCTTGTCCTGACCGATACCGGCAGGAAAGTGCTGAGTTACGCCGATGAAATCTTTACCACCGGTGAAGAGCTGCAATCCTTTCTGAAGAAGGGAGAACTGGCGACACAACGTCATATCAATATCGGCGTACTCACTACCCTGTCGAGAAACTTCACCGAATCCTTCATCAGTCCTCTATTACAGGAAGCCAATGTCAGCTTTACGTTGAGTACCCGGGGGATGACAAACCTGTTGAATGGTCTCAGCAGCCACGAACTCGATCTGGTATTGACCAACCGCTCCGTCAGCCAGCAGAACGACGACGCTATCTGGCAGAGTCAGCTGGTTTCAAGGCAATCCGTCTCTATTATCGGACCTGCTGAACTTAAACCCGACACGACATTCCCGGACGGCTATGACGGCTTGAAGTGGGTTCTGCCTACAGGCATCACAGAAATCCGTTCTGCCTTCGATGCCTATTGTTCGACAGTCGGTTATAGTCCGGCAGTGATGGCAGAAGCCGATGATATGGCGATGCTGCGCCTATTGGTCAGAGACACCGGGGCGGTTACCGCCCTGCCTTCAGTTGTGGTCAAGGATGAAATCGCTAATGGCCGATTAGCCGAATACCAGGTACTGCCAAATGTCTATGAGCACTTTTACGCCATTACCATTCGACGCACCTACGTACCAGAAATTGTGACGGATCTGCTGAAAAAGAATATGGTGGATTGACTGCGAGACTCGTTCAGGCTCTTAACCCGGGGCAATTACTCAATGTGTAATCATTAATTGCCATCTCAACCACCCCGGCCAGATAGCTGGCATCACACTCTCGACTCAACTGGTCAGTTTAAAATCGACTGGCACAACAACAGAGAAAGTCTTTCCAGCCAGATCGCCTCGCACGGGGATGGCTCTGACTGCTTTTTCCAGCATCTTCCTCGCCGCCCTGTCCAGCACTGCATGGCCACTGCCCGGATTGACGATTTTAATCTCTACCAACTCACCTTTCACGAACTGCACGTTGACCAGCACGATGCCTTCCAGATTCCGGCGTATCGCCAGCTGCGGGTATTCCTTATTCTTGGACACCATCGCATACAGCAGTTGCCCATAGCCTTTCCAGGCCGCATTACGATCAACCTCGCCGGTACTGACATTACCCTGGTTCCTTGAGTCTGTGTCTTTGCCGTTAGTGCTGGCACTGGTCGCATTGGGATTAGTGACCTCGGCTGTTGTCTCGGCGCTATTCTCTGTCACAGTCTGATCCGGCGCGGTGTCAGCCTCGACAAGCTCGGTGGCAGGCGGCGCTTCTACCGGCTCGGGCTCAACCTTTTCTTTCACGGGTTCCGGCTTGGGTTTCGGTTTTGGATCTGGCTTGGGCTGTGGTTTCGGTTCTGGCTTCGGCTCTGGTTTTGGCTTCGGTTCAGGCTTTTTTTCCGGCTCGGGTTGTTTCGGTTTCTCGACTTCAGGCAGCGCTGGCGATTCCGGCTCGACTTTGGGTTCGACCTGTTCCACCTGCTCCGGCACCAGGATCTGATCCGGTTTCTGCAGCTCATTTTTAGCTGTCAGCAATGGTTTGCTATCAATCGGTTTTGGCTGCATGACTTCCGGCACCGGCGGGGGTGGCTCAGGTTCAGGCATGGGCTTAGGCTCGGATTCCGGTTCTGGCCGTAGCTGATTCACTGACACGACGATTTTCGTAGGCGCTGCCGGTTGCGCCGATTGCATGGAAGGCATAAAGGCCACTATCACCAGCAGATGAATCAACAGTGCCAACAGAAAGCCGGGCCATAGTCGATCAGCCCCAATAGCACTTGATGATGATAAATCTGTAACCAGGGCAGTCATAAAAAGACCATCTGAACAAAGGCCGCTTTCAAACTCACTGCCCCGTCTCAGGCTGCATCACAAAGGTGAAATTACTGATACCGGCACGCTGGATCGCAGCCATCACATCAGCCACCGCGCCATACTCGGCCTTTTCGTCAGCAAAGATCTCAACAATCTGATCCTGATTAGTTGCTGCCACCAGTAGCCTGGCATCCAGCGAATCAGGCGTCACCGGTTCTTTATCAAAAAAGGTACTGCCATCCTCGGTGACACTGATAGTGACAGACTCAGGCTGCGTCACCGCAATATCTGCTGTGGCCTTGGGTAAGTTCAGCGGCACCGCATTCATCAACAAAGGCGCCGTCACAATAAATATAGTGAGCAATACCAGCATCACATCCACCAGCGGGGTGACGTTGATTTCGCTCATCATGTTTTCACTACCACCGCTATTCATTGCCATGGCGTTTGCCTCTTATGAATAATGAAAAATCAGTTGCCGGTTTGTCTGTTGGAAATCGCACCGGACTTAAGGGCTAATAACTGAAAAGCGGAGGCGAAATTATTCATCGTCGCTGATGACAGACGCACCTTACGCAGAAAATAGTTATAAGCCAGCACCGCCGGAACCGCCGTGGCAATACCAACCGCTGTCGCAATCAAGGCCTCGCCAATCGGCCCGGCCACCACATCCAGACTGGCCGAACCGGAAGCCGTGATTTCTTTCAGCGCATTCATAATCCCCCACACCGTACCGAACAGACCAATAAACGGTGCCGTGGAACCCACGCTGGCAAGAATCGACAAGCCGTTTTCCATCCGGGCCTGCTCCACATGCGCCTGCTGCTGCAATGCGTGGTTCAGAATCTCCCGTTTTTCATCGTTACTGACCTTGCCCTCCAGCGTCTGAATTAAATCCAACTCAGTCAGCCCAGCATGGCAAACACGCGCTAGCCGACCTTTTTGATTCATCTGCGCGTCATCAAGCTCCCTTATGTGGTTAGACTCGGAAAAGCGCCTGAGAAAAACCCTATCTGCCCTTGCATAACGCAGGAACGTGACATATTTGGACATGCCCACTGCCCAAATCAGGACGGATAAAAAGATAAGAAAGATAAGCACGGATTCAACGATATTCGGCGCAGTGATATCCATTGGTGATTTTCCTTAGTGATGATTGGCAGATTGAGAACACACACGGCTAAACTCTGGGAAAGGTGGCGTCTCTACTAACCATGCCAATTAAGAAAGACAAAGTGACAACGGTCACCCAATCAAGCATCCGGCTGCATAAGTTGCACTACTAGCAAAAAGAGGATGAAAACAGCAATACAAAGGTATTTGATTAACTTCAAACTCAACCGGAATTTACGGTGAATATCCATATTCATTTATCCAGGTATGTGATGCCAGCAGTCATTTCATGAGCTGAGAAATAACGATTGAAGAAAAAATGCTGACCCTCATTACATCAAGAGCCAGCACTGAGAGAGACCTATCATGAACTAGAACTGCCAGTGCATGCTTAACCAAGCTCCTCTTGGGGCGCCGGGAGCGACAAAGTTTGTACTGTTCCATTCCAGTGAATTATGGTTATAACCGTCAGGTCCAACAGCACCATAGGTTGCAGGAGAGAAAGGGTTTCGACCCAACATTCCAGCTGTAAAATATTCTTTATCGAATATGTTATTTACAAGTAAATTGACTCTGAAGTTGTCTGTAAAACGATATGTGCTCTGTAAGTTAAAAATCATGTATCCAGGAACTGTGCCGGGATTGTTGGATGCTTTTCTTGGAGCTGTCTCCATACTTCCAGAAACTTCAACTGACTCATAGACAACTTGGCCGGGACGATGTTTGTTATTTTCATTCCCGCGAACATAGCTCTCTGAGTGTGCTATTGCTGTCAGGCCTACCTGCCACTTGGGTGTCACGTCATAAGTTACTGTCGCGTTGAGATTATGCAATGGCACCCCCGGCATACGAGCTCCGGGCTCCACATCAATCACTCGACTGTAGTTATTGTTTCCAGAAAATCCTTCATATGAACTACTGTTATCATGCCCACCAGTAGTGAAATTATCTTGAAATGTCGCCTCAGTTAACGAGTAGTTGATGCTAAATCCCCATTTATTTTTTTGACCTGAAATACCTAGCTCCAAGCCTTGTCGTTGAGTTTTCCCAATACTGTCAAAAAAATCCTGTCCTCCAAAAAATGAGACTAGATATATATCATCTTTGATGTTTGTCTTGTATGCAGTGACATTCCATTCAATAAAATCATCAATGTATCCCCGAAGGCCAACTTCAAATGTCTCGGCTTTAATTTGTGGCAGATAAGGGTCACCTGACAGTGTCGAAGGTAATGAGCAACTTCGTTTCTCCGCAAGACTTTTGTACATATTATTTGGCGAAACAGGTGTTTTATCTAGTGCACAACCAAGTTCAATCACAGATGGGACACGCACCCCTTGAGCAAAATTTGCATAAACATTGAGCTCATCCCTAGCTTGCCATGCCACGCCCAGAGAAGGATTTAAAGAGTAGTAGCTAAACTCTTCGGTTTCCCCACGGTTAAGAAAATTGAGTTCGTCAGGAACGACGTATCCAGTAGGGCAATCCTCCCCCGGTGCACATGCGTCGTAGGCGTTAGGGTTGGCTTCATATCTCGCTATACTCGAAACATAACCTCGTCCCCATGTTCTGGATTTGATACGGTTTTCACCATGCGTATCATTATATCGGGCTGAAAAATTAAAGTGCCACGTATCTACAGGGCTCCATGTTTCACTGAAATAGATACTCTTAGTAAGTTGTTCACCATCAAAGTTATTGTTGGCGATAGGCCTGTCGGCTGCAATATACTGGTCCCTGATTTCATCCGGTGCAAAATAAAACTCACGATCAGCTGTTAACAGACCTAACTGCTGAGTCGTAATGTATTCAGCATAGGGCCGGTCAACAGACGCTCCGATCATAAATTTGTGCTTGTCTGTGTTCCAATTCAATTGAATCGAGGCCCCATCAGTGAGTTGGTTAATTGTGTTATCTGTAAGAATCGCTGTCGGAGTGCCATCGACAAATCCCGGTGCTGTCAGGGCGTTATCTCCACCGTCTACAAACTGTCTCCGGTTATTTTCATCTTCCAAATAAATATCCTCTTCTGCTGTAACAAGAGTATCCCCAATACATGTATCTGCGTTCCTGGGATTTTTAAAAACAAGCGCGTGTTTGACTCCGTCAGGTGTGTAATAATAGAAGTATGTTTGCCCGAAATATGCAGAGAATAAAGGGTCTACGTTTTTATATTGTGAAAGGATGTAAAGAGGTTCAAACTCATAAGAAAATTCCGAGTTTGAATAGGAAGTTCGCTCTCCAGGAGGAAGCGTTTGGTATCCTTGCTCATCAACAGAATTAAGAAACAAACTATTCTCATGGTTTTTTTTCTTGTGGAAATTATCTAGCGCCATCTCGACATAATAGTCAGGAAGATCAGGATTGATCATCGATGAGTCGAGAGTTGCAAAAGCTTCCTCGAAGTCGGTCTTTTGCGTGAATTCATAATATGGAGATGATGGGTCAAGAATCGAAAAGAAATCGCCATTTGGCAAATCGAATACAGCATAATCTGGAAGGCCATATTTGTTATTAGAATCAAATATGCAAGTAAACTCTTCTCCTTCATCTAAATTACGTTTTACATATTGATCTTCGAAATCGGTATAAACGTCCGCTCCCTGTGACTCACGTTTACTCTTCCTACGATAAACCTGTCCCGTGATACTAAAAGTGTCATTCACTTGATAGGCGCCAGATAATTGAAACTGTTGCAACCTGTTCTTAGTAACGTCTGGTGATGTAAAAACACGTTCTCTATCAGCAGCATACTCTTCGGTTGGAATCAGACCATTCCCAACCAGGCTTGTATCGACAATCAAAGTACTAAGGTGAAGATCTAATTTCTCACCTCGGTAACTCGCTTTACCAAAAAACTGATTCACCTTACTGGGTGAATTGTCACGCCAGCCCTCCTCATCAAAAAAGCTACCAGCACCAAACAAACCTACAGTCCCGTTATTCCAGCCTTTTTCTGCCTGAACCTGTTTGCGCCCAAATGAACCACCAAGAACCTGAACATCAGTGCCAGTGTGGTTAAACCCATCTTTTGTTTTTAAGGCAAAGGACCCCCCCAACGTATTCAAACCAAAGATAGGGTTAGAACCGGGAAACACATCAACACTAGCAATAGCATTCATTGGCATCATGTCCCAGTTAACGACATCACCAAAAGGCTCATTCACTCTTATACCATCCAAGAAAACACTTAAACCTTGCGGAGTACCAATTTGAGGTCCTGCCGTAAAACCACGATATTGCAAATCCATCTGGAAAGGATTGCTTTGGTAGTCGTTGACTGTAACGCCCTGAAGTTTTGAATTAAAAAGGTCTGTCATACTGATCGAGTGAGACTCCCTGATCTCCTTTGCAGAAATACTTTGTACGTTACCCGGAATTTCCTCCTTGGTCAGACCCAGTCCGGGTAAGGGACCCACTTCATAAAAGCGCTTCGCACGCACTTTAACGGTATCCAGAATCAGACGGTCCTCCCCCAATCCAGGTAATCCTTCCTGCCCCGGCACCAGGAAATAACCGCCAGCCTGATCATCCACCACTTGCAAGCCACTGCCTTGCAGTAGTTTTTCGAAACCTTCAGTAACCTTGTATTGCCCTTGCAGCCCATCGGTGCTTTTGCCGTCAGCTAAGGCCGGGTCGAAGGTTAAGCGCACACCGTTCTGGGCAGCATAACTGGAAATCGCCGTGCTCAATGGACCTGCAGGTATATCGTAAGTTGTTTCTGTGGAAGTAGATTCAGGCGCATCAGCAGCAAAGGCGGTTTGCTGTATATCAACGAGTGGCGTTGCCCCGAGAATGGCCAGGGTGATACTAAGGTGGAGGATTTTCTTGGGGCTGATCGCACCCGGATTAACTGGTTTCACTTTTCTCTCCCGCTATATTTTTTGGCTTTTATACTGGTTATGCCAATCGAGATTGGAAAAGTGTCAGTCGATTTTGAAAAAATTATTAATTTTTGAAATTCAACGTTTCATCTAGCCAGACTCTTTCTGAGCTGGCTTTATCATGGTCCAGTAACGGGTATGGCTCTCGACCTGAATCGGCAGAATCTGGCTGATGCTGTTCAAGGTGGCATCCGTGTCAGTCAAAGGGAAGGCACCTGAGATAGTCAGATCAGCAATAGCCGGGTCACAACGTAAAACGCCGGTATGGTATCTGGAAAGTTCATCGACAAAGGTTTTCAACGGCATTTTGTCAGCAATAATAAAGCCCTGTGTCCAGGCTTTGGCTGAGAGGTCGAAAGCCTCTTTTTCAGGGAGTTTATTACGTGTGAATGAGACTTTCTCACCCGCGTTAAGCCTCACAGAGTGTGAACTCACGTCACTGGCCTTAACTTCGACCGCATCTTTGAACACACCCACCTGACTCTGCTTGTCATGAATACGCACACTGAACTGGGTGCCGAGTGCGGTGGCAGAGCCATGTTCGGTTGTGACGATAAAGGGGCGATGTTGCTCGACGGGCTGCTTGGCAGTTTCGATGTATATTTCACCCTGAAGCAGTTGAATATGACGGTATTGCTTATCAAACTGCACCGCCACTGTTGTATTGGTATTCAGCACCAGTTTGCTGCCATCCTGTAAGGTGACATGCTTTATTTCACCTTTGGCTGTAGCGAAATCAGCCATCAGTCCATGCCAGGGTTTGTGCTGATAGGCGAGCCAGCCACTGGTGCCGACCATAAACAAAAGGCTCAGGTGTTTGATAGCACGACGTCGTTGCTCAGCGAAAATGGCGTGCCTCTCATGCAGTGGACGATCCAGCACAGAAAGACTGGCTCTGCTGTCGAGCCCGGCAAAGCGTCCTGTCACCGATTCCACTTTTTGCCAGGCTCGCTCATTTTCAGCAGAGGCTTTGAGCCAGTCTTCCCAGTCCCGGCGATCTCCGTCGGTGGCCTCGCCAGAAGTCAGCAGCACGTACCAGTTAGTGGCTGAGGTGAGTGGGTTGGTGGTCTTCGGGTTCATTGTCATTTTGCCAATATGCGGGGGTTGGCTGGCGTGCTAGGCGAATTCGATACAGTGCAATAAAGCTTTGGCAATGTATTGTCTGACCGAGCTGACCGAAACCGACAGACGAGAGGCAATTTCGGCGTGACTGATCCCTTCAAGCTGGAACCAGAGGAACGCACTGCGAATATGATCCGGCAGACCATCAAGCATCTCGTCGATCTTAGTCAATGCTTCTACCATCATACAGAGCGTCTCTGTCGATGGTGACTCAGCTTCCGGCAACTGGGATAGTGCCATGAGATAAGCTTGTTCAATATCCCGCCGACGCAGATGGTTGACCATGATGCCATGGGCAATAGTAGTCAGAAAGGCGCGGGGTTCTCTAATGTCGGACAAATCATCTTTCTGCAATACACGGGAAAAGGTATCGTGCATCAGATCCGCGGCGTCATCACTGCAACCCAGTTTTCTTCGCAGCCAGCTCAGGAGCCAGAGATTATGTGAGCGATAGAGATCGCCGACGGTCTCATTTTTGACTGACGCTGTCGTGTCATTATCTACCTGCTGATGAATAGATGGTGTATTCATCACACACTCCCCCAGAGCCTGGCTAGCTCAGCAAAATAATTGATTGACTCCAAGATGTGATGAAATTCACACAACTTGTTTCCGTTAAATTACTACTTGCAAACCCTCATTAAACATAGGAAAAAATCCTGAAATTTAAATTTCTGGGTTTACGCCAGGAGTGAGTCGTCTTTTCCGTAGGTAGCAGGCTTGACCGATATCATCTTCAAACTCAGCATCGCTTTCCCTTCTGGTCAGCGGCATCGGATCTGGCCACCTTCGGCAGGTGGAGGCCGGTTAGATGTGCGATTCAGTGTCATTGATCGTCGCTGAAAAGCCCGATCACCCGGAAACGAGTTGAATACGCTGAATGAGCCTCGCAGAGGACATTAATATAACCTCGATCCCGTGGCGATAATCCCGGGACTATGAACGTTTTTTTACCGATTTACTCTCCGCCTGATTGCTGCAGTGCCGGCAGACACATCATGCTGATTGCATGTGCTGCATGCATTTATTTCATCACTGTCATAAAACTTTAATCAAACTTCTTTAACGTGCAGCAAATACACATGACGTATTGCATTAGGTTTTTCTAAATCGGGAGTTTTTATGAAGTTATTAGCACGCAACTTAAAGTCGGTCCTGTTGGTAGGTGCTGTTGCTGTCGGCCTGTCATCAGCCACAGCTCACGCAGAATTGAAGCTGAATGGATCTGGCGCCAGTTTCCCCGCACCGCTTTATAACAAATGGTTTAAAGACTACAGCAAACAAACCGATGGCGTTCGTGTTGATTATCAATCAAAAGGTAGTGGCGCGGGTATTCGCGACTTTATCAATGAAACTGTCGACTTTGCTGCCAGTGATGCGGCAATGAAAGACAGCGAAATTGAGCAGGTTAAAAAAGGCACTATCCTGCTGCCGATGACGGCTGGTGAAGTGGTGCTTTCTTATAACCTGGATGGCGTTGAGCAACTGAAACTGCCTCGCGATGTTTACCCTGCTATCTTCATGGGTAAAATCAGCCACTGGAACGACCCGAAAATTCAGGCTGCCAACCCTGGTGTTGAGCTGCCAGACGAGAAAATCACTGTGGTTGTTCGTTCTGATTCCAGCGGCACCAGCTATGTATTTACTAACCACCTCGCTGCGATTAATCCTGAATTTAAAGACACCGTCGGTGCTGCTAAATCTCCCAACTGGCCCGATGATATCAAGCTGGTCAAAGCACCTAAAAACGATGGTGTGACAGCCACTATCAAACAAACCCCCGGCGCCATTGGTTACATTGAGTACGGCTTTGCCAAACTGACCGGCTCACCCACTGCGATGCTGGAAAACCAGGCTGGCAACTTCATTCCTGCTGGTAGCGAAACCGGTGCAGCCGCGCTGGCTACAACCACCTTCCCGGAAGGAAATCTGCCGGGCAGCGACGTTCCTGACCTGCGTGCCTGGGCCACTGACCCATCTGGTGAAGATGCCTACCCCATCGCTTCATTCACCTGGCTGCTGGTTTATAAAGACCAGGATGATGAAAAAGCCAAAGCGCTGCGTGACCTGATCGAATACATGGTGACCACCGGTCAGGAATCGGCTGAAGCAATGGGTTACATCCCACTGCCCGAAAATGTAGTAGAGCGCGTTCGTAACGCTTCAGCAATGATCAAATAAATCATTGAGAGCTAACTGCTTTGGTTCAATGCTGCAAGCGCCTGACTGGTGCTTGCAGCATTTTGCTATCAATCTCCGTATCCTGAACAGGTCTTCTCATGGTCTACGATCCCTTTAAACCAGCCAGCAGCACGCGGACACTCTCTGCACCACCCTCTGCTTCTGACTACCTGAAAGATGCCATTTTCAGAGCCTTTGCTTACTTCTGTGCGCTTTCCATTCTGCTTCTTGTGGGCTACATCGTATTCGAGCTGGGCTCTCAAGCCATGCCCGCGATAAAAGCACACGGCCTCGGCTTTGTTACAGGCACCACATGGGACACCAACGAGCAAGTTTTCGGGGTACTACCGGAAATTTGGGGAACAATCTACAGCTCACTACTGGCCTTACTGATTGGCGGTGGGCTGGGTGTAGGCATTGCCATTTTCCTGACTCAGGGGTTTGTCCATGCCAAGATTGAAGTGACATTCAGAACCATCATTGAATTGCTGGCCGCCATTCCTTCTGTTGTCTACGGTTTATGGGGCATTTATGTACTCATCCCCTTACTCAGACCCGGTGCGGAATGGTTACATGAAAAACTGGGCTGGTTCCCCCTGTTTGGCACTGAACTGAGCGGCCCTGGCCTGGCACCGGCTGCCCTGGTGTTATCAATCATGATATTACCCACCGTCGCGGCTATCTCTGCTGATGCCTTCCGTCGGATTCCCTACAAAGTGAAAGAGGCGGCTTACGGCATGGGGGCGACGAAATGGGAAGTCATACTGAAAGTCATGCTGCCCACCGCCTCTTCGGGCATTTTAGCCGGTATGGTACTGGGTTTCGGCCGCGCTCTGGGTGAAACCATGGCACTGGCGATGCTGATTGGTAACGTCAATAACATCAGTGTTTCCCTGTTTGCGCCTGCCAATACCCTGGCCTCATTACTGGCCTCCACTTTCCCTGAAGCAGGCCAGTTGGAAATTCAGGCACTGATGTACGCCGCCCTGGTGCTACTGGTTATTACGTTTATCGTTAATGTCGCTGGGCTCGCAGTACAGCAATACACCATGCGTAAATTTGAGGGCAAAAAGTGAATCAACTCGACGAACAGGTCATGCCACCCCAATTCGATCTCCCCTCGCTGGAGAGGAATGCACTTGAGTGGCGGGCGCTGAAAAATACATTGTTGACAGGTTTGGTATGGGTACTCGCTGTCATTGCCAGTATCCCCCTGTTCTCTGTCATCTACATGCTGATTGTGGAAGGCGGTGCACGTCTTGATATGGAAGCAATCACCGCCCTGCCACCGGCCGGGTTTGAAATGGGCGGCGGTTTCGGTAACGCGATTGTCGGCACCCTGGTGATGGTGGGTATTGCTGCCGCTATCAGTATTCCTCTCGGCACCATGGCCGCCATCTACCTGGCCATACTCGACCCCAGCAGCAAGCTGGCCACGACTTCCCGCTTTCTGGCGAAAGTACTGACCGGCTTCCCTTCTATTCTGGCTGGTGTCTTCATTTATGCCGTACTGGTGGTGACTACCGGTACCTACTCGGCCTGGGCCGGTGGCGTGGCATTGGCGGTATTGATGCTGCCTACCGTGACCCTGGCTGCCGAAGAAGCCATGAAACAGGTACCGCAAAAGATGAAAGATGCGGCATTCGGTATGGGCTGTACCAATACACAGGTCATCCTGAAAGTCGTTTTACCTACAGGCCTGCCGGGTATTCTGACGGGCGTGATTCTGGCTGTAGCCGGGGCCGCCGGTGAATCTGCTCCATTACTGTTCACGGCGCTGTTCAGTAACTACTACATGGCGGAACTGGCTGAGCCAACCGCATCCCTGTCAATTTTGATTTACAACTTCTCCGGTATGCCGTTTGACAATCAGATCGAGCTGGCCTGGGCCGCGTCCTTGGTACTGGTGATGATTGTACTGATATTCAATGTCCTGGCACGCGTTGTCGGCAAAAGCAAATTTAAAGATTAGTCGAGGTTTAACATGAACAATCAATCCGAACTGGACACTTTTATCGCTGAAAAGTACGTGCCACAAGGCCCGGTCGTGCTGGACTGTCAGGTAAACAACATTTACTACGGCGACTTTCGTGCCGTGCGTGACACCAACATCCCGGTTGAAAAAAACAAAGTCACCGGTTTTATCGGCCCCTCCGGTTGCGGTAAAAGTACGGTGCTGAGAAGTATGAACAGAATGAATGATCTGATTGATTCGTTCAGGTTCGACGGTCAGATTCATTACCATAACCAGAATATCTACAGTAAAAAGGTCGATGCCGTTGTCGTCAGAAGATACATCGGCATGGTATTCCAGTTACCGAACCCGTTCTCGATGAGCATTTATGACAATGTCGCTTTCGGCTTGCGTCTGAACCGCTTTAAAGGTGACGAAGAAGAAATGGTTGTCAGAGCATTAGAGCGTGCTGCTATCTGGAACGATGTGAAAGACAAGCTCAATAACAGCGGACTGTCTTTGTCAGGTGGTCAGCAGCAGCGTTTGTGTATTGCCAGAGCTATCGCCACTGAGCCTGATGTCCTCTTGATGGATGAGCCCTGTTCTGCCCTGGACCCCATTGCCACACGTCAGATTGAAGAACTGATGATCGAGCTGAAACAGCACTATAGTGTCGCGCTGGTCACGCATAACATGCAGCAGGCGACCCGTGTTGCAGATGTGACGGCATTTATGGGCGTGGATATCTCTAAAGGCGGTCGCACCGGTCATCTGGTAGAGATGGGTGACACGCAACAGATTTTTGAAGATCCCAAGCAGAAATTGACTCAGGCTTATGTCCGGGGTGAGTTCAGCTAATTGATGATGAGTATGATTAAAACGGATGTTAATCAGACTCGGGCTGCAGTTACTTGTTTTATCACGGTGTCGGGGTAAGGCTTGATCATGACACCATCACGGTTAAACTTGGCTGAGATCCGATCTTCTCTGAACCGGACACAACAGCGGTTCCATCAAATCAATGCTACGCTGACTGTTAAAAAGACGCCCCCCTCGGATGAGGTCATCGCCAATCTCCTGTCGGGGTATGCCTTGATCGATCAGTTTATCGCTCAGGGCATTGAGCTGTTTGAGTACGGGAATTCGCATTACTTACTTGAGCTCAATCATACCGTGCTGTTTGAACATGCACCGGTGTCAGCGACTGAAGATGCCTCTCAGTTTGAAGCAACCGAAAGTTACTTCTACGAAAACCAGACAGCAGGTATCGGACAATTAATGGAGTGGCTGAATATTCACGACCACGACAGTGTCTGGAAGCAAGCTGCCGGCATTTTTACCTTTATGCTCAGTCAGCCACAGTTATTTCTCGAAGGCAATCACAGAACCGGCTCGCTGATCATGAGCTACGTGATGATGCAACAAGGTCATGCCCCTTTTGTTCTTACTGCAGAAAACGCCAAATTCTTCTTCGAACCGGCTGAGATGACAAAAAAACGCAGTAAAAATAATATTGTCGATGACTGGCTTTACCTGCCAAAGCAAACCAGAAAGTTTGCCGGCCTGTTGGAAAGTGAACAGAACAGGGACTTTGTGCTTGCTCTGTGACTAGTGGTAAGCATCAGTAGATTTTTTCTGCTTGAGCTCGCCACGATTTGATTCCAGTATCCGCTCAAACTTATCGGGGTCCTGTTTGAGGATATCGACGTATTCCTGAACCATTTGCTGCCAGCCCGCTCCTGCGTGAATAGAGAATTTTTCCAGGGCCACAATCAATAGCTTGGCGGCCACGCGTAACTCTTTTTTATCTGCTTCACCATACCAATTGACTAACTCGTTATAGAGCACTTCAATTTTCTCCAGTGGCGTAAATTCAATAGTCAAATCATCTGGTGATTGTGTTTTCATACGCTTCGTGCCTGCTGATTACAGTGTCTGAAATTATGCCTAGTGGATGTCGGCCTTATTGATTAAGCACCTGCCATTGACATTATCTACCCAAATCGTGTGCCCAGGGGCTGCCAGATCAATTTAATTTTGCGCCTGGCAATGCCCGAATCGCTGAGCAGATGCCTCAATTATGAAAACCCAGCTTTCCTAAAATAAGGCGTAAATATCTCATTATGACCGCAGTCAATGACGCTAATATGACAAGCTTGAATGATGACGCCAGTCAAACAGCATAAGCATAAAAAAAAAGCCCTCTACTGAGGGCTTTTCATCTGCCATTGGCTGTTGCTGTTAAATCAGTTTAGCCAGGATCTGGTTAAAGGTCTCGCTGGGACGCATGATATTGAGCATCTCGGCATCATCAGGCAGGTAGTAGCCGTCCATATCGACACTTTTTCCCTGCACCTTATTCAACTCATTAACGATCTGCGGTTCCTGATCAGACAATGCCTTGGCGATAGGCTCGAAAACTGTTTTCAGCTCGGCGTTATCCTCCTGCTCTGCCAGCGCCTGTGCCCAGTACATTGCCAGATAAAAATGGCTGCCACGATTATCCAGATCACCGGTTTTCTCTTTGGGTGATTTGTTTTCCTGAAGCAGTTTGCCAGTGGCTGCATCCAGCGTATCGGCCAGCACTTTAGCTTTGGCATTGTTCTGCGTGTTGGCCAGGTGTTCGAGCGATGCAGCCAGGGCCATCAGTTCACCCAGAGAATCCCAGCTCAGGTGATTTTCTTCCAGGAGTTGGCTCAGCAGTTTCGGTGCAGTGCCTCCGGCGCCGGTTTCAAACAGGCCGCCGCCTTTCATCAGTGGTACGACAGACAGCATCTTGGCTGAGGTACCGAACTCCAGAATCGGGAACAAATCTGTGTTGTAGTCACGTAGTACATTACCGGTTACCGAGATGGTATCTTCGCCCTTACGCATCCTGTCCAGGGTAATTTGCGTTGCGACCACCGGATCCAGAATCCGGATATCGAGCCCATCGGTGTCAAGATCGGGCAGGTACTGATGGACTTTGCTAATCAATTGAGCATCGTGAGCACGGTTCTGATCCAGCCAGAAAATCGCCGGGGTGTCAGACAGTCGTGAGCGATTCACGGCAAGTTTGATCCAGTCCTGAATCGGCTCGTCTTTGGTTTGACACATACGGAAAATATCACCCGCCGCCACATCAAATTCGAAGATGGTGTCACCATCCCGATCTGTCACTTTTATCACGCCTTCGGCTTGTGCCTGGAAGGTTTTGTCATGGGAGCCGTATTCTTCGGCTTTTTGGGCCATGAGGCCAACATTGGGCACAGTGCCCATGGTGACCGGATCCAATGCGCCTTTGGCTTTGCAGTCATCAATGACCGTTTTATAAACACCGGCATAACAGCGATCAGGAATCATTGCCAGCGTGTCTTTCTGCTCACCGTTTTTATCCCACATCTTACCGCCGGCACGAATCATCGCCGGCATGGAGGCATCCACAATCACATCAGACGGCACATGGAAGTTGGTAATACCTTTATTGGAATCAACCATGGCCAGACTGGGTTGCTCAGCGTAAATCTCTTCGATATCGGCTTCAATCCGGGCGCGGGTGTCAGCATCGACATTGTCCAGACGACTGTAAAGATCACCAAGACCATTATTGAAATTAACGCCTAACTCATCAAACAACGCGCCGTGTTTTGCAATCAGCTCCTTGAAATAGGTTTTCACGGCAAAGCCAAACAGAATCGGATCCGAGACCTTCATCATGGTGGCTTTCAGATGTAAAGACAGCAGTACATTGTCCTGCTTGGCTTTGGCGATAGCATCGGCATAAAAGGCCTGCAGACTGCTGGCTCGCATTCGGGTAGCATCGATTACTTCACCGGCCAGTACAGGAATGGATTGCTTGAGCACGGTTTCATTGCCGGCTTTGTCCACAAAGGTCACTTTATATTCATTGACCTTGCTCGATGTCACAGACTGTTCGCTGCCATAGAAATCATCTGCTTCCATATGGGCTACATCTGTCGCGGAATCAGCTTTCCACTCCCCCATAAAATGCGGGTTGCTGCGGGCATAGTTTTTCACTGCTGCCGGGGCCCGGCGGTCAGAATTACCTTCACGCAGGACTGGATTCACAGCAGAACCAAGCACTTTGGCGTAGCGATCTTTAATTTTCTGTTCTTCGTCGTTTTTCGGGCTGTCCGGATATTCCGGCAGATCATAACCCTTGGCCTTGAGTTCTTTGATCGCGGCTTTCAGCTGTGGAATAGACGCCGAGATATTCGGCAATTTGATGATATTGGTGTTGGGGTCCTGGGTGAGTTTGCCCAGTTCTGCCAAATGGTCAGGAATGCGCTGCGCTTCAGTCAGATTATCCGGGAAGTTGGCAATAATGCGACCCGCCAGTGAAATATCACTGATCTCAAAATCAATATCCGCCGGTTTGGTGTAAGCGCGGATGATAGGCAGCAACGAAAATGTCGCTGCAGCGGGTGATTCATCAACTTTAGTGTAGATAATTTTCGACATGCTAATTCCTATGTAACACCTTATCCAGACCGCAGAGACACTGAGACTCTGCAGCATTGCAGTTAACAGGTTTGTGATGTGGATTGTAATGGGCGCAGTGAAGTTAAGCTATGCGCCGCTCAATGGCGATTTATTATACCGATTCAGCCAGGCTTTGTTTGCCTGGTTTGGTAAAACGTTCAGGGCTGAGTCACTTTTCTGGGCTTGTAGATGTCTCGACTTCGCTCGTCATGACACCATTCTTGTCATGCCGACGAGTGGAGGCATATCTGAAAAGCGTTGAGATGTTTCGGCTCCGCTCAACATGACACCAGCCTTGTCATGCCGACGAATGGAGGCATCTGCAGGGTTTGTGTTGACGCAACTGCGCTTGATATAAACGCAACCGCTATCAAACTCACCAGCTACGAGGCCTGCTCCCCACGGGCAAAAACAGCCAGAGGATGCGTGGTAATGATGTGCATCATCACACGCTGGCCCGGCTCTGCGATGTTCTCATGACTGCAACGAATTTTGACCATAGCGCCAGTATCAGTTTTGATACCGTACAAGCGGGCACTCCCTTCATAACGGCTCCAGATGATCTCGCCATTACCGGTGTCATCCAATGTTAACGAGAGATCGTCCGGTCTGAGCAATAAGTCGACATCACCCTGCGCACCATTCACCGGTGCTGCCGGTGCATTACCCAATGCGGTGGCAACGATATTACTTGCCGCATCCAGCGTACCGGGCAGAAAACTGGCATCGCCCAGGAATCGGGCAACAAAGCGATTTTGTGGTTCGCTGAAACAGCGCTCCGGTGTGCCAATCTGTTCCAGCTTGCCGTCTTTGAGTACACCAATCCGATCGCCAACAGACAGGGCTTCTTCCTGATCATGGGTGACCCAGATAGCCGGTACACCGGCATCTTTCAGTGCGTGACGAATTTCCCAACGTAAATCGTCTTTCAGTGCCGCGTCCAGATTGGATAAGGGTTCATCCAGCAAAACAAAAGCCGGCTCATGCGCCAGTGTCCTTGCAAGAGCGACACGCTGTTTCTGGCCACCGGATAGATTCGCCGGTCTGGTATCCCGCCAGGGGCTCAACCCCAGCAGTTCAATCCACTGTTCCGCTTTGCTTTTGTCTTTGAGTTTGAAGCCGACATTTTCAATCACTGTCAGATGCGGAAATAAGGCAAAGTCCTGAAACACCATGCCGACCTGCCGTTTCTCAGGCGCAATCGTTTTGTTGGCCGTCACTGTTTGCGAGCCCAGCCTGATCGTGCCTTCCGAAATCGGAATCAGTCCCGCCAGTGCCTGGAGAATGGTGGTTTTGCCACACCCGGTGGGGCCGACCAGTGTCAACAACTCGGCATCACCCAGCGTGAAACTGAGGTTGTCGACAACTTTTTTCTGACCGTAATGGACAGAGACATTCTGCACTTCAATCATGAGAGAGAGGGTTCCTCTTCGATGACATCGGTCTGGTTCCAGCGCTCGCCATAAAACATGACGGCCAGAGCCAGAGCGGAGATCACGACTAATAACAGCCCGGGGATCGCTGCCTGCCCAAAATAGCCGGCTTCATAGACACGCCAAAGGTAAGTGGCCAACGTCTCAAAATCCAGCGGGCTCAGGATCAACGTTGCCGGTAATTCTCGCATGACCTCAAGGAATACCAAAGCGGCACCGGCAACGATGCCACGAATACTGAGCGGCAGTGTTATGCGACGGAAGGCCTCTTTGCGACAGGCCCCGAGCAATCTGGCTGCCTTCACCAGACTGGGATCAAGACGCTCAGAGGTAGAGCGAATCGACCCCACCGCGAGGGGTAAAAAGCGCATCACATAAGCCAGCACCAGCAGAGCCAGCGTCTGGTAAAGCAATGAGAGCTGCAGACCAACATAGACCAGGGCTGTGCCCATCACGATACCGGGTACCCCAAAACCGAGATAACTCACCCGCTCCATCAGTCGACCAAACTTACCGCTGATAGCCGCCTGGGCTACAGGCAAGGCAAAGATGACCGTTGCGATCGCCGCAAAAAACGCAGCATAGGCTGAGTTCCAGGCATAAACCAGCTCAAAGTTACCGGCGCCCTCCCGCCAAAGCCAGATAGCAAACACAGCCAGCGGCAGGATGATGGATAAGGCAATCACCGGCATGGTGGCCAGCAGCATGGCTGAGATACGAAGCCTGCCCGGCCATAACGTCAGCGATTTGCCCGGTCTTTCATGGGTTCCCTTCACGCGTGACTCCAGAAACAAAATCAGGCCGACGATTACCAGCAATTGTAGTGACAGCATCGCCGCCTGACTCAAACCGAAGCTGTTGTACTCGACATAAATCATGCGGGTAAAGGTATCCAGGCGCAGAATAGCTGGGGTACCAAAATCAGAAAGCGCATACATCGCAGCCAGGAGTGCACCGGCTGCAATGCCATTGGTGATTCGGGGCAACACGACTGACCACAAGCTGCTGAGCAAAGACATTCCCAATGTGCGGGCAGCGTAAACCAGACTGGCATCAAGACTCAGCAATGAGGCTCGCACGGTTAGCATCACAAAAGGATAGGTGTACAGCGCCATCACCACACTGGAACCTAACAAGCCATCAAAACTGGGGGTAGTCAGGCCGGTTAACTGTTCGATTTCGCCACCGGGACCGAAAGCCGCATAGAGCGTGAAAGCACCGATATAACTGGGGATAGCTAATGGTGCAGCCAGCACAACCAGCCAGAACTTACCCCAAGGCAGCCTGACATAGGCTGTGAGCAGTGCCAGCGGCACGCCAAGGAGTACCGCCCCGCCGGCAGTGAACAGCATCAAAGCCAGCGTATTGGTGAGAATCTCCAGATTACGGGCATCAAAAAACTGCGGGCTGTCTGCTGCCAGTGCTATCAATACCACCACCGGCATCACTGCAATCAACGCAATGATAAATGCCAGTGGATACGACGGGGACCATCGCTTCATAGCACCCCGACATTGCGCATCAGATCGATGGTAGGTCGCAGATCAGCCAGACGAGTCAGATCAATTTGCGGCGGATTGATGGTATTAAGTCTCGGCAGCCCTTCCGGTGGCATAACGCCATTGACCAGCGGAATCTCACAGGCCTCCTCGGCCAGATATGACTGAACTTCCCGGGTCAGCAGATAACGGATGAAATTAACCGGCAGCTCCCCTTCCCTAAGCGCCAGAATACCGGAAGCATTGACCAGACAGCCGGCATCATTATTGGTGAAAGCCAGATCCACATTGGCATCCGGTTTACCGGCTTTCAGGCGCAGCGAGTAATAATGATTGGCAAGACCGATATCGACTTCACCACGCTCTACCGCCATGACCACACCCAGTTCACCGGCAAATGTTTTGGCTTTCCTTTTCATGGCTTTCAGCCAGTCGGCAGTCACCTCATCTCCCTCGAGAATCCGCATCCCGGTGACAAAAGACTGAAATGCTGCATAAGCCGGTGCCCAGCCGATACTGAAGTCGGTATCAGGCAACGCCATAATATCCTGTGGGATTTTATCAACAGTCAGTCTTTCCGAATTGAAGGGAATGGTTCTGATTCGGCCCGTGATCGGCACCCAATCTGGAAACTGGAATTCCTCTCGCAGCTGGCCGGTCAGGTCACTGGGTAATGGTTGTGCAAGTTGGTCGGCGGTCACCATGCCCACCGCACCAGAGTCAACCGCCCAGAACAGGTCTGCACGACGCACCCCGGCTTTGGCTTCAGCCAGGATGGCATTGGTCAGTGAGGCGGTCGGTCCCCGTCGGATCTTCAGGTCCAGATCCGGGTTACGGTCCTCAATGGCTTTAATCACATTTTCATACAGACCACCCTCGCCACGTCCCAGGTAAAGCGTTAGTTCACCCTCCAGTTTGGGCAGTTCATCGACAGATAAGGCCCTGGCCGGATCGGCAAGCACCTGTCTGATATTGAGTGGCAAAGCCCCGGCAGCGGCGAGCGCTGCCAGAGTTTGTATGAATGTTCTGCGTTGCATTTAGAAAACGTCCTTTCTCTCTTGAGCAGATTGTTCCAGCAGCGCATGGGCTGTGTCGATTTTCCCTTTCATGCTGTCAACGACATCACGGACATCATCAAGGCTTTCATCATTCTGAATAGCCTGTGGCAGGATCACGTTGAAATCTTTTTCCAGATCTTCTACCAAGTCGGCATCCAGTGAAATCAACTCACCTTCGACACCTTCAAACAGATTCAGGTAAGTGTCGTGAACGATGCCCACGGCTTCTTTAGGCAATTTCTCAGCATATTTAGCCACGACGCGATCCAGACGGTTTTTGATGGCATCGAGCGCTTCCAGTGAGTTGGTCGGGTTTGCCTGCGTGGTAGCAACCTTCTCAGTCAGGCCTTTGTCCTGATACTGAGCGGCCAGTTTCACGGCACCGAGTGCCTGCCACAGTGACTGTTCCAGGAAGCGTTGTTGTTTCAGGATTTCTTCCATCGGGGCCTGCTCTTCCAACGCGCCTTTAACACCGAACAAGCCCTGCCAGATTGAGGCATAAACTGGTACGTAATTGGTTTCAATGGCCGAGTGGAATTTGACTTCTTCCCAGTATTCAACCAGTTGTTCAGGCTTGGCAGCTTCGACACCCCCTTCCTGATAGCGGTTAATCATGGCTTCCACTTTTGTACTGAGCCAGTTTACTTCTTCGCTGTAGGTGTCGATATTGTCAGACAGGTGATTAACATGCTCACCCACAGGGCCATTTGCAAATGTAACCGGCGTGGTAAACAGTAAGGCAGCACTCAGTAGTGTGATCAGGGGCTGGCGTTTGAACCGATTGCTTATCATCGTTTTATCTCCTGGAATTAGGATAAGTCAGTAAATTAAGGACACTCATGATAATGATACTCATTTCTATTATCAGGGTAAACCAGATACAACATTGTTTCGCATTCTCGACTAGTGCCCTACTTCAAACTCAAATCAGACATACTTGTCATGTTTGAGTTCACCCCCACCAACGCCTTCGGCCAGGACTTAAAGCGGCTTATTATGAAGCAAAAACACGCTTTCTCCTATCCTCGGACTATCACTGGCGACCACCCAATGCTGATGTGAATTAACCAGACAATGTACAATTGCTTCTTTTTTCTGAACTCAAAAGAAGCTGAACACTATGAAAATTCAAAGCGATTTTGTTGATCTGGATACCCCCACCGGGGTGATGCGAACCTATATTCACCGCCCGGTTGGCGACGGCAGTTACCCGGTCATTCTGTTCTATTCTGAAATTTTCCAGCAAACCGGCCCGATCGAGCGTGCAGCACGTCTGATGGCGAGTCACGGCTATGCCGTGCTGGTTCCAGAAGTCTTCCACGAATTAAATCCGATTGGCACCGTGTTGGGCTATGATGACGCCGGCCGGGATAAAGGTAATGCCGACAAAGAAGCCAAAGACGTTCAGGGCTATGATTCAGACAATGTCGCAATGATTGAGTACGTCAAAACCCAAGACTGGTTCAACGGCCACATTGGTGCGATGGGTTACTGCATCGGTGGTCATCTGGCATTCCGCGCCGCGCTGCAACCCGAAGTCAAGGGCACGGCCTGTTTTTACGCCACCGACCTGCATATCCAGAAGATTCCTAACAAGCCGGGGCAACACAGCATGGAACGACTGGATGATATCAAGGGTGAGCTGCTGATGATCTGGGGCAAGCAGGATAACCATGTGCCGAGAGAAGGTCTGGATAAAATCCACCAGCAATTGAATCAAACTGACATTACATTTACCTGGCATGAGTTCAATGCAGAGCATGCTTTTATGCGAGATGAAGGTGATGGCGGCCGCTACGATGCCCAGACCGCCATGATTGGTTACCAACTGGCACTGAACCTGTTTAGTCGCACGCTGCGATAGTTCAAAACTGGCTTTATTCAAGGGGAGTTACCTGTTTCAGGTCTCCCCTTTTTTATTTTGTTAACCAGTTCACATTATGAAACAGTTCACAAGTGCAAAATTCCTACATCAACTTGTGAGCGTAGAAAGATGACTCAGCAAAAGAAAACACCCTTGTTATTAAGTTGGCATAAGGAGTTCGAACAGGACAAAGAAATCATAGATGAACAGCACCGTGCCATTCTCGCCAGCATCAACTCCATCTATTACCTGTTTTTAAAGGGCGAGGATAACAATCTGATCAAGCATCTCATGATGCTCTATTCCCAACTGCAAATGCATTTCAAAACGGAGTTGCTCATACTGCGCCAGCATGAGTCACCATTGGTCAGCGATTATGAGCATCAAGCCGAGGCATTACTGACATCTTTGCTTGATATCTGTGATGTCAAAAACCTGGATCATCAAACACAGGCACTTTTCGAGCAGTTCAAGAAATGGTGGCAAGCCCATCTTCAGTTGCATCAGCAAATTACCCCCTACTTATTCAAATGGGATGGCGACTTCTGTCGGGTCGTCGCCTGATTCGCCCAGATAACGGGCCCTGGCTTCAGGAGCGTGATCTATCGCACTGAGTCGAAGCAGACCGCTTTTTTTAAAGTTCAAAGTCAATTTCGAGACAGCTAAGCACCTCTTTCTTCGTGGGTTTCCAAAAAAAACCAAACAAACGCTTCACATTCTCAAAAGATGTTGTAGAATGCCACGCTTTCTTGGGGTGCTTAGCTCAGCTGGGAGAGCATCGCCCTTACAAGGCGAGGGTCGGGGGTTCGATCCCCTCAGCACCCACCAAGAAACCTTCTTTTATACAACAGTGCCGCTGAACCTTTCAGCGCTGTAAAAACTTCCGGTGTTTCTCTTTAGCTATAAGACAGTCATTCTGTTTATTGCCAGCGTCCTGTTTGCCCGCCTCTCAGCAAACAAGCAAAATAGCCATGGTTATCAAAATTCTGGAAGCTTATGGAAAATAAAGCTGGCTCAGTCATGACCCTCTATCACTGGAATATTCTGATATTACCCAGTGAACAGGAAATTTTCGTCGGCTTGCGGCAACGTCCTGAAACGGTGCCACCTTTCAAACCCGCCGTTGATGAGGATGAATTACTGCCATTCACGCTCAGAAACAGCAGCCCGATAAAAGAGTTTGACGAGGCTCGCGGACTCGGCTTCACCGAATCCGGACGTCGCTACATCGTCATCGGCCAGCCGAGTGATCCAACCGGCATGATAAGAATGAGTGTGAGTCAGATGATGCCTGCTGAGGATATTCGCTGGAAATTCCCTTTCGCTGATTAACCACGACGTAAATTTCACCGGCACTGACACACAATGTCCTCATGAATTCTACACTCATCATCGGAAGTAACAGCCATATCGCCCGGGCCATTATTCGTCGTCTTCAAGAGGCTGAACCGTCTGAAAAGATTATCGCAGTCAGCCGTGGTCAGCAGCCTGCAGAGTTAGAGGGTGTCGACTGGTATCAGTCTGATTATTCCGAACCTTCAATCGCTGAGCTGGTAAAACGTTTCACGGATTCAGCGTTGACCTTCAACCGGGTTTTTATTTGCCTGGGGATATTACACGATCAAAAAGTCAGTCCTGAAAAGCGACTGGAAGAGCTCAATTCAGACGCGATACAACACGTCTTTCAGATCAACGCCATAACCCCGGCTCTTTGGCTGAAACAACTTCTGCCACTGTTGAAACAGGCAAGGGGCTGCAAAGTCACTATCTTCAGTGCCCGGGTAGGCAGCATTGGAGACAATCACCTGGGTGGCTGGTACAGCTACCGTGCCAGTAAAGCAGCACTGAATATGCTGCTCAAATCAACCGCTATCGAATACGCCAGACGGGCGCCTAATGTGAAACTACTGGCTTTTCATCCCGGCACAACCGACACGCCTTTATCGAGACCATTCAGTAAACAGGTGCCCGAACACAAACTGTTTCAGCCGGACTTTGTGGCAGAGCAGTTGCTTAAGATTCTTGAACAGCTTGAGCCGGACGGCGAATTATCTTTTCTCGATTGGCAGGGTCAACGTGTTGACTGGTAATTATTGACCGGTCATTTCGCTGAAGATCTGGCGCATGATGGCCGGATCCACATCTTCTTCCAGAATAGCTGAAACCTGCAGCAGCCCGATCTGTGCACGCAAGTGTTGTTTCAGAGCCGCACGATGGAAATAGTCACGGGATTTTTCAAAATCAGGACGTTGCCCTTCCGTCTGCATTATCGCTTCTGCCAGCAGGGTTTCTGCCAGTGTATTTTTTTCTGCAGCCGCTTCTTCAAGATAGGCTTTGGATTTATCAGGGTCTCTTTCAACCAGATCTGTTACAGGTAATTGAAAGTTTTCAACGTAATTCTGCATTTTGGGCGAGGGCACCATCACCATGTTGGATAACACTCTCCCTTCACCTTCCTCATTGGGCAAGCTATAGACCAGCCCCATTAATGTCTGTGAATGGACATTACCTTGCTCGGCGAGCGATTCGATTTGCTCCAGATCCTTTTCATCGATCTGAGTGACCAGGTCCATTGCGAACTTTTCATACTGATTGGGGTGTTGATCGGCATCAATGCCACCAGTGGTGAACAGTTCAATCGCCACGGGAATATTCAGGCTGGTTTGATTTTCCTCTGCATTGAGTTGTAGGGGTATCAGGCTTATCCCGAAAAACAATGTCAGCATCATTTTCTGGTGAATAGTCATAATTCCCTCTCTCTTGGTAACGAAATAAAGACAGGCTGAAACTTGAAAAAGTCCCTGATCCAATGAAAAGCTGGAAGGTGTGCTTCACCCACCCCATGAATGGTGATTTGTCATCATAAAAATTGAGCATCATTGAGGTGAGAGCCCCACTCTCCCCTAACCAAGCTCAATATGGATGCTGCCACAATATCAGCCACAAAGAATGAGGGTTGAAACTACTGCAATTCGTTTTCAAGAATATGCTGATACTCTCTGATACGCTGCACATAGCGGACCGGTTCAGTCCCCCTGGCGTAGCCGTATTTTAAGTTTTGATAGTACTTCTTCTGGGAGAGTAAAGGCAGCACCTGCTTCATATCATGCCACTCATAGGGGTTTAAATTGAGCTGCCTGGCCAGTGACTGTGCATCATGCATGTGACCTCTACCGATATTGTAAGCAGCGAGTCCGAGATAGAGTCTGTCGAGGTCTTTCACCCGGTCATCAAACCGCCCCATCATTCGTCTCAAATAGCGTGCGCCACCGATGATACTCTGTTTGGCATCAGTCCTATCCACCACATCCATGGCCTTGGCAGTATTTCTTGTCAACATCATGATGCCTTTGACACCAGTGGGTGAAACTGCGTCGGGGTCCCAGTGAGATTCCTGATATGCCTGGGCAATAAGAGTCAGATAAGGCAAGTCGTATCTGTCTGCCGCCACCCGGAAAAACTTTTTATAACGTGGCAAACGTTTGTCGACACGACGTTTCAGCACACTGACATCGACATAATCAAATTCTCTGAAGTAACCGAAGTAGCGGTCCCTCAGCTTGCTCATGGCTTTGCTTTTTTCAAACTCACTAAACCATTGTTTCAGCTCAGCCTGTAGCTTAGCTGCGCCAGCGGGCAGGTACAGTGCAACAGACTGTGATTCGGTCAGTTGCATCATGACGCGCAACTCAGGGAAATAACGTCGATTGATTTGCATGATTGTGGAATCGGCAACAGTGCAGTCCAGTTTCTGCTCAGCGACGTGCTCAAGTAACTCTTCAGTGGAGCGCTTCTCCGTCTCCTGCCATTCAAGCTGAGGATTCCTGTTCTGCTTGATTTCACTCAGCCTTTCCGAATAACTGCTGTCTGCCACAACGGTAATACTGACCTCAGAGAGCTCATCATAACCTTCAGGCTTGTAGCCATCCCGATGGCAAACAAGCACCTGATGAACGCTATCGTAAGTCGGTCCGGGAAGAAATTTCTGATTTCTTGATGGCAGAACTGTTAAGCCGGCCGCAGCCACATCCGCACTGCCGTTTTCCAGGGCATCAAAAATATCACCAATACTGTCTTTAACGATAAACTTTGGCTCTAGATTCAAAAATTCGCTGTATCGTTGCCCCATGTCATACTCAAAGCCTGTCGGCTCTTCATCGGTATTGATATACCAGGTGGTAGGTGAGTTACGAGTAACAACCCGGAGCTGTCCAGAACTTTTGATTTCCTCAAGCGTGCGTTGTTCTCCGCTTTGTGGAGACTCGCCGCAGCCGGTCAGCATGATAAACGGGATGAGTATGAATAATCTGAAGTGATGCATGGTGCTAACATGACATCAACAGTCTCGTATTTCCAGGCCGGCTCAAGCAGCTGAACACCCTAATTCATCGCCACAACTGGTTTTGGAGAGGTTTGTAAAATAATGACAGCCCACTAAACAGGCTTGTAAAAAACTCTGTTGCGCGCTACCTTCAGTATCAGGCTTCTCTTAAGAAGAGCAATAAAGATGACTACGCTTTCATTGTTAATTCTGACTGTCTCAAACCTGGCTTCAGCCCCAATTGAACGAAGCAATATCACGAGTTGCGCTTACCAGGCTGGTACCGCTTATGAGATTCAGCAGATCCGACAAAAAGAAGGACACAACTGGAAAGAATTTGAAGCCAATATCATGCAGATCTACAGTGAGTCCCAGGGCCGCAAAGATTTGCTCCTCATCGCCGAGCGCGTATTCATCCAGCCGGTCGAAACCGACGCCGATACCATACATGATCAGATTTTCAATGCCTGTGTGCAGCGTCAGCAAGGGACAGAACCCCTGATTTAAGCTCCTTATTTTAATTGTCTGCGATCCTAACTTTTTCAGCCTGATTTCTGTGCTCGTACTTTGCATAACGTCTATCAGTAATGAGAAAGTTAGTTCTTCAAAAGACTTGACGGACTGTAATCCCATATCACAGACATGATATCTGCTGATTTGAAATCGCATCAGAATTTTGAATTGTGCTCTCCGCTGTGGAGATCACACTATTGGTCAGGTTCCAGTGTGATGAAATAGTGGCGGGGAGAGAACCCTAGAGCTTACCCTGCGCCCGCCGGTAATCAGAAAAATCAACAACACGGGTATTGCGCTGTGCTGGAAGAGAAATTAACTCGGCGGTCTTGCCGTCAGCATGAAGATTACTGAGGATGATTTCTGTCTGTTGCAAGAGATTCTCGACCGGCGTCATGGCCTGTTCAGGTCTAATCACCAGCCCGGCTATCAAGGAAGAGGCCCCCTCTTCATCTTCGCTGGGATAATCGCGCATGATGGCCCTTTCAATACGTTGCATGAGGTTTTGATGACTATCAGCATCACTCTCTGCAAAAAATAGAAACTCGTCATCTCTGAATCTCACCACAACATCGCTCTGCCTCAAAATCTGAGCTAACTGATGAGCCAGTTGGATGTATATTTTGTCATGCACTTCATGCATAAAAGAACTGTGCTTTTCATGACTGAGCCGAACATGGCAATGAACCAGCAGTCCCTGCTTTTGTTTCTGCCGGGACAACCTTGACAGGGCTGAACTGATTGCCTTGAGTCCGGATTGGCGGTTCATAATCCCGGTAACGGCATCAATCTGCAGCTTTTCCTGCAACTTTTGATTAGCTACAAGCAACTCCAACTGGGTTTTTATCAGGCGTCGTCCCAGCCTGAGCTTGGCCTCCATGTCAATTCGATTGACTGGTTTTGAAATAAAATCGTCAGCCCCCGCATTGAGCGCTTCCGCCTCAGCATGTCGATCTGTATTGGCTGTCATCATCAGAATAAAGGGTTCAACCATCAGGTGCATACTTCGGATATGCTCACAAAGCGCTATACCGGTCACTTCCGGCATGAACCAGTCCATAACAATAATGTCCGGCGCCCCTGGTTTTTGAAGAATTTCCAGTGCTTCTGAAGCCGAGGAAACGGCTATTGGCCGATAATCGAGGCTTTCAACTATCTTCTGACAGATTAAAGAGTCGATTTCTGCATCATCAACAATCAACACTTTCATAGTATTTTGTTAACTGGTTCACATAAAACCACTATAGACCTGAATTGATAGGAAAACCAGTACCTTAAATTCACCTCTGAAGGTCAATCAGGTCGTTTTTTTAATCCATCCCAGCTTTGATCTGGTCTCAATCTAAAAGCATCTCTGTACTTTTATCCCCATGCTCAGTCGCCTGACTGCTTCGGCGCTTTGGACAGAGCATTTGCTGTATTTGTTGTTCGAAGACATTCAGCCATTCACCCTCGGCCTGTGGATGAGTGATAAAACTATACTTAATCCGGGGGGCCGGTGATGTCAGTGGTCTGAAACAGGTGCCTTTGAGACAGGCCGTTGCCATAGAATGGACAATAAAGGCAATTCCTGCACCGGCTGCCACAAAACCAATAGCAGCATGGCCAGACTGCGCTTCAACAATTTTTTTAGGGTAAAAGCCTGACTGCTCGCAATGTTGAATGATGTCGTCGAAAAGCATTGGATTCATTTGCCTGGGGAAGAGGATTAGTGTCTCCTTTGCCAGGGATGATAATGACACTTCTTTCATCATAGCGAGAAAATGGTTATCCGGTAGCATCAGACCTAAAGGTTCCGATCTGATATCAATTCGCTTTAACTTGGGATCTTCAGGCCGTGACATGATAAAGGCACCATGCAGATGCTGTTGTGTGACATCCTCAATCAACTTGTCCGTCATTGCTTCTGAAAACTCGAATTCACACGCAGGCAGTGCCTGTCTGACCTCTCTGATCAGACCAGGGAAGAAACTAGCCATCGCAGCACAGGTATAGCCAATCTTGATGGTTTCGGCTCCCTCCTCTCTGGTTTTCAATGAGGCGACGGTCTGCTGCAGCTGCTCCAGCACGATTGGCAGCGTGCTATATAAAGCCTTACCCGCGTTTGTCAGCACGACCGAATTTTTATCTCTGATAAACAACTTGCACTCCAAAGCAGCCTCAAGTTGAGCAATATGTTTCGATAATGCTGGCTGTGAAATGAATAGTGCTTCAGCGGCCCCCCTGAAGCTGAGTTTTTCAGCTACAGCAAGAAAAGACCTGAGTTGTTTCAGGTCAAATTTAAACTGATAACCCCGAGCAATCAGCTGATTCATATTTAGTATTAGACCTTTCCAGTAAATAGCTTATAACCTCGACTACGTCACATTTTTTCACCTTGTGAAAAAATGTTAACGAGAGGTTCCTGACACTTGCTTATCTCTGTGAACCCTTCTGCTGGAGATTAAGCGGCTGTTGAAATGTGAGGCCAGCCATGAAGATTAATGAACCAGTTACTCAGGTGGAAGAAAGTTATTCGAGTCAAGCCAATATTCTTTCCACCACAAATAGTAAGGGAATTATTAGCTATGTCAATAAAGACTTTATTGAAATCAGTGGGTTCACAGAAGCAGAGTTAATCGGAAAAAGTCACAATACCGTTCGTCATCCGGATATGCCTCCGGAGGCATTCTCCATGCTCTGGGGCAGGGTTAAGTCCGGCCAATCCTGGATGGGTCTGGTCAAAAACCGCTGCAAAAATGGAAACCATTATTGGGTGGATGCTTATGTCACCCCCACAGTCAGGGATAACGGAGAACTCGAATACCAATCCGTCAGACGGAAACCGTCACCTGAACGGGTAGAAAGAGCCCAACATCTATACCAAGGCCTTAGAGCAGGCAAAAAGATGAAAGCGCTCAAAAACAACTTATCTTTTCGAACAGTATTGATGCTTTGGGCCGGTTTACCCATCGTCTCCGCGCTGTTACTAAGTTTCTCTTTTCCTTTCCTCCCTCCTCTCTTATTAGTTTTTATCGCCCTTCTAATCTCAATAGCCGGCCTATGGCGCTCAAGTCAGGCTCTGAATGACTTGTTCAAGCATGCCGTCGAAATTGTTGATGATCCGGTTGCACGGTATGTTTATACCGGTCGGCAGGATGAAGTCGGCAATCTGATGCTCGCTATGCGCTTTCTGGAGTCAGAAACAGCCGGACTGGTTGGACGTATCGCGGATAGTGCAGGTGCAATGGGTCATAAAACACAGTCACTTGGAGACGCCATCATTGCCTCTAAAGGTTATGCCGAACAGCAGTTTAACGAGACTGAACAGGTTGCTACAGCGATCAATGAAATGGTGGCATCGATTCAGGAAGTATCCCAAAGTGCACAAAGTACCAGTTCGATGGCCAATGAGGGCTTACAGGCTGTTGAAAAAGGTCAGGCTGTCATCAACACCAGCACAGAAATCAACAAGCAGCTGCAGGAAAGCCTGGTCAATGCCTCAGACACTATTAAGGCACTGGAAAAAAGCAGTCAGAATATCGCCATTGTGCTGGATGTGATCAATGATATTTCCGAGCAAACAAACCTTCTGGCCCTTAATGCGGCAATTGAGGCTGCACGGGCCGGCGACGCGGGTCGTGGCTTTGCCGTAGTAGCAGATGAAGTCCGTTCTCTGGCCAGTCGAACCCGGTTATCGACCGAAGAAATTCGTAGCATGATGGAGCGTTTACAAGATGATGCCACCACGGCCGTGAAAGCCATGGAAAAAGGTATTAGTCACGCTGAGGTGAGCGCCAGGCAAGGTGAGGAGATTGTTGACGCTTTTAAACACATCATGCACACCATTGAAAATATCAATGATATGACGCGACAAATTGCAGCCGCTGTAGAACAACAAAGTCAGGTCTCTGAAGAAATCAACAAAAGTATTCACACCATCAGAGACTCTTCTGATCGTAATTATAAAGAAGCAGATAACACCGTGACCATCAGTGATCACATGAATCAAGTTATCTCAAACTTCAAAGAGCTGACGACACAGTTCTGGGCGAAACAAACCGACTGAAGGGAACGATAACGGTAATTGTATGCTCAACCTGAAAAATCACCCTGAGATTCTGGAAGAAATATTCAAACGCTCCCAGGAAGGGATTATCGTGACCGATGAAAAGGTCAACATGATTGCCTGTAATGACGCTTTTTGCCGAATCACCGGGTACAGTCGGAGTGAACTTCTGGGTAACAACCCGAGTATGCTCAGTTCAGGTAAGCATGATACCGATTTCTATGGGCGGATGTGGCAAACAATCCGAGAACAAGGCTGGTGGCAGGGAGAGGTTTGGAATCGTAATAAACACGGCGAGTTTTATGCAGAACTTCTGACAGTCAATCGTTTAAAACTCAGTGACGATCAGCCACCGATTTACATTGGAATGATGTCTGACATCACCAAAATGAAAGAGCATCATGCCACCCTGGAAAAACTCGCTCACTATGACTCCTTGACTAAGCTGCCCAATCGTAATCTGCTGGAAGACCGGTTTGATCGTGCTGTAGCCAAAAGTGATCGGATGCAGGAAATGCTGGCTGTGTGTTTTCTGGACCTGGATGATTTTAAACCCGTGAATGACACCTATGGTCATTACGTGGGCGATTTGTTGCTGATTGAATTAACACACCGGATAGAAAAAACCATACGCGAGCAGGATACTGCTTCACGCTATGGTGGCGATGAGTTTGTACTTTTACTTGGAGAGCTTCACAACCGGCAGGACTGCGAAAACCTGTTGCATAAAATTCTCAATGTATTGAGCCAGCCCTATGAAATTGAGGGCAATATTATCAATATCGGTGTTTCTATTGGTTATACTTTGTATCCCTTTGATCGTGGCTCACTCGAGTCCTTGATTGATCACGCCGATCAGACACTTTACAGAGTCAAGAACAGTGGTAAAAACAGCATCTCTATGTATGGCGATGCCAATCTGGTCAATCAAAATTCGCGACATAGCTTTAATCAACCTGAGGTACTCACAGCGATACATGAAGGTCAGTTAAGACTTCATTTTCAGCCCAAATTAAACATTGCCAACGGTGAATTGATCGGTTTTGAAGCACTGGTTCGTTGGCAGCACCCGGAAAAAGGGTTGTTAATGCCGCTGGAATTTCTTCCCTCGATCAATGAGTCAGAAGTTGAGATCAGTCTGGGCTTGTGGGTCATACATGAAGCGCTGACAGAGCTTCAAAGATGGCATGAGCATGGAATGAAAGTCACCGTCAGTGTCAATCTTTCTGCTTATCAACTTGCCCGCGGCAATTTTGTTGAAGCGTTGAGAAAGATTTGTCATGACTTTCCGGAATTGGATCTGAGTTATTTCCAAATAGAGATTCTTGAGAGCCATGCACTCGATGAGCTGTCTACAATCAAAAACGTCATACATGCCTGTAAAGAACAGCTCAATATCACAACAGCCCTGGATGACTTTGGTACAGGTTATTCCTCCCTGAGTCATATTCGAACGCTACCGATCAGCTCAGTAAAAATCGACCAGTCATTTGTTCGGAATATGCTCAATGACCCTAATGATTTCAAAATTGTCGAAAGCGTAATTTCTCTGGCGACTTCCTTCGATATTGATGTAATAGCCGAAGGCGTCGAATCTCTTAAGCATGGTCAGATCTTACTTTGCATGGGCTGTAAAATGGTGCAGGGTTATGCCATTTCCAGACCGATACCCGCTGATGAAGTACTGACCTGGTCTTGCGATTTCGTCGCCCCTGCTCTTTTGCTGGAAGAATATCGCAGCATCAGTTGTTTGAGAGTTTCCCAGCTTCGCTTATTTGCTCATTTTCTTGATGTTGAGGTGGAACACGCAAAACGTCGTATCCTGCCTTCGGATCCGCTGCGTCGGGCAGTTCGCCCCGATACTATTTTCAGCGAGAACAGCCACTGCCGCTTCTGGCTGAAAAAAGCGTTTCATGTACATTTCATAGAACATACTTTTCTGCACTATCTTGACCAGGAATACAGCCGACTTTCCTATCTGATCAGCAATTGTCTGACACTGCTGAAATGTGGTGATGAAAAAGATGCCGCTGATGACTTTCAGATAGCGGAAACCCAGTACCGCAAGTTACTTGATGTCATCGCTAAAAAGCTGGAACGCCTGAATCAGGATGCTGCAGTGAACACGGTGCATTGAGACATCAACAGTCAGCCTGTATTGGCTGACTGTCGATAGCCTAAGCCTACCAGAGTGACTCACCCGTCTCCGGGTTATACATTTCGTGATGTATGGTGTTGCGGTTTTCAATCAACGCATCAATGCTCGGTGATCCCGTCATGGCACGTTGAATCGCCAGTTTCATCGCCTCGTAATTAGTCCGATAAAGGTCTTTACGATCGACATCAGGATTCGCCGCCGCTTCCGGCGAAATCCAGATCATGGCAATGATGCAGAGTTCTTCTGCCTGTTCTTTCGGGATTACGCCTTCAATCACACTGTCCAGGACAGCATCAGCCACTGCAGATTGGACAACGCCGCCAAACAGGGCGACATAAGCACCGGATTTAATCGTGACTTTGGGCACAATCATAGTGGCCGGTTTGACCTGTTGATTGGTGGCACGGATGGCAAACATTCGGGTATGCCCCTCTGTTTGTCCCATCAGGTTGGCAAAGGCCATACCTGCCGGACCTTTAACACTACCAATCAAAATCTCGGGCATCGCATCGGTACCCTGATCATCACTTGCGAACACGGTGGCCTCACCGGTTCTAAACCAGACTGGTTCTGACATTATTTCACTCCAGAAAATAGAAAAAGCGCGCAATTTTATGCCTGTTTTCAGATGACTCACAAGCATTAATTGATCATGCGTGAAATCGCTAGAAAACGGTATTACCCAAAAGGCTTATTGGCTGAGAATCTGGAATAAAAAAAGCCGGCTTGTGCCGGCTTTTTTCAGTGTTTAATGTGTTTATTGATTGACCCACTCACCACTGGCGTTCCGACAAGCGGTGCCCGTCACCACCTCCTTGCGTCCATCCATGTAAACATCCATCTCGTATTCACGACAGGGCTGACCACCTGAATTGTAGGTCCGGGTCGGCGTGAAGTCGTAAGCATTTCCGGTATCAGGGTTCTGCCAGGTGTTGGTTCTACCCGTGGGGTAAGTCTCCAGGGTACTGGCTGCGCGGCGACGATCCAGTTCATCCATGTCGGCACCGATTTTGCCACCGATAATGGCACCAAGCAGTGTCCCACCGATGATAGCCGCTGTCTTGCCGGAACCGCCGCCGACATTAGAAGCCAATACGCCGCCAACAGCACCACCAACACCGGTGCCGACGGTTTGTTTATCAACGCTGCAACCTGCTACAAAGAGGGGCAGACTGAATGCGACCATTAGAATTAATCTGGATTTCATAGCTTCTCCTTTTTGAAATCAGCCATAATTTGACTCATCCTAGACAACTCAGGTTCAAGCTTGCACTGTTAAATTTGTTTTAATGCCTAATAGTTCACAGCTAGCTGGATCAAGATTGTTTCAGCAGGCTTATTTTTCACATTATTTTCGCTACTGGCCACCTAATATGACCATCTTTAGCTCTGGGAAAAAATAATGACAGAAACAAAATCAAAGCCTGCTGCAACGGGCTCTGCCACTCGTCTGCCTTGTCGGGGATGCACCAGAGATTGCAAACTGTATCCTGTCTGCAATGGCACGCCATGGCGCCTGTCGGACTCAAAATCACCACTTCATTAACGCTGCTTAAGGGCAACACGCCCGATAATACAGACAGTGTCTGAGGCAATAAACATAAAACGGTAGAGGCTGGGCTGTGAACGTTGAACTGCTGATCGTCGTCAAAAGCTTGTCAGCGCGGTGATTTGAAGAGAATCAACCGCCTTTGACCAGCGACAGTTCCCCCAGCGCCTGGGCAAAAACCGTATTCCGGCCCGCGGCCTTGGCACGGTAGAGGTGCCTGTCTGTCCGTCTCAACAGATCAAGGCCCTTTTCATCATGTGCGTTAAGTTCTGCAACGCCAATACTAATCGTGTAGTTTAAAGCATGGTTTTCCCATTCCACGCTGTCATTGCGTACTTCAGACATCAGGCGTTCGGCAATGACACTTGCCTCATCGATAGTAGTCCCAGGCAATAACAGTGCGAACTCCTCACCACCATATCGACAGACCACATCACCGTCACGGGTGACCTTTCGGCATAAAAACGATAAGGAACACAGCACCCGATCACCGGCCAAATGCCCGTATTTGTCATTGACACGTTTAAAGTGATCAACATCCAGCATTAACATGGACAAGGGTCTTTGTTCCTGACGTGCACGCAGATAACCAACATCCAGTTCCAGCGCCAATCTGCGCCGGTTCACCAGGCCCGTCAGCGGGTCGGTCTCTGCCTGAATCCGAAGCTCGGACTCCCGATGTTCACTGTGGCGGACGGTTCTGGTCAAATGTAAACGAGTCCAGAACAACCAGATAAGTAAGGCAGCCAGTAAGCTGAAAGCCAGACTGATTGGCCAGAGCCAGTGATTGAGCTTGTTTGATGTCTCTGGTGAATAAATGAAGCGTTGAAAATCGATGGGATCAGCAATGCCAATTTCACGGTACAGATCGGCGATCCTTTGCCAGCGTTCCAGGTTGCTGTAACCCAGTTCAATCAGCTCTGGCTGAATATAGCTCCTTAATACTCGCGCCTCTTGCAACATAAATTCCAGATCATAGTCAGCATTTCGAACTGGATAAGTCTCCAGGATATGCTTGGCAACCTGCTTCGGGTTTTGTAGAGCGTATGCCCAGCCACGTAACACGGCTTGCCTGAAACCAGCGACCAGCTCAGGCTGATTTCTCAGGGTTGATTCATTGGTAAATAGCAGATCACCGTAAAGATCAATACCGTAGTCCATGGGGGATATGACACTGGGCTGGTAGCCTCGACGCTCAAGAATAAAAGGTTCATCACTGGCGTAGCCGAAAATCAACTGACTTTCACCACTTTGTAAGCTGGCGAGGTTCCATTTTTCAGCATTGTTGTTAAGCCGGTTCATCTCTACGCCCGCGCGGGCAAGGGCAGTAATAATTTCAACATCTATCACCGAGGCAGATCTATCTGTCACCAATGGAAGTGAAACAGGGTTATTCCCGATGTCTTTGAGGCTGTTAATGCCATATTGCTCGAGTGTAATGAATACGGCAGGCGAACGCTGCATAATGGTGGCAAGCATCACCACGGGTAAGCCGTGAGCGTGATGAATCAGTAAATCACTGCGGGTAACGCCGAATTGAGCACGATGGAAAACCACTTCCTCGACCGGGTTGAGGCTGTCACCCTCTTTATTGACACCGGCGCGAATCTCAACATCGATACCCGCCTCAGCAAAATACCCCTGTGATTTTGCCGCGTAGTATCCGGCAAACTGAAATTGGTGATACCAGGGAAGTTGTAATATAACCTTGTCGGCCAGTGCCTGACCGGTAATGGTCAAGGCAAGCAGAAGAAAGGCGAGTCTATGGATTGATCTCTGAGGTAGGCACATAACGATGAGGCTTCGTCATCCTGACCTATCAGCCCTTCACCACTCCATTTAAGCCAGCAATTGAGAGCCCCTCAATGATGCAGAAATGTACTCTCACCAATTACCCGTCCCACACTTTCCCTGGACAGATATGTCTATATCAATCACTGTGAAGTCTAGCAAATCCTCTGCACACGACTACCCCGTGAAATGAGGGGGGTGTCATTTAAATTACTGGCTGTTTCTGGAGGCCTTTTATTGTTTTTCCACTTGTTGCTGACCAAGCTGAGTCTATATTCAGGCTGTGCTGATTGCCACTTTCAGCACACCATCACGCTGATGTGAGAACAAATCATACGCCTCAACGATCTGGTCGAGACTAAAACGATGGGTCACCATGGGCTCGAGGTTCAAGCGGCCGGATTGGATCACACGCATTAACCGACGCATCCGTTCCTTACCACCTGGACACAAACTGGTAATAATTTTGTGATCACCCAGCCCAGCACTAAAAGCATTCAGCGGAATCGACAGATCAGTAGAATAAACGCCCAGGCTGGAGAGCGTGCCGCCAGGTTTAAGCACGCGCAAAGCCGCTTCGAAAGTATCCTGTATCCCCAAAGCCTCGATCGAAGCGTCTACACCACGCCCGCCGGTGAGTTTCAAAATTTCATCTACGACGTCGACTTTGCGAAAGTCCAGTGTGATATCAGCCCCCATCTTTTTGGCCATGTCCAGGCGTTCATCCACCCCGTCCACGGCGATAATCAGGCCGGCACCGCGAAGACGCGCCCCAGCTGTGGCACTCAGCCCTATCGGACCTTGAGCGAAAACTGCCACCATATCGCCAATTTTAATATTGGCTGATTCGGCGCCGGCAAAACCGGTAGACATGATGTCCGGGCACATCAGCACCTGCTCATCGGTCAGTTCATCCGGGACGGGGGCAAGGTTGGCCTGGGCATCCGGCACCAGCAAATACTCAGCCTGCGCCCCATCAATCGTGTTACCGAAACGCCAGCCTCCCATGGGCTTGTAACCATGCGCATGGCTTCCACCATCCTGTGCCGGATGGCCATCCTGGCAGGCATAGGAATGAAAGCCCGGACAGATTGCACCGGCAATCACCCGCTGTCCTTCCCGGTAGCCGTTCACATTCTTACCCAGCTTTTCAATAATGCCCACGGGCTCGTGGCCTATCGTCAGCCCTGTTTCAACCGGGTATTCACCTTTGAGAATATGCACATCGGTTCCACAGATTGTGGTTGTGGTGACACGGATAAGCGCGTCATTGTCGCCAATAGCCGGCACGGGTTTGTCTTCAATCTCAATACGACCAGGCTCAACAAAAACCGCTGCTTTCATCATTTCAGCCATAACAAGCTCCCGTAGTTATCTATAAAACTAAATTTAACAGGGGGTTATGAGTGCTTCAACATCGATCAGCAATGAGACTGATCCAGATCAAATCTTGGCTGTGAAACACAAAATGTTTACTGTAAAGGTGCCAGCCAGGCTGCGCCACCCAGTCTTTCCTGTTGCTCCAGATTCCAGTGAGCACGTTCTAACAGGTGAGGCTGTGGCCGAGCAGGGTCGTAGTTGAGCGGACTGGGTAGCGTCGACGCCAGCAACGCAGACTGCATCGGTGTCAGTTGGGCAGCTGATTTGGAGAAATGATAGCGACTCGCGGCTTCCAGACCGAAAACCCCAGGTCCCCACTCAGCAATATTGAGATAAACCTCCAGAATGCGCTGCTTACCCCAACTCATCTCTATCAACAACGTAAACCACACTTCCAGCCCTTTTCTCAACCAGCTGCGCCCGGTCCACAGATACATATTTTTAGCCACCTGCTGGCTAATCGTACTGGCACCGCGCAGTGCTTTTCCTTTTGATGCCGCTTTTAACGCCGTCAGAATCGCGTCGAAGTCAAACCCCTGATGCTGGGGAAATCGCTGATCTTCTGATGCCACCACAGCCAGGGCGGCCCGTTTGGGGATTGCATCCCAATCGAGCCACTGCTGATGAAGATAGAAATTGCCCTCACTGCTCAACCAGCGGTCCGCCATCACCATCGTATAAGGCGGATTAAGCCAGCGAAACGGCAGCACCATCAACAGGCTGAGAGTCACCGCGGCCAGCACGATCAACAACAAATAGCGAATAAGCAGTCGTTTAAAATTTTTCACATCGAAATCCTAGCAGATGCTGTTCACGAGGTAACCAAATGCTGACACTGCTTGTGGCTTTGATACCAGTTTAGGTAGTATGAAGAGATTGTCAGTCAACGGCGGCTGCCGCGCTCATTAAAACCTGATTGGGATAGATTATGAATAAATTTTTTCTTGCCGGCCTGATATTGCTCTTGGTCGGTTGTACTACGGCATCGCCTAAACAGTTTTATCGTCCGGCTAACTCAGAAGCGCAACTTGAAATCAGCGGCCGTTTCAATGAACTCACCTTTGAACACCAAGTGCTTGTTAATGGTGAAACAGTCATAAAGGGTGACCTGCCTTACGATTATGAGGCGACAAGCTTTTCGGGTATTTATCAAGGTCGTACAGTCAGCTCAGACTGTCAGTGGAAAAAGAAAATAGACCTTTCCTGTCTGGTCAGTATTGATGGAGAAAAAGCCGCCACACTGACTTTCTAATATTATCACCGCCCCAGATTCATATCATCATCAGGTGAACGTTTTTCCTGCTCATCTGCCAGCAGGTTGACGATATGCTCAAATTGATCGCGTTCGTCAATGACGGCCTGTACACATTCCGGGTCAAGCTTTCCAGCCGCAGTCATTGATTGAAGCTCTATCAGTGCCTCATCAACAGACCAGGCCTTTTTATAGGGACGTCGACTGGTCAACGCATCAAAAATATCAGCCACGGTAGCGATTCTGGCTTCCAGCGGAATCTGCTCACCGTGGAGACCGTTTGGATACCCTGATCCATCCAGATATTCATGATGATATGCCACAATGTTCTGCATTACTTCGGTATCGCGCATGTCTACCAGATCATAGTCGGCCAGTAGCCGCCGCAGTAGTACCACGCCTTTGTTGACATGGGTTTTCATGATTGCACGCTCTTCCTCATTGTGCCGGCCGGGCTTACACAGAATACTGTCAGGCACACCGATCTTGCCGATATCATGCAAGGCAGCAAACATGAAAATATGTTCAATCCATTCATCACTAAGCTGATATTTCGGGGCAAGCTGTTGAGCGATTATATGAGCGTAATGGGCCATTCGGTCGAGATGCAGACCGGTTTCGAAATCCCTCATATCAGTAAAATCGCGAGCTACCTGAGTCGTCGCCAATAATGACTGCACCATCGACATTTCTGCGGCGATCGTCATATTGATGACTTGTACATGAAGCACCAGCTCACGCTGAGCGCTTTCACTGAAAACTTCCGGCTCTATCGCATCAAAGAAAATAAACCCGATAAAGCGTTGTCCATGCAGCATTGGCACAATAAAGGTAGATCGATAACCTTTCTCCCTGAGCCAGTCAGCATGGTTCGAGTCCAGCTTATCAAAGCTGTCAGCCTCATTGACGACACAATATTGGATTTTTTCTGCCAGCTCAGCCAGATGAGGGCAGTCAGACAGAAGCAGTTTTTGCGGCTCATCACGCGACCCAGTGATGCAACTGGTCAGGAATGTTTTCAGCTCATCCGTTTTGCTGTCATAGAGCGCACAGCTCAAACGGGTGATCGCGGGTATTTTTTGCAATACAGCCTGGTGAAGAATTTCCAGCCGACCGTTTAAAGTATCCGGTTGGTTGGCCAGCATGGAGATAACTCTTGCATCCATTTCAACCTCCCACTCCTGTGTATGGTTCGATATTACGCCTGGACGGGGCGACTTTAAAGTCATTTCGACCCGGCTTTTAAATTCACCTTAAACAAACAAGTTCTGCTACTATTCGCCGGCCGCATTCTCTGCGGATTTAGTCAGCCCTGCTATGCAGGGAGTTTCTTTATACAGGGATCATCAATGCCTAAAATTATTATTGACAAAAACCCGTCCGAAGCGCGTCTCGAAGAACTGGGAGTGGCCAGCTGGGAAATCTGGGATTGCCCGGTGACAGAGTTCAGACTGGATTTTGACGAAACTGAGAAAGCCTATTTGCTTGAGGGTGAAATTATTGTGACTCCGGATGGTGAGCCACCAGTGACCGTCGTTGCCGGTGACTACGTCGAGTTTCCTGCCGGTCTCAAAAGCTTTTGGCAAGTCACCAAGCCCCTTCGCAAACACTACAGCTACGACTAGACAACAAGGCATCTTCGGGTGCCTTTTTTCTTATTAGCTTTGGACTGCTGTTATATCAGTCGAACAATCAGGCTATCGCGCTTACGACATGGCTGGGCCCAGTAATATCAATATCGCCATGTTGCTCAGTCTCCAACTTGAAGCTGGCAAGATGGCCGGATTCAACTGGCGGAGCTGCTTTTAAGGCGTCTTGCTGTTCGCCTTGAAAACAATTAAAGGCGGGGTCAGGTCCCGGGCATGAGTGCCCGGGACCTAATCAATCAATAGAAATCAACGGTTGCGGTCAGACTGACTGTACGTGGTGCTCCCAGCACCAGATAGCCATTACCCGGGTAACCACCAACTGAAGCCCAGTAGTCACGGTCAAATAGATTGTGTACACGTGCTCTCAGTGTCAGATCTTGGTTGCCCATAGCGACGATGTAGCGGGCGCCAACATCCACCGTTGTCCAATCATCAACTTTGAGCGTATTCGCATCGTTTGCGTAACGTGAACCGGTATAAGTCACTCGAGTATCCAGTGCCAGACCATCAAATTGTGGTAGTTCCCACTCAGCGCCCATTGTTGCCTGCCATTCAGCGACCCCAATAACCTCATTACCATCAATAGACTCATCACCGGTGTCTTTTTGTTCTGCATCAAGCCAGGTCACACCACCGAGGAGTTTGATGTTGTCGGTTGCTTTGCCATATAAGGTCAGTTCCACACCCTGATGCTCATCTTCACCGGCTTCTGTGAAAACATTATTCTCAACATACGCACGTGGTTTTGTTGTTGTGAAATAAGCCAAACCGAGACCGAGCAATTCACTCTCATACTTCCAACCTAACTCCTTTTGCTCAGCCACATATGGAGATAGGGACTCGCCCGCATTGACAACCGGATTTCCTCCTGAACTAGCAGGTGCTGTCTGGCCTCTTGCAAGACTTTCGATGTAGTTCGCGTACACAGACATTTGATCGGTCAGTTTTACCACTGCTCCGATAGTCGGCGTAACCTCATTCTCATCATATTGCGCTGTACGACCAGTCTGATTTTGATAGTCATAGTCTTCACTTTTAAGCGTTTGATATCTTGCACCAAGCGTTAGCAAAAACTTATCTTGCATAAATGACAGGGTATCGCCCAAGGCAAAGCTGTTTAATCTCACGCGATTACCAAGCCGAGGATCATAAACATCGGCCAATGCTGGTTGTTCATAGTAGGTTGGGTTGTACAAATTACTTGTTAACCCACCTACAAAACCAAAAGCGTTTTTCGTTTCTGATACAAAATAGGAATAGGCAGTTACCCATTCATGTCCTACTGAGCCAGTACGAAAATTGCCTTTCAATCCGAGCTCGCCTGTTTGAACTCTGTCGATACGCTTATTATCAAACCGACTGACTCTACCTTCACCAGTTACACCACTTACAAGACTCAAGTTACCCAGGGAGTTTTCTTCTTCACCGTGACGCATACCGTAAGCAGCCCAAGCAGTGAGATTTTCGGCAAAATCATATTCAGCTCTGAAGGTGCCGAAATGGTCTTCTTCGTTAGAATAAGACCAAGGTTGAGCCCAGTTACTGCTTGCGTCAGGTTCAGAAGGAATAGTGCTAATTTCAGGAAACGGGAAGGAACTCAGCGCGACATTGGTTCTTGTTTCATCCAATTGATGATTTTGATAGCCAAAGTCTGCAGATAGGCGTAAACGCTCTCCTCGGTAATCCAACCCGATACTGAACAAATTTAATTCTGCCTCTTCGTCCTCAATGGAGGAGCCACCGTTATGATGCGCTGCATTAACACGGATGCCAAACTCGTCATTTGCACCATAGCGACGAGCTACATCAGCGGCAATGTTTCTGTCATCGTGATGAGAGGCTCCTAACGTAATTCGATTTAGGTCATAATTTGGTGCTCGCTTGGGTAACAAGTTGATAGCGCCTCCGATGCCGCCACCATTTGGATTGGCACCTGTTAAAAAGGATGACGCGCCCCTAAAAACCTCGACACGCTCAAACAATTCAGTAGCAATATATTGACGAGGCAGTAATGAGTAGAGGCCGTTGTAAGCAATATCATCTGAGTTAAGAATGAACCCCCTAATAAAATACGCTTCCTGAAAGTTACCAAAACCTCTCGCTACTCTGACCCCCGGGTCAGCTTTTAGTACATCCCCCACACTTTGAGCCTGGCGATCCTGAATAAACTCATTGGTATAGCTGGTAATACTGAATGGGGTTTCAAGATGATCTCTGGTGCCGAGAATACCGGCACGACCACCCTCAGCGACCTGACCACCCTCGAATGCCGGTGACAGCCCTTCTGCTGAGGCATCAGCACTGGCAGTAACGGTTAAGGCATCCAGCTCAACTGCTTTTTCTTCATTGCTGTCAGCGGCTAATACCGGGAAACTGAGGGATCCCAGAGCCAGCGCAATGCTGAGCGAGATCTGTTTGAAATGGGGTGACATCTACCTGTTCTCCAAAGAAATGCTTTGAGACAGTATTTTACGAGACGCCTATGATTATGTAAATGATAACGTTTACTATTTAGTTTTGTTGAGAATCTAGAGTCCGTTATTGCCATTAGCCGATCACAGTTATGTCAGAAACTGATGTCTGATTAAGGCGAGTCGCCTTTGTCTTTCACTATTCGCTGAATCAAACGTTTTCAGGGGACTTCAGGCTGGCTCACCCGCAGTGGGGAGACCGGGTAGTCTGTCAACTTCACTGTGTCTGATTGTGTGAGACTGATATTGGCGGCAGGTACCTGATAACAACGACAGCGATACAGCCAGCTGGGTAAAAGTGCATGAGCCAGTGTGGGCTCATAGGGGACATATTCTGGAGAGCCGTTCATATTCAAAGCCTGCGTCTTATGATCATACTGACCGTACAAGGGCGTGTTTTCCGGCCTCAATATGACGACTTTATCCCCCACCACCTCGGCAAAGTAGTCATCGTATTGCATAAAAGCACGGCCGGGTTTGCTTTGTTCTTCTGGCAGCGTCAGGTCCCGGCCTATCATTGGGTGTGAAGCCGAGATTCCCATTATCGACAGCACTGTGGTCGGCAGATCAATCTGGCTGGCAATAGTAGCAAGCCTGTTGGGTTCAATATCGGCACCCAGAATTAATCCGGGTATGTGATATTTCTCTATTGGAACCAGGTTATCACCCTCAACACGGTTGTGATGATCGGCCACTACCAGAAACACGGTATCTTTCCAGTATTCGCTCTGACGTGCTTTTTGGAAAAACAGCCCCAGTGCGTAGTCGGCATAACGGACTGCATTTTCCGGTGTTTGCTTTTTTCCCTCTATCTTTATCCGACCATCGGGAAACTCATAAGGAGAGTGGTTAGAGGAAGTAAAAGCAAAGCTGAAAAACGGTTGGTCACTCCTATGATGCTGCTGCAACCTTTCATGCAGTTTGTTAAATACATCTTCATCCGAGGCTCCCCAACTCCCCTCAAATACCGGATTCTCAAAGTGATCACGATCGATAATGTGCTGGAAACCATTACCTACAAAGAAACTTGCCATGTTGTCAAAATGCGCCTGCCCACCATAGATAAATTCGGTGAGATAACCTCTACTCTCAAGTAATGAAGCAATGGTAAAGAAGTTCTGCTGTGATAAAGACAACTTAACCACACTGCGCGCCCGGGTAGGCAGAAAACCACTGATTACCGCTTCAATGCCGCGTACAGACCGCGTGCCTGTGGCATAGAGGTTTTCAAACCACCAACCCTTTTCACTGAGCTTGTCCAGTTCCGGTGTGTCGCCGCTGCCACCCAGCGTTTTCACGTAGTCGGCACTGAGACTCTCCTCCAGGATCAGGACCAGATTGAGTGGTTTCTGACGCTGAATGCTTGCATGTTGTGGATTGATGATGGGTGGCTTAGCGTCGGCATTCACGATCAATTCGGGCTTCTCCTGATCGATTTCCGTCAGAATCTGTTCATGGCTAAGATCGCCATAGACCTCGTTGGATTGTTCCTCATGCTTGAGATTGTAAATGGCAAAATACACGGACCATGCTGAGTTCAGCATCAAGTCATTGACGAGCGGATCGGGTGTGATGGCAAAAGTAGAAGGATTTGCCGGACGGTGATCGAGAGAGGATCGAATCATCATTACCGTGAGTAGGAGCATCAATGGCCAGGCCAATATCGTCTTCCAATAAGCCCAGTCTGGCTGTTTCTGCTTCAGCCAGAGTTTGCTGAGCCGAAACATGGCATAGGCTACTGTCAGGGTAATGAGTAAACCGCCAATCAATGTCAGGCGATACCCCTCCCACAACATTGACATGACTTCCTGTGGATATTTCAGATACTCGATAAACAAGCGGTTTGGACGCTGACCATATTCGATAATAAAGGTGGGCGTGGCCAGTTCCAGAAATACAATAAGCGTCACCGTCAACACCGCCCACAGGCCAACAAGGCGTTGCCAGAACTGCCAGCTAAATTGATGCGCTAAGAACGGAATCACTAATAGCAGCGGTGCCAGCAACATGCCTGACAGAATAAGATCTACCCTGAGCCCATTCATCATGACTACAGCGAACTGGCCAGTGCCATCCAACCGTTCAAATTGCCAGACTGTCAGCAATAACCTTGATAAACCGAGAATAGTAAGATAAACCAACAGCAGTTTAATTAATGCTGAATATGGGCCAAGAAAACGGTTACCAGGATAAGTTTGCTGTGTCATCGCCTGTTATTTCTGTAGTAAAGCTGGCGAGACTCTAGCTTGCTTGGCTTAAAGTAAAATTAAATGTGCGTTATTGCCTTTGTGTCTTTTTGATCAAATCTTTCAGTAATTTTATTGGGTTATTCAGGCTACAAAACACCTTTAAATCAGGAAATTCCCTATTGATGACAGGGGTTTATCATGTAAGCTAGCAAAAAACTGCAAAGGAATGGCTGTGGCACAGTTTAATAGCACCTCCCATCCCAAGGTAAGTAATGATTTGCTCAGGCAATGGCAAACCATGCTTGATTTGCTGGCTGAATACATCGCGGTTCCGGTCGCGCTTATCATGCGACTCGACCATGACAAAATAACGGTTTGTGTTAAAAACAGCGCTGTCAGCAATCCTTATCAAATCGGAGAAACAGAAGTCCTTCTTGGCTCGGGCCTTTACTGTGAAGAAGTGGTGAGAAAAAATGCGCCACTATTCGTTGAAAATGCCCTCAATGATCCCGCCTGGCAGAATAACCCTGATGTGGAAAGGCACATGATCAACTACTTTGGTCTACCTTTACGCTGGCCTGATGGAGACATATTCGGCACGCTCTGTGTGCTTGACTCCAAGTCTCACCATTACGATGACAAACAACTTGGCCTGATAGAACAGATGCAACTGATGGTAGAAAGTCACCTGGATCTACTGGAAAAAAATCATAAACTGGAAAAATTAAGCCGGGATTTGAAAAATCTCGCTGACACGGATGAATTGACCGGTATCTGGAACCGTCGTGCCTTTATCGCGGAAAGCAATAAAGAATTGCAGCGCGCCCAGCGTGGTAAAAACCCCGTTTGTCTGTTGATGATGGATATCGATGATTTTAAAGAAATCAACGATGCCTTCGGTCATGAAGTCGGGGATGAAGTGCTTAAACTCTTTACTCACTGTATCTCAGCCAACAAACGCACCTACGATATTTTCGGACGCATTGGGGGTGAAGAGTTTGCCATGTTGATGCCTGAAACCCGACGCGCTGAAGCGATGGACCTAGCGGAACGGATTCGCAGTAAAGTGAGTGAAATTTTCTTCCACAAACACAGTGGTGACATCAAAATCACCGTCTGTATCGGTGTCTACGAACTGGCCAGTAATGACACCACGATTCTGGCGGCGCTTAGCAAAGCTGATGAAAGACTCTATGCAGCCAAACGCGCCGGAAAAAACAGGGTCATGGACTGCATCAGCTGAGTTAACCGGCCATCGGTTGCATACCACACTGACGTAATAATGCCTGCCAGTGCGCTGTGTGCTGTTTAATCGCCAAATCAAACTGCTGCCAAAGGCTGTCGTTATTGTTGATATTTAACACCTGTTGGTAATAAGGCTCGAAGGCGTCAGGCATATCAGACGCCTGAGCTCCGGCCAGTGCAGCCAGGCCGCCAAAAATCTGCTCGCCATCACGACTCACCGTCGAAATATAGGGTTGTATCCGGGCAATGTAGACATTAAAAAACACCCCCTTCACCCGCTCTGCCTGGGGATTAGGTCTGCCCTGATAGCATAATGGCTTTCCATCGATTTTCTGTTTCAGCAGCGCTGAAGCATCATTGAGACGGCTAATCAGTAATCGAACGCTGTTGATGAGCTGACCGCCACTGTGATCAAACACCCAACGTTGCTGAATCCTGCCCATTTTTTCCAGCGCCGCATCGGGCGAAGCTGATTTGAGGCTATGCAGTACCTCCCGGGCATGATTCAGGTCAGCGCTCAGTGCGCCCGGACTGACATGGGTCTCGCCCTGCTGATAAAAGCCGCTCGACTGACTCATGAGTTCTGCCATGGGTTCATCGGCCCAGACCGCATTCCAGAAATACTGTGGGAGAGAGGCTTTTTTCTGTTGTATCGCCTGCATCAGCGCCGTTTTCAACTTATCCTGCTCAATCTCAGGCAGACACTGCCCGGCTTTGTCGATAAACCGCAGTTGGTAACGCAAGTCATTGAGTGGCGTCATCACCCTGCCCATGGCGGAGTTACGTTCCCCAACAACCACCTGCAGTTCACAGCCATACAGCGACAGGAAATCCAGCATGTTGATTTTGATCTCATCAATATCAATCCGCCGATCACGCATTCGGGGAAAGGTCTGCACTTCCATCAGCGGCGTGGTCCGGGCATTCAGCTCCAGCACTCTGGCCAGACGCTCAATATAACTCTCCATCATGCTGTCAGGCTGAGAAAACGGATCACAGGCCGTCAACAACAGCATCAGGAGGGTGATGAAACAAAGTCGGAAAAAACGTGGCATGGACTCAGGTGATCAGCGTCATTGCCTGTTGCGTTGACAGAAAGATCTCGCTGTCAGTGAGAGCAACAATGTCATGTTCCTCACCGGATTGAGCAAACAAATAATCACCTTTGTGCAACTCCACCCCACCAATCAATACCTGACCGTTGAGAATCATCATCTCAGCCTCTCCTTGGTAGACATGCTGAGGAAAGTGCGCGCCTTTTTTCATTCTGATGATGGCCGTTCTGCCGCCTTTGTCATTGACTCTAAACAGACTTTTGTCGATGCCCTGTTGATCGGCGAACTGCCAGTCGCGCTCTGTTGCTCTGTTCACTAACATTGTTATTCCCTGATTACGCATTGCTTATTCGTTCAAGCCCGGGGCGCTGAGTGGCCGTATGACTGCTCACTGGGTTAGCTTGTGTATTGTCTCAGGTCAGCTGCCCGAGAATCGGTGGACACTCCCCCGACAAGATTGCTTATCTGTGATGTTCAGAACATCGGAGATGACCGGAGTTCCGGCCAGTCGATCAGTATTTCCAGGGAGGTTGAATGCTGAATCGGCGTTTGATGGCAAACGCCAGGCTTGGCTTAATCAGTAAATTACTGAGTGATCAGACGTAATTTGCTGATTTCAAAACACTTGCTCTGTATTATCTTGTAATCGTGTTAACAAAAAGTGTCAGGAGGTGAGAACCATGTGGACCAAGCCAGACTACAATGACATGCGTTTTGGTTTTGAGGTTACGATGTATATCAATAACCGTTAATCAAAACTGATTAACCGACTGGGAAACCCCGCTATGGCGGGGTTTTTCATGTCTGAAAATATTTTTTGACAGCAACAGATAAACCCGATAAATTGAACTCAGCTTGAAAGTTGATCTGAATATTTATTTTTCATTTCGATGCATTACCTTAAGTAGCTCGTCCTGTTTATTAATAAGTACTTCTGCACACCTTCCAGCTATACCGCCTGTTAGGGCATGTTTTTATTAGTAAATAGGATTATCTATGTCTACATCTACCGGTACTGTAAAGTGGTTCAACGAAACTAAAGGCTATGGCTTTATCGAACAAGAAAGCGGCCCGGATGTTTTTGCGCATTTCAGCCAAATCAAAGGCGACGGTTTCAGAACCCTGAAAGAAGGTCAACGTGTTGAGTTCACCGTAAGCCAGGGCGCTAAAGGTCCTCAAGCTGAGAACATCACTGCACTGTAATCTGATTACAGTCAGTCATAAAAAAAGCCCCGTTTTTCGGGGCTTTTTTTTAGGCCGTACCCGGTTCGATTTCAATCACTTCTCTGGCAAACCGCTCATAGGCCTGCCATAGCTGTTTAGCCATACTGTCCGGGAAAACATGACACTCGCCCTTTCTCAACGCGTCAATGATGCCATCCGCCACCAGGCTCGGGGGTTCAGCCACATCACTCAACCCTGCACTGTCCGCCATATCGGTGGCAATCGGACCGGGATGGACGCTCAACACCACCGTTTTCTGCTCTGCCATTTCGTGGCGTAATGCCTGGGTAATGGAATAGGCTGCTGCCTTGGAGGCGGCATAGGTGGCGAAAGCAGGAAACGAACGCAGTGATGCAATTGAATTCAACTGCACAAAGGCACCACCGCCGTTGGCTTTTAGTACTGGCGCAAAGGCTTGAGCCATCCGCAGAAGTCCAGCAACGTTAATATCCATCTGGGTTTCCAGCGCGTCAATCGACTCAGGCTGTAGTGGGCTGGCATTCTTCAAAATGCCGGCATTGTTGACCACAATATCCACATCCTGTGCGTTAGCCGCCGCAGAAATAACGGTGCCGGGTTGGCTCAGGTCGATATGAATGGCTGTTACTTTATCCGCGTATTTTTGCTCGAGATCAGCGACTGAGTTCAAGTCACGAACGCCCAGATAAACTTTACGGGCACCTCGCGCAAGAAAAGTCTCAACGATAGCTTTGCCAATGCCGCGATTAGCGCCAGTCACCAGAGCCACTTTGTAATCAATATCAAAGGATGTGTTCATGAGTTCGGCCTCAGCTGTCCATGATGGGGATGTCATGCTGACTCGTCGAAATCGATAAAGTTCAGCCGCACTTTTATTGCTATCAGTCGCCGAGTCACCTACATTATTCTTCAACCGACTCAATCAAAATGACAATGACGCCAAACAATGGATAACTATAAAGCACTTCTGGATCAGTTCCTGACAACGAGTCTGCATTGGCTGAGCAGTCCCAAGTTCTACTCACAGATTGGCCTGATTCTGCTGGCGCTGCTCATAGCTTTCCCATTGGCGAAGTTCCTCAAATCCCGCTCCCCCCTGCTTCGTCAGGCGCCCACTGATGGAGCCATGCTTAACCTGAGACAGGGGATTTACCGTTTGCGGGATCTTGTCCTGCCCCTGATGATGATACTGGCCTTGTCGGTGGCAGCAGACATCGGTCAGGCATTGTTGGCGCAGAGCTGGCTGATCAGGATCAGCCTCAGCGTCGCTGTGATCTTTATGCTTTACACCATCATTAACCGCTTCGTTGAAAAACAACTGTTCAGAAAACTCGCATTGTGGATGATTTTGCCGATTGCCGTGCTGCATATCCTGGGCTGGCTGGATGAGGTAGTTGCCTACCTTGAGACAATTTCACTGCAAATCGGTAACTTCAAGATATCCGCCTATGGTGTAGCCAGGGTGTTGATTTTCGGTTCAGTCCTGTTCTGGCTGGGCAGACTCTCCAATAACGCCGGACAGCAGATAATCCGCAACCAGGAAGACCTGGATCTGGGGACGCGAGAAGTCTTTGCCAAGCTGTTCCAGGTAACCCTGTTTGTGGTGGTATTCCTGATGTTGCTGCAAATCATGGGCATTAACCTCACAGCCCTTGCTGTCTTCGGTGGTGCTGTCGGTGTGGGTTTAGGCTTTGGTCTGCAATCGATCGCCTCCAACTTTATTTCCGGGATCATTTTGTTGCTGGACCGCTCTCTTTCCGTAGGCGATTATGTCGAAATGGAAGACGGTCGAGCTGGCACCATTCGTGAGCTGAAAATGCGCTCTACTACGCTGGAAACCTTTGATGGCAAAGACATCATGGTACCCAACGAACAATTTATCACCACCAGTTTTACCAACTGGACGCACAAAAATCAGAAACAACGTTACTCGCTCACTTTCCAGGTGGCCTACAAAACAGACCTGCACAAACTGTTTGAACTGGTTCGTGAGGTGGTGGCCAGTCATCCCCAGGTCATCAGTGGACCGGATATTCCCATTGAGGAAAGACCGGATGCAGAAATCCAGGGGTTTGCTGATTCCGGTATCGATATCCTGGTTGAATTCTGGATGGAAGGCATCGATGACGGTCGTAACCGGGTGGGCGGTGATTTGCTGCTGATGATATGGGATATCCTGCAACAACACGGTATTGAAATCCCATTCCCGCAACGCGAAATCAAAATCCTGGGACAACCCGCTCATTAAGCGTCCAGGGCAGAGCACGCATTGACTGTCCGACAACTTATTGTCTTGTGCGCAACATTTCATGCTAAGATGATGATAAAGCGTTTCTGACCTTCACTTCTTATTCACAAAAGCTGTTATTGAATGGCAACAGGTCAGTGACAACAATAGCGAGGTGAGTATGAAGTTCTCCCCCTTAATCGCACCGTCAGTCGTCTTGATGATAGTGGCATTCAACCAGACATTTGCCGGATCAGCACCGGATAGCCAGCCCGGTGCTCACATCAAAGCAGAAAATCAACGCATTTCCCAGATCAGCAAAACCTGTTATCAGAGCTGGAAGCAACTCAACTGGACCATCGGTGAAAATGCCATGTCCGCTGAGGATCATCCGGCATTCAGCCAGGGCATCAAACGCATCTGTCAGGCTCGTGCCGAACTGTTCTTCGAAGGCTATGAGATTACGCCTTTCATTGAACCTGAATCACAGGCGCAGATCTTTCCTATTGTGTTTCGGCCCGATGTTGAAGAAATCAAACAGCATCTGCGTCAGAACCTGCCTAAACTTCGTCTGATTTAATCCGGGGCTGAAGACTGAGCCCCTCTGTGCAGGGTGTCTGAGCACTTCAGGAAAGTCATTTTACTGCCGGTGTGCCGTTGTATTTTTGCCGCCTCGCTTAACAGCGGCTGTAAATCTTCCTATATTATGCATAATATGGTGTGCAAATGGATAAACACGTTTTGTGTTGCACGCAATGCATAACAATGAGGATTAAGGCATGTCGCAATTCGAAAACCTGAAACTGGACAAGCAATTATGCTTCGCGCTGTACAGCGCTACCAATAATATCACCCGTCTCTATCGCAGTTTGCTGGATGACTACGATTTGACTTATCCGCAGTATCTGGTGTTGTTGGTATTGTGGGAGAAAGACGGCATCGCCATCAAAGAGGTCATGAAGAAACTCAACCTGGATTCAGGCACCCTGTCACCGATTATCAAACGCCTGCAGAATGCCGGCATGGTGGAGAAAGTACGCACAGATAAAGACGAGCGCATCGTCCGCCTGCTACTGACTGACAAGTCCAGGAAGCTGGAACCAATGATTGCCAAAGTACAGGAACAGGTGGCCTGTCAGACGCAACTGAACTCAACCGAGTTTTTCGAACTGCTCGACCGGCTAAATCAACTGGCCAGCAGTCTCAGTAACCGAAATGCCCGGGATTCTGCCGCCTGATCAGTCAACCAGCCAGCTTTACTTAAAACTTGAAAGGCCCCAATTTATTGGGGCTTTTTATTGCCAGTGTATAGTGTTGGCAATTCGAAGCGCCAACCAAACAAACAGCAATGGTAACAGGACCATGATCAGCACAAACTCGGCAAGCAGATAGACGGCTGCCTCGACGCCCTGCTCAGCACGACTTTTCACCTGACTCAGTTGAGTCTGTAGATCAAACCTGTCACGCAGGTGACTCAACCAGCCCCCCGACTCTGACTGGTAACTCTCGTTGAGTTGATCAACACTGCTTTGCGCTGATTCGAGCACGGCAACAGCTTGCTGACGCTCTGTCTGTAACCAGTTTTGCGTCTGGTGAGACACCACAGCCAGCATGGGCACAGTGAATCTCAACACGGTCAGGATCACCAGCATTTTTAAGACGACTCGACCTGAGTTACCGACTGCTGGCCGCAGAGTCGACAGCTGCAGCGCCATCACAGCGAGCAAGACAAGCAGTATCTGAATTAAAGCATGATCTGTCAGCATCAGAATAATCTTCTGCACGCCAATTGATGCTGAGGCAATGAGTAAAACCGTAGAGACTTGCTCTATCAGATCATTCAGTGGGTCGAGAACCTCTCCGGGTGTCAGTGTCAGACCAACGCCCATAGGCTCAATCGACATTTCCGTTCCCTGAGCAACAGAAATCACGGCATTGAGCCCCCTCGCCAGTGCATAGACCGTCAGCGTAATCTTCAGCATCTGTGTCAGCTGCTCACTGAAAACCGCTTCCAGAGGCAGACAGGCAAGCAGCAGGCAAACCAGTGCGACTGCAATCGATAACTTCTGTCTCAGTGCCATCCTGTCTCCTGCTCGTTTTTCAGCTCAGGATAATCCTGAACAATATCGCGCCAAAGCCTGATTGTGCATCTGGTGGCGATCTCTAAAATAACAGACAACTACTTGAACTTCTCAAGTAATCACTCAACGAGGAAATTTGTTATGTGGACTAAACCAGAATATTCAGACATGCGTTTTGGCTTTGAAGTGACTATGTACATCTGCAACCGCTGATACACAGCCTGAACGCAATAAAAAGCCCCTTTCAAGGGGCTTTTTTTATGCCTGATGGTTTATTCCGCGAGCTTGATGCAGTTCCTGCCAGCCCCTTTGGCAAGGTAAAGCGCCTTATCTGCACGCTCAATCAAGGTGGTCATGCCCTCCCCTTGTTTGAGTTCAGAAAGGCCCGCGCTCACAGTGACGGTCAGTCTTTGATCCTCAAAATGGAATGTCCAGGCTGAAATAGCACGTCGAATTGCTTCTATTCGCTGCATGGCATGAGTCTGGTCGCAGTCAGTGAACATGACCAGAAACTCTTCACCGCCCCAGCGACATAAAACATCTTCCTTACGGATGTGTAGCTTGATAATACGGGCTACCGCTTCCAGCACTTCATCACCATGCTGATGACCATGGTTATCATTCACCTGTTTGAAGTGGTCGATATCAATCAATGCCAGAGAGATGGCCTGCTGACTGCGTCGGGATTTAGCCAGGGCCTGCTCGAACAGACTATCAAAGACCTGGCGGGTGGCAGCACCGGTCAGCTTATCACGGGAGGCCATGGTCTCGAGTTTTCCCTGATATCCCCGCAGCGCCAGATGAGCGATGATCAGCACCACGACACTGATAGCCAACGAGACCAGAAGGTTAATCCATAAAGCGGCTTCAACTTTCTCTGAAGCCGGATCATTGATCTGTTCCACGATCAGAAACCAGTCAAATTCCGGCACCAGACGACTGTTGAGATAGATCACATTACCGTTCTTGGCTTCGAAGGATACGGAAGCACTGGGCGTGGTCAGAATACGGGTGAACAGTTTATCCAGGCCTTCCTTATTCTGAATATGCAGTTCATCACTGTACTGACTGCTCTGCAGCATCACATCGCCCTGGCGATTAACGAAATAAATTTCGCGGCCATAACGACGCTGATAATTTTCAATCAGCTGAACCACACTCTCCATAGACAGCCCTACACCAATAAGACCGATAAATTCCCCCTCACGGTCTTCCACCCGATAATTGACGAAAATACTCAGTCGGCTTCGATCAGCCGTATCCTGGTCGATGTTGATCTCGTAATCCTGATTCATATGGCGGGCATGGAAGTACCAGTCATCCGCCGGTTCATCTTTTGAGACCTGTTTGATGATGCCGTCAGGATGATAGTAGAGTCGGCTTTTTTCAGAAACGAAAAAGGCCGTGATGGTTTCGTATTTTTCCTGGATTTGAGCCAGATAACGCTGCATCTGCTTTGGATCCTGCTCGCCGTTGGCGACCCAATCTATCGCGAAGGTATCGTTGGCCATCAATGAGGAAATCAGCACCGGCTGCAGCAAATCCCGTTGAATCTCGGAGTAGATATTGTCACTGGTCAACGGCAGCATTTCCTGTTGCAGGCGTTCTGCAATGGAATCACGCGCAACAAAATAACCGATCAGACTGGTTGCCAGAAACCCCAGCAATACAATGACACTGATGATGACGCTATAGAGACGTTTACGGCTGCGCATAATAGGCCTGACTTGCCTGAAAAAAGCTGACATGATAGGCAAGCTGGGTTTTAAATACCAGTTTTAAAAAAACATTTTTGTGATCAATGCAGCCTGCTATCGTCAGCGGTCGTATAACATCTGGCGCCTGCTCACTCAAATACTGCCAGAGGCATCAGCGCTCATCCTCATCGGGTAAATGATAATGCCGGTCTTCGGACTCTTCACCGCCAATCCGATTGAAGTAAAACACACCAAAGGCAAAGCTGACCACAAGCAGCAGGTAGAAAATGTCCAGATCGTCATCCTTGAACAGACTCAGCACTGCCCAGGCCGGTGCGATATAAAAGACGATACTGAAAATCACGGCCAGTGGTCTGCCAAACTCATTGTAAGCACCACGATAGGCGTATCGACTGAACAGACCGGTCAGAAATCCACCAAACAGCGCCAGAATGAGATAGAGAACCATACCGATAATGCTGACGTTCGACATAAATGCCCCTTCATTGCCTTAAACTACACTACTTAGATGTCTGAGTTGGCCTGAGGTTCAGGCAATTGTAGACCTGTCTCTGTAATTATCCGCATCATGGGTATATCCAGCGCGTGCGGATGAATAGTTTCCAATCGCCCCATTTCCATTCCCACGCCAATAGTCTCGACAGGCTCCGACCTCTCAGCCAGGGTCCTGTCGTAATAACCGCCACCGTAACCCAGTCGATAATGGGCTTTATCAAAGCCGACCAGAGGCACCAAAAATCTGCTCGGCGTTAACCACTCAGGCTGTGCTGGCACCGGAATATTCCAAGTGCCCTGAATCATCGGTGTATCCGGCTGCCAGCGCGCAAAGTCTAATAGACGGCTGCGATTGTTGATAACAGGCACAGCGAGTGTCCAGCCTGCCCCAAGCAACCCCTCCGCAAGGACACGGCAATCGATTTCACCTTTAATGGGCCAGTAAATACCCAGTATGTCGGGCGGACAGTCTTCCAGATACATTGCGACGTGTGCCAGACAAGATTTACTGATCTGTTTATGTGCCTTTTCAGTCAGCGAAGCTCTCTCTTCAAGCAAGCGCTGACGTTGTTCCTGTCGCCAGGTTTTCATTGAAATATTCCTCTCATTGGATTATCCACTTGACGAAATTATAACTGGTAAATAATATGCATCTTATAAATACGCATTTTATATACTTGTTTTAAGGAGCCCTGCTCATGCACCCGGAAACCATCAATACTATCAAAGCCACAGTCCCCGTTCTTCAAGCCCATGGTGAACAGTTGACCCGTCTTTTTTATCAGCGGATGTTTGAAAATAATCCTGAAGTGAGGGTTTTCTTCAATCAGGCTCACCAGCAGGCTGGCAGTCAACAAAAGGCGCTTGCCGGTGCCATTTGTGCTTACGCAGAAAACATTGACGATCCGACTGCCCTGGTAGCAGCGGTAGAGTTGATTGCACAAAAGCATGCCTCATTGGGGATCCAGCCGGAACACTATCCGATCGTAGGTCAGAACCTGCTGGGCGCAATTAAAGAATTACTGGGTGATGCGGCAACTGATGACATCATCAATGCCTGGGCAGAGGCCTATCAGGTGTTAGCTGATATATTCATAAAGCGAGAAGCGGAAATCTATCGCCACCACGAACAGCACCATGGCTGGCAAGGATTTAAACCTTTCACGGTGGTTAAACGGGAAGCCAACAGTGCAATCATCAGCTCGTTTTATCTTCAGCCGCTTGATAATCAACCACTGTCCCCCCATCAGGCGGGTCAATACATTAGTGTGCGGGTTCCAGCAGGCAAAAATGCCGAGTCGATGCGTAACTACAGCCTTTCCAATAAGCCGGGAGAGGACTTTTATCGGATTAGTGTCAAACGCGAAACAGCCGTTCAGGATGATGCACCCAACGGTTTGGTTTCCAACTTTCTGCATGATCAGATTGATACCGGTGATACCATTTGGGTGGGACCGCCCTGTGGCGAATTTACCATTCGTACGCCGACGGGCAGCCCCATGGTGATGATTGCCGGTGGCGTGGGAATCACCCCACTTTTGTCGATGCTGCATGCCAGCCTGGAGGAGTATGAGAAGGCACCGGTGACCTTAATACAAGCCGCCGTAAATGGAGAAAAGTTGGCGTTTGCTGATGAAATTGCCGCATTGAAAGCGCATCATGAACACTTCGATTGGCATATCCGCTACAGTGACCCGACGGATAATGATCGTTATCTGGGACGCTTTCACAGCGAGGGCTGGATCGATGAGGCATTACTGACGACGCTGGATAAATCGGCAGATTTTTATCTGTGTGGCCCCAGCGGCATGATGCAGCACTGCTTCCAATTACTGACAAAATCCGGCGTTGCGCGCGAACAAATCCATCTGGAAGCATTTGGGCCGGCGCTTCAGCTGGCCGGCTGAACCTTTACATAGCTCAGGGATGAGCGAATCAGGCCACATTCAAGCTTTGCTGAAGCTTGGCTTTATTTTTAACGACATCTTCAAGCGTATAGCCGTCCAGTACTTCCAGGAACGCCTTCTGTGCTTTACGCAGTGCACTGTAAAGAATGCAGACATTGTCTATTGGGCAGGCACACTTATCACCGAAACATTCAAGCAACTCCATATTCTCAGTTTTCCGGATCACCTTGCCGATATTAACCTCTGCAGATGGCATGGCCAGCTTCAAACCACCACCTCGGCCACGCTGACTGAGAACGATTTTTTCCTGCACCAGTTTCTGGGCGACTTTTGCCAGATGGTTGGTGGATATACCATAGCGCTCAGCCGCGTCTTTAACCGTCGCTGGCTTATCACCGGGATGAATCGCCAGGTAAATCAGCAGACGCATCGCGTAATCCGAGTGTGTAGTGAGCTGCATTAACGTACTCCTTAAAACTGCGGTATAGTCTATCCCAATTAAAATGGGTATAATTTATACCGATTTATTTATTATTGCTGCTTCTGACTCTGGTCATCGCCCCGTTATTGCAAGCAATTTTCCAGCCACAGGCAAATGCCACCTTTAAGACAGCAGCCAGATACTAAAATTCTTTATTCGCAGTTCAACCGGAGAGTCACTCCTCTTCTTCGGTTCGCTTTGAGCCTGCCAGTTGCAGGCTCTTTTTTTGACCGGCAGATCTCTTCCTTTTTGTTGCACAGATTGAGGGCAAGCCGCGCTAAACTGGGGCTTCACGACAAATTCACAGATGCGAGCCAACACTGACTCAAAAATTAGGAGTCAGTTATGCCCTCATTAAAAAAAGCAGGCCTGATAGTCATGGCCTGTTTCAGTCTGTTTGGATGTCAGACCGTGTCAAAACCGCCACTGGAAACCGTCGACTATGTGGATATCGAACGCTTTATGGGCGACTGGTATGTCATCGCCAATATACCCACTTTTATAGAAGAAGAAGCATACAACGCCGTAGAGTCTTACGCGCTAAATGACGACGGCACCATTGCCACCACCTTCACCTTTCGTGAAGGCAGCTTTGACGGTGAGCTGAAAACCTACCATCCCAAGGGGTTTGTTGAGAATACTGAAACCAATGCGCTCTGGGGTATGCAGTTCATCTGGCCGATCAAGGCCGACTATCGCATTGTCTATCTCACTGAAGACTACAGTCAGGTGATCATTGGCCGGAATAAACGGGACTACGTCTGGATTATGGCAAGAACACCACAAATTCCTGAAGACGACTATCAACACATGCTGGCACTGATTGGAGAAATGGGTTACAACACCAGCCTGGTCAGAAAGGTGCCACAGCAGAGACTGGGTGACCGGGAATAAGCCGGTATATATTTTGTCAGACTGGTCTATGACAGCAGTTGTGCCGAACATTGACTTCTACCCGATTCTTTCAGCACCGGGTAGAAACAATGCCAGAAAACCTATCACTGGCAGTCAATGAACGTTAGAGAAAAATTTACAATCATCACCGACACTTGTCTGACCCTGCTTCGATCAGTGCCCCATGCTCTCTGTGCCAGATACCAGCATCGCTGAGTCACATATCCCGCCGTACTCCGGTGAAAAGCCGTTCAACGCTTATCAATCGCACTACAGTCATCAGGTGAATAGCGCTCGCAACCCGCCAAACGACTTATAGCTTTAAATCGTCGACAGAATTAATCACTGCTGCATAAAGATCACGGGTAGAGGCCAGCGCCGCTTCATGAACCTGTTTGGCGGGTAATGTTGAGCCATTTGGTGCATCAAGACTGCGTGTGGCAGTGGCACTGGCCACGACAGTGGGGTTATAGCCCAGGTTGAACCCACCATGAGCGGTAGAATTGACACACATATGCGTCATAAAACCCGCCAGAATAATATTATTTATCCCCTGTCCGCGAAGATATTCATCCAGCGGTGTCTGAACAAAAGCATTAGGGAAATTTTTGGTGATGACGTGCTCACCATCAATGGGCGCGACTTCTTCAGCAATTTCACCCAGCGCGGTGTTGAGGTCATAGGGTGAACCGGCTCCGCCATCATGCTGAATGTGGAACACCGGCACCCCGTTGTCCCGGGCCAGTTGCAACAGTTTTTGCGCTTCTTTGAGGGCGGGCTCTACCCCTTCCAACTGCATGACGCCCTGACGGTAAGTATTTTGGCAATCAATCATAATCAGGGCCGAATCACGCAGGGCTGAGGGCTCATGCCCCAGGCCGACGATATCTCTCAATGTCGTAGTCATTAATGGTATCTCCTGTTTTTTCCTGACCTTAGCACAATACGATTCATGGAACACATGACGCTTGCATTAATCCGGGCGACCGCTATTATTCCGCGGGAAGTAACTACCGAACCGGAGCCACAATGCAAGGTCTTCACAGCAAATCATCGTTCAGCCTGACCCGCGTTTTTAACGCCATCAGAAGCAACCCGCTATTTGAGATTATCGTGGTTGGGGTGATTCTGTTTTCCGCCCTGCTGGCGGGCGCAAAAACTTATGATATTCCACCCACTTTTCTCAATATCGTGGTCTGGTTGGATTACAGTATTACCCTGTTTTTTCTTGTTGAAATCAGCATTCGCTTTTTTGCTGAAGAACGAAAATGGCAATTTTTCAAAAGCGGCTGGAATATTTTTGACAGCCTGATTGTTATCGTCAGTCTGATCCCGATCGAGGACAGCGAGCTGGCCCTTGTCGGTCGTTTGATTCGCATCTTCCGAGTGTTACGGATGGTCTCGGTTATCCCGGAACTGCGCACGCTGCTCAATTCATTACTGAAAGCCCTGCCTCAGCTGGGTTACGTGGCATTGCTGATGTTTATCATTGTTTATATTTATGCCGCTGTAGGCACCACGTTCTTTGCCAAGATCAATCCGACATTATGGGGAGATATCACAGTATCAATGCTGACATTATTCCGGGTAATGACTTTCGAAGACTGGACCGATGTCATGTACGAAACCATGGCCGTTCATCCCCTGAGTTGGGCTTTTTACGTCAGTTTTATCTTTTTGAATGCTTTTGCCTTTTTAAATATGCTGATTGGTATTGTGGTCAATGTGATGGAAAAAGAAAGCGCCGAACAGTGGCAGCGGGATCATGCTGATGAACCCACAGTGGCTGATCTGTCACGCCAGATTGCAGAACTCAAAGCGTTACTGGTGCAACAATCGGAGCTTCAGGCAATAAAAAAGGGAGCCTGAGCTCCCTTTTATCTAACCTGGCTGAAGCAGATTACTGCATGGCACGCAGCATCCATGCGGTTTTTTCATGAACTCGCATGCGATCACCCACCAGTGCGGCAGTGGATTCGTCATCAGCATCCTGCGCTTTTTTAAGCACTTCACGGCAGGTTTTCACCACTTGCTCATGACCGTGGGTGAGCGTCACAACCATATCGGCGGCGCCAGGGACGCCTTCAACTTCTTCGATGCTGCTCAGTTCGGCAAATGACTTGTAGGTGCCGGGCGCTGCAATACCCAGTGTACGAATGCGCTCAGCGATGTCATCAACAGCCTGAGCCAATTCAGTGTAATGCTCTTCAAACATCAGGTGGAGTTCGCGAAATTGCGGACCGGTCACATTCCAGTGGAAGTTGTGAGTCTGCAAGTACAGTGTGTAACTGTCTGCCAACAGGCGCTTGAGGCCGTCAGCAATATCTTGTCTATCCTGCTTGTTGATACCAATATCAATGGTACTCATTATTATGCCTCCTTGTTCAGAGTGAAAATTGACCTTAGTCAGGCGACGAAAACGAGTTTCGTCTGATTACGCTTCACATTGTATGAGTTACTTACATTAAAGTGAAACAAGTAATTCTGGTCACATTAATCGACTGTGTCGATGAAATATCGTTCTTTTATCTATTACGTTTTTTTCAATCACATTGATTGAACTAATTTGTTTTACCTGTTCAAGATAATTAATGATAATCATTCTCAAAGGGAGGAATGATTATGGCTAAAACAATCAGTTTCGCAATTGTGCACTTCAGTGTCGCTTTTACCGTAGGTTACCTGTTAACCGGCAGCATACTGTTTGGCAGTGTCATGGCAATGGTGGAACCCGCTATCAACACGGTAGCTTTCCACTTCCATGAAAAAATATGGAATCGCTTGCAGCAAAAAGCAAGCAAAACACCGGCTCAGTTTGCCGGCTCTGCTCAAACCGGCTAGGCTTCTGTTACGGTGACTTGCAATCCTGACTCAGGCAAGCATAATTCACGCTCATGACAAATGAATGGACACAGCATGAGCAAGCAAGGTACAGCAGCTGAAGTTTTTATCGCCTTCATCAAACTGGGGCTGACCTCATTCGGTGGCCCCATTGCTCATATTGCCTATTATCGTGAGGCGTTTGTGCAAAAACGCCGCTGGCTCACGGAAGAACAATTCGCCCAATTGTTGATGCTGTGTCAGTTTCTGCCCGGCCCCGCCAGCAGTCAGATGGGTTTTAGTGTGGGCCTGATGCGTGCCGGGTGGCTGGGAGGACTGGCTGCATTTTTTGCGTTTACGCTGCCCTCCGCCTTTCTTCTGTTTCTGTTTGCCCAGTGGTTACCTTATTTATCTGACACGGTTGGCAGCGCTGCTATACATGGGCTCAAACTGGTAGCGCTTGCCGTTGTGGCGCAGGCTGTCTGGCTGATGTCAAAACAACTGACACCGGACTGGCGCCGACGTTTTATCGCGCTGGCCACTATCCTGTGTCTGCTCGTTATCAATCATCCCCTGATCCAGATAGCAGTCGTTATTGGTGGTGCTCTGGCCGGCTTGATACTCTGCAGAGACCAGCAATTACCTGCCAGCCGGTTTGAGGTCGATTATGGTAAACGGGTAGCCTGGCTTTTATTAATCGTGTTTTTTGGTCTGTTGTTTTTTCTGCCCGTGTTGGCTGATAGCCATAGTCTGGTTGCCGTCATGGATGCCTTTTACCGCGCCGGCGCGCTGGTTTTCGGTGGCGGCCATGTAGTGCTGCCACTACTGGAACAAACCGTCGTTGAACCCGGCTGGGTTGCCGCGGATGAATATCTTGCCGGTTACGGTGCTGCTCAGGCTGTACCCGGACCGGTATTTTCTGTCGCAGCCTATCTGGGTGCGCTGTTGCCGGGAGACATGGGCGGCATGACCGGCGCAATATTAGCCTTATGTGCCATCTTCTTGCCCGGTTTTCTGCTGATTGGCGCCATGCTGCCACTCTGGCAGTCGGTGCTGAAGTATCCATTGGCGGCAAGCGCACTGGCTGGTGTTAATGCGAGTGTGGTCGGATTGCTGGCGGCGGCCTTGTACGACCCTATCTGGGTCAGCGCTGTTCAGCACATAACTGATTTTATTATCGGTCTGATTGGTTTTATTATGCTGCAGTTTTTCAGATTGTCAGCACTTCTGGTTGTTGCCTGGTGTGTGCTGGCCAGTATTGGCGCTGCGCTATTATGAATTCAGCTCGAATTCGTCCTGCCACTTCACAGGACGTCCCTGAGATCACCTCACTGTTACAGGCCTGTGCTCAGTGGATGAGTAACAAGGGCATGCACCATTGGCTGGGCGTTTATGATGAATCCGCCGTATTGGCTAATCTAGAGGCTAAACAGGTTTACGTGTTGGAGACTGGGGACGGGGTTCAGGGCTGTATTGCACTGGGCACCCATAAATCGGATTATTACGATGACTGTTGGCCGCAGGCACCAGATGCCGACTTTTATATTACCCAGCTTGCTGTTAATCCTGATGCGCAGGGCCAGGGATTCGGCAAACAGTTGATGCATTACTGCATTGAGCAAACTGGCAACGCGACCCTGCAACTCGATGCGGTGGATCACTATCCTGCCCTGCTCAGCTTTTATCACTCACTCGGCTTCGAGATTATCGAGACCGGTATCGGACTCGGCGATAAACGTCATCTTTTCCGCCTTTCACGCTGAGCTTGTTACATGACACAATGGACTGAGGCTATACATCCCATTGATATGGAGGCCAGACCATGCTTCATCCATTGGAAGTAGACACCATCATGTGCCCATACTGTGGCGAGCATTTCACAGTGCTGATCGACTGCAGCGTATCTGAACAGCAGTATATTGAAGACTGCGAAATATGCTGTCGACCGATCGAGTTTCATGTGCTTGTGAATGATAACAATGACTTCGATGTCACCGTCCATTCAGAGAATGAGTGACTGACAGTATCAACTGGCGAACTCAGTCAGTTGTGACTACCCTGTGGCAAGCAAAACAGAAAACAATGCTGATGTCGACGCGAACCCTGTTCTTTTTCCTCATGACCCTGCTGGCAGGCACGGCCCATGCCGAAAACTTCAGTATTACCCCGGTTAAAGACAATATCTACCAGTTCAGTAACGGCACCCATCATGCCGTGTTTATTGTCACTGATGACGGTATCGCGCTCACTGATCCCATTTCCACGGATGCGGCTCGCTGGCTCAAAAAAGCGCTCGAGACACGTTTCGAACAACCCGTACGTTATGTCATATATAGTCACAACCACCCGGATCATGTTTACGGGGGAGAAGTCTTTGCCGGTCCCGGCGTCACCTTTATCGCCCATGAATGGGCCCGGGATGATCTATTGGCTACGCAAGCCGAAACAGCAATCCCCAATCTGGTCTTCAATGATGAGATGCGCCTCTACCTCGGTGATACACCGATTCACCTCCGCTACCACGGCCCCAATAACGGCAAAGGCTCGATTTCGATCCACTTTCCCAGCGAGGGTGTGTTGCATGTCGTGGACTGGATCGTCCTGGGCCGTATGCCTTACAAAAGTCTGCCGGGGTATGATATCCGCGGTATGATCAATTCAACCCGTGACGTGCTGGCGATGGACTTCGACATACTGGTGGGCGGCCATGCTGAGCGTGGAGATAAAGACGATGTCCGGTTTTATCTGAGTTATCTGGAACAACTCTATGCTGCCGTACTTGATGGCATGCAGGCGGGCAAAAGTCTGCAACAATTGCAGCAGGAAATCCGACTTGACCAATTTCAGTCACTCAACATGTATGAGGCGTGGTTACCACTTAATATTGAAGGTGTGCATCGGAATCTGATTGACCAGTCCTACTTACATCTTCGCCCCCGACAATAGCAAAGCAAGCTTGAACGATATGAGCCGGCGCCTATCGCCGGCTCTTTCACTTATACACTTATATCACTTGATCCAAACCTGTTTGGCGTTTACAAACTCTTTAATGCCATGAGGTCCCAGTTCACGACCATAACCGGATTTTTTAATCCCCCCGCTCGGCAGCCGCGGATCCGTTTTAACGATACCGTTAATAGCAACCTGACCGGCCTCCAGTTTCATCGCGATATCTTCTGCTAATGCGGCATTACCGGTCCAGACACCGGCACCCAGTCCGAACTCACTGTCATTGGCAAGTTCAACCGCATGCTTGGCATCTTCGGCGCGGATGATGCACATCACGGGCCCGAAGGTTTCTTCACGAAATGCCGTCATTTCAGCTGTGACATCCACCAGCATCGTGACCGGATACAGAAATCCTTCGCCATCGGGCATTTCGCCTCCCATCAGGCAACGGGCACCATCAGCGATCGTCTCAGTGACCTGACGGTGCAAGTCTTCACGTAAATCGAAGCGCGCTATCGGACCGATGTCCGTTTCTTCTGAGAGTGGATCCCCCAGTCTGAGCTTCTGCAGTCGCTCGAAAACCCGACCAATAAAATCATCGTAAACCGGCGCTTCCACGATCACACGCTTGGCCGCAATGCATGACTGACCGGCATTGATAATACGGGACAGCGTGGCTACATCTGCCGCCGATTCCAAATCGGCATCCTGCAATACGATAAACGGGTCACTCCCCCCCAGTTCCAGTACCGAGGGTTTGATTTCTGAGGCTGCGGTCGATGCCACCTTACCGCCGGCAACGGGTGAACCAGTGAAAGACACTGCGGCAATGCGTGGATCACGAATAGCCTTTTCAACCAGGGGGGTTTCAACCGGCAGATTCACCATAATATTGTCTGGCACACCCGCTTCACGAAAGACAGTCTCGATCGCCTCAGCACAGCCGGGCACATTGGGGTCATGCTTCATCACACAGGTGTTACCGGCCATCAGTGCCGGCGCCAGATAACGAAAAGCCAGCCATAACGGTGCATTCCAGGGCAGAATCCCCAGTAGAGTGCCCAGCGGCTGGTAGCAGACATAACTCAGAGAGGCATCTGAAGGCAGTTCTTCCCGGGTTAGATACATTTCTGCATGTTCTGCATAATGCTCAGCACACCAGGCGGCTTTCTCGACTTCCGGCCCCCCTTCCTTGACCGGCTTACCCATTTCCTCTGCCATTAACTTAGCGAGCAGGACTTTGTTGTCACGTAACCTGGCTGCAACGGTTTTTAATACCTCAGCGCGCTCGGCTAAGCTTTTCCTGGACCAGGCCTTGAATGCCTGATGTGCAGCAGCGATCTGGCGCTCAATGCCGGCCTCATCCAGCGCCTCGTAATTGTTCAGGACCTGGCCTGTGTACGGATTGGTTGCATGTAACATCAGCACCTCACTTTGCATTTTTGGCGGTTTTAGGGGTCACATCGTCATTCTGTGGATCGGTTTTCTTTTCGGCTTTTTTGACCGGCTCTAATTCCACTGGCTTTTTCTGCCCCTGATCCGGTTTGACGGTAAAGTTGCGATCCAGCGAGAAGAATGACTCGCAGCCATCGGCAGTAATATGGATGGTGTCAGAGATCCCGCAGGTCTTATCACCATCCACGCCCCACATCCAGGGAATGACATGAAATGTCATGCCTTCTTCCAGAATCGCTGATTCGCCCTGCTTGAGGCTGCAGATATACCCCTCATCCCAACTGGGCGGGAAAGCGATCCCGATCGAATAACCGGAGCGGGTTACCAGCCTGGCACCGACATCGTTATTGGTGATGATATTGCGAACCAGGTTATCCACATCAGATACGGTCATTCCCGGTTGAACCACTTCATGCACGGCATTCAGTGCCATTTTCATGCGCTCCTGAGCTTTGTACATGGAGTCACTCAGCTCACCCAGCACCACGGTACGCATCAGTGCTGTGTGGTATCGCCGGTAGCAGCCACCGACCTCAAGAAATACATGCTCGCCCGGCTGTACAGTCCGTCCTTCCCAGGTCGCATGACCGATCATGGTTCTCGGACCAGAGGTGACGTAGGGCATCACAGCGGGCGGCTCTCCCCCGGCTTTGAACATGGCACTGCTTATGGCGGCCCCGATCTCATTTTCAGTCACCCCTGCGGCTGACGCTTCCAGCCCCGCCTGCATTCCTGCCTCAGTAGCCGCGGCGGCTTTGCGCATCAGATCGATTTCAACGTCAGATTTGCGGATCCGGCCCTGCTCGACAATACCGAAACAGTCCAGTAGTTTGCCGTCAGTCAAGGTGGTGTGAATGAAGTCCTGCTGGTAGGCCGGGAAGAAGTAACTATTGCGTTCATAGCCTATGCGCTTGTTGGCGAGGCCAAACTCACGCAATGCATCGACCAGCATCTGGATCGCATCACCGGTATCGGGATAGGGCCGCGTTCGTTCGACCCAGGTTCGGGCGATGATGTTGGATTCCTCCATCTGTCGGGTGATCATGAAGGGTTCCTGCTCCAGCGGCACCACCAGCGCCTGGAAAAAGGAATAACCGGTGGTCTGATAGTCTGTGAGGTACATGATGTTTTCCGGATCAGTGATCACCACCGCATCCAGCAGACGCTGGGCAATCCGCACCCGTAACTCACTGAGCCGGCGTTCATATTCCTCAAAGGGAAAAGTCATGTCATCACGTTGTCTCATGCCGCTTCCTCCATGACTTTTTCAGTGATTTCAACCAGAATCTTCAGCCCTTCCTCCAGATCACTGTCCGGAATCGTCAGGGGCGGTATCAATTTCACCACTCGGCCGCCGGTGCCACATGCAGCAATCAACAGGCCGGCTTCAAAGCAGCGTTCGACAATCGCTTTGGCCCGTTCGCCGGTCATCACATCCAGACCGAGAATCATACCTCTGCCGCGGATCTGAACCTGGTCGTAGCGCTGCTCAAGTGGTGCTAAGGCATCATTCATCCGATCGCCCTTTTCATGCACTTCTTTCATCAGACTGTTGTCTTCGAAGTAACTGAGCGCCTCGCTGCCGGCAACAAAAGAAATGCTCTGGCCGCGGAAGGTGCCGGTGTGCTCACCCGGAGACCAGTACTCATCCACTTCCGGCTTAATCAGGTTCATCGCAATGGGCGTACCCATTCCACCCAGGCCTTTAGCGAGACAGATGATGTCTGGGTCAATACCCATATCATCAAAGCTGAAGAAGGAACCTGTGCGGCCCATGCCCACCTGGATATCATCGACTATCAGCAGCGCGCCCACCTCCTTGGCCAGTGCCGCCACGGCCTGCAACCACTCTTTCGAGGCGACATTCACCCCACCTTCAGCCTGCACCGTTTCCAGCAGAAAAGCGGCCGGCGGTGTCACGCCGCTTGAGGTATCGCGATACAGACTGCGCATATGCTCAATGCTTTCCAGACCACAGCCGGACTCGCACCCCATACAGGGCTTGTTACAGCCAAAGGGATAATGTGAAACATGATTCAGGGGTACACCCGCTGCGCCACGGAAATAACGGTTCGCTGTGGCAGCCAGTGAGCCCAGCGTCATACCGTGAAAGCCCCGTGTGAAGGCAACAATTTCCTGTCTGGCCGTCACCCGTCGTGCCAGTTTCATCGCTGCTTCCACCGCGTTGGTGCCGGTGGGGCCGATGAACTGCATCTTGTGATTCATGTTTCGCGGTTTCAGCACGACCTTTTCGAAGCGCTCCATAAACCGGCGTTTCGCGGTAGTCATCATGTCCAGCGCATGCGTCACCCCGCCTGATTGAATGTAATCCACTACGGCCTGAGTCATGCGCTCATTATTGTGGCCAAAATTGAGCACCCCGGCACCAGCGAAAAAGTCGATATATTCTTTGCCGTCCTCATCCCGCTGCCTTGCATTGCGTGCCTTATCGAACACAACCGGGTAAACACGGCAATAGGCTCGGATGGCGGACTCACGCTGTTCGAATACACTCATTAAATACCTCCACAAAAGAAACGCCGATGCTACGGCAACGGAAAACGGGTCGGTTATTCTGCAATCGGCGCACCGACCAGGCGCGAATAGAGTCGAGTGACAAGGGGTATTAACCTGTCATTGAAGTCATACAAGGGACTATGGCACACGGCCTGATGTTCAGGACCGTCATCGGCACCAATCAGGGCAAAAGCCCCCGGAATCTGTTCCAGGTAATAACTGAAATCTTCTGAAGCCATCACGGGTATTGGCAGGCGCTGATCCAGGCTGTCTTCTCCATGATCCTGCTGCCATTGATGGCGCACAAAAGCCGCCTGCGAAGCATGGTTAATGGTCGCGTTGTAGCGTGGAAAATGTCTGACTTCGGCTTCTACACCATAAGCTGCGGCAGTTTGCTGGCTGATCTCGGTAATCAGTGAATTTACCCGATCCCGGGTAACGATATCCGGCACGCGGATACTGCCGCCAATCAATGCCGTATCAGGAATCACGGTCGGCGCACTGGGCGCTTCGATCGAAGTCACACTGACCACAGCGGTAGACTGGGGCGCCAGGTTGCGGCTGACGATTTGCTGCAGGGCCTGTGTCACGGCACTGGCTGCCAGCACCGGGTCATGACAGAGTTCCGGCTGACTCGCATGTCCGCCTTTTCCCTGCAGACTGATCTGAAAAGTACCGTTGCCACACATCACAATGCCGTCCGGGCAGACCAGTTTGCCAAAGGGAATCACCGGCCAGTTGTGCCAGCCGAAAATCATATCAATCCCTTCCAGCGCACCGTCATCGATCATTTTTTTTGCACCATGGCCCCCTTCTTCCGCTGGCTGGAACAACAGGGTTACCGGCCCCGGCAGGCTGGACTCAACCGATTTCAGCCAGCGCGCTGTCGCCAGTAATGTCGCAGTGTGACCATCATGACCGCAGGCATGCATAAAACCCTCATGCTCTGAGCGCCAGTCATGTTCATTTTGCTCAAGAATGGGTAATGCATCCATATCAGCTCGAAGCGCGATATGTTGACCATTGCTATTGGGGTTAAGACGTCCCAGGGTGCCCAGCTCGGCGCAGGCTTGCCAGGGAATCTGCAGGGCGCTGAGTTCACGACGAATCAGATCAGCGGTACGCACTTCCTGCCAGCCCAGCTCGGGATGCCGGTGCAGGTCACGGCGCAGTTGCTGCGCACTATCGATCGCTTGTTGCCAGATGTCGCCCATCTTGCCCCCTGCGGTTTGACTCAAAACGGTGCACGTTTCGATGAAATGTGATGTGGAAGCCCGCTGTGGAAGCATTTTTGTTTCGACAACGAGACTTTCAGGCTCAGACTAACACCAAGCAAGCCTTGTTCCAACATTTTGAACCCTAAACAATAAGTCCTTGTTCAGGCATCGATAATCATGACTAGACGACTGGTCTATTTTCTGAAATAATGAGCTTCATGAATCAAGCAGCCAGTTCACGTTACAGTGATACCCGACAACATATTCTCAGCACTGCCCAAACCATCATTTTGGGAAAAGGCTTTGCTGCGGTCGGTCTCAATGAGATTCTGAAAACGGCTGGCGTGCCCAAAGGGTCCTTCTATCACTATTTCGACTCTAAAGAACATTTCGGCAGTGTGCTGCTGGAAAATTATTTTGATCAGTATATGTTGACCCTGGATAGCCACTTTCAGGGTGATGACAGCAGCGCGGTGGATCGTTTACTTGATTATTTCGATAACTGGAAAAATTCACAGTGCAGTGACACCTCAACCGACAAGTGCCTGGTGGTCAAACTCAGCGGTGAAGTCACCGACCTTTCCGAAAGCATGCGTCTGGCGCTGAAACAGGGAACCCACCGTGTTATCAACCGACTGGCAGCAGTTGTTCAGCAAGCCATTGACCATGGTGAAATCTGCATTGACGATGACGCTCGAACTGTCACAGAAGAGATCTATTATTTATGGATTGGTGCCACCTTGCTCACCAAGGTCAACCACAACCCTGACGCTTTGCATGTCGCGATGAATGCATTGCATGCACGTTTGAATTTAACCAAGGCTGCTGTCTAAGGCCTTTTTATTTGCCCAATAACTAGACGACTGGTCTATTAAATATCAAAGGATCTACGTGAATAATTTTGAGTTTTATAACCCGACCCGCATTGTCTTTGGCAAAGGACAAATCAATGCCATCGACCAGTTGGTTCCGGCATCTGCCAGAGTACTCATCCTTTTTGGCGGCGAGAGTGCTAAAAAATACGGCACCCTGGATGAAGTAGAGACGGCACTGGGTCAACGTCATGTAGCGTTTTTCGGCGGTATTGAAGCCAATCCCAGCTACAGCACCCTGATGAGAGCCGTTAAGCTTATCCGGGATAAAAAACTGGATTTTCTGCTGGCTGTCGGTGGTGGCTCGGTTATCGATGGCACCAAGTTTGTTGCAGCCGCAGTGGCCTGCGGGGATGATCCCTGGGAGGAAATCCTGGTCAAGGGCGCTCGTGATATTCGCACTGCGCTGCCGTTCGGTAGTGTGCTCACTCTGCCGGCGACCGGTTCAGAAATGAATACAAACTCAGTTATCACCCGTTATGAAACACAGGAAAAACTGGCATTCAGTAGCCAGCTTGTTTTCCCCCAGTTTTCAATACTGGATCCAAGCAAAGCCTACACCCTCCCCGGCAAACAACTGGCCAATGGCGTGGTGGATGCCTTCACCCATGTGGTTGAACAATATCTGACTTATCCAGCAGCTGCCAGGATTCAGGACCGCTTTGCCGAGGGGCTGTTACAAACCTTGATAGAGATAGGCCCTGCGCTTCTGGAAAACCCGGAAGATTATGCGCTTCAATCTGATTTCATGTGGACAGCGACACTGGCTTTGAATGGCTTAATCGGTGTCGGTGTGCCACAGGACTGGGCCACGCATATGATCGGTCACGAAATTACGGCTTTGCATGGCCTCGACCATGCGCAAACCCTGGCGATTGTGCTTCCCAGCGTGATGCAGGAACAACGTGCCGCTAAACGCGACAAACTATTACAGTACGCGGACCGCGTCTGGCATATCAATGAGGCAGACGAAGAACGCCGCATTGATCTGGCCATCAGTAAAACCCGCGGATTTTTTGAGCAGATGGGCGTGAAAACACGGCTCAGTGATTACCAGATCGGCGCAGAGGCTATTCCGCTGATGGTCCAGCAACTGGAAAAGCATGGACTAACCCAACTGGGTGAGCGTGAAGATATCGACCTTGATAAGAGCCGCCGGATTCTGGAAGCCAGTCTCTAAAAACAAGGAGTCAGCCATGTCAAAAGTAGTCAGATTCAATCAAACCGGGGAACCGGATGTTCTAAAGCTTGTTGATGAAGAAGTGCCGCCACCGGGCGAAGGTGAAATACAGATTCAGGTTGCAGCCATCGGACTGAACAGGGCCGAAGCCATGTTCCGTCGTGGTCAATACCTGGAAGCGCCTCAATTTCCGGCACGGCTTGGCTATGAAGCTGCAGGAACCATCAAGGCCGTTGGTGAAAATGTGCATGGCTACAAGGTGGGTGATGCCGTCAGCACCATACCCAATTTCCCGCTGAATCGTTATGGCGTCTATGGCGAAGTCATTAACGTTCCCGTCACTGCGGTGGCTTTTCACCCGCTCAACCTGAGTTGGGAGGAAGCAGCCGCAGTCTGGATGCAGTACCTCACGGCTTATGGTGCCCTGATCGATATTGCCAAGATGCAACCCGATGACTTTGTGCTCATTCCGGCCGCCTCCAGCAGCGTGGGTCTGGCCGCCATTCAGTTGTGTAATCTGGTCGGGGCCGTACCCATCGCGATGACCCGCCATAGTGATAAGAAACAGGAATTACTCAATCATGGCGCCCGGCATGTAGTCGTCAGCGAAGAAGAGGATGTCATCGCCGCCGTGGAAAATATCTCTGAGGGTCAGGGTGCCCGTATCATCTTCGATCCGGTTGGCGGTCCGATGCTGGCGACCCTGGCCGAGGTCGCTTCCAGCCACGGCATTATTTTTCAATATGGCGCCTTGAGCCCTGAACCCACTCCATTCCCCTTGTTCAGTGTGCTGGGTAAAGGTCTGACTATCCGTGGCTATACCCTGTTTGAATTCACCCAGGATCCGCAACAACTGAAACGTGCCAAGGACGATATCTACGGCTGGCTGGAAGGCGCTCAGCTGAAACCGCTGATTGCTAAAACCTTCAGCCTGGATGAGATTGTCGAAGCGCATCGTTATCTCGAATCCAATACCCAGTTGGGCAAAATTATCGTTACTGTCTAAAAGGAATGTCTATGAAGCAAGCATCAGAATCCACAGCGGATTTGCAGTCACCATTACAGGTTGGCGCCATTCAGCTGAAAAATCGTTTTGTCATGGCACCACTGACCCGCAACCGTGCCGGTGAAGGTCTGGTTCCGACCGATATGATGGTCGAATATTACCGTCAGCGTGCCTCTGCCGGTCTCATCATTACCGAGGCCACACTGGTCTCTGAGGACGGCATCGGTTATCCCAATATTCCCGGCATTTACAGCGAGGCTCAGATCGAAGGCTGGAAAAAGGTGACCGACGCGGTCCATCAGGCGGGGGGCAAAATCGTGATGCAGATCTGGCACTGTGGCCGTGTTGGTCATACTTCCCTGCTCAACGGCAAGCTGCCGATGGCGCCTTCGGCAATTAAACCCGCCGGAGAAGTCATGACTTATGAGGGCATGAAGCCTTATGAAACACCGCGAGAAATGTCACTGGACGATATCAAACGCATCAAAGAAAACTTCCGCCAGGCCGCGCACAACGCTTTAAGCGCCGGTTTTGATGGTGTTGAAGTCCACGGTGCCAACGGCTATCTGCTGGATCAGTTCCTGCGTGACGGCAGTAACCAGCGTAGCGATGAGTATGGTGGCAGCCTTGAAAATCGGGCAAAGCTGTTGCTGGAAGTGGTTGATGAAGTCACCCGGATCTGGGGCGCAGATCGAGTCGGTGTCAGACTGTCGCCATTGCAGCCATTTAATGATGTCCACGACAGCCATCCAGAACAGACTTTCCGCTACGCCGTCGAGCAGCTCGACAAATTCGGTCTTGCCTATCTGCATATCACCGAAATGGGTATCGATAACCCGGGTGCGGCCGGTCCGGCATTTGATATTCACTCGTTGCGTCCGCTCTGGCATGGCATTTATATGACCAATTACGATTACAGCCTGGACAAGGCCAATGACATCATCAGCAGAGGCGAAGTCGATCTGGTCTCATTCGGCAAACTGTTTATCGCCAACCCCGATCTGCCATTACGTTTCGAAAAAAACGCGCCGCTCAACGAGCCCGACCCGGACTCATTCTATGGCGGCGACGAACGTGGCTATATTGATTACCCCTTCCTCGAAGCTTGAGGCCTCAATCCATTAAAGGAGGAATGATGAAACTCAAATTTTTATCTCTAGCAAGCCTGGCAGCCTCATCGCTGGGACTGATGGCGGCACCGGTCATGGCAGACCGTGCAGCCGCCGAAGCCAATCTGCATAAACTCAATGTGCCAGACGGTTTCAAAGTTGAAGTCTACGCTGAAGTGCCGAATGCCCGTCAGATGGCTGTCGGTCAGTCCACCGGCACCGTCTTCGTCGGTACCCGTGGCAAGAATGTTTATGCCGTGGTCGACAAGAACAAGGACCGTCAGGCTGATGAAGTCGTCAATATTCTCAGCGATCTTAAAGTCGGTAACGGTGTGGCCATGCACCAGGGTAACCTGTATGTGGCTGAACAACACCGTATCGCCCGCTATGCTGCGCCGGGTTTTGATTTGACCCTGCCATTCGAACAGATGCGTGAAGTCGTTTTTGAAGACCTGCCAGATAAAGCCCATCACGGCTGGCGCTATATTGATTTCGGCCCGGACGGCAAACTGTATGTCACGGTCGGCGCCCCCTGCAATATTTGTGAGGTTAATGGCTACGAGGGGACGATTATTCGCATGAATCCGGATGGCAGTGAAGCGGAAGTTTATGCACACGGCGTGCGTAACTCTGTGGGTATCGACTTCCATCCCGAGACCGGTGATTTGTATTTCACTGACAACAACGTCGATATGATGGGTGATGATAATCCGCCGGGCGAATTCAACGCGGCCCCGGAAAAAGGCATGCACTTTGGATTCCCGTTTTATGCCGGTGGCGATGCCCGCCATCAGGACTGGAAAGACAAACAGCCGCCCCAGGAAGTCACTTTTCCTGAAGTCGAGTTTCAGGCCCATACCGCCAACCTCGGTTTCAAATTTTACACCGGCAAAATGTTCCCGGCTGAGTATCAGGGTGACGCCATCATCGCTCAGCATGGTTCCTGGAACCGGACTGAGCCGGTGGGCTATAAACTGGAGCGTGTCACTTTCAACGACAACAATCAGGTCACAGGTCACCAGACCTTTATCGATGGCTGGTTGATCGAGGGTGAAGCCTGGGGTCGTCCCACCGATGTCCTGCAACTGCCCGATGGCTTTTTGCTGGTCTCGGATGACTACAACGGCGTGATTTACCGTGTCAGTTATGGTGAAGAGCAGGAAACCACTGCTGTCAAACCGGCTCAGACCAGTAAACAAACCGTGAAAGGACTGAGAATGCCGGAATCGGTTATTGCTCACCCGGACGGTCGCCTGTTTATCAGCGAAATCGGCGAGTTTGGCAAAAAAGATGACGGTCAGATCAGCATCATCAACACTGATGGCAGCAAAACCGTGCTGGCCAGCGGTTTGAATGATCCGAAAGGACTCGATTTATTCAACAACGAACTCTATGTTGCTGATATAAATCAGGTCCTGAAGATTGATATGGACGGCTAAATTGAGGTTATGGCTGACAGTAGCAAATTCCCAGGTAAAGTTGAATTCNTCAATGATGTGGAAATCGACGGCAGTGGCAATGTCTATGTCTCAGACAGCGGCACTGACACCGGTCAAAATGCCGGTATTTATCGAGTTTCCACCACGGGTGAAGTCACTGAAATTATGGATAACCAGGCTGGTATCAAACGTCCCAATGGACTATTGATGGATGGTATTGGCAGTCTGCTGGTTGCCGACTTCGGTACCGGTGATTTGTATCGTTTTGATATCGCCTCAGACAAGGTCAAGGATCTGAATACCGGATTCGGTGGTGCTGACGGTCTGGTTCGCGACACCCGCGGTTTCCTCTATATCAGTGACTGGAATAACGGCAAAGTCTGGCAACTGGCCGGTCCGCGAGCGACCCCTCAGATCATCGCCGATAATCTGCAGGCTGCTGCTGACATTGCCCTGTCAGCGGATGGTCAGTATCTGCTGGTGCCGGACATGAAAGCCGGTGAATTAATTCATCTGCCATTACGGTAAAATTCACTTTAAGCAGACTTTAAAGCCGGGGTCCTGGGATCCCGGCTTTTATTTGACCGCCCTCTGCAATGTTTAACTTCGCTTCAGTGTCGGTTTATGTGACTGTTTATAAAAAAACTGACCTACGTACCCGGGTCTATTTCACACAAAAGACATGACTTTTTCACACATCATCACTACATCATGCTAAATTGATATCAGGACAGTCTTTGCAAACAGTTTGCTGTTTCGGGGGGCGTTCAGATGCGACAATTTCTCCTGCTTATCCTGAGTATGGTCTGGGTGTTGCCTGCCAATGCTGTGATTCACGGCTCCGCCGCAGACCCGGTTTCTGTCTCTACCGGTAAAATAAGTATCGACCAGTTACGCTGGCATGCCTCTGTCAAAGGCCTGATAACCGAAACCAGTGAATGTAGCTCGGTGGTCGTTGGCACTTCACCATTGACACTGCTGACAGCGGCGCATTGCCTGCGCAATGCCCGGCTCAACCCCGTGACTAAAACCCCTCTGATTCAACTGTTCTTGGGTGTGCCCGTGCCACCTATTCGAGCTGCGGTTTACAGCGAATATGACAGTCTGGATGAAAATATGGCCAGGGACATTGCGGTGCTGATTTTTGATGGCGATGCCCCAAGTAGTGTTGAAGCTGTTCCTGTGACACCGGCAAGTGCATCTCCCAAAGCGCTGTTATGTGGTTATGGCCAGGGCTACAAAGCGATGGTGACAGAAGTGCCCAGTTGCGCGATTAAACCCCTGATGACGGCCGATGAGGAATTTCAACGTTTTGTACCAGATACCTATGAGCCTCTGGATCCGTTGCTTTATATGCAGTTCCGCACACAGTTCGAAGCCAAAAAACTGCTACTTCGTTCCTACAATGCCTTGCTGGCCGTCAACCGGCTGCATCAGAATGAATACCAGACATCCCTGCCCATGCCCACCCGAGGCGACTCCGGCGGTCCCTGGATGATTAACCTACCTGGGCCTAAACGTGGCGTGGTGGCATTAACCAGCTTTATTGAAACCTTTTACCGCAAGAACAAACAATGGCCGTTTTTCAAACAGACACGTGCTCCACTCAGTGACTTCCCCTATGTCGCCTACGGCGTGCGACTGGATACCGATGAGGCACGGGCTATATTCAAGCAGGCAAGACTCTTGGGCGCGGATATCGACACCTGGCAGTAACTGCCTCTACAAAATCAGGCACCAAAATCAGTTTGGGCTGTCACAGATTTAAGCCCGAAGTTCAGAGGGGATGCCCCGATGATAATCAATTTCGAAGAATGGTCATTACTGGCAAAACAGGATCAGGCGGCATTTGAAAAAAAACGCGCAGCTGTGATTCGTCAATGCATTAACGAAACTGCTCAGAGCGATGCTGAACGGCGTCGTCTCAATGGTCTACAGTTTAGAATCGATATGGTTCGTCGACGTCACAGTCATGCGCTCGGCGCCTGTATCGAAATTTCAGACATGTTGATGGCACAGTTTAATCGACTGATTAAGCTGGATTTGGGACAGATTATTCAGCAGGATCGGCATGAATCGAAAAACAGCTGCCAGATACTGCAATTCAGGCCTGCATGCAAAAGCAAGAACTGGCTTGGATGAAATCCGTTTGCTGACACTTTCAGACACACACAAAAAGTTTTTCACATTACTCACATTTTCTGTGGAGAAGTATGTGGATAAGTTTCTGGAAAGACGCTAAGTGATTCTTTTATGACAAGCTTTAAAATATGGTTAATTTTTAACCAGCATCAAACAAATCAGACTTGACAAACAGGTTTGCCATTCAACGCCCACTGCCCTATCAAAGACTTAAAGACGGGCTTCTTTTTGTAACAATATTTTTTTGCGTTCACGCCCCCAACGATAGCCAGAGACCTCACCGTCCTGCCTGATTATACGGTGACATGGAATCGCCAAAGCCAGTAAATTTGCGGCACAGGCACCCGCGACCGCACGCACAGCGCTGGGCGAACCAATTTCGTCGGCAATCTGCGTATAGGTCCGGGTTTGTCCTGGTGGAACCCTCAGCAAGGCTCGCCAGACCCGTTTCTGAAACTCCGTTCCCTGGATATCAAGTTCAAGCTTGAGATCCGCATCCGGCCATTCGGCAAAATTTAAAACCTGTTGCAGACGTGACAGTAAAACCCGGTTCTGCTGCCCTTTTTGCACATGTGGATATGTTTGCTTGAGCCATTCAACCAGTGGTCCCGGTTCATCACCAAGCGCAATGGCACAAATCCCATTATCACTGCTTGCTACCAGCACGCACCCAAGTGAACAGCTGCCCAATTCGTATTCAATCATCCTGTTCCTCCTTGACTGTCATTAAAACGGGCGCGGCGAACTTCCATCTCGGTCGAGTACTCATAAAAGTGATTATGATAAAACGTGTCGGTCAGGGAATCATTGCCCCGTTGTCTTACTGAGATAAAGCTGGCCGGATGCGTTATCATCTGACTATACACTCAATCAGCTATGGAGCAGAATCTTGAGACTGAGTTTATTTTTTGCCCTATTTTCCCTCTCGTTCACAGCCTTGGCTGGCGGCGTGCCGCCGGGTGTCTATCAGCATAGTGACGATACATTACAAAAACTCTATGCAGAGCTGCATTACCTGAATCAGGTGGGTCGGGAGATACATCAGAAATATGACGACAAAATCAAAGCCGATCCTGCACAGATGCGATTCTGCCTGGGTGAATACAGCTATATCAGCAGCAGGGCGAAAGCGACCATTGGCATTGCAAACCGCCTGGGCGGTCCGAACCGGGAGGAATATATTAATACCGGCTGGCATGCCCTCGAATGTATTAAATGCAGTGGAGATGTCAGTCACTGCGATGCTATCCCGCCTACGCTTGAGACCATCAAAGCAGAATACAAATCGCAGCAGTGAAGTTTATAAGTCGAACGCAGCCAGGATGGCACAGGGCTGAGTTTTGGCGCCACAGGCGCAGTCACTGGCAAGCTTTTTCAGGCTATCTCTTGCCTGCACCATCTCCCTGATCTTTGCTTCCAGCTGCTCAAGCCGCTTCATTGCGAGTCGATAGGCCTGCTCATGATCCTGCGTGGCATCCAGCTTGATCAGCGTTTTGATCTCACTGAGGGTAAAGCCTGCTTCCTGAGCTTTCCGGATAAATTTCAACTGGCGTAGTGACGCTGGACCATAGCGCCTGACGCTGCCATCCGTTGAGGCAGGGACTGCCAGTAAACCTTTGCGCTGATAAAAACGAACCGTTTCAACGCTTACGTCTGCCATGGCAGCAAATTTTCCAATGGTCAGTGATAGCTTCTGTGTCATCAGCGCTTGACTCCGTACCCAGGTACGTACTTTATAGTAGAAATTAACCTACTGACACAAGCTGAGTCTGGTTGGCAGTGCCCCGAATGAAGATTTACATTGGCACTGCGCCACAATGCTTAGCTAAGGAGATAGCATGGCAATCGACCCGGTATGCGGTATGACTGTTGATGCAGACAACGCGCGCTATCACGCGCAGCATAATCAGCAGGATTATGTGTTCTGTTCCCAGCATTGCATGAATAATTTCAAAGCCGATCCAGGGCGTTACCTCAAGCAATCAGAAGCAGATCACAACTGCTGTGGAGGTGATGACAAAGCACCGCATACTGAAAAACGGCCACACAGCTGTTGTGGCAGTCATGAACAGGCTTACAGACCAGCAGCATCACGACAAGGCAGTGGCGATTATATCTGCCCGATGTGCGAAGGCGTGCGCCAGGCAGGGCCGGGCAGTTGCCCCAAATGCGGTATGGCCCTGGAGCCCGAATCACCGCAACTGGGGAACACCAGAACTGAATACACCTGCCCGATGCATCCGCAAATCGTTCAGGATCATCCCGGTAACTGCCCAATCTGTGGCATGGCGCTGGAAGCGAACACAGTCGAAGTCGAAGAGAACAACAGTGAGTTGAAAGATATGTCCCGGCGCTTCTGGATTGGCGCAGTGTTAACGCTACCGGTGTTTATCATCACGATGCTGCTGGATATGGCACCCGCCCTCTTGCCCGCCAGTATCCCAACACAGCGCTGGTACTGGCTGGAGTTCCTGCTGGCAACACCCGTCGTGCTCTGGGCCGGATGGCCGTTTTTCATCCGTGCTGTGCAGTCAGTCAAAACCATGAACCTGAACATGTTCACACTGATTGGCCTCGGTGTCAGCGTTGCCTGGCTATACAGTGTCATCGCACTGATTTTCCCGGCTATTTTTCCAACCTCGATGCAACATGCTGATGGTAGTGTCGCCGTCTATTTTGAGGCAGCAGCGGTTATTACCGTGCTGGTATTGCTGGGCCAGGTACTTGAACTGCGCGCCCGCAGCCAGACTAATACCGCCATCAAAATGCTGCTGGGCCTTGCGCCCAAAACAGCCAGACTGGTGACTGAGGATGGTCAGGAGCAGGATATTCTGCTTGAAGAGGTCCGGGTAGGCCAGCAATTGCGGATCCGTCCCGGAGAAAAAATACCCGTTGACGGCACGGTGATAGAGGGTAATAGCAGTGTTGATGAGTCCATGGTCACCGGTGAGCCGATACCGGTCAGTAAGCAAAAAGATGACAAGCTTATCGGTGCTACCGTCAACGGTACCGGAAGCCTGCTGATGCGTGCTGAGCGGGTCGGCAGTGACACCCTGCTTTCCCAAATTGTGCATATGGTGGCCGAAGCGCAGCGTTCACGCGCGCCGATTCAGAAACTGGTCGACAAAGTGGCGGCCTGGTTTGTGCCCGCAGTGGTACTTATCGCTATCCTCACCCTCGGCGCCTGGTTTATCTGGGGGCCAGAACCGAAACTGGCACATGCCATCGTCAATGCCGTTGCTGTGTTAATCATTGCCTGTCCCTGTGCCCTGGGTCTGGCGACGCCGATGTCGATTATGGTCGGAACCGGTCGCGGCGCCTCGATGGGCGTCTTGATTAAAAATGCTGAAGCGCTGGAAGCCATGGAGCAGATTGATACCCTGGTCGTAGATAAAACCGGCACGCTGACCGAGGGTAAACCGAAGCTGGTCATGGTTGAGTCAATGACCGATCTGGATGACAACACCCTGCTCACTCTGGCTGCCAGTCTGGAACAAGGCAGTGAACATCCGCTTGCGATGGCGGTAATTGAAGGTGCCAAAGAAAAAGGCCTGAGCTTATCCAGGCTAAACCAGTTTGACTCTGTAACCGGCCAGGGTATTAAGGGCGAGATTGACGGTCACCCTGTGGCGTTGGGTAACACTGCCCTGTTTACCACGCTGGGAATAGATTCAGCGCCATTACAGGAAAAAGCAGAGGCTTATCGCAAACAGGGCCAGACCGTGATGCTGGTTGCCGTTGATAATCAAGCAGCCGGCCTGATTGGTGTGGCTGATCCAATCAAGTCATCCACCACAGAGGCCATAAAAGCCCTGCATCAGGAAAATATTCGCCTTGTCATGTTAACCGGCGATAACCAGGTCACCGCAGAGGCCGTCGCCAGTCAGCTTGGCATTGATGATATCCGAGCCGATGTCTTGCCTGAGCAGAAAAATCAGGTGATCAAAGAGTTACAGGCAGAAGGCAGAACCGTCGCCATGGCGGGTGACGGTATCAATGATGCCCCAGCACTGGCCCAGGCAACGATTGGTAGCGCTATGGGTAGCGGAACCGACGGGGCCATGGAAAGTGCCGGCATAACCCTGGTNAAAGGTGACTTGCGTGGCATTCATCAGGCNTTGAAATTAAGCCGNNCGNCGNTGCGTAATATCCGCCAGAACCTGTTTTTCGCCTTTGTTTATAACTCGATGGGCGTACCAATCGCAGCCGGTGTCCTGTATCCCTTCTTCGGCCTGTTGCTGTCACCGATGATTGCAGCAGCAGCCATGAGCCTGAGTTCGGTATCGGTGATCGCTAATGCGCTCAGACTGCGGCGGGTGAAACTCTAATTTGTCACTGTTTAAAAATTAACCACAGAGGCACAGCGGGCGCAGAGTTATAAAATGCTCTACAGATTACGCAGATGAGCGCAGATTATTTTGGCAGAAAACATTCAAAGCTCAATTTAGAAGCCCTGTCGCTGGATAACGATATCAATGAACTGTTGTTTTAATCTGTGAAAATCAGCGAAATCTGCGGATAAATTTTTAGCCATTCTGAGCTTTGTGCCCTCTGTGCCTCTGTGGTTCAAACTTTTCAATCAGGCAAACCGTCCCTCACGGTAATCGTCAAAGGCCTGCTCAAGCTGCTCGCGGGTGTTCATCACAAACGGTCCACCCCGGGCAACGGGCTCTTTCAGCGGCTGCCCCGACACCAGTAGAAACTGGCTTTGCGTTTCTGCCAACAAGCTCACAGTCTGTCCTTTCTCCAGTACACCCAACTGCCCCTGATTCAACGGCCGTTGATGATCACCAACAGATAGCTGCCCCTCAATCACATAAACAAAACTGTTATCTGTCTCCGGAACCTGCTGTACGAAGTGGCTGCCTGCCGGTAATGTCACGTGCAGGTAGAGCGGTTTGACATAGGCGTTGTCAATCACTCCCCGGGTGCCTTGATCGGTCTGCCCGGCAACGACTTTAATCTCCCCACCATTTTCAAGGGTCTCAACCGGGATCTCAGCCGCAGAACGTTCCTGATAACGCGGTTCACGCATTTTTTCAGCGGCTGGCAGGTTGACCCAGAGTTGAAAACCGGCCAGCAAACCTGCTTCCTGCTCTGGCATTTCTGAATGGATAATGCCCCTGCCCGCAGTCATCCACTGCACGCCCCCTGTCTCGATCACACCCTGGTTACCGGCGTTGTCTTCATGCCGCATTTTGCCGGCAAGCATGTAGGTGACTGTCTCAAAGCCACGATGTGGGTGGGGTGGGAAACCGGCGAGATATTCCTGTGGTCTGTCTGAGCCGAAAGCATCGAACATCAGAAACGGATCCAGCATATTCAACTGTGGTGAACCAATCACCCGTTTCAGCTGCACGCCGGCACCATCAGAGACCGGGATGCCGTTCACGATTTGTCTGAGTTCTCTTATGCTCATCACTGTTCTCCTGCTGCAATCGCTGCCAACTGTTGTTGAATATCGCCATGATCATTGGCTGCCCTGTTCAGATCATTGGCATTCACCAGGGTGACATCATCGATACCGAGAAAGCCCATCACATGCCGTAAATAGCTCGAAGCATAGTCAACCTCGCTGCCCAGAGGAACACCGCCTGAGGCAATAACCAGATAGGCCTTTTTGCCTTTAAGCAAACCTTCCGGTCCATTTTCGGTATATCGAAACGTCACTCTGGCTCGTGCCACCTGGTCAATCCAGGCTTTGACCACCGCCGGCACGCTGAAGTTATAAATAGGCGCAGCAATCACGATATGACTGGCCTGCTTTAATTCGTTAATCAGGCGGTCCGACTCTGCCAGTGCGGCCTCCTGCTGTGCGCTGCGTTCTGCAGGATCGGTAAAATTGGCGCCGACCCACTGTTCATCAATAAACGCGATGCCGTCTGCCAGATCACGTTCAATCGTGCTCAGGCCGGTTTGTTGCTGAAGCTGCTGTACCAGTTGTGCTGAGATATCACGTGTTACCGAACCCTGAATCCGGCTACTGGAGTTGATCAGTAAAATGCTGTTGTTCATTGGATTCTCCCTGTTTTGTTGCGTTTGGTTAAACGATGGTGACAGTTTATCGTTTCCATTTTTTTGAAAAACACGCTATTAATAAACTTATTGTTTCTTATAAGAGAACATTTAATGAATCAACTGGAAGAAATGCAGACTTTAGTCCGGGTTGTGGAAGCCGGCAGTATCACCCGTGCAGCAGAACAGATGAATACCGTCAAATCGGCTGTCAGCAAACGACTCAGTGAGCTGGAAAAACGGCTTGGCGTCAGCCTGCTTAAGCGCACCACCCGCAAACAGACCCTCACTGACGCCGGCCGTGATTATTACCAGCATTGTGTGCGGATTCTGGATGATATCAATGAAGTGGAAACCGCCATCAGTGAGAGTCAGTCAGCAGTATCCGGCCGAATCAGGGTGGCGGCCCCCATCAGTTTTGGTCTGATGCATCTGAATCAGGCCATACGGCAGTTCAATCAAGCCAATCCGGATATCATTTTTGATATCGACTTTAATGACAGGCAGCAGGATCTGGTGGCAGAAGGCATCGATCTGGCCATCCGGGTATCAAACCTGGCTGACTCCAGCCTGATTGCCAGAAAACTCTCCACAACGCGTTTATTACTCTGTGGAAGCCCGGACTACTTTGCGCGCAACGGTAAACCGCAGACCGCCGAAGATTTATTCTATGGCCACGTCAAATTACATTACAGTCACGTCAGTCCGAGCTGGCAGTTGAAAAATCACCGGGGAGAACGTCTGTCGGTCAATCTGCCGACAGTCATGACGGCTAATAACGGTCAGTTTCTTATGGATGCCGCAATAGAGGGTAAAGGATTGATCCTGTCGCCGGATTTTATTTGTGCCGGGGCCATCCGCAGCGGCGAGTTACTACCCGTCCTTGATGATTGTTTATTAAATAATGATATTGGCGTTTATGCGGTCTATCCACATACCCGATTTCTGTCGCAACGCGTCAGGCTCCTGATTGAATTTCTGCGCGATTACTTTGCACAACGGCCAGACTGGCAGTGCCCGAAATAAGACACAGAATTGCAGGACCCAAGCGGTGTCAACTGAATCAAACAGCTTATCAACTGGCTCTGAGAGTCCCTTGACACGCTCTTTGATGATGCCAGATGCAGAGGATATTGACCGGCAGTGTGAGTGTAGCGATCCATCTCAATCGGCATTAACCCGGTCGATACCGCTATCCGGCCCAGGCTGAACCTAATCATAAACATCAGGGTGTTGAGCGCCAGCACAATCAGCAGGATTTTTTCTTCTTACCGGTCAGATCCTTGATGCCACTGTCATTTCAACAATCATTCATAACCCACTGACAGGATTAGTTTAGAAAGTAGTCAAAATCGCGTTTATGCCGGTCCACACTGGCTTTACCCTCCTCAATAGCTTCACTGCCCCGGTAAAATTCCAGGATGCCGATCTGAGAGAGCCTTGGCGATAAAATGATTTCCGGCGGATCGCCGGCCATGCGACTGCGGGTAATGCGATCCTGAGTGATATTAATTGAAGCGGCTATGGCATCCATCAAATCCGGTGCCTCGTCTTCTTTATCAGCATTGCTAAACAGATTACTGGTGTAATCAGCGATCATATCGGTGAAACGCTCAGTGAAACTTGGGTTGGCCGGTTCACTGGTATCGACTTTTTCCGGTGACTCGGCCCGAAAATGTTTGCCGACAATGTCGCTGTTGAGATTCACAGCAATGACAACATCTGCTCCCAGTGCCCGACAGACGGATACCGGCACCGGATTAACCAGGCCACCATCAATCAGCCAGCGGTCATCGTGCTTTATCGCCGGAAACAGACCCGGTAGTGAAATCGATGACCAGACCGAATCCAGCACTTTTCCTTTTGTATTCCATATCTCTCGTCCCGTATTGAGGTCGGTGGCGACGGTAGCAAACGCCTTATTCAAATCCTCAATCTGTTGTTCGGCGCCGACAACATATTCATCCAGAAAGTGATGTAGTCTGTGCTTATTAACGAACCCTCGCAGAGAACGGTTGATGGTGAAATAGCGAACTGTTTTCAACTTATCCAGCTCAATGACCCAATTCTGCAGTTTATTAATATTACCGCTGACATAGGCCGCACCAACCAGGGCACCAATAGAACTTCCGCACACCACATCGGGTTCGATTCCCTGCTCGATCAGGCGTTGGATGACACCGATATGGGCCCAACCTCTGGCAGCGCCACTGCCCAGCGCGAGACCGACTTTAATCTTTTTCTTCATTAATTTATTTCTATATTATTCTGAATATTACATAGGTAAATTAAAGTAAAATGAACAATAAATACTTATTTGTCTACGGCACACTGATGCACAACAGTGAGCATCCCATGCATCAGGTATTACAAGCCCATAGTGAGTTTGTCTGCCACGGCAGGATACGCGCACAACTGTATCAGATTCATGATTATCCGGGCGCGGTCCTTTCAAATATGGCTGACGACGAGGTGCATGGCGAGGTTTATCGTCTGGCCACCCCTTCAGTCCTTGCGCAACTGGATGACTTTGAGGAATGTTCAGCGGCCTTCCCCGAACCACGTGAATACCGGCGACAAACTGTAGAGGTCACAGTCTCTGGCGGCAAATCAATCAGCGCCTGGGCTTATATCTATAACCACCCGGTCGATCCGAACAAACGTATTGTCAATGGGCGTTTCCAATTAAAATCATGGCAGTGAATTAAATTTCTAAAGTTCATCAAAATCAAGTCGATAGAGAAGTTACAGAAGATGAAAGTGAAGCATGATGAACGAAATACCGCGTCTCAGTCACTACGATATGGTCACTGTCAGCAGCCCGACTCAGGTCGGTCCTGCACGTCCGATTGCGGACAAAACCAGAACCGTGTCGGAAAATGACAGAAGACAACAGCCTGACCGACGTAAACGCAATAAAAAACCGATGATTGAGCGCAGGGTCTCATCAGATCGTCGCGGCCCACGCTTTGATGCCAGAGTCTGAGGAATTAATCTGCCGCTGGAAAATCAGCCGCATTTTCAGCTATCCAGCGAAAAGCAGCCTGCTCACTGGTGAGTTTTACCCCTGTCTCCTGCTCCAGGCGATGTCGGAAAGCTTCAATATGGCAGACCTGCTCCACCATCCGCATGGCATATTGCACTGCCCTGTCCCTGAAGCCGACACCAATTAAATATTTTCTGCCTTCCCTGCTACACCAGCGCACAATGCCCTCTGCACTAAAGCCTGGCCTGCCGCATTTGATTTCGACAAAGATACTCTCACCGACCAATGCCCGCTCTTGGCTCGTAAAGCAGAGTCCGCCCTGACTGATATCTCTGGCTGGCTGAATATGATGCCGCTGCCCCAAACGGTAACTGATAGGGATGCTGCTTGGGTGGCGGATATACTGCCGTAGTTCTTCAATCATTCCAGCAACTTAGCACAAGCGGCTAAAAGTGTGAATCAATAGAGCTTTTTTAGCTTGTCATTGATTAACCCCAGCCGGCCGGTGCTGACCGCACGACGGCGAATACCACGAACCGGGGCAATAAAAAACAGATCCCCATTCTGACCTTCCAGTTGCTCCGGCACTCCGACCGATTTTGCCACCCGGGCATTGGCCCGCATATGTCGATACTCCCCGTGTACAGGAATTGCACAGGCCGGCTTCACCCACTGATACATGGCTTTCAATTCATCCTGAGCCGGATGCCCTGAAGCATGGATGGGAAGACGGCTGTTATCTACCGTGATGACATCAACCTGCATGGCTTTGAGACGATCGATTAAGGCTTCGACTGCCGCCTCGTTGCCAGGGATAACTTTAGCGCTGAATATCACCGTGTCGCCGGGTTCCAGCTGCATATCCCGGAAGCTGTTCTGACTGAGCCGATTCAGTGCCGTGCGCGGCTCACCCTGACTGCCTGTTGCCACCAATAGCACCGTCTGTCTTGGCAGGTACCCCAGATGATGCGGATCAACAAAGGTCTCCACATCGTGCCAGAAGCCGGTTCGTTTGGCTGCGGTGTAGGTATTGATCAGTGACCGTCCCAGTAGGCCCAGATGACGTCCGGTTTGCTGAGCGATATCGGCAATGGTCCTAAGCCGCGCGATATTACTACCGAAGCAGGTCACCACGACACGACCTTTGGCCTGTTCGATATGGTGCTGCAGGCCACGTCTCAACGAGGCTTCTGATGCTGACCAACCGGGCAAATCGGCATTGGTAGAGTCACACACCATGGCATCAATATTGAGTTCAGCCAGTGCCTCGAAGTCAGCTGGCTGATACCGCTCCCCGACCACAGGATCACTGTCAAGCTTCCAGTCCGCAGTATGAAAGACGCTGCCGGCCGGTGTGCTGATCAACAGGGCAAAAGGCTCGGGAATGGAATGTGTTAACTGAATCCAGCGCACATGGAATACCCCGATATCCATTTCCGCTCTCGGCTCAACGATGCTGACCGGAACCTTATCCTGCAGGCCAACCTCTTTGAGCTTGCGGCGCAGAATTTCAGCGGTGTATGCCGTGGTGTAGACCGGGCATTGAAACCGTGACCAGAGGTAAGGCACGGCACCAATGTGATCTTCGTGCGCATGGGTAATAATAAGTCCATCCAGACGATCCTTACGATCAGCGATGAACTGCGGATCAGCCATTTGAATTTCAGCACGGCTGCCGGAAATTGGCTCTCCATCGACATCGGTACGGGATTCGAAAGTCAGTCCGCAATCCACCATCAACCAGCGGCCATCATGACCATACAGGTTGAGATTCATACCGATTTCGCCCGTTCCCCCCAGGGGCAGGAACCAAAAATCTTCTGCGTCCGGCGTCATACCATCCTCATTTATTCAAAATCGGCACCATTATGCCAATTGAGACCGGATTCCGCAGTGGCTGACTGCAATCATGCTCAGCCCTGAGTGTGAATTGCCTCACAACCCGATGCCATGCCATTTGCGTTAAGCGGGCCAAACCCAGACCGTCCAACAGTGGTATAATCTGCGGCTGTTTTGAATCAAGTCATTGATTTAATGACGTTCGCGATGCACAGAGGAGGTCGCTATGACTGCATCCAATCTGATGTCTGAAGGTCTGAACCTGATGCTGGTGGGCATGGGGTTTGTCTTCGTATTCCTGACATTACTGGTTTTCGTGACCAGTTTGATGTCAAAAATCATCACACGCTATGAAAAAGATGTCGGCACCCTGCCGGAAGAAGGTATTCCCGCCCCGACGGCTGTTATCAGCCAGGCGATGAGCAACAGGCAGCACGCCAACGATGATAAAAACCTGATCACCGTCCTTTCCGCTGCGATTCACAAGTTTCGCTCTCGTCGTTAAATAAAACCGCCTGCGTCAGTCAGGCAGTTTCCGTTAGATCAAACCAAGGCCATGAACATGACCGAAGCAAAAAAACCACTTGGCATTACCGACGTCGTTCTGCGTGATGCCCATCAATCTCTGTTTGCCACCCGGCTGCGTCTCGACGACATGCTGCCGATTGCCGACAAGCTCGATCAAGTCGGTTTCTGGTCAGTGGAAAGCTGGGGCGGTGCCACTTTCGATGCCTGTATCCGCTACCTGGGTGAAGATCCCTGGCACCGCATCCGTAGCCTGAAAGCCGCGATGCCAAACACCCGTCAGCAAATGCTGCTACGGGGGCAGAATCTGCTGGGCTACCGTCATTATGCTGACGATGTGGTGAAAAAATTTGTCGAGCGTGCGGCAGTCAATGGGGTCGATGTGTTCCGCGTATTTGACGCAATGAACGACCCACGTAATCTGGAAACCGCGATAAAAGCCGTTCTCGAAAATGACCGTCATGCCCAGGGCACCATCGCCTACACCTTGAGTCCGGTCCACAACCTGCAGATGTGGATTGATATGGCAAAGCGCATCGAGGATATGGGCGCTCATTCCCTGGCCATTAAGGATATGGCTGGTTTGCTTAAGCCTTACGCAGCTTACGAGCTGGTTCAAAATCTTAAGCAAGCTATTGATATCCCGATTCATATGCAATCGCACGCCACAACCGGCCTGTCGACTGCCACCATTATGAAATGTGTTGAAGCCGGCATTGATAATGTCGATACCGCGGTTTCTTCGATGTCGATGACCTACGGTCACTCTGCAACCGAGTCTGTGGTGGCGATTTTTGAAGACACCGATCGCGATACTGGTCTGAATATGCAGCTGCTGGAGGAAATTGCTGCCTATTTCCGTGATATCCGTAAAAAATATGCCCAGTTCGAAGGCTCCCTGCGTGGTGTCGACTCCCGCATTCTGGTGGCCCAAGTGCCGGGTGGCATGCTCACCAATATGGAAAGCCAGCTGCGTGAACAGAATGCACTGGACCGGATGGATGAAGTATTGAAAGAAATTCCCCGTGTGCGTGAAGACTTAGGCTTCATTCCACTGGTCACACCCACCTCGCAAATCGTAGGTACACAGGCTGTGATCAACGTGATGACCGGTGAACGATACAAAACTATCAGCGCCGAGACCGCCGGTGTACTCAAAGGTGAATATGGTGCGGCACCCGCGCCTTACAACAAGGAGCTTCAGGACCGGGTACTGGAAGGCGCAGAACCGATCACCTGTCGACCTGCGGATCTGCTGGAACCGGAAATGGACAAACTCACCACTGAGTTGCTGGAGAAAGCCGATCTGGACGGTATTCAGCTGGCAGAAGGCGAACATCAGGTCGATGATGTACTGACTTACGCCCTGTTCCCGCAAATTGGTCTGAAATTCCTGCAAAACCGTGATAATCCGGATGCTTTTGAACCGGTACCCAGCGATCAGCCACAAGCATCAGCGACATCGGCTGCCAGTTCTGCAGGCGATCAGGAAACCTACACCATCAAGGTCAACGGTCAGGCTTATGTAGTGCAAGTTAACGAAGGCGGCGATATCAGCCATGTTGAAAGCAGTGAAACGACTGCACCACCTGCTGCGTCAGCAGAACCAGCCGGCGAAGGTGAACCGGTTACAGCGCCGTTGTCGGGCAATATCTGGAAAATTCAGGTTAGTCCCGGCCAGCAGGTCAACGAGGGTGACACCCTGCTGATCTTGGAAGCCATGAAAATGGAGACCCAGATTGTGGCATCCAAATCCGGCACTGTCTCGTCTATCTCCGTTAAACAGGGCGACGCCGTCAAAGTCGGTGACCATCTCGCCACTATTGCATAAGCAAGGATTCAATTCATGGAAAAACTGATTCACCTTTGGGAAGTGACAGGTATCTACCAGATCACCCTTGGTCAGGGCGTGATGATATTGATCGGCATGCTGCTGCTCTATCTCGCCATCAAGAAGAACTTTGAGCCATTACTGCTGGTACCAATCGGTTTCGGCGGTGTGCTGGCCAACATCCCCGGCGCCGGTCTCGCTGAAGCCGGCGGTATTCTGCATATCTTTTACACGGTGGGGATTGAGAGTGGTGCCTTTCCGCTGATTATCTTTATGGGGGTCGGCGCAATGACCGACTTCGGACCGCTGCTGGCGAACCCGAAAACCCTGTTTCTGGGCGCGGCGGCGCAATTCGGTATCTTTGCCACGTTGATGGGCGCCGTTGTTCTGTCCTACTACGGTATTTTCGACTTCAGCCTGGCGGATGCAGCGGCTATCGGTATTATCGGTGGCGCCGATGGACCCACTTCCATTTATGTGGCCAGTAAACTGGCGCCGGAATTACTGGGCGCCATTGCTGTTGCCTCCTACTCCTATATGGCGCTGGTCCCGCTAATCCAGCCGCCGATTATGCGTGCTCTGACCTCCGAGGCCGAGCGTAAAATCAAAATGGTCCAGCAACGCCATGTTTCACAGCGTGAGAAAATCGTATTCCCATTGCTGCTGTTGATTCTGGTCGCTTTCCTGCTGCCTGATGCGGCGCCACTGTTGGGTATGTTCTGCTTCGGCAACCTGATGAAGGAATGTGCCGTGGTCGATCGCTTGAGTAACACCACCCAGAACTCATTGATCAACACCGTGACTATCTTCCTGGGTCTGGCAGTGGGTTCCAAGCTCAGTGCAGAAAGCTTCCTGGATATGGCGACACTGGGCATTCTGGTCCTGGGTATGGTGGCATTTGCGATAGGTACCGCGTCCGGTGTCATCATGGCCAAGATACTGAATAAGCTGGTAAAAGCACCGATTAACCCGTTGATTGGTTCCGCCGGTGTATCGGCAGTGCCAATGGCTGCACGGGTGTCGAATAAGCTGGGGCTGGAATCAGATCCGCATAACTTCCTGTTGATGCATGCGATGGGGCCGAACGTGGCCGGGGTGATTGGTTCCGCGGTGGCGGCCGGTATCCTGATAAATTATGTTGGCGCTTAAACCCTGATAAAAACCCGCTTCGGCGGGTTTTTTATTCTTCCTCAAGCAGGCGGGCACTGGCAATTTTATCAACCGCGCCGCTGATGACACAGGCAAAACGATCAATACTGGCTGAGGAGTCAACAGATGTCATCCATTGCCCGGTTTCATTACTGTTGGGAATATGCAGGCTGATATGCTTTGTTTCAGCCAGTCTTTGCAGCTCTTTGGTACTCATGCCGGGCTTAATGAGGTTACAGAACGCTTCGACACGACTGGTATCCCAAATGTAATAAACCGGGTATAAGAGCGCAATAACAATCAAGATTTGAACCAGGCCGACCAGTCCTTTCATAAGCAATACCCCGTTAAGGTAGAATCGCTACACTAACTTTATCCGACGCAAAAATACGCGCTGTACGTCACAGATACTGATGCCTATTTTTTGCTGTTTTTACGAACAGGTCAATTTTCCTGAAATCACCTGTTATCCATATATCAAATTTCGACAAAGGCATACGATGAGTCAGACTATTCAGGTTACGCTGAGCAAGAGCCCGGTTGAGTTATACAAGATTCTCAAGTTTGAAGGTATTGCCGCCAGTGGCGCCGAGGCAAAAATGATGGTCGAACAAGGCCTTGTTCGTGTCAATAATGAAGCGGAGACACGCAAGCGCCGTAAAATTATCGGCGGTGACCGGATTCAGATTGATGACATCTATCTGGTGATATCTGACTGAGCTTCACTATCATCGGCCAACAATTTTTTAGCCTGAAGACGGGGTTTTCTAGCTGCCTGCCTCCCTGTACTGGTGCCATGACAATCGTCTCCTCTTTCAACCGTTTACTCAGGAGCCAGTGATGACTGATATCGAGTCCGAACAGAATCAGATTGTCATTCTCCTGCATGGCCTTGCCCGCTCTGCACGCTCAATGCGCAAGCTGGAAAAGGCACTGCAACAGGTCGGCTATCAGACACGCAATATCGACTATCCCTCTCGCAAGTTTCCTATCGCGAACTTGAGTCAGCAGGTTATCAGCGAGGCGTTGAGAGGGATACCACCATCGATGACAATCCATTTTGTCACGCACTCGCTGGGCAGCATTCTGGTCCGGCATTACCTGGCATCTCAACCGATCCACAACCTGGGTCGTGTGGTGATGTTAGGGCCGCCGAACCAGGGTAGTCAGATTGCTGATTGGCTTCAGCCTTACACCCTGTATCATCGTTTTTTCGGACCGGTCGCTGCACAATTAGGTACCGATCCGCAGAGCCCTCTCAAACAGTTAGGCAGTGCAAAGTTTGAGGTTGGCATTATTGCCGGCTACCGTGCTGTGAATCTTTTATGTGCACCGTTCCTGCCCAAACCCAATGATGGTCAGGTCACGGTGGCAAGTACCCGACTTGAAGGGATGCACGATCATCTCTGTCTGCCTGTCAGCCACGCTTTTATGATGAACAGGCCGATGGTCATCAGACAAGTGCTGTGTTTTTTGAAACAGGGTCATTTTGACCATAACGGGAATCATTGCTGAACGCTATCTGTCAGCAATAGCAGCTGAAATAGAAACAAGGAGAAAACATGCATATATTGATGGTTTTGACCTCTCATGACCGACTGGGCACCACTGGTAAGAAAACCGGATTCTGGCTGGAAGAGTTTGCTGCCCCCTATTATGTCTTTCATGATGCAGGGGTAAAAGTAACCCTGGCCTCGCCCAGAGGCGGCCAGCCACCACTGGATCCTAAAAGTGACAGCCCGGATTTTCAGACAGAGGCGACAGAGCGCTTCAAGCAGGATAACGCTGCTCAGAAACTGCTCGCCAACACCTTGCCCCTGGCACAGGTTCGTGCAGCGGATTACGACGCCGTGTTTTATCCAGGTGGGCATGGACCAATGTGGGATTTGGCGCATTCCTCTTACTCAATCAGTTTGATTGAATCCTTTCTCCAACAGGATAAACCGATCGGCTTTGTCTGCCATGCGCCAGCCGCTTTAGTGAATGTTCACGATAAAGACGGCCAGCCTGTGATCAATAATCGTGCCGTGACGGCATTCAGTAACAGCGAAGAAGCAGCGGTTGGCCTGACTGACATTGTTCCTTTCCTGCTGGAAGATGTACTCAAAGCCCGGGGTGGCTGCTATGTGAAAGCTGATGACTGGACTGAGAACTGCTGTGTAGATGGCCCTCTCATCACTGGCCAGAACCCTCAATCCTCAGAAGCCACAGCCGAGGCCTTGCTCGAGAGCCTCAAACTGGCCGCTTAACTGTTATAATCTGCGGTTTTAACTGAACGGAATAATACCGATGGCAAAAGCGACAGCAAGACATATCCTTGTCGACAGCGAAGAAATCTGTCTGGAACTGAAACGAGAAATCGAACAGGGCGCAGATTTTGGCGATATCGCTAAAGAGCACTCATCCTGCCCTTCAGGCCGCAGCGGCGGCGATCTGGGTGAATTCGGCCCGGGCATGATGGTGCCGGAATTCGACAAGGTCGTTTTTTCAGCACCGGTCAATACCGTGCAGGGTCCCGTGAAAACCCAGTTTGGTTATCACCTGCTGGAAGTGACCAGTCGCAGCGAATAAGACTGACAGTCTTGTGTATGAAAAGCCCCTTGATTGGGGCTTTTTTGTTTTTAACCACAGCAGTACAGATCACACAGACTGATTAAAAAGCCAGAGGCGTTTTTCAGCAACTGCGAGTCCGTGTCTGATACAGCGAATTATTTTAATTTTCCCAGTCATCTTGAGCGAAAGCCGAAGGATCTCGCCCCAACCCTGGAAAAAGATGCCTCCACTGCGGTCGGCATGACAGCCATGGAATCGTTTTCATCCCCCCTGTCATCCTGAGCGGAAGCCGAAGGATCTCATCCCAGCCCTGGAAAAGTTACCTCCACTCCAGTCGGTATGACAGCCACGGCGTCGTTTTCATCCCCCCTGTCATTCTGAGCGAAAGCCGAAGGATCTCGCCCCAACCCTGGAAAAAGATGCCTCCACTGCGGTCGGCATGACAGCCATGGAATCGTTTTCATCCCCCCTGTCATCCTGAGCGGAAGCCGAAGGATCTCATCCCAGCCCTGGAAAAGTTACCTCCACTCCAGTCGGTATGACAGCCACGGCGTCGTTTTCATCCCCCCTGTCATTCTGAGCGAAAGCCGAAGGATCTCATCCCAACCCTGGAAAAGATGCCTCCACTACGGTCGGCATGAGAGCTATGGAACCGTTTTCATTCCCCCTGTCATCCTGAGCGGGAGCAGAAGGGTCTCATCCCAACACTAGAAAAGATGCCTCCACTACGGTCGTCATGACAGCTATGGAATCGTTTTCATTCCCCCTGTCATCCTGAGCGGAAGCCCAGGGATCTCATCCCAGCCTTGGAAGAGATGCCTCCACTACGGTCGGCATGACAGCTATGGAACCGTTTTCATTCCCCCTGTCATCCTGAGCGTGAGCCGAAGGATCTCATCCCAACCCTAGAAAAAATACCTCAAGAACGGACGCCATAACAGGTTTGCTGGATACCGCCGTTCAGATCACTATGACAATCTTGTGTAGTCACTACTCTCTGTGAAGTCTGTGTCTGTGTTTTAACAACATCAGCGGACAAGACGATAATCCGGCAAATGCGCAAGCAGTTGCTTACCGTAACCTTTCGTTAACAAACGCCGATCCAGAATCGTAATGCGGCCGCTATCCGTCTCTTTGCGTAGCAAACGCCCACAGGCCTGAATCAGTTTTACGCTGACTGCCGGCAGAGACAAGGCTGTAAATGGCTGACCGCCACGGCGAATGATCCATTCCTGCTTGGCTTGCTCTATAGGCCGGGTAAAGACAGGAAACGGCAGCTTGGTGATAATCACATGCGTGCACAGATTACCCGGCAGATCCACGCCCTCGGCAAAGCGATCCATGCCGAAAATAATGCTACCGTGACCCGCTTCCACTTGGCGAATATGGCGCTGCACCATGTTTTTCGGTGACAGCGTATCCCCCTGAATCAATACCAGCCGGCTGATCTCAGCAGGCAACTGCCGATACACCGCTTCCATCACCTCACGGGAAGTAAACAGCACCAAGGTCGCTTCAGAGGTATCAATCACCTCTTTCAACCTGGTGACTACCTCCCGACGCCACTGTTGTTGCTGTTCATTAGGCAGGTATTGCATCGCCGGCAGATTCAGGGTGGCCTGATCGTTGTATTTGAATGGCGACGGCACCGCCAGAAAATGCTGCTCATCAAACCGGTGCAGACCACAGTCCATTCGGAAACGATGAAACAACCCCATTCCCCGCAAAGTCGCTGAAGTCAGCACAACACCGAATGCCCGTGTCCACAGACTGCGATCCAGAAAATAGGCCGCTGTCATGGGCCCGGCATGAATCACCAGGGTTTGTTGTTTGGCAAACTGGTCCACAGATAGCCAGCGGACATTGGGTGGCCGGTCTTCCTGATCAGGCTCCAGAAACAGTGCCATAAAATCAATCAGGTAACCGAAAATGTTCTGCACAGTACCGACCTGCGGTAGCAGCGCTTCACCGACTTTGTTGGAGAGCTGGGTTTTCTCCAGTCCTTCTTTAATCCATTTAGCCAGTACCGAATAATGCTTATAGATGTTGTTTGCTCTTTGCAGCAGATTCTGACAAGGGATCAACAGGGCATTGACCAGCGGACTGTTCCAGAAAATACGCGGTTCGCTAATTCGTTTTTCCAATAAATCATGGACCAGTCCGTCACTTTGCAGGATGGTTTCCATCTGTTGTAGATGGCTGATCACAGCAGGTAAATCGCGTCGTAATTCACTGAGCATATAACCGAAATCATGCTGACGAAATGCCAGCGCTGATGGAATTTTCTTCAAAACACTGTCAGCGGTTTCGGTGGTCTGATACAGCTGCATAAAATTGAGTGCTTTCGCCGCATGGTCGAGTGCTTTGCGCGGCAGGTTATGTGCTTCGTCGAAGACAAACAGCACCTCTTCCGGGTTGGGTAACACTAGCCCCCCCCCCAGATCGGCATCACTCAATATCAGATCATGGTTTGCCACCACCACCTGGGCACTGACCATCTCACGGCGTAATTTGTAATAGGGGCAGCGAAGATAAAACGAGCAGCTCTTACCGGCACAGCCCTCGGAATCAGTGGATATCTGGTTCCATAAATCCGCGCTGACCTTATCCCGCCGGCTGTCGCGATCACCATCCCAACGTTCCTGGTCCCACTCACTCAACATCTGCTTCGCTGCCGCCATATGCAGCGCCTGCTGGTATTTGGCGTCGATATCAATATCCAGCGTTTGTTGCTCGGGTGCGGTTGCCAGTTGGCTGAGTTTACTGGGACAAAGATAACGCCGCCGTCCTTTCACCTGAACAAAGCGAATCGGTTGCGCCAGGGCTGCGGAGAACTGGGGCAAATCTTTCTGGATCAACTGTTGTTGAAGATTGACCGTGGCGGTGCTTATCACCAGTGTTTTTTTGTTATTGATGGCCGACTCAATCGTGCCACTGAGATAGGCCAGTGTTTTGCCAACACCGGTGGGGGCTTCTACCACAGCAATACGCTGTTGCGGTGGTCTCGCCATTTGCATGGCGATAAAATCACTCATCTGCTGTTGCTGTGGCCGCGGTTTGAAGTCAGGGATCGCCGCCTGCAAACGACCGAAGATCGATTCTGACAAGTTCAGCCTCCGACCTGATAAGTCAGCGGCTCATCACGGAGGTATTCGAGAATGTTGCTGACCGTGGTCTCTGCAATGTGCTGCAGCGCTTCTTTGGTGAAATAAGCCTGGTGGCCGGTGACGATGACATTAGGCAAGGTGATGAGACGCTGAATCACATCATCCTGAATAATATCCAGCGAATGATCCTCAAAAAACAAACTACCTTCCTGCTCATAAACATCGATTCCCAGGTAGGCAATGTGATGGGCTTTCAGACCGTCCAGCACGGCCTGAGTATCCATTAATGCACCGCGGCTGGTGTTGATCAGCATCATGCCCTGCTTTAGACGGGCGACGCTGTCACGGTTAATGATATGCCGTGTGTGTTCATTCAACGGACAATGCAGGCTAATGATATCGCTGGTCTCAAACAGCATCTCAAGTGTTGCGGTCTCATAACCCCGTTGACGGCAGTTGTCTTCGTTAAAGGGATCGTAAATCAGTATCCGGCAACCAAATGCCCGCATCCGCTCGGCGACCAGCATGCCAATTTTGCCGCCCCCTATAATGCCAAGCGTTTTACCGTAAAAATCAAAACCCAGCAGCCCATCCAGTGAAAAGTTGCCATCGCGGACACGATTATAGGCGCGCGGTAGTTTCCGGCTCAGCGCCAGCATCAGAGCAATGGTATGTTCTGCCACCGCATAGGGAGAATAAGCGGGCACATTAACAACACGAATGCCGAGTTCTTTCGCCGCCGTCAAATCCACCTGATTGAATCCGGCACAACGCAAGGCAATCAATCGGGTGCCCCCTTCCGCCATTAGCGTCAGGGTTTCTCGCCCTAAATCGTCATTGACAAAGGCGCTGACGATTTCGGCGCCCTGTGCCATTACGGCCGTCGACGGCTTGAGCTCCAGTTCAAAACACTGAAACGCCAGTTCAGCGGTAGCTGCCCGGGCTAGAAATGTCTGGTCATAGGGTTTGGCACTGAAAACAGCTATCTGCACGATGTAGCCTGATCGGTTGGTGATGATTTAAGCCCCTATTGTCCTAATCTGACCCAGGCAATTCAATCTTTATCCGGTGCAAATTGTCTGGAAATTTCTTACACTGCTAATAAGCGTCGACAGGAAGCACGGCATTATGGCGATAACACCTCACCGCCCCATTAGCACCTTATGCCTGAATCCGGCACTGGATGTGACTTATCATGTCAACAGGCTGATTCCTGATGAGAAGTCCCGTGCAGACTCCGCGCGTTACGATCCGGGTGGTAACGGCATCAACATTGGCCGGGCCCTGACCCGCCTTGATATTGAATCTCACACTATCTGCGTCATCGCCGGCGCTGTCGGCCAAATTTTCAGAACCCTGCTATATGAGCATTTGCCTCATGTCGTCTATGAAGAAGTCAGCGGTGAAACCCGTAGCAATACCACCATTATTGAAACAGGCCCGCACAATCAATTTCATATGACCAGTAGTGGCACTGATATCCCTGAGCCGGATATCAAGCGGATCGCTGATGATTTTATTGAAGTTACCGGTGATGGCTACGGCATTATCACCGGTTCCTGTCAGCCCAATGTCTCGCTCTCCCTTTATGCCGAGTTGGTAGAGCGAATTAACCGCCAGGGCGGCCGTGCTGTGGTTGATGTGCATGGCGAAATGCTGAAACGGGCTATTGCTGCCAAACCGTTCATGATTAAGCCCAATAAGTACGAACTGGAAATGATGCTGGATGAGTCCTTACCGACGCCGGAAGCCGTCGCCCACAGTGCCCGCTTGATCCAGCAGGGTGGCGTGGCCTATGTCTGCGTCTCACTCAGTCATGAAGGCGCCCTACTGGTGACACCGGAAAACAGCTACTTCGCCAAAGCGCTGGACGTGACGGTTAACACCACTGTTGGGGCGGGTGACTCAATGGTTGCGGGTCTGGTTGCAGGTTTCAGCCTGCATGACACGCCGGAAAAGATTCTGACTCTGGGACTGGCCTGCGGTGCCGGCACAGTCATGCATCCCGGCACCGAATTATTTGACGGGAGCGATATCGACTGCCTGAGCAAACAGGTTGTCATTACCAAGCTCGATATCTAGCAGACAGCTCAACCGTATTCAGCTCATTATTATTGCTGTTCAAACTACTCTGCGCTCAACGCTTCTCCAGACCAGACCAATCAGTGCCAGCCCCACTGTGACAAAAAGCATGATTGCTGTCGGTATATCCAGAGCCCACAAAGTCAGGCCTGAGTATGATAACCAGAGGATAGGGATCAGTGTCATAAGCCACGAGCGCCAGCCTCTGAACAGGACCAGGGCCAGCCCCAGTGTGGTGACTGAGGTTGGGTCAGGAAAAACGCCGAAAACCTCAGCCTGCCACCAATTGCCAGTCATTAAAAGACCGGCAACGGGCAGGCCTATCAGGCCAGAAAGCGCTATTATGCTAGCAAGAAAAGTAACAACAGCATTGCCAGGGCTGCTATTGAATCCAGGGCTGAGAAAAGCCGTCAACAACAATCCGGCCTGGATAAAAAACGCATAGGCCATATAGCGGCCAGCCCAGTTAAGTTCGGCGTACAACTGTATAAAAAAGGCCACCGCAACAAATGCCCATAGTGGTGCCATCAGCAGGCTTACGATCCGTGCACGTTGATGCAGCGCCAGCCAGACACTGACCATCCCCAGTATCATTGTCAGCAACTGTAACGGCCAGTAAGACTCGCTCATGCGTTCCAGTAAGCGGAAATAGATATCAGCGGTAAAAGGAATAAAATCCTGCAGCGAATAGCTCAAGCCGGTGCTCATAGCGACTCAATATATTTCACCATCTTCTGCCGGGTGTTAGCTGAGGGCATCGCCCCCATGCCGGCCCGCATATTTTCACGCAGATGCGCGACTTGCGTGGTCGCTGGAATGGCACAAGTCAAAGCTGGGTGACTCACGATAAACTTCAACAGAAAATCGGCCCAGCTTGTGCAAGCAAATTCTTCGACCGCCCACTCAGGCAAGGGCTCATTACGGCGTTTCAAGCCTTTAATCAGGCTACCGCCATCATAAGGCCGGTTGGCAATGACAGCGATCCCCCGCTCCTGAGCCAGCGGCAGCAGCCGCTTTTCCACTTCACGATGCCTGATGTTATAAGTCAGCTGTGCAAAATCAATCTCCTCAGACGCCATGATTTGCTCAAACTCGCTGTGGCGGCGTCCATGCGAAGTGGTAATACCAATATGTCTAATGAGGCCTGCTTGTTTCATTTCCCGTAGCGCCGCGAGGTGCTCGCGCCAGTCTGTGAGGTTATGCACCTGCACAAGGTCAAATTGCTCGAGATTCCAGCGGTCGAGCAAGTTAGCAACCTGCTCACGGGCACTGCCACCGGCCGGACTCCAGACCTTTTCCGCAGAAAACAGGCTGTCGGGTACGCCCAGCTGTTCTAAAGCATAGCCCATCACATCGGGCGCTGAACCATACATCGGCGAGGAATCAATCAGCCCGCCATTCAGTTCAAAAAACGCTTTGACCACCTCGGTTCGGACATCCAGCAACTTCGGATCGCTACCCACATTGAAAGTTTGCCAGGTGCCGAGGCCAATAACCGGTAGTGTTTTGTTATCAGAATAAGGTTTGCGTAGTAGTTTCTCGCTTGCAGCGAAGCTTGATATAGGTGGCAGGAGCGTCACAATCAGACCGGTGCCGAGCATTTTGAGACTGTGCCTGCGGGTGAAGCGGTTTTTCATAGGCCACGCTCCTTGAGGTATTTTCAGAACACTGCACCGGGGATGCTGAAGATTTCATCAAACCATAGCAGCACTCTGCGTTGACTGACAAACCTCTGCACTCATCTAATCCGGCTCGTAGCTCGTAGGTTGGGCTAAGGCACGAAGCTCAATAATATCAGGATGTTGGGCTTGATAAATCAGCCCAAGCTACCACGCTAATACATCACCCTGCCGTAAATCATACCTTCAATTTCTGCTTCAGTTGCCGGATGTTTTGCTAGATGCCGTTTTAAGCGACCACTGGCAGGAAACTCTGCCCCCTTTTCCCTTAAAATATCGATAGCCTTCTCCTTGTAGGGTTGCATTTCCGCATTTGCCATAGCACCCTCAACATAAGCGGCCAGCGTCTGGAGATCACCATCAAAACCTTGCTCCAAAAAAAAGACTGTTAAATCAAATCGGCCAGGAGTTAGACACATAGATGCCGCAGTCTCTCCGAACCGGTTGCTCCATGTCATATCAGCACCGTTATCCAATAAAATCTGGATATTCTCCAACCGCCCCTGACCTGAAGCCACCATCAGCATAGACTCATCACGTCTACCTATTTGGTTGACATCGCCGCCATAACGAATAAGAAGCTTCAAAAATTCTGGCTTGTTCCCGCCTGAGGCCAGCCACATGGCTGATACTTCTCGCTCAGGATCTTGATAGTTGGGATCGGCGCCGTTTTTTAACATAAATTCGATGGCGGTCAGATCATTGGCATGCTCTTCAGAGATTAGCCAGAACAGTGGTGTGATACCCTCCTTGCCTACGGCATTAATATCTACGCCGGCCTTGAGCAGCTTATCCGCCCGCTGGTAGTCATTATCGATGACAGCATCAACAAACCGACTCACCTCAGGGCTAAATACCTCATTCAACGTCATGCCACCTATCCCATCAGCTTTACATCCGGTTATAGTGATGAGTGCGAAAGCCAGGCAATACCTGAAAAAAAATTCTAGCGTAGTTCTCTTTGAAGCGATGTTAAGTCGCTTACGAAGATGACTTCTGTTCATTTTTTATTCTTCTAGTCCGGAGCAGCTTAACAAGTGCGTAACCGATAAATGGAATGATCGCTACATAAAGAGCAAAGATGTTTGCACGCTCTTTTTCCTCATCGAACAACACTAGCTCTCTACCTCCTATTTTAAGCTGCATTAGAGTCGATGCTATAAAATACCCCTCAAAATACAATCCTTTCGGAGAAGGTATATTTTTATACAGGTAATCACACGTTTTATGCGGAAAGTAAAAGTCAAGGTTATGACTATTATCGAGATTCACCATGATTCGATATTCTTCAGTTTTACCTTTGTCCGTAAGATAACATTTCAAACTTAGTATCTTTCCTTGATAAAGGTTTAGCCGCTGAACCTCGGAAGGCTTATCCGTTTTAACCCATAAAAGAGAATAAACACCAAGTAAGTAGAACCCTGAAATTAAGATGATAATTATCGACTTCAACTTATGCTCAGTAATTTATTTCAATTGTAAGAATGTTGTCATTATCGGAAATAGCCTGTTTGGACTCCAGCGAAGAAGATATAGTTAGTCTTGTATTTCCTCGAACTACTATATGTATATAGAGCCAAGGATGCATCCAGTTGGAACTGTGGTGTAAATTATCGGTACTTCAGTCTTCTAATTACCATCACAAATAGAATTGAAAAGATTGGAGTCAGAGATAGAAAAAGAGCAAACCCTCGCTGACTTTCTTTTTGCTCTTGAAAATTAATCCACTCCTGCCCATCAAAACTGACAAACAATGGAGCAGTTCCCAAGAAATAACCTTCGAATACAAGCTCGGGATACATCTCTCCACGAATTTCAGTTGTGAGTGGTCGTTTACCACCACTATTTTCTCCTAAGAGCATTTCCTCAAGTTGTTGATAGAAATCTTTACAGTTCTTTCGGGCTACCCCCCGATCAAGAAAACTTAGTTCCTGCCCATATTCTAATTTTATATAAACCCTATCATTAGTTACTCCAAATTTTTTCTTGTATGTCGAACACTCTATTCTAGAAATTGAACCAGAATAGTGTTGGACACCTTCTACTTCTGAGACGGCATTAGCATCTGTCCAAAAGAGGGAATAAACCCAGTATTGATATAAGAAAATTAGCAATAAAGCGACACACCACTTAAACATCCAGTCTCCTGAATTCCGATAACTTCAATATTATCCGCTCTTACATAACCGGCTATCTATCCGTAATATTAATTGCGTTATTGTATTTCATTTCATATTCATACTAGACTTTGCCTTTATTAATTTCTTTTCGGTAAATCATGTACTTACGCGCACATATCACTGCAAAAGGAAATATTAATATCCACAAAGCCAGTATATTCGCACTTCTCTTTTCTTCATCAAAATTTACTATTTCCACCCCTCCTATTTCTAACTGCATAACTTTAGCAGCTATAAAATGCCCCACAAACTGCTTTTTTAGTGGTTCTTGTACTTTTTCATAGAAATCATCGCATTGCTTATCAGGTAGTCGAAAATTTAAGTATTCTTCCGTGGACAGAAGTGTGTTCAATCGTGTCTCTCTAGCTCCTCTGGACTTATCAATATCAACACACTCAAAAGCTAATATTTTTCCTTCATAACGATGAAGTCTCTGAATGTCTTCGACAGAATCAACCTTTACCCAAAAAACAATATAAACAGCAATCAGATAAACAATTCCTAGTGACAACAAAAAAATCCGTTTGTACATTACCTCGATCTCCTTAATAGTACTCTTGTCATCGTGTTTAATTTGGAGGCCATCATGGGGGTAAACCTGAATAGCCACCGATTTGCTAGACACCTCTCAGCCATTAAAATGGCACTCAGAGAGGTGCAAATGAGCGACAAACGTTATCCCGAAGAATTAAAAATCGAAGTCGTTCGTCAGATCACTGATCGCGGCTAATCAGAGCCGGTAGCACCATTTATGGAAAAGCTTATACTTATTGCTCCCACCATGGCTATTCATAAGGAAATGTCATCTTTCAAAAATTCAAGCAGGCCTGCGAAAAGCTGATTTATTCTCGTCACCTTCTTGTGGGCGTGGGATTTATTTCCTTTCTCGAGTCACTCATCCTGCCCATCCCTCTTGAGGCCATGTTGATCCCGCTACTGCAGAGTCGTCGCGATCGATTATGGGCAATTTGCCTGTCAGCACTTCTGGGTTGTCTGCTCGGTGCTTCTCTGGGGTATTTCTTCGGTTATTATCTTTTCGAGCAGATAGGTGACCAGTTGGTAAGTTGGCTTGCATCACCTTCGGAATTCGATAGCATCCGCGCCGATATCCATGAACAAGGCTTCTGGTTCGTATTGAGTGTTGGTATCACCCCTGTGCCATTTCAGATCGCGATGCTGGCAGCTGGCGCCACGGGCTATGCCTTCTCGTTGTACATTGTGGCCACGTCACTTGCTCGGGCTGCCCGTTATTTCGGATTGGGCTTACTTGTCTGGCTGCTGGGCAATCAAGCACAAAAGTGGTTTCAGCAATACAAAACGCAGACAGCCACGATATCTTTCCTGCTTGTTGCCCTTGTCTGGGTGGGGGCCAGTTATTTTTATTGAAACAAGCATGTTTCAATGAGAACACATTTACCCTTCATCCGGGTTTATACTAACTGACCTTTTCTCTTGCTGATTATCAATCTGGCTGCAATAAATCATCCACCAGAAACTGCACCGATTTAGTCGCCCGAAATTCGTTCACGGCCAGCCGGTAACGAATCAGGACTTGTGTGCCCCGCTCCAGCCAGTCGGGCTTGCCTTGCCTGAAGGCCATGGCGGTGATTTGCCGGTTATCGGGCAGGCTTAAACTAAGACGTAAATGGTCCTGTTCCTGCCCCACCAGACGCCAGTCAGCGACTTCAAACAGACCATGGAAGCGGGGTTCTTCAAAACCCTGCCCCCACGGGGCGGCGTTGGGTAATTGCTCAGCCAGAGTGAGATTGATTTCACCGTGATGCAGTTCACCATCGGAATGCAGGTGTTGCTGGTAAACCGCCGGTTCGACCATTTCTGTGAGCACGGTTTCAAAGGCATGGGCAAAGGTTTGGAAATCATCCTGTTTCAGCGTTAACCCGGCTGCCATGGCATGGCCGCCAAAGCGTTGCAGCATGTCCGGGTGACGGGTAGCGATACGGGCTAATACATCACGAATATGTACGCCGGCAATCGAGCGCGCTGAGCCTTTGATTTCACCTTCATTACCCGGTGCGAAGGCAATCACCGGCCGGTGCAGTTTTTCCTTGATCCGTGAAGCCAGTAAACCAATCACGCCCTGATGCCATTCTGAGTCAAACAGACAAAAACCGGGGGCAGTGTTATCGGCGTCCAGTGACAGTTTTTCGAGCATGCTTAGCGCATCCTGCTGCATCTGCTGTTCGACACTGCGCCTGTCCTGGTTTATCTGGTCCAGTTGTGCGGCTGCAGAAAGCGCCTGCTGCCAGTCATCAGAGAGCAGCAGGTTAATGCCCAGGCCCATATCATCCATCCGCCCCGCCGCATTGAGCCTGGGCGCGATGCTGAAGGCTAAATCCGGACTGGCCAACTTGACGGCCTCACGGCCGGCTACCTGAGCCAAAGCCAGGATACCGGCACAGGCACGCCGCTGGCGCATCCGTTTCAGGCCCACATCCACTAAAGTCCGGTTAAGCTGATCCAGCGGCACCACATCGGCCACCGTGCCCAGCGCCACCAGATCCAGCCAGTCGCTGACATTGGGTTGTTTTATCCCCTGCTGTTCAAACCCGCTCTGCTCACGTAAAGCTTGTCTCAGCCCCAGCAGCAGATAAAAGCAGACGCCAACGCCGGCCAGGTTTTTCGAGGGAAAATTATCACCGGGCTGATTGGGATTAATAATGGCATCGGCTTGCGGCAGGGTTTCACCGGCCAGATGATGATCCGTGACCAATACCTTAATACCACGCGCCCGGGCGGCATCCACCCCCGCCACTGCGGCAATACCGTTATCAACCGTGAGCAATAAGTCCGGCTGGCTGTCAGTGGGGATTTCATCGAGCAGTTCTGGCGTCAGCCCGTAACCGTGAACAAAGCGGTTGGGGACAATAAAGTCGATATTTTTCAGTCCCATGGCTTTGAGCCCACGAATGGCCAGTGCACAACTGGTGGCACCATCGCTGTCAAAGTCGGCGACGACGGTGACTTTCCATTGCTGTTCTATCGCTTCAAGCAGCAAAGCTACGGCCTGCTCCATACCCAGCATCTGCTCGGGCCGGGGCAAATCAGTCAATTCAAAAAACAGGTTTTCGGCCTTTTGTATACCTCTGGCGGCCAGCACCCGGCGCAGGCAGTCCGGCCAGTGCTCCGGCAGGTTCTCCCAGCCGCTACTATCGCGTTGTTTGATGTCGACCTGTTTCATTTCCACACTTGCCAGCTTTTCATTGGTGTCAACCGGTAACGGCCCCACTCCGGTATGATGATATCCAGCTCTTTAAGCTGGCCGCGACGAAGTGCCTGAAAGGCTGGTACAAGCCAGTTATCAAGCAAATCATCCAGTTGCTGCTGCCAGTCCTGCTCGATTTCAAACTTGATCATATGAAGTGCCTGTTTGCCTGCCATCTCTTGATAGGCTGACACCACAGCGTGAAAAACCGAGTGACTCTCTTTGGCCAGTTTCGCCAGCACCTTGTCATCACCGGATACATGCGGCCATGATTGTAGCGTCGGCAAGCTGCCCTGCCCCCAGAACCAGAGACTATTGATGGGTACTTTGCCAGCCTGTTCGCGGGCCAGATTTTCCTGACAATCAAACAGCAGCATCTGGATTTCATTCCACAGTCTTATCCAGTCGCTTGCCTGTAAACCTTGTGGCAGCTTATCACTCACAGGCAGACCATTAAGGCCTTCTTTGGGCGTAAAGTCCACCTCGGGCAAGCTGTGCAGTTCCAGTAACCACTCCTCGGCACTGATCACGTTAAGGTGGCCCTGGTACGCATCCAGCAAAGGCTGAATACGGCAGGCGAATGCATGCGCTTCTTCAAGCGTGATATCCAGATCACGATAAAACAGCAGCAATTGATCCCGATCCGGGTGCAGGTAACAGGGATCAGCACAGAGTGAATTGACGCTGCCCCCGCGCAGCTGCGCTACCGGCAAACCGGCCGCTTGATTAGATTCGGAAAATAAAGCCAGTAAATGCAGATAATAAGCGCGACTATCGGGCTGAAAACGGGCTTTATTAAGTATTTTGTGCAGTGCGTCAGGCCATAAGGCCCGATTCAGTTCATTGGCAAATACAGCGGCAGCATCAGGCAGAATCAGGCTGAGATGGCTTTTAGCCATTGCCCAGCACCTGCCTTACAAAAGGAATAGTCAAACGACGCTTGGCCTGCAGTGAGGCTTTATCGAGCTGCTGCAATACCGTCATCAGTGCCGGCATATCACGGCCATAATGGCGAAGCAGATATTGCGCGACCTCGTCACTCATGCTCAGCCCGCGCGACTGCGCCTGCAATATCAAAGCCTGCTGCTTTTGTTCATCACTCATGCTGGTGAGCTGATACACTAGACCGGTGGCTAGTCTTGAACGTAAATCAGGCAGTTCAATTCGGGTGTTGGCCGGATTATTTTCAGTGGCCACCAGTAAATGACCTTTGGCATCGTGCAGCCGGTTAAAGCAGTGGAATAAAGCCACTTCCCACTCCCGGTTTCCGGCAATCGCTTCCAGATCATCCAGACAGAGCAAGTCAGCCTGTTCCAGGGATTCCAGCACCCCAGGCTGAGCAGTTTGAGTCAACTCAGCCAGTGACAAGTAGATCACACGGTAGCCCAATTGCTGAACGCGCTCAGCACAAGCAATCAACAAGTGGGTCTTACCGGTGCCACCCTCGCCACAGAGATAGAGAAAATCAAGACTGTCGAGATCACAAAACGCCTTGAGCGCCTGCTCGGTTTCGGGTTTGGCGAACAGAAAGTTATCCAGGCGATAAATTTCCTGTGGCGTCAGGCGCAGCGTTAACTGAGTTTGGGCGACCGTCATGATAATCAGAAAAATCAGGAATAAAGGTGGCTGCTGACGTAGCGCTGATGCGCATGACGCAGGAGCACCATGACTACCGCGGCCACCGGTAACGCCAGCAAAACACCGGTAAAGCCAAATAACTTACCGCCGGCCAATACCGCAAAGATGACCGCGACCGGATGCAGACCGATACGTTCGCCGACAAAATGCGGGGTCAAGAGCATGCCTTCTATTGATTGAGCAACAGTGAACACAATCACCACATAAAACACCGGTAACCACTCGCCGAATTGGAAAAAGGCCGCCAGGCCCGCCAGCGCGATACCGACAATCAAACCAAGGTATGGGACAAAGCTGACCAGTCCAGCAATCACGCCCAGCAACAGTGCCAGTTCCAGACCAATAAGACTCAGGCCAACGGTGTAAATAATCGCCAGTGCCAGCATCACCATCAACTGCCCTCGGATAAAGCCTGCCAGCATGTCATCACATTCCAGTGACATTTCGATGAATTTACCCGATATTCGACGGGGTAACAGCTCACGAAAACGCGCTACGAGCACATCCCAGTCACGTAACAAATAAAACGTCAGCACCGGGATCAACACCAGGTTCCCGACCCATTGCAGCAGTGCCATGCCGGACTGGGTGACATAACTGAACACACCACCGGCAACATTGCCCATCTCAGACCAGTAGTTGTTGAGTGCCTGTTTCAGCGTTTGCAGATTAAACACATCGCTGGGCAGTCCCGCACCGATAAGCAACGGCTCCAGCGCTTTTTGTGCCATGTTGAGATAACCCGGCAAATTGGTAAACAGCTTGGTCACCTGACCACTGAGCATCGGCAACAGCACCAGCAACAGGATAATCATGGCGATAAACAGCACAGCAAACACGACAGTCACGGCAACGGTGCGTGACAGTTTCCAGTTTTCCAGTCTATCGACCAGCGGATCACCAAGATAAGCCAGCAGAGCGGCAATAAAAAATGGCATCAGCACCGGCGATAGCTGGAACAGCAACCAGCCGCCCGCAATCAGACTGACCAGTAAAATCAGTTTATTGGTGTCACTCATCGTTTTTGTTTGATCTGCCGCCATGCTCTTGTTCCCCATACCAGAACATATTCCGTGCCGCTGTTAATGACACTGGCAACAACCAGCCAGATGCCAATCGTGACAACCTTGTCCAGACCCGGCAGCCACGGTTGCTGGATCATCACCAGCAGGACCAGTGCTATCTGCAATGTGGTATTAATTTTACTGCTCCACAACGGGCTGAGATCGAATTGTCCGAGATAGTAATGATAAGCAAGCCCACCGCTGATTATGATGACATCGCGGGCCAGCACCAGCCAGAGCAACCACACTGGCAGTAGTCCCAGCCAGGTTAATGTCGCAAAGCTGGCGACCAGCAGGAGTTTGTCGGCAATCGGATCCAGAATCGAACCCAGCCGGGATTCCCAGTGAAAATGCTTGGCCAGAAAGCCATCCAGCCCGTCGGAAATCCCCGCCACGGCGAACAACAGCAGGGCTAACAGGAACTGCTCTGATGCCAGTGCCCACACGACGGGCGCAACCAGCAGAATGCGAAGCATGGAAATCAGATTGGGAATATCTTTCAGACTCAAGGTGTTAACCGATAAAGTTTGGCATCGTTGCTGTTAGATTGCGGTTCTTCGACTAATAAACTGCCAACACTGAGCGTTCTTTGCAACACTTCCAGACTGCCCCTGAAGGCGATATCCAGGTCCAGTTGCTGGGCACCCAGATTAATAACACGGATATCGCTGATCAGTTCAAGCTGTTCCAGATAGGTCATCAGGCGTGTGAAATCAGCGTAACTCAGCACGTCTTTTATTTGCAGGGTCAGTCTCTGAGCTTCACCGCCGTTATCCACGCGTTGCCCGTATTGCAGCGCCAGTTTATCAGCCAGATGGCCAACCCCGGCAGCAAATGCCTCCTGCACGTCCCCCTGCGACTGCCAGGTGTCATTCAGGCCAGCGCCGTTAGCAGACCATGACACCTGAGCCTCATCATCATTCAATTTCACCACTGCAGTCATCACAATGTCGGCACCGTATCGATCAGAGGCACTGTCAATCGCAGCCTGATTACTTTGTTTGAGATCGCTTATCGTCAGCGCGCGCTGATCCTGCAAATCCATCAATGGCATCAGGATGGGCAAACCACGCTGATCGGCGGCCTGACTCAATGGACGAAATACGACCATGGGCGCCGTTTCCAGTCCCAGAATGCTGGATTCACCGCTGGCCTCAATGACAGCCCAGATTAAAATATCAGGCCGGTTACTGCCCCAGATGGGCAGCTCAAGCGCTGTTAAAGCCCGATTCACTGCAGCGGGGTCAAATCGTAACGTGAGGGAAAGTTGATCGGGCTGGGTTAAATCTGCCGCCGCAATATTGGTGCGGCGGTATTCATATTGCTGCATGTACTGTTCTGCTTCAGAGAGAACCGGCGCCAGCGCTGCAGTTTCCAGCAGGGCTTTATTACCCACCACTTTGAGCATCACCTGTTGCAGTAGCTGGGGCATCAATGCTGCCCTTTCCTGCGCATCGCGGGAACTGACCGGCGATGAAGCCTGGTAAAGATTATCCACCTCGGCGGCATGGCTGCCACAGGTCAGACTGAGTAAAATTAGGGTAATAAATAGTCGATGCATTGTGGTATTCTAACACGCTGTTTTCAACGTGTGACGACCTATCAACCGGTCCGTCAGGATCGAACTTTTAAGCGTCAACAATCCATATTTATTTTCAGGAACAAACCATGACCGATCGCGCGGATTCTTCTCGCACTTCTCTCAGTTACCGTGATGCCGGTGTCGATATCGAAGCCGGTAATGCACTGGTAGATCGCATCAAGCCCCATGCTGCCAAAACCCGCCGTCCGGGCGTTATGGCAGGACTGGGTGGTTTCGGCAGTCTGTTTGAATTGCCTCTGGACCGCTACAAGCAGCCAGTACTGGTCTCCGGCACCGACGGTGTCGGTACTAAGCTGCGTCTTGCTATCGAATCCGGTATTCACAATACCATCGGTATCGATCTGGTGGCCATGTGTGCCAACGACATCGCCGTACTGGGTGCCGAACCCCTGTTCTTCCTGGACTACTATGCCACCGGCAAGCTCGATGTTGATGTTGCTGAATCTGTGGTGTCGGGTATTGCCGAAGGCTGCCTGCAGGCCGGCGCCGCCCTGGTCGGTGGTGAAACGGCAGAAATGCCCAGCATGTATGAAGACGGTGACTACGATCTGGCCGGTTTCTGTGTCGGTGTCGTGGAAAAAGACAACGTCATTGATGGCAGCAAAGTGGCTGCAGGCGACAAACTCATCGGCCTCGCCTCCTCAGGTCCTCACTCCAATGGTTACTCGCTGATTCGCAAGATCCTGGAACGCAGTGGTCAAGCCCTGGATGACGAGTTTGATGGCGGCACGCTCGGCGAAAAACTGCTGGCACCCACCCGGATCTACGTCAAGTCTTTACTTGAACTCAATAACAAAATCAGCATACATGCCCTCTCCCACATTACGGGCGGCGGGCTGCTGGAAAATATTCCCCGCGTATTGCCGGCGGACAAAAAAGCCGTGATTGCCGCCGACAGCTGGCAGCGACCCGCGGTGTTTGACTGGCTCCAGCAACAGGGTAATGTCGAAGACAGTGAAATGTACCGAACTTTCAATAACGGTATCGGCATGGTCGTTGTCGTCTCGGCTGAACAGGCAGACACGGCCCTCAGCCTGCTGCATGGTCTCGGTGAGGAAGCGAGCCTGATTGGTCAGATTGAGGATCGCAGCACCGATGAAGATAGCGTGGTCATCGATTAAATGAATGATTCACGTCGCTCAGCCCGGCTGGTGATTCTGATTTCCGGCCGTGGCAGTAATATGCGCTCAATTGTCGAAGCCGCGCAGCAAGGTCAGCTGGCTGTCGATATCGCCGCCGTTATCAGTAACCGTCCGGGGGCTGCCGGTCTGGAATTTGCTCAACAGGCCGGTATCGACACGCAGGTCATTGATCACAAGCAGTTCGCCAGCCGCGAGGTATTTGATACCGCCATGGCAGAAGCCATTGATGTTTATCAGCCTGACTATGTCATTCTGGCCGGTTTCATGCGTATTCTGACCGCGGACTTCGTTGCGCATTATGCCGGTCGGCTGATTAACATCCACCCGTCTCTGCTGCCCAAGTTCAAGGGACTGCACACGCACGAACGCGCCATCGAAGCGGGTGAGAGTGAGCATGGCGCCAGTGTGCATTTTGTCACAGCAGAACTGGATGATGGTCCGGTAATATTACAAGCCAAAGTCCCGGTATTGCCGGGGGATGATGCCGACACCCTGGCAGCAAGAGTCCTGGAGCAGGAACATCTGCTCTATCCGGCTGCCATACAGAAGCTGGTCTCGCAACAAACGGAATAATTATGCTCAGAATGTTCAGCTATGTCCTGCTTTTTTGCCTCAGCAATCTTGCTGTGGCCGAGGATATTCCTGACTTTTCCGCTAACTACCTGGTTAAGCTCAACGGCATTCAGGCCGGTGAACTCAAGCGCACGCTCGAGACTCAGGACAACGGTTTACGCAAATTCAATTCCGTGTCCCAGGCCAAAGGCGTATTTTCATTCTTCAAGCCCGATGTCATAGAAGAAACCAGCGTCTGGAAACTGGTTGACGGCCGCGTAGCACCTCAGCGCTACCGTTATCAACGCACCGGCGGTAAGAAAGACAAGTTTTTACAGATGCAATTTAACTGGCTAGATAACAAAGTCAGCATCGACGACCGTGAGCACCCCTGGCAACTGGATATTGAGACCGGCGTACTGGATAAACTGGTTTATCAAATCAGTCTGATGCGCGACCTGAGCCAGGGTATCGAACAGGTCGACTACCGCATTGCCGACGGCGGACACCTCAAGACCTATGAAATCAAAGTGCTGGGAAAAGAGACCATCACCACACCCATGGGTCAGATTGAAACCATCAGACTGACCCGTCACCGGGAAAAACCCAGCGACAGGGAAACCACGCTGTGGTGCGCTCCGGCACTCAATTATCTGCCGGTCAAACTGGAGCATGTCGAGGATGATGCTGTCTTCACTGCGCTACTGCGTCGCCTGCAGGGAATAGATAGCAAACAGGCCTTCACCCCCATGCAATCAGCTAAAGCCATCAACCCATCATGAGCGAGAAACGTTTCCGCATACTGAAAGAGGAGATGCCTTTTAAGGGCTTCTTTAACGTCAAGAAATACACCCTTGAGCACACACTCTATGAGGGCGGCTGGAGTCAGCCGGTTGAGCGTGAAGTCTTCCATCGCGGTAATTGTGTCGGCATCCTGCTCTATGATCCACAGCGCGATGAAGTCGTTATTATCGAACAGTTCCGCGCGGGTGCGGTACTCAAAGCGGAACAGGAACAAGCCTGGCTGCTGGAAATTGTCGCCGGTGCCATGGAAGCGGGTGAGATGGCTGAAGCGGTTGCACGGCGGGAGTCACTGGAGGAAGCCGGCTGCGAAGTCCATGAAATCATCAAAATCCGTGAGTTTTTCACTTCCCCCGGTGGCACCTCTGAATATCTGACCTTATTCTGTGGCCGTGTCGATGCCAGTGAAGTCGGAGGTATTCATGGCCTTGATCATGAGGATGAGGATATAGCCGTCCGCAGTGTTTCCTTTGATGAAGCCTGGCAGCTTCTGGAAAACGGTCGGATTGAATCAGCCATCCCCATCATTGCATTACAGTGGCTGGCACTGAACCGGGAAGCGCTGCGCCAGCGCTGGTGCTGACTAGTCAAATTCCAGCGGTGCCCGACCTGCCCGCCGTCTAAGCCACGCCACACCCCGATAGACAGATGGCCGCTGAATCAACCAGCGTTCAAACGTGTATTTACCGGGGAAGTTAAGCAATAACACCCCTATCAACAGCGTTAACAACCCCTGCCCGGGCAAGACCAGCATCGCCAGCCCCATAAGCACAAAAATCAAACCGAAGACATTCTTCACGACCATCACAGCCCAGCGAATCACAATGTGCTGCTCCGCCCAGGGTGAGCGCTGGCGTTTGTTTCGCGCGAAATAATCTACCGGAATTCTGACCACCAGAAAAGGGATCAAGAACAAGCTACCGACAAACATGGCAAAGGATAGCAACCCCAGTATCAGTAACAGGGTTTCGTTTCCCCAGATGCTATCAAACAAATTCTGAAACACACTCATTAAGGCGACATCAGCCAATGGATAGGCAGTATTCAGTTATCGGGATTGATGCGGTAACTCACCTGCATATGATGCACCGCCCCCGGTGCCACTATGATGCTGTTAGCAATGGCATTGGCAGTTTCCACGCAGATGAACTGTTCGTAGTCCTCTGCAGACATATCATTGAGCTGCGCGGCCTTGTCCCAGGGATTCCAGACCACGAAGTTGTCCGCGCCCTGGTGTTCAATTTCAATACGACGCTTCAGGCTGGGGTCTACAATTTCTACCCGGCTTGGTGCATTGAGGTAAACCCGATCGGTTTCGCCTTTAGCGGTGATGTCACCGGTTTGCTTCTGGCGAGCAAAGCCAAGCGTTTTATCCAGGTAGTCAACACCATCCAAACCACTGACCCGGGTTTGCTTGACGTCACCAACCCGGAAATAGCTATGCAGGGCTTTAGAGACACTGAAAGGGATATCCCCCTTGTTTTCAGTGGTGAGCGAAATATTCAGCTGGTCGCCGATATGAATTTTTTTGCGCAGACGAAATTCGCTTGGCCACCATTGTTTACTGGTGGCGGTGGATTCCAGGCCCAGGGTAATTTCAACATTGTCATCATGCAGCTGACTATCGAGCACATCCCAGAACAGATTACGGGCAAAGCCATGGGCCTGACGACCAAGGTCACCCGGGTCATCGCCGAACCACGGCCAGCATAGTGGCACGCCACCGCGAATCGCTTTACCCTGCTCATAAATCGCTTTTTTGCTTAGATAAAACAGATCATGGTCGGCACGGGCCGGTTTAAATGACAGCAACTGGCCGCCGTAGAGTGCCACACGGGCCTGTGCTCGGGCCGTTGATACCTGGATCAGAGGCATGCCAGACGGGCCCTCGATAAAACTGACCTTATCTTCACGCCCGAAAATGCGATTAAGTGTGTTTAGATCCTGCATGTGTCAATGTCCAGACAAAAAAGACGGGCTGTTTGCCCGTCTTTCCATAGACATGGCTGACTGAAAATCAGTCAAGCCACCCCTTAGTGCTGGTGACCACCCTCACCGTGAACGTGACCGTGTTCCAGTTCTTCTTCACTGGCTTCACGCACTTCACGAATGGTCACATCAAAATTCAGATGCACGCCGGCCAGTGGGTGGTTACCGTCAACGGTGACGCTTTCCTCTTTGACATCCACGACGGTTACCAGAACCGGCCCCTGTTCGGTTTCGGACTGGAACTGCATGCCAACCTCGACGTTATCGACACCACTGAACAATTCACGTGGCACGTCCTGTTTCAGTTGTTCGTGACGCTCACCGTAGGCTTTAGCCGGTTCGATACTGGCCTGCACTTCATCGCCGGCTTCTTTACCCAGCAGTGCGTCTTCAAGACCGGGAATAATATTGCCGGCACCGTGCAGGTATGCCAGCGGGCCTGCGCCTTCAGAGCTGTCGATGACGCTACCGTCGTTATCTTTCAAAGTGTAATCGATAACAACGACTGTATTCTCTGCAACTTTCATTGATTGTCCTCTACTTGGATGTGTTGGATTTCAGCTGCAGCTTACTCACTACAACCTAAGGGCATTGACGCCAGTGGCCTCAGCCATATCACAGCGGCGCTGTGAGTCTAAGTCAGCGTCAGAAACAGCAACTACTGATCAGCGGGCTCTGGTGTCCCGGAAGATGCAATAGTCTGTGTACAGATGCTCTAATAATGACCGATTTGTCATTGTTTTACCAGCCGCTACCGGGACAACGATGCCCACATCGGTATGACTGTTATACTCAAACGCCACAACAAAACCTGTTGTCACGCTGAAAGGCGGGCATTCTAACATCAATACCAGACAAGCACATAATATGAGCAGACTGCTTTTATTTAACAAGCCTTTTGACGTCCTGACCCAGTTCACTGACAACGAGGGTCGACAGACACTCAAAGATTACATTGATGTCGCCGGCGTCTATCCCGCCGGTCGTCTGGATCGCGACAGCGAAGGACTGCTTCTGCTCACTGATGACGGCGTACTGCAACAACTGATTGCCAACCCCCGTTTCAAACTGGCAAAAACTTACTGGGTTCAGGTCGAAGCGATTCCCGATGCAACAGCATTACAGCAGTTGCGGGAAGGTATCATGCTGAAAGATGGGCAGACGCTGCCCGCAGAAGTTGAACTGATTGATGCCCCTGACATCTGGCCGCGTCAACCACCGATCAGAGAGCGAAAACACATCCCGACCCAATGGCTGGCACTGACCATCCGAGAAGGCCGCAATCGACAGGTCCGGCGCATGACCGCCGCGGTCGGCCACCCGACATTGAGGCTGATACGTTCAGCAATCGGTCCCTGGCAGATAGGGGAACTGCAACCGGGACAATGGCGAGCCCTTGATGAAAGAGACGTGATAAAATGGCGTGATGATTTGGAAACCAAGAACCACCGTCGCCGCCGTCGTCGAGCGCAACAACCAGTTCCTACTGGTCGAAGAAGAAATCAACGGCAAAATGACACTCAATCAACCCGCCGGTCATCTCGAGCCAGACGAAAGCCTGATTGACGCCGTCATTCGTGAAACCCAGGAAGAAACCGCCTGGCAGTTTGAACCCGAATCACTGGTCGGTATCTATCGTTGGGTGCATCCGGTCAAAAAAGACACCTATATCCGCTATTGTTTTTCCGGCCGGGTGACACAACATGATCCGGAACAGCCGCTTGATGGTGATATTCATCGCGCGCTCTGGTTGTCACTGGATGATATCAGGGCCAGACAGGCGCAGCACCGCAGCCCGCTGGTTTTGCAATGCTTTGAAGATTATCTGGCGGGTCATCGCTATTCATTGAGTTTATTACGTAACTGACTATGGCAGAAAAGAAAAAAGTAGTCGTCGGCCTCTCCGGCGGGGTCGATTCTTCCGTCGCAGCGCTGCTGCTCAAACAGCAACATGACAAAGTCGAAGGCCTGTTTATGAAAAACTGGGTCGACTTTGCCGATGAAAGTGAGTGCACGATTGAGGAAGACCGCAAGGATGCGATGTCCGTCGCCGACACCGTCGGTATTGACTTTCATGAAGCCAATTTCGCGATGGAATACTGGGACTATGTGTTCAAACATTTTCTCGATGAATACCGTGCCGGCCGCACGCCGAACCCGGATATTCTGTGCAACCGGGAAATCAAATTCAAAGCCTTTCTCGATCATGCGATGGAACTGGGCGGGGTGCTGATTGCGACCGGTCACTATGCGCGCGTTCAGGAACGCGACGGCAAATTCCACTTGCTCAAAGGTAAAGACAATAAGAAAGACCAGAGCTATTTTCTCTACACGCTGGGGCAGGAACAGTTGTCACGCACCCTCTTCCCCCTGGGCGAACTACCTAAAACTGAAGTCAGGGAAATCGCCGAAAAAGCCGGCTTTATCAACCACGACAAAAAAGACAGCACCGGTATCTGCTTCATCGGTGAACGCCAGTTCCGCGAGTTCCTCAGTCGTTATATCCCTGCCCAGCCCGGCGAGATGCGCACCCCAGAGGGTGAATATATCGGTGAACATGCCGGCCTGATGTATTACACACTGGGCCAGCGTCAGGGCCTCGGCATTGGTGGTCGCAAGAACAGCACCGGCGAGCCCTGGTTTGTAGCTGGTAAAGATATGGATAGCCGAACGCTCTATGTCGTCCAGGGCGATCATCCCTGGCTATGGAGTCAGAGCCTGAAAGCAGAACAATTATCCTGGGTGATGGGTGAAGCCCCTGCCTTTCCCTGCCGCGCTGCCGCCAAAACCCGCTATCGCCAGCCCGATCAGCCCTGCACCATTAGCCAGGATGAAAACGGCCTGATTCATGTCGAATTTGATGATAAACAGCGCGCGGTGACGCCGGGTCAGTCCGTGGTGTTCTATCAGGGTGATGACTGCCTGGGTGGCGGGATTATTGTTTCCACCGATGCGCCCGGGGTGCATCCATGAGTATCTCTGAACGCCAACGTGACCGAACCATCGCGCTTGCCGCTGTCGTGCAGTCAGCGATGCTGGTGCAGCATATTGCCGAGAGTGGTCAGGCCAGTGCCACCGATATCGAAACCCTGTTACAGAGCCTGCTGGTTGAAGAAGCCCCGACTACCGAGGCCGTGTTCGGTGGTATTGGCAGTCTTCGCCCGGGTCTGCGTGAGCTGAATCAGCAGCTTTCGAAAAAGAAACAACAAAAAGATGTCGTATTGCTGCGTTATGTCATCAGTCTGTTGCATCTGGAACGCCAACTGGCCAAAAACCCTAAAATGATGGACACCATCGGCCTGGAACTGGAACAGGTGCCTCAGCAGATTGAATATTTCGGAGAGATTATGGCACCGCAGGTCATCGCCCGTTTTGCTGATATTTATCACCGAACCTTAAGCCAGGTGAAACCCCAGATCCAGGTTTATGGCGATCCCAATTACCTGCAGCAACCGGATAACGTCAATAAAGTCCGGGCTCTGCTGCTCAGTGGTATCCGCGCCGCAGTTTTATGGCGCCAGAAAGGCGGTCGCCGCTGGCAGTTTCTGTTCCAGAGTAGCAAGATCCTGGAAGCGGCTCAGGAGCTTTACGCCGCCTGCTGAATTAAACGCTATTGCCAACGACTGATCGAAACTGAGCGTGGCGATTTTCGCTTATAAAAAAAGGCTGTTTTCCGTCAGGAAAACAGCCTTTTTTGTTTTGGTGTATTAACCCGGATCAGCTTGCTACCTGACGATACTCATCCAGTTCGTTGAAGTTGAGATAACGGTAGATTTCCGCCGCCATGGGTTTGATGCCAGCTACCGCTTGCAGATATTCCGCCACCGTCGGGATTTTACCCAAGCTGGCCACCACAGCAGACAGCTCTGCTGAAGCCAGGAATACATCCGCATTGTTACCCAGACGGTTCGGGAAGTTACGCGTTGAGGTCGACACCACAGTCGCGCCGTCAGCAACCCGGGCCTGGTTACCCATGCACAACGAACACCCCGGCGTTTCCGTCCGGGCACCAACCCGACCGAAAGTGCTGTAAACGCCCTCTTCGGTCAGCTGATGCTTGTCCATTTTGGTCGGAGGTGCAATCCACAACTTGACCGGCAGGCTCTTCATGTTTTCCAGTACCTTACTGGCGGCACGATAATGTCCGATATTGGTCATACAGGAACCGATAAACACCTCATCCACCGGCGTGTCCTGCACTGCCGACAGCGGCTTGATATCGTCCGGATCGTTCGGGCAGGCCAACAGTGGTTCAGTGATTTCATTGAGGTCGATATCAATCACCGCGGCGTATTCGGCATCAGCATCCGCTTCCATCAATTCCGGATTTGCCAGCCATTCTCGCATTGAATCGATCCGACGTTGCAGCGTACGGGCATCCTGATAGCCTTCAGCAATCATCCATTCCATCAATGAAATATTGGAGTTAAGGAACTCGATAATCGGCTCTTTGTTGAGTCGCACGGTACAGCCATTGGCACTGCGTTCTGCTGAGGCATCAGACAGTTCGAACGCCTGCTCGACTTTCAGATCCGGCAGACCTTCAATTTCCAGTACGCGGCCGTTAAAGATATTTTTCTTGCCTTTCTTCTCAACGGTCAGCAGACCCTGCTGAATCGCAGCATAAGGAATGGCATTCACCAGATCACGCAAAGTGATACCAGGCTGCATTTCGCCTTTGAAACGAACCAGAACCGACTCCGGCATATCCAGTGGCATCACCCCCAGTGCGGCACCAAATGCGACCAGGCCGGAACCAGCCGGGAAGCTGATACCGATCGGGAAACGGGTGTGCGAGTCACCACCGGTGCCGACTGTATCAGGCAGGATCATCCGGTTAAGCCATGAGTGAATAATGCCGTCACCCGGACGCAGCGATACACCGCCACGGGTACTGATAAAGTCAGGCAGTTCGTGTTGCAGCTTGATATCCACCGGCTTCGGGTAGGCAGCCGTGTGACAGAAAGACTGCATCACCAGATCGGCAGAGAAACCGAGACAGGAGAGTTCTTTCAACTCATCACGGGTCATCGCACCGGTGGTATCCTGAGAACCGACTGTGGTGACTTTGGGTTCGCAGTATGTGTTGGGACGGACACCTTCGACACCACAGGCCCGACCGACCATTTTCTGCGCCAGGGTGAAGCCTTTGCCGGTATCGACCGGGTCAACCGGACGGACAAAAATATCAGATGGCTCCAGGCCCAGCGTTTCACGGGCTTTGTCTGTCAGGCCCCGACCGATAATCAGTGGGATGCGGCCACCGGCACGGACTTCATCAGCCAGTGTAGTCGGACGCATGGTGAACTCACTGATCGTCTCACCGGCTTCGTTGACGATTTTGCCCTCGTAAGGGTAGATGGTGATGACATCACCGCTTTCCATATGCTGGACATCACACTCAATGGGCATGGCACCGGAATCTTCGGCGGTATTGAAGAAAATGGGGGCAATGTTATTGCCGAGAATCACCCCGCCCTGGCGCTTGTTAGGCACGTAAGGCACATCATGTCCCATATGCCAGAGCACCGAGTTAATCGCGGATTTACGAGATGAACCGGTACCGACCACATCACCAACCAGTGCCAGCGGGTAGCCTTTTTCCTTCAACTTTTCAATGGCAGCAATCGGATCATCCATCTTGCTCTGTAGCATGGCTTTGGCATGCAACGGGATATCCGGACGGCTCCAGGCTTCGGTCGCCGGGGACAAATCATCGGTATTGGTCTCACCCGGCACTTTGAACACGGTCAGGGTAATCTTATCTTCCAACTTGGGTCGTGACGTGAACCATTCAGCTTCAGCCCAGGACTGCAGTACACGTTTTGCGTATTCATTGCTGTCCGCTTTTTCCACCACATCATGGTAGGCATCGTAGACCATCAGGGTTCTGCATAACGCTTTCTCAGCGGCTGGCGCAGTCTCTTCAATATCCAGCAGTTCTATCAGAGACTGAACGTTATAGCCGCCCATCATGGTACCCAACAGTTCAGTAGCACGGACCGGCGTAATCAAATCGCATTGGGTATTGCCCTTGGCAATGTCGGTGAGAAAACCGGCTTTGACGTAGGCGGACTGATCAACACCGGGCGGGACGCGGTGAATCAGTAAATCTAGCAAGGTTTCGCTGTTCTCATCACCGGCCTTGAGCGCTTCAATCAGGCTGGAAACCTGTTCAGCATCAAGCGGTAATGGTGGCAGCCCCTGCTGGGCCCGTTCCTCAACATGTGATTGATATTCAGTCAGCACAGATAGTCACCCCAAAAGTTTCCAAATTCAGATGCAGGCATTTTACCTGAAAGCATCTGGAGACCGCGAACTCTGATATAATTTCGTTCACTTTTCTATCTAATCCAATTAACACAGTTTCATCGGAGTATTCATGGATTTAACTGCTTTAACCGCGATTTCGCCGGTTGATGGTCGTTATGCTTCCAAAACCGAAGCCCTGCGCCCGTTTTTTAGTGAATATGGCCTGATGCGTGCCCGCGTCGAAGTCGAACTGCGCTGGCTGCATCTGCTCGGCAATAATGCGGAGATTCAGGAAGTCCCCAAGCTGAGCAGCGAGGCGGAATCCTTTATCAATGACATGATTGCCAACTTCTCGGTCGCAGATGCGCAAGAGATCAAAGATATCGAGCGCACCACCAATCACGATGTTAAAGCGGTTGAATACTTCATCAAGAAAAAATTCAAAGCCAATCCAGAACTGCATGCGGTCAGTGAGTTCGTACACTTTGCCTGTACCTCGGAAGACATCAACAACACCGCTTACGGCATCATGCTGAAAAATGCCCGTGAACAGGTCATTCTGCCGGAAATGGACAATATCATTGCCGCCGTTCGCAAGCTGGCACAGCAGCATGTCGATACCCCGATGATGTCACGCACCCATGGTCAACCGGCCTCTCCGACGACACTGGGTAAGGAGCTGGCCAACGTGGTTCAGCGACTGGAACTGCAACGCACTCACGTCGCTGCGGTGCTGCTCTACGGCAAAATGAACGGTGCGGTGGGTAACTACAATGCCCACTACGCCGCCTATCCCGAGGTAGACTGGCCAATGATGGCGCATGCTTTTGTGACCGGTCTGGGTCTGCGCTGGAATCAATACACCACACAGATTGAGCCGCATGACTACGTGGCCGAACTGTTCCAGGCAATGATTCGTTTCAACACCGTACTTATCGACTTCTGTCGTGACGTCTGGAGCTACATCTCAATCGGTTATTTCAAACAAAAAACCGTCAAAGGCGAGATCGGCTCCTCCACCATGCCGCACAAGGTCAATCCAATTGATTTTGAAAATGCAGAAGGCAATCTCGGTATTGCCAATGCCGTGTTTGATCACCTGGCGCTGAAACTGCCGATCTCCCGCTGGCAACGTGATCTGACCGACTCCACTGTACTGCGAAACCTGGGCGTCGGCTTTGCCCACTCCCTGCTCTCCTACAGCTCGGCACTCAAAGGAATCGGTAAGCTGGAACCGGCACCGGATGTTATGGCTGCCGATCTGGATGCGAATTGGGAACTGCTGGCAGAGCCGATTCAAACCGTGATGCGCCGTTACGGCATTGAGAACCCCTACGAGAAACTCAAAGAGCTGACTCGTGGTCAACGTGTTAACAGAGAAATCATGCAGGATTTCATTGATGGCCTGGAGTTACCGGAACAAGCCAAAGCCAGTCTCAAGGCAATGACACCGGCCACCTACCTCGGTAATGCTGCGGAACAAGCCAGAAACGGATAATCATGACTGAACATATGCCGACTGCCGAAAATAACACCCTGTTGCACTTCGACAGTCGGGATCAGGCTGCCAGGCTGGCACTGGACCTCATCAACGAGGCCCGCCATGAGATCTGTTTTTTCGGTCCCATCATTGATCCGGTTTTCTTTGATAATGACGCGGCAGCGGCAGCACTCAGTGAGTTCGCTCGCCGCAGTCCCCGTACCCGAATCCGCATCGTCGTTCATGACACGCAGAAGAATGTGGTTAATAGCCATCGCCTTCTACCACTGGCGCAGAAACTGACCAGTTCCATCGCCATCCATCTCAGTAGTCACAAACACCGTGATCTGCGTCAGCAATATCTGCTGGTAGATGGCCGTTCCTATCTGTTTTGTCCGGTTGCCGATCGTTATCAGGGAAGGTCTGAAGTGCAGGCTCCGGCCGCAGTCAAACAAATGCAGCAAGAATTTGAAGAAATCTGGAATCAGAGTAAACCCGATATCAATACCAGGCGGCTGAACCTATGAGACTCTCTCTGTTAGTGAGCGCACTGCTGTTATCGTTGTCGGCTTATGCTGAAACACAAATCCACACCATCAATTTAAAACATCGACTGGCATCTGAGGTGCTACCTCAGGTAGAAGCATTCCTGCCCGACGATGCCACAATCACCGCTTATGACAATATACTGATACTGAAATCAGACCGGGCCACACTGGCTAATGTGCAGCAGATTCTGGACAAACTGGATAAACCACAGCAAAGCCTCATCGTCACTGTGACCCGAAGTACAGAAGATTTATCGCAACAACGCGGCAGCAGCAACCGGGTTGAAGTTGAGGCTGGTGAGGATATCAACGCCTCAGTAGGTATCAAGCGCTGGTCCACTCAGGGACGTGATGACCGTGATCAACGCTATCGGGCCCGCACACTGAGTGGTCAGCCGGTGTCGATTTCCCTGGGCGAGGATGTGCCTCAGCAGCAACAACTGGTTTTCATCGGTCCGCGGGGTGTCGCTGTCGCCAATGAAACACGCTACATCAGCACGAGTAACGGTTTCCAGGCTGTACCCACGCTGTTGCCCGACGGTCAGGTCCGGGTTGAAATACATCCTTTCTTCAGTAAGCTATCGCGGGTCGATGGCGACATTCGCAACAGTGAAGTGATCACCACGGTCGTGGGTCAAACCGGTGACTGGCTGGAAATAGGCCGTATCACAGAAAACGCCGAGCGTGAACGTGACGGCGTCACCTACTACCGCAGTCACGGCGAACAGAATCAAATTTTGTATCTGAAAATCGAATTATCCAATTAAGCAAGAGCGAATATGAATGTGAAAGAAGCGATCGTCAGCCGACGGTCTGTGAAACACTACGACCCTGAGCATGAGATGAGTAATGCTGAAGTTCAGGAACTGATGGAACATGCGATCCTGTCACCGACGGCGTTTAATATCCAGCACTGGCGATTCGTCAACGTGGTCGACAAGGACATGCGTGAGCAGATAAAAATTGCCAGCTGGGGCCAGTCACAGGTGACAGATGCTTCGATGCTGCTGGTACTTTGTGCCGACCTCAATGCCTGGGAGAAAGACCCACAGCGCTACTGGCGCAATGCCCCCAAGGAAGTGCAGGACTTTATGCTGCCGGCCATCGAGAACTACTACACTAACCACCATCAGGGCATGCGTGATGAGTGTATCCGCTCAGCCGGTATCGCCGCGACCAATATTATGCTGATGGCACGGGAATTGGGTTATGACTCCTGCCCGATGGATGGCTTTGACTTTGATAAGGTGGCGAGAATCATTAACCTGCCCCACGACCACATTATCGTGATGATGATTACGATTGGTAAGAAACTGCAGGATGCCAAACCGCGTGCCGGCCAACTGCCGCTGGAGGAAGTGCTTTTTACCGATCACTTCCCGGGTAAAGACAATAAGGCCTAGATTATCGGCGGCGGCGCTTCTGAAACGCAGTTGCGCCCTTTGCGTTTAGACATATACAGTGCCCGATCGGCGCGTTGCATGAAGCTCTCGACACCTTCAGTCGGCACATAGCGCGCCACGCCGAAGGAAATCGTGATCTGACCCAGTGATTCATGAGTGTCTTTACGCTGAATACGTTTGGATGCGATTTCCTGACGAATATTGTCGGCGACGGTCTTGGCATTCTGCAGACTGGTATTGAGTAGAATAATCGAAAACTCTTCACCACCGTAGCGTGCGACAAGATCGCGCCCTTTGACGCTGTCCCTCAGTGAATTGGCAATCACCTTCAGTACCTGATCACCGACCAGATGCCCATGCTGATCGTTGATCTCCTTGAAGTTATCCAGGTCACAGAACAACAAACAGACATCGAGCCCACTACTGTCGGCATCATCGGTGACCTTAGCCACCAGATCATCAAAAGCTTTGCGATTGGCTAAACCGGTAAGGGTATCGGTCTTGGCCTCACGCTTGGTGACTTCCAGTTCTTTCTTAAGCTTGTTGACCTCGACCATCGCTGTGTTGAGGCGCTCAGTAAGCAGTTCCCCGTTATTGATGGCCATTCGGGTTTCATTCAGGATTTCATCGACAATCTCATGAATCTGCTGCGGCGTCATGTCCCGGTTGACTTTGGCCATTAACGTATTCAGGTGCTGATTGACCTTGTCATTATGCGCCACACTGCTGCAGACAAAGTTGACCACCTCGCGTAGTAACCGGGCCAGCTCCAGACGCAGTTCAATCACTTCCTGCCGATCTTTTTCCAGGTTGAAAAACTGATCATGCAGTGCCTTGCACTGCGCCTGACTGAGCTCGGGATTGACCGCCAGCATAGACTGGATTTGTTCAGACAACTTCGCGTTGGCGCCTGACACATGCTCGTACCAGACCGCGTAATTATCAGGTGTCATTGGCACACCGTGCTTACGCATCAGTGGCAATGCCAGCCGCATGTATTCAGCAGCTTTGTCTGATAACTCGTTGTAGTCCATCCAGCCTTACCTCGACTCTGTGCTTAACGTTTTTTGTTGCCGGCGATTTTCAGACGCAGTGCATTCAGTTTAATGAAGCCTTCCGCATCTTTCTGATCATAAGCACCGGCATCATCTTCAAAGGTCGCAATCGATTCGTCGAACAGGCTGTCTGTTTCAGACGCTCGGCCAACCACGATCACATTGCCTTTGTAGAGCTTGACTCTGACCACACCGTTTACGGTTTTTTGCGACTCATCAATCATTGACTGCATCATCACCCGTTCCGGTGCCCACCAGTATCCGTTGTAAATCATCTGCGCATATCGTGGCATCAGCTCATCTTTCAGGTGAGCGACTTCACGATCCAGTGTCAGCGATTCAATCGCACGGTGTGCTTTCAGCATGACGGTACCGGCCGGCGTTTCATAACAGCCGCGGGACTTCATACCGACATAACGGTTTTCGACGATATCCAGACGGCCGATACCATTGTCACCGGCGACTTTATTCAAGTAGCTCATCACGGTAGCCGGTGTCATCCGTTCCCCGTTGATGGCGACGATATCACCCTGCTCATAGGTCAGTTCCAGATAAGTCGGCTCATCCGGCGCATTTTCCGGTGATACTGACCAGCGCCACATGGATTCTTCCGGTTCGGCCCATGGGTCTTCCAGAATGCCGCCCTCATAGGAGATATGCAGCAGGTTGGCATCCATCGAATAGGGCGATTTCTTGCCCTGCTTCATTTCCACCGGTATGCCATGCTGTTCTGCATAATCCAGCAGTTTCTGACGCGACAGCAGATCCCATTCACGCCAAGGGGCAATGACTTTGATGCCAGGCTTCAGCGCATAGGCACCCAATTCGAAACGCACCTGGTCATTACCTTTACCGGTGGCACCGTGAGAGACGGCTTCGGCGCCTGTCTCGCTGGCGATCTCTACCAGCCGTTTGGCAATCAAAGGCCGGGCAATGGAAGTACCCAGCAGGTACTCACCTTCGTAAATGGCATTGGCACGAAACATCGGAAAAACATAATCGCGGGCGAATTCTTCACGCAGGTCTTCAATAAAGATTTCCTTGATGCCCAGCGACTTGGCCTTGGCACGGGCCGGCTCGACTTCTTCACCTTGTCCCAGATCGGCAGTAAAGGTCACTACCTCGGCGTCATATTTATCCTGCAGCCATTTCAAAATAACTGAAGTATCAAGGCCTCCTGAGTAGGCCAGCACGACTTTATTAATCTTAGACATGGGCAAAAATGATTCCTGTAAATTGAGGCCCGGCTACCCTTTTCCTGTAACCACAGTTAGCGGTCAACCGGCGCGTTTCTTGAATAAAAAATGAGGCGCTATTGTATCAAAGTCCCTTCAGCGCAAGCACTTCTTTCACTGCCTGACGCTCATTACCTTTGCAGCTGATGAGCCTGGGCGCATCGAGAAAGCGGAGACGAAAACCCAGCTTGCGGTAGAGCTTGAGCACTCTGTCGGTGGCCTGATTGGATAAGATCACCGGCCCGGGATGGCGACTGAGCCATTTAGCCAGCCTTTCCTGGTCGTCCCAGTCAAAACCCTGCTGAGAGTATTGATGAAACGGTGTGTCGTAGGGTGGATCAGCATAGATAAAGTCGTCATCAGCCACTTTCAGTTGTTCAAAGTCGACATTACTGAACTGCCACTGTGATAGCACCGGCTGATAATGACTGAAGTCATCCTGATAGTTGATGGTTTTGTAGCGACCGAACGGGACGTTATAACCACCCTTTTTATTAAACCGGCACAAGCCGTTATAACCGGTACGGTTAAGATAATAAAACAGCTGGGCGGCCATCAGTTTCGAGGCCGGGTCGCCATTGAGACGGTTAAAGGTGTCACGACTCTTGTAATAAACCTTCTCGTTATTGACCATCTCGATATCAATCACCAGCCCCTGTTTGAGATGCTGGTAAAAATTAATCAGAGCCGGATTCAGATCATTGAGCAGTGCGCGCTCGGGATTAAGTCCCAGCGCCACCGACAGACCACCGCAGAACGGCTCGACCAGCCGCTTTTCTTTATGCTGACGCCAGTAATACTGGAGATACTGTATTAACCAGCGTTTGCCTCCAGCCCATTTAAGTGGCGGTTTCAGTGTGTGAGTGTGTTGCTTTTTGACGGCCATGAATACGGGAGAATATCACGCAAAAAAAGGGCATGCTTGCATGTAAAGCAGGCATGCCCTGATTTCATCTGCTCTGGCGGCTGCCAGGTAAATCCAGCATTACTTGGAATGCAGGGTTTTACGCGGAGGCATCAAATCGGTAATGCTGCCCTCTGCCATTTCGGCAGCAAAACACAGCGTTTCCGACAGGGTCGGATGCGGATGGATGGTCAGGCCGATATCTTCAGCATCTGCCCCCATTTCCAACGCCAGCGTGGCCTCAGCAATCAGTTCACCGGCATTCGGTCCGACAATACCGGCACCGAGCAGACGACCTGTCTCTTTTTCGAACAGTGCTTTGGTCAGGCCTTCGTCACGGCCGAGACTGAGGCTACGGCCACTGGCTGCCCAGGGGAAGGCGCCCTTGACGTAGTCGATGCCCTGCTTCTTGGCTTCATCTTCGCTGATGCCCATCCAGGCCACTTCCGGATCGGTATAAGCCACTGACGGAATGGTCATTGGTTCAAACACGGATTTCTGTCCGGCAATCACCTCAGCAGCCACTTTGCCTTCATGGGTGGCTTTATGTGCGAGCATCGGCTGGCCGACGATATCGCCAATCGCAAAGATGTGTGGCACATTGGTGCGCATCTGACCATCGGTGGCAATAAAACCCCAGTCATCGACAGAAACACCGGCAGCTTCGGCATTGATCAACTTGCCGTTAGGAGTACGGCCCACCGCCACCAGGATCTTGTCGAAAGTATCTTCCTCCGGCGCATCTTTACCCTCGAATTTGACCTTGAGGCCTTTTTTCTGTGGTTCGATGCTCGCCACTTTGGTGCTGAGGAAAATATTTTCATATTTATCCTGAACCCGTTTCAGCAGCGGTTTGACGATATCCTTGTCCGCACCAGGAATCAGGCTGTCCTGCATTTCGACAACGGTAATTTTAGAACCCAGTGCGTCATAGACAGTGGCCATTTCCATACCAATAATGCCACCGCCGATGACCAGTAGTCTCTCTGGCACATCTTCCAATTCCAGCGCATCGGTGGAGTCCATCATGCGTGGGTCATCGTGCGGGAAAACAGGGATCTTGGTAACACGTGAACCGGCTGCAATAATGCAGTTCTCGAATGAAATGGTCTTAGTGCCATTTTCACCCTCCACCTGCAGCGTATTAGGGCTGGTGAAGCTGCCTTCACCGTGGACGATGCTGACTTTACGTTGTTTGGCGAGGCCCTGCAGACCACCGGTCAGCTGTTTGACCACACTGTCTTTCCAACCGGCCAGTTCTTTCAGGTTTATTTCAGGCTTGCCGAACTTAATACCATGGCCGCCCATTTCATCGGCTTCATTGATGATCTGTGCCGTATGCAGCAGCGCCTTGGACGGAATACAACCCACGTTAAGACAGACACCACCGATACGCTGATGGCGCTCGACCATCACCACGTTTTTACCTAAATCAGCGGCGCGGAATGCGGCCGTGTAACCACCAGGACCTGAACCCAGTACCAGTACTTCGGCATGCATATCAGCATCGCCTGCTGGCGCAGCGGCTGGTGTCGGTGCCGGCTTGGATTCTGTTTTAGTCTCGGTTTTGCTTTCCTGTTTGGCTTCGGCTGGTTCTTCATCAGACTGTTCAGACTCGGCCACTTCCACAGTCAGAATGACATCGCCTTCACTGACTTTGTCACCGACACTGACTTTCAGGTTGGCGACTTTGCCGCTCACCGTGGAAGGGATTTCCATCGCAGCCTTGTCAGATTCCAGGGTAATGATGTCCTGATTTTCGCTGATCTCTTCACCTTCGCTGACCAGCACTTCAATAATTTCAACGGCGTCAAAATCGCCGATATCGGGGACTTTAACCTCGATTACACTCATAGTAATACCTTCCTGATATCTGACAACATCTGGCTCAACATCACGGTGAAACGGGCACCGGCAGCGCCGTCAATCACACGGTGATCGTAGGAGATGGATAATGGCAGCATCAGACGCGGCTCAAACTCTTTACCGTTCCAGACGGGTTTCATGCTGTGACGGCTGACGCCCAGAATGGCGACCTCCGGTGCATTCACAATCGGTGTGAAAAACTGACCACCGATACCACCCAGGCTGGAAATCGAGAAAGTACCACCCTGCATGTCTTTGGCGCTCAATGCACCATCACGGGCGCGCTGGCTGATTTCACCCAGCTCACCGGCCAGTTCCAGAAAGCCTTTCTTATCGACATCCTTGATGACAGGCACCATCAGACCGTTCGGTGTATCCACCGCCACCCCGATGTTGTAGTACTCCTTCAGAATCAGGCTTTCTTTGTCTTCACTCAAAGAGGCATTGAATTCCGGATAGGCTTTCAGACAGGCGACCACGGCTTTCATGATGAAAACCAGCGGGGTCAGGTTGACGCCGCGATCTTTGGCCATCTGTTTGTTTTCCTGACGGAATTCTTCCAGCTCAGTAATATCGGCTTCATCAAACTGGGTCACGTGCGGAATATTGAGCCAGCAGGCATGCAAGTGCTTGCCGGAAATCTTCTTGATACGTGACAGTTCCTGGGCCTCGATATCGCCGAACTGTTCAAAGTTGACGGTCGGTACCGGTGGGATGGCACTGCCACCCTGAGCAGGCGCCGCTGCTGGCTGGGTCAGGGCATTCTTAACATAACCCTGCACATCTTCTTTAGTGATACGGCCTTTAGGACCGGTACCGGTCACTGAAGTCAGAACGACACCCAGTTCCCGGGCAAAGCGACGCACCGATGGTGAAGCATGGGCCCGGCGGATACCGGACTTGTTATCAGGCGCATAAGGAATCGGATCCTTCAACTGCGGCTCCTGGGAGACACTGCCCGCCTCTGCCGTTGTTGGTGCCGGCGCCTGATCCTGCTTGGGCGCTTCTGCTTTTTTCGGCTCAGCAGGTTTTTCTTCTGCTTTGGGCGCTTCAGCAGGCTTTTCTTCCTGCTTGTCTTCTGCAGCAGCGCCACCGGCGGCCTCAACCAGTGCAATCACCGTACCTTCACTGACCCTGTCACCAACGGAAACTTTCAGTTCCTTGATTACCCCGCCCTTGTCGGCCGGGATTTCCATCATCGCCTTATCAGACTCTACCGTGATGACTTCCTGGTTTTCATCAATGCTGTCGCCCTCGGCAACCAGCACTTCAATGATTTCAACGTCTTCGAAGTCACCAATATCGGGTACTTTAATTTCAATCAAATCTGCCATTGTTTATGCCTTAACCGGGTTCATTGCATCCGCTTTGATGTCGTATTTCTTGATCGCATCAGCGACAACTTCAGGCTTGATTTCGCCCTGCTCTGCCAGCGTGCTCAAGGTAGCCACGACAACGTGATAGCGGTCGACTTCAAAGAAACTACGCAGTTTCTCACGGGTGTCGCTGCGGCCAAAGCCGTCAGTGCCCAGCACAGTAAACGGCGCTTTAACCCATGGGCGGATTTGCTCAGCATAGATGCGGATATAATCCGTTGCAGCAACCACAACACCCGGCTCGTCATCCAGGCATTCAGACACGTAACTGCGTTTCTTGTCAGCACCCGGATGCAGGCGGTTATAACGATCAACTTCCTGACCGTCACGGGTCAGCTCATTGATGCTGGTCGCGCTCCAGACGGTGGCAGCCACTTTCCAGTCTTTTTCCAGCAGTTCTGCAGCCGCTTCCACTTCACGCAGGATAGTGCCGCTGCCCAGCAGTTGTGCTTTCAGCTTATGCTTACCACCCGCTCTGAGTTTGTACATACCTTTGATGATGCCTTCCTCGGCACCTTTTGGCATTTCAGGGTGCTGGTAGTTTTCGTTCATCGCGGTGATGTAATAGAAAACATTCTCCTGCTTCTCGTACATACGTTTCATACCGTTATGTACGATAACCGCCATTTCATAGGCATAAGTCGGGTCGTAGCTGACACAGTTCGGAATCGCGTTTGCCATCAGCAGGTTATGACCATCCTGATGCTGCAGACCTTCACCATTCAGGGTAGTACGACCGGCAGTACCGCCAATCAGGAAACCTTTGGCCTGCATATCGCCGGCCAGCCACCACAGGTCACCGACCCGCTGGTAACCGAACATGGAGTAATAGATGTAGAACGGCACCATGTTTACGCCATAGTTGGCATAAGCGGTTGCCGCAGACACCCACTCGGCCATGGAGCCGGCTTCGTTGATACCCTCTTCCAGGATCTGGCCTTTGGTATCTTCGCGGTACCACATGACCTTACCGGAATCTTCCGGTTCATATCGCTGACCGGATGAAGAGTAGATGCCAATCGAGCGGAACAGGCCTTCCATACCAAAGGTACGGGCCTCATCCGGTACGATAGGCACGATGTTCTTGCCGATTTTCTTGTCGCGAATCAGGGCGGTGAGAACGCGGACAAAAGCCATGGTGGTAGACAGTTCGCGATCACCACTGGATTTCAGTACGGCATCAAAGGTTTTCAGCTCAGGAATTTCCAGTGCCGGTGCATCGTGATTGCGTTTAGGCAGGAAACCACCCAATTCTTCACGACGTTCCAGCAGATATTTTTTCTCAGGACTGTCATCTTTGAGCTTGATGAACGGAATTTCATCAATGTCTTCATCGGAAACCGGAATATTGAAACGGTCACGGAAACGCTTCATCTGTTCGATTTCGAGTTTCTTCTGCTGGTGCGTGGTGTTCTGACCTTCACCAGCTTCGCCCATACCGTAACCTTTTACGGTTTTCGCGAGAATAACGGTCGGCTGTCCTTCATGCTCAACAGCACGTTTGTAAGCAGCATAGATCTTACGAGGATCATGGCCACCACGAGACAGGTGCCAGATGTCCTCGTCGGTCATATCGGAGACCATTTCCAGCAGCTCAGGATATTTGCCGAAGAAATGCTTACGCACATAAGCACCATCTTTGGCTTTGTAGTTCTGGTATTCACCATCGACCACTTCTTCCATGCGCTTGAGCAGCAGACCTTTGGTATCGCGGGCCAGCAGTTGATCCCAGCCACTGCCCCAGATCACTTTGATGACGTTCCAGCCGGCACCACGGAACAGGGCTTCCAGTTCCTGAATGATTTTGCCGTTACCACGTACCGGGCCATCAAGGCGCTGCAGGTTACAGTTAACAACATAAATCAGGTTGTCGAGTTTTTCACGACCCGCCAGCGTGATCGCACCCAGCGACTCCGGCTCATCCATTTCACCGTCACCCAGATAAGCCCAGACATGGCGACCTTCGGTGGCGACGATTTCACGGTGCTGCATGTATTTCATGAAGCGCGCCTGGTAGATGGCGAGAATCGGACCCAGCCCCATTGATACAGTCGGGAACTGCCAGTAGTCCGGCATCAGCCAGGGGTGAGGGTAAGAAGACAGACCATTGCCGTCCACTTCAAAACGGAAGTTTTCCAGTTGCTCCTCGGTCAGGCGACCTTCCAGGAAAGAGCGGGCATAGATGCCGGGCGCCGAGTGGCCCTGGAAGAAGACCATATCGGAGCCGTTGCCATAATCATCCCCTTTAAAGAAGTGATTGAAGCCAACGTCGTACAGGGTGGCGGCGGATGAGAAGCTGGCAATATGACCACCGACAGATCCGGGTTTCATATTGGCTTTAACCACCATCGCCATCGCATTCCAGCGGATATACGATCTTAATTTATGTTCCATCGCCTGATCGCCAGGGATGCGTTCTTGCTGATCGACCGGAATCGTGTTGACGTAGGCGGTGTTGGCGCTATACGGCAGGTTGATGCCGGTGCGGCGTGCCATATCAATGAGTTTCTCAATGATATAGTGCGCTTTTTCATCACCACCGGCCTCAATCACAGACTCGAGTGCATCAAGCCATTCCTGAGTTTCCTGTGGATCGTGATCGACAAAATCAGTCATAAATACCTTCTTTAATCATTACGCGATGAGTATCAGCGGGACATTGTAACAGTTTTTGTTCAAAATCATCTTCACAACACCCTGCTGAGACAGGCTGAATGCCGCTCAATGCGAAGAAAAATCTTTACTGGCAAATATTTATCAAACAGCAGCGATTCTCAACAAGATTAAAAATTGTTGTGAATCTGCTTGTTGGGAAAAACGGGGAAATGTGGACTGCCTGACGACGATATCAGACATCATCTCCACCCTTTAAGGCTGACTCAGCTTTTTTGTCGCGCCGCGTGCACCAGGCGCACTCCCAGCAATCCGGTGAGAATCACAATGTAGACTACCGGCTCGCGGATATCGGCCTTGACCAGCATGAGGAAATGCACACAGGCTGCGGCGGCAACAAAATAGGACAATCTGTGTAATTTTTTCCAGCGACGGCCTCCCATACGCTTCACCATTTTGTTCGTGGAAGTCATCACTAAAGGCAACAGTGCGACAAAGTTGATGAAGCCGACGGTAATAAACGGGCGTTTGATGATATCGCGCCAGATTTCACTCCAGTCGAAAAACTGATCCAGCCCCAGATAGAGCAGCATATGCACCGTGGCATAGAAAAAGGCAAACAGCCCCAGCATGCGACGAAAACGAACAAGCTGATTGAGCCCGGTCAACCAACGCAACGGAGTGACACAAAGCGTTATCAATAAAAAGCGCAGCGCCCAGAGCCCACTCAGACGTGTGACCGTATCAATCGGATTGGCCCCAAGCTGATGACTGAAAAAACCCCAGACCATGTAGACAAAAGGCCATAAACAGAGCAAGAACAGTCCTGCTTTGAGGTGGCTGACTTTGATCAGCTTGTGCTTGTCTTTGCTAGAAATAGCGTTTGAGGTCCATGCCTGTATAGAGCTCAGCAACGTCATCACCATATCCGTTAAACATCAGCGTATCGCGTTTGAGAAACTCGCCGATACGACGCTCTTTGCGCTGGCTCCAGCGCGGATGATCCACATTCGGGTTTACGTTGGAATAAAAACCATACTCGCTGGCATTGGCTTTAACCCACGCGGTGTAGGGCATTTTCTCGACAAAACGAATGCGGACTATCGACTTGATACTCTTGAATCCATACTTCCAGGGCACCACCAAGCGAATCGGCGCACCATTCTGTCCCAGCAGTTCTTTACCATAGAGGCCCACAGACAGGATGGTCAGCGGATGCATCGCTTCATCAATACGTAGCCCTTCCACGTATGGCCACTCGAGTACATCACGACGCTGTCCGGGCATCTGCTCCGGGTCATACAAGGTAGTGAACTCGACAAATTTGGCTTTTGAGGTCGGCTTGGCCTGCTTGAGCAGCTCTCCCAGCGGGAAACCAATCCATGGGATCACCATAGACCAGCCCTCCACACAGCGCATACGATAAATACGTTCCTCCATGGTGAAGGGTTTGACCAGATCGTCGTATTCAAATACGCCCGGGTTCTCGCATTCCCCGTCTATTTCCACGCGCCAGGGCTTGGACTCATCGGGGAACTCGGTGGCATAAAGAGACGGCGCCTCTTTACTGGTGCCGAATTCATAAAAGTTGTTGTAGGTGGTAATCGCCTCAAACGTCGTTTTTTCTTCGTCAGTGGAAAACTGGCTTTTTTTCAGGGTTTCATAGACCTTGAGTTCGTCGACCGGTTTGGCAAGCCCTACTGAGGGCAATGCCGAGGCGAGGCCCACCGAAATGGCGGTGTTGAGAAACTGTCTGCGATTTTTATAGACCTGATAATCGGTGACTTCTGACTCGGGCAGGTCCCAGGATTTTTTGCGTTTGATAAACATCTAATCACCTCGATTTTGCCGGCATTGATGCACAATCCAGTAATCCAGACTCAAATACTTACCGGCACCGATAAAAAACAGCGTCAGCAGCATGACAAAGTAAGTCGCGGCGAACTCAATGCCATTGTTCAGCACAACAAAACTACCGGTTTCAGCCAGCCAGTCGTAATTGCCATGTTCCTGCAGAATGCTGCGAGCTTTCTCCAGTCTATCCATGGCGCCGTCAAGATTATCTGAAGGAAAAGCACTCATGCCGTCGTGGATTGCCTGCCAGCCGTTTTGCCAGTGCACAGTGACCGCAGCGACGACCATCGTGATCATCAGGGGAATCGCCATCCAACGCACCGCCAGGCCCAACAACAAGGCAATAGCACCGAAGTACTCAGCCCCCCAGGCGAGATAGGCCATCAGCTCGGGAAAGGGTAATCCCAGGCCCCAATCCGGGTTGGCAAACCAGTTGATGGTGTTTTCCAGCGAGCTGTCAGCATCAAACGGATTCCATTTGTTGTTGGCAGCCACCCAGAACACCGGAACCAGATAAAGTCGTAACAGCAGTGGCGCAAGAAAATCGACACCGCGGGTTTTATCCAAGCCATTTTTCAGAGTACAGCCGAGGCGAGTCAGTATCATGATGATGCTTCCCTATGAAAGGATAAGGGCTCTGATGAGCCCTTATCCGTCTATCAGATGTGGGCGGTTGGTTTACTTGTTACCACCACACTTGGCTTCACCACACTTGCCTTCATCCATTTTTTTGTCGCCGCCACATTTACCTTCTTCGGCTTTTTTATCACCGCCACATTTGGCTTCGCCGCATTTACCTTCTTCGGTTTTCTTGTCACCGCCACACTTGGCTTCACCACATTTGCCTTCTTCAGCATGATGTTCTGCCAGTTGCATATAGCCGTTGGACAGTTCCTGAGCAGCAAAGGGGTTCTCAGCACTGGCGATGCTGGGAGACAGTGCCAGACCAGCAGTCATAGCAGCACTGGCAGCGATTGCAATAGAGGTTTTCTTGCTTGTAGCCATGGTTATATCCTTCTCGTTGTGAAACAAAAAACAACCGGCCGCGCATGAGCCAGTCCTGCTACCATAGACTTTTATGTTCGGTGATTGTTACAAACAGAATGAAAAAAATTGCCTCAGCCGAGCAAATGGACGAACAAACGCTGATTACAAAGCTGATTGAGGGTGATGGTGACGCCTTTGAATTTGTCGTTGGGCGCTACCACAGCATCATGCTCTCGGTCGCCAGAGCGATAATCGGTGAAGCCTTTGCAGATGACGTGGTGCAGGAAGCCTGGATATCCGCTATCCATGCCCTGCCACGCTTTGAAGGCCGATCCAGTCTTAAAACCTGGCTGCTACAAATCACGGGTAACAGTGCCAAGAGCCGTTTGCGACGTGAGCGTCGGCAATTGTCTCTGGATGATGGCTGGCAGGCCGAGCCGGATGAGAAGTTCGATAAGCGCGGACATCGGATTGATGATGTGCTGCCATGGAATATTGAGACGCCCGATGCTCTGCTGGAAAACGAACAACTGAGACAAGTCATCGAAGACACGTTTCAGGCATTACCCCCGCATCAACGGGCCGTGCTGACTATGGCAGATATAGAAGGTCTGAAGATGGCAGAGATCTGTAACATTCTGGATATCTCTGCGTCTAATGCAAGAGTCCTCCTGCACCGTGCACGGACCGCCTTACATCATAGTATTGAAAAGTATCAGGATCGCTAGCTAAATGTTTGAATGTAAAGACGTCGCTGAAGAAGCCAGTAACTATCTGGATGGTGATTTGCCATTAGCGAAGCGGATTGGTCTGCTGCTGCATCTGATGTATTGCAGCTGCTGCCGTCGTTATTTACAACAGTTACGTCAGACTATCAGTACTGTGTCTGTCCTGCGTCCCCAGGAACAACACCAGACTGATACGCAGGCGCTGGCAGAAAAACTGCGTGCGATATCTAAAACTGAGTCCTGAATTTTTTATACGCAAATTGCACTGGATAATGAATAACCACAGAGGCACAGGTTATAAAGAATATTAATCCGCAGATTTCGCAGATGTTCGCAGATTGTCCTGACTGGAATCACTCGAGTTGAAACATCCTGCAGTTGCCATCGTTTAATTTAATCTGTGGAAATCGGTGGAATCTGCGGATAGCTATTATTGACTCTGTGTTCTCTGTGCCTCTGTGGTTATTCATTATCCAGTGCAATTTGCGTATAAAAAATTCAGGACTCAGTTTTAGATATCGCACGCAGTTTTTCTGCCAGCGCCTGCGTATCAGTCTGGTGTTGTTCCTGGGGACGCAGGACAGACACAGTACTGATAGTCTGACGTAACTGTTGTAAATAACGACGGCAGCAGCTGCAATACATCAGATGCAGCAGCAGACCAATCCGCTTCGCTAATGGCAAATCACCATCCAGATAGTTACTGGCTTCTTCAGCGACGTCTTTACATTCAAACATTTAGCTAGCGATCCTGATACTTTTCAATACTATGATGTAAGGCGGTCCGTGCACGGTGCAGGANGACTCTTGCATTGGACGCAGAGATATCCAGAATGTTACANATCTCTGCCATCTTCAGACCTTCTATATCTGCCATAGTCAGCACGGCCCGTTGATGCGGGGGTAATGCCTGAAACGTGTCTTCGATGACTTGTCTCAGTTGTTCGTTTTCCAGCAGAGCATCGGGCGTCTCAATATTCCATGGCAGCACATCATCAATCCGATGTCCGCGCTTATCGAACTTCTCATCCGGCTCGGCCTGCCAGCCATCATCCAGAGACAATTGCCGACGCTCACGTCGCAAACGGCTCTTGGCACTGTTACCCGTGATTTGTAGCAGCCAGGTTTTAAGACTGGATCGGCCTTCAAAGCGTGGCAGGGCATGGATAGCGGATATCCAGGCTTCCTGCACCACGTCATCTGCAAAGGCTTCACCGATTATCGCTCTGGCGACCGAGAGCATGATGCTGTGGTAGCGCCCAACGACAAATTCAAAGGCGTCACCATCACCCTCAATCAGCTTTGTAATCAGCGTTTGTTCGTCCATTTGCTCGGCTGAGGCAATTTTTTTCATTCTGTTTGTAACAATCACCGAACATAAAAGTCTATGGTAGCAGGACTGGCTCATGCGCGGCCGGTTGTTTTTTGTTTCACAACGAGAAGGATATAACCATGGCTACAAGCAAGAAAACCTCTATTGCAATCGCTGCCAGTGCTGCTATGACTGCTGGTCTGGCACTGTCTCCCAGCATCGCCAGTGCTGAGAACCCCTTTGCTGCTCAGGAACTGTCCAACGGCTATATGCAACTGGCAGAACATCATGCTGAAGAAGGCAAATGTGGTGAAGCCAAGTGTGGCGGTGACAAGAAAACCGAAGAAGGTAAATGCGGCGAAGCCAAATGTGGCGGTGATAAAAAAGCCGAAGAAGGTAAATGTGGCGGCGACAAAAAAATGGATGAAGGCAAGTGTGGTGAAGCCAAGTGTGGTGGTAACAAGTAAACCAACCGCCCACATCTGATAGACGGATAAGGGCTCATCAGAGCCCTTATCCTTTCATAGGGAAGCATCATCATGATACTGACTCGCCTCGGCTGTACTCTGAAAAATGGCTTGGATAAAACCCGCGGTGTCGATTTTCTTGCGCCACTGCTGTTACGACTTTATCTGGTTCCGGTGTTCTGGGTGGCTGCCAACAACAAATGGAATCCGTTTGATGCTGACAGCTCGCTGGAAAACACCATCAACTGGTTTGCCAACCCGGATTGGGGCCTGGGATTACCCTTTCCCGAGCTGATGGCCTATCTCGCCTGGGGGGCTGAGTACTTCGGTGCTATTGCCTTGTTGTTGGGCCTGGCGGTGCGTTGGATGGCGATTCCCCTGATGATCACGATGGTCGTCGCTGCGGTCACTGTGCACTGGCAAAACGGCTGGCAGGCAATCCACGACGGCATGAGTGCTTTTCCTTCAGATAATCTTGACGGCGCCATGGATAGACTGGAGAAAGCTCGCAGCATTCTGCAGGAACATGGCAATTACGACTGGCTGGCTGAAACCGGTAGTTTTGTTGTGCTGAACAATGGCATTGAGTTCGCCGCGACTTACTTTGTCATGCTGCTGACGCTGTTTTTTATCGGTGCCGGTAAGTATTTGAGTCTGGATTACTGGATTGTGCATCAATGCCGGCAAAATCGAGGTGATTAGATGTTTATCAAACGCAAAAAATCCTGGGACCTGCCCGAGTCAGAAGTCACCGATTATCAGGTCTATAAAAATCGCAGACAGTTTCTCAACACCGCCATTTCGGTGGGCCTCGCCTCGGCATTGCCCTCAGTAGGGCTTGCCAAACCGGTCGACGAACTCAAGGTCTATGAAACCCTGAAAAAAAGCCAGTTTTCCACTGACGAAGAAAAAACGACGTTTGAGGCGATTACCACCTACAACAACTTTTATGAATTCGGCACCAGTAAAGAGGCGCCGTCTCTTTATGCCACCGAGTTCCCCGATGAGTCCAAGCCCTGGCGCGTGGAAATAGACGGGGAATGCGAGAACCCGGGCGTATTTGAATACGACGATCTGGTCAAACCCTTCACCATGGAGGAACGTATTTATCGTATGCGCTGTGTGGAGGGCTGGTCTATGGTGATCCCATGGATTGGTTTCCCGCTGGGAGAGCTGCTCAAGCAGGCCAAGCCGACCTCAAAAGCCAAATTTGTCGAGTTCACTACCTTGTATGACCCGGAGCAGATGCCCGGACAGCGTCGTGATGTACTCGAGTGGCCATACGTGGAAGGGCTACGTATTGATGAAGCGATGCATCCGCTGACCATCCTGTCTGTGGGCCTCTATGGTAAAGAACTGCTGGGACAGAATGGTGCGCCGATTCGCTTGGTGGTGCCCTGGAAGTATGGATTCAAGAGTATCAAGTCGATAGTCCGCATTCGTTTTGTCGAGAAAATGCCCTACACCGCGTGGGTTAAAGCCAATGCCAGCGAGTATGGTTTTTATTCCAACGTAAACCCGAATGTGGATCATCCGCGCTGGAGCCAGCGCAAAGAGCGTCGTATCGGCGAGTTTCTCAAACGCGATACGCTGATGTTTAACGGATATGGTGATGACGTTGCTGAGCTCTATACAGGCATGGACCTCAAACGCTATTTCTAGCAAAGACAAGCACAAGCTGATCAAAGTCAGCCACCTCAAAGCAGGACTGTTCTTGCTCTGTTTATGGCCTTTTGTCTACATGGTCTGGGGTTTTTTCAGTCATCAGCTTGGGGCCAATCCGATTGATACGGTCACACGTCTGAGTGGGCTCTGGGCGCTGCGCTTTTTATTGATAACGCTTTGTGTCACTCCGTTGCGTTGGTTGACCGGGCTCAATCAGCTTGTTCGTTTTCGTCGCATGCTGGGGCTGTTTGCCTTTTTCTATGCCACGGTGCATATGCTGCTCTATCTGGGGCTGGATCAGTTTTTCGACTGGAGTGAAATCTGGCGCGATATCATCAAACGCCCGTTTATTACCGTCGGCTTCATCAACTTTGTCGCACTGTTGCCTTTAGTGATGACTTCCACGAACAAAATGGTGAAGCGTATGGGAGGCCGTCGCTGGAAAAAATTACACAGATTGTCCTATTTTGTTGCCGCCGCAGCCTGTGTGCATTTCCTCATGCTGGTCAAGGCCGATATCCGCGAGCCGGTAGTCTACATTGTGATTCTCACCGGATTGCTGGGAGTGCGCCTGGTGCACGCGGCGCGACAAAAAAGCTGAGTCAGCCTTAAAGGGTGGAGATGATGTCTGATATCGTCGTCAGGCAGTCCACATTTCCCCGTTTTTCCCAACAAGCAGATTCACAACAATTTTTAATCTTGTTGAGAATCGCTGCTGTTTGATAAATATTTGCCAGTAAAGATTTTTCTTCGCATTGAGCGGCATTCAGCCTGTCTCAGCAGGGTGTTGTGAAGATGATTTTGAACAAAAACTGTTACAATGTCCCGCTGATACTCATCGCGTAATGATTAAAGAAGGTATTTATGACTGATTTTGTCGATCACGATCCACAGGAAACTCAGGAATGGCTTGATGCACTCGAGTCTGTGATTGAGGCCGGTGGTGATGAAAAAGCGCACTATATCATTGAGAAACTCATTGATATGGCACGCCGCACCGGCATCAACCTGCCGTATAGCGCCAACACCGCCTACGTCAACACGATTCCGGTCGATCAGCAAGAACGCATCCCTGGCGATCAGGCGATGGAACATAAATTAAGATCGTATATCCGCTGGAATGCGATGGCGATGGTGGTTAAAGCCAATATGAAACCCGGATCTGTCGGTGGTCATATTGCCAGCTTCTCATCCGCCGCCACCCTGTACGACGTTGGCTTCAATCACTTCTTTAAAGGGGATGATTATGGCAACGGCTCCGATATGGTCTTCTTCCAGGGCCACTCGGCGCCCGGCATCTATGCCCGCTCTTTCCTGGAAGGTCGCCTGACCGAGGAGCAACTGGAAAACTTCCGTTTTGAAGTGGACGGCAATGGTCTGTCTTCTTACCCTCACCCCTGGCTGATGCCGGACTACTGGCAGTTCCCGACTGTATCAATGGGGCTGGGTCCGATTCTCGCCATCTACCAGGCGCGCTTCATGAAATACATGCAGCACCGTGAAATCGTCGCCACCGAAGGTCGCCATGTCTGGGCTTATCTGGGTGACGGTGAAATGGATGAGCCGGAGTCGCTGGGTGCGATCACGCTGGCGGGTCGTGAAAAACTCGACAACCTGATTTATGTTGTTAACTGTAACCTGCAGCGCCTTGATGGCCCGGTACGTGGTAACGGCAAAATCATTCAGGAACTGGAAGCCCTGTTCCGTGGTGCCGGCTGGAACGTCATCAAAGTGATCTGGGGCAGTGGCTGGGATCAACTGCTGGCCCGCGATACCAAAGGTCTGCTGCTCAAGCGCATGGAAGAAGTGGTCGATGGTGAATACCAGAACTACAAAGCCAAAGATGGTGCTTATGTGCGTAAGCATTTCTTCGGCAAATATCCTGAGCTGCTGGAAATGGTCTCCGATATGACCGACGAGGACATCTGGCACCTGTCTCGTGGTGGCCATGATCCTCGTAAGATCTATGCTGCTTACAAACGTGCTGTTGAGCATGAAGGACAGCCGACCGTTATTCTCGCGAAAACCGTAAAAGGTTACGGTATGGGCGAAGCTGGTGAAGGTCAGAACACCACGCACCAGCAGAAGAAACTCGAAATCGAACAGATGAAGCGTTTCCGTGACCGTTTCAATATTCCGGTTTCCGATGAAGACATTGATGAAATTCCGTTCATCAAGCTCAAAGATGACAGTCCTGAGAAAAAATATCTGCTGGAACGTCGTGAAGAATTGGGTGGTTTCCTGCCTAAACGCAATCACGATGCACCGGCACTGGAAATTCCTGAGCTGAAAACCTTTGATGCCGTACTGAAATCCAGTGGTGATCGCGAACTGTCTACCACCATGGCTTTTGTCCGCGTTCTCACCGCCCTGATTCGCGACAAGAAAATCGGCAAGAACATCGTGCCTATCGTACCGGATGAGGCCCGTACCTTTGGTATGGAAGGCCTGTTCCGCTCGATTGGCATCTACTCTTCATCCGGTCAGCGATATGAACCGGAAGATTCCGGTAAGGTCATGTGGTACCGCGAAGATACCAAAGGCCAGATCCTGGAAGAGGGTATCAACGAAGCCGGCTCCATGGCCGAGTGGGTGTCTGCGGCAACCGCTTATGCCAACTATGGCGTAAACATGGTGCCGTTCTACATCTATTACTCCATGTTCGGTTACCAGCGGGTCGGTGACCTGTGGTGGCTGGCCGGCGATATGCAGGCCAAAGGTTTCCTGATTGGCGGTACTGCCGGTCGTACTACCCTGAATGGTGAAGGTCTGCAGCATCAGGATGGTCATAACCTGCTGATGGCAAACGCGATTCCGAACTGTGTCAGCTACGACCCGACTTATGCCTATGAAATGGCGGTTATCGTACATAACGGTATGAAACGTATGTACGAGAAGCAGGAGAATGTTTTCTATTACATCACCGCGATGAACGAAAACTACCAGCACCCTGAAATGCCAAAAGGTGCCGAGGAAGGCATCATCAAAGGTATGTACAAACTCAGAGCGGGTGGTAAGCATAAGCTGAAAGCACAACTGCTGGGCAGCGGCACTATCCTGCGTGAAGTGGAAGCGGCTGCAGAACTGCTGGAAAAAGACTGGAAAGTGGCTGCCACCGTCTGGAGCGCGACCAGCATCAATGAGCTGACCCGTGACGGTCAGGAAGTTGATCGTTATAACCGCCTGCATCCGGGTGCTGACAAGAAACGCAGTTACGTGTCTGAATGCCTGGATGACGAGCCGGGTGTTGTGGTTGCTGCAACGGATTATATCCGCATCTATGCTGAGCAAATCCGCCCATGGGTTAAAGCGCCGTTTACTGTGCTGGGCACTGACGGCTTTGGCCGCAGCGACACCCGTGAGAAACTGCGTAGTTTCTTTGAAGTCGACCGCTATCACGTTGTCGTGGCTACCTTGAGCACGCTGGCAGAGCAGGGCGAAATCAAGCCTGAAGTTGTCGCTGATGCGATCAAGAAATACGACATCAAAGCGGATGCAATGAACCCGGTTAAGGCATAAACAATGGCAGATTTGATTGAAATTAAAGTACCCGATATTGGTGACTTCGAAGACGTTGAAATCATTGAAGTGCTGGTTGCCGAGGGCGACAGCATTGATGAAAACCAGGAAGTCATCACGGTAGAGTCTGATAAGGCGATGATGGAAATCCCGGCCGACAAGGGCGGGGTAATCAAGGAACTGAAAGTTTCCGTTGGTGACAGGGTCAGTGAAGGTACGGTGATTGCACTGGTTGAGGCCGCCGGTGGCGCTGCTGCAGAAGACAAGCAGGAAGAAAAGCCTGCTGAAGCGCCCAAAGCAGAAGAAAAACCTGCTGAGCCGAAAAAAGCAGAAGCGCCCAAGCAGGATCAGGCGCCGGCACCAACAACGGCAGAGGCGGGCAGTGTCTCCCAGGAGCCGCAGTTGAAGGATCCGATTCCTTATGCGCCTGATAACAAGTCCGGTATCCGCCGGGCCCATGCTTCACCATCGGTGCGTCGCTTTGCCCGGGAACTGGGTGTCGTTCTGACTTCAGTGACCGGTACCGGTCCTAAAGGCCGTATCACTAAAGAAGATGTGCAGGGTTATGTTAAGAATGCCCTGACCCAGCCAGCAGCGGCGCCTGCTCAGGGTGGCAGTGCCATCCCACCGGTACCGACCGTCAACTTTGAACAGTTCGGCGATATCGAGGCCCAGGAACTGTCACGTATCAAGAAGATTTCCGGCAAGCACTTGCATGCCTGCTGGCTCAATATTCCGCACGTGACCCAGTTTGATGAAGCCGATATTACTGAGCTGGAAGAATTCCGTCAGGAAAACAAACAGATGGCCAAAGATCGCGGCGTCAACCTGACCCCGCTGGTTTTCATCATGAAAGCCGTGGTCGCCTGTCTGAAAGCCTATCCGGAATTCAATGCCTCTTTGAGTGAAGACAAAGAAAGCCTGATTCTGAAGGAGTACTACAACATCGGGGTGGCGGTGGATACACCGAACGGTCTGATGGTGCCTGTCATCAAGGATGTCGATAAGAAAGGCTTTCTGGAACTGGCCGGTGAGCTGGGTGAAATCAGCCAGCGCGCCCGTGATGGTGCATTGAGCGCCAAAGACATGCAGGGTGGTACTTTCTCGATTTCCAGCCTGGGTGGTATCGGTGGTCAGTTTTTCACACCGATTGTGAATGCACCGGAGGTCGCCATTCTGGGCGTCAGCCGTCACAGCATGAAACCCGTCTGGAACGGTAAAGAGTTTGAGCCGCGTCTGATGCTGCCATTATCCATCTCCTACGATCACCGTGTGATTGACGGCGCTGCCGGTGCCCGTTTCACCGTGATGTTGAGCCAGATGTTGTCAGATATCAGGAAGGTATTACTATGAGTGTAATCGAGGTTAAAGTCCCCGATATCGGCGATTTTGACGCCGTTGAAATTATTGAAGTGCTGGTCAGCGAAGGTGAAGAGATCAGCGAAAATCAGGACATCATTACCCTGGAATCTGACAAGGCTGCGATGGAAATCCCTTCCACGGTGAGCGGCAAAGTCGCCAACCTGAAAGTCAGTGTCGGTGACAAAGTCAGTGAAGGCGATGTCATTCTGACTGTGGAAGTGGCCGAGTCTGAACAGTCTGATGAAGAACCAGCCGAAGCCAAACAGGAAAGCAAAACCGAGACTAAAACAGAATCCAAGCCGGCACCGACACCAGCCGCTGCGCCAGCAGGCGATGCTGATATGCATGCCGAAGTACTGGTACTGGGTTCAGGTCCTGGTGGTTACACGGCCGCATTCCGCGCCGCTGATTTAGGTAAAAACGTGGTGATGGTCGAGCGCCATCAGCGTATCGGTGGTGTCTGTCTTAACGTGGGTTGTATTCCGTCCAAGGCGCTGCTGCATACGGCACAGATCATCAATGAAGCCGATGAAATGGGCGGCCATGGTATTAAGTTCGGCAAGCCTGAAATAAACCTGAAAGAACTGGCCGGTTGGAAAGACAGTGTGGTCAAACAGCTGACCGGTGGTCTGCAGGGCCTCGCCAAACAACGTAAAGTCAGCATCGTCCACGGTGAAGGCAGCTTCACCAGCCCTAATACGCTGCAGGTGGAGGGTGAAAATGGCACTAAGACCATTTCATTCGAGAACTGCATTATTGCAGCCGGTTCACGTGTTACCAAGATCCCTGTTTTCCCGCACGATGACCCACGCATGATGGACTCCACCGATGCGCTGGAATTGGAAGATGTGCCAGAGAGACTACTGGTCATCGGCGGTGGCATTATTGGTATGGAAATGGCCACTGTCTATGACGCACTGGGTTCTAAAATTACCGTTGTCGAAATGCAGGACAGCCTGATTCCTGGTGCGGACAAGGATATCGTCAAACCGCTGCTGAAACGGGTTCAGGATAAATATGAAAATATTTTCCTCAGCACCAAAGTGGCGAGCATCGAACCACAGAAAAAAGGCCTCAAGGTCAAATTCGAGGGTAAAGATGCGCCGGAGGAAGATACTTTCGACAAGATCCTGGTGGCGGTGGGCCGTACTCCTAACGGCAAGTTGATCAATGCCGAAGCTGCCGGTGTTTCTGTCGATGACTGGGGTTTTATTGCCACCGATGGTCAGATGCGCACCAATGTGCCACACATCTTTGCGATTGGCGATATCGTCGGCCAGCCGATGCTCGCACATAAAGCCACCCATGAAGGCAAAGTGGCTGCTGAGGTGATTGCCGGACAGAAATCCGTGTTTGAACCAATGACCATTCCGTCAGTGGCTTATACCGATCCGGAAGTGGCCTGGATGGGCATCAGCGAAGATGAAGCCAAGAAGCAGGGCATCGACTACGTCAAGGGCGCCTTCCCCTGGGCAGCCAGTGGCCGTAGCCTCAGTCTCGGCCGTGACGAAGGCCTGACCAAAGCACTGTTCGAAAAAGAGACAGGTCGTCTGCTCGGTGCCGGTATTGTCGGACCGAATGCCGGTGAACTGATTGCTGAGGCCACGCTGGCGTTGGAAATGGGGGCAGATGCTGAAGATATCGGCCTGACCATCCATCCGCATCCGACCCTGTCGGAAACGCTGTGTTTTGCTGCCGAAATGGCAGAGGGCAGCATTACCGATTTGATGCCTCCGCGTAAAACCCTGCATTCCAAGTAATGCTGGATTTACCTGGCAGCCGCCAGAGCAGATGAAATCAGGGCATGCCTGCTTTACATGCAAGCATGCCCTTTTTTTGCGTGATATTCTCCCGTATTCATGGCCGTCAAAAAGCAACACACTCACACACTGAAACCGCCACTTAAATGGGCTGGAGGCAAACGCTGGTTAATACAGTATCTCCAGTATTACTGGCGTCAGCATAAAGAAAAGCGGCTGGTCGAGCCGTTCTGCGGTGGTCTGTCGGTGGCGCTGGGACTTAATCCCGAGCGCGCACTGCTCAATGATCTGAATCCGGCTCTGATTAATTTTTACCAGCATCTCAAACAGGGGCTGGTGATTGATATCGAGATGGTCAATAACGAGAAGGTTTATTACAAGAGTCGTGACACCTTTAACCGTCTCAATGGCGACCCGGCCTCGAAACTGATGGCCGCCCAGCTGTTTTATTATCTTAACCGTACCGGTTATAACGGCTTGTGCCGGTTTAATAAAAAGGGTGGTTATAACGTCCCGTTCGGTCGCTACAAAACCATCAACTATCAGGATGACTTCAGTCATTATCAGCCGGTGCTATCACAGTGGCAGTTCAGTAATGTCGACTTTGAACAACTGAAAGTGGCTGATGACGACTTTATCTATGCTGATCCACCCTACGACACACCGTTTCATCAATACTCTCAGCAGGGTTTTGACTGGGACGACCAGGAAAGGCTGGCTAAATGGCTCAGTCGCCATCCCGGGCCGGTGATCTTATCCAATCAGGCCACCGACAGAGTGCTCAAGCTCTACCGCAAGCTGGGTTTTCGTCTCCGCTTTCTCGATGCGCCCAGGCTCATCAGCTGCAAAGGTAATGAGCGTCAGGCAGTGAAAGAAGTGCTTGCGCTGAAGGGACTTTGATACAATAGCGCCTCATTTTTTATTCAAGAAACGCGCCGGTTGACCGCTAACTGTGGTTACAGGAAAAGGGTAGCCGGGCCTCAATTTACAGGAATCATTTTTGCCCATGTCTAAGATTAATAAAGTCGTGCTGGCCTACTCAGGAGGCCTTGATACTTCAGTTATTTTGAAATGGCTGCAGGATAAATATGACGCCGAGGTAGTGACCTTTACTGCCGATCTGGGACAAGGTGAAGAAGTCGAGCCGGCCCGTGCCAAGGCCAAGTCGCTGGGCATCAAGGAAATCTTTATTGAAGACCTGCGTGAAGAATTCGCCCGCGATTATGTTTTTCCGATGTTTCGTGCCAATGCCATTTACGAAGGTGAGTACCTGCTGGGTACTTCCATTGCCCGGCCTTTGATTGCCAAACGGCTGGTAGAGATCGCCAGCGAGACAGGCGCCGAAGCCGTCTCTCACGGTGCCACCGGTAAAGGTAATGACCAGGTGCGTTTCGAATTGGGTGCCTATGCGCTGAAGCCTGGCATCAAAGTCATTGCCCCTTGGCGTGAATGGGATCTGCTGTCGCGTCAGAAACTGCTGGATTATGCAGAACAGCATGGCATACCGGTGGAAATGAAGCAGGGCAAGAAATCGCCCTATTCGATGGATGCCAACCTGCTGCATATCTCCTATGAGGGCGGCATTCTGGAAGACCCATGGGCCGAACCGGAAGAATCCATGTGGCGCTGGTCAGTATCACCGGAAAATGCGCCGGATGAGCCGACTTATCTGGAACTGACCTATGAGCAGGGTGATATCGTCGCCATCAACGGGGAACGGATGACACCGGCTACCGTGATGAGCTACTTGAATAAAGTCGCCGGTGACAATGGTATCGGCCGTCTGGATATCGTCGAAAACCGTTATGTCGGTATGAAGTCCCGCGGCTGTTATGAAACGCCGGCCGGTACCGTCATGCTGAAAGCACACCGTGCGATTGAATCGCTGACACTGGATCGTGAAGTCGCTCACCTGAAAGATGAGCTGATGCCACGATATGCGCAGATGATTTACAACGGATACTGGTGGGCACCGGAACGGGTGATGATGCAGTCAATGATTGATGAGTCGCAAAAAACCGTAAACGGTGTGGTCAGAGTCAAGCTCTACAAAGGCAATGTGATCGTGGTTGGCCGAGCGTCTGAAACAGACAGCCTGTTCGACGAATCGATTGCGACCTTTGAAGATGATGCCGGTGCTTATGATCAGAAAGATGCGGAAGGCTTCATTAAACTGAATGCACTGCGTCTGAAAATCGCCGGCAACAAAAAACGTTAAGCACAGAGTCGAGGTAAGGCTGGATGGACTACAACGAGTTATCAGACAAAGCTGCTGAATACATGCGGCTGGCATTGCCACTGATGCGTAAGCACGGTGTGCCAATGACACCTGATAATTACGCGGTCTGGTACGAGCATGTGTCAGGCGCCAACGCGAAGTTGTCTGAACAAATCCAGTCTATGCTGGCGGTCAATCCCGAGCTCAGTCAGGCGCAGTGCAAGGCACTGCATGATCAGTTTTTCAACCTGGAAAAAGATCGGCAGGAAGTGATTGAACTGCGTCTGGAGCTGGCCCGGTTACTACGCGAGGTGGTCAACTTTGTCTGCAGCAGTGTGGCGCATAATGACAAGGTCAATCAGCACCTGAATACGTTAATGGCCAAAGTCAACCGGGACATGACGCCGCAGCAGATTCATGAGATTGTCGATGAAATCCTGAATGAAACCCGAATGGCCATCAATAACGGGGAACTGCTTACTGAGCGCCTCAACACAGCGATGGTCGAGGTCAACAAGCTTAAGAAAGAACTGGAAGTCACCAAGCGTGAGGCCAAGACCGATACCCTTACCGGTTTAGCCAATCGCAAAGCTTTTGATGATCTGGTGGCTAAGGTCACCGATGATGCCGACAGTAGTGGGCTCGATGTCTGTTTGTTGTTCTGTGACCTGGATAACTTCAAGGAGATCAACGATCAGCATGGGCATCTGGTCGGTGATCAGGTACTGAAGGTGATTGCCAATTCACTGAGGGACAGCGTCAAAGGGCGCGATCTTGTCGCACGCTACGGTGGTGAAGAGTTTTCGATTATTCTACTCAATACCAGTCTGCAGAATGCCAAGACCGTCGCCGACAATATTCGTCAGGAAATCGCATCCAAACGTATTCAGCGTAAAGACACTCATGAATCACTGGGTCAGATCACGATTTCCTTCGGCGTGGCGCGCTATGTGCCGACTGAAGGTGTCGAGAGCTTCATGCAACGCGCCGATCGGGCACTGTATATGTCTAAACGCAAAGGGCGCAACTGCGTTTCAGAAGCGCCGCCGCCGATAATCTAGGCCTTATTGTCTTTACCCGGGAAGTGATCGGTAAAAAGCACTTCCTCCAGCGGCAGTTGGCCGGCACGCGGTTTGGCATCCTGCAGTTTCTTACCAATCGTAATCATCATCACGATAATGTGGTCGTGGGGCAGGTTAATGATTCTCGCCACCTTATCAAAGTCAAAGCCATCCATCGGGCAGGAGTCATAACCCAATTCCCGTGCCATCAGCATAATATTGGTCGCGGCGATACCGGCTGAGCGGATACACTCATCACGCATGCCCTGATGGTGGTTAGTGTAGTAGTTCTCGATGGCCGGCAGCATAAAGTCCTGCACTTCCTTGGGGGCATTGCGCCAGTAGCGCTGTGGGTCTTTCTCCCAGGCATTGAGGTCGGCACAAAGTACCAGCAGCATCGAAGCATCTGTCACCTGTGACTGGCCCCAGCTGGCAATTTTTATCTGCTCACGCATGTCCTTGTCGACCACGTTGACGAATCGCCAGTGCTGGATATTAAACGCCGTCGGTGACAGGATCGCATGTTCCATCAGTTCCTGAACTTCAGCATTACTCATCTCATGCTCAGGGTCGTAGTGTTTCACAGACCGTCGGCTGACGATCGCTTCTTTCACATTCATATTCGCTCTTGCTTAATTGGATAATTCGATTTTCAGATACAAAATTTGATTCTGTTCGCCGTGACTGCGGTAGTAGGTGACGCCGTCACGTTCACGCTCGGCGTTTTCTGTGATACGGCCTATTTCCAGCCAGTCACCGGTTTGACCCACGACCGTGGTGATCACTTCACTGTTGCGAATGTCGCCATCGACCCGCGATAGCTTACTGAAGAAAGGATGTATTTCAACCCGGACCTGACCGTCGGGCAACAGCGTGGGTACAGCCTGGAAACCGTTACTCGTGCTGATGTAGCGTGTTTCATTGGCGACAGCGACACCCCGCGGACCGATGAAAACCAGTTGTTGCTGCTGAGGCACATCCTCGCCCAGGGAAATCGACACCGGCTGACCACTCAGTGTGCGGGCCCGATAGCGTTGATCACGGTCATCACGTCCCTGAGTGGACCAGCGCTTGATACCTACTGAGGCGTTGATATCCTCACCAGCCTCAACTTCAACCCGGTTGCTGCTGCCGCGTTGTTGCGATAAATCTTCTGTACTTCGGGTCACAGTGACGATGAGGCTTTGCTGTGGTTTATCCAGTTTGTCCAGAATCTGCTGCACATTAGCCAGTGTGGCCCGGTCTGATTTCAGTATCAGTATATTGTCATAAGCGGTGATTGTGGCATCGTCGGGCAGGAATGCTTCTACCTGAGGTAGCACCTCAGATGCCAGTCGATGTTTTAAATTGATGGTGTGGATTTGTGTTTCAGCATAAGCCGACAACGATAACAGCAGTGCGCTCACTAACAGAGAGAGTCTCATAGGTTCAGCCGCCTGGTATTGATATCGGGTTTACTCTGATTCCAGATTTCTTCAAATTCTTGCTGCATTTGTTTGACTGCGGCCGGAGCCTGCACTTCAGACCTTCCCTGATAACGATCGGCAACCGGACAAAACAGATAGGAACGGCCATCTACCAGCAGATATTGCTGACGCAGATCACGGTGTTTGTGACTACTGAGATGGATGGCGATGGAACTGGTCAGTTTCTGCGCCAGTGGTAGAAGGCGATGGCTATTAACCACATTCTTCTGCGTGTCATGAACGACGATGCGGATTCGGGTACGGGGACTGCGGCGAGCGAACTCACTGAGTGCTGCCGCTGCCGCGTCATTATCAAAGAAAACCGGATCAATGATGGGACCGAAAAAACAGATCTCATGGCGGGCCTCGTTGATGAGGTCCAGTGCCAGCCTGGCAGCCTGATCCCGACTGTCGAAGTGCAACAGGGTGTTATTTTCGGCAGTCGGCATATGTTCAGTCATGATTATCCGTTTCTGGCTTGTTCCGCAGCATTACCGAGGTAGGTGGCCGGTGTCATTGCCTTGAGACTGGCTTTGGCTTGTTCCGGTAACTCCAGGCCATCAATGAAATCCTGCATGATTTCTCTGTTAACACGTTGACCACGAGTCAGCTCTTTGAGTTTCTCGTAGGGGTTCTCAATGCCGTAACGGCGCATCACGGTTTGAATCGGCTCTGCCAGCAGTTCCCAATTCGCATCCAGATCGGCAGCCATAACATCCGGTGCCGGTTCCAGCTTACCGATTCCTTTGAGTGCCGAGCTGTAGGAGAGCAGGGAGTGGGCAAAGCCGACGCCCAGGTTTCGCAGTACAGTGGAGTCGGTCAGATCACGTTGCCAGCGGGAGATCGGCAGTTTCAGCGCCAGGTGATCAAACACGGCATTGGCAATACCGAGATTGCCTTCTGCATTTTCAAAATCAATTGGATTGACCTTGTGCGGCATGGTGGAGGAGCCGATCTCGCCTTTGACGGTTTTTTGTTTGAAATAACCGATTGAGATGTAGCTCCAGACGTCACGACAGAAGTCGATAAGTACGGTGTTGAAACGAATCATTGCCTGGAACAGTTCGGCCACGTAGTCATGCGGCTCAATCTGTGTGGTGTATTGATTCCAGCGCAGACCCAGACCGGTCACAAAAGCATGCGCCATCATTGGCCAGTCTACCTCGGGATAGGCGGCGTAGTGGGCATTGTAGTTACCCACCGCACCGTTCATTTTGCCGTAGAGCAGCACCGCAGCGACGTGAGTGCGTTGCAGTTCCAGTCGCTGAACCACGTTGGCCAGCTCCTTACCCAGTGTCGTCGGAGAGGCCGGTTGACCATGGGTGCGTGACATCATCGGGGTATCGACATGCTGCTGTGCCAGCTTGCGAACGGCGGCAATGATATTGTCCATTTCCGGCAGAATGACCTGTTCACGGGCATTTTTCAGCATGATGCCGTAAGCGGTGTTGTTGATGTCTTCCGAGGTACAGGCAAAGTGTACGAACTCACTGACCGCATGCAGTTCTGGATTGGCTTTGAATTTTTTCTTGATGAAGTATTCAACCGCTTTAACATCGTGATTGGTGGTGCGCTCGATATCTTTGATCTCTTGCGCATCTGCGACCGAGAAGTTGGCAATCATGTCATTGATAAAGGATTCCGCCTCGCTGCTCAGCTTGGGGACTTCCTGAATCTCCGCATTATTGCCGAGCAGATGCAGCCAGCGCAGTTCGACTTCGACGCGGGCACGCATCAGGCCATATTCACTAAAAAACGGGCGCAGGGCTTCGGTTTTGGAAGCATAACGACCATCAACCGGCGAAATCGCGGTTAAAGCAGTTAAATCCATGAATACTCCGATGAAACTGTGTTAATTGGATTAGATAGAAAAGTGAACGAAATTATATCAGAGTTCGCGGTCTCCAGATGCTTTCAGGTAAAATGCCTGCATCTGAATTTGGAAACTTTTGGGGTGACTATCTGTGCTGACTGAATATCAATCACATGTTGAGGAACGGGCCCAGCAGGGGCTGCCACCATTACCGCTTGATGCTGAACAGGTTTCCAGCCTGATTGAAGCGCTCAAGGCCGGTGATGAGAACAGCGAAACCTTGCTAGATTTACTGATTCACCGCGTCCCGCCCGGTGTTGATCAGTCCGCCTACGTCAAAGCCGGTTTTCTCACCGACATTGCCAAGGGCAATACCCAATGCGATTTGATTACGCCGGTCCGTGCTACTGAACTGTTGGGTACCATGATGGGCGGCTATAACGTTCAGTCTCTGATAGAACTGCTGGATATTGAAGAGACTGCGCCAGCCGCTGAGAAAGCGTTATGCAGAACCCTGATGGTCTACGATGCCTACCATGATGTGGTGGAAAAAGCGGACAGCAATGAATACGCAAAACGTGTACTGCAGTCCTGGGCTGAAGCTGAATGGTTCACGTCACGACCCAAGTTGGAAGATAAGATTACCCTGACCGTGTTCAAAGTGCCGGGTGAGACCAATACCGATGATTTGTCCCCGGCGACCGAAGCCTGGAGCCGTCCGGATATCCCGTTGCATGCCAAAGCCATGCTACAGAGCAAGATGGATGATCCGATTGCTGCCATTGAAAAGTTGAAGGAAAAAGGCTACCCGCTGGCACTGGTTGGTGATGTGGTCGGTACCGGTTCATCTCGTAAATCCGCGATTAACTCGGTGCTCTGGCATATGGGACATGATGTGCCTTACGTGCCTAACAAGCGCCAGGGCGGGGTGATTCTCGGCAATAACATTGCCCCCATTTTCTTCAATACCGCCGAAGATTCCGGTGCCATGCCCATTGAGTGTGATGTCCAGCATATGGAAAGCGGTGATGTCATCACCATCTACCCTTACGAGGGCAAAATCGTCAACGAAGCCGGTGAGACGATCAGTGAGTTCACCATGCGTCCGACTACACTGGCTGATGAAGTCCGTGCCGGTGGCCGCATCCCACTGATTATCGGTCGGGGCCTGACAGACAAAGCCCGTGAAACGCTGGGCCTGGAGCCATCTGATATTTTTGTCCGTCCGGTTGACCCGGTCGATACCGGCAAAGGCTTCACCCTGGCGCAGAAAATGGTCGGTCGGGCCTGTGGTGTCGAAGGTGTCCGTCCCAACACATACTGCGAACCCAAAGTCACCACAGTCGGTTCTCAGGATACCACCGGTGCGATGACCCGTGATGAGTTGAAAGAACTCTCCTGTCTCGGTTTCTCTGCCGATCTGGTGATGCAGTCTTTCTGTCACACGGCTGCCTACCCGAAGCCGGTGGATATCAAGCTGCAACACGAACTGCCTGACTTTATCAGTACCCGTGGCGGTGTATCGCTGCGTCCGGGTGACGGCATTATTCACTCATGGCTTAACCGGATGATCCTGCCTGATACAGTCGGCACCGGTGGTGACTCGCACACCCGTTTCCCGATCGGTATCAGCTTCCCGGCTGGTTCCGGCCTGGTCGCATTTGGTGCCGCACTGGGGGTGATGCCACTGGATATGCCGGAGTCGGTTCTGGTTCGTTTCAAAGGCGAAATGCAGCCTGGTATCACTTTGCGTGATCTGGTGAATGCCATTCCTTATGCTGCGATTCAGCAGGGTCTGCTGACCGTTGAGAAGAAAGGCAAGAAAAATATCTTTAACGGCCGCGTACTGGAAATTGAAGGTCTGCCGGATCTGAAAGTCGAGCAGGCGTTCGAACTGTCTGATGCCTCAGCAGAACGCAGTGCCAATGGCTGTACCGTGCGACTCAACAAAGAGCCGATTATCGAGTTCCTTAACTCCAATATTTCATTGATGGAATGGATGATTGCTGAAGGCTATCAGGATGCCCGTACGCTGCAACGTCGGATCGATTCAATGCGAGAATGGCTGGCAAATCCGGAATTGATGGAAGCGGATGCTGATGCCGAATACGCCGCGGTGATTGATATCGACCTCAATGAAATCACTGAACCACTGTTGGCCTGCCCGAACGATCCGGACGATATCAAGCCGCTGTCGGCAGTGCAGGACACGCCGGTGGATGAGGTGTTTATCGGTTCCTGTATGACCAATATCGGACATTATCGTGCCGCCAGTAAGGTACTGGAAAACATGAAGAGCCTGCCGGTCAAGTTGTGGATTGCACCTCCGACCAAAATGGACAAGCATCAGCTGACCGAAGAGGGCGTTTACAGCACTTTCGGTCGGGTTGGTGCCCGGACGGAAACGCCGGGGTGTTCGTTGTGCATGGGTAACCAGGCCCGGGTTGCTGACGGCGCGACTGTGGTGTCGACCTCAACGCGTAACTTCCCGAACCGTCTGGGTAACAATGCGGATGTATTCCTGGCTTCAGCAGAGCTGTCTGCTGTGGTGGCCAGCTTGGGTAAAATCCCGACGGTGGCGGAATATCTGCAAGCGGTAGCTGGCATCAAACCCATGGCGGCGGAAATCTACCGTTATCTCAACTTCAACGAACTGGATGAGTATCGTCAGGTAGCAAGCTGATCCGGGTTAATACACCAAAACAAAAAAGGCTGTTTTCCTGACGGAAAACAGCCTTTTTTTATAAGCGAAAATCGCCACGCTCAGTTTCGATCAGTCGTTGGCAATAGCGTTTAATTCAGCAGGCGGCGTAAAGCTCCTGAGCCGCTTCCAGGATCTTGCTACTCTGGAACAGAAACTGCCAGCGGCGACCGCCTTTCTGGCGCCATAAAACTGCGGCGCGGATACCACTGAGCAGCAGAGCCCGGACTTTATTGACGTTATCCGGTTGCTGCAGGTAATTGGGATCGCCATAAACCTGGATCTGGGGTTTCACCTGGCTTAAGGTTCGGTGATAAATATCAGCAAAACGGGCGATGACCTGCGGTGCCATAATCTCTCCGAAATATTCAATCTGCTGAGGCACCTGTTCCAGTTCCAGGCCGATGGTGTCCATCATTTTAGGGTTTTTGGCCAGTTGGCGTTCCAGATGCAACAGACTGATGACATAACGCAGCAATACGACATCTTTTTGTTGTTTCTTTTTCGAAAGCTGCTGATTCAGCTCACGCAGACCCGGGCGAAGACTGCCAATACCACCGAACACGGCCTCGGTAGTCGGGGCTTCTTCAACCAGCAGGCTCTGTAACAGGGTTTCGATATCGGTGGCACTGGCCTGACCACTCTCGGCAATATGCTGCACCAGCATCGCTGACTGCACGACAGCGGCAAGCGCGATGGTTCGGTCACGTTGGCGTTCAGAGATACTCATGGATGCACCCCGGGCGCATCGGTGGAAACAATAATCCCGCCACCCAGGCAGTCATCACCCTGATAGAACACCACGGACTGACCCGGCGTCACCGCGCGCTGTTTATCATCAAATTCGACATGAATCAGGCCGTTTTCATCCTGGCTAATGGTGCAGGGCTGATCGGGCTGGCGATAGCGGGTTTTGGCGGCAGCGCGGCAGGGAAAGGCAGGGGCTTCACCCATCACCCAGGATAATTGTTCTGCTTTCAGGCTCTGACTCCATAGCCAGGGATGATCGCCCTGGACGACATAGAGCGTTCGGCTATCCATATCTTTACCAGCTACAAACCAGGGCTCGCCGGTGCTGTTCTTGCGACCACCAATGCCGAGGCCCTGACGCTGGCCCAGTGTGTAATACATCAGGCCGGCATGTTCACCGATATATTCACCCTCTGGGGTGCGCATCTCGCCGGGCTGGGCAGGGATATAACGACTGAGGAACTCGCGGAACTGGCGTTCACCGATGAAGCAGATACCGGTGCTGTCTTTTTTGTCGTGGTTGATAAAGCCGGCTTTTTCGGCGATTTCCCTGACTTCAGTTTTAGGTAGTTCGCCCAGGGGGAAGAGGGTGCGTGACAACTGTTCCTGCCCCAGCGTGTAGAGAAAATAGCTCTGGTCTTTCTTATTGTCTTTACCTTTGAGCAAGTGGAATTTGCCGTCGCGTTCCTGAACGCGCGCATAGTGACCGGTCGCAATCAGCACCCCGCCCAGTTCCATCGCATGATCGAGAAAGGCTTTGAATTTGATTTCCCGGTTGCACAGAATATCCGGGTTCGGCGTGCGGCCGGCACGGTATTCATCGAGAAAATGTTTGAACACATAGTCCCAGTATTCCATCGCGAAATTGGCTTCATGAAAGTCAATACCGACGGTGTCGGCGACGGACATCGCATCCTTGCGGTCTTCCTCAATCGTGCACTCACTTTCATCGGCAAAGTCGACCCAGTTTTTCATAAACAGGCCTTCGACTTTGTCATGTTGCTGTTTGAGCAGCAGCGCTGCGACGGAAGAATCGACCCCGCCGGAGAGGCCGACGACTACTTTTTTCTTTTCTGCCATAGTCAGTTACGTAATAAACTCAATGAATAGCGATGACCCGCCAGATAATCTTCAAAGCATTGCAAAACCAGCGGGCTGCGGTGCTGCGCCTGTCTGGCCCTGATATCATCCAGTGACAACCAGAGCGCGCGATGAATATCACCATCAAGCGGCTGTTCCGGATCATGTTGTGTCACCCGGCCGGAAAAACAATAGCGGATATAGGTGTCTTTTTTGACCGGATGCACCCAACGATAGATACCGACCAGTGATTCGGGTTCAAACTGCCAGGCGGTTTCTTCCTGGGTTTCACGAATGACGGCGTCAATCAGGCTTTCGTCTGGCTCGAGATGACCGGCGGGTTGATTGAGTGTCATTTTGCCGTTGATTTCTTCTTCGACCAGTAGGAACTGGTTGTTGCGCTCGACGACGGCGGCGACGGTGGTTCTTGGTTTCCAAATCATCACGCCATTTTATCACGTCTCTTTCATCAAGGGCTCGCCATTGTCCCGGTTGCAGTTCCCCTATCTGCCAGGGACCGATTGCTGAACGTATCAGCCTCAATGTCGGGTGGCCGACCGCGGCGGTCATGCGCCGGACCTGTCGATTGCGGCCTTCTCGGATGGTCAGTGCCAGCCATTGGGTCGGGATGTGTTTTCGCTCTCTGATCGGTGGTTGACGCGGCCAGATGTCAGGGGCATCAATCAGTTCAACTTCTGCGGGCAGCGTCTGCCCATCTTTCAGCATGATACCTTCCCGCAACTGCTGTAATGCTGTTGCATCGGGAATCGCTTCGACCTGAACCCAGTAAGTTTTTGCCAGTTTGAAACGGGGGTTGGCAATCAGTTGTTGCAGTACGCCGTCATCAGTGAGCAGAAGCAGTCCTTCGCTGTCGCGATCCAGACGACCGGCGGGATAGACGCCGGCGACATCAATGTAATCTTTGAGTGTCTGTCGACCCTCGTTGTCAGTGAACTGGGTCAGGACGTCAAAAGGCTTGTTAAATAAAAGCAGTCTGCTCATATTATGTGCTTGTCTGGTATTGATGTTAGAATGCCCGCCTTTCAGCGTGACAACAGGTTTTGTTGTGGCGTTTGAGTATAACAGTCATACCGATGTGGGCATCGTTGTCCCGGTAGCGGCTGGTAAAACAATGACAAATCGGTCATTATTAGAGCATCTGTACACAGACTATTGCATCTTCCGGGACACCAGAGCCCGCTGATCAGTAGTTGCTGTTTCTGACGCTGACTTAGACTCACAGCGCCGCTGTGATATGGCTGAGGCCACTGGCGTCAATGCCCTTAGGTTGTAGTGAGTAAGCTGCAGCTGAAATCCAACACATCCAAGTAGAGGACAATCAATGAAAGTTGCAGAGAATACAGTCGTTGTTATCGATTACACTTTGAAAGATAACGACGGTAGCGTCATCGACAGCTCTGAAGGCGCAGGCCCGCTGGCATACCTGCACGGTGCCGGCAATATTATTCCCGGTCTTGAAGACGCACTGCTGGGTAAAGAAGCCGGCGATGAAGTGCAGGCCAGTATCGAACCGGCTAAAGCCTACGGTGAGCGTCACGAACAACTGAAACAGGACGTGCCACGTGAATTGTTCAGTGGTGTCGATAACGTCGAGGTTGGCATGCAGTTCCAGTCCGAAACCGAACAGGGGCCGGTTCTGGTAACCGTCGTGGATGTCAAAGAGGAAAGCGTCACCGTTGACGGTAACCACCCACTGGCCGGCGTGCATCTGAATTTTGATGTGACCATTCGTGAAGTGCGTGAAGCCAGTGAAGAAGAACTGGAACACGGTCACGTTCACGGTGAGGGTGGTCACCAGCACTAAGGGGTGGCTTGACTGATTTTCAGTCAGCCATGTCTATGGAAAGACGGGCAAACAGCCCGTCTTTTTTGTCTGGACATTGACACATGCAGGATCTAAACACACTTAATCGCATTTTCGGGCGTGAAGATAAGGTCAGTTTTATCGAGGGCCCGTCTGGCATGCCTCTGATCCAGGTATCAACGGCCCGAGCACAGGCCCGTGTGGCACTCTACGGCGGCCAGTTGCTGTCATTTAAACCGGCCCGTGCCGACCATGATCTGTTTTATCTAAGCAAAAAAGCGATTTATGAGCAGGGTAAAGCGATTCGCGGTGGCGTGCCACTATGCTGGCCGTGGTTCGGCGATGACCCGGGTGACCTTGGTCGTCAGGCCCATGGCTTTGCCCGTAATCTGTTCTGGGATGTGCTCGATAGTCAGCTGCATGATGACAATGTTGAAATTACCCTGGGCCTGGAATCCACCGCCACCAGTAAACAATGGTGGCCAAGCGAATTTCGTCTGCGCAAAAAAATTCATATCGGCGACCAGCTGAATATTTCGCTCACCACTGAAAACAAGGGGGATATCCCTTTCAGTGTCTCTAAAGCCCTGCATAGCTATTTCCGGGTTGGTGACGTCAAGCAAACCCGGGTCAGTGGTTTGGATGGTGTTGACTACCTGGATAAAACGCTTGGCTTTGCTCGCCAGAAGCAAACCGGTGACATCACCGCTAAAGGCGAAACCGATCGGGTTTACCTCAATGCACCAAGCCGGGTAGAAATTGTAGACCCCAGCCTGAAGCGTCGTATTGAAATTGAACACCAGGGCGCGGACAACTTCGTGGTCTGGAATCCCTGGGACAAGGCCGCGCAGCTCAATGATATGTCTGCAGAGGACTACGAACAGTTCATCTGCGTGGAAACTGCCAATGCCATTGCTAACAGCATCATAGTGGCACCGGGGGCGGTGCATCATATGCAGGTGAGTTACCGCATCAATCCCGATAACTGAATACTGCCTATCCATTGGCTGATGTCGCCTTAATGAGTGTGTTTCAGAATTTGTTTGATAGCATCTGGGGAAACGAAACCCTGTTACTGATACTGGGGTTGCTATCCTTTGCCATGTTTGTCGGTAGCTTGTTCTTGATCCCTTTTCTGGTGGTCAGAATTCCGGTAGATTATTTCGCGCGAAACAAACGCCAGCGCTCACCCTGGGCGGAGCAGCACATTGTGATTCGCTGGGCTGTGATGGTCGTGAAGAATGTCTTCGGTTTGATTTTTGTGCTTATGGGGCTGGCGATGCTGGTCTTGCCCGGGCAGGGGTTGTTAACGCTGTTGATAGGGGTGTTATTGCTTAACTTCCCCGGTAAATACACGTTTGAACGCTGGTTGATTCAGCGGCCATCTGTCTATCGGGGTGTGGCGTGGCTTAGACGGCGGGCAGGTCGGGCACCGCTGGAATTTGACTAGTCAGCACCAGCGCTGGCGCAGCGCTTCCCGGTTCAGTGCCAGCCACTGTAATGCAATGATGGGGATGGCTGATTCAATCCGACCGTTTTCCAGAAGCTGCCAGGCTTCATCAAAGGAAACACTGCGGACGGCTATATCCTCATCCTCATGATCAAGGCCATGAATACCTCCGACTTCACTGGCATCGACACGGCCACAGAATAAGGTCAGATATTCAGAGGTGCCACCGGGGGAAGTGAAAAACTCACGGATTTTGATGATTTCATGGACTTCGCAGCCGGCTTCCTCCAGTGACTCCCGCCGTGCAACCGCTTCAGCCATCTCACCCGCTTCCATGGCACCGGCGACAATTTCCAGCAGCCAGGCTTGTTCCTGTTCCGCTTTGAGTACCGCACCCGCGCGGAACTGTTCGATAATAACGACTTCATCGCGCTGTGGATCATAGAGCAGGATGCCGACACAATTACCGCGATGGAAGACTTCACGCTCAACCGGCTGACTCCAGCCGCCCTCATAGAGTGTGTGCTCAAGGGTGTATTTCTTGACGTTAAAGAAGCCCTTAAAAGGCATCTCCTCTTTCAGTATGCGGAAACGTTTCTCGCTCATGATGGGTTGATGGCTTTAGCTGATTGCATGGGGGTGAAGGCCTGTTTGCTATCTATTCCCTGCAGGCGACGCAGTAGCGCAGTGAAGACAGCATCATCCTCGACATGCTCCAGTTTGACCGGCAGATAATTGAGTGCCGGAGCGCACCACAGCGTGGTTTCCCTGTCGCTGGGTTTTTCCCGGTGACGGGTCAGTCTGATGGTTTCAATCTGACCCATGGGTGTGGTGATGGTCTCTTTTCCCAGCACTTTGATTTCATAGGTCTTGAGGTGTCCGCCGTCGGCAATGCGGTAGTCGACCTGTTCGATACCCTGGCTCAGGTCGCGCATCAGACTGATTTGATAAACCAGTTTATCCAGTACGCCGGTCTCAATATCCAGTTGCCAGGGGTGCTCACGGTCGTCGATGCTGACTTTGTTATCTAGCCAGTTAAATTGCATCTGTAAAAACTTGTCTTTCTTACCGCCGGTGCGTTGATAACGGTAGCGCTGAGGTGCTACGCGGCCGTCAACCAGTTTCCAGACGCTGGTTTCTTCTATGACATCGGGCTTGAAGAATGAAAATACGCCTTTGGCCTGGGACACGGAATTGAATTTGCGTAAACCGTTGTCCTGAGTCTCGAGCGTGCGCTTGAGTTCACCGGCCTGAATGCCGTTGAGCTTAACCAGGTAGTTAGCGGAAAAGTCAGGAATATCCTCGGCCACAGCAAGATTGCTGAGGCAAAAAAGCAGGACATAGCTGAACATTCTGAGCATAATTATTCCGTTTGTTGCGAGACCAGCTTCTGTATGGCAGCCGGATAGAGCAGATGTTCCTGCTCCAGGACTCTTGCTGCCAGGGTGTCGGCATCATCCCCCGGCAATACCGGGACTTTGGCTTGTAATATTACCGGACCATCATCCAGTTCTGCTGTGACAAAATGCACACTGGCGCCATGCTCACTCTCACCCGCTTCGATGGCGCGTTCGTGCGTGTGCAGTCCCTTGAACTTGGGCAGCAGAGACGGGTGGATGTTAATCAGCCGACCGGCATAATGCGCAACGAAGTCCGCGGTCAGAATACGCATGAAACCGGCCAGAATGACATAGTCAGGCTGATAAACATCAATGGCTTCTGCCATGGCGGTATCAAATACCTCGCGGCTGGCGAACTGCTTGTGATCAATGACCTGCGTGTCGATACCGGCCTGTTGAGCAAATTCCAGACCGGCAGCCCCCGGACGGTTACTGATAACGGCGGCGATATCGACAGCCAGCTGACCTTGCTGCGCGGCTTCGACAATTGAGCGCATATTACTGCCACGGCCGGAAATCAGAATCACCAGCCGGGCTGAGCGACGTGAATCATTCATTTAATCGATGACCACGCTATCTTCATCGGTGCTGCGATCCTCAATCTGACCAATCAGGCTCGCTTCCTCACCGAGACCATGCAGCAGGCTGAGGGCCGTGTCTGCCTGTTCAGCCGAGACGACAACGACCATGCCGATACCGTTATTGAAAGTTCGGTACATTTCACTGTCTTCGACATTACCCTGTTGCTGGAGCCAGTCAAACACCGCGGGTCGCTGCCAGCTGTCGGCGGCAATCACGGCTTTTTTGTCCGCCGGCAATACGCGGGGAATATTTTCCAGCAGCCCGCCGCCCGTAATGTGGGAGAGGGCATGTATGCTGATTTTGTTATTGAGTTCAAGTAAAGACTTGACGTAGATCCGGGTGGGTGCCAGCAGTTTTTCGCCGAGCGTGCCGCCATCAAACTCGTCATCCAGGGCTTGACCACTGCGTTCCAGGATCTTGCGAATCAGCGAGTAACCATTGGAGTGAGGACCTGAGGAGGCGAGGCCGATGAGTTTGTCGCCTGCAGCCACTTTGCTGCCATCAATGACGTTGTCTTTTTCCACGACACCGACACAGAAACCGGCCAGATCGTAGTCACCGTCTTCATACATGCTGGGCATTTCTGCCGTTTCACCACCGACCAGGGCGGCGCCGGCCTGCAGGCAGCCTTCGGCAATACCCGACACCACAGATTCAGCAACATCAACATCGAGCTTGCCGGTGGCATAGTAGTCCAGGAAGAACAGGGGTTCGGCACCCAGTACGGCGATGTCGTTGGCACACATGGCCACCAGATCGATACCGATGGTATTGTGAATACCGGATTCGATAGCAAGACGCAGCTTAGTACCGACACCGTCGGTGCCGGAGACCAGTACTGGCTGCTTGTAGCGGTCCAGAGGCAATTCAAACAGACTGCCGAAACCACCCAGTCCTGCCATAACGCCCGGACGGCGGGTTTTGGCAGCATGGGGCTTGATGCGATCTACCAGTGCATTACCGGCTTCGATATCGACACCGGCATCACGGTAACTGAGAGAAGTGCGAGAAGAATCCGCGCGATCGGTCATGGTTTGTTCCTGAAAATAAATATGGATTGTTGACGCTTAAAAGTTCGATCCTGACGGACCGGTTGATAGGTCGTCACACGTTGAAAACAGCGTGTTAGAATACCACAATGCATCGACTATTTATTACCCTAATTTTACTCAGTCTGACCTGTGGCAGCCATGCCGCCGAGGTGGATAATCTTTACCAGGCTTCATCGCCGGTCAGTTCCCGCGATGCGCAGGAAAGGGCAGCATTGATGCCCCAGCTACTGCAACAGGTGATGCTCAAAGTGGTGGGTAATAAAGCCCTGCTGGAAACTGCAGCGCTGGCGCCGGTTCTCTCTGAAGCAGAACAGTACATGCAGCAATATGAATACCGCCGCACCAATATTGCGGCGGCAGATTTAACCCAGCCCGATCAACTTTCCCTCACGTTACGATTTGACCCCGCTGCAGTGAATCGGGCTTTAACAGCGCTTGAGCTGCCCATCTGGGGCAGTAACCGGCCTGATATTTTAATCTGGGCTGTCATTGAGGCCAGCGGTGAATCCAGCATTCTGGGACTGGAAACGGCGCCCATGGTCGTATTTCGTCCATTGAGTCAGGCCGCCGATCAGCGTGGTTTGCCCATCCTGATGCCATTGATGGATTTGCAGGATCAGCGCGCGCTGACGATAAGCGATCTCAAACAAAGTAATCAGGCTGCGATTGACAGTGCCTCTGATCGATACGGTGCCGACATTGTGATGACTGCAGTGGTGAAATTGAATGATGATGAGGCTCAGGTGTCATGGTCTGCTAACGGCGCTGGCCTGAATGACACCTGGCAGTCGCAGGGGGACGTGCAGGAGGCATTTGCTGCCGGGGTTGGCCATCTGGCTGATAAACTGGCGCTGCAATACGGGCAACGCGTGGATAACGGCGGTGAAGCTCAGAGACTGACCCTGCAAATAAAAGACGTGCTGAGTTACGCTGATTTCACACGCCTGATGACCTATCTGGAACAGCTTGAACTGATCAGCGATATCCGTGTTATTAATCTGGGTGCCCAGCAACTGGACCTGGATATCGCCTTCAGGGGCAGTCTGGAAGTGTTGCAAAGAACGCTCAGTGTTGGCAGTTTATTAGTCGAAGAACCGCAATCTAACAGCAACGATGCCAAACTTTATCGGTTAACACCTTGAGTCTGAAAGATATTCCCAATCTGATTTCCATGCTTCGCATTCTGCTGGTTGCGCCCGTCGTGTGGGCACTGGCATCAGAGCAGTTCCTGTTAGCCCTGCTGTTGTTCGCCGTGGCGGGGATTTCCGACGGGCTGGATGGCTTTCTGGCCAAGCATTTTCACTGGGAATCCCGGCTGGGTTCGATTCTGGATCCGATTGCCGACAAACTCCTGCTGGTCGCCAGCTTTGCGACATTAACCTGGCTGGGACTACTGCCAGTGTGGTTGCTCTGGCTGGTGCTGGCCCGCGATGTCATCATAATCAGCGGTGGGCTTGCTTATCATTACTATCTCGGACAATTCGATCTCAGCCCGTTGTGGAGCAGTAAAATTAATACCACATTGCAGATAGCACTGGTCCTGCTGGTGATGATCCAGCAACCGTGGCTGCCGGGTCTGGACAAGGTTGTCACGATTGGCATCTGGCTGGTTGTTGCCAGTGTCATTAACAGCGGCACGGAATATGTTCTGGTATGGGGAACAAGAGCATGGCGGCAGATCAAACAAAAACGATGAGTGACACCAATAAACTGATTTTACTGGTCAGTCTGATTGCGGGCGGCTGGTTGCTGTTCCAGCTATCGCCGGTGCTGATGCCATTTTTTATTGCCGCTCTGCTGGCTTATCTTGGTGATCCGCTGGTCGATAGACTGGAAAACTGGAAACTGTCACGCACCGTTGCCGTGACTGTCGTGTTTGCTGTGCTGTTTATCGCCATGATTATCCTGTTGCTGGTGCTGTTGCCGATGCTCAGTGGTCAGGTGACCAAGCTGTTTACCAATTTGCCGGGTTATCTCAACATGGCACAAAAAGCGCTGGAGCCGTTGCTTATCGGTGCGGGACTGCCCAGCGATGTGTTTAATCTGCAAACGCTGAAACAGGCACTCAACAACTACTGGTCTGAGATGGGCAATGTTGCCGGTGGTGTGTTCAGTTATGTCACCCAGTCCGGCATGGCACTGCTGCAATGGGTCGGGAACCTGGTGTTGATCCCGGTGCTGACGTTTTATTTGTTACGTGACTGGGATGTGCTCGTAGCGCGTTTTCGTGAGCTGTTACCCCGTCGAATATCGGGTAAATTCATCGAAATGTCACTGGAATGTGATGACATGCTGGCAGGCTTTATCCGAGGGCAGTTGATGGTGATGCTGGCACTGGCGATTATTTACACCGTTGGCCTGAGTCTTATTGGTCTGGAACTGGCACTGTTGCTGGGCGTGATTGCTGGACTGGTCAGCTTTGTCCCATACCTTGGTTTGATTGTCGGTATCGCGCTGGCGGGCCTGGCGGCCTTTTTCCAATTCGGCGAGTGGTTACCGGTGTTTTATGTGGTGATTGTGTTCACTGTTGCTCAATCAATAGAAGGCATGCTCTTGACCCCGCATTTTGTCGGCGAACGTATCGGTCTGCATCCGGTCGCGGTCATCTTTGCGGTATTGGCCGGCGGTAAGTTATTTGGCTTTACCGGTGTTTTGCTGGCGTTACCGGTGGCCGCGGTAGTCATGGTGCTCCTGCGTCATGCGCATCAGCGCTACGTCAGCAGCCACCTTTATTCCTGATTTTTCTGATTATCATGACGGTCGCCCAAACTCAGTTAACGCTGCGCCTGACGCCACAGGAAATTTATCGCCTGGATAACTTTCTGTTCGCCAAACCCGAAACCGAGCAGGCGCTCAAGGCGTTTTGTGATCTCGACAGTCTTGATTTTCTCTATCTCTGTGGCGAGGGTGGCACCGGTAAGACCCACTTGTTGATTGCTTGTGCTGAGCGCGTTCAGCAATTGGGCTACCGTGTGATCTACTTGTCACTGGCTGAGTTGACTCAAACTGCTCAGCCTGGGGTGCTGGAATCCCTGGAACAGGCTGACTTGCTCTGTCTGGATGATCTGGAAGCGATTGCCGGAAACCGGGAGTGGGAAGTGGCTTTATTCCACTGCTTTAACCGGCTGCACGATGCCAAAGGTCATTTACTGGTGGCCACTGAAAATAATCCGGCCAACACCCGAATTGAACTGCCTGATTTACGTTCAAGACTAGCCACCGGTCTAGTGTATCAGCTCACCAGCATGAGTGATGAACAAAAGCAGCAGGCTTTGATATTGCAGGCGCAGTCGCGCGGGCTGAGCATGAGTGACGAGGTCGCGCAATATCTGCTTCGCCATTATGGCCGTGATATGCCGGCACTGATGACGGTATTGCAGCAGCTCGATAAAGCCTCACTGCAGGCCAAGCGTCGTTTGACTATTCCTTTTGTAAGGCAGGTGCTGGGCAATGGCTAAAAGCCATCTCAGCCTGATTCTGCCTGATGCTGCCGCTGTATTTGCCAATGAACTGAATCGGGCCTTATGGCCTGACGCACTGCACAAAATACTTAATAAAGCCCGTTTTCAGCCCGATAGTCGCGCTTATTATCTGCATTTACTGGCTTTATTTTCCGAATCTAATCAAGCGGCCGGTTTGCCGGTAGCGCAGCTGCGCGGGGGCAGCGTCAATTCACTCTGTGCTGATCCCTGTTACCTGCACCCGGATCGGGATCAATTGCTGCTGTTTTATCGTGATCTGGATATCACGCTTGAAGAAGCGCATGCATTCGCCTGCCGTATTCAGCCTTTGCTGGATGCGTACCAGGGCCACCTTAACGTGATCAGTGCCGAGGAGTGGTTACTGGAACTGCACAGCTTGCCCGAGGTGGACTTTACGCCCAAAGAAGGCCTTAATGGTCTGCCTGTGAGTGATAAGCTGCCACAAGGTTTACAGGCAAGCGACTGGATAAGACTGTGGAATGAAATCCAGATGCTGCTGTTTGATTGTCAGGAAAATCTGGCCCGCGAACAGGCTGGCAAAGTACCCATCAATAGTCTCTGGTTCTGGGGGCAGGGCAGCTTGCCGACGCTACAATCATGGCCGCATGTATCCGGTGATGACAAGGTGCTGGCGAAACTGGCCAAAGAGAGTCACTCGGTTTTTCACGCTGTGGTGTCAGCCTATCAAGAGATGGCAGGCAAACAGGCACTTCATATGATCAAGTTTGAAATCGAGCAGGACTGGCAGCAGCAACTGGATGATTTGCTTGATAACTGGCTTGTACCAGCCTTTCAGGCACTTCGTCGCGGCCAGCTTAAAGAGCTGGATATCATCATACCGGAGTGGGGCCGTTACCGGTTGACACCAATGAAAAGCTGGCAAGTGTGGAAATGAAACAGGTCGACATCAAACAACGCGATAGTAGCGGCTGGGAGAACCTGCCGGAGCACTGGCCGGACTGCCTGCGCCGGGTGCTGGCCGCCAGAGGTATACAAAAGGCCGAAAACCTGTTTTTTGAATTGACTGATTTGCCCCGGCCCGAGCAGATGCTGGGTATGGAGCAGGCCGTAGCTTTGCTGCTTGAAGCGATAGAACAGCAATGGAAAGTCACCGTCGTCGCCGACTTTGACAGCGATGGTGCCACCAGTTGTGCACTGGCCATTCGTGGGCTCAAAGCCATGGGACTGAAAAATATCGACTTTATTGTCCCCAACCGCTTTGTTCACGGTTACGGGCTGACGCCAGAACTGCTCGATGAAATCCCCACTGACAGCCAGCCGGACTTATTGCTCACGGTTGATAACGGTATTGCCGCAGTGGCGGGGGTGGATGCCGCCCGGGCGCGTGGTATTAAGGTATTGGTCACGGATCATCATCTGGCCGGTGAAACCCTGCCGCAAGCCGATGCCATTATTAATCCCAATCAGCCCGGTGATAATTTTCCCTCGAAAAACCTGGCCGGCGTTGGCGTCTGCTTTTATCTGCTGCTGGGGCTGAGACAAGCTTTACGTGAGCAGAGCGGGTTTGAACAGCAGGGGATAAAACAACCCAATGTCAGCGACTGGCTGGATCTGGTGGCGCTGGGCACGGTGGCCGATGTGGTGCCGCTGGATCAGCTTAACCGGACTTTAGTGGATGTGGGCCTGAAACGGATGCGCCAGCGGCGTGCCTGTGCCGGTATCCTGGCTTTGGCTCAGGTAGCCGGCCGTGAGGCCGTCAAGTTGGCCAGTCCGGATTTAGCCTTCAGCATCGCGCCCAGGCTCAATGCGGCGGGGCGGATGGATGATATGGGCCTGGGCATTAACCTGCTGCTCTCTGATGACTGGCAGCAGGCGCTTTCTGCAGCCGCACAACTGGACCAGATAAACCAGGACAGGCGCAGTGTCGAACAGCAGATGCAGCAGGATGCGCTAAGCATGCTCGAAAAACTGTCACTGGACGCCGATAACACTGCCCCCGGTTTTTGTCTGTTTGACTCAGAATGGCATCAGGGCGTGATTGGTTTACTGGCTTCACGGATCAAGGAAAAACTGCACCGGCCGGTGATTGCCTTCGCACCGGGTAATGAAGGTGAAATCAAAGGCTCAGCGCGCTCGATTGCCGGCGTACATATTCGTGATGTATTAGCCCGTATCGCTACCCGTCACCCGGACATGCTGCAACGCTTTGGCGGCCATGCCATGGCAGCCGGGTTAACGCTGAAACAGGATGATTTCCAAACCTTTGCCCATGCCTTTGAAACCGTGCTCACAGAAATGGTCGAACCGGCGGTTTACCAGCAACACCTGCATTCCGATGGTGAACTGCATCACGGTGAAATCAATCTCACTCTGGCTGAGCAATTACCCAACGCCGCCCCGTGGGGGCAGGGTTTTGAAGAACCCCGCTTCCATGGTTTGTTTGAAGTCGCTGACTGGCGTCTGGTGGGGCAGGAACAGGACCATTTACGTCTTAGTTTAAGCCTGCCCGATAACCGGCAAATCACCGCCATGGCCTTCAGGCAAGGCAAGCCCGACTGGCTGGAGCGGGGCACACAAGTCCTGATTCGTTACCGGCTGGCCGTGAACGAATTTCGGGCGACTAAATCGGTGCAGTTTCTGGTGGATGATTTATTGCAGCCAGATTGATAATCAGCAAGAGAAAAGGTCAGTTAGTATAAACCCGGATGAAGGGTAAATGTGTTCTCATTGAAACATGCTTGTTTCAATAAAAATAACTGGCCCCCACCCAGACAAGGGCAACAAGCAGGAAAGATATCGTGGCTGTCNGCGTNTTGTATTGCTGAAACCACTTTTGTGCTTGATTGCCCAGCAGCCAGACAAGTAAGCCCAATCCGAAATAACGGGCAGCCCGAGCAAGTGACGTGGCCACAATGTACAACGAGAAGGCATAGCCCGTGGCGCCAGCTGCCAGCATCGCGATCTGAAATGGCACAGGGGTGATACCAACACTCAATACGAACCAGAAGCCTTGTTCATGGATATCGGCGCGGATGCTATCGAATTCCGAAGGTGATGCAAGCCAACTTACCAACTGGTCACCTATCTGCTCGAAAAGATAATAACCGAAGAAATACCCCAGAGAAGCACCGAGCAGACAACCCAGAAGTGCTGACAGGCAAATTGCCCATAATCGATCGCGACGACTCTGCAGTAGCGGGATCAACATGGCCTCAAGAGGGATGGGCAGGATGAGTGACTCGAGAAAGGAAATAAATCCCACGCCCACAAGAAGGTGACGAGAATAAATCAGCTTTTCGCAGGCCTGCTTGAATTTTTGAAAGATGACATTTCCTTATGAATAGCCATGGTGGGAGCAATAAGTATAAGCTTTTCCATAAATGGTGCTACCGGCTCTGATTAGCCGCGATCAGTGATCTGACGAACGACTTCGATTTTTAATTCTTCGGGATAACGTTTGTCGCTCATTTGCACCTCTCTGAGTGCCATTTTAATGGCTGAGAGGTGTCTAGCAAATCGGTGGCTATTCAGGTTTACCCCCATGATGGCCTCCAAATTAAACACGATGACAAGAGTACTATTAAGGAGATCGAGGTAATGTACAAACGGATTTTTTTGTTGTCACTAGGAATTGTTTATCTGATTGCTGTTTATATTGTTTTTTGGGTAAAGGTTGATTCTGTCGAAGACATTCAGAGACTTCATCGTTATGAAGGAAAAATATTAGCTTTTGAGTGTGTTGATATTGATAAGTCCAGAGGAGCTAGAGAGACACGATTGAACACACTTCTGTCCACGGAAGAATACTTAAATTTTCGACTACCTGATAAGCAATGCGATGATTTCTATGAAAAAGTACAAGAACCACTAAAAAAGCAGTTTGTGGGGCATTTTATAGCTGCTAAAGTTATGCAGTTAGAAATAGGAGGGGTGGAAATAGTAAATTTTGATGAAGAAAAGAGAAGTGCGAATATACTGGCTTTGTGGATATTAATATTTCCTTTTGCAGTGATATGTGCGCGTAAGTACATGATTTACCGAAAAGAAATTAATAAAGGCAAAGTCTAGTATGAATATGAAATGAAATACAATAACGCAATTAATATTACGGATAGATAGCCGGTTATGTAAGAGCGGATAATATTGAAGTTATCGGAATTCAGGAGACTGGATGTTTAAGTGGTGTGTCGCTTTATTGCTAATTTTCTTATATCAATACTGGGTTTATTCCCTCTTTTGGACAGATGCTAATGCCGTCTCAGAAGTAGAAGGTGTCCAACACTATTCTGGTTCAATTTCTAGAATAGAGTGTTCGACATACAAGAAAAAATTTGGAGTAACTAATGATAGGGTTTATATAAAATTAGAATATGGGCAGGAACTAAGTTTTCTTGATCGGGGGGTAGCCCGAAAGAACTGTAAAGATTTCTATCAACAACTTGAGGAAATGCTCTTAGGAGAAAATAGTGGTGGTAAACGACCACTCACAACTGAAATTCGTGGAGAGATGTATCCCGAGCTTGTATTCGAAGGTTATTTCTTGGGAACTGCTCCATTGTTTGTCAGTTTTGATGGGCAGGAGTGGATTAATTTTCAAGAGCAAAAAGAAAGTCAGCGAGGGTTTGCTCTTTTTCTATCTCTGACTCCAATCTTTTCAATTCTATTTGTGATGGTAATTAGAAGACTGAAGTACCGATAATTTACACCACAGTTCCAACTGGATGCATCCTTGGCTCTATATACATATAGTAGTTCGAGGAAATACAAGACTAACTATATCTTCTTCGCTGGAGTCCAAACAGGCTATTTCCGATAATGACAACATTCTTACAATTGAAATAAATTACTGAGCATAAGTTGAAGTCGATAATTATCATCTTAATTTCAGGGTTCTACTTACTTGGTGTTTATTCTCTTTTATGGGTTAAAACGGATAAGCCTTCCGAGGTTCAGCGGCTAAACCTTTATCAAGGAAAGATACTAAGTTTGAAATGTTATCTTACGGACAAAGGTAAAACTGAAGAATATCGAATCATGGTGAATCTCGATAATAGTCATAACCTTGACTTTTACTTTCCGCATAAAACGTGTGATTACCTGTATAAAAATATACCTTCTCCGAAAGGATTGTATTTTGAGGGGTATTTTATAGCATCGACTCTAATGCAGCTTAAAATAGGAGGTAGAGAGCTAGTGTTGTTCGATGAGGAAAAAGAGCGTGCAAACATCTTTGCTCTTTATGTAGCGATCATTCCATTTATCGGTTACGCACTTGTTAAGCTGCTCCGGACTAGAAGAATAAAAAATGAACAGAAGTCATCTTCGTAAGCGACTTAACATCGCTTCAAAGAGAACTACGCTAGAATTTTTTTTCAGGTATTGCCTGGCTTTCGCACTCATCACTATAACCGGATGTAAAGCTGATGGGATAGGTGGCATGACGTTGAATGAGGTATTTAGCCCTGAGGTGAGTCGGTTTGTTGATGCTGTCATCGATAATGACTACCAGCGGGCGGATAAGCTGCTCAAGGCCGGCGTAGATATTAATGCCGTAGGCAAGGAGGGTATCACACCACTGTTCTGGCTAATCTCTGAAGAGCATGCCAATGATCTGACCGCCATCGAATTTATGTTAAAAAACGGCGCCGATCCCAACTATCAAGATCCTGAGCGAGAAGTATCAGCCATGTGGCTGGCCTCAGGCGGGAACAAGCCAGAATTTTTGAAGCTTCTTATTCGTTATGGCGGCGATGTCAACCAAATAGGTAGACGTGATGAGTCTATGCTGATGGTGGCTTCAGGTCAGGGGCGGTTGGAGAATATCCAGATTTTATTGGATAACGGTGCTGATATGACATGGAGCAACCGGTTCGGAGAGACTGCGGCATCTATGTGTCTAACTCCTGGCCGATTTGATTTAACAGTCTTTTTTTTGGAGCAAGGTTTTGATGGTGATCTCCAGACGCTGGCCGCTTATGTTGAGGGTGCTATGGCAAATGCGGAAATGCAACCCTACAAGGAGAAGGCTATCGATATTTTAAGGGAAAAGGGGGCAGAGTTTCCTGCCAGTGGTCGCTTAAAACGGCATCTAGCAAAACATCCGGCAACTGAAGCAGAAATTGAAGGTATGATTTACGGCAGGGTGATGTATTAGCGTGGTAGCTTGGGCTGATTTATCAAGCCCAACATCCTGATATTATTGAGCTTCGTGCCTTAGCCCAACCTACGAGCTACGAGCCGGATTAGATGAGTGCAGAGGTTTGTCAGTCAACGCAGAGTGCTGCTATGGTTTGATGAAATCTTCAGCATCCCCGGTGCAGTGTTCTGAAAATACCTCAAGGAGCGTGGCCTATGAAAAACCGCTTCACCCGCAGGCACAGTCTCAAAATGCTCGGCACCGGTCTGATTGTGACGCTCCTGCCACCTATATCAAGCTTCGCTGCAAGCGAGAAACTACTACGCAAACCTTATTCTGATAACAAAACACTACCGGTTATTGGCCTCGGCACCTGGCAAACTTTCAATGTGGGTAGCGATCCGAAGTTGCTGGATGTCCGAACCGAGGTGGTCAAAGCGTTTTTTGAACTGAATGGCGGGCTGATTGATTCCTCGCCGATGTATGGTTCAGCGCCCGATGTGATGGGCTATGCTTTAGAACAGCTGGGCGTACCCGACAGCCTGTTTTCTGCGGAAAAGGTCTGGAGTCCGGCCGGTGGCAGTGCCCGTGAGCAGGTTGCTAACTTGCTCGACCGCTGGAATCTCGAGCAATTTGACCTTGTGCAGGTGCATAACCTCACAGACTGGCGCGAGCACCTCGCGGCGCTACGGGAAATGAAACAAGCAGGCCTCATTAGACATATTGGTATTACCACTTCGCATGGACGCCGCCACAGCGAGTTTGAGCAAATCATGGCGTCTGAGGAGATTGATTTTGCACAGCTGACTTATAACATCAGGCATCGTGAAGTGGAAAAGCGGCTGCTGCCGCTGGCTCAGGAGCGGGGGATCGCTGTCATTGCCAACCGGCCTTATGATGGCGGTAGCCTGATTAAAGGCTTGAAACGCCGTAATGAGCCCTTGCCTGAGTGGGCGGTCGAAGAATTTGCTTGCACAAGCTGGGCCGATTTTCTGTTGAAGTTTATCGTGAGTCACCCAGCTTTGACTTGTGCCATTCCAGCGACCACGCAAGTCGCGCATCTGCGTGAAAATATGCGGGCCGGCATGGGGGCGATGCCCTCAGCTAACACCCGGCAGAAGATGGTGAAATATATTGAGTCGCTATGAGCACCGGCTTGAGCTATTCGCTGCAGGATTTTATTCCTTTTACCGCTGATATCTATTTCCGCTTACTGGAACGCATGAGCGAGTCTTACTGGCCGTTACAGTTGCTGACAATGATACTGGGGATGGTCAGTGTCTGGCTGGCGCTGCATCAACGTGCACGGATCGTAAGCCTGCTGATGGCACCACTATGGGCATTTGTTGCGGTGGCCTTTTTTATACAGTTGTACGCCGAACTTAACTGGGCTGGCCGCTATATGGCCTATGCGTTTTTTATCCAGGCCGGATTGTTGTTGACGGCTTTTCTCAGCCCTGGATTCAATAGCAGCCCTGGCAATGCTGTTGTTACTTTTCTTGCTAGCATAATAGCGCTTTCTGGCCTGATAGGCCTGCCCGTTGCCGGTCTTTTAATGACTGGCAATTGGTGGCAGGCTGAGGTTTTCGGCGTTTTTCCTGACCCAACCTCAGTCACCACACTGGGGCTGGCCCTGGTCCTGTTCAGAGGCTGGCGCTCGTGGCTTATGACACTGATCCCTATCCTCTGGTTATCATACTCAGGCCTGACTTTGTGGGCTCTGGATATACCGACAGCAATCATGCTTTTTGTCACAGTGGGGCTGGCACTGATTGGTCTGGTCTGGAGAAGCGTTGAGCGCAGAGTAGTTTGAACAGCAATAATAATGAGCTGAATACGGTTGAGCTGTCTGCTAGATATCGAGCTTGGTAATGACAACCTGTTTGCTCAGGCAGTCGATATCGCTCCCGTCAAATAATTCGGTGCCGGGATGCATGACTGTGCCGGCACCGCAGGCCAGTCCCAGAGTCAGAATCTTTTCCGGCGTGTCATGCAGGCTGAAACCTGCAACCAGACCCGCAACCATTGAGTCACCCGCCCCAACAGTGGTGTTAACCGTCACGTCCAGCGCTTTGGCGAAGTAGCTGTTTTCCGGTGTCACCAGTAGGGCGCCTTCATGACTGAGTGAGACGCAGACATAGGCCACGCCACCCTGCTGGATCAAGCGGGCACTGTGGGCGACGGCTTCCGGCGTCGGTAAGGACTCATCCAGCATCATTTCCAGTTCGTACTTATTGGGCTTAATCATGAACGGTTTGGCAGCAATAGCCCGTTTCAGCATTTCGCCATGCACATCAACCACAGCACGGCCGCCCTGGCGGTTAATTCGCTCTACCAACTCGGCATAAAGGGAGAGCGAGACATTGGGCTGACAGGAACCGGTGATAATGCCGTAGCCATCACCGGTAACTTCAATAAAATCATCAGCGATCCGCTTGATATCCGGCTCAGGGATATCAGTGCCACTACTGGTTATCTGAAATTGATTGTGCGTGCCTGTTTCAATAATGGTGGTATTGATACGGGTTTCACCGCTGACTTCTTCATAGACGACATGAGGCAACTGCTCATATAGCAGGGTTCTGAAAATTTGGCCGACAGCGCCGGCGATGACGCAGATAGTGTGAGATTCAATATCAAGGCGGGTCAGGGCCCGGCCAATGTTGATGCCGTTACCACCCGGATCGTAACGCGCGGAGTCTGCACGGGACTTCTCATCAGGAATCAGCCTGTTGACATGATAAGTCACATCCAGTGCCGGATTCAGGCATAAGGTGCTAATGGGGCGGTGAGGTGTTATCGCCATAATGCCGTGCTTCCTGTCGACGCTTATTAGCAGTGTAAGAAATTTCCAGACAATTTGCACCGGATAAAGATTGAATTGCCTGGGTCAGATTAGGACAATAGGGGCTTAAATCATCACCAACCGATCAGGCTACATCGTGCAGATAGCTGTTTTCAGTGCCAAACCCTATGACCAGACATTTCTAGCCCGGGCAGCTACCGCTGAACTGGCGTTTCAGTGTTTTGAACTGGAGCTCAAGCCGTCGACGGCCGTAATGGCACAGGGCGCCGAAATCGTCAGCGCCTTTGTCAATGACGATTTAGGGCGAGAAACCCTGACGCTAATGGCGGAAGGGGGCACCCGATTGATTGCCTTGCGTTGTGCCGGATTCAATCAGGTGGATTTGACGGCGGCGAAAGAACTCGGCATTCGTGTTGTTAATGTGCCCGCTTATTCTCCCTATGCGGTGGCAGAACATACCATTGCTCTGATGCTGGCGCTGAGCCGGAAACTACCGCGCGCCTATAATCGTGTCCGCGATGGCAACTTTTCACTGGATGGGCTGCTGGGTTTTGATTTTTACGGTAAAACGCTTGGCATTATAGGGGGCGGCAAAATTGGCATGCTGGTCGCCGAGCGGATGCGGGCATTTGGTTGCCGGATACTGATTTACGATCCCTTTAACGAAGACAACTGCCGTCAACGGGGTTATGAGACCGCAACACTTGAGATGCTGTTTGAGACCAGCGATATCATTAGCCTGCATTGTCCGTTGAATGAACACACACGGCATATCATTAACCGTGACAGCGTCGCCCGTCTAAAGCAGGGCATGATGCTGATCAACACCAGCCGCGGTGCATTAATGGATACTCAGGCCGTGCTGGACGGTCTGAAAGCCCATCACATTGCCTACCTGGGAATCGATGTTTATGAGCAGGAAGGTAGTTTGTTTTTTGAGGATCATTCGCTGGATATTATTCAGGATGATGTGATTCAGCGTCTCATCACCTTGCCTAATGTCATCGTCACCGGCCACCAGGCTTATTTCACCAAAGAAGCGCTGCAGCACATTGCAGAGACCACGGTCAGCAACATTCTCGAATACCTCCGTGATGAGCCGCTGACTTATCAGGTCGGAGGCTGAACTTGTCAGAATCGATCTTCGGTCGTTTGCAGGCGGCGATCCCTGACTTCAAACCGCGGCCACAGCAACAGCAGATGAGTGATTTTATCGCCATGCAAATGGCGAGACCACCGCAACAGCGTATTGCTGTGGTAGAAGCCCCCACCGGTGTTGGCAAAACACTGGCCTATCTCAGTGGCACGATTGAGTCGGCCATCAATAACAAAAAAACACTGGTGATAAGCACCGCCACGGTCAATCTTCAACAACAGTTGATCCAGAAAGATTTGCCCCAGTTCTCCGCAGCCCTGGCGCAACCGATTCGCTTTGTTCAGGTGAAAGGACGGCGGCGTTATCTTTGTCCCAGTAAACTCAGCCAACTGGCAACCGCACCCGAGCAACAAACGCTGGATATTGATATCGACGCCAAATACCAGCAGGCGCTGCATATGGCGGCAGCGAAGCAGATGTTGAGTGAGTGGGACCAGGAACGTTGGGATGGTGATCGCGACAGCCGGCGGGATAAGGTCAGCGCGGATTTATGGAACCAGATATCCACTGATTCCGAGGGCTGTGCCGGTAAGAGCTGCTCGTTTTATCTTCGCTGCCCCTATTACAAATTACGCCGTGAGATGGTCAGTGCCCAGGTGGTGGTGGCAAACCATGATCTGATATTGAGTGATGCCGATCTGGGGGGGGGGCTAGTGTTACCCAACCCGGAAGAGGTGCTGTTTGTCTTCGACGAAGCACATAACCTGCCGCGCAAAGCACTCGACCATGCGGCGAAAGCACTCAATTTTATGCAGCTGTATCAGACCACCGAAACCGCTGACAGTGTTTTGAAGAAAATTCCATCAGCGCTGGCATTTCGTCAGCATGATTTCGGTTATATGCTCAGTGAATTACGACGCGATTTACCTGCTGTGATCAGCCATCTACAACAGATGGAAACCATCCTGCAAAGTGACGGACTGGTCCATGATTTATTGGAAAAACGAATTAGCGAACCGCGTATTTTCTGGAACAGTCCGCTGGTCAATGCCCTGTTGATCCCTTGTCAGAATCTGCTGCAAAGAGCAAACAACATCTATAAGCATTATTCGGTACTGGCTAAATGGATTAAAGAAGGACTGGAGAAAACCCAGCTCTCCAACAAAGTCGGTGAAGCGCTGCTACCGCAGGTCGGTACTGTGCAGAACATTTTCGGTTACCTGATTGATTTTATGGCACTGTTTCTGGAGCCTGATCAGGAAGACCGGCCACCCAATGTCCGCTGGCTATCTGTGGACCAGTTTGCCAAACAACAAACCCTGGTGATTCATGCCGGGCCCATGACAGCGGCCTATTTTCTGGATCGCAGTCTGTGGACACGGGCATTCGGTGTTGTGCTGACTTCAGCGACTTTGCGGGGAATGGGGTTGTTTCATCGTTTCCGAATGGACTGTGGTCTGCACCGGTTTGATGAGCAGCATTTTCTGGCGGTGCCGTCGCCATTCAAATACAACGATCAGGCCACCCTGAATCTGCCGGCGATGCAATACCTGCCTAATGAACAGCAACAACAGTGGCGTCGGGAGGTAGTCACCAGGTTGAAAGAGGTGATTGATACCTCTGAAGCGACCTTGGTGCTGTTTACTTCCCGTGAGGTGATGGAAGCGGTGTATCGGCAGTTGCCTGCTGAGATCAGCCGGCTGGTATTGATTCAGGGGGATACGCTGTCACCGAAAAACATGGTGCAGCGCCATATTCGCCAAGTGGAAGCGGGTCACGGTAGCATTATTTTCGGCATGGATCGCTTTGCCGAGGGCGTGGATCTGCCGGGTAATCTGTGCACGCATGTGATTATCACCAAGCTGCCGTTTCCTGTCTTTACCCGGCCTATAGAGCAAGCCAAGCAGGAATGGATCATTCGCCGTGGCGGTCAGCCATTTACAGCCTTGTCTCTGCCGGCAGTCAGCGTAAAACTGATTCAGGCCTGTGGGCGTTTGCTACGCAAAGAGACGGATAGCGGCCGCATTACGATTCTGGATCGGCGTTTGTTAACGAAAGGTTACGGTAAGCAACTGCTTGCGCATTTGCCGGATTATCGTCTTGTCCGCTGATGTTGTTAAAACACAGACACAGACTTCACAGAGAGTAGTGACTACACAAGATTGTCATAGTGATCTGAACGGCGGTATCCAGCAAACCTGTTATGGCGTCCGTTCTTGAGGTATTTTTTCTAGGGTTGGGATGAGATCCTTCGGCTCACGCTCAGGATGACAGGGGGAATGAAAACGGTTCCATAGCTGTCATGCCGACCGTAGTGGAGGCATCTCTTCCAAGGCTGGGATGAGATCCCTGGGCTTCCGCTCAGGATGACAGGGGGAATGAAAACGATTCCATAGCTGTCATGACGACCGTAGTGGAGGCATCTTTTCTAGTGTTGGGATGAGACCCTTCTGCTCCCGCTCAGGATGACAGGGGGAATGAAAACGGTTCCATAGCTCTCATGCCGACCGTAGTGGAGGCATCTTTTCCAGGGTTGGGATGAGATCCTTCGGCTTTCGCTCAGAATGACAGGGGGGATGAAAACGACGCCGTGGCTGTCATACCGACTGGAGTGGAGGTAACTTTTCCAGGGCTGGGATGAGATCCTTCGGCTTCCGCTCAGGATGACAGGGGGGATGAAAACGATTCCATGGCTGTCATGCCGACCGCAGTGGAGGCATCTTTTTCCAGGGTTGGGGCGAGATCCTTCGGCTTTCGCTCAGAATGACAGGGGGGATGAAAACGACGCCGTGGCTGTCATACCGACTGGAGTGGAGGTAACTTTTCCAGGGCTGGGATGAGATCCTTCGGCTTCCGCTCAGGATGACAGGGGGGATGAAAACGATTCCATGGCTGTCATGCCGACCGCAGTGGAGGCATCTTTTTCCAGGGTTGGGGCGAGATCCTTCGGCTTTCGCTCAAGATGACTGGGAAAATTAAAATAATTCGCTGTATCAGACACGGACTCGCAGTTGCTGAAAAACGCCTCTGGCTTTTTAATCAGTCTGTGTGATCTGTACTGCTGTGGTTAAAAACAAAAAAGCCCCAATCAAGGGGCTTTTCATACACAAGACTGTCAGTCTTATTCGCTGCGACTGGTCACTTCCAGCAGGTGATAACCAAACTGGGTTTTCACGGGACCCTGCACGGTATTGACCGGTGCTGAAAAAACGACCTTGTCGAATTCCGGCACCATCATGCCCGGGCCGAATTCACCCAGATCGCCGCCGCTGCGGCCTGAAGGGCAGGATGAGTGCTCTTTAGCGATATCGCCAAAATCTGCGCCCTGTTCGATTTCTCGTTTCAGTTCCAGACAGATTTCTTCGCTGTCGACAAGGATATGTCTTGCTGTCGCTTTTGCCATCGGTATTATTCCGTTCAGTTAAAACCGCAGATTATAACAGTTAAGCGGCCAGTTTGAGGCTCTCGAGCAAGGCCTCGGCTGTGGCTTCTGAGGATTGAGGGTTCTGGCCAGTGATGAGAGGGCCATCTACACAGCAGTTCTCAGTCCAGTCATCAGCTTTCACATAGCAGCCACCCCGGGCTTTGAGTACATCTTCCAGCAGGAAAGGAACAATGTCAGTCAGGCCAACCGCTGCTTCTTCGCTGTTACTGAATGCCGTCACGGCACGATTATTGATCACAGGCTGGCCGTCTTTATCGTGAACATTCACTAAAGCGGCTGGCGCATGGCAGACAAAGCCGATCGGTTTATCCTGTTGGAGAAAGGATTCAATCAAACTGATTGAGTAAGAGGAATGCGCCAAATCCCACATTGGTCCATGCCCACCTGGATAAAACACGGCGTCGTAATCCGCTGCACGAACCTGTGCCAGGGGCAAGGTGTTGGCGAGCAGTTTCTGAGCAGCGTTATCCTGCTTGAAGCGCTCTGTCGCCTCTGTCTGAAAATCCGGGCTGTCACTTTTAGGATCCAGTGGTGGCTGGCCGCCTCTGGGCGAGGCCAGGGTTACTTTTACCCCTGCATCATGAAAGACATAATAGGGGGCAGCAAACTCTTCCAGCCAGAATCCGGTTTTCTTACCAGTGGTGCCCAGTCGGTCATGAGAGGTCAAAACCATCAATATATGCATGTTTTCTCCTTGTTTCTATTTCAGCTGCTATTGCTGACAGATAGCGTTCAGCAATGATTCCCGTTATGGTCAAAATGACCCTGTTTCAAAAAACACAGCACTTGTCTGATGACCATCGGCCTGTTCATCATAAAAGCGTGGCTGACAGGCAGACAGAGATGATCGTGCATCCCTTCAAGTCGGGTACTTGCCACCGTGACCTGACCATCATTGGGTTTGGGCAGGAACGGTGCACATAAAAGATTCACAGCACGGTAGCCGGCAATAATGCCAACCTCAAACTTTGCACTGCCTAACTGTTTGAGAGGGCTCTGCGGATCGGTACCTAATTGTGCAGCGACCGGTCCGAAAAAACGATGATACAGGGTGTAAGGCTGAAGCCAATCAGCAATCTGACTACCCTGGTTCGGCGGCCCTAACATCACCACACGACCCAGGTTGTGGATCGGTTGAGATGCCAGGTAATGCCGGACCAGAATGCTGCCCAGCGAGTGCGTGACAAAATGGATTGTCATCGATGGTGGTATCCCTCTCAACGCCTCGCTGATAACCTGCTGACTCAAGTTCGCGATAGGAAACTTGCGAGAGGGATAGTCGATATTGCGTGTCTGATAGCCGACCTGTTGCAGTGCCTTTTCCAGCTTGCGCATTGAGCGTGCAGAGCGGGCAAGGCCATGCAGGAGAATGACAATCTGATTCTGTTCGGACTCGATATCAGTCATCACTGGCTCCTGAGTAAACGGTTGAAAGAGGAGACGATTGTCATGGCACCAGTACAGGGAGGCAGGCAGCTAGAAAACCCCGTCTTCAGGCTAAAAAATTGTTGGCCGATGATAGTGAAGCTCAGTCAGATATCACCAGATAGATGTCATCAATCTGAATCCGGTCACCGCCGATAATTTTACGGCGCTTGCGTGTCTCCGCTTCATTATTGACACGAACAAGGCCTTGTTCGACCATCATTTTTGCCTCGGCGCCACTGGCGGCAATACCTTCAAACTTGAGAATCTTGTATAACTCAACCGGGCTCTTGCTCAGCGTAACCTGAATAGTCTGACTCATCGTATGCCTTTGTCGAAATTTGATATATGGATAACAGGTGATTTCAGGAAAATTGACCTGTTCGTAAAAACAGCAAAAAATAGGCATCAGTATCTGTGACGTACAGCGCGTATTTTTGCGTCGGATAAAGTTAGTGTAGCGATTCTACCTTAACGGGGTATTGCTTATGAAAGGACTGGTCGGCCTGGTTCAAATCTTGATTGTTATTGCGCTCTTATACCCGGTTTATTACATTTGGGATACCAGTCGTGTCGAAGCGTTCTGTAACCTCATTAAGCCCGGCATGAGTACCAAAGAGCTGCAAAGACTGGCTGAAACAAAGCATATCAGCCTGCATATTCCCAACAGTAATGAAACCGGGCAATGGATGACATCTGTTGACTCCTCAGCCAGTATTGATCGTTTTGCCTGTGTCATCAGCGGCGCGGTTGATAAAATTGCCAGTGCCCGCCTGCTTGAGGAAGAATAAAAAACCCGCCGAAGCGGGTTTTTATCAGGGTTTAAGCGCCAACATAATTTATCAGGATACCGGCCGCCACCGCGGAACCAATCACCCCGGCCACGTTCGGCCCCATCGCATGCATCAACAGGAAGTTATGCGGATCTGATTCCAGCCCCAGCTTATTCGACACCCGTGCAGCCATTGGCACTGCCGATACACCGGCGGAACCAATCAACGGGTTAATCGGTGCTTTTACCAGCTTATTCAGTATCTTGGCCATGATGACACCGGACGCGGTACCTATCGCAAATGCCACCATACCCAGGACCAGAATGCCCAGTGTCGCCATATCCAGGAAGCTTTCTGCACTGAGCTTGGAACCCACTGCCAGACCCAGGAAGATAGTCACGGTGTTGATCAATGAGTTCTGGGTGGTGTTACTCAAGCGATCGACCACGGCACATTCCTTCATCAGGTTGCCGAAGCAGAACATACCCAACAGTGGCGCCGCATCAGGCAGCAGGAAAGCGACCAGAATCAACAGCAGCAATGGGAATACGATTTTCTCACGCTGTGAAACATGGCGTTGCTGGACCATTTTGATTTTACGCTCGGCCTCGGAGGTCAGAGCACGCATAATCGGCGGCTGGATTAGCGGGACCAGCGCCATATAGGAGTAGGAGGCAACAGCAATGGCGCCCAGTAATTCCGGCGCCAGTTTACTGGCCACATAAATGGAAGTGGGTCCATCGGCGCCACCGATAATACCGATAGCCGCTGCATCCGCCAGGCTGAAGTCGAAAATACCGTAGTAGGACAGAACAACGGCGCCCATCAACGTGGCAAAGATACCGAATTGCGCCGCCGCGCCCAGAAACAGGGTTTTCGGGTTCGCCAGCAGCGGTCCGAAGTCGGTCATTGCGCCGACCCCCATAAAGATAATCAGCGGAAAGGCACCACTCTCAATCCCCACCGTGTAAAAGATATGCAGAATACCGCCGGCTTCAGCGAGACCGGCGCCGGGGATGTTGGCCAGCACACCGCCGAAACCGATTGGTACCAGCAGTAATGGCTCAAAGTTCTTCTTGATGGCGAGATAGAGCAGCAGCATGCCGATCAATATCATCACGCCCTGACCAAGGGTGATCTGGTAGATACCTGTCACTTCCCAAAGGTGAATCAGTTTTTCCATGAATTGAATCCTTGCTTATGCAATAGTGGCGAGATGGTCACCGACTTTGACGGCGTCGCCCTGTTTAACGGAGATAGACGAGACAGTGCCGGATTTGGATGCCACAATCTGGGTCTCCATTTTCATGGCTTCCAAGATCAGCAGGGTGTCACCCTCGTTGACCTGCTGGCCGGGACTAACCTGAATTTTCCAGATATTGCCCGACAACGGCGCTGTAACCGGTTCACCTTCGCCGGCTGGTTCTGCTGACGCAGCAGGTGGTGCAGTCGTTTCACTGCTTTCAACATGGCTGATATCGCCGCCTTCGTTAACTTGCACTACATAAGCCTGACCGTTGACCTTGATGGTGTAGGTTTCCTGATCGCCTGCAGAACTGGCAGCCGATGTCGCTGATGCTTGTGGCTGATCGCTGGGTACCGGTTCAAAAGCATCCGGATTATCACGGTTTTGCAGGAATTTCAGACCAATTTGCGGGAACAGGGCGTAAGTCAGTACATCATCGACCTGATGTTCGCCTTCTGCCAGCTGAATACCGTCCAGATCGGCTTTCTCCAGCAACTCAGTGGTGAGTTTGTCCATTTCCGGTTCCAGCAGATCCGCAGGTCGACAGGTGATCGGTTCTGCGCCTTCCAGTACCCGGTCCTGAAGCTCCTTGTTGTAAGGCGCGGGTGCCGCACCATATTCACCTTTGAGTACACCGGCGGTCTCGGCGCTGATAGTTTTGTATCGTTCACCGGTCATCACGTTGATCACAGCCTGTGTACCTACGATTTGCGAGGTGGGTGTGACCAGTGGAATGAAGCCTAAGTCTTCACGCACACGGGGAATTTCTTTCAATACTTCATCCATCCGGTCCAGTGCATTCTGTTCACGCAGCTGGCTTTCCATATTGGTGAGCATGCCACCCGGCACTTGGGCCACCAGAATGCGGGAGTCGACACCACGCAGGGAGCCTTCGAACTGGGCATATTTTTTACGGATATCACGGAAATAGGCAGCAATTTCCTCCAGCAGCTGCATATTCAGACCAGTATCGCGATCGGTGTCTTCAAAAATCGCCACCACAGACTCGGTTGCAGAGTGACCGTAGGTCATCGACATCGAAGAAACCGCGGTATCGACATTATCAATGCCGGCTTCAACACATTTCATAATGGTGGCAGTCGACAGGCCGGTTGTGGCGTGCGATTGCATATGAATCGGGATATCAATAGCTTGCTTAAGATTTTGAACCAGCTCGTAAGCTGCGTAAGGCTTAAGCAAACCAGCCATATCCTTAATGGCCAGGGAATGAGCGCCCATATCCTCGATGCGCTTTGCCATATCAATCCACATCTGCAGGTTGTGGACCGGACTCAAGGTGTAGGCGATGGTGCCCTGGGCATGACGGTCATTTTCGAGAACGGCTTTTATCGCGGTTTCCAGATTACGTGGGTCGTTCATTGCGTCAAATACGCGGAACACATCGACCCCATTGACTGCCGCACGCTCGACAAATTTTTTCACCACATCGTCAGCATAATGACGGTAGCCCAGCAGATTCTGCCCCCGTAGCAGCATTTGCTGACGGGTGTTTGGCATCGCGGCTTTCAGGCTACGGATGCGGTGCCAGGGATCTTCACCCAGGTAGCGGATACAGGCATCGAAAGTGGCACCGCCCCAGCTTTCCACTGACCAGAAACCGACTTGATCGAGCTTGTCGGCAATCGGCAGCATGTCGTCGAGACGCAGCCGGGTGGCAAACAGAGATTGATGGGCATCACGCAGAACGACGTCGGTAATGCCAAGTGGTTTTTTTGCTTCGGTCATGTTCATGGCCTTGGTTTGATCTAACGGAAACTGCCTGACTGACGCAGGCGGTTTTATTTAACGACGAGAGCGAAACTTGTGAATCGCAGCGGAAAGGACGGTGATCAGGTTTTTATCATCGTTGGCGTGCTGCCTGTTGCTCATCGCCTGGCTGATAACAGCCGTCGGGGCGGGAATACCTTCTTCCGGCAGGGTGCCGACATCTTTTTCATAGCGTGTGATGATTTTTGACATCAAACTGGTCACGAAAACCAGTAATGTCAGGAATACGAAGACAAACCCCATGCCCACCAGCATCAGGTTCAGACCTTCAGACATCAGATTGGATGCAGTCATAGCGACCTCCTCTGTGCATCGCGAACGTCATTAAATCAATGACTTGATTCAAAACAGCCGCAGATTATACCACTGTTGGACGGTCTGGGTTTGGCCCGCTTAACGCAAATGGCATGGCATCGGGTTGTGAGGCAATTCACACTCAGGGCTGAGCATGATTGCAGTCAGCCACTGCGGAATCCGGTCTCAATTGGCATAATGGTGCCGATTTTGAATAAATGAGGATGGTATGACGCCGGACGCAGAAGATTTTTGGTTCCTGCCCCTGGGGGGAACGGGCGAAATCGGTATGAATCTCAACCTGTATGGTCATGATGGCCGCTGGTTGATGGTGGATTGCGGACTGACTTTCGAATCCCGTACCGATGTCGATGGAGAGCCAATTTCCGGCAGCCGTGCTGAAATTCAAATGGCTGATCCGCAGTTCATCGCTGATCGTAAGGATCGTCTGGATGGACTTATTATTACCCATGCGCACGAAGATCACATTGGTGCCGTGCCTTACCTCTGGTCACGGTTTCAATGCCCGGTCTACACCACGGCATACACCGCTGAAATTCTGCGCCGCAAGCTCAAAGAGGTTGGCCTGCAGGATAAGGTTCCGGTCAGCATCGTTGAGCCGAGAGCGGAAATGGATATCGGGGTATTCCATGTGCGCTGGATTCAGTTAACACATTCCATTCCCGAGCCTTTTGCCCTGTTGATCAGCACACCGGCCGGCAGCGTCTTTCATACTGCGGACTGGAAGCTTGACAGTGATCCTGTGGTCGGGGAGCGGTATCAGCCAGCTGACTTCGAGGCACTGGCTGAACTCAATATTGATGCCATGGTGTGTGACTCTACCAATGCCGATTTGCCCGGTTGGTCAGCATCAGAAGCCTCGTTGAGACGTGGCCTGCAGCACCATATCGAACAGGCCAAAGGTCGTGTCGTGGTGACCTGCTTCGGTAGTAATATCGCGCGGCTTAGGACCATTGCCGATATCGCTCAGCAAACCGGACGTCATCTGGGCCTACTGGGACGGTCACTGATCAATACCTACACCGCAGCCAAACGAACCGGCTTCTGGCACGATGTGGAGACCTTTGTTGATCCGCATCATCTGGGGTACCTGCCAAGACAGACGGTGCTATTGGTGGCAACAGGCAGTCAGGGTGAGCCGCGCACGGCACTGAATCGGCTCAGTCAGAACAGCTTCCGGGATATGCAGCTGGAACCCGGCGACACGGTGATATTCAGCGCTAAAGTTATCCCTGGCAACGAGGCGGCAGTCGAAGCCTTAATCGATCGTCTCAAAGCCATGCAGGTTGATGTCATCACGGTAGATAACAGCCGTCTTCCCATCCATGCTTCAGGGCATCCGGCTCAGGATGAATTGAAAGCCATGTATCAGTGGGTGAAGCCGGCCTGTGCAATTCCTGTACACGGGGAGTATCGACATATGCGGGCCAATGCCCGGGTGGCAAAATCGGTCGGAGTGCCGGAGCAACTGGAAGGTCAGAATGGGGATCTGTTTTTTATTGCCCCGGTTCGTGGTATTCGCCGTCGTGCGGTCAGCACCGGCCGGCTGGGGTTAATCAATGACAAGCTAAAAAAGCTCTATTGATTCACACTTTTAGCCGCTTGTGCTAAGTTGCTGGAATGATTGAAGAACTACGGCAGTATATCCGCCACCCAAGCAGCATCCCTATCAGTTACCGTTTGGGGCAGCGGCATCATATTCAGCCAGCCAGAGATATCAGTCAGGGCGGACTCTGCTTTACGAGCCAAGAGCGGGCATTGGTCGGTGAGAGTATCTTTGTCGAAATCAAATGCGGCAGGCCAGGCTTTAGTGCAGAGGGCATTGTGCGCTGGTGTAGCAGGGAAGGCAGAAAATATTTAATTGGTGTCGGCTTCAGGGACAGGGCAGTGCAATATGCCATGCGGATGGTGGAGCAGGTCTGCCATATTGAAGCTTTCCGACATCGCCTGGAGCAGGAGACAGGGGTAAAACTCACCAGTGAGCAGGCTGCTTTTCGCTGGATAGCTGAAAATGCGGCTGATTTTCCAGCGGCAGATTAATTCCTCAGACTCTGGCATCAAAGCGTGGGCCGCGACGATCTGATGAGACCCTGCGCTCAATCATCGGTTTTTTATTGCGTTTACGTCGGTCAGGCTGTTGTCTTCTGTCATTTTCCGACACGGTTCTGGTTTTGTCCGCAATCGGACGTGCAGGACCGACCTGAGTCGGGCTGCTGACAGTGACCATATCGTAGTGACTGAGACGCGGTATTTCGTTCATCATGCTTCACTTTCATCTTCTGTAACTTCTCTATCGACTTGATTTTGATGAACTTTAGAAATTTAATTCACTGCCATGATTTTAATTGGAAACGCCCATTGACAATACGTTTGTTCGGATCGACCGGGTGGTTATAGATATAAGCCCAGGCGCTGATTGATTTGCCGCCAGAGACTGTGACCTCTACAGTTTGTCGCCGGTATTCACGTGGTTCGGGGAAGGCCGCTGAACATTCCTCAAAGTCATCCAGTTGCGCAAGGACTGAAGGGGTGGCCAGACGATAAACCTCGCCATGCACCTCGTCGTCAGCCATATTTGAAAGGACCGCGCCCGGATAATCATGAATCTGATACAGTTGTGCGCGTATCCTGCCGTGGCAGACAAACTCACTATGGGCTTGTAATACCTGATGCATGGGATGCTCACTGTTGTGCATCAGTGTGCCGTAGACAAATAAGTATTTATTGTTCATTTTACTTTAATTTACCTATGTAATATTCAGAATAATATAGAAATAAATTAATGAAGAAAAAGATTAAAGTCGGTCTCGCGCTGGGCAGTGGCGCTGCCAGAGGTTGGGCCCATATCGGTGTCATCCAACGCCTGATCGAGCAGGGAATCGAACCCGATGTGGTGTGCGGAAGTTCTATTGGTGCCCTGGTTGGTGCGGCCTATGTCAGCGGTAATATTAATAAACTGCAGAATTGGGTCATTGAGCTGGATAAGTTGAAAACAGTTCGCTATTTCACCATCAACCGTTCTCTGCGAGGGTTCGTTAATAAGCACAGACTACATCACTTTCTGGATGAATATGTTGTCGGCGCCGAACAACAGATTGAGGATTTGAATAAGGCGTTTGCTACCGTCGCCACCGACCTCAATACGGGACGAGAGATATGGAATACAAAAGGAAAAGTGCTGGATTCGGTCTGGTCATCGATTTCACTACCGGGTCTGTTTCCGGCGATAAAGCACGATGACCGCTGGCTGATTGATGGTGGCCTGGTTAATCCGGTGCCGGTATCCGTCTGTCGGGCACTGGGAGCAGATGTTGTCATTGCTGTGAATCTCAACAGCGACATTGTCGGCAAACATTTTCGGGCCGAGTCACCGGAAAAAGTCGATACCAGTGAACCGGCCAACCCAAGTTTCACTGAGCGTTTCACCGATATGATCGCTGATTACACCAGTAATCTGTTTAGCAATGCTGATAAAGAAGACGAGGCACCGGATTTGATGGATGCCATAGCCGCTTCAATTAATATCACTCAGGATCGCATTACCCGCAGTCGCATGGCCGGCGATCCGCCGGAAATCATTTTATCGCCAAGGCTCTCTCAGATCGGCATCCTGGAATTTTACCGGGGCAGTGAAGCTATTGAGGAGGGTAAAGCCAGTGTGGACCGGCATAAACGCGATTTTGACTACTTTCTAAACTAATCCTGTCAGTGGGTTATGAATGATTGTTGAAATGACAGTGGCATCAAGGATCTGACCGGTAAGAAGAAAAAATCCTGCTGATTGTGCTGGCGCTCAACACCCTGATGTTTATGATTAGGTTCAGCCTGGGCCGGATAGCGGTATCGACCGGGTTAATGCCGATTGAGATGGATCGCTACACTCACACTGCCGGTCAATATCCTCTGCATCTGGCATCATCAAAGAGCGTGTCAAGGGACTCTCAGAGCCAGTTGATAAGCTGTTTGATTCAGTTGACACCGCTTGGGTCCTGCAATTCTGTGTCTTATTTCGGGCACTGCCAGTCTGGCCGTTGTGCAAAGTAATCGCGCAGAAATTCAATCAGGAGCCTGACGCGTTGCGACAGAAATCGGGTATGTGGATAGACCGCATAAACGCCAATATCATTATTTAATAAACAATCATCAAGGACGGGTAGTAACTCGCCGCTGCGGATGGCCCCGGCACAAATAAAATCCGGCGACAGGATCAATCCTTTACCCTCTATTGCGGCATCCATAAGAAACTGACCGTTATTAGCCGTCATGACTGTCGGCAGATTGACCGACAGACGTTCTCCCCGGTGATTTTTCAACTGCCAGCTCGGACTGACGTGACTGTAATGTAATTTGACGTGGCCATAGAATAAATCTTCGGCGGTCTGCGGTTTACCGTTGCGCGCAAAGTAGTCCGGGCTTCCACAGAGTAATAAACGCGTTGTGGAGAGTTTTCTGGCAATCAGGCTGGAGTCAGCCAGGTTTGATACCCGGATGGCCAGATCGATGCCTTCTGCCACCAGATCCTGCTGCCTGTCATTAAAGTCGATATCAAAAATGATATCCGGATTGGCTTGATTGAACTGCCGTATGGCCTGATTCAGATGCATCAGACCAAAACTGATGGGGGCCGCCACCCTGATTCGGCCGGATACTGCTGACTGACTCTCACTGATGGCGGTTTCCACTTCATTGATATCATCCAGAATCCGCACACAATGCTGGTAATAATCACGGCCGGCGTCAGTGAGGGTCTGTTTGCGGGTGGTGCGCTTAAGCAGGCTGACGCCAAGCCGTTTTTCCAGCTCACTGAGTCGTTTGCTGACAGCCGATTTGACGGTATTCATCTGTTCTGCTGCACGGGTGATACTGCCGGCTTCCACAACCCGGACTAAAGTCTGCATTTCTTCCAGTTGATTCATTAAATGTTCTCTTATAAGAAACAATAAGTTTATTAATAGCGTGTTTTTCAAAAAAATGGAAACGATAAACTGTCACCATCGTTTAACCAAACGCAACAAAACAGGGAGAATCCAATGAACAACAGCATTTTACTGATCAACTCCAGTAGCCGGATTCAGGGTTCGGTAACACGTGATATCTCAGCACAACTGGTACAGCAGCTTCAGCAACAAACCGGCCTGAGCACGATTGAACGTGATCTGGCAGACGGCATCGCGTTTATTGATGAACAGTGGGTCGGCGCCAATTTTACCGATCCTGCAGAACGCAGCGCACAGCAGGAGGCCGCACTGGCAGAGTCGGACCGCCTGATTAACGAATTAAAGCAGGCCAGTCATATCGTGATTGCTGCGCCTATTTATAACTTCAGCGTGCCGGCGGTGGTCAAAGCCTGGATTGACCAGGTGGCACGAGCCAGAGTGACGTTTCGATATACCGAAAATGGACCGGAAGGTTTGCTTAAAGGCAAAAAGGCCTATCTGGTTATTGCCTCAGGCGGTGTTCCTCTGGGCAGCGAGGTTGACTATGCTTCGAGCTATTTACGGCATGTGATGGGCTTTCTCGGTATCGATGATGTCACCCTGGTGAATGCCAATGATCTGAACAGGGCAGCCAATGATCATGGCGATATTCAACAACAGTTGGCAGCGATTGCAGCAGGAGAACAGTGATGAGCATAAGAGAACTCAGACAAATCGTGAACGGCATCCCGGTCTCTGATGGTGCCGGCGTGCAGCTGAAACGGGTGATTGGTTCACCACAGTTGAATATGCTGGATCCGTTTCTGATGTTCGATGCTTTCGGCTCAGACAGACCACAGGAATATCTCGCCGGTTTCCCACCCCACCCACATCGTGGCTTTGAGACAGTCACCTACATGCTTGCCGGCAAAATGCGGCATGAAGACAACGCCGGTAACCAGGGTGTGATCGAGACAGGGGGCGTGCAGTGGATGACTGCGGGCAGGGGCATTATCCATTCAGAAATGCCAGAGCAGGAAGCAGGTTTGCTGGCCGGTTTTCAACTCTGGGTCAACCTGCCAGCCGCTGAAAAAATGCGTGAACCGCGTTATCAGGAACGTTCTGCGGCTGAGATCCCGGTTGAGACCCTTGAAAATGGTGGGGAGATTAAAGTCGTTGCCGGGCAGACCGATCAAGGCACCCGGGGAGTGATTGACAACGCCTATGTCAAACCGCTCTACCTGCACGTGACATTACCGGCAGGCAGCCACTTCGTACAGCAGGTTCCGGAGACAGATAACAGTTTTGTTTATGTGATTGAGGGGCAGCTATCTGTTGGTGATCATCAACGGCCGTTGAATCAGGGGCAGTTGGGTGTACTGGAGAAAGGACAGACTGTGAGCTTGTTGGCAGAAACGCAAAGCCAGTTTCTACTGGTGTCGGGGCAGCCGCTGAAAGAGCCCGTTGCCCGGGGTGGACCGTTTGTGATGAACACCCGCGAGCAGCTTGAGCAGGCCTTTGACGATTACCGTGAGGGACGGTTTGCCTGATTGAAAAGTTTGAACCACAGAGGCACAGAGGGCACAAAGCTCAGAATGGCTAAAAATTTATCCGCAGATTTCGCTGATTTTCACAGATTAAAACAACAGTTCATTGATATCGTTATCCAGCGACAGGGCTTCTAAATTGAGCTTTGAATGTTTTCTGCCAAAATAATCTGCGCTCATCTGCGTAATCTGTAGAGCATTTTATAACTCTGCGCCCGCTGTGCCTCTGTGGTTAATTTTTAAACAGTGACAAATTAGAGTTTCACCCGCCGCAGTCTGAGCGCATTAGCGATCACCGATACCGAACTCAGGCTCATGGCTGCTGCTGCAATCATCGGTGACAGCAACAGGCCGAAGAAGGGATACAGGACACCGGCTGCGATTGGTACGCCCATCGAGTTATAAACAAAGGCGAAAAACAGGTTCTGGCGGATATTACGCATCGTCGCCCGGCTTAATTTCAATGCCTGATGAATGCCACGCAAGTCACCTTTAACCAGGGTTATGCCGGCACTTTCCATGGCCACGTCGGTTCCGCTACCCATAGCGATACCAATCGTTGCCTGGGCCAGTGCTGGGGCATCATTGATACCGTCACCCGCCATGGCGACGGTTCTGCCTTCTGCCTGTAACTCTTTGATCACCTGATTTTTCTGCTCAGGCAAGACATCGGCTCGGATATCATCAATGCCAAGCTGACTGGCGACGGCCTCTGCGGTGACCTGGTTATCGCCGGTTAACATGACAAGGCGAATATTTTCCTGATGCAGGGCTTTTATGGCCTCTGTGGTGGATGACTTGATTGGATCAGCCACACCAATCAGGCCGGCTGCTTGATTATCAACGGCAACCAGCATCACGGTCTGGCCCTGTTTGCGATAAGCCTCTGCTTTTTCCTGTAATGGCGCTGAATCTATTCCCAGCGTGGTAAACAGGGCAGTGTTACCCAACGCCACAGGGTGACCGTCAATCTCGCCCTTAATACCCTGGCCGGTTACAGAGTCAAACTGGTTTAGCCTGGATAAGCTCAGGCCTTTTTCTTTGGCACCTTCAATTACCGCCATCGCAAGCGGATGTTCACTGCCTTGTTCCAGACTGGCAGCCAGAGTGAGCAGGGTGTTGTCATCCAGATCGGTCATTGACTCAACCATGACCAGCTTCGGTTTACCCTCGGTCAGCGTGCCGGTTTTATCTACGACCAGGGTATCAATCTGCTCCATGGCTTCCAGCGCTTCAGCATTTTTAATCAAGACGCCCATCGAGGCGCCGCGACCGGTTCCGACCATAATCGACATCGGCGTCGCCAGACCCAGGGCACAGGGACAGGCAATGATTAACACAGCAACGGCATTGACGATGGCATGTGCCAGTTTCGGTTCTGGCCCCCAGATAAACCAGGCGCCGAGGGTGAGGATAGCGATAAGTACCACTGCGGGCACAAACCAGGCCGCCACTTTGTCGACCAGTTTCTGAATCGGCGCGCGTGAACGCTGCGCTTCGGCCACCATATGCACAATTTGGGAAAGCAGGGTGTCACTGCCGACCCGCTCAGCACGCATCAGCAGGCTTCCGGTACCGTTGACGGTAGCACCGATAAGCTTGTCATCTTTTTGCTTACTGACCGGTATCGGCTCACCGGTGACCATGGACTCATCAACACTGCTATTACCCTCTATCACCGTGCCGTCAACGGGTATTTTTTCTCCGGGACGGATCCGCAATTGCTGGCCTACCCGGACCTCTTCAAGCAGAATATCCTGCTCCTGACCATCCTCAGTCACCAGTCTGGCTGTTTTGGGCGCAAGGCCCAGCAGCATTTTGATGGCGGTATTAGTCTGGCTGCGGGCGCGCAGTTCAAGTACCTGGCCCAGCAATACCAGCACGGTAATAACCGCTGCTGCCTCAAAATAGACGGCGACACTACCATCAGCATGTTGCATCGAGGTTGGAAAAATAGCCGGGAAAATCAGTGCGATGACACTGTATAGCCAGGCAACGCTGACACCGAGGCCAATCAGTGTGAACATGTTCAGGTTCATGGTTTTGACTGACTGCACAGCACGGATGAAAAACGGCCATCCGGCCCAGAGCACGACGGGTGTTGCCAGCAGGAACTCCAGCCAGTACCAGCGCTGTGTTGGGATACTGGCGGGCAAGAGGGCGGGTGCCATATCCAGCAGCATCGTGATGATAAACACCGGTAGCGTTAACACTGCGCCAATCCAGAAGCGCCGGGACATATCTTTCAACTCACTGTTGTTCTCTTCGACTTCGACTGTGTTCGCTTCCAGCGCCATGCCACAGATTGGGCAGTTACCGGGATGATCCTGAACGATTTGCGGATGCATCGGGCAGGTGTATTCAGTTCTGGTGTTCCCCAGTTGCGGTGATTCGGGCTCCAGGGCCATACCGCATTTGGGGCAACTGCCCGGCCCTGCCTGGCGCACGCCTTCGCACATCGGGCAGATATAATCGCCACTGCCTTGTCGTGATGCTGCTGGTCTGTAAGCCTGTTCATGACTGCCACAACAGCTGTGTGGCCGTTTTTCAGTATGCGGTGCTTTGTCATCACCTCCACAGCAGTTGTGATCTGCTTCTGATTGCTTGAGGTAACGCCCTGGATCGGCTTTGAAATTATTCATGCAATGCTGGGAACAGAACACATAATCCTGCTGATTATGCTGCGCGTGATAGCGCGCGTTGTCTGCATCAACAGTCATACCGCATACCGGGTCGATTGCCATGCTATCTCCTTAGCTAAGCATTGTGGCGCAGTGCCAATGTAAATCTTCATTCGGGGCACTGCCAACCAGACTCAGCTTGTGTCAGTAGGTTAATTTCTACTATAAAGTACGTACCTGGGTACGGAGTCAAGCGCTGATGACACAGAAGCTATCACTGACCATTGGAAAATTTGCTGCCATGGCAGACGTAAGCGTTGAAACGGTTCGTTTTTATCAGCGCAAAGGTTTACTGGCAGTCCCTGCCTCAACGGATGGCAGCGTCAGGCGCTATGGTCCAGCGTCACTACGCCAGTTGAAATTTATCCGGAAAGCTCAGGAAGCAGGCTTTACCCTCAGTGAGATCAAAACGCTGATCAAGCTGGATGCCACGCAGGATCATGAGCAGGCCTATCGACTCGCAATGAAGCGGCTTGAGCAGCTGGAAGCAAAGATCAGGGAGATGGTGCAGGCAAGAGATAGCCTGAAAAAGCTTGCCAGTGACTGCGCCTGTGGCGCCAAAACTCAGCCCTGTGCCATCCTGGCTGCGTTCGACTTATAAACTTCACTGCTGCGATTTGTATTCTGCTTTGATGGTCTCAAGCGTAGGCGGGATAGCATCGCAGTGACTGACATCTCCACTGCATTTAATACATTCGAGGGCATGCCAGCCGGTATTAATATATTCCTCCCGGTTCGGACCGCCCAGGCGGTTTGCAATGCCAATGGTCGCTTTCGCCCTGCTGCTGATATAGCTGTATTCACCCAGGCAGAATCGCATCTGTGCAGGATCGGCTTTGATTTTGTCGTCATATTTCTGATGTATCTCCCGACCCACCTGATTCAGGTAATGCAGCTCTGCATAGAGTTTTTGTAATGTATCGTCACTATGCTGATAGACACCCGGCGGCACGCCGCCAGCCAAGGCTGTGAACGAGAGGGAAAATAGGGCAAAAAATAAACTCAGTCTCAAGATTCTGCTCCATAGCTGATTGAGTGTATAGTCAGATGATAACGCATCCGGCCAGCTTTATCTCAGTAAGACAACGGGGCAATGATTCCCTGACCGACACGTTTTATCATAATCACTTTTATGAGTACTCGACCGAGATGGAAGTTCGCCGCGCCCGTTTTAATGACAGTCAAGGAGGAACAGGATGATTGAATACGAATTGGGCAGCTGTTCACTTGGGTGCGTGCTGGTAGCAAGCAGTGATAATGGGATTTGTGCCATTGCGCTTGGTGATGAACCGGGACCACTGGTTGAATGGCTCAAGCAAACATATCCACATGTGCAAAAAGGGCAGCAGAACCGGGTTTTACTGTCACGTCTGCAACAGGTTTTAAATTTTGCCGAATGGCCGGATGCGGATCTCAAGCTTGAACTTGATATCCAGGGAACGGAGTTTCAGAAACGGGTCTGGCGAGCCTTGCTGAGGGTTCCACCAGGACAAACCCGGACCTATACGCAGATTGCCGACGAAATTGGTTCGCCCAGCGCTGTGCGTGCGGTCGCGGGTGCCTGTGCCGCAAATTTACTGGCTTTGGCGATTCCATGTCACCGTATAATCAGGCAGGACGGTGAGGTCTCTGGCTATCGTTGGGGGCGTGAACGCAAAAAAATATTGTTACAAAAAGAAGCCCGTCTTTAAGTCTTTGATAGGGCAGTGGGCGTTGAATGGCAAACCTGTTTGTCAAGTCTGATTTGTTTGATGCTGGTTAAAAATTAACCATATTTTAAAGCTTGTCATAAAAGAATCACTTAGCGTCTTTCCAGAAACTTATCCACATACTTCTCCACAGAAAATGTGAGTAATGTGAAAAACTTTTTGTGTGTGTCTGAAAGTGTCAGCAAACGGATTTCATCCAAGCCAGTTCTTGCTTTTGCATGCAGGCCTGAATTGCAGTATCTGGCAGCTGTTTTTCGATTCATGCCGATCCTGCTGAATAATCTGTCCCAAATCCAGCTTAATCAGTCGATTAAACTGTGCCATCAACATGTCTGAAATTTCGATACAGGCGCCGAGCGCATGACTGTGACGTCGACGAACCATATCGATTCTAAACTGTAGACCATTGAGACGACGCCGTTCAGCATCGCTCTGAGCAGTTTCGTTAATGCATTGACGAATCACAGCTGCGCGTTTTTTTTCAAATGCCGCCTGATCCTGTTTTGCCAGTAATGACCATTCTTCGAAATTGATTATCATCGGGGCATCCCCTCTGAACTTCGGGCTTAAATCTGTGACAGCCCAAACTGATTTTGGTGCCTGATTTTGTAGAGGCAGTTACTGCCAGGTGTCGATATCCGCGCCCAAGAGTCTTGCCTGCTTGAATATAGCCCGTGCCTCATCGGTATCCAGTCGCACGCCGTAGGCGACATAGGGGAAGTCACTGAGTGGAGCACGTGTCTGTTTGAAAAACGGCCATTGTTTGTTCTTGCGGTAAAAGGTTTCAATAAAGCTGGTTAATGCCACCACGCCACGTTTAGGCCCAGGTAGGTTAATCATCCAGGGACCGCCGGAGTCGCCTCGGGTGGGCATGGGCAGGGATGTCTGGTATTCATTCTGATGCAGCCGGTTGACGGCCAGCAAGGCATTGTAGGAACGAAGTAGCAGTTTTTTGGCTTCGAACTGTGTGCGGAACTGCATATAAAGCAACGGATCCAGAGGCTCATAGGTATCTGGTACAAAACGTTGAAATTCCTCATCGGCCGTCATCAGGGGTTTAATCGCGCAACTGGGCACTTCTGTCACCATCGCTTTGTAGCCCTGGCCATAACCACATAACAGCGCTTTGGGAGATGCACTTGCCGGTGTCACAGGAACAGCTTCAACACTACTTGGGGCATCGCCATCAAAAATCAGCACCGCAATGTCCCTGGCCATATTTTCATCCAGACTGTCATATTCGCTGTAAACCGCAGCTCGAATAGGTGGCACGGGCACACCCAAGAACAGTTGAATCAGAGGGGTTTTAGTCACGGGGTTGAGCCGGGCATTGCGCAGGCAATGCGCCGCTGTCAGCAGTGTCAATGGTGAAGTGCCAACGACCACCGAGCTACATTCACTGGTTTCGGTTATCAGGCCTTTGACAGAGGCATGCCAGCGTAACTGGTCGATACTTATTTTACCGGTAGAGACAGAAACCGGGTCTGCGGCGGAGCCGTGAATCACAGCATTGGCAGGCAACACCCAGACCATACTCAGGATAAGCAGGAGAAATTGTCGCATCTGAACGCCCCCCGAAACAGCAAACTGTTTGCAAAGACTGTCCTGATATCAATTTAGCATGATGTAGTGATGATGTGTGAAAAAGTCATGTCTTTTGTGTGAAATAGACCCGGGTACGTAGGTCAGTTTTTTTATAAACAGTCACATAAACCGACACTGAAGCGAAGTTAAACATTGCAGAGGGCGGTCAAATAAAAGCCGGGATCCCAGGACCCCGGCTTTAAAGTCTGCTTAAAGTGAATTTTACCGTAATGGCAGATGAATTAATTCACCGGCTTTCATGTCCGGCACCAGCAGATACTGACCATCCGCTGACAGGGCAATGTCAGCAGCAGCCTGCAGATTATCGGCGATGATCTGAGGGGTCGCTCGCGGACCGGCCAGTTGCCAGACTTTGCCGTTATTCCAGTCACTGATATAGAGGAAACCGCGGGTGTCGCGAACCAGACCGTCAGCACCACCGAATCCGGTATTCAGATCCTTGACCTTGTCTGAGGCGATATCAAAACGATACAAATCACCGGTACCGAAGTCGGCAACCAGCAGACTGCCAATACCATCCATCAATAGTCCATTGGGACGTTTGATACCAGCCTGGTTATCCATAATTTCAGTGACTTCACCCGTGGTGGAAACTCGATAAATACCGGCATTTTGACCGGTGTCAGTGCCGCTGTCTGAGACATAGACATTGCCACTGCCGTCGATTTCCACATCATTGAGGAATTCAGCTTTACCTGGGAAATCGCTGCTGTCAGCAAGAACCTCAATTTTGCCGTCCATATCAATCTTCAGGACCTGATTGATATCAGCAACATAGAGTTCGTTGTTGAATAAATCGAGTCCTTTCGGATCATTCAAACCGCTGGCCAGCACGGTTTTGCTGCCATCAGTGTTGATGATGCTGATCTGACCGTCATCTTTTTTGCCAAACTCGCCGATTTCGCTGATAAACAGGCGACCGTCCGGGTGAGCAATAACCGATTCCGGCATTCTCAGTCCTTTCACGGTTTGTTTACTGGTCTGAGCCGGTTTGACAGCAGTGGTTTCCTGCTCTTCACCATAACTGACACGGTAAATCACGCCGTTGTAGTCATCCGAGACCAGCAAAGAGCCATCGGGCAGTTGCAGGACATCGGTGGGACGACCCCAGGCTTCACCCTCGATCAACCAGCCATCGATAAAGGTCTGGTGACCTGTGACCTGATTGTTGTCGTTGAAAGTGACACGCTCCAGTTTATAGCCCACCGGCTCAGTCCGGTTCCAGGAACCATGCTGAGCGATGATGGCGTCACCCTGATACTCAGCCGGGAACATTTTGCCGGTGTAAAATTTGAAACCGAGGTTGGCGGTATGGGCCTGAAACTCGACTTCAGGAAAAGTGACTTCCTGGGGCGGCTGTTTGTCTTTCCAGTCCTGATGGCGGGCATCGCCACCGGCATAAAACGGGAATCCAAAGTGCATGCCTTTTTCCGGGGCCGCGTTGAATTCGCCCGGCGGATTATCATCACCCATCATATCGACGTTGTTGTCAGTGAAATACAAATCACCGGTCTCGGGATGGAAGTCGATACCCACAGAGTTACGCACGCCGTGTGCATAAACTTCCGCTTCACTGCCATCCGGATTCATGCGAATAATCGTCCCCTCGTAGCCATTAACCTCACAAATATTGCAGGGGGCGCCGACCGTGACATACAGTTTGCCGTCCGGGCCGAAATCAATATAGCGCCAGCCGTGATGGGCTTTATCTGGCAGGTCTTCAAAAACGACTTCACGCATCTGTTCGAATGGCAGGGTCAAATCAAAACCCGGCGCAGCATAGCGGGCGATACGGTGTTGTTCAGCCACATACAGGTTACCCTGGTGCATGGCCACACCGTTACCGACTTTAAGATCGCTGAGAATATTGACGACTTCATCAGCCTGACGGTCCTTGTTCTTGTCGACCACGGCATAAACATTCTTGCCACGGGTACCGACGAAGACGGTGCCGGTGGACTGACCGACAGCCATCTGACGGGCATTCGGCACTTCAGCGTAGACTTCAACTTTGAAACCGTCTGGCACATTGAGTTTATGCAGATTGGCTTCGGCGGCTGCACGGTCTGCCATGACCGGTGCCGCCATCAGTCCCAGCGATGAGGCTGCCAGGCTTGCTAGAGATAAAAATTTGAGTTTCATCATTCCTCCTTTAATGGATTGAGGCCTCAAGCTTCGAGGAAGGGGTAATCAATATAGCCACGTTCGTCGCCGCCATAGAATGAGTCCGGGTCGGGCTCGTTGAGCGGCGCGTTTTTTTCGAAACGTAATGGCAGATCGGGGTTGGCGATAAACAGTTTGCCGAATGAGACCAGATCGACTTCGCCTCTGCTGATGATGTCATTGGCCTTGTCCAGGCTGTAATCGTAATTGGTCATATAAATGCCATGCCAGAGCGGACGCAACGAGTGAATATCAAATGCCGGACCGGCCGCACCCGGGTTATCGATACCCATTTCGGTGATATGCAGATAGGCAAGACCGAATTTGTCGAGCTGCTCGACGGCGTAGCGGAAAGTCTGTTCTGGATGGCTGTCGTGGACATCATTAAATGGCTGCAATGGCGACAGTCTGACACCGACTCGATCTGCGCCCCAGATCCGGGTGACTTCATCAACCACTTCCAGCAACAGCTTTGCCCGATTTTCAAGGCTGCCACCATACTCATCGCTACGCTGGTTACTGCCGTCACGCAGGAACTGATCCAGCAGATAGCCGTTGGCACCGTGGACTTCAACACCATCAAAACCGGCGCTTAAAGCGTTGTGCGCGGCCTGGCGGAAGTTTTCTTTGATGCGTTTGATATCGTCCAGTGACATTTCTCGCGGTGTTTCATAAGGCTTCATGCCCTCATAAGTCATGACTTCTCCGGCGGGTTTAATTGCCGAAGGCGCCATCGGCAGCTTGCCGTTGAGCAGGGAAGTATGACCAACACGGCCACAGTGCCAGATCTGCATCACGATTTTGCCCCCCGCCTGATGGACCGCGTCGGTCACCTTTTTCCAGCCTTCGATCTGAGCCTCGCTGTAAATGCCGGGAATATTGGGATAACCGATGCCGTCCTCAGAGACCAGTGTGGCCTCGGTAATGATGAGACCGGCAGAGGCACGCTGACGGTAATATTCGACCATCATATCGGTCGGAACCAGACCTTCACCGGCACGGTTGCGGGTCAGTGGTGCCATGACAAAACGATTTTTCAGCTGAATGGCGCCAACCTGTAATGGTGACTGCAAATCCGCTGTGGATTCTGATGCTTGCTTCATAGACATTCCTTTTAGACAGTAACGATAATTTTGCCCAACTGGGTATTGGATTCGAGATAACGATGCGCTTCGACAATCTCATCCAGGCTGAAGGTTTTAGCAATCAGCGGTTTCAGCTGAGCGCCTTCCAGCCAGCCGTAGATATCGTCCTTGGCACGTTTCAGTTGTTGCGGATCCTGGGTGAATTCAAACAGGGTATAGCCACGGATAGTCAGACCTTTACCCAGCACACTGAACAAGGGGAATGGAGTGGGTTCAGGGCTCAAGGCGCCATATTGAAAAATAATGCCGTGGCTGGAAGCGACCTCGGCCAGGGTCGCCAGCATCGGACCGCCAACCGGATCGAAGATGATACGGGCACCCTGACCCTCAGAGATATTTTCCACGGCGGCGATGACATCCTCTTCTTCGCTGACGACTACATGCCGGGCGCCATGATTGAGTAATTCCTGTTTCTTATCACTATGGCGGGTCATCGCGATGGGTACGGCCCCGACCAGATTACACAACTGAATGGCGGCCAGACCCACGCTGCTGGAGGCGGCCGGAATGAGCACAAAGTCATCGGGTTGCATCTTGGCAATATCGATCAGGGCACCATAAGCCGTGAGGTACTGCATCCAGACTGCGGCTGCTTCCTCCCAACTCAGGTTGAGCGGGTGAAAAGCCACCGCAGTGACGGGAACGTTAATGACTTCGCCATAGACGCCATAACGATTCAGCGGGAAATTGGGTATGGTGCTGACGGCATCACCCACCTTGTAGCCATGCACATTTTCACCAACGGCCTTGATGGTTCCTGCAGCTTCATAGCCAAGCCGTGCCGGAAATTGAGGCGCTTCCAGGTATTGACCACGACGGAACATGGCTTCGGCCCTGTTCAGTCCGATGGCTGCAACCTGAATCTGTATTTCACCTTCGCCCGGTGGCGGCACTTCTTCATCAACAAGCTTTAGAACATCCGGTTCCCCGGTTTGATTGAATCTGACTACTTTTGACATGGCTGACTCCTTGTTTTTAGAGACTGGCTTCCAGAATCCGGCGGCTCTTATCAAGGTCGATATCTTCACGCTCACCCAGTTGGGTTAGTCCATGCTTTTCCAGTTGCTGGACCATCAGCGGAATAGCCTCTGCGCCGATCTGGTAATCACTGAGCCGTGTTTTCACGCCCATCTGCTCAAAAAATCCGCGGGTTTTACTGATGGCCAGATCAATGCGGCGTTCTTCGTCTGCCTCATTGATATGCCAGACGCGGTCCGCGTACTGTAATAGTTTGTCGCGTTTAGCGGCACGTTGTTCCTGCATCACGCTGGGAAGCACAATCGCCAGGGTTTGCGCATGGTCGAGGCCATGCAAAGCCGTAATTTCGTGACCGATCATATGCGTGGCCCAGTCCTGTGGCACACCGACACCGATTAAGCCATTCAAAGCCAGTGTCGCTGTCCACATGAAATCAGATTGAAGCGCATAATCTTCCGGGTTTTCCAGAAGCGCAGGGCCTATCTCTATCAAGGTTTGTAACAGCCCCTCGGCAAAGCGGTCCTGAATCCTGGCAGCTGCTGGATAAGTCAGATATTGTTCAACCACATGGGTGAAGGCATCCACCACGCCATTGGCCAGTTGTTTGCCGGGGAGGGTGTAGGCTTTGCTTGGATCCAGTATTGAAAACTGGGGGAAAACAAGCTGGCTACTGAATGCCAGTTTTTCCTGTGTTTCATAACGGGTGATAACTGAGTTTGTATTCATTTCTGAACCGGTCGCCGGCAGAGTGAGCACACTACCGAACGGCAGCGCAGTGCGAATATCACGAGCGCCCTTGACCAGGATTTCCTCCCAGGGATCATCCCCGCAGGCCACTGCGGCTGCAACAAACTTGGTGCCATCGATAACCGAGCCACCACCGACAGCCAGCAGAAAATCCAGTTTTTTATCCCGGATAAGCTTAACGGCTCTCATCAGGGTGCTGTAGCTGGGATTGGCTTCAATACCGCCGAAAAACGCTACATGACGTTGACCCAGTGCCGTCTCTACTTCATCCAGGGTGCCGTATTTTTTAGCACTCTCGCCGCCAAAAAGGATGAGTACTCTGGCAGATGCCGGAACCAACTGGTCGATGGCATTGATTTGTCCTTTGCCAAAGACAATGCGGGTCGGGTTATAAAACTCAAAATTATTCACGTAGATCCTTTGATATTTAATAGACCAGTCGTCTAGTTATTGGGCAAATAAAAAGGCCTTAGACAGCAGCCTTGGTTAAATTCAAACGTGCATGCAATGCATTCATCGCGACATGCAAAGCGTCAGGGTTGTGGTTGACCTTGGTGAGCAAGGTGGCACCAATCCATAAATAATAGATCTCTTCTGTGACAGTTCGAGCGTCATCGTCAATGCAGATTTCACCATGGTCAATGGCTTGCTGAACAACTGCTGCCAGTCGGTTGATAACACGGTGGGTTCCCTGTTTCAGCGCCAGACGCATGCTTTCGGAAAGGTCGGTGACTTCACCGCTGAGTTTGACCACCAGGCACTTGTCGGTTGAGGTGTCACTGCACTGTGAATTTTTCCAGTTATCGAAATAATCAAGTAAACGATCCACCGCGCTGCTGTCATCACCCTGAAAGTGGCTATCCAGGGTCAACATATACTGATCAAAATAATTTTCCAGCAGCACACTGCCGAAATGTTCTTTAGAGTCGAAATAGTGATAGAAGGACCCTTTGGGCACGCCAGCCGTTTTCAGAATCTCATTGAGACCGACCGCAGCAAAGCCTTTTCCCAAAATGATGGTTTGGGCAGTGCTGAGAATATGTTGTCGGGTATCACTGTAACGTGAACTGGCTGCTTGATTCATGAAGCTCATTATTTCAGAAAATAGACCAGTCGTCTAGTCATGATTATCGATGCCTGAACAAGGACTTATTGTTTAGGGTTCAAAATGTTGGAACAAGGCTTGCTTGGTGTTAGTCTGAGCCTGAAAGTCTCGTTGTCGAAACAAAAATGCTTCCACAGCGGGCTTCCACATCACATTTCATCGAAACGTGCACCGTTTTGAGTCAAACCGCAGGGGGCAAGATGGGCGACATCTGGCAACAAGCGATCGATAGTGCGCAGCAACTGCGCCGTGACCTGCACCGGCATCCCGAGCTGGGCTGGCAGGAAGTGCGTACCGCTGATCTGATTCGTCGTGAACTCAGCGCCCTGCAGATTCCCTGGCAAGCCTGCGCCGAGCTGGGCACCCTGGGACGTCTTAACCCCAATAGCAATGGTCAACATATCGCGCTTCGAGCTGATATGGATGCATTACCCATTCTTGAGCAAAATGAACATGACTGGCGCTCAGAGCATGAGGGTTTTATGCATGCCTGCGGTCATGATGGTCACACTGCGACATTACTGGCGACAGCGCGCTGGCTGAAATCGGTTGAGTCCAGCCTGCCGGGGCCGGTAACCCTGTTGTTCCAGCCAGCGGAAGAAGGGGGCCATGGTGCAAAAAAAATGATCGATGACGGTGCGCTGGAAGGGATTGATATGATTTTCGGCTGGCACAACTGGCCGGTGATTCCCTTTGGCAAACTGGTCTGCCCGGACGGCATTGTGATGTGTGGCAACGGTACTTTTCAGATCAGTCTGCAGGGAAAAGGCGGACATGCGAGTCAGCCGGAACTCTGTCATGACCCGGTGCTGGCAGCCAGTGCCGTGACACAGGCCCTGCAGCAAATCGTCAGCCGCAACCTGGCGCCCCAGTCTACCGCTGTGGTCAGTGTGACTTCGATCGAAGCGCCCAGTGCGCCGACCGTGATTCCTGATACGGCATTGATTGGCGGCAGTATCCGCGTGCCGGATATCGTTACCCGGGATCGGGTAAATTCACTGATTACCGAGATCAGCCAGCAAACTGCCGCAGCTTATGGTGTAGAAGCCGAAGTCAGACATTTTCCACGCTACAACGCGACCATTAACCATGCTTCGCAGGCGGCTTTTGTGCGCCATCAATGGCAGCAGGATCATGGAGAAGACAGCCTGGATCAGCGCCTGCCAATACCCGTGATGGCTTCAGAAGATTTCAGTTATTACCTGGAACAGATTCCGGGGGCTTTTGCCCTGATTGGTGCCGATGACGGTCCTGAACATCAGGCCGTGTGCCATAGTCCCTTGTATGACTTCAATGACAGGTTAATACCCCTTGTCACTCGACTCTATTCGCGCCTGGTCGGTGCGCCGATTGCAGAATAACCGACCCGTTTTCCGTTGCCGTAGCATCGGCGTTTCTTTTGTGGAGGTATTTAATGAGTGTATTCGAACAGCGTGAGTCCGCCATCCGAGCCTATTGCCGTGTTTACCCGGTTGTGTTCGATAAGGCACGCAATGCAAGGCAGCGGGATGAGGACGGCAAAGAATATATCGACTTTTTCGCTGGTGCCGGGGTGCTCAATTTTGGCCACAATAATGAGCGCATGACTCAGGCCGTAGTGGATTACATTCAATCAGGCGGGGTGACGCATGCGCTGGACATGATGACTACCGCGAAACGCCGGTTTATGGAGCGCTTCGAAAAGGTCGTGCTGAAACCGCGAAACATGAATCACAAGATGCAGTTCATCGGCCCCACCGGCACCAACGCGGTGGAAGCAGCGATGAAACTGGCACGACGGGTGACGGCCAGACAGGAAATTGTTGCCTTCACACGGGGCTTTCACGGTATGACGCTGGGCTCACTGGCTGCCACAGCGAACCGTTATTTCCGTGGCGCAGCGGGTGTACCCCTGAATCATGTTTCACATTATCCCTTTGGCTGTAACAAGCCCTGTATGGGGTGCGAGTCCGGCTGTGGTCTGGAAAGCATTGAGCATATGCGCAGTCTGTATCGCGATACCTCAAGCGGCGTGACACCGCCGGCCGCTTTTCTGCTGGAAACGGTGCAGGCTGAAGGTGGGGTGAATGTCGCCTCGAAAGAGTGGTTGCAGGCCGTGGCGGCACTGGCCAAGGAGGTGGGCGCGCTGCTGATAGTCGATGATATCCAGGTGGGCATGGGCCGCACAGGTTCCTTCTTCAGCTTTGATGATATGGGTATTGACCCAGACATCATCTGTCTCGCTAAAGGCCTGGGTGGAATGGGTACGCCCATTGCGATGAACCTGATTAAGCCGGAAGTGGATGAGTACTGGTCTCCGGGTGAGCACACCGGCACCTTCCGCGGCCAGAGCATTTCTTTTGTTGCCGGCAGCGAGGCGCTCAGTTACTTCGAAGACAACAGTCTGATGAAAGAAGTGCATGAAAAGGGCGATCGGATGAATGATGCCTTAGCACCACTTGAGCAGCGCTACGACCAGGTTCAGATCCGCGGCAGAGGTATGATTCTCGGTCTGGATGTGATGACCGGCGAACGGGCCAAAGCGATTGTCGAACGCTGCTTTGAAGCCGGCCTGTTGATTGCTGCATGTGGCACCGGCGGCCGAGTGGTGAAATTGATACCGCCCCTGACGATTCCGGACAGTGATCTGGAGGAAGGGCTGAAGATTCTGGTTGAAATCACTGAAAAAGTCATGGAGGAAGCGGCATGAGACAACGTGATGACATGACTTTTCCCTTTGAGGAATATGAACGCCGGCTCAGTGAGTTACGGGTGCGGATTGCCCAGCGTCTGCTGGATGCGGTGGTGATCACTGATCCGGAAAACATCATGTACCTCACAGACTATCAGACCACCGGTTATTCCTTTTTCCAGGCGCTGGTGGTGCCGCTGGAGCAGGAACCCTTCATGATCACCCGACAGATGGAGGAATCCAACATCATCGCCCGAACCTGGGTCGAACGAACGCGGCCCTATCCCGATACCGGTGATGCGATCCAGATGCTGGTCGATGCATTGCGTGAGTTTGGCCTCGCCAACAAGCGCATAGGCTATGAACGCAATAGTTACTTCTTCCCGGCCTACCAGCAGGACTTCATTCACACCACCTTGACTGACGGCAAACTACTGGACTGTTTCGGTATTGTCGAGCAGGGCCGGATCCGCAAATCTGACGTTGAAATCGATCTGATGCGCAAAGCCGCCGCGGCTACTGAGGCAGGAATGCAGGCGGGGCTGGAAGCGTCAGCCGCAGGGGTGACTGAAAATGAGATCGGGGCCGCCATAAGCAGTGCCATGTTCAAAGCCGGGGGAGAGCCGCCCGCTGTGATGCCCTACGTCACCTCTGGTCCGAGAACCATGATCGGTCATGCGACCTGGGAAGGACGGACTGTACAGCCGGGCGAGCATGTATTTCTTGAGGTCGGTGGCTGCTACCGGCGATACCACACAGCACTGATGCGTACCGTGGTGCTGGGTGAGCTGAGTGACTCCATGTACAAAGCTCAGGAGCGCATGAAAATGGCACTGAATGCCGTGCATGAAGTGGTTCAACCGGGAATGACCGTATCTGATGTGGATAACCTGGTTCGCAATATCATCACCAATAACGATGTCGGTGCCAGGCTGGTAACCCGCTCCGGTTATTCGATCGGGATCGCTTTCCCGCCCAGTTGGGATGAGGGGTATATCTGCAGCCTCAAGCAGGGCGAATCAGCGATTCTGGAAGAAGGCATGACATTTCATGTCATTCCCTGGATGTGGGGCGTGGATGGTGATAAGACCTGCGGGATCTCTGACACCATCCATATTACTGCCGATGGCTGCGAGTCATTCTTCTCGCTGGATCGCAACTTTACCGTCAAACCGGATCAGGGGCAGAAAAAGCCAGTGGAATTAGAGCCGGTCAAAAAAGCCGAAAAGAAAACCGATCCACAGAATGACGATGTGACCCCTAAAACCGCCAAAAATGCAAAGTGAGGTGCTGATGTTACATGCAACCAATCCGTACACAGGCCAGGTCCTGAACAATTACGAGGCGCTGGATGAGGCCGGCATTGAGCGCCAGATCGCTGCTGCACATCAGGCATTCAAGGCCTGGTCCAGGAAAAGCTTAGCCGAGCGCGCTGAGGTATTAAAAACCGTTGCAGCCAGGTTACGTGACAACAAAGTCCTGCTCGCTAAGTTAATGGCAGAGGAAATGGGTAAGCCGGTCAAGGAAGGGGGGCCGGAAGTCGAGAAAGCCGCCTGGTGTGCTGAGCATTATGCAGAACATGCAGAAATGTATCTAACCCGGGAAGAACTGCCTTCAGATGCCTCTCTGAGTTATGTCTGCTACCAGCCGCTGGGCACTCTACTGGGGATTCTGCCCTGGAATGCACCGTTATGGCTGGCTTTTCGTTATCTGGCGCCGGCACTGATGGCCGGTAACACCTGTGTGATGAAGCATGACCCCAATGTGCCCGGCTGTGCTGAGGCGATCGAGACTGTCTTTCGTGAAGCGGGTGTGCCAGACAATATTATGGTGAATCTGCCGGTTGAAACCCCCCTGGTTGAAAAGGCTATTCGTGATCCACGCATTGCCGCAGTGTCTTTCACTGGTTCACCCGTTGCCGGCGGTAAGGTGGCATCGACCGCAGCCTCAGAAATCAAACCCTCGGTACTGGAACTGGGGGGGAGTGACCCGTTTATCGTATTGCAGGATGCCGATTTGGAATCGGCGGCAGATGTAGCCACGCTGTCCCGTATTATCAATGCCGGTCAGTCATGCATTGCGGCCAAGCGTGTGATCGTGGAAGCGCCGGTTTACGATGATTTTATTGGTCGGGTTTTCGAGCGACTGCAGAAGCTCAGACTGGGGGATCCACTCTCAGAAGAAACGGACATCGGTCCGATAGCGCGCTTCGATTTACGTGAAGACTTGCACCGTCAGGTCACTGAGACGATCGCTGATGGTGCCCGTTGCCTGATGGGAGGCGAAATGCCCGATGGCGAAGGATTTCTGTATCCGGTCACGATGCTGGTGGATGTCACAGCTGAAATGACGGCATTTCGTGAAGAAACCTTCGGGCCCGTGATGTGCATCATCCGCGCCGAAGATGCCAAGCATGCGGTTGAACTTGCCAATGACAGTGAGTTCGGACTGGGTGCCGGTGTCTGGACCGGTAATGCCGCATTAGCAGAAGATATCGCGATGAAACTGGAGGCCGGTCAGGTTGCTATTAACGGTATCGTTAAAACGGATCCGCGGCTGCCGAGCGGGGGGATTAAAAAATCCGGTTATGGTCGTGAACTGGGACCTCATGGCATTAAAGAGTTTGTAAACGCCAAACAGGTTTGGATCAAGTGATATAAGTGTATAAGTGAAAGAGCCGGCGATAGGCGCCGGCTCATATCGTTCAAGCTTGCTTTGCTATTGTCGGGGGCGAAGATGTAAGTAGGACTGGTCAATCAGATTCCGATGCACACCTTCAATATTAAGTGGTAACCACGCCTCATACATGTTGAGTGACTGAAATTGGTCAAGTCGGATTTCCTGCTGCAATTGTTGCAGACTTTTGCCCGCCTGCATGCCATCAAGTACGGCAGCATAGAGTTGTTCCAGATAACTCAGATAAAACCGGACATCGTCTTTATCTCCACGCTCAGCATGGCCGCCCACCAGTATGTCGAAGTCCATCGCCAGCACGTCACGGGTTGAATTGATCATACCGCGGATATCATACCCCGGCAGACTTTTGTAAGGCATACGGCCCAGGACGATCCAGTCCACGACATGCAACACACCCTCGCTGGGAAAGTGGATCGAAATCGAGCCTTTGCCGTTATTGGGGCCGTGGTAGCGGAGGTGAATCGGTGTATCACCGAGGTAGAGGCGCATCTCATCATTGAAGACCAGATTGGGGATTGCTGTTTCGGCTTGCGTAGCCAATAGATCATCCCGGGCCCATTCATGGGCGATAAAGGTGACGCCGGGACCGGCAAAGACTTCTCCCCCGTAAACATGATCCGGGTGGTTGTGACTATATATGACATAACGTACGGGTTGTTCGAAACGTGTCTCGAGCGCTTTTTTGAGCCAGCGAGCCGCATCCGTGGAAATGGGATCAGTGAGCGCGATACCGTCATCAGTGACAATAAACACGGCATGATGGGTGCCGTTACTGAACTGGTAGATATTGTCTTTAACCGGGGTAATACTGAAGTTTTCGGCATGGGCCGTGCCTGCCAGCAGGGTCATGAGGAAAAAGAACAGGGTTCGCGTCGACATCAGCATTGTTTTCTGTTTTGCTTGCCACAGGGTAGTCACAACTGACTGAGTTCGCCAGTTGATACTGTCAGTCACTCATTCTCTGAATGGACGGTGACATCGAAGTCATTGTTATCATTCACAAGCACATGAAACTCGATCGGTCGACAGCATATTTCGCAGTCTTCAATATACTGCTGTTCAGATACGCTGCAGTCGATCAGCACTGTGAAATGCTCGCCACAGTATGGGCACATGATGGTGTCTACTTCCAATGGATGAAGCATGGTCTGGCCTCCATATCAATGGGATGTATAGCCTCAGTCCATTGTGTCATGTAACAAGCTCAGCGTGAAAGGCGGAAAAGATGACGTTTATCGCCGAGTCCGATACCGGTCTCGATAATCTCGAAGCCGAGTGAGTGATAAAAGCTGAGCAGGGCAGGATAGTGATCCACCGCATCGAGTTGCAGGGTCGCGTTGCCAGTTTGCTCAATGCAGTAATGCATCAACTGTTTGCCGAATCCCTGGCCCTGCGCATCAGGATTAACAGCAAGCTGGGTAATATAAAAGTCGGCATCTGGTGCCTGCGGCCAACAGTCATCGTAATAATCCGATTTATGGGTGCCCAGTGCAATACAGCCCTGAACCCCGTCCCCAGTCTCCAACACGTAAACCTGTTTAGCCTCTAGATTAGCCAATACGGCGGATTCATCATAAACGCCCAGCCAATGGTGCATGCCCTTGTTACTCATCCACTGAGCACAGGCCTGTAACAGTGAGGTGATCTCAGGGACGTCCTGTGAAGTGGCAGGACGAATTCGAGCTGAATTCATAATAGCGCAGCGCCAATACTGGCCAGCACACACCAGGCAACAACCAGAAGTGCTGACAATCTGAAAAACTGCAGCATAATAAAACCAATCAGACCGATAATAAAATCAGTTATGTGCTGAACAGCGCTGACCCAGATAGGGTCGTACAAGGCCGCCGCCAGCAATCCGACCACACTCGCATTAACACCAGCCAGTGCGCTTGCCGCCAATGGATACTTCAGCACCGACTGCCAGAGTGGCAGCATGGCGCCAATCAGCAGAAAACCGGGCAAGAAGATGGCACATAAGGCTAATATTGCGCCGGTCATGCCGCCCATGTCTCCCGGCAACAGCGCACCCAGATAGGCTGCGACAGAAAATACCGGTCCGGGTACAGCCTGAGCAGCACCGTAACCGGCAAGATATTCATCCGCGGCAACCCAGCCGGGTTCAACGACGGTTTGTTCCAGTAGTGGCAGCACTACATGGCCGCCACCGAAAACCAGCGCGCCGGCGCGGTAAAAGGCATCCATGACGGCAACCAGACTATGGCTATCAGCCAACACGGGCAGAAAAAACAACAGACCAAAAAACACGATTAATAAAAGCCAGGCTACCCGTTTACCATAATCGACCTCAAACCGGCTGGCAGGTAATTGCTGGTCTCTGCAGAGTATCAAGCCGGCCAGAGCACCACCAATAACGACTGCTATCTGGATCAGGGGATGATTGATAACGAGCAGACACAGGATAGTGGCCAGCGCGATAAAACGTCGGCGCCAGTCCGGTGTCAGTTGTTTTGACATCAGCCAGACAGCCTGCGCCACAACGGCAAGCGCTACCAGTTTGAGCCCATGTATAGCAGCGCTGCCAACCGTGTCAGATAAATAAGGTAACCACTGGGCAAACAGAAACAGAAGAAAGGCGGAGGGCAGCGTAAACGCAAAAAATGCAGCCAGTCCTCCCAGCCACCCGGCACGCATCAGGCCCACACTAAAACCCATCTGACTGCTGGCGGGGCCGGGCAGAAACTGACACAGCATCAACAATTGGGCGAATTGTTCTTCCGTGAGCCAGCGGCGTTTTTGCACAAACGCCTCACGATAATAGGCAATATGAGCAATGGGGCCACCGAATGAGGTCAGCCCCAGTTTGATGAAGGCGATAAAAACTTCAGCTGCTGTACCTTGCTTGCTCATGCTGTGTCCATTCATTTGTCATGAGCGTGAATTATGCTTGCCTGAGTCAGGATTGCAAGTCACCGTAACAGAAGCCTAGCCGGTTTGAGCAGAGCCGGCAAACTGAGCCGGTGTTTTGCTTGCTTTTTGCTGCAAGCGATTCCATATTTTTTCATGGAAGTGGAAAGCTACCGTGTTGATAGCGGGTTCCACCATTGCCATGACACTGCCAAACAGTATGCTGCCGGTTAACAGGTAACCTACGGTAAAAGCGACACTGAAGTGCACAATTGCGAAACTGATTGTTTTAGCCATAATCATTCCTCCCTTTGAGAATGATTATCATTAATTATCTTGAACAGGTAAAACAAATTAGTTCAATCAATGTGATTGAAAAAAACGTAATAGATAAAAGAACGATATTTCATCGACACAGTCGATTAATGTGACCAGAATTACTTGTTTCACTTTAATGTAAGTAACTCATACAATGTGAAGCGTAATCAGACGAAACTCGTTTTCGTCGCCTGACTAAGGTCAATTTTCACTCTGAACAAGGAGGCATAATAATGAGTACCATTGATATTGGTATCAACAAGCAGGATAGACAAGATATTGCTGACGGCCTCAAGCGCCTGTTGGCAGACAGTTACACACTGTACTTGCAGACTCACAACTTCCACTGGAATGTGACCGGTCCGCAATTTCGCGAACTCCACCTGATGTTTGAAGAGCATTACACTGAATTGGCTCAGGCTGTTGATGACATCGCTGAGCGCATTCGTACACTGGGTATTGCAGCGCCCGGCACCTACAAGTCATTTGCCGAACTGAGCAGCATCGAAGAAGTTGAAGGCGTCCCTGGCGCCGCCGATATGGTTGTGACGCTCACCCACGGTCATGAGCAAGTGGTGAAAACCTGCCGTGAAGTGCTTAAAAAAGCGCAGGATGCTGATGACGAATCCACTGCCGCACTGGTGGGTGATCGCATGCGAGTTCATGAAAAAACCGCATGGATGCTGCGTGCCATGCAGTAATCTGCTTCAGCCAGGTTAGATAAAAGGGAGCTCAGGCTCCCTTTTTTATTGCCTGAAGCTCCGATTGTTGCACCAGTAACGCTTTGAGTTCTGCAATCTGGCGTGACAGATCAGCCACTGTGGGTTCATCAGCATGATCCCGCTGCCACTGTTCGGCGCTTTCTTTTTCCATCACATTGACCACAATACCAATCAGCATATTTAAAAAGGCAAAAGCATTCAAAAAGATAAAACTGACGTAAAAAGCCCAACTCAGGGGATGAACGGCCATGGTTTCGTACATGACATCGGTCCAGTCTTCGAAAGTCATTACCCGGAATAATGTCAGCATTGATACTGTGATATCTCCCCATAATGTCGGATTGATCTTGGCAAAGAACGTGGTGCCTACAGCGGCATAAATATAAACAATGATAAACATCAGCAATGCCACGTAACCCAGCTGAGGCAGGGCTTTCAGTAATGAATTGAGCAGCGTGCGCAGTTCCGGGATAACCGAGACCATCCGTAACACTCGGAAGATGCGAATCAAACGACCGACAAGGGCCAGCTCGCTGTCCTCGATCGGGATCAGACTGACGATAACAATCAGGCTGTCAAAAATATTCCAGCCGCTTTTGAAAAATTGCCATTTTCGTTCTTCAGCAAAAAAGCGAATGCTGATTTCAACAAGAAAAAACAGGGTAATACTGTAATCCAACCAGACCACGATATTGAGAAAAGTGGGTGGAATATCATAAGTTTTTGCGCCCGCCAGCAGGGCGGAAAACAGAATCACCCCAACCACGATAATCTCAAATAGCGGGTTGCTTCTGATGGCGTTAAAAACGCGGGTCAGGCTGAACGATGATTTGCTGTGAAGACCTTGCATTGTGGCTCCGGTTCGGTAGTTACTTCCCGCGGAATAATAGCGGTCGCCCGGATTAATGCAAGCGTCATGTGTTCCATGAATCGTATTGTGCTAAGGTCAGGAAAAAACAGGAGATACCATTAATGACTACGACATTGAGAGATATCGTCGGCCTGGGGCATGAGCCCTCAGCCCTGCGTGATTCGGCCCTGATTATGATTGATTGCCAAAATACTTACCGTCAGGGCGTCATGCAGTTGGAAGGGGTAGAGCCCGCCCTCAAAGAAGCGCAAAAACTGTTGCAACTGGCCCGGGACAACGGGGTGCCGGTGTTCCACATTCAGCATGATGGCGGAGCCGGTTCACCCTATGACCTCAACACCGCGCTGGGTGAAATTGCTGAAGAAGTCGCGCCCATTGATGGTGAGCACGTCATCACCAAAAATTTCCCTAATGCTTTTGTTCAGACACCGCTGGATGAATATCTTCGCGGACAGGGGATAAATAATATTATTCTGGCGGGTTTTATGACGCATATGTGTGTCAATTCTACCGCTCATGGTGGGTTCAACCTGGGCTATAACCCCACTGTCGTGGCCAGTGCCACTGCCACACGCAGTCTTGATGCACCAAATGGCTCAACATTACCCGCCAAACAGGTTCATGAAGCGGCGCTGGCCTCTACCCGTGATCTTTATGCAGCAGTGATTAATTCTGTCGACGATTTAAAGCTATAAGTCGTTTGGCGGGTTGCGAGCGCTATTCACCTGATGACTGTAGTGCGATTGATAAGCGTTGAACGGCTTTTCACCGGAGTACGGCGGGATATGTGACTCAGCGATGCTGGTATCTGGCACAGAGAGCATGGGGCACTGATCGAAGCAGGGTCAGACAAGTGTCGGTGATGATTGTAAATTTTTCTCTAACGTTCATTGACTGCCAGTGATAGGTTTTCTGGCATTGTTTCTACCCGGTGCTGAAAGAATCGGGTAGAAGTCAATGTTCGGCACAACTGCTGTCATAGACCAGTCTGACAAAATATATACCGGCTTATTCCCGGTCACCCAGTCTCTGCTGTGGCACCTTTCTGACCAGGCTGGTGTTGTAACCCATTTCTCCAATCAGTGCCAGCATGTGTTGATAGTCGTCTTCAGGAATTTGTGGTGTTCTTGCCATAATCCAGACGTAGTCCCGTTTATTCCGGCCAATGATCACCTGACTGTAGTCTTCAGTGAGATAGACAATGCGATAGTCGGCCTTGATCGGCCAGATGAACTGCATACCCCAGAGCGCATTGGTTTCAGTATTCTCAACAAACCCCTTGGGATGGTAGGTTTTCAGCTCACCGTCAAAGCTGCCTTCACGAAAGGTGAAGGTGGTGGCAATGGTGCCGTCGTCATTTAGCGCGTAAGACTCTACGGCGTTGTATGCTTCTTCTTCTATAAAAGTGGGTATATTGGCGATGACATACCAGTCGCCCATAAAGCGTTCGATATCCACATAGTCGACGGTTTCCAGTGGCGGTTTTGACACGGTCTGACATCCAAACAGACTGAAACAGGCCATGACTATCAGGCCTGCTTTTTTTAATGAGGGCATAACTGACTCCTAATTTTTGAGTCAGTGTTGGCTCGCATCTGTGAATTTGTCGTGAAGCCCCAGTTTAGCGCGGCTTGCCCTCAATCTGTGCAACAAAAAGGAAGAGATCTGCCGGTCAAAAAAAGAGCCTGCAACTGGCAGGCTCAAAGCGAACCGAAGAAGAGGAGTGACTCTCCGGTTGAACTGCGAATAAAGAATTTTAGTATCTGGCTGCTGTCTTAAAGGTGGCATTTGCCTGTGGCTGGAAAATTGCTTGCAATAACGGGGCGATGACCAGAGTCAGAAGCAGCAATAATAAATAAATCGGTATAAATTATACCCATTTTAATTGGGATAGACTATACCGCAGTTTTAAGGAGTACGTTAATGCAGCTCACTACACACTCGGATTACGCGATGCGTCTGCTGATTTACCTGGCGATTCATCCCGGTGATAAGCCAGCGACGGTTAAAGACGCGGCTGAGCGCTATGGTATATCCACCAACCATCTGGCAAAAGTCGCCCAGAAACTGGTGCAGGAAAAAATCGTTCTCAGTCAGCGTGGCCGAGGTGGTGGTTTGAAGCTGGCCATGCCATCTGCAGAGGTTAATATCGGCAAGGTGATCCGGAAAACTGAGAATATGGAGTTGCTTGAATGTTTCGGTGATAAGTGTGCCTGCCCAATAGACAATGTCTGCATTCTTTACAGTGCACTGCGTAAAGCACAGAAGGCGTTCCTGGAAGTACTGGACGGCTATACGCTTGAAGATGTCGTTAAAAATAAAGCCAAGCTTCAGCAAAGCTTGAATGTGGCCTGATTCGCTCATCCCTGAGCTATGTAAAGGTTCAGCCGGCCAGCTGAAGCGCCGGCCCAAATGCTTCCAGATGGATTTGTTCGCGCGCAACGCCGGATTTTGTCAGTAATTGGAAGCAGTGCTGCATCATGCCGCTGGGGCCACACAGATAAAAATCTGCCGATTTATCCAGCGTCGTCAGTAATGCCTCATCGATCCAGCCCTCGCTGTGAAAGCGTCCCAGATAACGATCATTATCCGTCGGGTCACTGTAGCGGATATGCCAATCGAAGTGTTCATGATGCGCTTTCAATGCGGCAATTTCATCAGCAAACGCCAACTTTTCTCCATTTACGGCGGCTTGTATTAAGGTCACCGGTGCCTTCTCATACTCCTCCAGGCTGGCATGCAGCATCGACAAAAGTGGGGTGATTCCCACGCCACCGGCAATCATCACCATGGGGCTGCCCGTCGGCGTACGAATGGTAAATTCGCCACAGGGCGGTCCCACCCAAATGGTATCACCGGTATCAATCTGATCATGCAGAAAGTTGGAAACCAAACCGTTGGGTGCATCATCCTGAACGGCTGTTTCGCGTTTGACACTAATCCGATAAAAGTCCTCTCCCGGCTTATTGGAAAGGCTGTAGTTACGCATCGACTCGGCATTTTTGCCTGCTGGAACCCGCACACTAATGTATTGACCCGCCTGATGGGGGGACAGTGGTTGATTATCAAGCGGCTGAAGATAAAACGAGCTGATGATTGCACTGTTGGCTTCCCGTTTAACCACCGTGAAAGGTTTAAATCCTTGCCAGCCATGGTGCTGTTCGTGGTGGCGATAGATTTCCGCTTCTCGCTTTATGAATATATCAGCTAACACCTGATAGGCCTCTGCCCAGGCATTGATGATGTCATCAGTTGCCGCATCACCCAGTAATTCTTTAATTGCGCCCAGCAGGTTCTGACCTACGATCGGATAGTGTTCCGGCTGGATCCCCAATGAGGCATGCTTTTGTGCAATCAACTCTACCGCTGCTACCAGGGCAGTCGGATCGTCAATGTTTTCTGCGTAAGCACAAATGGCACCGGCAAGCGCCTTTTGTTGACTGCCAGCCTGCTGGTGAGCCTGATTGAAGAAAACCCTCACTTCAGGATTATTTTCAAACATCCGCTGATAAAAAAGACGGGTCAACTGTTCACCATGGGCTTGAAGAACGGGGACTGTGGCTTTGATAGTATTGATGGTTTCCGGGTGCATGAGCAGGGCTCCTTAAAACAAGTATATAAAATGCGTATTTATAAGATGCATATTATTTACCAGTTATAATTTCGTCAAGTGGATAATCCAATGAGAGGAATATTTCAATGAAAACCTGGCGACAGGAACAACGTCAGCGCTTGCTTGAAGAGAGAGCTTCGCTGACTGAAAAGGCACATAAACAGATCAGTAAATCTTGTCTGGCACACGTCGCAATGTATCTGGAAGACTGTCCGCCCGACATACTGGGTATTTACTGGCCCATTAAAGGTGAAATCGATTGCCGTGTCCTTGCGGAGGGGTTGCTTGGGGCAGGCTGGACACTCGCTGTGCCTGTTATCAACAATCGCAGCCGTCTATTAGACTTTGCGCGCTGGCAGCCGGATACACCGATGATTCAGGGCACTTGGAATATTCCGGTGCCAGCACAGCCTGAGTGGTTAACGCCGAGCAGATTTTTGGTGCCTCTGGTCGGCTTTGATAAAGCCCATTATCGACTGGGTTACGGTGGCGGTTATTACGACAGGACCCTGGCTGAGAGGTCGGAGCCTGTCGAGACTATTGGCGTGGGAATGGAAATGGGGCGATTGGAAACTATTCATCCGCACGCGCTGGATATACCCATGATGCGGATAATTACAGAGACAGGTCTACAATTGCCTGAACCTCAGGCCAACTCAGACATCTAAGTAGTGTAGTTTAAGGCAATGAAGGGGCATTTATGTCGAACGTCAGCATTATCGGTATGGTTCTCTATCTCATTCTGGCGCTGTTTGGTGGATTTCTGACCGGTCTGTTCAGTCGATACGCCTATCGTGGTGCTTACAATGAGTTTGGCAGACCACTGGCCGTGATTTTCAGTATCGTCTTTTATATCGCACCGGCCTGGGCAGTGCTGAGTCTGTTCAAGGATGACGATCTGGACATTTTCTACCTGCTGCTTGTGGTCAGCTTTGCCTTTGGTGTGTTTTACTTCAATCGGATTGGCGGTGAAGAGTCCGAAGACCGGCATTATCATTTACCCGATGAGGATGAGCGCTGATGCCTCTGGCAGTATTTGAGTGAGCAGGCGCCAGATGTTATACGACCGCTGACGATAGCAGGCTGCATTGATCACAAAAATGTTTTTTTAAAACTGGTATTTAAAACCCAGCTTGCCTATCATGTCAGCTTTTTTCAGGCAAGTCAGGCCTATTATGCGCAGCCGTAAACGTCTCTATAGCGTCATCATCAGTGTCATTGTATTGCTGGGGTTTCTGGCAACCAGTCTGATCGGTTATTTTGTTGCGCGTGATTCCATTGCAGAACGCCTGCAACAGGAAATGCTGCCGTTGACCAGTGACAATATCTACTCCGAGATTCAACGGGATTTGCTGCAGCCGGTGCTGATTTCCTCATTGATGGCCAACGATACCTTCGCGATAGATTGGGTCGCCAACGGCGAGCAGGATCCAAAGCAGATGCAGCGTTATCTGGCTCAAATCCAGGAAAAATACGAAACCATCACGGCCTTTTTCGTTTCTGAAAAAAGCCGACTCTACTATCATCCTGACGGCATCATCAAACAGGTCTCAAAAGATGAACCGGCGGATGACTGGTACTTCCATGCCCGCCATATGAATCAGGATTACGAGATCAACATCGACCAGGATACGGCTGATCGAAGCCGACTGAGTATTTTCGTCAATTATCGGGTGGAAGACCGTGAGGGGGAATTTATCGGTCTTATTGGTGTAGGGCTGTCTATGGAGAGTGTGGTTCAGCTGATTGAAAATTATCAGCGTCGTTATGGCCGCGAAATTTATTTCGTTAATCGCCAGGGCGATGTGATGCTGCAGAGCAGTCAGTACAGTGATGAACTGCATATTCAGAATAAGGAAGGCCTGGATAAACTGTTCACCCGTATTCTGACCACGCCCAGTGCTTCCGTATCCTTCGAAGCCAAGAACGGTAATGTGATCTATCTCAACAGTCGTCTGGTGCCGGAATTTGACTGGTTTCTGATCGTGGAACAGATCAATGATCCGGCTTCAGAGAAAGTTGAAGCCGCTTTATGGATTAACCTTCTGGTCTCGTTGGCTATCAGTGTCGTGGTGCTGATCATCGCTCATCTGGCGCTGCGGGGATATCAGGGAAAACTCGAGACCATGGCCTCCCGTGATAAGCTGACCGGTGCTGCCACCCGCCAGGTCTTTGATAGTCTGTTCGAGCAGGCCCTGGCTAAATCCCGACGCAGTCAGCAGGCCATCTCTCTGGCATTGATTGATATCGACCACTTCAAACAGGTGAATGATAACCATGGTCATCAGCATGGTGATGAAGTGCTGGAAGCGGTAGCCCGTATTATCAAGCTACACATCCGTAAGGAAGATGTTTTATGTCGCTGGGGCGGTGAAGAGTTTCTGGTCATGTTCACTGACTGCGACCAGACTCATGCCATGCAGCGAATAGAAGCAATTCGACGTGCTATTTCAGCCTGGACATTCCATTTTGAGGATCAAAGACTGACCGTCACTGTGAGCGCGGGCCTTTCTGAACTCAAACAAGGGGAGGGCATGACCACCTTGATTGAGCGTGCAGATAAGGCGCTTTACCTTGCCAAAGGGGCTGGCAGGAACTGCATCAAGCTCGCGGAATAAACCATCAGGCATAAAAAAAGCCCCTTGAAAGGGGCTTTTTATTGCGTTCAGGCTGTGTATCAGCGGTTGCAGATGTACATAGTCACTTCAAAGCCAAAACGCATGTCTGAATATTCTGGTTTAGTCCACATAACAAATTTCCTCGTTGAGTGATTACTTGAGAAGTTCAAGTAGTTGTCTGTTATTTTAGAGATCGCCACCAGATGCACAATCAGGCTTTGGCGCGATATTGTTCAGGATTATCCTGAGCTGAAAAACGAGCAGGAGACAGGATGGCACTGAGACAGAAGTTATCGATTGCAGTCGCACTGGTTTGCCTGCTGCTTGCCTGTCTGCCTCTGGAAGCGGTTTTCAGTGAGCAGCTGACACAGATGCTGAAGATTACGCTGACGGTCTATGCACTGGCGAGGGGGCTCAATGCCGTGATTTCTGTTGCTCAGGGAACGGAAATGTCGATTGAGCCTATGGGCGTTGGTCTGACACTGACACCCGGAGAGGTTCTCGACCCACTGAATGATCTGATAGAGCAAGTCTCTACGGTTTTACTCATTGCCTCAGCATCAATTGGCGTGCAGAAGATTATTCTGATGCTGACAGATCATGCTTTAATTCAGATACTGCTTGTCTTGCTCGCTGTGATGGCGCTGCAGCTGTCGACTCTGCGGCCAGCAGTCGGTAACTCAGGTCGAGTCGTCTTAAAAATGCTGGTGATCCTGACCGTGTTGAGATTCACTGTGCCCATGCTGGCTGTGGTGTCTCACCAGACGCAAAACTGGTTACAGACAGAGCGTCAGCAAGCTGTTGCCGTGCTCGAATCAGCGCAAAGCAGTGTTGATCAACTCAACGAGAGTTACCAGTCAGAGTCGGGGGGCTGGTTGAGTCACCTGCGTGACAGGTTTGATCTACAGACTCAACTGAGTCAGGTGAAAAGTCGTGCTGAGCAGGGCGTCGAGGCAGCCGTCTATCTGCTTGCCGAGTTTGTGCTGATCATGGTCCTGTTACCATTGCTGTTTGTTTGGTTGGCGCTTCGAATTGCCAACACTATACACTGGCAATAAAAAGCCCCAATAAATTGGGGCCTTTCAAGTTTTAAGTAAAGCTGGCTGGTTGACTGATCAGGCGGCAGAATCCCGGGCATTTCGGTTACTGAGACTGCTGGCCAGTTGATTTAGCCGGTCGAGCAGTTCGAAAAACTCGGTTGAGTTCAGTTGCGTCTGACAGGCCACCTGTTCCTGTACTTTGGCAATCATTGGTTCCAGCTTCCTGGACTTGTCAGTCAGTAGCAGGCGGACGATGCGCTCGTCTTTATCTGTGCGTACTTTCTCCACCATGCCGGCATTCTGCAGGCGTTTGATAATCGGTGACAGGGTGCCTGAATCCAGGTTGAGTTTCTTCATGACCTCTTTGATGGCGATGCCGTCTTTCTCCCACAATACCAACAACACCAGATACTGCGGATAAGTCAAATCGTAGTCATCCAGCAAACTGCGATAGAGACGGGTGATATTATTGGTAGCGCTGTACAGCGCGAAGCATAATTGCTTGTCCAGTTTCAGGTTTTCGAATTGCGACATGCCTTAATCCTCATTGTTATGCATTGCGTGCAACACAAAACGTGTTTATCCATTTGCACACCATATTATGCATAATATAGGAAGATTTACAGCCGCTGTTAAGCGAGGCGGCAAAAATACAACGGCACACCGGCAGTAAAATGACTTTCCTGAAGTGCTCAGACACCCTGCACAGAGGGGCTCAGTCTTCAGCCCCGGATTAAATCAGACGAAGTTTAGGCAGGTTCTGACGCAGATGCTGTTTGATTTCTTCAACATCGGGCCGAAACACAATAGGAAAGATCTGCGCCTGTGATTCAGGTTCAATGAAAGGCGTAATCTCATAGCCTTCGAAGAACAGTTCGGCACGAGCCTGACAGATGCGTTTGATGCCCTGGCTGAATGCCGGATGATCCTCAGCGGACATGGCATTTTCACCGATGGTCCAGTTGAGTTGCTTCCAGCTCTGATAACAGGTTTTGCTGATCTGGGAAATGCGTTGATTTTCTGCTTTGATGTGAGCACCGGGCTGGCTATCCGGTGCTGATCCGGCAAATGTCTGGTTGAATGCCACTATCATCAAGACGACTGACGGTGCGATTAAGGGGGAGAACTTCATACTCACCTCGCTATTGTTGTCACTGACCTGTTGCCATTCAATAACAGCTTTTGTGAATAAGAAGTGAAGGTCAGAAACGCTTTATCATCATCTTAGCATGAAATGTTGCGCACAAGACAATAAGTTGTCGGACAGTCAATGCGTGCTCTGCCCTGGACGCTTAATGAGCGGGTTGTCCCAGGATTTTGATTTCGCGTTGCGGGAATGGGATTTCAATACCGTGTTGTTGCAGGATATCCCATATCATCAGCAGCAAATCACCGCCCACCCGGTTACGACCGTCATCGATGCCTTCCATCCAGAATTCAACCAGGATATCGATACCGGAATCAGCAAACCCCTGGATTTCTGCATCCGGTCTTTCCTCAATGGGAATATCCGGTCCACTGATGACCTGGGGATGACTGGCCACCACCTCACGAACCAGTTCAAACAGTTTGTGCAGGTCTGTTTTGTAGGCCACCTGGAAAGTGAGCGAGTAACGTTGTTTCTGATTTTTGTGCGTCCAGTTGGTAAAACTGGTGGTGATAAATTGTTCGTTGGGTACCATGATGTCTTTGCCATCAAAGGTTTCCAGCGTAGTAGAGCGCATTTTCAGCTCACGAATGGTGCCAGCTCGACCGTCTTCCATTTCGACATAATCGCCTACGGAAAGAGAGCGGTCCAGCAACAAAATGATCCCGGAAATAAAGTTGGAGGCGATCGATTGCAGACCAAAGCCTAAACCCACACCGACAGCACCACCGAAGACAGCAAGGGCTGTGAGGTTAATGCCCATGATTTGCAGCAACATCAGGAATACCACCACAAACAGGGTTACCTGGAACAGCTTGGCAAAGACTTCTCGCGTCCCCAGATCCAGGTCTTCCTGGTTGCGGATTATCTGCTGTCCGGCGTTATTGGAGAGTCTGCCCAGCCAGAACAGGACTGAACCGAAAATCAACACCCTGGCTACACCATAGGCGGATATCTTGAAGTTACCGATTTGCAGTGAAATTGTCTCAAGGTAGGCAACTACCTCATCCAGCCAGCCCAGGATATGCAGCACGGCAATCGGCAAAATCATCCACAATGCGAGTTTTCTGAACAGTTGTTTTTCAACGAAGCGGTTAATGATGGTGTAAAGCATAAAGATCACAGCGACGCTGAGGCTGATCCTGATCAGCCAGCTCTGCGCCAACAATGCCTGACCGATGTCTGCTGCCACCGACAAGGCCAGTATCATCATCAGGGGCAGGACAAGATCCCGCAAACGGTAAATCCCCTGTCTCAGGTTAAGCATGGCTCCATCAGTGGGCGCCTGACGAAGCAGGGGGGAGCGGGATTTGAGGAACTTCGCCAATGGGAAAGCTATGAGCAGCGCCAGCAGAATCAGGCCAATCTGTGAGTAGAACTTGGGACTGCTCAGCCAATGCAGACTCGTTGTCAGGAACTGATCCAGAAGTGCTTTATAGTTATCCATTGTTTGGCGTCATTGTCATTTTGATTGAGTCGGTTGAAGAATAATGTAGGTGACTCGGCGACTGATAGCAATAAAAGTGCGGCTGAACTTTATCGATTTCGACGAGTCAGCATGACATCCCCATCATGGACAGCTGAGGCCGAACTCATGAACACATCCTTTGATATTGATTACAAAGTGGCTCTGGTGACTGGCGCTAATCGCGGCATTGGCAAAGCTATCGTTGAGACTTTTCTTGCGCGAGGTGCCCGTAAAGTTTATCTGGGCGTTCGTGACTTGAACTCAGTCGCTGATCTCGAGCAAAAATACGCGGATAAAGTAACAGCCATTCATATCGACCTGAGCCAACCCGGCACCGTTATTTCTGCGGCGGCTAACGCACAGGATGTGGATATTGTGGTCAACAATGCCGGCATTTTGAAGAATGCCAGCCCACTACAGCCTGAGTCGATTGACGCGCTGGAAACCCAGATGGATATTAACGTTGCTGGACTTCTGCGGATGGCTCAAGCCTTTGCGCCAGTACTAAAAGCCAACGGCGGTGGTGCCTTTGTGCAGTTGAATTCAATTGCATCACTGCGTTCGTTTCCTGCTTTCGCCACCTATGCCGCCTCCAAGGCAGCAGCCTATTCCATTACCCAGGCATTACGCCACGAAATGGCAGAGCAGAAAACGGTGGTGTTGAGCGTCCATCCCGGTCCGATTGCCACCGATATGGCGGACAGTGCAGGGTTGAGTGATGTGGCTGAACCCCCGAGCCTGGTGGCGGATGGCATCATTGACGCGTTGAGAAAGGGCGAGTGTCATGTTTTCCCGGACAGTATGGCTAAACAGCTATGGCAGGCCTATGAGCGGTTTGCCAGAGAAGTGATTGAAATCGAACCGGGTACGGCCTAAAAAAAAGCCCCGAAAAACGGGGCTTTTTTTATGACTGACTGTAATCAGATTACAGTGCAGTGATGTTCTCAGCTTGAGGACCTTTAGCGCCCTGGCTTACGGTGAACTCAACACGTTGACCTTCTTTCAGGGTTCTGAAACCGTCGCCTTTGATTTGGCTGAAATGCGCAAAAACATCCGGGCCGCTTTCTTGTTCGATAAAGCCATAGCCTTTAGTTTCGTTGAACCACTTTACAGTACCGGTAGATGTAGACATAGATAATCCTATTTACTAATAAAAACATGCCCTAACAGGCGGTATAGCTGGAAGGTGTGCAGAAGTACTTATTAATAAACAGGACGAGCTACTTAAGGTAATGCATCGAAATGAAAAATAAATATTCAGATCAACTTTCAAGCTGAGTTCAATTTATCGGGTTTATCTGTTGCTGTCAAAAAATATTTTCAGACATGAAAAACCCCGCCATAGCGGGGTTTCCCAGTCGGTTAATCAGTTTTGATTAACGGTTATTGATATACATCGTAACCTCAAAACCAAAACGCATGTCATTGTAGTCTGGCTTGGTCCACATGGTTCTCACCTCCTGACACTTTTTGTTAACACGATTACAAGATAATACAGAGCAAGTGTTTTGAAATCAGCAAATTACGTCTGATCACTCAGTAATTTACTGATTAAGCCAAGCCTGGCGTTTGCCATCAAACGCCGATTCAGCATTCAACCTCCCTGGAAATACTGATCGACTGGCCGGAACTCCGGTCATCTCCGATGTTCTGAACATCACAGATAAGCAATCTTGTCGGGGGAGTGTCCACCGATTCTCGGGCAGCTGACCTGAGACAATACACAAGCTAACCCAGTGAGCAGTCATACGGCCACTCAGCGCCCCGGGCTTGAACGAATAAGCAATGCGTAATCAGGGAATAACAATGTTAGTGAACAGAGCAACAGAGCGCGACTGGCAGTTCGCCGATCAACAGGGCATCGACAAAAGTCTGTTTAGAGTCAATGACAAAGGCGGCAGAACGGCCATCATCAGAATGAAAAAAGGCGCGCACTTTCCTCAGCATGTCTACCAAGGAGAGGCTGAGATGATGATTCTCAACGGTCAGGTATTGATTGGTGGGGTGGAGTTGCACAAAGGTGATTATTTGTTTGCTCAATCCGGTGAGGAACATGACATTGTTGCTCTCACTGACAGCGAGATCTTTCTGTCAACGCAACAGGCAATGACGCTGATCACCTGAGTCCATGCCACGTTTTTTCCGACTTTGTTTCATCACCCTCCTGATGCTGTTGTTGACGGCCTGTGATCCGTTTTCTCAGCCTGACAGCATGATGGAGAGTTATATTGAGCGTCTGGCCAGAGTGCTGGAGCTGAATGCCCGGACCACGCCGCTGATGGAAGTGCAGACCTTTCCCCGAATGCGTGATCGGCGGATTGATATTGATGAGATCAAAATCAACATGCTGGATTTCCTGTCGCTGTATGGCTGTGAACTGCAGGTGGTTGTTGGGGAACGTAACTCCGCCATGGGCAGGGTGATGACGCCACTCAATGACTTGCGTTACCAACTGCGGTTTATCGACAAAGCCGGGCAGTGTCTGCCTGAGATTGAGCAGGATAAGTTGAAAACGGCGCTGATGCAGGCGATACAACAGAAAAAAGCCTCTCTCCCACAGTATTTCTGGAATGCGGTCTGGGCCGATGAACCCATGGCAGAACTCATGAGTCAGTCGAGCGGCTTTTATCAGCAGGGCGAGACCCATGTCAGTCCGGGCGCACTGAGCGCTGACCTGAATCATGCCCGGGAGGTACTGCATAGCCTCAAATCAGCTTCGCCCGATGCGGCGCTGGAAAAAATGGGCAGGATTCAGCAACGTTGGGTGTTTGATCACAGTGGCGGTCAGCTCATCAACAGCGTTCGATTACTGATTAGCCGTCTCAATGATGCTTCAGCGCTGCTGAAACAGAAAATCGATGGAAAGCCATTATGCTATCAGGGCAGACCTAATCCCCAGGCAGAGCGGGTGAAGGGGGTGTTTTTTAATGTCTACATTGCCCGGATACAACCCTATATTTCGACGGTGAGTCGTGATGGCGAGCAGATTTTTGGCGGCCTGGCTGCACTGGCCGGAGCTCAGGCGTCTGATATGCCTGACGCCTTCGAGCCTTATTACCAACAGGTGTTAAATATCAACAATAACGACAGCCTTTGGCAGCAGTTTGATTTGGCGATTAAACAGCACACAGCGCACTGGCAGGCATTATTACGTCAGTGTGGTATGCAACCGATGGCCGGTTAACTCAGCTGATGCAGTCCATGACCCTGTTTTTTCCGGCGCGTTTGGCTGCATAGAGTCTTTCATCAGCTTTGCTAAGCGCCGCCAGAATCGTGGTGTCATTACTGGCCAGTTCGTAGACACCGATACAGACGGTGATTTTGATGTCACCACTGTGTTTGTGGAAGAAAATTTCACTCACTTTACTGCGAATCCGTTCCGCTAGGTCCATCGCTTCAGCGCGTCGGGTTTCAGGCATCAACATGGCAAACTCTTCACCCCCAATGCGTCCGAAAATATCGTAGGTGCGTTTGTTGGCTGAGATACAGTGAGTAAAGAGTTTAAGCACTTCATCCCCGACTTCATGACCGAAGGCATCGTTGATTTCTTTAAAATCATCGATATCCATCATCAACAGACAAACGGGGTTTTTACCACGCTGGGCGCGCTGCAATTCTTTATTGCTTTCCGCGATAAAGGCACGACGGTTCCAGATACCGGTCAATTCATCCGTGTCAGCGAGATTTTTCAAATCCCGGCTTAATTTTTCCAGTTTATGATTTTTTTCCAGTAGATCCAGGTGACTTTCTACCATCAGTTGCATCTGTTCTATCAGGCCAAGTTGTTTGTCATCGTAATGGTGAGACTTGGAGTCAAGCACACAGAGCGTGCCGAATATGTCTCCATCAGGCCAGCGTAAAGGTAGACCAAAGTAGTTGATCATGTGCCTTTCCACATCAGGGTTATTCTGCCAGGCGGGATCATTGAGGGCATTTTCAACGAATAGTGGCGCATTTTTTCTCACCACTTCTTCACAGTAAAGGCCCGAGCCAAGAAGGACTTCTGTTTCTCCGATTTGATAAGGATTGCTGACAGCGCTGTTTTTAACACAAACCGTTATTTTGTCATGGTCGAGTCGCATGATAAGCGCGACCGGAACCGCGATGTATTCAGCCAGCAAATCAAGCATGGTTTGCCATTGCCTGAGCAAATCATTACTTACCTTGGGATGGGAGGTGCTATTAAACTGTGCCACAGCCATTCCTTTGCAGTTTTTTGCTAGCTTACATGATAAACCCCTGTCATCAATAGGGAATTTCCTGATTTAAAGGTGTTTTGTAGCCTGAATAACCCAATAAAATTACTGAAAGATTTGATCAAAAAGACACAAAGGCAATAACGCACATTTAATTTTACTTTAAGCCAAGCAAGCTAGAGTCTCGCCAGCTTTACTACAGAAATAACAGGCGATGACACAGCAAACTTATCCTGGTAACCGTTTTCTTGGCCCATATTCAGCATTAATTAAACTGCTGTTGGTTTATCTTACTATTCTCGGTTTATCAAGGTTATTGCTGACAGTCTGGCAATTTGAACGGTTGGATGGCACTGGCCAGTTCGCTGTAGTCATGATGAATGGGCTCAGGGTAGATCTTATTCTGTCAGGCATGTTGCTGGCACCGCTGCTATTAGTGATTCCGTTCTTAGCGCATCAATTTAGCTGGCAGTTCTGGCAACGCCTTGTTGGCCTGTGGGCGGTGTTGACGGTGACGCTTATTGTATTTCTGGAACTGGCCACGCCCACCTTTATTATCGAATATGGTCAGCGTCCAAACCGCTTGTTTATCGAGTATCTGAAATATCCACAGGAAGTCATGTCAATGTTGTGGGAGGGGTATCGCCTGACATTGATTGGCGGTTTACTCATTACCCTGACAGTAGCCTATGCCATGTTTCGGCTCAGCAAACTCTGGCTGAAGCAGAAACAGCCAGACTGGGCTTATTGGAAGACGATATTGGCCTGGCCATTGATGCTCCTACTCACGGTAATGATGATTCGATCCTCTCTCGATCACCGTCCGGCAAATCCTTCTACTTTTGCCATCACACCCGATCCGCTCGTCAATGACTTGATGCTGAACTCAGCATGGTCCGTGTATTTTGCCATTTACAATCTCAAGCATGAGGAACAATCCAACGAGGTCTATGGCGATCTTAGCCATGAACAGATTCTGACGGAAATCGATCAGGAGAAGCCCGAATTGATCGTGAATGCCGACGCTAAGCCACCCATCATCAATCCACAACATGCAAGCATTCAGCGTCAGAAACCACTCAATCTGGTCCTGATCCTGGAGGAGAGTCTCAGTGCCGACTACGTGAAAACGCTGGGTGGCAGCGGCGACACACCGGAACTGGACAAGCTCAGTGAAAAGGGTTGGTGGTTTGAAAACCTCTATGCCACAGGCACGCGGTCTGTACGCGGCATTGAAGCGGTAATCAGTGGTTTTCTGCCTACCCGGGCGCGCAGTGTGGTTAAGTTGTCTTTATCACAGCAGAACTTCTTTACCATTGCTTCATTACTTGAGAGTAGAGGTTATCTCACCGAATTTATCTATGGTGGGCAGGCGCATTTTGACAACATGGCAAGTTTCTTTGTAGGTAATGGTTTCCAGCACATTATCGATCGTGATCACTTTGAGAATCCGGTATTTGAGGGGAGTTGGGGAGCCTCGGATGAAGATGTATTTAACAAACTGCATGAAAGGTTGCAGCAGCATCATAGGAGTGACCAACCGTTTTTCAGCTTTGCTTTTACTTCCTCTAACCACTCTCCTTATGAGTTTCCCGATGGTCGGATAAAGATAGAGGGAAAAAAGCAAACACCGGAAAATGCAGTCCGTTATGCCGACTACGCACTGGGGCTGTTTTTCCAAAAAGCACGTCAGAGCGAATACTGGAAAGATACCGTGTTTCTGGTAGTGGCCGATCATCACAACCGTGTTGAGGGTGATAACCTGGTTCCAATAGAGAAATATCACATACCCGGATTAATTCTGGGTGCCGATATTGAACCCAACAGGCTTGCTACTATTGCCAGCCAGATTGATCTGCCGACCACAGTGCTGTCGATAATGGGAATCTCGGCTTCACACCCAATGATAGGCCGGGACCTGACGCTGCCAGAAGAACAAAGCAAACCCGGCCGTGCTTTTATGCAATACGATGACTACTTTGCCGAGGTGGTGGGGGATAAAGTCGTCATATTGAGGCCGGAAAACACGCCCTTGTACGGTCAGTATGATCATAAGACGCAGGCTTTGAATATGAACGGCTCTCCAGAATATGTCCCCTATGAGCCCACACTGGCTCATGCACTTTTACCCAGCTGGCTGTATCGCTGTCGTTGTTATCAGGTACCTGCCGCCAATATCAGTCTCACACAATCAGACACAGTGAAGTTGACAGACTACCCGGTCTCCCCACTGCGGGTGAGCCAGCCTGAAGTCCCCTGAAAACGTTTGATTCAGCGAATAGTGAAAGACAAAGGCGACTCGCCTTAATCAGACATCAGTTTCTGACATAACTGTGATCGGCTAATGGCAATAACGGACTCTAGATTCTCAACAAAACTAAATAGTAAACGTTATCATTTACATAATCATAGGCGTCTCGTAAAATACTGTCTCAAAGCATTTCTTTGGAGAACAGGTAGATGTCACCCCATTTCAAACAGATCTCGCTCAGCATTGCGCTGGCTCTGGGATCCCTCAGTTTCCCGGTATTAGCCGCTGACAGCAATGAAGAAAAAGCAGTTGAGCTGGATGCCTTAACCGTTACTGCCAGTGCTGATGCCTCAGCAGAAGGGCTGTCACCGGCATTCGAGGGTGGTCAGGTCGCTGAGGGTGGTCGTGCCGGTATTCTCGGCACCAGAGATCATCTTGAAACCCCATTCAGTATTACCAGCTATACCAATGAGTTTATTCAGGATCGCCAGGCTCAAAGTGTGGGGGATGTACTAAAAGCTGACCCGGGGGTCAGAGTAGCGAGAGGTTTTGGTAACTTTCAGGAAGCGTATTTTATTAGGGGGTTCATTCTTAACTCAGATGATATTGCTTACAACGGCCTCTACTCATTACTGCCTCGTCAATATATTGCTACTGAATTGTTTGAGCGTGTCGAGGTTTTTAGGGGCGCGTCATCCTTTTTAACAGGTGCCAATCCAAATGGTGGCGGCATCGGAGGCGCTATCAACTTGTTACCCAAGCGAGCACCAAATTATGACCTAAATCGAATTACGTTAGGAGCCTCTCATCACGATGACAGAAACATTGCCGCTGATGTAGCTCGTCGCTATGGTGCAAATGACGAGTTTGGCATCCGTGTTAATGCAGCGCATCATAACGGTGGCTCCTCCATTGAGGACGAAGAGGCAGAATTAAATTTGTTCAGTATCGGGTTGGATTACCGAGGAGAGCGTTTACGCCTATCTGCAGACTTTGGCTATCAAAATCATCAATTGGATGAAACAAGAACCAATGTCGCGCTGAGTTCCTTCCCGTTTCCTGAAATTAGCACTATTCCTTCTGAACCTGACGCAAGCAGTAACTGGGCTCAACCTTGGTCTTATTCTAACGAAGAAGACCATTTCGGCACCTTCAGAGCTGAATATGATTTTGCCGAAAATCTCACTGCTTGGGCTGCTTACGGTATGCGTCACGGTGAAGAAGAAAACTCCCTGGGTAACTTGAGTCTTGTAAGTGGTGTAACTGGTGAAGGTAGAGTCAGTCGGTTTGATAATAAGCGTATCGACAGAGTTCAAACAGGCGAGCTCGGATTGAAAGGCAATTTTCGTACTGGCTCAGTAGGACATGAATGGGTAACTGCCTATTCCTATTTTGTATCAGAAACGAAAAACGCTTTTGGTTTTGTAGGTGGGTTAACAAGTAATTTGTACAACCCAACCTACTATGAACAACCAGCATTGGCCGATGTTTATGATCCTCGGCTTGGTAATCGCGTGAGATTAAACAGCTTTGCCTTGGGCGATACCCTGTCATTTATGCAAGATAAGTTTTTGCTAACGCTTGGTGCAAGATATCAAACGCTTAAAAGTGAAGACTATGACTATCAAAATCAGACTGGTCGTACAGCGCAATATGATGAGAATGAGGTTACGCCGACTATCGGAGCAGTGGTAAAACTGACCGATCAAATGTCTGTGTACGCGAACTACATCGAAAGTCTTGCAAGAGGCCAGACAGCACCTGCTAGTTCAGGAGGAAATCCGGTTGTCAATGCGGGCGAGTCCCTATCTCCATATGTGGCTGAGCAAAAGGAGTTAGGTTGGAAGTATGAGAGTGAATTGCTCGGTCTCGGTTTGGCTTATTTCACAACAACAAAACCACGTGCGTATGTTGAGAATAATGTTTTCACAGAAGCCGGTGAAGATGAGCATCAGGGTGTGGAACTGACCTTATATGGCAAAGCAACCGACAACATCAAACTCCTCGGTGGTGTGACCTGGCTTGATGCAGAACAAAAAGACACCGGTGATGAGTCTATTGATGGTAATGAGGTTATTGGGGTCGCTGAATGGCAGGCAACAATGGGCGCTGAGTGGGAACTACCACAATTTGATGGTCTGGCACTGGATACTCGAGTGACTTATACCGGTTCACGTTACGCAAACGATGCGAATACGCTCAAAGTTGATGATTGGACAACGGTGGATGTTGGCGCCCGCTACATCGTCGCTATGGGCAACCAAGATCTGACACTGAGAGCACGTGTACACAATCTATTTGACCGTGACTACTGGGCTTCAGTTGGTGGTTACCCGGGTAATGGCTATCTGGTGCTGGGAGCACCACGTACAGTCAGTCTGACCGCAACCGTTGATTTCTATTGATTGATTAGGTCCCGGGCACTCATGCCCGGGACCTGACCCCGCCTTTAATTGTTTTCAAGGCGAACAGCAAGACGCCTTAAAAGCAGCTCCGCCAGTTGAATCCGGCCATCTTGCCAGCTTCAAGTTGGAGACTGAGCAACATGGCGATATTGATATTACTGGGCCCAGCCATGTCGTAAGCGCGATAGCCTGATTGTTCGACTGATATAACAGCAGTCCAAAGCTAATAAGAAAAAAGGCACCCGAAGATGCCTTGTTGTCTAGTCGTAGCTGTAGTGTTTGCGAAGGGGCTTGGTGACTTGCCAAAAGCTTTTGAGACCGGCAGGAAACTCGACGTAGTCACCGGCAACGACGGTCACTGGTGGCTCACCATCCGGAGTCACAATAATTTCACCCTCAAGCAAATAGGCTTTCTCAGTTTCGTCAAAATCCAGTCTGAACTCTGTCACCGGGCAATCCCAGATTTCCCAGCTGGCCACTCCCAGTTCTTCGAGACGCGCTTCGGACGGGTTTTTGTCAATAATAATTTTAGGCATTGATGATCCCTGTATAAAGAAACTCCCTGCATAGCAGGGCTGACTAAATCCGCAGAGAATGCGGCCGGCGAATAGTAGCAGAACTTGTTTGTTTAAGGTGAATTTAAAAGCCGGGTCGAAATGACTTTAAAGTCGCCCCGTCCAGGCGTAATATCGAACCATACACAGGAGTGGGAGGTTGAAATGGATGCAAGAGTTATCTCCATGCTGGCCAACCAACCGGATACTTTAAACGGTCGGCTGGAAATTCTTCACCAGGCTGTATTGCAAAAAATACCCGCGATCACCCGTTTGAGCTGTGCGCTCTATGACAGCAAAACGGATGAGCTGAAAACATTCCTGACCAGTTGCATCACTGGGTCGCGTGATGAGCCGCAAAAACTGCTTCTGTCTGACTGCCCTCATCTGGCTGAGCTGGCAGAAAAAATCCAATATTGTGTCGTCAATGAGGCTGACAGCTTTGATAAGCTGGACTCGAACCATGCTGACTGGCTCAGGGAGAAAGGTTATCGATCTACCTTTATTGTGCCAATGCTGCATGGACAACGCTTTATCGGGTTTATTTTCTTTGATGCGATAGAGCCGGAAGTTTTCAGTGAAAGCGCTCAGCGTGAGCTGGTGCTTCATGTACAAGTCATCAATATGACGATCGCCGCAGAAATGTCGATGGTGCAGTCATTATTGGCGACGACTCAGGTAGCTCGCGATTTTACTGATATGAGGGATTTCGAAACCGGTCTGCATCTCGACCGAATGGCCCATTACGCTCATATAATCGCTCAACAGCTTGCCCCGAAATATCAGCTTAGTGATGAATGGATTGAACATATTTTCATGTTTGCTGCCTTGCATGATATCGGCAAGATCGGTGTGCCTGACAGTATTCTGTGTAAGCCCGGCCGGCACAATGAGGAAGAGCGTGCAATCATGAAAACCCATGTCAACAAAGGCGTGGTACTACTGCGGCGGCTACTGGCCGACTATGATCTGGTAGACATGCGCGATACCGAAGTAATGCAGAACATTGTGGCATATCATCATGAATATCTGGATGGATCAGGGTATCCAAACGGTCTCCACGGTGAGCAGATTCCGCTGGAAGCCAGAATCGCTACCGTGGCTGATATTTTTGATGCGTTGACCAGTCGACGTCCCTATAAAAAGGCCTGGTCTGTTGATGAGGCACTGATAGAGCTTCAATCAATGACTGCGGCTGGAAAGCTTGACCCGGAATGTGTACAGGCCGTCATTGACGAACGCGATCAATTTGAGCATATCGTCAACCTGCTGGCAGATGAGCAGGAAAAACGTTCACCTGATGATGATATGAATCTGGGGCGGTGATAATATTAGAAAGTCAGTGTGGCGGCTTTTTCTCCATCAATACTGACCAGACAGGAAAGGTCTATTTTCTTTTTCCACTGACAGTCTGAGCTGACTGTACGACCTTGATAAATACCCGAAAAGCTTGTCGCCTCATAATCGTAAGGCAGGTCACCCTTTATGACTGTTTCACCATTAACAAGCACTTGGTGTTCAAAGGTGAGTTCATTGAAACGGCCGCTGATTTCAAGTTGCGCTTCTGAGTTAGCCGGACGATAAAACTGTTTAGGCGATGCCGTAGTACAACCGACCAAGAGCAATATCAGGCCGGCAAGAAAAAATTTATTCATAATCTATCCCAATCAGGTTTTAATGAGCGCGGCAGCCGCCGTTGACTGACAATCTCTTCATACTACCTAAACTGGTATCAAAGCCACAAGCAGTGTCAGCATTTGGTTACCTCGTGAACAGCATCTGCTAGGATTTCGATGTGAAAAATTTTAAACGACTGCTTATTCGCTATTTGTTGTTGATCGTGCTGGCCGCGGTGACTCTCAGCCTGTTGATGGTGCTGCCGTTTCGCTGGCTTAATCCGCCTTATACGATGGTGATGGCGGACCGCTGGTTGAGCAGTGAGGGCAATTTCTATCTTCATCAGCAGTGGCTCGATTGGGATGCAATCCCCAAACGGGCCGCCCTGGCTGTGGTGGCATCAGAAGATCAGCGATTTCCCCAGCATCAGGGGTTTGACTTCGACGCGATTCTGACGGCGTTAAAAGCGGCATCAAAAGGAAAAGCACTGCGCGGTGCCAGTACGATTAGCCAGCAGGTGGCTAAAAATATGTATCTGTGGACCGGGCGCAGCTGGTTGAGAAAAGGGCTGGAAGTGTGGTTTACGTTGTTGATAGAGATGAGTTGGGGTAAGCAGCGCATTCTGGAGGTTTATCTCAATATTGCTGAGTGGGGACCTGGGGTTTTCGGTCTGGAAGCCGCGAGTCGCTATCATTTCTCCAAATCAGCTGCCCAACTGACACCGATGCAGTCTGCGTTGCTGGCGTCGACGCTACCCAGTCCGCTCAACTACGACCCTGCTCGGCCACAGCCTCACCTGTTAGAACGTGCTCACTGGAATCTGGAGCAACAGGAAAGACTGGGTGGCGCAGCCTGGCTGGCACCTTTACAGTAAACATTTTGTGTTTCACAGCCAAGATTTGATCTGGATCAGTCTCATTGCTGATCGATGTTGAAGCACTCATAACCCCCTGTTAAATTTAGTTTTATAGATAACTACGGGAGCTTGTTATGGCTGAAATGATGAAAGCAGCGGTTTTTGTTGAGCCTGGTCGTATTGAGATTGAAGACAAACCCGTGCCGGCTATTGGCGACAATGACGCGCTTATCCGTGTCACCACAACCACAATCTGTGGAACCGATGTGCATATTCTCAAAGGTGAATACCCGGTTGAAACAGGGCTGACGATAGGCCACGAGCCCGTGGGCATTATTGAAAAGCTGGGTAAGAATGTGAACGGCTACCGGGAAGGACAGCGGGTGATTGCCGGTGCAATCTGTCCGGGCTTTCATTCCTATGCCTGCCAGGATGGCCATCCGGCACAGGATGGTGGAAGCCATGCGCATGGTTACAAGCCCATGGGAGGCTGGCGTTTCGGTAACACGATTGATGGGGCGCAGGCTGAGTATTTGCTGGTGCCGGATGCCCAGGCCAACCTTGCCCCCGTCCCGGATGAACTGACCGATGAGCAGGTGCTGATGTGCCCGGACATCATGTCTACCGGTTTTGCCGGCGCCGAATCAGCCAATATTAAAATTGGCGATATGGTGGCAGTTTTCGCTCAAGGTCCGATAGGGCTGAGTGCCACAGCTGGGGCGCGTCTTCGCGGTGCCGGCCTGATTATCGCCGTGGACGGGGTGGATGAACGCCTGGACATGGCCAAAAAGATGGGGGCTGATATCACACTGGACTTTCGCAAAGTCGACGTCGTAGATGAAATTTTGAAACTCACCGGCGGGCGTGGTGTAGACGCTTCGATCGAGGCTTTGGGGATACAGGATACTTTCGAAGCGGCTTTGCGCGTGCTTAAACCTGGCGGCACGCTCTCCAGCCTGGGCGTTTATTCTACTGATCTGTCGATTCCGCTGAATGCTTTTAGTGCTGGGCTGGGTGATCACAAAATTATTACCAGTTTGTGTCCAGGTGGTAAGGAACGGATGCGTCGGTTAATGCGTGTGATCCAATCCGGCCGCTTGAACCTCGAGCCCATGGTGACCCATCGTTTTAGTCTCGACCAGATCGTTGAGGCGTATGATTTGTTCTCACATCAGCGTGATGGTGTGCTGAAAGTGGCAATCAGCACAGCCTGAATATAGACTCAGCTTGGTCAGCAACAAGTGGAAAAACAATAAAAGGCCTCCAGAAACAGCCAGTAATTTAAATGACACCCCCCTCATTTCACGGGGTAGTCGTGTGCAGAGGATTTGCTAGACTTCACAGTGATTGATATAGACATATCTGTCCAGGGAAAGTGTGGGACGGGTAATTGGTGAGAGTACATTTCTGCATCATTGAGGGGCTCTCAATTGCTGGCTTAAATGGAGTGGTGAAGGGCTGATAGGTCAGGATGACGAAGCCTCATCGTTATGTGCCTACCTCAGAGATCAATCCATAGACTCGCCTTTCTTCTGCTTGCCTTGACCATTACCGGTCAGGCACTGGCCGACAAGGTTATATTACAACTTCCCTGGTATCACCAATTTCAGTTTGCCGGATACTACGCGGCAAAATCACAGGGGTATTTTGCTGAGGCGGGTATCGATGTTGAGATTCGCGCCGGTGTCAATAAAGAGGGTGACAGCCTCAACCCGGTCGAGGAAGTGGTTTTCCATCGTGCTCAATTCGGCGTTACCCGCAGTGATTTACTGATTCATCACGCTCACGGCTTACCCGTGGTGATGCTTGCCACCATTATGCAGCGTTCGCCTGCCGTATTCATTACACTCGAGCAATATGGCATTAACAGCCTCAAAGACATCGGGAATAACCCTGTTTCACTTCCATTGGTGACAGATAGATCTGCCTCGGTGATAGATGTTGAAATTATTACTGCCCTTGCCCGCGCGGGCGTAGAGATGAACCGGCTTAACAACAATGCTGAAAAATGGAACCTCGCCAGCTTACAAAGTGGTGAAAGTCAGTTGATTTTCGGCTACGCCAGTGATGAACCTTTTATTCTTGAGCGTCGAGGCTACCAGCCCAGTGTCATATCCCCCATGGACTACGGTATTGATCTTTACGGTGATCTGCTATTTACCAATGAATCAACCCTGAGAAATCAGCCTGAGCTGGTCGCTGGTTTCAGGCAAGCCGTGTTACGTGGCTGGGCATACGCTCTACAAAACCCGAAGCAGGTTGCCAAGCATATCCTGGAGACTTATCCAGTTCGAAATGCTGACTATGATCTGGAATTTATGTTGCAAGAGGCGCGAGTATTAAGGAGCTATATTCAGCCAGAGCTGATTGAACTGGGTTACAGCAACCTGGAACGCTGGCAAAGGATCGCCGATCTGTACCGTGAAATTGGCATTGCTGATCCCATCGATTTTCAACGCTTCATTTATTCACCAGAGACATCAAACAAGCTCAATCACTGGCTCTGGCCAATCAGTCTGGCTTTCAGCTTACTGGCTGCCTTACTTATCTGGTTGTTCTGGACTCGTTTACATTTGACCAGAACCGTCCGCCACAGTGAACATCGGGAGTCCGAGCTTCGGATTCAGGCAGAGACCGACCCGCTGACGGGCCTGGTGAACCGGCGCAGATTGGCGCTGGAACTGGATGTTGGTTATCTGCGTGCACGTCAGGAACAAAGACCCTTGTCCATGTTAATGCTGGATGTTGATCACTTTAAACGTGTCAATGACAAATACGGGCATTTGGCCGGTGATCGGGTGCTGTGTTCCTTATCGTTTTTATGCCGAAAGGTCACCCGTGACGGTGATGTGGTCTGTCGATATGGTGGTGAGGAGTTCGCACTGTTATTGCCTGGGACTACTATCGATGAGGCAAGTGTCATTGCCGAACGCCTGATGTCTGAAGTACGCAATGACAGCGTGGAATGGGAAAACCATGCTTTAAACTACACGATTAGTATTGGCGTTGCAGAACTTAACGCACATGATGAAAAGGGCCTTGATCTGTTGAGACGGACAGACAGGCACCTCTACCGTGCCAAGGCCGCGGGCCGGAATACGGTTTTTGCCCAGGCGCTGGGGGAACTGTCGCTGGTCAAAGGCGGTTGATTCTCTTCAAATCACCGCGCTGACAAGCTTTTGACGACGATCAGCAGTTCAACGTTCACAGCCCAGCCTCTACCGTTTTATGTTTATTGCCTCAGACACTGTCTGTATTATCGGGCGTGTTGCCCTTAAGCAGCGTTAATGAAGTGGTGATTTTGAGTCCGACAGGCGCCATGGCGTGCCATTGCAGACAGGATACAGTTTGCAATCTCTGGTGCATCCCCGACAAGGCAGACGAGTGGCAGAGCCCGTTGCAGCAGGCTTTGATTTTGTTTCTGTCATTATTTTTTCCCAGAGCTAAAGATGGTCATATTAGGTGGCCAGTAGCGAAAATAATGTGAAAAATAAGCCTGCTGAAACAATCTTGATCCAGCTAGCTGTGAACTATTAGGCATTAAAACAAATTTAACAGTGCAAGCTTGAACCTGAGTTGTCTAGGATGAGTCAAATTATGGCTGATTTCAAAAAGGAGAAGCTATGAAATCCAGATTAATTCTAATGGTCGCATTCAGTCTGCCCCTCTTTGTAGCAGGTTGCAGCGTTGATAAACAAACCGTCGGCACCGGTGTTGGTGGTGCTGTTGGCGGCGTATTGGCTTCTAATGTCGGCGGCGGTTCCGGCAAGACAGCGGCTATCATCGGTGGGACACTGCTTGGTGCCATTATCGGTGGCAAAATCGGTGCCGACATGGATGAACTGGATCGTCGCCGCGCAGCCAGTACCCTGGAGACTTACCCCACGGGTAGAACCAACACCTGGCAGAACCCTGATACCGGAAATGCTTACGACTTCACGCCGACCCGGACCTACAATTCAGGTGGTCAGCCCTGTCGTGAATACGAGATGGATGTTTACATGGATGGACGCAAGGAGGTGGTGACGGGCACCGCTTGTCGGAACGCCAGTGGTGAGTGGGTCAATCAATAAACACATTAAACACTGAAAAAAGCCGGCACAAGCCGGCTTTTTTTATTCCAGATTCTCAGCCAATAAGCCTTTTGGGTAATACCGTTTTCTAGCGATTTCACGCATGATCAATTAATGCTTGTGAGTCATCTGAAAACAGGCATAAAATTGCGCGCTTTTTCTATTTTCTGGAGTGAAATAATGTCAGAACCAGTCTGGTTTAGAACCGGTGAGGCCACCGTGTTCGCAAGTGATGATCAGGGTACCGATGCGATGCCCGAGATTTTGATTGGTAGTGTTAAAGGTCCGGCAGGTATGGCCTTTGCCAACCTGATGGGACAAACAGAGGGGCATACCCGAATGTTTGCCATCCGTGCCACCAATCAACAGGTCAAACCGGCCACTATGATTGTGCCCAAAGTCACGATTAAATCCGGTGCTTATGTCGCCCTGTTTGGCGGCGTTGTCCAATCTGCAGTGGCTGATGCTGTCCTGGACAGTGTGATTGAAGGCGTAATCCCGAAAGAACAGGCAGAAGAACTCTGCATCATTGCCATGATCTGGATTTCGCCGGAAGCGGCGGCGAATCCTGATGTCGATCGTAAAGACCTTTATCGGACTAATTACGAGGCGATGAAACTGGCGATTCAACGTGCCATGACGGGATCACCGAGCATTGATGCGTTGATTGAAAACCGCAACACCATACATCACGAAATGTATAACCCGGAGACGGGTGAGTCACTCTGGTAGGCTTAGGCTATCGACAGTCAGCCAATACAGGCTGACTGTTGATGTCTCAATGCACCGTGTTCACTGCAGCATCCTGATTCAGGCGTTCCAGCTTTTTAGCGATGACATCAAGTAACTTGCGGTACTGGGTTTCCGCTATCTGAAAGTCATCAGCGGCATCTTTTTCATCACCACATTTCAGCAGTGTCAGACAATTGCTGATCAGATAGGAAAGTCGGCTGTATTCCTGGTCAAGATAGTGCAGAAAAGTATGTTCTATGAAATGTACATGAAACGCTTTTTTCAGCCAGAAGCGGCAGTGGCTGTTCTCGCTGAAAATAGTATCGGGGCGAACTGCCCGACGCAGCGGATCCGAAGGCAGGATACGACGTTTTGCGTGTTCCACCTCAACATCAAGAAAATGAGCAAATAAGCGAAGCTGGGAAACTCTCAAACAACTGATGCTGCGATATTCTTCCAGCAAAAGAGCAGGGGCGACGAAATCGCAAGACCAGGTCAGTACTTCATCAGCGGGTATCGGTCTGGAAATGGCATAACCCTGCACCATTTTACAGCCCATGCAAAGTAAGATCTGACCATGCTTAAGAGATTCGACGCCTTCGGCTATTACATCAATATCGAAGGAAGTCGCCAGAGAAATTACGCTTTCGACAATTTTGAAATCATTAGGGTCATTGAGCATATTCCGAACAAATGACTGGTCGATTTTTACTGAGCTGATCGGTAGCGTTCGAATATGACTCAGGGAGGAATAACCTGTACCAAAGTCATCCAGGGCTGTTGTGATATTGAGCTGTTCTTTACAGGCATGTATGACGTTTTTGATTGTAGACAGCTCATCGAGTGCATGGCTCTCAAGAATCTCTATTTGGAAATAACTCAGATCCAATTCCGGAAAGTCATGACAAATCTTTCTCAACGCTTCAACAAAATTGCCGCGGGCAAGTTGATAAGCAGAAAGATTGACACTGACGGTGACTTTCATTCCATGCTCATGCCATCTTTGAAGCTCTGTCAGCGCTTCATGTATGACCCACAAGCCCAGACTGATCTCAACTTCTGACTCATTGATCGAGGGAAGAAATTCCAGCGGCATTAACAACCCTTTTTCCGGGTGCTGCCAACGAACCAGTGCTTCAAAACCGATCAATTCACCGTTGGCAATGTTTAATTTGGGCTGAAAATGAAGTCTTAACTGACCTTCATGTATCGCTGTGAGTACCTCAGGTTGATTAAAGCTATGTCGCGAATTTTGATTGACCAGATTGGCATCGCCATACATAGAGATGCTGTTTTTACCACTGTTCTTGACTCTGTAAAGTGTCTGATCGGCGTGATCAATCAAGGACTCGAGTGAGCCACGATCAAAGGGATACAAAGTATAACCAATAGAAACACCGATATTGATAATATTGCCCTCAATTTCATAGGGCTGGCTCAATACATTGAGAATTTTATGCAACAGGTTTTCGCAGTCCTGCCGGTTGTGAAGCTCTCCAAGTAAAAGTACAAACTCATCGCCACCATAGCGTGAAGCAGTATCCTGCTCGCGTATGGTTTTTTCTATCCGGTGTGTTAATTCAATCAGCAACAAATCGCCCACGTAATGACCATAGGTGTCATTCACGGGTTTAAAATCATCCAGGTCCAGAAAACACACAGCCAGCATTTCCTGCATCCGATCACTTTTGGCTACAGCACGATCAAACCGGTCTTCCAGCAGATTACGATTGGGCAGCTTAGTCAAGGAGTCATAGTGAGCGAGTTTTTCCAGGGTGGCATGATGCTCTTTCATTTTGGTGATGTCAGACATCATTCCAATGTAAATCGGTGGCTGATCGTCACTGAGTTTTAAACGATTGACTGTCAGAAGTTCTGCATAAAACTCGCCGTGTTTATTACGATTCCAAACCTCTCCCTGCCACCAGCCTTGTTCTCGGATTGTTTGCCACATCCGCCCATAGAAATCGGTATCATGCTTACCTGAACTGAGCATACTCGGGTTGTTACCCAGAAGTTCACTCCGACTGTACCCGGTGATTCGGCAAAAAGCGTCATTACAGGCAATCATGTTGACCTTTTCATCGGTCACGATAATCCCTTCCTGGGAGCGTTTGAATATTTCTTCCAGAATCTCAGGGTGATTTTTCAGGTTGAGCATACAATTACCGTTATCGTTCCCTTCAGTCGGTTTGTTTCGCCCAGAACTGTGTCGTCAGCTCTTTGAAGTTTGAGATAACTTGATTCATGTGATCACTGATGGTCACGGTGTTATCTGCTTCTTTATAATTACGATCAGAAGAGTCTCTGATGGTGTGAATACTTTTGTTGATTTCTTCAGAGACCTGACTTTGTTGTTCTACAGCGGCTGCAATTTGTCGCGTCATATCATTGATATTTTCAATGGTGTGCATGATGTGTTTAAAAGCGTCAACAATCTCCTCACCTTGCCTGGCGCTCACCTCAGCGTGACTAATACCTTTTTCCATGGCTTTCACGGCCGTGGTGGCATCATCTTGTAAACGCTCCATCATGCTACGAATTTCTTCGGTCGATAACCGGGTTCGACTGGCCAGAGAACGGACTTCATCTGCTACTACGGCAAAGCCACGACCCGCGTCGCCGGCCCGTGCAGCCTCAATTGCCGCATTAAGGGCCAGAAGGTTTGTTTGCTCGGAAATATCATTGATCACATCCAGCACAATGGCGATATTCTGACTGCTTTTTTCCAGTGCCTTAATAGTGTCTGAGGCATTGACCAGGCTTTCCTGCAGCTGCTTGTTGATTTCTGTGCTGGTGTTGATGACAGCCTGACCTTTTTCAACAGCCTGTAAGCCCTCATTGGCCATCGAACTGGTACTTTGTGCACTTTGGGATACTTCCTGAATCGATGCCACCATTTCATTGATCGCTGTAGCAACCTGTTCAGTCTCGTTAAACTGCTGTTCGGCATAACCTTTAGAGGCAATGATGGCGTCTCCAAGTGACTGTGTTTTATGACCCATTGCACCTGCACTATCCGCGATACGTCCAACCAGTCCGGCTGTTTCTGACTCCAGAAAGCGCATAGCGAGCATCAGATTGCCGACTTCATCCTGCCGACCGGTATAAACATACCGTGCAACCGGATCATCAACAATTTCGACGGCATGCTTGAACAAGTCATTCAGAGCCTGACTTGAGCGCCATAGGCCGGCTATTGAGATTAGAAGGGCGATAAAAACTAATAAGAGAGGAGGGAGGAAAGGAAAAGAGAAACTTAGTAACAGCGCGGAGACGATGGGTAAACCGGCCCAAAGCATCAATACTGTTCGAAAAGATAAGTTGTTTTTGAGCGCTTTCATCTTTTTGCCTGCTCTAAGGCCTTGGTATAGATGTTGGGCTCTTTCTACCCGTTCAGGTGACGGTTTCCGTCTGACGGATTGGTATTCGAGTTCTCCGTTATCCCTGACTGTGGGGGTGACATAAGCATCCACCCAATAATGGTTTCCATTTTTGCAGCGGTTTTTGACCAGACCCATCCAGGATTGGCCGGACTTAACCCTGCCCCAGAGCATGGAGAATGCCTCCGGAGGCATATCCGGATGACGAACGGTATTGTGACTTTTTCCGATTAACTCTGCTTCTGTGAACCCACTGATTTCAATAAAGTCTTTATTGACATAGCTAATAATTCCCTTACTATTTGTGGTGGAAAGAATATTGGCTTGACTCGAATAACTTTCTTCCACCTGAGTAACTGGTTCATTAATCTTCATGGCTGGCCTCACATTTCAACAGCCGCTTAATCTCCAGCAGAAGGGTTCACAGAGATAAGCAAGTGTCAGGAACCTCTCGTTAACATTTTTTCACAAGGTGAAAAAATGTGACGTAGTCGAGGTTATAAGCTATTTACTGGAAAGGTCTAATACTAAATATGAATCAGCTGATTGCTCGGGGTTATCAGTTTAAATTTGACCTGAAACAACTCAGGTCTTTTCTTGCTGTAGCTGAAAAACTCAGCTTCAGGGGGGCCGCTGAAGCACTATTCATTTCACAGCCAGCATTATCGAAACATATTGCTCAACTTGAGGCTGCTTTGGAGTGCAAGTTGTTTATCAGAGATAAAAATTCGGTCGTGCTGACAAACGCGGGTAAGGCTTTATATAGCACGCTGCCAATCGTGCTGGAGCAGCTGCAGCAGACCGTCGCCTCATTGAAAACCAGAGAGGAGGGAGCCGAAACCATCAAGATTGGCTATACCTGTGCTGCGATGGCTAGTTTCTTCCCTGGTCTGATCAGAGAGGTCAGACAGGCACTGCCTGCGTGTGAATTCGAGTTTTCAGAAGCAATGACGGACAAGTTGATTGAGGATGTCACACAACAGCATCTGCATGGTGCCTTTATCATGTCACGGCCTGAAGATCCCAAGTTAAAGCGAATTGATATCAGATCGGAACCTTTAGGTCTGATGCTACCGGATAACCATTTTCTCGCTATGATGAAAGAAGTGTCATTATCATCCCTGGCAAAGGAGACACTAATCCTCTTCCCCAGGCAAATGAATCCAATGCTTTTCGACGACATCATTCAACATTGCGAGCAGTCAGGCTTTTACCCTAAAAAAATTGTTGAAGCGCAGTCTGGCCATGCTGCTATTGGTTTTGTGGCAGCCGGTGCAGGAATTGCCTTTATTGTCCATTCTATGGCAACGGCCTGTCTCAAAGGCACCTGTTTCAGACCACTGACATCACCGGCCCCCCGGATTAAGTATAGTTTTATCACTCATCCACAGGCCGAGGGTGAATGGCTGAATGTCTTCGAACAACAAATACAGCAAATGCTCTGTCCAAAGCGCCGAAGCAGTCAGGCGACTGAGCATGGGGATAAAAGTACAGAGATGCTTTTAGATTGAGACCAGATCAAAGCTGGGATGGATTAAAAAAACGACCTGATTGACCTTCAGAGGTGAATTTAAGGTACTGGTTTTCCTATCAATTCAGGTCTATAGTGGTTTTATGTGAACCAGTTAACAAAATACTATGAAAGTGTTGATTGTTGATGATGCAGAAATCGACTCTTTAATCTGTCAGAAGATAGTTGAAAGCCTCGATTATCGGCCAATAGCCGTTTCCTCGGCTTCAGAAGCACTGGAAATTCTTCAAAAACCAGGGGCGCCGGACATTATTGTTATGGACTGGTTCATGCCGGAAGTGACCGGTATAGCGCTTTGTGAGCATATCCGAAGTATGCACCTGATGGTTGAACCCTTTATTCTGATGATGACAGCCAATACAGATCGACATGCTGAGGCGGAAGCGCTCAATGCGGGGGCTGACGATTTTATTTCAAAACCAGTCAATCGAATTGACATGGAGGCCAAGCTCAGGCTGGGACGACGCCTGATAAAAACCCAGTTGGAGTTGCTTGTAGCTAATCAAAAGTTGCAGGAAAAGCTGCAGATTGATGCCGTTACCGGGATTATGAACCGCCAATCCGGACTCAAGGCAATCAGTTCAGCCCTGTCAAGGTTGTCCCGGCAGAAACAAAAGCAGGGACTGCTGGTTCATTGCCATGTTCGGCTCAGTCATGAAAAGCACAGTTCTTTTATGCATGAAGTGCATGACAAAATATACATCCAACTGGCTCATCAGTTAGCTCAGATTTTGAGGCAGAGCGATGTTGTGGTGAGATTCAGAGATGACGAGTTTCTATTTTTTGCAGAGAGTGATGCTGATAGTCATCAAAACCTCATGCAACGTATTGAAAGGGCCATCATGCGCGATTATCCCAGCGAAGATGAAGAGGGGGCCTCTTCCTTGATAGCCGGGCTGGTGATTAGACCTGAACAGGCCATGACGCCGGTCGAGAATCTCTTGCAACAGACAGAAATCATCCTCAGTAATCTTCATGCTGACGGCAAGACCGCCGAGTTAATTTCTCTTCCAGCACAGCGCAATACCCGTGTTGTTGATTTTTCTGATTACCGGCGGGCGCAGGGTAAGCTCTAGGGTTCTCTCCCCGCCACTATTTCATCACACTGGAACCTGACCAATAGTGTGATCTCCACAGCGGAGAGCACAATTCAAAATTCTGATGCGATTTCAAATCAGCAGATATCATGTCTGTGATATGGGATTACAGTCCGTCAAGTCTTTTGAAGAACTAACTTTCTCATTACTGATAGACGTTATGCAAAGTACGAGCACAGAAATCAGGCTGAAAAAGTTAGGATCGCAGACAATTAAAATAAGGAGCTTAAATCAGGGGTTCTGTCCCTTGCTGACGCTGCACACAGGCATTGAAAATCTGATCATGTATGGTATCGGCGTCGGTTTCGACCGGCTGGATGAATACGCGCTCGGCGATGAGGAGCAAATCTTTGCGGCCCTGGGACTCACTGTAGATCTGCATGATATTGGCTTCAAATTCTTTCCAGTTGTGTCCTTCTTTTTGTCGGATCTGCTGAATCTCATAAGCGGTACCAGCCTGGTAAGCGCAACTCGTGATATTGCTTCGTTCAATTGGGGCTGAAGCCAGGTTTGAGACAGTCAGAATTAACAATGAAAGCGTAGTCATCTTTATTGCTCTTCTTAAGAGAAGCCTGATACTGAAGGTAGCGCGCAACAGAGTTTTTTACAAGCCTGTTTAGTGGGCTGTCATTATTTTACAAACCTCTCCAAAACCAGTTGTGGCGATGAATTAGGGTGTTCAGCTGCTTGAGCCGGCCTGGAAATACGAGACTGTTGATGTCATGTTAGCACCATGCATCACTTCAGATTATTCATACTCATCCCGTTTATCATGCTGACCGGCTGCGGCGAGTCTCCACAAAGCGGAGAACAACGCACGCTTGAGGAAATCAAAAGTTCTGGACAGCTCCGGGTTGTTACTCGTAACTCACCTACCACCTGGTATATCAATACCGATGAAGAGCCGACAGGCTTTGAGTATGACATGGGGCAACGATACAGCGAATTTTTGAATCTAGAGCCAAAGTTTATCGTTAAAGACAGTATTGGTGATATTTTTGATGCCCTGGAAAACGGCAGTGCGGATGTGGCTGCGGCCGGCTTAACAGTTCTGCCATCAAGAAATCAGAAATTTCTTCCCGGACCGACTTACGATAGCGTTCATCAGGTGCTTGTTTGCCATCGGGATGGCTACAAGCCTGAAGGTTATGATGAGCTCTCTGAGGTCAGTATTACCGTTGTGGCAGACAGCAGTTATTCGGAAAGGCTGAGTGAAATCAAGCAGAACAGGAATCCTCAGCTTGAATGGCAGGAGACGGAGAAGCGCTCCACTGAAGAGTTACTTGAGCACGTCGCTGAGCAGAAACTGGACTGCACTGTTGCCGATTCCACAATCATGCAAATCAATCGACGTTATTTCCCTGAGTTGCGCGTCATGATGCAACTGACCGAATCACAGTCTGTTGCACTGTACCTGCCCGCTGGCGCAGCTAAGCTACAGGCTGAGCTGAAACAATGGTTTAGTGAGTTTGAAAAAAGCAAAGCCATGAGCAAGCTGAGGGACCGCTACTTCGGTTACTTCAGAGAATTTGATTATGTCGATGTCAGTGTGCTGAAACGTCGTGTCGACAAACGTTTGCCACGTTATAAAAAGTTTTTCCGGGTGGCGGCAGACAGATACGACTTGCCTTATCTGACTCTTATTGCCCAGGCATATCAGGAATCTCACTGGGACCCCGACGCAGTTTCACCCACTGGTGTCAAAGGCATCATGATGTTGACAAGAAATACTGCCAAGGCCATGGATGTGGTGGATAGGACTGATGCCAAACAGAGTATCATCGGTGGCGCACGCTATTTGAGACGAATGATGGGGCGGTTTGATGACCGGGTGAAAGACCTCGACAGACTCTATCTCGGACTCGCTGCTTACAATATCGGTAGAGGTCACATGCATGATGCACAGTCACTGGCCAGGCAGCTCAATTTAAACCCCTATGAGTGGCATGATATGAAGCAGGTGCTGCCTTTACTCTCCCAGAAGAAGTACTATCAAAACTTAAAATACGGCTACGCCAGGGGGACTGAACCGGTCCGCTATGTGCAGCGTATCAGAGAGTATCAGCATATTCTTGAAAACGAATTGCAGTAGTTTCAACCCTCATTCTTTGTGGCTGATATTGTGGCAGCATCCATATTGAGCTTGGTTAGGGGAGAGTGGGGCTCTCACCTCAATGATGCTCAATTTTTATGATGACAAATCACCATTCATGGGGTGGGTGAAGCACACCTTCCAGCTTTTCATTGGATCAGGGACTTTTTCAAGTTTCAGCCTGTCTTTATTTCGTTACCAAGAGAGAGGGAATTATGACTATTCACCAGAAAATGATGCTGACATTGTTTTTCGGGATAAGCCTGATACCCCTACAACTCAATGCAGAGGAAAATCAAACCAGCCTGAATATTCCCGTGGCGATTGAACTGTTCACCACTGGTGGCATTGATGCCGATCAACACCCCAATCAGTATGAAAAGTTCGCAATGGACCTGGTCACTCAGATCGATGAAAAGGATCTGGAGCAAATCGAATCGCTCGCCGAGCAAGGTAATGTCCATTCACAGACATTAATGGGGCTGGTCTATAGCTTGCCCAATGAGGAAGGTGAAGGGAGAGTGTTATCCAACATGGTGATGGTGCCCTCGCCCAAAATGCAGAATTACGTTGAAAACTTTCAATTACCTGTAACAGATCTGGTTGAAAGAGACCCTGATAAATCCAAAGCCTATCTTGAAGAAGCGGCTGCAGAAAAAAATACACTGGCAGAAACCCTGCTGGCAGAAGCGATAATGCAGACGGAAGGGCAACGTCCTGATTTTGAAAAATCCCGTGACTATTTCCATCGTGCGGCTCTGAAACAACACTTGCGTGCACAGATCGGGCTGCTGCAGGTTTCAGCTATTCTGGAAGAAGATGTGGATCCGGCCATCATGCGCCAGATCTTCAGCGAAATGACCGGTCAATAATTACCAGTCAACACGTTGACCCTGCCAATCGAGAAAAGATAATTCGCCGTCCGGCTCAAGCTGTTCAAGAATCTTAAGCAACTGCTCTGCCACAAAGTCCGGCTGAAACAGTTTGTGTTCGGGCACCTGTTTACTGAATGGTCTCGATAAAGGCGTGTCGGTTGTGCCGGGATGAAAAGCCAGTAGTTTCACATTAGGCGCCCGTCTGGCGTATTCGATAGCGGTTGATTTGAGCAGCATATTCAGTGCTGCTTTACTGGCACGGTAGCTGTACCAGCCACCCAGGTGATTGTCTCCAATGCTGCCTACCCGGGCACTGAAGATAGTGACTTTGCAGCCCCTTGCCTGTTTCAACAGTGGCAGAAGTTGTTTCAGCCAAAGAGCCGGGGTTATGGCGTTGATCTGAAAGACGTGTTGTATCGCGTCTGAATTGAGCTCTTCCAGTCGCTTTTCAGGACTGACTTTTTGATCGTGTAATATCCCCAGGCAAATAAAAACCCGGTTGAAGGTCAACGCTGAATCCGTGAAACGTTTTACCAGCTCAGCGATTGAAGGTTCGGAATAATCAGACTGATACCAGTCGACACCCTCTAACTCTGCAGGCTGCTGACCACGGCTGACTGCGATAATCTTTTCAGACGGTTCAGCCTCTTGAAGACGACGAATAATGGCCCGGGCGATATGGCTGTTACTTCCGATGATGAGTGTAGAATTCATGAGGACATTGTGTGTCAGTGCCGGTGAAATTTACGTCGTGGTTAATCAGCGAAAGGGAATTTCCAGCGAATATCCTCAGCAGGCATCATCTGACTCACACTCATTCTTATCATGCCGGTTGGATCACTCGGCTGGCCGATGACGATGTAGCGACGTCCGGATTCGGTGAAGCCGAGTCCGCGAGCCTCGTCAAACTCTTTTATCGGGCTGCTGTTTCTGAGCGTGAATGGCAGTAATTCATCCTCATCAACGGCGGGTTTGAAAGGTGGCACCGTTTCAGGACGTTGCCGCAAGCCGACGAAAATTTCCTGTTCACTGGGTAATATCAGAATATTCCAGTGATAGAGGGTCATGACTGAGCCAGCTTTATTTTCCATAAGCTTCCAGAATTTTGATAACCATGGCTATTTTGCTTGTTTGCTGAGAGGCGGGCAAACAGGACGCTGGCAATAAACAGAATGACTGTCTTATAGCTAAAGAGAAACACCGGAAGTTTTTACAGCGCTGAAAGGTTCAGCGGCACTGTTGTATAAAAGAAGGTTTCTTGGTGGGTGCTGAGGGGATCGAACCCCCGACCCTCGCCTTGTAAGGGCGATGCTCTCCCAGCTGAGCTAAGCACCCCAAGAAAGCGTGGCATTCTACAACATCTTTTGAGAATGTGAAGCGTTTGTTTGGTTTTTTTTGGAAACCCACGAAGAAAGAGGTGCTTAGCTGTCTCGAAATTGACTTTGAACTTTAAAAAAAGCGGTCTGCTTCGACTCAGTGCGATAGATCACGCTCCTGAAGCCAGGGCCCGTTATCTGGGCGAATCAGGCGACGACCCGACAGAAGTCGCCATCCCATTTGAATAAGTAGGGGGTAATTTGCTGATGCAACTGAAGATGGGCTTGCCACCATTTCTTGAACTGCTCGAAAAGTGCCTGTGTTTGATGATCCAGGTTTTTGACATCACAGATATCAAGCAAAGATGTCAGTAATGCCTCGGCTTGATGCTCATAATCGCTGACCAATGGTGACTCATGCTGGCGCAGTATGAGCAACTCCGTTTTGAAATGCATTTGCAGTTGGGAATAGAGCATCATGAGATGCTTGATCAGATTGTTATCCTCGCCCTTTAAAAACAGGTAATAGATGGAGTTGATGCTGGCGAGAATGGCACGGTGCTGTTCATCTATGATTTCTTTGTCCTGTTCGAACTCCTTATGCCAACTTAATAACAAGGGTGTTTTCTTTTGCTGAGTCATCTTTCTACGCTCACAAGTTGATGTAGGAATTTTGCACTTGTGAACTGTTTCATAATGTGAACTGGTTAACAAAATAAAAAAGGGGAGACCTGAAACAGGTAACTCCCCTTGAATAAAGCCAGTTTTGAACTATCGCAGCGTGCGACTAAACAGGTTCAGTGCCAGTTGGTAACCAATCATGGCGGTCTGGGCATCGTAGCGGCCGCCATCACCTTCATCTCGCATAAAAGCATGCTCTGCATTGAACTCATGCCAGGTAAATGTAATGTCAGTTTGATTCAATTGCTGGTGGATTTTATCCAGACCTTCTCTCGGCACATGGTTATCCTGCTTGCCCCAGATCATCAGCAGCTCACCCTTGATATCATCCAGTCGTTCCATGCTGTGTTGCCCCGGCTTGTTAGGAATCTTCTGGATATGCAGGTCGGTGGCGTAAAAACAGGCCGTGCCCTTGACTTCGGGTTGCAGCGCGGCGCGGAATGCCAGATGACCACCGATGCAGTAACCCATCGCACCAATGTGGCCGTTGAACCAGTCTTGGGTTTTGACGTACTCAATCATTGCGACATTGTCTGAATCATAGCCCTGAACGTCTTTGGCTTCTTTGTCGGCATTACCTTTATCCCGGCCGGCGTCATCATAGCCCAACACGGTGCCAATCGGATTTAATTCGTGGAAGACTTCTGGAACCAGCACGGCATAGCCGTGACTCGCCATCAGACGTGCTGCACGCTCGATCGGGCCGGTTTGCTGGAAAATTTCAGAATAGAACAGAATGACCGGGTAACTGCCGTCGCCAACCGGGCGGTGAATATAGGTTCGCATCACCCCGGTGGGGGTATCCAGATCAACAAAATCGCTTTGAATTTTCATAGTGTTCAGCTTCTTTTGAGTTCAGAAAAAAGAAGCAATTGTACATTGTCTGGTTAATTCACATCAGCATTGGGTGGTCGCCAGTGATAGTCCGAGGATAGGAGAAAGCGTGTTTTTGCTTCATAATAAGCCGCTTTAAGTCCTGGCCGAAGGCGTTGGTGGGGGTGAACTCAAACATGACAAGTATGTCTGATTTGAGTTTGAAGTAGGGCACTAGTCGAGAATGCGAAACAATGTTGTATCTGGTTTACCCTGATAATAGAAATGAGTATCATTATCATGAGTGTCCTTAATTTACTGACTTATCCTAATTCCAGGAGATAAAACGATGATAAGCAATCGGTTCAAACGCCAGCCCCTGATCACACTACTGAGTGCTGCCTTACTGTTTACCACGCCGGTTACATTTGCAAATGGCCCTGTGGGTGAGCATGTTAATCACCTGTCTGACAATATCGACACCTACAGCGAAGAAGTAAACTGGCTCAGTACAAAAGTGGAAGCCATGATTAACCGCTATCAGGAAGGGGGTGTCGAAGCTGCCAAGCCTGAACAACTGGTTGAATACTGGGAAGAAGTCAAATTCCACTCGGCCATTGAAACCAATTACGTACCAGTTTATGCCTCAATCTGGCAGGGCTTGTTCGGTGTTAAAGGCGCGTTGGAAGAGCAGGCCCCGATGGAAGAAATCCTGAAACAACAACGCTTCCTGGAACAGTCACTGTGGCAGGCACTCGGTGCCGTGAAACTGGCCGCTCAGTATCAGGACAAAGGCCTGACTGAGAAGGTTGCTACCACGCAGGCAAACCCGACCAACTCACTGGAAGCGCTCGATGCCATCAAAAACCGTCTGGATCGCGTCGTGGCTAAATATGCTGAGAAATTGCCTAAAGAAGCCGTGGGCATCGTTCACGACACTTACCTGAATCTGTTTGAAGGTGTCGAAGGTGAGTTGATTTCACTGGATGCCGACTTGGTAGAAGATCTGGAAAAAGATTTCAACGTGATCCTGCCACAGGCTATTCAGAATGATGAAAGCCTTGATGATGTCCGTGATGTCGTTGACAGCATGAAAGGGAAAATCGACACAGCCCATGCGCTGCTGGAACAATCTGCTCAAGAGAGAAAGGACGTTTTCTAAATGCAACGCAGAACATTCATACAAACTCTGGCAGCGCTCGCCGCTGCCGGGGCTTTGCCACTCAATATCAGACAGGTGCTTGCCGATCCGGCCAGGGCCTTATCTGTCGATGAACTGCCCAAACTGGAGGGTGAACTAACGCTTTACCTGGGACGTGGCGAGGGTGGTCTGTATGAAAATGTGATTAAAGCCATTGAGGACCGTAACCCGGATCTGGACCTGAAGATCCGACGGGGACCGACCGCCTCACTGACCAATGCCATCCTGGCTGAAGCCAAAGCCGGGGTGCGTCGTGCAGACCTGTTCTGGGCGGTTGACTCTGGTGCGGTGGGCATGGTGACCGCCGACCAACTTGCACAACCATTACCCAGTGACCTGACCGGCCAGCTGCGAGAGGAATTCCAGTTTCCAGATTGGGTGCCGATCACGGGCCGAATCAGAACCATTCCCTTCAATTCGGAAAGACTGACTGTTGATAAAATCCCACAGGATATTATGGCGTTGCCTGATACCGACTTCAGTATCGGCTGGGCACCGGCTTATGCAGCATTTCAGTCTTTTGTCACCGGGATGCGGATTCTCGAGGGAGATGAGGTGACTGCCGACTGGCTGAAAGCCATGAAAAGGAAAGCCAAAACATTTGCCGGTGAACTGGGTGTGGTCATGGCGGTAGAGCGTGGTGAAGTCGATATCGGTCTTGCCAATCATTATTACTCGCTGCGCCTGAAAGCCGGTAAACCGGATGCCAATGTGGATCTGGCTTTCACCAATAATGATGCCGGCTGTCTGGTCAATGCTTCCGGTATTCTGGCGCTTAGGGAAGGGGAGCTGCCGGTTAATTTCATCCGTTATCTGCTGACCCGGGAAGTTCAGTCATATCTGGCCGAGGAGGCCTGTGAGATTCCGCTGGTCAATGGCGTTATGCCACCGGAAGGGCTGCCGAGACTTAATACCATCAATCCGCCGCAAATTGATCTGACTCGTCTGGCTGATCTGCGACCTACCATCGATCTGATGCGCAATGTCGGGGTGCTATGAAGCGATGGTCCCCGTCGTATCCACTGGCATTTATCATTGCGTTGATTGCAGTGATGCCGGTGGTGGTATTGATAGCACTGGCAGCAGACAGCCCGCAGTTTTTTGATGCCCGTAATCTGGAGATTCTCACCAATACGCTGGCTTTGATGCTGTTCACTGCCGGCGGGGCGGTACTCCTTGGCGTGCCGCTGGCACTGCTCACAGCCTATGTCAGGCTGCCTTGGGGTAAGTTCTGGCTGGTTGTGCTGGCTGCACCATTAGCTATCCCCAGTTATATCGGTGCTTTCACGCTCTATGCGGCTTTCGGTCCCGGTGGCGAAATCGAACAGTTAACCGGCCTGACTACCCCCAGTTTTGATGGCTTGTTAGGTTCCAGTGTGGTGATGGCGCTGTACACCTATCCTTTTGTGATGCTAACCGTGCGAGCCTCATTGCTGAGTCTTGATGCCAGTCTGGTTTACGCTGCCCGCACATTGGGAATGTCTTTGCTCAGCAGCTTGTGGTCAGTCGTGTTGCCCCGAATCACCAATGGCATTGCAGCCGGTGCACTCCTGGCTGCGATGTATGCGCTTTCTGATTTTGGTACCCCAGCTATTCTGCGCCTGGATACCTTTACCCGCATGATTTATGTCGAGTACAACAGCTTCGGTTTGAGTCAGGCGGCGATGCTGTCACTACAATTGCTGGTAATCGTCGGCCTGATTTTGTTTCTGGAGTCACGCGTGAAGGGAACCCATGAAAGACCGGGCAAATCGCTGACGTTATGGCCGGGCAGGCTTCGTATCTCAGCCATGCTGCTGGCCACCATGCCGGTGATTGCCTTATCCATCATCCTGCCGCTGGCTGTGTTTGCTATCTGGCTTTGGCGGGAGGGCGCCGGTAACTTTGAGCTGGTTTATGCCTGGAACTCAGCCTATGCTGCGTTTTTTGCGGCGATCGCAACGGTCATCTTTGCCTTGCCTGTAGCCCAGGCGGCTATCAGCGGTAAGTTTGGTCGACTGATGGAGCGGGTGAGTTATCTCGGTTTTGGGGTACCCGGTATCGTGATGGGCACAGCCCTGGTCTATGTTGGTCTGCAGCTCTCATTGCTTTACCAGACGCTGGCTCTGCTGGTGCTGGCTTATGTGATGCGCTTTTTACCCCTCGCGGTGGGGTCGATTCGCTCTACCTCTGAGCGTCTTGATCCCAGTCTGGTGAAGGCAGCCAGATTGCTCGGGGCCTGTCGCAAAGAGGCCTTCCGTCGCATAACACTGCCGCTCAGTATTCGTGGCATCGTTGCCGGTGCCGCTTTGGTATTCCTTGAGGTCATGCGAGAATTACCGGCAACGTTGATCCTGAGCCCGCTGGATTTTGAGACGTTGGCCACTTACCTTTGGCGTGTCTATGAAGCCGGCTATTTTGGGCAGGCAGCGATCCCCGGGCTGTTATTAGTCGTGATCTCCGCTCTGGCTCTGGCCGTCATGTTTTATGGCGAGCGCTGGAACCAGACCGATGTCATCGAAGAGGAACCCTCTCTCTCATGATTGAAGTGCAGAATGTCTCTGTCCATTACGGTCAGAAAAAAGTTGTCGACAACCTCAGTTTCACGCTGGGTGATGCCGAGTTGTTGACACTGGTCGGCCCCACCGGGTGTGGCAAAACCACCATTCTCCAGGCACTGGCGGGACTGATTCCGATTTCGGAAGGCACGATCAGGCTGGGCTCGCAAACAGTGACGGCCAACAAAACGATTGCGCCTGAGAAACGGCAGGTCGGCATGGTGTTTCAGGACTTTGCCTTATTTCCGCATCTGACAGTGATTGAAAATGTCGGCTTCAAACTCAAAGACAAAAGCAAAGCGGAACAGTGGATTGAACTGCTGGGGTTGAGCCCCTGGCGGGATACCAGACCGGCGAATCTATCCGGTGGCCAGAAACAGCGTGTCGCTCTTGCAAGGACACTGGCGCATGAGCCGGCTTTTGTTTTGCTGGATGAACCCTTATCCAATCTGGACGCGGCACTGAAAGACGATTTACGTTGGGAAATTCGTCACGCACTGAAAGATGCCGGTGTACCGGCTATCTGGGTCACCCATGATCAGGAAGAAGCCCTGTCTGTTGGCGATCGGATTGGTGTACTCAAAGACGGCAAGCTGGAACAGATTGGCACACCGGAGCGCTGTTTCAGCGAACCACAAAATCGCTTTGTTGCCCGATTCCTGGGCGATGCCAGTTTTCTGCCCGGTACGCTGGATGCGGCAAGTAATATCGTTGCCACCGCATTGGGTAATGCACCGGCAGCACCGGTGAATGGTGCGCAGGGTGATGTCGACTTATTGCTCAGACCGGACGATCTCTCGTTAACATTGGATGACACCGGTAATGGCGAGATCATCTGGAGCCGTTATGAAGGGAGTGCCCGCTTGTACGGTATCAAAACTGATACTGGCGCTATGGTCAAAATTCGTTGCAGTCATGAGAACATCGCAGAGCCGGGCCAGCGTGTGATGATGCACATCATTACCACGCATCCTCTGGCTGTTTTTGCCCGTGGGGAGCAGGCCTCGTAGCTGGTGAGTTTGATAGCGGTTGCGTTTATATCAAGCGCAGTTGCGTCAACACAAACCCTGCAGATGCCTCCATTCGTCGGCATGACAAGGCTGGTGTCATGTTGAGCGGAGCCGAAACATCTCAACGCTTTTCAGATATGCCTCCACTCGTCGGCATGACAAGAATGGTGTCATGACGAGCGAAGTCGAGACATCTACAAGCCCAGAAAAGTGACTCAGCCCTGAACGTTTTACCAAACCAGGCAAACAAAGCCTGGCTGAATCGGTATAATAAATCGCCATTGAGCGGCGCATAGCTTAACTTCACTGCGCCCATTACAATCCACATCACAAACCTGTTAACTGCAATGCTGCAGAGTCTCAGTGTCTCTGCGGTCTGGATAAGGTGTTACATAGGAATTAGCATGTCGAAAATTATCTACACTAAAGTTGATGAATCACCCGCTGCAGCGACATTTTCGTTGCTGCCTATCATCCGCGCTTACACCAAACCGGCGGATATTGATTTTGAGATCAGTGATATTTCACTGGCGGGTCGCATTATTGCCAACTTCCCGGATAATCTGACTGAAGCGCAGCGCATTCCTGACCATTTGGCAGAACTGGGCAAACTCACCCAGGACCCCAACACCAATATCATCAAATTGCCGAATATCTCGGCGTCTATTCCACAGCTGAAAGCCGCGATCAAAGAACTCAAGGCCAAGGGTTATGATCTGCCGGAATATCCGGACAGCCCGAAAAACGACGAAGAACAGAAAATTAAAGATCGCTACGCCAAAGTGCTTGGTTCTGCTGTGAATCCAGTCCTGCGTGAAGGTAATTCTGACCGCCGGGCCCCGGCAGCAGTGAAAAACTATGCCCGCAGCAACCCGCATTTTATGGGGGAGTGGAAAGCTGATTCCGCGACAGATGTAGCCCATATGGAAGCAGATGATTTCTATGGCAGCGAACAGTCTGTGACATCGAGCAAGGTCAATGAATATAAAGTGACCTTTGTGGACAAAGCCGGCAATGAAACCGTGCTCAAGCAATCCATTCCTGTACTGGCCGGTGAAGTAATCGATGCTACCCGAATGCGAGCCAGCAGTCTGCAGGCCTTTTATGCCGATGCTATCGCCAAAGCCAAGCAGGACAATGTACTGCTGTCTTTACATCTGAAAGCCACCATGATGAAGGTCTCGGATCCGATTCTGTTTGGCTTTGCCGTGAAAACCTATTTCAAGGAGCTGATTGCAAAACACGGCGCGTTGTTTGATGAGTTAGGCGTTAATTTCAATAATGGTCTTGGTGATCTTTACAGTCGTCTGGACAATGTCGATGCTGACACCCGCGCCCGGATTGAAGCCGATATCGAAGAGATTTACGCTGAGCAACCCAGTCTGGCCATGGTTGATTCCAATAAAGGTATTACCAACTTCCATGTGCCGTCTGATGTGATTGTGGATGCCTCCATGCCGGCGATGATTCGTGCCGGCGGTAAGATGTGGGATAAAAACGGTGAGCAGAAAGACACGCTGGCAATGATTCCTGATCGCTGTTATGCCGGTGTTTATAAAACGGTCATTGATGACTGCAAAGCCAAAGGCGCATTGGATCCGGTCACCATGGGCACTGTGCCCAATGTTGGCCTCATGGCCCAAAAAGCCGAAGAATACGGCTCCCATGACAAAACCTTCCAGGCACAAGCCGAAGGCGTGATAAAAGTGACAGATCGGGATGGTGACACCATCTTCGAATTTGATGTGGCGGCGGGTGATATTTTCCGTATGTGTCAAACCAAAGACGAGCCGATTCAGGACTGGATCAAACTTGCCGTGAATCGCTCACGACTGTCTGACACCCCGGCGATTTTCTGGCTGGATCAGAACCGTGCTCACGATGCTCAATTGATTAGCAAAGTCCATCAGTACCTGCCCGATCTTGACACCGATGGGCTCGATATCCGGATTCTGGATCCGGTGGTCGCAACGCAAATTACCCTGGACAGGATGCGTAAGGGCGAAGATACCATCTCGGTAACCGGTAATGTACTACGTGACTACAACACAGATTTGTTCCCGATTCTGGAGTTCGGTACCTCAGCCAAGATGCTGTCTGTCGTACCACTGATGAAAGGCGGCGGCCTGTTTGAAACCGGCGCCGGAGGCACTGCACCGAAACTGCTGAGCCAACTCCTGGAAGAAAATCACCTGAGCTGGGATTCTCTGGGTGAACTGATGGCCCTGGCTGCATCGCTCGAACACCTGGCCAACACGCAGAACAATGCCAAAGCTAAAGTGCTGGCCGATACGCTGGATGCAGCCACTGGCAAACTGCTTCAGGAAAACAAATCACCCAAAGAGAAAACCGGTGATCTGGATAATCGTGGCAGCCATTTTTATCTGGCAATGTACTGGGCACAGGCGCTGGCAGAGCAGGAGGATAACGCCGAGCTGAAAACAGTTTTCGAGCCTATCGCCAAGGCATTGTCTGATCAGGAACCGCAGATCGTTAATGAGTTGAATAAGGTGCAGGGAAAAAGTGTCGATATGGACGGCTACTACCTGCCTGATGATGCCGAGATGCTCAATATCATGCGTCCCAGCGAGACCTTTAACCAGATCCTGGCTAAACTGATTTAACAGCAACAGCCAATGGCAGATGAAAAGCCCTCAGTAGAGGGCTTTTTTTTTATGCTTATGCTGTTTGACTGGCGTCATCATTCAAGCTTGTCATATTAGCGTCATTGACTGCGGTCATAATGAGATATTTACGCCTTATTTTAGGAAAGCTGGGTTTTCATAATTGAGGCATCTGCTCAGCGATTCGGGCATTGCCAGGCGCAAAATTAAATTGATCTGGCAGCCCCTGGGCACACGATTTGGGTAGATAATGTCAATGGCAGGTGCTTAATCAATAAGGCCGACATCCACTAGGCATAATTTCAGACACTGTAATCAGCAGGCACGAAGCGTATGAAAACACAATCACCAGATGATTTGACTATTGAATTTACGCCACTGGAGAAAATTGAAGTGCTCTATAACGAGTTAGTCAATTGGTATGGTGAAGCAGATAAAAAAGAGTTACGCGTGGCCGCCAAGCTATTGATTGTGGCCCTGGAAAAATTCTCTATTCACGCAGGAGCGGGCTGGCAGCAAATGGTTCAGGAATACGTCGATATCCTCAAACAGGACCCCGATAAGTTTGAGCGGATACTGGAATCAAATCGTGGCGAGCTCAAGCAGAAAAAATCTACTGATGCTTACCACTAGTCACAGAGCAAGCACAAAGTCCCTGTTCTGTTCACTTTCCAACAGGCCGGCAAACTTTCTGGTTTGCTTTGGCAGGTAAAGCCAGTCATCGACAATATTATTTTTACTGCGTTTTTTTGTCATCTCAGCCGGTTCGAAGAAGAATTTGGCGTTTTCTGCAGTAAGAACAAAAGGGGCATGACCTTGTTGCATCATCACGTAGCTCATGATCAGCGAGCCGGTTCTGTGATTGCCTTCGAGAAATAACTGTGGCTGACTGAGCATAAAGGTAAAAATGCCGGCAGCTTGCTTCCAGACACTGTCGTGGTCGTGAATATTCAGCCACTCCATTAATTGTCCGATACCTGCTGTCTGGTTTTCGTAGAAGTAACTTTCGGTTGCTTCAAACTGAGAGGCATCTTCAGTCGCTGACACCGGTGCATGTTCAAACAGCACGGTATGATTGAGCTCAAGTAAGTAATGCGAATTCCCGTACTCAAACAGCTCAATGCCCTGAGCGATAAACTGATCGATCAAGGCATACCCCGACAGGAGATTGGCGATGACCTCATCCGAGGGGGGCGTCTTTTTAACAGTCAGCGTAGCATTGATTTGATGGAACCGCTGTTGTGTCCGGTTCAGAGAAGATCGGATCTCAGCCAAGTTTAACCGTGATGGTGTCATGATCAAGCCTTACCCCGACACCGTGATAAAACAAGTAACTGCAGCCCGAGTCTGATTAACATCCGTTTTAATCATACTCATCATCAATTAGCTGAACTCACCCCGGACATAAGCCTGAGTCAATTTCTGCTTGGGATCTTCAAAAATCTGTTGCGTGTCACCCATCTCTACCAGATGACCGGTGCGACCGCCTTTAGAGATATCCACGCCCATAAATGCCGTCACATCTGCAACACGGGTCGCCTGCTGCATGTTATGCGTGACCAGCGCGACACTATAGTGCTGTTTCAGCTCGATCATCAGTTCTTCAATCTGACGTGTGGCAATGGGGTCCAGGGCAGAACAGGGCTCATCCATCAAGAGGACATCAGGCTCAGTGGCGATAGCTCTGGCAATACACAAACGCTGCTGCTGACCACCTGACAAAGACAGTCCGCTGTTATTGAGCTTGTCTTTCACATCGTTCCAGATAGCAGCACGCTCTAATGCTCTGACAACCATTTCTTCTTCGTCACCTTTAAAGCGGTTCAGACGCAAGCCGAAAGCGACATTGTCATAAATGCTCATCGAGAACGGGTTCGGTAACTGGAATACCATGCCGATGTATCTTCTGACGACAACGGCATCGACCTTTTTACTGTAGATATTCTGGTTATGGTAATGAATCTGACCGTCGAACCTGAACGAATCAATCAGATCATTCATTCTGTTCATACTTCTCAGCACCGTACTTTTACCGCAACTGGAGGGGCCGATAAAACCGGTGACTTTGTTTTTTTCAACCGGGATGTTGGTGTCACGCACGGCACGAAAGTCGCCGTAGTAAATGTTGTTTACCTGACAGTCCAGCACGACCGGGCCTTGTGGCACGTACTTTTCAGCGATAAAAGTGTCCAGTTCGGATTGATTGTTCATGTTAAACCTCGACTAATCTTTAAATTTGCTTTTGCCGACAACGCGAGCCAGGACATTGAATATCAGTACAATCATAACCAGTACCAAGAACGCGGCCCAGGCCAGCTCGATCTGATTGTCAAACGGCATACCGGAGAAGTTGTAAATCAAAATTGACAGAGATTCAGTTGGCTCAGCCAGTTCCGCCATGTAGNAGTTNCTGAACAGCGCCGTGAACAGTAATGGAGCAGATTCACCGGCGGCCCCGGCTACAGCCAGAATCACGCCCGTCAGAATACCCGGCAGGCCTGTAGGTAAAACGACTTTCAGGATGACCTGTGTATTGGTACAGCCCATACCGAATGCCGCATCTTTCATCTTTTGCGGTACCTGTTTCATGGCTTCTTCGGCAGCCAGGGTCACGGTAGGCAGCATCAATACCGCCAATGCCACGCCACCGGCCCAGGCCGAGTAGGTACCGGTAGTCACCACCAGTACGGCATAAATGAAGACACCAGCCAGAATAGAAGGGAAGCCGGTCAGTACTTTCGCCAGAAAGCGGGAAGTCGTGGCCAGCTTGCTGCTGGGGTCGAGTATGGCCAGGTAGATGGCGGCCATGGTGCCGAGAGGAATACTGATAGCGGCAGCAATACCCACCATCACCAGGGTGCCGACAATCGCGTTACCGAAACCGCCGCCCATTTCAAACCCGGCCGGTGGCAGGGCGGTGATTGCTTCCATATCAAGACGTGCACCGCCTTCCACAATCAGCATGTAGATGACAGAGAACAGGGGGATACTGGCAATGACAGCGAGTACCCATACCAAACCTGTCAACAATGTATTTTTCAGCGCCCGCCACTCAAGTGCATTCCTCTCCAGCGAGGGGAGATCGAATTGGGGTGGCATGACCTGTTCGTCGAGTTGATTCACTTTTTGCCCTCAAATTTACGCATGGTGTATTGCTGTACTGCGAGCCCAGCGACATTAACGATAAACGTAATAACCAGTAGCACCAGGGCGGCGTACATCAGTGCCTGAATTTCCAACTGGCCTGCTTCAGGGAAAGTGGAGGCCAGTAATGAGGCCAGGGTATTGGCAGGCGCAAACAGGGAAACACTGATGTTATTGACGTTACCAATCAGCATCGCCAGTGCCATGGTTTCACCCAGAGCGCGGCCGAAACCCAGTACCATACCGGCTAAAATGCCCGAAGAGGCGGTGGGCAGCATGACTTTCAGTATGACTTCCCATTTCGTCGCCCCCATGCCGTAAGCCGCCTCTTTCACTTTGTAGGGAATCCGACGGAAGGCATCAGCAGAGATAGCCGCGACGGTGGGTAATATCATGATTGATAACACCAGGGCAGCCGGTGCCAGGCCAGGGCCGCTCAGTTCAGTGCCAAACAGGGGGAACCAGCCCAGTTTTTCATGTAACCATTCCGCACCGGGTCTGAGTAAGGGGATGAGTACATAAATGCCCCATAAACCGTAGACAACAGAAGGAATGGCGGCCAGCAATTCAATGATGGTTCTGAATGTCACTTCAATCTTGGCATGGACAAACCCCTGAGTCAGGAAAATGGCAATGCCTACACCCAGCCCACCGCCAATCAGTAAGGCCAGTAGTGAGCTGTAGATTGTTCCCCAAATTTCCGGTAGTACCCCGAAAACTTGCTCGTTGGTGTCCCATGTGGTGCCTGTAACAAAGCCGAGGCCGTGTGCTTTTATCGCGGGCATGGCTTGAGAGCCCAGCTCGAATACGATGTAGCCCACAAGAAGCAGAATGGAAAGCGCACAGAAGTAAGCAAAGGCTCTGAAAATGGCATCTTTCAGGTAGTCAGAAGCAGAGGGTGGTGCAGAGAGTGTCCGCGTGCTGCTGGCTGGTTTAAAGGGATCGTAGACCATGAGAAGACCTGTTCAGGATACGGAGATTGATAGCAAAATGCTGCAAGCACCAGTCAGGCGCTTGCAGCATTGAACCAAAGCAGTTAGCTCTCAATGATTTATTTGATCATTGCTGAAGCGTTACGAACGCGCTCTACTACATTTTCGGGCAGTGGGATGTAACCCATTGCTTCAGCCGATTCCTGACCGGTGGTCACCATGTATTCGATCAGGTCACGCAGCGCTTTGGCTTTTTCATCATCCTGGTCTTTATAAACCAGCAGCCAGGTGAATGAAGCGATGGGGTAGGCATCTTCACCAGATGGGTCAGTGGCCCAGGCACGCAGGTCAGGAACGTCGCTGCCCGGCAGATTTCCTTCCGGGAAGGTGGTTGTAGCCAGCGCGGCTGCACCGGTTTCGCTACCAGCAGGAATGAAGTTGCCAGCCTGGTTTTCCAGCATCGCAGTGGGTGAGCCGGTCAGTTTGGCAAAGCCGTACTCAATGTAACCAATGGCGCCGGGGGTTTGTTTGATAGTGGCTGTCACACCATCGTTTTTAGGTGCTTTGACCAGCTTGATATCATCGGGCCAGTTGGGAGATTTAGCAGCACCGACGGTGTCTTTAAATTCAGGATTAATCGCAGCGAGGTGGTTAGTAAATACATAGCTGGTGCCGCTGGAATCAGAACGAACAACCACAGTGATTTTCTCGTCTGGCAGCTCAACACCAGGGTTGGCAGCCTGAATTTTCGGGTCGTTCCAGTGGCTGATTTTACCCATGAAGATAGCAGGGTAAACATCGCGAGGCAGTTTCAGTTGCTCAACGCCATCCAGGTTATAAGAAAGCACCACTTCACCAGCCGTCATCGGCAGCAGGATAGTGCCTTTTTTAACCTGCTCAATTTCGCTGTCTTTCATTGCCGCATCACTGGCAGCAAAGTCGACAGTTTCATTGATAAAGTCGCGAATACCCGCGCCACTACCTTTTGATTGATAATCAACACGAACGCCATCGGTTTGTTTGCTGTAGTCTTTAAACCATTTGTTATAAAGCGGTGCGGGGAAACTGGCGCCAGATCCATTCAGCTTCAATTCTGCGTGAGCTGTGGCTGATGACAGGCCGACAGCAACAGCACCTACCAACAGGACCGACTTTAAGTTGCGTGCTAATAACTTCATAAAAACTCCCGATTTAGAAAAACCTAATGCAATACGTCATGTGTATTTGCTGCACGTTAAAGAAGTTTGATTAAAGTTTTATGACAGTGATGAAATAAATGCATGCAGCACATGCAATCAGCATGATGTGTCTGCCGGCACTGCAGCAATCAGGCGGAGAGTAAATCGGTAAAAAAACGTTCATAGTCCCGGGATTATCGCCACGGGATCGAGGTTATATTAATGTCCTCTGCGAGGCTCATTCAGCGTATTCAACTCGTTTCCGGGTGATCGGGCTTTTCAGCGACGATCAATGACACTGAATCGCACATCTAACCGGCCTCCACCTGCCGAAGGTGGCCAGATCCGATGCCGCTGACCAGAAGGGAAAGCGATGCTGAGTTTGAAGATGATATCGGTCAAGCCTGCTACCTACGGAAAAGACGACTCACTCCTGGCGTAAACCCAGAAATTTAAATTTCAGGATTTTTTCCTATGTTTAATGAGGGTTTGCAAGTAGTAATTTAACGGAAACAAGTTGTGTGAATTTCATCACATCTTGGAGTCAATCAATTATTTTGCTGAGCTAGCCAGGCTCTGGGGGAGTGTGTGATGAATACACCATCTATTCATCAGCAGGTAGATAATGACACGACAGCGTCAGTCAAAAATGAGACCGTCGGCGATCTCTATCGCTCACATAATCTCTGGCTCCTGAGCTGGCTGCGAAGAAAACTGGGTTGCAGTGATGACGCCGCGGATCTGATGCACGATACCTTTTCCCGTGTATTGCAGAAAGATGATTTGTCCGACATTAGAGAACCCCGCGCCTTTCTGACTACTATTGCCCATGGCATCATGGTCAACCATCTGCGTCGGCGGGATATTGAACAAGCTTATCTCATGGCACTATCCCAGTTGCCGGAAGCTGAGTCACCATCGACAGAGACGCTCTGTATGATGGTAGAAGCATTGACTAAGATCGACGAGATGCTTGATGGTCTGCCGGATCATATTCGCAGTGCGTTCCTCTGGTTCCAGCTTGAAGGGATCAGTCACGCCGAAATTGCCTCTCGTCTGTCGGTTTCGGTCAGCTCGGTCAGACAATACATTGCCAAAGCTTTATTGCACTGTATCGAATTCGCCTAGCACGCCAGCCAACCCCCGCATATTGGCAAAATGACAATGAACCCGAAGACCACCAACCCACTCACCTCAGCCACTAACTGGTACGTGCTGCTGACTTCTGGCGAGGCCACCGACGGAGATCGCCGGGACTGGGAAGACTGGCTCAAAGCCTCTGCTGAAAATGAGCGAGCCTGGCAAAAAGTGGAATCGGTGACAGGACGCTTTGCCGGGCTCGACAGCAGAGCCAGTCTTTCTGTGCTGGATCGTCCACTGCATGAGAGGCTCGCCATTTTCGCTGAGCAACGACGTCGTGNTATCNAACACCTGAGCCTTTTGTTTATGGTCGGCACCAGTGGCTGGCTCGCCTATCAGCACAAACCCTGGCATGGACTGATGGCTGATTTCGCTACAGCCAAAGGTGAAATAAAGCATGTCACCTTACAGGATGGCAGCAAACTGGTGCTGAATACCAATACAACAGTGGCGGTGCAGTTTGATAAGCAATACCGTCATATTCAACTGCTTCAGGGTGAAATATACATCGAAACTGCCAAGCAGCCCGTCGAGCAACATCGCCCCTTTATCGTCACAACCGAACATGGCTCTGCCACCGCACTCGGCACCCAGTTCAGTGTGCGTATTCATGACAAGCAGAGTCAGGTGGGTGTGTTCAAAGATGCGGTCGAAGTTAAGGCCAGTGACGTGAGTTCACACTCTGTGAGGCTTAACGCGGGTGAGAAAGTCTCATTCACACGTAATAAACTCCCTGAAAAAGAGGCTTTCGACCTCTCAGCCAAAGCCTGGACACAGGGCTTTATTATTGCTGACAAAATGCCGTTGAAAACCTTTGTCGATGAACTTTCCAGATACCATACCGGCGTTTTACGTTGTGACCCGGCTATTGCTGATCTGACTATCTCAGGTGCCTTCCCTTTGACTGACACGGATGCCACCTTGAACAGCATCAGCCAGATTCTGCCGATTCAGGTCGAGAGCCATACCCGTTACTGGACCATGATAAAGCCAGCTCAGAAAGAGTCTGGCTAGATGAAACGTTGAATTTCAAAAATTAATAATTTTTTCAAAATCGACTGACACTTTTCCAATCTCGATTGGCATAACCAGTATAAAAGCCAAAAAATATAGCGGGAGAGAAAAGTGAAACCAGTTAATCCGGGTGCGATCAGCCCCAAGAAAATCCTCCACCTTAGTATCACCCTGGCCATTCTCGGGGCAACGCCACTCGTTGATATACAGCAAACCGCCTTTGCTGCTGATGCGCCTGAATCTACTTCCACAGAAACAACTTACGATATACCTGCAGGTCCATTGAGCACGGCGATTTCCAGTTATGCTGCCCAGAACGGTGTGCGCTTAACCTTCGACCCGGCCTTAGCTGACGGCAAAAGCACCGATGGGCTGCAAGGGCAATACAAGGTTACTGAAGGTTTCGAAAAACTACTGCAAGGCAGTGGCTTGCAAGTGGTGGATGATCAGGCTGGCGGTTATTTCCTGGTGCCGGGGCAGGAAGGATTACCTGGATTGGGGGAGGACCGTCTGATTCTGGATACCGTTAAAGTGCGTGCGAAGCGCTTTTATGAAGTGGGTCCCTTACCCGGACTGGGTCTGACCAAGGAGGAAATTCCGGGTAACGTACAAAGTATTTCTGCAAAGGAGATCAGGGAGTCTCACTCGATCAGTATGACAGACCTTTTTAATTCAAAACTTCAGGGCGTTACAGTCAACGACTACCAAAGCAATCCTTTCCAGATGGATTTGCAATATCGTGGTTTTACGGCAGGACCTCAAATTGGTACTCCGCAAGGTTTAAGTGTTTTCTTGGATGGTATAAGAGTGAATGAGCCTTTTGGTGATGTCGTTAACTGGGACATGATGCCAATGAATGCTATTGCTAGTGTTGATGTGTTTCCCGGTTCTAACCCTATCTTTGGTTTGAATACGTTGGGGGGGTCCTTTGCCTTAAAAACAAAAGATGGGTTTAACCACACTGGCACTGATGTTCAGGTTCTTGGTGGTTCATTTGGGCGCAAACAGGTTCAGGCAGAAAAAGGCTGGAATAACGGGACTGTAGGTTTGTTTGGTGCTGGTAGCTTTTTTGATGAGGAGGGCTGGCGTGACAATTCACCCAGTAAGGTGAATCAGTTTTTTGGTAAAGCGAGTTACCGAGGTGAGAAATTAGATCTTCACCTTAGTACTTTGATTGTCGATACAAGCCTGGTTGGGAATGGTCTGATTCCAACCGAAGAGTATGCTGCTGATAGAGAACGTGTTTTTACATCACCAGACGTTACTAAGAACAGGTTGCAACAGTTTCAATTATCTGGCGCCTATCAAGTGAATGACACTTTTAGTATCACGGGACAGGTTTATCGTAGGAAGAGTAAACGTGAGTCACAGGGAGCGGACGTTTATACCGATTTCGAAGATCAATATGTAAAACGTAATTTAGATGAAGGAGAAGAGTTTACTTGCATATTTGATTCTAATAACAAATATGGCCTTCCAGATTATGCTGTATTCGATTTGCCAAATGGCGATTTCTTTTCGATTCTTGACCCATCATCTCCATATTATGAATTCACGCAAAAGACCGACTTCGAGGAAGCTTTTGCAACTCTCGACTCATCGATGATCAATCCTGATCTTCCTGACTATTATGTCGAGATGGCGCTAGATAATTTCCACAAGAAAAAAAACCATGAGAATAGTTTGTTTCTTAATTCTGTTGATGAGCAAGGATACCAAACGCTTCCTCCTGGAGAGCGAACTTCCTATTCAAACTCGGAATTTTCTTATGAGTTTGAACCTCTTTACATCCTTTCACAATATAAAAACGTAGACCCTTTATTCTCTGCATATTTCGGGCAAACATACTTCTATTATTACACACCTGACGGAGTCAAACACGCGCTTGTTTTTAAAAATCCCAGGAACGCAGATACATGTATTGGGGATACTCTTGTTACAGCAGAAGAGGATATTTATTTGGAAGATGAAAATAACCGGAGACAGTTTGTAGACGGTGGAGATAACGCCCTGACAGCACCGGGATTTGTCGATGGCACTCCGACAGCGATTCTTACAGATAACACAATTAACCAACTCACTGATGGGGCCTCGATTCAATTGAATTGGAACACAGACAAGCACAAATTTATGATCGGAGCGTCTGTTGACCGGCCCTATGCTGAATACATTACGACTCAGCAGTTAGGTCTGTTAACAGCTGATCGTGAGTTTTATTTTGCACCGGATGAAATCAGGGACCAGTATATTGCAGCCGACAGGCCTATCGCCAACAATAACTTTGATGGTGAACAACTTACTAAGAGTATCTATTTCAGTGAAACATGGAGCCCTGTAGATACGTGGCACTTTAATTTTTCAGCCCGATATAATGATACGCATGGTGAAAACCGTATCAAATCCAGAACATGGGGACGAGGTTATGTTTCGAGTATAGCGAGATATGAAGCCAACCCTAACGCCTACGACGCATGTGCACCGGGGGAGGATTGCCCTACTGGATACGTCGTTCCTGACGAACTCAATTTTCTTAACCGTGGGGAAACCGAAGAGTTTAGCTACTACTCTTTAAATCCTTCTCTGGGCGTGGCATGGCAAGCTAGGGATGAGCTCAATGTTTATGCAAATTTTGCTCAAGGGGTGCGTGTCCCATCTGTGATTGAACTTGGTTGTGCACTAGATAAAACACCTGTTTCGCCAAATAATATGTACAAAAGTCTTGCGGAGAAACGAAGTTGCTCATTACCTTCGACACTGTCAGGTGACCCTTATCTGCCACAAATTAAAGCCGAGACATTTGAAGTTGGCCTTCGGGGATACATTGATGATTTTATTGAATGGAATGTCACTGCATACAAGACAAACATCAAAGATGATATATATCTAGTCTCATTTTTTGGAGGACAGGATTTTTTTGACAGTATTGGGAAAACTCAACGACAAGGCTTGGAGCTAGGTATTTCAGGTCAAAAAAATAAATGGGGATTTAGCATCAACTACTCGTTAACTGAGGCGACATTTCAAGATAATTTCACTACTGGTGGGCATGATAACAGTAGTTCATATGAAGGATTTTCTGGAAACAATAACTACAGTCGAGTGATTGATGTGGAGCCCGGAGCTCGTATGCCGGGGGTGCCATTGCATAATCTCAACGCGACAGTAACTTATGACGTGACACCCAAGTGGCAGGTAGGCCTGACAGCAATAGCACACTCAGAGAGCTATGTTCGCGGGAATGAAAATAACAAACATCGTCCCGGCCAAGTTGTCTATGAGTCAGTTGAAGTTTCTGGAAGTATGGAGACAGCTCCAAGAAAAGCATCCAACAATCCCGGCACAGTTCCTGGATACATGATTTTTAACTTACAGAGCACATATCGTTTTACAGACAACTTCAGAGTCAATTTACTTGTAAATAACATATTCGATAAAGAATATTTTACAGCTGGAATGTTGGGTCGAAACCCTTTCTCTCCTGCAACCTATGGTGCTGTTGGACCTGACGGTTATAACCATAATTCACTGGAATGGAACAGTACAAACTTTGTCGCTCCCGGCGCCCCAAGAGGAGCTTGGTTAAGCATGCACTGGCAGTTCTAGTTCATGATAGGTCTCTCTCAGTGCTGGCTCTTGATGTAATGAGGGTCAGCATTTTTTCTTCAATCGTTATTTCTCAGCTCATGAAATGACTGCTGGCATCACATACCTGGATAAATGAATATGGATATTCACCGTAAATTCCGGTTGAGTTTGAAGTTAATCAAATACCTTTGTATTGCTGTTTTCATCCTCTTTTTGCTAGTAGTGCAACTTATGCAGCCGGATGCTTGATTGGGTGACCGTTGTCACTTTGTCTTTCTTAATTGGCATGGTTAGTAGAGACGCCACCTTTCCCAGAGTTTAGCCGTGTGTGTTCTCAATCTGCCAATCATCACTAAGGAAAATCACCAATGGATATCACTGCGCCGAATATCGTTGAATCCGTGCTTATCTTTCTTATCTTTTTATCCGTCCTGATTTGGGCAGTGGGCATGTCCAAATATGTCACGTTCCTGCGTTATGCAAGGGCAGATAGGGTTTTTCTCAGGCGCTTTTCCGAGTCTAACCACATAAGGGAGCTTGATGACGCGCAGATGAATCAAAAAGGTCGGCTAGCGCGTGTTTGCCATGCTGGGCTGACTGAGTTGGATTTAATTCAGACGCTGGAGGGCAAGGTCAGTAACGATGAAAAACGGGAGATTCTGAACCACGCATTGCAGCAGCAGGCGCATGTGGAGCAGGCCCGGATGGAAAACGGCTTGTCGATTCTTGCCAGCGTGGGTTCCACGGCACCGTTTATTGGTCTGTTCGGTACGGTGTGGGGGATTATGAATGCGCTGAAAGAAATCACGGCTTCCGGTTCGGCCAGTCTGGATGTGGTGGCCGGGCCGATTGGCGAGGCCTTGATTGCGACAGCGGTTGGTATTGCCACGGCGGTTCCGGCGGTGCTGGCTTATAACTATTTTCTGCGTAAGGTGCGTCTGTCATCAGCGACGATGAATAATTTCGCCTCCGCTTTTCAGTTATTAGCCCTTAAGTCCGGTGCGATTTCCAACAGACAAACCGGCAACTGATTTTTCATTATTCATAAGAGGCAAACGCCATGGCAATGAATAGCGGTGGTAGTGAAAACATGATGAGCGAAATCAACGTCACCCCGCTGGTGGATGTGATGCTGGTATTGCTCACTATATTTATTGTGACGGCGCCTTTGTTGATGAATGCGGTGCCGCTGAACTTACCCAAGGCCACAGCAGATATTGCGGTGACGCAGCCTGAGTCTGTCACTATCAGTGTCACCGAGGATGGCAGTACCTTTTTTGATAAAGAACCGGTGACGCCTGATTCGCTGGATGCCAGGCTACTGGTGGCAGCAACTAATCAGGATCAGATTGTTGAGATCTTTGCTGACGAAAAGGCCGAGTATGGCGCGGTGGCTGATGTGATGGCTGCGATCCAGCGTGCCGGTATCAGTAATTTCACCTTTGTGATGCAGCCTGAGACGGGGCAGTGAGTTTGAAAGCGGCCTTTGTTCAGATGGTCTTTTTATGACTGCCCTGGTTACAGATTTATCATCATCAAGTGCTATTGGGGCTGATCGACTATGGCCCGGCTTTCTGTTGGCACTGTTGATTCATCTGCTGGTGATAGTGGCCTTTATGCCTTCCATGCAATCGGCGCAACCGGCAGCGCCTACGAAAATCGTCGTGTCAGTGAATCAGCTACGGCCAGAACCGGAATCCGAGCCTAAGCCCATGCCTGAACCTGAGCCACCCCCGCCGGTGCCGGAAGTCATGCAGCCAAAACCGATTGATAGCAAACCATTGCTGACAGCTAAAAATGAGCTGCAGAAACCGGATCAGATCCTGGTGCCGGAGCAGGTGGAACAGGTCGAACCCAAAGTCGAGCCGGAATCGCCAGCGCTGCCTGAAGTCGAGAAACCGAAACAACCCGAGCCGGAAAAAAAGCCTGAACCGAAGCCAAAACCAGAGCCGAAGCCAGAACCGAAACCACAGCCCAAGCCAGATCCAAAACCGAAACCCAAGCCGGAACCCGTGAAAGAAAAGGTTGAGCCCGAGCCGGTAGAAGCGCCGCCTGCCACCGAGCTTGTCGAGGCTGACACCGCGCCGGATCAGACTGTGACAGAGAATAGCGCCGAGACAACAGCCGAGGTCACTAATCCCAATGCGACCAGTGCCAGCACTAACGGCAAAGACACAGACTCAAGGAACCAGGGTAATGTCAGTACCGGCGAGGTTGATCGTAATGCGGCCTGGAAAGGCTATGGGCAACTGCTGTATGCGATGGTGTCCAAGAATAAGGAATACCCGCAGCTGGCGATACGCCGGAATCTGGAAGGCATCGTGCTGGTCAACGTGCAGTTCGTGAAAGGTGAGTTGGTAGAGATTAAAATCGTCAATCCGGGCAGTGGCCATGCAGTGCTGGACAGGGCGGCGAGGAAGATGCTGGAAAAAGCAGTCAGAGCCATCCCCGTGCGAGGCGATCTGGCTGGAAAGACTTTCTCTGTTGTTGTGCCAGTCGATTTTAAACTGACCAGTTGAGTCGAGAGTGTGATGCCAGCTATCTGGCCGGGGTGGTTGAGATGGCAATTAATGATTACACATTGAGTAATTGCCCCGGGTTAAGAGCCTGAACGAGTCTCGCAGTCAATCCACCATATTCTTTTTCAGCAGATCCGTCACAATTTCTGGTACGTAGGTGCGTCGAATGGTAATGGCGTAAAAGTGCTCATAGACATTTGGCAGTACCTGGTATTCGGCTAATCGGCCATTAGCGATTTCATCCTTGACCACAACTGAAGGCAGGGCGGTAACCGCCCCGGTGTCTCTGACCAATAGGCGCAGCATCGCCATATCATCGGCTTCTGCCATCACTGCCGGACTATAACCGACTGTCGAACAATAGGCATCGAAGGCAGAACGGATTTCTGTGATGCCTGTAGGCAGAACCCACTTCAAGCCGTCATAGCCGTCCGGGAATGTCGTGTCGGGTTTAAGTTCAGCAGGTCCGATAATAGAGACGGATTGCCTTGAAACCAGCTGACTCTGCCAGATAGCGTCGTCGTTCTGCTGGCTGACGGAGCGGTTGGTCAATACCAGATCGAGTTCGTGGCTGCTGAGACCATTCAACAGGTTTGTCATCCCCCGGGTACTCAACGTAAAGCTGACATTGGCTTCCTGTAATAGAGGACTGATGAAGGATTCGGTGAAGTTTCTCGACAGGGTAGTGAGTACGCCGATATTGATATGACGTTGTGTCGCCAGTTCTCCCTTCTTCAGAAAGGATTGCAGCTCTTCACCGGTGGTAAAGATTTCATCGGCGTAACTCAGCACTTTCCTGCCGGTATCGGTCAGGACAAGCTGTCTTCCCACGCGTTCAAATAACTGTACGTCCATGGTGGTTTCAAGCTGTTTGATTTGCTGTGACAGCGCTGATTGCGACACGTGACACTCTTCCGCCGTTCGCGTGATGCTGCCTGAGATCGCAACCCGCCAGAAGTAATAAAGATGATGATAGTTAATTTTAGCCATGGTTAACCAAAACTTATTAATTTATTAATTATTATCTATTTTATTTATGTTATCGCGTTTGACATACTGCTGCCAGCAAAGGAGGTATGCCTGTGAATCAATTCATCTCGTCTCACTTATCCATTCTTATCCCTCTGGTTTTAGCCATGGGTGCCTGGCTGGCCGGCAACCCGGGTCTCTCTGACAACAAACGCCGCAGGATACTGAGAACAGTCTCCCTCGCTATCATAGTCTCGATGTTCATTGTCACAGCCAGTTATTTTCTGCTTTCTCACCAGGCTTCGACAGGCATTTTGGCGATGAACGGCATCAATCTTACGGTCCTGTTTTTGATCAGCTTCATGGCTGTGATTCTGATTAAATTTTCTGAGCGATACATCCGTTCAGAAGCACGCTCTGACCGCTTCTGGCGCTGGTTATTACTGAGTCTGACTTCAGTTTCTGTGGTTGTGCTGAGTAATAATCTGTTGTTGTTATGGCTGGGCTGGGTCTCGATCAGTCTGTGTTTCCATCGCCTGTTGTTGTTTTATCCCGACAGACCCCGCGCTGTGCTGGCTGCGCACAAGAAATTTATTCTAGCCAGGGTCGCCGAGATCTGTCTGCTGGGCGCTGTGCTGCTGTTGTATTATCAGCACGGTACATTCCAGCTCAACGCCGTTCTGGACTACTACCTCAGTGTCGCACCCGGCCACGAACTGAGTTTTGTCGAAAAAGCGGCGGCTTTCCTGCTCGTGCAGACTGCCTTGATAAAATGTGCCCAGTTACCGCTGCATGGCTGGTTGATTCAGGTTGTAGAGGCACCCACACCTATCAGTGCGCTGTTACATGCCGGTATCATCAACCTGGGCGGTTTTCTGCTCATCAGTTTTGCGCCGTTGATGGCACTGGCACCGGTCGCCCAATGGACCCTGATTGTGGTGGCCGGCTTGAGCACATTGATCAGTGCGCTGGTGATGGTGACCCGAATCAGCCTCAAAGTCCGGCTGGCCTGGTCGACCTGTGCCCAGATGGGACTGATGCTGATCGAATGTGCCCTGGGATTGTATGAGCTTGCCTTGCTACACCTTCTGACGCACTCGCTATATAAGGCTTATGCATTCCTGAGTACCGGTGAAGCGGTTCAGGATTACACGCTCAAGCAGTTGGCACCACAGCAAAAAGTGACGTTTGATACGGCACTTGTCTGTTTGTCACTGGCTGTCGTCGCGACGGCATCCATTCCTCTTTTGACGGCTTATCAAGGGCCTCTCAGCATCTGGTTGCTGGTGAACGCCGCGCTGGCGCTGTATCTGGTCTCGGCATTGAGACAGGGGCTGTCACTGGCCAGTCTGTCTGCAGTGTTCATCGCCGCAGGGTTAGTCGGTTTCTATCTTGGCGGCAAGGCGCTGCTTGATAATCTGATAGCTGAACTGCCAGTGACCGGCATGTTCTCAGCCATGGATATCTGGCTAATGGCGCTGGTGCTGGCCTTGTTTATCCTGACGGTGCAGATTCGGGTTTTCCCGCAAGCCAAACAGACACAAACCCTCTATCGCTGGTTATTCTCCGGCCTGTATCTGGATGAAATGATGACACGCCTGACACTTCAGCTCTGGCCTGTCGTGCTTCGTCCGAAACTTCAGCACAACAAGACCGAACAACAATCTATTGAGGAGTCCTGGGTATGATTGACGCCAAAGCTGAGTTCAACAGGGAAGCAAGTGCCGAGCAGCTTGCAGCTATTCGTCATGCCTGCGCACAGATTGCGCCCAACTGGCCACTGGACCGTTTCATCGCTGTCAATGCCTTGTGGGAATGTCGTCATCATCCCATCGAACTGGTCTCAGCCAGGTACGCGGCGTTGGCCGGTGTCAAAACGACCCTGTCTGCGGATGAACTGCTGGCCAGTTTTGATAATGGCACTATCTCCGAATCATCACTTATTGCAGCCGCAAAGGCTTATAAGCTGAGCACTGACATTCCTGATCTGAGAGCCGGTCTGAAGCAATCCTCCCCGGCTGTCTGGCTGAGTATCGCTGAAATTGCAGATCTGAGTCGCGACCACCACAAAATGCGCTGGCAGGACGAGACTATCCATCAAATCAGCCAGTTTTGTGGTGAGTTTATCAATCAGCACCCGGACAACCTGGAAAGTCTCTATGCCCGCTGGCTGGATTTCACGACGCATGATTATGGTATGTCTCTGTTGATGGGGGAGAAGCATCTGCGGGAAGCCTTCGTCGATCTGCCTGGTGATTTCGATACCCTGTTTGCCGAAGTCGCCGCTGAACTCGATCTCAGCAACTACGATCTGGAGATATACGCACACAAACTGCTTCTCAGTATCAATGGCTGGGCCAGCTATTTCTCCTGGCAGCGCTGGGAAAAACAACTGCAGGGACAGGACAGCCAGTATGTGGAGTCACTGCTCGCGATCAGAATGGCCTGGGACCTGGTTGTCTGGCGTCAGCTAAAAAAGAAAAACGAGACCACAGACTTTCGCACCCTGGAAGCCCGCTGGGCCCAACAGAAGTTTCAAATTAACGAGCTCATTGATGAGCATATTGAGCATTTGCGTTATTTCTGGGCCTGGACGCATGCGGCGGAACTGGAATACCAGAAAAAGCTGCATCAGATCCTGAAAACTTCAGCACGATCCGGTCAGGATACGCCTGTGTTGCAGGCCGCGTTTTGCATCGATGTTCGTTCCGAACGTTTCAGAAGAGCTTTGGAAAATCAGAGTCCAGCGATTCAGACCATCGGCTTTGCCGGCTTCTATGGCCTGCCTATCAGTTATCAGCCCGCAGAGACACCGACAGTGCGTCCTCAGTTACCGGGTCTGGTTGCACCGGCGATCAGAGTCAGTGAGAAAAAAGCAAGTCAGGATAAGCTTCATAACCTGCACACGCTGAGCCACTGGAAGAGCTGGGGCAATTCCTCGGTCTCAGCGTTCACCATGGTCGAAACGGTGGGCTGGACTTATGCGTTCAAGCTGCTCAAGGACAATTTTCTGCGTAAGAAAAAAGAGAATCTGATTGATTCACTCAGTCACCATCATGACTGGGAACTGCTGAACCAGGACCAGCCGCTCAGTCTTGAGGAGAAAACCAGTCTGGTCAGTGGCGTTCTGAAGGGCATGGGACTGACCCAGCAGTTTGCTCCGACCGTACTCCTGCTCGGTCATGGCAGTGAGACCCGCAATAATCTCCATGCCTCGGGTCTGGATTGCGGTGCCTGTGGCGGCCAGACCGGTGAGGTCAATGTTCGTGTGCTGGCGAGTTTGCTCAATGATGCGGTCATAAGACAGAAGCTGGCAGAAGCGGGCATTCAGATTCCAGAACAGACGCGTTTTGTTGCCGGTTTACATAACACCACCACCGATGAAGTGAGCTGCTTCGGGGAAATCGACACGGAGATCGAGGGCTGGTTGAAACAGGCTTCCAACGCCACGCGCCGTGAACGCGTAGCGACGATGGAGACGGGATTGCAGGAGCTTGACGACCATAAACTGGAGAAAGCACTGTCAAACCGTGCCAGAGACTGGTCTGAAGTCCGCCCGGAATGGGGACTGGCCAACAATGCTGCGTTTATTGTAGCACCGCGTGATCGCACACGCGCCTTGCCGCTCGATGGTCGGGTATTTCTACATGATTACGACTGGCGTCAGGATCCGGATGCCGCCTTACTGGAACAGATCATGACCGCCCCCATGGTGGTGACTCACTGGATCAATATGCAATACAACCTGTCTGTCGCGGATAACAACTTTTTCGGCAGTGGCAACAAGCTGCTTCACAATGCGGTTAATCAGCACATCGGGGTTTTTGAGGGCAACGGCGGTGACTTGCGTATCGGCTTGTCATATCAGTCGATCCACGACGGCAATCAATGGCGTCATCAGCCCCTGCGTCTCAATGTCTATATTGCGGCACCCAAAGCCGCGATAGAGAGAGTCATCGCGGACCATGAGACCGTCAGGCAGTTAGTCGATAACAACTGGCTGTTCCTGTTCTGCTGGGATGATGACAACGTGATTGAACGATACCTGCCAGGTAATCAGTGGGAGCTGGCGAAATGAAGTCACTCAACCACCTTCAGCAACTGGAAGCCGAAAGTATTCACATTATGCGTGAGGTGGCCGCAGGCTTTGAGAATCCCTGCATGTTCTATTCGATCGGCAAGGATTCAACCGTCATGCTGCATCTTGCCCGCAAAGCTTTCGCGCCCGGTAAAGTGCCATTCACGTTACTGCACATTGATACCACCTGGGAGTTTGCCGAGATGGCCAGCTTCCGCGATCGGCTGGTCGACAGGCACGACCTGGATCTGATTGTTCATGTGAATGAGGCTGCATTGGCTGAAGGGGTACACCCGATTGAATCAGGCTCAGTGGTCTATAACGACCTGATGAAAACGGTGGCGCTGAAACAGGCGCTGGATAAACACGGTTTTGATGCTGCCCTGGGTGGAGCGCGCCGTGACGAAGAACGCTCCAGAGCCAAGGAACGCATTTTTCGGTCCGAAGCCCCACCCACCGCTGGGACCCCAAAGCACAACGTCCTGAACTCTGGAATATTTACAACACCAGGTTGAACCCGCGGGAGACAGTGAGAGTCTTTCCTTTATCGAACTGGACTGAGCTGGATATCTGGATGTACATCCTCAGAGAAAACATTGATATCGTGCCGCTCTATTTCGCCAGGCCCAGACTTTCCTGGGTCGATGAGGGCACTGGCCAGATTCTGGGGCTGGATGATGAGCGTATCCTGCCTTACCTGTCTGAATCGGAAAAAGCGAGCATTGAAGAACGCTGGATACGCTTCAGAACGCTGGGCTGTTATCCCCAGACAGGCGCAGTTGAGAGCCGTTCTTAAACAGTGGGCGATATCATTATTGAAATGATTAATTCCCGAACCAGTGAACGGCAGGGACTCATGCTGGATAAAGACCAGGCCAACTCCATGGAGCGGAAAAAACAGGAGGGGTATTTTTGAAAACGGCTGCGTTGCTTACCAGGCATCGTAAATCTCAACAGCTGGCGCCTGTTTTGTACGATATCGGTATTGAGTTGGTCGAAATCGATTTTTTCGATACCGACACGCTGGGGACTTTTGCCGGAGAAGTTGAAAGAGTCCTGACACCCAGTGAATGCGCGCTGGAAAAGGCCAAAAAAGCTGCTGAAATGAGCGGTCTCAACATGGGGCTGGGTAGTGAGGGCAGTTTCGGTGGCGGACCGCTTGGTGGTCTGATGAACTGGAATCAGGAGATTATCTGCCTGTACCAGAAAGAGCCGGAACTGGTCGTCTACGCCTCTGCTGAGGGCCCAACTGCGATCAGGGCCATCAAAGCCGATAATATCGACGAGCTGGTCAGCAAAATGTCGGATTTTCAGCAGCAGCGATGGATTGTCCGATGCCCGGACGGTATTCTCAAAGGGCTCACGCAAGATGAGGTGGCAGGTATTTATCAGGCTCCCTTCACCCAATGGCCCGTCGAACTGGAGCCCGACTTAAGAGCGATGCACTCACCACTCAGACAGCTCATGATCCAGAAGGCGGCACTGAACCTCGCTGAGCGTATTCAATCCAAATGTCCTCAGTGCGACGCTATCGATTTCTGGCCGGATGAAAAGGCGTATGGTCCGGCCTGCCAACAGTGTGGTTACCCGACTAATGAAGTCAAAGCGCTCACAAGCACCTGCAAATCCTGTGGTTACCGGGACACTGAGACCGTGCTTGTCAGCGGTGATGAACGTTTTTGTGATCAGTGTAATCCCTGAATCAGGCCGTTGTCTGCATATTAAAGTTGCTTGAAATCAGGGCGATACCCTGTGTAGTGAATAACTAAAGAATGGCCTGAGCCATCACTACCGAGAGAGCGCACCTGTGAGCATACAAAAGAAATTCCTCATCGCCCTGGCTTCGTGCATGCTGTTATTGGCCATGCTGACGGTTGCCGGCTTAACTTATTCAGAAAATCAATCCCTGCATAAACGCCTTTCCGCCCAGTCACAACAACTCACTAATTCCACGGCGAACATGCTGAATGTGATCAACAACCTGATGCTGGATCAGGTGAATAGCAGCATGCGTTCTACCCTGGAGATGATTCGCAGCAAAGGCCGTATTTCACAATCAGGTTCGATCACTGTCAACGGCAATAGCGTCACGGATATCAGCTTTGGGGGTGAGCCGCAGGCTTTGAACTATGCGCTGGTGGATAAGGTGACTCAGCTTAACGGTGGCACTGCAACGATTTTCAGTAAACATAATGATGATTTCGTCCGGGTCAGTACCAACGTTCAGAAAGAAGGAAAGCGTGCAGTCGGCACCATCCTTGATCCCAATGGATTGGCCATCAAACAGATCCGACAGGGCGACGCTTTTTATGGTGTGGTGGACATCCTGGGAGAGCCTTATTTTACGGGTTATGAGCCCCTGAAAAATGCCCTGGGGAAAGTCATCGGCATTGCTTATGTCGGTTACAAGGTCAACATGGAGGAAGTCAATGCGGTGATTGCTTCCGGGCGACTGCTGGATCAGGGATTTATCGCTCTGGTAGATGGTAACAATCAAATCCGCCAACATGCTGCGCACCAGACTGAGGCGCTTATCCGTTCAGTGATCGACAACCCGGGATCAGGCTGGCGTGTCGATCGGCAATCCTTCACACCATGGGGCTATGAGATTGTCGTCGCCTATTCAGAAGAAGACATTACCGGCTTGCTGTGGCAAAAAGCCCTGATGTATTTCGTGGTGGCATCCGTACTGGGGTTTTCCGTGGTCGCGCTGGTTTATCTGCTACTACAGCGTGTCGTGATCAGCCGGCTGAGTCAGACCACGAAAGCACTGGTTTCTATTACCGAGGGCGAGGGCGATCTGACACAAAGGTTTAATTCCAGCAGCGAAGATGAATTTGGTCTGATGGCGAAGGGTTTTGACAGTCTGCTAGAGCGTGTCAGGAAAACCATCGTCGCAGTAGAGGAGAAGTCCAGGGAACTGGTCAATTCTGCTGAGTCGCTCAATAAAATTGCTCAGGACGCAGACAGAATCAGTAAAGAGCAGGCCGAGGAAACTGAGCAAGCGGCGACAGCGGTCAATGAGATGAGTGCCACTGCACAGAGCGTTGCAGAGAGTACAATGTCCGGGGAGCAGGCCTCTAACCAGGTACAACAACAGGCATCTGAAGCCTCAACATTCCTGAAGGAGATGGCCGGTTCGCTGAAATCCCAGGCGGATGAAATCAAAGCGTCAGAACAAACCCTGTTATCACTTAAAAAAGCCAGTTCGGACATTGGACAGGTATCCGAGGTGATTCATAGTATCGCTGAGCAGACGAATCTACTGTCACTGAATGCGGCCATTGAGGCGGCAAGAGCCGGTGAATCAGGGCGCGGTTTTTCGGTGGTAGCGGATGAAGTCAGATCCCTGGCCGGTAAAACACAAAGCTCCACCGGGGAAATTGAAAGACTGATTCAGCGCTTGCATGAGGACGTGGACAAAGTGTCACAGACCATGCTGATGCAGATTGAGCATGCGAATCACAATGTACAATCCAGCGAGACAGCCATAGCCGCTATAGAGGGTGTTTTATCGGCTGCAGATAGGATACACGGACTGAACAGTGAAATAGCCAGTGCTGCCGAGCAGCAAAGCGCAGTCTCTGAGGAGGTCAGCCGCAATGTCACGAGCATTAAGGAGCATGCGCGCGAGAGTGCTGATTATGCAGCAGAAACATCAAAAGCCAGCCAGAAGCTGCAAAGTATGGCACTGGCAATCAGTGACATGATGTCTCAATATAAAACCTGATAATGTCACAATCAGTGCACGTAAAAAAAGCCCTCGAATGAGGGCTTTTTCAGGCTGACGGAAAGCTAGGGCTTGTAACCGAACAGTTGCTGGCGCTTGATTTTATCAGCCACCACATCCGGCACCAGACGCTCCCATCCCGGCTTATTATCAGTGATCATCTTCAGCACTTCAGGAGAGAAGATATCCAGATATTCTTCGTTGAATTCCTGAATCTGTTCAATCTCATCATTTTGTTTCAGGTATTGATACAAATGTTTCTGCTGCTCAGTAACCTGCAGATTATCGACTTTATACAGTGTTTTCGTCGCAGCATCTTTGTAGGGGTAGATATAGAGCTTGACGTTGTTTTTGAACAACCGACCGAAGCCTTCCAGAATCCCGCCTTTCAGGTCACTGTAGTACTTGTCTTCGAACAGTTCGATCAGGCTGTGTGCCCCCATCGTTATCCCAATCCGGCGCTTGGTGTAGCGGGACAGGTAAGTTGCGAGGCGATAATATTCCGGATAGTCAGAAATCATGACCGTGTGGCCGGTGGCTTCCAGCACATCGGCCCGGCTGATGAAGTCTTCCAGGTCAATGCCGTCATCACCACTATGCAGGTTATGCATGGTGATTTCCATGATAGAGATGGTTTCATCCGGCGCCGAATCATCCTCTGCTTCGAACTGTTTCCGGGCCGCATTGAGCATATCAATATTGACATGGGTCACCGGACGGAAGCGGCCACGCTCGACCAGTACATTTTTCTTACGCAGGTGTTCGGAAGGCTGCAGCACTTTACCGTCAGCCGAGAACATCGCGGCATCACTCAGCCCCAGTTGAACCAGTCTTAAACTCACCACACGATTGTCGACGTGCAGGAAGGCATCGCCGCTGAGATCAATCATGTCGACTTCAATACGATCCGTAGTCAGATTATCCAGCAATGACTTGACCAGCAGATCCGGGTTATGACTGAGGTGAAAAGCGCCATAGATCAGGTTCACCCCAATAATGCCCAGTGCTTCCTGTTGCAGCGCGTTTTCATTATCCAGCATGCGCACATGAATGACGATATCGCTGGGCGCTGCCTCTGGTTCAGTCTGAAAACGGATACCCAGCCAGCCGTGACACTCATTGGTGCCATGATAGTTGCGGGCGGATACGGTATCAGCAAAAGCAAAAAAGGCCGTGTTTTCTCCGCGCTGTTCGCTGAGGCGCTCAATATTCAGTTTATACTCGAGATCAAGCATGTCTTCCAGCCGCTCTCTGCAGACATAGCGCGGGGCTTTGCCGTAGATGTCATCGCTGACTTTCATGTCATAGGCGGAAATACTTTTGGCAATCGTGCCGGCGGCGCCACCGACCCGGAAAAACCAACGTACCACTTCCTGTCCAGCACCGATTTCGGCAAATGAACCATAGCGAATTTCATCCAGATTAACGGCAAGTGCTTTTGCACCCGGGGAGAGCGATTTATTCTGTTCCATAGGGCCTCATTTCAGTTGCGATCCAGTTATCAAGTGTAACGCCTTAGTGGAGTGACTATAACAGGGCCGAGCCAACCGCAAAAAAAGCGGGCCCTTTCACTGGAATAAATACGCATTGTTTGTCACGCTATCCTGTGATCGGAATGCATAAAATCAGGGAGAGAATATGGCCATTAAATTATCTGCCGGACCCTTGCTTGGCATTGAGTCCAATCAGCTTTACACCGTTTGCTTCTTATCTGACAAGTCGGTGACTACAGCGACCGTCAGTTTTAATAACCAGTCGGTTGAAGCACAGCGACAGGCCGAAACGCCCAAAGGTTTTTTCTGGCGCGCTGAAGTCGAGCTGCCGCCCCGAGAGGCAAATTATCTTGTTGGCTACACCATCAGCTTAAACGAAACCCGGGCAACGGATATTCACCAGCGTGATCGCTGGACTTTCTATGTACCTGCCGCCGCTGAAAAGCCGCGCTTTGCCTACACCTCCTGCAATGGCTTTTCCAGTGCCGATATCCTGACCAAAACTGAGAAACCTTATGCACTCTGGGAACAGATGCAGCGCCAGCATTACCAGCGCCCTTTTTCATTGCTGATGATGGGAGGAGACCAGCTCTACGCTGATGAAATCTGGTCTGTGGTTCCTGAGCTGCAGAAATGGTCCATGCTCGACAAAGCCGACAAAATCACGCGTAAGTTCAATACCACAATGCGTGATCAAGTTGAACGCTTTTACGAGAAACTATACTGCGAGCGCTGGACCAACCCCGCTATGGCACTGATGCTGGCTTCAATCCCCAGTGTGATGATGTGGGACGACCACGATATCTTTGATGGTTGGGGCAGCTTCCCGGAACCGATGCAAAACTGTGAGGTTTACCAGGGGATATACAGTATTGCCAGGCGCTACTTTGAATTGTTTCAGATCCGCTCAAATGCTAATCAGAGTCTGCTGGATAACAGCGCCAATCATTATGCCTTTGGCTTCTCTTTCCGCAACTATCATCTGCTGGCGCTGGATAACCGGGCTGAACGTACACGGGAACAGGTAATGAGTAATGAGCAGTGGCAGGCCGTTAATGATCATCTTGATAGTCAAATCAATGCGGGCGATCTCCTGGTACTGTCTGCAGTGCCTGTCGTTTATCGAGACTTTTCATTGACTGAGTCCAGCTTTGACGTCACGCCCTGGGAGGAGGAGCTCACGGATGATCTCAAAGATCACTGGCGCGCCAAAGAGCATCAGGGCGAGCGGGCGAGGTTGATTATGCGCCTGCTGAATAATGCTGAAAAACGGGCTGATAACAAACAGCACAGAACCGTCATTCTCTCAGGCGACGTGCATTTGGGTTGCCTTGGCATCATCAACGACGCTCGCAAAACAGCCAGGCCAATAAAAATCCATCAGGTAGTGTCATCGGGTGTTGTGCACAGCTCTCCCAGCCGGATTGCCTGGCTGGGTATTATGGCGGTGACTAACGATGATGATGAGTTTCTGAACGAAGACAGAACGATTAAAATCTCCATGCTAAAGCCGTTCAGCTCAGATAAATATATTCGGGCCAGAAATTATGTCACGCTGGAAGCAGGGACAGACGAGAAACTCTGGGTAAACTGGATTTGTGAAAGCAAAACAAACAAGCCCAGTTATCCGCTGGTCTAGTTATTCAATCGCTTTAGCAGGAGCTCGGCTCAGGTGCGGGGTAGCGCTGTAAGTAATAGTCGTGTTATCAGCGCCGGGATTAAACTGCATGGAGGCGGGTAATGCTTAAGTTCGCCGATGCCGTCATCGCGTCTTCACACAATCTTATTGAGGCTAGTTTATCCTACATCTGATTAATTGATGTACAACCTTAAAGTTTAAGAGTGTAAGGTCGCTAAATATACTTAAGTAGTACACAATGTTTTCGCATAATCTCAGGTAACGTCAGGGACGACTGTTGCACATTGAGGTACAACACACCATCAGGACCCTGAATGAACTGGCTCGACGCGTTTTTTATTGCCCCGCAAGAACAACAGAATTATATAACAGGGTCTTACAATTACACCTTAGTTGTACTGTCAGTGATAGTTGCCGCGGTTGCATCGTTTATCGCTCTGCATTTTGCGTCTATGGCGCAAAGCCTGCTTGTCGAACGACAGCGACATATCGCCGTGATTGCGGGTGCCTGCATCATGGCCGCTGGTGTCTGGAGTATGCACTTTGTCGGAATGCTGGCCCACGACATCGGTGGGCATGTGGGCTACGACCTGACACTGACATTTTTGTCAGTCATCCCCAGTCTGATAGCGACTTACATCACGCTTAAAATACTGATGAAAGCCAGGCTGACGTTCTGGCAATTAGTTTACAGCAGCCTGTTTGTGGGTGCTGGTATCGGCATGATGCATTACACAGGCATGGAGGCGATGGAAATGGAGGCCAAGCTCCAGTATGTGCCGGCCTGGTTTTTCGCTTCCATTGTCGTCGCCATTGTGCTTGCCTTTGTCGCCTTGTCAGTTCGCTATTATCTTTCTCAGTTCTCCCAGAACTTATCTGCAAACCTGATCAATGCGATCAGTGCGATTATCATGGGCATTGCCATTTCTGGTATGCATTACACCGGTATGGCTGGCGCCAGGTTTAGTGATATTGATGTGACGGTTATTCATCAGGCAATGAATCAGGAACACCAGCAATTATCCTACATTGTTGCTTTCACAACCTTAATCATCTCAGCCCTGGCTGCAACCATCGCTTCACAGCTACGTTACCGTCAGCTACTGGTTGAGAAAACCAGTAATGAGCGTCGTCTGCAAACAATGATGAACACGGCCGTTGACGGTATTTTTACTATAGACAGTAACGGCATTATTCAGGACTTCAATCAATCTGCCACTGACATTTTCGGCTGGCAGCCTTCAGACATCATCGGTCAGTCATTTTTCCGACTCGTTCCTGACGAGGCGATAGAAGAGTTCCGGGGCTATTTACTCAATTTTCAGAAAACCGGGCAGACGCAGATAAGTGGACAGGCAAGAGAGGTGTTTGCCAAGCATAAAGATGGACATATCTTTCCGGTACGGCTTGGGCTTGGACATATCCAGTTAAAAGAACAGGGCTCCATGTTTGTGAGTTTTGTGACTGATATTTCTGAACGCTGGGAAATGCAGGAAAAGCTCAGGAAAAGCGAAGAGCAATACAGCTCACTGATCAAAAATATTCCCGGCGCCAGTTTTCGTTGTCTTCTGGATGAGCATTGGACCGCCGTGCTGGTCAGTGACGCCATATTTGATTTATGCGGCTGGCATCCGGAAGACTTTTATGAAGGCAGGATTCATTTTTCCGACCTGATTCATCCTGATGATGTTGAGAAAACGGATCAGGCAGTGGCGCAAGCACTTGAGAGCAAATCTAATTACACCGTTGAGTTTCGCTGGAAGCACAGGAATGGAGACTATATCTGGGTACTGGAGAATGGCTCTGTCATCTGGAAGGATGACAAACCATTATGGATAGATGGTTTGATTCTCGATATCAGCGAGAGAGTGCAAATGGAGCACAATCTCATCGAGGCCAAGGAAGCAGCAGAGCTGTCAGCGGAGAGTAAGGCGAGATTCCTGGCCAACATGAGTCATGAGATTCGCACACCGATGAATGCCATTATCGGTTTCACAGATATTCTGAATGACGCCGACAGCTTGTCGGTGGAAGACAAAAAACACCTCAAAACGATCAGCCAATCAGCCCGCTCTTTGATGCACTTGCTCAATGATGTGCTGGACAGTGCCAAGCTGGAGAAAGATAAATTAGAACTGGATGAGTCGGCTTTTCACCTGACACGCCTGGTCGATTCGGTGGTCTCTACACTGTGGCTGCAAGCCAAAAATAAAGGCTTATATCTTAATTTTGAGATTCCCAGCGATATTCATCCAAGCTATATCGGCGATGAAAGTCGTCTGCGCCAGGTATTGATCAACCTGGTCGGTAATGCCATTAAATTTACGGAAAAAGGCGGGGTTAAACTCAGTGTGTCGAGCAACCCGCAACAACAACTGTGCTTCGTGATAGAAGACACCGGTATCGGTATGGATGCGACTACCCTGGCGCAGGTGTTTGAACCATTTTCTCAGGCTGATGCTTCCATGAGTCGCCGTTTCGGTGGAACCGGTTTGGGAACGACCATATCGAAACAACTCGTCGAACTGATGGGCGGCGAGTTGTATGCAAAAAGCGAGTTGGGTGTTGGCAGTGTTTTCTACTTTGAACTGCCTTTGCAGAAAACCGACGTGGTGATCGAGCCCGTCTCAGAAGGAAAACCGCTCTCATTGCCACCTCAGACAGTGCTCATTGCCGATGACATTGAACAAAATCTAACCTTACTGACACTATTACTGGAGCGCCAACATCATAAAACGGTTCAGGCAGAAAATGGTGAACATGCTTTGGCATTATTCAAAGACATTCGACCGGATATTGTGCTGATGGACCTGCAAATGCCGGTGATGGATGGGTTTACCGCGACAAAACTGATTCGGGATTATGAAGCTGAAAATGATTTGAGTCCAACGCCTGTTGTGGCCTTGACTGCAAGTGTGCTGTCAGAGGACAAAATGGAAGCGAAACGTGCCGGCATGAATGGCTTTGCTCATAAACCGGTGGATATACATGCTTTGACCCGGGAAATGGCCAGAGTGCTGGGAATCAGCATTGCTGATGATGACATTGAACCCGAGACCTTGGTGGATGACCATAGTGGTCAAATCAACCTTCAGCAGGGACTTGATTTGTGGGGGAGTCACGTCACCTACGTTGAGGAGTTAAGCCGGTTTTTAAACCAGCATGCTGACCTGCCTGCGCATCTGCTGAATCTGGCTGCAGCATCCGACTTTGCAGCCTTAAAGGCCGATTCGCATCGGCTCAAAGGCTTGTCTGGTAATCTGGGACTCACTGCAATTTATCAGATCTCGATCAGTCTGGAGCAACAGGCGGGGAATAGCGATAGTGAGCAATGCAGCGAAGAGATAAAAGCGCTGCAGGAGGCGATGTCGGCATTAGCGCTGGAAGTGAAAGCGTTAGCTGAACTGCATCAATTGGAGCAAAAAAACAGCCGCCAGAGTCAGACACTGACTGAATCGGACACACTCGATTTGGTAGAACAGCTCTCAGCCTTGACGGGGTTGGGTGAAATGGATGAGTCCATGGTAGATAAACTGGTCAATGGCATTAAAGCGGATCTCCACAGTCTGGCGCAGGGCGTACAAAATGCCCTGGATGAATTCGACTTTGTAACAGCACAACATCATCTTGATAGCATCAAGCAGCAACTGACGAAGGGTTAAGTCATGACACTAAGAAATGCATCCTCGCCGAAAATCCTGATTGTTGATGATGAGCCGGCCAATTTAAGAGTGCTGAGACAGGTTTTGCAGCATGACTACAGACTCTCTTTTGCACGCTCAGGACAGGCAGCGCTGGAGCTCGTTGCTAAGGAACGCCCGGATCTGATTCTTCTCGACATCATGATGCCCGAAATGACCGGTCTTGAGGTTTGTAAACGACTCAAAGCTGACCCGGAATACAGTCATATTCCCATTATCTTTGTGACCGCATTGCAGGATTCGGTTGATGAGGCTCAGGGGTTTGAGATTGGTGCTGTAGATTACATCGTTAAGCCAGTGGTGCCCTCAACAGTACTTGCCAGGGTCAAAACACACATATCTCTGGTTCGTGCGGAAGCGCTTCATGAGACACAGATTGATTTGATTCAGCGACTGGGGCGAGCCGCTGAATATAAAGACAATGAGACAGGGCTGCATGTGCAGCGTATGAGTCACTACTCAAAAATTATTGCCATGGCTTACGGCTTTGACAAGACAGCAGCTGATGAGCTGATGATGGCAGCACCAATGCATGATATCGGCAAGATTGGTATTCCCGATCGGATATTGCTCAAACCCGGTAAATTGAGCGATGAAGAATATGCGGAAATGAAAAAACACGCCGAGATCGGTGCCGAGATCCTGGCTAACTCACATTCGAGGCTGATTCAATTGGCACATTCAGTGGCGCTCAGCCACCATGAAAAATGGGACGGCTCCGGTTATCCCCGCGGTCTTAAAGGCGAAGACATACCCATTGAAGGCAGAATCGTGGCGATTGCCGATGTATTTGACGCACTCACCAGTGAAAGACCCTATAAAAAAGCCTGGTCAGTAGAAGATGCGCTCGAATTCATCAAGTCGCAGTCTGGTAAACATTTCGATCCGGCGTTGCCCCCCTTAATTGAGCAAGAATTACCGGAGATACTGGCAATCAAGGCGCAATTGTCAGAGCAGGGCGTAGCAACTGAAAAGTTTGCCGAGACCGCGGCGACAGAAGCATAGCCTTTATCTGGTTTATGTCCGAGCTCTTTGCTGGCTCATTGATCTATAACGTTTCAGTTTAACAACATCTCAGCAAACCAAGGACATCCACTGAAATTTGTCCAGGATGGGGGCTACTCTTGATTAGATTGACGCCAGGTCTCGTTGAATGTGTTGTCAGGTGTCAGTAATTTTAATGGCACGGAACATCGCACATTGACGGAAGACGTTAATATCCGGTTCGACATTCATATTGCGCGACACCCGCAATACCAGTCTTAGCAGCATCTTCATATCTCTTGGGCTGATTTCCTGAAACGTGGCAAGTAACTGGGCCAATAATGCCCTGGATAAGTCAAACTCATATTGCTGTGCGAATACCTGCCAGATGCGGGCGGCATTTTCCGGGGTCGGGATTTGATATTCTATAATCGCAGCACATCGAGAGATGATGGCTTCGTCAATATCGGAAGGTCGGTTGGTCGTCATAAACAGCAAGCCGCTGAAATATTCCATTGTTCGTAAGAATTCCGCGACGATCGCATTCTGTTCAATGTTATTACCGCGGGTCACAATGAATACATCGGCTTCGTCCAGCAGCAGCACGCAGTTCCAGCGCTCAGCACGGGCAAAAATGACACGAAGATTGGCTTCGATATCTTTGGCATTGGTGCCTAGGGATCCGGAGTGCAGCAGGTACAAAGGCCGCTGAATCAGTTCCGAATAAATCTCTGCTGTCAGGGTTTTACCGACACCGGGCACGCCTTTACAGAGAATCACATTGCCGGCCGTTTTTCCCTCAATAATATCGCCACTAAAGATATCGACATTGCTGGTGAGTACATCCAGCAGATCATGATGTGTTTTAGGCAGAATTAGTTTGTCTTTTAGTGATAGGTCATAGTGGTAACGTGTCAGGTAATCAGCGTGGATCCAGACGAAACCCTGTGTTTTAAGATTAAACACCCGGAGTAACGGCCATTCGGGCATCGCCAGTACATTATCCTCGCCCTCGACCAGACAGGATTCTCTTAACTGTGAATAGGTTTTGACATCACTGGCCGCCATATCATGAATGACTTTGGTATCGATGGGTGTGCCATCGGAATTAGCCTGGGTTTTGTCGGTGTAGATCGAGCCGCTGGCAATAAACTGCTCGGAAAACTGGTCTTTTATTTCCCGGCAATAGCGGGCATAACTCGCTTCATAGTCGGCTTTCAGTGCATCTGTTTCTTTATAAACCTGTTTCAGCGCCAAAGCTTCATTGATACGTTTTCTGTTGACATCACCGGGGCTGAAGGCGATGTAGTCATGCTCGAAGCCGAAATAGCCTTTCTTGAGGTTGGGCGAAAGGTGACAGACATGCATCAGCAGGGATTCTTCCGCATGGGCGGTGGCCGGTTTGTAACTGAAATCGGTTACCAGGGCCGGGTAAAGTTTGCCGTCGGCCTTTTTTAGATAGACCCAGCCATCAATCAGTTTATGTTTGAGATAAGCTTCCAGTGTGGAGGAAAAGGCTTTGAAATTGGGGAGGGGGGAATCAAATTCACCATCACGCGCCATCAGGATAGCTTCGATAGCACGCGATGATTTCACATCGTCCAGTGATTTAGCGACCTCAGCCATATTCTGCAATGCGGCAAGCGATAATTGCCGGGGCTCAATTTCCATTTCCGTGGTTTTGATATAACCACGCTGGTCAGCTTCTTCCCGCATCACTCTCTCACGGTATGGCGCGAGTTCGGGATGTTGCGTTGCTTTGATGAAGTCGTGAGAAACAATAAATGACACTTGTCTGACCTGTATTGAAAGAAAAAAAGACCGGGGCAGCGCAGCTTAGTTCATACGGCAGCGTTTTTATCGCGCATAGCCTGACCGAATAAGGTCATCTCACGCGATATCAGGCTAGGTTTTAGCACGGCTTCTATCAGTGACGCTGTGACTCCCTTTCACAATGATGCCACAGCTTAAGATGTCGATAATAAAGATCCTGTCATCATCCTGACACAGAAAGGATGCTATCAGTGAAATAGGTTAAAGATTTCCAGAAATCCGCCGCTTAACTACATGGAACCACACTATTTTAAGGCGTTCAAAGCATGAATCTTCACAGCATACGCATCAAAACTTCGCTGCCCGTCCTGGCNATGGNCATCACCCTCATCGTTGTCATCGTTCTGTTCACACTGATGCTCAGAATGCAAAGCCAGGCTATTGAGAGTTTAAGTACGCAATTTATGCCTGCCAACGCGACGATACTCAATGCCGACAGGGACCTCTACCAAGCCAAGCTCGCTGCTAGTGATGTCTGGCATGGTGAGGGAGATATGGAACAGGCACGGGCTGACTTTGCTGAAAATGCGGCCCAGGTCGCAGAGCGTTATGTCGAATTCAGCCAGTTTATGTCGGACTATCCGGAAGTGCTGGGCGATAAACAGGCCTTCAATAACGCCTACGAGCTGTGGCTGGAAGAGGCTAACAAGCTGGTGAGTATGGGAAAAAATTCGATTGGCGTGAACCGGCAAGCCGAATTGGAAGCGGAAGCTTTTACCACATTACGTGACTTGCTGGATAAATCCGGTGAAGCCCTGTTAGTCAAGTTTGAAGCGCTGGATCAGGCGGTGCGTGCAGACATCAAAAAAATGTTGCTGATTACTATCTCGGTGGTCTTATTGGTGCTGGCGGTGTCCTTGTTCTTCAGCTATATCATCCCCAAGAGACTCACTGATGATTTGAATAAACTGATTGGACGCGTCAACGAGATAGCAACGGGGGATGGTGATCTGACGGCAAGAATCGAGAGTGATTCACGCGATGAATTTGGTCAACTGGCAGGTGCATTCAATCAGTTCGTGGGTAACCTGCAGGAACTGGTCAAAAATATTCTTGAGCAGGTCAACGGCCTCACAGGCCTTACCTCGAAGTTATCTGCCTCATCTGAGCAGACAAAATCTATTAACGAAAACCTTAATCTTTCCACTGAATCTATCGTCAGTGCCGTACATGAAATGTCACTGGCGAACAAAGAAATGGCAGAAGTCGCCACGAATTCGGCATCTGAAGCCGATCAAACAGCAGGTTTTGCTTCACGTGGTATGGAAGTTGTTAAACGGGCAGATGAACGTATCAATGCGCTTAGTCAGGATATGGAGCGGGTACTGGGCTGTTCAAACATACTGCAGCAGAATGCCGAGAATATCGTTTCTGTCCTGGATGTCATTCGCAGTGTGGCTGAACAAACGAATCTGTTGGCGCTGAATGCCGCGATTGAGGCAGCCCGTGCCGGTGAACATGGTCGCGGTTTTGCCGTGGTCGCTGACGAGGTTCGCTCGCTGGCCAATAGGACACAGCAGAGCACGGATGATATCAATGAGATCATTGGACAACTGCAACAGGCCGTGTCGGAATCTTCCACGGCAATCAACCAGGGTAAAGTTAACGCCGATGAAACCGCAGAGTCTTTCGATGAAGCCAGAGAAGTGTTCAGAAGTATCCAACACTCATCGGAGCGTGTAAACGACATGGCAACGCAAACCGCTTCAGCAACTGAAGAGCAAACGGCGGTTGGCGATGAAATCAGTAAAAATCTGCACGGCCTCAACCAACAGACAGAGTCGGCCAGAGAAGTCGCAGAAACCGGTGATCTGCTGTCACAAGAAATCCGAGATTTCTCAGGTGCCATGGCTAAATTGATGGGGCGTTTCAAAGTATAACGGCTTCGCCAAAGCGCAGTCTTTCCCCCGAGCATAATCTTTCGAAACAGGTTAAGCCAGAGGTAATTCAAAAGTCCTGTTAGCGCTTCGAATAAACCTATTATCATGAGTCAGGTGGAGCCGAGAGCACTCTGGAGTGGCTTGCATACGAAGCCAAAAGTACTTTCCTTCCTTTTCAGTTAGATCACTGAAAATCTGATGCTGATTGTCACTAAGAATTGACACAAAATTGACAATACTTATGAGAGGCTAACGTGTTATTTAGATGTAAAAACGATGTTCAATAAAATAAGTCGCACAAAACAGAAAAACAAAGATAGAAACATCGATATATCAGAACAACAAAAGGTCGATACCAGACAATCTTTGCTGGCTCTCAACGAATACATCCCCCTTATTGAATTTTCTACTGATGGAAATATCATTTCAGCGAACGAGTTGTTCCTTGAATTGATGCAATACAGCTTAGATGAGCTCAGAGGTGTGCACCATCGTGTTTTCTGCACAGATGATTATTCTTCATCAACAGAGTATGAATCCTTTTGGACAGATTTAGCGCTTGGAGAAGCTAAGAAAGGCGTATTTCACCGTATTACTAAAACAGGTTCCGATGTCTGGCTTGATGCGACCTACTTTCCAGTAAAAAATGATGATGGCGAGGTCTATAAAATCATCAAGATTGCTAATGATGTCACAGAGGAGCATGAACAACTCAAACACCAGAGTGCCTTGGTTGATGCGCTCAAGCGCTCTCTTGCCTTTATTGAGTTTGATCATACCGGTCGGATTATCGACGCAAATCATAATTTCTGTACTGTTGTTGGATACAATTTCGATGAAATTCGTGGACAAGAACACCGTATTTTTTGTCCGGACGAGTTTATCGAAGACTATGAGAGTTTCTGGCGAAGTCTGGCTGCTGGCGAGTTTAAATCAGGCTTATTCAAACGATTGGATAAATACGGTCAGACTATCTGGCTTGAAGCCACATATAACCCGGTGGTGAATAGCGATGGTAGTGTTGAGGTCGTGGTGAAGTTTGCCAGTGATGTAACCGAGCGTATCAATCAGAGGAACGAGCTAACCAAGACAACAGAGCTGGCTTATCAAACTGCACAAAACACATTGGATGTGGGGGAGGAAGGTATTCTTCAACTCGATACTGCTTCGAAAACCGCGATAAATATATCTAACACAGTAGATAAAGCTGCTCAGGTGATGAATGAGTTAGCTCAGCAGTCTCAACAAATTTCAGAGATAGTCACTACGATTTCTCAGATTGCTTCACAAACTAACCTGCTCTCACTGAATGCGGCAATAGAAGCGGCGAGGGCAGGAGAGAGCGGCAAGGGGTTTGCGGTGGTCGCTGACGAGGTCAGAAAGCTTGCCTCCAATACTTCAGATGCTACAGTAGAAATCAGCGAAATTGTGCAAAAAAACAGTCAATTGACTGAGAAGTCATCTGAATACATGGAAGCAATCCATGATCTGGTGGAAGGATGTAATGAGCAACTTTCGCACACACAAAATACACTGACTAGTATAAAAAAAGGCTCAGATGAAATTGTCAGTGCAGTGTCTAACATTATAAAAAGGCAACAATATTAACTAACTGCTGAACTTCACTGACCAGTCTGGGGTTGGTAAATTTATGAACAGCACTTACCTTGGTTTGTAATGAACTGTAAAACCACAAAAAACTACATCAAACTAACAAGACCGTTTCAAGCAAGTTTTGGGTTAACGTTAATCGAGTTGATGACGGTTGTTGCCATCGTAGGTGTGATTGCGATGATAGCGGTTCCCAGCTATGAAAAGTATCGTCGTGATGTCAACAATCAGATTGCCGTGGGGTACTTACAAACTATACGAGGCAGTATTGAAAGATACTTTGTAGAAACAAATCGTTTCCCTGCTGGACTGGCGGATTTGGGAAATCTGCCTAATAATGGTGAAGACCCATGGGGGAATCAATTTGTTTACCTGAATATCGCAAATGCAGGTCCCGGGGTAATGGGGCAGGTTAGAAAAGACAGAAAGCTAAACCCCATCAATACTGAATATGACCTTTACAGTATGGGAGAAGATGGGGTGACTAAAAAACAGATTTCCAACAAAGACAGCCTCGATGACGTTATCCTGGCACGCGACGGTCAGTTCATCGGACTGGCCCGAGATTTTTAGCTTTCATGCTCACTCGGTCGCTCTTTACCCAGAACTCTGTTGCTAAACGCCTACTATGGGCTTTTGTACTTGCGGCCGTGATTCCTGTTTCGCTTCTCGGGATACTTTCATTTCATCAAGTCACAGAGGAGCTTGAGCAGAGTGCCTTTTCTGACTTGAGACAAAGCAGTAAAGAATATGCGTTGGGTTTGATAGCCAGAATTCAACTGGCCGAGACAGCATTACGTGTCCTACAAAGCAAAGTCAGTGCTTTACATAATGAGGGCCAAATCATTGATCCATACAGCACTGACAATACCTCAGAACTTTTCAGTCATATAGTTCACTACAGCAATGATATGGAGTGGTTTGTCAAAGGGCAGCCGACTCTCTTGCCCAGTCTCAATGCCCAAGACAAGGCTGTCTTGAACAGCGATGAGGTTGTTATCACAACCACTGATCAAAAAAATGGTACCGTCTCAATATGGGTCATTGTACCTCTTTCAGCGTCTCAAGACGGCTACCTGATGGGACGTTTTTTTCACGACTCAATATGGGAGAGGGAGCTACTAGGTGTGAATGAGTTGATGGTTTATGGGAAAAATGGTGAACTCTGGTTTACCACATTAGACGACACTCAACTCTCAGATCAAGTTGAGCAGCATATCCTGGAGCAGGTCAGTGGTTCTTTCAGGTGGTCAACTGCAGAAACACATCGGGAAGCTTACTTTGGTAGTTTCTGGCATGCTCCACTACGCAATATGTTTCACTCTCCTGAACCGGTAATTGTTTTACTCAAACCTGAAAAAGTGGCGCTATCAGCCAGTAGATACTTCAAGTCCATATATCCTCCCATCGTTGGTTTGGTCATTCTGATTATTCTCTATTTGATCACCAAGCTTATTACCCGCTATTTATCACCTCTAACAGAATTGCAGGTCGCAACAGAAAAGCTATCTCAGGGTGACTTTTCGTATGAGGTTGAAGTCGCAAGCCGAGATGAATTTTATTCTTTAGCCAATTCATTCAACAAAATGACTGATCAGCTTCGAAAGCAGTTTGAAGTTCAGGCGACCATGGCTGAAATTGACAGGCAGATTCTGTCTGCACGTGATGCCAACGAGGTGATAGAGGCGGCACTGGACAGACTGCTTCCTATTTTGAATGCCAGTATGATGGCAATCGCCACGCTTGAACCAAAGTCGCCGAAATTAGAAAAGCTGCATTACCGTATTTCCAGTAAGCCTATTGAAACTGTCGATAACCCCAGCGTTCTGTCTGATGAAGACTTGGAAAAATTAAAAGCACTGGGTGGACATTATGTAACTCTGTCTGCAGAAGAACTTCCACCATACTCCTACATCAGGAAGGTAATGAAATCCAAACCTTATTATTATCTGGTTATTCCTGTTGTAGTTGAACAAACACTGTCGGCGATAGTTGGGTTTGCATATCGTGACATGACCTCAATCAACGAAGAAGTAAAAAAAGTCGCCAGAAATTTTGGCGATAGGATAGCAGTCGCACTATCCAATGCTGCATGGGAAGACAAACTCTATAAACAAGCACACTATGACAGTCTTACAGGATTACCAAACAGAAGGGTTCTTCATGAAGGTCTAGGGCAGGTCATCGCTCGGGCACGTCGTGACAATTCGATTTTCGCCCTGTTTTTCATAGATTTGGACCGCTTCAAAAATATCAATGACTCATTGGGCCATGCCATGGGTGATAACTTGCTCATTGAGGTGGCGAAACGGTTGGTTGATAGCTCACGAACGACAGATCTTGTGGTCAGAATCAGTGGTGATGAGTTCGTTATCGTACTCACGGATACCGGGGACCAACATCACGCACTTCAAGACCTGGCAGCCGTTGCCGAAAAATTGCTAGCGGCTTTGTCTGAGCCTTTTTTCATTAATGATCAGATTCTCCATATCACAGCCAGTATCGGGATCGCGGTTTATCCGGATGATGCTGAGACTCCTGAAAGTATGTTGGAAAATGCAGATGCTGCAATGTATCACGCAAAAGCATCGGGCAGAGGGACTTTCAACTTTTATCAAGCTGAAATGACCTTGCTTGCTATCGAGAATATGGAGCTCGAACGGGCACTAAGAAATGCCATAAAAAATCATGAGTTGAGACTTTATCTTCAACCTAAATATGATGTCAATCAAGATGTAGTAGGCGCTGAGGCGCTGATAAGGTGGGAGCATTCAGAGCTCGGCTTGATTTCACCGGCTAAATTTATTCCAATAGCAGAACAGACACTGTTGGTAATAGATATTGGCTGTTGGGTGTTTGAACAGTGCTGTCTATTAATCAATCACTTAGTTGAAACAGGACTGCCCGTTGTTCCTATTGCTGTCAACCTGTCTGCTATTGAGTTTAATAGGGAAGACTTGATTACTAATCTTTCTCAAATTTTGGACAGAACCCAGACTGATCCCCACTATCTTGAATTAGAATTGACAGAGACAGTTGCTATTACAGATAAGGAAACCTGTATCCGACGCATGAAAGACATTCGGGAGTTAGGTTTGGATTTAACCATGGATGATTTCGGTACAGGATTCTCATCACTGTCTTATCTGCAAGATTTTCCACTAAATACGCTAAAAATCGATCAACAGTTTGTTCGTAATATAGAACAGGGACGAAAAAGCCAAGCTATCATCAAATCGATTATCGCTTTAGCACAAGGTCTTGAAATGCAAGTGATAGCTGAAGGCGTGGAAACGCCGGAACAATTAGATTTCTTGCTCAACAATGGTTGCAGGCTGTTTCAGGGCTTTTGGTTCAGCAGACCGATACCGGAAAAAGACTTTCTCGAATTACTAAAACAAGAAACACTGGATCTTTCATCTTTTGTATGAACCTTCTTAACTGTTAGATTTCTAACTTGCTGGCTCTTTTATTCTCAGCCGTACGGTTCCTTAACAAGGAGAATATATGCAAATCCAGGTAAATACGGATCACAATATCCATGGTGCAGTAGAACTGGCCGATTCAATTCGTGAAGAGTTACAGCGTAGCCTGAAGCGTTTTGATGAACATCTCACTCGGGTCGAGGTGCACATTAGCGATAAAAACAGCGATAAACGCGGCGGCGGTGATGATATCCGTTGTCTGATTGAAGCCAGACTGGAAAAACATCAACCCAATGTGGTCAGTCACGATGGGGCCAATGTCAAACAAGCCCTCACCGGCGCTGAAGACAAGCTGGTGCGTCAGTTGGATAAGATTATCGAGCGCCAGCGTAACCACTAGAACTTCACCAACACTACGAGGGGCAAGCGATGTGCTGCCCCTCAACTTCATCTGTTTCAACACCATACTGAACTCGCCAGAACCACATTCCGGGACAATCGGCTGTGGTCAGACGAGTTTGGCCCAATCTTAAAGCGTGGCTCAGCCACGCTTGTTTGTTTCTTATTCCACAGGAGGTTTATTTATGTCCAGCCCTGAGCATAAGAAAAAAATCTGGGAAATGATTAAAGACATCAAAGTTGGCATGTTAGTGACTCTGGACGAGGAAATGCCTCGTGCCAGGCCCATGCATCTTGTTCAGGGTGAGTATGATGGCACGCTCTGGTTTTATACCCGTCGCAGTGCCGAGAAAGTCTCGGAAACTGACAAGGACCATGATGTCTGCCTGACCTTTTCCGACCAGGAAGAGGGTGTTTACGTCTCGCTCTCAGGTAAAGCGAAACTGATTGATAATCAGGAACTGGTCGATAAGTACTGGAATCCTTTTATCGCCGCGTGGTTCCCCGAAGGCAAGGACGATCCTGAAGTCGCCTTGCTGGAAGTCAAGGTAGAAATGGGCGAACACTGGAAAGCGAAGGAAAGCAAAGCTTTTCAGCTCTATGAGTTTGCCAAAGCCAATATCAAAAACACCACGCCCGATATTGGCGAAAATGAAAAGTTTGGCGGTTAACACCATGTATCAATTTGCTGAACAGGGCATACGCTGCCACCGTTGAGAGATAATCGGGCAGGAGAATCCTGCCCGATTTTTTATGCATCGACGTCACGCAAAAAAGCCCAAACGGTGTCGCATTCCACCCAGTCCTATAAAACAACGATCAGATATAAAAAAGCCGGCAGCAAGGCCGGATTTTACAGTCAAAGGTTTAGTTTAGGAAAAAGCACAGCTTCCCTGCCGTGCGATCAATCGCTTATTCAGGGCTAAGGCGATAGATAGCACCTTCACCCATGACTGTATACAGGTCACCTTCAGGTCCCTGTGCGATGGCCCGGAAGCGACCCGGTTCCATCGGCAAAGTCATCTCGGTGACATCAACGAGCTTACCGTCATCGGAGACTTTAAGTAGATCGATACGGTTGCCTACCGGGGTACCACCGAAGCCAATCCCCATGAAACCGACGGCAAGGCGTCCTTCCCAGGCACCCCATTGATCACCTGTCAGGAAATCAGCAGTGCTGATACCTTGAGACAGCTGATTGTTCTGCCACAGCGGTTTAATCGCATTCGGATAGGTTTCAATATCCGTGATGGGCATGTACTCAGCACGTTTATCCGGGTCCATACCTTCTTTCTGGTTAGGCATGTAACCGCAGTAGTCATCCGGGCAGTCGCCACGACCCGCCATGTTAGGCTTCGGGTCCCAGCCACTGTTGCCACCGGCGACCAGCATATTCACCTCATCCGAGTGCCATGGGCCATGTTCAGTGACTACGGGCTGGCCGGTTTCCGGATGGAATGTCAGGCCCTGAACATTCCGATGACCATAGGTGTATATTCTGGGATCGTATTTGTCAGACAGGCCATTATCGGGTGCAGGGTTACCGTTGCGGTCAATCCGCAGCACTTTGCCGCCCAGGGATTGCGGGTCCTGTGGGATACGGCTGTTGTGGTTATCACCCGTGGGCACATAAAGAAAGGTATCGTTCGGACCGAAGCCAATTCGACCCCCGTTATGCGCACCGGCTTCACCGAAAGGGTGATCCGTCGGTTTTGGCTTGAAGGGTATAGCTTCAACAATATCGGTGCGATCCGATACTTTGGTGAAGTCTTTATTCAGTTTCAGGCGCAGCACCCGGTTGGTTGCTGGTGGCGTTTTGTCAGAGGCCGAATAGACATAGATGTAACGGTTATCCTCAAAATTCGGGTCGATTGCAACGCCGTTCATACCGGCCTGACCCTGACAGAAAAGATCTGTTTCCGTCGTGGCATAGTCTTTCGTGTCTTTCATACCCAACAGATGGTTCACTGACCCGTCAGGCATTCTGACTGACAGACCACGACATTTTTCGGTATATAACATCGTGCCGTCATCGAAAAAGGTGATATCCCAAGGGTTTTCAAGACCGGAAATCACCTCGGTCTGGCTGAGTTCGGACGCACCAGTATTTGCTGTGACCATGGCAGGTAAGCCAGCCAGAATGGCCGAGGCCACCATAATATTCGTCGTTCGTTTCGTAAGTTTGTGAGACATGTTCGCTTCTCCTTTGTTGGTGAGATGCTGTATGTACTCCACACACTGTCAAATGTGAGATTACAGAAAGGATCCGTTCTTTCTTTGTTGACCCTTACTGAAGCTGACGTCAAAACCCTGCAGATTGTTCCTTGCAGATTGGTACTAGCGGCGGCAGAAAACCGGATTGAACGAGAGTGGCTGGCAAACAAAAAAAACGTTCACCCAGGAGATGGGTGAACGGAGAAGCATGTGAATTACTTTCTTGGATCATCATCCGGGTTGATATAGGAAATATCCCATGGGCCTGTAGCAATGAGTTCGACTATCGTCTCTTCCTCATTTGTCCAGACATAATGAGCATGACCTGCGGGTAAGACAAAACTGTCTCCGACATTCAGAATCTCGCCTGATGCTTTATCAAATTTTTCACCCATGCCATTACCCAGACTGCCTTTCAGCACGGTAATCACCTCGGTGAAAGGATGTGTATGTGCCGGGATAGGGTAGTTCGCAGGGAATTTAAGCCAGGCAATAAAGACGCCGGGTTTAGATGGATCGCCCACTATCAGGGCGCTTTTAGCCCCATCCGGTAGTAAAGCTTCATCATTCCAGACGATTTCCTCTGCACGGAAAGACTGCATTTCATCTGCAGTCATCCGCTCGATCCTATCCTGGGCATAAAGCGGGGCGCTCAGTAACAGCAGAAGGGGAATTAATAGTCGTTTCATTGTCTTTCTCCAGTATGTTTTTATCTCGTCAGCGACTGCTTCGGATTGAACCAATCATTGCAGAAGCGAATGACACGGTAACTGGAGAAAAACATGAGATAGTCTGCGGAAAATGCTGATTGTGAGTCAGTATTTTTCTATGCATGTCTGTAACAGATGTACGTTGAAATCTGTAATGACAAAGGCTAATACAGTTCGCCAAACTGTTCCAGATAAGTGAGATAAACCCGCACATCAAACTCCAGCTGGTGATAGTTCGGTTCCATATGCGTGCAGAGCTTATAGAAAGCCTTGTTATGGTCTTTCTCTCTCAAATGCGCCAATTCATGCACCACAATCATGTTCAGAAATTCGGGTGGAGCGGTTTTAAATACTGAACCGATTCGCATTTCATTTTTGGCTTTGAGTTTGCTGCCCTGAACCCGTGAGACATAGGTGTGTAAACCCAGCGCCTGATGCAGCACATCCAGCTTGTCGTCATAGATCACTTTACTTAAAGGGCTGGATTGACGCAGGTACTGGTGCTTTAAATCTATCACATAGGCATACAGGGCTTTATTGGTTTTGATGTCGTGGGTATGCGGGTATTTCTTTAACAGAAACTGGCCGAGCGTTTCAGCAGCAATCGCTGATCTGACTTGATTTAGAACTTGTTCCGGGTAGCCTGTTAAATACTTTAATTGCATGTGTGAAATGGCTTTGCAGCCAGTGAGATGACAGAGTCATCAGACTATACCGCAGCGATAATATCGTCGCCGGATTTTTGTCATATCACTTTCGATACGCTTATGGCATGATAGCCATTCTAGCTCACTTTCCGTGAGCCACTTCCTTATCTAACTGTTTACACTTGCCAACCTCGGCGGGTGAAAGTACGCGTTGGAGTTACGCATTATGAAAGCATTACAACCCGAAATCGTTCTATCAGAACTGGATGTGAAACGTATTGAACGGATTCTGTCCACGCTGTCATCGACTGAACTTGAAAAACTGATGACACTGGAAGACGAACTGGAAAGAGGCCATGTCGTTGAACCTGCCGCCGTCCCCGGCAATGTCGTGACGATGAACTCCACGGTGAAGTTTAGTGTGTCATCATCACAGCAAACATTTTGTCTGACGTTGGTTTATCCCAAGGATATGACCGACGACGGAAAAACCATCTCTATTCTCGCTCCGGCGGGCAGCGCCATGCTGGGTTTGCTGGAAGGCGATGAAATTGAGTGGCCGACACCGGATGGCAAAGCCATGAAAGTGAAAGTGGAAGAGATCCTTTATCAGCCGGAAAGAGCCGGGGAATTCCATCTCTGAGCGAGACAGTCTAGACACAAAAAGCCGACGCAAAGTCGGCTTTTTTAATCGATTGAGCTCGATATCAATAATGCGGATTCAATATTTAGGGTATGCGCGTCTTCACGTGACATGGCTTGCCAGCTTAATTAAACACCGCATAAAAATACGGTAAACAGTTCAGTGACTACGTAGTTTGATATGTTAAGGCTAGTCTGAAATAAACACTTCATCGCCAACTTTTATCATGCCTTCAGTATCTGTCTGTGAATATACGCCCAAGTTCTGAGCAGCATCTTTGACTATTGTTCTAAGCAGAGCGGTGTCTTGTTCGAGATCCTGTTGCTTCTTGGTTACAGCGCCACAGCGTGGCGTTGAACTTTCACAACTGACGACACTTTTTCCAATCAAGATTTTCTTCCCCAACCAGTCCTGCTCAACCAAGCCCTCAATGTCTGGCAAGGTTTCAATAACGATGTTTGGTCTGAAGCGCTCAATACGCCAGTCAGCAGAAGGGTTCAATTTTTTCAAATGTGAGATTGTTGATGTGGTCACAATATGAAAAGGCATGACTAAAAAGAAAGTGCCTGGGATAGTGATGTAGTCCACCAGAACATCACTCAAGTTATCCAGATCAGGTAACGGCTCGCCAGGCTCTCTTTCAAAGGTCGCTTTAAGCTCTTCAAGCCATTGAACCTGATCTTTTTTGTATCGCCTGAAGAAGTCCTGATTATCAACCGAGCCCAGATATTCCAGCGTGGATTCATGACCGACAAGTTCAGATAAAACCGACTCGATTTCAGGATCTTGGGTACTGATTACAGTCCCATCGGGCATAAAAATATCTACCTCGTGGCGCTGTGATGGGGGCCCGGATTGTTGTTTAAATTGTGCTTTGCATCTGAGTAAATCTGGTCTCATCTTACAGCTCTGAATCTCTCCGCGTTTGGTGTCACGCAGGGCCCAGACTCTATCTCCAGTCAGTCCTTTCATGCCCAAGTGACATTCACTGACTTTTTGGCCCCCCATACCTTTAACCGGATATTTCCAAATCTCTCTGATAGTGCCGACTTTTTTCATGTTTCTTTTCACATTTTTGGGTCAAATAGGAATTGATACTGGATGTGCTCATCAGCGTTGTCTGGCAGTAGACAAACAAGCTCAACACAGGGTGATCATGGATGTCAGTAGAAAAGCATCGAAATGATTCACTGAGCCAAAAGTACACGCCACCCTTTATCCTGCATGCAATAGGCGAGGCCCAGCGTGACTTCGCTGTAGTTCTCATTTGCAGAGTGAGGCTCTGAGAGTGTTTGCAGACAATCAGCGCCATCTCGCTTGAGCTCATCGGCGCCTGCCCCGGCTTTCCACCATGAATTAACTTTGATCATGTCTGTGGGGTTCTGAGGCTCAACTTCTGCTGTTACCTCAGTTGATTCATCTGTAAGGGCTGCCTCTGTACTGTCAGCAAATGGATCATTAGAGGCTTTTTTATAACTGGTGGATATCGGATTAAGTATTTTTCTGGACTTGAGTGAATGGCCTAATAGGGGGGCATCGTTATCTAAATCAACCACGACCCAGCCATTTTCTCTTAAACATTCACCCAGGGCCTCTTCAGTCAGGCTTTGCTTTTTACAGAGCGACTTTTGATCTTCTAATTCATCAACGCCAGCGCCTCTTTTGTAGCTGAACTCGCCGCCACAGGCTGACAGAAGTGTAAAAATAATAACCAGAGGTATCGATTCCAAGGCCTTGATTTTAATACATGATTTCATTCCCTATGCGCTCCCTTAAATAACCTGACTAATCACAGATTACATTAAGCAAGCTGAGTTTTTTCTACGCAGTTTGACGTATTCCTGCATCGCGCTGCTGAACCTAACATTGCCCCTGAAGCAATTTCCAAACGCAATTGTTTTTTCGACATCTCACAGGGGCAAACAGATGAAAACACACTTCAAGTCACTTACCTACGCTGTAGCATTAGGCAGTGTCGCCATGACCGCGCCATTATCGTCACAGGCAGCAGGCACAATCACTTTCGGCGAAGATCAGTACGTCAGCGTCGGCTTTGGATTTATCGGTAGTTATAACAGCACGGAAGATGCCGCCAATGACGGCAGTGATTCAAATGACTTTACCTTGAATCATGGACGGCTGTATTTAGCCGGTGCGTTGAACAAGTACATCAAAGGCATGCTCAATACCGAAAAGTCAGGCGGTAATGACAACTTTCAGGTTATTGATGCCGTGGGTATTTTTGAGCTGACGCCTGAATTTTCAATCTGGGCAGGTCGTTTCCTGTCTCCAAGCAGCCGCGCCAATATGGCAGGCCCATTCTTTACATCAGGCGATGGCTACTGGGCTGATATCACTGCACGTTACGGCTGGAATGGTGGTGTGATTGGTCGTGATGACGGTGTGGCTATTGTCGGTACCGCGCTGGATCAACGCCTGGCCTATTCTTTTGGTGCCTTTGAAGGCAAAGACCTGTTTCGATTCTCTGTCGGTGCCGATGGCAGTGGCCTTGAGAGCACCAGCAATCCTGATCAAGACGATGACCTGATGTACGCGGGTCGCCTGCAATACAGCTTCTGGGATAAAGAGCCGGGTTACTACGGCACCGGTAATTACCTGGGTAAAAAAGACATCTTCACCATTGGTGTCGCTGCCCGTGAAAAGGGCGATGGGTCAGCATCTACAACCGAAGTCGGTGATTATTCCCAATGGACTGTTGACTTGTTGCTCGAGAAAAAACTGGCAGCGGGGGCAGTGTCTCTTGAGGCAGCTTACTTCGACTATGACACCGACGACGTTTTCCTGACCGAACAGGGCGAGGCTTACTACGCCAGCCTCGGCTATATCTTCAATGAAAAAGTGGGCTGGGGCCAGTTCATGCCATTTGCCCGTTACCAAAGCTTCGATCGCGATAGTGGTAGCGAAATTGAAAGAACAGACTTCGGTGTGAACTACATCATTGACGGTTACAACGCCTCAGTGACGGCCGTTTATAAAGACCTTGAAATTGAAGGTGACGATGACGCCGATATTTTCGATGTGTCGGTTCAGTTGCAATTTTAATTATTGAAATCAAACGCTTTTCTTCAACACAGGAGCGATAGATGAAAACCTTAGTGAAGTTAGATTTAGATAAAAAGCCATGGGAACAGGATGGTCAGATTCACAACCGATGGCATCCAGACCTGCCGATGATCGCCATGGTCAAACCCGGGGACGAGTTTCGTGTCGAGTGCATGGATTGGACTGGCGGCCAAATTGGAAACAATGATAGTGCCGACGACATTCGTGATGTGGAACTGGAGCAGGTCCATTATTTGAGTGGACCAATTGGTGTCGAAGGCGCAGAACCGGGTGATTTGATGGTGGTAGACATCCTGGATGTCGGCACCTTTGAAGATCAGCAATGGGGTTTTAATGCGCTGTTTGCACGTGAAAATGGCGGCGGTTTTCTGACCGACCACTACCCGGAAGCACGTAAGTCCATCTGGGACTTCCACGGCATTTACACCACCTCACGGCACGTTCCCAATGTTCGTTTCGCTGGCATCATGCATCCGGGATTGATTGGCTGCCTGCCCTCCAAGGAAATGCTGGAAACATGGAATAAGCGTGAGGGCGAGTTAATTGCGACTGACCCGAATGCTGTGCCGCCATTAGCATGCCCCCCCACAGAGCAAGCTGCAGTGATGGGTAAGCTCAAAGGAGATGCAGCTGCTGCCGCGGCAAAAGAAGGCGCCAGAACCGTACCGCCTCGTGAGCATGGTGGTAACTGCGATATCAAGAACTTAACCAAGGGTTCAAGAATTTACTTCCCTGTCTATGTTAAGGACGGCGGGCTCTCAATGGGTGACCTTCACTTCTCTCAAGGTGATGGTGAAATCACATTTTGTGGCGCGATTGAAATGGCCGGTTACCTGGACATCAAAGTCAATCTGATTAAAGGCGGCGTGAAGAAATATGGCATCAAGAATCCGTTATTCCAACCAAGCGTTGTCGAGCCTAAATACAGCAACTACCTGATATTCGAGGGTATTTCTGTCGATGAACAGGGTAAGCAACACTACATGGACGTCAATGTAGCCTACAAACAAGCCTGTTTGAATGCCATTGAGTACATGAAGAAGTTTGGTTACACCGGTGAACAGGCCTTATCGATACTCGGTACGGCGCCTGTGGAAGGGCATATCAGCGGTATCGTCGATATTCCGAATGCCTGCGCCACGCTGTGGCTGCCGACGGAAATCTTTGAGTTCGACATGCTGCCCAGCCCCGACGGTCCTGTGGAGTTTGTCACGCCCGGCACCGACATGAGTAAAACCTCTTAGGGGCTAATGAAATGCCTTTATACGACTATCGCTGTGACTCATGTGGTTCATTCTCTGCCATGCAAAAAATGAGTCAATCCTCAGCTCCTGCTGTTTGCCCCGCCTGTGGCGCCATGGCTGACCGAATTATCTCGGCACCACGCCTGGCTCTGATGGACCGGGGCACAAGAACAGCCATGGAGCGTAACGAAGCATCGGCCCATGCTCCTCGGCATGCAAGGCGCTCAAGCTGTGGCTGTAGTGGAACGCATACCTGTTCCACTACAGCCAGGGCTTCTGCAAAGCAGCAAACTGAGAAGCCCGGCCTACAGATGCAAACCAAGAAAACAGCAAGACCCTGGATGCTTGGGCATTGAGCATCAATTCGATTTTTTCAACTGGAGAAAGAAGATGAAAATATTTAACCGAAGAACCTTTTTAGGCAAAACAGGTGCCCTGTTGGGTGCCATGATGGCTGCGGGTGTCATGAGTAGCTCGGTCGTTGCTGACGAAGTGAATACCACAGGTCTGGCCGTGACCGATGACACCGTCAAAGTCGGTATCCTGCACTCACTGACCGGGACCATGGCCATCAGTGAAACAGGCGCACAGGAAGCTGAAAAACTCGCTATCAAACAAATCAATGAGAGTGGCGGTATCCTAGGTCGCCAGATTGAGATTATCCAGGAAGATGGTGCCAGTGACTGGCCAACTTTCGCGGAGAAATCCAGAAAGCTGCTGGTTCAGGACAAAGTGGCCGCGGTGTTTGGTTGCTGGACATCAGCATCACGCAAGGCTGCTCTGCCGGTTTTCGAGCAAGAGAATGGCCTGTTGTACTACCCAACATTCTATGAAGGCCTGGAACAATCGCATAACGTGATTTACACCGGTCAAGAAGCAACACAGCAGATCCTCGCAGGTCTCGACTGGGTCGCTGAAGAGAAAGGTGCCAAGACGTTTTATCTGATTGGTTCAGATTACATCTGGCCACGCACCTCCATGAAAATTGCCCGCAAGCACATTGAAAATGTATTGGGTGGCAAAGTGGTTGGTGAGGAATACAAGCCACTGGGTGATACTCAGTTTGGCTCTGTTATCAACAAGATCCGCCTGAAAAAGCCTGACGTTATCTTCGCTGCCGTTGTGGGTGGTTCCAATGTGGCCTGGTTCAAACAATTGAACGCTGCCGGTATCACCGCGGATAAGCAAACACTGCTGACCATTTCCGTAACGGAAGATGAAGTATTGGGCATTGGTGGTGAAAACCTGGAAGGCTTTTATTCAGTCATGAAGTACTTCCAGAGCCTGGATAATCCCAACAATGAAGCGTTTGTGAAAGCCTTCAAAGAGATGCATGGTGCCGATAGTGTGATTGGTGACGTGACTCAGGCTGCTTACCTTGGTCCATGGCTTTGGAAAGCGGCTGTTGAGGAAGCCGGTAGTTTCGATGTCGATAAAGTAGTGGCTGTCTCCGAGAAAGGGGAAATTGCACTGGATACAGCGCCAGAAGGCTACGTCAGACTTCACCCTAATCATCACCTGTGGAGTTACACCCGCGTGGGTAAATGGAAGAAAGACGGTCAGGCTGAAGTGGTTTATGAGTCGCCTGAGCTGATTGAACCCAACCCATTCCCAGAAGGTTATCAATAGACATCTGTCTGCGTTGGCAGGCTGCCTGGCAGCCTGCCTTCCTTCTCACAATTATCTTGAATCCTGATTTTATTGACTAATCCCTTGGAGTAAGAATTATGGGTGAGTACTCAATACAAGAATTGACATCAATTCTCGCCATGCAAGGTTTTGCCGGAATCAGTCTATTTAGTGTTTTATTGCTAATGGCACTGGGGCTGGCCATTATTTTTGGACAGATGGGTGTCATCAATATGGCCCATGGTGAGTTCATGGCTATTGGTGCTTATACCACCTATATGCTCTCCAAAATGACAGAGACATACTTTCCGGAGTTAATGTCTTACTACTTCATATTCGCCATATTTGCCTCTTTCATCGTGGCTGGCATCGTCGGTTACTTTGTTGAGTTCCTGCTGATAAGACACTTGTACAAGCGACCCTTGGACACCTTGCTTGCCACCTGGGGCCTGAGTCTTATCATGCAGCAAATGTTCCGGTCACTGTTTGGTGCCCGCGAAGTCAGTCCAACCTTACCGGACTGGTTGATGGGCTCCTATACACCGACAGAAACCATTTTTATCCCTATCAACGGCATGTTTGTACTTGGACTGACAACCCTGGTGACACTGGGGGTATTCATCCTGATGTATCGCTCTTCCTGGGGCCTCAATGTCCGTGCTACCACACAAAACCGAATGATGAGTGGTGCTGTAGGCATTAATACAAAGAGAACAGATCGTCTCACTTTTGCACTGGGTTGCGGCATTGCGGGGATCGCAGGCGCAGCTTTCACGACGATCGCTTCAACCGGTCCAACGATAGGCTCTCTCTATATCGTGGACACATTCATGGTTGTGGTGTTCGGTGGCGCTGCCAGTCTCTTTGGCACTATCGCATCCGCATTTACTATCGCCCAGGCGCAATCCATTCTTGAGTTCTTCATCAGCGGCTCTATGGCCAAAGTGCTGACACTGTTGACGCTTGTCATCATTCTGATGCTTCGCCCTGAAGGCCTGTTCTCAGCGAAAGTTCGCAAGTAATAAAGGGGATAAAGATGAACTTTTTCTTGCAAAGATTTTTGGGTGGGCGTGAAGGGGCTATCAGCGTCGCTATTCTCGCCATTTTGATTCTTATTGTCCTGCCGTTGAGTCTGGATCTTTTCAGGCTCAACCTGGTAGGTAAATATCTCACTTATGCCTTTGCGGCATTGAGCTTGGTCCTGCTGTGGGGGTACGGCGGTATTCTCAGTCTGGGCCAGGGGGTGTTTTTTGGTCTGGGTGGCTATGCCATGGCCATGTTCCTCAAACTTGAGGCTTCCGATCCGGAAAGTACCAAGATACAGTCAACCCCGGGTATTCCTGACTTTATGGACTGGAATCAGTTAACCGAACTGCCCTGGTTCTGGGTGCCGTTTGAGCATTTGTGGGTCGCCATTCTGGCAATCTTTATCGTGCCGGCGGTGTTTGCTTATCTGATTGGTTACTCCATGTTTAAACGCCGCGTCGGTGGTGTTTATTTCGCGATTATCACACAGGTCATTGCACTCATTCTGACCATTTTGATTGTGGGACAGCAGGGTTATACCGGTGGCATCAATGGTATTACCGACTTGAAAACCTTAAACGGCTGGGATATCAGAACCGATTCCGCCAAGTACACACTGTATTTCATCAATGCGATCCTGCTCCTGGCCGTGATCTGTCTGAGCAAATTCATTCTGACCAGTAAGTTCGGTCGGCTATTGCTGGCTATGAAGGACAAGGAAGATCGTGTTCGCTTCTCCGGTTATGACGTTTCCAGCTTCAAGATCTTCATCTTCTGTGTCGCTGCCGTTATCTCTGCCATCGGTGGCGCGATGTTCACGCTCCAGGTTGGCTTCATGTCACCGTCTTTTGTGGGCATCGTACCGTCGATTGAAATGGTTATTTTTGCTGCTGTCGGCGGCCGGATGTCTCTGGTCGGCGTCGTCTACGGCACGCTGCTTATCAACGCCGGTAAAACCGCCTTTTCAGAGACCTTCCCCGAACTTTGGCTTTTCCTGATGGGCGGTTTGTTCATCGCTGTCGTGCTGTTTTTCCCTAATGGCCTGGCTGGTATCTATGACAAGTATTTCAAAAACCTGCCGGTTGTCAGAAAGCTGATGTCTTTAGGCAAAAAAGCGGGTGACAGCCACAAGCCAAATAATAAATTACAAGGAGCTGCCAAATGAGTACTGAAACTGACTTCTTGTTGGCCATCGAAGATTTGACCGTCTCCTTTGATGGTTTCAGGGCGGTTGACTCATTAAATATGTACATCGATAAGAATGAGTTACGCGTCATCATTGGGCCAAATGGAGCGGGTAAAACCACATTGCTCGACCTGATATGCGGCAAGACAAAAGCCAGTTCGGGGACCATTAAGTTCAAAAGCCAGGAGCTGACCAAAAAGGCAGAACATGAAATTGTCAGAACAGGCGTGGGCAGAAAATTCCAGACCCCATCCATTTATGAAACGCTGACCGTTTATGAAAATCTTGAGGTTTCTTACCCGGAGGGACGCTCGGTCTTTGGGAGCCTGTTCTTCGAATCAAATGAAGCGGTCAGGGAGACCGTGCTGCGAGTCGCCGGGGAAATCCAGTTACTGGATGAACTGGAGACCGAGGCGGCGGTATTAAGTCACGGACAAAAACAGTGGCTTGAAATCGGTATGTTACTGATGCAGGACCCGGAGCTGCTGATGCTGGATGAGCCCGTTGCCGGCATGAGTGCCAAAGAGCGCGATGAAACTGCCGAGTTGTTGAATCAGATCTGTAAAAACCGCTCCGTTATTGTCATCGAGCATGATATGGAATTCGTGAAGAAGATTGCCCGCAAAGTCACGGTGCTGCACCAGGGACAGATTCTTGCTGAAGGCGATATGGATAAAGTTCAAAACGACGAAAAAGTTATTGAAGTTTACCTCGGCCACTAATATCACTGGAGATTCAATCATGTTTGAAGTTGAAAAATTGCATGTTAGCTATGGCCAGAGTGAAGTGGTTCATGGCGTGAGTTTTACCGCCCAGAAAAATGAGACCGTTGCGATCATGGGGCGAAATGGCATGGGGAAAACCACCCTGTTCAAATCGCTGATGGGGATTTTACCGAGCCAATCAGACAAAGTGATTGTGGATGGGCAGGATGTCAGTCAAGCGGAAAGCTATCAACGGGTCGCCAGTGGGCTGGCATATGTGCCTCAAGGACGGATGATCTTTCCCAACCTGACCGTTAAGGAAAATATTGAGACTGGGCTTGGCGTATCCAAACAGAAAACCATTCCAGAAGATATTTTTGATCTTTTTCCCGTCCTGCATGAAATGCGGCATAGAAAAGGGGGTAATTTATCTGGCGGACAACAACAGCAACTGGCGATTGCCAGAGCCCTGGTGACCAACCCGAAGGTATTACTGCTGGACGAGCCCACGGAAGGTATACAACCCTCCATCATCAAGGATATTGCCAAAGTTTTAAATGAAATCAGACAAATGCGCGATATTACTATCGTCGTTTCCGAGCAGGTGCTCAGTTTCACCATGGAGATAGCCGATCGGATTATGGTCATCGACAAAGGCAAGCTTATTCATGAAGACCACCGGGATAATGTCGATGCAGATAAGATAAAGCAGTACCTGACTGTCTAGTCAATCACTGGACTGCCAGGGACGGCAGACTGGTCTGTTAAACCACAACGGTATTGGTGAGACTAACTTTGAACTGTGCCAGGGACAAAAAGACTGCACTTTCCTACATGAATGGCTGGAACGCATCGCTGAAGCTGGAGTTTGCCTATCGCTCTCCGTTTACGCGTTTGATAAAACGACAGCACCAGGGGCCGTTGGTTTTTCAAAAAGTGCTCTATCCGGAAGGACAGGACACGGCTCACGGATTAATTGTCCATCCTCCCGGCGGTGTAGCTGGAGGGGACAGTCTTGATATCAGCTTTCAGCTCAATGACGAGTCACAGGTTTTACTCACAACCCCGGGAGCGACCAAGTGGTACAAATCGCTGGGAAGACGAGCCAAACAATCCATTCATATTCAGCAAGGTCAAGAAACAGTCCTGGAATGGTTACCCCAGGAAAATATTGTATTCGATGGTGCTGATGCTGATATTTCAACCACAGTAGCGCTGAGTGGTAATGCCATTTTTTCGACGTGGGAAATCACCTGTCTGGGCCGGAAAGCCAGTGGTGAATCCTGGCAAAACGGTCGCCTGAAGCAATGTACCGAGGTTTTCCGGGATGAAAAGCTTATCTGGTACGACAGTGTGGTTCTGAGGCCTGATAGCCCCGTACTTTCATCCGTGTCGGGCCTGCGTGACAGGCTTGTTTTCGGCAATATGATTTTGGCGGCGAGTGAGCTACCCCAGGACTTGATCAAGGCTTGTCGCGAGGTCGCATTGAGTTCCGAGGCGTTATATGGGGTATCAGCCTTGCCGGACATTTTTACCGCTCGATATATAGGGGACTGTGCCCAGGAAGCCAGGCAGTACTTCGAGGCAATCTGGTCCTGTTTGCGTCCCTGGTATGCCGCAAAAAATGCCGTTCGTCCCAGAATATGGGCAACGTGACTTCATCATCACTGAGGTTGAAGAAATATGGAATTAACTCCCAGAGAAAAAGACAAGTTACTCATTTTCACGGCGGCACTCCTGGCTGAAAGACGCTTGCATAAGGGACTCAAGCTGAACTATCCGGAGGCTGTCGCCTTTATTTCAGCTGCGATCATGGAAGGTGCCAGAGAAGGGCGAAGTGTCAGTGAGCTGATGGGATATGGGGCAACCTTACTGACCCGTGATGAGGTGATGGAAGGCATCCCGGAAATGATCCCGGAGATCCAGGTCGAGGCGACCTTTCCCGATGGGACCAAGCTCATCACTGTTCACCACCCAATTGTTTGAGGAAACTATGATGATTCCCGGTGAAATACATTGTGCAGAAGGCGATATCGAACTCAATACCGACCGTGAGACACGACAGGTCGATGTCGCTAATGTTGGTGACAGGCCGGTTCAGGTTGGCTCGCATTATCACTTCTATGAAGTGAATGAGGCGCTGAGCTTTGACCGAGACAAGGCTTATGGCTTTCGACTCAATATTACAGCGGGCACAGCGGTCCGATTCGAGCCCGGCCAGATGCGAACCGTAGAGTTAGTCAGTCTGTCCGGAAACCGAATTGTGTATGGCTTTGCCGGCAAAATCATGGGGTCCTTGAAATGAGTGTCAAAATAGATCGTCAGGCCTATGCTGAAATGTTTGGTCCGACAACAGGCGATAAGGTCAGGCTTGCAGACACCGAGCTATGGGTGGAAGTGGAACAGGACTTCACTAGCTATGGTGAAGAAGTGAAGTTCGGGGGCGGTAAAGTCATCCGTGATGGTATGGGCCAATCTCAACTGACTTCGATCGATGTGGCTGATACTGTCATTACCAACGCGCTCATTATTGATGCCATTACAGGTGTGATTAAGGCGGATGTCGGCATTAAAGATGGTTATATCAGTAGTGTGGGTAAAGCGGGGAACCCGGATATTCAGCCTGGGGTTACAATCCCGATCGGGGCAGGGACGGAAATCATTGCCGGAGAGGGGATGATACTCACGGCGGGGGGCATTGATAGTCATATTCATTGGATCTGTCCACAACAAATCGAAGAGGCACTGACTTCCGGCATCACGACGATGCTTGGTGGTGGCACAGGGCCTGCTACGGGCACCTTTGCCACGACCTGCACGCCGGGCCCCTGGCATATTCACAGAATGCTGGAGGCGGCAGAGGCCTTTCCGATGAACCTGGGGTTCTTCGGTAAAGGGAATGTGTCACTACCGGAGGCGGCGGAAGAGCAGGTCAGCGCCGGAGCTATCGGGCTCAAGCTGCATGAAGACTGGGGCACAACCCCAGCGGCTATCGATAACTGTCTGAGTGTTGCCGAGGCCATGGATATTCAAGTGGCAATCCATACGGATACATTGAATGAGTCAGGCTTTGTCGAGACCACGCTGGACGCTTTCAAGGGCAGGACCATACATACTTTCCATACCGAAGGTGCCGGTGGCGGCCATGCGCCGGATATCATCAAAGCCATCAGTTCGCCCAACGTGCTGCCATCCTCTACCAATCCTACCCGGCCATTCACAGTGAATACGCTGGATGAACACCTCGACATGCTGATGGTGTGTCACCACCTGGATTCGTCAATAGCCGAAGATGTCGCCTTTGCCGAATCCCGTATTCGTCGTGAAACCATCGCTGCCGAGGATATTCTGCATGACACCGGGGCATTTTCAATGATGTCCTCTGATTCGCAAGCAATGGGACGTGTGGGTGAGGTCATCATGCGCACCTGGCAGACGGCCCACAAAATGAAGGTGCAACGAGGGCCCCTGGAAGAGGATAAAAGTCGAGGTCAGGGCGAGAGCGATAACTTCCGTGTCAGAAGGTACATCGCAAAATACACGATCAACCCGGCGATAACGCATGGTATCTCACAGATTGTTGGTTCCATTCAGTCTGGTAAGTTCGCTGACCTGGTACTCTGGCGACCGGCATTTTTTGGCGTTAAACCCACACTGATTCTGAAGGGCGGCACCATCGTCTCCGCTACCATGGGGGATCCCAATGCCTCAATTCCGACCCCGCAGCCTGTTCACTACCGTCCCATGTTCGGCAGCTTCGGTAAATCAGTTACAAATAATTCATTAACTTTTGTTTCTCAGGCTGCAATGCGAAACCCCGAGCTGCGAATGCTGGAGCTGAACAAGATGCTGGTCGCCGTCAAAAACTGCCGGAATGTGACAAAAAAGGATATGGTACTGAATGACGCAACACCGCGGATTGAGGTTGACCCAGAGACCTATCAGGTGCTGGCCGATGGTGAGCTCTTGATGTGTGAGCCTGCTGAAGTCCTGCCTATGGCCCAACGCTATTTTTTATTTTAGGTAGTTAATCATGCTGGAAATTAGTGAGAAATTATCTCATCACCATGAAACGATGACCGATCTCAGTGTGGCACTGAGTTATGACGCCAGGAAGAAAAGCCGGATCAGAGTGGCGTTGAGCAATGGGGAAGAGGCGGCGATTTTCATGCCCAGGGGATCAATATTACGCGGTGGAGACATACTGGTAGCCAGTGACGGACGAAAAATTACGGTGATTGCGGCGGATCAGGCAGTCAGTAGAGTGACTGCAAAAACCGCTCAGGCATTAACGAGGGCTGCTTACCATCTCGGTAATCGTCATGTACCTCTGCAGATAGAAGCGAGCTGGTTGATCTTCGAGCAGGATGCCGTGCTCAAAGACATGTTACTGGGATTGGGCGATATCGAGGTTGAAGATTTAGATGCCCCCTTTGAGCCTGAGGCGGGTGCCTATGGTGGTGGACATCATCACGGGCATGATCACTGATGGAGAATAGATTTGCTTTTTCCCGTTTACTGCAATTAGCCAGTCCAACACTGCCAATAGGGGCATATAGCTACTCTCAGGGTCTGGAGTGGGCCATTGAGTCCGGTGACGTTGCTTCGCCGGAGCAGGCACAAAACTGGATGGCCGAGGTAATGAATAATTATCTGGGTGTGTTTGATTTGCCCGTCATCAAGCGTCTTTATGAAGCCTGGCAGGCAGTGAACGAAGCGCAAATTCATCATTGGGATGCAAGATACACAGCCGGGCGTGATACAGCAGAGACGCTGCTGGAATCAAGGCAAATGGGGTATTCTCTACTCACACTGCAAAAAGCGTTGTCTACGCTATCCGAAGAAAGATTAGCCATCGCTGAGCGCATCAGCGAACCGGCTTTTCCAACACTTTATGCTGCCGTTGCTGTGAGTTGGGAAATTCCCGTGAAAGACTGTCTGCATGCCTATTTATGGTCATGGCTGGAGAACCAGGTCAGTGTGGCGATGAAAACGATTCCGCTAGGGCAGGTTGCAGGCCAGCGAATGCTGGGAGAGGTGTCTCTGTTGATACCGTCTACTGTTGAGTCATCCCTGTGTCTTGACGAGGATGACATATCAAACTTTTCTCCGGCATTGACGATCGCCAGTTGTCGTCACGAAACGCAGTACACACGGCTTTTTAGATCCTGATGCAATGATTAAGAGAACAACCATGAAAGAACCTTTAAGAGTTGGTATAGGCGGTCCTGTCGGTTCAGGTAAAACGGCATTAACACTGGCTTTGTGCCGACGTCTACGCGATGTCTATAACATCGCCGTGGTCACGAATGATATCTATACGCGTGAAGATGCTGAATTTCTTACCCGGAATGAAGCGCTCTCGGCTGATCGGATTATTGGTGTCGAAACGGGGGGCTGTCCCCACACAGCGATACGAGAGGATGCCTCCATGAACCTGGAAGCCGTGGCACAGCTCAGTAAGCGGTTTGATCCCCTGGATATCGTTTTCATAGAAAGTGGCGGCGACAATCTGGCAGCGACTTTCAGCCCGGAACTCTCGGACTTGACCTTGTATGTGATTGACGTCTCTGCCGGTGAGAAAATTCCGAGAAAAGGGGGGCCGGGGATTACCAAGTCTGACTTACTTATCATTAACAAGACTGACCTGGCACCCCTGGTTGGCGCGTCGTTGGAGGTGATGGACCGGGACGCCAAAAAGATGCGCGCTGACCGACCCTTCTATTTTACCAATCTGAAGGATGAAGAAGGGCTTGACGAGATTATTGCTTTTATCGAAAAGCAGGGCTTGATGCTCAATTAATACAACACTAACAGGAGGTTCGGATGAAACGCGCTTATTTAACAGCATTATTTTTTCTATTGGTCCCACTCACTTCAATGGCCCATCCGGGACATGACACGAGCACTTTTATGAGTGGCTATCTGCATCCTTTGACAGGGATTGATCATTTATTAGTGATATTGGCGGTGGGTTTTTGGGCTGCCCGAACATCCAGACAAATGTGGCAACTACCGTCTATCTTCATCGGCTTTATGTTGATTGGACTGCTGTTTGGCGCCGGTCTCCAGAGTGCCGTTTTTGTCGAGTGGGGAATACTGGCAAGTTTATTCACGATGGCCGTCGTTCTTATGCTCGCCAGTGACGTCAACAACATGGTGAAATATGGATTAACCAGCCTGTTTGCCCTGTTCCATGGCATGGCGCATGGCAATGAATTAGTGCTTGCAGACAATGCACTCGCAGTGATCGCCGGTATGCTGCTGTCATCCTCACTGCTTATTGTTATGGGTGTATACTTTGGTAAGCGCCAGGGTCGGGTTGGTGCTTACTTCAGAAACATTATCGTTTCTTGTTTAACGTTTACTGGCGCACTGTTCCTGCTCAGTTAACAAAGCAATGCTGCTTACGCCCTGTCGCGTCTCATCCGAAGCGTCGGCAAGGTAACTACGTAAAATTACGTAGATAACTCATCAATGGGTATCCGCTATGATGCCCGTTGAGCAATCTAATGTTTGAGACCCGGACAAGCATTAAACCTTTGTCAGGACAGCAGCATTGAACATAAACCAGGCCAAATCAATACATCCAGAGCCCGATGCACCACAACGTATTGTAAAAATCCGGCGTGATTACAATACCTGGGTGGCCAATGAAACGCTTGAAGATTATGCGCTGCGTTTCACGCCCCATTCGTTTCGTAAGTGGTCTATATTCCGTGTTTCAAATACGGCTCTGGGGGCGATATCCTTCCTCGTTCTCGAAGCAATCGGTGGCACTATCGCCATCAATTACGGTTTCAATAATGCCTTCTGGGCAATATTGACCGTCACTTTGATCATCTTCCTGACCAGCCTGCCCATCAGTCACTACGCGGCGAAGTATGGATTAGATATGGATTTGCTGACGCGTGGTGCGGGTTTCGGTTATATCGGTTCGACAATATCTTCCTTCATATACGCGACCTTTACCTTCATTTTATTTGCTTTAGAGGCCGTCATTATGGCGTACGCCATCAGCCTCTATTTTCCATTGCCAATTTATGTCTGTTATTTGATATCCGCCCTGGCAATTATCCCGATGGTCACACACGGCGTGACGTTTATCAGCCGAATTCAGATGGTCACTCAGCCGGTGTGGTTGGCAATGACCTTTATCCCCATTGGATTCATCCTGTTTAAGCACCCTGATGCACTGAGCGGCCTGGTTAATTTTGCCGGTGAGTCCGGTTACGACAGAGATTTCAACATTTATATGTTCGGCTCTGCGGTGGCGATTGGCATGGCCCTAATTCCCCAGGTGGGCGAGCAGGTCGACTTCCTGCGTTTCATGCCTGAAAAAACCAAATCAAACCGATTGAAATGGTATGCCGGCGTGGTTGCTGCCGGTCCCGGCTGGATCAGTATGGGCATGGTCAAGATGTTTATCGGTACTTTTCTGGCCTATCTCGCTGTCACAGCCGGCTTGTCTTTCGAACAAGCAGTGAATCCCACCTACATGTATATGGTGGCCTTCGGTGAGCTGATTGATAACGCCGATGTCGTGCTGGCAGTCACGGTGTTTTTTGTCGTGCTGTCACAAATAAAAATCAACATTACCAACGCCTATGCCGGCTCGCTGGCCTGGTCAAACTTTTTTGCCCGGCTGACACATCGTCACCCTGGCCGTGTGGTCTGGCTGATATTCAACGTGCTGATTGCCACGATGCTGATGTTGCTGGACGTGTTTCAGGCGCTGGAACAAATCTTAGGCTTGTATTCGAATATTGCGATTTCCTGGATCACTGCTGTCGTCGCCGATCTGGTCATCAATAAGCCTTTGGGTCTCAGCCCCAAAGGGGTGGAATTCCGCAGAGCCTATCTGTTCGATATCAACCCGGTCGGGGTCGGGGCCATGATCATTGCCTCGATACTGTCCGTGACCGCATTCCTTGGCGCATTCGGGCTGGAGGCCCAGGCTTTTTCATCCTTCATCGCGATTATCGTGGCGCTGATTGTCTCGCCGGTTCTGGCGTATTTAACCAAAGGACGTTTTTATCTGGCCCGTCAGCCTTACCAGTTTCATCAAACAACCGGTAAAGAAACCTGCAGTATTTGTGGCCGTGACTATGAGACTGATGATGTGGCGCATTGTCCAGCCTACCAAGGGCCCATTTGTTCTCTGTGCTGTAGTCTGGATGCACGCTGTAATGATGCCTGTAAGCCCCACGCCACGCTGAGTTCGCAATGGCAGACACTGGTGAATAAACTGCTTCCCAATAAATGGTCGAGCAGTGTACACAGTGGGTTGGGACATTATCTGCTGTTGTTGTCAGCCACGGTTATTTTGCTGGCAGCGATATTCGGGCTTTTATACACCCATATTTCGCTGACAGTGACAGAATATGCCGCGCAAATCATGCCCCAGATCATGATTGGCTTCACCAAGGCATTTTTTGCCTTGGTGCTGGTGAGTGCCGTGATCGTGTGGTGGATCGTGCTGGCCTCACAATCAAGAAATGCGGCCTACCAGGAGTCCAATCACCAGAATGCATTGCTGCAGCGAGAGATCCTGTTGCACAAAGAAACCGACGCCGAACTGCAACATGCCAGAAAAGTCGCCGAGGACGCGAACCAGGCCAAGAGTCGTTACATCACCGGGATTAGTCATGAGCTCCGTTCACCCTTAAACAGTATTCTTGGCTATGCTCAGTTACTCAACAACAGTGACCAGGAGAATGACAAAAACCGTCATGCCACCAAGGTCATTTTGCGAAGTGGGGAACATTTACTGTCGTTGATAGAGGGCACGCTCGACATCGCCCGGATAGAAAACGGCAAGCTTGAATTTGATCTGAAATCACTGCGGTTGCCGGATTACATTCAGCAAATCGTCAGCATGTTTGAAATCCAGGCCCGAAATAAAGGCCTGCAATTCAACTACACCGGGTATGAAGACTTGCCTGCCGTGGTTAAGGCAGACCATAAAAGGTTGACTCAAATTCTGACCAATATCATCGGCAACGCCGTGAAATACACGCATCAAGGCGAGGTATCACTGTATTTTAACTATGCCCGGGAGTTTCTGAATATCAAGGTGAAAGATACAGGCCCCGGGATATCCGCTTCAGAACAGGCACGAATTTTTGAACCCTTTGCCCGAGGCAACACCGCGACGGGAATTGGTGGCACGGGCCTGGGGTTGACCATTGCCAAGCTGCTGACCGAGTTAATGGGTGGGGTTATTGAACTCAAGAGTGAGCTGGGCGAGGGGAGTGAATTTGATATCAGGCTGTTTCTGCCGACGATTCGCAGTATTCAGCCGGAACATACTATCCCCAATAGAATGCCCGTCGCTTATGAAGGGGAACGCAAAAAAATCATGGTCGTTGATAACGACCCCGTCGATAGAGAACTGCTCAGTAACCTGTTGGTGCCATTAGGCTTTAATGTGATTGAGGCCGCCTCTGGGATGGAGTGTATAACGCTGTACCAGACATTAAAGCCGGATGTCATTTTCCTGGATCTGGCGATGCCGGAGATGGATGGCTGGGAAACCGCGCACATTATCAGAAATGTTCATTTCGCCACGGTCAAAATCTGCATTGTGTCGGCCAATGCCTTTGACAGGGGGCTTGAAAACTCATCGGGGATTACCGCCGACGACTTCATGCCCAAGCCGATTAACCTGTTTGAGTTAATCAATTGGCTGGAACGCGCGCTCGCTATTCAATGGATTCATAAAAGCGACGATAATAAAAAGCTGGCAAAGACAGTTATCCCGCCACCTCAGGAGACAATCAACAAGCTCATGAAGTTACTGGAAATGGGTAACATTACAGCCATCAATCAGTGTCTGGAAGCGGTGATACGGACATCACCCCATTGCCGGGACTTTGTTGAGACAATGAGCCCGATGCTGGCGTCATTTGATTTGGATGGCATCAAACAGTTTCTGGAGAAGTACTCAAATGAAAGATGAACAAAACGCCAGCGGCTTGGTACTGGTCGTAGACGACTTTCCAGATACCCTGGCTTTATTGCATGACGCCCTGATTGAATCCGGCTTTTCTGTTCTTGTTGCGAACAATGGCCCGTCCGCTTTGAAAATCTGCAACGAGGCAAAGCCGGATGTTGTGCTTCTGGATGCTGTCATGCCTGACATGGATGGCTTTGAAGTCTGTAAAGCGCTTAAAGCGGAACCGGAAACCCGGGGCATTCCCGTTATTTTCATGACCGGCCTCACTGAGCCTGAGCATGTTGTGGCCGGGTTTAATGCGGGCGGAATCGACTACGTGACCAAACCGCTGATTCCGGTTGAAGTGATTGCACGGTTGAACACCCACATGAAAACGTCTCGCCTCATGAGTCACACACAGGGGGCGTTTGATGCATTTGGTCAGGCAGCCTTGGCATTGTTGCCCGGCACGGACCGTATTATCTGGCAAACCGCGTTAGCCAAAAAACTGATGCAGGATTACTTTCCTGAGGGGCATTCGTATGATGGCTCTAAATTCTCCGAGTGGATAGCAGAGCTGGAACAGAAACAGCCCAAACAACGCAGTTCACTGGTCATTGAAAAAAATGCCAGTAAGCTGGTATTAACTGCTGCTGATATCCAGAGTGATGAGCAGTGGCTCATCCTGCTTCAGGAAGAGTCAGAAAAAGCACAAATAGAGAAGTTGAGAGCCACGTTTAATCTAACCAAACGTGAATCAGAAGTGTTGCACTGGGTCATCATGGGCAAAACAGATAAAACAATTGCCCAGATCCTGGGGAGTAGCCCGAGAACAGTCAATAAGCACCTGGAGCATGTATATATCAAGCTTGGCGTTGAAACCCGCACAGCGGCAGCATCCATAGCCATTAACAAGCTTCAGAGCGTGCCAGCATAGAGCTGTCTCAAGCACACAGACACAAAAAAGCCGACGCAAAGTCGGCTTTTTATTTAGCAGAGTGCTGACTTCAACTTACTTTGGGTTGTAGTCATCAAAACGCTCGATATATTCCTCGATGTTTTGCTCCATCATCTCTCTGTAACGCTGAGAGAAGTAATCCACCATTTTCTGCTTTTCTTGTTTCAGCTTTTCCACATCGTCAAACTGACGAACGGTGCTGAACACGTTGAAGCGAGCAGCAGAAAACAGCAGGGCTGCATTCACATTGTCGACTTCAGTTTCTGCATGCTGCTGGTTGGCAACCGCAATAAATTCGTCACAACGTTCCTGGAAGGTTTTTTCTTTTGGGGCGTTTTCGCTCATTTTCTCTCTCGTTAATAATCGTTTTAAGTTTTGCTCAGCCAAACAGTGACTTGATTCGATTGACCATAATTTTAACCCGGCTCAACAAGCATTTAACCACATTGCCATTGGCATGTTTGAAATGCTTCTTGAAGGGCTTTTTGACTTCCCAGGTGCCCTTGAAGCCATTCGGGAAAATCACCAAATCACCGGCTTTGAATGTCACTGCCGGACTGCCATCTTCCGGTGTCATCACACACTCGCCTTCAAGGATATAGGCATATTCCGTGGTGATAAATTTCCACGGGAATACAGAGACTTCTTTCTGCCAGGTCGGCCAGTGTTTAATGCCCAGTTTTTTGAGTTGTTCTTCGCTTGGATTAGGTTCTACGGTGATTTGTTTCAATTTATTTTCCTGATTAATCTCATATCGCCGGTCGATATGATTTCAGGGGAAGGTAGGTTACAAGATCAGCGTGTATTTTCATAGGCAACGATGCTATGGGACGTGTTTAAGAAGGTAGGTTGGGCTGAAGCATAAAGCCCAACAAACCCAGCAAAAAATAGAGAAATCACGTAGGTTGGGCTGACAAAGGAAGCCCAACAAATCACCGCTCACCAAAAATCCCCTCATCAACAGACTGAAAAAATCCCCAGTCCGGACTCAACAGTCCCTCTCTCATGTACCGATGAATACTTGAATAAGGCCAGTCAATGGCTTTGTCGACATAGCCATGCTTAACCGGGTTATAGTGAATGTAATCCACATGCCGCTCATAATCGGTTTCATCTCGAATGAGATGTTCCCAGAACCGGCGTTGCCAGATGCTACGCTCACGTTTTTTGATGTGACTCGACTTGAGTTTCTCAGTCTTGGCTAATGATCTTGAGAACGTTGATTTGATTAACATCCAACGTTTGGAGTAATTCGCATCGCCATCAGGCAAGGTCCACACTGCATGAAGATGATCGGGCAGGATCACCATGGCATCAATAGAGAAAGGATGTCTTTGTTTGACGTTATGCACACAACGCCGCAGTAAGGAAATATGTTCGGTCAGAAGCGATTGTTGCCGGTCAAGCAGATTAACCGTAAAAAAATAAGTGGCACCCGCCACATCCACACGTCGATAACGCATGATTCACATTCCTTGTGAAATTTAAAAAAATGTATTTGACGAATGTATCAGCCAAACACCAGACCTGCAAAATACGTAGGTTGGGCTGAAGCATGAAGCCCAACGTGGGTGAGGATTCAAACTTTGATTGTTGGGCTTCGTTCCTCAGTCCAACCTACCTTTGATTATCGGTCAGACTAGCCCAAGTCATTGCTAGGCCTCCAGACAAAGGTGTAGATTCACTCCTAGAACAATTACAGTCGCCTCTGTGCTGATTAAGTTTTACAAAAGGAAGCAACATGCAGAAGGTTTATAAGAAAGAGGCATTCAAGCTTCTCAAGCTTGGCGTTGTGGGATTTTTACTGGTCATTATTCTGGTGCTGGCAGGAGAGAAAATGACGGGTACAGAAATGGTGATATTGGCTATCACGCCTTATATCCTTTACCAGCTTTACTGTGTGTTTAATAGGACAAGACGAGCTAAGAAGAAGTAATTACCGGCGACTTGATTTCATCGTGCCTGACCCTGTGATTCTATTGCCTGGAACAATGTAGGTTGGGCTGAAGCATGAAGCCCAACGTGGGAGTAGGATACAAAGCGTGGAATTGTTTCGGTTGTTTTGATTGTTGGGCTTCGTACAAATTACCAATCTTTTAACTCATCAACTTCTTTTAATTTAGATTGCAGGTATTCTTTACTTGAATCACTCAATATTTCACATAAAGACTCTAACTCAGCTTTTATGTTTTCAGTAATGACTTTCGCGCAGTGCGTAGGGACGACTTCATCAGAATGAATTTTGAATTCAATTAACCCAGTTGCACTATATCCTGTTAGCGCACCAATACTGTATTCAGTCCCCAGTTCTAGCTCTTCGAATACTTCAGATGGAATGGGTTTATCAAGCGAGAATGACCTTTCAAAGACATATAGAACCACCATAGCTGCAAAATGCATTCTTGCAATTGTGCATCTAAAAGTACTCAGATCAGCCTCCTGCCTCATTTCACCATTCGAATTAGCATCTTCTGATGTATCTTTTGGCAGCCCTTGATAGCTTTTAGATAACGAGTCAATTTTGGAATGAATGTTCGTAAATTGCTTTGGAATGTCTTTTGTAAGATGTGCTATTGAACTTGAAGCACTCTGAATATCATGGATTGAATTTGAGAGAGTTGTATTCGCTTCAATAACTTTTTCAAGTTGGGTAGATTGCTTATTGCCAGAAATAATTGTGTAAAAAATAGCTAAAATTGCTAAAAGTAGGGATGATACTGTAAGGGCAAAAGATACTCTCTCGACTAAATGAGGCACTTCGTAGTAAGCAAAAGATATAAGCATTACGATAATGATGAGAAGGTAAGATATCCCGTATCTATAGTGAATCTCTCTATTCTTCATTAGAAATCCTTGATTCAATTTGGAAATCTCTTTCATTTATCAAAAAAAGCCGACTCAAGGTCGGCTTGTTATTCGATATCTTCCTAGTCCCATTTAAGACCAGCACCAGTCTGATACTCGGTGACTTTGGTCTCGAAGAAGTTCTTCTCCTTCCTCATATTGGCCTGTTCATCGAGCCAGGGCAGGGTGGCTTCGGCACCGGGGAACGGTTCTTCAAAGCCAAGCTGTTTGGCACGACGGTTAGCGGTGTAACGGAACTGGCCGTGATGCATTTCTTTTGAGTAACCCAGGATTGGGTCTCGCAGAATGTAGCCGGCATAAGTTTCTTCCGCTGCGTCAGCTTCTTCAAACATGGTCTGGATTTTCTTCGGATCCAGTTTGACGTTTTCTTCTTTGATAATCTGCTTGCAGACGCGGATGCCGAACGAGGCGTGCATGACTTCGTCACGCATGATGTATTGCAGCTGTTCGGCGGTGCCTTTCATGAGACCGCGACGTTGCAGGGCGAAGATCGGCGAGAAGCCGTTATAGAACCAGGCGCCTTCGAAGATGCCGCCGAAGAAGGCATAGGACATCACGAAGTTTTCCAGTTCGTCACGGTCACGCAGGTCGATATCACTGCGCAGCACGGTGTTCAGACGGTCATTGGCCAGTTTGATCTTCTGGTAAATCTCCGGCACCACGCGGTAGCGGTTGTAGATTTCCGACTGGTCCAGACCGATGGTTTCGATACAGTGCTGGTAGGTCCAGGTGTGCAGAGCTTCTTCATAAACCTGACGCGCCTGATAGATTTGCAGCTCAGGCGCCGCCATTTTTTCCATGACCGCCAGACCGATATTACGCATGGCGAGAATATCGGAGGTGGTCAGGTAGGACAGCACATTTTCATAGACGTGGCGCTCTTCCATCGTCAGCTTGTGACGATAGTCATGAACGTCCTGCGCCATGTTGATATCCAGTGGCGTCCAGTGGTTTTTGTTGGCGTTGAGGAAGTAGTTCCAGGCCCAGGGATACTTGAACGGTGCCAGCTGGTTAATGTCGGTGTCGCCGTTAACGACACGTTTGTCATCGACATTGACCGGCTTGGCGTTGCTCAGGGGCATCGCTTTGACCTCAGCCGAAGCGGGTGCTTCGGTGAGGTCATTGGCTGCAGGGGCTGCAGCTTCGGCCTGTTCTGCTTTCTCTTCTTCTTTTTTCGCCTCAGCGGTACCGGCTATCGGTGCTGAGAATGGATCATCCCAATTCAACATTACTGACATGCCTCGCAATCTGGTTCCAAAATTGAGCACGCTTTCGGTGCTTCCATACCTTCACCCAAAAACTCTTCGGCTTCGGCAACAGTGCTGGTCAGGGTCGCGCCAGTTGTGGCGGCACTGGCAACAGGCGCAGCGGTCGGGCCGGAGGCAACCGGTTTAGGACCACTTGGCTTTTCGGCTGACGGTGGCGGGGTTGGGGCCGAGCTGGTTTTTTCCGCACCGGTCGCACCCATCGAGCGCAGGTAGTAAGTGGTTTTGAGACCACGGACCCAAGCCAGTTTGTACAGGTTGTCCATCTTCTTACCTGATGGTTCTGCCATGTACAGGTTGAGGCTCTGTGCCTGGTCGATCCATTTCTGACGACGGGAAGCGGCTTCAATCAACCAGCGGGCATCCATTTCGAATGCAGTGGTGTAAAGCGCTTTCAGTTCATCAGGAATACGGTCGATGTCCTGCAGGCTGCCGTCGAAGTATTTCAGGTCGTTAATCATCACGTCGTCCCACAGACCGCGTGATTTCAGGTCTTCAACCATGTACGGGTTGATGACGGTGAACTCACCGGACAGGTTCGATTTGACGAAGATGTTCTGATACGTCGGTTCGATTGACTGGCTGACACCACAGATGTTGGAGATGGTGGCAGTCGGTGCAATCGCCATGGTGTTTGAGTTACGCATGCCCTGACGTTTGATCTTGTCACGCAGCATATCCCAGTCCATGGTTTTGCTTTCGTCCTGTTGCAGGTATTCGCCGCGGGCCTCTTTCAACAACTTGATAGAGTCGATTGGCAGAATGCCTTTGCTCCACAGGCTGCCTTCATAAGACTGGTACTTGCCACGTTCTGCAGCCAGGTCTGAAGAGGCTTCAATCGCGTAGTAGCTGACCGCTTCCATCGATTCATCAGCAAACTTGACCGCTTCTTCAGAGGCATACGGCATACGCAGTTTGTAGAGTGCATCCTGGAAGCCCATGATGCCCAGACCGACCGGACGGTGCAGCAGGTTAGAGTGACGCGCCTGCGGCACGCTGTAGTAGTTGTACTCGATGACGTTGTCGAGCATACGCATCGCAGTACGGATGGTTTTCTGCAGCTTCTCTTTGTCGAGATTACCGTTCTCGTCGACATGCTTGACCATGTTGACCGAGCCCAGGTTACAGACCGCAATCTCTTTGTCAGAGGTGTTCAGCGTAATTTCGGTACACAGGTTGGAGCTGTGAACGACGCCGACATGTTGTTGCGGGCTGCGGATGTTACAGGGATCTTTGAAGGTAACCCATGGGTGACCGGTTTCGAACAGCATGCCCAGCATTTTGCGCCACAGGTCGACGGCGGGCAGTTGCTTGAAGTTACGGATTTCGCCGCGGACGGCTTTTTCTTCGTACTCGGTGTAGGCCTTTTCAAATGCCAGACCGGTCAGGTCGTGCAGGTCTTCCACTTCTTCCGGTGAGAACAGAGTCCATTGACTTTCTTCAGCCACGCGCTTCATGAAGAGATCTGGAATCCAGTTGGCGGTGTTCATGTCGTGGGTACGACGACGATCATCACCGGTGTTCTTACGCATATCGAGGAATTCTTCGATATCGATGTGCCAGGTTTCGAGGTAGGCACAGACCGCGCCTTTACGTTTACCACCCTGGTTCACAGCAACCGCCGTGTCGTTGGCGACTTTCAGGAACGGGACAACACCTTGTGATTTACCGTTGGTACCTTTGATATGAGCGCCCAGACCACGTACACGGGTCCAGTCATTACCCAGACCACCGGCAAACTTGGAGAGCAGGGCGTTATCGCGAATCGCGCTGTAAATACCGCTCAGATCGTCAGGTACGGTCGTCAGGTAGCATGAAGACAACTGCGGACGCAGGGTGCCTGAGTTGAACAGGGTCGGGGTCGAGCTCATGAAGTCGAAGCTTGAGAGCAGGTTGTAGAACTCAATCGCCCGTTCTTCACGGTCGATTTCGTTGATGGCCAGACCCATTGCGACACGCATGTAGAACGCCTGTGGCAGTTCAAAGCGGGTGCCGTCATGGTGAATGAAGTAACGGTCGTACAGGGTTTGCAGGCCGAGGTAGGTGAATTCGAAATCGAGTTCCGGTTTCAGCGCTTTACCCAGCCGTTCCAGATCAAACAGGCCCAGTTCAGAGTCGACCAGTTCATGCTCAATCGCGGCATGAATGTAGGTTTTGAAATAGTCCGGGTAGATATCGGCCATTTCACTTTGCTTGGCTTGTCTGTAGGTTTTGTAGACAAAGCTCAGGGCTTCACGACGGATACCGTCCATCAGCAGGCGAGCGGCCAGAGTGCTGTAGGCGGGATCTTTTTCGATGAAGGTGCGAGCACCCATAACCAGGGCTTTTTCAACGTCAGACGACTTCACGCCGTCGAACAGGTTACGCTGGGTGTCACGCAGAATGCGGTCACGATCCACTTCTGCCAGACCGACACAGGCTTCGGTGATGAGATCGTGCAGACGGTCGATATCCAGCGGTTGGCGAGTGCCGTCAGCGGCGGTGACATGCAGGGTCGTCTCGTTCGCTGGTGAGGGATGTTTTTTCTCTTCTTCGGCGCGTTTTTCAGCTTGTTTCTCACGGTAAAGCACGTAAGAACGGGCCACTTTGTACTCACCGGCACGCATCAGTTGCAGTTCAACCTGGTCCTGGATGTCTTCAATGTGGACTGTGCCACCTTCGTCGAGACGACGCAGCAGGTTATCGGTGATTTGTTTGGTCAGTTCTTTAACGGTGTCGTGAATGCGACGACTGTCTTTGGCTGATTCGCCCTCGACGGCCAGAAAGGCCTTGGTCATCGCCACAGCAATCTTGCTGCTGTCAAAGTCGGTGACTTTGCCGTTACGACGGATAACGCTGTAGCCGCTTTCGGCAGAGGCGTTGTTAATGGATTGTGCTGGTTCGCTCGCCATAATGAATTCCCTGCATGTTTGGTGAAAAAACAAAAATCATGAAAACCACTAGAGATTGTGGTTTTGAAATGATTGAACCACAAGATAGTGTGTTTTTGAAGCCTTGGCAAGTGGAAAAGTTGCACATAAATTGTGCACTTTTTGTGGATAAGTAGCAGGCGATCCCGACGTAGCGTAGCAGGGGTGCCAGCTCCCGGGATTTGGGCGATTTTGGTGCTGAAAAAATATTTTTTTCAACGAGGCAAAAAAAGCAAATTTTGTCTGCCCTGAGTCAGGGGCTGGCAATCATACTGTCGCCGATGGCAGAAAACAACCACCGGCGACATCATTAATTATGAAGTTAAATTGTGATCAGAGTGTGTCAATCACAGAAATGGCTGCTGGGCTAAGCAGTTGCCGAGCACGCTGCTGATCATCACGATCACGTGCCTGGACAATCACTGCCCACTTATTGGCTTTTGTTGCTTCGATTGTTTCATTGATCAGCGGATCATGGTCAGGACGGAGCGTAAATGCGCCTGCGGCGATCAACCCCATAAATGCGCCGACCATACCCAGTGCCAGATACGTGAGTAATGGACTGGACTGAGTAAATGTTGGACCTATCGTGGTCACAACCGCAGCGATAATCACACCGGCAAGAAGGCCGACGGCGCCCAGAACATAGTGTGACAGGATCAGTTCTTTACCGATGGCCTTGGTTTCGGGTTCCAGACGGTCCTGTAGATGCGTGTCACCAGGTTTAAGTAACTGCACTTCAGCGGACTGGAAGTGACCCTGATCAATCAGCGATTCTTCAGCGTGTTTCGCTGTTTGTTCGGTTTCAAAAATCCCTGCAACGGTGTGTGGGCGTTTCTCTAAATTCATTTTCATATCTTTCATCATACCTCCTGAATGATTCGGGATATGCCCTTACTATGGGTGACAATAAAAAAGCCGCAGATATCCTTATCCACGGCAGGGGAAAAAACAGGGGCTTGCAGATTAGCGCTGGCTGACCTGGAACACACCGACCAGTTGCGTGAGTTTATGCGCCGTGTTGCGGACCATGACTGCGCGTTGCTGGAGGGCATCAATCGCCTGCGTCATCAAGCTGGCAGAATGACCGACATCGCGGGCGGTTTCTCCATGGATCTGGCTGTTCTGATCCAGTTGCTTGATAGTGGCAAACATCTGTTCTACCAGCTGATGCAACGCAGTATTTTCGGAGGAGGCTTCTTCGGTCTTTTTCAGGCTGCGATCGACATTATCAACCCCGGACTCCATGAATTTCACTGCTTCCAGCGTTTCCGCCTGCATGGTCTCGATCATCTTCTGAATTTCTTCAGCGGAGTTGGCAGTGCGTGACGCCAGGCCGCGCACTTCATCAGCCACCACAGAGAAGCCTCGACCGTGCTCACCGGCGCGGGCGGCTTCAATAGCGGCATTTAAGGCGAGCAGGTTGGTCTGGTTGGTGATTTCGGAAATGACGCCGATGATATTGCCGATTTCTGCGGTGCGGCTATGCAGGTTCTGTACTGCTTTGGCTGAGGTTTCGACTACATCGCGGATTTCCTGCGTGCCGTCCCGGACTGATTCAAACTGAATGCGGGCGTCGCGCACGACTTCATCCATCGCCTGTTTCATCGATTCTGCGGTACTGGAGGCATTGCCAATGTCATTAATCTGGGCCTCCAGCAGTTGCAACATCTTATCAATCGCGTCAGCGACTTCATTGGAGACCGTGAAGGCTTCGCGGTTGGTTTCCAGCATCGCTTCGTTGGTGTGGCTGACATTGCTGCTGGTTTTAATGACCTGACCAACAATGCCATCCAGGTTATCAATAAAGCTATTGATCCAGCGCCCCATATCGCCGGTCTCATCATTTTTCATCTGTCCGGTATCGAGCCGCTGGGCCAGGTTACCTTCCCCTTCGGCAATGGTGCGAATGACCTCCGTCATTTCATCCAGACGGTTGGCTAACGGGTTGGTGGTAAATGTCTTATAGAGCATGGCAATGATCACCAGCATCACCGTTGAGGTACCGGCGATGGCCAGATCCGGCAAATCAGTGAGAATGTGCAGCCCCGTATTGACGCAGAGTAGCGCTACCATGGCGTAGATGAAGCCTTTCATCAGGCTCACGTTAACTGAGCGGCGACGGTAAACCTCCTCAAGATCGCCCTCACACATCATGCCCCAGCGGTCCGGCGAACCTTTGAGCTGGAAGGTGACGCCTTTACCTATGACCGGGAAATGCCGGTAGTCCGAATAACCGGGGTAGGTAACAAACAGGTTATTGCCATTACGAATGGTTTCACGGACACCCGGGTGCAGTTGCCCGGTGGCGGGGTCGGTAAAGCGAATCTCAAATTCGGTGTGACGGTTGACTTTGACGGTGCCAAACTTGGTGTGAATGCCGCTTTTCAGGTTTTCACCGTGTGAGAAGGTATTGTCTTCGAAGCGCGAACGGGAGAGGGCAATACCCTGTTGAATGCTGGGGTCAAAACGTGAATCCACCATAAATATGTAGTTGTCGCCCGACTCCGGGTAAATATGGCCGGCTTCGCGCTGGATTAAATCACCCAGCACATCATTGGGTACCCGACCACATACCGCACCGAGAACCTCGCCATCCAGCACGACTGGCTGGTAGAACATCAAAGTCACTTCATCATGGAACTTGGAACTGGACGGGCCGATCTTCAATGTCAGCTCATCGACATAAGGGCCGTGCAGAAAAGCGTCGCTCAGCCCTTTTTCTACGGCTTTACGGTCGAGATCATTTTGTCCGTTGTGGGCGCTGTAGGTGGAGTGGGTGACGGTACCGCTGGTGTCAATGACAAACAGTTCGGAGAAGTCCGGCGCGGCTGCCATTCGTTCATTGAGTAGGTTGTTGCCGATATCAGGGTAGCTGCTGGCAACTTGTTCGGCGAGCAATTCCATTTGATCCCAGTGACTGGCGACCCATTGCTGCAGTAACTTGACGCGGGTTGCTGCAATGCCTTCAAAGGTTTTCTCAACAGCGCTGTAATTGTGTCGATTGAGAAAGCAGGAACGGGACATCGCCAGTTTGCCGGTACTACCAAACCAGGGTAACCATTTTTTCTCTGCCCGGCTCAGGTTCATTGTGTGGCTTTTGAGTTTGCTCATTGTGTTTCTCTTGTGGTCTATCCGAAACACACCGAGCAAATCCTGCGCCACCGGATTAAGCCGATGTTTTCATTCGGTATTCCGGCACACCGGTATCAGACCAGTGCACCGGAATAGTGCGAATGAGACTGATTTGTAATATTAATGGTCCAAATTAGTGCCGATATTTGTGATAAAAACCATTAACTTAAAATAGGTATTTAAAGTGCTGATATAACTTCTTTCACTTCATCAACATGTTCTTTTACTTTGACCTTGCGCCACTCATGACGAAGTACACCCGCTTTATCGATCAGGAAAGTACTGCGTTCAATGCCCAGGTGTTCTTTGCCGTACATTTTTTTGAGCTTGATGACATCGAATAATTGACAGACGGCTTCATCTTCATCAGATAACAGGTCAAACGGAAAGCACTGTTTTTCCTTGAAGTTTTCATGTTTCCTCAGACTGTCACGGGACACACCCACAATCACAGTATCGTGCTGGTCAAAAAATTCGATGTTGTCACGGAAGTTCTGACCCTCAGTGGTACAGCCCGGTGTGTTGTCTTTGGGATAGAAATAAATCAGCACATTTTTGCCTTTAAAGTCAGAGAGGCGGAAGGTTTTATCGCCGGTGCTGGGTACTTCAAAGTCAGGGACTTTTTGTCCCACTGCAACTTGACTCATCTGATCATCCTGTTTTGAAACGATTTAGGGAGAAACGTACCTTACACAATCATCGCTGATCTTGTCATCAACAGGCAGGCAAAGTACCATGCCTGTTATTTTTCCGGAGTCTCAAAGATTATGTATAGCGGCAGTATGGTAGCGCTTGTCACCCCGATGCATGAAGATGGTGCACTGGATGATGACAGCCTGCGAAAGCTGATTGAGTTTCATATCAGCGAAGGAACCGATGCCATCGTCGCTGTCGGCACGACCGGTGAGTCTGCTACTTTGAGCGTCGAGGAACACTGTGGTGTGATCCGCAAGGTGGTAGAGCAGGTTAACGGCCGCATCCCTGTATTGGCGGGTACCGGCGCCAACTCGACTTCGGAAGCGATTGAGCTCACTGAATACGCCAAAGATCTGGGCGCTGATGCGGCCTTACTGGTAGCACCCTACTATAATAAGCCTACCCAGGAAGGCATGTACCTGCATTTCAAAGCGATTGCTGAGGCAGTCGATATTCCGCAAATTTTATATAATGTGCCCGGCCGGACCGCTTCCGACCTGCTACCGGAGACAGTCGGACGTTTATCTGAAATCCGTAATATCCTTGGTATCAAGGAAGCCTCCGGCGATGTCTCCCGGGTGCAGCAAATCCGTCAGTTGGCGACGGAAGACTTTGAGTTGTATACCGGCGAAGACGCCAACACCGTTGACTTTATCCTGGCCGGTGGCTGTGGTGTGATATCCGTCACAGCGAATGTGGCACCGCGTCTGATGCATGATATGTGCATGGCTGCCATCAACGGCGACGAGGAGAAAGCACGGGAAATTAACCAGAAATTGGTTGCCCTTCATCAATTTTTATTTGTCGAGGCTAACCCGATTCCTGTTAAATGGGCGTTGGCTGAAATGGGAATGATTCCGAAAGGGATTCGTCTGCCCATGACGGTATTATCGGAAAAATACCATCAGTCAGTGCGTGAGGCCCTCATTACGGCGGGTGTTCTGAATTAGAATAAATGGGTGAACTTTATTAAATGAACGCGAAACATTTCAAACAAACATCGCTGGTCGTCATGATGGCGTCCGTACTGAGTGCTTGTGGCGCATTTTCAAATCTGGACCAGGTGGTGCCTGACAACACGCAGGAATATCGTCGTGCCGAAACCATGCCGCCACTGGACGTGCCGCCTGAGCTGAGTACCAACCGCATCAATGATGTTATTGCCGGTGAGAAAGATTCGACGGCCACCTATTCAGAGTTTGAGGAAGCCTCAAATAATCCGCTCGCTGCCAAATACAACATACAGCCAGATAAAAAACCGTCTCTGGCGGGTGAAGGGGCAAGCCGTCACCTTGTTGTACCCGGTGAGCGGGACGTGACATGGCAGCGTATTCAGGAGTTCTGGGCCACCCAGGGCCTGGCTATAGCACGCATCGACAGTCGTATTGGCCTGATGGATACAGCGCCAGATGCCGATGGCTATGCTTATCGCATTCGCATGGAACGGGGCGATACCTCCAAACAATCCAAAGTTTACTTAAGCGCCGTGGATGAAACCCGGACTAACTCTCAGAAGAATGAAGCAACACTGCGTCAGCTCGCCGATTATCTGGGTACCCTGTACAAAGAAGACGTACAGGAAATGCGCATCGCCCAGCCTGCACCCCCACCGGAAGAAACTGCCCGCGTGCTGTTGATCGATGAAGAGGGCGGTCAACAAAGTCTGTTTATCGAACAGGATTTCCAGACTGCCTGGCGTCGTGTCGGTCGCGTTCTGGACAGCAAAGGTTTCTCTGTTGAAGATCGCGATCGCAGCCTGGGTTACTACTTTGTGCGTTACATCGATCCATTCAAGGAAATCGAGCAGGAAGAAAAGGGTTTCTTCAGTGGTCTCGCTTTCTGGCGTGATGAAGTAGAAGAAAAGCCGGAAGAGTATTACTACATCAAACTGATTTCAGAGGCATCAGATACACGAGTGGTGGTCATGGACGCGGAAGAGAAGCGTACCTCCAGTGATACTGCCAAACGCCTGTTGAATCTGATTCAGGAGCAGCTTGCACCCTAATGCGTTTTGCGTCCCTCGGTAGCGGTAGTCGAGGTAATGCAACCATAGTCACGCACGGAAAAACCACGCTCATGATTGATTGTGGTTTTTCTGCTCGTGAAGCTGAGAAAAGACTGCATCAGCTTGATATTGATGCGCCTTCGCTCACAGCGATTCTGATTACTCATGAACATGCCGATCACATGGCTGGTGTCAGGGTCATGGCCCGCAAGCATCGTCTGCCAGTCTATGCTACGCCCGGTACAGCAGGATGCCTGCCCGCAGATATCGCTACCCATATTCGCGAGTTCAACTGTCATGAGCGCTTCACCCTCAACGATATTGAGGTGGAGCCATTCCCGGTGCCACATGATGCCCGTGAACCCAGTCAGTTCGTCTTCAGCAGCGGTTTGCACCGTTTGGGCCTGCTCACCGATGTGGGCTCCATCACGCCGTTGATCGAAGAGACACTCAACGCCTGCGACGGTCTGTTGCTGGAAACCAACCACGACGTCACAATGCTGGAGCAGGGTGAGTATCCCGAGCATTTGAAACGTCGGGTCGGCGGTCGGCTGGGGCATTTAAATAACGTGCAATCTGCCACATTACTTGAGAAAATTGACACCTCGAAATTACAACACATCATGGCGATGCATATCTCGGAAAAGAACAACTGTCCGTCGATTGTCGTCCCGTTACTGGCTAGGGCCCTGCAGTGTGAAGAAAACTGGATAGGTGTCGCTGAACAGAATGCTGGCTTTGGCTGGCGCGAACTGGTCACTCGATAAAGAGAATAGCAATGGAAAAGAAACAAGAACTGTACTCAGGCAAGGCCAAAAGCGTTTTTGCCACTGATGACAATGATTACGTGGTCCTGAGTTTCAGAGACGATACATCCGCCTTTGACGGGGAAAAAGTTGAACAGCTGAGCCGAAAAGGTGAAGTCAATAATAAATTCAATGCTCACATCATGCAGTATCTTGCCGATAACGGCGTGCCGACTCATTTTGAAAAACGGCTCAATGATACCGAGTCTCTGGTCAAAAATATGAAGATGATTCCGGTTGAATGTGTGGTGCGTAATGTGGCATCCGGCAGTCTGGTCCGTCGTCTGGGGGTGGAAGATGGTATGGAACTGACGCCGCCGGTGTTTGAATTTTTCCTCAAAAATGACGCGCTGCATGACCCCATGGTTAATGAGTATCACATCGAAACATTTGGCTGGGCAAAGCCTGAAGAAGTCAATGAAATGAAAGCGTTAACGTTCAAAGTTAATGAGCTTTTGAAGAAGCTGTTTGCTGATGCGGGTATGATTCTGGTCGATTACAAGCTGGAGTTTGGTCTGTTTAAAGGGGCCGTCTATCTGGGTGACGAGTTTAGTCCGGATGGTTGTCGTTTATGGGACGCCGAAACCCGCAAGAAGTTGGATAAGGATCGTTTCAGGCAAGGCCTGGGCGGTGTTATTGAGGCTTATGAAGAAGTCGCTCAGCGCATTGGTGTACCACTCTGAGTCCTGATTCAAACAAATTCAAGTAAACAAACCCTGAGCCCTGGCTCGGGGTTTTTTATTTCTGTGCGCTGTTTCACATAATCGACTGGAGTTATGGTGACAGTTCTTGTGTCAGAGTGTGTTATGTTGCAATTCAGTCAGTAAATGGAGCCCGTATGCAAATTCCAGCAAAACCGGTTGATGAAGAATCACGCATCGTCACGCTGAGGTCGCTGAATCTTCTTGATACTGACAGGGACGAGCGTTTCGACAGACTGACCCGACTGGCATTGCATGTGTTTGAAGTCCCTGTTGCGTTGGTGAGTCTGGTTGATGAAAACCGTCAGTGGTTCAAGTCCTGCCAGGGAGCGAATCTGACAGAGACAGACAGAGATGTCTCTTTTTGCGGTCATGCCATTCTCGGCGATGAAGCGTTCGTGATTGAAGATACACACCAGGATCCGCGCTTTGCAGATAATCCGCTGGTCATCGGTGAGCCTCATATTCGCTTCTACGCTGGCTATCCAATTCGCTACCTTGATGGTAAGAAACTGGGGACGCTTTGCCTTCTGGATTCCAAGCCCCGTCACTTCAGTCGCCGTGAGCGCCTTATACTCGAAGATCTGGCAAAGATCGTCGAACATGAAATTCAGGCTGTGCAATTGGCGACAGTCGATGAATTGACTGAAATTCCGAACCGCCGCGGTTTTTTCTCAAATGCCAATCAGGCGCTGAGTCTGTGTCAGCGTCAGAATTTACCTGTCAGCCTGGTGTTTCTTGATCTGAATAACTTCAAACCTATCAATGACCAATTCGGTCATGCCGAGGGTGACAAGGCATTGAAAACTTTCTCCAGTATGCTGAAAAAGATCTGTCGGCAGAGCGATATTGCTGCCCGGATTGGCGGTGACGAGTTCGCGCTGCTCCTGCCTAACACAAACAAATCAGATGTAGACAAGATTCTCACCCGCTTTACCGGCATGGTCGAGCAGGCCAACCGTGAGCAACCGCTGGATTACAAAATTGCATACTCTCATGGCGTGGTTCATTTCGATCCAGCTAAACATCAGGATCTGGACGATCTGCTGGCCGAGGGCGATCAGTTGATGTACCAGCGCAAAAACCGATCGAAAAAAGAACAATCAGGCCGTTAGTTGCCAGCCAATCAGCCCGCCTGCCCGCATCGGTACCAATTCATCACCGGCGAAACTCAACTTATCCGGCACCTGCCAGTTTTGTTTGGTCAGGGTGATGTTGTCGGTATTTCTGGGCAGACCATAAAAGTCAGGGCCATGTAAGCTGGCAAAGCCTTCCAGTTTGTCCAGCGCGCCGGCCATTTCAAACGCTTCAGCGTAGAGCTCAATAGCCGCATGAGCACTGTAAATACCTGCGCAGCCGCAACTACTCTCTTTGCCTGCACGCGGGTGTGGTGCACTGTCAGTCCCCAGAAAGAACTTGGGACTGCCACTGGTCGCCGCCTGAATCAACGCCTGTTGATGGGTATTGCGCTTTAATACCGGCAAACAGTAATGATGCGGGTGAATACCACCAACCAGCAGATCATTGCGGTTCAGCAGCAAGTGATGTGGTGTGATGGTGGCAGCGATACGATCTTCCGCTTCGGCAACAAACACCGCGGCATCGGCAGTGGTGATATGTTCGAACACGACTTTAAGTTCAGGAAAGTCTTTTAACAGCGGTTGCAGCACGCGGTCGATGAAGACTTTTTCGCGATCAAAGACGTCGATATCGGCACTGGTGACCTCACCATGAACCAGCAGTGGAACGCCGCGCTCCTGCATGGCTTCCAAAGCAGCGTGGCAATGTTTGAGGTCAGTGACACCGGCATCGGAATTGGTGGTTGCACCGGCCGGGTAAAGTTTGACAGCATGAACAAACCCGCTGTCTTTGGCGCGGTGAATTTCATCGGCGCGGGTGTTGTCTGTCAGGTACAGGGTCATTAATGGCTGAAATACACTGTCTTCAGGCAATGCGGCCATGATGCGCTGACGATAATCCCGGGCCATGTCGACAGTCGTCACCGGCGGGCGTAAATTAGGCATCACAATCGCACGGGCGAATACGCGCGCGGTGTCGGGCACGGTGCGGGAAAGTGCAGAATCGTCCCGCAAGTGGAGATGCCAGTCGTCGGGACGGGTGAGGGTAATTTCAGTTGGTTTTATTTGTGTCATAGCCGCGAATTATGCCATAGCAAATAGCTTAAGCTGAAAAACTTGTGATCCGCGCTCGAAGGGCAACAGCGCTTGTTCTTGACCTTATCACGCATTACAAGTAACTTTACACGTTTGATGTTTTTAAGCTTCTCGTGACGAGATTAAGAGGGAAACACGTGGAATTAAGCGGTGGCGAGATACTGGTTCAGTGTCTCAAAGACGAAGGTGTCGATTTCCTGTTCGGTTATCCGGGCGGTGCAGTGCTGCATATCTACGATGCACTGTATAACCAGGAGGATGTCAAACACGTCCTGGTGCGCCACGAACAGGCAGCGACGCATGCAGCAGATGGTTATGCACGGGCTACAGGTAAGCCTGGTGTCGTCTTAGTCACATCGGGTCCTGGTGCTACCAATGCCGTTACCGGTATTGCCACTGCCTATATGGACTCTATTCCTATGGTGGTTATTACCGGTCAGGTCGCGACTGCCAACATCGGTAGTGATGCCTTCCAAGAAGTCGATGCCGTGGGTATCACCCGTCCGTGCGTCAAACATAACTTTCTGGTTAAAGACATTAATGATCTGGCGGAAACCGTTAAGAAAGCTTTCTATGTTGCGACCACTGGCCGTCCCGGTCCGGTTGTAGTCGACGTACCGAAAGACATTACTGATCCGAATATCAAGATTCCATACCACTACCCGGAAACGGTTCAGATGCGTTCTTACCAGCCGACCTTGAAAGGCCATAGCGGTCAGATCAAGCGCGCGGTGGATCTGCTTCTGTCTGCCAAGAAACCGATGATTTACACCGGTGGCGGTGTGGTATTGGGCAAAGGTTCAGAAGAACTTCGCAAGTTTGTGCGCAAGCTGGGTTATCCGATTACCAGTACCCTGATGGGGCTGGGGGCTTACCCATCCAGTGATGAGCAATTCATTGGTATGCTGGGCATGCACGGTACCTACGAAGCCAACATGGCGATGCATGACTGCGATGTCTTGATTGCTATCGGTGCACGTTTTGATGACCGGGTTACTGGCAAAATTGCCGAGTTCTGCCCGGATGCCAAGATCATTCATATCGATATTGACCCGTCATCGATTTCAAAAACGATTACCGTTGATATCCCAATCGTAGGCAGTGTGCCTGATGTATTGCAGGAAATGAACGGCTTGTTGGAAACCACCAAGAAGTCACCCGACAAGAAGGCGATTGATGCCTGGTGGGCGGAAATCAACGGCTGGCGTGGAATGAAGTGCCTGTCCTATGACCGCAACAGCGACAAGATCAAACCGCAGATGGTCGTTGAGATGATCCATGAGATCACCAATGGCGATGCCTATGTGACTTCTGACGTCGGTCAGCATCAGATGTGGGCGGCACAGTACTACGGCTTTGATGAACCTAACCGCTGGATTAATTCCGGTGGTCTCGGCACCATGGGCTTTGGTCTGCCGGCTGCTATGGGCGTGCAGTTTGCTTTCCCTGAAGATACGGTTATCTGTGTCACGGGGGAGGGCAGTATTCAGATGTGTATTCAGGAACTGTCAACCTGTCTGCAATACGGTTTGCCGGTTAAGATTGTTGCCCTCAATAATCGTTATCTCGGTATGGTGCGTCAGTGGCAGGAATTTTTCTATGAAAACCGTTACTCGCATTCCTACATGGAGTCATTGCCGGATTTCGTCAAGCTGACCGAGAGTTATGGTCATGTTGGTATCCGTATTGAGAAGCCGGAAGATCTGCGCAAAGAACTGGAACGCGGTTTTGCGATGAAAGATCGTCTGGTGTTCTTCGATATCGTGACTGACCAGACTGAAAACGTGTACCCGATGATTGCCCAGGGTAAGGCACATAACGACATGCATATGTCGCCTTACTGTGAACCACCACAAGACCCAGAGAGGGAGCTGTCTTAACATGCGTCACATCATTTCCATCCTGATCGAAAACGAAGCAGGGGCATTGTCGCGTGTGGCCGGTTTGTTCTCTGCACGGGGTTACAACATCGAATCCTTGACTGTCGCGCCTACCGAAGACCCGACGCTGTCTCGTATGACCATCGTGACATCGGGTACCGAACGCATTATCGAGCAAATCACCAAGCAGCTGAACAAGCTGGTTGATGTGGTGAAACTGCTGGATCTGACTGAAGGACCACACATTGAGCGTGAAATGATGCTGATCAAAGTCAAGGCATCTTCCATGGCTCAGCGTGAAGATGTGAAACGCCTGGCGGATATTTTCCGTGGTCACATCATTGACGTTACAACCTCGACATACACTATCGAGCTGACCGGTGCCTGTGCCAAGCTGGACTCATTTATTGATGCCCTGGCTGAGCACAAAATCATTGAAACCGTGCGTAGCGGTGTCACTGGTATTGCCCGTGGTGAGAAAAGTCTGCACCTGTAATTAACACCCTTTCGCTTTAAGAAAAAAATCTAAGGAATTCAATCATGAGTTTGAACATCTATTACGATAAAGATTGTGACCTGTCCATCATCCAGGGCATGAAAGTCACTATTATCGGTTACGGTTCCCAGGGCCATGCCCACGCCTGCAACCTGAAAGACTCTGGCGTTGATGTCACTGTCGCGCTGCGTCCCGGTTCATCTTCTATCGCCAAAGCCGAAGGTGCTGGCCTGAAAGTCTCTGACAACGTGGCTGAAGCCGTTAAAGGCGCTGACCTGGTCATGGTACTGACACCGGATGAATTCCAGTCTCAACTCTACAAACAGGAAATCGAACCTAACCTGAAACAGGGTGCGGTTCTGGCCTTTGCTCACGGTTTTGCCATCGTCTACAACCAAATCGCACCGCGTAGTGATCTGGATGTCATCATGATTGCACCGAAAGCACCGGGTCACACTGTCCGCAGTGAATTTGTCAAAGGCGGCGGTATCCCTGACCTGATTGCTATCGAACAGGATGCTTCCGGTAAAGCAAAAGACATCGCTCTGTCTTATGCTTCAGGCGTCGGTGGCGGTCGTACCGGTATCATCGAGACCACTTTCCGTGACGAAACTGAAACCGACCTGTTCGGTGAACAGGCTGTTCTGTGTGGTGGCGCCGTTGAACTGGTTAAAGCCGGTTTTGAAACCCTGGTAGAAGCCGGTTACGCGCCGGAAATGGCTTACTTCGAATGTCTGCACGAACTGAAACTGATCGTGGACCTGATGTACGAAGGTGGTATCGCCAACATGAACTACTCGATCTCCAACAATGCCGAGTATGGCGAGTATGTTACCGGCCCACGCGTTATCAACGAAGAGAGTCGTTGGGCGATGCGCGAAGCACTGAAGAATATTCAGGAAGGTAAATACGCCAAACAATTCATTCAGGAAGGTCAGTCCGGTTACCCTGAAATGACCGCGATGCGCCGCCTGAATGCAGAACACCCGATTGAACAAACCGGTGAAAAACTGCGTGCGATGATGCCCTGGATCCAAAAGATCGTCGATAAGTCTAAAAACTAAAAGACTTTTTCACGTGTCAAGAACGGGGACGGTTGTGCAAACGACCGTCCCCGTTTTGTTTGTATAGCGCAGATGTCATAATGCTTTTATTCGATATCAGGGAGTGTATTCATGGTCAGTAGTGACAAACAGCAGCGACGCGGTATTTACCTGTTGCCGAATTTGTTCACAACAGCAGGTTTATTTGCCGGTTTCTATGCCATTATCGCGGCAATCCGGCAGGATTTTGATGCTGCTGCTATCGCCATATTTGTGGCGATGATCATGGATGGACTGGACGGCCGTATCGCCAGAATGACTAATACACAAAGCGCCTTCGGTGCTGAATATGACAGTCTGTCTGATATGGTCGCCTTCGGCCTGGCACCAGCGCTGGTCGTGTTCCTCTGGGCTTTGCTTGATATGGGCAAATTCGGCTGGATGATTGCCTTTATCTATGCTGCCTGTGGCGCCTTGCGTCTTGCTCGCTTTAACACCCAGATCGGCACTGCTGATAAACGTTATTTCCAGGGTCTGCCGAGTCCTGCTGCTGCAGCCTGTGTAGCTGGCTGGGTCTGGCTGGGTACCGACCGGGGGTTGGATCCAGCGCTGGTCAGCAATGTGGCGGTGCCCATTACGTTTTTCGCGGCGATTTTGATGGTCAGTTCCATGCGCTACTACAGCTTCAAGGAACTGGATTTGAAAAATCGGGTGCCTTTTATCAAGATGCTGGCCCTGGTACTTATTTTTGCCCTGATCGCCAATGACCCACCGCTGATCCTGTTTTCAGCTTTTCTGGTCTATGCTGTTTCCGGTCCGGTATTTACCCTGTTTAAACTGCGTCAACATCGTAGTGAACGTAACACCGGCAAATAACTTGGCAGACGAGGCTTTTAGCCCTAATATTTAACGCATAGCGATGCACTTTAGGTGCAAAAACCAATCAGCGTGATGCCGACGATGGCCCAAAAACCAGATTTCAGTCCTGCGAATACCAGAACAGACTTGAATGTTGTCCGGCCGGCCGGACTTAATGACGGCGCAACGTCTGCATACGGAGCAGGAAAATGACAGACCAGTTAATTATTTTTGATACCACATTGCGTGACGGTGAGCAGAGCCCCGGCGCGTCGATGACCAAGGATGAAAAAGTCCGGATCGCTAAAGCGCTGGAACGCATGCGCGTGGATGTGATTGAGGCTGGTTTTGCCATTGCCAGTCAGGGTGACTTTGAAGCGGTACAGGCGGTGGCGAAAGCCGTTAAAGACAGCCGTATCTGTAGTTTGTCCCGGGCGCTGGAAGCCGATATTGACCGTGCCGGTGAAGCACTCAAACCGGCCAACGCCTCTCGCATACATACTTTTATCGCCACCTCGCCGATTCACATGAAAATGAAGCTGCGAATGGAGCCCGATCAAGTGGTGGAAAATGCAGTCAAAGCAGTGAAACACGCCCGTCAGTACACTGACGATGTCGAGTTTTCACCGGAAGATGCTGGCCGTAGTGATATCGATTTCCTGTGCCGGATTCTGGAAGCGGTTATTGATGCGGGTGCGACCACACTCAATATTCCGGATACGGTGGGCTATAACTTGCCGCATCAGTTTGGTTCCTTGATTGCCACGCTGCGTGAACGCATTCCCAATGCCGATAAAGCTGTGTTCTCAGTGCATTGTCATAATGACCTGGGCCTGGCTGTTGCCAACTCGCTGTCAGCAGTGATGAGCGGTGCCCGTCAGGTTGAATGCACCATTAACGGCCTGGGTGAGCGTGCCGGTAATGCGGCACTGGAAGAAGTGGTGATGGCAGTCCGCACCCGTCAGGATATGTTTCCCTGTGATACCCATATCGATACCCAGCACATTCTGGCCGCTTCACGCCTGGTTTCCGGGGTAACCGGTTTTGTGGTCCAGCCCAATAAAGCCATTGTCGGCGCCAATGCCTTTGCCCACGAGTCCGGTATTCATCAGGATGGCGTGCTCAAAAACCGTGAAACCTACGAAATCATGCGTGCCGAAGATGTCGGTTGGAACACCAACCGCATGGTTCTGGGCAAACATTCCGGTCGAAATGCTTTCCGCAGCCGTCTGCAGGAACTGGGCATCGAACTGGAGTCGGAGGCAGAGCTTAATGCGGCCTTTACCCGGTTCAAGGAACTCGCTGATAAAAAGCATGAGATCTTTGATGAGGATCTTCAGGCGTTGGTCAGTGATGTGGTAGCGGCTACAGATGAGCGTATAACCCTGGTGTCATTAAAGGTCTGCAGTGAAACCGGGGAAACGCCGGTAGCCAATGTCACGCTGTCGGTGGATGGTGATGAAGTCCATACCCAGATGAGTGGCAGTGGCCAGGTAGACGCGGCTTACAAAGCCATCGAAGCGATTGTGCAGAGTCATACAGAACTGCAGTTGTATTCAGTCAGCAATATCACCACCGGCACTGATGCCCAGGGTGAAGTTAATGTACGTCTGGAAAAAGGCGGTCGCATTGTCAGTGGTCAAGGGGCTGATACCGATATCGTGATTGCCTCGGCCAAGGCCTACCTTAACGCCCTGAATAAAATTCTGGCGCATGTAGAAAGAGCCCATCCACAGGTCTGATGCAGCTCTCGAACTCACAACAACGGATTCTGGCTGATATGGGTATTCAGCTTTGGGCGCTTCGGCGCTCGGAGCCTGAGAACCCGCAGCAGGGAGCAGCAGAAACGCCTGTCGAGATTGAGCAGTCAGATATCAATGTTGCTGCCCCAGTCAAGCTGATTGTGGTAACACAAGCACAGGCCATGTCAGAGGCCGCGAAGCGTTTATTTAATGCGATGCTAAAGGCTGCAAGACTCACTCAAGATCAGGTACTGAGTTTAACCAGCAGGGAGTTCGAACAGATTAATACCGCCAGCATGGCCAATAAGTCGGTGCTGCTGTTGGGGAGTGACATAACTGCTGAACTGATGCCTGATTTGTCCCCTGACAATCCTGAGACTGTCAGCCAGTATCAGGCGCAGTTTTTAGCCTGTTTCAGCCTGGAGGAGATGCTGCAGCAGCCATCCCTTAAAGCGGCAGCCTGGCAGGCACTGAAACATCTGAGCCCTGTGTTCTGAAAAGGTCCTGAAATGATGCTTCCGCGTGTCATGCTTGAAGACGATCTGTTTGAGGTGCATGCTATTGAGAAAGCGGCGAATCGCTTTCCCTGGAGCAGAAAGAATTTCGCGGACAGTCTTGATGCGGGCCATTTTTGCTGGGTTTACTGTGACGCTTTTGATGTCGTTATCGGTTATGCCATTGTGCAACTGGTGATTGATGAAGCGCATCTGCTCAATATCTGCGTCAGACCCGAGATGCAAAGGCAAGGTTATGGTCGTCGTATTCTTGAGCATGTGATTGACCATGCCCTGACACGCTCCGCCAATCTGGTGGTACTGGAGGTCAGACAATCCAATTTCCGCGCACAGCAGCTTTATCACCAGCTGGGATTCAACGAAATGTCGATACGCAGGGGCTATTACCCGGCTGAGCAGGGCAGGGAGGATGCCATTTTGATGGGGCTGGATCTCTCGTCGCAGTCGATTTTCGGCGGAATTTAGCGGCAGCACTGCTGTCATTATTAAGGCCAGTCATCAAAAACCGTCAATGAATAGACGGCAGTACTACTTATGAGCACTTGCTATAGCGCAGGGGCTCTTTTAGACTAATTGACTTAATTACTCGGTTATTTTTTTCACATTTAGGAGATAAAAATATGGCTTTTGAATTGCCACCACTTCCTTATGCACAAAACGCTCTGGAACCAACGATTTCAGCTGAAACGCTCGAATATCACTATGGTAAGCATCACCAAACCTATGTGAATAACCTGAACAACCTGGTACCTGGTACTGAATTTGAAGGCAAGTCTCTGGAAGACATCATTACTTCAGCCAGTGGCGGTATCTTTAACAATGCAGCTCAGGTCTGGAACCACACCTTCTACTGGAACTGCATGACACCTGATGCCAAAGGCGCACCATCGGGTGATCTGGCCGCTGACATTGATAAAACCTTTGGTTCTTTCGACAAATTTAAAGAAGACTTCAGCAAATCTGCAGCCACCAACTTCGGTTCAGGCTGGACCTGGCTGGTGAAAAACAAAGACGGTAGCATCGCCATCGTTAATACCAGCAATGCCGGTTGCCCACTGACTGAAGGACAGACACCACTGCTGACAGTTGACGTCTGGGAACATGCTTATTACATCGACTATCGCAACGCGCGCCCTAAGTACCTGGAAGCCTTCTGGGGCCTGGTTAACTGGGACTTTGTTGAAGCCAACTACGCGGCCTGAGAATAGCGGGAGGGGCGTCAGTTTACTTCTCTCCCGTTAACTTATAAAATACCGCTTTTTTGATTGATGGCAGTTTCGTCAGAAACTGCCATTTTTCGTTTCAAAGGTCTGAAAAAGACCCGGTTTTCATGCCGTCAGGGCAAGGAGTTTTCAGCCATGACAAATTCGGTTATGCCGACTTATGGGCGACTCGATGTGGCTTTCGCCAGTGGAAAAGGCGCCTGGTTAACAGACATCAATGACAAGCAGTATCTCGATGCACTGAGTGGTATTGCTGTCTGCAATCTTGGCCATTGTCATCCTGCTGTGACCCGGGCTGTTCAACATCAGGTTGAAACCCTGGTGCACACCTCCAATATGTACCACATCCCCTTACAGACGCAGTTGGCTGATAAACTCACCGAACTGTCCGGCATGGAGCAGGTATTCTTTTCCAATTCCGGTGCTGAAGCTAATGAAGCGGCAATCAAAATTGCCCGTAAGTACGGCCATAGCAAGGGCATTGAAAAGCCGGTCATTATCGTGATGGATGGCAGCTTCCATGGCCGTACCATGGCCACCCTGACAGCAACCGGCAATGCCAAGGTCCAAGTTGGATTTGACCCGTTATTGCCTGGTTTTGTCCGCGTACCCTACAACGACCTGGATGCGCTGCGTATGGCAATTGGTCATTGGCCGGAAGCGGTGGCAGTACTGGTTGAACCCGTTCAGGGTGAGGGCGGTGTCAAAGTGCCGGAACCCGATTTTCTGGCTGGTGTCCGTGCTATTTGCACACAGCGTAAATTGCTGATGATGCTGGATGAAGTGCAGACCGGGGTTGGCCGTACCGGTCAGTGGTTTGCTTTTCAGCACAATGATGAACTGCTACCCGACGTGATGACGCTGGCTAAGGGACTGGGCAACGGTGTGCCGATTGGTGCCTGTCTGGTCGCTGGTCCTGCCGTCGGTGTCTTACAAGCTGGTAACCATGGCTCCACCTTTGGTGGCAACCCGCTGGTTTGCAGTGCCGCCCTCGCCGTGCTGGACACGATTGAGCAGGAACAACTGCTCAATCATGTTGCCACGCTCAGTCAGCAGATGCTGAACGCGTTTAAGGACAGACTGGCCGGCCAGGAGGGGGTCAAGGATGTTCGTGGACTGGGTTTTATGTTCGGTATTGAACTGAGTATGCCCTGTGCGCCTCTGGTCAAACAGGCGCTCGCTGAAGGCCTGTTAATCAACGTCACGGCTGAGTCCGTCATACGTCTGTTACCACCGATGATCATCAATGCAGAAGAAGCCGAGCTTATCGTGGATAAAGTCTGCAGACTGGTACTCGACTTTTTGTCATCCCACGCTGTTGAGAGCGTAGCCTGAAAATGAAACATTTCCTGACTCTGAAAGACCTGACTCCGGCGGAACTGAAACTGCTGATTCAACGTGCTGGAGAACTAAAGAAACTGCACAAACACGGGGACATTTACCAGCCACTGAAAGGCAAAGTGCTGGCGATGATTTTTGAGAAATCCTCAACTCGTACCCGGGTTTCTTTCGAGTCGGCGATGATTCAGTTTGGTGGTGGCTCGATTTTTCTGTCACCGGACGACACGCAACTGGGGCGCGGAGAGCCGCTGGAAGACTCAGCCAGAGTCATTTCCAGTATGGTGGATGCGGTGATGATTCGCACTTTTGCCCATAGTAAAATTGAAACTTTTGCCAAATACTCCTCAGTGCCGGTGATTAATGCCCTGACTGATGAGTATCACCCTTGTCAGTTACTGGCAGATATGCAGACTTACCAGGAGCACCGGGGTGATATCAAGGGTAAGAAAGTTGTCTGGATCGGTGATGGCAATAATATGTGCCACTCCTACATCAATGCAGCTGAACAGTTCGGCTTTACGCTGAATATTGCGACACCTGAAGGTTACGAACCGGATTCGGCCATTGTTGAAGCCAGCAAAGCCGATGTGCAGTTGTTCAATGATCCCAAAGCGGCAGCAGAGGGTGTTGATCTGGTTGTCACCGATGTCTGGGCGAGCATGGGACAGGAAGAAGAGCAGCGCAAACGTGAACAGGCTTTTGCCGGCTTTCAGGTTAACGAGACTATCATGGCGCTGGCGAATACAGACGCCTTATTTATGCATTGTCTGCCGGCTCATCGCGGTGAAGAAGTCAGCGCTGAAGTGATCGATGGACCGCAGAGTGTGGTTTGGGACGAGGCCGAAAACCGACTGCATGCACAGAAGGCCCTGCTGGAATTCCTAATCGGCGAGTAAGTCAGCCTCAAGCTGTTGCAGGCGCTCAACCGTGCCGATATCTGACCACTGGCCATGATAGTGCTGACCTGAAACTTGCTGTCGGGTAATGGCTTGATCAAATAAGGGTTTGAGTGGACGTTTTTCGTTCTTCAGACCGGCAAACATCTCTGGACGATAAATGCCTATGCCACTGAATGTGGCCTTATCAGCATTGTTGACCTGTACGTTACCTGTCTTATCCAGAGCAAAATCACCCTCCGGATTATGCGGTGGATTATCAACCAGTACCAGATGACAGAGTTTGTCAGCATCCAGCTGAAAACCTGCCAGTTGCCCAAAATCAAAATCAGTCCAGATATCGCCATTCACCACCAGAAATGGTTCGTCACCCAGCAAGGGCAGGGCATTAATAATTCCGCCCGCTGTCTCCAGTCCGCCTTCGAGTTCCGGTGAGTAACGGATTCTGGCACCATAATCCTGACCGTCACCCAGTGTTGTCGGAAATTGTTCGCCAAGATGGGCGTAGTTAATAATCAGATCATCGAACCCGGCTTTGACCAGTCCTTCAATCAGATACTCAATCAGCCGCCTGGGACCTGCTTTAATCAGCGGTTTCGGGGTGGTATCAGTCAGCGGACGCAGCCTTTCACCGCGACCGGCCGCGAGGATCATTGCTTTCATAAGATGGCCATGATTTTTGGGGATTGGGTTAAAAACTGATGCAGTGAAGCGAGTGCCGGATAACGCGCGGTTACCTGCAACACGTATTTCAGTGTCAGTGGCAAATCCTTCATATAACCGGATTTACCATCACGGTAATTAAGGCGGCAGAAAATGCCCAGGACCTTGAGATGACGTTGTAGTCCCATCAGATCAAACCAGCGGACAAAAGCTGACCTGTCAATTCCGGTCATCAATTGTTGATTCTGCGCCTGCTGATAATAATAATCGAGCCATTGCTCGATCTTGGTTTGTGGCCACTCGACGTAACAATCGCGTAGCAAGGACACCAGATCGTAAGTAGCAGGTCCAATCACCGCGTCCTGAAAGTCGATAACACCGACTTCATTATCCGGTCCCAGCATCAGATTTCGACTATGGTAGTCGCGATGGACAAAAAATTGTGGTTGGCTATTGGCGTTGTCTAGCAGAAGCTCAAATATCGAATCCAGATCCGATGGAACAGCGAGGGATAAATGTCGCTCCAGAAACCAGTCAGGAAACAGGCGCATTTCGCTCAGTAATTTTTCATCGTCATAAGCGGGCAGCTCGATCTCAGAAACCGGCGCCAATTGCATTTTGATGATTTCATCAATCGCTGCCTGGTAGAGTCGATCGGCGGAATCCTGATTGAGTGCTGACAAATAAGAGGTCGTGCCCAGATCACTGAGCAGCAGAAATCCCAGTTCAACATTTCTCGCATAGATATGAGGTACATGTGTGCCTGAGCCAGCCAGGAATTCGGCGACGCGCACAAAAGCCTCGATATCTTCATGTTCAGGGGGGGCATCCATCACGATCCGACTCTGGCCATGCTGATAGACGCGGAAGTAGCGGCGGAAACTGGCGTCGCTGGAAGCCACTTTCAGCTCGAAGTCGCGGTCGGGTAGTATCGCCGTCAGCCATTCATTGACCTGCCGAAGACGCGGATCAGAGTCTAAATCAATCTTCATGTTTTCGTTGGAATTGTTCTATATCACGCTGATTTTAATAAATTATTGTTTCTACGTTGAGGACTGTCTCAAGCGCTGTAACTGACCCGGCTGCTGAATCAGAATTGTTCATGTATCATCAGGGAATTATTTCCCGCATTGCCTGTCAATGATGCGAGGTAATAGCGTACTAAACCATAAGTAATATCGGAGTAGCAATGAACAAATTCTTATTTTCCGCCGCCTTGCTGACAGCTTCCAGTATGGCCCTGGCTCAGGATTACGTCACTCCCGGTGACCTATCTGAGCAGGCATCTGACAAAATGTACAGCATCCTGACTCAGTACAATAGCTGCATGATGCAGACCCGACTGCAATCATTGCCTGAAATCGAAAGCGGTCAGGCTGCCGCCGATCAGATCATGCAGAACTGTGAAACCCACCTCGATGCCCTCAAAGCACATTTGACCGACAATCAGGTTGAACCTGCGCTGGTTGAGGGTATGGCAAAAACCATGCGGACCCGAGCTGCCCGTCAGTTAATGACCAAAACCATGAATAACCTGGCAGCTCAAGCCCAAGCAGCCAGTAATGCTGAGAAAATAAAACAGGACGCAGAGGCAGAATCGGCCGAATAACGCTAGTGATTCAGTTGCAGTACATCAATGTCCTCGTGCTGCAGCATCTGAATCAGACGTATCAACGGTAATCCTATCAGTGTGTTGGGATCCTCCCCATCCAGTTTTGAAAACAGGCTGATGCCAAAGCCTTCAGACTTGAAACTGCCGGCACACTGATAGGGTTGTTCTTTTTTCAGATAGAAGTCAATCTGGTTGTCTGTCAAAGTTCTGAAGTGAACGCTGAAAGGTTCTACTGATGACTGAATATGGCCATTCTTTGCATTCAGTAACGCAAGGCCGGTCAGGAATGTGACTTTTCGCCCGGAAGCGCTTTTCAGCTGAGCCATCGCATTCTGATGGTTGCCGGGTTTTCCCAGAATATCATCATCAATCACTGCGACCTGATCAGACCCGATGATCAGTGCTTCCGGATGTGTACGTGCAATCTCACGGGCTTTGCTTTCTGCCAGCCTCTGTACCAGTGTTGCTGGTGATTCATCCGATTGCGGCGTTTCATCAATATCAGGTGAAACCTGAATAAAAGTCAGACCAAGTTTGTTCAGAAGCTCAGCCCGGAACGGCGAGCTTGAACCCAGGATAAGTTGTTGCATGCTTTAATAGCCTTCAGGTAATTACAGTGGGCGCGGTGCGTCCGGTCAGATCACGAATCATGGCTAATGATTCCGCGAGTTCAATCAAATCGGCCAGAGCCTGCTGAGTGTCCAGCCGTTGTTTACTCTGATCAGCCTGATAAGACTCGATATAGACTCTTAAGGTAGCCCCTTCAGTCCCCGTGCCGGATAAGCGATAAATAATGCGATCGCCGCCTTCAAACCCGACTCGAATGCCTTGTTTGTCAGCAACACTATTATCAACCGGGTCACGATAGCTGAAGTTATCAGCATATTCGACCGTTCGGCCATCAATCTGTCTGCCGGGCAAATCTGCCAACTGTTGTTCCAGATGCAGCATCAAAGCTTCGGCCTGCTCGCTGGGGATCGATTCGTAATCATGACGGGTGTAGTAATTGCGACCAAATTCCTGCCAATGGCGATTGACAACTTCAGCGACGGGGATGGCACGGGCTGCCAGAATATTGAGCCAGAACAGCACTGCCCAAAGGCCGTCTTTTTCCCTGATATGGTTGGAACCGGTGCCGAAGCTTTCTTCCCCGCAGAGGGTGGCACGATCAGCATCCAGCAGATTACCGAAAAATTTCCAGCCGGTGGGCGTTTCGTGTGATTCAATGCCAAGCTTCTCAGCGACTCTGTCTACTGCCTGACTGGTTGGCATTGAGCGGGCTACGCCCTTGAGTCCAGCTTTATAGGCGGGTACGAGAGACGCGTTGGCGGCCAGAATGGCGAGACTGTCAGACGGCGTGACAAAGATGTTGTCACCCAGAATCATATTCCTGTCGCCGTCACCGTCGGAGGCAGCGCCGAAATCAGGTGCATTATCCGAAAACATCTCGGTAACCAGTTCTTCAGCATAAGTCAGATTGGGATCCGGGTGGCCTTCGCCGAAATCAGGCAGTGGTATACCGTTGATCACCGTACCTTTCGGTGCGCCCAGGCGATTTTCCAGTATTTCCGTCGCGTATGGCCCGGTGACGGCATGCATGGCGTCAAAGCGCATTTTAAAGTTGCCGCCGGTCAGTAAGTCATGGATGGCATCAAAATCAAACAGGCTGGCCATCAGTTCGGCGTAATCCGAGACCGAATCGATCACTTCAACCGTCATGCCATCCAGTGTCTGGGTGCCAATCTCAGTCAAGTTGATGTCAGCGCAATCACTGATTCGATATTCGCTGATATGGCGGCTGTGATTGAAAATCGCCCCGGTGATGGACTCCGGCGCCGGACCGCCGTTAGCGGTGTTAAACTTGATACCGAAATCACCATTCACACCGGCCGGGTTATGGCTTGCGGAGAGAATGATGCCGCCGAATGCCTGATATTTGCGAATAACACAGGAAGCGGCCGGGGTAGAGAGGATGCCGTTCTGCCCCACCCAGACATGACTGAAACCATTGGCTGCCGCCATTTTCAGAATAATTTGGATGGCGGTCTGGTTGTAATAACGGCCATCCCCGCCAACGACCAGCGTCTGCCCCTGACAGTCTGTCAGTGAATCAAAAGTCGATTGGACGAAGTTCTCCAGGTAGTGGGCTTGCTGAAAGGTTTTAACTTTTTTACGTAGACCGGATGTGCCGGGTTTCTGGTCATCGAAAGGGGCGGTTCTCACCGTCGTAAAGGCCATAAATCATTCCTGGTTGAATTCGAGCATCATTGCGGGTTTGTTGTTAGACTCAGCCTAACTTTTCGATTAACTATACTGACTCCATGAATAAGCCTCAACAGATTGATAGAGCGCGTTTGTTGCGCCTTGCTACCTACGCTTCTGTGGCGACCGCGGTGACGCTGATCCTGGCCAAACTGGTCGCCTGGTTTATCAGTGATTCGGTCAGTATTCTCGCCACACTGGTCGATTCCAGCCTGGATGTACTGGCTTCCATTGTGAATCTCATCGCTGTCCATCACGCGCTGCAACCGGCTGACCGCGAGCATCGTTTCGGGCATGGTAAGGCTGAAGCCCTGGCGGGGCTTGGACAATCGATGTTCATTGCCGGCTCAGCCGGTATTCTGCTGCTGCAGGGCATCAGTCGGCTGATCAATCCGCAACCGCTCGAAAAAGGGCTGCAACTCGGACTTGGTGTCATGCTCTTGTCTATTGTGGCGACACTGGCTTTAATTAGTTTTCAACGTTATGTGATTAGACGCACGGACTCAACAGCGATAAAAGCGGATGCTCTGCATTACAAAACGGACCTGCTGGTCAACGCCAGCGTCATTGTGGCATTGCTGCTGACCTATTATGGTTGGGATTTTGTCGATCCCCTGTTTGCCATCGGCATCGCTTTGTTTATTTTGTACAGCGCCTGGCAGATCGTTCGCGAGGCGGTGAACCTGCTAATGGATCATGAGTTGCCGGATGAGGACAGACAGAAAATAGGCGCACTGATTACCCAGCATCCTGATGCGATTGGTTTTCATGATCTGAGAACCCGTCAGTCTGGCAATACAGTGTTTGTCCAGCTTCATCTGGAACTCAATGAAAATCTCTCACTGAGACAGGCGCATTCCATAGCGGATGAACTGGAGAAAAAAGTAGCGGAATTGTTTGATGATGCAGAGGTCATCATTCACGAAGATCCAGTGACACACATGCCCCCCGGTCTGCAAGCAGGAAATAACGCACAAAGTGAAAGCAATCTCGTATAATTCCGCCTCGTAAAATCGAAGGGGACACAGTTATCTTTAAGTCAGACTCAACCATGCTACTGCTGTGCATTGCAGTGCTAGCGTTATTAGCTTTGTTCGCTTCTCTTGTCCGTCGCCGTCTGAATCAAACCCGTAAAGCGCGCCATCTCGACAAAATCCTGCGCAGATATAAGCTGGATGAAGTCCGGTCTATCGTGATCCCTGATGGAATTGGTGGTTTGATGGAGCTGGATCGACTGATTCTGACCGACAGAGGTCTGCTGATTATAGAAACCTATCCGATGAATGGGCACCTTTTCGGTGCTGAACAAATTGATCAGTGGACTCAAATCATAGACGGGCGCAGTTTCAAGTTTGCCAACCCGCTGCACCACATTCAGAATGCGAAGTATGCACTTCAACCATTGGCACCGAAAATTCCTATTTTCTATCGCGTGATATTTACTGGACACTGTGACTTTCCCAAAGGTAAACCAGACAATGTTTCGACAGTGCAAAGCCTGGAGCAGGACTTGCAAGCGATTCTGGAAGCGCCCAAGATGTCAGGAGGCAGTGTCAATGTATGGGAAAGAATTTTACGTATTGGCCGAAAAAACGGTCAGGTAGATTGAGAGAAACGTGATCCTGATGGAAACTAAACCGCTAGTTGTGGCAATTTCATCCCGAGCTTTGTTTGATCTCGACGAAAGCCATCGCATATTCGAAGAGCAGGGTACTGAAGCCTATTGTCGGCATCAGATTGAAAATGAGGATGTGCCTTTGGCACCGGGTGGCGCCTTCAATCTTGCTCGTAAATTGCTGGCATTAAATGATAATAATCCCAAGACGCCCAAGGTGGAAATCATTCTCTTGTCTCGTAACAGCGCTGACACCGGCCTTCGGGTATTCAACTCGATCCAGCATCACGAGTTATCGATTATCCGTGCTGTGTTTACTTCAGGCAGCAGTCCTTACCGCTATGTGGCACCGTTTGGTGCCAACCTGTTTCTCTCTACCAGTCCGGAAGATGTAGCTATGGCGCTGGAGGCCGGTATCGCTGCCGCCACGATTCTGCCTTCCAATGTGGGCAATAACCCCGAATCGGAAGAACTGCGTATTGCATTCGATGGCGATGCGGTGGTGTTTTCTGATGACTCTGAAAAGATTTACAAAGAAAAAGGATTGGAAGCCTTTACTGAAAATGAAACGCAAACAGCCAGAGAGCCTTTACCGGGTGGCCCCTTCAAAGATTTCCTGATGGCGCTGAACCGTATTCAGACAGAATATCCGGAGAATGATGCCCCTATCCGTACTGCTCTGGTCACTGCACGTTCAGCACCGGCGCATGAGCGTGTGATCAGAACCCTGCGAGCCTGGGATATTCGTATCGACGAAGCGATATTCCTGGGTGGTAAGGCCAAGGGACCGTTCCTGAAGGCTTTCGGTGCGGATATTTTCTTTGATGATCAGGAACAGCATTGCCATTCGGCCAAGGAGCATGTTGCCACCGGGCATGTTCCTCATGGCATTGCCAATAAAAAAACCATTGTTGAGCAGGACTGAGATTGGTCGTTCAGAGAAGTCGGGCTGTCCAAAACTGGATTAAACAGCTCAGTGAAAAAGATATGCCGGTGTTTTCCGGTACCGTGGCCGAAGTCAGTGCCGTATTAAACAGTGAGGATACATCGGCATCAGATGTGGCTAATGTCGTGTTGCGTGATGCTTCACTGACTGGCCGGGTCCTCAAAGTCGTCAATAGTTTTCATTTCAACCCCACCAACCAGACTATTAATACTGTTTCCCGGGCTGTGATGGTTATGGGGTTTGAACAGGTACGCGCGCTGACATTCTCGATGGTACTGGTGGATAGCCTGAACCGGGGACATCAGCGACAAAAACTCATTACCGAAATGGCCGGCGCTTTTCATGCTGCCGCCCAGGCGCAGGAGTTTGCCAAAATTAGCCATGCCGGTGATCCCGAGGATCTGTTTGTTGCAACATTGTTGTCACGGCTGGGAAATATGGCTTTCTGGGCCTTTGCCGGCAAGCAGGCAGATGAATTGCTTTCTCTGCTGGAGGAGGGAATCCAAGAAGCGGAGGCGGAGAAGGTCGTACTCGGTTTTGAGCTTGTTGAGCTGACTAAGGCATTGAGTCATGAATGGCATCTTGGTGATGTGGTCAGTGATTATCTTTATAAAAGGCTGGAAGCTAACAAAGCAGCCTGTATTAATGCCGGTCTTAGTCTTGCTGATGCCGCCAGAGCAGGCTGGGATAGCACTGAAGCCGAACTGAAAATTCATGAACTGGCAGATCATTTTGATGTGGAAGTTGCCGAGTTACGCAGACATGTCTTTGAGAACGCCCGTCAAGCCAGGGAAGTCACCGAGTTGTATGGTAGCAAAACAGCCAGTGAAGCTATCCCTGTGCCGGTGACTGAGGAGGATTCAGAGAAGGCTGAAATGCAGGACGATTCGATAATCGCTGCCAGCTACCCAGAGCCAGACATTCATTATCAAATGACCGTGATGCAGGAGATTTCAGCGACGATTCAGGAGCGGCCCAAGATTGGCATTATTCTGGAAATGGTGCTTGAAGGTATTTATCGCGGTGTGGGGACGGACAGAGCAATATTTATGATGCTCAATCCTGAGAGAAGCCACCTCAGTTGTAAATATCTGTTTGCCGATGATGCTGAGTTGTTGAGAGAGAAACTGCTGATTGATGTCAGACGCCCTGAAAATGTCTTTCATCAGATCATCGAGACGCAGAAGCCGCGTCTACTGCCCGGGGATCCAGCGCAATTAGGGGGCACCTTGTCCAAAGACACGCTAAAGCTGCTTGGCAAGCCACCCTACATGGTGATGCCGGCAATAGTGAAAAATAAAGTCATCGGCCTCTTCATTGCTGATAGAAACGCCAGCGGCCGCTTACTAACGGAGACGGACTTTCTGGCATTTCAACAATTCTGTCAGCAGGCGAATATGGGCTTAACCATTTTGGCCATGCAAGGGTAGTTTTATCCCGGCCGACTAGCTATAATGTCGGACTTCTTCAGGCGGACTACACCGCCTGATAACCAGATTTTGCGAGAGTGGCGGAATTGGTAGACGCGCTGGATTTAGGTTCCAGTAGGGTAACCTGTGAGAGTTCGAGTCTCTCCTCTCGTACCAAATAACAATGAGGCAGATGGTGTCACACCATTCATGCCTTCACCCCATGTTTGAGGTAGATAATGCAAGTTACTGTAGAAAATGTGAGCGAACTCGGTCGCCGAATGACGGTGACAGTCGAAGATGCCAATATCGAAAAAGCAGTACAGGAGCGTCTCAAGTCAATCCGACCTAATGTCAAAATGGCTGGCTTCCGCCCTGGTAAAGTGCCCATGAATATGGTGGCACGTACTCACGGTCCTGCTGCCAGACGCGATGTCATCGACTCACTGGTGCAGGAAAGCATGCGCGAAGCCTTTACTCAGGAAAACATCAACCCGGCTGGCCCGCCGCACATCGACAGCATGGACGAGGAAGGCGAGAAGTTCATCTATACCCTCAATTACGAAGTGTTTCCGGAAGTCAGCGATGTCAAACTGGATGACATCACACTGGAAAAAACCGTTGCTGAAGTCACCGACGAAGACGTCGACAAAATGATCGAAACCCTGCGTGAACAACGCATGACTTGGGATCCGCTGAAACGTGGAGCCAAGGAAGGTGACGGCGTTACTATCGACTTCGTTGGTACCATCGACGGTGAAGAATTCCAGGGCGGTAAAGGTAAAGACGTTCTGATTGAACTGGGTGAAGGCAGAATGTTGCCGGAGTTCGAAGAACAACTGATTGGTAAAAAAGCGGATCAGGAAGTCGAAGTCACTCTGACTTTCCCGGAAGATTACCGTGCAGAACAGCTGCAGGGCAAAACTGCCAAGTTTGATGTTACTGTCAAACAGGTAGCCAAGAAAAAGCTGCCCAAGCTGGATAAAGAATTCGCCGCCATGTGTGGTGTGGAAGAGGGCATTGCCGCATTGAAGAAAGAAGTTCGTGCCAACATGGAACGCGAACTGACTTCGGCGCTCAAAACTCTCAACAAACGCCGAGCTATGGACATGATCGCGCAGAAAAACGAACTGGCGCTGCCAGAAGCACCGGTAGAGCGTGAAGCCCAGTATCTGGCGGAGCAGGCCAAAAATAACCTTCGTAATCAGGGCGTTAACGTAGAAGGCATTCCTTTCGACCTGGAAAACTTCAAACCCAATGCTCAAAATCGCGTCAAGCTGAGCCTGTTGATCGGTAAGATCATCTCAGACAATGAAATCAAGCCTGACGAGGAACGTGTCAAGCAGGCTATTGATAACATTGCAGCCAGCTACGAAGACCCGGAAGAAGTGGTTAACTACTACATGAACAATCAGGAAAGATTGTCAGAAATTCAGATGACCGTGGTTGAAGACATGGTTGTTGAATGGATTTTCGACCATGTTAAAGTAGAAGAGAGTACATCAACATTCTCAGACGTCGTTAACGCTGTATCCAACTAATTGACGACGCTTAACATGAATGCAGCCCGTGCTCATCTTGAATGGGCACGGGCTGATTTTTTATTAGGATCCGGAAAATAGGACGGTTATGACAAACAAATTCTCTAACGAAGAATTCCCAGGTATTCAAAACGCACTGGTCCCCATCGTTGTAGAGCAGACAGCTCGGGGTGAACGTTCTTACGACATCTATTCACGCCTGCTGAAAGAGCGCGTGATTTTCCTGGTAGGGCCAGTTGAAGATCAAATGGCCAATCTGGTTGTTGCCCAGTTACTGTTCCTGGAATCTGAGAATCCGGACAAAGATATTCATCTATACATCAACTCACCGGGCGGCGCCGTCACAGCCGGCATGGCGATTTACGACACCATGCAGTTCATCAAGCCCAACGTCAGCACACTCTGTATTGGCCAGGCGGCCAGTATGGGCGCTGTATTGCTGGCTGGCGGTGCACAGGGCAAACGTTACTGCCTCCCTAATTCCAGAATCATGGTGCATCAACCGCTGGGCGGCTTCCAGGGTCAGGCCTCGGATATCGATATACATGCCAAGGAAATCCTCAGTATCCGTGAACGTCTGAATGGAATTTTGGCTCATCACACTGGTCAAGATATTGAGACAATCCGCCGCGATACGGATCGTGATAACTTCATGAATGGCGATAGAGCGGTTGAATATGGTTTAATTGATTCTGTACTGACTAACCGTCCTGCAGAAACGGCATAAACCGCCGATAATGATTATAGATTTGATGAGTAAGGTAGTAAGGCTATGAGCGACGACAAGAACAACGACGACAAATTACTCTACTGCTCTTTTTGCGGTAAAAGTCAGCATGAAGTTAAAAAACTGATTGCGGGTCCGTCAGTGTTTGTATGCGATGAGTGCGTCGACCTGTGCAACGACATTATTCGCGAAGAAATGCAGGAAATGTCTGCGGATGAAGCCGAGACCAAACTGCCAACGCCTCGTGAGATTAATACCGCACTCGACAATTACGTGATCGGTCAGGAAAAAGCCAAGCGCTACCTGTCGGTGGCAGTCTACAACCACTACAAACGACTTCGCAGTGGCCACAAAGAAGACGATGTGGAACTGTCTAAAAGTAATATTCTGCTGATTGGGCCCACCGGTAGCGGTAAAACGCTGCTCGCAGAAACCCTGGCTCGCCAGCTGAATGTGCCGTTTACCATGGCTGATGCCACCACACTGACTGAAGCAGGTTATGTCGGGGAAGACGTCGAAAACATCATTCAGAAACTGTTGCAGAAGTGCGACTACGACGTTGATAAAGCCGAGACCGGTATTGTATACATTGACGAAATCGATAAGATCTCGCGCAAATCGGATAATCCCTCAATCACCCGTGATGTCAGCGGTGAAGGTGTGCAGCAGGCCCTGCTGAAACTGATTGAAGGTACCATTGCGTCTGTCCCGCCCCAGGGTGGCCGCAAACATCCGCAGCAGGAATTTCTCCAGGTTGATACCAGCAAGATCCTGTTTATTTGCGGTGGTGCCTTTGCTGGACTGGATAAAGTCATCCGTAATCGTACTCATAAGGGCGGCATCGGTTTCTCTGCTGAAGTTAAAAGCCTAGATGATCAACGCCCACTCAGCGAAGCGCTTCGCTCTGTCGAACCGGAAGACCTGATTCAATACGGTCTGATTCCAGAGTTTGTTGGTCGTCTGCCAGTGGTAGCGACGCTGGACGAACTGGATGAGGATGCCTTGATTCAGATTCTGACTGAACCGAAGAACGCCCTGACCAAACAGTACAGTCGCCTGTTCGAAATGGAAGGTGCCGAACTCGAGTTCCGTGATGATGCACTCCATGCTATTGCACGCAAGGCAATGGAACGCAAAACCGGTGCACGTGGCTTACGTTCCATCATCGAAAATGTGCTACTCGATACCATGTTCGACCTGCCTTCATTGGAAAATGTCTCAAAAGTGGTTATCGATGAGAGCGTGATCGCTGGCGAAAATTCACCGATCCTGATCTACGAAGATCAGAGTGCGGACATGGCGTCTGGTGACAAATAAGCGTCTGTAAACATTCGCGGCATCGTCCTCAGGGGCTGTTGACACCCATCTGGCCTGACCTCCATTCAATTGTTCGTCAGGCCGGAGTGGGGCATGTTCTATCATTTCATCACATCACCCGCATCAGTCATTTAAAGTGCTTATGCTGATTTAACGCTTTTGGATTAAGGGCTTGAAACGACAGCTTCACTGGCTGTTACCAAAGATACCAATCACCACTCATATAATTTGAGTAATTAATCCAATTGAATGCTTGATATCCTGATGCCTGTCCCCATATTGAAATCATGTTTGATTTAAGTGCCGCGAGCGCTCTTAAGAGGTTCCCCAATGGAAAATGAAGTAAAAACCACTCCCAACGATAACGGCATGCAGGTTGTGCCTGTCCTGCCGCTACGTGACGTTGTTGTCTATCCTTACATGGTCATACCGCTGTTTGTCGGACGGGATAAATCCATCAAGGCGCTGGAAGTGGCTACCGATGAAAACAAGCAGGTTTTGCTGCTTGCTCAGAAAGACTCTTCTGAAGATGCACCGGAATCAGAAGGTCTCTACGAAACGGGAACACTGGCTAATATCCTGCAGTTACTGAAACTGCCTGATGGCACAGTCAAGGTGCTGGTTGAAGGTACCCAGCGCGCCAAAGTGGCCTATTTCAGTAAAAAAACTGAATACATGGAAGCAGAAGTCGCGGCTTTCCCCGATGACGTCACAGACGATCGTGAATCCGATGTTTTAATGCGAACCTTGATGGGACAGTTTGAACAATACGTCAAACTCAACAAGAAGATCCCGCCTGAAGTGATTGCCTCACTGTCCAGTATCGATGAAGTCTCACGGATGGCTGACACGGTTGCAGCGCACATGAGCCTTAAGCTTGAGGACAAACAGAATCTGCTGGAAATGAGCGATGTTAAAGCGCGCGTTGAACGTCTGATGGCCTTTCTCGAAGGCGAAATTGATATTCAGCAAATTGAAAAACGCATCCGGAATCGCGTCAAGAAACAAATGGAGAAAAGCCAGCGCGAATATTACCTGAACGAGCAACTGAAAGCGGTTCAGAAAGAGCTGGGTGAAATTGATGAAACGGCCAATGAGGCTGATGAGCTGGAAGCCCGTATCAACAAAGCAGGGATGCCTGCTGAAGCACTTGAAAAGGCTGAGTCTGAGCTCAAAAAACTGCGCATGATGTCGCCGATGTCAGCTGAAGCGACCGTCGTTCGTAACTACATCGAATCACTACTGGAAGTGCCCTGGAAAAAACGCTCGCGGGTTACCCTGGACCTGGATCGTGCAGAGAAAGTACTGGAAGAGGATCACTACGGTCTGGAAAAGGTCAAAGAGCGTATTCTCGAATACCTCGCTGTGCAGAAACGCGTCAAGAAGTTGAAAGGGCCGATTCTGTGTCTGGTTGGCCCTCCAGGTGTAGGTAAAACTTCGATCGCTCAATCCATTGCCCGCGCGACAAACCGCAAATACACACGTATGGCCCTGGGTGGCGTTCGTGATGAGGCTGAAATTCGTGGCCACCGTCGCACTTATATCGGTTCCATGCCGGGTAAAGTCATTCAGAATATCTGCAAAACCGAGGTTAAAAACCCGCTGTTCCTGCTCGATGAAATCGACAAGATGGCACAGGATTTCCGTGGTGACCCTGCCTCTGCGTTACTCGAGGTACTGGATCCGGAGCAGAACTCGACCTTTGCTGATCACTACCTGGAAGTTGAATATGACCTCTCGGATGTGATGTTTGTCTGCACCGCGAACACCCTCAACATCCCGGATGCACTGCGCGACCGGATGGAAATTATCCGTCTTGCCGGTTACACCGAAGATGAAAAACTGAACATCGCGGTCAAGTACCTGTTACCCAAAGCCATCAAACAGAATGGTCTGAAAAAAGTCGAAGTGGAAATCACGGAAGAGGCCATTCTGGAAATTATCCGTCGTTACACCCGTGAAGCGGGTGTACGTAGCCTGGAGCGTGAAATCTCCAAGATCTGCCGTAAGCTCGTCAAGCAGATCCTGCAGGAGAAGAGCAAGAAGAAACTGGTGGTTACCGCCAAAAACATCGAAGACTACCTCGGCGTTTATCACTATCAGTACGGGGTTGCTGAAGACAATGACCGAATTGGTCAGGTCACCGGTCTGGCCTGGACTGAAGTTGGCGGTGAGTTGCTGACCATTGAGTCCGCAGTGATGCCGGGTAAAGGCAAATCCGCCTACACCGGGAAACTGGGTGATGTCATGCAGGAGTCGATTCAGGCTGCCACTACCGTCGTGCGTTCACGCTCAACCGAGTGGGGTATCAGTGAAGACTTTCTGCAAACGCACGATCTTCACGTTCACGTTCCGGAGGGCGCGACACCCAAAGATGGTCCGAGTGCCGGTATTGGCATGTGTACGGCACTGGTGTCAGCAATTACTGGCATACCGGTCAAATCCAATGTGGCGATGACCGGTGAAATCACCCTGCGTGGAGAAGTGCTTGCCATAGGGGGGCTGAAGGAAAAACTACTGGCAGCCCATCGTGGCGGCATCGATACGGTACTGATTCCGCAGGATAATGTGAAAGACCTGAAGGAAATTCCGGATAACGTGAAACAGGGCCTCACCATTCTTCCTGTTCGCTGGATCAATGAAGTACTGGAAGTGGCCTTACAGCATATGCCTCACGGTACTGAGAGCAGTGGTGAAGCCGAAGGTGTTATTGCCAGTGATAAAACCAGTTATCATGAGGTAAACTCTCCTCAGAAAAGACACTGATAACTCCGGGAGCAGGTGATGACACTGATTCAGCAACAACGCTTATTGGGCGCGGTATTACTGGTTTGCCTGATCGGTGTCATTGCCTGGTTTTTATTGGATACGGTTGAAAAGAACCAACCGGAACAGCCTCAGGAAGAGCCGATTGCCTTTGACTCGGTGATAGAACCGATTCCGGATGATGTCGAAGTGATAGAGCCAACGGAAGAAGCACTGGTTGACCCACAGGGGTTATCTGAGCCTGCATCCTTGACCGATTCGCAGGATGCCTCAGCTGCTGCACCGCAAGCAACGTCACCGCAAAGCTCGACACCAGCGCCGGAACCAGAGCAAAAAGCGGAGACAAAACCAGCACCGGCGCCTGAGCCGGAAGTTGAAGCGAAGCCTGAACCCGTCAAAGCTACTCAAGACAATCGGCCTGCCGCAACAAGCACGGCAGAGCCACAGTGGGTATTGCAGCTGGCCAGCTTCTCTGTCCGAGACAATGCCGATGCGCTATCGACTCAACTCAAGCAAATGGGTTACGACCCGATGATTGAGACGATTTCCAATGCAGGCACACTGATATACCGTGTCAGACTTCAACCGGTCACCGACCGAATCAAGCTACAGCAAACCGCTGAAAGACTTAGCGATAAACTCAAACTCAATGCCCAGATTCTGCAACATAACCCTTGATTTGTGGTCATAGTTGTCTCTGCAATATAACTGTAAAAATGGCTGGGTTGTTGCCGGCCAATCTGTTAGAATTCGCACTTTAAAACGCAGGGTATTGCGGAGTGTATATGGTTTGGGTTGATTACCTGATTATCGGGATCATCGCCATCTCGGCCGGTATCAGTATCGTCCGTGGGTTTATGAAAGAGGTGCTCTCGCTAATCAGTTGGATCCTGGCATTCTGGGTCGCCCTGATGTTTCACTCCCATTTATCAACCTTGTTGGCAAATTACATTTCCACCCCCTCAATCAGGCTCTTTCTCGCATTCTTCGTTTTATTTGCGGTCACACTGATTCTGGGCGCACTGGTTAATCATCTTATCTGTCAGGTGGTTGAAAAAACCGGCCTGACCGGCACGGATCGCTCGCTGGGCGTGGTCTTCGGCTTACTTCGAGGTCTCGCCATCGTGACAATTTTAGTTTTAGGCGCAGGCGCGACACCGATGCCTGCAGATACTTGGTGGCAGAACTCACTGCTTATCGATCACTTTGTGAAACTGGCACTCTGGGTCCGGGAGTTTTTACCGGCAGAGATTGCACAACACATCAACTACAACTAACTCCTGACAGGGCAATTTATGTGCGGAATTATTGGTATTGTTGGTCATTCTGAGGTTAACCAGGCCTTATATGATGGATTGACCGTGTTGCAGCATCGGGGGCAGGATGCCGCTGGCATCATGACCTGTGACCAGGAAGGTAAGTTTTTTCTGCGTAAGGACAATGGTCTGGTTAAAGACGTGTTTCATACCCGTCATATGATCCGGCTCAAAGGCAGAATGGGGATTGGTCATATTCGTTATCCGACCGCGGGCTGCTCCAGTTCTGCTGAGTCTCAGCCGTTTTATGTCAATTCACCTTTCGGCATTGCACTGGCGCACAATGGTAACTTGACCAATACCAAGATCCTCAAAGAAGAACTGTTCCAGACCGATCGCCGTCATCTCAACACCGATTCGGATTCGGAAGTACTGCTCAATGTCCTGGCACATGAACTGCAAACCAGCAGCAAACTCAAACCCCAGCCGGATGATGTCTTTAACGCAGTGAGAGAAGTTCACCGTCGTTGTCGTGGTGCCTATGCTGCTGTCGCGATGATCTCCGGTGTGGGGGTACTGGCATTCCGCGATCCCTATGGCATTCGTCCGGTTGTTATCGGCAAACGTGAAACAGCTAATGGCACGGAATACATGGTGGCCTCAGAGAGTGTGGCCGTGGATATTCTGGATTTTGAACTGGTGCGTGATGTCGAGCCCGGCGAATGCGTATTTATCGACACGGAAGGTAACTTTCATTCTCAGCAGTGCGCAAAGAACCCGGTCAAGTCTCCCTGTATCTTTGAATACGTCTATTTTGCCCGCCCGGATTCAATGATGGATGGGATCTCGGTGCATAAGAGTCGCATGCGTATGGGCACCAAACTCGCAGAGAAAATCAAACGTGATTATCCCGAGCACGATATTGACGTGGTGATTCCGATACCGGATACCAGTCGCAGCGCTGCCTTACAGCTTTCCTATGACCTGGGCGTGGTGTATCGCGAAGGCTTTATCAAGAATCGTTACATCGGCCGTACCTTCATCATGCCCGGCCAGACCATGCGTAAGAAGTCCGTGCGTCAGAAGCTGAATGCAATTGACCTCGAGTTCCGGGGCAAAAACGTGTTGCTGGTCGATGATTCCATAGTACGTGGCACCACTTCCCAGCAGATCGTTCAGATGGCGCGTGATGCCGGTGCTAAAAAAGTATACCTGGCTTCCGCCGCACCGCCGGTTCGTTTCCCGAATGTATACGGTATCGATATGCCTTCCTGCAATGAGTTCGTTGCACATGATCGCAATGTCGATGAGATTGCCAAAGAGCTTGGTGTGGACTGGCTGATCTACCAGGACCTGCCGGACCTCGTCGCTGCCATCAACAAGAAGAGTAACGTCGAACGCTTTGATACGTCCTGCTTTGACGGTAATTATATTACCGGTGATATTGATGCGAATTATCTGTATTACATTGATGCGCTTCGTAATGATGCCAATAAGCAGTCAAAAGAAAAGGGCAATGCCGTTATAGAATTGCACAATAACGCTTAATGCGGCATGCAGCTTGCTTTGATCTGCTTTGCTGTTTAGTCACAATTCTTATATAATCCCGTCGATTATGCGCCAGTATTTACCTGAAGAAATTGATCCGTTTCGTTTTGCCCATAATGGGCGGGAGCTGAATGGCGAGGTCGATCTGGCCGAAATGACGCGTCTGGCCGAGTCTTTGCGAAACACCGATGGCAAAGTCAAAATCTGGATGCGGTTTGATATCGATGATACCGGCACACCGTTTATGGAAGGCCGTTTTGAAACGACTTTGTCACTGACTTGTGAGCGTTGTTTGCAGGCAATGACATTACCCATGGATATTCACAGTCTGTTGGGTCTGGTTCGTCACGAAAAGCTGGCTGAAAAGCTGTCTGATCAATACGAACCCTGGGTAGTTGAAGACTCGGAACTGACTGATCCGGTATCGGTGGTTGAAGACGAACTGATTCTGGCACTGCCCCTGGTGCCAAAGCACGAGGAAAACTGTTTGCCTGAAACGGCGCTGTTTTCAGGGGACGAAGAAAGCGAGGAGGAGGCGGTTAAGCCGAATTCTCCGTTCTCAGTGCTATCGTCACTGAAAACAAAAAAATGATTTGAATTTAATTAAGGCTTAGGAGTTTTACACATGGCTGTTCAACAAAACAAAAAGAGTGCTTCACGTCGTGGCATGCGCCGTTCACACGATGCGTTGAAAGGTTCAACCTTGTCTGTCGACGCAACTACTGGTGAACTGCACCGCCGTCACCATGTATCAGCTGACGGTTACTACCGTGGTCGTAAAGTTGTTGCAGATAAGAGCGAATAAGGCCTGGATAGACATTGAGCCTGACGATTTCAATTGATGCGATGGGCGGGGATCACGGACCTGAGGTCGTGATCCCCGCTGCCTTATCAGCGCTGAAAAAACATCCCGAGGTCAATTTCATCCTCGTGGGTGACAAAGACACCCTCACTTACCACCTGCAGCAGCATAAAGTGCAGGATGATCCTCGAATGCAGGTTCACCATGCCTCACAGAAGGTAGAGATGAACGAACTGCCTTCGCAGGCACTTCGGGGTAAAAAAGATTCCTCTATGCGGGTGGCTATAAATCTGGTCAAAGAGGGCATGGCATCAGCCTGTGTCAGTGCCGGTAACACTGGCGCACTGATGGCAACAGCCCGTTTTGTCCTCAAAACTTTGCCCGGTATCGAACGTCCGGCGATCGTGACGGCTTTACCAACCATGACCGGTCACACCTATGTGTTGGACCTGGGGGCGAATGTTGATTCCAGTGCTGCGCATCTGGTGCAGTTTGCTGTGATGGGATCGGTACTGGCTGAACTGGTCGATGGCAAGCCAAACCCATCTGTGGGTCTGCTCAATATTGGTTCAGAAGAGATCAAAGGCAACGAACGAGTCAAAGAAGCGTCTCGTCTGCTGGAACAAACTGATCTGAACTACCAGGGCTACGTCGAAGGTGACGGCCTTTACCACGGTGAAGTGGATGTACTGGTCTGTGACGGTTTCGTTGGCAACGTGGCATTGAAAGCCAGTGAAGGTGTAGCGCATATGATTCGCCATTACCTGCGTGAAGCATTCACCCGTAACTGGCTCACCAAACTGGCAGCGATTATTGCTTCGCCGGTGCTGAAGCAGTTCCGGCGCGATCTGGATCCACGAGCTTTTAACGGTGCCAATTTGATTGGTCTTCAGGGCATTGTGATTAAAAGTCACGGCGGCGCGGATGCCTTTGCCTTTGCTAACGCGATTGATATTGCGATTGTTGAAGCCAAGAAAGATGTGCCTAAAAATATCAGCAAACATCTTGATGTGTTGCTGGAGGGGCAGGTTCTGTGATCTATTCACGTATTGCCGGCACCGGTAGCTATCTGCCTGAAAAGGTGCTGACCAACCACGATCTTGAGAAGATGGTTGAGACCAGTGATCAATGGATCACTGAACGCACCGGTATCAAAAAACGCCATATCGTCGCTGATGATGAAACCACGACCGATCTGGCTTACCAGGCAGCGCTGAAAGCCCTGGAAGCGGCGGATATCACTAAGAATGATATTGACCTCATTATCGTGGCAACCACAACGCCGACCCGAATTTTCCCCAGCACCGCTTCACTGCTTCAGGAAAAACTCGGGATCGGCGGTTGTCCTGCTTTCGACATTCAGGCTGTCTGCACGGGCTTCGTTTACGCTTTAACTGTTGCGGATAAATTCATCAAGGCTGGCGGTGTCAACAACGTACTGGTTATCGGTGCCGAAGCTTTTTCCCGCATTATAGATTGGACAGACCGTAACACCTGCGTGCTGTTTGGTGATGGGGCTGGCGCTGTGGTGCTGCAAGCTTCACAAGAACCGGGCATTCTGTCTACGCACATTCACTCTGATGGTAATTTTAACCAGTTGTTGCATGTGCCTACCGGTCCGGGTTCACGTGACTTCAATGAAGACACGGCTTATGTCGATATGCAGGGTAACGAAGTCTTTAAAGTGGCCGTCAGGACATTGAGTACGATTGTCGATGAAACGCTGGAAGCCAACAACATGGATAAAAAAGATGTGGACTGGTTGATTCCGCATCAGGCCAATATCCGTATCATTGCCGCCACGGCACGTAAACTCAATATGTCGATGGATCATGTCGTGGTCACTGTCGATGAACACGGTAATACCTCGGCTGCTTCCATTCCTCTGGCACTCGATGTGGCAGTGCGTGATGGTCGAATCAAGCGTGGCGAAACTTTATTATTTGAAGCTTTTGGTGGCGGATTCACCTGGGGCTCAGCACTCATTCAATACTGATCATTCAGAGGGTTTTTGATGAAATCAGCATTCGTTTTCCCTGGGCAGGGTTCACAGTCAGTCGGCATGCTTGCTGGTCTGGCCACTGAATACAGCCTGGTTAGAGAGACTTTTCAGCAAGCGTCAGACGCACTCGGTTACGACCTTTGGAAGCTCACTCAGGAAGGTCCGGAAGAACAGTTAAACCAGACTGATCGTACCCAACCTGTCATGCTCACCGCGGGTGTCGCAGTTTGGCGTGTCTGGCAATCGATGTCTGACCTGAAGCCTGCCTATTTCGCCGGTCACAGCCTGGGTGAATATACTGCGCTGGTTGCCGCTGATGCCATTGATTTTGTCGATGCTGTCAAACTGGTGGAAAAGCGTGGTCAGTTTATGCAACAGGCGGTACCCGCAGGTGAAGGTGCCATGGCAGCGATCCTGGGGCTGGATGATGACCTGGTTCGCGCATTGTGTGCTGAAGCTTCCGCGCAAGGCATTGTTGAAGCGGTCAATTTCAACTCTCCCGGACAGGTTGTGATTGCCGGCAGCTCGCCTGCCGTCAAACAGGCCATTGCACTGGCAACAGAGAAAGGGGCCAAACGTGCCCTGCAATTGCCGGTCAGCGTGCCATCGCATTGTGAACTGATGAAGCCGGCTGCTGAACAACTTGCTGCGGAACTGGACAAAATTGATCTACGCATGCCATCTACGCCGGTGATTCATAACGCCAGCGTGACTGCAGCAAAGGATATCTCTGAGTTGAAAGCGTTGCTGGCACAGCAGTTACACAGCCCGGTACGCTGGGTGGAGACAATCCAATGGTTGGCGAATCAGAGCGTCGACACCGTGGTTGAGAGCGGACCGGGTAAAGTCCTTGCCGGCCTCAATAAACGCATCGATAAGACGCTGAATGCATTACCGGTATTTGATCCGGTCACACTGGAAAAATTACAACAAGCTGTGGGAGAAGGATAATGAGCCTGGAAGGTAAAGTTGCGCTGGTAACCGGCGCTACCCGCGGTATTGGCCGCGCAATCGCACTGAGCTTGGGAGAGCAGGGTGCCACTGTGGTGGGCACTGCAACTTCCAATAGTGGTGCTGAGACTATCAGCAGCTTCCTCAAAGAAGCCGGCATTAACGGCAAAGGTGTTGTTCTCAATGTCACCGATGGTGAGGCTATAGAATCCATTGTTGCTGCCATCGAAACAGAGTTCGGGGCGCCCGATATCCTGGTGAATAACGCCGGTATTACCCGCGACAATCTGTTGATGCGGATGAAGGATGAAGAGTGGGATGACATTATCAACACCAATCTGACGCCGATCTTCAAACTCAGCAAGCGTTGCTTGCGTGCGATGACCAAAGCCCGCTGGGGCAGAATCATCACCATCACCTCAGTAGTCGGTGCCATGGGCAATGCCGGCCAGTCCAACTACGCGGCAGCGAAAGCCGGTGTGATTGGTTTCAGTAAATCGCTGGCTCGCGAGGTTGGCGCCCGCGGTATTACAGTCAACACTGTCGCGCCAGGTTTTATCGATACCGATATGACCAGTGGTCTAGCTGAGGCGCATAAAACGGCGCTGCTGGAGCAGGTGCCGGTCAAACGCCTGGGCGAGCCGGAAGAAATTGCGGCGGCGGTCAGCTTCCTGGCCAGCCCGAGTGCCGCTTACATTACAGGTGAAACCCTGCATGTTAACGGCGGGATGTATATGAGTTAATCAGCGCTAAGCGTCTGACAGCACTGATTTTTATTGACGAGACAGTGGCGCCTGCCGGCGTTTAGCTTGTCTCCATGGTGCTGGCACTATAAAATGCCTGCACATTGTTTGATGTATTAACCACCAAAGGAAACATTAGTTATGAGTGATATCGAAGCTCGCGTAAGAGAAATCGTTGTTGAGCAGCTGGGCGTGAATGCAGATGAAGTCACTGCTGACGCTTCATTTATCGACGACCTGGGCGCTGACTCTCTGGACACAGTAGAACTAGTCATGGCGCTGGAAGAAGCATTTGAATGTGAAATTCCAGACGAAGAAGCTGAGAAAATCACCACAGTCAAAGAAGCTGTTGCATATATTAACGCTCACCAGTCTTAATATAGCTGACCGCTTAAAGATAGCCGTCTAGTGTGCGTGCACGCTAGGCGGCTATGTTGTGTATAGCAGTGCTCTATCAAGATAATATTGCTGCATTCGTTATCACTGACTTATGCAATCCCGGTTTGTGACCGTCTTCAGTGCCTTGAACTGATTGCAATGCGACAATCTTATCTTGAGTGAGTATAGGTTTTAAGGGGTAATCCTGATGTCTAAAAGACGTGTTGTGGTGACTGGTCTGGGTGCCGTCACACCTGTTGGCCTGACAGTCAAAGAAAGCTGGGAAAATATTGTTGCTGGTAAAAGCGGTGTCGCACCACTGACTTTGTTTGACGTGTCGGATTTCAGTGTCCATTTCGGTGCCAGCGTCAAAAATTTTGACGTCACCAGCGTCATTCCTAAAAAAGATGCCAAGAAAATGGATACCTTCATCCATTACGGCATTGCCGCCGCCAAAGAGGCCATTGAAGATGCCGGTCTGGAGGTCACAGAAGACAATGCGGAACGTATTGGTGTAGTCATTGGCTCGGGCATTGGTGGCTTGCCAGGTATTGAAGCCGGTTATGACAATTATCTCAGTGGTGGTCCACGCAAAATTTCTCCGTTCTTTGTCCCCAGCAATATCATCAACATGATCTCCGGTAACCTGTCGATCATGTATGGTTTGAAAGGGCCCAACACCGCTATCGTTACTGCCTGTTCGACGGGCACCCACTGTATTTCTGCTGCAGGTCGCATGATTCAGTACGGCGAAGCCGATGTGATGATCGCCGGTGGTGCGGAAATGGCGACTTCTAAAACCGGTCTGGGTGGCTTTGCTGCTGCTCGCGCCTTGTCGACCCGCAATGATGACCCACAGGCAGCCAGCCGTCCCTGGGATAAAGACCGTGATGGCTTTGTGCTGGGTGATGGTGCCGGTGTGCTGGTTCTGGAAGAATACGAGCATGCGGTTAAACGTGGGGCGAATATTTATGCCGAACTCATCGGCTCCGGGATGAGCAGTGATGCCTATCATATGACCATGCCGTCTCAGGGTGGTGAAGGTGCGGCCCGTTGCATGAAAAATGCGATGAAAGATGCTGGACTGAATGCAGATGAAATTGACTACATCAATGCGCATGGTACTTCGACGCCGGCAGGTGACGTCGCAGAAACCATGGCTATTAAACAGGCGCTGGGTGATGCTGCATCCAAAACCGCTGTTAGCTCGACCAAGTCGATGATTGGACATCTGTTAGGTGCTGCCGGTGGTGTCGAAGCTGTCTTCAGTGTCTTGTCGATTCGTGATCAGGTGGCGCCTCCCACCATCAATCTGGATAATCCTGACGAAGCCTGTGACCTCGATTATGTCCCGCATACAGCGAGACAAATGCCGATCAATGTCGCCATGTCGAACTCATTCGGTTTCGGTGGCACCAATGGTACCGTTATCTTCAAAAAGCTGAACTGAATCCAGAGTAGCGTTCAGTGATTCTGATAAACGGCCAACCCGATAACAGAATCCCTGTGACAGACCGTGGCCTGCAATATGGCGACGGTCTGTTTGAAACACTGGCTTTTCGCCGGGGCAAGCTGGAGTTTCTCAACGCGCATCTGCAGCGCCTGATGTGGGGCTGTGAGCGGCTGGGGATTAATTTTGCCGACAAGGATAAGCTTGAGGTTGAACTGGCCACAGTCTGTGCCCAGACAGCCGAAGACAGTGTGATTAAAATCATGGTCACCCGCGGCAGTGGTGGTCGCGGTTACAAGGCCCCAGAAGAAGCGGAACCGCTTCGAATCATTTCCTCTCATCCCATGCCGGACTATCCGGAAAGCTGCCAGCAGGGCATCACAGTCCGACTGTGCCAGCATCGTCTGGGAATCAACCCGGCACTGGCCGGCATTAAACACCTCAATCGTCTTGAGCAGGTGCTGGCGCGCAGTGAATGGGATGATCACACTATTCGTGAAGGCCTGATGCTGGATATCAACGACAAGCTGGTAGAAGGCACGATGAGTAACCTGTTTATGATTCAAAACGGGCAGTTAGTGACACCAACTATCGCAGAAAATGGCATTGCCGGAATTATGCGCGGCGAAGTCATCAAGTTGGCTTCAAAATTGGATATCCCTGTTACTGAAAAAAACATGAGCCTCAATGATCTGGAACAGGCTGATGAAGTCTTTCTCACCAACAGCATTATTGAAATCTGGCCAATAACACATCTTTGGAACACCGATCTGAAATGGCCTTACGGCATGCTGACCCGTCGTTTTCAAGCCGAGCTGAAACAAGCCGAACGTTAATATGACAAAGACCCTGTTATTTAAGGTTTTATTACCTGCGGCTATCGTGGCCGCTGTCTGCACTTATTTTGCACTGCAGTATCAACGTTTTCTCAATGAACCATTGGCGCTCGATAATGATATGAGCTACACCGTTGAACCCGGCACGAACCTGAAAAAAATCAGCGAGGATTTGAAGCAACTGGGGCTGACGGATTTACCACCGATCTATTTACAGGTTTATGGCCGTCTCACTGATCAGGCGCATAAAATCAAAGCTGGTGAGTATCAGATAGAAGCTGAGACTACGCTACCTGCGTTTCTCGATAAACTGGTATCAGGCAAAGTTGTGATGAATGCCTTCACCATCATCGAGGGTATGACTGCCCGGGAGATGATCACGAGCCTGCACGCGCACCCGAAGATTGTTAAAACGCTGGATACCCATAGTCTGGACAAGGTTATGGCTGAACTGCGCGCTCCGGAGAAAAATGGTGAAGGTTGGTTCATGCCGGAAACTTATCATTTCCCCTCAGGTACCACTGATATCGCCTTCCTTCGTCGTGCCTATCAGCAAATGCAGGAGAGCTTGGAGCAGGCCTGGCAGAACCGTGCTGAAGACCTGCCCTATGACACGCCCTACGAAGCGTTGATTATGGCGTCAATTATCGAGAAAGAAACCGGTATTGCTGAGGAAAGACCGCAAATTGCCGGGGTTTTTGTTCGCCGTTTGCAGAAAGGTATGCGGCTGCAAACTGATCCGACGGTGATTTATGGCCTTGGAGAAACGTTTGATGGTAATCTGCGTAGAAAAGATTTACGCAGTGACACGCCCTACAACACATACACGCGTGGTGGACTGCCGCCATCACCGATCTGTCTCCCGAGTATCGAGTCGATTGAGGCTGCATTGCATCCGGCCGATGGTGACAGCTTGTATTTTGTTGCTACCGGTGAAGACGGTCGACACAAGTTTTCTGCGACCTTAAAAGAACATAACCAGGCAGTCAGACGCTATCAACTCAGGTAATCATGAACGGAAAATTCATCAGTGTTGAAGGTATTGAGGGCGCAGGTAAATCCACTCAAATCAGCTTTATCCGTGACTTTCTGGAAGCAAATGGCAAAACAGTGATCGTGAGTCGTGAGCCTGGTGGTACTGACCTGGGCGAACAGATTCGTGAATTATTGCTGGCCCCGCGCGAGTCTGGCATGAGCGAAGATACCGAATTGCTGTTGATGTTTGCCGCCAGAGCAGAGCATCTGCATCAGAAAATCAAGCCAGCACTGGAACGCGGCGACTGGGTATTATGCGACCGTTTTGTTGACGCGACCTTTGCCTATCAGGGAGGGGGCCGTGGCATAGATCGCAAGCGAATTCAGACTATCTCTGACTGGACATTACAAGGCCTTCAAACGGATCTGACGCTGTTATTTGATCTGCCTGTCTCGGTCGGTCAATCCCGGGTTATCCAGCGTCAACAGCAGAAAGATCGTTTCGAGCAGGAGAAGTCGGCTTTCTTCGAAAAAATCCGTGACTGCTATCTGCAACGTGCTGAAACAGAGCCGGATAGAATCAAACGGATTGACGCCAGTCAGGATATTGAAGCCATTCAGGCACAACTCACCACCATCCTAACGACCCTTTTGTCATCATGATGGCTAATGTTGATTACAGCTGGCACCAAAAGCCCTGGCAGCATCTGCAGGCGATGCAGCAGCAGGGGAGGATGCCGCATGCACTGCTGATTTCAGGTATTGCCGGTGTGGGAAAGCGCGCTTTTGCAGACAGGCTGATAGCCAGTTTGTTATGCAGCCAGACCAACAGTGGGTTTGATGCCTGTGGGCACTGCCATAGCTGTCAGCTTCTGGCTGCCGGTTCCCATCCGGATTATAAAGCGGTGAGTCCCGAAGAGCCCGGCAAACAGATCAAAGTCGATCAAATACGTGATTTGAAACAGAGTCAGACATTGATGCCCAAGGTGTCCCGCGGCAAGGTGGTGCTCATTAGCGCGGCGGACCAGATGAATATCTCTGCCTTCAACAGCCTGCTCAAGCTACTGGAAGAACCTCAGCCGGAATCTGTGCTGATATTGCTCTCGGAAAACCGTCAGCAGCTGCCAATCACCATAAAAAGCCGTTGTCAGACATTGGCTATCCCGACCCCTGACAAGGAAGCGGCACTGGCGTGGTTGCAGCACACGGATATGTCGTTCTCAGAGGATGAATGGTTGTCATTGTTGAGAGTGAGTCATGGCGCACCGCTCGCTGCCATGGCTGCCGGCGAAGCGGGCCTGCAGCAAAGCCGGCAGGTGACTCACGACATTGCTCTGCTGATGCAGGCGAAAGCGAACCCGGTGCAAATGGCTGCTGATTGGCAACAATTCGATTTGAAATCAGTGCTGTATCAGATTCAGCAGATGATGCAGACTAAAATCAGCAATCTGCTCATTCGCGATGAGCCGGTGCCGGGCGTGATCCTGCGTCAGTACTGGGCTATCATGGATTGCATCAGCAACACAATAAAGTTAATATCATCTCAAAATAATCTGAACAAGATATTGTTAATAGAGGATTTTATGGTGACGGTTATGCAGCACGCTGATCAGCTTCATCAGCTCAAGGAAACCCAAAGGTAACAGCCATGGCAATGAATCCACGCAAGGGCATTCTGTCACTGAAAATCACCGATCAGAATATGCTCTATCATTCTTACATGCCGTTTCTGAAAAATGGTGGCCTGTTTATACCGACCAACAAGAGCTATCAGATCGGTGAAGAGGTTTTTATCCTGTTGACCCTGATGGATGAGGCTGAAAAGCTTCCCGTGGCCGGCAATATTGTCTGGATTACACCCCGCGGGGCACAGGGCAACCAAGCGGCGGGGATTGGTGTCCATTTCAGTGATATCGACGGGGGCGCTTCCGTTGTTCGGGGTAAAATCGAAAATTATCTGGTGGATAAGCTCAAATCCGATAAAGCCACCTACACCATGTAACGCACACGCGTTACGCAATCAAGCTTTCAAGAATTTTTTATGTATATTGACTCTCATTGTCACCTCAACATGCTGGCAGATGAGCCGGGCGGTATTGACGCCATGGTGAGTGAAGCCAGCGATAACGGTATTGAACACATTCTCTGTATTGCGATTGATAAAGCCAGTTGCGCAGAAGTGAAATCGATTGCAGACAGCTTCCCGCAAGTCACTGCCAGTGTCGGCATTCATCCTAATGTCGATGAGCAGGAACAATTCACTGTTGAAGAGCTTGTGGCACAGGCTGCTCACCCCAAAGTCATCGCGATTGGCGAGACCGGCCTTGATTATTTTCGCAGTGAAGGTGATCTGGAGTGGCAGCGTGATCGTTTCCGTGTTCATATTGAAGCCGCTAAAAAAACCCAGAAACCATTAATTATTCATACCCGTGAAGCGCGCGAAGATACGATGAGTATTCTCGAGAACGAAGACGCTGAAAAAGCCGGCGGCATCATTCACTGCTTCACTGAAAACTGGGAAACCGCCAAACGCGCTCTGGACATCGGTTTCTATATTTCGCTGTCTGGCATTGTCACTTTCAAGAGTGCGAGAGAACTGCAGGACGTGGCTAAGAAGTTGCCGCTGGACCGGATGCTGATCGAAACAGATTCCCCTTACCTGGCGCCCGTACCACACCGAGGTAAAACCAATAAACCGGTTTTCGTCAAACATGTGGCTGAGTTTCTGGCCGAGTTGCGCGGGGATACAGTCGAAAACATTGCAGCAACCACGACGGCTAATTTCCAGCGCCTGTTCCCTTCTACGGTTCAGTAAGCATGCGGCTGAGACATCTGCTGACCAGCTGGCTGCTGATCCTCAACCTGTCTTTGCTTGCTGCCTGTGGCGACAGTAGCCAGGCATCGCTCCGCACGCTATCCGAAGAAGCGGTTATTCTGGCTTTTGGTGACAGCCTGACCTATGGAACCGGTGCAGAACACCAGACGGAGAGCTATCCCGCCATATTGGCTGAGCTCAGCGGGCGAACAGTGATTAATGCTGGCGTGCCGGGAGAGGTCAGTCGCGAAGGCCTGGCCAGGATTGAAACCTTACTGACACAACACCAACCAGAACTGGTTCTGCTCTGTCATGGTGGCAATGACCTGCTTCGCAAACTGAGCGAAGTCGAGCTCAAACAAAACCTCACTCAGATGATACAACTTATCCGTCAGCAGGGTGCTGAGGTGGTGATGTTATCCGTACCCAAACCAGGCTTGTTTCTGAAGCCGTCACCAATTTACCGGGAAGTCGCGCAGTCGCTGCAGGTCCCCCTGGAAGACAATATCATTGTTGAGATTGAATCTGAAAACACGTTGAAATCCGACCCCATTCATCCGAATGCCAGCGGTTATCGACTGCTCGCTGAACGGATTCATCAATTGCTCAGCCAGTCAGGCGCCTTGTAACGCTCCATAAGGAACTTCAGTCATTGCGTTTGAGTCCGTTGATGAAACACGGAGACAGCGACTGATGAGACATCTTTTCCTGATAGCCAGCATGCCCATGCTAATGACTATGCCGCTCAGTGCGGAACCTGCCTTTGGCTCGCTTGCTAACGATTGCTATAACGAGTGGAAGACCCGTGGCTGGGTGCTTGGTGAGGACAATACCCCGGCGCACGATGTAGAACGCTTTGCCAACGGTATCAGGAAAATCTGTGAAATTCGCTCACAGATGTTTGTCGAAGACACCGAAATATCACCTTATATTCAAGGCCGTTTGGCCGAGCTGGCTCCCTATGTGTTTTCAGGTGACGAGCAGGCTATCCGGATGCTGATTACCAAGCTGAATCAGCGTCGACCGGGTCATCAGTTCTCTGGTAGCTTTATGCATGACTAGTCGCGGTCTGCAATACCAGTTCGGGCATGGCGGGAGATGCGCCAATGTGCTGACTGAGAACAATGCAGACAGAGGGATGCCGGGTGCGTACTTCATCGAGAATACCCGGTATATCCTCAGTGACATGTCGACCTGAATTGAGGAAATAGGGGAACACGATCACTTCATTTGCACCCTCGCTGATGCAATGGGCGACGCCATCTGGGATCGATGGGTCGGCGAGTTCCAGAAAAGCGGCCTCCACCAAATCAAACTCTGGCTGCTGACTGGAACGCAATTGTTCTGCCAGGGCGAATACTTCCTGATTTGAAGCTTGCCTGCGGCTACCGTGAGCGACAATAAGTAGGGCTTTCATCTTGTTTCCTTCAGTCATTTAAATTTAGCTCGGATATTAATGGACATTATCGCAGTCTAGTTGCGAACGATACGTGAAAAAAACGGGGAAATCTCATGCTTAGCAAATTGACCTGGATGTGGATGGCGCTGTTTATGACGGGTTTTTTCTCTTCATCCGTCATGGCGCAGGATGAACATAAACAATGCGCTATGATTGCCTCATTGACCGGCGATTATTACGCTCAGCGGCTGGAAGGAAAGTCTAAAGCGGACATGCAGCAGAGCACGCCACCTGAATTTATTAACAGTGATTTTTTCCGCATCGTAGATTTGGCAATAAACCTAGCTTTTAACTTTGATGATTCACTTAACGAAGATCAAGTGGAAACCCAGGTCTACGACAGTTGTATGCGTAATAAACCCTGATTAGAGAGAAAATTGAGAGCGATGCCGATGGCAACAAGTGATGAGGTGCCCGCCTCTTCGAAACTGATGGGCTTCTTCGCCACAATACATACACAGCTGTACTGAACGCATCTGAGCTTTCTTGATAATCTCGCTGATATCCCTGTTGCGGTTAATCACCTCGCAAGTCAGTTTGCCCATATGCTCCTCGATGAAAAGTATACGCGGGAGAAACATGCGTTGCCGGCGTTTCAGATTGACTTGCTGAACTACGTCTTCAATACTCGCGCACATCCCGTAAACCAGATCGAACCAGCCATCAGGTACTGTAATTTGATGGTTTCTCCCCAGAGAGATGGGACAGCGAAGTTTGAGGCGGGCTTTTTGAGACGCTTTCATAGTCAGGTTTAAAAAAATGGATGGCACGAAAGGTGCCATCCAAAGTCAACCAAGATATAGCAAGGATAAAGATGCTGCTTTGGCAAGCAGCAATATTAAAGACAAATGCAAAGGCAAAAAATTCACTCAGCTGAAAAAATAATTTTGGCTTAGTGTTGCCAGTTGATTGCTCCCTGATGCTGCTTGTACCAGTCGATGAAATCGTTCTCCGGCACCGGCCTGGAAATATAAAAGCCTTGTGCCATATCACAGCCAATATCGCCAAGGAATTGCATTACGGCAGCATTTTCAACGCCCTCGGCAATTGTTGTCAGGTCGATCTTGTGGGCAAGGCTGACAGCAGCCTCGATGATATGTATGGCATCCTGGCCTCGGGGCAAACGCCTCACAAATGACTGATCAATTTTCAAGTGAGTTATCGGCAAACGATGGAGGTATTGCAGAGAGGAATATCCCGTACCAAAATCATCGACCGCAATCTGAATGCCGGCGTCAGCAAGCTTAGTAAGCTCGTGAATCGTGTGGTTCATATCTTTGATAAGCGCACTTTCGGTCAATTCCAATTCCAGCACTGTACCTTCAAGGCCGAACTCAGCCAGTAGTTTAAATATATTCTCGGCGAAATCAGGCTGACAGAGGTTATGGGCAGAGATATTGACTGCGATAGGTACGGAGATGGATTGCTCCTGGAAGTGGAGCGCGGTATGCATCGTTTGAGTGAGAACAAATTCGGTGAGCGGGTGAATTAAGCTACTTCTTTCAGCGCAGGGAATAAAAGTGCCTGGTGGAATATTACCGCGGCTTGGGTGAGTCCAGCGAAGTAGTGCTTCTACACCAAGGAGCTTGCCGGAGTGGATATCGATTTTTGGCTGATAATGGAGTTTGAGCTGATTCTGTTCAATCGCTCTCATTAACTCGCCCAGCAAGGACACGTTCTCTCTGGTAGCCAGTTTGATAGAGGGTTGATATTCTACAAATTCCAGTAATGAGTCATTGGCTGCACTAAGCGCAGCCTCCGCTTGTTGTAGATAGAGTCCCGGATTGCTATGAACATCAGTGATAGTGACATAGCCCATTCGGGAATCGACATGTACCGGTATGCCTTCAAACTGGTAAGGCAGACGTGATGTACGATTTAAATCCAGCAAAATTTCATTCATATCCTGTATGTCTATGAGTTCAATCAACGCGCTAACTTCTTCAGTATCGGCACGGTATACCTGTCCTCGATTAATCAGAATATGATTGAAACGATGCGCTGTCTGCGTGATGATGCTTTCTATCACCTCATGCCCAAAAGCCGCTTTGAGCTCTACTGTGCTATTGACTGACAGCACGAGCAATATTCTGTTTTGAACAGCCGAACGTTTACGACGAGGTATCAAGCTAAGGTCATCCATCAGCGCCAGCCTGTTAGGTAATTGTGTTGCCACGTCATGACGTGAGACCCAGTGCAGGTGTCGAATGTAGTTTCGTACAGTGGCGCTGACGGCACCACTCAAAGAACCGAGGAGAACAAAAAAACCCGTTCGATAGAGCCAGTTAACCGTGGGCTGCATTTCACCGGTGACGATATCCAACGGCATATTGGGTCCAAGAATCAGACCACCAATCAAGGCAATAGTCACGCCCCCAGTCACGCCGTAAATCATACCGGACAGCACGATAGGAACATACATAGAATGGGAATAGACATATTTAATACCGCCGGTGTAGTAGACAAGTAAACCGACAGCAATCGTCAACAATACCAGCATCGGTGCAGCAGAATAGTTGATCACCTGCTTGTGGCGGTTAAACCACTGAAAAACACTTACGGTGTGCATCGCCCAATCTACTCCCTGTTAATAACCACTCTGTATTTGGCAGCCCAAAACGGCGCGCCATCCCTAACACGTTAAATTTGTATAACCCGCGAAGTCTGAAAAAGCAATTTTTTATATAACGGTTTCAACGCATGGGCAGAAGAAGCATCACGCCGCATTCACAACATTTAGATTGTTATGGGTGGACAAAAAGTAGAAAAGAAAGCGCTGTCAAAACAGCTATATTTAATTTTAAAATATACAAAGAGATAATATATATTTTATATTTATAAGTGATTTTGGTATTTTCTCAACATAGACATCAACTTTTGAGACGAATCAGGAATGAATATCAGGTTGGATAATGCGCCATTGACTGACGAGCAGTTAGCGCAACTCAATAATCTACTGCAGGATCTGGAAAGCTGGCAGGTCGAATGGCTGTCTGGCTACCTGTCAGGCTTTCGTGCTGCACAGGAGGCAATGCAGGGACAAGCTGTTTCCGTGCCTGATGCTCAGCAGCCCAGTTCAGTGGCACTGACTATTCTGTATGGCTCGCAGACCGGCAATACTGAAGATGTCGCCAATTTGCTGGCTGAGAAGGCACTGGCAGGCGGTATTGAAGCCAAGGTGGTGGATATGGCCGAGTACAAGCCCAAACAGCTGAAAAATGAAGAATATCTTGCCATTCTCTCTTCTACGCATGGGGAGGGCGATCCACCGGATAATGCGCTTGATCTGTATGAGTTCTTACACAGCCGCAAGGCGCCGGAATTAAAGCAGCTGCAGTACAGCGTTCTGTCGCTGGGTGACTCCAGCTATGAATTTTTTTGCCAGACCGGCAAGGATTTTGATGCCAGACTCACTGCTCTGGGAGCGACGGCGATTGTGCCACGGGTGGATTGTGACGTGGATTATGACGAAGCTGCTGATGCCTGGATTAACGAGCTGATTGAGGCCTTGTCAGCGACCGCTGCTATTAGCAACACGCCGAGTTTTAATCTACCTGCTCAAACAGCAGCCAAAACTACGTATGACCGTAAAAATCCGTTTCCAGCCGAGGTATTGGAAAAGCAGGTTCTGAGTGGACGCGGCTCCAGCAAAGAGGTCTTGCATCTGGAATTGTCTCTGGACGGTTCGGGCCTGCAATATCAGCCTGGTGACGCACTGGGCGTGTATGCCCAGAATGATCCTGCTTTGGTAGCGGCTGTGATTGAAACACTTGGCTTTGACCCTGAAACTTTGATTGATAACGACACAGAGCAACAAAAACTGAGCGAGTTGTTGCTGTATCAACGCGAGATTACGGTTCTGACCCGGCCGATGCTGGAACAGTGGGCCGAATTGGCTGGCTCTGATGCACTTAATTCACTGGTCGCTGATAAAGCTGCATTAAATGAATGGCTGCAGGGCAGAGATGTGCTCGACCTGATCCAGGCTTATCCGATCAAGAACCTGGATGCGACTACTTTTGTAAACCTACTCCGCAAGCTGCCGCCCAGAATGTATTCGATTGCATCCAGCCAGGCCGCGGTCGAGGATGAAGTCCATATTACTGTGGCTGCAGTGCGCTATTCGGCACATGAACGTGAGCGTAGTGGTGTGGCCTCAACCTGGCTGGCTGATAGACTGACAGAAGACAGTAAGGTCCCAGTCTACATAGACAGCAATAAAAACTTCAAACTGCCGGATGATGACAATACGCCCATCATTATGATTGGTCCCGGTACCGGTGTTGCGCCATTTCGCAGCTTTATGCAGGAACGTGAGGAACGTGATGCGACAGGAAGAAACTGGCTGTTTTTCGGTGATCAGCACTTTTTAAGTGATTTTCTCTACCAGGTCGAATGGCTGGCCTGGCGTAAATCCGGCTTGCTGACGCGTCTTGATGTCGCTTTCTCACGTGATCAGGCTGAGAAAGTTTATGTGCAACACCGTCTCAGACAGAATGCGGTTGATATCTGGAACTGGCTGCAGGAAGGGGCGCACATTTATGTCTGCGGTGATGCCGACAACATGGCACCGGACGTGAATGAAGCCTTACTGGACATCATCAGCCAGCAGGGTGGAAAAACCCGTGATGAAGCCAGCGACTATCTGCGACAGCTTACCAGAGACAAGCGTTACCAGCGCGATGTCTATTAATGCGATACGCAGACCTTAAAACCCTTTTAGGTGATTATGAACGATAAGTTACCCGAAGCAGAGCTGCTTAAACTCAACAGTCAATTTTTGCGTGGTCATATTGAAGAGGGCCTTGCCGATATGGCAACAGGGGCCATCTCCGATGATGATAATAAACTGCTTAAATTCCACGGCAGTTATATGCAGGATCATCGGGATCTGCGTGATGAACGCCGTCATCAGAAACTGGAGCCGCTGTATTCCTTTATGGTGCGTCTGCGCCTGCCGGGTGGGGTGTTGAGTCCGCAGCAATGGCTGGGCCTGGATGCGATCGCCGATGACTGCTCCAACGGCACTTTGCGTCTGACGACACGGCAGACCTTTCAATTTCACGAAATCCTGAAAAAAGATCTGAAATCTTTTATGCAGCAGATCAATCAGCTGCTGCTGGACAGCAAAGGCGCCTGCGGTGATGTAAACCGTAATGTCGTCACCAGTATCAACCCGCAGCAGTCATCGGTGCATGCCGAGGTGTACCAGATTGCACAGGATATCAGCGAACATCTCTGCTGGCAGTCAGGTGCCTATGGCGAAATCTGGTTGGGTGAGGACAAGGTCTTTCAGAGCGGTGAACCGGAAGAACCGTTTTATGGCGATGTCTATCTGCCGCGTAAGTTTAAAATCGCGATTGCGGTACCGCCCCGTAATGATTGTGATGTGCTTGCCAACGATATCGGTCTGATTGCGATTGTCGATAATGGTCAGTTGCAGGGCTTTAACATTGCTGTCGGTGGTGGTTTCGGTATGTCATATGGCGAACCAGCCACTTATCCGCGGCTGGCTTCAGTAGTCGGCTTTGTGCCTGCTGATCAGGCAGTGAAGGCCTGTGAAGCCATCGCCGCTATCCAGCGTGATTTCGGTGACCGCAGCAATCGTGCTCATGCCCGTTTTAAATACACGATTGATGATAACGGGCTGGACTGGTTTAAAGACAAGTTCGCCGAGTATCACGGTCAGCCGCTGGAGGCGGTCAGGGAATTCGAGCTAGAAGAAAATGGCGATAAGTTCGGCTGGACTGAAGCTGAAAACGGTCAGTCTCACCTGACTTTATTCATACCCGGTGGTCGCGTTGCCGATACTGAAAAACAGTTAACCCGGACCGGCTTGAGGGAGATTGCGAAAATGCTTCAGGGTGAGTTTCGTGTCACCTGTAATCAGAACCTGATGATTGCCGATATCAGTCCGGAGCAACGCAAAGAGATTGAAGCCATCGTTACAAAATATCAGCTCGATGATGGTAGTCAGGGTTCAGCCTTGCGTTTGAATGCGATGGCCTGTGTTGCATTACCGACCTGTGGTCTTGCCATGGCTGAAGCCGAGCGATATCTACCGGAGTTTATCGAGAAGCTGGAAAAGATCGTGGTCGATGCCGGTCTGCCGGATCAGTTGATCAATATTCGGATGACCGGCTGCCCCAATGGTTGTGCCCGGCCGTACCTGGGTGAAATCGGCCTGACGGGTAAGGCGATGGGTAAATATAACCTCTATTTGGGGGCTGATTTCAGTGGCCAGCGGCTGAACCGACTGTATTTAGAAAATGTAGATGAGAAAACGATACTCGATACGCTGAAACCGATGATTGAGCAATTTGCTGCCGAGCGACATGAGAATGAATATTTCGGTGATTTTCTGGTGCGTCAGGGCATTGTCGGTGAAGAGCGGACCCCGCAGATGATGCATGAACCGCTTATCAACCAGAAGTAGACAAACATTTATCCGCTGATTTCGCAGATTTTCACAGATTCAGGAGGACAGCTAAGGCTCTAAAAGCTGCGATCAAAAATCTGTGTCCATCTGCGTCATCTGCGGATGAGTTTATGCTTTATCAGCTGATACGACGGTATTTAATCCGCTCCGGCTGGTGATCCTTACCGAAACGTTTGAAGTAGTCTTCGGCATAGTCACTGTAGTTGCCTTCGAAGAAGACCACATTGGACTCGCCTTCGTAGGCGATGATGTGGGTACAAATCCGGTCAAGGAACCAGCGATCATGCGAAATCACCACGGCTGAACCCGGGAAGGCGAGCAGCGCTTCTTCCAAGGCCCTCAGCGTTTCGATGTCCAGATCATTGGTCGGTTCGTCGAGCAGCAAAACGTTGCCACCTTCTTTCAGCAGCTTGGCCATGTGCAAACGGTTACGTTCACCACCGGACAGATCTTTCACGTATTTCTGTTGATCCGAGCCTTTGAAGTTAAAACGGCCGCAATAGGCGCGTGACGGAGTCTGATAGTTGCCGACAGTAATCATATCGGCACCGTCAGAGATTTCCTCGAACACGGTTTTCTTGCCATCCAGCTCGCGTGATTGATTCACATAAGCCAGTTTAACAGTACTGCCAATCTCGATTTCACCGCTATCGGGTTGCTCTTCACCGGCAATCATCCGGAACAGGGTTGACTTACCGGCACCGTTGGGACCGACGATACCGACGATGGCACCCGCTGGAATCGAGAAGTTCAGGTTTTCAAACAGCAGTTTTTCACCGTAGGATTTGGTCACATTGTGCAGTTCAATGACCTTGTCACCCAGGCGTGGGCCGGGTGGAATATAGATTTCCTGGGTCTCGTTTCGCTTCTGAAATTCGCGAGAGTTCATTTCTTCGAATTGTTTCAGACGGGCTTTGGATTTGGCCTGACGACCTTTGGCGCCCTGACGGACCCATTCCAGCTCGGCTTCAATCGCCTTGCGATGTGAGGCTTCTTCCTTGGCTTCCTGTTCCAGACGTTTTTCTTTCTGTTCCAGCCATGAAGAGTAGTTGCCTTCATAAGGAATACCACGACCACGATCCAGCTCCAGGATCCAGCCAGCGGCATTATCAAGGAAGTAGCGATCATGGGTAATAGCGACCACGGTACCCGGGTATTCCTGCAGGAAACGCTCAATCCAGGCAATCGATTCGGCGTCCAGGTGGTTGGTGGGCTCATCCAGCAGCAGCATGTCAGGATGATCCAGCAGCAGGCGGCATAAAGCGACACGGCGGCGCTCACCACCGGACAAGGTGCCGACTTTGGCATCCCAGGGTGGCAGACGCAGGGCATCGGCCGCACGCTCCAGCGCGTTTTCCAGGTTATGGCCATCTTTGGCCTGAATCAGATTCTCGAGATTGGCCTGTTTTTTAGCCAGCTCATCGAAATCGGCATCCGGTTCTGCATAGGCGGCATATACGGCATCGAGTTCAGCCAGTGCCTCTTTGACATCAGAAACCGCTTCCTCGACAACTTCCAGAACGGTTTTGTTGTCGTCCAGTTCCGGTTCCTGCGGCAGGTAACCGACATTAATGCCGGGCATGGGTCTGGCTTCACCAATATAGTCCTGATCCAGGCCGGCCATGATTTTCAGTAATGTGGATTTACCGGCACCGTTGAGACCCAGCACACCAATCTTGGCACCGGGAAAGAATGAGAGGGAAATATCTTTGAGAATTTCGCGTTTCGGCGGAACGACTTTGCCAACGCGATTCATACTGTAAACGTATTGCGCCATGTTTAAATTCCAAAATTCCTGAATTGCCAGAAGCGCTGAATTTTACATCTCCGGCGACAGGATTGCGAATCCCGGACGCCGGAGAAACGGCTTATTTCATCGAATACAGTGACTGATAAAACTTTTTCTCGAAGTTTCTGATTTCCCGCTTTTCATGACGGTGGTAATCCGGGTGATGATAGTTGGTGACTATCTGAACGAACAGCAGGGGTGTGCCGGTAGCCGTGGTCATCATGCCGGCAATATTAAAAGTGCCATAGAGTGTGCCGGTTTTGCCTTTCACTTTGCCTTTGAACGTGTCACCACGCAGGCTGTAGCGGTAACGCAGCGTGCCACTTTTACCGGCTTCAGCCATGGCTTGCCAAAGTTCGAGCTCAGGATGAGCATGAATATATTGCAATACCGACATGATCTGAGAGGCGGACATCCGGTTATTGCGAGACAGGCCAGAGCCATCGGCCAGCGCCGCGCTGGCTAAATCAATACCGGCTTTATCTTTGAGTACCGCTTTAGTAGCCGAAACACCGTTATCAAAGCTACCGGGCTCCTGATAGTAACTACGGCCCACGGCTTTCAGGAGATTGTCGGCAATCAGATTATCGGAGTCCTTGAGCATTTCATCCAGCAGTACCGGTAACGCTTCTGATTCATGGCGGGCAATAATGCGTCCTGAAGCTCGGTCATTGCGGATGACATTACCCTGTAACTCAATGCCAGCGTGTTTGAGTTCGCGGCGGATCATTTCAGCAGCGTAAAGCTCGGTGTTCTGAACCGCAAAGCTGAGAAAGCGGGGTATTTCATGACGGCCGAGACAGCCGCCCAGCGTGTACTGATTGGTATTGTCGGCCATTAATCTGAATTTGCAGTAGCGCTTTTCCAGACCATCAGTCAGGTCGAGTTTGTTAATGATATTAATGGGGGCATCGCGCGAAATCTGAAAGTCGATCTGGGTCTTGTTTTCATCAGTGAACAGCATCTTGGCGACCGCGCAGTTATTATCCAGTGAAATACTGCTGGAAGGGGCGCTGTAACAGATACCCAAATTGTCCCAGGGCAGACCGTCTGCCAGTTCAAAATCGTCGAAGGCAGCGCCGTTGAGATAGACATTCCCCCGGATAATCGACGTCTCGCGTTTCAATGACGCCACCAGGCGACGAATGTCATCGCGTCGCAATGACGGGTCGCCACTGAAACGGAAAATAACATCATTGTCTTTGACTTCGATATCGGTGTGAAAGCGAAACTCCTTGCCCAGTTGCAGGCGCGCGGCAAGGGCGGTAATGACTTTCTGTACACTGGCGGGCGGTCTCAGCGTTTCGGCATCATGGCTGAATAGGGTTTGACCGGTGTTTGCATCAGCAACCAGCAGACTGGCCTCGGCACCGGCCGGTAATTCAGCGAGATATTTCCCCGGACCTGAAGCAGGAGTTTGGGCATTGGCAAAGCATGAAAAAAACAGGGCGAAGAGAAAATAGGTGTATTTCAACATAATCCGGTTTGCAAAACGTTGAACAAAATCATCAGGACCGCCCTCATGGGCTTAGGCATTATCCGCCAGAGTCTCCTAGTATTAGGTGGGAATGTAAAGTGGCTTAATGAGGAGCAAATCAGAACGGATACCGGATCAATTGCTTAGCCTGATTTGCGTTGTCTGAGGATAAATCTGGAAGCGACTCTGTGCGCAATACCACGAGACTATCCACCAGGCGTCAACAAACTTTACAATGGATCCCAGCTCTAATACTCAAGACAAACACTTGAGGGAGGTAGCGAATTTTGTTGGAAAAGAGCATCATCATCCTCGCCCGGCATCGTCTGAAATGGCTCAAAGTCCTGGTTGCTGACAGGCAGGCACCTTCAGTTAAAGTTCAGAATGCCTTCTACGAGCTGACCGGTCTGACCAGTCTGCGCTTTGTGCAGGATAACGGTCTCTCAGAAAAAACCCGTTACGAACTGGTACTGATTGATAATCTGGCGATTCTTACGGTCAAACACACTCATCCAGAGGTGTTGAAGTTCTTTTCCAAGGAAACTCAGAATCTTGCTGCTTATCTGGATATGCCGGCACGTGAACTGGTTGACTTGATTTTCAAGGATGGTGCTCGCTTCAATAATCAGGAAGCGGTATCGGTCGCCATTCACCGCGGTCTGGTTGAAAATATCCATAATGAGTCTCAGGCCTACGAGAAGGTGGCCTCGATCGAGCGGCGGCTGGAAGGCAAGCAGAAACCCTAGAGGTAGCCTCTTGAGTAACTGGCGACGATTTTATCGGCATTCAGTTCTTCAGCCTGACAGGCGACAATGGCAGACAACATTCTTTCGTAGGCCTGATTAAGACTGCTAACCCCATGCTGGGCTCTCGCATGCTCAGCACGCTGATATAAAGCATAAATTTCACGGGCATTAGCATGGTATGCATCATGTGCCAGGCTCAGCTCCGACAGGTGACTGGCTTTGAATAACTGCTCTTTCTGTCCGGCTTCAATCCACACCCCAGAGTGGCATCGGCTTGTGTTCATGATTGGCCACTCCAGACTCGAATCCGCGGCAGCATTGATTCTGGCTAAAAAGCGGGCGTGCCATTGTTTGAACGTCAAGCTCAGTAAAGTGGATTTGTTATCGGCCAGTGACCGGGGTTTGGCAGCATAATTGAGCCAGCTTTGTTCAGGCCGGTATCGTTTCAGCCAGGAAGAAAAGTCTCCGGCCGGCATGGGGCGGGCAATACCAAAGCCCTGTGCAAGATGGCAGCCCATGGCCAGCAGCATAAGACCGTGTTCTCTGGACTCGACGCCTTCAGCGATTACCTTGCGGCTGAAAGACTCGGCCAGGCCAATGACACCATCCACGATCACATAATCATTGGGATCATCGAGCATATCCTGAATAAAGCTTTTATCAATCTTGACTGTATCGGCAGAGAAAGAGCGTAAATGGGTCAGTGACGAATAGCCGGTACCAAAATCATCCAAAGCGACGCTGACGCCCAGTCTGTTGCGACAAGCATCAATCGTTTCACGAATTTTCTTCAGATCAGCGAGCACACTGCTTTCCAATACTTCCAGCTGCAGTTGCTGAGGGTTAAGATCCGGGTACTCATTGAGCGCGTATGCGAGTCTGGAGACAAAGGAGGATTGCTGCAGATGGTGAGAGGCGATATTAACGCTGATCTCCAGCTCGATATCCTGCTTAGACCATTCATGCAGTTGACGGATCGCCTGGTTGATCACCCACTCACCGACTTCGACTTCCAGCTCAGTATTGGAGATTTGTGGCAGAAAACTGAGTGGCGGGATCAGGCCTTGTTCCGGATGTTGCCAGCGTAGCAGGGCTTCGACACCATAAACTTCACCTGTTCCCATAATAATTTTAGGCTGGTAAAACAAGGTTAATTCATCAGCATAGAGCGCTTTTTTAACCTGATCCTGAACCAGCTGTTTTTCGCTAACGACTTTGTCGTGATAACTATCAAACACATTGTAACGATGTTTGCCGGCGATTTTTGCCTGATACATGGCCTGGTCGGCATGACGGAGCAGGGTGTCGACATCCTCATCATCACGTGGATACAGCGTCGTGCCAATCGATGCGGAAATATAGTGCGAGTAACCGTTGATCAGGAAGGGCATTTCCAGGTTGTGAAGAATGCGATCCAGGGTCCGCATACACTCTTTTTCAGAGTTGATATCATTCAGTAACAGGGCAAACTCATCACCGCCCAGGCGGGATACTGTATCTTCTCCCCGCACACTGTCCAGCAGTCTTTGGGCCACTTCGACCAGCAACTGATCCCCGGTTTCATGACCATAGTTATCGTTAACCGGTTTAAAGTTATCCAAATCAATAAAGCAGACAGCCAGTAATGTCTGATTCCGCTTACTATGCAGGATCGCCTGGTTGAAGCGATCAGCAAACAGCGCGCGGTTAGGCAGAGAGGTAAGCACATCGTAATGTGCCATCATGCTCAATTGTTCTTGTTGTTCCTTACTACGGGTAATATCAGAGAATATCCCGACGAAAAATTCAATCTTGCCATGTTTGTCTTTCAGGGAAGAGATAGAAAGCTGCTCTGCATAGATTTCCCCATTTTTATTCCGGTTCCAAACCTCACCTTTCCAGAATCCCACCGTTTGCAGTTGTTGCCACATTTCTTCATAGAAAGTCTGAGACTGACGTCCTGAGTTCAGTATTGAAGGACTCTGTCCCAGTACATCATGACGTTCATAACCGGTGATTTTGTTAAAAGCCGGGTTGACGTCAACGATCAGGCCTTCCCGATCCGTCACCATGATGCCTTCCAGAATGTTCTCAAACACCTCGCGTGAAAGGCGCAGTGCTTCTTCAGCACGCTTACGGCTGGTAATGTCACGACCAATGCCCAGCATACCGATAATATCGTTGCTGGCATCGAGTATCGGGGTTTTGATGATTTCGAGCACTTCTTCATGACCATCGGATTTAAAGCAATACTTTTCTTCCTCAATACTGGGCATGCGGAGTTGCAATACCTGTTGATCATCAAGCTCAATCTGACTGGCCTGTGAAGCAGGCATATGCGCGTGGTCGGTCTGTCCCAGAATATCCTCCCGGGTTTTGCCCATAAAGCGCTCATAGCGACTGTTGCAGTCTAAATAAATACCAGTCGGGTCCTTAATCCAGACCAGGTCGGGAATCGCTGTGAAAGTACTGCGGAGAAACTGGTGACGTTTTTCAATTTCTTTCAGATATTGAGTCACCTTAGTTTCACTGATCCTGAGCGAGTAGTTCTGCCTGGCAATGACCAGTAACAACAGCAGAATCAGGCTGGATGCGACAACCAGCGCGATAATAAGCTCATGATGCTGATGCCAGATCTGCACCAGGCTGACATCGGCTTCGACATCAAATGGTGGCAACCCCAACTCTCGCATGGATAGTTCCACCGGCAGATAATCGGCAGGCACAGTAAAGCCGGAAATACCGATTTGCTGACTGACCGGGTGGCTGGGCTCCAGCGCCAGAATAGCCGAAGCTACACGTCGGGCAGTCGACTCCCGTACTTTCGGCAGTGCGATAAAGGGCCACTCAGGAAACAGACGGGTGCTGGTCACGAACGGGTAGTCTGACAGTGCTTGACGATTGATGATATTAATTTCATCCAGCGACAGTAATCCTTCGGCCGCCATCTGTTCCAATGCACTGGTTCTGACAAAACCCACATCCGCCTCGCCATCACGTAATGCCTGCAACACTCTGTCGTGAGGCGATCCGGTAAAGACTAAATCAAGCGCATTGATATTGATGCCGGCCTGATGTAGTTCATACAGTGGCGCCTGATAACCGCCCAGAAAACCATCACCGGGGGCGGCAATGGTGTGCGCCTTAACATCTGCCAGCGTTTTTATTTCAGCACTATCTTTCAGACTAAAAATCACACCACCCAGCGCCGAAACCGGGTGACCGTTTTCCAACCTGACGAGGGTACCAAGAGCGCCTGATAATGGGTATTTGGTCCGCATCTGGATGAAGTGACGGGGGTTAGTAAAAACAAAATCAAAGCGGTTTTGCTGAACCCCTTGTTCCAGCTCATCCAACTCCAGAATATGCAGTACAAAGTCAGCATCAGCGACCTGTTCTTCGAGATAGGACTCAAGGTATTGCCAGCGTTGTTCAATAACCTCGACGGGGCGATAGGCAAAAATACCGAGATGAAAGGTTTCTGCTGCCTGACTCAGACCGGGCAGCCATAATAATAAAAATAAGAGAGCGACGCTCAAACGCTCTTTAGTCATGGCAGGAATTCGTCACTAAAAAGTTGTTGGGTCCGCTTTGCATCCTGATGATAAGGAAATAACCCCAGTCGTAATATATTCTCAGCGACCTGAGTCAGCTGAGGGTTGTCTGGTGATAGCAATTTTTTATTGTGTTCGATGTTGGGTAATCCCAAACCCTGATAGAGATACATCACTTCACCGCTGGGAACATCAAGCCTGCTGGACATTCGATACGAGGCATCCTGAGGATTGGTAAGAAAGTGTTTCTGGGCCTTGAAAAAACCGGACACCAAAAGATGAAGCATGGCCGACTGCTCCTCAACCAGATCGGATCTTACAGCTAATACATCGACAATGGTGTCCGGAACTTGACTGCTGTCGAAAAGAACACGGCCTCCCTGGCGTAGTATCTGGCTGGCTGCCGGCTCATAGGTCACAATTGCATCCACATTTCCTTCCCGCCACAAATCAACATGCTGATCAATGGTGGCAGGTAAGAGGGTGAATGCATCCGTTTTTATGCCTGCACTTTCAGTGGCTTTTGCAAATAGCAGTCTGCCCACCGCCGTCTCTTCCAGCGCGATGGTTTTCCCTTTAAGTTGCGCCAGAGAATCAATGTTCATCCTGGCTATCAATTGATCAGCCCCCACAGAAATATCCATGATGAGAATAATGGTTAAATCAAGCCCCTGATTCCTTGCAACTAACACTTCATCCAGCGTTAAGGTGGCAGCGTCGGCCTGGTTTTGTTTTAACTTTTCAATTGATTGAGTCGCAGAACCGGTATCGACTAAAGTCACATGCTCTTGGGGTATGTAACCCAGTTGTTGGCCCAAATAGAGGAACTCGTAGCCAGGCCAGACATGTGTAGCAACCCGCAGCGCTGATTCCTTGTCACTGCAGGCCGTGATAAAAGCGGATAAAACGAATAAAAACAAAACTCGCAGAAAGCGGTAAACAGGGTTCAGAGTCATTCCTCGTTGTGAAGATAAAAAAATTAGCTGACTAATAGTTTGGCATCAGTAAAAAATTATTGCATTGATCCAGCACAAAATGCAGCAAGAATTCAGCCAAAGCGACAAAAGAAATAGCTGTGACAATGAATAGGTATTTATTTTGCCTGTTTATATGGTAATACCGGGTCTGGATCGTTATGATAACGCACCATTATTGTGCAATCTGAGTGAGTTGATGCGCTTCAAAACCAATCGAGACGCCGTGGCCCAATGGCTTGGCATTGAACGCAACCAGACCAGTCATACTGAAAAAGTGATTTCGGCTTTCGGCGCCGGGACCGGTATTGCGATGACAGTGCTGTTTTCAATGTGGTTGATTACACAGACGGATATCGGCGCTACAGGAAGCTTGCTGATTATCAGCTCAATGGGGGCTTCGGCGGTGTTGTTATTTGCTGTGCCACATGGGGCATTATCGCAGCCCTGGCCGGTTTTTGGCGGCCATATGACTGCCGCTTTTATCGGTATAACTTGTCAACGGTGGTTGCCATCTAGCTTTGTTACCGCGGGCATTGCTGTCGGGGTGGCAGTGGGGGTGATGTACTATTTACGCTGCATCCATCCCCCGGGTGGCGCCAGCGCCCTGACAACTCTAATAGGTGGCAGTGAAGTTGTTGATATGGGTTATCAGTTTCTGTTTTATCCGCTACTGCTTAATGTCATCGTCATACTGGGCATTGCGATGAGCTTTAATTTTTTCTTTCCCTGGCGGCGCTATCCGGCCCATATCAACACACGGCATCTGACTGAAAACACTGGTCAATTATCGACATCGGATTATGTCCTTACCACGGAGGATTTCAATGCGGCGATCCATAAACTGGACTCCTTCGTTGATATTACTGAGGAAGGATTGACTGAACTGCTGGAGCAGGCCAGGCAGCATGCACAATACAGTGTGAATCACCCTGATGAGATTAAGCGAGGCCACTATTACAGCAACGGTAATATCGGTAATCTGTGGGGCGTCCGCCAAGTCATCGATGAGGCTGACAATCAATCCCCGGGAAAGGACAAAGTCATCTATAAAACAGTGGCCGGACAAAACTTGTATGAAACCGGTTACTGTGAACGCGAAACCTTCCGCCAGTGGGCTCGCTACGAAGTGGTGGAAACCCGGGGCTTATGGGTAAAAGCGGATAAGCCTGAACAGATCAGCTGACTGTTGTCATCCTGTCTTTTATTTCAACGACGACAGTCGCTATGATGAGCACAAAAACCTGACCTGAAAGAGCCTGAACATTAATTCTCCAGATTTAAGCAGACGAAAAGTCATTATCGCCGGTATCAGTGCCCTGATTCTGACCGTTGGCATTGCGCGGTTTACCTATACACCGTTTCTGCCATTAATGCTGGAACAGGCAGGGCTGTCGACCCTGGCCGGTGGTTGGCTGGCTACTTTTAATTACAGTGGTTATCTGCTCGGTGTCATCCTGATTGCCTGGATCAGTGATCTGGAGCTTAAATTCAAACTCTACAGGCTCAATTTGATCCTGGCTGTGCTCAGCACCATCGCTATGGGCATGACTACCCATGTGGTTTTATGGAGCCTGTTCAGGCTGATTGCCGGCTTATCCAGCACCGCCGGCATCATTCTCGCAGCGGGATTTGTGATGAGTTGGCTGAAACGTCATCAGTTCCGAGGTAATCTGGGCCTGCACTTCTCCGGTCTGGGGCTGGGTATAGCGATTCCGGGCATGGCCATTGTCTGGATGAACCATCACCTTGACTGGGCGCTGCAATGGGTTGTGATGGGTATATTCGGTCTGGTGTTTTTTATACCAGCCTGGCGTTGGATGCCAGCGCCGGTCAAACAAGCTGAGCAGCATGACAGCCAGTTCAAACCACCATCCAGAAGCTGGATGAATCTGATGATTGCGGCGTATTTCTGTGCCGGTGTCGGCTACGTAGTCAGCGCCACCTTTATTGTAGCGATTCTTGAACATATGCCGGCGCTGGCGGGCTGGGGAGACTGGATCTGGGTAATCCTGGGCCTGACCGCGGTACCGTCCTGTGTGGTCTGGGACAAAATTTCCCACCGTCTGGGGGAGACCAGCGCTTTAATCGCGAGTTACAGCATTCTGCTGATATCGATCATTATTCCGGCCCTGACTAACAGCCTCTGGCTCAATGTACTGGGGGCGATACTGTTCGGCGGGACATTTGCCGGTGTTGTCAGCCTGATGCTGGTATTCATCGGTCATAAGTTTCCCCATAACCCGGCTAAGGCGATGGCGAAACTGACCATCAGCTATGGCATCGCGCAGATTACCGCACCGGCGATTGCCGGTTATATCGCAACACTGACCGGTAGTTATAGCGGAGCGCTGTGGCTGGCTGCAGCCTGCATGGCGGTCGGTATTGCATGTTTATGGCAGATTCACCGCATTAGTCGCGACGGGGAAAATGCAGTGTAAAGCAGGTCTGCTCCTCGTCAGATTCCAGCGAGATGCTGCCACCATGTGCCGTAACAATCGATTTGACCAGTGCCAGTCCCAAGCCCGTGCCTTTGTTCTCCGTACCCCGGGAACGATAGAAGCGGTCAAACAATTTGTCTCTGTCCGATTCTGGTATCGGCCCGCCTGCATTTGATACTGTGATTTGCACTTCGTCCGGCAAAGACGCCATGTGCAGTTTGACCCAACTTCCCTTGGGACTGTGACGAATAGCATTGGTGAGCAGATTGCCGACAGCGCGTCTTATCATCAAACGGTTAGCCTGCAGCGTCGCCTCGCCCCCAGCAGACAGATTCATTGCCTTATCTTCAGCCAGAATGGAATAAAACTCTAATAAGTTATTGATTTCATTGCTCAGATTAATTGTCTCAATATCTGGTAATTGCTGAGTGTTGTCAGTCTGTGCCAGAAACAGCATATCGGCGATCATCTGACTCATGCGCTGTAACTCTTCCATGCTGGAATAGAGCACCTCACGATATTCATCGGACCTTCTGTCAGCACTCAGCGCCACCTGAGTCTGGGTCATTAAGGAAGTCACCGGTGTCCGCAGTTCATGAGCGATATCTGAGGAATAATCGGCCAGATGCTGAAAAGCGTCATCAATGCGTCTCATCATGGCATTCAGAGAGTTTGATAGCTGAGCCAGTTCTCTGGGGACCTGGTTGGTGTCGAGCGGATCATTCAATTGCGATACGGACAGATTACGAATCTTTTTCACGATGGCCGAGAGCGGTCGTAATGAATAGCGAATCGCCAACCAGCCCAGCACGGTGGACATGACAATCGCGGCTAACAGAATCAGCCACAGACTCTGATTGAACTGCTGTAGGAAGCTGAGGTGGTAATCAATCGCGATGGCTGCAGTAATGTGAAATGACTGTCCGCTTGTGGTTTCAAAACCTTGATAGCGAAGCCGATAATGTCGTTTATCCGCCGTTTCCAGCGTGACGGGCTGCTCCGCGACCTCAGCCTGCCAGCGCAATAACTCAGCAGCGTCCGGATCACTCAGGTAAACCCTGTGCCCCTTAGCCTCACTTACCAGCAGAAGAGGATGATGATGCCCAATAAGAATATCTTCGAAACGCTGAGGCAGATTGTCACCTCCCTGTTCCAGGGTGATTTCAACCCGCTTGATAATCGCCTCTAACTCGGCATTGTCACCGACTTTGAAATGGTGGCGAATAGCCGTTTCAACAAACACGCCCAGACCGCTGATTACAATCAACATAATCAACGCAAACAACAGGGTTTGTCTGGCAGCCAGCGATAAGGATTTGAATTTAGTCCTGGCTTGTTGCATCACAGACATAGCCCATGCCCCGAACAGTATGAATTAATTTCAGTTCATAGCCTTCATCGACCTTGGAACGTAAGCGACGAATTGCCACATCAATGACATTGGTGTCACTGTCAAAGTTAATATCCCACACCATGGAGGCAATCATGGAGCGGGGCAGGACCTGGCCCTGATGCCTGACCAGCAATTCCAGCAAGGCAAATTCTTTGACGGTGAGCCGGATTTGTTGACCGCCGCGATAGACCCGGCGTCCGATTAGATCGATTTCCAGATCAGCGAGTGTCAAAACTGACTCTGCAATCGGCTGCTGGCCGCGCCTAAGTAATGTTCTGATACGGGCAAGCAGTTCGGCAAAAGCAAAGGGTTTCACCAGGTAATCATCAGCACCGGCTTCCAGCCCGGTAACCCGGTCCTCGATGCTGGCTTTGGCAGTCAGTAACAACACGGGCGGTGCCGTTCCCTGCGCCTGTATCTGCTTAAGTACCTGCAAGCCATCCATGTCCGGCAGCATTCTGTCTAGAATCACCAAATCAAAAGGGGTACTGGCCTGTTCGTGTAACCCATCGATGCCATGACGAACCCAGCTCACGACAAAAGAAGCCTCGGTCAGACCCTGCGTCAGATATCGACCAGTTTTCTCGTCATCTTCAATGATCAACAGGCGCATAAAGGTTCCAAATCCAGTTAGCCTGCCAGTGCGAGTCTGACAGCTTGATGAAGCCAAGATGACATTTTTGTCATGTTGGCGTCACCTTGCTGAAAGCTGTTGTTTGCTAGCTTGGCGTTATCAACATAAAAGCACATCACTATGACACAGCATCATAACAAGCAAAGACGGCAAATATTACAGGCACTGGCATCTGCAGGATTGTTGAGTGCTGTTTATCCTCTAATGCCGGCCATGGCCAAACAGTCGCTCACGCCTTTGGTTCCGGGGCGGGCAGAGGGTAATGCTGATATTTTTGACTTTAATATTGCCCGAACACCACTGGAGATTGACGGTCAGTTCAGCGCACAGGCGATCACCATCAACGGCACTATCCCGGCGCCGCTGCTCAAGCTCAAAGAAGGTAGAGAAGCCGTTTTACGGGTCAAAAACGAGCTCGATGTCGATACTTCGATTCACTGGCACGGTATTTTACTGCCTTATCAGATGGATGGTGTGCCCGGTATTTCCTTTGCTGGGATCAAACCCGGTGAAACCTTTGAGTATCGGTTTCCGGTCGTGCAAAACGGCACTTACTGGTATCACAGTCATTCCGGTATGCAGGAACAATTAGGTCATTACGGACCCCTGATCATCGAGCCGGAACAGGATGATGACATCAGCGTTGATCGTGATTATGTGATTCTGCTTTCCGACTGGACTTTCGATAGCCCGGCCGATGTGATGCGCAAGCTGAAAGTGGCGGAGGGGTACTACAACTACAATCACCGTACCGTTGCTGACTTTTTTAATGATGTTGAAAAAATGGGCTGGCAGGCAGCCTGGCAGAAATCGGCGATGTGGGGACAGATGCGCATGAGCCCGCGCGATATCCTGGATGTGACCGGCAGTGAATACGCCTATTTGATTAACGGTAAGGCGACTGCGGGTAACTGGACCGGGCTATTTAGTCCGGGTGAGAAAGTCCGATTGAGGGTGATCAATGCCTCAGCCATGACATTTTTTGACCTGAAAATACCCGGCCTCGAAATGACGGTTGTCGCTGCTGATGGGCAACCGGTTCAGCCAGTAAAAACCGATGAGTTTCGTATCGGCGTGGCCGAAACCTATGATGTGATTGTAGAGCCTGTGGATGAGGCCTACACCCTCTTTGCCCAGTCACAGGACCGCAGTGGTTTTGTCAGCGCCACGCTGGCGTCGCGTCCCGGTCTGACAGCACCGATTCCTGACCTGTATCCCCGAGTTGAAAGGGGCATGGAAGCAATGGGAGCCGGTCATGATATGCATGGTCAAATGGCGATGGACAGCAGTGAAGATGACATGCAGATGGATCATGGAGAACACCATGCACATCAGATGGCTGCTGAGGACACAGTAGAAACCGTTTCCCACGGGCCTGATAATCATGGACCCGGCGCCGCCATGGTAGTGGATAGACCTACCTCCAGGCTCGATGATCCCGGTGTCGGTTTTGAGCATGTGGATCATCGGGTGCTGACCTATTCGCAATTGAAAAGCCATGATGGCTGGCCCGATAAAAGACCGCCGGCGCGGGAAATTGAACTGCATCTGACTGGTAGCATGGAACGCTACATGTGGTCTTTTGACGGCAAAAAGTTCTCGGAAGTGGATGGCCCCATTCGATTCTATAAAGACGAGCGCCTGAGACTGACTTTGGTGAATGACACCATGATGGATCATCCGATCCACCTGCACGGGATGTGGATGGAACTGGAAAACGGTCATGGTGACCTGAGGCCCAGAAAACACACCATTATCGTCAAACCAGGTGAGCGGGTGTCGTCCCTGATTACCGCCGATGCCTTCGGAGACTGGGCATTCCACTGTCATCTGATGTATCACATGAAAGCCGGCATGTTCCGTGTCGTTTCGGTGGCCTAGGAGTCATTCATGCCATTATCCAGAACCTTAACAACGATGTTTTCGCTGGCCCTGATAGTGGGGACAAACCAGACGCTGGCTGACGGCATCGGCCTGCAGGCCGATCCCAGCTGGCCTAAACCCATTCATGATGATATGGCCTATGGCCTGCTCCTGTTCGACCGTTTCGAAATACAAAGTATCGAGGGCAAAGAACAACTGCTCTGGGATGCGCAGGCCTGGTATGGCAAGGATTTGAATCGCTTCTGGCTGGAAACGGAAGGCAAATATGATGATGAGCACAGTGGTGAAATAGAAAATCTCGACTTACAGTACAGCCGTCGAATCAGTCCTTTCTGGGACCTGCAAACCGGTATCGGTACCCAGACCAGTTTCGGCGCCGGTGACAAGCACGAGCGTTACTACGGCATCATTGGTTTTCAGGGACTGGCACCTTACTGGTTCGAAATCGACACTAATCTTCGTCTCAGTGATGAAGGTGACACCTGGCTTGATCTGGAAGCAGAATATAACTGGCGCCTGACACAAAAGCTGATCCTGCAGGCGAGGGGAGAGACCAGTTTTGCTTTTTCCGACGCAGAGGAATTCGAGCAGGCAGAAGGACTGACAGGCATCACCGCCGGGCTACGCTTGCGTTATCACCTGAGTCGTGAGTTTGCCCCCTACATCGGCGTTACAGCCACACAATTATTTGGTGACACCAGAGATCTGGCTGAGAGTGAAGGCGGTGAAGACAGCACAACAAGCTTTGTTGCCGGGGTACGGTTCTGGTTCTGATTTATCTCGATTAAAAGCCGGTCATCACAGGCAGAAAAATGACGCTGGTCATGAATTAAATCCTGTATATTAGCAATACGCAGATGACTGCGGTTTCCTTCAGAGAACTTGGATGTATCTCCAGCAACAGAGATTGTTAACTCATCACATAGCTGCCCGGCTGTGGATCCTGAGTTTTGCCTTTTTGATGGCTTTATTGCCGGTTGCTGCCTATTTCAACTCGGCCAATAATCATTCTGACACGGGCCTTGTATCCCATCTCGATACTCAGATAGCACTGCATGATAATGGTCTGAGGCTGGGGCTTAAAACAGAGCAGTCCGGGCAGTCGTCCGTGGATATTGACCCACCGGACTGGCAGGCGCTGGTTTCTGTCTGGCTTTCACTTTTCTATTTTCATTCATCACTGTCTTCACTGACTCGGCATTTATCTGCTAAAGCCAGTGCCAGTCGTTTTCTTCGCCCCCATCTAAGAGCACCACCTCTGCGCTAATCCCGAAATCCATGGCGCCGCCAGATTCTACTGGCTTCGCACATATTCACTCTATTTTGAGGATTAGCATGAAATCTTTATCTATGCGGGCCATTGTTTATGGCCTATTAATCGTGCTCGGTTTAATGAGCGCGCTCCCCAATCTTTTGCCTGATAGAATCGCCGGTGAATTACCGGCCTGGTACAGCAAGAACAGTGTGGCTCTGGGACTCGATCTTCAGGGCGGTTCCCATCTTTTGCTGGAAGCGGACAGTCAGGCACTTATCAACGAGCAATACCAGTCAGTCGCCGATGAACTGACCGATCGACTTCGTGAAGCGGGTATCTATTACAAGCAACCTGTCATTACACCTGACGGTCTGGATTTAACATTAAGAAGTCAGGACTCCGTACAGCAAGCTCAGGCCATTGCCGAATCTTTAGCCCGTGACAGTCAAACCGGTAGCCGACGTTTTAATGTTAAAAACCAGCTTACTGGTATTCAAGTCACTCTAGACAAAGGCTGGACTGAAGCCGTGTTGGCTGATGCCGTTGAGCGTAGTCTGGAAGTGGTCAGGAAGCGTCTGGATGAGAGCGGTCTGGTCGATCCCAGTATTACCCGTCAAGGCGATGCTGGCATCCTGGTTCAAATGCCCGGGGTCGCCGATCCCACTGAGATTCGTCAGCTGCTCGGCACCACAGCCAAGATGAGCTTTCATTGGGATGCTCAGGGTGGCGTGGAAGAGGGCACCCTGTCTCTTCCGGCACAGGACGGCCAACAACAGTTCAGACTGGAAAAACGGATTGCAATGGAAGGCCAGCATATCCGTGATGCGCAGGCCAGCTTTAATCCGGACAGTGGTGAACCGGTGGTGACTTTCAAACTCGATAATGAGGGCGCCAAACTGTTTGGCAAGATGACGCGTGACAATATCGGTCGGCCACTTGCTATCGTACTTGATGACAAAGTCATTACTGCGCCGGTCATTCGAAATGAAATTGCTGCCGGTAGTGGCGAAATCAGCGGAAGCTTCACTACTCAGGAAGCAGCCGAATTGGCCTTGCTGCTTCGCGCCGGCGCTTTGCCGGTGCCACTCCTGGTAATGGAAGAGCGTAGTGTCGGCCCCGATCTCGGCAGTGATGCCATTGCCATGGGGCTGGCCACCGGTCTATTTGGCGCGGCCCTGGTTATTTTATTCATGATGAGTATTTACGGCCGCTGGGGCTTCATCGCCTGCGTCAGTCTTGCTATCAATATGGGGCTGGTGTTTGGCATATTGAGTCTGCTGGGTGCCACCTTAACCCTGCCGGGCATTGCCGGCATCATTCTGACCCTGGGGATGGCGGTTGATGCCAATATTCTGATTAACGAGCGGATCCGCGAGGAATCCAGAAATGGTAAATCAGCCTGGAAAGCCCTTCATCAAGGCTTTGACAAAGCTTACACCACAATTCTAGATTCTAACCTGACGACGCTGATTGCGGTCAGTCTGCTGTTCATGTTTGGCAGCGGGCCGGTACAGGGATTTGCGGTGACGATTGGTATCGGTCTGTTGACCTCGATGTTTACCGCGATTGCCGTCACCCGTTTGTTGATGGAGTGGTCAATCAAAGGCCGTGAGAAAAAACCTCTGGAGATTAATGGTTTTGCTTTGCTTGATAAACTGAGCAGCCGCTCGCTGGATTTCCTGCGGGGACGGTTTGTGGGGCTCACTGTATCGGCTTTATTGTCGCTCGCTGCCATTATGCTGTTTTTTCAGCCGGGTTTGAAATACGGTGTTGATTTTACCGGTGGCACGCTGGTTGAAGTTCACGCCAGTCAGCTTTCAGTGGAAGACTTACGCGCTACGCTGCAAAACCATGCTATGGCGCAGGCCTCGATTCAGGAGTCGGCAGAGCTGGGTGAGCTTCTGGTCCGATTGCCGGCCGAAAATCAGGCCCCGGCAGCGACAGCGGCACAAGTCGATGCCTTGAAAACAGCGGTTCAGAGCGTGCAGCCTGATGCTGCGTTTCCCAAAGTGGATATGGTCGGACCCAAGGTCAGCAGCGGCTTTGCCGATGATACGATTCTGGCCATTTTGCTGGCTGGATTCGGCATGCTGGCTTATCTGGCGATTCGCTTTGAATCGCATTTTGCCATTGCGGCAACGCTAACGATTGCGCTGGATTTAACCAAAACCATTGGCTTTTTTGCCCTGACCGGGGTGGAGTTTAATCTGACAGCAGTCGCGGCCTTGCTTGCTTTGATTGGTTATTCGGTCAACGACAAGGTGGTGGTGTTCGATCGCATCCGGGAGAATCTGCGTGCCAACCCGGATAAGCCAATGATGACGCTGATGAACGAATCCATTTCATCCACGCTGACAAGGACGGTATTCACCTCAGTCACGACTTTCTTGGCTTTATTACCGATGGGGATCGCCGGCGGTTCGGCGGTGGCCAGTTTTGCCTTGCCGATGTTATTTGGCATCGTGATTGGTACCAGTTCATCGGTCTTTATTGCTGCGCCAATCCTGTATTTTCTGGGACAGCGTCGTAAGCAGAAAGGGCTGCCTCAGTTGCGTCCAACTGCAGAGGAGATGCAGCAGCGATTGGCTGAAATCCCTTAAATTAGCTAATCAAGAGGAACCGGACTTTGTCCGGTTCCACTAGCTATCTGCTCTGGGTGCGATCAGAATTGGGGTATAGCGATACAGGAAAATGCCGTAAGCCAGACTCCAGAATGCCATGCTCAGCCACCAGGCCCAGAGACTGAGCGAGGGCGCTAATATCACCAGCCCGACACGCGTTAATGCGGCCAGCAGTACCAATCCCAGCGCCAGCCTGATCACCGGCACAGCAGTTATAGGCCGGCCGGTATGACCCAGCGAAACGCGGGATATCATACTCAGAATCAGTCCGCCCATCGCGCCCACAGTGAGTGCGTGTAAAGCGGTGCTCAAGCTGATTGCCAGGCCGGCATGGTGACAGGCAATTAAAAACAGACCCAGTGGGATAAACCAGTAACTCAGATGCAGTGACCATAACAGGGCATGTCTGAAAGTCGATAAGGGCCGCCAGAGGGCGCAGCGGGCAGCGATAAAGAGTGCTGTAATCGCAAACAATACTGCCAGCAGACTGTCAGCCAGATAAGCCTGTAACTGGAAAATGTAAATCGCAACCAGAGCCCATAAAAGACCAAGACCGGCTTTATCCAGCACCTCGATCCGTGATCTCGGGGGAATCTGGGTGGTATTACCGGTAAACATCGGAATCACCCGGCCACCGATGACTGTCATTAACAGGGTAATCAGTAAAATCACACTGTGCAGCGACTGAGTCGCTACCTGGAAATGACCGGCTGCAACAGCGAAATGAAATACCAGATTATCCGCAGTCAGTAACAACAACGCGCCAACGGCAAAATAGTTACGACGCTGCTGCTTTTTAATTAAAAGTCGCGCTAACAGCCAGGCAGCAATCAGCAAAAAGCTGCTGTCAACGACAATAATCAGCCACCACGGCAACATTGCGGCGAACCAGATCGTAAATCGGCCCAGTAACCATAAGCTAATCAATAAAATGAGGACTTTGCCATGAGCAGAGCGCAGGCCGGTCCAGTTCTGTACCGCTGTCAGCAGGAAACCGACGAGTATGGCCGCTACAAAACCAAACAGCATTTCATGACCATGCCAGAGTTGGCTGTATCCATGGTATGCATGACTTACCCAGCCATGCAGGTTCGCTCCCCAGAGCCATAATGCAATCATGCTGAACGTTGCGCCAAGCAGGAAAAAAGGTCTGAAAGCCAGATCCAGCAGCGCATGTTGTGATTCTTTATTTGTCATTGCTTCAACCCGGTGAAAGCGTGGCTCCGGGCAGGTTGCTGATAGCTACCGTGCCCGGAGAAAGCCATTAATCGCGCCAGTAATCATTGGCGATAGCGATAGTCTTGAATTCAATTGCCACCAGCTCAGCAGCGTTCATCAACAGTGCCGGATCTTCAGCGTATTTCGCTCTGACCCGGTGCTTGGCAGCGCTGTCTGTCTGAATGGTGCCGATAGTTTTGCGTACTATCTTGATCGCAAGCTGACGACCTTCATAGGGGGTGTCGGTAATCAGTGAAGGCATATAGTCGTCACTGGCTTTCATCTCTTCAGCACTCGCGGTGACTGGCAACCAAAAAGCCATTAACAGAGGAAACAGATAAATTATTGATTTCATGGTACTATCTCCTTATGTTCGCAAACCAACTGTTCGCAGCCTAACGTTATGCTGGATAAATATGCATGTCAAGTACCTCTTTAAGTAGCCCTGGCACGCCGGGCCCGAAATTAGCAGAGCAAGTCTGCTATGCGTTGTATTCAACCAGCGGGATTGTTACGCAGGCTTATGCTCAGTTGCTCAAGCCACATCAGCTCACCTATTCACAGTTTGTGGTGTTGATGGGGCTATGGCAGGGAGAGGGTGTTTCAGTCACCGAACTGGGCGCTAACATCGGGCTGAGCAAAGCCACTTTAACGCCCATGCTGAGAAGCCTCGAAAACCATGGTTATCTTCAACGCAAAAGGGTGCCCGGCAATGAACGAACGATGGCCATCACACTGAGCCGGCAAGGTCGTGAGTTTGCCCTCAAGGCTGAAGCTATAGCTCAGCAGGCATTGTGTGCCACAGGGCTGTCATCAGCCGAAGCATCGCAACTGATTGCGCTATGCAACAAAATTAAAAGCAAACTGGGTAAGTAAATAGCTAAAAGACAGGGGAGAGCAAACTCCCCCCTGAATAAAGGCAATGATTTCAATGTGGCCGTTGTCTGAGTTCCTCGCATGCCTGCTCTCTGGTAATCAACGCAGACATATCCCGCAGAATATTGGATGAGACTTCAATCAGGTCATCCATACTCAATATCCCACAGAGGCTCCCATCTGAGGCAACAACCGGCGCCCGCCTTACCCCGCGCCGACTCATTTCTTTCATGGTATCCGCGATATCCGCATTGTCTCTCACCGTCATCAGGTCATCGCTCATACAATCACCTACTGTGATGGCGCTTAGGTCGGCATCATCGGCGACTAAATTAATGACGATATCGCGATCAGTCAGGATACCCAAAGGTCTGTTCTGACCGTTTTCCTTACTGACAACAATCACATCACCGACGTGATGTATTTTCATCTGTCTGGCGGCTTCCTGAACTTTCTCATTTTTTTCCAACATGGCTACTTTGTGCTGACAAACATCCAGAATATTCATGGTGAACACCTCTCTGTTGTTTGATAAGACGAGTTTCGTCTGACGAGCTTACAAAGAGTCCGAACGATACATTACAAGCCAACAAATTTTTCGGGACAATTCTGGCTAAGGCTCAGCCAGGGCAGGATGTTGCTTTCTCTGCTGACCTTAATCCAGTCATACGTCTCTTTGAAAGCAGATTTTGTGAACATGGCGCGTGTATGAGTGTCTTAGTATGTAAACGCCACAAACCAACCGTAACAAATAAAAGCGACTCATCCAAATCATCTGTGTTTGCAGTCTGATTTTGAGTTCCCTGCACAAAACAGGGTGTTGGGTGAAATAGCGGTTTCAGAGAAAGGAGGCAAAAATGAAAGCCATCATTCTCAGTGCTGATCACTTTGAAGACAGCGAGGTGACCGAGCCGCTCAAGCAACTGGAGCAGGCCGGTGTTGAATATGATATCGCCTCACTGCAAACCGGCATTATTAAAGGCAAGAAGGGCACTGAAGTAGTTGCCGGGATGACACTCAATGAAGTCAATACGGCTGATTATGCACTGTTACTATTACCCGGCGGTGAGGCTCCGGCTAACTTGAGAAAGTCAGAACGGGCGCTGGATATCGCCAAACATTTCTTCGCCGAAAGCAAGCTTGTCGCTGCAATTTGTCACGGGCCACAGATTCTGGTCACAGCTGACTTGTTGAAGGGGCGCAAGGCGACTTGTGTTGAAAAAATTGCCAATGAATTGATAGATGCAGGGGCGGAATATCTTGATGCCCCCGTGGTGATTGATGAGAACCTGATAACATCAAGGCACCCCGGTGACCTGGATGCTTTCAACAAAGCAATACTGACTAAACTACAACCGGTCAACAGCTGATTCGTCATGACAAACCCAAGCACAATCAAACTGAAGAGAGTCTATGACAAGTCGGCCAAGTCAGATGGTGTCAGGCTGCTTGCTGACCGTCTCTGGCCGCGTGGCATTAAAAAGACCGAGCTGGACTATGACGACTGGATTAAAGCTTTATGTCCACCCAACGATCTAAGAAAAGCCTGGCATCAGGATGAAATCAGTGATGCCCAGTTCAAAAGGCAATATATCCAGTCACTCCAGTCAGCGCCTGAGGCAATGGCAGCAGTCGCTCAATTAGCAGAAAAAAAGCCGATTACCTTGCTCTCTGTGGTCAAAGACCTTGAGCAATCGCATCTGCCGATACTGAAACAGGCCATCATAAACGCGATGAAATAGCACTTGCTTATAGCTCGTAAAACAATAGAAGCCACTGAGGGGTGATGGTTATCTATACAGGTTCACACCACATAAAGCCTTACCCATCAAGCGGGCGTTCCGCCCTGAGGTCATCCTGGATCAGGTGAATATGATGAATGCGACAATACAACAACTCCAGCAGGACGCGTCCTATATCAGCATCGCTCAAAGATATCCTCATATTGCGAAAAAGCTGGTGATATTCTGGGGCAGTGAATTCTGTGAACCCTACCTTGACTCACTGTTTACAGAGACCCGCAACAACACCCGCAGCGGCTTTCCTCCAGACGATATGATGGCGCTATTGAAATTACGTTTGTTGCATGAAACGCTGTTCAAGTTCGAACGCAAACAGGATGTTTGGACCTTTCCTCATTGAGCGCCTAGTTGAATAACATCAGCTTGAACTGATTCTGGTCAGTAGACCTTGACAGCATAGAGGCAACATAGAACACTCTGTCTGGTACATTTAGCAGCATGACAACCTCAACGGAGAGGTAGAGGTGCAGGACCGATAAAGCCTCCGCTGCTTCGAAAACAGGTCAGGTTGTTAAATGAAAATGCTATTGCTGTTGCTGTCGCTCTGTTCTTTGTCGCTGTCTACAGGCAGCAGTGCGGTCTTGGCAGCACAAGCGTCTAATCAAATCCTTCTCACCGAAGCTGAACAAGCCTGGCTCAAACAGAACCCTGAAGTCACTGTGGCCGTCAGCCATGGTTGGGCACCAGTCGAATTTCTCGATAAGGATCACCAGTTCAAAGGTATTTCTGTTGATTATCTTAAACAGATCGAACAGAAACTACCTATCCACTTTCGTTTTGTCCGATCTGCCGAAGATCCCGACAACGAAACGGCAGACATGCTGTCAGCGGTAGCTGCGCCGGATAAACTCAATGAGTCTCACTACTCAGTGATTGACACACCTTTCCTGGCGATGCCTTTCGTTATTTTCACGAGGGAAGAAAACAGCATTATCCATGACATAGATGACCTCAATCATAAAAAAGTGGCGGTTTTCCAGGACGGTGCCGCCGCGCGTGCTCTCGAAAAATATCACCCTCAAATTGAGTTATATCGGGTGGATATCGCTGATGAGGCACTTGTAGCGTTAAATGCCGGTCAGGTTGACGCATATATCGGTAACCTGGTGGTCATCAACTATGTCGCCAGAAATCTGGGCTTTGCGAACGTCAAAATAGCCGCTGATACGCCTTATGGCACAAACCTCTACATGGCAGTCAAAGATAGTATGCCGATGCTGCAGGCGATTTTGACTAAAGGGCTCAACGCGATCACCGAGCAGGAGCGAAACGTCATCTCAAGAAACTGGGTTGCCGTCACCTATGAACACAAAACGGACCTGACATTACTGATCAGCATCGCCGGATCGGCGGCCTGTTTGATTTTGATCTTCGCGCTTTGGAGCTGGAAACTGTCCAGTGAAATCCGTTGGCGTAAGGAGATTGAGGCTGAACTCAAGCTTTCCAGGGAAAAAGCAGAATCAGCCAACAAAACGAAATCGCGCTTCCTGGCCAATATGAGCCACGAGCTCAGAACACCGCTCAATGCTGTTACGGGGTACAGCCAGCTCATTGAGAGTAATCCGCAAGGGCACTGGGAAGATAAGAAATATGCCGCTGAAATTTTGAAATCAGGAAAGCACTTACTATATTTAATCAATGAATTACTGGATCTATCTAAAGTCGAATCTGGAAAGGTGTCATTGCAGATCAAAGCCGTGGATCTGAATGAAACTGTTGAAGAAAGTCTTCTTTTGATAGCCCAGGCAGCCAAAGAAAAACAAATTCATCTGAAGCATCACAATCAGCACCCCGTTATCGCCCTCGCTGATCAAAGCAGACTGAAGCAGGTGCTGTTGAACCTGCTCAGCAATGCCATTAAATATAACCAGGCTGGCGGTCACGTCTCGGTTGAGGTCACTTCGAATGACGGTCATGCCGTTATTCTGATTGCTGATAGTGGACGGGGGATTGCTGAAGAACACCTGGAATTGTTGTTTGAACCATTTGAGCGGCTCGAAGCAGAAAATAGCCATGTCGAGGGAACCGGTATTGGTCTCACGATATCCCGTCAACTTATTGAGCTGATGCGCGGTTCTATCTCGGTTGAGAGCCAGCTGGGGACAGGCAGCCTGTTTGAGGTAAGGCTCCCAATTATCTGATTATTCAGTATTTATTTTCCTATCTCGGGATTCAATTTGACAGCCTAACTCATCTTATTGGGTAATAACTGATTGAATTATTAGATAATAATAATTATCATTTACAGTGCTTTGCGTTTCTTAGTAACCCGTTCAGGCACATACCGCATTCATGAGTGATTCTTCCGTTTATTCTCTTGCCAGCTTTGTGGAGCTGTATTACCAGGAGTTGTTGATGCACATCAGACAGCGAACTGGTTCTCACAGTCTGGCTGAAGAGGTATTACAGGAGACGTGGATCCGTGCTAATTCAAATAACAAATTAATCCCCGACAATCCCCGCGCCTATCTCTATCGTATGGCCAACAATTTAGCCATTGACCTGATACGTCGTGAGACTAATAAAAACGCCTATTCCCCCCCGGACAACCCGGTAGACAGCAGCGATGAGAGTCAGCAGATCTCTTTGGTGCCGTCACCGGAAGAGTCGGTTATCTCCAGACAGGAGTTATCAATTCTGCAAACCGCGATTGAAGAACTCCCTGAAAAATGTAGAGAAGTATTTCTTCTCTATCGTGGGGAAGGGCTAACGATGCGGCAAATCGCATCCAGTCTCAGCATTTCAGCCAAAACGGTTGAAAAGCATATTGCCCGTGCCATGCTGCATTGCCGCAAGCGTTTGCAAGAGGCGGGCCGCCAGATCTGATTTATAATTGCTGATTGTTTTCTTACACCCCGTCTATTACACGACAAACTAGAGCCTCAAGGCTGAGTGGGGGAAAACCACTCAACATATCGTCTTAATTTTATGAACAATGAGATTATTCTACTCACATATCAAAGCGTAAAGGCAGTGAGACAGCATGGATGACCCAAACCGGACTGGCTGGAACGCAATACCAGACGAAATACTGGAACAGGCTGCAGTTTGGCATGCTAATCTGAGGGAATATGATCCTGAATCGTCTCAGGCCAAGCAGACCCTGCAGCAGTTTGAAATCTGGTTAGCCGCCGATCCAAAACATCAACAGGCTTTTGATGAAATTGTTTTGCTTTGGGGGCTACTGGATTTACCCGTCAAAGCTTTCGACTCAGAAGCGATTTTGCAATCGTCCGGTAGTCTGCTACAGACAGACCGGCCACGTCACGATCACCAGCAGAAATCGACACGGTTTGTCCACTTTGCCATTGCTGCCTGTCTGATGCTGTTTATGGTCAGCGGTCTGGGTTGGCAGCTTGGCTGGATAACTCAATGGCGTAGTGATTACGTGACGATTGTGGGAGAAAAGCTGCCAGTGAGTCTCGTCGACGGCAGTGAAGTCACTTTAAACTCGGAAACCGCCCTGTCCATCGACTTTTCTGACCGTGAACGGCGTGTTGAGCTGTTTGAAGGTGAGGCCTGGTTTAATGTCAGTCATGACAGAAACCGCCCTTTTATTATTCAAACACCTCACGGTGAGGTTAAGGTCACCGGCACTCAATTTAATCTTCGGCTTGATCGACGAGGAACCACAGTGAGTCTCACAGAGGGCAGTGTGCGGCTAAATACCGATACTGACTCAGCTGCCCTTCATGCCGGTCAGCAAGCCAACCTGGCGAACAGTCGAATTAGTGCCCCCAAAGAATTTGATCAAACTGCGGTCACAGCCTGGCGTCGTGATCAGTTCGTGTTCTATAACGCTGCGCTTGTTGATGTCGTTGATCAGCTCAACCGCCATCGTCAGGGTCATATCATCATTACCAGTAAAGCGCTGAACTCACTCAAAGTCAGTGGTGTTTTTTCCACCAAAGCACCTGACGAAGCACTGGCGTTGATACTGGAAACGCTACCGGTTCAACAAACCCGGGTCAGTGACTATCTGGTTTTTTTACATTTGTAACTTCTTTCCCAGATAAAAATAAATAAAAACAGTTACTTGATATATTTTTTGCTACAAAAGTAAATTTTTTAACATTTTGAGTGGGGGAAAGTTCAGAATCAACTCGTCTTAGATGTATTTGGTAATCAATCGTATTAGCAACTACAAGAGAAGCATCTATGACTTACACTGAACATTTCCTGAGAAATTCCAAACGTCGTGTTCTTGCCGCGGCCATCACAGTGGCATTATCGCCAATGGCGCAAGTTGTTGCAGCCGAGACCGCACCCAATCCGGACAGCAGTAGTCAGAGATTACAAACCTGGGATTTAAATATTCCGGCAAAACCTTTACCCCAGGCTATCGCCGATCTCTCAGCGCAAACCGGTATCCAGGTACTCTACACAGAACAAAGTGCGTTTGATCAACAAAGCCAGGTATTGAACGGCAGTTATACCCTGCAAGCTGCTTTGGATCAGTTACTGGCAGGCAGCGGCCTGACAGCAAGGTTTACCGCTGATAATGCCGTTACGGTTGAAAAGGCAGCATCTACTCGGAATCCAGATAATTATGCATTACCTGCGATCCAGGTTCAGGAAACGCACCTCGGCCTCAACACAGAGGCTACTGATTCTTATGCTACTGGTGCCGTCAGCCTTGGAAAGGGTGTTGAAGATTTGCGGGAGATCCCGCAATCGGTCAGTGTGATTACCAGTCAATTAATTAAGGATAAAAATCTGTTAACGCTGAAAGACGCAATGCAAAATACTACGGGTGTCAGCGTTAAGACTTATGGTACTGGTACCGCCAACTATATTATGCGGGGTTTTGAGATCAACACCATCAATATTGACGGTATTGAAAGTTCAGCTACTGGTACAGGGACACATGGGCATGGTGCGCCTGATCTGGCCGCGTATGAACGTGTTGAAGTTTTACGTGGCCCAGCAGGGCTACTACAAGGCTCGGGGGAGCCGGGTGGTTTTATCAACCTGGTTCGTAAACGCGCGCTGGCTGAGCACAAGGTGGCTTTTCGTGGCTCTGCTAATTCCTGGCCCGGTTACCGCACTGATCTGGATGTGACGGGATCTTTAAACGATGCCGGCACATTGCGGGGGCGTGCTGTCGCTGCCTATGAAGATGGTGACTCACATATTGACGACGTCGAGATGGAGAAAAAAGTGTTCTATGGCACGCTGGAACTGGACCTGAGCAGTGACACTACAATCTCCGTTGGTGCCAGCTTGGAAGATACCGATGACACACCTTATGTGGGGGTGCCTTTGTACGCTGATGGTTCGTTTGCCCCCATCTCTCGCGATTTATATACCGGTACCAGCTTTAACTACAAAGAAAGTCGCCTGCGTCGGCAGTTTGTTGAGCTTGAGCATCGCTTTGATTCCGGTGCTGAAGCCGTGGTGACAATGAATCACTCTGATCGTGATATGAAATATTTGCTCAACTACACCACCTCGCCAATTGATCCGGTCACAGGTAATGTTGATCGCTGGTCGCTGTCGGCAGATCAGGAACTGGCAGAGAACAGTTTTGATGCTCATATCAACTTGCCCGTCAACATCCTGGGCATGAAACACAAAGTACTGCTGGGCGCTAACGGAAGCCATTCAGAAAACAATAACAAAGGCTACATGCGTGACGTGGCCTATCCATCCATCAATGTGTTTGATCCGGGCTCAGTCAGCAATCCAGTGCCTAACCTGGTACCAGCCTACTCACGGGGTAAAACGGATACCCGTGAGCGGGGGCTTTACTTCAAAACCACTTCCAATCTGACCGAAGCAACCAAGTTGATTTTGGGGGGGCGAGTTACCGATTGGAAAACCGATGCTATGGGGTCGGTGTCCGAGTTTGATAATGAATTCACACCATACGGTGGCCTGGTTTATGATTTGAATGACACGACCACGCTGTATGTCAGTGCGGCCGAATCCTTCGTCCCGCAAACCAATCTGGATGCCAATGAAAAACTGCTCGACCCGAGAACCGGCACCCAGTATGAGATCGGTATGAAAGGCATCCTTAATAACGGCGCTGCCAACTACCAAATGGCCGTGTTCGAGTTGACTGATAAGAACCGTGCTATCAATGACCCCAATAACCCGACTTTTTCTATTGCCGGCGGCAAGGTTCGCGCCCGTGGTTTTGAAGCCGAGATTTCCGGCAGCCTGTTTGACAAGCTGGACGTTTTGGCCGGCTATGCCTATACCGATACCGAGCAACTCGAAGCCGCTGATCCGGATGCAGAAGGCAATATCTTTAATCCCGATGCGCCGGAACACAGCCTGAGACTGTGGGGTAAATATAACTTTAACCAGCAGTGGGCTGCGGGTCTGGGCGCCGAGTACAACAGCGGTACCTTCTATGAGTCAGGCAATGTTAAATGGGAGCAGGGCGGTTACACAACGTTGTCTGCGATGGTGGCTTACCAACTCAGTAATGACAGCCGTTTCATTCTAAATGGCACTAACTTGACTGATAAACGCTATTACAGCCGGGTGTCTGGACCTACCCGTCAAAGTTATTTCGGTGAGCCATTGAAAGTTACCCTGACTTTTGAAACGCAATTCTGAGAGCACTTGCCAATACAGCGCTTCCGGCACTACCCGGAAGCGCTAATCTATAAACCATACTCAAATCAATCCCATGAGCATATGGCAGGCATTGCTATGACGCTGGCCGCTACTTTATACGTCATCTGCTCAGCTGTATTACTGGTAACTTAGACATCAGTTATATCATTGACGGTGTCGATATCCCGATAAATACCCTCGTCAGGGCTGTTGATAAGCAAGATTTGGCCGGCATAGACAGACAGAATGTCTCGTGCGCCCTTATCACCGTTTAAAGCCAGTAGTTGCGGCAAAAATGCAGCCGCAAAGCCGACCGGGTGACCACGACGACCGTTATATTCAGGCTGGGTTATCGCCGCGCCTTCTTGTAGAAGTGCTTGTGACTCTGCAATCACAGGGGATTGAATAAAAGGCATATCAGCCAGTCCAACCAGCCAGCCATCGGCCTGCTGATTGGCTTTGATGCCCCTGACCAGTGAGGCGGCCATCCCCTTGTGCGCATTCTCGGCGGTTATCAGTGTTAAGCGGGATGAAAATGGTGACTGACTAAGCAGATTGAGCAGGGCGGTATTATCAGCCCGGATAACCACATTGACTTGAGGAAACACTTCAAGCCAGGGATTTAAAGCATGCAAAATCAGTGGCTTGGCCTCACTCTGATAAGACATGACATGAAGCAGCTTATCACTGCCAAAGCGGCGTGATTGACCGGCTGCCAGCAGAATAGGGCAGATGGATCGTGCTGTCATTCAACCGTTACTGACTGCACGGACAACGGGTTGCTGCTGTGATTGCTGGCTTTTGCGTCTCAGCTTAATCAGCTGTGCCAGGATGGAAACGGCAATCTCAGCCGGGATTTTACTGCCGATATCCAGGCCCACCGGACCATGCAGGCGGTCAATCTGTTCTGGCGTCAGATCAAACATGGCCAGTCGTTCCCGACGTTTGGCATTGGTACGGCTGGAACCTAAAGCACCAATAAAAAACGCCTCTGATTTCAGTGCTTCCAGTAAAGCCATGTCGTCGAGCTTGGGATCATGGGTCAGGGTAATAATGGCGGTATGCTGATCCGGTGCGATTTTGACCACTGCGTCATCGGGCATCATCGGCAGTAACTCGCCATCTTCAGCCAACCAGGTTTGTTGCATGTCCTCACGTGGCTCGGCAACCAGCACCTGGTAATCCAGTGCCGAGGCCATTTTGGCTAAATAACCGGAAGTTTCACCGGCACCGATCACCAACAGGCGGGCACGTGGACCATAGCTGAAAGTCAGCTCTGTAGCTTTTTCCTGAACCAGATGTTCACTGTCTGCCAGCTCAATAAAGCTTTTTGCCTGAACGAGATCAAGCCGGCGCTGAATAGTCCGGCGCTGTTCAATCGTTTCCAGCACTTGTTTCACCCAGCTGATGTCTGTCACTTTCTCCAAAGAAAGGCGCAAAGTGCCGCCGCAGGGGAGACGAAACCGGTCACGTTCCTCAACCGATTCACCATAAGTCAACAGCCTCAGTTTTGTTCCGGCCAGTTCTCCCGACAGAACCTTGTCTTTGAGATCTTCTTCTATGCAGCCACCCGAGACTGAGCCGATAAGGGCGCCATCCTGCCGGATGGCGCACATCGCACCGGGTTGTCTGGGGCTGGAGCCATAGGTTTTTATCACCGTGCTCAGCCAGACAACGTGACCAGCTTCGTGCCAACTTAGTACCTGCCGCAAAACCGTGATATCGGTGCTTTGCATCTAGGCCTCCAGTTGATAACGGATGGGCAGGTTACGGATGCGCTTCTTGGTCGCGTTGAAAATGGCATTACACAAGGCCGGCGCAATTGGTGGCATGCCGGGTTCACCAACACCGCCAAGCGGCTGGTTGTAATCTTTGGCTGGTACAAAGTGGACATTGATTCTGCCCGGTGCGCCATCCATTCGGGTGACCTGGTAACCATCAAAGTTATCCTGTTCTGCCACACCGTCCTTGAAGCTGATTTCTCCCAGCATGGCAAAGCTGATCCCCATCACACAGGCACCCTCCAGCTGTGAACGGATACGCTCAGGATTCACCTGCGGCCCGCAGTCGATAGCAATATCGACCTGGGGTATCGTGACTTCACCGTCATCATTGACCTCAACCTCGACCACAGCGGCGACATAGGAAACAAAGCTGTAGTGAGCAGCCAGACCCTGACCTTTACCGGACGGTAATGACTTGCCCCAACTGGCTTTGTCTGTGACAAGCTCAACAACCCGGCGCAGGCGACCCGTGTCGATGGGGTAAATCTCCGGTGACTGACCATAATTCCAATCATCCTGTAGGGTGCGCGGGTCAATCTGACGATCATCACCAATCAGTTCCAGCAGCAGTTCCTTGTGATCACGTTGCTGTTGATGCGCCATTTCTGCGATAAACGATTGCACGGCAAAGGCATGAGGCAGATTGGAGACCGAACGGAACCAGCCAATTCGGGTATGGTTTTTAGCAGCTGGGTTTTCCAGCTGAATATTAGGAATGGCATAAGGGATATTCACCACGCCCATACCGATTTCGATCGGCATTTGATGCTCAGAGCTGGCATCAAAAGTCGATGAGATCGAAGGCGCGACGGTACGATGCAACCAGGCCTGGGTTTTACCGTTCTCATCAAATGCGGCTTCCAGGTGTTCGTAAGACACCGTGTGATAGTAGGCATGCTGGATATCGTCTTCACGTGTCCAGACCAGTTTGACCGGTTTGCCATCCATCGCTTTGGAGGTCAGGGCCGCCTCAACCAGATAGTCAGGCTTGGATTTACGTCCGAAACCGCCGCCAAGCAAGGTGACATTCACGGTGACCTGTTCTGGTTTGAGTTCCAGCCACTTGGCCACGGTATCCACGCTGGCCTGGGGGTTTTGTGTCGAAGCCCAAAGCTCACAGGCATTGCCCTTGAAATGGGCTGTCGCTACAGGCGGCTCCATCGGTGCCTGTGCCAGGTGCGGAATGTAGTAGCCGGCACTGAGGGTCGATTCAGCATTTTCCAGTGTCTTGTATGCATCACCGAGCTGTCTCAGGACTTTGCCACCTTTTTGTTTGGCTGACTGTTCCAGCGTTTGACGAAAAGCCTTTGAGTCATAGTCGCTGTTCGGGCCTTTGTTCCACTCGATCTTGAGTTTTTTACGGCCTTCCATCGCTGCCCAGGTATTCTCGGCAACCACGACCACCCCACCCAACGGGTTGAATACCGCAGGCGGCGGGGAAGAGGGCAGAGTCAGCGTTTTAATCACGCCCGGGACTTTCAATGCTTCACTATCATCAAAGGATTTTAGCGTGTCGCCATAAGCGGGCGGATGAGCAACGACGGCATAGACCATGTCATTGAGGCGAACATCCATGCCATATTCGGCTTGGCCGGTGGCGATGGCGTGACCGTCGATATTCTTACTGCTGTTTTTGCCGATGTAGCGAAAATCTTCAGCTGATTTATATTGCAGACTGGAGCGTTCCGGCACGTCTAACTGGGCAGCTGCCTGAGCCAGTTCGCCATAGCCCATTTTGCGGCCTGAAGGCGGGTGGATCACTTCATGATTCAGCGCTTTCACTTCTGAGACCGGTACTGCCATCATCGCCGCCGCTGCTGTTTCCAGCATCATGCGGGCGGCTGAGCCCACATTGCGCATCGGCATGAAGAAGTGGCGAACACTGCGGGATCCATCGGTGTTCTGATTGCCATATTTTTGCTCATGACCCGGCGCCTGAACGACTTTGACCCGCTCCCAGTCAGCCTCCATTTCATCGGCCACCACCATAGGCAGGCTGGTACGTACCCCCTGACCCATTTCTGCACGGTGGGCAACGATGGTGACAGTGCCGTCCTCAGCAATCGACACGAACACTAGTGGATTATCAACCCAGCCGTTAGGCATGGCATCTCGGCCATATTTGGGCTTTTCTTCTTCGGCGGACAGCCCCGGCAGACCGACGGCCAATACCAGACCACTCAGCGCAAAACCTTTGACAAAACCGCGGCGGCTGATGTTAACGATGTTATCCTTCATGACCGGCCCCCAGTTTGTTGGCTGCCTGTTTGATGGCATCACGAATGCGGGTATAGGTGCCGCAGCGACAGATATTGCCGCTCATGGCGTTGTTGATATCCTCATCACTGGGTTTGGGATTGGTGTTGAGCAGCGCGGTGGCAGAAACTATCTGACCGGACTGACAGTAACCACATTGGGGCACATTCTTTTCCAGCCAGGCAGCCTGAATGGCGCGACCCGCGGGTTGCTCAGAGATTGCCTCAATCGTAGTCAGTTTTTTGTTTTCGGCCTGTTTGATCGGGGTCACACAGGAGCGGATGGGCTGACCATCAAGCATCACAGTGCAGGCGCCGCACAGTGACTGCCCGCAACCGAATTTGGTGCCGGTCATGCCTAAAACATCACGAAGCGCCCACAGGATGGGCATATCCTCAGGCACATCAACCTGATGGACCTGCTCATTGATAGTGATTTTCATACACAATCCCTTAAATTTGAAAACGCGTTTGATTTTTTATTGTGTTAACTGGCTGTCAGGTGTGACCGGGCATCTTTGCTGGGCGGCACCCCGAATAAACGACTGTACTCACGGCTGAATTGAGACACGCTGGAATAGCCGACATGCATGCAGGCGGTGCTGACATCCATCATTCTTGTCAGCATGATTTGCTTGGCTTCGTGCAGTCGCAACTCTTTCTGAAACTGCAGTGGCGTCATGCGCGTGACATTTTTGAAGTGGGTGTGAAACGCAGACACACTCATATTGCTGAGCGTGGCCAGTTCCTCCACTTTCATCGGTTCTTTAAAATGTTCGCGGATCCAGCTGATGGCTTTGGATATTCTTTGCAGACTGGAATCGGTGGACGCAATCTGTGCCACCAGGGTACCGATATCACTACGCAGCAGTCGGATGAAGATTTCATCGATAATCAGTGGCTGCAGAAACTCGGCATCTTCAGGTTGTGCCAGCAGCTCAAGCAGACGAGTGCCGGCTTCGACAATCTTCGGATTAGCCTTACCGATAAACAAAGCTCGTGGATGCTGCACCCGGGGCACTCCGTGGGGGAAAGCTTTTAAAGTGAGCTCGGCCAGCTTCTGCGGTTCAATATCGACAATCAGACATAGATAAGGCTCGGCTTCACTGGCTCTTAAAATTTTGGCCGAGACCGGCACCTCGGTGGAGTAGACCGCCATTCGGGAGTTATCGTAGTCGTAAACATCCTGTCCGATCAGGACCCGCTTGGCACCCTGCGCAATAATGCACATGCCCGGATTGGTCACCGCCCGGGTCGGGTTGGTGTCGGTATTGGCGGTGCGGAGCAGGTGCACGCCGGGCAGTGGCAGATCAAACAGACCGTCATGCGGTGCATAGCGACTGATGAGTTTAGCCAGTGCCGCACGGGCATCAGCACTGTCATCGCTGCTGGCAGCGTGCGCTTCTTTGTGGTTTAATTCAGTCATGGTCAACCTACCGCTGTGGCCGTGATAGCATGGAAATTATCAATCTTTAATTCTAGAGACTGACAGCTTGTCTGACTTGCCTGAAGCTACAGCCTTGTTGACTGATTCTCCAGTAAACCCGTCCGATATGAATAACTGACCACCACGGATAAATTCAGTTCTCAGCTTTTTACCTGCCAACCACCACCTAGCGCCTTGTAAATGGCAATCAGGTTCAGCACGGCACTGATTTCACTTCCGGCCAGAGTATCTTCGGTTTCCAGTAAAGTTCGCTCGGCATCCAGCACATCCAGAAAATCATCATAGCCTTCATCAAAACGTTGTCGTGCCAGCTCGGCAGAATGTTGGGCTGACTTTGCCGCCTGTTGCAGGGTCGCCCGGCGTTCCTCTTCGCGGGCAAAATCACTGACCGCAGTCTGTGTTTCTTCCAAAGCCGCCAGTACCGTTTTGTCGTAGTTCGCCAGTTGGGCGAGACTGCGGGCATCAGCCTGATCGATACGGGCACGAATGCTGTCACGGTTGAATACCTGCCATTGCAGGGAAGGACCCAGTGAACCAGCTAGCGCCGAAGTGCCGAAGCTGCTGAGATTGGTGGCGACAAAACCCAGCGAGCCAAGCAGGCTGACTTTCGGGAACAGATCAGCAACAGCGACATTATAAGCCGCGACACTGGCCGCCAGATTGCGCTCTGCCGCGCGAATATCAGGACGTCGTTTGAGTAATGACTCAGCATCACCCACAGCCAGCGTCACCGGCAATTCAGGCAGTGGCGCTTTTTCTGATAATCGCTTACGCAAGGCGTCCGGTACCTGTCCTGTCAGCACTGATAAACGATTGATGGCGGCAGATACCGCTGCCTGCAGCGGGGGGATAGTCGACTTGGTGAGGGTCAACTGGGTTTCAGCTCGGGACACATCCAGCGCTGTAGCGCGACCATTATCCAGGAGCACTTGCGTCAGTTCATAGGTTTCAGCCTGGTTGCTCTGGTTACGCTCGGCAATATCCAGCCGGTGCTGGGCACCGCGAAGTTCGATGTAGGCTCTGGCAACCTCTGCAGCAATGGTGACATAAATCTGCTGTAAATCCGCTTCGGCAGATTCCGTCAAAGCCTGCTGTGCTTCAACCCTAGATGATACACGGTTGAACAGATCCAGTTCCCAACTGGCATCAAAGCCCGCCTGGAAACTGTTATTGGTTCTGGGCAGGTTGGTCCCATTGGAGCTCTCCTGCGAATTCAGGTTACGCGAGGCATCGCCGGTGGCATCGACAGCAGGCTGACGGTCATAACCGACTTCACGACGCAAAGCCCGGGCTTCCTGCAGATTGGCGTAGGCGATCCGCACATCCGGATTAGCATTGAGCGCGGTGTTGACCAATTCGGTCAGCAGGGGATCATTAAATTCACGCCACCAGTCGGCAACCGGTTTTTTGTTGGCCTGAACACGATCATTACCGGCCTGTTGCAGTTCAGTTTCCGACACCGCCTCGGGCGTTTCCGGTGCCTGATAATCGCGAAATGAGGCGCAGCCGCCGGCTGCCATGAGAACCCCGATAAGTAGCGCTAGTAAAGGTCGCTTTGTCATTAAACAGACTCCGAAGACAGGTTATCCGAGGTCTTTTTGACCCGAATCAGTGCCAGTTTGCGGCACAACACATAAAACACCGGCGTGAATATCAAGCCGAAGGCGGTCACACCGAGCATGCCGGAGAACACGGCCACCCCCAGCGCCTGGCGCATTTCCGCACCGGCACCGGTGGCAATCACCATCGGCACCACGCCCAGAATGAAGGCGAAGGAGGTCATCAGAATCGGGCGCAGGCGAAGCCGCGCCGCTTCCACCGCCGCCTGCCACATATCACGACCCTGATCTTCCAGTTCGCGGGCAAACTCGACAATAAGAATGGCGTTTTTAGAGGCCAGCCCCACCAGGACCACCAGACCGATCTGGGTCAGGATGTTGTTATCCATACCGGCCATATAGACGCCGGTAATGGCCGACAGCAGACACATCGGCACAATCAGAATAATGGACAGTGGCAGCGTCCAACTCTCGTACTGGGCGGCCAGCAGCAGAAAGACAAACACCACCGCCAGCACAAAGGCGAGGACCGCCGTATCGCCGGTCGATTTCTGCTGATAGGCAATCTCTGTCCACTCATAACCAATGCCGTCAGGCAGGATCTGCGCGGCCAGATCTTCCATCGCGTTCAGCGCTTCACCCGAGCTGTAGCCGGGACTGGCACTGCCCATTACACCGGCCGCCGGATACAGATTGTATCGCGGCACACGGGAGGGGCCAGAGGTGTTTTCCACTGTGGCAAAAGAGCCAATCGGCACCATATCACCGTTGTTATTGCGCACCCGGATTCGCAATGCATCATCAATGCTGAGGCGTTCTTCGGCTTCCGCCTGCGCTGTGACCCGGAAAGTTCTGCCCAGGTAATTAAAGTCATTGATATAGACCGACCCGATAAAGACTTCCAGCGCTTCAAACACGTTATCCACCGGTACGCCCAGACGCTCAGCCTTATTGCGGTCAATATCCAGGTAAAGCTGTGGATTATTGGTATTGAAGAAAGTAAACGCTGCTGTCGTGGCCGGACTGTCAGGGCTGTTGGCAGCCGCTGCCATATCTTTGGCTGCCTGTTCCAGCACAGCCAGACCGCGCCCACCCTGGTCCTGTAACATCATTTTAAAACCACCGGCATTCCCGATACCGGGAACAGGCGGTCGCTCAAACACGGCAATCTGAGCATTTTTGAACGAGCCCGCAACAGCACGCATATTGTCCAGAATGCTTTGATATTCAATGCCTTCAGCGAGCCGCTTATCAAATGACTCGAGTGGCGTGAAGATGACCGCGGCATTGGATTGCAGCGTACGGGTCGCGCCGGAGAAACCGGTAAAACCCACCGTATTGGCAAGGCCCGGCACCTTCAACATTTCGCTACTAACGGCCTGGACTACCTCATCGGTTTCAGTTAGAGACGCACCTTCCGGCAGCGTAATCGCAACAATCAGCGAGCCCTGGTCCTGTGATGGAATAAAGCCTGTCGGCACACGGTCGAACTGAAACGCGGTCAGCGTCATCAGACCGCCGTAAATCAGCAGCATGATAAAGCCCATGCGAATGGTTTTGCCGACAAACCAGCCATAACGATTCGACAGCCCGTTCATGCCTTTATTGAAACCATTAAAGAAGGCTTTGACCGGTGACTTGTACCATTTGACCGGTTTGTGGTCATGCGGCTCCACCTTCATCAGTATGGCGGCCAAAGCAGGGGACAGGGTCAGCGATACTGCCACCGAAATCATCGTGGCCACGGCCACGGTGAGACCGAAAGCCTGGTAGAATTTGCCCGAAATCCCCTCCAGGAACAGGGTTGGCAGGAACACCGCGACCAGGACCAGTCCCATCGCAATCAGCGCGGAACCGACCTCATCCATCGTTTTACGGGCGGCATCACGGGGTGAAAGACCATTGCGCAGGTTGCGTTCCATATTTTCTACAATGACGATGGCATCATCGACCACGATACCAATCGCCAGCACCAGACCGAACAGGGTCAGGTTATTGAGCGAATAGCCGAGCGCCGACATCACGGCAAAGGTCCCGATCAAAGACACCGGAATCGCCACAATCGGAATAATGGCAGCGCGCCAGGTCTGCAGAAACACCAGAATGACGATCACCACCAGGAACACGGCTTCATACACGGTCAGTTCAACCGCTTCAACCGACTGTTCAATAAACTCGGTGGGGTTATAAGCAAACTCGTATTCGATTCCGGGCGGGAAATCCTTGGCGATATCGATCATTTCAGCCTTGAGGGCCTGGGTGGTAGCAATCGCATTGGATCCCGGACGCTGGTAGATAGGCAGCGCCACGGCCGGTTTTTCACCCAGGTAGCCTTTGGTGACATACTCCTGAGCACCGAGTTCAATACGGGCCACATCTTTCAGGCGAACAATCCGGCCTTCCTCGGCTTTCACGATAACTTCCCCGAACTGTTGCGGGGTTTCCAGCCGGCCCTGAGTCTGCACAATGTATTCGTAGTAGTTCTGTTCCTTTTGCGGTGCACTGTTGAGCGTGCCACTGGCAACCTGCACGTTCTGACTCCGGAGGGCATTAATGATGTCGCCGGCCGCGATATTATAGGATTGCAGCAATGCCGGTTTCAGCCAGATCCGCATCGCATAATCAGCAGCACCAAATACCCGGACCTCACCGACACCTTCAATCCGGCGCAGGCGATCACGAACATTAAGCACGCCATAGTTAGCCAGGTAGTTCTGGTCATAAGTGCCATCCGGGGAGGACATATTGACTACCAGCATCAGATCCGGGGTGTTTTTACGGGTTGTCACCCCCATGCTACGGACGACTTCCGGCAAGCGCGGTTCAGCAATCGCCACCCGGTTTTGAACCAGCACCTGGGCGGTATCCAGATCCGTACCCAGTTCAAAGGTGATAGTGAGGGTCATACTGCCGTCGGCTGAAGCCTGTGAATGCATATAGAGCATGCCTTCGACACCGTTCACTTCCTGCTCAATCGGTGTGGCTACCGTTTCTGCCACCGTTTCGGCGGTGGCCCCCGGGTAATTGGCCGAAACCTGGATGGTGGGGGGAGCCACTGAAGGATATTGCTCAATCGGCAGGGTAAAAAAGGCCATCGCACCGACGATCACGGTCATGATAGACATCACCGTGGCAAATATCGGTCTGTCGATAAAAAACTTGGGAAATTGCATAAAAATTCCTTATTCCTGATCCGTCCGTTGCTCAGAACCTGTACCTTCCGCCTGCACCAGGGTATCGGGCTCTTGCCACGCTAACTCAACAGGATTAGGAGTGACGGGCTGGTCCGCCTGACGGATCCGCTGAATGCCGTTAATCACCACGCGTTCATCGCCGCTCAATCCCTCGCTGACCACAATCAGATCGTTATCCAGAAGGTTGCCGATCTGCACATACTGCCGCTGTACGATGTCTTTACTATCAACAACATAGACGAACTTTTTATCCTGGTCGGTATTGATGGCCTTTTCCGGCAGCAGAATCGCTTCGTAATTGGCCCTGCCCAACAGACGGGCACGGCCGAACAGGCCCGGGTAGATAATGCCGTTGTCATTGTTGACGGTGGCGGTCGCCTGAATGGTGCCGGTGGAATTATCAACGGCATTGTCGACAAAGTGCATCTTGCCCTGGTGGTAGAATTTATCTTCATCCAGCAGTTTGATGTAAATGGGATTCGGCGCGGAATCGCTGCTTGGACGTTGACCGGCCCGATCCAGACGCAGATATTTGAGCAGATCAGTCTGCGAGCCTTCAAAGCGGAAATGTATCGGATTGGTGCTGACGATGCGGGTTAATACCGTTTCGTTTTCTTCCACCATATTGCCGACATCCACGTAACTGTCACTGACCTTGCCATCAATCGGCGAGGTGACTTCGGTAAAGGCCATTTGCAAACGTGCGTTGTCCAGCGAAGATTTGGCAATCTGTAACTCCTGAAAGCGCCGATCAGCTTCTTCCTGAGAAATCGCCCGGCTCTCACGTAGATTCTGGGCGCGTTCCCATTCTTTCTGTGCCAGTTGGTGCTGTGCTTCTATCCGCTGTAGTTCATAGCTGAATGGGCGCGGGTCAATGACGTAGAGCACATCGCCTTTTTTGACCATCTGTCCGTCTTTGAATCTTTTTTCCACCAGATAACCGGTGACGCGGGCACGTAATTGCACATCGTTGATGGCTTCAAAACGCCCTGTGAACTCATCCCAGTCGGTCAGCGTCTGTTTTAAAGGTGTCGCTACATCCACTTCCGGCGGCGGGGGTGGACTTGGGGCAGCGTCGGCATTCTGTGTGCTATCCGTGCAGGCTGTGGAGGCCAATGTCATTAAAAAGACTAAAGCTGAAAATGAAAGTCGCATGCTTAAACTCCATGGCAGATTGCGTCTAATGAACGCATACATTTATTAAAATCCGGTTAATTGATTGGCCCTGGCCAGGAAAAACAGACCTGCTGAATGCTGTGCCCGAGGTCTCAGGCCGTCATTGGGCTGAGGAAAGTGATTAGCATTGTAGGTGGATGCGCAGAGACAAGCTTGCCCAAAACTACAGGCTTATTGATTGATTCTCGTTAACCCAGGCTTTTTTTGAAACGGCTTCGCTGCCGGAATGAGGCTGGGCAATGCGCGCTTTTTCAGGCTATTCAGGCGCATTGTATAAGTTGCTTTTAAACAAATACGGACTGCCGAATAAGCCAAGTACTGTCAGCAGAAAGGCACCCGCTGAAAGCACGGCAGCGGAGGGATAAATAAAGTCACAAATTGACCGCTGAAATTTGCTTTGGTGTTACACAATCATATGGCTTAAAAGTGAAATGCTCGGATCAAAGCCTCAAGCCGTTTGCAATCGACGCCACCGTCAGCAACGCCACGTCAATGGCGAGGAAGAGCAGCCCGTTCAGCGTTGCTCACGCCCATGCGGCTGATTCAGATCCAGTACCGGCCCGGCAGGCACAATCCCGGTGGGATTAATTGTGCCGTGGCTGCGGTAGTAATGCTGTTTGATATGGGCCATATTGACGGTGTCGGCGACACCCGGCCATTGATATAACTCACGTAGGTAGCCTGACAGGTGGGGATAATCCGCAATCCGCCGCAGATTGCATTTGAAGTGGCCAACATAGACCGGATCAAACCGGAGCAGGGTGGTGAATAGGCGCCAGTCGGCTTCCGTCAGTTGATCGCCGACCAGATAGCGCTGCTGTGACAGACGCTCGTCAATCCTATCCAGGGCTTCGAATAACGGTATGACGGCTTCTTCGTATGCTTCCTGCGTGGTGGCAAAGCCGGCTTTATAAACGCCATTATTGATCCGGTCATAAACCTCATCATTAATTGCATCAATCTCTGACCGCAGTGCTTCAGGATAATAATCACCGGCTTCGGCGCCCAGCCCGTCAAAGGCTGTGTTGAACATACGGATAATCTCGGCAGACTCATTATTCACAATCGTATCCTGCTGCTTGTCCCACAGTACCGGCACGGTCACCCGGCCGCTAAAGTCAGGCTGAGCAGCGGTATAGATTTGATGCAGGAAGTCGGCATCGTGGACTGGATCGGCTATCACGCCGTCTCCGCTTTCAAAAGTCCAGCCATGCTCTCCCATGTACGGATTCACCACCGATAGTGAAATTATTGATTCCAAACCTTTCAATTTACGGAATATCAATGTCCGGTGGGCCCAGGGGCAGGCCAGTGAGACGTAGAGATGATAACGATCCTTTTCTGCTTTAAAGCCAGCATTGCCGCTGGGGCCGGGCTGACCGTCCGGCGTCACCCAATGACGAAACTGGGATTCACTGCGTTTGAATCGGCCCTGATTGGATGCCGTGTCGTACCAGCGGTCATACCACTTCCCGTCAATAAGCAGTCCCATGAAACGTCTCCTGTTGATCAATATAATGGCTAATCTGGCTATTAGTTGCGGCGAAGGTTCCAACAGACCAGTCCAGAACTTTACTGTCATACGAGGATTGGGCAGAGTGGGCGTGAACTTGTGGACCCGATTTACTTCAAACACACAGCAACACTGGATACCGCATGAAAAAAAGCTTAATTGCGCCACTCTCTCTGATTCTATTGCTGACAGGCCTTTGCCTGGTCGCGGCATACTACGTTCAGGACTTCCGTTTTGATGCCTCGGAAGACACGCTGGTGGCAGAGGGCGATCCGGAGCTGGCCTATTACCGTGATGTTAGTGAACAGTTTGGCGGCGAAGGCTTCCTGGTGCTGACCTATACGCCCACAAACCAGCCTTTAATCAGTCCGCAGAGCATTCAAAACCTGCAGCAGTTGGTCGGTCAACTGGAGGAAATTGATGGCGTCAGTAATGTGGATTCAATGCTGGAAGCGCCGTTACTGCAAAGCCCCCATGTGCCGGTCTCGGAACTGGCAACAGGCTTTCGCACACTGCTGTCAGATGATGTGGATTTAAGCCTGGCCAGAGAAGAGCTGACGCAAAGCCCGTTATTCCGCAATCTGTTGATATCAGAAGAGGGTCAGACTACCGCAATCCGTATTCAGTTAGAACCGGATCACGCACTCGCTGAAATTAGAGAACAGCGTCGTGCGTTACGGAAGATTGAGAACCCAACAGAGGAACAACAGCTTCAGCTGGCCTCGGTCGAGGAGCGCTATCAAAAAGTCTACAGCCAGCATCTACAGGACAGGGAACAGTTAATCAGCCAGATTCGGGCGGTACGAGACAACGTAAGTGATGATGTGAAAGCCTATCTCGGCGGGATTCCGATGATTGCCGCCGACATGATCAGCTACGTGAAGCAGGATGTGGTGATTTTCGGCAGCATTGTGATTGCCCTCATTTCTGCGATGCTGTTCTGGCTATTCCGACAGTTACGCTGGGTGTTATATCCGCTTGCCAGCACCGGCGTGACCATTTTTCTGACCACAGGTATTCTGGGCTTTTTACAGCAGCCGACCACGGTCGTTTCCTCCAACTATATCTCTCTGCTAACTATTTTCAGCATCTCCTTTGCGATTCACCTCATCGTTCGTTACCGCGAGTTGGGAAGCAAGAACCCAGACATGCCGCATCAGGCACTGGTGATCGAGACCATGAAAGATAAGCTGGCCCCCTGTGTTTATATGGCGCTGACCACCATGGTGGCATTCGGCTCATTGGTCACCAGTGATATCGTACCGGTGATGGATTTTGGCTGGATCATGAGTATCGGCATCCTGGTGTCATTTCTGGTGACGTACGCTTTGTTCGCCGGCATTTTACTGCTGCTGCCCAGAGCGGGTGACCATGCCCGCCTTCATGATGAACCACATCTCACCCATTTCCTGAGCGGTCTTGCCGTGAATCGTACCCGCCTGGTGTTAATCCTGATGCTGATTGTGTTTGTTGTGGCAACGCTCGGTATCGGCCGACTGAGCATGGATAATCGCTTTGTCGAATACTTCCGTGATCACACCGAAATTCATAAAGGGCTCGAATTTATTGATAAGAATCTGGGTGGCACCATGCCGATGGATATCATTCTCCAATTCCCGCCTTATCAAGAACCGGAAGAGGAGGAGACCAGCTTCTTCAGCACTGGTGCAGAAGATAGCAACGCCAGACTCTACTGGTTTACCCCCAACAAGATTCAATATTTGCGTGAGATGCATGACTACCTGGAGCGTAAAGAGGCTGTCGGTAAAATCATCTCGTTGGAAAACCTGGAACAGGTGGCACAGACCTACAATGATGGTGAGCCCCTGGGGCCGGTTGAGCTGGTTACGGCCATCAAAGCCATGCCTGAGCGGGTTTACCATGATCTGATTGAACCCTACGCCTCCCCCGAGACTGGCATGATGCGTATCACCCTGCGTCTGCATGAAACGGTGCCTGATTACACGATTGAGGGGCTGATTGAAGATATCGAACACCATGCGGTGAACGAACTCGGTTTTGCAGCAGAGGATGTTCGCATCACCGGCATGGCAGTACTGTTCAACGGTATGCTGCAGCACCTGTTTGATTCGCAGACATCCACCCTGGTATTTGTGATTATCGCGACATTGATCATGTTCATGCTGTTGCTGCGTTCCCTGACGCTGGCCGTACTGGGTTTGATTCCCAATGTGCTTGCCGCAGCGACTGCGCTTGGCCTGATGGGCTACCTGGGCATCCCGCTGGATGTGATGACGATTACCATTGCCGCGATTATTATCGGTATCGGGGTCGATGATGCGATTCATTATCTGCATCGCTTCCGGAAGGAATATGCGGCCAGCCATAATGTCCGAACTGCTGTCAGCCAGAGCCACCAGAGTATTGGCAATGCGATTTACTACACCTCGGTGACGGTCATTATCGGTTTTTCAGTGCTGGTGTTTTCCAATTTTATTCCCAGTGTCTATTTTGGTTTGATGACGGCACTGGCCATGATGCTGGCGCTGACCGCCAATCTGACCATTCTGCCTGGACTGTTGATTCTCGCTTACCAGTCAAAAGATAAGCAGCGAACTCAGGCCAGCGAAAACTGACTCATTCATTGAAATACCAACTACGGAAAAGGGATACCTTACTTATGCAACACAGCACGTTTTTCCATTGGATTTTAGCGACATACCTGCTTTTCTTTGCGTTCACTGTCAGCGCAGAGCAGGGTCATAACAACCCGAGAGACATCATCCAGGCATCCACGACTGAAGTACTGGATATTATCAAAGAGCACCAGACGCTCGACGAAGGCCAGATGACGCAGGAGATGGCGGATGATCTGTTTCAGGTACTGGAACCGATTGTGGATTTTGATGCCATTGCTCGCGGGGTCATGGGCAAGCACGGCAAAGCAGCGACACAGGAACAGAAGCAAGCCTTTTCGGAGGCCTTTAAGCGCAGCCTGTCAAAGCTCTACATGAAAAGCTTTCAAACCTTTGAAGTCAAAAGTATCGAAGTCCAGCCCCTGCCGGCGGATTTCAATCCGCAGCGTGATAACCGGACCTATATCAAAATGAAGGCAGAAGCAGGCAACAACCGAATTTATTCAATTGATTATGCCCTGGGCCGAAAAGACAGCAGCCAAGCCTGGCAGGTGCACAATATTATTCTCGACGGGGTCAACCTGGGTATGGTGTATATGAACCAGTTTGATGGTGCTGTCAGTCGACATGGCAGCGTCGAAGCAGCGATAAATAACTGGTCAGCGGATGAAATCAAGGGTGTCGACGAGCTGTAATAAGGTGCTTAACACGCATATCCTGGCAACCGCTAGGGTTGCAGATAGTCTGCAATCTGCTGCGACAGTTTATCGAGATTCTGCCCCAGCGCTCTGACCAGCGCTGGGTAACCTGACTCCTTGAGTGCTGTCTCCATCTCAAAGCGCTGGATGTGCTGGATTTCACCTTGTTGATTTTTCAGTTGCCATTGTCCGCTGGTCAACGCCAGACCATCATAGCGGCCATGAAATCCATGAATATCGATAGATAAACGTAAATCAGCCGGAGTCTGAGGTCTTACCACTGTGTAGGGCTGTGACTGAAGATTCAGACGTGCCTGCAGACCACGGTTGATTTGCCGGCGTAGATCTTCAGCCCAGACATGGTTTTTTGCCTGATTCAGGGTAATGTCGTCCAGTTGCAACACCAGTCCCGATTTATTCAGAAAGTCAGCCAACTGTACGTCACTGATTTGCAGCAATTGCATTTTCCCCGGCTTATCGGCTGACTCAATCTCGCCGCTCGGTCCCGGCAGGAAATAATGTTGCTTGTCCATAGTCGGCTTGGCACAGGCCGACAATAGCAGAATGAACAAAACGCTTAGATAAGTTTTCGGTGTCATCACAGTAAAATCGATTCCTGATTAGGGTGTGGCTGCCGGTGGCTGTGGGTCATTAGTCGCCGGTGGATTAAAAATCAAGGCATTAGGCTGCTCACCCAGGGTTCGTGCCAGAGGTTGCAGGTCCCGCAGCAGGGTTTCCAGGGTTTGCAGTGTTTGGTTCAGTTCCTGGTAGGTCTGCGACTCCGGTGACAGGCCTTCAATGGCTTTTCGCAGCTCAGTCAAAGTCTGATTGATATTGGTCGGGACCTGCTGAATTTCCGGATTATCCAGCAAATCCTTAACGCTGGCAGTAAGACTGCGGACTTCCCGCAACAGGGATTCGGACTGCTGCATATTATTGTCCATCCCTTTCATGATTGGCTCGATCTGCAGTGCATTGAGTTTATCCAGCAGACTGGATACCTTCAGCTCAATTTGCGCCAGCCCTGTCGGGGTAGTGGGGATCACAAGCCGTTTCTCAAAGGTTTCCAGCTTCCTGTTTTCGTCTTGGTCACGCTGAAAGTTGAGATCAACAAATAAGGCTCCAGTAAGCAAATTGCCGGATTTCAGCGTGGCATGCAGGCCATTCTCCACGATGTTTTTCAATCTTTCACGCCAGGACGCCAGGTCGACTTTTTCCTGACCACCAAGACGCTGCGGCTCAATACTGATCAATACCGGGATGGCAAAGTTTTCACGAATACGTCGTTCCGGTGAGGTAAAGCGCCAGGGTACTTCCTTGACCGTGCCAACACGAAGACCACGAAATTCCACCGGTGCGCCTTCACTGAGACCGCGCACCGTGTCTTCCACCAGCAGCACATACTCCAGTGAATCGCTGAACAGTCCCTGACGGGCTTTTTCTTCGTCCGGGAATAGTTGAAAAACCTGCTCCTGTTCTACAGGGCCTGCCGGCAAGTCTTCCAGAATGCCGAAAGTCACGCCACCGCTCAACAGGGCTTCCAGTGAAGCGATATTGACCTCAAATCCGGTGGAGCTCAACTCCAGGTTGACACCTTTGGCAGACCAGAATCGGGTATTAGCGTTAATCAGGGCATCATAGGGCTGCTCTATAAACAATTGGTGATTGACCTGCAGGGCGGCCTCATCAAACTCGGCACTCTCAACACGTCCCACGGTGTAACCCTGATACGTCACCGGGTCGCCCACCCGCAGAGAATTTCCCAGTTGACTGACCAGCTTGATTCGGATCCCTTCATTGCCATCCAACGCCACCGGTGGCTGCTCAAGTACCTCAAATTTTCGCCGTTGTTTCTGTGACTGGCCGGGATGCAGTTGGATATAAGCACCGGACAACACGGTGCCGAAACCACTGATGCCCTCACGGCTGATACGGGGTTTCACAACCCAGAAGCGGGTATCTTCAACCAGCACTTCCTCGGCATCGTGGTTGATGCGGGCCATCACCAGGGCCTGACTGAGATCATCGGATAATTTCACTTCTTCAACCTGGCCGATATCAACATTGCGGGTCTTGATTCGGGTTTTACCGGCCTCAATGCCTTCAGCGTTGGAGATAGTCAGGGTGATCAACGGACCGGTGTGTAGATAGTTGTCGACAACCAGCCAGGCACCTATCAGGGCTGCCACAACAGGAATGATCCAGATAGGCGATAATCGTGAGGCCCTGACAGTCGTCGCTTTGTGTAAATCGCTGTTGTGTGGCTGGTCGGTTGAACCGTTTTCACTCATGCAGTGGGTCCTTGAAAGCGTGGTTTCTGTGTTCAGTGGATTGATCCCAAATCAGTCTCGGGTCAAAACAAATGGCAGCCAGCATAGTCAATATTACCACCAGGGCAAAGGCCAGTGCAGCCGGACCGGGTGTGATGGACATCAGGTTGCCGGCACGAATCAGCGCGACCAGGATGGCGACGACAAACACATCGACCATGGACCAGCGACCGATAAACTCCACAACACGGTAGAGTCTGATACGACTGCGATACGTCATCTCACTGCTTTTGCCAACACGAAGACACAGCCAGCCCAGAGCCAGTATTTTGCCTACCGGGACGATAATACTGGCGGTGAAGATGATCAGGGCAATCGGCCAGGAGCCACCATTGATCAGGTCGACAACACCACCAATAATCGTCTGTGGCTGCGTCTGTCCCAGCCGGGTACTATGCATAATCGGGTAGACGTTGGCCGGCACATAGAGCACACAGGCGGTGAGCAATAAGGCCCAGGTGCGCTGCAGGGAGTGGGGGAGCCGGGGGCGTAGTCGCTCACCACAGCGTTCGCAGTGAGCCTGTCCCTGATTCGGCAGTCTCTGCAACAGGCCACAGGTGCTGCAGCCGGTCAGCTGTTGTGAGGCCGCTGTTATTCCGGTTTGTGTTCCCTCGGGTGCCGGTGGTTCGCCGGCAATCGAAAACCACAACCAGTCATCATCAACCGATCGGGTCGTCATCAGCAGCAAAATGGCAAAGCTGCAAAAGGCCCAGAAGCCAGCCCCGAGCGTCACATCAGCGGACCCAGACAGCTTAAACAGGCTGACCAGCGCGCCGATGATGAACACATCCGCCATCATCCAAGGATGCAAATGTTTCAAAGATCGGGCAATAACCCGACTCATTGGCTGTGGTTTCCCCCGCAGCAAACCGCTTTGCAACCAGATCACTGCTAGCAGGTACAACGCCGGCAAAATCACGATAGTCAATGACACCAGAATGGCCATCAATGGCTGTTCAAAACTCAGTAACTGCGTGGCTGTCTGGCTGAGCTGAATTTTCTGACCGATGCCCAGCGCATGAAAACTGACAAAAGGAAAATAGACCGCCAGCATTAACGCAATTAAGGCACTGATGGCCAGCGCCATACTGCGTTGCGCCGGGCGGAAATGTCGTCGCGCCAGCGTGTGATGACAACGGGGACATGTGGCAAGCTGATTGGGCTTGAGTGCCGGTAAGGCCACTACCCAGTCACATTCCTGACAGGCACGTAAACGCCTGCGCCGCCCCCGTGATTCAGGAGAACCAGGCTCGACAAATTGAAAGGTCTTAAATCGTTGCGCTCGCTGCAAATCAAATGTCCATGCGGCTTATGAGCGAAAGCTCAAGTGTCAGGGATAAGGCTTTATGGATAAGTACGCTTGTCGTAATGTTATCAGTGGACTATCAATTGTTCATATCCGAAAATTGGGTACGTAATCCACAGCAGGACTGAAACAAAAAATGCGGGCTTTAACCCGCATTTTTTTATCGATGCGGTGCTGGCGTTCAGTCTGCCCGTTTTTGAAAACTGAGCGCGTAAGCCGTGGGTCTTGCAAGTAAAACCGGATCATCAGAAGCCGAGATGCCATCGGTCAATGCCAGCGGATTGAACAGGGTGTTTTTGGCATATTCAGCGCCATTGTCCATGATGTTCTGAATTTCAAGTGTACCCAGTTCGATGATTTGTCTTTCTTCCGGCCAGACCACGGTAGGATCATTTTTAATATCGTCCTCACTCGCAATCTGTAGCGAGATTGTCATCACGGCTTTGCCTTGTTCAAGCCGGCTTTTTAATTCAGTGGAGAGATAATCCGGCGCTGCCGATTCGCGTGCGTCTCTATCCAGAAACTGTGAACCATTAACCGGCTCTACCAGATAACGCCCGTAAACGCGCTCACCATCAGCATTAGTGAAAATAAGGGCATTCAGACCATGATAGTTTTGTGTGGTAAAGCTTTCTGGTGCGGGTTTGTCCAGTTCAACAAAGCGTTTGGCACTGGGATTGTTTTCAAGAAAGCGGGCAATCGGCGAAGGGGTGGCATCACTGTCACGGGATGCTTTAATCGCTGTCAGTAACTCAAGAAATTTTTCCGGCGTACTGACCGGGAATCGATTGACGGATAACAACACCATATCAGTCTCATCCCCGTCTTCGAGTAAAAAACGAATAGCCATCCCCTTGGGAAAAGCTTCGCCAGACGCATCATGAATTTGCGGGACACCGGTCGCATTTGAAAACCTGACGACAACATCAGTGGGCGTTTTTTGGAAATGGGGTGCTGTGGTGATCTGGCTGGCCTGAGACGATGGCGTAAAAATGCCTTCAGCCACAATGCCCTCTGCGTGATTAACCCGCTCACCTTCATGGACCACCTGACAGGGCCACAAAGGTATCGACGATGTTGGCATGGGCACTTTCTGCTAATGCCAGTCCCGGCAGAAAAGCCATAAAACAGATACCTATCCAGCCAGACAACTTACCTATCTTATTTTGATTACGCATAGAGACCTCTCAAATAAAAGCCGGCATTCAAACGGCAGAATTAGCGGTTTAGCCATTGCAGAATAGCATTATGTCAATCTGACCGTTCATTGCTGAATTAAGCACGAATGACACAGCCATATTCATCCAGAATAGAGATGATTGATGAATTTTTTGTGATCGCGCCTTTCCGTTTATGCCGTATCAGGTCTGATGTCAATTTATGGCTGCGCCGACCGACGCTCAGCACGTCGATGAGCCAGAATATACAGCGCCGGTAACACGACCAGCGTGAGTAAGGTCGACGAGATTATGCCCCCCACGACCACGGTGGCCAGAGGCCGCTGTACTTCAGCCCCTGTACCGGTATTGAGCGCCATGGGTAAGAAGCCGAGACTGGCCACTAATGCGGTCATTAAAACCGGTCGTAAACGCTGCATCGCTCCACTTCTTACCGCTATCAAGAGGTTTTCCCCTTTCGCACGCAGTTGGCGGATGAATGACAGCATGACAATACCATTGAGCACGGCAATGCCTGACAGGGCAATAAAGCCGACTGCTGCGGAAATCGACAGCGGCATATCTCTGAAAAGCAGAGACAAGACACCACCGGTTAGTGCCAACGGTATACCGGTAAACACCAGCAGCGCGTCTCTAAGTGATTGAAAGGCGCTAATCAACAGGCCCAGAATCAACAGCAGGGTGACCGGCACCACGATTGATAGCCGCTGCGTGGCGGACTGCAATTGTTCAAATGTGCCGCCATAGTCGACCCAGTAACCCGCCGGCATCGATAACTGCTCATTAATCGCCGTTTGAACATCACTGATAAAGGAGGCCAAATCACGTTGGTTGACATTAGCCGACACCAGCACATGCCGTTTGCCATTTTCCCGATTGATTTGATTTGGACCAATAACTCTCTTAATGGTCGCAATTTCACCCAGAGGCACATAGGACAAATCAGGCTCATCACTATCTGGCAGTGCTACGGGAAGCTTTGAGAGGTACGCAATGTTTTCACGCTTTTCATCGGCCAGCCTGACAATCAGATCAAAGCGTTTATCGCCCTCATAAATCAAACCAACCTCACGGCCACCAATCGCAGTCTGAATAGTCTGCTGCATATCATTGATAGTGAGGCCCAGGAGGGCGAGATGATCACGATCAGGTTCGATGGCGATCATCGGCAGACCGGTAATAGGCTCCATGCGGACATCGGCCGCCCCCGAAACACGCTTGATGATATTAATGGCTGATTCGCCGATTTGATTAAGCTCATCCAGATCATCGCCATAAACCCTGACAGCAACATCCGCTCTTACACCCGCAATCAGTTCATTGAAGCGCATCTCAATCGGCTGGGTGAATTCGTATTTATTGCCGGGTACAGCTTCAACTGCCTGACGTAACTCATCCAGAAACGCCGCCTTGGTTTGAGTCGGATCGGGCCAAGCACTGCGTTGCTTGAGAATGATATAGGTATCCGCGACATTGGGTGGCATAGGATCAGTGGCAATATCGGGGGTACCTATTTTTGAGAACACCCGCTCAACCTGTGCAAATTCACGAATCACGCTTTCCAGCTGGTTCTGCATATCAACAGATTGTTCCAGGCCTGTGCCGCTGATTCTCAGCGCATGCATGGCAATATCACCTTCATCCAGTTTAGGCAGAAATTCCGCGCCCATACGCGTGGTCAGACTGGCCGTCCAGATGACGAAAATCAATGCAGACAGTGTCACTACCAGCGGCAGACGCATAGCCAGAGACAGAAAAGGCCGGTAGGCAAAACGTGCACCGCGCATCAAAATATTTTCCCGGTGTCGCACTTTACCCCTGACAAAAATCGCCAGTGCCGCCGGTACAAAAGTCACAGCAAAGATTAATGCCCCGGTGAGGGCCGCCATGACGGTAAATGCCATGGGCTCAAACATCTTGGCTTCAACCCCGCCCAGTGCAAACAGGGGCAAATAAACCAGCATGATTATCAGGACGCCGAAAACTGCCGGATTAAAGACTTCACGCGTGCTTTCTGTGACTTCCTTTAAGCGCTCCTGCAGGGTCAATAAGCGTCCAAGTCGCTCCTGCGCCAATCCCAGTCTGCGAAGTCCATTTTCAACCACGATCACCGCGCCATCGACAATCAGACCAAAGTCGATCGCCCCCAGGCTCATCAGATTGCCCGAAACCCGGTTATTGACCATGCCGGTTACCGCAAACAACATGCTCAAAGGGATGATCATGGCAGTGATAAAGGCTGCCCGGAAGTTGCCGAGCAGAGCAAACAACACCACGATGACCAGTAAGGCGCCCTCTAGCAAATTTTTCTGTACGGTGGCGATAGTCTCTTCGACCAGGGTGGTGCGGTTGTAGACCGCTTCGGCTTTGACGCCCTCAGGTAAGCTGCGGTTAACCGCCGCCAATTTCTCAGACACGGCTTCAGCCACAACCCGGCTGTTTTCACCAATCAGCATAAAAGCGGTACCCAAAACGGTCTCCTGACCATTCTGGGTCGCTGCACCAGTGCGAAGTTGCTTGCCCAGCATCACTTCAGCGACATCGCCCACAGTGATGGGCATATCATCACGCTTGGCAATCACCACTTTGCGAATGTCATCCAGGGTTTTGAGCTGTCCCGGCGAGCGAACCAGCCACTGCTCACCATAACGCTCTATATATCCGGCCCCGGTATTTTGATTGTTCTCCATCAGCGCCTGAGACACGTCGGCCAGCGTTAGTTTGTAAGCCAGTAATTTTGCCGGGTCCGGCGCAACCTGGTACTCACGCTCATAGCCACCGACACTGTTAATTTCGGTAATGCCAGGCACCGTGACCAGTTGCGGCCTGATGATCCAGTCCTGGATGGTTCTCAGATCTTCGGCGTTGTAGGGCTCACCGTTTTCTTTAACCGCATCTGCTTCAGCGCTGATTGCATAGGTAAAAATTTCGCCGAGACCACTGGCGACTGGCCCCAGTTGTGGCTCGGCACCGGCGGGTAATTGACCGCGTATGGATTGCAGACGCTCACTAATCTGTTGTCTTCCCAGATAAATATCGGTGTCATCCTCAAACACCACCGTCACTTGAGACAGACCATAGCGTGACAGGGAGCGGGTGTATTGCAGATCCGGCAGACCGGCCATAGCGGTCTCAATCAGGTAAGTGACACGCTGTTCCGCTTCCAGTGGCGAATATCCAGGCACCTCCGTGTTGATTTGCACCTGCTTATTGGTGATATCCGGTACTGCATCAATGGGCAGTTGATAAGTGTTGTAAACACCCAGCCCGGCGATCAGCAGGGTCAACACCAGTACCAGCCAACGCTGATTTATCGCGAAGCGAATAATCGAATCAATCATGGTTCGCTCCTAATGGCTGTGGCTGGCGCCATCTTTCAGGACTTCGGCCTTAAGCAGATAGCTGTTTTCAATGACATAGTCGGTGCCGGGTTTCAGCCCCCCAGTGACTTCTACATACGCTTCATCCTGACGGCCAAGCTGCACCATCCTGACTTCAAAGATATTGCCAAAACGGGCAAAGACCACCGGCATGTCACGGTAGGTCTGCAGCGCTGAGCGTTTGACAGCCAGCGGCACTTCGAGTTGTTCAGTGACAACGCTGGCAATCACATGCATACCGGGCCGCCAGTTGCCATCGGGATTGGCCAGTGTCGCCCTGGCACGGGCAATATGCCCCCCGGTCATCTGGGGTGAGAGATAATCGAGTTCAGTTTCTGCCATTTGCTCGTCATGAAGATCACTGACTCTGACCTTCATGCCTTTGGAAATAGCCTCGATATCCTGGGGAAACATCGACATTTCTACCCAGACTTTGGAAAGGTCACTGACTTCGACCAGCGTACCCATATCGCTATGGTCGCCTTTTTTAACAGGACGCAGCGTCACCTCACCCGCAGCCGGGCTGGTCACGGCATAAGTCTGCAGGGTCTGCTGGTTGAGCACGGTCAGCAGACGCTGACCTTTTTTAACCTGGTCACCGGTATTGACCAGCACCGACTGGACAATACCGGGGTAGGGCGCATGGACATGAAACACCCGGTCTTCGGCTTTACTGATAATGCCGTAGACGGTGTTGGTCACTGTCAAAGTCTGCGGGCTGGCGGTGTCTGTTATAACGCCCGATAAGGCCAGCAATCTGTCTGTGATTTCTGCACGGCCCTCATAACTTTCAAAATGCCAGTGATGCTCCTCATCCTGGTAACGGGCAGTGACCTCGACTTCAAATGAATGTGGCTCTCTAACCTCCTGGTCTCCCAGCAAATAATCGGATTCAGGCATAAAATCAATCAGATCCTGATCACCGCCGGTCCGGTTTAAAGTCACGGTCATATTAATCTTTTCAGGATCAATCGCTGTACCGTCCGGCTGATAAGCATAAACCCGCATCTCCGGTGGAATACCGGATTCAAAAATGCTGAGTTCCAGGTTCAAACTGTCACTCTCCAGCAGACGCCCGCCATGGGGACCTTCCGGTGGTGCTTCATGCCCGCTGTCATCATGACCGTGGCCGTGACCGCCGGCAGCGAAAGCAGTGGTATGAATAAAAAAAGTGAATATCAAAAAATAAAATTTCATGGTGCTTATTCCTTGTCAGCAGCGTCGCTGGATGAGTGGTTAACCAGACTCATGCCACTGAGCCGTTCCAGTTCCAGAAACTGCAGATGAACAGCGTACTGGGCTTCGATAATGTCCCGCTCGATAGCGTAGAGCTCATCCTGGGCATCGACCCATTGCAGGACGTTGTAAATACCGAGTTGGTAGCCGCGTTCCACTTCGTCGAGTAATGAGTTCGCCACAGGCTTAAGGTCCTGATTAAGGCGATTTTCCTGCTCGATATTGTTTTGCATTGCCGCCAGAATGCGACTCAGCGCAATCTCCAGCCGGTTTTTCATCAACGTTTGATGCGCCAGTTTTTCCTGATACCGGGCCTGTGCGGCGGCGATGCTGCCCTGATTTTGATCATTCAGTTGCAAGGGCATGGAGAAATTGAATACCAGCGCCAGATCATCATTGCCCTCAAATCGTCTGATACCGGCACCCACCGTGACATTTGAAGTACGCTCAGCTTCAGCCAGCGCCAGTCTCGCCTGATTGATCCGGGCCTGTGCCGCTAAAAGCAGATAATCCGGCGTTTTAACTAAAGCCGCTTGAAGTTCATTCTCATCCGGTAGACGGGGGAGCTTGGCGAGTTTGCCAGCGACAGCCTCGAAATCCGGCGCCTGTACCCAATTGGCAGCCAGCATTCTCAGCGCCTGTTCATGCTCTGCGAGAAGCGTTTGTTGCTTGGATTCAGATTTCGCCAAACGCAATTGCATACGCATCAGATCGGCTTCACCGACCACACCGGCATTGGCGCGTTTTTGAATGACTTCTAAAGCCGCCTTTTCGCTGACAATCCGCTGTCGGTTCCAGTCCATAAGGTGCTGTAAACGCAGTGCAGCATAATAATCTCGCAGGGTAGCCGCCACGACATCGAGACGTTTGACTTCATAGTCGTGTTGTAACTCAGCCGACTTGCGGTCAATGACATCGACCCGACGCTCACGCTTGCCACCCAGTTCCAGTACCTGACTTAAAGACAGCGTCAGTTCATGCCCCGCAAGAAAGCGGCTATCACCGGTGCCCATCACATTTTCCAGGCTGGCGCCCAGCGTTGGATTGGGTCTCAGGTCCGCCTGCAGCGCTTCACCCTCGAGAGTGCGCACATGGTAAGGATAAAGCTCTAACTGCGGACTGGCTTGCAGCGTTCGTTTTACCGCGGTTGACGGCTCAATAGCCAGTGCTGAGCCTGAACTCAGCAGCCCGGTGACGACTGCCAGCACCGGCATGGCGGAGCGGCATAATAAATTCAACAATTTCATGATCAAATCCCATAGCAAATTCACACGCAAAAGCGTGTCTTAAGAGACCAGTTGCTAAAGGATCAGGCGTTGGGCGGGGGAAGAGGGGGGGTATAAGAGCGGGTAATCAGCGGGCTCATCACATCGCCACTGATATGATTAGCCGATTTGATAAAACGAATAGCTTCATGTTCAATCAGATCCGCTGTGATATGCAGGTTGAAGTGATGCGCATGCTCAGCACTGGCATCATGTTCCTCATGCACACCCGAATCAGTTTGATGATCAGCGTACGTCAAATCGGCATGCGTCAGTTCGAGTTGGTGTTCATTGAGGTGCAAAAAAGCTGATGCACTGGTCGAGAAAACCATGCAGATAAGTAAACTGATTGTGATCAGGAAGTTCGGCTTCACGTCAACGTATGAATGAAATAATTGAGTTCATGGTATGCCCGGAACCGGGACAAATCAAATTTGAAATATCGTTTTTGATTGCAACCAGCTTATCGATAAAACAAATCAGGTTGCTCATCGTCGAGCATTTTTTATCCAGCCTGAGGCCATCATTTGGCAGGAATTTGATCTGAATCAGTTGCCGTGATTTTGAAATCTCTTATTGTTTAACTTATTGCTGCTAGGACAACTGATCCTTAATATGAATTCAGTAACAAAGTGAGCAATTCGGAAACAAGGTCTGACGTGCCTGAAAAGTTAATCACGTACTGGAAAGCTGACTATCTGCGTTCTATGGCCACATCAGTGAAGGAAACACATGAGGAACACAGTCAAAAAAATATCGCTGTTGGTAGGACTGATCGCCCTGGTCAGCCTTTCTATCTGGTTCTGGTTTATTCAGAAAAGTAGTCAACCTGTTGACTATCTGGTGAGTGGTAATGGCCGTATTGAGGCGACTGAGATTGATATCGCCACCAAATATGCTGGCCGGGTGATAGAGATTCACGCCAGGGAGGGGGATTTTATCGAGGCAGGCGACATTGTCGCCAGTATGCAAATCGATGTGCTTAATGCACAACTCAGTGAAGCACAGGCTCAACTACAGAAAGCCAGGAATGCTGTTGCCAGCGCCGAGGCACAAGTGGCTGTTCGGGAGAGTGACGTGGCAGCCGCTGAAGCAGTCGTGGTCCAGCGAGCCAGTGAACTGGAAAATGCACAGCGTCGACTGGCCCGTACTGAAACCCTGGCACAAAAAGGATCGGCATCCAAACAACAACTCGATGACGACAAGGCTTTAGTAAGAAGTGCAGAGGCAACACTTGCTGCAGCCAAAGCCCAGGTAAAGGCCGCTGAAGCGGCTGTCATTGCAGCAAAATCACAAGTCGACGGTGCCAAGTCTACTGTCGCTGCTGTTGAAGCCACCATAGAGCGGATCAATGTTGATATTGCTGACAGCCAACTCAAAACGCCCAGAGCTGGACGAGTCCAGTTCCGGGTCGCCGAGCCGGGGGAAGTATTGCCCAGTGGTGGCAAAGTGCTCAACATGGTCGACCTGACTGATGTCTACATGACCTTTTTCTTGCCTGAAACCGTAGTTGGCCGTGTTGCGCTGGGGAGTGATGCCCGTATTATTCTGGATACCTTTCCTGAGTATGTCATTCCTGCCAAAGTCAGCTATATCTCCAGTGTGGCGCAGTTCACCCCGAAAACAGTCGAAACAGCCGAGGAGCGTCAAAAGCTGATGTTTCGTGTGAAAGTCCGTATTTCACCGGATTTGCTGAACAAACATATTCGCCAGGTAAAAACAGGGTTACCAGGCGTAGCCTGGCTGAAACTGGATGACAATCAGGACTGGCCTGAATCGCTACAGGTTAGGGTATCCGAATAGTGCAGGCAGTTGATAAACAGCCCGTTATTGAACTGAACGATGTCAGTCTGAACTATCGCTCCAAACAAGCTCTGAAGCAGATTAACCTCAGCATCCCGGCCGGTGCAACCGTCGGCTTTATCGGTCCGGATGGAGTAGGAAAATCGAGTTTACTGTCATTGATTGCAGGAGCAAGAAAACTTCAGGCAGGCTCACTGAGGGTGCTCAATGGTGATATGTCTTCCAGACATCACCGCAGACAAATCTGTCCCACGATTGCCTATATGCCACAGGGTCTGGGTAAGAACTTGAGCCTTTCCCTGTCAGTGGAAGATAACTTACAGTTTATCAGCCGTTTATTCGGTCATGACCCAGCGGAACGCCGTCGTCGTATAGAACATCTGACAACGGCGACGGGACTCTATCCCTTTCTTGATCGTCCTGCCGGCAAATTATCAGGCGGCATGAAACAAAAACTGGCTCTGTGCTGCGCCCTGATACACGACCCTGACCTGCTCATTCTGGATGAGCCGACAACGGGGGTGGACCCCTTATCCAGAAATCAATTCTGGCAACTGATTGAACAAATAAGAGCACAGCGCCCGGGCATGAGCGTACTGGTCGCCACAGCCTATATGGAGGAGGCGGAACGGTTTGAGCTGCTTGTTGCCATGGATGAAGGCGAAATTCTGGCCACAGGGACACCTGCAGCGCTGATGCAAACGACGGATACTCAGAGCGTTGAAGCCGCTTTTATTGCCTTACTTCCCGAGCAGAAAAAACGGCATCATTCGTCTATCGTCATTCCTGAATTCAGCAACCAGGATGAGATCGCCATCGAAGCCAGTGATCTCACCATGCGATTTGGTGACTTTGTTGCAGTGGATCAGGTGAACTTTGAAATCAGACGCGGGGAAATTTTCGGTTTTATCGGTTCCAATGGTTGCGGTAAAACCACCACGATGAAAATGCTGACAGGCCTTTTAGCCCCTACCGAAGGTCAGGCCAGGCTGTTCGGTCATAAAGTTAAATCCCGCGATGTTGAAACACGACGTCGTGTTGGTTACATGACACAGGCCTTTTCTCTCTATAACGAACTCAGCGTCAAGCAAAACCTGGTACTGCATGCACAACTGTTTAACGTACCTTCAGCAGAAATTCAGGGCAGAGTCGATGAGTTATTGGCCCGATTCGAGCTTGATCAAGTCGCAACAAGGCTGCCGGACAAATTACCGCTGGGAATGCGACAGCGCTTGTCACTGGCTGTCGCTGTTGTACATAAACCTGAAATATTGATTCTGGATGAACCGACTTCCGGTGTGGATCCGGTTGCCCGGGATGCTTTCTGGTCCTTACTGGTTGAGTTATCCCGGGATGAAAAGGTCACTATCTTTATCTCCACCCATTTTATGAATGAGGCTATGCGCTGTGATCGCATTTCACTGATGCATGCTGGACAGGTGCTTGATACGGACTCACCGGAAGCAATCATTAACAAACAACAGGCATCAACGCTGGAAACAGCCTTTATCGCTTATTTGAAACAACACGAAGCATCGTTCGAATCCACCAGCACAACACAATCGACAACGCCTGAGACGGAGATTGATGACCGGGAAAGCTTAAACAATTCAAGTCACAACAAACTGTTTAGCTGGCAACGGGCACTCAGCTACAGCATGCGGGAAATGCTTGAACTGAAACAGGATGGTGTTCGTCTGACGATGGCCCTGATGGGTAGCCTGCTACTGATGGTCATCATGGGGTATGGCATTTCGATGGATGTAAACGACCTGAGCTATGCAGTTCTGGATCGTGATCAGACTGTCCTGAGTCAGAACTATACCCTCAACATGTCGGGCTCACGCTATTTTATTGAGAAGGCACCTATTCAGGATTATGCCGATTTGGATAGAAGAATGCGCAGCGGAGAACTGGCACTGGCTATTGAAATTCCTCCCAATTTTTCACGAAATCTCGCCAGAGACAACACATTAGAAATCAGCGCCTGGATAGATGGCGCTATGCCCCAACGTGCTGAAACCGTGCTGGGTTATGTAAAAGGTATGCATCAAAGCTGGGTCAGTTCAGCGTTGGGAGATAGTAGTGCACCTGCGGCGAGTATTGAAACCCGCTTTCGTTACAACCCGGATGTCAAAAGTCTGCCTGCCATGGTGCCTGCGGTGATGCCCATGATGTTGTTATTGATTCCGGCCATATTGAGCGCGCTGGCGGTCGTCCGTGAAAAAGAACTGGGCTCCATTATCAATCTATACGTCACCCCCGTGACCCGAACTGAGTTTATGCTGGGCAAACAGCTACCCTATATTGTTCTGGCCATGATCAATTTCCTTCTTATGGTTGCTTTTGCCATCTGGGTGTTTGAAGTACCGATCAAAGGCAGCTTTCCGGCGCTGCTTATTGCCTCGATATTTTTTGTCAGTTTTGCCACAGCATTTGGTTTGCTGTCGTCAACGTTCACTCGAAGTCAAATCGCTGCCATATTCTTTACTGCCATGGGCTCACTGATACCCACAATAGAGTTTTCCGGGATGATTCATCCCGTCTCTTCGCTGGAAGGCGTCGGTAGAATCATCGGCGAACTCAATCCGACGACGCACTTCATCACCATCAGTCGCGGTGTATTCAGCAAAGCCCTGACATTACCCGAGTTACTGCCCGCTATTTTCTCCATCTCCATGGGAGCGTTGCTGGTCATGCTGTTAGCCATTGCGCTATTAGGGAAACAAGAGACATAGCCATGGTCAGGATCAGTCATGTCTACCGTCTGGGCGGGAAAGAACTCTGGAGCATTCTTCGCGACCCGGTCATGCTGGTTCTCATTGCTTATGGTTTTTCATTACTGATTTATATCGCAGCCACATCCATGCCGGATACCCTGAACAAGGTGCCTATTGCGATTGTGGATGAAGATCGTTCGCCTTTATCTACGCGAATTATTTCTGCTTTTCAGCCTCCTGAGTTTCAACCACCTTACCTTGTTGACCTGAAGGAAGTAGATACGGGTCTTGATGCGGGTTATTTCACCTTCTCGCTCGATATCCCGCCGAATTTTCAGCGGGATGTATTGGCTGGAAAGTCCCCTGCAATCCAGCTTAATGTTGATGCCACCCGCATGTCTCAAGCTTTCAGTGGAGCAGGGTATGCCCAGCAGATAGTCATGGAGGAAATTAATGAGTTTATTCAAGGCTATCGTGAGACAGCGACACAACAGGTTGAATTGACTTACCGGATCCGCTTCAACCCCAACATGTCACAGAAATGGTTCGGCTCGATCATTGAATTGATTGAAATGGTCACGATGCTCTCCATCATTCTCGCTGGGGCAGCCCTCATCCGTGAACGTGAGCATGGCACCATTGAGCACCTGCTGGTCATGCCGATGACACCGGCTGAAATTATGCTGGCAAAAGTCTGGGCCACCGGCATTATTGTTCTGGTTGCCTCCACGCTCTCGGTGACTTTTGTCATCAAAGGCTGGCTGGGTATTCCGATCCAGGGCTCAATCTGGTTCTTTGTTTTGTTGACCGGCCTGTATCTGTTTTCCACGACTTCCATGGGTATTTTCATGGCCACCATCGCCCGAAGCATGCCACAGTTCGGACTGCTGATGATGCTGGTCATGATGCCGATGCTCATGCTGTCTGGCGGGGTGACACCTCGAGAGAGCATGCCAGTGGTTGCCAGAGTGTTGATGGAGTTTATGCCCTCAACGCACTATGTTTCCGGCACACAGGCCATTCTTTACCGCGGTGCTGATATTGATGTCATCGTCCCACAGATAGTGTCTTTGCTCGCAATCGGCCTGGTCTTTTTTACCATTTCATTATTGCGCTTCAGACACAGTGTCAGTCAAGCGGATTGATAGCTGCTGATTAAACGACGCTATTGATTTTGATTATCTTCAGATTTCGTTTGTTCAACTTCATGCTCATCAAGAAGACGCTGCAATCTCTCTCTCATCAATGCTTCATGCAGCTCGATCTGTCTTTGCTCATCTCTCAGCGATTTGAGTAAGGCACTGGCCATAAAAACCATCAATATCATGAACGGGAAAGCGGCAACGATAGAAACGGTCTGTAACGATGACAGACCGCCACTCAGTAATAAAACACCCGCGACCAGAATCTGAATCAGGCCAAAGACAAATCTCAGCCAGGGTTTGGGTATCAATGCGCCTTTACCAGCAAACATGCCCAGCACAAACGTCGCTGAATTGGCTGAAGTGATAACGAATAAAACAATTAAAACCAGCATTAAAACGGCCGTCATTTCTGCGCCGGGTAACAGCGCAAGCAATGCAAACAAGCCAGCGCTGATCTCCTGTGATACGGCCTGGGCAATTTGAGCATTGGCAAACACTTCGTAATACAAGGCACTGCCGCCGAATGTTGCAAACCAGATAGCGCTGAGTAACACCGGCATACCAATTACCCCGAAAATAAACTCTCTTATTGTGCGTCCACGTGAAATTCGGGCGATAAAGCTGCCCACAAAGGGGGCCCAGGATAGTCCCCATGCCCAGTAGAATATCGTCCACCGCTCAACCCAGTCTTCTCCGGTGTAGGGTGTCATTACCAGGCTCATACCAATCAAATTACCGAAGTAGTCCCCAATCGCGTTGGTCATCGAGGCGGTAATGAAATCAGTGGGGCCGGCAAAAAAAACGAAAATAAGCAGTAAGCCCGCCAGCCACATATTCAGATCACTGATATAACGTATTCCGCTCTCCAACGGTGCCAGTGAGCAGAGAAGAAAGACAACCCCCACGCCAGCCAGGATCGCCAATTGGGAGGAGAGGCCAAACTCAATATTGAAAACAGATGATGCGCCGCTGTTGATCTGAAGCATACCCAGCCCCAGTGTCGTAGCGACACCAAAAACCGTTGACACCACTGCCAACACATTGATGGCATGCCCCATACCGCCATCTACGCGGTCCCCCAGAGTGGAACGGAACGCTTCACTGATAAGGCCAGGTCGTTGTTGTCTGAAACGAACATAGGCAATGGCGAGGCCGACGATCCCGAAATTAGCCCATTGATGAAACCCCCAATGAAACAGGGAGTAACGCATGGCAAGCCCGGCTGACTCTGGCGAGTTGGCTGGAGCACTACCAAAAGGTGGCGATGCATAATGCGTCATGGGTTCAGCCACGCCCCAGAAGACGAGGCCTACCCCCATACCTGCTGAGAAAATCATGCCCAGCCATGACAAGTATGAAAACTCTGGCGCCTCACCATCGGCACCTAGTCTAATTTGACCGTAATTAGATAACGCGATGCTGATACAAAAAACCAGAAAGCCGGTAGTGACAAATAAATACAACCAACCGAAGTGGCTCGTTGTAAAAGATAATGCTCGCTCAGCGGATTCTGAGAATAAATCCGGATATAGCGTTGCCAGAGCAATGAAACCGGATAATAAGGAAAGTGAGATATAAAAAACCCAGCCGGGCTGTGACTGTGACGTAGTGTTTATCATACTGACATCATAGATATCGGTCGTGCTGATTGGAAGATCAAACCATTACCTCAAAAACACAACATCTGCTGGGTATTGTGTCCTATCGATTTTTGAGATGGCGGGCTGGTTAACTTGCGTTGCCAGGATAGTGCCGCTGATGAGCGGGTTGGTAATATTACTGTTGTTTAGCTGGTTTAACTTCGCCTATAGCGCCATCGGCACGCGCCTTGAGGTAGGCATAGAGATTCTCCATACCGCTCATCACCGTCGCATTTGACTCCCAGGCGGGCATACTGCCGATTTGTCCAGTCTTGCCATGCGTAACGACGTCGACAAACTCCGCTTTACTGATGACATTAAGACTGTCCGCAAGGTTGGGGCCCACCATGCCTTGCCCATAGGTGCCGTGGCAACGCGCACACCAGTTACGGTAAAGCTTAAAACCTTCATAACTGAACTCATCCAGCTTGTTACCATCAACAACCTGATATAAGTCGTCAGATGACTGTTTCTCCTCCGACGAAGCGCTTGATTCTGCTTGTGTTACTGATGATGGAGCAGGGGGCTCAGCATGCTGTTCAGGCGGGTTGACTTCTGGGGAGCTGCTCGATTCCTGACTGGGTTGCTGCTCTGCCATTGGCTCGGCAGGGGAAACATCAGTGACTTCATTGTTGATTTGAGATGAGGAATCGTTCTCTGTTGGTTGGTCACAGCCCGACAGGATCATGGCATGAGTCAATAAAACGGGCATATAAAACAACAGTCTGATTTTAGACTTGTTCATAAGGCACCCCCTGTATAGCCAGACAGTCACTTCAAATTATCAGCATATGCTGACATTGTGAAGTAATTTAATCGAAGGCTTAGCTTAGAATAAAGCAGGCTCCCACACACCGGTTACCATTTACAGTCATCTGAATTACTTGCTACGGGTGATTTTATCCAGGTAGCCCATGGCGAAAGCAGACACGACAAAAGTGATGTGAATCAGCAAATACCACTTTATTTTGTCATTAGAGATATGTTCTGCGTTCATGAACACCTTGAGAAGATGAATCGATGAGATTGCCACAATTGACGCCGCCACCTTGTTCTTCAGAGAGCCTGCATCCAGCTTCCCAAGCCACCCCAGCTTGTCTTCGCCTTCATCCACATCCAGCCGAGAGACAAAGTTTTCATAGCCTGAGAACATCACCATTACTATCAAACCGCCCACCAGGGTAATGTCAATCAACGAGAGGGCAACCAGAATGAGGTCTACCTCTTTCATTTCCAGAATCATGGGGAAAATATGAAAAATCTCCTGGAAGAACTTGATGCCCAACAGTGCCAGCACCAGACTGAGCCCCAGATAGATAGGCGCCATAATCCAGCGGGACGAATACATCAGTTTTTCAAACAGCTTTTCCATTAATGATTCAATACCTGTGAGGTGGATAAAGGAACAATAGGATAGTGGGGGCTAGCACAAACGGTCAATGTAATCCATTGCTCAAAATTAACTAGAGCAGCGTTTATCAAACAAATGACATTCTTTGTCACAAAATCCTAACCAATTGCGATAAAGGACTAAGAAGTCTGCCTTTGAAAACGGACTCAGCAATGAGGATTTAGGTTTACTTCAGTGCCAGTTGACACAATATCGAGTTGCGGGCGAATGCGACCAATGCAAGATTGGTCAATAGACTGATACGAGCTAGACTCTCTCTGACTCCTTTTCAACTATCTCTATTGGATAGTAAGTTAGCCGACAATTGCTGTATTGGTGAGGCTTCCACCATCATTCCCAATCAAAACCTATTCATTGTATATTTAGAGTTAGGATGAAATATCTTACTGAGACGTAAGTTCATGAAGATAGGCGAAGCATTAATTGTCGCTATACAGCTTTGGTGTGCATGACATGACAGTCAAAAACTATTTAGAAATATCCCCCCAATTATCAAGCTCAGGTCAGCCAGCCCCAGAGGATTTCGAGCTTATAGCAGAACAAGGCTACCAAGTGGTGATAAACCTCTCTATGCCTGACTCAAAGAGCGCGCTCACAAATGAGGGTTATTTGGTCACCTCAACGGGTATGGCCTATATCCATATCCCTGTACCATTCGACTCCCCAGAATCATCTCACTTCCACGCATTCTCCAGGGCAATGGATGCTTTTTCTGCAAACAAAGTCTGGGTTCATTGTGCCTTGAATTACCGAGCGTCTGCATTTCTCTACCTATACAGTCGCCTCGTAAAAAGGCAATCCAAAGCCGATTCAGCAAGATACATTTACCCTGACTGGGAGCCAAATGATACCTGGTCGGGTTTCATAAAAAGATGTGAAGCAGAACTTCCCTGAATTATCTTTTGTGCTCCGGAGGTCCCTTTCCGGAGCGTACCTGGTGACTTGAAGGTTTAAATCACTCAGAGTGGGGTGATCATCTGGTCTTCTCCCAAGTGTCCAATGGAACAAACGCTCAGACGCTTTGATAGGTAAGTCATTTATGCAAGCGAAACGTCCCTGCATCAGGCCATCAGGATTGAACTCCCAGTTTTCATTGCCATAAGACCGGAACCAGTAACCACTATCGTCATGCCACTCATAAGCAAACCGAACTGCTATCCGGTTGTTGTCAAAAGCCCAAAGCTCTTTGATGAGCCGATAATCCAGCTCTTTTCTCCACTTGCGTTCTAAAAAGGCTTTTACCTCTTTACGGCCACGGGGGAATTCTGACCTGTTACGCCAAATGGTATCCTCAGTATAGACTTGAGACACACGCTCAGGATCTCGACTATTCCAGGCATCTTCTGCCATTCTCACCTTTTTGATTGCGGATTCTTTATCAAAGGGGGGGAGTGGGGGTTTAATTTCAGTTGTCATTCGTTACTCCAAAATATCGTCATTCAAAATGCCCGGCATTGCCAGATAACCGGGTAAAGCTTCAAACCTTTTCTTCCAGCTCTGAATATGCCCATACGGCGTCATATCAATATGACCTTCATGAGCCAGAGCGAGATAGGGATACAGGGCTATGTCTGCGATGCTAGGCTGTTCACCCACCAGCCAAGGCTTCTTTGCAAGGTGGCTTTCTATGATTCTCAACACTTTATTACTCGTATCAGAGGCTAGTTTAAAATCAATCGGGCGTCTGAATTTATAATGTACTCGAAGCCGAGCAGGGCCGTTTTGAATCTCATTAGCGGCCGTCGATAACCACGAGATGATTTCAGCCAACTCATCCGATGACTCAGGCCACCATTGTTTATCACCGTATTTTTTGGCCAGGTAAACCAATATCGCCTGACTGTCTCTAATTACCGTGCCGTTGTCATCCAGCACGGGGGCTTGTCCAAACGGGTTAAGTACTAAATAGGCGTCGCTGGATTGCTCAGAGGCAGTGAGATCCAGATCATGTGTCTTGTACTCAATACCCAGAAAACTCAGCATCAGTCGAATCTTATGGCAGTTACCGGATAAAGCGATGTTGTATAAGATCATGTGGATTCATCTCTGGTGATTAATTTTTCGGTATTTTCAGATGACTAATGAGTCACAGTATTGTGATCTGCGACCGTCTAAAAAAGCGGCTACTCAATAAGCTGCGTATCTAATTCCTCTTGAGTATAGCGAGGCGAGATGTATTTAGAGCAGTTCCAGTCCATCGCTTCTATAGTAATAATCATTCCCCGTTCAACGGGTGCACGAAAGTCGGCTACCTCAAGGCGTGCAACTTGTGCGGGGTCATCATTTTCTTTGATGACTTTCACCCGTCCCCAAATTTTCAGCCTTCTGCGCTCGCCATAACTCATCAGAAACAGGCAAACCCGGTCATTACCCAGCAAATTGCCAACCGTCAGATATTGACGGTTGCCCCTGAAATCGGCAAAACCGAGCATGTTCTTCCCCAGCACTTTGAGAAAGCCCTTAGGTCCGCCACGGTGCTGTATGTAGGGCCAACCGTCTTCATTCATGGTAGCCATGTAAAAACTATCCCGCTGTTCAATAAACTGTTTGGTCTTATCATCAATAACAGAGGAAACTGTTTCTCCCTGCTCAAGTGACTGGTAGTTCTTTCTACTTCCCATTTCCTTCTGTATTTGTTTTACATTCGGTGTGAAGCCGATTTTTGCAAATGCGCTGGCCATAAACATTTCCTCAAGATGAATGCCCGGCCGAGGGCCGGGCATTGAGCTGATTTATGCAGCCTGATTCAAATCGACTCTGGGAAAGTCAATATCAATACGACTGGCCTTGCTTAAAATATTGGTCAGCAAATTGATACCCGTGTGGGTGATGATTTCTACAATATCGGCATCGGTGAAACCGGCATGTCGCAGTTCCTCAACCTCTGCAGTCGTAACATCACCGAGATGCTCAACGAGTGAACGTGAAAACTTAACAGCGACCGCTGCTTTCGCGTCCTGACTATCACCATTACGGTTGCTGTTTATCTCAGCAGTATTCAAACCGGTCTTGCGACCAATCGCAGTGTGTGCGGATAGGCAGTATTCGCATTCGTTTCTCTGAGCTAATGTCAGAGCAATACGCTCACGTGTTGCTGCATCCAGTGAGCCATTACCTGCAATATGATGAAAACCCAGAAAGGCTTTCAGTGCGTCTGGTGAATTAGCAAAGACGCGAAGGAAATTTGGCACAATGCCCAAGTTGGATTTAATGGCAGCAAACAGTTCAGCCTGTTCACTGTTAGCAATATCGTCTGTGACGGTTGTGATTCTACTCATGTCTCGTTCTCCTATTAATTGAAACTGGCACTTAAGTATCCAGTGAGAACATTATTGGGTATTATCAATAATAAAATAATAGAGCAAATGACTAATTCACTATTTCATATAATGGAATAATCAATGGACCGATTACATTTAATGACCGTTTTTGTCGCCGTCGTTGATAACGAGGGGTTTGCCAGTGCTGCTCGAAAGCTGAGGCTGAGTCCCCCCGCAGTAAGTCGGGCTATTACAGAACTGGAAACACGGCTGGGGGTCAAGCTTTTGCAACGCACCACCAGACACCTACAAATCACCGAAGCTGGTCAGCGTTATTACAAGGATGCCAAACATATCGTCACGCTCTCTGAGGAAGCTGATGATGCCGTAAGAGGGAAAAATGCTGTCCCCAGGGGGCTAGTAAGAATCACAGCTTCCGTTTTGTTCGGTCGCTTGTATGTAATGGACGGTATCGTCAGCTACCTGAAGCAATACCCGGAAATGCAACTTGATGCGCTTTTCGTCGATCGCGTTGTCAACATGCTGGAAGAGGGGATTGATGTTGCTGTCAGAATCGGTGAATTACAGGATTCAACATATAAGGCCATCAAGGTTGGGGCAGTCAGGCGTGTGTTCTGCGCTTCAACGCAATACTTAAATGAATATGGATACCCCCAAAAACCTGAAGACCTGAGTGATCACAGAATTATTCTGGCAAGAGGCTTAAGCCCGACGAATGAGTTGAGGTTTTCTAAAGGTGGGAAAAATACCAGTGTCAGAGTCAATCCATTTCTGACTGTCAGTGATAATTTTTCAGCTGAGAAAGCAGTTATCTCTCACATGGGAATAACGCGATTACTGTCTTATCAGGTAGCTGAAAGTCTGGCCAGTGGCGCTTTGAAAATTATTTTGAGTGAGTTCGAGCCTCGCCCTGTTCCTGTTCATGTTGTCCACAGAGAGGGACGTTACTCTTCGGCCAGAACAAGAACATTAATCGATTGGATGGTAGAACACCTCAGGGCCCAGCCTTCCTTGAATTGATGGGTGATGCCCGTTGCACTGAGTCAACGGGCATCCGGCTTACTAATTGTAATAATTAAATAAATGTAATGAAGAGTTCGCCATCACCGCTTGTTTAGCAGCTTTCTCTTCATCAAGTTCAACAGGGCGTGGGGCTTTTGCCGCGTCGATATACTGATAGATATGCTGTGGAGATGAGAGCACACGCTGATTATTGTGCTTGCTCAACACCTCATGCGCCACCACTTGTTGTTTCGCTTGCAAGTCCAGATTTACATTGAGATGTTCCGGTGGAAACGTTTCAGCAACAGATAAGCCTGAAGCGCTGATCGTTAAAGCGAAAATGACTGAGTTCAATTTTTGATAGTTGTGCATAATAAATCCTCAATAGGTTGCACTGCCCAATGCAGTGATGCCATGTTAAGTGGATTCACTTCCTGCCGGATGTCCAAAAGTAAAGAGGATGTGTCCATTCATCCATACCTGTTTGCCTGCGGCTACGGAAAGTAGGTAAGGAAGAATTAATCGTTAGTAATAGATAAAAAAAGGGTAGCAATGTGCAGCATTGCTACCCTGAAGCTGAATTAAAATCTGAAGTTGATTCAGGTTGAGCCTTTGGCACTGAAAAGCACGTTATCAAGTGAAGCCTTTCCTGCTCCCCACACAATCAAACTGAAAATCATCCCGCCCCAAATGACATGCAACAAAAAGGCAGCCGGGGCCATATCAGCCAGGCTCAGAACCGCCACAATATTGAAAATAAACAAGCCCAGAGCTGCAAAGGGAGTGAGAAGTCCGAGTAATAACATCGCAGGCAGAATGATTTCACTGGCTGTTCCAAGGTAAGCTGCAAAATCATGCCTCAAGAGCGGAACGGCATACTCATACTCAAATAAGAATAGGGTGGATTCCCAGTTTTTGAGTTTGTTAAAACCCGCGAAAAAAAATGTGGTAAACAAATAAACCCTAACACCCAGCAATGTGACTGACTCAAGTATGGAACGAGCCAGCATGACATAATCAGAGTAGGGAATACGATAGTTGAAATAAGTCATTGTGTTATCTCCTAATAAAAACCAGTGACAAGACCTTCACCGGTCGATTGAATAAGCCAGTCAGCCAATACAAATCGCTGACTCAGCTGGTCCAGTGCATCTGAAATTGAAACCCCACCCATGGTCAGGTCTAACCAATCTGATTCGCTTGGCTCTACCTCACGAACCAATGCCTTCCAGGCAGGCCGCCATATCACAGCTTTTTGCCCGCGCCCCTGTGAGAGCTTGTGCTTCGCACTGCTTAAACATTGTTGTCGCTCATCAGGGTTTTTTGTTTGATGCGCCATCCAGATGTCGACGATGGGATAAATGGAATCCAGCAGTTGGCTGCCGGCACAGTAATGAATATGTAGCTGACTCAAATCGGCATCAGCTTGAGGGCATCCAGCCGGAGTTATGTGACTTTGCTCTCTCTCTGCCAGGTGGCATAACAAGTCCAGTCTGGCGCTGTCGGCAATGAATGGAAAAGGGGAAAGATTCTCAAGTTGCCCTAACCAGTCTGGGAATGTATTACCCCACATCCCCCAATCACCCTCTACCAGTTTCTCCTGGCCAACAAAGGTTCTTGCCAGCATGGAAAAGAATTCCTCACCAACTAGCTCCACTACCGTTGGATAACTTATTGATAGGGCCCGCTCTGCGTTCATCAACAGGTTTTGTCTGTATACAGCAAGACCAGCATGACTGAATGAGTCGTCTTTTCCGTTCCATATCGCCTCGAAAAGACTTGCCTGATAATTACGCATTTTCGAGTGCTCTCATGGCAAAAGAAGCGGCTGTACTCGCCTCAGAGATGAGCGTTGACCATGCAGGTAAGCGCGTGTCCCATTCGATTAATGTCGGTACAGCGCCAAATCGTCTGATCGCATCCGCATAAGTAATCCAGGTATCCGAACTAACCGGGCCGCTATGGTCATCGATCCAGGTTTCCTGAGCCATATCATGAATACCGGCCAAGTGAATTTCTTTAACAATGTGTGGGTCCAGCGCGGTAAGCGTGGCCAAAACATTATCCAGAGGCTGCTTGGCACCCGCGTTATGGGCATTGACGTAAAGATTGTGAAGATCCAGCAACAAACCACAGCCGGTAACATCACAGAGCCTGTTGAAAAATTCGGTTTCCGGTATGACCGAACCCTCAAAGGCTATATATGAGGAGATATTTTCGATCAGAATCTGACGGCCGAATAAATCCTGCACTCGCTGAATGTTATTGGTCATTGCCTGTAATGTTTCATTATCAAAGCGGATTGGCAGCAAATCACCGGCATGAACTGCCGAGTTGCCATCGTCAGACCAACTGAAACAAGCATGATCTGAAATGAGAAAAGGAGAGCACCTGTCTATCAGACGCTTCATTTTCTTTAAGTGAGAAAGTGGGGGCGGTTGCAAAGAGCCGAGTCCCAATGAAGTACCGTGCAAACTGATCTTGTATTGCTCTGCTACCGACATTAACAAGTCATGCGTCACACCTCCCTCAGCGAAAAAGTTTTCTGCATGCACTTCAACGAAGTCTATGGGGGCAGGAGTCATCGCTGCCTCGTAGTGTGCTGATCGTAAACCTACGCCAACTTGAATCATCGCTGCCTCCATAGCCTCGTTAATGAACATCAGTGCATTTCCATTTCGAAGATCAAAGTGCAGATCAATTAGCGCTCAACAGCGCTTTGGCTTCGTCTTTGGAGTAACCACCCAGGTCAGTACAGGTACCAACTGGCACTAGCTTCCATTCACCCGGGTCGTTATCGACTTTGGATTGCGCCGCACAGGAGTGGGTACCTGCCAGGTTGGCACAATCGTTCTGACCGGCTTTAGCTACGCCGTAGCATTTTTCCTTACTGGCAGCGTGGGCAGTCATGGGAACGGTCACACTCAGCGACACTGTGGCTGCGATAGCCGCAGCGATAATGGCATTGTTTTTCATCATTTATTCCTCTTAGGCTTGAATAGCGTGGTCAATCCACGCGTTAACGTTGTCGCCGGGTTGTGAACCAACCAGCGAGTCGATTTGTGAACCATTTTTGAGCATGATCAGCGTAGGGACTGAACGCACCTTGAACACTTCACGGACATCGGGCAGCGCATCAACATCGATCTCTGCGACAGATATGTCATGACGCTCGGCAGAGACGGACTCAATAACCGGGGCAAAGCGTCGGCACGGTTCACACCATGAGGCTGAAATTTTCAGCAACAAATATTCGTGCTGCTGTTTCTCAGTCTCAAAATCATCCATGGTTGCTATTTGTTTCATCCTCTTTCTCCAGAATTGAGCCCCGGCAACGAGGTTGCCGGGACAGACTAGTTTAGAATGTTTCCAGGGCCGAATCAGTAAACGATTTAATGGTTGGCCAGGTTTGANTAGCNTTGGTGATGTAGCCAGGCACATCTTCCAGCCAGACTTTCTGAACATCTTTATTCAGGTTCAGATAAAGCTTACCGTCGACAACACGCCAGGCAGTCGGGTCGGTGTCAAACTTTCTGCCTTTGGTCACACCGAAAGCACAGAAACCACCAAACTGAGGGGCGTATTTAGCTGGGCTGGCCCGGAACAAGTCGCGATTTTCTTCGCTGCTGAAGTGATAAATGGCGTTTTTGTATGTGGCAGTGAAGTCACTAGAGCCTTTGGTCGGCTTTTCATTAGTGAAATAGGCAACGGGGTCATAACCCTGGATGGCCAGGTCGTTTCCATTTGCATTCATATCAATATCGGCTGCAAAGCTTGCAGCTGAAAGACTCAGTGCCAGAGTGGCCGCGGTAGTTGTGATAATTTTCTTTAACATTTGTTTATCTCCAGGTTTGTGTTTGTCATTACTGAACGGTTGCTGCGTTAGTTACTGCTGACGTTTTCTTACCAGCGAGATCATTATTTCTTGTTCTGTTTTAAAAAATAATAAGTCGTCTGATTAATAAACTATTGCTTAAAATGAAATAATCACTCAGCTCAGCCTGAAAAACTCATCACCATTCAGTCGATTAAAGTGCACAGGCACGATGCATACTTTAGTGACTAAGGTGAGGTCGGTGAGCTATGATCGTCCTGGTTATTTATCCAATCATCCAGAAGCGAGTTATGGACAAACTCTCATTGATACTGGACCGTTTATCGGTCACTGCTGGTGTATTTTTCTCTGGTGAAATGTGTGGACTGGCTCATTTTGATGGGACGGCTCAAAACGAGGGGCATATTCATTTATTAGCATCGGGCAGGATGGATGTTATTGATGAAAATGGTGATGTGATTAAGCTCGACAAACCCTCCGTTATATTCTTTCCCAAGCCAAGCATTCATCGCTTGCAGGCTAAAGAGTCTGATAATGCTAAAGTCGTTTGCGCCTCCATCCGCTATGGTGCAGATACCAGTAATCCTCTAACCAATGCACTGCCGGGGATGGTGACCCTGGATTTTGCCGAAAACGAGTATGTTTTAGCCACAGTCAACGGTTTGTTTGAAGAAGCTTTTCATGACAGAGATGGTAAGCAGCTATTAATAGACCGGCTGACAGAAGTGATCATTGTTCACTTGCTCCGAGCAGTGCTAAGCAAAGGGACAGATTATCGGGGCGTTCTGGCAGGCCTGGCCCATCATCAGCTTGCCAGGGTTATTATCAGGCTGCATGAGTCACCGGCTGAGCCATGGACGCTTGAGTCAATGAGTGAGCTTGCATTTATGTCTCGCTCAAAGTTTGCTGAAGAATTCAGAAGGGTAGTCGGACAAACGCCGGGTGATTATCTGATTGACTGGCGCGTCTCGGTGGCACAAAGTGAATTAAAAAAGGGGAAACCCGTGTCTATTGTGGCAAACGAAGTCGGCTATGAGAACAGCTCGGCTTTATCAAAGGCTTTCAAACGGAAAACAGGTCTTTCCCCCAGTGCCTGGTTGAAAAGTTACTTGCAGCACTAAAAGGGCTCAGACTAACAATAAAGGCATGGGGGGCCAAAGCCACCGTGTTGAAGTGGTTCAGACACAGTGCTTGAAACGTATATTCATGGGCGTATCGGCAATCAGGACCAAGATCGTTTAAACCTGTTGTCCCATCTTTTCAAGACTCTTGTCCATGAACGGATTATCTGTATTGCCAACGGCAAGATCTCTAGCCAATAACTGTATTTCTTTCAATGCATTGGCATAGGACTTTTGATGTCGATTATCATTAAACTCCTGGTACTCACTACCAATCTCATAAAACGTCTGGACACCGAGATATTTCGACAAGACCTTGATGTGAGTCCCTAAGTGATTCATCTCTTCCCGGATACCACCTTGAGAAAAGCCAAACTCACCTGCTGAAGTGATCAGGACCATTGTTTTTCCTGACAGTGTTGGTTCCAGTGGAAAGTCACCACGTGAAAGATCAAAAGTGAAGGTTTTATTCACTCTGACAACCTGATCGAACCAGGCCTTGAGTGCAGCCGGCATTCCATAGTTATACATCGGCGTAGAAATCACTATCAGGTCAGCCCTTACCAGCTCCTCGATGAGCGTATCAGACTGACTAAGCAACTGTTTTTGCTGCTCAGTTCTCTTGTCATCAGGTGTGAAGACCGCGCCGATCCATTCATGGCTGATAAAAGCAGGGGGTAACGCTCCCACATCACGGTAAATGATTTCTTCATCTGGGGAATGTTCATCTAATTTTTTGATGAATTCACGTGCCAGAGTGCGGGAAAGGGAAGAATGTGAAGCTTTCTCGTTATTAAGCGGTCTGGCACTTGCTTCAATAAGTAATACAGTCATGTTCGTCTCCTAATTCAAGCGTGATGAATTTCAGAGACTATATTTCTATTTATCTTGTTGTTTTACAAATGATATTATCTTCAATATAGATGAACTTATCTCATGTATAGGTTAAATGATGACCAAAATCCCGAACCTGAACATGCTCTATACCTTTAGCAGAGCAGCCCAGCTGAAAAGTTTTAAAGATGCAGCAACTGAGCTCCATATCACCCCCACAGCGGTTTCGCATCAAATGAGAAAGCTCGAAGAGGTCTTAGGTCAAACGTTATTCATACGTTTGACCAGAGAGATTCAACTGACAGAGAAGGGACAACAACTGGCTGATGTCAGTCAGCGTATATTTAGTGAGCTGACACGAACTTTGGATGACATCACCAGTGAAGATAAACAAATCACAGTAACGACAACAGTCGCTTTTGCCTCCATGTGGCTGGTACCCAAGCTGGCTGATTTCCAAAAACTTAACGCTGGGCTCAAGGTTTCGATTATCACCTCAGACGACGTTGTTGATATGAAATCCAGCCAGAATATTGATTTAGCCATTCGCTACGCTAAAGACATTGATAACACGAAAAATGCCACACCCTTAGTTACAGAAACTATGGGCCTATATGCCTCTAAAGCCTATATATCAGGTTTGAGCAGTAACACTATTCCAGTCATTACGACAAATTGGAAAAATAAAGCCCTGCCTGATATAAGCTTCACCGGTTGCATTGATAACGGCAGGTATCAGGCACAAAAAGCAGAGAGCTATGATCAAGAAAACCATGTTATTCAGGCCGCAGTATCAGGACGGGGAGTGGCGTTTGTCAGTGACATACTCGTTAATGACTATGTCCAAAATGAGTGGCTGGTAAGATTGCCCGACACACACTCTGTAGAGGGCCTCAAATATTATCTGGTAACTGGAAATTTGCTATCACCGATGCAGTCCGATGTTGAGTTCTTTGTAACATGGCTAACTCAACAGTTGTCTGAATCAATGGCTTGAGTGACAAATTTCCCATATCCGCAACACTGTACAGATTCGTAAAAGGCAGATTTAGAAACTATGAGAGCAGAGAATTCCATTTATCTCGATTATATGGCATCAACGCCCGTCGATATTAGAGTGCGGCAGGTCATGCTTGAGTGTGATCAGCTTTTCTTCGCAAACCCGCATGCAACCCAGCACACATTAGGGCAGTTGTCTGCTTCAGCAGTTGAAAATGCTAGAGCAAAAATTGAATCGCTTATTGGGGCAAAAGAGGAGGAGGTGATCTTCACTTCTGGCGCGACAGAAGCTAATAACCACGCTATCGCAAGCGTTTTATTCGATAAAGCAGGTAGTAACAGAAATATCGTCTTAATCAGTGCTATTGAGCATAAGTGCGTTAAAAATGCCGCTTACTTTTATGCTAGTAAACTGGGTTTTCATGTTGAAGAAATTCCTGTTCAAAGCAATGGCATTATTGATCTAGAGGCATACAAAGCAATGCTCTCAGACAGTGTGGCTTTGGTCTGCATTATGGCCGTAAACAATGAAATCGGTGTAATACAGGACATAAAGACAGTAGCTGAAATGGCTCACAATGTAGATGCTTTATTTCACTGTGATGCAGCTCAAGCACCCGAAACCATTGATATTGATGTCCAGGACTGGAATGTGGATACACTCAGTCTCTCTGGGCATAAAATCTATGGGCCCAAAGGTATCGGGGTTTTGTTTATCAAAAACACTTTGCAAGCTCAGTTACCACCATTGATACATGGGGGTGGACAACAAGGTGGCGCCCGCTCAGGCACAGTTCCCACAGAACTCTGTGTGGGTATGGCTAAGGCATTGTCCTTAATAGTAGAGAATGCGGAGCTCAATCGAGCCAAATTAAGCACTTTGAAAGAAACTTTTATAGAAGAGCTCGGTAATTCGGGTATTGAATTTGTTCTCAATGGTGACCAGAAATACTGTCACCCTGGCAATATCAATGTGCAATTCAAACAAGTCAATGCACCAGAACTACTCGGTGCATTGCAGCCTGACATATCAGCATCAACAGGCTCTGCCTGTAATAGTGAAATGGTTCTACCATCACATGTTTTGAAAGCACTGGGCCTGACTGACGAAGAAGCGCTGTCTTCAATGCGTTTTAGCCTTGGGAGGCACACTGAGGAAGGACAGATTTTCGATGCGATCGAGATAATCAAAAAATGTTTCCACAATCTAACCTGTAGAAATCAACCAGGGGAAAACATCATTAAGTAGTCATAATCAGTGACGCGAGTGTCGCATTCTGAATTTGAAATCTAGCTGGCTTGATAGTGTAAAACCGTCCAGATTTTAAATTCTGGAAGCGCGAGTTATCTGCAGCACCTGAATCTCAATTTGTCATAACCTGAATGATACGAACCACAAAGAAAGCGTGGTTTGCGCTTTGTGTTTTTGCTTACGCTTAAGTTCGTATAATATATATTATGTTAAATTAAGTATTCAAGAATAATATCTGATAGATATGTAAGTGCTTACGATATGAAATCATCACTTCTCCACTTCAGGTGCTAAAAATCCAAAAAGCAGCAGTTCAGAATTTAATTTCTGAGGTGTTATCCCCGGTAAGCATCACCAGATTTTAAATTCTGAAAGCATAAAAAAAGCCCAACTGAAAATTTCAGTTGGGCCTTCAAAAGATAAGTACTAAAACTAAAAGTTATCGGTGTGAGACTTTCACCACGGTGTGTTTCCAGACATCCTGCGCTTTGTGTTTTATCGTTTCCAGGCTTTCAGATTGCTCTTCAGGTTGACGCTGAATTTTCAACATGATTTCAATGCCGGCTATCAGGTAGTCTCCTGCCGTTAACATCAAGGTTGAGAGTTTGTCCTGATGGTCTGCTCGGGTGTTGATGCCAACAATCGCATCACTGCGATCTTCGACTTCCAGATCCGCTTTCAAGGAATGCAGGTTACTGTGAACGCTCTCACTGAGTAACTGGTATGTCGTGCGGTACTCATTGAGTAGTCCTGCCAGTTCCGCTTTGATAAACACGTGGATATCATCGCGATCGTCTTCGTCAGCACTGTTGATAACGTTTTTGAGGTGGTTTATTTCCTCTTTTGTAAAGGTCGGTGTTTCCAACTGTTGGTTATACAGTCTGATCAAGACTTCCCTCCTCTGGTCATCATCGCCAACTGTCATGGCTTCCAGCAAATCATCGTGCTGATGGAATGCTACCAGATTAAACAACAGCTCCAGCATGCAACGGGCCATGATCTCTACCTGGTGAGTCATGCCACGTTCAGACATCAGAATAATCGACTGAAAATGTGACAGCATTCGCTGGAAATGCAGTGTCAGATACACCTCTTTCTCATCGTCCGGGTGAATGTGACAGTGATTCAGGACCGATTGCCCCAGCTTATTGAGGTCTTTGCAAACGGTGTAGTAGCCGCTTTGCTTAATTTCCGTGGCAAAATCGCCATGGCAGCATTGTTCTGATAAAAAACCGACTTCTCTGAAGCTGGCGGCATCATTCATATTGTCTCCCCTTCTTCAAAATCAATAACTTCATCTTACTCTTTAAACACCGTGAGACAAACCGTCACCAGCATGCTGTCTGGTTTTGACAGTGATATTCAAATATGTCTAACTGGGAGTAGAATTAATTTGTAATAGGTGGAAACAATGAGTTGGAGAGAAGACGGCAAAGAAAAAACCTACACGGATGAGGAAGTTGAAGCCAGACTGAAGCAGGAACTGCCTCACTGGTATCTTGAAAACGGCTGGATTCGTCGGAAATATAAAACCAGTAGTTGGAAAAGCACCTTGATGGTGGTCAATACGGTAGGTCATCTGGCTGAAGCAGCATTCCACCATCCGGACCTGACTGTGTCCTATGCCTTTGTCATTGTGAAACTGGTCAACCACGCTGCCAAAGGCATTACCGATAAAGATTTCGAACTGGCCAGGAAAATTGAAGAAGTGGTCATGTGGCAGCCGGGATTGGATGACGGGGCATTAACAGGGACACCTGACGATCCCCGTTTCAAATACATCAAATACGATTAATGAGTGACGGAGCGATGCCATGAACGATGAAATGCTCAATATGGATATACGCAAGTTCCTGAAGCAGGTCGGTGTCACCTCTCAACGTGAAATCGAACATGCGATTATCCGAGCGCTGGATAATGATGAACTCAATGGTATGGAAACCATTGAAGTCAAAATGACGCTGGATGTCCCCGCGCTGTCTATCAAGCATAAAGTGGATGGCACCATTCATCTGAGCTAAACCACGGGAGGTCTGATATGACTGACCAGGCTTTAGACACTGATAAAGTAGTCAATTTACTCAATCAAATTCTTGAAACTGAACTGGCGGGTGTGGTTCGCTACACCCACTACTCTTTTATGGTCTATGGTTACGGCCGTATCCCCATCGTATCCTGGATGCGAAGTCAGGCTGACGAGTCGCTTACTCATGCTCAGGAAGCCGGCGAACTCATCACCCACCTTGGTTACCATCCCTCGCTGGGGATTGGCACCCTGCTGGAATCACAGCAGCATGACATCGGCGCGATTCTCCATGAATCCCTCGAACATGAGCAGCTGTCGATTGAGAAATATCATGCCTTACTCAAACTGGTTGAAGGAAAAAGCGTGATGCTGGAAGAATATGCCCGGCAGAAAATCAGCGAAGAGGAAATGCATGTCGGTGAAGTCAGGAAAATGTTAAGGAAACCAGGTGATTAATGGATATCGATGAATCCTTGAATGTGTTTGGAGAACCGCTTCAGAGCTGTAGTGAAGAACCCTTGACCGGCTTTTACCGTGATGGTTGCTGCAACACCAGTGATGCGGATTTTGGCCAGCACACTGTCTGTGTGCAGGTAAACCAGGCTTTTCTGGAATACTCACGGTTCCGGGGCAATGATTTGACAACCCCCATGGATGAGTTCGGTTTTCCCGGGCTTAAGGAAGGTGATCGCTGGTGTCTTTGTGCGGCGCGCTGGCTGGAAGCTTATGAACACAATATGGCACCCCGCGTTTACCTGGCTGGTACCCATCAGCGGGCAACCGAAATTATTCCACTGGATTTGTTGAAAGCGTTTGCTGCTGATCTTAACTAGCGGGACTCAGTAATGCTTCGCTGAAAAATGCCTCGACATCATCAATACGCTGCGTTATGGGCATTGGCGGCAGGCTGCGCATAAAGACTTTGCCATAGGGTTTGCTTAAAAACCGGGGATCACACAACACCAGTACGCCCGAATCCTGTTTATCACGAATCAGTCGGCCAATGCCCTGCTTCAGTTGGATCACGGCTGAAGGTATCTGTATTGAACGGAAAGGATTACCACCCCGCTCCCGCAGATGATTAATCCGAGCTTCCAGTACCGGGTCGCCAGGCGAAGCAAAGGGAATTTTATCGATTAACACGCAGGATAAGGCTTCCCCTCTGACGTCCACCCCCTCCCAGAAGCTGTTTGTGCCCAGTAAAACCGCATTCCCGTGATCTCTGAATTCTGCCAACAGCTGGTTTTTGGCGCGGCTACCCTGCACTAGAATCGGATAATCCATATCCTGCAAAGCCTCGGCGACCTCATTCAAAGCCCGGTAACTGGTGAAAAGCAGAAAAGTCCGGCCCCGGCTGTGTTCGATGACCGAACGTGCAATCTCGGCAATATGCTGGTTATAACCATGATGCGAAGGCTCAACCGGTATCGATGGCATATATAAAAGGCTCTGACGGGCATAATCAAATGGGCTCTGCCAACTGGCTGTGAGCGGATCTTCCAGGCCTAACTGCTGAATGAAGTTATTGAATTTGCCGGCTACGGTTAATGTGGCTGAGGTAAACACCCAGGCGCTGGGTTTCTCGGCGATCCATTGCTGAAAATGCTGACTGACTTCCTGCGGTGTGGCATGCAAGACAAAACTGTTGCCACGAATATCGAGCCATAGCACCAGATTGTCATCTTCGGCGTTATCACTGAATATTGATAAGCGATCAATTAAGTCCTGACTGCGTTCATAGCATTGTTCCAGTCCCCTGCTCCGTTCGCTGGCTGTTTCCAGCGTTTCCATCAGGGTTTCAACGCTGCTTATCAATGTCTCCAGTTGCTCCTTAACATCCGGAAAACGCTGCAGGCACTGATGCCACGGCAGACGTTGCTCACTATCAACCAAGCTCAGTTTAAACTGGTGCAAACGGTTTTCCAGTTTCTCAGCCGCTTGGCGGATACTGTCCATATCATTGGCTTCCAGCTCCATTTCCCTGATGCTGTCTCGGCTCAGCTCCTGCAACTGATGACTGCTGACCCGATGACCAAGAAACTGACTGGCAATTGCAGGTAACTGATGGGCTTCGTCAATAATAAAAGCATCTGCATCCGGCAACACCTCTCCCTGCCCAGAGGCCTTAAGCGCCATATCAGACATCAATAGATGATGATTGACGATCACGATATCCGCCTCCTGCGCCTTGCGCCGGGCCTCGACGATAAAACACTGGTCATAATCCGGACACTGCTGGCCCAGGCAATTATCGACCGTCGAGGTCACTTTGGGCCATAACGGCGATTGCGCTTCCAGCAGATCGGTCTCACTCAAATCGCCGGAGTCGGTTTTACCTGACCACTCACGCAGTTCCTGCAGTACATGTTGATTCAGGGCTGAACTGGGCTCTGTTTCAGCCAGAGACAATCGGTAATGGCACAAATAATTACTGCGACCTTTGAGTAAAGCGGCTTTTAAAGGCACAGACAACACTTCACGCAGTTTCGGCAAATCCTTTTTAAACAACTGATCCTGAAGGTTTTTAGTGCCAGTTGAGATAAAGATTTTTTGACCCGACAATATGGCCGGTGCCAGATAGGCATAAGTTTTACCGGTGCCTGTGCCGGCCTCAGCAATCAGCATGTCCTGGTTGCTCAGTGCCTCACTGACCTTTTCTGCCATCTCGATTTGTTGCTGCCTGGGTTGATACCCCTCGATATGTTTCGATATCAGGCCATCAACTTCGAATAACTGCGTTAACTCAGTCAGCATTTAGACGCCCATGCGCTGGTTAAAAGCCCATACCAACGCAGTACCCAGACAGAAAAAAAGGATCAGACTACCCATCGCTGCCAGTTGATATCGCCTGACTAGGCGCTGTTCTGGTTCGACGGAAAGAATGAAATGTTGATATCGATTCGGGCTCTGTTTGATCACACTCAATTGTGTATTTCGACGCTTATCCCGTTCTCTTTTAATTTGCTCAGAAGCGTTGTGCCTGACTTTATCCCATTCATTGAGACTGATTTGGCCGTCACCATCAGTATCGTAGTCCTGAATCAGTAAATCCGGATTCTGTTTCCAGTGACGGAGTAACTGTGTAACTTCCCTTCTGAAGCTTTCCGGCTCTGATTCGGAAAATGATTGATGCCAGCCAATCGCATACAAAGGTTGACCAGCGAGAATCAGTTTTTCTTTAAACCGCCGCCGTTGAGCCAAGTCATCTCCATACCATCGGCGGTTGTAATTCGTAATGACCTCGGCAGACTCGGGATCAATGACGCAGTCGCCCGTTTCATCTCTTAACAGAAACAGATCATCGCTGGTTTCAGCTTTGACCACATGCCAGCGACTACTTCGTCTTCCACTGCTGTCATAATGACTGCGGCGCTCTTCGATAGTGTAGTGATACCAAACACATTCTTTTAACGACACCGGAGACCGGATTACGGGTCCCTCCATGGCTACGGCTTGACCTGACAGTTCTATGTGTCCCTGTGGTGCCGATCGAACTTTAGCGGTGGGGATGTTCGAAATCAGACGTGCTCGACGGTAATCTGCAAACATTTTCCAAAATGCAAACAGTGCGAAGACCAGACCGAGCATAACGCCAACCCAGAACCAATTCGGATCTGCCGTTTTGATTACCCTGGATAATGAAGCCAGAAAATCCTGCATTTACTGTTCAAACAGGCCGCGCAAATTGACATCAGCAGTCTCTTCCGCACTGAACTCCAACAGCGTAAAAGCTTTAAAGTTAAACAGCCGCGCAATAATCACATCCGGGAACTGTTCAATGCGGACATTGTTGATGTTGACACTCTCGTTATAATACTCGCGGCGGTCAGCAATCGCGTTCTCCAGTCCGGTAATACGTGCCTGCAGATGCTGGAAGGTTTCGTCAGCTTTCAGTTCCGGATAGGCTTCAGCCAAGGCGAACAGGTTACCCAGTCCCAATCTTAAAGCCCCCTCAGCCTGACCCAGTTGCGCGACATCGCCTTGTTGCTGCGCATTAGCGACAGAGGAACGTGCCAGCATCACTTTTTCCAGGGTTTCCTGCTCGTATTGCATGTATTGGCGACAGGTTTCGACCAGTTTAGGCAACTCGTCATGACGTTGTTTGAGCAAGACATCAATATTGGACCAGGCTTTACTGACATTGTGCTTAAGACTGACCAGGTTGTTATAGATAATGACTATATAGACCAGCAGAACCGCAACCAGCCCCCAGAAAATAAACTCGCCTACACTCATCGTCGCTCCTTGTTATGTTTCCTGGTTATCCCAGAGTTCCTGTTCTGGCCCGTTTTCACGCGTCCAGACCCGGTTGCCGATAATTTTAAACTGTGCGATTGACATAGCGCCGCGTTTTTTACGGGCACTGTCCGGTTTGCTCTCCATCGCTGCGGCTATCGCCTCACGACTGGCTTCGAAGATTTCGTCCGCTTCGTATTCTTCATCAAATAGGACCAGCACGGCAAAATCCCAGTCCTGATCCGGGTTGAGCTGACCAATTCTGGGGCTGGAGCGGGTATTTTCGAAAATGGCGCGACCTTTGATGATAAATTTTTTGTCTTTGCGCTCTCCAGACAGACCCAATGCGTCTATTGGACTACCGGGGTCATCAACTAAAGAGAGATTGAGCGCTTTGGCAGCATCAAACCGGGCGATTTCACCGGTCACAGGTAAGGTACTGCCAGTAGTCTGGCGATATTTTGCTGCCAGCTGCCGGGTTTCATGCATCAATTTATCTATGGAGTACAGTTCCATATCTACCTGGGTGGAGTGTGTCATGAGGCTCATTATACATGGCAAAAAAAACGGTCCACCCACTGTCGTAGACGGACCGTTAATTGTGCGAGGCTGTGAATCAATCCTCTTTATGACAGACCACAGCTAAATAACTGAGTTTCATGTTATTTTATTTTTTTGCATCCAGTTCTTTCTGGTAATACTTATGAACCAGTTTATCCTGATTCTCCAGCAGATAGTCGATGCTAGGTTCATTGTTCATCGCTTTTTCCAGCGCGCGACGGGTCGCTTCACGATGAATGTTGAACAGCGCTTCATGATCCAGATCTTCCACAGTGGTGATGCTTGGGTTCAGCCACACAGAAACGATGATACCCAGATCGTTGACCTTTTCTTTAGGGATAGTACCGTTACGAACCGCATCCAGAACACCGTTGGCGATCGCGCCCTGGACGGTACCCATCAGAATATTGGTGTAAGCCGTTTTCTTAACGGTGACCTTGCTGACCATGATGGTGGCTGGACGAACTTGCATATCGGTGTTCATCAGTGCCAGTACACGAGAATGGCCCTGTACCTGGTCACCCATCAGGTTGGCGAAAGCAGTACCGAATGGACCATCCAGTTCACCGATAACTACTTCTGGTTCAGCCGCTGTGAAAGCGGGACCACCACCGACCAGTGCTTCACCGGTACGCATTACGATTTTATCGCTCATTAAGATTCTCCTTAAGATTGGACGTAAAAAAATGCACCATTATCCCGCTCTGAGTGACTCGTCGCAACCCGCGCCCCATCATGTTCGACAAGCGTTGGCAGAGTAATCAACCATATACAGCGGCTTGATGGCAGCTGCAAAACAAAGCCTGGTGGGTAGAAATAATTTGAGTCTGTCGGAATTAACAGAGCAAAAAGCGATGCCCTGCGCGATTTAATAGCAAACACTGTCTGGCATGAACAAGGCAATACATATTATTGATTATTGACAAATTTTGTCCCGGCAGGCACTAAAAGCTTGCTTTATCAGTCAGACAAGGCAAGTTAAACTAGCCTTTTTCCATAAGCTAAAAACCATGGCAGATATTGCAACACCCTACGAGCGCATCGGCGGCGAAGCCGGTGTCAGAAAGCTGTGTCAGACTTTCTACCAGATCATGTGCGAGACAGAGCAGACACAGTTGATCCGCAGGCTGCACCCCGAAGACATCAGCAGCAGTGAAGAGAAACTGTTTATGTTTCTGAGCGGCTGGCTTGGTGGTCCGCCCCTGTTTACAGACAAGTTCGGTCATCCCCGGCTCCGGGCACGACATCTGCCCTTCTCTATCGGTATCGAAGAACGCGACCAATGGCTTTACTGCATGGCACAGGCTCTGAAAACGATGGATCTTGACCGGCTATTTGCAGAACAATTAATGTCCTCATTTGTACAAACCGCTGACTTCATGCGTAACAGACAGGAGCAAACCACGGGATGAAAATCGGGGCATTGATTATCGGTGATGAAATCCTATCCGGTAAAAGACAGGATCGTCATTTTGCACATTTACAGGAAGTGCTCGCCGCACGTGGACTGGAGCTCAGCTGGAGCCTCATCGTCGGTGATGATGCCGCCGATCTCGAGCGTGCCATGCGCTTTTCAATGGCGAGTGATGATTTGGTCTTCAGTTTTGGCGGCATCGGCGCAACCCCGGATGACCGCACCCGCCAGACCGCTGCACTGGTTAAAGGTGTGCCCCTGGTGCCACATCCTGAAGCGGTCAAGGAAATCGAGGACAAGTTCGGTGAAGCGGCTTACCCCAATCGTATTCTGATGGGACACCTGCCCGAAGGCTGCAGGCTGATTCCCAACCCGGTGAACCGCGTGGCGGGTTTCAGCGTCGATAATCATCACTTTATGCCTGGCTTTCCGGAGATGGCCTGGCCGATGGTGGAATGGTTGCTCGACAACGAATATGCCCATTTGCGTGATCTGCGACCACGCAGTGAACGTATTATCCGCATTACCAGGGGGCGCGAGTCCGACCTGCTGCATACCATGAATCAAATTGTCGATGACTATCCTGATCTGCTTTTATCCAGCCTGCCTCACTTGGGCGATGAGCCCTATATCCTGTTCAGCCTGCGCGGTGATGAACAGCAGGTGGAACAGGCCATGGCCGTGATGATTGCCGAAATCGAGAAGTCCGGGTTTATCTGGGATGATCAGGCTGGCGGCAGAAAGTAAAACCAGACTGTCAGCGTCAATACGCTGAGGACTGTGGTCAGGAAAACCGCTGCAGCATAAATCGCACTGTCGAGACCATACCGCTCACAAATTACAATCCCGAATATCATGGTCGGCATCGCGGCCAGTAATACCACAGCGGTGGAAATATCCTGTGGCATAGACAGGCCATGACTGACAACAAACGCCACAATAGGCGCTATCAGCAATGAAATCACGCCGACCGGTAACAACATCGGCAAAAATTTCAGGCGCATCGTATCCCAGCGGATACTCATTCCCAGCGCGATCAGCATCAATGGCACCACGCCGCCCGATAGCGTCGATAAGGTGTTGTGAACGAGTTCTGGTCTGGGGACGTCCAAGATATTCAACAGCATGGCCACAGCCACAGCCCAGAGCGGAGGTACTTTTCGCAACTCACGCAAGGGGTGAACTTCCCGACCGTCCGCACCAAAATGATTAGCCATTAAAATGCCCAGGGTCAGCAGTACCGGTGTACAGGCGAATAAATCAAATTGAAGTACAACTGAATTACTCCATTTACCCAGTACCTGATCAGTGACCGGTAGCCCCAGATAAGTCGCATTGGGAAATACGGCGGCCAGTAGTAAGGCTCCTTTTGTCGGCCGGCTGGTCTCGAAAAAACGGAGTACCAAAATCATCAGCAAAGCAGAGACCGCCAAGGTCGATAAAGCGACCAGCGAAATTTTCATTGAAGTGAGATCAATCGGCGCGCCCCAGATGACATCCAACACCAGTGCCGGCAGCAAAATATAAAATACCAGATCAGTCAAAGCCCGGCGGTGAGCCAGCGCGGGGATATGCCTGGGAGCCAACAATCGCCAGAGTGTGCCAAAGGCAATCAGCAGCCCCATCTGCAACATGGTCGACAACATGCCATTCGCCTTGCGGGGAGAAAAACTGATCCTAGCAACCGCTGCACTAAAACAAAAGCGCTGTGAATGCCCGAATCACCTTGCCTGATGCTGGTTGGCAGCGTATCTTTAACTGAATTTCATCATTAACTTGAGATAGACCAGAAGGATAGCGAAGGTTTATCAGATGGTGAATTAATTCTGCATTGGCCTGTTTCGAGGAACGCATTATGTCTCTGTCCAAGCAACTCCTGATCCTGATCAGTCTGATTTTCCTGATTGTCTTCTCGGTCAGCTTTTATTTAAGCATGAACAATATTCGCAATTACCTGGAGGTGGAATCTCAGATTCATGTTCAGGATACCGCTACCTCGCTGGGTTTATCTTTGAGCCCGCATATGACTGATGAGCAGGATCCTATCTTGCAGACAATGATGAATGCCATCTTTGATATGGGCTATTACAAGGAAATGCGCCTGGAAAATGTGGATGGTGAAAACCTGGTCACACTGACCAATCCAGTACAGATGGAAGGCGTACCCGACTGGCTGATAAGACTGTTACCGATGAAAACTGCCACAGCGCGAACTGAGATCAGCTCGGGCTGGAATATTTCCGGCAGCCTGTATGTCACCAGCAACCCTTCCTACGCCTATCTCAAACTGTACGAACAAGCCAAGGAGACGCTGCTTTATTCCCTGTTTATTTTCCTAGCGGCCTTCCTGCTGTTAATGCTGGTACTGCGATTGACGCTTCAACCACTGCGAGACATACAGAAACAGGCTAATGAGATTTCCAGTGGTAATTTCACCACAATTAACAGGCTGCCCTGGACCACCGAGGTGCGCCATGTCGCGAACTCAATGAATGGCATGTCACGTAAAATCGGCGATACCATTGCCCGGCTGAATACCCGCCTCGACTCACTCAGTGACAGCCTGAAACGCGACCCTCTGACCCGTCTGCTCAATCAGGCAACATTCAGTGTCGATGTCAAACGCGCCCTCTCTGCGGGTAGTCATGGTTATGTGCTGTATTTCAAATTTGATGATCTCGCTGCCATTAGCAAAGAACTGGGCAATCAGAAAGTCGATAAATTACTGCAGTCATTCGCCGAACTACTGCGTAAAAATGCCCCTGAAGAGGCTGATGTCTACCGTCTTTACGGCTCTGAATTTGCATTGATCAGCCCAGACTCAGATGTGAATTCGGTCACAGCTTTGGCTGAAAGACTCAAGCACGATATCAATGAGTTAGGTCAACGCTATGAGCTGGATGACATGGTGCATACCGGTATTGTGTATTTCGATAAGACCAGTGAATTTGATCGCCTGATGCCGGCCTTGATCGAAGCTTATGAACAGGCCAGAAACATTGGTCAGAATGCCTATTTCATCAAGCAGGACAGCATCAGCTCGATGACTGAACAGGCCTGGCGCGAAGCCATCGTCCATGCTATCGACAACAACACACCTGAAATCACTTTCACGGCTGAAGCTTATAATTACAATACCGATATTCCCCTCAAGGTGATGCAGGAAGCCTTTACCGTGGTCAAAGACGCCAGCGGCAAGGCGCTGTCCATCGGTACCTTCTTCTCCGTTGCACAAGAGTTTGATCTGGCTGAAGATCTGGACAAAGTCATCGTCAACAAAATCATTCTCAAAATGGAAGCCGAAAACATCACCACGCCGGTTACCATCAACCTGTCAATGCCATCGGTGTCATCGCTGGCATTCCACCGCTGGCTCAAAGCCCGTATGGAACAAACCAGCCTGGCTAATCATCTGTTGGCTTTTTCGGTGACCGCTTATGCCGCAGCCAAGGATATTGCGGCCTTCGACAGTTTCAGCAGCTTTGTCGAGTCTCAGGGAGCAACCGTGCTGTTAAAACGTTATTCCTCCGACATCATCCCTGTCGAAATGCTGCATGATCTGCACATCGACTATATACGACTGGCGCGGGATCTGACACATAACATCCGAGGCAATGCCAGCAAGCCAGACTTCCTTGAGCTGATTCAGGAAGTATCGAGCCTGATTGAAATTAAGGTGCTGGCTGAATCGGTAGAAGCCGATGAGGACTTTGAGATTGTGAAACAGACCGGCTTGTTTGGTATCAGTCGCTGAGTCTGATCGCCGGGGATTAAATGCGTCTTTACCGTCACAGTCTGATAACGCTGCTACTGGCTTCGCTGCTGTTTGCCCTGCCGGGCATCGCCAAGCTCAATATCAGCGATGAAGTACTGGCCCGCATCGAAAGCCAGTACAATAAATTCGCGCGCAAACGCGTTGAAGGCTGGCGTGAACTGGTAGACGATCCGGCCAATCACGACTTACCGGAAAAAGAAAAGTTGGAACTGGTCAATCAATTCTTCAACAGTAACGTGCAGTTTATTAACGATATCGATTTGTGGCAGAAAAAAGATTACTGGGCGACGCCACTGGAAATGCTGTCTATCGGTGCCGGCGACTGTGAAGACTACTCAATTGCCAAATACTTCACCCTCAAAGAGCTGGGCGTCGATGAAGGCAAGCTGAGAATCACCTATGTTAAGGCCATTGAAATCGATCAGGCACACATGGTGCTGACCTACTTTGAAACCAAGCGCTCAGTACCGCTGGTACTCGATAACCTGATTACCGATATCAAACCGGCCAGCCGCCGCAATGATCTGGTGCCGGTCTACAGCTTTAACGGTACTGGACTGTGGCTGGCCAAATCCCGTGGTGAAGGCCAGCGGGTTGGCGAAGCTTCCAAACTCTCGCTATGGAATGATCTGGAGAGACGGATGAAGGAACAGGCACTGCAATAAGCTAGAATTCGTATTCAGCCAGTAGTCGCAATGTAGCATCCGGCGTTTTTTTACTGAGACCGAGCAGAATGCCAGTTTCCCAATGTAACTTTTTACCGGGACCGAAGCGGATATCTCCCATCGCAACGGGTCCCAATGCCCGGGTATTTTCACCACCATAAAACTCAATCGCCGGCTCAAACTCGGGTGAAAGACGATAACGGGTTTGCAGGGCGACAGCTGTTTCAAACTCATCCTTGATCTGATTACCCCATTCGTATTCCAACCAGAAATTGGCTGCCCCGACCCACCTGCCCCACTGTTTCTCCATTAACAGGGCAGTGGCCAGCTCCCATTCATCTTGGTGATGGGCTTTTTCCAGTTCAACCAGCATGCCCCAGTCAACTGGATATTCGCCCTGCTCGGTCAGTTGGATCCGCGTTTCCAGTTCATAGCCTTCCAGTCGGAAAGTATCGCCCTCTTCAACTGCCAGCAGATAACCCTCGACAAAGACCCGATCATTTAAGGATTGTCCGATACCCAACCGCTGCAAGTGATCACCGTCCGCAGCCACCATCCGCCATTCCACTTCCCGCTCCAGTGGCTGAACATAAGGGTGATAGACCTTATCAATGGCAAGGTCATCCGCCATCACCAGTCCGGGAAGCATCAATACTGGCACGATGATGAGACGGATGAATTTCATGATGACTTTCCTCTGAACATAAAACTGATAGCAGCAGCTACAACCAGCAGGACTATACTGCAGAAATAAGCCGCAGCCTGCTGCGGTGCCGGTGTTGCTTCATAGCCGACAAGAGCATAGAGCAATTGGCCTACCGCTGATCGTTCACTGATAATCGCAGAACTGTCCCACACCGGTGCGCTGGCGGCGATGTAGTCTGCCTGGATCATAAATTCGACTGCCTGCGCTACCATGCTGCCACCAATCAGCAGCAGAATCAGGTAACCCAGCCAGATACCATGGCTGGTGCGCATATTGACCAGCAGATAGTAAAAAAACACGCCAACACTGAGTCCAATGCCGGCACCAACGGCACTGCCCATTAATACCGGGCTGAGTAAATCCGGAATACCGATAAAGCCTTTAATGTAAAGGATGATTTCAGAGCCTTCGCGAACAATAGCGGTGATAACGGCCAGTACGATGGTCATAAGATTGATGCGTCGCCACATGGGGTGTGCCTGATGGGGCACAGTGATCATAAATATCAGTAAGGCAAGGAAAATCACGCTGTGTAATACAGCGTTAAGTACCTCTTGCCCCGTGCCCTCCATCGCCATTGAGATCGCGCTGAGATTCACCGCGTAGATATACGCGCCGCTGAAACCGATTATCAAAGCCAGCAACATCCACCACAGATTACGGTTCAGCAGCTGACTCAGCGCCAGAAACACACTGATGATCAATGCCGCTTCCAGCACTTCGCGCAGAATAATAATGACTGCATTCAATAACATCACATCACTCCGCGATCACTTTGCCCTGGGCGGTTTTTGGGAAAAACTCGCCGAAGAAGGGATATTCACCGGCCGGTAGCGGGCCGATAAAAATAATGGCTTCGCTGTGACCGGCAATCACCTTTTCCCGGTTTAGTTCATAGCTCTCGAATTCTTCTGCCGTCGGGTCCAGGTTTTTTACCAGCAATTTAACCTTGGTATCAGCCGGAATCCGCACCTCATCAGGGAAGAACAAATGATCCTTGATCTCGATTTCAATCACCGGCGGCCCTGCCATAACCAGCGGTGACAGACAGCATAAACTCAGCAGAATAAAAAGTTGTTTCAATTTAGCTTTCCCCCGGAAACTCAATGGTCACGCCCAGCCCCTGCCCCAGCGATGAGGGTCCGAGCTGTATCCGGGCATGATGCAAATCGACGATGTGACTGACAATGGTGAGCCCCAGACCGCAACCGAGTTCGCCACTGTCGTGCCTGTCGCCATCAACCCGATAAAAACGCTCAAATACCCGCTGGTACTGTTCAGCCGGGATGCCGGGGCCGGAGTCTTCGACTTTGAGCTCTACCCTGTTGTCAAGCAGCCGCACGCTGACCCGGATTTCCCCACCCGGGGGCGTATATTTGTTGGCATTGCTTAATAAATTCTGTAGCAGGGTTTCCAGTGCAAACCGATTCCCAGGTATCAAGGCGGGCTCGCCATCCAGTGATATGTTCTGCTGCTTGCGCTCAAAACGGGCAAAATCAGTGGCAATCACTGTCTGCGCCAGCTTGTAGAGATCGACCGATTCGAAACGGTCTGATGCCTGGTCCGGTGAGCTTCGGTACAGGGCCAGAATCTGTTCAATCAGATGCCCCATGCGTTCAATACCGGCCTTGAGCAGGGCCACGTCCTCATCTCCCTCCCCCAAGCGTTGTTTCAGATTATATAAATGCACTTTGAGTACACTGATGGGGGTTCTCAGCTCATGCGCTGCATCAGAAGCAAAGCGCTGTTCCCGGTGAAAAGCATCATCCAGTCTGCCCAGCAGAGCATTGGTATTGGAAACAACCGTCATCAGTTCATAAGGCACTCTTTCCAATTGAATCGGACTCAGATCATCAGTCCTTTTAGCGCGGACCTGGTCAGCAAACTGTTTGAGCGGTTTCAGACCGATGCCGACGGCCAGCCATATAATCAATGCGGCGACCGGTATACCAATCACAATGGGCAACAAGGATTCCAGTACCACCTCCTCAGCCAGGCTATAGCGAATATCGATACGCTCTGCCACCACAATCCAGCGGTTCAGATGCTGATCACGGTAGACAAAGTTACGCCAGCGATAACTATCGAAGTTGATCTCATGAAAACCTTCACTGAGTTCGCCGGTGACAAACCCGGGCGCATTTCGGGATCGCGTGAGCAACTGCCTGCTGTCACTGTCCCAAATCTGAAAATAGGTGAACGGCGTCTGCTGTTCGGCAATCCCCTGCTGAATCGCCTGCTCGGAATTTGCAGAAGCAATCAGTCTCGCTGTGCTCGCCAGCCTCGAGTCAAACAGGCTCTGCGCCTTTTCCATACTGGACTGATAACCATGTAGCAAGGCGACAAAATTCACCAGCGTGATCGTCGCCAGCAGCGATAGCAGCAGGAACAGGCGTATCGACTTCATGCCACCTTGATGGTGTAACCGACACCACGAACGGTCTTGATGAAATGCTCAGGCAGCTTCTTTCTGAGATGATGGATATGCACCTCAATCGCATTGCTGGCAATCTCTTCACCCCAGCTGTAGAGCTTGCTTTCCAGACTATCGCGGGTCTGCACCCGTCCGGTATTTTCCATCAGCATTTTGAGCAACATAAACTCACGCCGGGAGAGTTCAATCTCTTTACCTGAAACCCTGACTGTCTGCGCTTTGGTGTCCATCGTGACTTCACCGATTGTTAATCCGGCATGTTTAAAACTGCTCAGCCTTCTTTCGAACACTCTGAGGCGGGCGAGTAATTCATCCGTTTCAAAGGGTTTGGCTAGGTAATCATCAGCACCGTTATCCAATCCCGTGACTTTATCTTCCAATGAAGCCCGGGCTGTCAGAATCAGTATGGGTAGTTCTGCATCAAGTTTACGAATGGCTTTGAGCACCTCCTGACCATCCATATCCGGTAAGCCCAGATCCAGCACCAGCATATCCGGTGCTGATGTAGCAACGGCACTGACAGCCTGCTTACCCAGCGTCAGATGGTTAACAGTAAAGCCTTCATGTTTGAGCGACCGTTTGAGTCCCTCTGCCAGAGAGGCATCATCTTCAATCAGCAATACCTGCATGTTGATGTGTTCTCAGTTGATAACGAACTTGCTGCAATGCGTCGGTGATTTCCTGTTGCCGCCCCTGATCTGCCAGTGGCCGGTCCGGCCGTGCCGGTGCCTGCCGGGCTTTCAATAAATACTGCTCTGCTTTTTCGTATTGTCTCTGATCCAGCATAAAAACCCCATAAAAATAATTACTATCGATACCATCCGGGTTAATCGCCAGCGCCTGTTTCAGTAGTTGCTCGGCTTTGTCGTTGTCGCCAAAGCCCAACGGCCAGCCGGGGACTTTGAAATACAAAGTACCGAGACTGGTATAAGCGGAGCCGGCTAGCGCCTTGTCATTGATCTTCAGCGCCTGTTCAAAGTCAGCTTTGGCAGCTTTAGCCAGGCCCAGCGCCCCCAGCCCGCCTTTGATGCCGGCATAGCTTGACTGCACAATACCGCGCCAAATGAGAGCCTCGGCAGATGCGGGATTCGCCTGCACCACGGCATCGGCCTCTTTCAGTAAACCCTCAAAGCGGGTTTGCTGCGCTTTGCCCTTGATCTGATAGTTGGCTTCCGCCCAGTGATGCTGGACTTCAGACACCTGTTCCATCACATCAGCAGACGCTGAAAAACTGACCACCATCGCCAACAAAAATAAATATATTTTCATGGTTGATTCCTCACATATAACGTTTAATCACAGCCAGCTGTTTCTGGAAAGATCTATCCACCAGGGATGGAAACAGGCTGTTGATACGCACGAATAATTTCTCCGGCCAGCCCAGGTAACCGCGCTTGTCGTGGTTTTGCAGAAAACTGACCAGTTCAGCAGCGACCTGTTCTGGCGTATCCATCGCATTGCCCAATGCTTTGTTCATCTCATTAACCCGCTTATCATTGAGTGCGGTTTGAGTGGCTCTTGGCGCGAAATAACGCACTGCGACCGAGCTGTCCAGCAGTTCACGGCTTAATGCTTCACTAAATCCCCGTAAGCCGAACTTGGTCGCGCAATAAACGCTGTAGCCTGGCATCCCGATACTGCCGAGAATGGATCCGACGTTAATGATGCTTGCTGACGGCAAACGGCTGAATAGGGGCAAAAAGTCACGACAAAGGGCAATCTGGCTGATCAGGTTCACGGTCACCAGCTTGTCGAGTTGCTCATCACTATAATCAGTCAAGCGAGCAAACTGGTTGATGCCGGCAATATTGATCAGCATTTGCGGCGGTGACAGCATCTCGCTGCAGCATTCGACCAGTTTGCTGCGGCCTTCAGCTGAGGCCAAATCGGCTGCCACGGTGTAATGTTTGTCATTAAAACCGTGATTCAGCTGTTCCAATTTATCGCTGTTGATATCGGTCAATACCAGCGTGGCCCCCATCGTGCTCAGTAATTCAGCGACAGACTGGCCAATACCGCCTGCCGTCCCGGTCAGGACAATCGTTTTATCTTTCAGACTGTGCATGGCATTGCATCTCCAGTCAGGCTACGAAAAATATTGCCGTAGAGATAATAAAAACGCTGGGCCGAGCGGATAATCAATTCCTGCTCTTCCGGCTCAGTTATCTGGTTCATCAAGCCTTCAAAAAACTTCACATGGTCCTGATCCAGCGCCCCATGGGAACGCAGGTAACTGAATGCCTGATTGGGCAGTTTCAATGTCTGTTGAATCGATTCTGCAGCGCGGTCTGCAGAAGTAATACTGGTCCCTTCCAGGACATGCACCATACCGAAGAAGCCCAATGGATTCACACGCTGGGCCATATCATAGGCATAGACGACCATCAGCTCGGTATGCAGATTGGGCTGACTATTTCTGACAGCTTCCTTATCTCCACCACAGGCGGCAATATCATTTAATATCCATTCCTGGTGCCCCACTTCCTCCTCAATGTATTCAGCCACCGCTGTGCGCAGCCACTCTTTGCTCTCAGGTAAGCGGCCGCCGACGGTCATCAAAAGCGGCACCGTGTGTTTCACATGATGGTAAGCCTGTGTCAGAAAATCGATGTAAAGCTCAGTATCAATGTCACCGGAAAAAGCCCGCTGAAAAATCGGGGCTGAAAAAAGCTGTGCTCTTGTCTCGGTAGTTTCAGCCTGTAAAACATCAAAAAAAGCCATTCACGCCTGCTCCTTAAAAAGATGATTAATTTCTGCTTGATAAATTTGGTCTATCCGGTCGCGAACCGGTTTGCCGTTGGCTGTCAGCGTGCCGTTTCCCTGGTTCAGAGGCTGAGGCAGCCGTAACCATTGCTTGATACGGGCGTAAACCGGGAGTGCCTGATTAACCTGCTGTAACCAGTTATCGATAAGCGCATCGCTTACCGCTGATCGGGCATAAATCAGGGCGATGCAAAACGGCCGTGCATCTCCTGTAACCACGCACTGAGCAATGACAGGATTGGCCAGGACTTCGCTCTCAACCCACTCCGGATTGATATTGCGTCCGAAACTGTTGATGAGCAGATTTTTTCGACGACCGAGGATATGTAGAAAACCGCTGTCATCAATAAAGCCGAGATCCCCGGTTTTCACCTGTTGCTGATACCAGCTCGCCGGCTCATTCACGTAACCGAGAAAAGCATTGCCAGACACAACAATTTCATTGTCTTCTAACGAAACAGCAACATGTGGGAGTGGCTTACCGGCACTGCCCTGCTGATTGTCGGTAGTGCTGTTGAGACTGACGACAGAACTGCACTCGGACAAACCATAGCCTTCATACACGGGCAAACTCACTGCCCTCGCGGCTTCCAGTAAACCGTGGCCAACCCGGCTGCCGCCCACGGCAACGAATTTCAAGCTACTGGGCGGCTGCCAGCCTTGCTGAATGATGTGGATCAATGCCGATAACAAGCCCGGCAATATAATCAGGCTCTCTGGCTGTATGGTCTCCAACGCGGCGGCCAGTTTCTGCACATCAAAGTCACTGGCGCCATTGAAACCGAGTTCAGCGGCCGATAGCAGCATCACCTCGCCGCAACTAAGTAAGGGCGCGTAGACGCCGGCAATATTTTCAAGCAGGGTCGCTAAAGGTAAAACACAGAGGTGTTTGGTCTTTTCCAACCCGATGCGCTTTAGCAAGGCCTGAGCGACATTGATCTGATTGGCTTCACTGAGACACACGCCCCTGGGTTCGCCAGTGGAACCGGAAGTGAAAGTGATTTTGACGGTACCGTCAGGGGTTTTTGCCTCTGACGTTGGATAGACCGGCTGAATCTTCAGTTGGTTTGTCAGTGGCTCTCCCTGGAAATCAACACTGTCTTTTATCAGTGCGACCGCACCACTTTGTGCTATCGCATGCTGCTGTTGACTGTCACTGAAGAAAGCCGGCAATGGCAGTAATGTCACTCCGGCTTCAAGACAGGCCAAATCAGTGACAACCCAGTCGATTTGATTGTCTGCAAGCAAGGCTACAACCTTTCCCTGGTAGGGCTTGAGAATTTCAGCAAGTAGCTGCACTGCCCCAATCAATTCAACCCGGGATAAACGCTGGTGTTTATCCGTTACCGCAACGGCTTCTGGATTTTCTGCAGCCAGTTCGCGTAATCGCTGAACGATCAGACTCATTGCGGCAGCCTGGCAGAGACATGTTCAATTTCATCAGCATACTGATCACACAGATGGGCCATCAAAGGATGACTGTTCATAGTACTGAAGCTGCGATCAATATTGGCAGCCAGCACAACGGGCTTGTCGTCGTAGTAGGTTCCCCAGTTTGCGCCTTTATCAGGCAGACGTTTCGGGTCAGCCTCGGTAAGCACAAATGCCGGGATCTGCAGCCTTGCCAGCCAGCTTTTTACGGCGCTGTTAGCTGTGAATACCACCCATTCATAGCCTGCGGCATAAAGGATCTGTGCCAGTAACAAAAACAGGGATTGTGTTGCACGCTGTCTGCCCGAAGCGAGATTACCTATCTCAACGATTCGGTGGCGGTGGATTTCGCTTTGCGTGACGAGTCCAAGTGTAGTTTCAATATCGCAATCCAGGTAAAACTCCAGAAACAAACGACGGAGAGAAGCAGGCTGAAAACCCAGTGCAGCAGTGATACCTTTATCATCAGCCGCTGACAGCAGCATGGGAAGAAAGGTGTTGATATCAGCGCCATACTGGTGAGCAAAGCGCTGATAGATGAACTGCTCTACAGCTGTCCTGTAAGGGGTATCAGGGGTATGCAGCTTCAGTGAATACAGGGGTAATAAGCCCCAGTTGGCTGAGTGCCGTTTGAATTGCCCGTGTTCGGGCACAAGATTATTGAATGAAACTGCTTCCATATACCACTCCAGTCTGTGACATTTGAGACACAGATTAGCGTGGTAGTCTTAACGAAAAATTAAGCGAAGAAAACGTTGATGAAAATTTAAAGAATGATGCCTAGCGCCTGATTTACCAATGCTTTTTGCTGCTCGATCTGAACCTCAAGTTCGCGTTTTCGGCTGCGGCTTTCATTAGCCAGCACCTGGCTGCGTAATAAATCAATCAGATTGATTTCACCCAGATCAAAAGCGCGTTTTTGCATCTGGTAATACTCATTGGTGGTCTGGTTCTGTTTAGTGGCCAGTTCCAATTGTTTACGAGTCGCTGATAGGGTTTCCTGAGTGGCCAGCAGATCCTTGTCTAACTGACGCTCCAGTTCCTGTCTGATCACCTGCGCATCGGCCAGTGCCGCCGAACTCTCAGCCACAGCGACCTTACTGTATCTTTGATTATCAAGCGGCATACTGAAACCAATGCCAAGACTGTTATTGAAGGACTCACTGTCATCACCCCGCTCACGACGCACTCCAACGGAGATACTGGGATTCACACTGCCTTCAAAGCGGGCTATTCCCATTTCCGCCTGCAACCTGGCGATGATCTGATCCTGCATTTGCAGGGCTGGATGCTGGGCAGGAACGTCTGTTCGTTGTTGAGGAACTTCCGTCACTGTGACCGGTAAAAGTTGCAATCCCGTCATTAATTGATAAATTTTAAGCTGCTGCGATAGACGGGACTCAGCCGCAATCATCTTGCTGTGTGCTTCCATTGTGTTGCTGCTGGCCAGCAGCGCTTCATTGGCTGCCAGATCACCGGCTTTCACTCTGGATGCCACATCCTGTTCCAGCTTTTTTGCTATTTCCCAGGCTTGCTCAGCCTGTTCAAGCTCCGCTTCTGCCAACTTTAGCTGCCAGACCAATTCCCGCACTTCACCCGAAGCACGCAAACGGAGTTGATTCTGATAGGCGGGTAATTGAGCCAGGATTTTAGTCGATAAAGCCTGCTGTGCCTGCTGCTGGCCGGGCAACCATAACGGCATATCCACACTACCCTCCCATTCCTGCAACCCCTCTCCACTGCCGATAGCATCATTAAAATGATCAAGGTTGGCAGTCGCAGGCTCAGCAAATAAGGCATTGCCCAAGGCATCATTTGCCTGCTGCAACTGGCCGAATTTGTTCTCTGCCTGTTTCCCCGGCAATCGCTGGTAGACCTGCTCGGTGACAGTACTCAGAGAGAGTGTGTCAGAGTAGTAGTCCGGTGTCAGCTCGCCTGCGCTGACAACGAAGGAATGAGTGACCAGAAAACTGGCAATCAGGTATTTCAAATAAGACATGCTGGCCCCTTACTATCACGCCAAACAGCTACTATTACGGCATAAGCTTAATACAAACTTAACCAGACTAACTTTTTTGTGGCACAAGCTTACCACTGATTTTGTCTGCAGCGCTCTCATGTACGGACAACATGGCCGGTATCACCAGCAACACCAGCGCAGTGGCGAACATCAGTCCAAACGAAATCGATACCGCCATCGGAATCAGGAACTGGGCCTGCAGTGAAGTCTCAAATAACAGTGGCGTCAGACCGCCAATTGTGGTTAATGAAGTCAGTAATACCGCGCGCAGACGCTGACTGGCCGCTTCGATAATCGCCTGCTGCGTGCCCAAGCCTGATTCACGCAATTGCTTGAAGAAGGTGACCAGAATAATGGAATCATTCACCACAATCCCGGACAGACCGAAAATACCGAACAGAGACAGAATCGTCAGATCGATCCCCAGCAGCCAGTGACCGAACAAGGCACCGATCAGCCCGAAAGGTATCGCTGACATCACCACGAGCGGCCAACCGTAAGATGCAAATACCCAGGCCAGTACCAGGTAAATCATGACAAAGGCAAGCAACACGCCCTGCACCATATCACCAATCGTTTCCGCCTGTTCTTCAGCACGACCTTCATAAGCCACATTAACGCCATAGCGCGCGCTCAACTCCGGCAGGAAGGACTGTTGCATATCTGCCAGAATTTCATTGTTGTTATTGACCGTCGCATCGACCGTCGCGGTAGTATGAATTGCCAGTTGGGTATCAGTATGACGCAGCACATCAAAACCACGGCGGGCATCAAATTCGACCACACTCGACAGCGGTGCACTGCCACCGTCAGGCAGGCGGATCATAAAATTCTCCAGTGTAGCCAGTGTGTTGCGTTCATTTTCCGGCAACATGACCCGCACCTCGACCTCATCATCACCATCCTGGAATATCTGAACCAACTGGCCGTCAAAAGCGGCGCGAAGCTGCCGGCCGACATTGTTCAGCGTCAGACCCAGGACTTCACCCTGACCTTTGATCCGGTAAATCAACTGCTCCTGACCATAGGGCATATCATCTTCTATGGCACTGACGCCAGGATAGGTTTTGAGCTTTTCGGCGATTTCCTGAGACGCCGATTTCAGCGTATCTGCCGGTGCGCCTGTGAGCCTGATATCAATATCACTGCCCGGTGGGCCACCCCGACGTTCGCTGATGGTAAAGGTTTCGATGCCGGGTGGCAGATGAATCTTCTCACGCCAGGCATTAATAAAATCTTTATTGCGGATATCGCGTTTATCCGGTGAGATCATTTCCAGTTGAATCGAGCCGAAGCGTTCATCCACCTGCGACGTCGCGTTGGGGTTGGCTGCACTGGCTGTGCTTTGGCGCATTACTGACAGATCCAGTAATTGCGGCCCCAGTTCCTGTGCTGTTTCATCCAGTTTCTGATTCACATGAGTCAGGAACCGCTCAACATGTTCAGCAGGCGTACCGGCAATAAAGCGGGCATTGGCCACAATCGTAGTGCCCTCAGGGGATGGGAAAAAGTTAAACAGTATCCGACCACTGGCCAGTAAACCGATAGCCACTATCAACAGAGCAATCGCTGCTGCAATTGTAACCCCGCGAAAATTGACGGCATAGGTGACCAGCGGTTTGAAAGCATGATCACGAAAACGGTGAAACTGCGAATCGAGATAACGTCTGAATCGTCCCGGTTCAGCATGGTGCATTGTGTGAAAAGAGTGTCGTAAATGCCCGGGAAGAATCAGAAAACTTTCGATCAAAGAAGCAATAATCACGCAAATGACCACAAAGGGAATATCAAACAGAATATTGCCAATAACACCGCTAATCATCATCAGAGGTAGAAAAGCAGAAATTGTGGTCAATGAAGAAGAAATAACCGGTGCTAGCATCCGTCTGGCCCCACCCTCAGCAGCGGTAAGAGAGCGTTCACCATGCTGGTAATGAGACAGCGCATCCTCACCCACCACAATGGCATCATCCACGATAATCCCCAGTGACATGATCAGGCCAAACAGGCTGATCATATTGATACTGCCGCCGAGTACATAAAGCACTGACAGTGCCGCCATAAATGAGACCGGTATACCGACTGCGACCCAGAACGCAACACGCCCATGCAGAAACAGAAACAAGACGCCGAGTACCAGTAACAGACCACCGAGACCGTTATATAGCAGCAGGTTAATCCGCTCCTCAATCAACTCCCAGGCGGCATCGAACACTTTGATTTTGACACCATCCGGCAATTCATCGCGGCTGTCTTCCAACCATTGTTTCATGATCTCCGCAGATTTGAGCGCATCGGCATTTTCTGTGCGCTGCAGCTCAATCTCGACCGCAGGCTGTCCCTGATAAAACACCTTGACCTGATTACGCATCGGCCGCCGTTCAATCTCAGCAACATCATCCAGCATCACCAGACCGCCGGCATAATCCGCCTTCAACAGGAGATCACTGAAGGCATAGACATCGCGTTTCTGACCTTCGCTGCGAAGCTGTCTGGCGGTTTCATTATTGCCGACTTCGCCGGCAGGCAGATCCTGACTCTGCTCCCCGACCCTTTCGCCAACCTGATTGAAACTCAGGCCTAATGCCTCCAGTTCATAGGTACTGAGCTGGATAGCAATTTCTTCTTCCGGCAGACCGGTGATATTGACCCGCGAGATACCTCGATCCAGCAACTCATGTTCGATCTGATGGGCTAAATCACGCAGCTCATCAAGCTCGCCATCACTGGTGATCAACAGCCTGGCCACCGTGTCATAGCGCGTGACCAGGCTTATTTCGGGCGTTTCCGAGTCAGTGGGAAGGTTGCGGATGCGGGCAACGTGGTCCTTGACCTGATCCAGTGCGCGGCCCATATCGGCATCTTCTTCGAATTCCAGCGTGACCAGTGATGAGCCGTAAGACGATGTGGAAGTCATCTTGTCGACATAGTCGATGGTGCGCAGTTCCTGCTCTACACGTGTGGTCAGGGACTCCTCAACATCCTCAGCACTGGCACCGCGCCAGGTGATACTGATGGTAATGATGTCGAGTGCGAAGTTCGGAAAAAACTGGGTGTTCAGCCGGTTCAGGGATAATGCCCCGGCAACCAGCATCATGATCATCAGCAGATTCGCCGCAACCCGGTGCTGAGCGAAAATCCCGATAAAATCGCGTCGATGACCTTCCATCAGTCTGCGACCTCAACTCTGAGCCCGGTAATCGCGTTAGGCAATTGCGTCGCAGCAATCAAGTCACCCGGACTGAGAGCATCACTGCGGATCAACAGACTGTTTTTACCTGCTTCACGCTCGATTTCACCGACACGCTCTATGGCCACTGACTGCAAATGCCCTTCGTCAATCCGGTAAACGCGATCCATACCGTATAACGCACTGAACGGTACTTCGATGACGTTGTTCTGTTCAGCCAGTTGCAGTTGAAGTTCGACAAAGGTGCCCAGTGGCAATGGCGTCATATTGTTTTCAATACGGAACAGACCATCGATACCACCACTGTCCTGTCTGACTTCACCGGACAGGCGATTGAGTGAGAGACGGATCAACTGATCATCGACTTCCGCCTCAGCCTGCAAATTTCTGCCCTGCTGCAGCATTTGTCGGACCTGAGGAATATAACGTCCGGGGATTTGCGCCCTGACTTCAAGGTTGTCGAGATCATACACAGTGAGCAGAGTGTCACCGGGGCGCACCCGGTCGCCTAGCGCTACTGTCAGACCGGCTACGCGACCATCAAAAGGCGCTTTGATTTCAGTACGACTGAGATTAACTTCAGCCTGCGCCAATAAGGCTTCTGCGCGTTGCTTGGCAGCCTGTAACTGAGCCAGCCTGATCTTATGGTTATCAATATCGAACTGCAGCTGTTTCAGTGCCAGCGCCTGCTGCTCGTAAGCGGCCAGCGTATCATCCAGAGAAGCCTGTGAAGCCAGCCGGGTCTGCTCCAGTTTACGGGCACGCTGAACAGCCTTGTCAGCAAGTTCCAGTAACTGTTTCTGATTGGCCAACAGCGCCTTATCACGCTGAAAGCGCTGATTCTCGGTCTCGATTTGGGCCTGAGCCTCTCTAACATCCGCCTGACGCTGCTGCAGTGTGAGCTGAATATCAATATCATCCAACTTGATCAGGGTCTGTCCTGCGGTGACATTATCGCCTTCCAGTACATTCACTTCGATGACATCGGCTTCAAGCGCCGCTTTCAGACTGGCGTCGCGCGGCGTTTCGACCCGGCCGTAGATGGTGACTTCCGGCGCAATACGCTGATACTCAGCCGTTACCGCTTCAACCAGCCAGGCTTTTTCCTTTTTTGCCATTGCCGGTGTTTCCGGTTCACTGACTTTGAGCAACATGAATGCCACAATGGCAAAGCCGATAATGAGAATGGGTAACGCGATTTTTTTTAACAACTTATGCTCCAAGCAACCATCATGAGAAGGAAGAGACTGTCCGTATTCAGTTGGATTCAGTCACTATCGCGATCCGAACCGCATCCAGGCTTAATTCGGCTGATTGTATCGTATTCGCCAGAGCGTGAGTGAGTGTCGACATGCTATCAATCTCATCCTGGCGAATCGCAGGATTCTTCTCTGCCAGCGCTTTCAGGCGTACTGTTTCAGCTGACATTTCCTGCTGCATTGATGCCAGCGCTTCCCGTCTCAGCATTTCACCGGGTTCCAAACTGGCGCGCTGGGCCTGCTGGATCAGTTTTTCCAGCTGTGGACGGGCATGGCGTATGAGTTCCTGCGAGGTCGCCCGAGGGATACGTCCTGCCAGTTTGTTGAATTGTCTGTCTGGCAGGCTGGCCTGGTGCTGACGGCCCTGCTCGTCCACCACAATGCGCAGATAGCGTTGCGGTAAGAAGCGATCCACATAGGTCTGCAGTGCGCCGATGGCCTGAACCTTGAAAATGGCTTCCAGCAGGAGCGTGCCGGGGTTAAATAAACCGCTTTCGAGAGTACAGAAAGCACTGTTGCCGATTTCGGTGTTCATTACCAAATCCATCGCGCCCAGTACCATGGGATGTTCCCAGGTTAGAAAAGCCATATCTTCACGGCCCAGCGCCCGGTGGCGTTGATAGGTCGCAGTCAGACCGTCTTCGGGTAATTCCGGAAAGGGATAAACCATATGGTTACCCGGCTCGATGATGATGCTGTCGCTGCTGTGAGGCTGCTGTTCGACCCCGAAGGCATCAAACACGTCATCCATAAAATCTGCCAGTTCCAGCCCGCGGGTGGCCTCTTCCAGTTCAGCGATAATATGTTGCGCGGCATCGTCATCGAAGGAGTTACGTTCCAACAGACGATTACGGCCCGACTGCAGGCTTTCCCTCGCTTTTTCTGCCGTATCGCGGGTCATTTCAATCAGCTCTATCAGCGCTTTATCATCAGCAGGCTGATTCAGACAGGCTTCCAGTTGTGCCTGAGTCGCCTTATGAACGGCATCGCCGGCGGCAAATACCTGTTCAAAGGCATTCATACCCTGGTGATACCAGTTCAGTAAGACCTCCTGCGCTGTGCCTGCAAAATAAGGCACATGAATATCGACATCATGCTGTTGACCGATACGGTCCAGACGGCCTATACGCTGTTCCAGCAGATCCGGATGGCGTGGTAAGTCCAGCAGTACCAGGTGATGACAGAACTGGAAGTTACGCCCTTCACTGCCGATTTCAGAGCAGACCAGAAGCTGCGCCCCATCCTCCTCCTCGGCAAAATAGGCGGCGGCGCGATCACGGTTCACCAGTGTCAGCTTCTCATGGAAGGCCGCACTCCTAACCCCATGATGCACGCTGAGATGGCTGTCGAGCTGTGTTGCGGTATCGGCACTGGCACAAATCAGCAGAATTTTTTCGCCGCGATGGGCCTTCAGGAAATCAATCAGCCAGGCAACCCGTTTATCTTCGATGAGCCAGTCATGACCCAGGACTGTTTCTGCTTGTAAGGCATCGATACCGGACAACCTGCTATCGGCTTCCAACGGGTAGCGATGCAGGATTCGTTCAGGAAAACCTTTCACCACATCACGGGTATTACGGAACAACACCCGACCGGTGCCATGCTGATCCAGCAGCTGTCTGATCGCCGCCAGTTTTGCTGCATCAAACGCCTCATGCTGCTGTAAATCAAGCAGAGCTTGCTCGGGCAAATAGGATTCAAGTGCCTTTAATAAGGGTTTGAGCTTTTTGTCATCAGCGGATTGCAGTGCATCCAAATCATCAATTAAATCCGAAATCGGCTGATAGGCAGCTTCCTGTTCTCTGAAAGCTTCCAGATCATGAAAGCGTTCCGGATCCAGCAGGCGCAGACGCGCAAAATGGCTGTCGATACCCAGTTGTTCAGGCGTGGCTGTCAAAAGCAGCAAGGCAGCAATGCGGGCAGCGAGCTGCTCAATCAACTGATAGGCAGGACTGCTGTTATCGGGTTGCCAGTATAGGTGATGCGCTTCATCCACAATGAGCATATCCCAGTCTGCCGCAAACAAATCTTCCTGCATCACCGGGTTTTCGAGCAGATCGTCGAGGCCGCACAGTACCAGCTGGACACTGTCAAAGGGATTCCCCTCATCAAGCTCGACCAGTGCCAGATGACGTTCAACATCAATCAGACTGAAGCTCAGATTGAAGCGACGCAGCATTTCAACCAGCCACTGATGCAACAAAGCATCCGGCACGATGACCAACGCGCGCTTCACTTCACCGCTGAGAATTTTCTGATGCAGAATCAGCCCGGCTTCAATGGTTTTACCCAGACCGACTTCATCGGCCAGCAGCACGCGAGGCGCATGACGCTGGGACACCTGCTGCGCAATATAGAGCTGATGTGGCAACAGCTGAACCCGGGCCCCCAGTAAGCCAAAGACCGCTGAACTGAACAGTTCATGCTGATAAGACAGCGCCTTGGCACGCAACTCAAACTGACTGTTTTTATCGACCTGGCCGGCGAACAGGCGATCCTGAGGCTGATTGAAATGCACCCGACTGTCGAGATCCATTTCATGAAAGCTGACCGCTTCCCCTTCTGCGGTCTCACCCTGATAAATCATACAGCCATTGAAAGGCTGCACGGCAGAGATAGTAAAGCTCTGTTGCTCGCGGCTTTTGACCTGCTCGCCTTCGGAGTAGATCACTCGACTCAGCGGCGCATTATTGGCCGCATAAAACCGGCTCTCAGCGACCGCCGGAAAGAAGACCTCAATTTGACGGCCACTGATTTCTTTAATGATGCCAAGGCCCAGCTCTGCTTCGCTGTTACTGACCCAGCGCTGGCCGATAATAAATTCAATTTCTGACAATGTTTTTCCCCGGCGTTCAGCCGAATTGATAATGTTTACGCAAATCCTGTTTGATGTGCCAGCGACAGCTCAGGCCGGCAGCGAAAGTCACCAGATCACCGGCTTTGATGGTCACCGACTCGCTACCATCATCAGCGGTGACAGTGACTTCGCCCTCCAGGATGAAGGCGGTTTCTTTTTCATCATAATGCCAGGGGAATTCTGATGCTTCTTTTTCCCAGATGGGCCAGGCATAAACGCCGAGTTCAGTGAGGCGCGACTGGTCAGGCTGATGTTCCACTTGAATGGCTTTCATAATTGTCTCCTGCTATGACTCTCTCATCTCCGCCTCAATCGGCAGCGGTGGATATGAAAGATCAACAAGCCCTAGTGCTAAAACGCGTGTCGTGGAGCGATATGTTAAATTGTTGCCTCGTTTTTTCCTATAGCTGCAAACGATGGCCTCCAAGTTCAACACCATTCACCGCGCCGCGGAAGCCGATTATGAAATCAAAAAATCACGCTTTATTGGCGTGATCATGCCCTGCCAGTCAGAAGACGAAGCACTGCGCAAACTGGGGCAGTTAGCCCGTCAACACCCTAATGCCAATCACCTCGCCTTTGCCTGGCGGATTCGTCAGCCGGAAGGATTCCTAACTGAACGTTTTCATGATGCGGGTGAACCCTCAGGTACAGCCGGGAGGCCGATTCTTGCGCCGCTGGAGGGCGAAAACCTGATTAATGTCGTGGTCGGTGTTGTGCGTTATTTTGGGGGTATCAAACTGGGCACCGGCGGACTGACCCGTGCCTATGGCACTGCCGCAAAAGAGGCCATTGCCGCCGCAAATATCAGTCCCTGGGTAGAGATGGCGACTTTGAAACTCGATATCGAGTACCCGCAACTGCAACTGCTGGAATATCAGCTAAAGCAGATTCATGGTGAGATCATCGACCAGCAATTCACAGATAAAGTGAGTTTAATCATCTCCCTTCCTGCCTCGGAGAAAGAAGCTATCCAGCAGCAATTCAGCGCTTGAGCAGCACCAATCTACCGTCAATTACAGGCTCTGAAAATCCATATTTATCAGAAATATAAGAAATAGTATTAGCGTGATAAATGAAGACGTGGGTCGGGTCGTTTTTATAATTCCAGCGATGAAAATCAACCCCTTCCTGATACAGCTCGGTCATGCACAGCAGCACGCCTGAAGGTTTTAACAAGCGACTGAGCAAGGCAAAACTTTCCGCCGGGCGGTGGAAGTGTTCTATCACCTCACAGCTGCAGATATAGTCGTACTGCTGTTCCAGCAAAGCGGGATGATCAAAAAACAGCGGATCATAGGCCTGAATGTCATAGCCCTGCTCAGCCAGTACATGCGTTATGACAGGCGCATGTCCGGCCCCGAAGTCGAGACCTTTATGGGCGGGACTGAAATGCCGTTTGACCTGTTCAGTGATGGGAGAGACAAAGCCCTCAAAGCGCGGGTCACTGACATCGTTCAAATGTTCCAGATAACGCTGTTTTTCTTCACCCCTGTCCGGCCAGCTTACCGGATCTTTGATAATGGCCTGACAAGTCTGACACTGGTAGTAATAACGCTGTTTAAAATCATAAAACAGACTGCTGTGGCTGCCGCACAGCGGGCAAATTGGCGCCATTACAGAGGCAGAAAACTGGTCGCCAGCCCTATCAGGCCGCCAAAAACCCCGCCCCAGACAACCAGCCAGCCCAGATGCTCGCGAATCATACGCTGGATGATATCTTTCACCATTGGCGGCGTCAGTTCATCCAGCCTGGATTGCACGATAAGTTCAATCTGACCGTGAATGTCATCAAATACCGGGTTGCTGCTGAGCTTGGCTTTGACACTGGTTTGGAAAGAATCGCTGTGCGCCATATTGTCCAGTGCCACACGCATTTTATCTATAAATGGCTGTTTCAAGGCTTCCAAAGATTTCTTGCCGCCAAACATCGACAGCATGCTGCCGAAAGACGATTCCATGATGGTATCGACCAGACTGTCGTAGGCCGGTGCCAGATCGGTCTGCTCAATCACATCGCTGAAATCAAGCCGGTGCTGGGCATTATCCCTAATCAGCTCGGCCATAAACCGATCGACATTGTCTTTGCTGAAAAACTGCGACATCACCAGCTCGTGAATACCGGACTTAAAGTCTTCAAAGCGGGCTGAAATAATGCCCGACCCATAAAGACCGGGCACCTTTTCAAACAGCATATGAATCGCAAGCCAGTTGGTGATGCCCCCTGCCAATGCAAACAGGCCGGTATTCAGAATCGGATCGCGATAAGGCGCTGGCGCCATGAACCCGCCTGCCACAAAAACTGCGGCAAGCAGGTTAGTGATCAGGCTTTTATTCATTGGTCCATTTGGTCAAAGCATCCACGATCTGGCTGGCCTGGTCACGGCTGGAAATATTGAATTTGGAACGCTGGCTGTATTCACCATTACGCTTCTGATAACGACGGATAGTGTATTTATCGGGACCAAAGTCACCGGTTTTGCGATCCAGATCCTGATAGCGGAACATCACCGTGGCCCAGGCACCCTTGGTCAGTACGACCTTGTCCAGCTCTTTGACTGTCATGGTCTCGCCTTCGAAATATTCAACGGTCAGTTCATCTACGTTTTCAGCCATATAATAGGGTTTCCTTTTTAATGAGAAGTTTGCTGATAAAAAGCGGTCAGGACCTTGTGCAGCATCTCGGCATCGCGACTGCCGGCCATTTCCCGAATCGAATGCATGCCATAAGTGGGCACACCAATATCCAGTGTACGAATGCCGATATTTGAGGCGGTAATCGGACCAATGGTGCTGCCACAGGCCATATCAGTACGGACCACGAAGTCCTGTACCGGCACATCCTGCTGATTGCAGAGCTGACGGAACACGGCGCTGGTCTCGCTGCTGGTGGCATAGCGCTGATTGGCATTGGTTTTTATCACCGGGCCGCGATTCAGAATCGGGCCATGCTCGGCATCATGCTTGTCCGGATAATTTGGGTGAATCGCATGGGCATTGTCGGCAGAAATCATCATCGAGCGGTCAATCATGCGCTGATAATTTTCCGGTGTCTGACTCAGGCGCTGCAGCACTGAGTGCAGGAATGTACCCTGTGCGCCGCTGCTGGACTGGCTACCGACTTCTTCATGATCATTACAGATTAGTAGGCCCGGCCGTCTGCCATCCGCTTTAAGAATCGACTGCAGTCCGACATAGCAACTGAGCAGGTTATCCAGTCGGGCACTGCTGATAAAGTCGCCATAGAGGCCGGTCAATGCGGCCTTCTGGGTATCGTAGAAACAGATTTCATAGTCCAGCACTTTGCCAATCTGGCGATCCGGATATTGCTGCTGACACTGTTTCTCCAGCAGGGCACGGAAATCGAGCGTGTCGCCCTCCTCCAACTGGCACAGTACCGGCGGCAGATGCAGCTGCGGATTCACACTACGGCTTTGGTTGGCTTCACGGTCCAGATGAATAGCCAGGCTGGGAATGACAGCAACCGGACATTCGAAATTAATCAGCAGCTGTTCGATTCGACCGTTTTCTGCTTCAACACTGACTCTGCCTGCCATCGATAAATCACGATCAAACCAGGGGTTTAACAGTGCGCCGCCATAGACCTCGACCCCCAGTTGCAGCAACGTCTGCTGGACTTTCTCCGGCTTGGGTTTGACCTTGAGACAAGGACTGTCAGTGTGAGCACCAACCATATGCATACCGGTCTGCGTGAGCGACTCCCCGTTGAGGGTGAAAGCAATGATCGAAGCATCATTGCGGGTCACGTAATATTTGCCTGCCGGCAGTTCGCCCCAGCTATCCCCTTCTGACAAGCCTGTGAACCCCTGCTCCTCAAGCAGGTTTTTCATCGCTGCTACCGCGTGATAAGGCGTCGGAGACTGATCGAGAAAATCGCACAGCCCTTGATTGAATGTGTTGCTAGAATGAGCCATAACAAATCTTTATGCAGGGAAGTGTCCGGTATGATACCGATTTTAAACAGGCGGTTCGACAATTGTTAGTCTTTAACCGGACGGCCGCGGTACATTCTGGCTGGCTTTTTGACCGCTTCTTTATTAGCTTTTTTCAGACTTGGGATTACCCTTTTAGTCTCTACTTCCGCTCCCCTGTACATGCGCTTGCCGGACACAGCGGCTTGATCAGCATGATGTAAGCCAAGTGCGGCCAACAGATTTTCAGCGTCCTCGACAAAGGCCTTTGAAGGCAGAGGCATAGTCACATCCTGCTGAAAAGAAAACCTGGCTACCTGCATAAACGGTAGCGAATGGATAACCGACTTACCGCGTTCCCGACCATACGACAGTGCACAGATACGTCCTTTTTCAATCACGATATGGCAGGCTTTGTTGTCAGTGGTGGTAATAAAAAAGGTGCCGGTTTGTGCCTCATGACAGACGCTGGCCAGTTGTTTGAGAACGTCCGTATTCGCGCTCATAGGTGGTAACAGCCCGATGATTAAGAATGGTTGTGCACCAGATTACATGACATCGTCATCATTATCATCGTTTAATTTGAATGTCGCCCGTTTTGACAGGCCACCATGCAGGCGACAGCGTGTTGCCAGTGCCCCCATACCCCAGGCTTCAGGGGGACGGATGGCGACCGAGCGTTTGCAGCGCTTGCCACCTGGCAACTTGGCACCACAGGGAGGACGGTAGCGTTTGATTTTCTCCCAGCCCTCCAGCGTTTGAGTCGCTTTGCGAATAGATTTAACTTCACGCGGAGATAACTGTGTCTGGTCGACGGGATGCGTTTCCTGATCAGTATGACGCCACCAGTAACGTACTACCGGTACTGGCAAGCCGAAACGTCGCGCGAGATCATCGGGTTTGCGATAAATTTCCAGTTCCAGTAACAGCAGCGCTGCCTGTTCCAGACGGGCGGTAAACTCGCGGCTTTCTTCAGGTGTCATGCATCTGGGTCGGGTTCATGACTGAGTTTGATAACCGCCTCATTCAGATCATCTACGTCCGATTCCGGCTGGGCAAACTCGCGGACTGAAATGCCGGCTTTATGTACACTGTCAGGATCACCGGTGATCAGCGGATGCCAGTCCGGTAAGGGCTCACCTTCCGCCAGCAGACGGTAGGCGCAGGTTGAGGGCAACCAGTCGAAATAATGCGCGTTCTTAATACTGAGTTGAATGCAGTCGGGGACGATGGACTGACGGTTTTCGTAGTCCTTGCAGCGACAGCTGTTGATGTCGAGCAATGAACAGGCAGCGCGGGTGTAATACATACGCCCGTCATCCTCATCTTCCAGTTTGTGCAGACAGCAGCGGGCACAGCCATCACAAAGGCTCTCCCACTCATCATGAGTCATCTGACTCAAGCGTTTGTGTTTCCAGAATTCAACAGATGTTTTATCCTGATCAATCATGACCAATTCAGTTGCCCTATCCAGCCTGCTCGCGCCGTTTGTCAGTCAGTTCAACCCCAGGTCGATTCTGACTGCCGGCGACACGGCGGCAATGTGTCTGCAAAAGGATAATGATACTAAATTGCAGCATCTGAAGACACCATTCAGCCAGGATCAGTTGCGTAACACACAGCCGGCCGACCTTGCCGTTATCAGCCATCTGACAGAATCGATGGAGAAAGCGGCCGCACAACAATGGCTGGGCATGGTGAAAAACCGTCTCGCCCCACATGTCATTCTGATCAGCCACCCTGCGATTGCCGATAATAAAGGTTGGGAGCTGACTGACTACCTGGCGATGGGGTTCCGACATCTTGCTGGCACCGAAGACGGATTACAGGTCTTTACTTATGCCATTGAAAATTATCAGCCTAAACGTGACTGGCTCAACAGCCGTTACTGGGCCAACCCCGAAATGTACGACAAATACCGCTGGTAACGCCTGTCGTCATCTTGCTGTCACAAAGCGAAGCTAGACTATCAAGGATAACTACGCCTCAGGCGCTCAAGAAGGAATTATGAAACAAGAACAACCCATCGATCTGAACAACCCTGAGCTCTATATTAATCGCGAGCTGAGTCTGCTCGAGTTCAACTGGCGGGTTTTGCAACAGGCATTGGATAGCAGTGTGCCGCTGCTGGAACGCCTCAATTACCTGTGCATTTCCAGTACCAATCTCGATGAATTTTTCGAAGTGCGGGTGGCCGGCCTGATTCAGCAAATTGAAATCGGCGACCCCTATATCGAAGCTGATCAGGTCACGGCACAGGAATGCCTGAGATTAATCAGTCAGCGCGCTCACGAACTGGTGGAAGAACAGTACCGGGTACTGAATGAGGTCTTGTTACCGGAGTTGGAGGAGCAATCAATCCGGGTGTTACCGCGATCACAATGGAATGATGAACACACCAAGTGGCTGCAGAACTACTTCCAGGAAGAAATTCTGCCGATCCTGAGCCCGATGGGGCTGGACTCCGCTCACCCCTTCCCGCGCCTGCTCAATAAGAGTTTGAATTTTATCGTCTCTCTGGTGGGTAAAGATGCCTTCGGTCGCGACCGTGGCTACGCGATTTTACAGGCCCCGCGTGCATTACCCCGCGTGATCCAGTTCCCACAGGAGCTGTGCCAGCCCGGTGAATACAAATTCGTATTCCTGTCATCGATTATCCATGCCTTCGCAGAAGATCTGTTCTTCGGTATGAAAGTGAAAGGTTGCTATCAATTCCGTGTCACCCGCAATAGTGATCTGGCTATCGATACCGAAGAAACCAGTGACCTGCTGGCCACCATTGCCGATGAATTAACCCAGCGTAACTACGGTGATGAAGTCCGGCTTGAAATTGCCCACAACTGCCCGGAAGATATGGTTGAGTTTCTGCGTAATGAGTGTGCCATGGAACGGGACAATGTCTACCTGGTCAACGGCCCGGTAAACTTGAGCCGGATCCAGGCTGTGTGCTCACTGGTTGACCGGCCCGATCTCAAGTTCAAGCCATTTACGCAAGGCCGTCCGGAAGGCTTGACACCGGATGTCGATATATTTGCGGCGCTGCGCAAGCAGGATATGCTGCTACACCATCCTTATCAGTCCTTTACCCCGGTCATTGATTTGCTGCGTCAGGCTGCTGCTGACAGCAGTGTGTTGGCGATTAAACAGACCCTGTATCGCACTGGTGCCAAATCGCCAATCGTTGATGCGCTGGTGACGGCGGCACAGGCAGGTAAAGAAGTGACAGTAGTCATTGAACTTCGTGCCCGCTTTGATGAGGAAGCCAACGTCGCACTGGCTGCCCGCCTGCAGGAAGCCGGTGCCCACGTTGTGTACGGTATCGTAGGCTATAAAACCCACGCCAAAATGCTGCTGGTATTACGCCGTGAAAACAGTAAGTTACGCCGCTATGTTCATCTGGGTACCGGGAACTATCACCGGGGTACCGCCCGCGTTTATACCGATTATGGCCTCTTGACCTCGGATAAACAGATTGGCGAAGACGTCAACAACCTGTTCATTCAACTCACCAGTCTGGGTAAAATTCCGCAGATGCATAAACTGCTGCATGCACCGTTCACCCTGCATGAAGGCCTGTTGAAAAAAATCGAACGGGAAATCGAACATGCCGGAGCTGGCAAGCCCGCCCGCATCATTATCAAAGTAAACGCCGTGGTCGAGCAGGAAATGATCCAGGCGCTTTACCGGGCATCGATGGCCGGCGTCAAAATTGACTTGATTGTGCGCGGTATTTGCTGCTTGCGGCCCGGCGTCAAAGATTTATCTGAAAATATTCATGTGCGTAGCATCATCGGTCGTTTTCTCGAGCACACCCGGGTATTTTATTTCGAAAACGGTGGCAACCCGGAAATCTGGTGTGGCAGTGCAGATTTGATGAAACGCAACCTGCTGAGACGCGTCGAGACTTGCTTTCCAATCGAGTCCAAAAAACTGCGTCAGCGCATTCTTGACGATCTGGAAACCTACCTGTCTGACAATAGCCAGGCTTGGATCCTTAACGCCGATGCCCGTTATCAGCGGGTAGAAAAAACCGAATCGGAGCCTGCAATCGCCGCACAGCTCTCTTTGCTGGAACAAATGGCCAAGACCTACTGAGGCCATTGTGGAGACGATTGCATTTTTCAACCTGAAAGGCGGCGTCGGTAAAACGACGTCAGCGGTCAATATTGCCTGGCATGCGGCCAGTGAAGGTATTCCTACGCTGCTATGGGATCTGGATCCTCAGGGTGCGGCCAGTTGGCTGTTAAATGCGCAAGCCAAAGAAAAAACCCGCCCAAAAAAAATACTCAGTGGTAAAACGCCCATCGGCGAGTTGGTGCGTAGCACTGATTTTGAAAATCTGGATGTAATCCCATCAGACTTCTCTTTGCGTCATCTCGACCAGCAACTGGCCACGCAAAGCGAACAGGGTAAACGTAATCTGATTGCCAAACTGGTTGAGCCTTTTGGAGAAAATTATGCGCTGGTGGTACTGGACTGTCCGCCCAGCTTTTCTTTATTGACTGAGCAGGTGTTTGAAACCGCAGACTCGCTGTATATCCCGATTATCCCGACGCATTTGTCCTTGCGTACTTTTGAACAGACGCGGGACTTCTTTAAAGAAAACAAGCTCAAACCTAAACGACTGCATGCTTTTTTCACCATGGTAGATCGCCGTCGCAGCCTGCATCGGGTGATGCTGACTCATCCACCCAAAATGCTGAAAAATGGTCTGCCCACACCCATCCCCTATGCCGCAGCGGTGGAACGCATGGGAGATTATCGAGCCCCCCTGCCCGCATTTGATAGTGCCTCGCCGGTGAGCCGTGCTTATGCACAACTCTGGCAAGATATCAAAGCAACACTGAAAGAGTTTTCAGCTTAATCATTGGCCTGACAGACATAACCTTCCGGATTATCCTGCAACCACTGCTGGTAGGTCTGTATGGATGTGGTGAATTTAGGAAAATATTCATTGCCCTGATCCGGACCGAACATTTCCCATTCCTTGAGAGAATTGAAATGGCGTTCTGCTGGTGACATGGCGTTATCCCGTTGTTTAAGTCAGGCACATCATGCGCATCTGATATGACAATTTGATGTGAATCTGACGGGAAATCCCGTAGAGAATCAGTCGCTTTTTGTCACCAGCCAGCACTGGTGAACTTTCTTATTACGTTCAAAATCCCTGGGTATGGTCTGGGCAGTAATATCTTTTAAGCTCACCCCTTCCATTACATTAAGTGCCATTTTGAAGTCACGCCGGTTAGTGGAGAAAATCAACTGGCCACCGGGTTTCAGCAAATTCGCCGCCATCTGAATCAAGCTGACATGATCGCGCTGTACATCAAACACCCCATCCATCCTGCTGGAGTTGGAAAAGGTCGGCGGATCGAGGAATATCAGATCAAAGCGCTCAGCCTCCTGCTGCGCAGCCTGCAACCATTCCAGACAGTTGGCACGAATAAATCGGTGCTGTTCGCCATCAAAACCATTCAGCTGCAAATTGTCCTGTGCCCAACCCAGATAAGTGTTGGACATGTCCACACTGGTGGTACTGGCAGCGCCGCCTGCGGCCGCATAGACAGTCACAGATCCGGTATATGAGAACAAGTTGAGAAAATCTTTGCCTCGCGCCATATTCATCAGCATCAAGCGGGTATCGCGGTGATCCAGAAACAGGCCGGTATCCAGATAGTCTTTCAGATTGACCCAGAACTTGAGGCCATTTTCTTCAACTTCGAAGCGTTTGTTCTGTGCTGCCTGGGCTTCATACTGATTAGCACCGCGCTGTTTCTGTCTGACTTTGAGACTGACGCTGCTGGCCGGCACTTCCAGGACATCGGGAATGATATGCATGGCCTCTTTCAGGCGTTCAACGGCTTTCTGCGGATCAATCTGTTTGGGCGGAGCGTATTCCTGCACATGCACCTGATCGTCGTATACGTCGATGGCCAGCGCATAATCAGGCAAGTCGGCATCGTAAATGCGGTAGCAACTGACCTTGTTCTTACGTGCCCACTTCGCCATGTGTTTGATATTTTTCTTCAGGCGGTTTGCGAACATATCACCCTGCTCGCTGATTTCAACTTCCTGTAGATCCGGCGCCGTATCACTGATTACTGGCTCCGGTATAGCCTGTGTCTGATTTGTCTGAGTCACCGCTTTACTGGCGCGGTAGAACAGCACTTCACATTCAATCGGACCATTATCAAAAGGCACACTTTCGAACAAAGTCAGGCCCGTAAATTTGCCGAGTTGCGGCTTGTCGGTAATGATCGCGCTGCGCCAGCCCGGCAGAGACTCACGCATAATATCGCCCAGACTCTCATAAAGCCGGGGCAGACTATCGGCATCTCCCATGCGTTCACCATAAGGCGGATTACAGACCAGCAGCCCCATTGGCGGCAGCGCCTGTGCTTCAGCCGGCCAGTCCAGCAATCTGCGTTGTGCAACCTGAATCCAGTCACTGAGACCCGCTTCGGCAATATTGGCCCGTGCAGCCTCCACCGCTTTGGGATCCGCATCTCCGCCCAGAATCACCGGTATTCTGGCCAGACCTGCCTGACGTCGACGCTCGGCGTCCGCCTTAAGTTTTTTCCAGGCGTCTTTGTCGTGCTGCTTCCAGTAGATGAAACCGAAGTAATCCCGCAGAATCCCGGGTGCAATATCGGCGGCCATCATCGCCGCTTCAATCAGAAAAGTCCCGGAACCACACATCGGGTCAATTAATGCCCAGCCCTGTCGAGCCAGTCTGGGCCACTCAGCACTCAGCAAAATGGCCGCGGCCAGATGCTCTTTGAGTGGTGCTTCGGTGTTACGCGCGCGGTAACTGCGACGGTGCAGACTCTCACCGGATAAATCGATGCTGATGGTGGCCTGATTGTGTCGCAGGTAGACATTGATGCGAATATCCGGCTGGTGAAGGTCAACTGAAGGACGAATCCCGGTCAGCGCGCGAAAACGATCCACAATCGCGTCTTTGACTTTCTGCGCGCCGTATTGATTGTGTTTGATTTTGGAACGGAAACTGTTGAAATCCACCGCTAGGGTGCCCTCTTCCGCCTCAAGATGATCTTCCCAGGGCAAGGCCGTGACACCCTCGTAAAGTTGTTCCGGCGATTCAGCACGAATGGTGGCGATAGGCATCAAAACACGTATGGCAACGCGGGACCACAAACAGACTTTGTAGGCATCCTCCAGACTGCCGGTGAAACGGATGTTACCCTGTTCCTGCTTGCTTTGTTTGATGCCGAGTTGCTTGAGTTCTTCAGCCAGCAGCGGCAGCATGCCGCGCGCCGCTGTGAGCGTGAACTTGTGTTGTTTAGCCATATTGGGTTCCTGTTATACTCCGCATATTTTAAACAGGTAACGCACTTCATGGCAGTCACGGATAAACAAAAACGCTACCTCAAGGGGCTGGCGCACTCTCTCAAGCCGGTAGTGATGGTCGGTAACAGCGGTCTCACCGAGTCGGTTGTCGCGGAAATCAACAATGCGCTGGAACATCACGAACTGATTAAAGTCCGTATTAGCGGCCAGGAGCGCGCAGAACGCAAGGCGATGCTGGACGAGATTGCGCAAACCACCGGTGCCGATCTGATACTGGTTATCGGCAACATCGGCGGTTTCTACCGCCCTGCCAAAGATCCGTCGATTCAACTACCCAGGTAACAACATGATTCAGAAACCAGCGGACACCGAACAAGACATTGATACTTTACTCGCCGAACGCTGGAGCGGCCGGGCCTACGATCCGGACCTTGAGGTGAGCGAGGAACACATTGTGGCACTCACGGAAGCGGCCCGCTGGGCGCCCTCCTGTTCCGGTGAAGAGCCCTGGCGTTACCTGATTTGCAACAAGTTCACTGATAAAGCGGCCTGGGACAAAGCCTTTGATTCGCTGATGCCTGGTAACCAGACCTGGGCGCAGGACGCCCCGCTGCTGATTCTTGCCGCCTCGGTCACCGAATTCCGCGAAAAGGACAAAAATAACCCCTGGGTTGGACATGATACTGGCGCCGCCAGCCTCAGCCTCTGTCTGCAGGCCACCTCACTCGGCCTGATGAGTCATCAGATGGGAGGGTATGATCCGGACAAAATGCGGGCAGCGTTTAGCATTCCGGATAACATTCGCCTCTGGTCGATGATTGCCATTGGTCACCCGGCCCCGCTGGACAGCCTGACTGAAGAACAGATGGAACGGGAACTTAAACCGCGTCAGCGCCGTCCATTATCCGAACAATTCTTCCGCGGGAAGTGGCCCGCAGCGTAGCAGGAGACAATCATGAATAAAGCGCTTCTCATCCTTGGTCTTATCATTGCCGGCAGTGCCGCAGCTTATGAAAAAGTCTATCTGGACAGACTACTGGAAACCCGGCAGTGCAATTTCTGCAACCTCAGTGAGGCCGAACTGAGCGGCAAGGATTTGAGCGGCGCGGATATGAGCGAAGCTAATCTGAAAGGTATCGATCTCAGCCATGCCAAACTGGTCGGTGTCTGGTTTACTCACTCTCGCATGCAGGGCGCGAATCTGGAAGGCGCTGATATTTCCGGTTCGCTGATGGATTACGCCGAACTCAATGGTGCTAATCTGAAAAATACCAACCTGTCCGGCACCCAATTGATTTTCGCTGATCTGCGAGATGCTGACCTCACTGGTGCGAATATTGAAGGTGCTCAGATGCGTGGCATTCTGTACTGCAATACCATCATGCCCGATGGTGAGATAAATAATAACGACTGCTGATTTTTTTCAGTTCCTGTCAGGTATAATCCGCGGGCAGCGTCATTTGACGTTGCCTTTTTTATTTCTTTACAGGAACTTATCCGTGTCTTTTAAATGGCTTTCTATCCTATCAACCGCGCTGCTGTTGCTCTTCTTACTGAGCTTTCCGCTGCAGGCGGCACCGTCTCAGATAGAACTCATCAATGGTGATCAACTTAGCGCTGAGATCCTCAGCCAGACTGAGGCACACATCCTGATCAGCCATCCTGTCCTCGGCGAACTTAAGCTCGACAAAAATCAGGTGATGGCAGTCAGACAAACAGCCGCACTCCCCGAGCAAAGTGAGACGGTAGACGTGGCCGATACCGTCACAGAGCAGTCGGCTGACAACGAAGATAACGGACTTTTTGGCAGCGGCGTCCTGGTGAATTGGAAGCGTCGGGTAGATTTGGGCATTGCAGGCAGTGCCGGTAAATCCAAAAATCATCAGGTCAACATCGGTTTCAGTGCCGATTATGACAGTGGCTACACCCGCATTTCGCACAAGAGCGCCTATTTCCGCGCCAAGTCCGAAGAGGCACTCTCGGATCACAGTTTCTTTTCCTCTATTAACCGTGACTGGCTGCGGCCGACGACGCCCTGGTTTCATTTCGCCGGTGGGCGTGTTGATTGGGATGAGTTCAAAGACTGGGATTTGCGCGTCAACGCTAACGGTGGTGTCGGCTATGAATTTGCCAAAACCGAAAACTGGATGCTGCTGGGCCGCAGTGGTCTCGGTTTCAATCAGACTTTTGGCGGCCAGCGAGAAGAGTTCACCCCGGAAGGTCTGATCGGCCTGGAAACCCAGTGGAAGGTGAATGACTACCAGCAAATCGAGTTTGCAAACAGCTTTTACCCCAGTCTGCGGGATACCTCCGAGTATCGTAACCTGACCTCGCTCGATTGGGTGCTTGATCTCAACAGTTACGTCGGAGTCGCCCTCAAACTGGGCTTACTCAACGAATACGACTCGGCCACCGAAGAAGGCATTAACAACAATGACTTTAAATATACTGCGTCGCTGGCCTGGAAACTGTAAAATAAACGCTTTTGCGTTTCTATTGTGAGTAACCAGACGCCCGATCTCGACACATTGCTAGAATCGACCATGCTGAGTGACAGGCACCGTCTGACTCAGCGTTGGCAGCGATTGAAAAAAGAGCAAAATCAGGACAAGCTCGCTGCTCTGGCGCAGCAGGTCATAGCCTCGGTTGAGCGGGCAGAAAAGCGCCGGCAGAACATTCCCAAGCCTACGTTCGAGGCCGATTTGCCGGTTATCGAGCGCCGCGAAGAAGTCAAACGGGCGATTGCTGACAATCAGGTGATCATTCTCTGTGGTGAAACCGGATCCGGTAAAACCACTCAGTTACCTAAAATCTGCCTCGAGCTCGGCCGTGGCGTGACCGGCATGATTGGCCATACTCAGCCCCGCCGTATCGCAGCCCGCACGGTCGCCACCCGTATCGCTGAAGAATTGCAGTCGGAAATTGGTCAGACCGTTGGCTATAAAGTCCGTTTCCACGATCACGTCAACGCCGATCGCAGCTACGTCAAGCTGATGACCGACGGGATTCTGTTGGCAGAAACCCAGAATGATAAGTTTCTCAATCAGTACGACACGCTGATCATTGACGAGGCCCATGAACGCAGCCTCAATATCGACTTTCTGCTGGGTTATATCAAACAACTGCTGCCCAAGCGCCCGGATCTGAAAGTCATTATCACCTCAGCCACCATCGACACTGAGCGCTTTTCCAAACATTTTGATAATGCGCCGGTCATTGAAGTCAGTGGCCGCACCTACCCGGTCGATATCCGTTACCGCCCACTACAGACGCCGGATGAAGAATCGCCCGATTACGACATGGTGTCAGGTATCGTTGCCGCCGTGGATGAACTCTGCCGGGAAGGCCCGGGCGATGTGCTGATATTCCTTGCCGGCGAACGGGATATCCGTGATGTCTCTGAAGCTTTACGTAAGCATCATCCACCACAAACCGAGATCCTGCCGCTGTTTGCAAGACAATCGGCCGCTGAACAGAACCGGGTATTCAAAACCGGCGGGCAGCGTCGCATTATTCTCGCCACCAATGTCGCCGAAACCTCTTTGACTGTGCCCGGCATACGCTATGTCGTGGATCCTGGTAATGCGCGTATCAGTCGCTACAGCGTCAGAAACAAAGTTCAGCGCCTGCCCATCGAGAAAATCTCCCAGTCCAGTGCCAACCAGCGTGCCGGGCGTTGCGGTCGTGTCGCTGCCGGTATCTGTATCCGGCTCTATGATGAAGAAGACTTCGAAGCCCGGCCAGCTTTTACCGACCCGGAAATTCTGCGTACCAACCTAGCGTCGGTGATTTTGCAGATGTCAGCCTTGAAACTGGGCGACCCGGCTAAATTCCCGTTCATCAACCCGCCGCCGCAGAAGATGATCAATGATGGCTACCGTCTGCTGGATGAGCTGGATGCAGTCGATCGTCAGCGACGCATCACAGAAACCGGTCGACAACTGGCCAAACTACCGATAGATCCCAGAATCGCCAGAATGCTGCTCAAAGCCGGAGATCTCGGCAGCCTGACTGAAGTGCTGGTGATCGCCAGTGCGCTCAGTATTCAGGACCCACGCGAACGGCCGATGGACAAACAACAGGCCGCTGATGAAGCGCACTCTAAATACAAAGACGAACGCTCCGACTTTATCGGCTTTCTCAAGCTCTGGGATTTGTATCACGACAAGAAAAAACACCTGAGCCAGAACAAACTGCGTAAGTACTGCAAGGAAAACTTTCTTTCCTTCCTGCGTCTGCGCGAGTGGCATGATATTCACCAGCAACTGCATATTCAGCTTTCTGAACTCAAGCTCAAATTCAATACGCAGGAAGCAGCCTATGACAGTATTCATCAGGCTTTGCTCAGCGGGCTTCTAAGCCACATTGCCGTAAAAACTGACCGATTCGAATACACCGGTGCCCGTAACCTGAAACTGGGTATTTTCCCGGGCTCAGCGCTGCATAAAAAAGGTCCCAAATGGCTGATGGCGGCAGAACTGGTCGAGACCGGTAAGCTTTACGCCCGCATCAATGCCAAGATTGAACCGGAATGGATCGAGCCCATCGCCGGCAGTCTGGTCAAACGCCAGTACAGTGATCCGCACTGGGAAAAGAAGCCAGCCCAGGTGGTGGCTTTCGAATCTGTCTCGCTCTATGGCCTGCCGATTGTCACCCGTCGTCGTGTGCATTATGGTCCGCTGGACCCGGATCTCGCGAATCAGATATTTATCCGTGAAGCCCTGGTCAATGGCGACTGGCATTGCCGGGCGCCCTTCTTCCGCCATAATCAGTCGCTAATTCAGGAAGTCGAACTGCTGGAGCAGAAATCCCGCCGCCGCGATGTACTGGTGGATGAAGAAATTCTGTTTGATTTCTACCGTAGCCGCATCCCCCATAACATTATCAATGGCGCCGGCTTCGAAAAATGGCGTAAAAAGGCTGAAAAAGACGACCCCAAACTGCTGTTTCTGAGCAAGGAACTGCTGATGCAGCATGAGGCGGAACAGGTCACCGCCGATTATTATCCTGATCAGATGCTGGTCAACAGGGTGCCGCTCAAACTGGAGTATCACTTCGAACCGGGTAAACAGCATGACGGTATCACCCAGACAATTCCCCTGTCGCTGCTGAATCAAACCAGTGCCGAACGCTATGAGTGGCTGGTGCCGGGCTTGCTCCGCGATAAGATTGTCTTCCTGCTCAAAGCGCTGCCCAAGTCTTTACGCCGTCACTTCATCCCGGTACCGAAATATGCCGATGACTGCCTTAAAGATTTATCGCCTGAATCCGGTGCCCTGCTTCCGGCCTTAAGCGAACGTCTGCGCAAGCTGACCGGTGTCGAAATTGATGAAAAAGACTGGCGTACCGACGAGTTACCACTGTATCTGCAGATGAATTTCAGGCTGGTCGATGATGATGGCAAACTGCTGGATGAAAGCCGTGATTTAAATCGCCTGAAACAAGACTGGGCTCGTGAAGCGGCTGCCAGTTTCCGCCAGATTCCGGACAGTGAATATGAAAAAACCGGGCTGACCAGTTGGTCTTTTGACGCGCTGCCGGAACAAATTACATTGGAGCAGAACGGTCTGGAAATGACCGCTTATCCTGCCCTGATCGACAAGACAGACAGTGTTGATCTGACGCTGATGGATACCGCCGCCCAGGCCCGTCAGTTGACCCGCTTGGGGCTGCGCCGCCTGTTCATGCTGGCACAGGCCGATGCGGTGAAATACCTGCACAAGAACCTACCCGGTATTAAGGAGATGTGCCTGCATTATGCCAATGTGCCGCCTTCTCCCTACGGTGATAAAACCAACAGCAGGCTGACTCCCTGCGAGCAACTGAAAACTGATCTGATTCATGTTGCCTTTGATCGCTGCTTTATTCTTGAGCAGGCAGCCATTCGCAGCCGCGAAGCATTTGAACAGCGACTCAACAGTCGCCGTGGCGATTTAATCAAAATTGCATCGGAACTGGCACAGAACATCGCATCGCCATTGGCTGAATATCATGCCATCGCCAAGCGTCTGGGCAGCAATATCCCGCTGGCGGCTATCAACGCAGTTAATGACATCAGGGAACAGCTGGGTTTTCTGGTCTATCAGGGTTTTGTCCACGACACCCCGGATGAAGCGCTGAAAAGATTACCGGTCTACTGCCAGGCAGCGGGTATCCGTCTCGATAAATTACTGACTGATCCTGCCAAAGACCGGCAGCGCATGGCTGAGGTCAAACCGCATTGGCAGAAATTTATCAGCAAGGTGAACAAGATCGAGACCGAGGCTTTCTATGAATACCGCTGGATGCTGGAAGAATTTCGGATCTCTCTGTTTGCACAGGAGCTGAAAACGGCCTATCCAATCAGTGCCAAACGTCTTGAGAAACAGTGGCAGCAGTGCTGATCTAGACTTCCCACGGCTGAGGAGCAGCAATCAGATAGCCCTGCACGAAGTCGACGCCAATGTGCTTCATACTGATCAGCGTGGCTTCATCCTCGACAAATTCGGCTACCGTCTTCAGGCCCAGCACCTGCCCGATACCATTGATGGAATTGACGATTTCCAGATTCACCGTATTGTGCACACAGTCTCTGACAAACATGCCATCGATTTTCAGGTAATCAATCGGCAGTTGTTTTAGGTAGGCAAATGACGACAGGCCGCTGCCGAAATCATCCAATGCAAACTGACAGCCAATCTGGCGCAGTTCGTTAATAAAGTGCAAAGCCGAACGCATATTGGTAATAGCCGCTGTCTCAGTGACCTCAAAACACAAAACGACATCATGATCACTGAGTCTCGCATCGATGATAAGTTGAATAATTCGCTCATAGAACCGACCATCACCGAGTGACTGTCCTGACAGGTTAATCGCATAAATACCACTGATATCACGTCCTGCAGCACTTGCTGCTTTTAGGCGCGATAACGCGTGTTCCACAGTCCACATATCAATGGCGGCGGCCAGATTGTATCGTTCCGCAGCCGGTAAAAACGCCCCCGGGGAGATAATTTTACCGTCATCATCGAGCATTCTTATCAACAACTCACAATGTGACTTGCCTTTATTGCGCGAATGCAGAGCCTGGATAGGCTGGCTGTAAAGCACCAGGCGATGATCTCTCAATGCCTGCTGTATGCGCGCTACCCAGCGCATTTCACCACTGCGTTGCACCAGATCAGAATCCGTCTCACTGAATATATGCAAGCGATCACGTCCCGCTTCTTTCGCTGCATAACAGGCACTGTCGGCTTGTTTAAGCAATTCAACAAGCGTGCTGTTTTCATCTACAACCACGAGCCCCATACTGGCAGAAACTTTGAAGGTATGATTTTCATACTCAAAGCTGAATGTGCGAATATGTTCCAGGAGGTTTTCGAGAATACGTTGTGCCTGTTCCTGCGAGCAATCTATCATCAGAATCGCAAACTCATCGCCACTGAAGCGCACCAGCGTATCCTGCTCTCTCAACCCCTTGCGAAGTATTTGACTTACCTCTTTAAGCAGCGCATCACCGCCAATGTGACCACAGGTATCGTTGATCACCTTAAACTGGTCCAGGTCGAGATAACAAAGTACGTAACCTGTGTGCAATGGCTGGGACAGTACCGCCTGTATCTGTTTTTCCAGCGCCCGGCGATTGGGCAGGCCGGTCATGGCATCATGCAGGGCTTGATGTTGAAGATCGTTGCTCAGCAGATACTGCTCGGTAATGTCCTGCGCCTGGATAACCACANACTCTATCTCGTTATCTTCACCGCGCACTGCCGAAATGGTTGAGTTCAGCCATAGCGTTTCTCCATGACGACTGATACAACGACGGGTGACTCGATATTGTCTGATTTCATATGCAAGCAGCTTTTTGAACTATGAGCTGATTTCTGCGTTGTCATCAGGATGCAATAACTCAATGGCGTGTTTACCCTGCAATTTGGTTTTGTCAAAACCGAACAACTCACAGCCGGCCTTATTCACATCCAGAATCACAAAGCTTTTATCCATTAAAAGCATAGGCACACCCGCATCTTCAAAGGTGTGCATCAAAAAGGTTTCCTTAGCGCGTAGCTCGCTCAGTAGTTCTGCCTGTTTCCGGTTAATATCGGACAAGTGGCTGACTAATGATTGGTTTTCATGGCGTAACCTCAAACTTTCAAGCATTTTATGATTGAGGTTACGAGCCAGCAGCATGATGGCAAGCAGATAAACCAGCGTTATCATTGCCACGGTGTATAGGCCTGCCGAAAAAATGCTAAGACAAACTGGTAGCAACAGGGGCAGAACAAACGCAGAGAAACTCCGCAAACTACTGAGATATGAGAAAACGGCACCTGCGGACATACCGCAGGCAACCAGCGGTATGGTCATTTGTTGTGTCAGGGGCAGTTCTGCATGGAAGAAAAGGCCCAATGATCCCCAAATCAAGCCACTGACAAAGAGGGCTATGGCATAGTGATTTTCGTACGCCTGAATGGTTTCCTGAACAAGCTGCTCTGCACTTTTGTTACGCAGGATTCGCCACAGCCATAGCCTTCCGCTGTTGACGACAAGTGCAACACCCAACCACCAGAGTAACAACGGCTGATTAACGGCAGGATACAAAATCACAGCCGTCAGCGAGCTGACAATCAGATTAGTGATGATAGCAATGGGGCCTTGCTGTAACAGGAGCTGCAACCGCATGGGATCGAAAGCGGTCGCTTCAACGGCACGGACATCCTTATTCATGCTGATTTTAGTAGTCAATGATACTCCAGACTCAATTTTCGCTTTTTTCGTACTTGTGAACTCTGTCACAGGTTTGCACAGTAAATCATATGTGACACAGTTCAACATGTGAGCCAGTTCACAACTTAGCAAATAATTTGTTGGGAAAAAGCCCTCATTATTCAGTGATGGTTCAGTTATCGCTTGTTAATCTTTTCCAGACACTGTCACACGTGGGTCTATGTTATGAAAAGTATCACTGCGGCTTCCGCTTCCAAATTCCTGTCAGCAGGTGGAACCACAGATCGCGATGATCGTAAATATCGGATTTATTCCTGTAGAGGTATGGCCCGTTTGTCCGTTCTGGAACCGGCCTACCCAATCGAAACGGTAAAAAGTGCAGCACTTGGATATGAGGAATACCCAGCCACACGGTCCTGACACAAGCTGTTTTACAGCAGCGCTATCGCCAATGGCATAACCCGTGTTCTCTCGAAGAGTGGTCAGGTTAATGCGAGGATGTTCATGGTGCATAGATTGCCCGACGGCTCTGATGGAGTGTATAGAGCATAAGCTCGGCAAAAAAGAATGCTTAATACAATGAGTGACCCGGATGATGGTTGCGTTAGCACCACCATGATGGACTCCATGCCGCGCGAGTCAGCTTGAACCGCTTCGTTGCTAATTATTGAGGTGATTATTATGAAAAAACTGCTTTTGACAATGACACTGGGCGTTGCCATTTCTTACCTATCCGCCCTCCCGGTATTAGCCGCGGGTCCTAGACCCTATACGGTTACCAATGGCAACAAACTGGATGCCGATACCTATAATGGTTTCAAGCTCTACCGCAACTGGTGTGCACGCTGTCACGGTACTTACGGCCAGGGGCTGGCTGGGCCTAATCTGGCAGAAAGCCTCAATAAAATCACTTATGAAGAGTTTATGAAAACAGTAGCCGAGGGCAAAACCGGTCGAATCGGGATGATGCCGGCTTGGCAATCAAATCAGTCTGTGATGCAGGGTCGGGACAATATTTATAGCTATCTTAAAGCCCGGGCGGATGGCGCAATTGATGCCGTAAAACCTGAAAAAATGAAATGAACCAATCCAGGACAATAGTGAGTGACTGTCCGGACTTGCTTTAACAGCAGATGCTGTTAAAAATACGGCTGATAATGATAAGGTAATCCCATGTTTAAGTTTCGCTGTGTATTGCTGTTTAGTTTGCTGATGGGCTCGTTTGTTCATGCCGATGACGCCATCCCATATGAACAGCAACCGGGGAATATCATCAACGAAATCACACTGCCACTGACCAAGCATACAGCAGCGGAACTGGCTAAAATCGAAACCGGTGGCAAAATTCTCTCTGTAGAGGAACAGCCCAACGGCGATCAATTGATTTTTCGGGTCAAAGTGCTCCACGACAATGGCAAAGTAAAAGTTCACCGTATCGACCGTGATAGCGGTCATACCCTTCCCTGAGACAGCATGCGCGTTTTACTGATAGAAGATGAAATCCATCTGCGTGAGCAAATCACCAGACAATTAAACGATCAGAACCTGACTGTCGACGCGGTCGCAGACGGCGAAGAAGGCCTGTTTATGGGGACTGAATACACTTATGATGTAGCCATTATTGATCTGGGGTTGCCTAAACTTTCCGGCATTGAGGTGATCCAACAACTGCGTCAACAAGGCCTTGATTACCCGATACTGATTCTGACCGCCCGCGGCCGCTGGCAGGACAAGGTGGAAGGACTGGAATCGGGTGCTGATGATTACCTGGTTAAACCCTTTCATTTCGAAGAGTTACTGGCCCGTCTCAATGCGCTGGCCAGGCGGGCTTCAGGTTGGGCGAACGCGACAATCTGCTGTGGCCCCATCTGTCTGAATCCCAGCACGCAGCAAGTCACCAGGGATGACAACAAGATAGATCTCACTGCTTATGAGTATCGGCTATTACATTATCTGATGCTGCATGCCGGTGAAGTGATATCAAAAACTGAACTGACCGACCATATCTACGAACTGGATCAGGATCGTGACAGTAACGTCATCGAAGTGTTTGTTAAACGCCTGCGCAGCAAACTTGACCCGGACAAGGCTCTGAACCCGATTGAAACTTTACGTGGTCGCGGTTACCGGCTGAATCTGCCACGTGGTTAATAAGCTTTCCCTCTCCAACCGACTTCTGATAGCCGTCAGCCTGGTGCTAACTGCATTCTTTGGATTATCCGCCGTCAGTCTTAACAATGCTTTTGAAAGCAGCGCCGAGCATGAACAGAAAAAACGTCTGCAGAATTACGTCTACACCCTGCTGACTGCAGCCGATATCAATGCCTCTGGTGAACTGGTGATGTCGGCTGATCTGGCAGAACCCAAGTTTTCGATTCCCAATTCCGGTCTCTATGCGCAAATCACCCAACAAGGCGAGATTGTCTGGCAGTCACCGTCGGCGATAGGCCACTTCCTGGCTTTGCCGTTCACCCCAGAGCCGTCCCAGGAGGAATACCACGTCGTCGAGATGGAAACCGGCATGAGCCTGCTGAACCTGGCATTTGGCATTGTCTGGGAGACCGATGAGGGTAAGGAAATTGCCTACACCATTAATGTGGCTGAGGATATGCAGGTACTGAAGGAACAGACCGCCAGTTTTCAGCGCAGTCTATGGTACTGGCTGGGCGGTACCGGTCTGATGCTGCTGATTGCACAGTGGATTATACTGCGCTGGAGTCTTCGGCCTCTATACGACGTAGCCATCGATTTACATGCTATTGAAACCGGAGAACACCGCCGTCTCAATGATGAATATCCAAAGGAACTGCAACAGCTCACTTTTCGAATCAATGCCCTGCTTGACCATGAAGAATCGCGACGACAACGTTACAAACACTCACTGGCGGATCTGGCTCACAGTCTGAAAACCCCCTTATCGGTGTTCCGGGGTGAACTGGAAAACAGCGACAATATGCAACAACTCCGTAAAACCGGCTACGAACAGTTGGATCGCATCAGTACGCTGGTTGATTATCAGTTACAACGTGCCTCCACAGAAGGCAAAAGCAGTCTGCTTGCACCGGTATCACTGGGCGAGATTATCTACAAAATCACCAGCAGTCTGGACAAGGTGTATCAAAGCAAGACTATCCGCAGTCAGTGTGAAATCGAACGCGATGCCTATATCCATGCCGACGAAGGGGATATGTATGAGCTACTGGGCAACCTGCTGGAGAATGCCTACAAATACTGTAAACACCAAGTTCATGTGATTGTCACCACCATAAATGGCAATGTTCGCATCCGTGTCGAAGATGATGGCAGCGGCATCCCGGCACGGGCTGAAGGCTTTGTGATTAAACGCGGGCACCGCATTGATACCCAGGCCGAAGGCCAGGGCCTGGGTCTCGCTATTGTCAGCGATATCATTGTGGCCTACGAAGGCAATATCAACCTCGAACGCTCACGCCTGGGCGGTGCGAGCTTTGTTATCGAACTGCCACGTCAGTGATTCTGCTGCAGTTCCTGCAGATACTGAAAAACCTGCCGCGCTGATTTCGGCGGTTTATTCTGTTTCGCTTCACGAGTTGCATTCCTGACCAGTTGGCGAACATGCTGGACATCAAAGGCATCAAACTCGTTGATCAGTTCACCATAAACGTCATCATCTCCAGCTAAAAGCCGGTCCCGCCAGTTTTCCAATTGATGAAACTGTTTCACCTGCCCCTGATGCGGTTGTTTCAGTTGATTAAGCTGACGCTCAATCGACACATGATCAAGCTCGGCAATCAGCCCACCGATAAAACCGGTCTGGCGTTTCAATGCCCCTTTACTCATTGCACCCGCATCATCAACGGCTTCACGCAGCTCCTCAGGCAGATCCAGCTTGTCCAGATCTCTTTTGGGCAGATTAATCAATTCTTTGCCCAGTTCTCTGAGAGCCTGAAGCTCCTTTTTGACCTGGGTCTTACTTTTCTCGTTATCCCAGTCCTGAGGCCAGTTTTCTTCACTGCCGTCTTCAAATTCACTCATCTTTATTCACCCTGCACCGTGACAATCACGCGACGTCGCTGGGGATCGGTGCGGTGTTCCCACAGATAAATGCCCTGCCAGACACCGAGGTCACACTGCCCGCCACTGACTGGTACAGTCAGATCCGGATTTGTCAGCACAGTGCGCACATGAGCACTCATATCATCAGGCCCTTCATCCTGATGACGAAACATGGGATCACCATCCGGCACGATATGCTGCATAAAGGTTTCCAGATCATGGCGGACATCCGGATCGGCATTCTCGCAGAGCATCAGCGACGCGCTGGTGTGCTGCACAAAAACGTGACAGGTACCGGTCTGAATGCCGGATTCTGACACCAGTTGCTGCACATCGCGGGTGATGTTGCTGGTACTGCGCCCCTGGTTGTTATAGGTGAGTGTGTGTTGATAAATCATGATTGAATAGCAGCCTCGAAATGTGCTTTGGCATTGCCGTTATTGATAATAGTGCGAACGTGGTCAGCCGCCTGACGTTGTGAAGCTTGCAGCCCGGTATGCCACAAAGCAATGGCGGCACCATAGACTAGACTGTCATATGCCGGACCGGTCTGACCTCTCAGGGCCTGCATACCCTCTTCCAGCGTTCTCTCAGCCGTGACTTCGTCATCCACTTTAACACCGCGGGTGTCCTGCTCAATCCCAAAGTCAGCCGGGTCCAGTCGACATTCCTGCATGTCACCATCAAGCATGCGGTGATTATTGGAAGCCTCCCGCAGGGTTGGCACAATACCGCCCTCCAGACCGCGGGCAATAAAGGCCGAATCGTAACCAAATGCCTTGGCCAGCCAGCCCAGAATGGCCGGGTACTCCTTATGAACAAAGCCAATAGCAAGATGGGTTCTGGCTTTGGCTTTTATCGGCATCACCATTTTTTCCAACGTCGCTATGCTGGGACGTTTAATCATCTGTGTGCGTAGTGCCTGCAAGGCATAAACCAGGGGGCTGGCAGCCGATTGATCCAGGTAAGCCCAGCCGATATCGACATGATTAACCGCCTGTGTGGCTTCAGGCACCTGAATAATATTGTTGTAACCAGCCAGTTTCAGCACCTGGGCATGAGTAACGCCGAACTTGGGCCCCATTTCATACACGCCCTGGGAGACAGTCGGCAAACCTGCTGCCGCCAATACCGCCGGCAGGAAAGCCGTTACCGGACAGTGGCGGTTAAAGCCGTTAAAGGGATCGGCAAAAATCAACAAATCATCTACTTCTGCCTGTTGCTGTTCGGTATTCGCCTGCAGCGCCTGCAGAATGCCAAGATTTTCTTCGTTGGTTTCGCGCTTCATGCGCATCGCAATAAAGAAGATTGCCGCTCTCACTGGATCTGCTTCACCGGACAAAATTTCCATGGTCGCGGCATAGGCCTCTTCCTGGCTCAGATCTTTACTTAAATGCGGTCCCGTGGCGACTTTCTTGATCGCATCAGCAACAGCTGTCATAGATTATTCCTGTGTTAACCATTCAATCAGGGTGTCTTCATCGACAACCGGCACACCCAGAGATTCAGCTTTTGTCAGCTTGGAGCCGGCTTCGGCACCCGCTACGACGTAGTCGGTTTTTTTCGAGACGCTGCCTGCCACCTTGGCGCCAAGCGCCAGTAGCTTTTCTTTAGCTTCACTGCGTGACATTTTATCCAGCGTCCCGGTGAGCACGATGGTTTTACCGCTCACGACCGAGCTGGTACTGCCTTGCTCTTCCTGAGGCCAGTTGACCCCTACTTCCAGCAGACGTTGGATAACCTCGCGGTTATGTTCCTGCTGGAAAAAGGTCTCGATATGATGCGCTACAACCGGCCCAACATCCTCAATCTCGACCAGCGCTTCCTCATTGGCCTGCATCAGCGAATCCAGATCGTGAAAATGCATGGCCAGAGAACGTGCCGTCGCTTCACCGACTTCACGGATCCCCAAAGCATATAAAAACCGTGGAAAGCGGGTTTCCCTGGCTGCCTGCAGGGCATTGACCAGATTTTCAGCAGACTTCTGCCCCATTCTTTCCAGACCGGCAATCTCTTCGGCACTGAGCAGAAACAGGTCTGCCGGATTTTTGATCATGCCACTGTCGACCATTTGCTCGACCAGTTTATCGCCGAGACCATCAATATCCAGCGCCTTGCGGGAAGCAAAATGTTTGATCGCTTCCTTGCGCTGGGCAGCGCAGAACAGACCGCCGCTGCAACGTGACACTGCTTCGCCGTCTTCGCGCTCCACATCAGAGCCACAAATCGGACATTGTGTCGGCATCACAAATTCACGCACTGACTCAGGACGCTTTGACTCAATGACTTTGACAATTTCCGGGATGACATCACCGGCGCGGCGGACAATCACCGTATCACCGATATGCACATCTTTGCGTCGAATCTCATCTTCATTATGCAGGGTCGCATTGGAGACCGTGACGCCTCCGACAAAGACTGGTTTCAGCCGGGCGACAGGTGTCAAGGCACCGGTGCGTCCCACCTGGACTTCGATATCTTCGACTACCGTCATTTCTTCCTGCGCCGGGAATTTATAGGCAATCGCCCAGCGTGGCGCGCGGGAGACAAAGCCAAGTCTTTCCTGAAGCCCGGTGCTGTCAACTTTAAACACCACGCCGTCAATATCATAAGGCAGACTGTCTCGGCGCTCCCCCAACCAGTTAATGTAGTCCTGACATTCGGCCAGACCTGTGAGGGTTCTGAGCTCAGGCGATATCCGGCAGCCCATTTTTTCAATCAGACGCATCGAAGCTGAATGACTTTCCGGCCGCTCCATGCCTTCAAGATAACCGATGCCATAGCAATAGATATCCAGCGGTCGTTGGGCCGTAATTCGTGAATCCAGTTGCCGTAAAGAACCGGCGGCGGCATTCCTCGGATTCACAAAGGCTTTTTTATTGTTTTCGAGCTGTGTTTGATTGAGCTTTTCAAACCCGGCTTTGGGCATAAAAATTTCACCACGGATCTCAATTACTGCCGGGATGTTGTCGCCCTGTAATCTCAATGGCACCGATTTGATGGTGCGGACATTGGCCGTCACATCCTCACCCCGGCTGCCATCACCCCGGGTGGCGGCCTGCACCAGCACCCCATTCTCATAGCGAATGCTGATAGCTAGCCCGTCCAGCTTGGGTTCCGCCGCATAAGTTTGTGGCTGGTCCGTGTTCAACCAGTCACGCACACGTTTATCAAAAGCGGTCAGCTCGTCCTGATCAAAGACATTATCGAGCGAGAGCATCGGCATCGCATGCTCGACTTCGGCGAACTTCTGCAACACCTCGCCGCCGACACGCTGAGTCGGCGAGTCTGCTGTCAGCAGCTCCGGGTTGGCCTGCTCCAGTTCCTGCAGTTCACGAAACAGCCGGTCATATTCTGCATCCGGCACTTCCGGGTTGTCAGCGACATAGTAAAGATAATTGTAGTGATTAATAAGCTCGCGCAATTCTGCGGCGCGTTGCTCAAACTCAGTTGTAGTAGTCATTCGAAAATTGGCTGCTCTCTGCCTGTGCTGACATCTGGTAATGGAGGATTTTGCTACGGGTGGTTTCCAGTGCATCGTCGCTGACGGGCTGCCAGGCTTCATCGCACAGTATGCCACCCAGCTGGTCATTGATGCCCTGCGCGGTATCCAGCAAATCATCAAACAGCGCCAGACCGTTAACCGGCCCCGGCAGACGGGTAAAAATCAGCAGACCGGGCGTTGTCATGGAGACGAATTTATCCGGCAACAAGGTGCCTGGATCCAGAATATTGGCCACGCTGAACAGGATTTGCTTGCGTGAGCCGGCAACATGCTTGTGGAAGATCTGCATGTCACCAAAGTGCATATCATGCTTCTCCAGCGCGGCTTTGACTGCACGGCCGGTAAAGGCTCTGCCTTCCGGTGCCATAATAGTGAAAGCGACCACCATTTCCCAGTCGGGTTTTTCTTCTTCGGCTTCTTTCTCAGGCTGCACTGCAGGGGCGGATTCGTCTACTTTCGGTGACGGCTCATCGAACAGATCGGGTTCTCTTTCAGGAGTGTCAGTCAGGCGCGTTTTTTCCTGTTCTGAAAAAGTTTGCTCGTCATCATGCAACTCTTGCTCGAAAAGTGCGTCAAAGCGCTGCTGGAAAGAATCGTCCTCGCGGGACTCATCAATTTCCAACTCTCTTTCGAACGCTCTGGCCCGCTCCTGGCTGCGCTGATGTGCATACCAGCTGGTCGCGATGAAAGCGACAATAACAATGAGAGTGAGGACGATGATTTCTAACACTTAATTTAATCTTTTAGTTAAGAGATAATAGTCGTTTAACTTCAATTTGAGATTGTCCATGTCCACTCAACCAAGCAAACATCTGGAAACCTTTGATAATGCCACGCCCGAGCGTGATTATACCATTCACATTGAGACACCTGAATTTACCTGTCTATGTCCTAAAACCGGCCAGCCCGATTTTGCCACGATTAAGCTTGATTATGTACCCGACGAGAAATGCGTCGAGCTGAAATCCTTCAAACTCTACATGTGGTCTTATCGTGACGAAGGTGCGTTTCACGAAAAAGTGACCAACACTATTCTGAACGATCTGGTCGCAGCCTGCGACCCGCGTTTTATGCGTGTCACCGGTATTTTCAATGTGCGCGGCGGTGTTTATACCACGGTGGTCGCTGAGCATCGCAAAGAAGGCTGGATCCCACCCACCCCGGTTCACCTGCCTTAATCAATATAACCTTGTGGCTACCGGCACCATCAGGTGCCGGTGGTTTGTTGATCCTGCTACACCCTCGCTTATCATTCCCTCATTGTCATCTAGTCGATGCATAGGCTATTCAAATCACTTCAACCGCTGCAAAGCTGGCATAGTTCGCGCTATGTGGCAAACTAAGTGACAGATTTTTTAGCGACTTTTTTTCATTTCGCAAATCTGGAAATGAATCAATCCTATCCGAGGTGATCATGCAGAACATTGTCCGAGGCGCACGTTACCTGTTAAGAGGCTTTTCTTTAATTAATCAGCCCGGCGTTCGACGCTTTGCCTATCTGCCTATGCTGATTAACACCATCCTGTTCAGTGTTGCTATCTGGTTTGGGCTATCGCATTTCGGCGGCTGGCTGGATGCATTGATGCCGGACTGGCTGCCAGCCTGGCTGGAAAGTGTTCTGACCTGGATCATCTGGCCATTGTTTGTATTGCTGCTGGTGATTATTGTGTTTTTCAGCTTCTCGGTAGTCGCCAATATTCTTGCCGCCCCGTTCAACGGCATTCTGGCTGAAATGGTTGAGAGAAACGTGGCTGGGACACCGCCACCGGAAATGCCCTGGTCGCAGATGTTCAAAGACAGTCCCAAGATGATCTTCAATGAACTGCGTAAAACCGCTTATCTGCTGGTCTGGATCATTCCGCTGTTTATTCTGTCATGGATTCCGGGTCTGAATTTATTCGCGCCGGCACTATGGCTGTTTTTTACCAGCTGGACACTGGCGCTGGATTATCATGATTACCCGATGGGCAACCATCAGCTCGATTTTCGTCAGCAACGTGACATTCTGAGAAACAACCGTGGGCTGGCGCTGGGCTTTGGTGGTGCCACTATGTTGGCAACCATGATTCCGATAGTAAATTTTCTGGTCATTCCAGCCGCAGTCGCGGGTGCCACAGTCTTGTATCTGGAAAACCTGAAGCAGTCATGATCAGAGCTGGGCAATTGCTTCGCCGAGGATAGTCTCAATATCCCACTCGCAGGAACCGCAGCCGGATATCGCACCGGTTTTACGGGAAATAGTGTCAGGATCGATAATACCCTGCTCGATCAGACTGAGAATCTTGCCACGGGTGGTGCCACTGCAATCACAAATGATTTCGTCCAGTTCGGTCTGCTTGGTTTCACTCATAGAATTTTTGATGCTGCTGTAAATAGACAATTATCGCTTAACAGACCTGTTTTCTCACACCCAGTTTCCAGCTGAAACAAAGTTTCTTCAGGTGAGTCAGTTTTGAATTAACAATGAGGTGGCTATCAGGAGAAAAATAAAGGCTGCCGTCCAACGCAAAAACTTCATGTGCTTCAGATTCAGAGTCGCTCTCAACCTGGCTGTCATAAGCACATAAAACAGTTTACTTACACCGACACTGAATACAGTGACACTCACAATCATCATTATCTCTGCAGAAGACACATTGGCCAAGTCAACAAAGGCCGGCAGAATCGCCAGATAAAATAACACCGCTTTCAGATCGGTTAATGTCAATATAAAGCCGGCCAGCCATCCGCGTCCGCTTTGAGCCCCATCATATTCTGAACGCACCGGCGGTTGCTTGTGGAGACAGAGTCGCATTGCCAGGTATATAAGGCCTATTGCGGCAATCAGCTTGATCAGGAACCAGTGACGTGCCAGGAGAGGATAAGCCGCAGCCAGTCCTGAAAGCGCCAGCGACAACCAGAATAAGTCACCCAGTACAACGCCGACTGCTGTGGACGTGCCTGAACGGACGCCATGTAACATCGTGTTGGAAATCACCAAGAGCGTACTCAAAGTCGGCAACGCGGCCGCCGTCAGCAACACCAGACTCAGCCCAAACAATTCAGTTGGATGCATCCCTTATCCTTAGCAACATTTCAGGGGACCGGCTCCAGGTTCTCTTTAAGCTCCGGCGGTTAGTCAGACTCGATTCAGGGGCAATGAAAGCTTGGCTCAAGCTAAGTATAGCCGTGCCATAAGGCTATTTATCAGCCAATTATTATTAATATCGCCAATCCTGTAGATAAGCCTCGACGCAAGCTAATCATTGCCTATTACAATGTCTAGCGCCCATAAGGTTATGCTGTAGTGACTGGGCTCGTCATGACTGATAATAGTTGAAAACAAAAGCAATCCCGTCGTCTGAATGATTTGCTAGCCAGTGAAGGACGAGCTTACTGAGCAGTGACAACAATAGATTCAACACACATCCCGATAAAAACCGGGACGTGTGTTATCAAGTGCTCTCAATCAGCTTTGCTCATCAAGGATCACAAGCGAATCCGCTTCCAATTCCATAGTGTCGATAATATTTTCTTCCATATTACCGGTGACACTGATCAGATCACCGACATCGACTTGCTGAAAGCCTCGATCATCCAGTGGATTGTAGTCCATTCCCAGCGTATCGACGGTCAACATCTGGTTACCTTTATCCACCGTAAACTCACGACCGGTTACCGAGGTGACAGTACCAATAACTTCAGTCTGCCCAACAATGATGGGGGCCGTGTTAGTAAACCTGGCGCTCTCTTCATCCGTTGAGTTGGCATAGAAATAAACACCGAGATTTTCAACATAGACGGATTCGGCTTCAATGGTCGCGAGTTCAGAAAAGTCATCATCAATCTCGCCGTAAACACGCACTTCATCACCATTGAAAATAGGCGCCGCATCGGCGTCGGTCGACCAGTCATCCATCTCAACCAGAATCGTGCCCTGACCGTAATCCAGATAAAAGCTGTCCGGTCCGGTTTCGATCGCAGTCCCGGTCATGTTGACCCAGGTATCGTCAGCCTGACTGAAGGGAGATTCATTCGCCATGGCTGCTGGTGTGAGAAATGGGATCATCAGTGCAAAAACAGTTGAATGTCTCATGCATTTCCTCCTTATTAATAATTTGGATTTGCAAGTGACTCACAGTGTCTCAGGCACTGCTAGTGGTCTTGACACAACGCAGCACAAATTGTTTCCGGTCGGGAAGGATATCTGATTCAAGGGGTGATATTGAGGCTACCGCCGAACAGGCCAACCAGGCCAATCAGAATTAAGTAAACAGCCACAATATAGTTCAGGAGCCGTGGGACCAGCAATACCAGAATACCGGCAATCAGAGAAATGAGTGGGGTTAAAGAAATAGTCATGATTTCCTCCTTGTCATGTGGAATGACCGAGTATGCCGGTCGACAGTCCGGCCTTGCAAGCGACGCGTTTCAAAAACGCAGGAATATCAGTACCGACAACATCATCAGGCCAGCCAGCGCAACCAGCAAGTTCAGACCCAGGCTAATACCGACACGATAACCAGCAGGCCGTTCAAGCGCGGAAAAGGACGGCAATAACTGTGAGAACTGGAATACAGCGATAGCAACCGTCAGCACACCCAACAGCATGAACAGCACACCCAGCCAGAACAGGGTGAACTCATGGACGGGATCGCTCTGACCCAGAACTTTCAGCAATAAACCGGCCCGTTCGACAACGAAACCAAATGCCATCAGCATCATGCCGGTACGTTGCCAGGCAAGCAAAGTGCGCTCAGCGGCAAAAAAGACTCTGGGATCTTCCATATCACTCGCTCCCAAGTTTCGAGGAATTAATTGTCGAGGCTTTGCTGCATTTGGGCTTCGGTTGATGGAATAAGCACAAGACGATATGTACGGTATTCCTTCTCCAGCACTTTTTTGACTGCCCATATACCGCCAACAACGGCACAGGCAATGCCCACTACCTGAGACCAGAGTAGGTTTTTTTCCTCCAGTCCTGCAAGCGCGATCAGAAATCCGGTGAGAAAGCCGAACACCACAGCCAGCAGGGCTGTGATCAGAAAAGTACGCCAGAAAATACTCCACCAGACCCGGGCCGCTCTACCCCAGGTGACATCCATGATTTGCATAATTCACTNCTTGATTGGNTTGTGAATGCTTCAGTTTTTTACAGATAAAAAAATGGGCCGCTTTGCGACCCATTTTTCATCAATTTTGCTGTATTTACCAGCGCATCATCCGACGAACAATGCCGTCATTTCTAAACGCATGATAAATCGCGCCACTGACGTGAACAGCAACGATGCCGAGTAGAACCCAGGCGGTTTATGTGTGCAATTCACCCCAGAACTCGTTCATCTCTTCATCCGGCGCCGCAATCCGCGGAAACTCAATGATCCACCACCAGACGGTATCCCAGCGAGTANGCGCTGATGACAAATAACCGGTGACACACACGGCCAGAATCAAACCGTAAATAGCTACGTGTGCCAGAATCGCCAGCCAGTGCATCCAGCCTGTCATACTTGTTGAATCCACTGGGGCCGGACGATACTTCAGCCGGACATAAAGCAACATCAGAATAATAATCACCAACGTGATACCGATGTTTTTGTGAAGTTGGAATGGGAAAGCCCGGAACTGCAATTCCGGAGATGGTAGCGGCAGCCCCATCATCCACCAACTGGAAATGAATAAAAAGAAAATTGAAACAGCCAGCAACCAATGCAGGATTACCGCCGTTCTGTTAAAACCTTGTCTTTGCATAACAGCTTCCGTTTATAGTTCGTTGCAATGATTGAAGAATTAAGCTTCGGCTTCGGTGTGTCTGCCAGCGAGTGCGCCGACGACTAACATCAAGTGAAGAATAAACCAGAGCAGGATCCCGCCCAGGTATACTTCACGCAAAGTTGGTCCGGTATTAACCACCGCAGCAAACTGCAGCAAGTCGACCGCAGCCAATGCACCGAAAACCGTGACAGCCGCTTTGGAAGCCCAGGGAGTGTAGTTCACCAGCGCCCCACCAATAATGATGGACAAAAACGCCAACACTGCACCAATACCAGCCAGTGTCATTTGTGCAGCAGGGAACCAATCAGGGGCGGCCAGTGCGATACCTTTAACGTGCTCGATAAGATATTCACACTCAGCAACAGTGATTCCTTCTTCTTCAAGTTCCTCTTCAGGACAGTCTGCTTCCGGCATAACACCACTTGCTGGCATGTTATTGACGATTACAGACTGTTTCATTGCTTCGTTGCCATGAACGGCAGTTAGAAAAACCCCCAGCATGATAGCCACCACACCGAGGATGCTGGCCCACGACGGGGTATTGTTGTTTAATCCTTCAGACACCATACAGCACCTGTCCTCTCGTTGTTATTAATGGATTTATCTCTCTCTTGAGTTGAAAGCTGCGACTGACAGGCCCCCCACCTCTTACAGCGATGTTTTCAACACAATTAACTAAGCTAACACAGCACAATTAGCTTAATCAAAACTTCTGACAGGCTATTCAAGCTTTTGTTCAGGGTCTCTTGGAGAAGCGTGATCTTGGGTGCATTTATTTTTGCTGCCACGCTGTATGAAGTTATTGGGAGAAATAATGCTGAAACAGCAACAAGTCCAGACAACTGCAGCTATGACAGTGAAATATCAGGCGGTGATCTTGTCAGGAGTGAAAGATCACCGCCCTTGGTTAGTGAGTCCCTTTAAGCCTGCAACGGGAACTCATCGTGCGATGCTTAAAACGGCAGGTTCATCTGCAGGGTGACATTACGTCCAGGACTCAATGCATAACCTTTATAGGTATCCAGGAAATCCCGATAGTCTTCATCCAGCAGATTATTGACACGCAAGGCAATTCTACCCGGCTGACCACTGGCCTCGTAAGGCAAATCAAAGCCAGCGTATAGATTCAGCAAGGTGTAATCATCCGTTGATGCTGTACCAAAAGGCGTGTTGTCGAACTGACTGAAAGGTTCCAGTTGCCCTGCCGCATCCTTGTCTTTTTTGTGGACCACTTCAACCGTCAGATAAGGATTTTCCAATGCCCCCATGGCAGTCGGCGTCAGGGTGACGCCCCCTCTGATTGTGTCAGCCGGAAGCAGAGGCAGATCATTGCCGCTGTCATCAAAATCGCCCCTGACCACCTCATAACTACCATGTAATGCAACCAGCGTATTCAATTGATAATGCGCAGACAAATCAGCGCCATAGAGTGTGGCATCCGCCTGTTCTGCCTGCAGAATAGGGAGGCCACCGGCGTTGGTCTGGCCAGTATCACCAAAAAACAGGTAATCGCTGATTTTGTTTCGATAAATGGTTGCTTTGGCCTGCAACCGCTGCGACCGCCACCGCAAAGAAAAATCTGTATTGATCGCGGTTTCTTCCTCCAGCGTCGGATCACCAATTTGAACAGCTGCGACACCGCCATGAACCCCGTTGACAAACAATTCAAACAGGTCTGGTGCCCTGAAGCCTCTACCCAGATTAGCTGCGGCAACCAGATTATCGGTCAGTTGATAACTGGCACCGACTGATCCGGTCATCACGCTATAGGTCTGTTCCCTTGAGCCTGCGTTCGCGGGAATCACCGTCTGGTCACGCGTTTCGCTGGCCTTGGCTTCCTGTTCGCGACGGTCAAAACGTAAACCGGCATTAAGCGTCAAGTCGCCCAACTCGAACTCTTCAAATCCAAACACCGAATAATTACTGATTTCGCCGCCCGGTGATAAGGCAACTTGTCCCTTGGAGACCTGCTCCTCCCGGACGACCTCAATCCCCCAACGGCCGCTCAGCCAGCCATCAATATCGTTATGAACCAGTTCTACCCGTCCAGTGTAGCTGTCCCGCTCCAGGTCAATCACAATATCCTCAGGTAAATAGTCACGCGTACTACCTTGTGGACGATCGGCAGCAGGCGGCGGCCCGGGGTTTGACTGCCGTTTATTATTTGACCAGGTAAAGCTGGGCTCCAGATGCCAGCCTGGCGATAAATCGATCATCGCCTCGAGCTGCAACAGATCATTCTCCAGATTCTGACCAATCCCGATGCCATCAGGCAGATTGAGAGGCGGCGGTAGAAGGTAGTTATGCTCATCCTCCCAGTGTTTATAACGCGCGGTAATGGTGCCGAATGGTGCTAACCACCCCACGGCAAACTCACCATTACGCTGTTCAAAATCAGTATGATCCAGTTCACCGGAAAAATTGGGCGCACCCGGACGGCCACTTTCTGAGAAAGTAGCTTCATTAGGGGTCGTGATATTTTCGCCTTCCCGTCCCAGAAAGGCCCCGGTCATACCGAACTGGTCATTAGCGGCATTGATCCTGAGTCCACCCATACGTTCGTTATTATTCGTGGCGTACCCTGCTGTCACTTCCCCACCCAGTTCAGTTTTTCCTGGCGAGGCAAAGGGAACGGGAGTAGAGATAACATTGACTGCGCCCCCGATGGCATCGGAGCCGTACAAAATACTTGACGCCCCTCTCACCACTTCAATTCTGTCGGCAAAAAAAGGCTCGATATTGGGTGCGTGACGCACCCCGTACTGCTGATGATAGAGACCAATGCCATTTTGCATGACCCGTATCCGGTTGCCACTCAGCCCGCGGATTACCGGCTTGCCCGTCTGGCTGCCAGTACCGATATTGCTGATACCGGGTAAGCGATCGAGTGTCTCTCCCAATGAGGCTGATTGATTTTTTTGTTTCTCCCTGCCCTGCAACACCTGGACATCGGCTGGTGTGTTGAACACAGGTGTTCGCTTCGCCGTGCCGGTCACCGTTAAGGTATCGAGTTCGGCTGCAGCTAATTGAGGTTGCTCGTTGTAAGTCTGGCTTTTGTCCTGTGCTTGTGCATGCACGGGATAAACAACCAGCGCGGCCAGCATTGCGCTGGCATTAAATATGGTTTTCATCTTTTTCTCCACGCTGAATAAAGCGCACGCTATAAGGTGCGTCCAATCATGTCTAAGATTCAGATAGAGAGATGTGGTGGTGCTCTGACATGGTTAATGATTGACAGTAAGCCATAATCGATGGGCTCTTCAGATGCTGTCGGCGATGTTTGCCAGCAGGATAAAAGCGCCCTGGCAGTGCCCCTGAAAAAAATATCGCCGATGTGTTGAGTGAGATGAAACTGCTCACAATCACAACTAGCGGGAATATGGGGGACATCAAATAAATGATGATTAGCCGCATGCACCTGGCTGTTGGCTTGTACCATCACCAACAACAGCAAACTCAGCAGCACCTGCATATAAGCGTGTCGAAACAACATAAATCTGAATTAGGTCAATCATCTCAATCAAAAGCTATGATACATCGTATCATTCTATACCTACCTACATGCAAACCCGGGTTAATATAAATGCCTGAGCGGTAGGCTTTTGATTGTTTAGGGAATGAAAGTTTAAGGGCTTATGATCTGATGACCTATCAGACCTAACAAAAAACCGCCCAGGGCAGCCAACGGCGGCGCATAGTGATTTTTCAACCTTGCTTGCGGCGCTATATCCTGAAAGATCAGATACAGGATGCCACCGGCAGCAAACATCATAACCATGGCAATAATAACGGGATGGTCAGCAAGAAAAAAATGTCCAGTCAAACCTGCTAACGGCCCTAGCAATGCCATCAGTGTAAATGCTGATACCACAGACCATGACGGGTAAGAGGTGGACTGAGCCAATTCCCGGTAGGCATTAAATCCTTCGGGTAAGTTTTGCAGTGCGATGATGATTGCCAGTAGCAGCCCTGCCTCAGGAGAAACGGTAAAAGTAGCGCCCATCGCCAATGCTTCAGGAACAAAATCAGTCAACATCGCAGCCAGTTGGCTGACTGACGTGCCCTGGCTAGAGAGAAAATAATCCAGCCCCATAAAAGCGAGACCACCGCTGGCAAAGCTGATACAGACCAGCGTCAGCGATAAATCCTTGCTGCCTTGTGGCACGAGCACCAGCGCCACGGCAGCAATCAAGGCACCACCACCGAAGGCGATAACACTATGTCTGAAGTCGGTCTCAAGCCAGGATGGACGTATCCGCTCGATACATGCCAACGCTGCCCCCAGTGGCATCATCAAGCCAGCTATGAGGGTTAGCAGTGACAGTTGAAGCCAGTCACTCATCGTCATCACCAATATCGGGTTGAAGTCTCCCTGTCTCGTTGCAGGTGTTATCGCGTTTTGCCACGTTACTGCCCTGCCACACGCCGGTAATCTTTTTGCTGACTGAAAAAATGTCTGAATAAAAGATGGGATGGCAGATAGATCAATACAACCAGCGCCACAAAGAACAGACACAGATAAGCTAATGGCGGCAGCACGGTTTGAGGCCCTCCAAGACCATAAACCCAATTTATATTGTCTGTCCGTTCTGTCACTACAAAAGTCAGGGGCAGCACTAACAGTGCAAGCATCACCTGCGACCGGAAAGCCCGCCTGTCATAGCCAAGGCGTAATAACAGATAGAGCAGTAAGGGTGGCAGGATCAGATGAAAAGTGCCAGAGAGCAGCCTGATAAGCCGGGATTCAGTCTCATCAAACATGTAAGCGGCAATCCCCATGAACTGGCTACCTGTCATAAAATCCATGACCCAGGCGGTCTCCAGCAATAAAACACTGACCGCCATGGTGCTCACTATCAGACGATTTTCGAGCCAGACTGCTGCTACCAGTGCTATCAATGCAATATCAGAAAACCAGAGAAAGTTTGTGGGGCCCAGTTCATGCCAGTAAATCGGCACAATGATACAAACGAGTACGGTGTAGCCAACTTTTAGCCACATTGGGAGGCGATTCTTCTGCCTACCGGTCACTGGCGCATTCATAGCTCACCGCTGCTCTGGTGCTGCCATTTTCTGTGAATTAATTCTGCCACAGCGATTCCCATCAGCAACCAGAAGCTGCCAACCAGAAACCCTGCGACCACATCACTGGCATAGTGAACACTCAACACCAAACGACTCCCCCCTATCAAAAGGATTAACATCGCAGCCCAGTAAATTAACTCAAATCGCTGGCGAGCCGAACTTACCCCCCGGCTGATGATGTAGGCCATGAATCCATAAACCGCGAGCGCACTGGTGGCATGACCGCTGGGAAATGAAGGCGTTATCTCGACCAAATCGGTTACTGATTCAGGTCGTGGTCGCTGTAGCAGGAATTTACCGGTATAAGTCATCAGCTGCGAACCCAACACCGTCAGCCAGAGAGGCGCAATAAAGCCACTCAGATGATGCGCCCAGAATATCCCCGTAGCGACCACTGCTACCGCGATAAGCGCCGGAGCGCCACCCAGATCCGTCAGCCAGGCAAAAGCCATCAGGGTACTGTCGGTTCGAATCAGTGTCAGTTGTTCATTAATCCAATAATCGATCCGGATCAGCTCTTCTGCTTCCAGCAGTTCTTCGACCAGCCCGGCGAATAATGCCAGCAGATATAGCATCACCAATATGATGAGGCTTAGTAGTAAGCCTGAAAAATGCGACGTTGTCAGTCTCGCCTGCACAAGCTCGCTCATTTTCGGGTAGCGAACTTTGAGTTGAGACCACAGGCCGGCCACCTCGTCTCGATGCCTGGCCTTTAACAACCAGACAGCAGCTTTGTGATATAACACTGTAGCCATGCGTGAGGCCCACCAGCAAAGTGGTCTCAGCATAACAATCAATAAAACCAACCCCATCAACGGTAAATATGACGAGAGCATGTTTATCTCCGCTTATCCGGCTTAAGTTCGATTATTTTGCTCATGTGTTTCCGCTGAAACAAATTCTTCCCCGCCCGGCTATGTGATTATTACTAAACCAAGTCGCCAGATAAATTGTCACCTTTAGTGACAGCTTAAATCCAACACGGCAACAAAACAGTCATCTTCTTCCATTTACGCACAGCGCGTGAGTGTAGGAGAGTACTTGGCGTTGTCAGTTAATCAAAAAGGAGGTTTATATGCATGTCACTTCAGAAGCAGCGAATAAAGCTATTGATGGTGCACTCGCCAAAGCAGAGTCTACTGAAACCCGCATGTGCATAGCTATTGTTGATTCCGGCGGTGCATTAAAAGCGTTCTACCGCATGGATGATGCCTGGGTGGGCAGCATTGACATCGCTATAAAAAAAGCACAGACAGCATTGTATTTCGGCATGCCCAGCGGTGAAATCGGGCAGCTGTCCCAGCCGGGCCAGCCTTTATATGGCATTGAGCACTCAAACAACGGCCTGATTACCTTCCCTGGTGGCGTCCCGATCGTCGATGATGATGGCTATATGTCCGGTGCCATTGGCGTCAGTGGCAGTTCTGTAGAAAATGACAATCTAGTGGCAAGAGCTGGGGTCGAAACCATCGGTGTCTGTGATTTACCGGATCATCCATGGAGAACCTAATCATCGACTCTGCTGGAGCTTAATACTCCAGATAAACGAATAAAGCGGCTATCCTGCAAAAAGGATAGCTGCTTTAATCTAAAGTCAGATACCTAATTTACAGACACCGTGCACGTCATCCATCAGAGGCATGTATAACACCTCACGAAGTATTATTTGAGCCGTTTCGTGTCATCGTCAGTCCCTTAGCCCGCATCGTTATATATCACCGGCATCTTCCCTTTCCAGACAGACCAGAGGTCGGGATCAACAGCCAAACTGGCCATAAAATGAGCTACGTTTTCCCGACTGGTCGTGCCCGGATTAAAAATGACGTTTCTGATCGGCGAAGGAAAGATTCTATACGCCGAGGCCTCCGATTCGTTGATGAGACTATCCGGTCTCACTGCAACCCATTCAATGATGGGATGATTCTGACCGATATGGGTTCTCAGATAATCTGCTGCCTGCTCATTATCCCGGTGTGGGGGCAGTAAAAAACGGACAACTGAGATCACGAATCTCTGGGAAAATGGCGGCTTTTCAGGGATATCACGGTTACTGTTTCCCGATGTATTCATCAGAATGAGCTTCACTTTGTGATCTGGAGCAACACCTTCAACACCACTGATAAGTTTCTTAAGGGTATCGGTGACCAGGCGTCTGGGTTCTCCAAACACCCCTTTGAAAGTGGGCTTATGCCCCAAACAGGATATAACCACACCACAACCAACAAGATGAGCTGCAACTTCCCGCTCACTAAGCTGGGAAATATCAGCAGTGACTTCCGAGTAATTAGCCTGATTACCAACAATGTCTGTCAGCGAACTCCCTTCTCGCATGATAGCCACGACATGAATGTTCCGCCGGAGCAGTTCAGCCACGACCCGCTTTCCGGTCGCCCCACTTGCCCCGGTCACTAATGCCTTGTTCACTTAGCTGGCATCCAGGCGGTAGGCCACAGCAGTTTCAGGCTTTCTATGTTTGCTATCACTATAAGCACGGTGGTAATGCCTAGATATTCTGACCAAAGCGCCAGACAACACCACTGGGATCATCAACGATAAAATCCAGCATCCCCCAGGGTTGCTCTGTGATCTCTGAAACCGCAACGCCGTATTTTTCCGCCACACCAGACCGGGTTATGTGTTGATGCCACGCTTTTACATCCTCAACCAGCACGTGCATCATCAAGTTCTCTGCGAGTTCTTTCACGTAGAAATCCTGTAACAGAAAGCTGCAATCACCATAGCGGAAATAAGCAATGCCTCCAGAGTCTGAGGCTTTGGTAAAGCCGATATCTGAGTAAAACTGCTTAGACCGTTCAAAATCTCTAGCTGGCACGAAAGCCTTGATTTCAACTGTATTCAAATTACCCATGTTCAATCCTTGTTTAACTGGCAGATTATTAGGCATTCCGATTGGCTTTACTGCCCATAGGGTGTCGACAGCATCTCTATCACACCGAGTTCGACGCGAAACACATAAACCAACATCACAATAAGACAAAGACAGGCGAAAGCAACAATGGCACTGGTGCTTTTATCAGGGTTTTCCGGTAACTCGAACTCTACCCCTTTTTTGTTGAGATAATCAGAGTAAAGATCGCATAAAGCCAAAACAAAGATTGGTCGAAGCACCAGCATCAGAATTGCCAAAGTAATCAATAGCGGAACACCAGCCCAAAAGTAGAAGGTATAAATGTGACCGTATATTTCATCGCCACTGGGCACGATATCCATAGTCATAAAGATAACGATGACGCCACCATAGCTGACACAGCCGATAATCCAGCAAAGCGCTGAATAGCCGGCCCGCAACTTGGCCACTTCGACAAAATTATCTTTGACGAAAATAACCGAATTTTTACCCGACTTAATCAGGTTATTTCCTGTAACAATACTGGGCAAAATGCCGGAGATACCCAGCTTCCAGGCATAATACAGCGCTTCACTTAATACCGCATTCCTTCGCCCTCCTTTCTTGGGCAATCGATCCAGTATTTGATTCACCGTGATCCAACCATCAATCCAGTGAAACGACCATAGGGACCAGCTGTGGGGAAGAACAAGCTCTAAACAGCTTGCCACGCTCGATTGACGACCTTGCTTATGCAAGAAATGGGTCGCCCCCATGCATCCAGTAAGAATCCCCACTGGGAAGGCCGCCAGGCCAACGCACACAAAAGACCAGGCTAAGAGCACCCAGTCTGCAATTGAACCATCATCCGATTCTGCGGCACTTCGCCAGACCGTCTCGGGAATCCAATCAAGCATCTGTACCCACAGCAAATACGCAAGGCCAATTGATGCCCACTGCAGCAAACTGAATAGAAAGATTTCTTTTTCTTTAAAGCCTAATGATATGGCATAGCCGACCCTGGAACCGAAGTTTCTGATGCCACCGGACGGCTTTTTCTCAATACCGGGAATCTCTTTTATCTCGTCCCTGACGAAATCAAGTTTATTTAACAGTCCCACTCCAAGTCCTTTTGCAAGATTGTCACCGTTATCCGTCACTGTTTTCTGGCAATCAACCGATTCGCTTGTACATGATATCGACCATCACGCCTTTATACAGACATCGTTCCATATGATGCCAGCCCAATTTTTGATAGAGCCCTGATGCGTACTCAGTATAGAGATACCAGACAGAAACACCCGACTGCACAGCCTCAAGTTCACAGCGTGAAATTAACTTGCTGGCTATACCTTGATGCCGATAGTCCTCTTTTACGTATACCGCTGCTAACCAGGGGGATAAATCCCGCCTGGTGTCCATATCGTGATGGACTATCGCCGCCGAGCCAAGCAGTTCATTGCCAGACAAAGCAATAAAGATCGAGGGAATCCCCTCTCGTCCTGCGGCATCCCTGATGACTTTCCTGCGTCCTTCCAGCGTCAGCGACGGGTTCAAATGTTGCCATTCCGCATGGTGGCGTGTTGCCAACTCAATAATCAATGCCTTTTTATCAGCCAGAGGAATAATTTCCATATTTTATCTACCTCAATGCTCAAAAGCCGGATCAGTGTGGCTTAATAAGGTTTACCCATGAAATCATCCAACACGATATCACGCAGAGTCTGAGTGCTTATCTTATATACAGCAGCCCCGCTCTCAGCACTGAATCCGAAGTGATGGCAACGCGGTAGTTGATACCCATATTTTCGGGAGTGGTTTTTCTATACCAATAGTCTTCAAACAGGTACCAGGTTCTAAGCAGAAGCACACAGAATGCTCCCACATATTTCAACGTTTTCACTGGCTATGCTTCTCCCCTGTGCATAAGCAACTGTTTATTCCACGTTACCGCGCACTCCCTTTCTTCGATTGTCTCGGACCTTGAGCGTAGCCAGATTCATTAACCGCCGGAACTTGGGACACGCCAGATGACTGGGCGCAGTACATGCCGCGGCATGCCTTAGTCCGTCCCGCATGGTAGTTAACTGGCGAATTTTCTTGTCCAGCTCGTTAGCCTTTTGCGACAGCAGTTGTCTGTCGATTCGGGGCTGGTCGCTGCCAGGTTCAAACATCAGCACAATCTCGTCCAGCGAAAATCCAGCCGCGCGCCCGAGTGAAATCAATGACAACTGATCCAGGACAGCTGGCGAAAAAGTACGTCGCAGGCCCTGCCTCCCCGTCGAATGGATCAGCCCCTTCTCTTCATAATAGCGTAGCGTAGAAGCCGGAAGACCTGATTTTTTTGCCACCTGAGAAATATCCATACAGCCCTTGACTTAAAGTTAACTTGAAGTTGTAGGCTAGCATCAATCACGTTGATAAGGAAAAATTATGGACAACATCACCCACGATTTAATAACCATTATTGGCCTTGGTATCGGCGCCACGCTCTTGATGGATATATGGGGACTGGCTCGCAAGCCCTTACTCGGTATCTCTCCGCCAAACTACTGCCTGGTGGGCCGCTGGTTTGGCCATATGATGCGAGGACAGTTTCAGCATCAATCGATCAAGGCCTCCAAACCCATTCAGGGAGAATGCTTTATAGGCTGGTTTGCCCACTATCTGACCGGCATCTGTTTTGCCAGCATATTAATCATATTCTGGGGGATGTCATGGATTGAACAGCCTAAACTTGTCCCCGCCCTCTGGGTCGGCCTGGGAACACTAGCCGCACCATTTCTGTTGATGCAACCATGTATGGGCGCCGGCATCGCAGCGGCGAAAACACCCAACCCATGGCAAGCGAGAATTCAAAGCTTAGTGACCCATCTGGTTTTTGGGTTTGGCCTTTATCTAGCGGGCTTGCTGATCAAGTTTATGGGCACTTAGTTAACAGCGGTTTGGCTTGGAAAGGGTATAGCTTGCCCAAAATAGCAGGCTTGATGCCCTTCCCTACTGGAGAAGCCAGGAACTCAGTCCAACAGCGCGCCTCTTAAACCTATTAGTGTTCGACAATATCCAGCAATCTAAATGCTTCCAGGGTAAGCGATTTTCTTAACGCCAAATCTGAGCTTTGCTTTATCTCAATGTGGTTGGCAAAAAACCAGGTTTGATTGTTGACAACCAGATACCCCACATACCATCCATCTTTACCGGACCAGCCGGTTTTCGACCAGATTTTTACAGCGCTGTTGCTGTCGGAAAGCATAATCTGCTTCAGGGTTTTTATATGTTGTTGCTGTATGGGTAGCGTCTCTGCGTAGACTTTTCGCAGAAAGCGGATTTGATCTTCCAGAGAGACCCGCAAATCACCGTCCAGCCAAAACCGTGTGATTTCACTGCCGGTTAATTGGTTTCCATAATCAAAATCACGGAGGTACTGATGGTATTTCTGGTCGCCTACCATTTTGGCATAACGTTGATAGCACCATACGCACGAGACTTGAAAGGCTGTTTTCAGTGTTTGATCCGCGTTCCATGGCTCATAATCACGCTCAACCCCATCCCAGGCAATCACTTCCGAGGCATCTTTAATCAAACCTTCCTCAAGTATGATGAGCGTGTTGGGAATTTTAAATGTCGAAGCAGGGATGTAACTTGCTTCGTTATTCAGGTTGTATTGATACTTTAATTTTCCATCAGCAGACTCAATGAGTATTGAGCCTTCAACGTTGTTGGTTTGGTACAGGTTTTCGAGCTGATTCTCCGAAGCATATACGTTAGCTGAGAGCATCCATACAAAAAGAAATCCTAAATACTGCATATTCATCCTGATTTTAAAATATGAGTGCATAACGCTCTCGCATTATGTTTTATACCATGATTGGTAGCGGGGGTTAGCGTCTTTCATATCGGTGTATAGCCACACCATACGATCGACAAACCATGCCTTAAAAACCATTATCCAGACATTACCGAGGACCAAAATCCAGAAATCCAGCGCAACCAAGCCATAAATGAAGATTGGAAGACCGATAGCGGATAAACACTGCAAGACTCGGCAGACTATTCGATGATGATGCGGAATAGCTGTGTTTTTGCGGTTGAGATAAATCCGCTCTCCAAAGGTGCCCATTGAGGCCCAATTATTTGTTTTCCTTGGCACATTAAATAGTCGTGGGTTCAGCCATACCCACAATATGGCTAGAAAGATTGGCGCTATGGAATAAGCGCCAATCCAGTCCCTCGACCAGAATGCAATGGAAATGAGTGGTAACGTCGTAAACCTTGTGTACACGCTCCATGGGTTGGCGTGCCTCATCCATACATCGTCAGTCATGGACATGGACTTCTCTGCGAGTTTAAGGATATTCATACGCCCCCATACGAAGTATCACGCTGCCATGTACAAGACGAGTTTGCCAGCACTCGCCGACCATCAACGACGGATTTAATCGCCCTGTCAGTCCGGTTCTGATGGCAACTCATAGCGTTGGTGGCGCTTCTGGATACTGTGGAAGATCATCAGCAATGTCTATCCACGGTTGTTTGGAGGATACCCAGAAATGCATATCAGGTTTAAACAGCGACGGATCGTCCAGACTCCCTGCCGTAAATCCGATAACTCCCGCCGAAGCACGCCGGGAAAATATGCTTGTACCACAACGCGCACACGCCCCTCTTTCGAGCGTCTCTGATGAGTAAAATGTATTAACGGGTCCGGTGATAGAAACATCTTCAATCCGCACGAGCACTCGAGCGTTAAATGCTGCACCAATAGCCTTTTGACATTGCCTACAGTGACACACTCTCTGGTTCAATGGCTCAGCAGTCGTTTGGTAACGAACAGCACCACACAGGCACCCACCGCTAAATTTTGTCACCAGGAAAGCCTCCTCATCTTAATGGTCCTACCCCGCGCTCTGCGGCAAATTGGGAACGTAACTATAGATCCGTCCGACAACAGCCACTGGTTATGTATGGTAGTTCAATCTGGCAGGCCTTCGAACGTCGGCAATGCCGTTAACACCACATCCCAAGCCGCTTTACTGGATGAAAAGATATGCGCAGTTGGCGACATGGTTATTTCAGTATCCAAACAGCCCGCAGGCACGACGAGCAAACCTGGGAGCTGCGTGTTTGGCAGGGCTGAGCCACACAACTTGCAAAAGCTCTTGTTATGTCGAGTGCCAGGAAGCGTAAACGAAGTCACTGCATCTGCCCCCGAATGCCAGATCAATTCAGCTGACTGTGAAAACAGGTTTGCCGCATAAGCGGCACCCGTATCTTTTTGGCAATAGTGACAATGACACAGGTAAAAGCTTTCAAACTCACCTGTTACCTCGAACTTCACGGTGCCGCATAGACAGGAACCGAAATACTTACTCATCAGCCTCACACCTCCCATAGCTTGTGGCTGAATGCCACATTAGTAGCCTTCAAAACTGCGCCAGCGCTTTGGGATATCAACTGCAGCAATTTGCCAGGGTCCTATCTATTGTTTCCAAAATGAATGAAATGCGTTCGTCAATATTAGTACGCAGCACTTCCGATGTTTCGTATCCCCACTGCAAATACCACTTTTTCATGCCCGCAACCCACATGCAGAAGCCAAGTCAAAGTCGCTGGGGTTTGATGGGTTCTTCAGTTGTCATCAGTGCATTCTTCGGCATAATGCTTCATTCAGCCGAAGCGTTAGCGGTCAGTTGCAATGTCTTGTTAGGCATTACAGTAAACTCGTACTAAAAGCCACCTGATAACTACCAATAACCTTGGTGACTGCACTCATGACAACGCTTACTTCTTTCTCAGGTAATTCCACAGTGAACTGATATGTCTTGAGTTCATTATCTCCAGCAAACATAGGAATGCTCTTTGTAGAAAACTTCCATCCAGATTTTTCCGAGATACGATTAATACTGTTATTTATGTGTGTGATGTAATTAGCAACGTCTGTCTCCTTAATAAAAACAGTACAAACACCATCATTTCTGTATGCGACAGCGTAATTTCCATCTCGTGAACTAAACGACCATGCCTTTCCATCCGAGCCATTCAGAAAATGCTTAGATAACTCAGATGGCAGTGGCGCTTTTATTTTCATTCCATTAGTCATGAAGTCATCAAGAGCATTGGCATCCCCGGCATTTTGTACGCAGCTTGATAAAGAAAAGTTTGCACCGAAAAACTCAGGGTCACTCGCATTTGACTGACTGCACCCTGAAACTATGATTAAGAGAGTTACAAAAAGTATAGCTTTTACTTCCATGTTTTATTTCCTTTGATGCCTAACGCCAATATTAAACGGCCGACTTGCCGGAGCAAGGCGGCCCGGTGGAGGCCCGCCAGGGCCGGAACGAACTTGAATGACTGGTTATGTGCTTGGACTACTGGGAACACGGTTGTAGCGAAAAAACGAAAAGCCCAAACCATACATTACCAAGCAATATCAGCAATTTGATCGCACCCCGAGCAAACGCGGGAATATTTTGATAGCGGTATAAATAGCCTATGACCACCCATTGCGCAGCCAGCCACACGGCTGAGAAATACAGGATGCCTTTGTGACACTCTATTTCAGAGGCGGTGTAATAGGTATACCACCAACCCGAAACCATACCCGTGGTGAGAAGAACGAGAATCGCGCAAGACAGCCGATTGCGCCAATGTGGGTATTCCGTGCTTAAAAGCTTTTCCTTTGCTTCGGTCAATTTTCCCGCCATTCAAATCTATTCAGGAACTGCCACAAAAACGCCTGCAATCACGCGCTTGTCGCGTCCTTTGCTTTGTTATGCCAATCCTAAGCTCAAAACATAGCTCACTAAATGTGCGAAAGCGTGAGCGATGATCGCCGCTTCCAAGCCATACCGCCAATACAGGTAACCGAACAGCATCCCGAAGGCGGTATTAGCGCCGACGATGAACAGCACCACGTAGCCCGTCAACTCCCCAGTCTGCATTGCTACCGCTGGTAAATGGCCCGCGCCGAAAAGCAGCGCGCTCACGACGATGGCCAGCCAGACATAGCGAGGCCGGGGAATACCGCTTCGATGTTGCAGGAACCGCCATGCCAGCCATACCAAGACTGTCATTAGCCCCCACCGTAAAAGCAGCTCCTCTGTGACCCCGCCATAGAGCACACGCGCCATTATCGGCACTGTAAATGGCTGATCCACCTCAGCGAGGATCGATGGGAGTCCGAAACCGCCAATCGCGAATAGCCCAACTCCCCCCACGACCCCGGCGACCAGACCGGGAAGGAGCTGCGGCCGAAGGGCCGACCTGATCGAGCCCGCAGTCACCGCGGCCTCAAAAGCAGCAGCTCGAAAACCAATTTTCGGCGCCAGCACCACGCCCAACCACACCGCGACAGCGACTAACAGCGCACTCTGCGCAATACTTGCAATTAACACCAACCATAGGGGCGCGGCAAGCGTCACGTCAGCCATAAGTTGTGGTAGCACAGTGACTGTGAGCGCGACCACGCCGAGCATGCCCGCAACCCACATGCAGAAGCCAAGTCGAAGTCGCTGGGGTTTGATGGGGTCTGCAGTTGTCATCAGTGCATCCTTCGGCATAACGCCGCATTCACCGGCTTGTCCGGTGCAATGCTTTGTTAGGCTTGCTTTTCCTCGATTTTTTAACTTTCCATTAAAAACTCAAGAAGAGTATTGTTAGGCACCTGAACCATATTTGCTAAAGCTGTTTTCTACGAGTTCTAGTAACTTCGAATAGCTGATTTTTAGTGAATTTGATGATATAGCAATTGGACTGCCAACCATTTTCATGTTTGCATTGTTTAAGGCACGCTTCATTGCGCCGCCCCGATCTACATATTTTTTGGGATCTTGGACATGGATTATTAGCATTTTTTGTCTTTGGATCTGATATTCGCTAAAACCCGATATTTCCGCCCATGGGATAAGCCCGGCAGCTACACCGCTTGAATTATCCGTGATGCCCTTATGATTGAAGATTAGCCCCGGCTTTGAATCGAAGAGTTTAGTGATGCCATAAGCGGCACATAGACCGAAAAACGCCATGCAGATGTAGCCAACTGCATGGGCTATTTGAGGGTTGCTGTATTTGCGTGAAGATTCGATTTGTTCGGAATCTAATGTGGTGAGCCAAAGACCTCCAACCACAAATGCCAGTGACCCAGCAATCATCAGAATGATTTTAAATTTGCTGAGCGCTATTACTATTTCGTCTTCGTTTTGCAACGTACTCTCCTTGGTGCCTAATGCTTCATTCAACCGACGCGTTAACGGTCGGCTGGAAGGACATGTTAAAAAACTCAAAAGCAGTCTTCATTCGAGTAAACATCTATCAGAGTTTGATTTGAGCTATTATTCACTTTCTCCTTGCGGGTGTTGAATACATCGAAACACACGTGACGTTCCTGATCAGCCAATATCTTTGGTGCTGAGCATCCAACAAAGGTTTTAGATTCTCTGACAGAATTTCCAGTTAAGGTCTCAGCAATACAGACTTTATGTTTGTTAGGGTCATTTTCTTCAGGGATTAATAGTGGACCATAGGTATAGCCCCTTCTAGAAGTAAAATTGACCTTATAAATGACGTCAACCTTCTTTTCTCGTAACCAGACCGGAAACCATAAGTTCTCATGCTCAAGAATACTGAGCACAACCGTGTGATCACCATCAATCAAGCCTAAAGCAAATGGGCAGCGTATATCTTTTCCATCATCTCCCTTGCAGCTTAGACCACGAATGTCTTGATTGTCGACGGACTTTGTATAGACAGTAGTGTTCGAAAAAAAATGACCTGCTAGCACTCTAACTAATAACGCGACTTCCTGATTTGTTTTTTTGGGACCTGAGTATGTCGGAGCATGATCTGGAAAAGTAGTACAAGCCGATAACAAAAGTATTGTCAGGAGGAAGTAAATGAATTTCATTATGTGTTTCTAACAGCCTGTTAATAAGGCCGTTGGCCTCATAATAAATATTATCGGGCGGCCTTTTAATTTTCTGGCAAGAAATGCCTGGTGCTCGATAAGTCTATGTAAACATGGTAGAAATGGAAAAAAGATTCTTTTCAAGGAGAAAAGAATCGGGCCGACTATACGGATTATTGTCGGGTTAGTTATGTGGTTATTCAGGGATGAGGTCGCTTCCATGCAAAACAAATCTCCATTTCTCAACGCCATTCAACAATTTATGATGGTCAGGCGAGATAGCCTTGGTCTTTCCATGTTGTAGCCTAATATTTCACAGGCTTGGGCTTGTGGCAAGCGATCGGTGGATTGCTGCGTCGTCACCTCCTCGCAATGACCAACGTTTTATTAAGCTTTCGCTATGGTCGGCTTTGTCGTTTACGCTTCAAGCATGAAGGAGTCTGACGGTTTGCTTAAGCGCAGCCTTCTGATTTCATTGCGCATTTCCTTTCATCATAATCTACCTAATGCTTTACCTATTCTCTCTGCCGCCTCAAGCAGTCGCTCTTCACTGGTGGTATAGGCAAAGCGACAATGTTTTTCTGCTTCGAAATTGCCGAAATCAAGGCCCGGTGTAATGGCCACGCCTGCTTCTTTGAGCAGGTAGCGTGACAGAGCCATGCTGTCTGGGACTTTTTCGTTTAATAACGTTGAACAGTTAGCATAGAGGTAGAACGCGCCCTGGGGCTTGACGGGTATATCAAAACCGATTTCCCTCAAAGCGGGTAGCAAGGCATCACGGCGCTGCTGCAGGATTTGACGGCGTTGCTCAAGGATAGCCAGAGTCTCACCTTCAAAGGCTGACAGTGCCGCATATTGCGACATGGTAGGGGCAGCGAGATAAAGGTTTTGTGCCAGGCGACCCATGACTTCGGTGTAGCCATCGGGCACGACCAGCCAACCTAATCGCCAGCCGGTCATGCCGAAGAATTTAGAGAAGCTGTTTATCACAAACGCTTCATCATCGACTTGCAGGGCGCTGGGTGCGTGGAAGCCATCGTAGGTCAGGCCGTGATAGATTTCGTCAACGATGAGAGTGCCCTGCTCTTTTTTTACCGCCGCTGACAAGGCTGCCAGTTCAGATTTGGTCAATACGGTGCCAGTTGGGTTGGATGGTGAAGCCACCAGGGCAAGACGGGTGTTTGCATCCCAATGTTCTTCAACATGCTGTGCTGTGAGTTGGTAATGGCTCTTTGCCGTGACCGGAACGGCATTGACTTCTCCCTCCACAAACCGGGCGAAATGGCGATTACAGGGATAGCCCGGGTCGGCCAGCATGACTTTGTGGTCTTTATCAAGCAAAGCCCCCATGACCAGCAGCAAAGCGCCGGAAGCACCGGGTGTAACGATAATCCGATCCGCTGAGACCTTTACGCTATAGTGGGTTTGATACCAGTCCGCAATGGCTTGTCTGAGCTCGGGCAAGCCCAGTGCCGGTGTGTAATGGGTCCGGGCATCTTCGAGCGCCTTGATGCCAGCTTCAATAATCGGCTTTGGTGTCTCAAAGTCAGGCTCTCCGACTTCCATATGAATGATGTCATGGCCGCGCGCCTGCATGGCTTTGGCCTGGGCCAGAATATCCATCACATGAAATGGTGAAATGGCCTGTGCCCGTTTGCTGATTGGCCTGCTCATGAATCTCCCTTGAAAATTAGACGCTTACTCGAACGATTACCGGCAAGGATAAGAGTAATGCTGCACGCTGGCAAAACAATCCTGAATCAGGCTTGATCTCAGGCTTTTTATCTGGCGTATGATGGGAACATTGAAAGTCATAAAGCGACGTTGTGACCACGTTGTCACAAACAAAAACCAGCATTTTTGTACGCTAAAATGGACTTGGCACTGGGTTATTATGATGCGCGATTGATTGCGCCGGCGCACATGAGCACTGTCAATCCGCGAAGTGTTGAGTGTTTATCAAAAACAGCCGCTTTTTATTAGTTTATTCGTGATTTTTGACTGTTGAATTGGGCTAAAATGGAATTTTAGTTTTGCACATGCGAGGGCGTTCTGGTATAGATTCGCCCTTGGTTTTATAAGTATGAGGTTTCAACATGGAAAACACTCAAGCCGACGCTAAGTTCACTCCTTACCAGGAGCAGCCAGGCGAAGAATACATGAACGACGCTCAGGTTGAGCATTTCCGTCACATTCTGCTGTCATGGCGTGCTCAGTTGCGTGAAGAAGTTGACCGTACTGTTCACCACATGCAGGACGAAGCAGCGAACTTCCCTGACCCCAACGATCGTGCCACTCAGGAAGAAGAGTTCACGCTGGAGCTGCGAACCCGTGACCGTGAACGCAAACTGATTAAAAAAATCGACGAGTCGCTGGTCGACCTGGAAAAAGGTGATTACGGCTTCTGTGAATCCTGTGGTACCGAAATCGGGATTCGTCGTCTGGAAGCTCGTCCTACAGCAACACTGTGCATCGACTGTAAAACGCTGGACGAAATCAGAGAGAAAAACCGCGTTTGATGCCTGGCGGGCTCAAGCTGCTTGCAGCCTGCTTTAAACCTCATACGCTAGACAAAAGCCCTGCAATGCAGGGCTTTTTTTATTTGTGTCAGTCTTCAGGTCCACCACGCTCAAAGGTATAGAGCAAATCCACCCCACTCTCGGTGCCGGATTCCGCTTTCAGGGACCATATTTGACTGAGCTGATAGCGCAACTCAACGGTGCTGACGGATTCGAACACACCAATGCCATAACTTAAATAGAGTTTTGGCGATAGATATTTACCCACCTGCACCGCGGCATTCTCGGCGCTATCACCTTCAATCGAAAACTCATCAAGTCCAAAGGTGCTGGCAATTTCGTCGCCAATCATCGCGCCATTCTGCAAGCCCATACCGGTCGCTGCTGAGGCTAATAAAGCGGCGTCGGTGGCACTGGCCTGATTCAACGGTTTACCCAGCAGCAGGTAGGACAATATGTCGTCCTGGCTCATGCTCGGATCAGAAAACAAATCCGCCTGTGGTGAAGCAGCTGTGCCCTGTATTCGCAGCCCGGCCTGGTAATCTTTGCCTTTACGCACCGCTTTGATATCCAGTTCGGGGTTGTCAATGGGACCGCCGGCAAAACGGATACTACCATCATCAACATGCAAGGTCTGCCCATAAGCGATGTAGCTGCCGTCTTTGACCATAATCTCGCCATTCGCCAGCAAGATATCGCTGGTTTTACCGAAGACTCTCAATGAGCCTGTCAGACGACCCTGAAAGCCCATCGCCTTAAGTTTCACTTTATCTCCCAGGCTGACCGTGATATCGATTTCCGTCACCGCCGCAGACTCATCGATCTTTTCTTCATCACTGACAACCACCACATCGCGGCTGGGGCTGACGGTCGAGTTAAACTGGGTCGGCTCAATCTGGGCGCGTGGAATATGCACTTTGCCGGTTACCAGGGTCTTTTGCGGCGTCACAGACACCGTTAACTCCGGTTCGGCAATCACCAAGGCCTCAGGCGTATTCATGGCCTCGAATTCCCGTCCCTGGATGTTGGTCGTCAATTCCCAGCTGGAGTCTGTCAGTCTGAAGACGCCATCCCCCATCAGACTGCCACCGCCTGAACGCGCCTGGAAATCAAAGTTGACCGTATCGGTATTGCCTTTAACACTCGCCTGAATTTGTTCCAGCACGATCCCGGCATCGACGATAGCGACTTCACCCTGCTGCAGGCAGGCTTGGCCCTGAATTGCAGGCTGGGCCAGTGTGCCACTGATATCGAGATTGATATCAAGCTGACCCTTTAGGTCACCAAAGGCCGGGTGTGATAACTCCAATTGCGACAAATCACGCACTGCGGTGGTGATATTACCGTCCAGTGCTGCTTGTTCAGGATGGTTGATCAGCGTCGACAAGCCCGCAGTCTCTAATTCGGCATGCACTGCCGAAACGCCATCCAACTGAGGCTCGAGATGGAAACTGGCTGTACTCTTATCGGCATCGATTTGATAGCGCAGACTGACATTGTTCAATGGCACCGGCTTTTGCTGATTCAGTGCGGTCTGGTTCATTTGCAGACTGGCATCGTCCAGATTGATTTCACCCTCACCGATGATCACCGATTGTTCATCTGATGCCAGAGAAAACTGCCCACGCAAGCGGCCCTGAAGCTGTTCGATTTCGACCACAAAGGCTTCAAACAGGCTGAGCGGGAGATCAGCGAAGTGACCAGCAGCCTGCCACTGCTGGTCCTGATGCCTGGCCTCAAGGCAGAACTCGCCAGTGGACGATGACCAGCAGTGTAATGGCACAGTCTGCTTTTGTGCTGAGAGCGTCATCAGCCCTTTTTCGCTCAACTGCCATTGTCCTGCCTTATCATTGCTGAAACTCAATTGCTGTAACTGGCCCTGCCAGACCTGTTCGGTATCCAGCCCGCCACTGGCTTGCATTGACAGGTCAAGTGGTTGGGAAACAAGTGTGAGCTCGATATCATGCTGCTGTTGTTTGCCCTCGATGTTCAGATTGAGACTTTCAGCTGTCAATTGCGGCAGCCTGAGATTCTGCAATGCAATATCTGCATTCAAGTCCGCGTTCTCTGCCAGAGTCATTGTGGCCGTGCCATTCACCTCTCCTGCCTGAACCTCACCATAAGCGATCGCTTTGCCGTTTAACCGAAGCTCGGCGGCGGGCATTTCCAGCGTGCCGGAGACAGTACCGTCTGCATCAAGGCGGCCCGACACCCCAGGATAAAAATCTTGCAAATCAGTAGATTGCAGCGACCATGTAAAGTCGAGACTCTCCTGCTGAAGCTGACCGCTGGCAGCCAGGCTAGATTGTCCGGACTTCAGTCTCAAATCGCTGACATTAATGCGCTGTTCGCTATAACTGACAGCGCCGTTCAGCTTGAGTGGTCGGTCACGTAACTCACCATCAATGGCAATATCCTGCGCATCAACCTGAATGCCTGTGTCGGGTGCGGAGACCCTGATTGCCGCATCTCCACTCAAACTACCCGGCCAGTCAGCCGCTAACAGGCCAGGATTGAGTTCATTTAATGCCAGTTGACCGTCGACCCGAGTATCCCCCTGCCACAACAACGGGCCCTGATAGCGCATCGAGCCTTCTGCCAGTTGAATCATCAGTTCAGCAGCATCAAAGCCACGACTGGTCTCCCCACTGCCGTTGGCCTGAATACTGGCTTTGATATCGTCGATGAGCAGATCGGCTTTTGTTGATAGCTGCAAAGTTTCGGGGTTGCCATCCAGTTGAATCTGACCCTGTTCCAGTTTGATAACGCGTTGAGCCAGATTTTCCGGTAACACGATATTCTGCCAGTCGGCATCAAGCTGATACTGCATCGGCGAGGCCTGCCAGTTGACCATGCCGGTCGCATCAAGGCGACCTTGAAAGCCTTCAACTTGCATTGACTCGATTTGCAACTGACTCAGACTACCTGTCGAATCAGCTGACACATGCAGGGGTTGCTGTTCCCAGTTCAAAGTCGATTTGAGCTGTGCCTGATAATTTTCCATTGTGCCAGTCACAGAAAGCGAACCGTCAGGGCTTGTAACCAACGTCTGGTCGCCCGTTAACGGCCAGCTGAGATTTTGCCACGAAGCAGTCAGATCCGCTTCTGGCGACTCGCCGCTGATATTGACTTTACCGGCAAGCTTCAGCGTCTGAGCTTCACTAATGGCTGTGTTGAGGGCCAGTTGCCAGTTTTCCAGGTCATCGGAATTAATATCGGCATTGACAGCAAGCGGCGGCAGCTCGGATTGTAATACACGGCCACTGATCTGGGCATCAACACGGTTCAGGCTGCCTTCGGCCCCGATATCAAGTGCTTCAAACCGGGTGGGCTGGTCGGGCATCACCGCCGCCAAATCAATCTCATCGGCTTTAGCTTCGAGCGTCCACTGCAAGTCATCGAGTACATCGGTTACCACCACCGTTTGCTGCGAAGCCAGCGGTTCGGAGACCTTCTGTTTCAGAATGAGCTTCTCGATATCACCGTTTATATTGCCATCCAGCTTTAAGGGCGCTTCAAACAACTGCTTCAATGTAACGTGATAGTCGATTGATGCCGGGTATGGCGACTGAAGTGCCAATTTACCATTCAGGCTGGTCTCCAGGTCGTCACGCACGACTGATAATTCGTTGATGATCAGCTCGTTATCATTGAGTGCTGCATTGGTACTGAACGTGTTGATCAGAGGCGTTTCCTGACCTTGTTCATCGATTAATGCAACATCTGTGAGATTGAAACTGGCTATTTTTATCTGCAGTGGTAACTGTAGCTCGGGCAGATTTAACGCCCCCTCTTCAGCCGTTGTCTCGCTGGCGACGGTATAGATATCAAGTTTATTGATGCTGAGCGTATCGATCTTGAGCGTGGCACTGAGAAGCGCGGCAGGCTGCCAGTCGAGGTCGACCTGTTCGATCTCTGCACCGCTACTGTCCTGAGGGCGATACTGAATCCCCCGTAGAGACAGATTACCCAGCACACGACCCTCAGCCTGGTTAATCTGTAACGCAGGGACGAAACGTTCGCTGAGGCTGACCAGCGCATTCAGTCCGGACTGCGTTCCCAGCAACCAGGCGGATGAAAACAGTATCAGCAGCAGTAAAATAATGAAGGAATAAAGAAGCTTTTTACGCATTTAGAGATCCGGGCCTATCACGATATGAAGTCCGATCGATTCATCCGTGTCTGACAGGGCTTTGGCAATATCAACCCGGATTAGTCCAACCGGCGAACGCCAGCGCACACCGACACCGACACTGTATTCAATCGGGTCACTGAAGCTGTTGTAGGCATTACCGAAGTCAGTAAAGACGGCGCCACCCCAATCACCCAGGAACATATTTTCATATTCCAGGCTGCCGACAGCCAGATAACGGCCGCCTTCGACTTCACCATCATCCCCTTCCGGTCCCAGCGACTGGTAGTCAAAACCGCGGATGCTGTTATCGCCACCGGCGAAGAAACGTAATGAGGTCGGTAGTTGTTCGAAATCATTGACCTCGGTCGCGCCGATAGACGCCCGGGTAATGATACGGCTGCTTTCGCCAATGCTACGGATATATTTACCGCGTAATACGACCTGCCCGAAAGTCACATCTGACAGTAGCGCCTCTGACGCGCCAGACAGTGATAGTGTCAAGCGTCCGCCATGGCGGGTGTAGAGGGTATTATCAGCCCAGGTCCTGCTCCATGAAACGCCGGGGATGAGCAGCAAAGTTGATTCACTGTCATCAGACACATCAAAGTCTTCCTGCAACAGTTTCAGTGAGCCGGTTTCATCCCAGCCAAAGCGTTGTCGCTTGTAATAGCTCCCGACCGCAAATGATTGACTCTCACTGGTATCGGTATCCTGCTGTTTATATTCTGTGTTGAAACCGACGGTATTAATAGTCTCGCTCCAGAACGGCATGATGTAATCAGCAGACAGACTATTGGCAACCTGCGACAGTCTGGCATCAGCTGTCAGACGGTGACCACGATCATTGATGTAGCGATTCTCCCAGCCCAATGCGAGTCTCGCACCGGTGTCGGTGCCATAGCCGAGGCCGGCAGTGTATAGATGTTTGGGTTTCTCGTTCAGACTGACTGTAAGCGGCACCTCGCCGTTCTCTCGTTGTTCGCGCTCTGCACGGACCGATACCGAGTCAAAATACCCGCTGTTGCTCAGATTATTCCGCATTGAAAGCACTTGAGCATCGGTATAGGCATCTCCCGGCGCTATCGGCTGCAATTTCAGCAGCAGTCTTTCACCGATCACCGTATCCGGATAATTAATCTGACCGAAATGGTAGCGCTCACCGGAATCGTAATATAAATAAACATTTGCCAGATATTTATCAGGATAGACTTTAACTTCTGCCCGCGTCATTTCTCCATCAAAATAACCCCGGCTGGCGGCGAGGCGCAGGATCGATTTTTTAGCACTCTCGTATTGCTGATGATTGAGTTGCTGACCGGACTCCAGAGCAAAATCTTCAATTAGTTTTTCAAATTCGGGATCGGTCTCCGCCTCACCGCGGATCTGCAGATCCACTTTTTCCAGTGTGACGGCCTGGCCCAGCTCAATCTGGTAAGTGGCTTTCCAGCCTGAATCAAGCTCGCTTAGTTCACCCTCAATGCTGGGCGAATAGTAGCCATAAACGGTCAGCATCTGCTGAAGAGACTCCAAACCGCTTTGATATAGCTTTTCCACATAACGCGGATTCAGCCGCTCGCTGTTCTTCTGCTGTTCTATAGTGAGACCGTTTTTTAACGTTTGGGTCAGCTCTGGATCAACACCATTAAGCTCAACATTGATCCGACTGTGCTCTTCTGCACGCAAAGGCAGACTGAGCATCACTAAGACAATAAAAATGGTACGAAAAACGACTGGCGTTATCGACAAAACTCAAACCCATGAAAAGTGCTAAGAGAATCACATTATGACAGCCAAGTAGGCGGTTGCCATAATTCTATGGATAGGCCCTCGGCCTTATTCGTTGCCTGATAGCAGCCGATACTGACTGGGTGAACAGCCAAAGAAACGGGTAAAGCGACGACTGAAGTGACTTAAATCGTTGAAACCAAAGCTGTAACAGGCATCAGTGACACTTTTACCGGCGCGTATGGCCTCTGCCGCCGATTTCAATCGCAGTTGTTGCTGAAATTCGCCCGGGGTACAGCCCAGCTGTTTTTTGAACTCAACATAGAGTCGGCTGCGGCTCATACAGGCGCGACGACAAAGCTGATCGACATCCAGCGGCGTAGTCAGATTCTGTTCCAAATAGTGAATCGCGGCAGTGACGCCGGTGGCATCGGGATCCTGCTGACAATAGCTCAACAATACTTCACGACCCTGTTCCCTGAGCAAACGGATAACCAGCTCAGTGACGCCCAAATCGAGCATGATCTCCTTATCTGGATTATTCTGGGTATATAGGGACACCATTTTCTCCAGTAACTGCTGAGTATCGGTGGTGTGATGGGTGTGAATAATTTTGGGTTGGTACTCCCAACTGTGGTCAACCACTTCCAGTCGGGTCAGATCGCGCATTCGTTCTGAAATGTCGCTGATGCGATCTTTTGATATTTCTATTGTCAAACAGGTTGTGGGTGCTTCCTCTTTGGCGTCAGGGAAATCAATTTCCACATAATCGCCGGGCGGCATCACATAGGATTCATGCGGGAGAAACAGCTCGCCATCCTGATGACGCAGATCATGCATGACTTTACGGCCACTGACCATGCCACAGAACAGTAATTGCTCAGCCGCAAGGCCGACACCAGTGGCAGCACGATAGGTATCGTAAATGCTCAACGCTGAGTCAGGACCTGCAAACTGCAATTTGTTTTCGATCAGTAATTGTCGTTTTTCACGCCGTTTTGACAGCGAGAGTTTCTCAATCTGCATCGTGAGTTCTTTAATACGTTTGTCACAAAATTTTGGAACTGTTCTGGACTATAAGTCAAGTGATTGGGAATTACAGTCAAGCGTATTGATAAGGGTGGGATTTATCCTGCATCATCACTCTTATATTAATTATTAGATCATTAGCACACACAGAGAGAGAAAAACCATGATTTACGCTAAACCAGGAACTGAAGGTTCCGTTGTCAACTTCGACAAACGCTATGATAACTTTATCGGTGGCAAATGGGTGGCCCCGGTCAAAGGCCAGTATTTTGATAACGTCACCCCCGTTACCGGTGAAGTCTTCTGTGAAGTTGCCGAATCAACTGAGGAAGATATCAACCTGGCGCTCGACGCTGCCCATGCGGCAAAAGATGCCTGGGGTAAAGCCTCCGTTACTACCCGATCCAACGTTCTGCTGAAAATCGCTGATCGCATTGAAGAAAACCTGGAAATGCTGGCCGTGGCAGAAACCTGGGATAACGGCAAAGCCGTTCGTGAAACCCTGAACGCCGACGTACCGCTGGCGGCGGATCACTTCCGTTATTTCGCCGGTTGTATCCGTGCGCAGGAAGGCACCATGGGTGAAATCGACGAAAACACTGTCGCCTATCATTTCCATGAGCCACTGGGTGTTGTGGGCCAGATCATTCCCTGGAACTTCCCGCTGCTGATGGCAGCCTGGAAAATTGCACCTGCACTGGCTGCCGGTAACTGCATCGTGATGAAACCAGCTGAATCGACCCCGGTGTCGATTCTGAAACTGATGGAAGTCATTGGTGATCTGCTGCCACCGGGTGTACTGAATATCGTCAATGGTATGGGCCGTGTTGCCGGTGAAGCCCTGGCTTCCAGCAAGCGTATTGCCAAAATTGCCTTTACCGGCTCGACGCCTGTCGGCTCGCACATCATGTCCCGCGCCGCGGAAAACATTATTCCATCGACTACAGAGCTGGGCGGTAAATCGCCGAACATCTTCTTCGAAGACATCATGCAGCAGGAAGAAGACTTCATTAACAAAGCGGCTGAAGGTATGGTTCTGGCCTTCTTCAACCAGGGTGAAGTCTGCACCTGTCCGTCACGCGCGCTGATTCAGGAAAGCATTTACGATCAGTTCATCGCCAAGGTCATTGAACGCGCCAAAATGATTAAGCGTGGTAATCCACTGGATACCGACGTTCAGGTGGGTGCTCAGGCCTCACAAATGCAGTTCGACAAGATTATGGAATATGTCGACATTGGTAAAAAAGAGGGTGCTGAAGTTCTGATGGGTGGCGAAGTTGAACAGCTGGGCGCTGAATTCGACAGCGGTTATTACATCCAGCCGACCCTGATGAAAGGCCACAATAAAATGCGGATCTTCCAGGAAGAAATCTTTGGCCCGGTGGTGTCAGTCACTACCTTTAAAGATGAAGCTGAAGCGCTGGAAATCGCCAACGATACCGAGTTCGGTCTGGGCGCCGGTGTCTGGACCCGTGATATGAACCTGGCTTACCGCATGGGCCGAGGCATTCAGGCCGGTCGTGTCTGGACCAACTGCTATCATGCCTACCCTGCTCACGCTGCCTTTGGCGGTTACAAGAAGTCAGGTGTCGGTCGTGAAACCCACAAAATGGTGCTTGAGCACTATCAGCAAACCAAAAACCTGCTGGTCAGCTACAGCACCAGCCCGCTCGGCTTCTTCTAGAATCCGTTTTAGTCAAAACTCTCCCCTAAGCCCTGCTTTCGGGAGAGTTTTTTATGTCTGCTTAACAGGCATTCTGTTCAGGGGTAAAGTGTTACTCTGACCTTAAGAACAATCGTAAAGGTGTCGTTATATGGCTCAAGAAAATATTGAATCCAACCTGCATGAAGATCGTCGGTTTCCACCAAGCGAGGCTTTCGTCAAAAGTGCCGCGCTGCATGCTGATGACCTGGAAGCGCTTTACGCCAAAGCCAAAAAAGATCATGAAGGCTTCTGGGCTGATCTGGCGCGTGATCTGATCGACTGGAAGCAGCCGTTCACAACAACGCTGGACAGCAGCAACGCGCCACATTACCGCTGGTTTCCGGATGGCAAACTGAATGTGTCCTACAACTGCCTGGATCGCCAACTGGAAAAAAATGCAGATAAAACGGCCATCATATTCGAAGGTGAAAAAGGTGATGTTGACCATGTCAGCTATCGCGACTTGCACAAGAAGGTATGCGTCTTTGCTAACGCGCTGAAAGCACAGGGTGTTAACAAAGGGGATCGGGTCATCATTTACATGCCGATGATTACCGAGGCGGTTATCGCGATGCAGGCCTGCGCCCGCATCGGTGCGATTCACTCGGTGGTTTTTGGTGGTTTCTCGGCCTCCTCGCTGAAAGACCGGATTGAGGATACCGGTGCCAAAGTGGTTGTCACCGCCGATGGTGGTCATCGTGGCGGTAAAATAGTCCCTCTCAAACAAACGACGGATCAGGCGCTTGAAAACGGCTGCGACAGCGTTGAAACCGTGATTGTTTATCAACGCTGCAACCAGGGCGTGGAAATGAAAGACGGCCGTGATATCTGGTGGCATGATGCCACCCAAGGCCAGTCTGAAGACTGCGAACCGGAGTGGATGGACGCTGCCGATCCATTGTTCCTACTCTATACCTCCGGCTCTACCGGCAAACCGAAAGGCATCCAGCACGGCTGTGCCGGTTATCTGCTCAACGCCATTACAACCATGCGCTGGGTGTTTGATATCCAGGACTCTGATGTGTTCTGGTGTACGGCCGATGTCGGCTGGATCACCGGTCACACTTATGTCGCCTATGGCCCGCTGGCCACCGGTGCAACTCAGGTCATTTATGAAGGTGTGCCTACCGTGCCGGATGCCGGTCGCTTCTGGGATGTCTGTGCCCGTCATGGCGTCACCATTTTCTACACTGCACCGACCGCGATTCGCGCGCTGATGAAAGTCGGTGATGAACTGCCTAACAGCTATGACCTGTCCAAGCTGCGTCTGCTGGGTACCGTTGGTGAGCCGATTAATCCGGAAGCCTGGATGTGGTATTTCAACGTCATTGGTCAGGGCCGCTGCCCGATTGTGGATACCTGGTGGCAGACTGAAACCGGGGCACATATGATTGCACCGGTGCCTGGTGTCACCCATGCCAAGCCCGGTTCCTGTACCCGCGCCCTGCCTGGTATTGATGCGGCTATCGTTAATGATGATGGTGAAGAAATCACCAAGGCCAATCAGGGTGGTTATCTGGTCATTCGTAAACCCTGGCCCTCAATGATCCAGACTATCTGGGGCGATGATCAACGCTATAAAGACACCTACTGGCCGTATTTTGGCGGTAAATATTATCTGGCTGGTGACAGCGCCCGTCGTGATGAAGATGGTTTCTTCTGGATCATGGGTCGGATTGATGACGTGCTGAATGTCTCTGGTCACCGCCTTGGTACCATGGAAATCGAATCTGCGCTGGTCGCCCATGAACTGGTGGCAGAAGCGGCTGTGGTCGGTCGTCCGCATGATGTTAAGGGTGAAGCGGTGTTCGCCTATGTCGTACTCAAAGGCACCCGTCCTGAAGGTGGTGTTGATGAGAAATTGACCCAGGAGCTACGAAACTGGGTGGGTGAACAGATCGGCCCTATCGCCAAACCGGATGACATTCGTTACTCGGATAATCTGCCCAAAACCCGTTCGGGCAAGATTATGCGCCGTCTGCTTCGCGCCATTGCCAAAGGAGAGGAAATCACGCAGGATACATCGACGCTGGAAAATGAATCGATATTACTGCAACTCCAAGGTAAGGCTTAATGGCGGATCAGAACGACCGATCTGAATCACAACGTTTAGACAAATGGTTATGGGCTGCGCGGTTTTACAAAACCCGCAGCCTCGCCGTTGAAGCCATCAGCGGCGGTAAAGTGCACCTTAATGGTCAGCGGGTCAAACCCAGCCGCACAGTGCGGGTGGATGACAAGCTGACCATCTCCAAACCACCCTACGAATTCGACATTATCGTTCAGGGGCTCAACCTGCAACGACGGCCTGCGACAGAAGCGCAGGCACTCTATCAGGAAACCGAAGACAGTCGCGAGAAACGCGAGCTACTTCGTGAGCAGATCAAAAACGAGCCGCTTGGCTTCCGTCAGCAAAAAGGCCGCCCCAGCAAACGTGACCGCCGTAATATCATTCGCTTCACCCGTCAGGATTAAAGATGGCCAGCCAGGATTTTCTGCTCAATCAGCTTGATAAACATCAGGATGCCCTGCGTTATGCAGTCGCGATGCAGAAAAAAGCCGCTGAAGTCGGTTTTGACTGGCCGGATATTCAGGGCGTTATTGCCAAAATTCATGAAGAACTGGATGAGCTGGGCCAAGAAATCGCTGATGATGCGGATACAAACCGCTTAAGCGATGAACTCGGTGATGTGCTGTTTGCCTGCTGCAATCTGGCCAGACACTTAGGCATAGACCCTGTGGATGCGCTGCAAGGCACCAATCAGAAGTTTTACCGGCGATTTAATTTTGTCGAAACCAGCGTCACGGCAGCCAATAAAGGATTTGGCGATTTCAGCCTGGAAGAACTCGATGCCTTCTGGCATCAGGCCAAGCTGCTGGAAAAACTGGACAACAGTGAGATTTAGCTGACGGTTTCAGACTGACTGAAAGCTTCAATACCGTTATAGACCAGAAAGTGCTTACCCTTGGCACGAGCGACCATACCGATACCGATCTGCTGCGCCAGTTTCAGGCCCATCTCGGTCACGCCGGAGCGGGACAGTAACAATGGCACCTGCATCTGGGCGACTTTAATCACCATCTCCGATGTCAATCGGCCAGTGGTGTAAAACACCTTGTCATGACCTTTAATGCCGTTCAGCCACATCCAGCCGGAGATGGCATCCACCGCATTGTGCCTGCCGACATCCTCAACAAACATCAGAATATCAGTACCATCACACAATGCGCAGCCATGCACCGCCCCTGCCTGCTTGTACATCTCGTTGTATTCAGTCAGCGCCTTGAGCGCCGCATAAATCGAGTCCGCGCTGAATGACGGACAAGTCAGTTTTAGTTCTGACAACGAATCCATCACATGGCCAAACATGGTGCCCTGACCACAACCACTGGTTACCGTACGGCGAGAAGTTAACGCCTCAATATTGTCTTTGGCAGTGCGTGTGGTGACCGCCACCGCCTCCACGTCCCAGTCCACCTGAATCGATTCGATATCATCCAGCTTGTCGACCAGCCCCTGATTTCGCAGATAGCCCAGTGTCAGCAGTTCCGGCTGGGCACCCAGGGTCATCAGAGTGACAATTTCAATGGTGTTGAGATAGATAGTCAGGGGACGTTCGCCGGTCAGCGATACTTCGCGGCTTTCACCGTTTTCATCGACCACGGTCGTAGTGTGTAGTCGGTGAATACCGGCATTACTCATTTTCGGCCTGTAATCAGCCACCCGTGACACTCATATGGCGGAAAATTACCGGCTTGGCCTCAATATCAAAATCATGGCCTTCCGGTTTGATATCCATTGACTTCACAATCGCCTGCTTGAGCTTATCCATATCCCCCGGATGGCGGCGAATGATGTCTCTGAGGTCCATGGAGTGCTCCTGCCCCAGGCAAAGCAACAGACGACCTTCCGTAGTCACGCGCACCCGGTTGCAGCTACTGCAGAAGTTATGACTGTGTGGGGAAATAAAGCCGATGCGGCTATCGCTGCCAGCCAGCTGGTAATAGCGTGATGGGCCGCCAGTGGATGCAATACTGGGCTGAAGATCAAAGCGTGTCTTTAGCTTTTCCAGCACCTCATCACTGGAACAGTAACTCTCACCACGATGGTGTTCCACCTGACCCAGTGGCATCTCTTCAATGTAAGAGATATCCATACCGTTGTTGATTGCAAACTCTGCCAGATCGATGATTTCGTCTTCATTGCGACCTTTCATGATGACGGCATTGAGTTTGATCCGCTTGAATCCGGCCTGTCTGGCCGCCTCGATGCCTTTCATGACCTGTTCCAGCTCACCGGTGCGGGTCAAAGCTTTAAACCTGTCAGGGTCCAGTGAGTCGAGGCTGATATTGATGCGGTCAACCCCGGCTTTGACCAGCGCTTCGGCATGTTTGGGCAACTGAGAGCCATTGGTGGTCAGCGTCAGCTCTTTAAGCGAGGTATTCTGTTTAAGCTGACCAATCTGATCAAACAACCAGTCAACATTGCGTCGAACCAGAGGCTCGCCACCGGTGATTCGGACCTTTTCCACACCAAGCTCACAAAAAGCCTTAAGCAGAAAGACAATCTCTTCCAGTGTCAGCAGTTTTTCGCGGGGCATGAACGTCATTTCTTCGTCCATGCAATAGACACAACGAAAGTCACATCGGTCGGTGATCGACATACGTACGTATGTGACTTTGCGTCCGAAGCGGTCAACCAGTTGTGTCGGTAATTCGCTCATTTCACTATCCGTTATTCCGGCTTATTAGTACCAGCATGAGTGTCGCAGCTTTTTGCGGTAGAAAAGCCAAACAAAGCATATCCACCACAGCGGCCTGTAACACCATTCAAAATCAGAGCCAATCCGAGCAATGCCCACCAGCTCTGATGATACAAGGCTATCACTATTATAGCCGCACCGATGAAAATCCGTAAAAGCCGGTCCCAGTTTGCCAGATTTTTCTGCATGGTTATCTCATAAAAATAAACCCCGCAGGGCGGGGTTTATTAGAAAACAAATTAAGCGCTCAGTTCACTACTTAATTCAATCATCGCCTGAGAAAGCACCCAGCAGATGCAGCAGGCTGGTGAACAGGTTGTAGATAGAAACATATAGCGTGACTGTCGCCATGATGTAGTTGGTTTCACCACCATTAACAATCTGGCTGGTTTCATACAGAATCAGACCGGCCATCAGCAGTACGAACATCGCAGAAACAGCCAGTGACAGACCCGGCATTTCGAAGAAGAATGCTGCAAGACCCGCCAGGAAAGCGACCAGGATACCAACGAACAGGAAGCCACCCATGAAGCTGAAGTCTTTCTGACTTTTCACAGCATAAGCTGACAGGGCAAAGAAGATGATGCCGGTGCCACCCAGGGCCTGCATCACAATCTGGCTACCGTTGGGTAGCCCCAGATACATATTGACGATGGGGCCCAGTGTGAAACCCATAAAGCCAGTCAGCGCGAAGACGGAGGCCAGGCCCCAGACACTGTTACGCAGTTTGGCTGTCAAAAACAGCAGGCCGAAATAACCCACAAGGGTCAGAATGATGCCCGGATGCGGCAGGTTCAATGCCATGGATAGACCGGCTGTCATGGCACTGAATACCAGTGTCATGGCCAGCAAGCTGTAGGTATTTCTGAGTAGCTTGTTGGTCTCAAGTACTGACTGCTGCGAACGAGCAACCGTCGATTGAGCATCGTAATTCATCAGAGTGTCTCCATTTGATGTTGATGAAATTGTCNATTGCACTGACAACATCCTACCTTATAAGNTCTAAATGGCAATANNATNCANATTGGCAGAAATAATTTTGCCTTAGCGGTTGTGCTGGCGGGTATTATCTGTATAATTTCGCATCTTCGGAGGGATGGCAGAGCGGTTGAATGCACCGGTCTTGAAAACCGGCAAGGGTTAACGCCCTTCCAGGGTTCGAATCCCTGTCCCTCCGCCAAATATAAGCCCCGGTTCGATATGACCCGGGGCTTTTTTGTGTGAGTCAGTAAGACAACATTCGTCTAAATCACCACTTTCACAACAAAGTTTCCAACATACCTTCATCGGGCAACGATAGACGTTTATGGAAACCGGGTGATATTTCAGCTGATCACCACACATCTCAGCATACACAATGCCGAATCTCCGTTGATTTCTTTCAAAAGAAAACGAAAGGACAGCTAGTCAAAATAACAGCAATCGGCTTCTCCACTGTGTATTTCGATGAAATGAAGATGTCATGAAAGTAACAGTCATTAGTCTTGAAAAAACAATCTCAAACTAATCACTAGCAGCAGAGTTCCTCATGTTGCCTGATTCTGCTACATTGTCGTGACGACAAGTACACAGATTATGAAACCATGAAACGCAAGCTGAGCCTTATTTTTGCCATCACAGTCACCCTGCTCTCTTTTCTTGCTAACGCTCATGAGCCTGGTAGCGGACTTGAAATTGAGTCGCCGCACTCACTCCATATCGTCTATACCATCGAACCCGACAGTGTCGATAGCCATGCCATTCAGTCCCTGGTTGAAACCACCCTGGCTGAAACAAGCCTGGAAACGAGCAAACGCGATGATGCACAATTAATACTCAGAGTTGAGGAACATGCGGGCAGTTACCTGCTTTATCTCGATTTCAGCAGACAATTGCAATATGAGGCTCAGGGTAAGCGCTACCTCAAAGATGGCTATGTCTGGGGCCGTTATGCCAAAAACATTACCGACATGGAACAACTGCTGGAGGATGTCAGCTTCTTTTTCGAAGAGTTTCTGCAAAAATACCAGCGTGCCAATAATATCGGAAAATAACTGATCGCCCACCGCTTAATATCTATACCACTGAGAACCTATTGAAGCGCCAGTGTGTCTACCGTCCTGTGTCCCGATAACACAGGGTGGTGGTATGCAACAGCTGGTGAATGGTTTACTGATGTGGGCGGTCAGTCTCAGTAGCTATCCAGAAGCAGCAAATCTCCCTGAGTTGATTGCGATACCCCACGCACAACTGGAAGCAACACTGTGCAATCATGAACAATGTAACGCCGTGGCCTACTATGACCACCATACCGATATTGTTTATTACGACCAAAACCTGGATCTGGAAAACAGCTTGATCGCAAAAAGTTTTATCGTTCATGAGCTGGTGCATTATCTGCAGGATCAATCAGGCAAGATGAAGCACTTTCCCCTGGCCTGCGAGGCCCATATTTCACTGGAGCGGGAGGCATACCAGGTACAGCAACGATACCTGAGTGAACACCAGACAGTGACCCATCATATTGATATGGCGATACATTTGTTAGGTGGTGTTTGCGACTCGGTGCCTGAGACGGAGTGATCGGAGAGCTTGGAAATGCTTTTAATTCGGGTATATACTCTGCTGGTTAGGAAAAACGTCCCGCTTTAACGGGATGTTTTGCTCATCCGTGAAAGTCACTGGCGTATTTTAATAACCAGTCTGTACTTCGATTATGGAAGTTTATGTTGTTTAACAAGCTAACCAGTCTAGGCATTGCCTCGATAGCTTCATTTAGCATCATCACAAGCACCGAAGCTTCTCTGGATTTGCTCGCAGGTGTTGAGGCCGGTATTGAAACCGATACCTCAATGACGAGCAGCGATCTGGAACAGACACAAAAGGCATTATCGACAGAAGCCGTGGGCTCTCGTCATTACTGGCTCAACCAGGAAACCGGTAATGCCTACGAAATCAACATTGATCACACCTATTCTTATGGCCACTATCCCTGCCTGGCTTATGACTTATCGATCACCAAGGATGATGTGACCGAAGTGAAATCACTGGATGCCTGCAAAAACAGCAGCGGTCAGTGGATTTCCATCACCCCTGCTGCCACCGCACTCTGATTACTGCGGCGCATTGGCGATAAACACCCCCCGCATTGGTGCTGGATACCCCTCAATCGTTTTACTTGTATCGTCGGGATCGAGAAAATCCGCCAGGGATTCAAATGTCATCCATTCAGTGCGGCGTTGTTCTTCCAGTGGCGTGATATCGATATCCACACAACGCACGTTTTTAAAACCGCACCTGCGCATCCACAGTAACATCGTCTCAACTGAAGGAATAAACCAGACATTACGCATCTTGGCGTAACGTTCCTCCGGCATCAGGGTCATCCCCGGGCCTGCCTCAATGATCAACGTTTCCAGCACCAGTTCGCCCCCGGGCTTCAGGCAGGAACGCAGTTCCAGAAGATGGCTCAGGGGCGATTTCCGGTGATATAACACGCCCATCGAAAAGACGGTATCAAACCAGCCGAGATTGTCCGGCATGTGCTCGATACCAATCGGCACAACAAAATGCCGGTCACTGTTGATAAAGTGATTGATCAACTGGTACTGCATGGTGAACACCAGCGTCGGATCAATACCCAGCACCAGCTCCGCGCCCTCTCCCAGCATGCGCCAGCCGTGATAGCCGTTACCGCCGCCGACATCCAGCACACGGCGACCTTTAAGTGGGCTCAGGTGGGGTAGCACCCTGTCCCATTTCCAGTCTGAACGCCATTCGGTATCCAGGTGAATATCAAATAACCAATACGGACCTTTACGCCAGGGATGAAACTGTTTTAAGAGGTCGATAAAGGCTTCGCGATCAACATCTCCCAAATCAGCAGCGCCACCAATAGCCACATGGTCTTTTATTTCAATCTCACTGGGTACAACGGCAGGTAGCGCCTTCAACGCTTGTTGCCACATCGGCATCTTGCCATGACGTGTCAGAGAGAGTTGTGATTCAATTCGGCTTTGAAGCTGCTGCCGCCATTCATAGAAACCGGCTTCGTCGAGGATATCGTACAGAGGCTGGTATACACTCATTTAATGGCCACCATCGAAACGAAATTAAAACACTGATACCACTTTTCAACAAAGCTGAACCCTGCCTGCGTCAATCGCGCCTGATGCGCACTCAAGGTTTCTGGGATCAGGACTTTTTCCAGCGCACTCCGCTTCTGACTGATTTCCAGATCGCTGTATCCATTAGCCCGTTTGAAGTTATGGTGTGACTCAATATGGAACTGGTTGACCTGCGGTTCTTCAAAGGCCAGCTTTTCCGACAGGATTAATATCCCCCCCGGCAACAACCCATCGTAAATTTTTTGTATCAGTGTCTGTCTCAATTCAGGCGAAATGAACTGCAGGGTGAAATTCATCACCACAACAGAAGCCTTTTCAATACCGACTTGATTAATATCAGCACATTGCAGCTCGACCGGCACTGATGCTGAATCATCAGTCAGTACCTCACGCGCTTTGGCTATCATCGCTTCTGAATTATCCACGGCGATAATTGTGCAGTCAGGCTGCTGAATCGCATGACGCAGGGACAGGCTGACTGCACCCAGCGAGCAGCCAAGGTCATAACAGTGGCTGCCAGCTTGCACGTAACGCCCTGCCAGGGTACCAATATTGCTGATAAGCGTGGCATAGCCCGGCACTGAACGTTGAATCATATCGGGAAAAACACTGACCACCCGCTCATCAAAGCGAAAATCAACCATCTGTTGCAAAGGGGCGGCGTAAAGCTTGTCTTTTTCACGTGCCATTACTGCTCGCCCTTCTTCTTGGCAACATTGTCACGCAGGTAGACCGGCACTGCCTGCTCTGCAGACAGCGTTTGTCCCTGCTCAGCCAGCTTACGTGCCAGTTTGGTCATGGCCGCCGCAGTGGGCAGTAAGCTGCTGTCTTCACCTGATAAAAGTCCTGCAAAAGCGGCTTTTAGTACTTCGCCATGTTCTTGCCAGCCGGTACCGGCAGCAAACCATCGCTCGTTATCCAGCGGTTTAAATGTGTCGGGTGGGCATACCTGTTCCTTGTCGCAGAGCACCGCCAATCCGTTTTCTTCGCGATAATGCGCTGCATATATTTCTCCCATACGGGCATCCAGTGCCACGGCAATTTGTGTGGCACCGAACTCATCAATGGCTCTCTGCGCGACCGCAGCCAGGGTTGATACTGGAATAATCGGCAACTGTCGGGCAAAAGCAATGCCCTGGGCCACACCGACGCCGACACGGACACCGGTAAAAGAGCCGGGACCTCTGCCAAAAGCCAAGAAATCGATTTCATCCAGGCCCACGCCCGCCTGCTGCAGCAGTTCATTGAGCATGCCCAATATTCGTTCCGAATGACCACGTTGCGTCGTGGTCGACCGTTCAATGAGCTGGTCCGCATTGAGCAGAGCGACGGAGCACACTTCGGTGCAGGTATCTAGTGCAAGAATTTTCATAGTGGCGTCAGTTATTGTCGTCATTTGGCTGTCACAACCGCGCATTATAATGCAAAGCAGTTGATTCGATGGTGCGGGGAGGCGCTATGTTAATGCTGATTGTCGATGCAATCTATGTTCTGAGAGAACTGGCACGACTACTGTTTGTGGTGGTAACTTCCCCTTTCGCTGTTATTGGCGGTCTTTTGCTGCTGGCAGGCCAGCCCTGAGCAATACCAAAGCGAAAGCTTATAAACCACATATTTTTCATTTATATCAATCTGTTATAGCATAGTGTTGTCAGAACATTTCTGGGAGGAGATGACGATGGCAACACAACACTTACAATCTCTGGAACTGGCTGCGCAGGGCGACTGGGATAGCGCACACAGCACAATACAGATCTACGAAGACAGACTCGCGTGCATGGTGCATGGCTATCTGCACCGCGTAGAAGGAGATAACGGCAACGCTGCCTACTGGTATCGCCGTGCGGGCAAATCGTTACCAGTAAACAGCCTGCCGGAAGAGTTTGACCGGCTCTATGAGCTGGCCAAACAGGTGTGATTACTGACGAATACCTTCAATCGACAGGGTCAGATAAACCTCCTCTGCTGAAGGGCCCAGTTTAGTCACATCAATACCGTAGTCGGCAATGGTGAATTTGGTTTCACCAACGAAGCCGACACGGTATCCGCCCCAGGGATCATCACCCTCACCCACTTTTTCAATCGGAATCACCAGTTCGTTGGTGACGCCATGAAGCGTAAAGTCCCCGACCATTACCATGCTGCCATCCTCTTTCACTTCGACAGATTTGGATTGGAAGCGTGCTTCAGGGTATTTGTCGGTGTGAAGAAATTTCTCACGTAAGTGTTTATCACGCTCGGCAAAATTAGTATCGACACTGGCCACATCAATGACGACATCAATATCCGACGCTTCCGGTTGTTCTGCGTCGTAGTTGAAGGTCCCGGCAAAATCATTAAAGCGACCACTCATCCAACTGAAACCCAGATGCTGAATACGAAAGTCGATAAAGGCATGTGCTTTTTCTGTATCAATCACATACTCTGCAGCCTGTGCCGGCAGCATGGAAGAAAGTCCCAGAAAAGACAGGGCGAATAAAGTTTTTTTCATGAATCATCTCCTGATGGAATGGCAAACATACGCTTGAGTGTGGCGTCTTTATCAATGAAGTGGTGTTTCAACGCAGCCAGGGCATGAATTGAGGCCAGCGCGATAATAAACCAGGCAATCCAGAGGTGTAGCCGCCCTGCCCAGTCAATCCAGCCGCTATCGTCTTTGATTAAAGCAGGAATGGCAATCCAATCGAACACCACAAGCGGATCCCCCTTGGCGGTGACAATAAGATACCCGGTCACGAAAAGTAGAAGAATGGCCAGATTCATCAGTAGATGCGCGGCACGGGCCGAGATGCGTTGCCAGGTCGGTATCGATTTGATCTCGGCAGGCGCTATTCTGAGTCGCTGCCACCCCCAACGCGACAGCACAAGCACGGCAGTGACGACACCAATCCCCTTATGCCACCAGGGTGCCTGATAATACCAGTCATCATAGTATCCGAGGTCGACCATCCACAGACCTGAAGCAAACAGGGCAATGGTAAACAGGGCAACACTCCAGTGGAGCAATACCGAAAAAACATCGTAGCGTCGATTTGACGGCTTATCTGGCATCCTTACCTCAATATTAACGTGCGAATAGTGAAGATTGACCCTGAACAAAGGCGAATGTTTCGCAAATAAGATATTTTTTTATTCAATCTATCAGCGACGACGACGGGCAGCTTTCACCTTGGTTTTACCCGGACGGGTATGTTGTGTTTTGAAAGGTCGGCTTTGTCCTCGGCCGGCTTTGGCTTTGCGGCTGATCCGCGCACCTTCGCCCCGTTCACCCGTCCCGGCGGGTTGCCAGGTAGGGATCAGGTGTTTCTTGCCATTACCAATCAGATCCGCCCGACCCATTTTTTTCAGTGCTTCGCGCAACATCGGCCAGTTTTCCGGATCGTGATAGCGGAGGAAGGCTTTATGCAGACGACGTACTTTCAGGCCTTTAGGCACGGTAATATCACCGCCCTTACGCCGCACCTTGTGTAAGGTGTCTTTACCGGAATGATACATGGCTGCCGCCGCAGACATTGGTGACGGCAGATAGGCCTGTACCTGGTCGGCACGGAAACCGTTGCGTTTCAGCCAAATCGCCAGGTTCATCATATCTTCATCCGTGGTGCCCGGGTGGGCAGCAATAAAGTATGGAATCAGATACTGTTCTTTACCCGCTTCCTTCGAGTACTTATCAAACATCTGTTTGAACTTGTCGTAGGTACCGATGCCCGGCTTCATCATCTGCGACAAAGGCCCGTCTTCAGTATGTTCCGGCGCGATTTTAAGATAGCCGCCGACATGATGTGTGACCAGTTCTTTGACGTATTCCGGCGACAAAACAGCCAGGTCATACCGCAGACCGGAAGCAATCAGAACTTTCTTGATGCCCGGCAATGAGCGGGCACGCTTGTAGAGATTAATCAGTGGCGTGTGATCGGTATTCAGGTTTTTGCAGACGCCGGGATAAACGCAGGACAGTCGGCGACAACTGGCTTCAATTTCCTCATCTTTACAAGCCAGACGATACATATTGGCGGTGGGGCCGCCGAGATCGGAAATCACGCCAGTAAAACCGGGCGTGGTGTCACGAATCGCTTCCACTTCCTTGATAATCGAGTCTTCGCTTCGGCTCTGAATGATGCGTCCCTCATGCTCGGTAATCGAACAGAAGGTACAGCCACCAAAACAGCCACGCATGATATTGACTGAGAAACGAATCATCTCGTAAGCCGGGATATTCATCTTGCCGTAGGTAGTATGCGGCACGCGGCTATAGGGCAAATCAAAGACCGCATCCATTTCCTTGGTCGTTAATGGAATCGGTGGCGGATTGAGCCAGACATCGCGGTCTCCATGCTGCTGCACCAGTGCCAGGGCATTCCCCGGATTGGTTTCCAGGTGCAGGATGCGTGAGGTATGGGCATAGGTAACAGGATCATCCTTGACCTGATTGTAGGCCGGCAGCCGGATCACGGTTTTATCGGCATTTCGCGGTGAGACCCGGTGGATCTTAATCACATTGCCTGCAGGTTGTTCCGCTTTTTCCTGTTCTGTGCGGGCTTTTTCCTCGGCACAACTGGCTTCGGTCTGCATCTGATAGGGATCAATCGGCGGATTGAGCTTGCCGGGGGTATCGACCGAGGTGGAGTCTTTCTCCCACCACCCGTCTCTGCGGCCGTGCTTGGTCATGTAGGCGGTACCGCGAATGTCGGTGAGGTCTTTCACCGCTTCCCCGGCGGCCAGACGATGTGCAATTTCCACTACCTGGCGTTCACCATTGCCATAAACCAGCAGGTCGGCTTTGGAATCCATCAAAACGCTATGGCGCACTTTTTCCGACCAGTAGTCATAGTGGGCAATACGGCGGAGGCTGGCTTCAATGCCACCAATAACGACCGGCACCCCTTTGTAGGCTTCACGACAACGCTGACTGTAAACCACAACACTGTGATCAGGGCGTTTTCCACCCTCACCACCGGCGGTATAGGCATCATTACTGCGGATTTTACGGTCTGAGGTGTAGCGGTTGACCATCGAATCCATATTGCCACCGGTGACCCCGTAAAACAGGTTGGGCTTGCCCAGCTTCTGAAAATCCTCAGCGCTGGTCCAGTCGGGCTGAGAAATAATGCCGACACGAAAACCATGAGATTCAAGCAGACGCCCGATCAGGGCCATCCCGAAGCTGGGGTGGTCAACATAAGCATCACCGGTAACGATGATAATGTCGCAGGAGTCCCAGCCCAGCGCGTCCATTTCTTCACGCGACATCGGCAATTCGGGGGCAATACCGAAACGATGTGCCCAGAATTTACGATAGGAAAACAGGTCGGGTGCGGCTTGCATCAGGTCCTCGGGAGGGTCAAACAGAAAGTGGCATTATTCTACCAAATTCAAATACCTGAAGCAGGGTTTTGACGACTGTTCAGTCGGTAATGGTGACGGTAGTGCCTTTGTCGATGTAGCGAGTGAGTTGTTCCACTTCGTTATTGCGAAGTGCGATACAGCCCTGGGTCCAGTTGGCCAGCTCGTGAATTTCCAGTTTATCTTTGGTTTCCACCCCAATACCATGGATGCCGATGGCACCACCCAAAGGGGTATTCTGCGGCGGAAGCTGACCGAAAATATGTGCATCGAGAATACCGCGGTATTCTTTTTTGCTGATACGCCCGGCTTTCAGGGCGTTGATGGCATCCCGAACGCTGGGATAATCCAGTTGAATGAATAAGTGAAAACGGTCGCTGTCACGAACCTGATAGATGTGATATTCACCCAGTGGGGTCTTACGATCGCCGGCCTGCAACTTGCCGCTCTTACCGCCACTGCCAAGCGCCACGTGAAAACTGCGCACTGGCTTACCATCTTTCTGCACAATCAAACGCTGTTCCGAACGCTTAACCAGCAGTTTGTAGTCCCCTGTCGCCGAGGCAGGTAGCTGCCAGACGAGCAACATCACTATCAACAAGCTTGAAACCGACAATTTTTTCATTGAAGACTTTCCCGCACTACTTCAGTCAGTTTGACGACCCCGGTTGGAGCCTCATCCGCTGCTAATACTACCAAATCAGTGACATCCGTCTGCAACTGTCTGTGCAAAATCTGATTAATTTTTTCATTTTCCCGGCAGTAGGCGAAGTGTGGGTCCATCAACTCACCGGCTGTGGCCGCTGCAACCTGAGCAAATAATTGCCGGTGGGAATGGACCGGTCGGTCATGGCAGAACAGATGATTGACCAGTTTATTGAAACTCAAATGGCCTTTTACCTTGCCATTTTCCAGCACGTAAGCATCGCGTGAATCATGCTCGATCAGCGTCTTCACAATATCTCTCAGGCCGGTATCCGCCGAGACCGTCACCAGGGCGTTAGGATGCGCCTGCAGCCACTCGGCCACAGTGAGTTCGATAATACGTTCACTCATAACCTGACTCCCCTTTGATTTCCCCGGCTTTTTGCAGCGCATAGCGTGTGGCAAACGGGCCCAGCAGTTCGTAGATGAGCGTACTGGCCAGAATCACATTCACGATCAGCAGCCCGCTTTCCTCAAACACGGGATGATTGAGTAAGGACAGTGCCAGACCTATCGCAATACCTGCCTGCGGCACCACGCCAAGTCCGATATACTTTCGCACCGGCTCAGGCGCATCAATAAAACGGGCTGCGAGGTTAGTCCCGCCCATCTTACCCAGCACTCTGGCCAGCACATAAATCAGGACCAGCCCGATACCACTCAAAAGAACATCCAGATCAAAATGCGCCCCGGCCAGGGTGAAAAACACCAGAAATACGAATTCTTCCAGATATTCAACCGGTGCCAGCAAACGCTCACCGCCGGATTTAAAGGTGGCACGGGCCACAAAGCCCAGTGTCATCGCAGTCAGCAACGGAGAACAATGCCACACCTCTGCTAGCCCCTGAGAAAGCACTACCGTACTCAGCACCATGGGTAAAAAGAAATGCGGATTGCGCACCCGATGTCCGAAACCGGCCAGAGCCCAGCCCAGTACCGCACCCAGTAATAATGCCCCACCGATCTCTATCAGCGCCATCGACATCACACCGGTGACGCTGCTGCCCGTAGTTGCCGCCAACAGCAGAGAGAAGAGGATGATACCGATCGCATCATCCAGGGCCACCACACCGAGCAGCGACGTCGTCAGTGGACCCCGACTGCGATATTCATGAATAACGGCAACGGTGGCGGCGGGCGCCGTGCTGGCCGCCAGTACCGCCAGTGCTGCCGCAATCAGGATGACTTCAGCTTGGCCTGACAGAAACAGACAGACAGACAGGAAAACGACGACTGCAGCACCCAAGACCTCACCGACAGTGCAAAACACAATGGTACTACCCAGCCTTTTCAATTGTCTGGCCGTGACCGATCCGCCTATCAGGTAGGCAATCAGTGCCAACGCCGTATCGGTGAGTAGCGCAGAGCCCGCGCCCAATTGCAGCTCAAACACACCGCCGAGTGAATCCTGCGACCAGATCAAGCCGGCTAGCGCATAAAGCGCAATTCGGGGCAGGTTAAAACGCGCAGCGACCAGACTGAGCAGCAGACCGGTGACCAGCAGTAATCCAAGATAGAGAAACAGCGACTCCGGCATCAGGCAAATAAGCGACTGATAAAGTTACGATTCTGTCGAATCAGATTCTGTAAGGCCTTGGGCAGGTTAATCCGGTAACGCATTTCCCACTCATCGACCTTAGCGCGCAGCAGCTTGAGGTCGCGGTGATTGACCTCAAACTGTGTAGCAAGCGCAATCACGTTGCCTTTATTCTCCACCGGCAACAGCATCGAGCGGCCCGCAAAGCTCTGGTTAATACGCTGCATGGTGGTATTGAATAAATCTCTCTCGCTGCCCCAGAGGTTGATACTCATGACACCATCGGCAGTCAAAATGCCGCTGCAGGCATCAAAAAAAGGCTGTACGCCGACACTGGCTGCCATGCCGTTGTGATCGTAGGCATCAACCAAAAGCAAGTCGTAGCTCAAATCTGTTTCGTAGAACAATTGACTGACATGCAGATAGCCATCGCCCTGCACAATGTTAAGTCGCGGGTCGGTCAGCGGTACATTAAAATAATGTGCGGCCACCTCAATGACATCACGGCGGTACTCGACGACATCGATCTGACACTGGGGGAAATGTTGCAGCAGAAATTTGACCAGCGAGCCACCACCGAGACCAATCACCAGCACCCGCCGTGGGATGGGATTGAGCAGCAGGCAGCCCATCATCGACTGTGTGTAACTCAACGCCAGATGGGCCGGATCACTCAGCCGCATACTGCTCTGTCTGGGATAAGTACCGAAATGCAACGAGCGGCTGTCACCGTTATCTACTACCTCGATCACGCCATCGTCAGTCTGAGCCTGGTGAATCAGCGTACCATCGCCGTATATGCGCATCAGTTCGGTTCCTCGCTGACGAACTGTTTGTGCAGCCAGCCACGCACATAACTCAATACCCTGGACTCAAAACCATAGAAGCGAAAGCCGGCACCGTTAATGCGTCGCTGGTCATACGCTGTGGTCTGCTGTTGCTTCATAAAAACCAGACGGTCTCTGGCCAGATTATTCATTGAACCGGGCACAGTAGGCGCAATATCAAGTATGGGTGTAATTGCTGGCATAGCCTCAAGCTCAAGCATGGGACGAATCCAGATTAAACCACGTTGTTCTCCCATCTGTTCGGCCAGCGCATCGGTTAGACGCGCGGCCTCACCTAGAGCCAGAACAACGGTTGTACCCGTTTGCTGTGAATCAAGATAAGCCAGTGCGGCGTTGAGACGGGTCGCATTATCCGGCAGTTCAGGTTTTTTTTCTGTGTCCGGGTCTTGGTCAGCTGTTGCATTATCAGCGGGCAAGCCGGCGCTTGCTTGACTGGCATCGACTGTCGGCTGAGCCATGGATGCAGCATTACTGGAGAGAAAAATGCCAGGTTCTCTGGGGTAAGTCAGCGCCACCGTCATGGTTGTCCAGCCCGAGTTAGGCAACCCCTCACGCAGGGTATTGATCAAGCCCGGACTATCGATGCCGGCATTGCTGTCATGCAGAATCAGTACTTTCCCGTAAGACTTGCCCAGTCGATCATTAATCAGTGTCGCGTCGATACGGGTATCCCCTACCGGCAGCGCCAGGTAACCGTTGACCTCACCAGCCTGGCTGATGACAGAGCTGTCTACCTGCGCGGGTTTGGTGTCATCTTCGGCGGTTGCGAGACCCTGACTCAACACAAATATCGCCGCCAGAAGACCGCTTTTTAAAACCTTTTGCAAACCACGCTCCACCCTCTCGTTAATGCCATCCCCAGTATAATGACTGCGGAATCTTTTCAAAAGCTGAAAAATCAGACCTGATACGGTAAAGTATCGGGTTTATACAGCATTTCTAAACCTAAAGTTTTAAGAGAGAACAACATGGCTGAATTCAAAATTGCTCCGTCTATTCTGTCTGCGGATTTTGCCCGCCTGGGTGAAGAAGTCGATAACGTACTGGCATCAGGTGCCGACATCGTTCACTTCGACGTCATGGACAATCACTATGTGCCCAATCTGACCATTGGTCCGCTGGTCTGTGACGCGCTGCGTAAGCACGGTGTAACGCATGAAATCGACGTCCATCTGATGGTCAAACCGGTTGACCGAATCATCCCTGACTTTGCCAAAGCCGGCGCGACTTTCATCACCTTCCACCCCGAAGCCTCCGAGCATATTGACCGCAGTCTGCAACTGGTTAAAGCAGAAGGCTGCAAAACCGGTCTGGTATTCAACCCGGCTACGCCACTGTCTCTGGCCGAACACGTGCTGGACAAAGTCGACCGTATTCTGCTGATGTCAGTCAACCCCGGTTTTGGTGGTCAGAAGTTCATTCCACATACACTGGATAAGCTGCGTCAGGCACGCAAAATGATCGACGAAAGTGGTTATGACATCGATCTGGAAATTGATGGCGGCGTCAACGTCAAAAACATCCGTGAAATCGCTGAAGCCGGTGCCCGCACATTCGTGGCCGGTTCCGCCGTATTCGGTGCTGCCAAAGACAGTGATCCCAACAAATATGAGAGCATCATTGCTGAAATGCGTGAGGAACTGGCCAAAGCCAACGTTTAAGACGTTTCATGGCCATACCCCCTCCCGAGGTCGTACTGATTGATCTGGACGGCACGCTGGTCGACAGCGTGCCGGATCTGGCCTGGTGTACTGCGCGCATGCTGGAAGCGCTGGATTGCCCGACCTGTAGCGAAGACGATGTCAGGTTGTGGGTGGGGAACGGCGTTGAGAAACTGATTAAACGGGCTCTCACCGGTGACATGAATGCTGAGCCTGATCCGGCTCTGTACGATAAGGCTCTGCCCTTGTTCATGACACTTTACAAGGATAACAGTTGTCGGCTCAGTCATCTCTATCCCGATGTCGAAACTGGTTTGAGATGGTTGCAGTCGCGACAGATTAAACTGGGTTGCGTGACCAACAAACCCGAAGCATTCACCCTGCCGCTTCTGGATTTTCTTGGGATTCGGCAGTTTTTTGAGGTGGTGATCAGCGGCGATAGCCTGCCGCAGAAAAAGCCCCATCCGGCACCACTGCTGTACGGCGCCGAGTTTTTCAGGGTCAGCCCCGATAAAGCCCTGATGATTGGTGACTCGGTCAGTGATGTCGAAGCGGCCCGCGCTGCCGGATTCCGGATAGTTTGTATGAGTTACGGCTACAATCACGGTGCCGATATCCGTAGCGCCAATCCGGATGTCGTCATTGACAGTTTTGCAGAGTTGGAAAACTTATTTTAGAAAGAAGCGATGAAACAGTCAGAATTCGAACAACTCGCCGCTGAAGGCTACAACCGCATCCCGCTTGCCCGGGAAGTACTGGCTGATCTCGATACGCCGCTCAGTACTTATCTTAAGCTGGCAGATGCGCCCTACTCTTACCTGTTTGAATCAGTTCAGGGAGGGGAGAAGTGGGGACGTTATTCGATCATCGGCCTGCCCTGTGAAACAGTGGTTCGCGTTCATGGTTTCGATATCAGCGTTGAACATCAGGGCGATATCATCGAAACCGACAAAAGTGACGATCCGCTGGGCTGGGTAGAACAGTTCCAGCAACGTTACAAGGTCCCTGAAACTGGCCAGCTTCCCAAGTTTAACGGCGGTCTGGTCGGCTACTTCGGCTATGACACCGTGCGCTACGTTGAGCCCCGACTAGGCGATGCGCGGGCACCTGACCCACTGGGTTGTCCCGATATCATGTTGATGGTGTCGGATGAACTGGTCGTGTTTGATAATCTCAGTGGTCGACTGTACCTGATAGTTCATGCCGATCCCGCTCAGGACAATGCCTACAATCGAGCGCAGGCAAGGCTGGATAAACTCATTGAAACACTGCGCAACACCACGCCCAGGTTCCAGCGTCACGGTGAACGTCGACGGGTCAATGAAGAAGACTTTGTCTCCGGCTTTACCCATGACGGCTTTATTGACGCGGTTAAAAAAGCAAAGCAATACATCAACGACGGCGATATCATGCAGGTGGTATTGTCACAGCGACTCTCGATTCCGTTTGCGGCAGAGCCGGTCGATATGTACCGGGCACTGCGCACGCTCAACCCCTCCCCCTACATGTATTACCTGAACCTCAAAGACTTCCACGTGGTCGGTTCCTCACCGGAAATTCTGGTCAGGATGGAAGATCAGGAGGTCACCGTCAGACCGATTGCCGGTACCCGCCGTCGCGGTAAGACCGAAGAGGAAGATACTGCGCTGGAACAGGAACTGCTCGCCGATCCCAAAGAACTCGCTGAGCATCTGATGCTGATTGATCTGGGTCGCAACGATATCGGCCGCGTCAGTCAGACCGGCACGGTTGAGCTCACCGATAAAATGGTGATCGAGCGTTACTCACATGTGATGCATATTGTGTCCAATGTGACCGGCAAGGTGCTGGACAACATGTCTGCCATTGACGCCCTCCGCGCCACCTTCCCGGCCGGCACCGTAAGTGGTGCCCCCAAGGTAAGGGCCATGGAAATCATTGACGAGTTTGAACCCGTCAAACGCGGCGTCTATGCCGGCGCCGTCGGTTACCTGTCCTGGTCCGGTAATATGGACACGGCGATTGCCATCCGCACTGCCGTGATAAAAGATAATACGCTGCATATCCAGGCCGGGGCCGGTATCGTTTATGATTCGATTCCTGAACTGGAATGGAAAGAGACCATGAATAAGGCAAGAGCGATTTTCCGCGCTGTTGCCATGGCGGAAGCTGGCCTGGAAGCCGATCCGCACGCTGAAGGCTGAGCCGGGACCCTAATTTATGCTGTTAATGATTGATAATTACGACTCTTTCACCTACAACCTGGTGCAGTACTTTGCTGAACTGGGTCAGGAAGTCGTGGTGCACCGTAACGACAAAATCACCATTGAAGAGATTGAAGCCCTGAACCCGGATAAAATCGTGCTCTCCCCCGGTCCGTGCACACCGAATGAAGCCGGTATCTCCATGGCGGTGATTAAACATTTTGCCGGTAAAAAGCCACTTTTGGGCGTATGTCTGGGCCATCAGGCGATTGGACAGGTTTTCGGCGGCGATGTGGTTCACGCCCGTGAGATCATGCATGGCAAAACCTCTAAGGTGTACCACAACAATACCAGTGTTTTCCGTGGTCTGAATAACCCACTGGAAGCCACCCGCTACCACTCTCTGGTGGTTAAGAAAGAGACTTTGCCGAACTGCTTTACCATCACCGCCTGGACTGAAACTGAAAACGGCGAGATGGACGAGATCATGGGTATCGAGCACAAGACCTTGCCCATTGAGGGTGTCCAGTTCCATCCCGAGTCTATCCTGACCGAACAGGGTCATGAACTGCTGAAGAACTTTCTTGATCGATAGGACCTGAGCATGGATATTCAAGCTGCACTTAAACTCGTCACCCAGCGTCAGGATCTCAGTGCCGATCAGATGCGTGATGTCATGAATCAGATCATGACCGGTCATGCCACCCCGGCACAGATCGGCGGATTCCTGATTGGACTGAGCATGAAAGGTGAAACCGTGACCGAAATTGCCGCGGCTGCTGAAGTCATGCGTTCGCTGGCAACGCCGGTTGATATTCAGGGCGAACATGTGGTCGACACCTGCGGCACTGGCGGTGACGGTGCCAGTACCTTTAATGTCTCGACCGCCAGTGCCTTTGTTGTTGCAGCAGCCGGCGCTCAGGTCGCCAAACATGGTAACCGCTCTATCAGCAGTAGTTCCGGCAGTGCCGATGTGCTGGAAGCAGCGGGCGTGAACCTGGAACTGACGCCGGAACAGGTCAAACACTGTATCGAAACCGTCGGTGTCGGCTTTATGTTTGCTCAGAAACATCATGGTGCCATGAAGCATGCGATTGGCCCGCGCCGTGAAATGGGTGTTCGCACCGTATTCAATCTGCTGGGTCCGCTCACCAACCCCGCCCGCGCCCCGCACCAGGTCCTGGGGGTGTATGACAAGAAATGGGTGGTGCCAATGGCTGAAGTGCTGCAAAAACTGGGCAGCAAACATGTGTTAGTGGTTCACGCTGAAGACGGACTGGATGAGATCAGCATCGGTGCCGAAACGCACGTCGCCGAACTCAAACACGGCGAAATCTCCAGCTACACCATCAAACCTGAAGACTTTGGCCTCAACCGCAGTGATGTCAAAGGCCTGTCAGTCAAGAATGCCACTGACAGCCTCGACATCATCAAAGCCATCTTTAACGGAGAAACCGGTCCGGCCCGCGATATTGTCGTTCTCAATGCCGGCGCCGCGATTTATGTGGCCGATATTGCAGCGACCCTGGAACAGGGAATCAAGCAAGCAGCCGAAGTCATCGACTCGGGTGCCGCCTCACAGAAACTGAATGCGCTGATTGTCAGCAGCCGGAGCTAGAAGATCATTATGAGTGAAAACACCCCGGATATCCTGGTCAAGATCCTTGAACGCAAACAGGAAGAAATTGCTGAACGCAGCAAAAAAATACCGCTGGCCATCATGCAGCAACTGGCTGAGCATGCGGATAAACCGCGGGGCTTTGTTGAGGCTCTGTCGCGCAAGATCGCTGACGGTGAGCCTGGCATCATCGCTGAAATCAAGAAAGCCTCGCCCAGTAAAGGCCTGTTACGAGAAGATTTCAGACCGGCTGAAATTGCAGAGAGCTATGCCAAACATGGTGCCACTTGCCTGTCAGTGCTGACTGATCGTGACTTTTTCCAGGGCCATGAGGAGTTTCTTCAGCAGGCGCGTAAAGCCTGCAGCCTGCCGGTTATTCGTAAAGATTTTATTATCGATCCCTATCAGGTTTTCGAAGCCCGGGCGATCAATGCAGATTGTATTTTACTGATTGTATCGGCACTCAACGATAATCAACTGGAAAATCTGAGCCAACTGGCACTACAACTGGGCATGGACGTACTGGTAGAAGTGCATGATCTGGATGAACTGGAACGGGCACTGGTATTGAACCTGCCCCTGATTGGTATCAACAACCGCAATCTGCGAACATTTGAAACCTCGCTGGACACCACACTGTCACTGCTGCCTCGGATTCCTGATGGTCACATTGTGATCACTGAGAGCGGAATACACACACCGGAAGACGTTACATTGATGCGCGACAATAATGTCAATGGATTCCTGGTCGGGGAAGCCTTTATGCGCGCTGACGATCCGGGCCAGCAGTTAAAGCAGCTGTTTTATTGAGACATGGAGAGCGTCAGAGCTTCTTGATAACAGGCGTAGAGACGCGGTGGACCTCGTCGTAGACAATCACGGTCTTACCGTGAGCCCAGACTTTACCGCCTTCCTGCAGCTCTTTTAAGACGCGGCCGACCATTTCACGGGAGCAGCCCACCATGCGGCTGATTTCCTGACGGGTGACCTTGATTTGAGTGCCATGAGGATGACGCATCGCATCAGGCTGAGCAGATAATTCTGCCAGTGCGGCCTCTACCCGGCCGGCGACATCCAGAAACGCCAGGTCAGTGGCTTTGCGGGTGGTCGACAACAGGCGTTTAGCCATCTGCTCACCCAGCGTATAAAGCAAGGTGGGGTAACAGTTTTTCAACTGGCTGTCGGCCAGGGTACGGATTTGCTGATAGGAAATCTCTTCGGTTCTGACATCGGTCTTGGCACGGATGGTGACCATTCTGTCGCCGACTTCAGAAAAGAAGCCAATTTCACCGATGAAGTCGCCCTGATTGAGATAGGCCACGATGAGTTCCTCACCCTCTTCATTTTCCATGCAGACGGTGACAGAACCTTCACGGATGTAATAGAGCGTATCTGCTGGGTCACCGGGCCGAATAATGATGTTTTTTGCAGGATAAAATTTGCTGTGACAACTGTGAAAGAAGTCGGCAAGACCTTCTTCCAAGGCTTTATGTTTGTGATATTCCATCCATTATTCCAATTTGAAACCCGGCGGGCAGTATACAGTTGCAAACGGTGATAATTCGTTTTCGATTTCACAAATATGGCAAAATTAAAGTTATTTATCAACTTTGGGAAACATTTTAATGAAAGCACGAGTGAAATGGGTAGAAGATGTGATGTTTCTGGGCGAATCCGGTACCGGTCACACGGTAGTCATGGACGGTCCCGAAGAAGCGGGTGGTCACGGCACCGGTATGCGCCCCATGGAACTGCTGTTACTCGGGATGGGCGGCTGCACGGCTTTTGATGTGGTGGAAATTCTGAAAAAATCGCGTCAGGATATCCGTGACTGCGTAGTGGAAGTGGATGGTGAGCGCAGTGAGGAAGTCCCCAAGGTCTATACCAACATTCATGTTCATTACAAAATCACAGGCAAAGAGGTCAAACCCAATTTTGTGGAGCGTGCCATCAACATGTCTATTGAAAAATACTGTTCAGCTACGCTGATGCTGGCCAAGACCGCCACCATCACCCATGACTACGAGATTATTGATGTCGACTGATAACAGTCACACATTCGACCGAATACAGGAAAGTTATCTTGCCAGTTGGTGCCGGTTTAATCCGGAAACCGCACTGGATGCCGGCATCGAGGATTATGCCGGTGAGCTGACACCCTGTGACGATGCCAGTCAGGGCATTCAACTGGTCCTGAATGAAAAATGTCTGGCTGCGCTGGACGAGATCAATATCACAGCGTTGGACGCCGATCGCTTGCTCAACTATCAGGTTCTGCATGGCTGGGCGCTGCTGGAACACCACAGCATGATGGAGCACGACTGGCGTTATCGAGATCCAACCGCTTTTCTGCCGATTGATGCCCTGCATCAACTAACTATCCGACCTTTGGAAAGTTTCAGTCTGGCACTGCTGTCCCGGCTGCAAAAAGTGCCGGGACGTGTCAGAGAAGCCAAAACTTACCTGAATCTCAAGCCGGCCATCATTCCACCGGTATGGCTGGAAATGGCCATTCAGGAATGTGAAGCTGGCGTGCAGTTCTGTCATGAACTCTCTGATCACCCGCGGGTACAGAAAGCTCTGCTGCAGCATCAGGCTATCGACACCGCGCTCCATGAAGCCGGTAAAGCGATGGAAGACCTGCACCATTCGCTAACCCGCCTGCAAAACCATGCACAGGGTGATTTTGCCTGTGGTCGAGAGCACTTTGAGCGCCTGCTGCATTACCGCCATTTTCTGCCTATCAGTGCCCAGAAGCTCAGCGCATTTGGTGAAAAACTGTTTGCACAAACTTCGGCTGAACTCAAAAAAGCGGAACAGGACAGCGGGCTGACCCTGGCCCGTATCCGGGCCCATCACCCAAGCGCCTCCCAACTGCTGGACAGCTACCAGCAGGAGATGCAGGCCGCGAGGGATTTCCTCAAGGCGAACGCCCTGGTCACCTTACCTGGACGGCAGCATCTGAATGTTGTCGACACCCCTGGCTTTTTGAGACATCAAATACCTTTTGCAGCTTATCTGGATCCCAGCATCGCCGACCTCAGTCAAAGCGCATTTTATTATGTGACCCCGGTCAGTCGTGATGCCGAGCTGAAGGAACATAATTTCGCCGCCATCGCCCAGACCAGCGTGCATGAGGCCTGGCCCGGTCATCACCTGCAGTTTGTCACCGCGAATCAATCTGACCAGGGTTCCGCACTGCTACGACGACTGTTTCCCTGTGCCACACTTTACGAAGGCTGGGCCCTGTACTGTGAGCAAATGATGCTGGAGCAGGGTTTTGATCGCTATCCGGGTCAGAACATCGTGATGCTCAGAGACAGGCTCTGGCGGGCGCTGCGTATCATCATTGATGTCAACATTCATACCGGTGAATGGACGCTTGAGCAGGCTGCAGCGGAAATGGTTGATAAACTCGGCTTCACTCAGGCGCAGGCCATGGCTGAGTGCAACTGGTATAGTCAGGCCCCCACTGTGCCGATGAGCTATGCCGTGGGCTGGGCACTCATTAATGCACTGCGTTATATCGTTCAGCCGGCGGATGGTGAGGAACTGAGAGCATTTCATGACAAGTTACTGCAGTGCGGTTCCGTTGCGCTACCGCTGGTGATAGAGCATCAATTCGGTTCAGCAATCTGGCAGCAATGCTGCCAACACGTATTTGGAGAGGATTAATGGAACGACCCGGGAAAACCGGTGGCATGCGGCATGTCGCCCTGTTTGTTACCGATCTGGCAGCCTGTGAGCAATTTTATGTTGATTGTCTGGGAATGACAGTCGAATGGCGTCCGGATGAGGATAATGTCTACCTGACTTCAGGTAATGACAATCTCGCTCTGCATCGGGCTGAAGTCACTCCTGCCTCACCGGAACAGCAAAAACTGGATCATATCGGTTTTATTATTCCTACCATGGATGAAGTCGACAGCTGGTTCGATTTTTTGCAGTCAAAAAACGTTAAGATGCGCAATGCACCACGCACGCATCGTGATGGTGCCCGCAGTTTTTATTGCTATGACCCGGCTGGCACGGTAGTGCAGATTATCTATCATCCCCCCATTTCATGAGTTTCACACGATAGCCCCGATGAAGACCTACATTTATAAAAGCAGCAAGAAAGAAGAACTCTATCTCTACATCGTTAAAAAAGATGATTTTTCCGATATTCCACAGTCACTCTACGACTCCATGGGCAAAGAGCCGATATTCGTCATGGAACTGGAATTAAGTCCGGAGCGGCCACTGGCGCGGGAGAATGTCGCCGCGGTCATCAATAATCTGGAAACACAGGGCTTTCATGTACAGATGCCACCCCGTCCGGAAAAACTGGGCGAATTTATGAATGCCAAAAAGCAGCATTTGCATTAAAACCCTCAGTTATCCGCAGATTTCGCTGATTAACGCAGCTTTACAGCGATGAAAACCCTGCTTCGTGCTCAGGTGTCAGCGCTCTCAAGCATCTTGTTTATGCAAACGCCTCAACAATAATCTGTGTCCATCGGTGTAATCTGCGGATATAAAAGCATTCGTCAGGAATCTGCTTTCGACAGTTTCCAGAGTTCGTAGAGTAATTCCAACGCCTGTTTCGGACTCAGGTCATCTGGATCAATCCTTTGAAGGCGTTTTTCCAGTTCAGATGGCTCGCTGGTGCTGCTGAATAAATCCGGCTGCGGCAGCTTTCTGCTCTCCTCGCCCTGGTACCGGTACTGCTCCAACTGCTGCAACTTGACCCTGGCAGCTGATATGACATCACCCGGTACCCCAGCCAGCTGTGCTACCTGCAAACCATAACTCTGATTGGCTGCGCCGTCTTTAAGCTGATGCAAAAAGACGATTTTGTCGCCATGTTCAATCGCATCAAGATGGACATTACGCGCCTTATCAAACAAGTCAGGGAGCTGAGTCATTTCAAAATAGTGGGTGGCAAACAGTGTATAAGCGCTGATATCACGAATCAGTTTCTCTGCACAGGACCAGGCCAGTGCCAGCCCGTCGAAAGTACTGGTGCCGCGACCGATTTCATCCATCAGAACCAGACTGTGTTTTGTCGCGTTGTTGAGGATATTGGCGGCTTCGTTCATTTCCACCATAAAAGTTGAGCGCCCGGAAGCCAGATCATCTGAGGCACCGATACGGGTGAATACCTGATCAACCGGACCAATCACTGCCCTGCTCGCCGGGACAAAGCTTCCCATATGAGCCATCAGAACGATTAGCGCTGTCTGACGCATATAAGTCGATTTACCGCCCATATTGGGGCCGGTAATAATCAGCACCGGCTGTTTGGAGGACAATTTCAGATCATTGGCGCAGAAAGGCGCAGACTGACTGGTTTCAACGACTGGATGACGACCGGCTTCAATTTCAATACCGGTCTCATCCGTGAATGTCGGGGCCACATAGTCCAGTGTTTCTGCCCGCTCAGCGAGATTGGCAAGGACATCGAGTTCGGCCAGCGCGGACGCTGATTGGGCCAATGCGGGTAATTCCGGAGCCAGCTTGTCGAACAGTTCATCATAGAGTGACTTTTCCAGTGCCAGGGCTTTTTCATTGGCACTCAATACCTGTTCTTCAAAACTTTTCAGCTCGGGCGTGATGTAACGCTCAGCATTTTTCAGTGTCTGTCGGCGTACATATTCCGTGGGAACCTCAATATCATGGGCACGGCTGAGTTCGATGTAATAACCGTGTACCTTGTTATAGCCGACTTTCAGACTGCTGACACCGGTGCGTTCACGCTCCTGCTTTTCGACATTATCAAGAAAGCCGCTGGCATTCTGATGCAGATCGCGCAGCCGATCCAGTTCAGCGTGGTAACCGGGACGGATAACACCGCCGTCACGAATCAGTACCGGTGGCTCATCCAGTAACGCCCGCTGCAGAAGTTGTTTCAGTTCGCTGAAGTGACCCAGCGTACGGTCAAGATGACGGAGGTGAAGGCTACTCATCGGTTTTAGCAAAACATGCATTTCCGGCAGCATCTCCAGCATGCGACGCAGATGCATCAGATCACGGGGTCTGGCACTGCGCAGCGCAATACGTGACAGAATCCGCTCGATGTCGCCCAACTGCCGCATCAGTCCATGGCAGTCATCACCATTTTGCTGATCGATAAACTGCTGAAAGCCCTCCTGACGTAGTTTTAACACCCGCGTGTCACGAATTGGCCGCATCAGCCAGCGTCTGAGCAATCGGGCTCCCATCGGCGTCGCAGTTCTATCCAGAACGGAAATCAGGGTGTGTTCACGACCGCCCGACAGGTTTTGTTCCAGTTCCAGGTTGCGTCTGGACTGCGGATCCAGCCGGATACTGTCTCGGGCATATTCCACCGTGATCTGCCGCAGATGCGGTAAGGCCGTACGATGCGTTTGCTGAGCGTAATTAAGCAGGCAACCTGCCGCGCTGACCGCTAAGTCCATGTCATCGCAGCCAAATCCCTGCAGATCCGAGACCTTGAAGTGTTCACAGAGTCGCCTGCGGGCCGCCTTCTGCTCAAAGTGCCATTCCGGTAAAGGCCGGAGGCATTTTTCAAACTGCGGATAAGCTGCGATATCCGTGTCACAGATCAGTAACTCTGCCGGTTGCAGCCGGGCCAGTTCTGCGCGCAGGTCGGTCGCTGTTTCAATTTCGCTGACGATAAAACGGCCACTACTGATTTCTGCAGAAGCGAGACCGAAACGGCCCTTGTGCTGGCTCACCGCAACCAGCAGGTTTTCATGACGACTGTCGAGCAAGGCTTCTTCTGTGAGCGTGCCCGGTGTCAGCACCCGGACTACTTTCCTTTCGACCGGTCCTTTACTCTTTGCCGGATCACCGACCTGCTCACAAATCGCTACCGATTCCCCCAGCTTGATCAGTCTTGATAAATAGCTGTCGGCGGCATGATAAGGGACTCCCGCCATGGGAATCGGCGCACCGTTGCTGTTGCCACGGGCCGTCAGCGTAATATCGAGCAGTTCTGCAGCTTTGTGCGCATCATCAAAGAACAACTCGTAGAAATCGCCCATGCGATAAAACAACAGATATTCAGGATGTTCCGCCTTGATACGCAGATACTGCTGCATCATCGGTGTATGATTTTGAGATTGAGTCATCGGCATAGTTTATATCATGAATAAAATTTCTGACGCTTCGCTCTATCAACTGGTTGAACAAGTCGCTGAGCTGCTGATTATGCAAGGCAGGATGCTGGTTACCGCCGAGTCCTGCACTGGTGGCTGGGTCGCAAAAAGCTGCACCGATCTGGCTGGCAGCTCAGCCTGGTTCGATCGTGGTTTCGTCACCTACAGTAACGCCGCCAAGCAACAGCAACTGGGCGTCATTGCTGACACACTGGAAAAAAATGGGGCTGTGAGTCTGCCGGTTGTGGAGGAAATGGCTTTTGGTGCGCTGAAATATTCCCGGGCTGATTACAGCATCGCCATTACCGGTATCGCTGGCCCGGGCGGGGGCTCAGATAAAAAGCCGGTGGGGACGGTCTGGATTGGTTGGGGTCTGCACGGTGGCGGCGTCCATAGTGTTTGTTTTCAATTTGACGGTGACCGCGACAGTATCCGTCGTCAGGCTGTGTTCGAAGCCCTCTCGGGTCTGTTAAAAATCGCTGCGGAAGACTAAATACAGCGGTCATTTTCTCCGCACCGTTAAAAGCCCGTTTCACCTCTAGAGCCTGAGTGATATCTATGGGATAATCCATTGGTTTTAATTAATCAATTCAGGGGTGGCGCAAGATGGATGACAACAGAAAGAAAGCACTGGGCGCAGCGCTGGGACAGATTGAAAAGCAATTCGGCAAAGGTGCGGTCATGCGTCTGGGTGACGCCGGTGCCGCTCGCGACGTGGCTTCGGTCTCAACCGGCTCTATCGGCCTGGACATCGCGCTTGGGATCGGCGGCCTGCCCCGTGGTCGTATCATTGAAATTTACGGTCCGGAATCATCCGGTAAAACCACATTAACGCTGCATGCGATCGCAGAAATGCAGAAAACAGGCGGCACGGCTGCCTTCGTTGATGCCGAGCACGCCCTGGACCCGGATTACGCTGAAAAACTGGGCGTCAATATCGACGACCTGCTGGTCTCCCAGCCAGACACCGGTGAACAGGCACTGGAAATCACCGACATGCTGGTACGTTCCGGTGCGGTGGATATCGTGGTCGTCGACTCGGTCGCTGCTTTGACCCCGAAAGCGGAAATCGAGGGTGAAATGGGTGACAGCCACATGGGTCTGCAGGCCCGTCTGATGTCTCAGGCACTGCGTAAACTCACCGCCAATATTAAACGTTCCAACACGTTGGTTATCTTCATCAACCAAATCCGGATGAAGATTGGTGTCATGTTCGGTAACCCGGAAACCACCACCGGTGGTAATGCCCTGAAATTCTACTCTTCTGTTCGACTGGATATCCGTCGTATCGGTGCTATCAAAAAAGGCGATGAAATCCTGGGTAATGAAACCCGCGTTAAAGTCGTTAAGAATAAAGTGGCGCCGCCTTTCAAACAGGTCGAGTTCGACATTCTCTATGGCGAAGGCATTTCACGCGAAGGTGAACTGATCGACATGGGTGTACAGGCCAATATCGTCGAGAAATCCGGTGCCTGGTACAGCTATGACGGTAACCGTATCGGTCAGGGTAAGGACAATGTTCGAAACTTCCTCAAGGAAAATCCGACTACGGCGGCTGAAATCGAAGCCAAGGTACGTGAAATCCTGCTGCCTAAAAAAGTGAAGGCGGCTGAGAACGATGCGGTTGAGGACGATCTGGAAGCGTGAGCAAATCCGCCAGTGAACAGGCAGTGAGCTATCTGGCCCGCCGCGAACATAGTGCACTGGAACTGAACCGCAAGCTGGCAAAAGCTGGTTTTGAAGAGATCGAGATTGAACAAAGTCTGGCCGAACTGCAACAAGCCGGGCTACAGAGTGATGAGCGTTTTGCTGAGAGCTTTGTCAATTCCCGCATCAATCGGGGCTATGGCAGCATCCGGATTCGGATGGAGTTGAAAGAACGTGGAGTGGCTGCCGACATTATCACGGACACGCTGCAACAGGCAGATACAGACTGGTTTGCGCTGGCCTCTGAGGTCAGACGCAAACGTTTTGGCGAGCAAAACCCGGAAGATTTTAAGAGCCGTGCCAAACAGCAACGGTTTTTACAGTACCGCGGGTTTACTCATGACGAAATAACGGAAAGTTTTAACGTAACTGACGATGAAAAGTAGCGCTGATATACGCAAATTGTTCCTCGACTTCTTTGCCGGCAAGGGACACGAAGTGGTTTCCAGTAGTCCGCTGGTGCCTGCCAACGATCCGACCCTGTTGTTTACCAACGCTGGCATGGTCCAATTCAAGGAGACCTTCCTGGGCCAGGAAACCCGCGCCTACACACGTGCAGTGACGACCCAGCGTTGTGTGCGAGCCGGTGGTAAGCATAATGACCTGGAAAACGTCGGTTACACCGCCCGTCACCATACCTTTTTTGAAATGCTGGGTAACTTCAGCTTCGGTGATTATTTCAAGCGTGAAGCGATCCAATATGCCTGGGAGTTTCTGACAGACACGCTGGGACTGCCACCAGAAAAACTCTGGGTCACGGTGTTTGAGGAAGATGATGAGGCCGCCGATATCTGGCTCAAAGAAATCGGTATTTCTGCAGAGCGTTTCTCCCGCATCGGTGCCAAGGATAACTTCTGGTCGATGGGCGATACCGGTCCCTGCGGTCCCTGCTCCGAGATTTTTTATGATCACGGCCCTGAGGTTGCCGGTGGTCCACCGGGAACACCGGAAGAAGACGGCGACCGCTATATCGAGATCTGGAATCTCGTATTCATGCAGTACAATCGCAGCGCTGATGGCACCCTCACGCCACTGCCTAAACCCTCAGTGGATACCGGCATGGGGCTGGAGCGACTGGCTGCTGTGCTGCAAAACGTGCACAACAACTACGACATCGATCTGTTCCAGCACCTGATTAAAGCCATTCAGGCCCTGTCAGGCACTGAAGATAGCAGCAACTTCTCGCTGCGGGTGATTGCTGACCATATCCGGTCCTGCTCATTCATGATTGCTGACGGCGTGCACCCATCAAATGAAGGTCGTGGTTATGTACTGCGCCGTATCATCCGCCGTGCGATTCGTCACGGTCATAAACTGGGCCTTAAAGACACCTTCTTCCACAAACTGGTGCAACCATTAGTTGATGAAATGGGCGAGGCATTCCCGGAACTGGCTCAAGCCCAGTCCCTGGTTGAAAAGGCCCTGTTGCAGGAAGAGAATCGTTTCGCCGACACGCTGGATAACGGTCTGCGCATTCTGGATCAGGCGATTGAAGACATGGGGGACAAGGAGATTCCGGGGGAAACTGTGTTCCTGTTGTATGACACCTATGGCTTCCCTATCGATTTGACCGCTGATATCGCCCGCGAGCGTGGTCTGACTATCGATATCGCCGGCTTCGAGCGGGCGATGGAAGAACAACGTTCACGTGCCCGCAGTGCCAGCCAGTTCGGTGGCGGCATGACCGAACAACTCAATATTGACAGCGAAACTGAGTTCTGTGGTTATGAGCATACTCAGGAAGACGGCACTATCACCGATATCATTCTCAATGGTGAGCACGTAGACAGCCTGAATGAAGGTCAGGAAGGCATTCTGGTGCTCGACAATACGCCTTTCTATGCCGAATCCGGTGGCCAGGTTGGCGATCACGGTGAAATCACTACTGATTCCGCCAGCTTCACCGTCACCGATACCCGCAAACAGGGCAAAGCCTTCACCCATATCGGCCGCTGTGAAAACGGCCGCTTCCAGGTTGGGCAGAAAGTCACCGCACAGATCGATGAAAACAATCGTCTGGCGACCGCGCTGAACCACTCGGCCACACACCTTCTGCATGCCGCTTTACGTAAAGTGCTGGGTGACCATGTCACACAGAAAGGGTCATTGGTTGATCCCCATCGTCTGCGCTTTGATTTCTCCCACTTTGAGCCATTGACCGATGCGCAGTTGCATGAAATCGAGCGGATGGTTAATCAGCAGATTCGAATGAACCACCCGGTCGAAACACGCTTGATGGCACTGGAAGAAGCTAAGAATAGCGGTGCCATGGCGCTGTTCGGCGAAAAGTATGATGAAAAAGTCCGCGTGCTCAGCATGAGTGATTTTTCTATCGAACTGTGTGGTGGCACCCACGTTAGAAATACAGGCGATATCGGCCTGTTCAAAATCACCGCTGAAGCCGGCATCGCTTCTGGTGTCCGCCGTATTGAAGCAGTCACAGGCGATACCGCGCTGGATTTCGTCGATAACACGCTGAATACACTCAACCAGGTTTCCGAACTGCTGAAAGCCAAACCTGACAATGTGCAGGACAAAGCCTCCGCCTTAGTTCAGCGCAACCGTGAGCTGGAAAAGGAACTGGAAAGTCTGAAAGGGAAACTGGCCAGCAGCGCCGGTGACGATCTGGCCAATGATGCTAAAGATATTAATGGCATCAAGGTACTCGCCTCAACGCTTGAGGGTGCTGACGGTAAAGCCCTGCGAGACGCTGTTGATCAGCTCAAAAACAAGCTGGGCAGTGCGGCGATCGTGCTGACGTCGGTCAAGGATGAAAAAATCACAATTATTGCTGGCGTCACCAAGGATATTACCGATAAAATCCGCGCCGGTGATCTGGTCGGACATGTAGCCGGTCAGGTCGGAGGTAAAGGTGGCGGCCGCCCGGATATGGCACAGGGCGGCGGTAATGAGCCTCAGAACCTGGCAGCGGCTTTGGCCTCTGTCTCGGACTGGGTCGGATCTAAGCTGGAAAATTAAGCATGTCACTTATCGTACAGAAATACGGCGGCACGTCCGTAGGCTCGGTCGAGCGAATCAAAGAAGTTGCCAAAAAAGTTATTGATTACCGTAACCAGGGTCACGATATGGTGGTTGTCGTCTCTGCGATGAGCGGCGAGACCAACCGGCTGATTGACTTAGCCAAACAATTGAATGATGAGCCACGTGGTCGCGAACTCGATGTGCTGCTGTCAACCGGTGAACAGGTCACCATCGCCCTGCTTAGCATGACTTTGCAGCAAATGGGCATGCCAGCGGTATCCTACACCGGCAGTCAGGTGCGTATTCTTACCGACAACGCCCATAACAAGGCACGGATCACCGAGATCGATGATCACAAAATCCGTGATGATCTCAAACAAGGTAGCGTCGTTGTTGTAGCGGGTTTTCAGGGCTGTGATGAAAACGGCAATATCACCACACTGGGCCGCGGTGGTAGCGATACCACAGCAGTGGCACTGGCTGCAGCATTGAAAGCTGACGAATGTCAGATCTATACCGACGTTGATGGCGTTTACACCACAGATCCGCGGGTCGTGCCTGAAGCTCGTCGCCTCGATCACATCACCTTCGAAGAAATGCTGGAAATGGCCAGCTTAGGTGCCAAGGTATTGCAGATTCGCTCAGTCGAATTTGCCAGTAAATATAATGTTCCGCTTCGTGTGCTCTCTTCTTTCACAGAAGGTGGCGGCACACTGATCGCTGCAGAGGACCCATCAATGGAACAAGCTCTTATTTCAGGTATCGCGTTTAACCGCGATGAAGCCAAAATTACCGTACTGGGTGTCCCCGATCATCCCGGCGTCGCCTCACAGATTCTGGGCCCGGTGGCGGCACAGAATATTGAAGTCGACATGATCATTCAGAACACGGGACACGATTCCACCACCGACTTTACTTTTACCGTCCATCGTAATGATTACAAATCAGCGCTGAAGATTCTGGAGCAGACAGCTGAAAAACTTGGCGCGCGCGAGGTCAATGGTGATGATCATATCGCCAAAATTTCGGTCGTCGGTGTAGGTATGCGTTCTCATGCCGGTATTGCCAGCACGATGTTCACTGCGCTTGCTAATGAGAACATCAATATTGAAATGATTTCGACCTCTGAAATTAAAATTTCCGTGGTAGTCAATGAAAAATACCTGGAACTGGGTGTTCGCGCACTGCACAAGGCATTCAACCTGGAACAGAACCCAGCTGCCTGATTTTTGTCATAAAACTGAGACAATTATCTCGCGAACAACTTAACTTCCTGATAAAATGAACTGGACTGTGAAGTAGTTACGACTATTTTACAGTCCACAATAAAAGAGACGTATAAGATCTCTAAACAAGGAAATATTCATTAAACAGGACAAGGCACGAGGCCTTACAGCATGGAAGAATTCACATTTTCTCCTGGTGACCTCGGCCTGCTTTTGAGAGTAAAGGGGAAAAATCATGTTAATACTCACACGTCGTGTCGGCGAATCACTCATCATTGGTGATGATGTCGTTGTAAATGTGCTTGGTGTTAAAGGTAACCAGGTCAGAATCGGTGTGGACGCACCTAAAGACGTATCTGTGCATCGTGAAGAAATCTATGATCGTATCCAGCAGGAAAAAGATCACCCGAATGCCGGTTAATTTCACGATATCACTAGCCAAATAAAATACATCTGTTATACTGTGCCGCTTTGATGGAGAGCTGGCCGAGTGGCTGAAGGCGCGCCCCTGCTAAGGGCGTATAGGTTAACCCCTATCGAGGGTTCGAATCCCTCGCTCTCCGCCAGAATTATTATTGCGGACATCACTGGATGTTAGTATAATAAACGGCTTTAGCGCCCGTAGCTCAGCTGGATAGAGTACCTGGCTACGAACCAGGCGGTCGGAGGTTCGAATCCTCCCGGGCGCGCCAAAAAAGTAAATACAATAAAGCAGTTATTCGCCTAGCGATGACTGCTTTTTTTGTGCTCATCTCTTTACTTCTCGCTTACTCCATCATTGGCCGCTTTCACCCGGTTGCGACCTGATTGTTTAGCTCGATAAAGTGCGGTATCGGCTGCTCGAAGTAGTTGTTCCAGACCTGCTTCAGCCTCGGGCGTCACAGTGGCCGTCCCCGCGCTTAAAGTCACCACCTCGGCGGTTGAAGAGTGCGCGTGCTCTATTGCCAGACTCTCTATGGCAGCACGCACCTTTTCCCCCATAAGCGTTGCGCCCTGGCTGTCAGTGTCTGGCAGGATAAGGATAAATTCCTCGCCACCATATCGAGCAAGCAGATCTCCCGGTCTTTGTAGTTGTGCTCGTAATGTTTCAGCAACCGATATCAGGCAGTTGTCCCCTGCCCGATGACCATAATTATCATTAAAGGCCTTGAAGTGATCGACATCAAGCATAATCACCGATAAAGGCTTTTTTTCACGCCGCAGTCGAGTCCATACCTCAGCCAGGTAGGCATCTCCACGGCGGCGGTTAGCAATGCCGGTCAGACCGTCATGTTCAGCCAGTCCCTGCAATTTCTGATTAAGCTGCTCCAGTCGCGCCGTCCGCTCGGCTACTTTATGTTCCAGAGTCCGGGAATAATCCTGAACCTGTTCGTACAGACTGGCATTCTCAATTGCGACCGATGCCTGGGCTGCCAACAACTGAATCACCTCCACTCGTGATTGAGTAAAGACACCGCTCGCGAGGTTATTTTCCATATATAAAGCGCCCTCAAAACGCTCACGTCTGATGGGCACGCACAATACCGACTTGGGTCTGAACTTGAGTATATAAGGATCCTGAGTGAATAAACTTTTCTGCGATACATCATGGATAACTTCTGATTCACCACTTCGCAGTACCTGAGTGATCAGGGTGACCGGTAGTGCAAGACGACCACCTTCATTATCAGGAATCAGTGATTGATGAGGTAAACCTGCTGTCGATAATGTCGATTCGGGTAGAGCAACAGCCTCTACAACCAATCGACCACCTCGAACAACGACCAGACATCCCCATTGACCGCCGGCATTTTCAAGCACGATATTCATCGTCGTTTTGAGCAAGCGGTCCAGTACGATTTCGCCGGAGATTTCCCTTGAAGCTTTCATGACTGAGGCGAGGTCGATATCGGTCGGCTCTCTCTGTACAGCATGACTATTTACTTCTGCCGACAACGCTTTTAATACCGGGAATTCCTGTTCCAGCAGATCGACTTTCCGCTGGGCACCCCAGCGATCATATAGATGATAGGCGCCGCGTAAATAACCCAGCGCTGCCCTTTCCCGTCTATGTGCAAGTAAATATCGCGCAGCTCGCTCATGAGCCGTGGCCTCGTCTCGAAGGAATCCTGTTTCTCTCGCCGCATCGATCGCAGCTTCATAGTATTCCAGAGCTAACTCAAGCGTGCCTTGCAAGCTCTCCAGTTCTGCTTCCATCAGATACTGAAGATGGCGAAAGTTGTCCGGGCAGTTATCCGCCCACCGTTTCATTTGTTCAAGATCACGTATCATGCGTTCACGGGTATCGCGCTGCTGATTTGCCGCCATTTTGGGATAGTGACTTGCCAGCGTCATAAATGCCACGATATAGAAACGAACCAGCTGCGGCAGAGACATCGCTGATTTGACCAGGCCATCCTGTGCCCTGACGTGTTCCAGTGCTAAATCTGTCTCGCCATACAGAAAACAAATTTCGGCACTGTAGATATGGTAATTGGCAATACCCGTCATAAACCCACGCTGGTGCATGCCGGCCAGACAGGCCTCTTGGTCAAAGCTGGCGTCACTGAGCGAATAGGGATTATCTGTCAGGCCAAGCAGGTTTCGCTGAAATTGTAAAAATAAGGTCCCTGAATCCAGTGAATCCTGATAGGCACACTCACGCACAATCTCCAGATTCTCGGCATGCAGTCGATGTGCTGTTTCCAAGTCCAGCTTTGGATCCCAAATGACACAATCCTGAGCACTGTAGGCGAGGTAAAGTAAGTCCCCCGTCTGATAGCCCGCTTCAATACCTCTGCGGAACCAGGGGGTCAGACTTGACCAGTGATGACTCCAATGATGTACGAACATCCCATAGACATAGATAACTCTTGCCCTGAGCGTGAGATCATCGAGTCGCTCATTGATAGCCAGGCCGACTTTACCATACTGATAACCCAGTGCTGGCTCATTGAGTTCGCCACAAAGCAGCATGCCATAAGCCGCATAAATAAAAGCAGACTCCGGGCAGTTGCCATGACGTAATGACAAATTGACTGATTTCAGCACCAGATAGGGGAATAACTTACCACTACCGGATAAAAAGGCGGCCGCAAAAATTTCCATCAACAATCGCATCGCGGTCAGTGCTGATTTGTCCTGAACCAGAGGTGCATCGACCAAATCTGAGATAGCCCGCCCCTGCAGGTTCGCTTCAACCAAGCGTCGCTCTTCGTCGATGTCTGCATCTCCAGGCTGGTCAGTAAAATCCACACCAAGCAGCGCTAATCCCTCGATTGCCGAATGAATAGACGCTGCCATTCGGCCCAGTGTCGCGTATTGGCGGGTACGAATGGCCAGTATGTCTGCTCGCGCCAAATCCGACTCAGCATGCTCAAGCAAGATCGCTATCCCATTCTCAGCCGCCTCAGTACGTCCGGTAAGATAGGCACACTGCTGCGTTTCCAGTGCAAGATCTTTCATAAATACAGGCGTGCGCTGCCATGAATCAGCGGGTAACTGTTCCGCGGCAACCATCAGGTAGTGCCAGGCTGATTCATAGGCTGAAGACTGCCTGGCACGGACACCCGCTCGCAAATTCAATTCTGCAAGCAGCCATCGCTCTTCTATGGAATCAATTAGTGCTCGCCCGGCATTGAGATGCTCAACGATATCGATAAGACGATCATCAGGCACTGTCTCCTGACCCAGGTGCTGAAGCACTAAGCGTCCAACGAAAAGATGAACAGCTTGTCGTTGCTGAGGGTCGATCAAGGCATAGGCAGCCTGTTGCACACGATCATGATGGAATTTATAAGTTGGATTAAAGTCCAACCCCAGGTCGCCCTCTCCTACCAGTCGATAATCACTGTGCAAGGGCAGGATGGTGTGTTGCTTCAATGCTGGCTGTAATGCCTTAGCGGTGTCTGATAAAGAATGCTCATAGACCAGCGAGAGGGTATGCAAATCAAAACGACCACCAATGCAGGCGGCCAATTGCAGAATCAGCTGTGTGTCAGACTCAAACCGCCTGAGATTATCCACCATAAACTCAACGACATCGCTACTGACAGTTGACCACCGTGCCGCATCCAAATCCCAGTCCCATTGTCCCGTATTCAGATCTGCTGTTATCGCAGCTTCCTTGTGAAGTTGCCGCAGCAATTCATTTGTAAAAAAAGGATTACCCTGCGCCTTGTCATAGAGCATATTGCTGAGTGGTCGTACTTCAGCCGGTTCGCGATATAAGCCTTCAGCCACGAGTTTTTCCACAGAGCTTCTATCAAGCGGCCCCAGCGGTAAAGGGTGAATATTAGCCTGTTCCTGAACCTCTTCCAGCAATAACCGAAGTGGGTGTCCCGGCCCCACTTCGTTACTGCGATAAGCCCCGATAAACAGCAAGTGTTTGAGCTCATGGGTCGTCATCATGCGACGCAGAAAATCCAGTGTAGGCGTATCACTCCACTGCAGATCATCAAGAAACAGCACAACCGGATGCCCCTCCCCTGCAAACACACGTAGAAAAGCAAGCAAAACGAGGTGTAACCGGTTACTGGCTTCCGCTGGTGGCAATGTGGCAACTGAGGGTTGAGAGCCGATGATTAATTCCAGCTCCGGTACCAAATCCACGACCAGAGCGGCATTCGGTGTCAGCGCCTCCAGTAGCTGTTCTCGCCAACCGGCCAGCTCTGCTTCAGCTAATGCCAGAATCTGCTGAACGAGACCGCGTAAGGCGGTTGCCAGTACTTTGTAGGCTTCACCATGTTGAAACTGCTCGAATTTGCCCTGAACCAGAAAGCCGTGCTCGCGCACCAGCGGTCGATCTATCTCGTTAACCAATGCCGATTTACCGACACCGGAATAACCATGAATCAGGCAGAATGCCGTCCCCCCTGACGCGGCAGTATCGAACAGCTGCATCAACGTCGCGAGCTCTCGTTCACGACCATAGATGGTTTGTGGAATCAGGAACTTATGTCCCATATCCCTCTTACCCAGTTGAAAACGCTCAATTTTATGGCCAGCGGCCAAGCGATCCGCACAGTATTTCAGATCGTGTATCAGTCCAGCAGCACTCTGATATCGTGATTCGGGGCTTTTTGCCATCAGCTTGAGGACGATATCCGATAGCGCCTCTGGTATCGCTTCAACGATTTGATGGGGGGCTGGTGGGAGTCGACTGATATGACTGTGGACCCATCCCAACGGACTGTCTGCCTGAAATGGTTTTTCCCCGGTCATTAACTCGAACAACAACACGCCGAGCGAGTAATAATCAGATCGGTAATCCAACTCCCGATTCATCCTGCCTGTCTGCTCAGGCGACATATAGGCTAGCGGTCCGTCGATATGCCTGGACAGTTGTACGGTCTGCCGCTCCTGATCTAATTCAGAAGCAATGCCAAAGCCTGCCAGCGCTACATCACCACTGACAGGGTCAAAAAGGATATGGTCGGGGGTTAGTGCTTTATGCACAATATCCTGTTCGTGAAGTCTCTCCAGGATATGAGCAAGTTGTAAGGCAATATTGAGCACTTCGACAAGCAATAAAATCTTGCCTTCTTTGGCGCTGAGATGGGATTGAAGGGTGTGACTGAAGTACTCGCAGATCAGTGCCAGATTACCGCTACCGTGAGTCTGCACTGCATAAATCTGACGCACTCCGGTCACTTCTTTCAGCTGTCGCAACATGCGACCTTCACGATACATTTCGGCCACCTGTTGACGCTCAGGGTATTCGGCATCAATCGTCTCAACCGCTACAGGGAGATTGTCTTGTATGCGATAAGCTCGATAAATAACCCGTCCCCCACTTTGATAAAGCGCGGAGCCCACTTCATAGCCGGGTAGTTGCAGTCCTTTTTTCACCCTCATCGATGATAACCGCGCTAGACACCGAATAACCGGTTAAAGGTCGCGCTGTAGTCTTCGTGCGCCGTTTCCCTCAGAGGCTCGCCATGTCCGCAAAGTGCATGTTTGAAGTTCAGTGTTTTCAGTCGTAAAAAGTCTTCCCCGCCAGGTGCAGCCGCCTGACACCAGACCGGTCCCAGATTGGCGGGCGTGAAAAAACCCATCTCCTGCATCCGATCTCTGGAAGCATCAGAGAAAAATTCATCGTCTGAAATCCAGTTCTGCAGTGCATCACAGGCGATGAGGATGCCACCGTCTCGTTTAAGATGCAGAATACCTTCAGGGAGCCGCGTTGTCTGAAACTCAAACAATGAGGCATCGGAAATAGGCAACGGTCCCTCCTCACTGAGCGTATGAGTCACTGCCAGTGTATTGTCATTGGCAAGACCGGGTAAGGTCCAGTATCGAGCCTGATAGCGGTCCACATAGAAAGAATCATCACGACCATGTAAAGCACCAAGCCGTATGACATCGGTCACCTGTCCGAGACGCTCCAACTCCGCCAATCCCGTTTCATCAAGGCGAACCGTGTTGATGACGATCAGTCGTTCCCCCTCCCTGACCACGGTCATATTGCGACTAAAACACCAATCCAAATCCTGAAGCACGGTTTCCATCGCACCAGTAACGAAAAAAATATCCTGAAACACGGGCTCAAGATGTCCATGTGCCAGTGCGGGGCTAAATTGTTCCATTAATGCCCTCCTCAGGCCTGGTGGTGGTTGAATCGCCCCACATACCGATACTCTCTCGCATACTCATTCAGATAGCAGTTGAGATAGTGTTTCTGGATATCATTGAGACGGTCATGCAGGATATCGTCCAGACACTCATTACCATCACTGGTATCGAGCCGCTTGAGATGAAACAGTGTCATGTCCCGGCCCCCGAAGAAATGCTTGAGGTAATCATGTCTCGGGCGCGCCTGCGACATATCGAACACCGCTCCGTAAAGTGCCGTATAAAGTGGATGTCGAGACAGGGATTGATAATCAAATAGCGGAAAGTCACCACTGGGTGGTGTGAAAAGCGGGTACGCTTCAGGCTTGTGGACAGGATGACTTGACAGATCATGGATGTAATCAGCATCCAGCCCTGCCGAACGAGCCCCCTGAATTAACAAATTAAGATAACGCCGGCTGGGAAGACAGGTGTGATTAATAAATGCCGGCATGCCGATATAGACAAATGCCGGGACTCGCTCACCGTCGACCTCTACCTCAACAGTGATACGGTCATAGCCATGACCATAGGCTTCCATGGCATCCAGCGCTTCCAGCGCTTCATCAGGACACTCGTGAAGGACGCCCAGCACCCGTTCAATGGGATCTCCGGCGTACTCTATGTTGCCCACGCCCCCTTCATGACGAAAAAAATGTTCGACATTAAAACGAAGCTGCCACCCCCTTAAAATTGCGGGCCGAGAGGACAAAGGTTCTACGCCCTTTGCGCGCAGTGAGGTGATATTCATATTAGAGCCAAAGCCAAAATAGCGAAACATAGTGATTAGTACTTGTACAACGGGTATAGCTTCAGTCGGCGGCCGGCTTGAGGCACGCTGGCTAGCGGGTAGCAGCTGAATCCTGCCTTGACAGGATTGTACGGGAAATCGACTGGTCTGATCATGAGTCTTGCTATCCAGGCCCTGTTTGCCTGTTATTTAAGCCGTTGGGTGATACTTAATTACCATCCCATCTGGACCCGCTGCACTGCCATCAAAGACTGCCCGTGAAACCTGGCACCATGTGATTATGCTGTCAGCGGCTTATCAGGCCTGACTGAAGCGACGGATCATATTCAACAAGGCAGTTGATTCCCCAGCCAGGTTTTCGGCATTGGTATTAACCAGGTTGGCATTCGACACCACGCTTTCAGCGTCACTACTGATACGAACGACATTACGATTGATATCATCACTCACCGCACTCTGCTCCTCAACAGCCGTCGCTATCTGTGTGTTGAGATCGTTCAACTCCTGCACCTTGTCTTTGATAATGGAAACAGAGGTGATCGAGGCAGAAATATCTTCGCGGCTGGAAGAGGCGGTTTCCTGTGTTTTTTTCATACCGGCAACCACCTTGTCTACTGCCTGATCCAGTCTCTGGATCAAACCGGAGATTTCCTGTGTCGATTGTTGTGTCCGGCTCGCCAGTGAGCGAACCTCATCGGCAACGACGGCGAAACCGCGTCCATATTCTCCGGCTCGCGCTGCTTCGATGGCCGCATTCAGCGCCAATAAATTGGTTTGCTCAGCGATATCACTGATCACACCGATTATTGGATTGATGGCGTTGGAGTCATCCTCCAGCTCGGAGATGACACTGTTGATGTCACTGAAAGCGGTATCGAGGGAGCCCAGGCTGTTCACAGCGGTCGAGGCTTTTCGTTCACTGGATTTGGTCAACTCATCAACTTCTGAAGCCGTTGATGCTGCCTTACTGGCATTACTGGACACTTCCTGAATGCTGGAACTCATTTCAGTCATTGCCGTTGCCACTTGCTCTGTCTGTGAGGCCTGTGACTGAATCGACTCCATGATTGACTGTTGCGAGCTGAATGTATCTCTCGCTTCAGTATCAATCTTGCCCGCAGTGTCTCTGAGTCTGACCAATACCGTATTCAGTTTGGCCTGTGCTAATTTATTGACCAGAGAGAGCTGAGCGATTTCATCGTTGTTGCCCGTATAGACCATCGCCATCAGTGGATTATTAACCTCTTTACGCGCTTCTTTTAAAGCCCGATCCAGACTGGCAAACACCCATTTGTGCAGTAGTGCATAGGTACCGGCCCCAACCAGTACCGGCACAATCATCGGCAAGAAAAATGGCAGCGCTGCTACCAGATTCAGTTGGGAGGCTAACATTGTCAGCAGGCTCACCAACGCCACGCTCAACATCGTTTTATGTTTGAGACCGAAACGGCTGAAAACATTGCCAAGCCTGGGCTTTTTGCCTGCATTAATTTGCTGGTAGAGGGTTTGTGCCCGTTTGACATATTCTGCTTTGGGCGGTATCCGCACCGATTCATAACCCACAATTTGCTGGCGGTCAAAAATCGGGGTGACATAGGCATCAACCCAGTAGAAGTCACCATCTTTCCGGCGGTTTTTAACAATCCCCATCCAGTGGTCTTTCGCCTTGACGGTATTCCATAAATCTTCAAATGCGGCGGGGGGCATATCCGGATGTCGGATAATATTGTGATTTTTCCCTAACATCTCCTCACCGGGAAAACCGCTCACCTCTTCAAAGGCTGCGTTGAAACCGGTGATCGCCCCTTTCAGGTCGGTGGTGGAGATGAGTTCTTCCTCGAATGTGACTTCGTTGTCTGTGACGGGCAAATTTTTCTTCATTGTGCTTTCTACCTTATAACGAGCAATAAATGCTGATTACTTTTGTTTGCTCTGTGAGGTTATCGGCATCGATGACGCGCAATTAAATATTCTTCAAAAAAGAATCTGACTGCGGAAAGACAGTGATTCAGATATCGCTACTGGGCACAGGACGACCAAATAAATAGCCCTGAAACTGATGACAGCCCAGTTCTGTTAGACGCTCGGCTTGCTGTTGCGTCTCGACTCCTTCTGCAATAACGTTGAGTTCCAGGCTCTGACCCAGTGCGAGAATCGTTTTTATAATCGCTTCGTCATTTTGATTCTGGCCGAGTTCACGCACAAAAGACTGATCAATTTTTAATTGATGAATAGGCAATAATTTCAGGTAACTCAGTGAGGCATAGCCTGTACCGAAATCATCCAGTGAAAATCGAATACCCAGCGTCTGTAGCGTGTTCATCTTCTCAGCGACCTGTTCCATGTTATCGATAAGCAGGTTTTCAGTGACTTCGAACTTGAGCCTTGAGGCATCAATCCCGGATCGCCCGACCACCTGTTCGACATGTTCAACAAAACCGCTATGACGGAACTGCCGTGGACTGATATTAACGGCTAATGTCCAGTTATTTTTTTCTGGATCAGTTTCCCAGTCAGACAATATTTCACAGGCTTTCTCAACAACCCACTGCCCCAATGGAATAATCAAACCGCTATCTTCGGCAATGGGGATAAACTCGGCGGGTGATATGGTTCCCATCGTCGGGTGTTGCCAGCGAAGTAACGCTTCCATGCCTATGACCGTTTCCCTGTTGTCCACCTGGCACTGCAAATAAAGCGACATGTGCCGATGTTCGATAGCCTCACGCAGAGCCACTTCCAGCACACTGCGGCGTTTGATGGATTCCTGCATCTGTGGATTAAAAAAGCGTTGACTGTTTCGACCTTGATGTTTGGCTTCATGGAGGGCTAAATCAGCCAGCCTGACAATCCGCCCCGTCTGACCCTCAGCATCGCTGAACATGGCAATCCCGATACAGACTGTGGCGTTGTATGCACCTTTGCCGAGCTGATAAGGCGCTGATAACAGTTGTCGTATCTCTGTCGCTGCCGCTTCAGTGTAGTCTTTGCTATTACAGTCCCCGGGGATATCCAGCAAACAGGCAAACTCATCCGAGCTTGTCCTGAATACACGCATCGAGGTTTCATTGAAGGACATCAATCGTTGCGTGATTTGTCTCAGTAACTCATCACCCTGACCATGACTATGGGCTTCATTAATCAGTTTGAAGTCGTCGACATCGACCACCATCAGTGCGGCAGACATTGAGCTGTCCTCCTGAAGCTTTTTCTCGATACATCTGAACAGTTCAAAGCGATTTGGCAGCCCGGTTAATGGATCGGAGAATTCGAGTGTCTGCAGACGCTCATGCATTTTTTTGTTATCGGTAATATCGGTAGAAATGCCGCATAGGGCGTAAATGTGATCGTTGCTATCGCGAAGTGGTATTTTTACCGACAGGAAATGCCGCGTGGTTCCGTCACGCGTCTGACTGATCTCCTCTTCTTCAACCAGACGCTCACCCTCTTCCATCACCTTTAAATCATTCAGTCTGAGGTGTTGGCAGGTATCCGAATTAAAGATTTTTTCATCCGTTTCACCCATCAAATCTTCCGGTGTCAGACCTGTTAAATCAGCTATTTTCTGATTGATATAACGATAACGATGCTGACGATCCTTTATGTAAACAATGGCATCCAAACTGTTTAAGATGGTGTTGAGACGGTTCTCGCTTTCAAATAAGTCACGTGTTTTAAGATTGACCTGCTTACGTAGAACCTGATTGAACGTAACCACCAGGATGACAATAATGATCAGCGATGCCAGCAACCACCAGATAAACACAGGAATCGGATGCCGTGATGGCAGGGTCCACTTTGCCAGTACCTGGTAATAGACTGAGTCGGGCCTCGCCTTCCAGCGAATCAGATAGTCATCAATCACCTCAAGTGTGGCCGGGGCAAACTGGGGAGAAACAGCATAAAAGAGACGTGCCGGCTGAAATAGAATGGGCGTTGCATTGAGCGCCAATGCCCGCATTTTGTTGTTGCCATAATAGTGACTGGAGACCACGGCATCGGCCTCGCCACTGACCACTGCATTGAAAGCAGTATCAAGGTTATTGGTGCGCAACCAGTTTACCTTCAGAGAAAAATTACTGGCAAGGTTCTGCAGATAAGCTTCCTGGACTGACCCCTCGAGAACGGCCACTGTTTTACCATCCAGATCCAGTAGGTTCGCTAACCTGACATTACCCGCTGTATAAACTTGCGACCAACTTATCAAAGCCGGTTCAGTGTGAAACTGATAACGCTGTTGGCGCGACTGATTTTTAGCGACGTCCGGCAGTAAATCGATTTCGCCATTTTCCAGCATCTTCAGGCAAGCACGCCAGGTACAGGGAACAACTTCAATGCGCCAATTTTCTCGTCTGGCAATATGCATGAGCAGGTCGCCCAGGATACCGCTGGCTTCGCCCTGCTCACTCAGCGTTAACTTGGGCGAGTTTTCATACACGCCAACCCTTATCTGGTCGGGTTGGGCATAACTTGCGGTGGTCGTTGCCAGTAATATAAAGGCATAGAACAAGCCTCCGCCAACGACCCAATGGCGTGGTTTCACAATCGTCCCCTGAGATGCTCTTTGGCATCCTTATCCTGCTGCTGAGTGAGTGTGTTTCTCAGCAGTCATGTCGTTCAGCGTTTATTTTTTGTTTTTGGCCTTTTTCTTTTTCTTGTTTTTTTCTTTGGCCTTTTTATCTTTATTTTTGCTCTTATCTTTCTTGGCTTTTTTATCTTTCTTAGCTTTTTTCTTGTCTTTTTTGTCTGACTTTTTCTTGGTTTTTTCAGTCTTTGACTCAACAGCAGGTTCAACTGTCTCGGCTGAGACTTCATCAACAGCCGTCAATGCTTTAAGTCTCAGTTTGCGAAATCGGGTCACAATATATTTGACCTGCCCCAGAGATAAGCCGCTCGTGGCTGCAGCCATGCTCTGTGTCTGGCCTTCGTGTATCGCAAGTAAAGCTGCTGCACGCTGATTATCACTGAGTTGAGATGCTGCCAGTTGTTTGCAAGCAGTAACTTCACGAGGCTTGAGTAATTTTGGTGAATGTTTGTTATCGCTGACAGCCATGATCAATCCTTCAAAAGCCAATAAACAGGTTTAAACGTCAAGCCCGGCTTGATGCCGTTTTTCATCACGCTGGCCTGGGTCCAGATAGACTCTGACATCCTCCGCAGCGTCCTCGTCGAGCAAAATGGTCGGCTCCAGTTGCGTGATAATTTTCTGGCGAAGCTGCTTGTCGCTCAAAGCATTATGAACATCAAGAATAAGAAATGGCAACTTACTCTGCTGACAGATCTGCCGGATAAATTGCTGCCTGCTACCCAATGTGCCGTGATGTATCAGAATCAACACACAGGCAATTTTACTGGTGTTTTTTTCGGTCAGCACAAAATCTGTCGTTGTGGTTTGAATTTTCAGCCGCAGGTCTTCTGCCTCTCCGGCTGCGTCGGATTCGGTGACCAGCAGATCAGTAAGGCGGATGTGCGGAAATACATCATAGTCCTCACCCACAGCCCGCTCAAGCTGTAATTTGAAGTCACGCAGTAAGCTGTCCATCAGCGTTTTCCTGGGGCGTAGACTGACTGGTGCAGGGTTGTGTCGCCGGTATAACCTGATCCCCACCCAGAGCATCAGTAACAGGGCAATCAAAGACAGGCCAAACCACAACATCGCATCTCCTTTTAATCTGCACGCATATCCACTACCACACGTTTGGCGCCCCACTGGCCGGGCAGAGACTCGAAAACACCGGCACAGGGTGTTCCACAGCTGAGACAATGTCCGTTGTCATCCAGTTGCCAGGCAGACAACTGATACCAGTCCCGACCTATCAGCAGGCTGCCACAGTGATGACACCAGGTACTGTCTGCCTGTCTGTCATGCATATTGCCGACATAGGCATAGCGAATCCCCTGTGCGAGGGCGATATCTCTCGCTCTGCGGACAGTTTGAGTTGGTGTTGAGGCTTTGTCCATCATTTTCCAGTCGGGGTGAAACACACTGAAATGCATCGGTACGTCATTACCCAGATGTGACACCACCCACTGACACATCTCGGTCACTTCATCTTCAGAATCGTTCTCTCCCGGTATCAGCAGCGTGGTGAGTTCAAACCAGACATCGGTTTCATGCTTGAGATACTCAAGAGTCTCAAGTACCGGCTGTAAATGCGAACCGGTGATCTTTTTGTAGAAACGTTCACTGAAAGCTTTCAGATCGACATTGGCCGCATCCATCCAGCTATAAAACTCGCGCCGGGGTTCCGCGGTGACATAGCCGGCCGTCACTGCCACCGTTTTAATACCCTGCTGCCGACACGCCTGAGCCACATCAATCGCGTACTCATGAAAGATCACCGGATCGTTATAGGTAAAAGCAATACTCCGACAACCCAGTTGTCTGGCCTTATCAGCCAACATTTCAGGCGTGGCCAGGTCCATCAAACTGTCCATTTGCCTGGATTTACTGATATCCCAGTTCTGACAGAACTTACAGGCCAGATTACAGCCGGCAGTGCCAAACGACAGTACGGGTGTGCCGGGCAGAAAATGATTCAGCGGTTTTTTCTCTATCGGGTCGATCACAAAAGCGCTGGAGCGGCCCCAGCTCGTCAATACCACTTGTCCCTGGTAATTGGCACGCACAAAACAGAGTCCGCGCTGACCTTCGTGCAACTTGCAGAATCGCGGGCACAAATCACATTGTACCCGGCCATCATCCAGACCATGCCAGTAGCGGGTAGCAACGGCATCGGGAAATGCTTCGCCCTGGTTGAAATTCTGATTCATATCGCAGCTCCATTCATCGGAGATATTGCAATAAATTATTGATAAGCTGATACTTATCCATGTTACGCCGACAAGCGGAGGGTTACCATGGAAATCGTTCGCCCCAGTGCCGTCGCCGGCCTGTTTTACCCGGCAGATGCACAGAAACTCAGCAGTATGATTGCCCGAAATCTGCAGGCCAGCTCAACGCTGACTGAGCTTGTCCCAAAAGCCTTGATAGTTCCCCACGCGGGTTATGTTTATTCCGGTCAGGTCGCTGCCTGTGCCTATAAACAGCTGGCGTCTCTCAAAGCCATTATCAAACGGGTAGTCTTGATTGGTCCGTCTCACCGGGTACCCTTTGATGGCCTCGCCGTGTCGTCGGTTGACTGGTTCGAAACCCCGATGGGCCTGATTGCGGTAGACCGTCACGCTGAAAGTCAGATCATGAACATTGATGGCGTACACGTGCTGGAACAGGCCCATGCTCGAGAACACAGCCTGGAAGTCCAGTTACCCTTTCTGCAGTATCTGCTGGAAGATTTCAAAATTGTGCCTATTGTCGCCGGACATGCCAGTCCCAAACTGGTTTGTGAGGTGCTGGATAAGCTCTGGGGTGGCCCGGAAACACTGATCGTGATCAGTTCGGATTTAAGTCACTATCTCGACTACGAGAGTGCTCGCGAAATCGACGCCGAGACGTCACAGGCCATTATCAGTATGGATAACCACGTCATTGACGGCTATCACGCCTGTGGCAGTGTCGGCATTAACGGTCTTTTGCTCTACGCACGCCAGCATCAGATGCAGGGCCAGATACTGGATTTGAGAAATTCCGGTGATACAGCCGGTAAACGAGACAGTGTGGTGGGTTACGGCGCCTACTTGTTCCAGTAATCATGATTCCCCGGCCCGAACGCTACCTGTTACGTAAAATCGCCCGCGATGCCATCAAACACGGACTCAGGCATGACGTCGTCATGCCATTGGAGCTGGACAGCCTGCCCCGCAAAGTCACTGTAGAGGGGGCCAGTTTTGTCACGCTCTACCTTGCCGGTGCTTTGCATGGCTGCATCGGAACACTCGATGCTCACCGTCCGCTGGCAGCCGATGTCGCGGCTAATGCCTTCTCGGCAGCATTTCGAGACCGGCGCTTCGAGCCAGTGACAGAACAGATTGTTGATGAACTGGATATTCATATAGCCGTACTAAGTAAGCCTGAACCCATTAACTGTCAGTCCGAAGCAGCACTGCTAAGTCTGCTCAAGGCCGGTGAAGATGGTTTGATTCTGGAGGATCAACAGCATCGGGCCACCTTCCTGCCTGCTGTCTGGGACGCATTGCACAGTCCGGAGCAATTTGTCGCCGCATTGAAACGTAAGGCTGGCCTGCCGGCCGATTACTGGTCGGAAACCCTTCGCTGTTATCGCTATCATACAGAAAGCTTTTAGGGTGCTGATATCCCGGACATTGATCAGCCCAACGCGTTTGAATCAGGTCTCAGCCGCCTCACGGCTCTGATAAAAAACATCTCTGATAGCGTCCACAACCGAATCTGCCACCGCGGCCTGACCAGCCTTGCTTTCATCGCCGGGCAGGTATTTGCCGGTTCGCACCAGGCAGGCCTGCAGACCGGCTTGCATCGCACCCATCACATCGGCCTCGACATCGTCACCGATCATCAGTACCTCTTCAGCTTCACAGCCCAATGAATGTACCGCGGCCTGAAAAAAGCCGGCCGCGGGTTTGCCCAGAATCTCGGCTTTAATATCGGCAGCGTATTCGAGGGCATCGATAAACGGGCCAGCATCGAGTTGCAGCTGTCCCTGACTTTTGAAATAACGGTTCCGGCCGATTCCCAGTAAGGGCGCCCCATCGATCAGCAGTGAAAATGCTTTGTTCAAGTGCGCATAATCAAATCGATCGGCGGCATCCGCAATCACGACGGCATTGGGATCCTGCTGGTTGATATCCTGAAATTCAGCTTCGAGATCCGGGTGAATCAGACAATAAGGTCGCAGTCCACGCTGCGCACAGACCTGTTTCACTGCCAGCGGGGCAGTAAAGATAGCCGATTGGCTAAGGTCAAAGTCCATTGTTCTCAGGCTGTTGAAAATCTCTTTACTGGTTGAACGTGAGGTGTTGGTGACAAACCGCATCGGCACCGACTGTTGCTGCAAAGTCGCGATCAACTCAACGGCACCGGGTATCGGTCGTTTATCCACATGTAAGACACCGCTGATATCAAATAGAATCGCCTTGAGCATCACAAAGACCTCCCTTCTGTGAAAGCGACAATTTTAGTATGCGCCTGCCCTACCTCAGACTCAAATCAGATTGATCCTCAGCGTGAAGGCGGTCTCACATGGATCTTCAGAATTCGCTGGTTTTCCTGCTGCACCCGGGGATGTTTACGCCAGGACCAGAGCAGATCGCGTGCCCGCCGGGCACAGTGCTGATAATCAATAATCGGCTCGGGGTAATCCTGACCGAGCGTGACTTGATACATCTGCTGTTCCATCGGCGTCATCTGCCAGGGCATATGCAACAGGTCGTCGGGCAATTCTGTCAGCTCCGGACACCACTGGCGGATGAATACACCGTCGGGGTCCTGCTCCTGGCTTTGTTTTATCGGGTTATAGATGCGAATGGTATTGGTACCGGTCACCCCGGCCTGCATCTGGAACTGGGGATAATGAATACCGGGCTCAAAATCGAGAAACAAGCGTGCCAGATGGGTTACACCATGCCGCCAGTCAATTAGAAGATGGTGACTGAGGAAACTGGCCAGCATGGCGCGCATCCGGAAGTTAATATAGCCGGTGTGATGCAGGCAACGCATACAGGCATCGACCAGAGGAAAGCCGGTTTTGCCCTGCTCCCAGGCAGCAAGGTCCTGCTGAACCCTGGCATCATCGCGATAGGGAAAGTCCTGATAACCACGGTTAACCGGCCTGAATTCCATCTCGCACTCACTTTCAAACTTCTGCATGAAGTGACAATGCCAGTGTAAACGTGAGGATAAGGCGACCAGACTTCGACGCCAGCCCCGATCCTGCCAGTGACTCAGCAGATGCTGATACATTTCCCGCAAACTGATATTGCCCCAGGCCAGATAGGCTGACATCCGGCTACAGGCTTCGCGGCTGGCAGAAGGGCTTGATAAACGACGGTAATAATCCTGGCCCCGGCCCTGGTAGAAATTCTCCAGTGTCCGCCAGGCTGCCTCGCTGCCACCCGCCTGAAATGAGCCCTTACGCCGGGTCCAGGTCAAAGGCGGTTGCCAGTCTGGCTCAGACAGTCCGCTCACCGTCTGCAGCCGCTCCCAGTCCGGCTGCTGCAGGTCTGCCCGCATCACCCGTTGCCAGTGTTTATCCCAGTCATCACGATTGGCCTTGGCACGTGCCACCGCGCCTGTCTCAAACTCCTGCCAGTGGACACCGTTTTGTTGACACCATGCTGCCACTTGCCGATCACGCGCATAAGTATTGGCGAGTCCGATTTCCTGATGACTGAAAATCTGTTTAATGTCGACATCTGCACTAAGCCAGTCGAGCAGCTGCGGCATCTCCGCCTGGACAATCAGCAGCTGATGCCCCGTTTTATTGAGCGCGTGCTGCATCTCTGTCAGTGACTCCCAGACAAAGCGCCAGTGGCGTAGGCTGTAATGCGGGTCTGCCAGCAGCATGGGCTCGATGACATAGAACAGCAAAGCCGGTAAATCAGATTGAGACGCCGCTTTCAGCGGGGCATGGTCGCTCAAGCGTAAGTCCCGCTTAAACCAGACCAGATTAACAGCGCGTTGTGACATCAGCTTTTTTTGGGTGGCAGTATTGGCCAGTCTGCCGCATCCACAGAATCCAGCTGTGTGCTGGTCACCTCCCCGTGCCACTTGCGAACAAATTGGCCGTCGGGATCATACTGACGGGATTGCTTGTCGATATTGAAATGACGCCCACCACGTGGATCCATGCCGACACCAGCAATGTACTGCCAGTTACCCCAGTTGGCAGCCACATCGTAATCAATCAGTTGCTGCTCGAAATAAGCCGCGCCAAACCGCCAGTCGAGCTGGAGCTCATTGATGAAACAACTGGCTACAATCTGTCGACCGCGATTGCTCATATAGCCGGTTTGGTTGAGTTGTTTCATCAGGGCATTCACGAGGGGGTAAGGCGTATTGCCATGGCACCATTTCTGATAGCGCTCAGGATAAAAACAACAACGCACGTTTTTGTTCGCTACACCGCCTGCGCGGAATAATTTGTGCCCGAGCGTGTGTGCGACCCATTGAAAATACTCGCGCCAGAGCAGTTCGAAATATATCCAGTAAGTGGATTCATTCGCCGTTTCCTGCATTTCGTAACGTTTGAGTCTATGCACAAGCCGACGCACGGAAACACTGCCATTAGCCAGCCAGGCAGAAAACTTGGTGGAGTTATGCCAGCCGTCGAGCTCATTACGCCAGCTTTTGTAATGAGCCGGATCACTGCTGGAAAAGTAGGTTTCCAGATGCGCCAGCGCCGCGCTTTCTCCACCTTCAAACGCCGCTGTTGTTTTGGGTTTGACCAGCACGGCTTCCGACTCTGCACTGAGACGTTCGATAGCTGGCGGTAAGGTTTTGGGCATCACCAGCGGTGGATCGACATCGATATTTTCCACCTGTTTGCGAAACTGGCTGAACGTGCCGGGTAGATTGTCAAGAGAGAACGGTAACTGTTCGGGACGAAACAGGGTGTGTGATGGCAGTGATTCAAACCGCAACCGGGGAAAGTCGGCTTTCAAGTGCTGCCACTGGCGGTTTTCAAACACACCGACATGCTGACTGCGATAGACGGCGCCGACATCGAAGCGGCTGATCAGACTGGAGATAATCTCGACCGGATCGCCACTGAGAATCACCAGCGACTGTCCCCGTTTGGCCAGTTGAGCAGACAGATCCAAGAGTGTCTGATTCATGAACTGGCGTCGGTTTTCGCCCATCGGCTTGGCATTGAAACCGGTCGGTCTGTCCCACTGGCTGTCAATACAGAACAGACAAATCAAACGCTCGCAATTCAGACTGGCTTCCAGCAAAACCGGGTTGTCATGAACACGGCAGTCATGATTGAACCAGACAAGTCCTGTTTTGATCATATTTTTACGCTCTCAGTGAGATGATGCACTCGTAGTTATAGGAACCTAAGCATGTCTGAACAAACCCAATTGACTGTATTTTATGATGGCCATTGTCCACTCTGTGTGAAGGAAATCAGGGCCATGAAACGCGCTGACAAAGAGAATTTGCTGCAATTGGAGAATATACACGCCAGCGATTTCAGTCAGCGCTACCCCGAAGTAGACCCCGTTGAAGCGGATAAGCTTTTACATGCCATAGACCACAACGGTGAATGGCTGACCGGCCTTGATGTAACGGTCAAAGCCTGGCAGTTGGTCAGGCGTCATCGCTGGCTTGGCGTATTACGCTGGCCAGTGATTCGGCCCGTGGCTGATGGATGTTATCGGTTTTTTGCCCGCTATCGCCAGCAAATCGCTTTTCTGTTAACCGGCCAGCGGCGTTGTGATCGCTGTGTAGATGACGCCTGATCAACCTTCCCGCAGCCAGTAAAAGCTGAATGGTGGTATCACCAGCGTGTCATTGAAGCCATCGGGCTGCTGGCCGCTGTAGAGGTCATAAAGCTGACCATACTGTGGGTCACCCCAGCCTATCAGGGTATCCAGTTTCAGATGCTGCGGTTTGTCATTAAAGTTGGCCACCACCAGCACTTTGTCATGCTGTCGGGTGATGTTGTAGCGCTCAAACACGAATAAGTGTTCATTGCCGACATCAAGCAGTTCACGATTATTAAAGTCGGCAAAAGCATCAATTTCCTTACGCACCGCGATCATGCGTTTCAGTGCCGAGAATATCTCATACTGATAATGGCCGGGCTGATTGCGCAGCTCGGCCTTTTCCCAATCGATTACCGGGCGATGGACCCAGCGGGAATCGCCTTTTTTATGGGGATCGGACAGGAACGAAACATCATTGATGGTGCCCAGCTCATCACCATAATAAAGCAAGGGAATGCCGCCGAAAGACATGATGAGACTGTGCAGCAGCAGAATGATTTTAATCGCATTGTCTTCGGCCTCGAGGTCACCATTTTCAACGGCATATTCCAGCCCGACCAGCGAAGCCAGAGACCCGGAGATACGGGCATCGCCGGTTTTCTCATTCTCACCAAACGGCAAGCCCCGGGCATGGGAATTATCGTAACGCCCCATAAAGTAATCGATTAAAAACTTGCGGTGACCGGCAGGCTCATAGCCCACCAGTTCTATATCCCGGTCATCAAAACCGAGACCGATATCATCATGGCAGCGGATGTAGTTCAGCCAGGTGGCCCGCTCCAGCTTGACCGGCAGGCTCTTGATACCCTGGTTCAGCAGATTGGCATTCTTGGTTGCCACCGCATCCCACATCAGCGCCATGAAGGTGGCGTTGTAGGCTATCTCGCATTCCTTGGCAATCACGGCGTCCTCGCCAAAATATTTGGTCACTTCTACCGGCGCGACAATAGCCTCGGCAATATACAAGACACCCGGCGCGGTCACCTGACAACAGTCTTTGAGCAGCTGCAGGATCAGATGTGCCTCGCGTTCATTCTGGCAGGTACTGCCGATTTTCTTCCATAAGAAAGCCACCGCATCCAGACGCAGAATATCGGCGCCCTGATTAGCCCAGAACAGAATCACGTCCAGCATCTCGATGAACACTGCCGGATTGGAATAGTTGAGATCCCACTGGTAGTTATTAAACACCGTCATGACCCAACGGCCCATATCCTCATCCCAGGTGAAGTTACCGGGCGAAGTTTCGGGAAACACTTCTGGCATGCTCTGCTCGAACATGTCCGGCACATTGCGGCTCTCGAACGTGTAGTAATAATCCTGGTAGGTTTTGTCACCCTGACGGGCTTTCTGCGCCCACTCGTGTTCATTGGAAGTGTGATTCAGCACCACGTCCATCGTCAGCAGCATATCCCGCTCGTGCATGGCGCGGGAGAGATGCAGCAGATCGTCAATCGTCCCGGCTCTGTCGTCGATCTCACGGAAATCACTGACCGCATAGCCGCCATCACTGCTGCCTCGCGGACACTGCATGATGGGCATGATGTGGACCATGTTCACCCCCAGTTCCTGGAAGTAGTTCAGATGGCTTTCCATGCCTTTCAGATCACCGGCAAAGCCGTGACTGTAAAGCGCCATGCCCACCCAGTTCTGACTCAGAAACCAGTTATGATCGGCTTCTCGTTCAATATCCCGCTTGCGCAGGTCTTCAGGCCGGCGGATATATTGCCAGGCCATGGTCTCAACCAGCCGCTGAGCCTGTTGCTGGAAATCATCGCGGGCGCCATAAAGCCGCTCAAACAGGGAGTGAATCGCATAAAAGTTCGCGCCCAGCCTTGTGTAGAAATAGCGTAAATCCTGTTTGGATATCCCTGCTTCGATCTCATTGAGAATATCGTTGAGCAGTTTGTGAGCCTGTTGTTCGTACATAAATGCTTATTTAGCTTTTTCCGGTTAAAGTTTGATATGGCGATAAAATTCCGGATCGTCGGTGATGGCCCCACGCAGTCCTACCACTTTCGACGCAAAGGCCTGGGCTTCATGGAGGGTGGTATCGATATCCCAGTCATGCAGGAGCCCGTGCAGGTACATCGCGGTGAACGCATCACCGGCACCGACCGAATCCACCACCTGTTCATTCAGCGTCGGTTTAACCAGATGAAACTCTCCGTCCGTATCTCTGACAATTGCCCCTTTCTCGCCACAGGTGACAATCAGCTGATCCAGGTGAAAATGGGTGTGCATCCGGGTCATATCCTGGTGTAAATCGGCGCTGCGGAACCCCAGTTCAGCCAGTTCATGCTGGTTCAGTTTGACCCATTGTGCCTGTTCGAGCCATTGATAGACATCTTCTTTCTGCCACCACGGGCTGCGCAGGTTCACATCAACGAAAATAGCATAATCCGGGTTTTCACTAAGTTTCTGCAGGGTCTGATGACTGATTTCACTACGCGCTGCGAGGGAGCCATGATAAAAGATCCCTTTCGCCGGCAGGTCATTAATCGCCGGGTAATCGATAAAATCCCAGGCGCTGCCCTGGGCAATATCATAGGCTGGCTCGCCATCATTAAAACTGACGTTGACCCGCCCCGTCGGATGACGCTTATCCTGCTGTAAGGTCGCCGCTGACAGCCCCCAATCCGCGACCGCCTGCTGGATTCGCGCTCCCAATTCGTCATGACCGATACGACTGATGAAGACCGGTTGGTCGCCCATGGCCTGCAAGTGCCAGGCAACATTGAACGGGGCGCCACCCAGTTTCTGCTCACCATCGGGAAAACAGTCAAACAGGACTTCTCCGAATACGGTTATCGGTTTTGGATATGTCATGACAGTTTCTCTGTGTTGCTTGTCTCTGCGAAATAAGGCGAATAATGGAAAATCCCCTGCAATACGCCGGCTGAATAATTACCGTTGTGCTTGTGCGGCTCATTGGTAGCGAGATAAAGCGCCTCGCTGTGACCATTGTGCTGGGATAACTGCTGTGCGGCTTTTTTAATCTCATCACTGGCATTCGCCACCAGTACTGACTGGATCTGACTGGTCAGCACCGGCAGATCATTTCCGCTATCGCCCGCAAAGATGACCTCGCTCAGGTTGTAACCCAGTTTCTTCTGCAAAAACTCAATCGCATGCAGTTTAGTGGCATGACGCGGCAAGACATCAAGCAACCCCACATTTTTCGGTTCATCGACGCTCCAGAGAATACTGGCATCCACATCCGCTTCACTCAGGAAAGCCTCGATGCGGGCAATAATGCTGTCTTTGTCCAGGTATAAAGGCAGGTAATAACTGAGTTTGTGTGTGTTCTGTTTACTGCTTTCCTGCAGACGCAACTCATTGATTGGCTTGAGGATCGCTTTCAACTGTGCATGGGTTTTACCATGCCAGTCCTGATCGATTTCCGCTTCCCAATCAGCCATTTGCTGCCAACTGCCTTTCCCTATCTGATAAATCTTGGTGCCCACATCCGTAATGGCGAAATCCGGCGCTGGCAGCGCATAATTCTTGATCGCACGCTTGACCAGCGACACATGGCGGCCGGTCACATATACCAGCTTGACATCAGGCCTGCGGCAGAATTGATTGAATTCACGCCGGGCATCGGGCGGTTCCGGCTGAAAGCCGTTGGGGATGACAGTCCGGTCCATATCGGTACAAAGCAAGAGTTGGGCTTGTTTCATGATTGTGCTTTCTTGTTTGTGACGAGTTCGAAAAACTGGTAGTGAGCCAGGGCTTCCAGAATGCCAGCCGCATGCGATTGGGTGGCAAAGTAGATTCGGTCGGTATCGACCAGTTGCGATAATTCTTCATGATGACGGTTGGCGACAACGGCTGCCAGTGTATTACCGCGCATCATATCCTCATCCGCACCGGAGCCACCAACCACCAGAATATGCTCCAGCGGTATCTGCCAGCGATCCGCCACATAGCGTAATGCCATGCCTTTGGAGGCACGAATCGGCAGAATATCGAGGTACTGACCGAAAGCCAGCTGGGCATGTACAGACTGTTCTTCCTGGTGTAGCAGACGCTTGATATCCTCGATATCCGCTTCTTCCGGATCAATGTAGTAGCTCAGTTTGAAGCGGCTCTGCTCTGACTTGGGCTGTTTCTCCAGCCCCGGGTAATCATCCAGTAACGGCCTGATTTTATGTGGGGTCCAGTGGTAATCGATATGCTCGGCCCAGCCTTTATCCGGAGTCAGCTTGGGCGCGTAGTAGATTTCGGTACCGGAACTGGTGATCAGGATATCGGGCTCTGGAATCTGGTGTTTTTTCATCACCCGCAAGGCCACATCCAGACGACGGCCGGTAGCGATGGCAAACTTGGTGGTTTTGCGGTTCACCCGCAATAAACTCAACAGTTCCTGTAAAGCCTCATCGTTACCAATCAGATTCAGATCCAAATCACTGACCAACGCCCGCTCGGCGTACATCTGACTGGTACGTTCCAGCGGTTTGCGCTGAAGAAAGTCAGCGCGCTCAGCAATCGGTCTGACCAGTTGCAGATAACGTTCGGCATGCGCCTGCCAGGAATAGTGTTTGGCCACGCCATCCAGACCCTGTCGTGAGTACAGATTCCAGGTGGCGTTATCTGTCAGCAGCTTTTTCAAGGCGCCGGTGATAGTGCTGGCTTCCAGCGGATCAATCAGAAAACCGTTATGACAATTACCGATAATATCCCTGGGCCCGCCGTCTTCCGTCGCGACAATCGGCAGACCGGAAGCCGCCGCTTCAATCAGGGTCAGGCCAAAGGGTTCTGTCAGAGCCGGATTAACAAAGACGCCACCGGAAGCCGCTGCAATGCGGTATATCAATGGTACCTGCTCGCGTTTGTGATGTTTGGGTAAGGCGACTTTGCCGTAAAGATCATAACGATCGATTGCCACCAGCAAATCGTGAAACACTTCCTGAGCACCATGTTCCAGATCATCAATATCGTCACGGTTGCCGGCAATGATGACCAGATTGGCCAATCTCTGCAACTCATCCGACTCACCATAGGCCTCAACCAGAACAGCAATATTTTTTCGTTTATCCGGTCGGGATAAAGCCAGGATGATAGGTTTATCAGGTTCAGTCAGGTGGGCTGTAAGATAAGTGAATAAATCATCTTCCAGTTCGCCACCAACCGGTGGCTTGAACTGGGTGATATTGGTGCCGGGCGGTATGACACGCATCTGCTCGGGCTGATAATGATCGTAGATTTCGTATTGCTCTTCGATTTCCTGATGCGTACTGGTGATGACCCGTTCTGCGGTTGCCAGTGTGATTTCTTCAGCTTCGACCCGGCGCGACATATTGTAGAGCGTCTCGATTTGCTCGGCGCTGAGCCCGCTGGCCAGCAAACGCCGGCGTTTGACCCGGCCCAGAGAGTGGCCGGTATGAATCAGTGGCACACCCAGCAGATTAGCCACATGCGCACCGACAAAGCCGCCGTCGGCGTAGTGACTGTGAATCAGATCCGGAAACTGATTCTGGTCGCGGAAAAAGTCGGCGAGATTATCGGCAAAGACATCGAGATGGTCCCAGAGATGTTCTTTATAGATGTATTCATCGGGACCGGCATCTATTCTGACAATGCGAAATTTATCGTTAATAATTTCAACCGGTTCCGAATAGTCAGGAGAGATATGTTCATCGTTGATGCGGCGGGTGATCAAATCCACCTGGGCGACATCCGGCCTTTCCGATAGCGCCTGAGCCAACTCAAGCACATACAAGGTCTGTCCACCGGTATCAGCATCTCGCCCCAGTTCCAGGTTGGTGCCACGGATGAGCCCGTGAACACTGACGAGGGCAATGTAGATAGGTCCCGGTTGGTCGCTCATTAAGATTGATTCTCCGTTATTGATGTCTGACGCGCCGACTGGATGCGATGCGTTGATCATGGATCCTGAATCTACTATAGCATCCCTGCGTGCGAGCCCGTTGACAGTGACGTCACAAAACCTGCGTGTCGACAGTTGAAGTCGACAACCATTCTGTGACAGGTGGGAACAGCCAGTGTTCCGTGAACAGTCTGCCTACAGTGGCAGACTTATTTGAATAATGATTTCAGCTTGGCGCTCAGCCGGTGAAAAAAGCGATGTTTGTTGCCTGCTGCATGACTGGTCAGGAAGTTGATCTGAATCGACTGTCGTTTGCCTTCGAAACTGGGGTAGCCATGCCAGCAGTTGTCAGTGACTTTAAACGCCATCAAACTGCCCGGGCCGGGGGCGATTTCCTCGACATAATCATCCATGTCGTGCTCACCTCGCAGTACACGCAGTCGGCCGCTGTCTGCCGACCATTCCGGATTGAGGTAAATCAGAATTGTCGCCACTTTGGTTTTGGAGTCAGTATGAATCCGGCCGTCTTTCTTGCGGGAATAGCCCCGCAGCGTAATCATCATCGGTAAATCCATGACTTTGACATCGAATTTGTCACAGATAATACGACGGAACGCGGGCGTATCAATCGAGTCGATCAGGGACTTGAACGTCGGATGCATTTCGACATCATCAATGTTGTAACTGCCACCATCATTTATCGTCGGAAAGGCGTCGATAATAGCGCCCACCTTATCTTCATCAATCGCTCTGTCGACCGTGAAATACGGGTAGGGATCCGTGTTAATGGGGGCGTTGGCCAGTGCATCCAGTTTGAATACGTTTTGCATAAAAATGTCACAATTTCCTGATAATCTATAAGGTTACCATGCGGCCGTGACGGCAAAAAGCATTTTATCTTTTGCTGACCTTTTTTATTACAAACAGAGCCAAGCCCACGCTTAGTGATGGATTGTCAGTTCGTCCTGACTGCGTTGTTGATTCGGATCTTCCTGTGTCTCCACAGCTTCAATCCAGGCTATATATTCGGCTGGCAGCGCATGCTCCCGTGCGCCCTCAAGCACATGACGTTTATACCAGGGATAGGGTCGTAATCTCGGTTCGATGTGAATTGCAAGGTAAGTCAATGCCGTAACCCGCTTACCATCCTCCAACTCGACTTCCACCTGCGTGATTTGATAACCGGCCCCTTCACAGCTATCCAGCTTGGCCTGCTCATCGGCATTAAACAGAAACAGAATGCCGTGAGTGACATCATCGGCCTCATCGGTTTTAAAGGCATCACACTTGGCTGAATTATCGACTGTACTGTGTTTGTGAAACCGCAGCTGATGACCGCGCAGCCTGGCTCTGGCGTAGAAACTCGCTGATGGCACCCTGGCCTGGAGCCGTTTGCTGGACATATTGGACCCATAGGCAAAGTAAAGCACCTGCTCGTGTTGCGTAGAAGCTGGCTGGTCACGCTTTGTCATCGTGGATAGTAATCAGAATAGCGGGGCTCAGCGAGATGACAACAGCGCATCAAGGTCTTTCATGACGTTGTCGATATTTCTCGGAATCGTCTCCGGTGCCCGCCCTTTTACTTCGGTTTTGAATTCTTCCAGCATTTTGCCGGTCTCGACATCAACCACCCGCAGCATGATGTAGGAAAACAGATAGCTGGGCTTGTGATAGCGTCCTACAACAACATAATCCGCATCATATTGCTGACCCAGATCAGCGGCGGCATCAGGTCTGTCAAACAGGAAACCGACGCCTTTATCAGCTTGTTTCTGCGCTTTGGCGTCGATTTCAACCAGTTGATAGTGGTCGCGTTGTTCAACACCCTCGCGAATCAAGCTTTGTGTCAGCGCCAGGTTCTGCTGATCGTTGGCTGCGATTTCTGCCCGCTTTTTTGGGTCAGTCACTTCGAGTGTCAGATCCCGCAGCTCCATATCCAGAACGGCGACTTTTGTCTCTGCCATCACTGCACCAGACATGAATAACGCGAATGAAACGAATACTGACAATAAAGACTTCATACTGCTCCTCAACATCAAACGTGACGATTTTTTGGATAATAAAAATGACATTGCACTGCTCCAACAAACGTGAAGCAGTGCAATTAAGACGTCTCAGATCGCCTGAGACGTTGAACGGCTATCTAGCGAACTAGACAGTGTTGCACGGTCTCAGTTCGCCAGACTGACCTGCACCAGGTTATCGGTGAAAGTGGGCGCATGACCCATATCAACGAACTCAGCCGAACTGACACAATTGACTGTGCCTTTATTGAGCTGACGCCAATATCCCAGCGTCGCCACCACAATGCCCGGACTGACATCATCGGTAATTTGTGCCAGCCCCTCGAACGCACCGCGCTGATTGAACACCGTCACTTTGTCACCACTTTGTATGTTTCGTGTGTCCGCATCCGCAGCATTTATCATCACGAACTGTTCACCCTGACCTTTAATTTTGTCGTCGATATTGGCGTAACAGGAGTTCAAAAAGCCATGACTTTTCGGTGAGATGATATTGAGTGGAAACTCACTGGCCAATGTCGGGTTGGACTCAGTGGTTTCGCGGGACGGTACATAATCCGGCAGGCTGTCAATCGGCTCACCGGGCTGGAAGCCTTCGTACATCTGACGGAAAGGCGGTGCTACGAAGTTGGTCGCGCCTTCCACCATAAAGTGGCATTTGCCGCTGGCTGTCGGAAAATTACCCTCTTTGTGGGGCACCCGGTTATCACGGGTACCGACATTCAGACGGGCAAAGCCATGCTTGCGCAGATAGGCCAGATCGATGCCTTCGCAGGCCGGTGCATCCCAGTCCACGTAGTTTTCCAGACACTCCGAATCAGACCATTTGAAATTCTCTTCTTCATAGCCCATCTTCGCTGCCAGCCGGCGGAATATTTCATTATTCGGCAGGGCTTCACCCGGTGCTTCGGCACATTTCTCGTTATAGGTCAGATATAAATGCCCCCAGGACAGGATCATATCCTCCATTTCCGCCCCCATGGCTGCGGGCAACACGATATCCGCATAGGAGGCCGTATCAGACAGGAAGTGCTCGGCCGAGACCAGGAACATATCCTCACGCATCAGCCCTTCAACAATCTTGTCGGTTTCCGCGGCCTGAGTCACCGGGTTGGCATTCCAGCACATCATCGATTTAATCGGCACATCCAGGTCCATTTCGCCATTAAGCGCACGACCAATCTGAATCGCGTTAATGACGCGGGTGCCTTCCGGAATCAGGTCCGGCCGGCTGATCACATCAAACTTGTAAGGATGCTCCCACACGGGGAACTGTGTGGCCCCGCCACCGACATGACGCCAGGCCCCGGTCAACGCTGGCAGACAAGTCACAGCGCGAATCGCCTGCCCGCCACCATAATTACGTTCCAGTGCGACACCGAGCCGAATCGCCGCCGGCTGCGTGGTGGCATATTCACGGGCAAAAACCCGAATCTCCTCAGCGGGAATACCGGTGATTTTCTCGGCCCACTCCGGGGTACGGGTTTTAACACGCTCAGCCAGCTCCGCAAAGCCGACGGTATAGTTATCAACGTAGTCCTGATCCTGCAGGTCTTCCTCGATAATAGTGTGCATCATTGCCATGGCCAGAGCGCCATCGGTACCGGGTTTGGGTGCAATATGCCAATCGGCCTCCTTGGCAGTACGGGAACGGTACGGGTCGATAACCACCACTTTGGCACCACGCTTCTGAGCATCTTTAACAATATGCCAATGATGAAGATTAGTGCTGACCGAATTACAGCCCCAGATCACGATAAATTTGGAATGAATGTAGCTTTCCGGATCCAGTCCTGCCGTGGGACCCACGGTCAGCAGCCAGGCTGTACAGGAACCCTCACCGCAGAAGGTCCGTTCACAGACAGTGGCCCCCATCTTGTTAAAAAAGGCATCGCCGCCATTGAGACCATGCACCAGTCCCTGATGGCCAAGATAACTATAAGGAATAATCGCCTGCGGCCCGTATTCCTCGATGATGGCTTTCCAGCGGGTGGTGATCTCATCCAGCGCTTCATCCCAGCTGATTTGCTCAAACTGACCGCTGCCTTTGGGACCGGTACGACGCATCGGATGAAGTAAACGATCGGGATGATAATGCCGTTTTTCGTAGTCTTTGAGCTTGACGCAGAGACCACCGCGGGTCATTGGATGTTCGGCATTACCTTTCACGGAAATCAGCTTGCCGTTTTCAACTTCAAACACCATAGCGCAGGTGTCGGGACAGTCATGTGGACACGCACCGTGATGCGTTGTTTTCAAAACACTGGCCATTTCTCTCTCCTGTAATCATCTGATTTTTATTATTTTTGTTATTTTTCAGGCTTCAGCCCTAATCAGGACTATACACCATTATCAGACGGGAAATTTGCCCAGTAATGTGTTGAATTTACGCTAGCCCTGAAAGCGCCTGTTCCAGGTCAGCAATCAAATCCTGTTTTGCCTCAAGCCCGACAGAGAGACGAATCATTCTGTCACTGATACCGGCCTCATTCAGTAGTACTGATGGTAATCCGTAATGGGATGTAGCCACTGGCTGAGAGACCAGCGTTTCAGCACCGCCAAGACTGGGGGCCAGGGTCATGAGTCTGAGTTTATCGGCAAACTGCCTGGCTACCGAACCCTCGCCTTTAAGATCGAAACTGAGCATACCGCCATAGCCCCGCATCTGTCGCCGGGCTAATTCGAAACTCTCCGACCGCTCAAGTCCCGGATAATAGACTTTATCTATCATCGGATGCTGTTCTAGAAACTCGGCCAGCGCCTGCGCATTCTGATTGTGCCGCTCAACCCTGAGAGGCAGAGTCACCAGACTGCGTTTCAGTTTGTGCGCCACCTCCGGCGCAATTGTCTGCCCCAGGCTCTTACGCCACTCATTGAGTTCAATCATCTCGCGCTCACGGCCGGTGACGACACCCGCAGTCAGATCACTGTGACCACCAAGGTACTTAGTCGCGCTCTGCACCGAGAAATCGGCGCCTAATGCCAGTGGCTGCTGGTTAACCGGCGTGGCAAAGGTGTTGTCAACGGCAAGCCTCGCACCATGCTGATGGCTAAGTGCTGCCATTTTCTCAACATCCGTGATTTTCAGTGTCGGGTTGGCCGGGGTTTCCATAAACACCAGTGAAGCCCCCTGCTGCAATGCTGCCTCAAACCCGGCGCGGTCATCACTGCGGATAAAGCGAGTGTCGATACCCAATGTGGCAGCCTGTTGCTGCAAAAACGCTGTGGTGCCACCGTAAATCTCGCCCAGACAGACAATACCGCCCTGGCCAAAGGCCAGACACAGGGAGCTTATCGCAGCCATACCAGCGCCAAATGCCAGCGCCGATTCAGCGCCATCCAAAGCAGCCAGACGCTGCTCCAGCGAGGTGATGCTGGGATTCATCCCATAGCGGGTATAGAAAGCAGCCTGTTTACGACCTTCCACGACATCAAGTAGCGCTTCGGTGTCGGCAAAGCTGAAGGTCGTGGTGTCATATAAAGGCGATATCGCGGCACCGTGAGGGTCATCTATCTGACCACTGTGAATGGCCCTGGTCGATAAATCGTTGTCTTCTGCCATTACCCTATCCTTATGTCCTGAACCGTCGAAGCTCAACTTAGGCTTATCCGTCTGCGCCGTCAATTCGAGCACCATCAGGGCGGAGGGAAGGTGCTCTCCTGCCATCAGCAAAGCGCTGTTATTACTGGATTTAATGCGTTTTTATACTCCCTAATGAGTAAGCCTTCTTGAGAATTGTCGCTGTTTGCCCGGGGCTATTTAATGCGAGTGTCATTCATGACAAACAATTGAGGTAGACAATGAAATACAAACAAAACGCAATTTCAGATCCACAGCCTTCCATGGGGGTTGACGGTGTGGATGCGACCCTTGGCGATACTTTTGTCTCAGACAGTAAAGACAAAACCCTCTGCGCCGGTTTTTTCCATCTGAATAAAACCGACAAACCACTGGTCTATACCTATGATTACGAGGAAATGAAAGTCATCGTTGATGGTGAGTTTGTCATCACTGATGAATCCGGCTACAAGGTTCATGCTAAGGTCGGTGACGTATTCTTCTTTGGTGACGGTGAGACCATCACCTTTGAAACGCCCACCCGTGGCGTTGGTTTCTTCACCGGTCAGCGTCAGCCCATCTGAACTGACTAGTGATGATCTGCTGCAGCAGATCGCAACAAAAACGGCCCGCAAGCGGGCCGTTTTTTTATGCCTGTAAAAAGCTCAGTGTCTGGATTTTTGTTGATGACGCCAGACTGCCGCTTCCAGGCGACTGGTCAGATTGAGCTTACGCAGCAGATTCTTGATATGCACTTTAACAGTGGTATCGCTGATCCCCAATCGACGTGCGATATTCTTGTTGTTCATGCCCTCGGCCAGGCATTCCAGAATTTCTGTTTCGCGTTCAGTCAGATTCACATTCTCGGCTGTTTTAGATTCGGGTTCGAGTACCGCACGTTTCAGTACATCGTTCAGACACTCCTGCAATACCGTGACGCCACCAAAAGCTTTCAGTAAATTGGCGCGCAGTTCTTCCGGCTCCATGTCCTTGAGCAGATAACCATTGGCACCGGAGCGCAATGCCTCCAATAAATCATCTTCGGCATCAGACACCGTCAACACCACAATATGTGCCTGCGAACCGGCCTGTTTAAAACGCCTTAAAGTTTCAAGCCCGTCCATACCTTTCATATTCAGATCCAGCAGAATGATATCCGGTGACAATGCCGGTTCTAATTCCAGGCCCTCCAGACCGGAAGCCGCCTCACCGACCACCTCAAACGCCGGATCATCGGAAATAATCTGTCTCACTCCCTTGCGAAACAGCGGGTGGTCATCAATCAGCATGACTTTGATGGTTTCACTCATGATTTTTCTCTTCTTTTATTGTGCCAGTTTGGGGGTGAAGATCAGCCTGACACGGGTACCGCCATAGCGACGGTTCATGACCTCAATATCTCCCCCTAAATTATATGCCCGTTCTTTCATGATCGCCTGACCGTGATGGTCGTAGGTAGGCGAAGCCGGCGTTAACCCCATACCATTATCATCAATAATCAATTCCACCGCGCCACTACGCAGCATTCGCATTAAAACCGACACGGCAGTGGCACCGGAGTGACGCACGATGTTGGACAGGGCTTCGCGAACCACATGCAGAATATGAAATTCCTCATTTACCGTCAGTCGGCAATTGATCAGACGATTATCCAGGGAGATGCAGATATCGGAGCGCTGAGAAAACTCATCAATCGCGGCCTGAATCGCATAGCCCAGACCACGCAGGTCCATGTGCACACGGAACGTGGTCAGTAATTCACGCAGCTCACGATAGGCGTTATCCAGGCCTTCACGCAGTTCTTTGATCGCATCCGCCTGTTTGGTCTCGTCGAGCTGTGTCGACTGCAGCCTTGCTACCTGTATCTTCATAAAAGACAGTGACTGCGCCAGCGAGTCATGCAACTCCCGGGCAATCGCCGAGCGTTCTTCCAACACCGCCAGTCGCCGCCCCTCTTCATCATGACTCTGGTACTTGGCCACCATCGCCAACAGGTTGGCCGTAATTTCCAGCACTTTGATTTCCGAGTCTTCCAGCAGCCTGGCACGCTCCATTTCCACCAGCAACACACCAATACCGTTACTGGCACTGGGAAAGGAAACGGCCAGGCAGGCAACCGCTTGATTATCCGGGTTATGATCCGTGAAGTTGAGCATGCCGGTGGCCATAAGCTGGTCAAAACGTGCATCACTTAACGGCGTCGGCTGGTGGTGAGAAAAGATGATGCGCTCGGAAGTGATCACCGCCGCATCATCCGTATAAATTAACGCCGCATTGCTGAAGTTAAACACCCGCTCCAGCGAATAAAGCATTTTCAGTAAAGTGCGCTCGCTCATCACATCTTCGCTGGCACTTTCAATAAAATGCAGCAGAAAATCCTGTGCCCGGATCAGGGTCTTGACCTGTTCACTGGTTCGGTTAGCCCAGCTGATTTCAGCGTCAGCGCCCTGGGCATGAGCGGTGACTTCAGCAATACGGCTTTCAATCAGCGCGAATTCATCGTCACCGCTGCGACTATCGGGACTGTGAACACGTTGATTGATAAAGCGCAGCATATTATCAAAGCGGTCAACCAACAGCTTGCGGGCCGATATAGCAATCACCAATGCGCAACTCAATACAAAGATCAGGCTCACCGACTGCAACAGACCAATGACTGAGCGTTTAATCTCACTGTCTTTTTGCAAAGCCAGATTGAGTGCATCATAGGATTCCGCAATGCGTTCTGCGAGTCGCAGCTGTGCCGTCAAGCGCATATTGTAGCCAGCAACCTGGTTAAAGCTTGACTGTAGCTGTTCCAGCCGATGAACTGCCTGCCGGATGTCAGGGTTCTCCTGTTTCAGCATCCATTGCACATTTTCGTCATCCAGACGCAGATAATTCTGCTGCATATCCGTAAAAGTGGTGTTGGCTTCCTTCGGAGTGACGGCATTAATAAAGGAGAGTTGACGGTGCCAATAGACCTTTTGTGTGTTGACTTTGTCTATGGCTGCCTGGCTGGAAGGGATATAATCAAGCAAGAAGAAATTACTTGCCTGCATCAGCAGCACTGTCAACAGCAAGCAGCCCAGTAACATTAGCAACTTGGCATACAGGGTGCGCTGACTGAAACCGTTGACCAGCATCGAAATTTGCCTGAATAGCGAATTGATCCGCCGCGGTTTATTGACTGTAATCACATCAGAGGCCTGACAATGAGTTTAATTCTCTTTTCCATGGTGATGCTCAGTACCATTTTTGTATTGATTTTCGGTTTCTGGTGGGACAGTACTGCCCCCTTCAAAGTCCACCTGGCCGTGCTTGCCAGCAGTGTGGCTACAGTCATCTCTGTGATCATGGTTATCAGTGTCTATCCCAGACTACAGCGTCGACTGAAATTACAGACACCCAACCGCCTCGACAACCTGAACTGGGGCCAGGATATTTCCGCCAAGCTGTCCTCTCCCGCTGCTGTCATCGACGGTTTTAATATCAAATTCGCCAACAGCGCCTTTCTCAAGGAACTGGGCCTGACCGGTATGTCGGAGTTTGTCAGTGATATGCCCCTGACTAATCTGGTTCATCCCAGTAACCACGATCAACTCAATCAGTTCATCAGTCAGCAGGAAGAGGACAATAACCGCACCCTCTCGCTGCGCATGCTGTATGTGGATGGTACGACAATCCCGGTTCACATGTCATTGTCACCGCTCAACCGCGAACAGCAGCCGGATATGTACCTGCTGCAGTTTTCTCTGACCACCGTCTCACACCCTGTCACTGAAGACGATGATGTCAAAGCCGCTCAGTGCCGCCTGTTGTTGGAGCGCATTGAACAAATCGTATTTCAGGTGAACGTCGACCTGGAGCTATTGTTCGTTAACCCGGCGTGGCAGCGATTGCTGGACTATACCCCTGATGAAACCATAGGTCGTGAACTGTTCCGCTTTATTCATCCTGAAGATATTCCCCTGGCTGAAGCCCGTCTGCACGCATTATCAGAAGGTAAGCGGCAGCATACCCAGTTCGAACTGCGTTTGATCGCCAAAAACGGTATGTCACAGTGGTGTGAAATACGCGCTACAACCACATCCAAATTGAAAGGTGAACGCAGCAGCGTCATTGGCACGCTGACCGATATCAGTCGTATGAAACAGGCCTCTGAAGGGCTCAAAGCCAATGCCCGGACTTCGACTGAAATGATTATGTCGCGGATCCCGGCCATGGTATATCGCTGTAAAAACGACCGTAACTGGTCGCTGGAATATGTCAGCACCGGCAGCCTGGAAGTCACCGAGTATCAGCCTTATGAGCTGGTGCGCACCCCCAGCACTTCCTATATGAGCCTGATTCATCCCGATGACCAGTCCGGCTGTTGGGAGTATGTCCAGCAACAGTTGACTAAACAACAGGGTTTTCAGCTGATATATCGGCTGATTACACGCTCGGGTAAAACCAAATGGGTGTATGAACAGGGCCGGGGCGTATTTTCCGGTGCCGATGAACTACTGTCACTGGAGGGCGTTATCACCGATCTGCAGTGTGATGATTACTATCAATTACAGCAGGGGCTGGATCATATGCTGTGCTCACTCAAATAAAAGCCCGGACAGCATCACTGTCCGGGCTCCGTTCAGTATTACAGGGCTTATTCCGGATGCGTGCCCAGCTCCAGCTCTGAGCCATCATCCATCGGCGCCAGGTGATCAATGACCATCTGCCGATAGAAATCCAAGCCTTTGTACTCAGATAAATCCGGATGCAGATTGGTCAACACACGGCGCAGACGCTTAGCCCAGCGCGGGTAGGTCGCCAGTTCATTCACACTCGCGAGATAACCACGCACGCTGAAAGCAATCGCGTTGCTACGTGGCAAGCGGAACAACGCCTGTAACTCTACCCGCAGATGCACTTTGTCACCCACGTTTTCCGGTGTGACCGACACATTGTCCGGTCCCCACAGCGGGTAGTTTTCCGGTGAGGTATCCAGTCGTGGATTCACTGTCATGGTCCAGTTCAGCCGGCGAACCGGACTGCCATATTGCAGATGCAGTAGGTACTTCAGGGCACGGTCGAAAATACCCAGTTCATTGGCCTGTGGCACCGGACCATGCCACTCCTTGAAGGACATGCCGGCATCAAACGCCATTGACCAGTCGGCCTGGCTGGTAACGATGCCCATATCGGCAAACAGATCGTCATCACGCTGATCCAGAATAATCCAGTCACCCTGCACCTGCCGACCGACAAATTCGAAGGGTTGCATCGGCAACGTGGATTGATCGCCGAAGACAAACTTCTGATCGATACCCAGCGGTTTATTAATCCAGTGCCAGTTATCACCGTCTTTAGTCAGTTGAAACTGTTCAGGATAATCCGTGGACAATGACTCCATCATCAGTTCCACCATATCCCACTGCGCATCCATCATATGCGGCAAAGCGATGTAACGCAGCGGATCGTCTTCCAGCACCAGGGCCCGATCCGCACATTCAGCGACATAATGCTCATCGACATCAATAGCGTGCTCAAATACCGATCCCGGTGCGCCACCGTTGTGCTGTTCAATATTGACGCTGTACATGTACTCGTCTTCAGCAAACGGGAATGGGAAACGGCGGATCGCTTCCGCAGAATTGCTGAAGCTGTAATCGTCACGGAAGGTTTCTTGTTTGAATGCAAGATTCTTAGCCATATTCATCATTTATTCCTCAAAGGTTGACCACCAGTTTTGAGCACTTGGCCCGTGATACACACGGCATAATGCTTCTGCCCTCGGCTTTTTCATGGTCCGACAGATAATGGTCGTTGTGCATAATCACGCCGTCGCAGGACACCACTTCCAGTTCGCAGCGTCCGCAGGCACCGCCACGGCACAGGAACGGCGGTTCAGCCCCGGCTTCTTCCATCGCTTCCAGCATGCTCATGTCACCCGGCACCGTGACTTCCATACCGCTCAACGCCAGTTCCACCGTGAATTCATCGCCTGAAGGCGGTGCGGTAAACTCTTCACTGTGTACGTGGTTGTCAGGCCACCCCAGATTCTTGGCATGCAGGTGCAGGGCTTTTACCATCGGTTCGGGACCGCAGGTATAAACATGAGTACCGAGCGGTTGACGACGCAGCAGTTCGGGGATATCCAGGCGCTGGCCTTCGCTATCTACGTAGAAATGAACCCGATCGCCGCATAGCTGCTGTAACTGTTCACGGAACGCCGCATGCTCAGGTGAGCGATAGGCATAATGCAGTTCATAGTCGTAGCCCAGGCGATTGAGGTCAGAAATCTGCGACATAAAGGGCGTAATACCGATCCCCCCGGCAATCAGAATATGCCGGCGACCCAGCTTGGATATCGCGAACAGGTTAACCGGATAGGTGATTTGAAGCCGGGTACCCGGCTTCACCTGCTCGTGCATGTAGACCGAGCCACCGCGTGAATTTTCCTGCTTGCGTACCGAAATATGATAGCTGTCTGAATTAGCGGTAGACCCCATCAATGAATACGGATTCCGGTGAATGCGACCATTGATATCCATCGATACCACAACGTGACTGCCACCGGAAAAATGCGGTAAAGGTTCACCATTTTCCTGCACCAGCGTGAAGTGTTTGACCACCTCAGTCACCTGTTCCACATCCACCACTTTCACATTCAATACACTCATGGATAAATCTCCTCTGCTGCCGGTACATTGCCCGGTTCTTCAGCATCAACCATCACGCCCATGTAAGCGCCCAAACGACGGGAAAAATGGTCACGAACAAACAGATGACGGCCGCAGCCGCTGCATTGATGAATGCTGTGATGCACATCTTTATCCGTGGTTTTGCAATGAACACAGTAAACGCTACGTGCCAAAGTCCCGCTCAGCTCTTTTTCCACATTGCGGTCCTGAACACCGTAGACTTTGAGCTCATCCATCACCGCCCAGATGAAGGCCTCACTGCCGGCGACATAAAACTGTGTGCCCATCAGACAATCAGGTAATTGCTCCCTGAGTGCAGCCAGCACCGCCTGGTCTGACTCACAGACCTGCAGACCTTCCGGTACCAGCTTGGTAATAATCTCAGCGTATTTTTTTGATGCCGACGGATCGTCAGCAAACAATAACTTGATTGGTTCACGGGGACACATCTGTTGAAATAACTTCAGTACGGCAATACCCCCCTCGCCCTCGGCGATAACAACATGACCGGTCGCATGCTGCTTCCACACCAGCGAGTCATACAGTGGTTTGCTTCTGATCCAATATCCTCTTTCCATCACTTTTTCCTCATCTTGTTGCCCTGCCACGTCCCTGTGACATACCAGGCTGGGTGACAACTATTGTTCGGGATGAGTACGCAGACGCATCGGATCGTAGAAAGGTGTCTTAACGACATGGGCTTTGATCGGCGTCTCGGCGGCAACCACCACCTGGGTACCGAGTTGCGAGAACTCGGGCTTGATATGCACCATGGCAATCGATTTCATCAGGTAACGGCTGAAACTGGCACTGGTCACCACACCGATTTCCTTACCATCTTTAATAATTTTGGCCCCTGCCGGCATCGCCTCATTGCTCTGACAAACCAGACCCGCCTGCTTGAAGCGTTCACGGGCTTTCAGTTTCAGTAATGCTTGTTTGCCGACATAGTCGCCTTCTTTGTCGAGATCCACACACCAGTGCATGTTGACTTCCCATGGGGTGGTGTCGCCTTCTGGCATATCGAATGGGTAGAACAGCAAAGCGGCTTCAACCCGGGTCAGGTCCAGAGATTCCCAGGAGCCGGCCATAATCCCGTAGGCATGCCCTTTTTCCATGATGCTGTCCCAGATATGCACCGCATCATCAGCGCTGCAATACACTTCATAACCGCGCTCACCGGAATAGCCGCCACGGGCAATAATCACATCACGACCAAACAACGAGGTTTGAACATGTTTGAAATAAGGCAGGCGTGCCAGGTCAATACTGACTTCGGGACCGAGAATATCGATTGATTTCGGCCCCTGCAGTGACAGAATATGCACGTCAAAATCCTGCTCAATGCTGACGTCCAGACCTTCAGCCAGTCTGGCCAGATTGTCCTGGGTGCTGCCACCACCGTGAGAGATTCGATAATGTTCCTTGGCATCACAAATCAGCATAATGTCATCCACCAGGGCACCCTCTTCATTCACTTCCGCAGCAAGACGTGAGGTGCCGGGCTCGAGTTCAGTCACATCGATCGCCACCAGTTTATCCAGTACTTTCAATGCCGCTGGCCCGGTGACATTAAGAATATTCAGCGCAGACACATCGTAGAGTGCGGCACGGGTTCTGACCGCAATGACTTCGTCATGGGGATCGCTGTGATAAAACTGCGGAATGGGCATTCCCCAGATCGATTCATCCAGCTTGGAACCCAGCTCGCGATGTCGTTGATTCAGTACTGAGTTACGGGTAATGGCCGCATCCGCGGCTTCGAGAGGTTGAGTAGAATTGCTCATGGCACTGGCTCCGCTTTAATAACAGAAAGTTCATAAGCAAATTAACGCAAATAAAAGGGCTTAAAAATTCTCTTGATGGCGTACTCCCTTGGGAGTAAAAAATCGCTGCTGAGGCCAATAAATTCAGCTCAAAAGACTTTCAACCAGGATATGACTGACATACAGAATGCCCCCCCCCATCAACAGCGCCAGATAAGGCAGAACACCGGCTCTACCCAGCGCCGAATGATGTCGCTGTAGATCCTCCCGCGTCCCTGCCGGGAATGTCCCCTTGTCAGTCAGATAATGACGCCAGAGGAACAGAGGAATACTCACCGCCGCCATCAATAAGCCGCTCAGCAATGCCCCCTTACCCCAGACGTTGGCACCCAGCCCCATAATCGCAATATTCATGTAGGCCATCACAATCCCCATAGCAAGCAAAAATGTCGGTGCCTTGAACGGTCTTTGCCAGTCACCACGGTCAATGCGATGTATCCAACCTGCATTGAGATTGAGGAAATTGAAAATCATATAACCCACATTCGACGCCGCCAGCAGAAACACATAATCCGACATCATCAACAACACCAGGTTAATCACCAGATTGGTCCACATCGCATGAGTCGGCGCCCCCTCCTCATTCACATGAGACAGATAGCGCGGCAACAGACCATCGACTGACGCCTGGTACAGCGTCCTGGATGCGCCCGACATCGCCGTCATCATTGCCAGCACCATAGCCAACACCAGCATCGCCACGATCAGATTTGCCATAAATGGCTGACCGCCAAGCATCGCGGATAAGGCATTGGCCACCCCCATACCACTGTAGATCTCTTCGGCGAGCATACCGTCATAGCGGGCAGGCGCTATCAGTTGCCCATCTGAATCCAGGATCGCCGGCTGAATCATCTCGCCGATACCAAGGTAGGACTGAAAAGCCACTGGTACCAGAATATAAGCGGCCAGACACAGTAAACCGGCATAAAAAATCGCCCGATGGGTATCCCGAACCGGGTTTCTGAATTCACGGGTGTAACAGAGTGCAGTTTCAAATGCATAAGCCGACCAGCCGGCGATAAACAGAGCGCCAGCCATCAAGACCCAGCCCTGCAGACTCCACTCCCCGGCCACCACTTTTCCCATCGAGTCATAAGCGACCGGAGTTAACGGGAAAAAATGATCCCGTGGCAGATCACCACTCAATAGAGGAACCAGCGCAATCAACATCAGGGGAATCAGGGCGCTTAATGCCAGCAGCATGGTTGTCCTGGCTGAACGCAACACGCCACCGTTCTGTATGGCAAAAACCACCAGCAAAATGGTGGCACCGACAATAAAGGTGGCGTCAATACGCAAACTGAGTCCCTGCTTGAGCGCACTCAAATCAATCAGTGTCAGCTGCCAGGTATTAATCACAGCATCGGCAGGAAACAGTACGTTAAGGATATAGCCAGCAGATAAACCAGAACCGATGGCGAGTACTGGCGACCAGGCCCACCAGTGACACCATATCGACACCGGTGCAATCAGTTTGCTGTATGGCATCCAGGCGACAGCGCCATGAACAGAGACTCCACCGGCTTTATGTGGAAACAGACCGGCAATTTCAGCATAGGTAAATGACTGCAGCAGACCGAAACTGATGGCAATAATCCAGACCAGCCAGGCGGGCTTGCCCACCGTGGCCGTAATCGCCCCCATGGAGAACAGCACCAGTGCGGCCACGCCACTCGCTATCCAGAAAGCGCCTTTCCAGTCTATAGCGCGATGCAGCGTCTGAATGCGACCGTCGATGGGTTGGAATGGGATGGAAATATCCTGCTGACTCACTATGCGCTCCCTAAGCGGATCTTGATGATCACCATAGCGCGCAGGCAAACATCAGCCAGTCATGCCGGATTTTTTCAAGCTTCGGCCGTGCTAAGCTTGAGCCCGATAATCCCGACAATGATAAAAGCGATGCTCACCAGCCTGCTTAAACTGGTGGATTCGTCAAACAACATAATACCGAGAATCACCGTGCCTACCGCACCAATACCCACCCAGACACCGTAAGCAGTGCCAATCGGCAAGTCACGCATGGCCAGGCCGAGCAGCCAAAAGCTGAGTAATAGGGTAAAGACCGTCGCAATTGTCGGTAAAGGCCGGGTCAGGCCATCGCTGTATTTGAGGCCGATTGCCCAGACCACTTCCAGCAATCCGGCAATAAATAAAATCATCCAGGCCATCTGAATGGTCCTTATTATTAGCGGGTCGTCCCGTCTCAAAAACCGTACTCAGGGTCGTCCCTGCGGTCAGATATGTCTTGTTCAGGCGCTGGCTTGTTCTTTCTCTGTCTCCGCATCCGGCAACAGAAAATCATGCACGGTCAGGCCAAAGCCAGTCATTGCAGGCAGTATACGCGGCCGCGTCAGCAGCGTCATGCCCGTCACACCCAGATCTTTGAGGATTTGTGCACCTACGCCATAGTGCTTGAGTTTGAGCCTGGGGATATCATTTGATTCACCGATGCCGTCATCATGCATCAACAGCAGCACACCGGTACCGGCTTTGCGAATGGCCTGCATAGCCTCGGTGACACTCCAGCTGTGACCGCGACGGTCACTGTCGAGTAAATCCAGACCGTTAAACGGTGCATGCACCCGCACCAGGGTATTCTGTGCCGCAGACACATCCCCAAAAACCAATGCCTGGTGAACTTCACTGCTGTGAATATCCCGGTAACGGCTGAGCGTAAACTCACCAAAGATGGTACTCAGTGAACGACTATCTATACGTTCAATGATCGTTTCCTGCTGATGGCGATAGGCAATCAAATCAGCGATGGTGCCGACTTTGAGGTCATGTTTGTTAGCAAAGGCCAGTAAATCGGGCAGTCGGGCCATGCTGCCGTCATCATTCATGATCTCGCAGATAACAGCGGCCGGCTCTCTGCCGGCTAGTTGCGCCAGATCACAACCGGCTTCAGTATGACCGGCACGTTTTAAGACACCGGCCTGTTGGGCCATCAAGGGAAAGATATGCCCCGGGCTGACAATGTCTGCTGGTCCCGCGTTAGACGCGACCGCAGCTTGTATAGTGCGGGCACGATCCGCCGTCGAGATGCCGGTGGTCACGCCTTCTGCTGCTTCTATCGACACCGTAAAATTGGTACCCAGTGAGGTGCCGTTATGACCCACCATCAGTGGTAGATCAAGTTGCCGGCATCGTGTCTCCGTGAGTGTCAGGCAAATCAATCCCCTGCCATGCATCGCCATAAAATTAATCGCTTGGGCATAAGCAGCATCGGCAGCCATGATCAAATCGCCTTCATTTTCGCGATCTTCGTCATCCATCAACACCACCATTTTGCCCAGGCGGATATCCTCGATGATGTCTTCTATCGGTGAAATCGCAGGCAGAGGAGCCTTGGCTTTAAATGCAATCGTGGAATATGTCATGACGCCTCCTTACATGCGATCAATCAATGCGTAGGCAGAATGGTTATGAATCGACTCGAAGTTCTCGCATTCAACCCGGAAACCACCAATTTCAGGCGCTTTTTCGAGTGCACCGGCAATGTCTCTGACCAAGTCTTCAACAAACTTGGGATTATCGTAGGCAAACTCGGTCACAAACTTTTCATCCGGGCGCTTAAGCAGGCCATACAGCTGACTGGATGCCTGCGCTTCGACCAGGCGAATTAACTCATCGAGATTCATTGCCTCACCCATTTCCACCTCGACGGTGACCAGAGAGCGCTGATTGTGTGCACCATACTGGGAAATCTTTTTGGAACAGGGACAGAGACTGGTGACCGGAATTTCTGCCTTGACGGTCAGTTGGTAGGCTTCACCGATCTCGGCATTCAGGGTCACGTCATAATCCATCATGCTGGTCACGCCCGACACCGGCGCGGCTTTTTCCAGGAAAAACGGAAACCGCATCTGCACATGACCATTGTCGGCTTCCAGCAGCTCAAGCATGGCACGCATAAAGGCCGGCATCGCAGCGACTGAAAACACCTGTTTCGGCTGTTCCAGCAACTCGACAAAACGCGACATATGCGTGCCTTTAACATGATGGGGCAGACTGACCGTCATATTGAAATCAGCGACGACCCGAATGGGATGGCCATCCTGACTATCGAAGAAAATAGGATAACGTAAGGATTTAATGCCTACCCGATCAATCGGTAACTGGCGTTTATCAGGTGTGTTCTGAACATCTTCCAGGCCAGCTTTAAGAGGCAGGTTCATAATACGTATCCTTATCTTGCAGACTGTACAGTCAATTGGTGTTGGCTTACCCAAAAAGGAAGGCGAACTGTTCACGCCTGTTCACACATGCCATTGAGAACATCATGCTGGCAGTGTCAGTTCGCCCCCAACGTCCCAACGAGAGAACGGTTTAGAGGATAACCATGAAAGAAGCTGAACCCCTGTCATCAAATCAGCTTCAGTTTAATTATCGTGGCTGTCATGCCCTTCAACAATTCCAAAGAAGGCTTACTACCTAGGTGTTAGAAACAATCCCTAACGTGGATTGAATGGCCCGAAATCAGCTGACTCTTCTGCAGTGAGAATCCCACCCGTGTAACTACCCACCATCCAACCGTTACTCATCAGTTGGGTTAGCACCAATGCCAGAAACTTGAAATATTTGCTGTTTGAAATCGACATACATAAACCCTCCTTATCAGGGTGTAGCCAACACAGCCTCTCAGTTCAGTACTGAGCGCATGATCTTGATTAGCTTGACACTCCCATGACAAAAAAGCGCGTCATGACATCATCTACAGCTAAAAAAAAGGAGCTGCCGAAACCGGGCAATAAATCATTGCTTGCGACTACGACAACTCCCAAATATGCCAGTCGGAACGGGCAAGAGGATAACCATCAAGAAGCTGAAACATTCGCTGAAAACCAGCTCCAGTTTCATTATCTCCTTAAGCCCTGATAGCCACCATTCCGAAGAGGTATTACTACCAAGGTCATAGTGGCGCTACTCCCTTCCGACAGTTTTTTACATTGATTTAGAGATACTGAAGACAAAGCGTCCCTCAGCCAGGTCATCGGTGTAGAGATCTTCACCATCGCTGTCGGTATCGGTGTAAGTCAGATCAAAACCGAAGCCGGCAAAGTCTTTGGACAGACCGATGCGATAGTCAGTCGCGCTGTCCGGGTTGCCGGAACCGAAAACATCATCGTCATAATCGTAATAACCGACCGCGGCACTAAGGTTGACGCCAGCCGGCAGACCATAATCGAAGCCCAGATTGTAATAAGTGCCTGTCTCGCTAAGTCCGTAGACATCACCTGAATGTGCTACGCCCAGAGTAAAGTAGCTGTAACTGAGTGAGCCATACACTTCATTCCAGTCCAGGCCGGATTCACCCGGGTAGTCGTAACGCAGGATACCCAGATCATAGGCAATACCGGTGTCACCAATTTCATTGGCATAGCCGGCATAGTAATCCACTTCGATACTGGTATCTGGGGCTGCATCGCCGAAATCGACATTGGAGGCCCAGATGCCGGTATAAAATCCACTGCTGTGACCATAGTCAAAGCTGCCGGAAATGGCTGGTTTTTCATCAGTCTGAGAATAACCGCGCCAGACATAATCACTGGATAAAGCCACACTCGCACTGGTGCTGTGCTGACCGTTTTCACTCTCCCAGGCCATCGCTGCGCCCGAAGTCATCAGACCGCTGGCGGCCATTAACAGGATCATTTTTTTCATGTTGTTTTCTCTCTTTGTGGTGATAAACAAAATAAGGGGGCAGAGTCTACTGCCCCCTTCGTTACAGCGTTATCATTTACTGGCAACAGCGCCGATCGCCGCATTGTGCTGGCTGGCGGGTCTCAAATTGGGTNTNGANCCAGATTNGNNGGTANATNCCCAGNNCGANGANACCCAAGTTGAGAACCAGCCGACTTCCAGGCTGTTCAGATACACCACGCCAACCAGACACAGCGGGATATTGAACAGACCGAAAAGCATGGCCACATTTTTCCAGCCGGCCGGTGCTTTGAAAGGACGCTCGACATTGATAAAACGCGGGTCTTTTTTAGCTTTAACGTAAGCAAACAGACTGATACCGTTCGCACAGGTGTAACCAATCGCAGAAGCGGCCAGAATTGCTGCTGGCGTGCCCATGGATATCAGCACCAGGTTGAACAGACCGATGACCACCATCGCCAGTACCGGCGTGCCATGGCCATTCACTTTACTCAGCACTTTAGGCAGATTGCCTTCATGCGCCATTGAGTGCATGGCACGGGCAGAACCCAGATAGGCGGTTTGAATAATCAGGATCATTGCCGCAATCAGCATGATGATGGTGATAACGGATCCGGACTCACCAAATGCAGCCTGTGCAACCGGAATCATGGGTGACAGGGGCTCAGCCAGAACACCTTCCACACCCAGTACACCGATAACCGCAGCCTGTACCAGCACGAAGGTCAACAGACAAATCGCACCGCAGACAAACAAGGCTTTGGGTACATCAACCGATGGTTTTTTGTATTCCGGGCCGTAAATCGCTGCCGTTTCCCAGGCACAGGCACTCCATTGGGCGATGGCAAACAAACCAAACAGAATCAGAATATGATGCATATCCCATGACCAGTCAGCCGGAAGCCAGGATGACGTGATATTGCTCATATCCACTGAACCGGTCGCAAACGGTACTGCAGTCATTACCACCAGTGGGATGATTGAAACCGCCGCCAGAATGTAACCCAGCACCGCACCGTCTTTGAGACCGAAGTAATTGACGATGATAAGACCACTGAAGATCACCACGCCCGAAATCAACGACAGTTGGTATTCAGTAAACATCTCACCCAGGCCGGGGAACAACCCCTGCAGGTAACTGCCAACCAGTATGGCGAAGATAGCTAACACCGGGTTCCAGGCAAACCAGTAACTCCAGGCACTGAAACCGCCAATCAACTTACCTTTGTCATACTTTCCCTGGTAGTCTTTCGATGTAAAAACGTGCTGGGCAAACCCCGGCAACCCGGATGCTTTGGGAAAGGCAGTCGCCATTTCCGCGTAGGCCAGATTCTGCATAAAGCCCTGCAGCACCGACAGCCCCCAGACCAGAATAGCCGCTGCCGCCACCCACATGGGGAAGTAACCCAGCGACGGTAAAATTAATAATGGCACCCCAGATGCGATTGCCAGCCCCTGTTTCCAGTCAATTGACCGTTCCAGTGACTCTGCATCGTGGGTGCCAACAGATGATTCGTTGTACTCACTCATATCTCTATCTCCAGCTAGTGGTTTAGCTTTTTGCTATTAGCATTGAATTTCAGACGGTTCCGAATCGGCAATTCAGGACCTGAACTGAACTTACCCCTACTGCAACAAGACTGTAATTATCTTCTGTGAGTACTCCATAGGTAGTAACGATGCGAATCTATGTTTCTGATTGACAATAGAAAACTGTCACTGAAGGTGAAACCTTCAATGTCTGGCTGGCGAATTTGGAGACACCGAATCAGGCGTGTTCGTGATAAGACCGACTAACCCATCGCACCTTTGCCCAGAGGTATGCATCCATCACTGACAAGGCATAGATAAAGAGACCACCGGCAAACTGACCGATCACGGAAACCCCGGGGCTGGCCATGTTGAATGTCACTACGCCCAGTACCAGCATAAAAAAAACCATGGTGAGTCCGCGCATGGGTGACTGGTTCAGTACCTGACCAACACCTGGCAGAATAATCGCAACCAGCAACACCAGGTAGGGATGCCACAAACCCGTGCCCTGCTCATCAGGCGGCTTTTTCATAATGGCCCCCGTCCAGATTAAACAGCAAAGTCTGCAGTTGTCGGCTCAAAGCAGCAATTTCTGTCGGATCCAGTGGCTGCATATCAAAATCCGCCATCCGCAAGAGCAAATATTGTCCCCTGTCGCCTTGCCTGGCCAGATAAGTCAATCTCACGGCATCCGGGGTGATCAGCAACGCTTTCACACGCTGGTCAGCAAAAATACTTTGAATATCGCCGTCGATACGCTGCAGGCTCGGCACTTTGTTTTTACTGACATAACGCGCATGTTGAGGCCAGTTTTTCGGGGGAGTAACCGGCCGCTCCCAATTCCAACCGGGACTGAAAACATCACCGCTCTGCGGTCTCATCAGAATATCCAGACTGCCCTCACTGCCGGCGGGTCTGAGCATGGTGATATGCAACCACATTATCGGTAATTTACGTGCGGTCAGATTATCCACTTCCAGTTTCAGCGCCACGCTGGTACCGGCGAACTCTCCTGCCAGGTGAGCAAAACCGGCCTGATCCAAAACACGCTGCTTAATGTCTATCACTTTGTGACTTTCACTTAATAAAGCAGCCCGGTCACGCAGTATCTGGTGATGATGACGGCGGTAGATGAGCCACAAGGATATCGAAAATACCACGGTCATCAGAATGATAAGTTGTGTCATTTTTGCCTCCTTAAACCGGCAAAAAAAAGCCCCGTAACCACAGTTACGGGGCACGAAGTCAACGCACGACCGTGACCGGACAATGCGCCTTACTGATCACCTGCTCGGCGATAGAGCCCAGCAGAACCTTGGCGACACCTGTTCGGCCGACTGACCCTGTTACCACATGGTCATGGTCATTGTTTTCGGCATAATCAATGATTGCCCTGGCAATGTTATGACCGGGAACAGTAGTGCAATAGACTGGCTGCAAGTCACGTTGATGAGCCCGTTCCATCGCATCATGCAACTCCATCTGGATTTGATCATGCGCGGCATCGAGCATATTGGAGTTCCAGAAATAAGTATGTGAAACATCCTCACCGGTAGGCATTACCACGTGAATAAAAGTCAGTTCTGCCTCTGCCAACTTCGCCAGTTCAATCGCATAGTCCACCGCTTTCTGCGCACTGTGAGAACCGTCGGTTGCACATAAGATTTTTTTCATGACGTTCCTCCTTAATAGCCTTTAGGCCGTGGCCAGGGCATCGTGAACTGATCACCCCGTTTCACAAACTGATAGCGACGCATGACAAACCACACTGACGCGACGATGTAGAAGGCCATGATCGACAGCAACGAAGCGCCGTAACCGAGGAAGGTCGCAAAATAGACCACCGAACACAGTGCCAGCAATACCAGCGCCGGTATCGGGTGAAACGGATGGATGTAGCCCCGTTTGATCACACCCAGCGGCCACATCTTTCTGAACTTCATCATGTTGATTGACATGAAGGTGTAGCCCAGCAGACCGGACAGAATCGAGAAGGTAATTACCTGATCCAGTAAGCCGGTAAAGGCAAATGACACCGCAATCGGAATCAGGAAAATAATGGCCCGGAAAGGTGTACGGTAATGCGGGTGAATCGCACCAAACCAGGTCGGCATATAACGATCCCGCCCCATTGAGAACCAGGCACGTGCGGCATCATTGATACAGCCATTGGCTGAGGCAATGGCTGCAAACATGGTACCGATGAACAAGACCACCTGCAGAGAGGGATTACCGATAATCGAGGCCGCATCATACAACGGTGTCGTTGCCTGCCCCAGATACTGCCAGGGCATCAGACCGGTAGAGACATACCAGGTCAGACTGGCTGCCACCAGTAAGGTCAGAATGCCACCGATGGTACCCAGTGGAATTGCGCGGCCCGCACTACGAACCTCCTCTGCTGCCTGACAGGTGCCCTCAATACCGAGGTAATACCACATACCAAACTGCAATGCTGCCACAACCCCAATCCAGCCATAGGGCAGTTCAGTGAGCAGATCACTGTGCTTGAGTATGTTGCCGGGATTGAGCGGATCAGTCCCCACAAACAGGGCAATAATCGCCAAAAACGCAAACAGCGTGATAACAAAGTTCACTGTCAGCGTCATGAACACACCGCGATAGTTAAGCCAGGCCAGAAAGGCGATCGTCAGCACCACAAAAGGTTGCGGATTGAGACCTTCATAGCCGGTGGCAGCTGCGACTGCAGCCATCAAATCACCGACAATCAGGGCATCGGCCGCTTCCAACATGGTGTAGGCCATCACCAGATACAACCCCACATTAAAGGCCATAAGCGGACCGATAATGTGCTTGGCCTGGGTATACTGCCCACCTGCTGCGGCTACTGTCGAGGTCACTTCCGAGTCGATCATGGCGACACAACTATATAAGAGCCCGATCACCCAGCAGGCAATCAGGGCCCCATAGGCGCCCCCTTTGGCGACGGAGAAGTTCCAGCCCATAAACTCGCCAACTAATACGATCCCAACCCCTAAAGCCCATACATGGAAAGGGTTGAGCACCTTGAACATCGAGATGCGTTGTACATTGTCTGCAGTCGTAGATTCAGCGGTCATCGGATGCCCTCCTCTTGCTTGATTTGTTCAAGCAACTCATCGGCACCCTCACGGGAACTGACCAGAAGCTCTTCGTCAAACTCACGCGATACACTGATGGCATCGACCAGAATCCACAGCAGTAGCAGCCCGGAGATAATCCAGGCGGCATAACTTAAAATATCCCACCAAATCATTGTGTTGCCTCCCTGTTTGAAGCTGTCTCCTGACTATCGAATTTTTCTCTGATGACTTCCCGGTATTGCTTGTTGGAAACCCGCAGCATGAAAAAGAAATAGCCGATGATCACCAGCGCCGTAATGGCAAGCATTAACGGGTCAATGGTGTAATCGAACTTATTGTTGATAATCTCAGCAGCAGCCTGTTCGTCATAACCAAGCTTTTGCCACTGTTCCTGTTCAACAGGGGAGACGCCCAGAGATTCCCAGGAGTGGGACTGGACAATGGCTGTTTCATCGACCGACTTACTGTCGGATTCCAGAAACAGAGGGATATAGAGACTTACATAAACCAGTACCAGAATAAACAGACTATCAAACAACTGTCCCCGTTTAGGCTGGATCTTGGGTATATAACTGGACATAGCATTTCCTCATTAATTGACTCTTGCATCGTTTTTAGCCGCCCGGTTCTCATCCAGGTGCTTGATATCGAGGCCATAGATGAACGCTTTATCTTCCGCATAGTGACGAGTCATCGACCCGACAGAGGCGGTATTAAAGAGCACAAGCAGACCACTGGAGATGATTAACACCCATTGAACAATGGGGTCATCGACGATGTTTAAGATACTAATGAGGACGAAGCCCACAGCCAGCCAGATCAGAATGATATCCGACCAGGCCATGATACAGTCCCGTAGATACATATTTTGTATACGTTTTTTTAAATTATTATTCATGATTGTTTCCTCTCTTGTTTGAACTAATGAATTACACGAATTCCTCCTGTTGAAAAAAATGCAAAAAAGATAAGGGCCGATACCACGCTGAAATCAACACTAGATGACGGGGTAAGGATCACAAGTGATTCATTCTTTGCAGTACCGGCCCTTATTTCGATCGCTCGTTAAAAACGGGGCTTAGAAGGTCTGTTGCTGACCCGGAATCCAGCTGGTGCCGGCCAGTGGTACACGGGCCATAGCAGCAGATTCAACAGTCAGGGCAACCAGATCTTCCGGTTCCAGGTTACGCAGATCATTCTTACCGCAGGCACGGGCCAGGGTTTGCGCTTCCAGGGTTAAAACACGCAGGTAGTTCGCCAGACGACGGCCACCTTCAACCGGATCAAAGCGTTTCATCAGCTCTGGATCCTGGGTAGAAATACCGGCAGGGTCACGACCTTCATGCCAGTCATCGTAAGAACCCGCTGTGGAGCCCAGTTTCTGGTACTCTTCTTCCCACTTCGGATCGTTATCACCCAGCGCGACCATCGCCGCAGTACCGATAGCAACCGCGTCAGCACCCAGTGCCATACACTTGGCCACGTCGGCACCGTTACGGATACCACCGGAGACAATCAGCTGAACCTTACGGTGCATGCCCATTTCCTGCAGTGCCTGTACGGCTTGGGGAATGGCTGCCATGGTCGGAATACCGACGTGTTCGATAAACACGTCCTGGGTGGCTGCGGTGCCGCCCTGCATACCGTCGACGATGATAACGTCAGCACCGGCTTTGACCGCCAGCTTCACATCGTAGTAAGTGCGGGTGGCACCGACTTTGATATAAATCGGCACCTGCCAGTCGGTGATTTCACGCAGTTCCTTGATCTTGATTTCCAGATCGTCAGGACCGGTCCAGTCTGGATGACGACAGGCAGAACGCTGATCCACGCCTTTTGGCAGGGTACGCATCTTCGCCACACGGTCGGTGATTTTCTGACCCAGCAGCATACCGCCGCCACCCGGTTTCGCACCCTGACCCAGTACCACTTCGATGGCATCGGCTTTACGCAGATCATCCGGGTTCATGCCGTAGCGTGATGGCAGATACTGATAGACCAGTTTGGTGGACTGACCGCGCTCTTCCGGCGTCATACCACCGTCACCGGTAGTGGTGGAGGTACCGACTGCTGAGGCGCCACGGCCCAGCGCTTCTTTGGCATAGGCAGACAAAGCACCAAAGCTCATACCGGCAATCGTAACCGGGATTTCCAGCTCAATCGGTTTCTTGGCAAAACGGTTACCCAGCGTGACCGAGGTGTTGCATTTTTCACGATAACCTTCCAGCGGGTAACGCGACATACTCGCACCCAGGAACAACAGGTCATCGAAGTGTGGCAGCTTGCGCTTGGCACCAGCACCGCGGATATCATAAATACCGGTATCGGCAGCGCGACGGATTTCAGCCATCGTCAAACGGTCGAATGTCGCTGACTCGCGCGGTACGGTCATGTATTTTCTCTTTTCAGTCATTTCTATTTCCTCGCAATATCAGCAATTAATAAGCACCAGCGTTATCAACTTTGAAGTTGTAAAGCTGTCTGGCAGAGCCGTAGCGTTTGAAATCTCTCGGGTCCTGATCGGTCACACCGGCACGTTCAAACAGCTCGGTCAGTTCTTCGATGTGTTCGGCACGCATTTCTTTTTCAATGCAGTCCGCACCCAGGGATTTCACACTGCCTTTGACATAGATGTGTGCTTCATAGAGCGAGTCGCCCAGGGCTTCACCAGCGTCACCACAAACGGCCAGTACGCCGGCCTGCCCCATAAAGCAGCTCATGTGACCGACGCTGCCTTTGACGAGGATGTCGACACCTTTCATGGAAATACCACAACGTGAACCGGCGTCGCCTTCAATCACCAGGAGACCACCGTGCGCGGTGGCACCCGCTGCCGATGAGGCATTGCCTTTAACACGTACCAGGCCTGACATCATGTTTTCCGCCACGCCCTGACCGGTGTGGCCGTGAATCGTGATTTCAGCTTCCTGATTCATGCCGGCACAGTAGTAACCGGCCGGACCGTGGATATCGATTTTCAGTTTCTGATTAACACCAACCGCCAGGTTGTGATGGCCTTTCGGGTTCAGCACATCCCATTTTTCGATGGTCATTTCATCATGCTGATCGTGCAGTGCCTGGTTCAGGTCACGCACCGTCTGAACTGACAGGTCAACCGTACCGACACCGTTGATGGTTTCGAATGCAGAGGTTTGTTCTGCTAAGTTGTTTGTACTCATTATCTTCTCCTAATCACCTAATCTCAGTTACCGTTACGTTCCCAGACGTAGATACGTGCAGGTTCCGGTTCCCAGACCTTGGCGTCTTCGATACCCGGCAGGGTTGTCAAAGCCTGGTATTCAGATGCCATTGCCACGTAATCGTCGGTTTCAGCAATGACGGCCGGTTTACAGGCAATCGGGTCACGCACCACAGCAAAACCGTCTTTGGTGCCAATGGTTAAGGTGTAGAAACCGTCCAACGTTTTCAGCGCGTTCTCGAGTGCTTCATTCAGAGAATCACCCTGCTGCAGACGGTAAGTCAGGTAACCTGCTGCGACTTCGGTATCGTTTTCGGTATCGAATTCAATCCCTTCGCGTTGCAGCTCTTTACGCAGGCGGTTGTGGTTGGAAAAAGAGCCGTTATGTACCAGGCACAGATCCAGACCGGTTGAGAAAGGATGGCTGCCTGCCATGGTGACAGCAGATTCCGTCGCCATACGGGTGTGGCCAATGATGTGGCTGCCTTTCATATCGCCCAGTTTGAACATATCAACGATACGTTCCGGCAGACCGACTTCTTTCAGGATTTCGATCGATTTACCTGAACTCATAACCAGTACATCGTCATGATTCTGTTCCAGGTAGTCCTCGACTTTTTCAGCATCGACGCCGACTTTGAACACGGCAACTTTACTGTTCTGGAACCAGTTCACTTTGGTATCCAGGGCCGTTTCGATGTCTTTCGCCAGGGCTGTCCAGTCGTAGTTTTCGTCTTCATGACGCAGGGTCAGTTTGATGCCGTCTTCTACGGCATCGCCGTAGACCGCAAAACCAGCACTGTCAGGACCACGTTCGGTCATCGCAATCAGCATCGGGGCGAACAGTTTGCCAATTTCGCTCTCGTATTTATCGTTTTTCAGATAAAGACCAACGATTCCACACATAAGATTTCTCCTAAAAAACGCCTCTCAGGCGGAGTATTAATAAAACTCAACGTAACGGTTGATTTCCCAATCGGAGACATGACGCATGTACTCCACCCATTCCATGTGTTTCAGTTCCAGGAATTCCTTGGCCAGTCCTTCACCCAAAGCACCTTTCACGACGTCGTCCTTTTCCAGTGCCAGCAAGGCCTCATGGAGGTTTTGCGGCAGGATGCCGATACCGTTTTGTTCCAGTTCGGCCGGTGTCATGTCGTAGAGGTTTGAGTCGTGACCTTTGCCTGGATCCAATTGGCGTTCCACGCCGTCCAGACCGGCAGCAATGGCTGCTGCAGCAGTCAGATAAGGGTTGCAGGTGCCATCCGGCAGCCGCAGTTCGATGCGTCCGTAGGGGATACGCACCATGGTCGAACGGTTGTTATTACCGTAAGAAATATAGGCTGGTGCCCAGGTCGCACCGGACAGGGAGCGGCCGACGACCAGACGTTTGTATGAGTTAACGGTAGGCGCTGCTATTGCAGTCAGTGCAGGAGCATGCTCCAGGATGCCAGCCATAAAGTGATAGGCCATTTTCGACAGGCCAAGACCATTGGGATCACTGTCATCATGGAACAGACTCTTCTCACCATCACCAATCGACATATGCATGTGCATGCCATTGCCGGGGCGGTTACTGAACGGTTTCGACATGAAGGAGCAGATCATGCCCATTTCATTGGCGATTTCGCTGGCACCCATCTTGAACATAATGTAGTCATCAGCGCTCTTGAGGGCATCAGCGTAGGTGTAGTTGATTTCAAACTGACCATTCGCATCCTCGTGGTCGATTTGATAGATATCGAGACCGACTTTCATCAAGGCTTCGGTCATTTTTTCGAGATACTCACCCTGGCGCTTTATACCTTTGTAGTCATAGCAGGGTTTTTGCAGGGTGTCTGTTTCTTCCCATGGTTCAATCTTGCCGGTGACCGGGTCTTTCTTGAGCAGAGAGAATTCAGGTTCCAGGCCGGTATAAAGAATCCAGCCTTTTTCTTCCAGGCGCTTGATCTGATTTTTCAGCACCACACGGCTGTCATGACCGTAAGGTTGTCCATTGACATGACCGTCGCAGATGATGCGGGCATAGCCTGGCTGCCAGGGCAGCAAACTCAGGGTACTTAAATCACCCACCGCCATATAATCGGGACCATTAGGCGCAATGCCCATGCCCCAGATAGCACCCCCGGCAAAGCCGGCACCATTAGTGGTAATGTCTTCCAGGTGTGAAGCAGGGACAGATTTAACCTTGGCGACACCGTGAATATCGACAAACTGAGCCAAGACGTATTTAACATCATTGTCTTTCAGAAACTTCTTGGCCTGCTCGATTTGGGCTGACTCCAGAAGTGTGTCGTTGTGTTCGTATTTCATGATCTCTTTCCTTCTGTTTATAAAAACAGCGTTGGTGATTAAGTAAGCGAGTAATAAAAATTGAAACCGACCGGGCCGCCGCCCTGCTCTTCGATAATGCTGAGCAGGGTTTTCCACAAATAAGGTCCGAAGGTTCCGTCACACCAGATGCGATAAACAGATTGGCCGTTGAGCGTCTGCTTCAGCAGCGTTGCTGACACACCGGCGATGACAGTCATGACCAGACGATTTTCTGCCAGGGTCGCGCCGTCCAGATCGATGGCACACACTTCAGAAAACAGGGCTAGGGTCAGCTCACCGCTGACAATAAATGCCGCGTCATTGCGCATCACTTTATGCACACCGCCCTCATTCACGGCGGTGTCGTTGAGCATCCGGGCAAGGTCGTTTTCCGGCCGGTCTTCCAGCAGAAACTCGGTATTACCCAAACGCATCACCAGACTGCCGTTGTCCTGTGGCGTCCAGCTGTTAGTGGTTTCAGGCAGCTTGATTCCCGCTGTCTGCAACCAGTTGGCAGCCTGTGGTCCTTTCACACCAAAACGATTGAGATTGCTGACATCGCAGATACTCAAGGTCTTGCTGCGTGAGGCTTCCACATCGGCTGCATCAAAGCTCAATGCAGTCTCCATGCCATTGACTTCCCCGCTGACCGGCTTCCTTAATGCGTGAGCAAAGGCCACCGGACTCATTAATACGGCGTCTTGCATGATTACTCTCCTCTACTCTCTAAAAGGTGGAAAAACGGTGCATTGCAGGCGGTCGCCGATACCATCGCACCGGAGTCGGTACGGATCTGGAAACGGGCGCCGTCATGGCTCTGTTCAGGCGGCACAAAGGCAAAGCCGATGTGACGATCAAGATAGCCGCTGTAGGAAATACTGGTGACTCGTCCAGCAATACGGCTTGCACTATCAATGACCAGGTTGCACTCATTTGGCATCTCGCCGTTGAAGCCCGGATCCAGTACAAAAGTGGTCAGCTTCTTGTTAAGCGGCTTTTTCTCCAGGATTTTCAGGCTGCGCTGACCGATGAAGAACGGTTTATCCATCGCCACCAGAGATTCAGAATGCGCTTCAAACGGGTTGGTCAGACCATCGGTATCGTGACTCACCAGGTGATGCCCCATCTCCAGACGCAGCAGACGCTGGGCATCGGTTCCGAATGGGCGTATGCCTGATGATTTACCGGCTTCCATCAGTGCTTTCCAGACATGCAGACCGGCTCTGTAGGGCACATGGATTTCGAAGGCGAGATCCGCAACAAAGCTGACACGCATCACGCGGGCATCGACACCGGCCACTTTTCCGGTACGGAACGCGCCTTTACCCATGCCGGCTTCAGACACATCAATCTCGGTCAGCGCCGCCACGACATCACGGGATTTGGGACCAGCGACAGTCATCGCTGCCATTGCACCGGTCAGGTTGACCAGCGTGACCTGCATCTTCCACAGCTGAACGTAGCGCTGCATTTCACGGTAAACGGTCGCGGCATTGGATGAGTTGGTGGAGACATAAAACTGGTCTTCCGCCATTCTCACCGCGACACCATCGTCACTGACCACACCGGCTTCATCGAGCAGCATGGCAATGCGACTGCCACCGACTTTTTGATCGGCAAACTTACCGGTGTAAAAACGTTCCAGGAAGGCGCCGGCATCGCTGCCGAAGACCTCGATTTTGCCTAGGGTGCTGCCGTCGATCATGCCCACGCTCTCGCGTACCGCCAGCGTTTCCTGCTGTACCGCCTCACTGGCAGTCAGACCGGAACCGGCCGGCGCATAATAGGCCGGACGCATCCAGACACCGGCTTCCATCATTTCACCGCCGTGATCCACATGCCACTGGTGCATCGCGGTATAGCGATGAGGATGGAAACCACGTCCACCCAGGTGACCAATCGGGGTCGGATGGAAGAATGGACGTGCAGTCGTAGTGCCGATTTTTTCTACCGGCAGCTGACGGATACGAGCCAGGATCCGGATGGCATTCATATTGGAATGCTTGCCCTGGCTCGGGCCCATGCCAACCGTGGTAAAGCGTTTCATCAATTCGATATTGTCGAAACCTTCTTTGGCGGCATTGATAAAGTCCTTAACCTGGATATCCTCGTCAAAATCAACAAAGTTCTTGCCTTTGGGATGGTTGACGATGGGATAAGGATGGCTGGGACGGTTGACCGATGCGGCTTTAAAGCGCTCCAGCTGGACCACTTTACCCAGGTAATTAGCGGCTTCCGTCGCGGCACGGCGGCCATCCTGCTGACGTGATTTCAAATCAAACACGCCGTTGACCTTACCGGCAGCAAATACGCCTTCAGGCAGCTGGGCCGGGACGAACTGTTCGACATCATAGTCGTAGCCCATTTTGGTACCAGCCTGGTACAGCAGCGCGGCAGCCGGTGCCCAGCCGGCACTCATAGCAACGCCATCACAACTCAGACGCACACTGCGGCTGGTATCAGCTTCAGCGGTGTTTTCGTTATAAGGACAGACCACCACCTCTTTCACGCCCAGCTTGTCACCAGTGGGCACGGCTTCATAAATGCAGCTGCCTTTATGCACGCTGATGCCACTGTCTTTGACCTTTTGAGTCAACTCCTGACCGGCACCACTGATGCGCATATCGATGACGGCAACGACTTCAACACCGACCGAGGCCAGATCCAGTGCCGTGCGGTAGCCATGATCATTGGCTGTCACAACCACACCTTTATCAAATGGCTTGACCGCATAACGATGCACCAGCCGCTGAGCAGCGCTGCCCAGCATCACGCCTGGCAGATCGTTGTAGCGGAACACGGGGGGTTGCTCGAATACGCCGGTTGCCACAATCACAGATTGTGCGCGCACCTTGGTGATACCGCTTTTTTCGACAATCGGCACCAGGTGGTCAGTGTAATAACCACCGGCATAAGCATCGGTAATCAGGCGGATATTGCTGTTGGCTTCGACTTCACTCAGCAGCGTATTCAGTGTGTCAGCAGAAGTCTGATCACCGGCATAGTCATAGCTCAGACTGCCGCCTGCCTGGCGGTTCTCATCCACCAGAATCACACTCAGGCCTTCTGCTGCCGCAGTCAGGGCCGCTGACAGACCGGATGCACCGGCACCGACTACCAGCACATCACAATGCGCATGGCGTTTAGGACGGATATTGCGCGGGTAGTTAGAGTTAACCTCGCCCAGTCCGGCTGCTTTACGGATTTTGTCTTCCCAGAACGGGAACATCCGTTTGGGTTTATAAAAGGTTTTGTAATAGAAGCCGACCGGCAAAAACGGTGACAAGTAATCGATATACTTGTTCTTATCTTTGATAACGCCGCCATCGGTATTGACCGCTTTCAAGGTCATACCATGGCTGACCGGCCAGACATCAGCGCGAATATTGGTGTCTTCACCATCGGTCATCAGCGCGTTGACATCATGATTGGCAAAACTCAACAGACCACGGGCACGGTGATACTTGAAGCTGCGGCCCAAAACCTGAATACCATTGGCCCACAGTGCACTGCTGATGGTGTCACCCTCGTAACCCTGTACCTGCTGACCTTCGTATTCAAACGTCAGGGGCTTGTCGCGGTTGATCCACTCGCCTCTTTTCTTTGCAATTCGACGGGTCATTTTGCTTCCTCCTGACCGGCAATGTAGGTACGGACGACTTTGTCAGCCATCGTGTCGCGTTCGGCAATAAACCAGGTGCCGCTGGGCCCGTGGTACCACCATTCCTTTTTCACACCGGGTGCACCATGACGGTAGTGCACGTAGGCAGCCCATTCCTTGTCGCTGCAGGTGTCGGGATTCGGCATATCACGGTACTCACCGCCGTAGGTGAATTCGCTGAGAGGCCGGATGCCGTTGATTGGACATTGAAGTAATTTCATGGTGTGTTTCTCACTTAGTGTCCGACCGAGGCTGCACCTTTTTCACCGGTCAGCTCGTAGTCTTCAAAACGGGATAAACGGAAAGGCTGGATCAGATCCGGGGCCGCATCACGGGCGATGGTCTCGGCCATCGTCTTACCGCTGATAGGTGTTGCCTTAAAGCCCCAGGTACCCCAGCCGGCGTCGAGATAGAAACCTTCCACCGGGGTTTTCCCCATCACCGGCGCAAAGTCCGGGGTCAGATCGGCCATGCCGGCCCACTGACGAACCACTTTGACGTTGGACAGGAACGGGAACATATCGACGATGTGCGAAGTGAGGCCCTCGACGAAATCCAGTGAACTGCGGGTTGAATGCACTTCATAAGGATCCAGCGAAGACCCCATGACCAGCTCACCACGGGATGACTGGCTGACATAAACATGCAGGCTGCCGGACACCAGGATGGTATCGAGCCAGGGTTTCATCGGCTCACTGACGCAGGCTTGCAGTGGGTGAATCACAATCGGGGTATCGATATCGACCATGTCGGTAATACGCGGTGTAAAACCGGCAACGGCAGACAAAACCCGGTTAGTTTCGATGTAACCCTTACTGGAATTGACGCCGACGACCTTGCCGCTTTTCACATCGATACCGGTGACTTCGGTCATCTGAAATATTTCCACACCCATACGATCGGCTTCTTTGGCATAGCCCCAGGCCACAGCATCATGACGCGCCACTGAACCGGGTGCGTGATACAGCGCGCCCATAATGGGCGCCTGACCACTACATTGAATATCCAGCTGAGGACAGGCTTTGGAGATTTCATCCGGACCGACCACATAGCTCTCCACACCAACATGTTTATTCACTTCGGCACGCCAGCGCATGGTGCGCATCGCGGATTCGGTGTGCGCCAGTGTGAAGTGACCGCGGGTGGAGTAAAACAGGTTGAGGTCCAGCTCTTCCGACAGGTCCTCATACATTTTGACGCTGGCGTCATAGAAGTTGACGCCTTCCGGTGTCAGGTAATTGGAACGGACGATCGTGGTGTTCCGGCCCGTATTGCCACCACCGATATAGCCTTTTTCCAGCACGGCGACATTGGTGATGCCGTAATCTTTGGCCAGGTAGTAAGCGGCAGCGAGGCCATGACCACCACCGCCGATGATGACGGCATCGTAGCTTTTCTTGGGCTGCGTGCAGTCCCGAAAAAACCGTGGTGCCGGATGTTCTTTGCTAAGACCGTATTTCAAAAGTCCTAATGGCATTCTTTACCTCCACTGCCGTGGTGCTGGCTTCTACTACTTAAGAAGTAGACTGCGGCTACCACCTTTTTAGTAAACATTGTTTCACTGGATGAAACTTGATTTCCATTTACGCATGACTGATTTTTGATGTCAATACTTGCAGTAAACTTTTTTTCATATAATGAATCTTTGAATGGTCTGATGCCCGGAAACTGGGTTATAATCAAAGCCCTGAACAAGGCATACGACGGAGTATTTTCAGGCGTGAACAACAAAGAATCGCTCACCACAGGGACGACCGGCCATTCACTGGATAAACATCTGGGCAATACTTTGCGCCACTTGCGGATGGAGAACGGTCTGACCATTGCCGAAGTCAGTAAGCGGGCTAATGTCAGCCGCGGCATGTTGAGCAAAATCGAAAACGGTCTCACGTCACCCAGCCTCGAAAAACTGGAACATCTGGCTAACGCCCTGGGCGTTACCCTCTCCCGCCTGTTTCATGACTACGACACGCCCAAGGCCGGGGCGCAGTACGTTCCCCATGGCGAGGGCATGGAAGTCGTGCGTCGCGGCACTAAAAGCGGCCACACCTATCATCTGCTGGCCTACGACACGGGCCCGAAAAAGCTGTTTGAACCGTTCCTGATTTCGCTCGATGAAGACAGCGAAGTGTTTGACCCTTTCGAGCACGCCGGTACCGAATTCATTTATATGCTGGAAGGCAAGCTGGAATACTCTGTGGGTGACAAGCTCTATATTCTTGAGCCCGGTGATTCGCTGACATTTGATGCCGAACAGCCGCATCGACCGATGGCCAAGCTGGACATGCCGATCCGCTACCTGGCTATCATCTACTACGACAGCCTCGACGACTTTGAGGGCGACCAACACGGTTAAGTTTGAGCCTGGGCTGATTGGCGAACCAGAATTGCTGCCATATCAGTAAAGCTCTGCATTAATTGCTGTTTGAGATTCGGGCTATAGTTCAGTTTGTCCATAGCCATAGACATACTGGTCAGCCAGGCCTGACTGACACTGTCATCGATATGCACATGCGCATGAATCTGTCGTACGTTGGAGTGCCCCCATTTCTCAGCGTAAAGCTTGGGGCCACCGAATAAACCGGAGAAGAAATTGAACTGCTCCATTCGGGCATGGGCCATCCCATGACCACGCAGATGCAACAGATAAACAGGCTTACCGACCTCTGTCGTTTCCAGAATATTACAGAAAGTCTCAACCAGCCGCTCAACGCCCTCGGCGCCACCAATCTGTCGGTAAATACTTTCACGAGGTTTTGTCATCGCTTGCTGCATGCTTACCCCCTAACCACTCAGCAACCATCAATAAAATGATTTTAGTGAGGGGCAAGAGACGGTGAAATACCGATGAGTGTGTACTCCCAAAGAGGTATATCCGTTACCGCAGCGTGTTTTCACAATGTGACAAACCTGTGTTAACGTCCTACAAAAAAGCGTGGAATTGGCTATGTCATTAAGCCTGTTGGTCTATCGAAGTCGTTCAACCAACCAACTAAAGAAAGATAAAGTTGTGGCGATGTCAAAGCACTTCGCCGACAGAAATCGTCATCGCGATATCACCGGTATGCTGGTGTTTGATGGTGAATTTTTTTTGCAGGTGCTGGAGGGACCCAGGCAAAGGGTGAGCGCTTTATATGAACTGATTCAGACCGATCCCAGACATGATGAAGTCGTCACCGTGCTCGAAGAACCCATATACAGACGCACTTTTGATGACTGGGGACTGGGATTTATCGTCATCAATGATGAGGGTGGTAAGCAAATCATCTCCAGTGACCTCGAGTTTGACGATCAACTCCACAGACTGGGTCTCGATAACCTGGAACGGGTCGATGCAACACGCGCTTCCTTGATCATTGATGCCTTTGCCAAGGGCCGCTGGCGCGACTCCTATAATATCCCCTCAAGAAAACTCTATGACGATCTTAACGGCATCGTGGTAAGGCCGAATGAGAAGGCAGTACCTATCGGAAACTACCCGGTTAATTTTGCTTTCCAGCCTATCGTTAACCCCATCAGTAAACTGGTGACTTCTGCTGAGGCGCTGCTCAGGGGGCCAAATAGTGAATCCCCCCTCTCTATCCTGTCTCAATATAGTGGCATCGATTTGTATCGATTCGACCTGGAATCTAAACAATACGCACTGCAAATTGCAGCAGATATGGGCCTGCCCTGCCGGATTTCACTCAACCTGTTGCCGATGTCACTGATTATGGTGCCGGATGCTGTGGATTTTCTGCTGGATACGATAGAAAGACTGGGGCTTTCCAGTGAGCAGATTGTGGTGGAAATCACCGAAGAAGAGGCTATCACTAATTACGATGCCTTTTTCGGTGCCATTACCCGCTTACGCGGTGCTGGTATCAAAGTAGCGATAGATGACTTCGGTGCCGGCTATGCCGGCCTCTCATTGCTCGCTGAATTTCAACCAGACAAAGTCAAAATAGATCGCAAACTGATCCAGGGCATTCAAACCAATGGCCCCAGACAAGCTATTGTGAGAGCGATTATTGAGTGTTGTTACTCTCTGGGGATCTCGGTCATTGCTGAAGGCGTGGAAGAAGCCGCTGAAGTTCAGTGGTTACTGGCAGCGGGCGTCAGTAAATTTCAGGGCTTTTACTTTGCACGCCCCTCTCTTAACAGTTTCCCACAAATCAACTGGTAAAACACTCACCACGGCGCTACTCGCCGCATGACGTGAAAGATCAGATTCTGTTCATTGACGCCTGAGACCGCTGAAGCCCCCGGGCCAATCGCATAAATGGCCACATCTTCTCCACCATGTGTCTCTGAACCCAGCGGCACCAGCACTTCCTGGTGATAGCCTTTGGCCTCTGTATCAACATGGCTGAGGTCATGCCGCCCTGTATTAGCTGGCTGAGTGTAAGCCACATCCGCATCCGTTTCATCGCCCAAATCCCGAAAGCCTAAACCATTCGCATAGCCCAGCGTGGTATAGGGCATGCCATCCTCTGCGACTGCCGGTTCCTGTTCACCGATATTAACGACTTTTCCCAAAATCGGATTACCGCGCTTGGGATAACCGGCCATAGTAAAGACATGACTGTGATCTGCGGTCACGATAATCAGTGTTTCTTCGCTGTTGGTGTTCTCCAGCGCGATCTCAACTGCGCGAGCAAACTCAATCGTATCTGTCAGGGCGTTATGGGCATTACCGGCATGATGAGCGTGATCAATCCGTCCGCCTTCCACCAGCAGGAAAAAGCCATTTTCATTGTTATCCAGAATATCAATCGCTTTGGCTGTCATCTCACTGAGCGACGGTTCACCGGCATCATCATTGCCGCGGTCAGCCTCATAGTGCATATGTGAGTCTTCAAACAGCGCCAGCAGCTTCTGGGTTTCAGCGGGATTCACGGCATCAAATCCTGCCTGATTCTCGATGTAATGACCGCCCGGATATTGTGCCTGCCACTCATCAATTAAGTTGCGCTGGTCATTTCGGTCACCAGTGAATAAGCTTTTTTCATCCTCATTATCCGAGGCTGGCTGATTGGGCAGAAAATGACGACGGCCACCGCCCATCATCACCTCAATACCGTCAATATCAACAGTTGGATAACGTTGCTCCAGTCGCTGCTCAAAACTGACCAGTTGCGAGGCAATATCTTCACAGCCTGCCGCCACTGCATCCGCTGGCAGATCAGCGCTGTCTTCCCAGTTACGTTCCGGTGACTTGGCATAGGTCGCGGCTGGCGTGGCGTGCGTGACCCGGGTTGTGGTTACAAAGCCTGTCGACTGCCCCGCCATTTCCGCGAGTTCCAGTGCGCTGACCAGTTCATTACCACTGACGCTGGTGCAGTCACCGCGCGTGACGTCTTCATCAATGCCGATAATACCGGCATCTGTTTTCACACCGGTGATTATCGCGGTCATGGTACCGGCAGAATCCGGTGTCTGGGCATCCACATTGTAGGTTTTGGAGAGTCCGGTAAACGGAAAGGCTTCAAAGCTCAGGCTGTTCTCTTCCCCGGGCAGGCCTTTGTTCTGACCATCCAGAATCCGCGCCGCGGTAATAGTGGACACGCCCATGCCATCGCCAACAAACAGAATAATGTTTTTGGCTTTTTTCCCGGGTTCAAATACCGGTTTTTCTGCCAGTTTGGCTGCCGCGTCCTGAAACCAGGGATTATTGGTCTGATGCTCAGGTAAATTTACTTCACCGCTATAGGCATGCAGACTGGTAACAATTAAGGCAATCGCAATTAAAAATAAAGATTTCTTGGGCATTACAATATCGGCCTTGATTAAAAAGAAGACGTTTAACAGAAACAGTGCCTTTCATGTTATGCGTAAACAATGAAACTCATATTTCATAATCGGCATCAGTTTAGTTATCACTATGCTTTTGAGATTAAATCAGCGTGATTTTCAAGCAAGTATTGATTCACCAACTTCCATAATGCATCTGCATGGTCGAGACACGCTTGCATAGATCTATCCGTGATTAGGTCACCGCTATAATCAGCAATATTGCGTTGCTTTCTCAAGATATCCAGTTCTACAATGATGTCCTTATCCAGACCAACCGTTTTAGCTAAGCTCTGAATCATGGTCTGATGATGACCCGGCACCGAGGTAACAGTGCGATAACCGTTGGCCTGCAGCGACGCGTTGGCAAGTTGCATAATGGCCTTATAAGCCATATCAAAACGGTTTTCATTACTCAATGTGGTGGTTTGTGCATCTTCAATATTGCGCCTGGCTGCAGCCAATAAGCGCTGAATCATATGTTTATCAGGCGCAACCGCATCCAGCGACTTCCCGACAAGATTATCTAATGTCATGCTAAATCATCCCTGTTACCAATCACATTAATGACTGGTTTGTGCAAAAGCTCCTGCAGAAATACTGTGTTCTTTTTCTTGCTCTGCTGCCACTCTGATAGTGTAAAAGTTTTCGGATTAATTTCACGTCCCAGAGTCTGCTGACACGGATAGACGGCTTTTACCAACTCAGCAAAACTGACCTCTCCCACCACGCACAAATCAATATCGCTGTGAACACCAGCCTCGCCCGAAGCCATCGAACCAAATACAAAAGCCACATCAATTTGTTCAGACAAGGCAGCCATTGCATGGCGCAGCACATCCGCTACACCGAAGGTCTTTCGAGCGATTGAGACCAGCTCTTCAAATATCGGGCTAGCAGGATTAGCCTGGTAGTGCTGTTGATTTCCTTCTCTTGACACAAGAACAAGACCGGCGCCCGCAAGTTTTTCCAACTCGCGAGTGACAGTGCCTCTTCCCATATCAGCCCGACGTAGGATCTCGTTGGTATAAAAACGCTCGCCAGGCTTGCTAAAAAGTAATCCCAATACCCGTTGCTGTGTTTTTGTGAATAATGCATCAGCTATCGAAGTGATTGACATAGAACACCAACAATAAAATCCCCAATATGGGTACTATAATCCCCATATTGGGGATTTTCAATATTCACTATGAATTGGGTATTCCAGCTCTGAATAATAATCACCAAACACAATTTCCACCCGTAGTCGCTCTCCTGATTTTGCGAGTGAAGCCGGGTTGGAAACCTGCTCCAGCCACTGGCTGGCCTGATTGGCTGGAATCAGGTTGCAGATATCACCGATGGGCCAGTGAAAATACAGTTCATTGTTTTTCTTCTCCGCCAGCACGTCCGGGTCAGTGCTTTCAGGAATCGGAATATAGGAGCTGAACATTTCCAGCCCACCCTGCTGCTCAGGATCATTGGCAAAATACTCTAGCGAAATATCCCAGCCGCGCACCAGTCCGGCCATTTCATTGCCCTGCTCCAGGCTGAAGCCATACATCGCCAAGGTGCCGTCATTGACCTTGGGCAATTTATTCAGCGCTTTCTGCACGGCTTTAATGGCCTGACTGTCCTGTTCACTGAGCCCATCCAGGGAAAGCAGCCAGTCACCTAAATCAATCGCCGACTGAATGAGTTTTTTGTGCGACTTGTCGAGCAGTATATTCGCCATGATGTTCCGTGATTAAGCGAAAACAGTAGTGATCAGGTACACGGTATAGCCGACATAAGCCGACAGCAGAATACCGCCCTCAATCCGATTGATTCGGCCCTGTTTACCGAGACCGTAACCAAACACAAACAGCGACAGCGTCAACACAATCATGGTCATCACATCGCGATACAGCAGTTCCTGAGAGACGGCCATCGGGGCAATGCTGCCGGCGATACCCACCACGGCCAGGGTGTTAAACAAGTTGGAACCGATGATATTACCCAGTGCGATATCATGCTCACCTTTACGGGCGGCAATCACTGATGAGGCCAGCTCGGGCAGAGAGGTACCCACAGCTACAATGGTGAGACCGATAATCAGGTCACTGACGCCCAGGGCTGTAGCGATTTCCACCGCCCCCCAGACCAGTACCCGGGAACTCAGAATCAATAGCAGCAAGCCGGTAATCAGCCAGAATACGGCACGTTTAATCGGCATTTGCTGCTGTTCAAGCTCCTGCTCCATTTCGGTACCGAATTCATCTGTTTTTTTCTGCATCCCCTGCCAGATGGTCCAGCCCATCAGAACAGCGAAAATCAGCAGCAGGACGATAGCGTCCATCCGGGACAGGTTGCCATCCCAAAGCTGCCAGGCTGCGGCGAAGGTAATGATGGTGAGGATAGGCAGCTCTTTTCTCAGCACCTGTGAATGCACTGCAATCGGGCTGATTAAAGCTGTGATACCCAGAATCAGGGCAATATTGGTGATATTGGAGCCATAGGCATTGCCCAGGGCGATACCGGGATTTCCCTGCGATGAGGCCAGTGCCGAGACCACCATTTCCGGCGCAGAAGTACCAAAGCCGACAATCACCATACCTATTAATAAGGCAGGCATGCCGAAGTGCCGTGCGGTAGCGGCGGCGCCTTCAACAAACTTGTCCGCACTCCAGACCAGTAAAATCAGGCCAAAAATGACAGCAGCAATAGCAAGGCTCATACAGGTGATTACTCCGATTCAATGCGTTAGAAACAAAAGCCTGCCCGATCATAGCAAGCCTGAAAATGCTTATCAGAATAATCTCATCATGTCGCTACGATTCGGTGTTTTATGCCGGTGTTACCTGGATTACTGAAAGGACTGAACCCAGTCAAACACAGCCGCAGCGGGCATCGGTTTGGCGATGTAATAGCCCTGAATCGTCTCACAGCCAAATTGCATCAAAGTGTCACACTCCGCTTCGGTCTCAACCCCCTCCGCGACAATGTGCCGTTTGAAGGTTTGTGCCAGCTCGATTACACCTTTCACAATCGCCATATCGCCCTCGCTTTCATGCATGCTGCTGACGAATGAGCGATCAATTTTCAGCGTTCTGACGGGTAATTTTCTCAGGTAGGTCAGCGAAGAATATCCGGTTCCAAAATCATCCAGCGCGAAAAAGATACCGAGCCGCTGACCTGCCGCCTCTACCACACCTGCCGTTTGGCGGGTTTCAAGCGCGGATGTTTCCAGTAACTCCAGCTCCAGCAAGGCAGGGGGAATGTCAGGATAATTCGACAGCAGTTTTTCCAGTTTATCCACGAAATCAATATGCTGGATTTGCCGTGCCGACACATTCACGCTGACCTGTAAATCCAGTCCCTGGCTGCGCCATTGTTGAATCTGTTGCAGGGCTTGTTCCAGCACCCAATCGCCTACAGTAATGATGAGTTCATGCGATTCAATCGCCGGTAGAAACTCACCCGCGCCCAGCACGCCTTTTTCCGGGTGTCGCCAGCGTATCAGTGCTTCCATCCCCGTGACCTCACGGGTTCTCATATTGACTTTGGGTTGATAGTACAGACAAAGCTCATCGTTTCGCAGCGCTGCCGCAACCTGTTCAATACGGGCATGCAGCGCATGCATCTGCTGGTCGAGTTTGACATCAAAAATATGGTAACCGTCACGCCCCGCCTGCTTGGCCTCATACATGGATAAATCAGCATGACGAATCAGGGTATCGGCATCGACATCATCCAACGGATAAATTGCTACGCCGATACTGGCGGTAACAGAGACAATATGGCTATCCAGTGAAATTTCTTCTGCAATTTTCTTGTTGATACGGGTCAGCACCGGATCCAGTTCTTGAAGATCCTCAATATTGGTGATCAGCAGAACAAACTCATCGCCGCCCATTCGAGCAACCGTATCACCACTTCGAACCACCTGATTAAGACGATTTGCCACTTCAATCAGTAGTTTATCGCCAACATCATGGCCGAAACTGTCATTGATAGGCTTGAAATCATCCAGATCAAGAAAACACACTGCCAGCATACTGCCTCGGCGTCGGGCATGGTTCAATGACTGCTCAAGCCGGTCAGACAACAATGTCCGGTTGGCCAGTTGGGTGAGCGAATCGTAATGAGCCAGATCCTCCAGTTGACGCTCGGTATTTTTTATTTCGGTAATATCCGCGAACAGGCCGAGATAATTAGTGATTTCGCCCTGCTCATCCTTAATGGCACTGATAGTCAGGATTTCGGCATAAAACTCACCATTCTTCCGACGGTTCCAGATTTCACCTCGCCAGCGCCCCGTCTCGTGAATGGTTTTCCACATCTTGTCGTAGAAACTTTTATCCTGACGACCGGAAGCCAGCACGCCCGGATCCTCACCTATCAACTCATTTTGACCATAACCGGTAATTTCAGTGAAAGCATGGTTAACGGTAATGATGCGATTGTCCTTATCGGTGATCAGGATACCTTCCCAGGCATTATCGAAAACGCTGGCGTGTAAACGTAAGGCTTCCTGTGCTTTCAACCACTCGGTCACATCATAAAACCAGCCGATGACACATTTTTCGTTTTCGTACTGAATTGGCATATAGGTGGCCAGCACCACCTTTTCTTCACCATCGGGTATCTGCAGACGAGTGAGCACATCAGACACTTTGCCATCCTGCTCCAGGGTCTTCAGGTAATGCTGGTATTGTGCTTCATCGACATAATAATCAGCAGGGTCAGCACCGAGCACCGTATCAGCGTCACGCTTTATCAGCTCTGCGTAGCCCCGGTTTGCGTATATCACTTTTCTGCCACCGTCAGCAGCAATCCTTGTCGCGATGGGGCTGTATTCCAGCAATTCCTGTTGCTGTTTTGTCAGTGTCCGAAGATCTGTTTCGATTTGTTTGAGATAAGAAATATCGGTATGCATACCGATCATCCGGGTCGGGCACTGTGCCCGGTCCCGCTCGACCACGATGCCGCGTGACAAAATCCATTTCCAACTGCCATCCTTGCAGCGCATTCTGAATTCAGCAGCAAAAACGGCGCTCTTACCACTGAGGTAGTCATCCAGATGCTCGCGGGCTTTTCCAATATCATCCGGGTGAACCAGCTCATCCCAGGACGAAATCTCGGGGGAAATCTCATGCTCTTTAAACCCGAGCATTCGTGCCCATTGTTTGGAGTAAAGGACATCTCCCGTCGTGATATTCCAATCCCAGACCCCGTCACCGGCCCCCTCCAGGGCCAGGTTCCAGCGTTCCTCACTCTCAGCCAAAGCTTGCCTGGCGTCCGCCACACGCTCGGCCATAACATCAAATTCCCGCGCAGCCATGGCAATTTCATCTTTGCCTTTCACGCTCTGCGCGACCACATTTCGGTCACCGGATTCATAAGATCGAATTGCCCGGGTCAGACGGGTCAAACGCGACACAACATTGGTGTGAATCGCCGCCGTGATCAGCCCACCACACACCGCAGTAATCACAAAGACCATGACGAACAACATGAACAGTAACTGTTGCAGCGGCTCAACAATATTAGCCACAGGTACCAAACGGAAATAAGACCAGTCCACCGGGGCAATCCGCATGCCCAGCGCAATATATTCCTCGCCATCAATCATCAAATTCCGTGACAACAATACCGAGGCGTAATCCAGTGAGTGGGTATTGAGTAACGCTTTTAATTCGTCTTCCCCATTCAACGCGAAATCATCCTGATCCGTTGCCGCCTCAAGTGCCTCCTGCCATTGACCGGCAAGAATAAACTCCCCTTCTTTATCAAGCAGGAAGTGCTGCGTATCCGGGTACATCTGCTGATCACGGAAGATAAACCCCAAAACATTAGTGAGTTGCATATCTTCCCCAAGTGCACCCATCCATTGTTCATTCAAGTAAAGGGGATAGACTGCACTGACCATCCAAACTTTCGGCACCGGATCAAATAGTGGCGGTGTAAACCGATAGCCGCGAGCCGGGTTTGATTCGGGGGAAGTCAATGTCATCCAGGGTGTCTGGGTGTAGTCATTATCAGCGTCTTGATCAAAAACAAACTCAGGAAAAGTCTTATCGAAAATGACCTCGCTGCGGTCCCGAGACAGATACCAGACATTTTCGTGCAAACGGTTGGCTGCAGCACCAAAGGTATCCATAACCTGCTTGATACGAAGATGCATGACTTTCTGCTGATCGCTGAGTGCTGACGAATCCGGCAGAAAAATACCGGCCTCCTGCTGTCCGTCATAATCATCACGACGGTTACGCCAGATGCCATCATCATTCAGCGTGGCCTCCTGATAAAAAGCATCGATTTCTTGTTGCGTTACCGGCTTTTGCAGCGCTTCCTGTAATAGCCGTGATAATGCTTTTAGCTTCTGCTCCCCTGCTCGCAACCGCTCTGATGCCACGTCAACCTGACTATCAGTCATGGTTAACAGATTCTTAACCTCACGACTCAGAATCTTCTCTTTGGCAAAAGCTGTAATCAGTATCGCTGTGGGTATCGCCGTAATCAGTATGCTAACGATGACAATAAGACTGATTTTTTCTCTGATCCGCATAGAGACTGGCTTTCCCAATGGCTATGAGGCTATCTTCCTAAGCACAGAAGGATTCGTCAACAATTTTGAACGGTCTGTGACGCTTACCAGGTGGAAAAAGAAAATCAGGCGGGGAAAATCTACCAATAGAACACCGGAGCAACATTCAAATAACTGTATATTTCTATTAATGGTGCAGACACAAAAAAACCACCCGAGGGTAGTTTCTGTTCGATTGGGGCGGCGCGAAGCTAATTTAAAATTTAGTGTGTTGATATTGATATATGCTACCAACTGAGAATATCAGCTTGCCCCGTCAATGAGAGATATAAAAAAGTCATGATATTGAATTGATTTTAAAGCTTATTTGAGAAGAATTATCCGTTTCATAAGCTGAACTTGGCGGTAAAGGTGAAGCCAATGACTTATGATTATGCGCCTTATATTTCTCCTTCAATTGAACTGCTATTTTTATTTGCAACTATCCAATCAACTATCCGCTCTATGAGTTGCGTACTGCCAAGACGAGTCTTTCCTTTTATCGAACATTCCCAGACCGTTAAAACTCTCCAGCCCAACTCCTCAAGCTTTTTTGTGTTTGCCTTATCCCGAACTATATTCTGATTAATTTTTCTCTCCCAGAACTCACTTCGAGATTTAGGCCACTTGAATAAGTGGCAATTGTGCCCATGCCAAAAACAACCACGTATCTCAATTACTGCCCTAAACTTTGGCAAAACCATATCTGGTTTACCAGGGAGGTCAGCTCTGTGTAAGCGATATCTATATCCCCTTTTATGAAGCTCCCTTCTGATTAGTAGCTCAGGCTTAGTGTCTTTTGCCCTGATACGAGACATATTTTTTGATCTGGTTTCTTTGTCAAAAACATCAGCCACAAATGACCTCCACCATGTCCTGGTTTTTACTGGATAACCTGGTATTATTACCTGAAAATTTTGACCTGCAAAAAATGAAAAGTAATTCAAAAAATAAAATTACCGTTATCGATTTGTTTGCTGGCCCGGGGGGGCTCGGTGAAGGTTTCAGCAACTGTCGTCCCAACTCCCCATTTCAAATTGCAATGTCTGTCGAGTACGAAAAAAACGCACATGACACGCTGACATTGCGGTCTTTTTATAGAAAACTCACTAAACAAGAGCGTGAACTCTTCTACTATCCATACATCACCAGTAGTGATGAAGATACCAAGAAAGCCAGAAAGGAAGAGATGATCCAGAAATGTCGTGATAAATGGGACGAAGCTCGCAAAGAAACTCTTTTAAAACCTCGAGCACTGGGTAAACCTGATAAGTGGAAAAAAATACGAAAAGGTGAGCCAATCAGCGATGTAGATGACAAGGAAACTCAAGATGAATTGGAAATCATTGAGCGTATCAGACAAATTAAATCTTCAACTACTGGACCCTTAATAGTCATTGGTGGACCACCTTGTCAGGCATATTCCGTTAATGGCAGAAATAGAATCAAGGCAATAAAGGATTACTCACCTGAAAATGATGAGCGTTTTTTCCTCTATCAAGAGTATTTGAGAGTAATTGATGAAGCTGATCCAGATGTCTTTGTCATGGAAAATGTCGAAGGCATACTGAGTGCAAAACTGGCCACAGGTGAACTGATTTTTGAACGAATCAAACGTGAACTGGTAAGGCCTGACAAAATTGAGGATAACGAACATTACGACATATATTCACTTGTCCGTGAACCAGATGAACCAGCTACAGATACTGCTGGGCCTCTCTACAAAAGCAATAAGAAATTAGTTATTAACGCAAGTAAATTTGGAGTTCCTCAAGCTCGCAAGCGCGTGATACTTCTCGGTATCAAACACAAGTACGGTCCTGTTGATGATTTTATGAGGGAAGATGTCCTACCCACCCCTTCAACAAGTGAGTTACTGAGCGGCTTGCCTAAGCTCAGAAGTGGTATCAGCCAAAAAAGTGAAACATTGAACGATAGCCATAAAAACTGGATATCTACTTGGGAAAAAAATCGAGACCATTTGATTTCAATTCTCTCTGATAAGAGAGAAATAGAACGGGTCATCGATAGAAATAATAAAAAATTATCGAACTTCAATTCCAAGGATGCTGAGAAGATCAGAACATCCTTTGCTAATACCCTCAAAGAAGTCGAGCAACTCAAACTATCCGGGGATATCACTGACATTAATGCAGGTAGGGGGAATGCGCTTTTTTGTAAGCAAGAAGGCAACAATCCCCCATACGATGACAACTTCAAATATAAATACCCAGATCTATATAACTGGTTGAATAGAAGTCTCGATGGCGTTCCAAATCATGATACCAGGCAGCACATGATTAGTGACCTGCAAAGGTATATGTTTTCTGCATCATGGGCAAATGCACACAAACATCAGAAAAGTCCTTTCCCAAAGAGTAAAGATTTTCCATTTGCATTATCGCCAGACCATAAGAACTGGGAGTCTGGTAATCAAGCAGATAGGTTCAGGACTATTGGCTCAGATATGGTCCCTCTGACCATCACAAGTCACTTAAGAAAAGATGGTCATGCCCAAATACATTATGATGCTAGTCAAAATAGATCTTTAACTGTCAGAGAGGCAGCCAGAATACAAACCTTTCCCGATGACTATTACTTTGAGGGAACCAGAGGCTGGCAATACCAACAAGTCGGAAATGCAGTACCAGCATTTCTAGCTAAACAAATAGCCAACCATGTTCTTAAAATTTTAGAAAAAAAGGGGCTTTTCTAGGCTGTATTGGTAGCATTTATCCCTAATCAGACAAAATCAAAGCCATTCAGGTATGCCTGCTTCCTCACATCCATCACCACTTTGCTCTCCCTCTCACTTGGGAACCACTTACCACTACTTATGAAAGAGCATTTTTCAGGTAAGGCAACATTTTTATGGTCGATCGGATAGCCCATATTTTTAAAAAACTCCTTGATTGCGAGCCACTCATCCGCTGTCACTTCCATAACGGATGTTTGTGACTCAATTTGGGCACCTGCCTCATTTATCTCATCATTTTTGTGTTCTGCCTCTCTTTTCTGCTCTGCATCCACATAGTCTGCTCTGTTGATGAGGCTCAAATCGTAATCAAGTTTTTTGACAAGATTCCAACCTTTCTCTGATTTACAGAACTCAGAGGGGTTACCAACACCCTGTCTAAAATTCGGATCGAGTATTTTTTCTCTCACAAACTTAGCAAGGCTAACTATCTCATCTAAAAGTGATGAGGAAACTGACTGGTTTTTGAAGATTCGTTCCAAGTTTATGTCTTTACCATCTTTGATAAGAAGGTGCCTGAGTAGTGCCAATGTAAATGTAACTGTCTCAGCCTTGAAACCTTTCTCTTCCTTGTACCAGTCTGACTTTAAGATGGCAGAGTCTGCGGATTTGAAGAGTATAGCCTTCGCAATCAGCTCTCTGTAAAAGGCATGCTTAAAGCTTGAGTCGTCCTTGTCATACTCATCTGCTATTTTTGCCCCTAATAATCTCAGGTTAGCTTGGGCACCCTTTTTAACCTCATGAGGGTTCATTCGCCAGGTATTCTCAAACTTTGCCATGTCCGTTTTATTGAATTTCTGATTTTTGGGAAACTCAAGTTCAAACTGGTTTCGTTTCGCAGAACTCAAAGCTCGTATTCTAGTTCCATATTGTCCGCGAGCCCGCTCATAAAACCACTTCGTGGATAAGCCAGATTCACCTGCAGGCATTGGTATTGTAAGGGCAAGTTTCTCCAGATTCAGATGGAAAGGATGATTAGATACAAGATCAGACTTCTGGATCGCATTTTGTGTGTTAGCGTATTGTGAAATTTTAGACTTTAGAATCTCTCTTTTTTCTTCCTCAGTAATGACTGTCAGCTTCATCTGGACGAAAACTTTCGAGAGATCTATGTCTTTATACCTCAACTCTCCTATTCCACCTTTTTCACGAGGTGAAAAATATATCGAAGCGGTTGTCTGGCCCCCGTTTACAATCTGCAAGTCATCAAGACTCGTAATCACCTCTCTGCCATCAATAACCTCTGTTTTGATTCCAGTAGCGGTACACGTCAACCCATTGTTATAGGAGAAGAAATTTTCAGGCTCGGTCAGAAGTGCCTTTCTGATGCCGTTATTGACCGAGGACCTGAAGTCTAGAAATGTCCTAACATTTGCTTCAAGAAGTCTTTGACCATATTCATCGTAAAGTTTGCTGAGAACCTCACCAGGCACAACACAGAGGTATGTACTTGTATCTTCTGGATTAATGTTAGCTGGAAGAACACTCAGGCCTTTACAAAGCTCCATAAAGTCAACTGTAAATGGTTCATTTTCCGTACCTGAATCATTCAGTATTCGGATTCGCTCTATGTCCCAAATTTCAATTGAGGTTGGTAAACCTTTAATGTCCTCAATTTCTATTTTCTTAACCCGGTCACTGAGTTTCTTGTCTGTAAGAATAACCACCCTGCACTTAATTGCATCAGGTAGAAAATAAGCCATACTCGTGGCTATAACTCTATCGGTAGATTCTTCAAGCTCATCCAAGAACGACTTGTCTTCAACCTTATCTAGAAAGCGCTCTACCTTTTTACTTAATTTGAGAATATCGGCCTTATTGATGGTTGAGATCTCATCCAGGCCTTCGTAATCAGTGATGATTCCTGTCAGCGACTTTTCAAGGTCATTCCAACTGTATCCGTCTATTTTGAGACCTTTATTAGAGTTCCTGTAGGGCGAATACTCAACGTTATCCAAAATACCGGCCTCAGATAACGACTCTGAGATATCTTCAAAAAACTTCTCTTCTTCAGCTGAGAGGTGGGATTCTGCTGCAAGTTTAATCCGGTTAAGGAACTGTTCCCTAAATTCTAATAATTCATCCATCTGATAATAGATCCTTTATTCCATCCAGAATACGATGTTTGCCAAGTGCATTTTCATCGATTGAATAACTCACCCTTACGATACTAGGACCAGGTATATTTTCAGGAACGAGTCTGGGGAAATCATCATCGACCTCATATATAGCATGGTCGACTTCTATAAATTTGGTCTTCAACTGGCTTTGGGTTGCTTTTCCATAAAGTGATGCAGCTTTCTGCAGGAAATCACGTTTAGAAACAGGAGAAAACTCCAACTCTTGAACAATCTCCAGATAGAGGTCTTCAAGACTCAAATCATCCTGTTCTTTAGTATTAACAATACGCAGAGTCAGTAAATATAACTTTTCCGTTCGTTTCTGGAGTTGCTCCAGTGACGAGATTCTTATCTCATTCCCATCGCCGGATTGGGAAGTTTTTACCTCTATGCTGGTTTCCCCAAGCGTAAAATCCTGTTTTTTCTTAAGTGGTCCAACCCAGCCTGACACTGCTTTGTCTATTTGTAAGTGTGGAGAAATATGTTTTTTCAGCGTATAGAGCTCTCCCCAGAAGCCGACCAACTCACTATGCCTCAGCCCCTCTCTGGAGGGTTTCAAGAACTCTCCCCAAGATAAAATACGTTCAACAGCGTGCTGGAATAACTTTAGCCCTTGATGTGAGGAACAATAATGAGCGATGTCCTTGGTAACAGTAGAGAATTTGTCTTTTAATTCATCCTCGACAAGAGTGCAGACTAATCTAGTAGAACTGTTCATTTTTACCATGTCTACCCGTAAACAGGACACTTTGAGGTCTGTATCCACCTCGCAGATTACAGGCTCTTCTATGAAAAAAAGTTTCTGACCTGCTTCATCAACAGAGACCCAGAAGCGATCGTCCTCAGAGTAAAGCCTGCGAGCAGATTTTGGATAAGTGCCTTGTTCAATATCAGCCCAAGGATCATCTTTGAAAAAGTCGTAGAGACTAGCTGTCATTTTCGTCTGTCTCCTCTTCTACCCCGGCCCCTTCGTCAAATTCTGGCTCATCATCAATAAAGGCCGTCATATCACGCCACACCTTATTTGTGAGGTAGCTGACTTTTGTATTTTTTCTGATCCGTTCTATTTCATCCTTAGGTTTATTTTTGAGGTTGTCCGGCTCCGGAAAAGACAATGAATAACCGACAGTGACATCTGAGTGAGGCTTATCCACACCATCATTATTACCTTTAGTTCCCTTAACACCACTTTTCGCTTTAACAACTGCAGTAGCGAAGGTATACAAAATTAGCCCGGGGAAGTCTCTGTCTGGATGCCTTATGTCATCTGTAACCGAATCAGAACGTGTGCTTACAAACTCACTTTTGGGAAGAAATAACCTTTCGTCTGTTTTCTCACCCAACTCTGAGCTGGGCTGTCTCATTGTTTGCTTGTTTCTTGAATAGGTGAGTTTTCGTTTAGCAGCCTTAACTAAGCCCACTGGTGACGGGAAGGTATAGTTCCCTGGCAGTGTAATGTTATATTCTTCGAGAAGCTTCTTTGACCACCACGTATCAGGTGAGTTACCTGTGAAATTTTTTACACACACCCTGAAGTTAGGTAACCCGTTCAATTTCAGCTTTTGAATGTACTGTTCAATCAGATAATCAGGAATTTCGTCCTCAGCGAGCTTCATCATTTGCATGAACGCTATTACATCCTCATGATTCACATCATAGAAAAGCGTTGAGCCATTATCTGTCTTGGTGTGTTTATAAAGCTTCTCAAGGTTGGCTATAAATCCATTCACAGTATTTATATTATTGTTGTTTGATTGATCATCAGTGAAGAACTCAAACCTTCTGATCCTCGAGCCAGACAAGTCCATCGATCTGGTATAGGCTTCAGCTGTATCCATCTTCTGTTTTGCAGTTACAAGGAGTGCGCCAGGATAGTCACGAACCTTCAAGCCAAACTCGCTTGGCGTTTTTTTCTGTCGGGACATTCTCTCAAGCTCGTGATAGAGCTCCTGAATAGCCTCAGAAATGAAGGTATACCATTCAAGTGACTCTTCAGTGAGATATAACTTGCATAGGTCTTTATAGCCAGGCCTGTAGCCAAACCAGCGACACATCTGCATCAGTGTGTCGTACATTTTTGAATTACGTGTGAAGTATGAAACCGTAAGTCCTTCCAAGGTGAGCCCCCTAGAAAGCTTGTGTCCTCCGACGACAATTACAGCCAGACCATTCTCCTGATAACGACTATAATCCAGTGTGTCGCCTTTTCCGTGAACCGCCAAGACCTCCGTCTTGAAAATTGCCTGTTTCAGGAAAGGATAGATATCCTCAAAACTTTCCGGAATATCATAGAAGCGGTTGTTAAAAGTTTCTCTAAGTTGATTGATGAGAGATGATTTTATAACTGCTTTATCTGAAGAGTATCCAAGTGCAAAATCAGCTGCATTTCTTATTTCACCTACATAAGAATCAATCATCCCGGCCAACTGATCCTGCAGAGCAGTGAGGTGCGTCATATTGACTAGCATCGTGTTATGGGCCCGACTCTCTTTTCTGCAGCTTCTACAAGCTGTGACGATAAGAAAAGCTCTGACCGCATCTTTCAGAGACTCTGATAAATCTGTCAGTTTAGATGACTTATTACTCTTGTTAGGTATGGTTGTGTGGTAATCATCAACAACAATTACCGGACTGGATGAATCATCATCTTCTTCAGACAGAAAGAAGTGATTTTGTCCGACGTAATTATCTGGAATTGGCATCTTCACCATGAAATTCTCAGGGAAAAGATCATCACCAATCAGTTCATCCCCATCCTCGTCAGGATCTATAAAGATATTGGCAAAAGGTGTCGCTGTATAACCGATGTAAGTTGAACGCTCAAACAGATTCAGCAGACTTCGGATACCAGCATTGATGGTGGTAACTTTTGATACTTTTTTCTTTGTGTTGATGGATGCATAGTCAGCCTCATCATCAATCAAGAGAAGTGGCATTTTGAGTTTGATATTATTCTCAGGGTCAAGATCATGCTTGTCTGTAATCCACTTGTTCACACTCTTGAGAACCGATGCCCACTTTTTTATGACGAGAACCACAGGCGCATTGACCTGTGTAAATGGAAACCTTATCTGTTCAAGATTCTTATGAAAGTCACTCTCTGTGGAAGTAAATGTAAAAACTTCCAGATCCTTATCTCTATATAAGCCAACACCTACCCTCTCAGCATTGCCTGTATTCAATTTAGCCAAGTGAGAAGATTCTCGACCAGTCACTCCCTCATCTACACGCTCCTGAGTCTGCTTTCTCAACTCATTCAGGTGTCCACCGAGCAGAATAATTACCTTATAACCAGCATCGATACCTTTATTAATGAGACCAAGATAATTCTGAGTCTTTCCTGACTGAACATTACCCATTACCAGGCCTTTGCGTTTCCAAGGGCCTGTTAAATTCGGGTCACCACTCGCGTCAAGAATTTCATCTATGACTTTCTCTGTGTCATTTATGACACTCTCTGAACGGCCGTTATCAACTAAAAGTTCTCTATATGCATTCCAATAGTTCCATGAGATATCGGCACGTTTATGATTAAGCCATCTCTCAACATCCTTACTTACCAGTGAAGTGCTCTGTTCCTGGATATCAATGTTGATACTGGACTCAACCCTGAACTTGATTAACTTCCAGTCTTCATCTGTAAAATCATCATATTGTCGTAGAGGGCTGGATCGGAGATGCTCGACAAGACTATCAATGAATGCGACATCTACTATTTGCCCTGCTTTTTTTGCCTCTTCACATAGGCGAAAAATATTCTTGAATGAATCTTCTAGTCTTGCTTTTTCCATAAATGTTCAACTTCCTTAAGGAGATCACTAAATTCAATTTTTGTCTGATCGATACTGTTTGGTTTGGATGACATCTTTTCGTAGATGTGGTTGATAGGAAGAGTTGATGAGACGTCTATGAGGTATGCAACAAGTTTGTCAGCCGTTTCCTTGTCTACATGTTCAAGTATATCTTTCAATCGATTGTTATCACGTGATAATTCGTAAGTGACCGTGGCCTCTCTATCATTCTCTCGTATATCCCAAAAGGAATTAGCCTCTTCTACTTGGCCACGATACCTATATGAGCGCTTTGATCTCTTGATAGGATCCTGTATCAGCTGTTTGAGTTTTGTTCTGATCTTGGTGGGTATTTCCAGCGTTGCTTTTTTTACATCTGTACCCCACTCTGAGTCCAGAGAAGCTGGCACATTAACCTCCACACGCGCCAGCTTTCCGAGCTGTGTCCACTGAGTTAACCCATGCCAGCCGCCAGCGATAATGAGCCTGTTTGAACGGTAGACATACAAACCTTGATTGGCTGTGAGTTCGCCAGGTCCACCAAGATCATCAAGCTCTTTCTTGGTCAGTTTTGACTCATGAGGCAGTGTATGTACACGTATCTCAACTTTGCCACCTTTTTTTACCCTGAAGGATTGCGAGGGGCCTTCCTGATAGCCTTTAGATTTAGTCAAAAAAGGGTCGATTGGTGTTATTGCCTGCCTGTTTATAAAAATTCTTAGACCTGATTGCAGGAACTTATGAAAATAGAGTGAGAGAAACTTTTTTAATGCAGCAATATCAGCTGAGACTGTGGTTTCAATTTCTCCCTCATTTAAATCAGAATATCTATAGATCTGCTCCCAAATGAGGGTTGTGCCTGAGGAAAGTGAATTAATCTCTTCTTGGTAAAGCAGATTGAACTGTTCAACTTGCGGCAGTCTAATCAGCCATGCATTTTTTTCTTCTACAAAATTCAGGTCCCAGATTGCGACAGCCGGACTAGAACCACTGGTTTTAGAAATGACAGTTAGTATTTTTGCCTGAGAGAAACTTGCTGTTTTCATTCCAGAACCAAAGCGTCCCAAATCGTTCTCATGCCTCTCCTCGAAAGGGTCTCTGCAGCTGATCCTCATGTTTTCGATCAACTCATCACGGCTCATACCAAAGCCATCGTCAGTAATTCTCAGTTTTACTGAATTACCTCTTATCTCTGCATCAACCCAAATATTCTTGGCTTGAGCGGTAATGGAGTTATCAATAATGTCTGCAATGGCGCTGTTGAGGTTGTAGCCAATGCTACTAAGCGTTCTTATGTGTGCGATTGGATTTGGAGACAGGTCTATGTGTTCAGACATCAACGATATCCTCTAGGAAATAATTGCATGAACGCAGAACCCTCTGAAAAGCAATGTTCTCTCTAACATCAAGGCCATCTGCGTCAGCCGCAAAATATGCAATTTTTAACGATTTTTTTAGATAGACCGTATCAACCAGAGGAGCTATCAGACCATCTAGCGGATGATCAGAGTCAAAAAAATTATCTATTGAGTTTCTGAGTGCGTTTTCATCGACAATTTCGAAACAGTCCTTGATTTGTTCGATAATTGACTGTTCTTCGACTTCAGATAGAACCCCATCAGCCATACAGACGTGAAGGGAAAGGTTTAGAATTGCAGTAATAGTCTCTTCAGTAATGCTTTCCATGCTATCAGGTTCCTGATTGGAGAAATTTGAGAATTACTTCACATTCAGAGACTACTAAATTATATAAAAAACTAAAATCAATTTTTAGCTGTTAATTTAATATACGAGGCCAATGAATTTGTATGTTTTAACTCAAGGTGTATTTGCTCAGAAAACTTAGCATCCCATGTAATAATCAACTACAGGCGACAGGAGATTAAAAATGTGTACATCAACTAAACTAACTAGTAATGATCTCAACAGAGTCTTTTAGATACTTTTCTTGTTCGTTGTATAGTTAAATCCCTTGCCACAACAATCAGCCTCAAAATAGAAATGACAGAAGCCACTCAGAAACAAAAGACACAAAAAAACCACCCGAGGGTGGTTTCTCTATTCGATTGGTGGAGGCGGCGGGAATCGAACCCGCGTCCGGAGATCCTCCGCCGTTGGATCTACATGCTTATTCCATCTTTTGATTTAACTGGCTGCAACCCGATGGACAGGGCAAACAGACAGCGAGCTAGTCAAAGTTTTAGTCTCTTCGCACCTAGCTTACGTCGAGACGATCTTGTGTGAGTCGACGCCCGATACCAGTCGCACAAGCACGGGTCTGGTCGGACGGCATTTGCTGGTTATTAAGCAGCTAGTGCGTAGTTGTTATCGTTAGCAACTATTTTAAGTTTCAGTCTGTTTTACGAGAAGAACTGAAATACTCGGCATGCACCTCAGGTTTTGCGATCCCCGTCGAAGCCAGGTCGCCCCCAAAGCTTGTGTTACATGGACATTATAGAGAAAGACAAGTTTCTCAGCTAGGGGCTTTTTGTGTCGTCTTAATTTATTTTGTGGATTTTGGGTGTGGGCTCGATATTAGCGTTGGTTATTTTTACTTGTTATCGGTTTCTGGTCGTTTTGGTTTGGTGCACTTATTAACGGTGGGGACTGGATTGCCACGGCATGTGGCCTCGCAATGACGGGGATGGGTTGGCATTGGTCATTGTTTGTTGTGGCTAACACGACGCGACTTGGGCATTTCTCAGCGCACTGGACTGGATTGCCGCGGCCTATGGCCTCGCAATGACTGGGATGGATTGGGGGTGATCATTATTTGTTGTGGCAGACACGGTGTGACTCGGGCAACTCTCGGCGGTGGGGACTGGGTTGCCACGGCCTGGGGCCTCGCAATGACGGGGAAGGTTGGCGTTGGTCATTGTTTGTTGTGGCAAACGCGGTGTGACTTGGGCATTTCTCTGCGCACTGGACTGGGTTGCCACGGCCTGGGGCCTCGCAATGACGATGTCGAAGCGTTGGCCCCTATTTCATTTTGAGGATACGGGCTTTGTCGCGCTGCCAGTCACGTTCTTTTTCTGTGGCGCGTTTGTCGTGGAGTTGCTTACCTTTGGCCAGTGCGATTTTTAGCTTGGCCATTCCTTTCATCCAGTACATTGTCAGTGGCACCAGGGTGTAGCCTTTGCGCTCGACGGCGCCAATGAGCTTATCCAGCTCGCGACGGTGCAGTAACAGTTTTCTGTCGCGCTGTGATTCGGGCACGATGTGGGTGGAAGCGGTTTTAAGCGGAGAAATCAGAGCATTAGCCAGATAGGCTTCGCCCTGACGGATATGCACATAACTCTCGTTTAATTGCAGCTTGCCATCACGCAGACTTTTTACTTCCCAACCTTCAAGAGATATTCCTGCTTCAAAGGTCTCTTCGATAAAAAAGTCATGACGAACCTTGCGGTTGACCGCGATGGTGTTGTCACTGAGTGTTTTCTTTTTGTTCTTTTTAGCCATCCGTCCATTATAAAGTTTTTAGCGGCGGTCTTCATTATTTTCAGTCAATACGACCAGGTGAGGCTTGTTTGTTGATTTGAACAAAATCTGGTTACAATCGGAGCAATTTGTGCATCAATCAGGACTCAAACATGGCAAGACCTGCAAAGTCGATACACGGTGAGTGGACTTCCCGCTGGGCATTTATTCTGGCGGCCACCGGTTCAGCTGTTGGTCTTGGTAATATTTGGAAATTTCCCTACGTCACCGGCGAAAATGGTGGCGGTGCCTTTGTCATTGTCTACCTCGGCTGTATTGCCCTGATTGGTCTGCCATTGATGATGGCGGAAGTGCTGATTGGCCGCCGGGGTCGCCAGAATCCCATAAACAGCCTGAGGTCCCTCGCCGAAGAAGAGGGTCGCTCCAGAATCTGGGGTTGGTTGGGGGCCATGGGGGTCCTGGCAGGCTTTTTTATCCTCTCTTATTACAGTGTCATTGCCGGTCAGGCCATGGCCTACATCCCGCGTACCTTGTTTGGTGTATTTGAGGGCGTCACCCCGGATGGCGCAGCAAGTATTCATTCGGCACTGGTCAGTGACCCCGAGCGGCTGCTGGCCTGGCACACGCTGTTTATGATTATCACCATGTTTGTGGTGACCCGTGGGGTACAGCATGGTCTGGAAAAGTCGGTACGCATTATGATGCCGGCACTTTTTATCATTCTCATCATGTTGGTCGGTTACGCTTTCAATACCGGTGAGGCTTTTACCCGCAGCGTGCATTTTCTGTTTGATGCTGACTTTTCCAAGCTGACTGCGAACTCAATTCTGATAGCGATGGGCCACGCCTTTTTCACCCTGAGCCTGGGGATGGGCGCGATCATGGTTTATGGCTCTTACCTCCCCAAGAAAACATCTATATTTAAGGTGTCTGTGACGATTTCAGTGATGGATACCGGTGTTGCTCTGCTGGCCGGTTTGGCCATTTTCCCACTGGTGTTTGCCAACGGCATGGAGCCGGGCGCCGGGCCCAGCCTGATTTTTGAAACCCTGCCAATCGCCTTTGGCCATATGCCGGGTGGGCAGTTCTTCGGTGGTATTTTCTTCCTGCTGCTGGTCTTTGCCGCCTGGAGTTCCGGTATCTCCCTGGTGGAGCCGATAGTCGCCTGGATGGTAGAAAACCACGGTTTCAGTCGTCGTAATGCGACCCTGCTGTCCTGTGGCATTATCTGGCTGCTGGGTCTGCTAACCCTGTTTTCATTCAACATCGGTCAGGACTGGACGCTGTTCGGCAAGACGGCCTTCGGCTTGCTTGACTACCTGACTGCGAATATCATGTTGCCTTTAGGTGGCTTACTGATAGCCATTTTCGCCGGATGGATGATAAAACCTGCCAGCACGGCTGATGAGTTGGCGATGGGCAGCCGGATTCTGCATTATTGCTGGCTGTTGTTGATTCGTTTCGTGTCACCGCTGGCAATCCTGATTGTGTTTGCCAACCTGACCGGTCTACTGAAAATATAAGACAATAACCCGACCTGATGACTACCATTACACGAAGTGCTTTGGTGATGTATACGCCTGATCAGATGTTTGATCTGGTCAATGATGTGGAAGCTTATCCACGTTTTCTGCCCTGGTGCAAAGGCAGCCGTATCATCAATAAAAATGAAGATGTGATCTGTGCGGCACTGGATATCGCCAAAGGGGGTATCCATCATGAATTTTCAACACGAAACGTACTCGATCACGGCAATGCTATCCGTATCGAACTGATTGACGGCCCCTTCCGCCATCTGGAAGGTCACTGGCAATTCAAGCCCATCGGTGACAATCAGGGATGCCGTGTCCAGTTGGATATGGATTTTGAGTTTTCCACCCGGCTGCTGGATTTGGCTTTGGGGCCGGTATTTACCCAGATCTCCGGCTCACTGGTCGATGCCTTCTGCAAACGTGCCCAGGAAATCTATGGAAAACGCTGAACATATTGTTGTTGAAGTGGCTTATGCCCTGCCCAATGAGCAACTGATTCTGGAAATTGAAGTGCCGGCCGACTGCCAGGTCGAGGAAGCCATCAAACGTTCCGGCATTCTGGAGCGTTACCCACAGATTGATTTGAGCACCGACAAGGTCGGTATTTTCGGCAAGATGTGTAAACTCAATGCCAGCCTCAATCACAAGGACCGGATCGAAATCTATCGACCTTTGATTGCCGACCCCAAAGAGTCCCGTCGTCAGAAAGCAGAAATGGCGAAGAAAAAGGCCAAAGCGTCAGAAGACTGATTCAGGCCTGTTTTTTATACACCGCCTGGGACTCCAGCAGCGCCATTTCGGCTTCACTAAAGCCGGCCGCGATACGGGCATCAGTATGAAACGGGCCGCGAATTTCGCCGTTGAAATAAGTTTCCAGCAAGTCTTTGAAGGTCAGATACGGGTCCAGTCCACGTTGCTCGCAGAGAAAATTAAACCAGTGGGTGCCGACTTTCACATGCCCCACTTCTTCCCGCAAAATCGTTTCCAGAATCTCTACCGCCTGATAATCCCCTGAACCTCTGAGCTTGTTCATCATCGAGGGCGTCACATCCAGGCCACGTGCTTCCAGTACTCTCGGCACCAGCGCCATTCGCGTCAAAGGGTCATGATGGGTTTTTCGAGCCATCTCCCACATCCCGTCATGGGCTGGGAAATCACCATAAGCAAATCCCATCGTCCGTAAATGCTGATCCAGCATTTCAAAATGGGTGGCTTCTTCATAAGCTACCTGCATCCAGTCTGCATAAAATGCCTCCGGCATATCGGCAAATCGTGCAATGGCATCCAGTCCCAGGTTGATAGCGTTGAACTCGATATGACAAATGGCATGAATCAGGGTGGCATGACCGGTTTTCTGATTATTGCGGCGACGCGGTAAGTCACGGGGTGCAACCAGTTCTGGCTTATCAGGACGGCCGGGGAAAGCGGGCACTGCCAGGCTATCATCAGAGACCGAAAATCCCTGTTCCTGGACCTGTTTGTAGAGTGCCTGAGTGGCAGACGCTTTTAGCCAGGGATCAGCGATTAACAGGCATTCCAGAGCCTGTTCGCGAAGTTGTATTGACTCAGCCATCGAGTCTTACCCGCGGATCAACGACGGTGTATGAGATATCGGTCAGCATCAGGCCGACAATGTAGAGCACTGAGCCCAGGAAGACCATCGCCCGGACAATCGCAAAATCCTGTGCATGAATAGCATCAATAGTGTAACTACCCAGGCCGGGGATACCGAAGAATGATTCCAGAATCAGGCTGCCCATAAACAAAGTTGGCAACACCACCACGATACCGGTCAAAATCGGGATCATGGCGTTTTTAAGCACATGTGAGAACAGCACCCGGACTTCTGACAGGCCCTTGGCACGGGCGGTGCGGACGTAATCTTTGGAAGCTTCTTCCAGAAATAAAGTCCGGTACCAGCGAGAGCCGCTGCCAATACCGGAAATAATGCCGATAGCAACCGGCAGTATCAGGAACTTGGTCGCATCAAAGCCTTCTGCGTAGCCGGATATCGGCACCAGTTGCATGATTTTACCGACCAGGAACTGGCCGCCAATAATATAGAAAAGGCCGGATATCGACATCAAAATCACGCACAGGATGACGCCACTCAGGTCGACATAAGTAGCCCGGAAAAAGACCATCAGCATAGCGAAGGTGATATTGACCATCAGACCGATAATCAGGATCGGTACTGCGATCGCCAGACTTGGCCACATGCGGTTCTTGATATCTTCACCGATGTCCCGGCCATCATCAGCCTGGCCAAATTCAAACACAAACAGGCTGAGAGATTTGGCAAAGAAAATGGTTTCCGTGACTTTATCGACACCCTCTGCCTCACTGTTCCAGAGCAAAGGCTGGTCATAGCCACGTTCCTGCTTCCAGGTTTCGATTGCCGCCTCGTTCACGTACTTGTTACCCAGGTGCATTCGCGCCATATCGTCTGGCGTGTTGACCATGAAAAACAAAACGAATGTGAGCGCATTCACCCCCAACAGTATGGGAAAGGCGTAAAGAATCCGTCTAATAATATAAGCGAGCATGAAGCGATACCTGTCAGGAGTAACCAGATTGGCAGAACGTCAGATTAATGACCGACGCGCTTGCCTCAAGTTTCACAGAGCGTCATTGTAGCAGTTGACCATGCCATCAGCATGCCGTCATGAAATAGAGGTATGCAAACAGAACATTGCGCAATCATAATAGTCACAAAGACAGTAATCCGTTCCATTAATGACATGAGGTCTATCATGAAAAGATTGTTTCTCGCCCTACTGCTACCCCTGGTCATGGCATTGAGTCTGCCTGCTCAGGCAGAAGAGACTAAGATTATGATTCGGGCCCAGGCAGTGGATGCCAAATTTATTGGTACCGGTGTCGGCGGCGTGCGCGTGGTGGTTGAAGATGCGGAAACCGGTGAAATTCTGGATGAAGGCTGGATCAATGGCGGGACCGGCGATACCGATTTACTGGTCAAAAACCCGATCAAACGCGGACAAACACTCACTGATGATAAAACTGCCGGATTTCTGGCCGAAGTCGACCTCGAAGCACCACGCCTGTTGAAATTTAAACTGATGGGGCCTTATGGCTACCGGCAGTCACTACAGGAAGCCACGGTCACTTCCTGGGTCGTACCGGGTAAACACCTGCTGGGTGATGGCATCATTCTTAACATGCCCGGCTTTATTGTCGATGCCTGGACTCAGGTACTCGAGGGCGGCAAAGTCGAGTTCTATACCAAAGCCTCATTGCTGTGTGGCTGCCCGATTACCAAAGATGGTCTTTGGAAACCGGATAACTATGAAGTTAAAGCCATCCTGATGCAGGATGAGGAAACCCTCGCTGAAGTGCCGCTTGAATTTACCGGTCCGGTGGGCATGTTCTCAGGCAAAACCGAGATCAAACAATCCGGCCATTATAAAGCGATCGTCTACATGGTCGATCCGACCACGGGCAATGTCGGCGTTGATCGCACCATGTTCGAAGTCAATCTGGATTAAGCCACATCTGTAACAAAGCGCCCGCCCAGGCGTCACAGATCCAGAGACTGAATGCAGGAGCGTCTATGAATAGTAAAACTTGTCCGGTGAACGGTGCCGGCCTCGGCCTGCGCCGCAGTTTTATTGACGAACTGGCCCAAATGGATGACACCGGTATCGATTTCCTGGAAGTCGCACCGGAAAACTGGATGGAAATGGGGGGCGGTTTCGGCCGTAAATTCTCGGCAATCACCGAGCGTTATCCGATGCTCTGCCATGGTCTGTCATTGTCGATTGGCAGTCCTGCCCCACTGGATGAGCATTTCCTGCAGCGGCTCAAGCAGTTTTTCGACAGACACAATATACGCTGTTACAGCGAGCATTTAAGCTACTGTAGTGACGATGGTCACCTGTATGACCTGATGCCAATTCCTTTCACTGAAGAAGCCGTCCATTACGTCGCTGATCGCATTAAAAAAGTTCAGTCGATACTTGAACGTCGACTGGTGATTGAGAATGTCTCTTACTATGCAGCGCCGGGACAGGAAATGGATGAAATTGCCTTTACCCGGGCAATTCTTGAAGAAGCGGACTGTGACCTGTTGCTGGATGTGAACAATGTCTATGTCAACAGCGTCAATCATCGTTACGATCCGATTGACTATATCAAGGCCCTGCCCACTGAGCGTATTGCCTATCTGCATATTGCCGGCCACTACAATGAGGCCGAGGATCTGATTGTCGATACGCATGGCGCCGATGTGATCGATCCGGTCTGGGAGTTGCTGTCCCAGACTTATCAGTATCATGGCGTCAAACCCACTCTGCTTGAGCGCGATTTCAATATCCCGCCACTGCCGCAGTTAATCGAAGAAGTCAGCACCATTCAACGTTATCAGCAACAGCCAGCGTTTAAACATGTCTCGCATGGCTGATTCATTTCAGGCTACGCAATACCGCTTCGCCGCACACATCCGCAATCCCGAAGGCGAACCGGCACCGGCGCACATCGAAGACCGGCGTATGGCGATTTATCGTGATCTGTTTTTCAATAACATCAACGGCACGCTGCAAAACGCTTTTCCGGTGATTCGAAGCCTCTATGATGAAGCGCAATGGCAAGCTATGGTGCGGGACTTTATGGTTAAGCATCAATGCAAAACCCCGCTATTCGTGGAAATCGCCCGCGAGTTTATGGCCTATCTCGAAAATGAACGGCTCAATGATGCAGATCCGCCTTTTCTGAGGGAACTGGCACATTACGAATGGGTGGAACTGGCTTTAAGTATTCATGAAGCTGAATTTTCCCGCACGCCGATTGCTGACGAAGATTGTCTGGCACTGCGTTATCAGCAATCTCAGTTAGCCTGGCTGCTGGTGTATCAATATCCTGTGCATCAAATCAGTGTTGAGAACCAACCAACATCAGCGAACGAAACACCGGTATGTTTGCTGGTGATGCGCAATGAGCACGATGAGATTAAGTTTATTGAACTCAATCCGGTCAGTGCCCGCTTGCTGGAATTACTGTCACAGGGACTGCGTGGAGATGAGTCTGTTAAGGATATTGTCGCTGCCATGCAGCATTCACAGCCAGAAGTGGTTGAGCAGGGTGCGCGGCAGTTGATTCATGACTGGTTAGACCGTGGTGTTTTGCTCAAAAGGGATTGATTGGTGGCGTCTCTCTGCCCGTGAGATGCCTCGACTTCGCTCGGCATGACACATGCTTTATTCATCGCACTTGTCATCCTGAGCCTGTCGAAGGATCTCTCAAACCTCAAAGATACCTCGCCTACGCTCGACATGACAGGTTGTGACTCTCTACCCCTGTCATCCTGAGCCTGCCGAAGGATCTCTCCAACCTCAAAGATGCCTCGACTGCGCTCGGCATGACAGGCTTTGGCTCTCTACCCCTGTCATCCTGAGCCTGTCGAAGGATCTCTCAGACCTCAAAGATACCTCGCCTACGCTCGGCATGACACGGCTTTGACTCTCTACCCCTGTCATCCTGAGCCTGCCGAAGGATCTCTCAAAGCCCTAAGATGCCTCGACTTCGCTCGGCATGACACGGCTTTATTCATCCCACTTGTCATCCTGAGCCTGCCGAAGGATCTCTCCGACCTCAAAGATGCCTCGGCTGCGCTCGGCATGACAGGTTTTGACTCTCTACCCCTGTCATCCTGAGCCTGCCGAAGGATCTCTCCGACCTCAAAGATGCCTCGACTTCGCTCGGCATGATACGGCTTTGACTCTCACCCCTGTCATCCTGAGCCTGTCGAAGGATCTCTCCAACCTCAAAGATGCCTCGACTTCGCTCGGCATGACACGGCTTTATTCATGATTCCGCCCAATAAAAAAGGCGCTGATTAGCGCCTTTTTCAATTTCAGTGATGCTTGAAATACTCAGGCTGTTGCGAGTTCAATCGCTTCTGCCGCCAGACGGGTGATTTCATCCCAGTTCTCTGCATCGACCAGATTCGCTGCACACATCCATGAGCCGCCTACACAGCCGACATTAGGCAGCTTGTAGTAGTCATTGACGTTTTTCTGGCTGACGCCACCGGTCGGACAGAATGTGATTTGTGGAATCGGAGCACCGATTGATTTCAGCATGGGGACGCCACCGGCCGCTTCAGCCGGGAAGAATTTCATGGCAGTGATCCCTTTTTCCAGCAGTCGCATGGCTTCGCTGGGGTTCGCAATACCCGGCAGCAGCGGCACACCGGTTTTCAGGGCGGCATCGATCAGGCTATCTGTGGTACCGGGACTGACGATGAACTCAGCGCCCGCATCAATCGCGGCATTCAGCGTGTCGATATTAATAATCGTACCCGCACCGACGATCGCATCAGGCACTTCTGCTTTGATGCGGCGGATGGATTCCAGCGCAGCGTCAGTACGCAGCGTGATTTCCAGCACTTTAAGGCCGCCTTTGACCAAAGCTTTGGCTAGTGGCACAGCATGGTCGGCATTGTTGATCACCATCACCGGCACGACCGGTGAAACTTTCATAATTTCATGAATTGTTTTCGACATGGATAAGGCGTTTCCAGCTTATTGTTGATTATTCGACATTGAACATGTTGATGGCGCCGGTCTCAGAGGTGGAGACACCCTGACGGAAGCTATCGAACAATTCACGGCCCATGCCGTAATGATGTTCCGTATTTGCCATCACACAAGCCATGCGTGAGTTCAGTTCTTCTTCGTCGACCAGCACGTTCAGTTCACCGCGCTGGGTGTCGAGACGAATCATGTCACCATCACGGACCTTGGTCATCAGGTTGCCATCGGCACATTCCGGCCACAGGTGAATCGCTGATGGGATCTTACCGGAGGCACCGGACATGCGACCGTCAGTAACCAGCGCCACTTTGTAACCTTTGTCCTGCAGCACACCGAGTGGTGGCGTCAGTTTGTGCAGTTCCGGCATACCATTGGCTTTCGGGCCCTGGAAGCGGAGGACGACGATGACATCTTTATTCATTTCACCGCGTTTGAAAGCCTCAACCACGTGATCCTGATTGTCGAATACCATCGCTGGCGCTTCGACGACCTGATGCTTGGGCTCAACGGCAGAAATTTTCGACATTCCGCGGCCCAGGTTGCCCTGGATGAGATGCAGGCCACCGCTGGTCGCGAACGGCGCCGTCACGCTGCTGACTACTTCCGGGTCCAAAGACTTTTTCGGTCCTTCCTGCCAGCTCAGTGTGCCCTCTTTCAGGGTCGGCTCCTGCGTGTATTGCTCCATACCCTTGTCATCACCCACGGTCAGGATATCGGTATGCATCAGGCCATTGGCTGACAATTCGCCAATCAGCACGCCCATACCGCCGGCCGCCTGGAAGTGGTTAACGTCGGCAGTGCCATTCGGATAGATACGGGTCAGCAATGGAATAATCTTGGACAGACGGTCAAAGTCATCCCAGTTAATGATAATGCCTGCTGCACGGGCGATAGCGACCAGGTGCATCGTGTGGTTTGTGGAGCCACCTGTGGCCAGCAGACCGACCAGCGCGTTGATGATGGCTTTTTCATTGATCATGTGACCAATCGGACGGAAGTCATCACCCAGTGAGGTGAATTTCAGGACTTGTGCTGCTGCACGCTTGGTCAGCGCGTCACGCAACGGCGTGTTGGGGTTGATGAAGGAACTGCCGGGCAAATGCAGGCCCATCATTTCCACCATCATCTGGTTACTGTTGGCAGTACCGTAGAAAGTACAGGTACCCGGGCTGTGATAAGACTCGGATTCAGCACGCAGCAGTTCTTCACGACCGACTTTTCCTTCTGCATAAAGCTGACGGATACGCACTTTTTCCTTGTTAGGCATACCGCTTGGCATTGGACCGGCCGGTACAAAAATCGCCGGCAGGTGACCGAAGCTCAGCGCGCCAATCAACAGACCCGGTACGATTTTGTCGCAGACGCCCAGATAGAGCGCAGCGTCAAACATGTTGTGGCTGAGACCGACCGCGGTCGCCATGGCAATCACGTCACGGCTGAACAGAGACAGTTCCATTCCCGGCTGCCCCTGGGTGATACCGTCACACATGGCCGGTACGCCACCGGCAAACTGGGCAACGCCGCCTGCTTCATGAGCGGCATCTTTTATCAGTTTCGGGAAGTCCTTGAACGGCTCGTGAGCAGACAACATATCGTTGTAAGAAGAAATGATGGCGATGTTGGCTTTTTGATCACCAGCCAAATCGGCTTTGTCTGTCATTGAGCAGGCTGCAAATCCGTGAGCCAGGTTACCGCATCCTAATACTGCACGATGAGGCCCTTTACCAATAGCTTCATCAATCCGCGACAGATAGACCGACCGCGTTTTCTTACTTCTTTCGATTACGTCATTAGTGACGCTTTCTAATACTGGATGAACCATAGTTTCCTTCTCTCTTTAATGCTTTGCCTGATGTGTTTGCAAAGGATTGCCGGGCTCGGAATGTCCCGAAGATTTTGTGTCAAGACCGACCATTATACCTTGAAAGGTCTATTTTGGCATATGTCGAATTCGTTTCGCTTCGGCCATGATGCATGGTAAAGCTACAGCTGACGCCACTTTTTAGCGATACTGACAGCCCACTTATATTGATATTCTACCAGTTTCAAGGTCGCTGAAATACAACAGTGAGACAGTTCTGTTTATCGTTTATTCGACGCCCGATCCTAAACCGGTAAATCGGGACAAACAAGCTAATTTGGGATCCCCTGTAAACCACCATTGCGGTATGATCGCAGGTTTATTTACCAGCAGGAAAAAGTCCACGATGTCTGAATCCAGAGTCATGCGTCCGATTCGAAGTTTTGTCCGTCGCGAGGGCCGGCTGACGCCCGGCCAGCAGAAAGCGCTTGATGAACTCTGGCCCCGCTTTGGCATCGATGACACTCACGAAGCTATCGACCTGGATAGCCTGTTTGGCCGCCATGCGCCTGTCGTGCTTGAAATCGGGTTTGGTAACGGTGCTTCTCTGGCTGAAATGGCTCAAAATCAGCCTGAACAGAACTTTATCGGGATTGAGGTTCATCGACCTGGTGTCGGTCAATTGCTTAAATCGATTCAAACCTTAGCACTCAATAACGTGCGCGTTGCCTGTACTGACGCCGTTGAACTACTCAGGCACCGGATACCGGATAACAGTCTGGATCGCGTGCAGATTTATTTTCCTGATCCCTGGCATAAGAAGCGACACCATAAACGTCGCATTATTCAGCCTGCTTTTGTCACGATGCTGGCCGACAAACTCAAGCACGAAGGCCATTTGCATCTGGCCACTGACTGGCAGGATTATGCGGAACAGATGCTGATCGATGTTTCTGCCAATCAGCGCTTTGTTAACTGTGGCAATGATGACGGCTTTATTGAACGGCCAAGCTACCGACCGATAACCAAATTCGAGCAGCGTGGGCACCGCCTTGGTCACGGCGTATGGGACTTGTTATTCAGACGGGTTTGATGAGATTAATGATAAATGCTTGCGTCATTTGATGGCTTAATATAGTTTAGACTGCTAGTTAAGAAAATGATGCAAGTGGTTGACTATGAACTCGAAACTAAAAAATATTTCAGCATTCGTATTAATCGCAGCTTTACCCGGGACGGTGTCTGCTGCCGGATTTGCCATCAAGGAGCAAAGCATCACCAGTCTGGGCCGGGCTTTTGCCGGTAGTGCTGCCGTTGCTGAAGATGCCAGCACGATATTTTTCAACCCCGCTGGCCTCACGTATCTCGACCGTAGTGAACTTGACCTGGGTTTGAATTACATCAAACCACAATCCGAATTTCGTGATGAAGGTTCCACTATCAATGGCAATCCTCTCACTGGGGGTGATGGTGGCGATGCAGGTAATGACGCTTTTGTCCCGAATTTTTACCTGAGCCACCCCGTCAATGACAAAGTCACATTAGGCTTTGGTGTCTCTGCACCATTCGGCCTGGTCACCGAATACAAAGATGACTGGGTCGGTCGTTACCTGGCGGTGAAATCTGAAATGCTGACGCTCAACTTCAATCCGACCCTGGCTATTCAGGCTACAGAGAAGTTGTCGCTGGGTTTTGGTGTCAGTGCCCAATATATCGACGTCAAATTAACCAAGGTCGCTCAGGTTCCTGCCGATGCCGGCGTTGAACTGGAAGGTGACGATTGGGGATATGGCTATAATCTTGGTCTGCTCTACCAGTTTACAGATCAAACCCGTGTTGGCCTCTCTTACCGGTCAAAAATTTCTCACACTCTGGAAGGCGACGGTACGCTGGATGCCCTCGGCGTCAAGGAAGATATCAGCGCCGATCTGGACTTACCTGAGACAGTCTCCCTGGCAATACATCATCAGTTGAATGATAAATGGGCCATCATGGCTGATGCCACCTGGACCCGATGGAGTCGATTTGAAGAACTGGTGATTGAATCAGACGGGATTCTATCAACCGATAAGCCAGAAAACTGGGATAACAGCATGCGTTACGGCATCGGACTCAGCTATCAATATAACGACAAGTGGCAATTCCGTACTGGCGTTGCCTACGATGAAACACCGATACCCAGCAGTGGGTTCCGAACTGCACGTATTCCCGGTAATGACCGCAAATGGGTAGCGTTTGGTGCCAGCTATCAATACTCTGATAACATCGTTATTGATGCGGCCTATGCACACCTTTTTATGGATGACCCTCGCATCAATGAATCCGAGAGTATCTATAACCTCCGCGGTAAATATGATGCCAGTGTCGATATTGTGGGGCTGCAACTTCGTTGGCTGATGTAGATCGGATTAATGGCACTAGCAGGAACAGATTACATCTCAGCAGAACAAGCCGGCACGCTCTACGGATTATTTCTTGAGCGCCTGGCACGCACGCCGGATCAGGTGGCTTACAAGAGCTACTCCACTGAGATTAATGACTGGTCAGATACCTCATGGCGTGATGTTGCCCGGGAGGTAGCCCGCTGGCAGAAGGCGATGGCGGCTGAGAAGCTGGAACCGGGCGACCGCGTAGCGCTCAATCTGCGTAACAGTAAAGAATGGGTATTTTTCGATCAGGCGGCAATGGGACTGGGGCTTGTAGTTGTACCACTTTACCCTGATGACCGGCCGGACAATGTGGCTTATATTCTGCAAGACGCTGATGTGAAATGCTTGTTTCTGCAGAACCTCAATCAATGGAAACGGCTCCAGTCATCCATTACTGAAGAACACAGCCTGCGGCGGGTTATCATCAATCATGACGACGATGAGCCCGACGATGAACTTCTGGTTTATGCCAGCCACTGGTTACCGGAACATGCCGATAAGGTCAGGGACTGGGATGCTGATCCGCATCAGCTGGCTTCAATTATTTATACCTCCGGCACCACCGGGCGACCCAAGGGCGTGATGCTCAGTCATCACAACATGCTTTCTGTCGCTGCCGGCTCACTACAGTATTTCGATATTCTCGGTGATGATCTGTTTCTGTCCTTTCTGCCTCTGTCGCATACCCTGGAACGAACTGCCGGCTATTACCTGCCGATCATGGCTGGCGCTACCGTCGCCTATTCCAGAGGTATTTCTCAATTGGCTGATGATATACAGTTGGTCAAACCGACTATTTTGATTGCGGTACCGCGAATTTTCGAACGTATCTATACGCGTCTGCAAACACAACTGGCCGCGAAAGGCATGCTGAGCCGCATGCTGTTCAAAGCCAATGCCAATATCGGCTGGTCTCACTTCCTCTACCGTCAGGGCAGGCGTGGCTGGCGTCCGGGCTTTGTTATGCTGCCCCTCTTAAACAAACTGGTTGCCGGTAAAGTACTGGAACGACTGGGTGGCAGGATGCGTCTGGCTGTCAGTGGCGGTGCGCCCCTGCCGGAACAGGCATCGAAACTCTTTATCGGTCTGGGCCTGAATTTATTACAGGGTTACGGTCTCACTGAGACCAGCCCGGTAGTCAGTGTTAATGAGCCCAATAACAACTTCCCCGCCAGTGTGGGCCGCGCCATTCCCGGTGTTGCCGTTAAAATCGGTGATAACGAGGAACTGATGGTGAGAGGTCCCGGCAATATGCTGGGTTACTGGAATAATCATAAAGCGACGGCACAGACTATCAACGCTGAAGGCTGGCTGCATACGGGGGATCAGGCCAGAATCAGCAGCAGCGGCCACATTTTTATCACCGGTCGTATTAAGGATATTCTGGTGCTTAGCAATGGCGAGAAAGTCCCGCCGGCCGATATGGAAGTGGCTATTCAATCCGACGCCCTGTTTGAACAGGCAATGATTGTCGGTGAGGGGCAGTCTTATCTTTCTGCTTTATTGGTCTTAAACAGTGATAAGTGGTTCAGCCTGGCCAAGCAACTGAAATTGAACCCAATGGAAAACGCGAGTCTGGATGATAAATCACTGCATCAATTTGTCATTCAGCGTCTGCGTCAGTTAATGCATGACTTTCCTGCCTACGCCAAAATCCGGCGGGTCAGTCTCAGGCTGGAACCATGGACGATTGAAAATGGCATGATGACGCCGACCATGAAAATCAAACGCGCTAAGGTGCTCGAACACCACAAGGCTGAAATTACCCGCCTGTATCAGCAGTGAGGTTAACTCGCCCGGGAGACCGGCTGCTGACACTCAGGCAGAAACAACATGGCTGCTTCCACCGTGTGGAATGAACCGAAAATCAGTACTCTGTCGCCAGCCACAGTTTCATTCATTGCAGCCTCATAGGCCTGTTTCACAGTCTCGAAACAGTGTGTTTTATCTGCACCAGTGACGGAGGCAATCTGACTGCCAAGCTCGGCACCGCTCATGCCTCTATCTCCGTCCAGCCCAGCCAGGAACCAGCCGTCCACCGCCACGTTCAGTGCCTTGGCCACAGCCTGGCAGTCTTTGTCCTTCAGCATCGCCAGTACGGCATAAGTTTTGCCACCGGTTTGAGTCTCTTCCAGCACTGTGGCCAGGTTTTCAGCGCCCTGCTGATTATGAGTCACATCCAGTACACGGGTAACAGGCCCCGGAATTATCTGGAAACGTCCGGACAGGCGTATTGTTTTCAGACCATGACGTATGGCCTCTTCAGAAATCTTCAATCCCTGCTGATTCAATAAATGACAGACCTGCAATACGGCAGCACTGTTCTGTAACTGGTATTTACCAGGCAGTACTGGCAGGGGCAGTTTTTCCAGACTGACATCGTCGTTACGCCATTGCCACTGCTGGTTAAAATCCTGATAAGCATAGTCACGCGCTTGTATAAAGATCGGCGCTGTCTGCGACGCTGCATAGTCAATCACTGTCTGCGGTGGGACAGCTTCTGAGCAGACAACGGGTTTGTCACTACGGATAATTCCTGCTTTCTCCCGGCCAATCAGTTCACGGTTATCACCCAGCCAGGCCATGTGATCCAGGCCAATTGGCGTGATCAGTGCCACATCGGTATCGAACAGATTGACCGCATCCAGGCGCCCCCCCATACCGACTTCGAGTACAGCGACATCAACCTGTTCACGACAGAAGATATCTGCCGCTGCCAGCGTAGCGAACTCAAAGTAAGTCAGCGACACATCGCCACGGGCATCATCAATACGCTGGAATGCTTCACAGATGTCCTGGTCGCTGGCGGGTACGTTGTTGATAGCGATACGCTCGTTATAGCGCAGTAAATGGGGCGAGGTATAAGTGGCGGTTTTATAGCCCGCCGCTTGCAAAATAGCAGCCAGTATCGCCACTGACGATCCCTTGCCATTGGTGCCGGCAACGGTGATCAGTTTGAAAGGCAACTGGCTGCTGCCTTTCATTCTCTGCCAGACGGTGCCGACGCGTTGCAGTCCCGGATCGATATCCCTGAAGTGCAAGTGTTCCTGCCACGCCAGCCACTGCGACAAAGAAGAAAAGCGCATTGGTGTCCTTATCAGACCGCAGCGCGTTTCTGCAGCAAAGTCAGCACATTGCTGAGCCGGTCACGCATATCACGGCGATCCACAATCATATCTATCGCCCCATGCTCGAGCAGGAATTCTGCGCGCTGAAAACCTTCGGGCAAAGTCTCACGGACAGTCTGTTCAATCACGCGGGGACCGGCAAAGCCGATCAGCGCTTTGGGTTCAGCTACATTGATGTCGCCCAGCATGGCTAGACTGGCAGAGACCCCGCCCATAGTTGGATCTGTCATTACCGAAATGAAAGGAATCCCGGCATCGCTCAACTGGGTCAGGATGGCACTGGTTTTCGCCATTTGCATCAGAGAGAACAAGCCCTCCTGCATGCGGGCACCGCCACTGGCAGAAAAGCAAATCAGGGGGATATGATGCTTCAGCGCTTCCTGGGCGGCGCGAACAAATTTCTCGCCGACAACAGACCCCATGGAACCGCCCATAAAACTGAAGTCAAAGGCGACGGCAACGACCGGCAGATTGTTAATTTTTCCCTGCATCGCGATCAGCGCATCATTTTCACCGGTATTTTTCTGTGCCTGGCTGATGCGATCACGATAGCGTTTGCTATCTTTAAAACGTAATGTATCGATAGGTTTGACGTCAGGTGCAATTTCTTTTCGTTCATCTTCATCCAGAAAACTTTCCAGACGGGCTCTGGCACCGATACGCTGATGATGTTCGCACTTTGGGCAAACCATCAGGTTGCGTTCCAGTTCAGCACGATAGAGTACGCTGTCACAGCTTGGGCATTTACACCAGACGCCTTCAGGCACTGAGCGACTGCGAGCCGTAGTGCGGATCTTGGACGGAAGTAATCTCTCAAACCAACTCATCATTTCACCTTAAATTTGCAATCAGGCACTGGCCAGGTCACGGGCGTTAATCGCATGACGCATTTCAGCCAGTAAACCGGCGACAGCAGCGGGTAATTCATCCAGTTTATCAGCATGCTCTTCGATGCAGCGAACCAGAGTTGAGCCGACGACGACGGCGTCAGCGATTTCCGATACAGCAGCAGCGGATTTACCATCACGGATACCAAAACCGACACCTAATGGCAGTGAGGTTTTTTCACGCAGCAGTGACAGCTTTTGCGAGACTTCACTCACATCAAGGGCGGCAGCGCCGGTAATCCCTTTGATTGAGACGTAGTAAATAAAGCCGCGGGCGAAGCTGGCAATCGTTGCCATGCGTTCGGGAGACGTGGTCGGCGCGACCAGATAAATAGTATCAATGTCATGCTCATCCATGGTCTGACGAAACTCATCAGATTCTTCCGGTGGCACATCCACTGTCAACACCCCATCAACACCGGCGTCTTTGGCCAGTTCAGCAAAATTATGATAGCCCATGGCCTCGATCGGGTTGGCATATCCCATTAACACGATTGGGGTTTCTTTATTCTTTTCGCGGAACTGCTTAACCATTTTCAGCACATGTCTGATGCTGACATCGTTTTTAAGCGCGCGCTCACAGGCTTTTTGAATGACCGGTCCATCACACATGGGATCTGAGAATGGAATACCGAGCTCGATGATATCAGCACCGGCATCAACCAGCGCATGCAACAGCGGCACAGTGACCCAGGGTTCAGGATCACCCGCTGTGACATAAGGGATCAGGGCAGTCTGACCATCGGCTTTTAAACTTTCGAAACATTGGCTAATGCGACTCATTGTGACTCCCTTAGAAATTCAAACCAGCCATGGCTGCAACGGTATGCATGTCTTTATCACCGCGACCCGACAGGTTGATGACAAGCGTCTGATCCGAGGTCATGGTTGGGGCCAGTTTACTGGCATAAGCCAGTGCGTGACTGGATTCCAACGCCGGAATAATGCCTTCGGTACGCGTTAACTCATGAAATGCTGCTAGCGCTTCATCATCGGTTACAGAGACATAATTGGCACGACCGATATCTTTCAACCAGGCGTGTTCAGGGCCGACACCCGGATAATCAAGACCGGCTGAAATCGAGTGAGTCTCGATGATTTCACCATTCTCATCCTGCATAAGATAGGTACGGTTACCGTGTAACACCCCGGGGACACCGGCGCTCAGCGGCGCTGAATGCTGACCGGTTTCAATACCGTGCCCAGCCCCCTCGACACCGTACATCGCTACTGACTCGTCTTCAATGAAGGGATAGAACAAACCAATGGCGTTTGAACCGCCACCGATACACGCTAACAGCGCGTCAGGTAACTTTCCGGTTTTCTCCATGACCTGTTGTCTGGTTTCGCGACCAATGACGGACTGGAAATCACGCACCATGGCGGGATAAGGATGAGGCCCGGCTACAGTGCCGATAATGTAGAACGTATCGTCGACATTGGTGACCCAGTCGCGGAGTGCTTCATTCAGTGCGTCTTTCAGCGTACGTGAGCCTGACTCGACCGGCACCACCTGCGCCCCCAGCAATTTCATCCGGTAGACATTCTGTGCCTGACGCTCAACGTCTTCAGCACCCATGTAAACAACACATTCCATACCCAGCCGTGCAGCGACTGTGGCCGTGGCAACACCGTGCTGACCGGCACCGGTTTCAGCAATGATACGGTTCTTACCCATGCGTTTGGCCAGCAATGCCTGACCAATGGTGTTATTTACTTTGTGCGCGCCGGTATGATTCAGGTCTTCACGCTTGAGATAGATTTGCGCCCCGCCGAGTTTCTGAGACCAGTTTTCCGCCAGATAGAGAGGTGAAGGACGGCCGACAAAAGTACTGAGATCCTTGTCCATTTCGGCCAGAAAATCAGGATCATCGCGATATTGCTGATAAGCCTGTTCCAACTCATAGATGGCTCCCATCAGGGTTTCACCTACAAAACGACCACCATAAGGGCCGAAGTGTCCTCGTGAGTCCGGGAAGTTTTTAAAGTAATCGTGGATATGCTGCTCAAGCATTAGCTACCTCTCTCATAAAAGCGCTCATCTTTTCATGACTTTTTATCCCCTTTTCACGCTCAACGCCACCACTGACGTCTACCGCGAAAGGTCGCACTTGTTGTATCGCCTGCCGAACATTGTCAGCATTCAAGCCACCGGCCAGAATAACGGGCCTATCAATATCGGCGATTAGAGACCAATCGAATGTTTTACCGGTACCGCCCGGCACACCGGGCTGATAGGCATCCAGCAAAAAGCCACTGGCTTTGCGATGGGCCTCTGTTGCTTTTTTCAGGTCTATACCCGGCTTCATTCGGATGGCCTTGATATAGGGCCTGGCGAATTGCTCACAAAATGCCGGGCTTTCATCACCATGAAACTGGATTATATCAATGGGTAATGCGTCAAGACACTGTGAAACCAGTTCTGCTTCCGGGTTCACAAACAAGCTGACCACCGAAACAAACGGGGCGATGCCAGCCACGACTTCCTGAGCCTGCGCAACAGTCAGCGCACGGGGACTGGACGGGTAAAATACCAAGCCTATCGCATCAGCGCCATTTTCGGCTGCAAAATCAGCATCTTGGCGACGCGTCATGCCGCAGATTTTGACACGGGTTCTCATTGCGTTCTGATATCGCTCGTTGATCGTTGTGATACTTTACCAGAGCACCGGAAAACCCGACACTGTTGGTAAAGAATATTCTGATGGATAACGAACATCGACCAGATAAAGGCCATCCGGCGGCGCAGTAACACCGCCCCGACTTCTGTCAGCACTTCTCAGTACTTCCCCCGCCCATTCGACCGGCTTACTGCCATCACCAATCGACACAATCACACCGACCAGGTTACGCACCATATGATGGAGAAAAGAGCGTGCCTCGACATCAACAGCAATGCAATCACCCTGCTTGCTGATAGCAATTTTATCCAGGGTTTTGATTGGACTTTTGGCCTGACATTCGCTGGCTCGGAAGGATGAGAAGTCATGACGACCAACCAGTTGCTCAGCGGCCGCACGCATGCGTCCGATATCCAGTGGATGATGGTGCCACCACATTCGTTGGTGATGCACTGCTGAACGACTTAGCCGGTTCAGAATCAGATAACGATAACTGCGCTTAATCGCTGTAAAGCGGGCGTTGAAGTCATCGTCAACTTCCCTGACCCAATTGACAGATATATCTTTGGGCAGGTTGGCATTAATACCCAGAAGCCATCCACGCTGCTCCCGAACCGACTCGGTATCGAAGTGAACAACTTGATTAAGTGCGTGAACACCGGTGTCTGTTCTGCCGGCAGCGAACACTTCTACCTGATGATTGGCGACTGTCGACACCGCTTTTTGCAGTTCGTCCTGGACAGTGCGGGAATGCGGCTGGTACTGCCAGCCACAAAAATGGGTTCCGGCATATTCAACGCCGAGCGCAATCCTCACATTCACTCCCTTTTAAGACAGGGAATTGAGCAATGCCTGAGCCCGATTCTTCTGTTCTTCGTTACCTTCTGCCAGTACTTCATTCAGGATACTGCGCGCCCCTTCCGGATCGCCCATATCAACATAAGCCGCTGCCAAATCCAGTTTGGTCTCTGCCTCGTCAATGTCGTCGAGATCACCGATATCAAACTCCAGGTCAGGCTCATCTTCCGTAGATGCAGTGAAATCATTTTCATCGGGCAGATCTTGTTCTGCTTCGGCAGTCTCCGTGGCAAAATCCTCATCAAAGGATAATGTCTCTTCACGCTCCCCTTCTTCAGCGATATCCAGGTTCAGTGAAGCGCTATCATCCTGCTCGCTGTCAGACAGTTCGTCTTTGTCATCGAAGCCGAAGTTGGTATCGAAAGATAACAAATCATCATCCAGATCATCCACGACCTGTTTGTCAGTGCTTTCCTGTGCTTCTGTTTCGGGCTCGGGCTCAGACTGAGATTCGGATCCAGTCTCAGAAACATCAGCCAGGTTGAACTCAAGGTGATCATTGTCCTTGTCTTCATCTTCAGCGGCGGTTTGCGCAGGCGCAGGCTCAGGCTCGAAGTCGGTCATACTGTCATCAGTATTCACTTCATCATCCTGAGTGGCTGTTTGCTGCTCGACAAACAGATAATGGGCCGGAGACAACTCCTGTCCCCATTGTTTGACTTCGGACCATTCAAAGCTTTCCGTATCGAACGGCGTGTCTTCCGCCAGTGAAATGAACGCTTCTGTCTGCTGCTGCTTATACAACACAAACAATAATTTGTAGGCTACCAGCGTGTTATCAGGCTCAATATTTCTGGCTTCTTCCAGCGAGTTCCTGGCCTGTACATAGTCAGCATACCCCACGAACATATCCGCTTGTTCAACCAGTTCTGCAACCGATTTTTCCTGTTCATGCTCTTGTTCCGATAGCGGTGCATCAGTGATGTCGTCACCTGTCACCGGGGCGACTACCGTGGTGTCTGAGACCTCATTATCAGCCCCTTTGTCCATTTTTTTCACCGCTTCATCCCAGCTCACATCACGGTTGTTGCGACGCGCCAGTAACCAAAGCAGCAGTAATACCAACAACAGGCCCAACGCAGCCGGTAGTTTGTTGTCATTGAGGAATTGCTTGACCTGATCGATGGTGGAATGTACCTCGTCAGCTTCAAGATTAAGTGCTTGTGCGGTCGTGCTGATGACATCCTCATCTGCGGCTGTTTGCACCGGTGAAGGCTGTTCGGTTTCATCTTCAGTGTCTGAGCCTGGTTCCTGATCCTCAAGTTCAGTCTCAGCGGGAGTGTCATTAGAGTCAGCTGATGGCGCTGACGGCGCTTCAGAGTCGACTATCATGGCTGCCTGATCAGCAAGCGCCGGGTCCTCTTCTTCAAGCATCGACTGTAAGCGGGCCAGATCAGCATCTTTCAGTGAAATCAATCGACGCATGGTTTCGAGTTGCTCTTCCATGGCATCCATACGCTGTTTGAAATCGATGTTTTCCTGAGTTTGCGCTTCGATGGTTTCTTGAGCCAGTGTTAATTGCTCAGTTAACTTTTTGATATCTTCATTGCCCGCCACGTTAGGTGAGGCGTCATCTTCTGATGTCGCCGCATCTTCAGGTGCAACCAGCTTGAGACGACCATCTGATGACGCTGCGTCCGAAGTATCAACATTCGATGTTGACGCTTCACTGTCGGTCTGGTCAGTTTGCGTCTGTGCCGACGCAGTATCAGCCTCGGTGTTCGGGTCTTCAGACTGTGTTGCTACCTGAGCGGCAGGCGCAGAAGAGACAGGCTGTTGGTTGCGGTTCTTCCAGGCTGAATTCTGTTCGGTAAAGGCGGCTCTCGCCTCAGCGGGCGACATTGCCGTGATCTCACTACGCGGGGGAATCTGGAGTGTCACACCGGCTTGAAGACCATTGACATTCTGATTTTTGAAAGCCCTGGGATTGGCGTTGAGCAGCGCCATCATCATCTGATGCACTGTGATGCTGTTATCCGGTCGGGTATTAGCTGCGACATTCCAGAGTGTGTCACTTCGTTTTACCGCATAACTACCGGGACTGTTATCTGTATTTTGAGACAGATAGCGATCCGTAGTCGAGGTCTGAGTCGATGGTGTTGTCGGTTCACTGGGCCGTTCAGTGCCACGAACCGCTTGTGTCACGTATTCAGGCGGGTCAAGTAATACCGTGTACTCACGGAGCAGAATGCCAGACCCCGCTGTGGCCGTAATCAAAAAATCAAGGAAGGGTTCTTTGATGGGCTGCTTGGATGTAATCAGAATCTTGTCACGGCCATTCGACTCAACGATGTCGAACTGCATTTGACTCAGCAGGATGCTGCGATTCAGACCTGCCTTGGTGAATTCAGCATCAGATGCCATTTTCACCTGCAAGTTATCCTTTTCATCCGGCTGCAGTGCAGTGAGGCCAATTTCAGCTTTGAAAGGTTCATTCAAAGCCGACATGACCTCAATCTTACCTAGGCCAAAAGCGTGACTGGTGAGAGGCGTGAAAAAACCCATTGTGGCAGCCGCCACCATTCCGGCCAGAACCTGTTTCTTCATCGTCATCCCCTCACCCTTCCTATGCGCTGATCAAAGGTAGTTTTCGACCAGAACTTCTGCAATTTGTACGCTGTTCAGTGCTGCGCCTTTACGAACATTATCCGCAACTACCCACAAATTCAAACCGTTTGGATGAGAGATATCCTCACGGATACGGCCGACATAGACAGGATCATGACCAGAGGCTTCCGTCACAGCGGTGGGATAGCCGCCATCATTACGATCGTCGAGCACAACAATGCCCGGAGACTGCTTCAGCAATTCGGTTGCCTGCTCAGCAGTCATCTTGTCACGGGTTTCGATATGAATCGCTTCCGAGTGACCAAAGAAAACGGGTACACGCACTGCTGTCGGGTTCACCAGAATATTCTCATCACCCATGATCTTGCGGGTCTCCCACACCATCTTCATTTCTTCTTTGGTGTAGCCGTTATCCTGGAACACATCAATTTGCGGCAGCACATTGAAGGCGATCTGCTTGGGATAAACACTGGATTCTACCGGACGACCATTAAGCAAATCCGCTGTCTGCTTGGCCAGTTCGTCCATCGCCGGCTTACCCGAGCCTGAAACTGCCTGATAGGTGCAGACATTAACGCGGGTGATACCAACCGCATCATAAATCGGCTTCAGTGCCACCATCATCTGAATGGTAGAGCAGTTGGGATTAGCAATAATGCCGCGATTTTTGTAGTCTGCAACGGCTTCCGGATTTACTTCCGGTACGACCAGGGGGATATCTTTGTCGTAACGAAATTGTGAGGTGTTATCAATCACCACACATCCGGCAGCGGCCGCTTTCGGTGCGTATTCCGCAGACACGCTGGCACCTGGCGAGAACAGGCCGACCTGAACTTTGGAGAAATCAAATGTCGCCAGGTCTTCAACGACCAGTGATTTGTTACCAAAACTGACTCTGCTGCCGGCACTGCGCTCACTGGCCAGTGCATAGACTTTACCGACCGGGAAATTACGCTGGTGCAGAATCTCCAGCATGGTTTCACCGACAGCGCCGGTGGCGCCTACGACTGCAACATCAACTTGTTTACTCACATTTCACCTTTTGTCTTGGGTTTAAAGTGCTGCGACCACCGCATCGCCCATTTCCGATGTCGATACTCGGGTGCTGCCTTCTGAATAGATATCGGCCGTTCTGAGACCGTTATCCAGCACCTGGCTCACAGCATTTTCGATTCGATCAGCCATGACGGCCTCATCGAGCGTATAACGTAACATCATAGCAGCTGACAGAATGGTTGCCAGCGGGTTAGCCATATTCTGACCCGCGATATCCGGGGCGCTGCCATGAATCGGCTCGTACATCCCTTTACTGTTTTCATCCAGTGATGCCGATGGCAGCATACCGATAGAACCCGTCAGCATGGAGGCACAGTCAGACAGAATGTCACCGAACATATTGGTGGTCACCATCACGTCAAATTGCTTGGGTGCCCGCACCAGTTGCATCGCCGCGTTATCCACGTACATGTGACTCAGTTCGACAGCGGGGTAATCCTTCGCCAATTCTGTCATAGTTTCACGCCAGAGTTCCGTGCACTCCAGCACATTTGCCTTATCCACCGAGCACACACGGCCCTGGCGTTTACCAGCGATATCAAACGCGACCTTACCGATACGCTGGATTTCGCTTTCACGATAAACCAGGGTGTTATAGCCCTGCTTTTCACCATTTTCCAGCGTACGGATACCGCGTGGCTGGCCGAAGTAAATACCGCCTGTCAGCTCACGCACAATCATCAAATCCAGACCGGCGACGACATCCGGTTTAAGCGTGGATGCCCCGGCCAGTTGCGGATACAGGATGGCAGGACGCAGGTTGGCAAACAGGTTGAGTTCGCTGCGAAGACCCAGCAAGCCTTTTTCCGGACGGACACTGATATCGAGTGACTCCCATTTGTAGCCACCCACAGCACCAAGCAGAATCGCATCCGCCTCTTTGGCCATGGTCAGCGTCGCTTCTGGTAACGGAGTGCCTGTCTCGTCATAGGCGGCACCACCAACCAGCCCATAATCCAGACTGATATCCAGTCCTTCAGTGCGGAGTTTTTCCAATACCTTGACCGCTTCGGCAACGATCTCAGGACCAATCCCGTCGCCGGGCAGAACTGCTATTTTTTTTGTCATTTTACTTTCTTTAAATTGCTCTATCTGGTTTCAGGAAAACAGCCAGGGCGCTTCCTGCTTACGTTTGGCTTCGTAGGCTTCGATCTCAGCGGTGTGCTGCAGCGTCAGACCAATATCATCGAGTCCTTCCTGCAGACAGTGCTTTTTGAAGCTGTCAATCTCGAACTCGATAACTTCACCATCGGGCAGTGTAATCGTCTGCGCCGCTAAATCAACCTTGAGCTGGTAACCGGGCGTGGCTTCAACCTGAGCAAACAGCTTGTTGATCAGCTCCTCTTCCAGCGTGATAGCAAGAATGCCGTTCTTGCTGGTGTTACTGAAGAAAATATCAGCAAAGCTCGGCGCGATAATGACACGGATGCCAAAATCATCCAGGGCCCAGACCGCATGTTCACGGCTGGAACCACAACCAAAATTCTCCCGGGCCAGCAGGATGGTACCGCCTTTATAACGCGGCTGATTCAACTCAAAGTCGGGATTTATCGGCCGCTGACTGCAGTCCTGACCTGGTTCACCATGATCCAGATAACGCCATTCATCAAACAGATTGGGACCGAAGCCGGTACGTTTGATGGATTTTAAAAACTGCTTGGGGATGATGGCATCGGTATCCACATTAGGTCTGTCCATAGGGATAACAATGCCGGTTTCAACTGAAAACTTTTGCATGACGCGGATTAAACCTCTTTTACATCGCGTTCAATGTTAAATAAAAACTGACTGGAACCGCCTGGCTGATGCTGGGCAGACCGGCCAGTTCACGTAATTTTTCCAAGCCTTTGACCAAGTCGTAATCAGCCACATTGAGAATGACCGGCTGATTGGAGACGACAAGCAGCTCACTGTCACTGACTTTGGTGACCAGCAACGTCATTGTCACGGCTTGTTTCTGTCCGTGTAGATCCAGTTCAGCATCCACGGTCAGATTGTTTGATTGTCCCGCTTCGAGCTCGGCAATCATGGCGGGGTCGATCCTGGCCTGCAGAGCAGCTGTTGGATAGGCATCGACCTCAAAGAAAAACTCTTTCATTCGCGAGTCACGGATTTCGATGCCGGTATTGACGCTGGTCAGATCGATCTCAAGCGCGAGGTCACCCGCCTCGCTGACAGATCCTGCAATCCAGTCAAAGTGATGGACCTCAGCAATATTATTTTTCTTGACCGACACAAAGCTGAGTTGAGATTTGCCATTATCCACCTGCCAGGAAGCCGCTGAAGCCATAGTGGATGCCAGCAATAAACTCAATAAATAAACGGTTCTGTGAAGATATTTCATTATCTACTCCTGTTATTGGTATAGCGGGCTGATTTCACTATCGACGGATTCGTGGTCCTGCATCAGTTCGTCAATAGATCGAGTCAGTTCCTCCTCAACGGCTGATTTGAGGACAATAATCTCTACCCGGCGGTTTTGAGCCCGGTTTTCCGTGGTGTCATTAGGCACCAGAGGCTTGGTATCCGCGTAGCCTTCCAACACGAAACGCTCAGCGGGTATCTGACCGGGGGCCAGTAACTCATGCACCACCGATGTGGCCCGCGATGTGGACAATTCCCAGTTGGAACGATATCGCGGGGTATTAATCGGCACATTGTCCGTGTGCCCTGCCACGGCAATGCGACCATCCGTCGTCAGTAACACATCGTGAATCTTGCGCAGGATCGGGACAAATCCTGGATTCAGTCGCGCATCACCTGAGGGAAAGGATCCTTTTTCTCTGATTCGGATCACGATACGACTGAACTGGCTCTCTACGACAATCAATCCATCCTGGATCTCCTGCTCCAAGGCTTCCCTGAATTCCTGGGTCTCTTCAGCCACTTCCTTGACCTGCTGTTGAGCCAGCTGTTCGGCATCCGCAGTGACCTTGAGCTGTTCGCGAGTTTCGTCCATTGTATCCTGTCTGACCACTTTCAGGGGAGTCGGTTTAGGTTCCCCCGGACTGAACTCCTGTGCAATGATGCTGGTACCCTCAGGAATTTCATCTTTGGGAACCTCACGTTGAACACCAAATGCATTTTCCAGTGATTTGACCACCATCTTGTATTTCAACGCATCAATTTCAGCGAAGGACAGCAGCAACACAAAGAAGCACATCAGCAGTGACATCAGGTCGGCAAAGGTCGCCATATAGGCGGGTAAGCCTTCCGCGTCGCGTTTGGCTCTGTTCGGATTCTCGCTCATAGACTAAGACCGCTGCGTCAGGCTGCGGCTTCTTCTTCGCTGTCACGCTTGGAGGCGGGCAGGAAGTTTTTCAGAATCTCACCCAGAATTTTGGGGTTCTGGCCTTCCTGAATGCCGAGCACACTCTCGATAATGATGTTTTTGTTCATCAGCTCTTCACTACTTCGCAATGACAGCTTGTCGGCGATAGGCAGAGCAAACATATTGGCGAGCATGGCGCCGTAGAGGGTGGTCAGCAGTGCCACAGCCATTGCAGGACCAATCGACTTGGGGTCAGACATGTTGCTCAGCATTTGAACCAGCCCCACCAGCGTCCCGATCATACCCATTGCCGGTGCCGCATCCCCCATCGCTTTGAAAATCTGCTGACCGACACTGTGGCGGTTAAGCGTTTCATTCAACTCCGTCAGCAAAGCCTTTTTTACCACCGCGGGTTCGTGACCGTCGACCAGCATCATAATGCCCTTGGAAAGCACCGGATTGCTGATTTCCTGGCGCTCCAGAGCCAGCAGGCCCTCTTTACGGGCTATACCGGCAAGCTCTACGACGTTGTCGATAATCGCCTGAGGTGATTCGGATTTATGCAGAAAGGCTTTGGTCGCCGTTTTTATCGAACCGATAAACTGCCCCAGGGTGAATCGCATCAAAACCACGGCAAAGGTCCCGCCGAGAACGATGGCCAAAGAGGGCATGTTGACAAAAGTACCAGCCGCCGCACCCAGTGCGATGGTTGCGATAATCAATCCCCAGGCGGTCACAAGGCCCAGCAGCGTAGCAAGATCCACTCTTAAACTCCCTCTATAGCATCCGGCAGAAACAGCATAAATTCAGCGGGTATTTTACCGAACAGTTCACAAAAAATCTGCTGCTCAAGCAGATGGAATTGAATGTTTTTTATGCTTTTTATGACGGTAAACCATCACAGCGGGCAATATCACGATCAACAAGCCCAACAGCAACAACAGCAATGGCCATACTGTCGGCCTGTTCCATTCATCCTGTAATTGTTGCCGCAGTTCTGTATCCAGACGGCGGTATTTCAGGGTGTTATTGGCCATCAGGTTAGGCTTGATGTTGTGATTCCATGCATGATAGAGCGTAAACATTTTAGGGTGAAATCCCCACACCCACGGTGCATCCTCTCGAGCGATATCGGCCATGCGCTGAATAATCTTTAATCGCTCATCACTGTTGGGCATCACCCGCATTGACTCAAACAGCTTATCAAAGGCTTCATTTTTGTAGTTGGCTGCATTTTCCCCTTTCGTCTCAACTTTACCGTTTGGGCCATAGAGTAGAAACAGGAAGTTCTCAGGATCAGGATAATCCGCATTCCAGCCCCACTGGAAAATCTGGGCGCGACCACGACGCATTTTATCCTGAAAACGGTTGTAGTCGGTGCTGCGGATCACCAACTGCACGTTGAGTTTGCGGAACTGTTTACGTAACCAGTCCAGTTGCGCTTTACTATCGGGGCCACTGGCCGGCACATCGAAATAGAGGACTAACGGCTCACCGGTCTCGGCATCACGCCCTCTGGGATAGCCTGCCTCGGCCAGCAGTTTTTTTGCCTCATCAAGAGACTTTCTCACCGCCTCTCCATCCTGCCATTCATAAACATACGGGTTGATGCCGGCTTCACCCTCTACGTAACCAAATATACCCGGCGGCACAGGCCCCTGTGCCGGTATGCCCCGACCGTTGGCAAATATCGATATATATTCCTCATGGTCAATAGCGATGGAAATGGCGCGTCTGAGCTTTTTCGCTTTCTCACTATAACCGCCTACGACCGGGTCCAGCATGTTGAAGCCCATATAGAAGGTCGAGGTGCCGACAGCCGTTTCCAGTTGTATGCCCTTCACTTTCATTGCATCACTGAGGCCGAACTCACCGGCAGAAGACACCTGTACAGCCTGATCAAAGCTGTCGGAACTGATGCCACTGACATCATAATAACCCTGAATAAATTTACCCCAGTAGGACGTGTTTTCCTTTTCCAGAGTGAAAACGATTTGGTCAATAAGGGGCAGTGGCTTGCCAGCATCATCCAGGAGACCGGCTTCGGCATCGCCAGGGTCGCCTTCCGTGGGATAAAACTCGCCATGGAAATTCGGATTTTTACTGAGCACCATTCGCCGGTTGGGATCATTTTCCGTCATGTAGAAGGGACCGGTGCCGACTGGATACCAGTCAATCGTGATGTTTTTATCGATCAGTCCGGGCTGAGCGTAGAATTGTTCCGCTTCCCAGGGAATCGGGGCAAAAAAAGGCATCGCCAGCCAGAAGCGGAGCTGGGGATATTTGCCATAGACCTTAATCTGGTAAGTATAGTCATCAATGACGTTAACCCCTTCAAGTGCCAGTGCTTGAAGGTCGATAGGCCGCCCCTGCTGACGGAGTTCACGAAGCTTGTCAGCAAAATCGTTGAGCCCGACGATATGTTCTCCCATCAGACCCAGAATCGGCGAGTGGATCTCGGGATGGGCCAGGCGTTTGATTTGGTAAACAAAATCATCGGCTTTCAACTCACGCGTATCAGTTTGTTCAAAATCAGCCAGCTTCTCGACCTCGTCAAGTTGTTCCTGCGTCAAAGCGTGATACAGAAAATCACCCTGTTCATCGCGGACAAATGCCGGATGAGGCTGGTAATAGATCCCGCTTTTGAGCGGAATCGTGTAAACACTGTAGGCAATATTGTCACTGTCTTCTGCTACCGGCTCGTTATTTTCATCCAGATAAGTCACTTGCGGCATAGCATCTGCAACCAGCGGCTCCAGCTGATAAGGACGTTTAAGATAATGATACTGATACGGTGGCTCATAAATCTGACCGGTGATGGCGATTTCATTGGCACTGTATGAGCGGGCCGGGTCAAGGTGTTTGGGTCGAAGCGAAAAGGAAGTATAGAGGGTATCCAGCTCAGCATTCTGATCCGGGTAGGGTGAGTTGACCGCACCGAATTCACAGGCGGACACAACAAGCAGCGACAGACAAACCAGCAGATATCTCAGTTTCATTCTCACAACGTCAAAATTGGAACCAGATGTGTGACCAAGATTATCACGAGTTTACTGCGCGGTCGCCCTTCCCGTTGGTGATAAAATCAGGTAAGTTATCCCGCTTTATCCGCAGTTTAGGAGAGACTTATGGGTTTCCTGCAAGGCAAACGCGTGTTAATTGTGGGCGTTGCCAGCCCGCGCTCTATCGCCTCCGGCATTGCACATGCCATGGCCAAACAAGGGGCTGAACTGGCCTTTACCTATCAAAATGACAAGCTCAAATCCCGCGTTGAAAAAATTGCTGAAGAATGTGGCGCCGACCCGGCAATGGTCTTTCCCTGCGATGTCAGCAGCGATGACCAGATTCAGGCGGTCTTCGACGATCTGAACAAACATTGGGATGGTCTCGATACCATCGTTCATTCAGTCGCCTTTGCGCCACGTGAACAATTACAGGGCAGCTTTGTTGACAGCGTCACCCGCGAGGGTTTCTCCATGGCCAACGATATCAGTGCCTATAGCTTTGCTGCACTGGCCAAGGCCGGTAAACCGATGATGGCTGACCGTAACGGTTCTATGCTGACACTGAGCTATCTGGGCGCTGAACGTGCGATTGATAACTATAACGTCATGGGCGTCGCTAAAGCCGCACTGGAAGCGACTGTCCGTTACATGGCCTACTCACTGGGCGAAGAAGGCATTCGCGTGAACGCCGTTTCTGCGGGTCCTATCAAAACCCTGGCGGCCGCCGGTATCGGCGATTTCGGCAAAATGCTGGCTTATGGTGAGCGTAACTCTCCGCTCCGTCGTAACGTCACCATTGAAGAAGTCGGTAATGTCGCTGCCTTCCTCTGCTCCGATCTGGCGTCAGGGGTCACCGGCGAAATTACTTATGTGGATGCGGGTTACAACATCGTCGGCATCGGCGATAAGTAGAACGCCAGCAATCTGCTAATATTCACGACAGGGCATTTTATATGCCCTGTTTTGTTTTCAGCGCGGGGAAATCCAATGTCGCACTTTCATGCCCTGGTTCTGTTGGGCTTTATCATTGCCGGTGCGGTTATCGGCGTTTTTTATGGCTGGTATGCCGGTGAAGCCGCCATGGCTGTTGCTTGGTTGGGCAGCCTTTTCCTCAACGCGCTGAAGATGACCATCATTCCCCTGATCATTGCCTCTGTCGTCAGTGGTATTGGCAGTCTTGGTGATATCCGGCAGTTGGGGAAGCTGGGGGGCTATACGATGGTCTACTATCTGTCGACCACAGCACTGGCGGTTTTTGTCGGTCTTCTGGTCGTAAACTGGATTCAACCCGGCGCTGGCATTCAACTGACACAGACTGCTGTGCCGGAACATATTCTGTCGAAACAGGACACGGGTATCAGTGATATCTTCCTGTCACTCATCTCCCCCAATCTGTTTGCTGCTGCCAGTCAGACAGAGTTATTGCCACTCATCGTCTTTGCCATCCTGTTTGCGATGGCACTCACCACTATCGGTGATAGATCCAAACCCGTGTTTGCGGTATTCGATGGTATCAATGAAGCCATGATGAAGCTGGTAATCTGGATTATGCATTTTGCCCCGGTTGGCATATTCGCGCTGATTGCCGCCCGCCTGGGAAGTACCGGGGGCGGCGAACAGTTTATGGCAGAAATCAGCGCGGTAGGCATGCATGTCGTGACGGTACTGACCGGCCTGCTGCTTCACGCAATTATATTATTTTGTATCCTTTATTTTGTCGCCCACCGCGGTATGGATTACCTGTTAGGTATGGCCAGGGCACTGGTCACGGGCTTTGGTACCGCCAGTTCCTCAGCCACCCTGCCGCTGACCATGGAATGTGCTCGTGAAAACAAGGTCAGTCCCAAAGCGGTTAAATTTGTTTTACCTCTGGGGGCGACTATCAATATGGATGGCACCGCCTTATACGAAGCGGCAGCGGTCATGTTTATCGCCCAGGCCTATGGCATCGAACTCACGCTGATGCAGCAGGGACTTGTCTTTATTACTGCGACACTGGCTGCAATCGGTGCTGCAGGCATCCCTGAAGCCGGTCTGGTAACGATGGTGATTGTGTTGACTGCGGTCGGGCTGCCACTCGAAGGTATCGCGCTGCTGCTGGCTGTGGACTGGTTCCTGGATCGTTTCCGCACCACCGTCAATATCTGGGGTGACAGTGTCGGTGCTGCCGTTATTGCCAGGCTGACATAAAAAAAGCGCCCGAAGGCGCTTTTTTCTGTCTGCTTAAAATCTATCTCAGACTTTTATCCCGAATCTCAATATCGGCGTCTGCTCGCAGACTGGCAATGAATGCCTGCAGTTCAGCGTTGGACATCATTTGCTGTAACTGCTCTTGTATGGACTGTCTTTCTTCAGCCTCAACATCCGCAGTCTGACCGTTTTGAACATCAGTCAGCTTGATCACAACGTAATTGCCATTATCCGCTGTAAAGCCGGTGTATTGGGCCTGAGACTCAGGCTTTTGCATTTCAAACGCGCGTTGCAGAATCTGTTGACTGACTGCCTCGCTGTCACGGCCATAAAAAGCTGCGGGCTGCCAGCTTTCCAACAACGTCTGCGCCTCGGCACCCGTTTTCAACTCAGCCACGATGGCTTCACCTTTTTCACGGGCAAACTGGCTGGCTTCATCAAATAACAGCTGTTGTTCTATGGCAGGTTTAACAGATTCAAATGGCAACACACTCTCTGGAATGTGTTTGTTCTTATGGATCACCACAAGATGCGTATCCGATAGCTCAATCACAGCGCTGTTCAGTTCGTTTTGCAGCACATCCTCACTGAAAGCGGCTTCTACTACTTTGGCTTCGCTGCTTATGCCTGACTCGGTACCACCGCGAGTAAACAGCGGCGTAGTTTGAATCTCAAGCCCGAGTTCTTCGGCTGCCACATCAAGGCTATCCGGGTTTTCAAAACTCAGGTTAGCGAGTTGTTCAGCTTTATCATAAAATTGAGCTTCAGCCTGTTGACTGCGGTAGCGTTGCTCAACTTCAGTACGGACGTCACTGAAGTCCTGTACTTCTGGTGATTCCACACCGGTCAATTTAATCAGGTGATAACCGAACTCCGTCTGTACCGGCTCACTGATATCGCCCACATTTTCCAGTGCAAAAGCTGCTTCTTCGAAAGCAGGCTCCATCACATCAGGGCCGAAATAGCCAAGGTCGCCGCCTTGAGCTGCCGAACCCGTGTCTTGCGACTCAGCTTTGGCAAGCGTTCCAAAATCTTCACCCTGTTGGAGTCGCTCAGCAATCTTTTCAATCTCTGCGAGCGCCTGTTCGTCGTCACCTTCGATCAGGATGTGACTGACACGACGTTGTTCGGGTCCCACAAACTGAGATTCGTTATCGACATAGAATTGCTGTAATGCTTCTTCATCAACCGTAATAGTGTCAGCAATACTGTCTATGTTGAGTTCAACATAATTCACTCTGACCTGCTCGGGTGCGGTGTATGCCGTTTTGTTGTTGTCATAGTATGCACGGACAGCTTCATCATCGATGCTGACTTTATCAACATAGTTCTGAAGCGGCACCACCCCGTAAGCAATTTCACGTTGCTGCTTTTCCAGTTCCAGCACTCTATCCAGTTGCACCGGCGTTACGATAGCTGAGCGCTGAATATTCCGGGTCAGTTCCTGGGTCAGCAAATCATTGCGGAGCTGGGCTTCAAAACTGGCAGGACTGTAACCCACACGGGCCAGCATCATCGCATAGTAATCAGGGTCAAACTGGCCATCACGCTGAAACGCCGGGTTGGAACGGATCATTTCTGAGACTGAGGCATCATTGACTGTTTGTCCCAGCTTTTGACTGGCCTCATGCAGTAATCGCTGTTCAATCAAGCCGTCAAGAATGTTCCGTTTGACAGCTGCCCCTTCAAACATCGCCGGATCAAACTGTTCACCCAGGACGTTACGCATCTGGTCACGATACTGCTGCAGGGACTGCTGGAGTTCTGTCTGGTTGATTTCATGGCCGTTGACTTCTGCGACAACAACGTCGGATGCACCGGTCATGTAGGAGTTTACCCCCCACAAAGCAAACGGAATACTAATCAGACCGACAATGAACCAGGCAATCCATCCCTGGGCGCGATCACGAATGTAATGCAACATGGAAGAAAACCTTCATATCTGTAGTTATAAAAATGGATAGTCTAAACCATCAGGCAAAAAAAAAGGCGCATAAAATGCGCCCTTTTTCGTACTTGGCGGAGCGGACGGGACTCGAACCCGCGACCCCCGGCGTGACAGGCCGGTATTCTAACCAGCTGAACTACCGCTCCAAGAATTCCTGGTGGGTGCTGAGGGGATCGAACCCCCGACCCTCGCCTTGTAAGGGCGATGCTCTCCCAGCTGAGCTAAGCACCCCAAGAAAAAAGACTAGTTTACAGCATCCTTGAGTGCTTTACCAGCTTTGAAAGCAGGAATTTTAGCCGCAGCGATTTTGATTTCTTCGCCGGTACGTGGGTTACGGCCAGTACGTGCAGCGCGCTCACGAACAGAGAAAGTACCGAAGCCAACCAGCGTGACCTGGTCGCCTTTGCTCAGCGCTTTAGTGACAGCTGATGTCATGCCATCAACAGCTTGGGCGGCTTTTGCTTTAGAGATGTCTGCAGCTGCAGCAACTGCATCGATGAGTTCAGATTTATTCACAGCTTAATTCCTCATATCGTTATTGATCGTTATGTCGTCCAAATGCCGGATTCGCTGCTACCTGGCTCAGCGAGACCGGACTGTGTGTATCTAACTACAGCAAAATTAGCGTGTCAAGACAACGGATCACTGTTTGTAAATAGATTTTATCGGGCTTCAGCCGGAATCTTCGGCATAAGGTTGACAATCTGATTCAGGCCATGAATATTGTCAGGTTGCCTGTTTCTGTTCCAGGCGACGCGCCATTGCCACATATTGTTCAATGGTGACTGTCTCGGGACGTTGTTCCGGTTTGACCCCCACCTGCTCCAGGTCAGCCAAAGATAGTAGTTTTTTCAATGTGTTAGCGATCGTCTTGCGGCGCTGGCTAAACGCGACCGTGACCAGCTTATTCAGCCAATCCCTATCCACATCGCCGCCTTTCTTTTGTGACAGAGGTTGCAGATAAATAATCGCAGATTCGACTTTGGGAGGGGGGTCAAAGGCTTCAGGCGGTACGATGAACATTTGCTCTGCGTAGCATTGATGCTGCAGCATAATACTCAAACGACCATACTGCTTTGAACCCGGTGAAGCGCAGATGCGCTCAACAACTTCGCGTTGCAGCATAAAGCACATATCCTCAATACACGCGGATTGCTCGATAAGATGGAATAACAGCGGGGTTGTAATGTTATAAGGCAGGTTACCGATCACCCGCAGCTTTTCATCATTCTGCTGCAGTTGTTGATAGTCGAATTTAAGGGCATCAGCTTCATAAATTGTCAGATGCGGTTGGCCAGCGAACTGCTGTTTCAGCAACGGTACCAGATCCCGATCCAGTTCAACCACATCCAGATGGTCACAACGGCTCAGCAGTGGTTTGGTCAGCGCCCCGCGACCAGGGCCAATTTCTACCAGATGTTCCCCCTTATCGGGGCTGATAACCTCGATAATTGCTTCAATAATGGCCTGATCATGAAGAAAGTTCTGGCCAAAACGTTTGCGCGCCCGAGGGTAGTGAGATTCAGTCATATTATTTGTCTTGGGATTGCTGGCTGTCAGCCATTTCGAGCGCCATGTCGATGGCGGCCTGCAGGCTGGATGCAGACGCTTTACCGGTCGCAGCCAGATCAAGTGCCGTACCGTGATCAACGGAGGTACGGATAAAGGGCAAGCCCAGCGTCACATTTACAGCGCGACCAAAGCCATGATGCTTGAGCACCGGTAGCCCTTGATCATGAAACATCGCCAGCACCACATCATAGTCTTTCAACCTATCCTGATTGAAAATGGTATCTGCCGGCCAGGCACCGCTGACTGCAAGCCCTTCAGACTGACAGGCATCAATGACCGGCTGTATGGTGTCTATTTCTTCATGTCCCAGATGACCGCCTTCACCAGCATGGGGGTTGAGCCCGCAAACAGCGATTCGGGGCTTGTTCAGACCAAACTGACGCTTGAGTGAGTCATTGGTAATATGCAGAATCTGCTGCAGGCTGTCACGGGTGATAGCATCGCTCACCGCTGCCAACGGTAAATGCGTTGTCGCCAGTGCCACTCTCAAATCACCCGTCGCCAGCATCATCACCACCTTAGCGACACCCGCACCATCAGCAAAAAACTCGGTGTGACCACTGAAGCTGTGACCGGCATCGTTTATGACGCCCTTATGAACTGGCGCCGTCACAATCGCATCGAATTCACCACTGATGCTTTTATCGAGTGCCAGCTGCAACATGGCAAGCACATAGCTGCTGTTGGCTGGATTAAGCTCGCCGGCAGTAACCGGCTGACTTAACTGGACAGGGAGGTAGTACAGACTTCCGGGTTCGGCTATGGCCGCAGGCTGATTCAGATCGGCCTCAATCAGCTTTAACGGCAGATTTAGCTGCTGTGCTCTTTGCTGCAACAGCGACGGATCAGCCAGGACAATCAATTGCGCCTGTTGCCGGGTCTGCGCCAGTTGAACAGCGAGGTCAGGGCCTATGCCAGCAGGTTCACCACTGGTGAGTGCTATACGCCTTATCACCATTAAAGATCACGGTATTCGACATAGGCTTCATCACGCATTGCCCGCAACCAGCTTTCCAATTCTTCGTCGATCTTGCGTTGACGGATTTGCTCGCGCGCTTTGTTGCGTTTGAACTCTTCCGCCATGTTTTCTTCACGCCGGTCTTCCACTTTGATCAGATGCCAGCCAAAACGACTCTGGAAAACATCGCTCATTTCACCAATCGCAAGTTCATCCATTTTTTCCTGGAACTCCGGCACCATTACACCGGGACTGACCCAGCCCAGGCTGCCGCCCTCAATGGCTGAACCGGTATCTTCAGAGTGAGCACGGGCCAGTTCGGCAAAATCTTCACCGTTGGCAATACGTTCACGCAGTTGATTCAAACGTGCTTCTGCTTCTTCATCGGTCACGAGTTCGTTGGTCTTAATCAGGATATGACTGGCCAGGGTCTGTTTGACCAGATGGGTCTCAGCGCTCTTTTTGTCCTTGAGCCGGACCAGATGAAAGCCACTGCCACTGCGCAGCGGTTCGCTCACTTCGCCGACAGACAGCTTGGGAACGACGTCAGCGAATAGTGAAGGCAGTTCACCTTGTTTACGCCATCCCAGTTCTCCCCCTTCCAGTGCATTCTGACCATCGGAGTAACCCGCTGCGACCTGACCGAAGTCACCGCCTTCGGCCAATAAACCCTGAATCTTTTCCAGTTGTTCCTGCGCCGCCTGTACTTCTTCCGGTGATGCTGCTTCCGGCATACTAATCAGGATGTGCTGCAACTGGTATTCAATGTCACTGTTGCCACTCTGCACACTCTGCGTCGACAGGAAGTTATCCACTTCCCGATCAGAAACAACAACACGGTCCTCCACCTGACCTTTACGCAGTCGGCTGATAATCATCTCTTCACGAATCGTTTCACGGAACTGACTGAAGTCGTAACCGTCTTCTTCAAGAACATCACGAAACTGTCTGAGATTCATATTGTTGTTGTCGGCAATCTGACGCAGTGCCGCGTTTAATGCATCATCGCCTACCCTGACGCCCACTTGTTCAGCACGCTGCAATTGAAGGCGTTGCATAATCAGTCTTTCCAATACCTGGTCACGCAGCACATCGCTGGGCGGGATCGCAGCCTGACGCTGACGTATTTGCTGCCTTACTGTCTGCTGCATGTCCATCAACTCGCTTTCCAGAATCACTTCATCATTAACAACGGCAATGATGCGGTCCAGCGGTGCAGCCCAAACATTGCTGGCCACCAATAACGCGGCAATCAAAAACTTCATCAAAATTATTACTCCAAAATTCACGCGGGCATTATATAAGGATCAGTTCAAGCTGTGTGTCACGGCTTTGACTCTAACGGGGTTCAGTCTGCCTGATAACCGCGAATACTGGTCTCCAGCAAGCTGTCAGATTTTTTACCAAAGGCGCCCAGGCCTTTCAGCTCAACCTGGAAATAAATGGCCAGATTGCGGTCATCGTCAAAGGCATCATTGACGTAGTTACGTATTGCCAGACGCGTGGCCCAGCAACAACTGTCGTATTGTAAGCCGGCCAGGGCTTCCAGCGTTTTACCCTGATCGATGGAACGGTACCAGCGACCAAACAGCTGCCAGCGATCTGAGACCGGCACCTGGGCTGAAATGTCGACCTGTTCCAGACCTTCCAGGCGGGTAATATCCGCACCATCACGACGGTAACGATGAGAGATGTTGAAAATACCGCCCTTATCACCGCGATAGCGCAGTCCCACCGAGGACATATTGGATTCGGTTTCGCCCGGATCCCACTGGATTTCACCACTGACTGACCATTCGTCATTAATGAATGCCACAGCTTCTGCAATCATATCTGAATCAGCATCACTATTTTCAATACCATTGGGCAGGGTTACATTGCGATCATCAAAATAGCGAATCTGTCCCAGCGTCAACCTCAGATTTTCATCACCGGTTTCCTGATTGATGATTCTCGAAGTCACAGCGAGCGAGAGCTGATTGGCATCACCGATACGATCGCCACCAATAAAGCGGTCATAGGAGAAAAGCCGGATCATGTTAAATGTGGACAGACTGGTGTCAAAGTCGGGAATATCCGATTGATCTCGCTCGGGTATATAAAGATAGAAAGCCCGGGGCTCCAGTGTCTGTAAAAAATTGCCCTTGCCGATGTTCAGCTCACGCTCGAAAAACAGCCCGGTATCAAAACTGGCTATAGGCAGAGAACGTGATGCATCATCATCAAACTGATTCAGATCATCGCTTTTGAGATTGTAGCGGGTATGGTTAAACGCCAGTCTGGGCGTGGCAAAAAAGGCTGAGTTACCCATCGGCATACTGACAGCCGGTTCGAAATTAATACGCTGACCTTCGACCCGGTCATTGTGATCAAACTCCACATACTCCGCATCAAATTCATAGGTCAGGCCCAGCGCCTGGTCAGGCAGGTAACCGCTCAATAGTAGCTGAGGCAGTCGTTTATATTGTTCAGGTACATCTGACAGGGTCTGATAGCCCTGCATGCGAGCAGTAAAGTTCCAGACATCCCCCACATAACCGGTCTCAACCAGGCGGTTCAGGTGAGTTCGACTGGACAGACTCAGACTGGAGCCAAAATCCTCGAAATAATTCTCATCCGAGACATAGTTATAATCGACAATCGCACGCCAGCGGTTGGGCAGATAAGAACGGTGCTGCCAGGTAAATAACTCACGATCCTCCTGGTAATATGGATTCAGATCTTCACCACTATTTTTGAGATCGTCTGAATCAAGGAAGTTGGCCTCGATCTCACCCTCTCCCCACTCTGATAAGTAACGGAACTGCCCGCCCAGCATCAACCCACGATCACTCATATATCGCGGCGTCAAAGTGGCATCCATATTAGGCGCAATGTTCCAGTAATAGGGTGTCATGACATCGAAACCGGTCTCATCACTGTTGCCTACTGAAGGCGGCAGGAAACCCGACTTACGCTTATCATTGAGCGGGAAGTTGATGTAAGGCGTATAGAATATGGGGATACCGCCCACGCGAACCACCACGTCTTCGGCTTCCCCGACACCGGACACATGGTCCAGGTGGACTTCATCGGCATCCAGCAACCAGGCATTATCCCCTTCCGGACAAGTGGTATAGCTGGCGTTTTTCAAATCTGTGCTGGCTTTGCCTTTACGCAACAGGTGACTGGCCTGCCCACGGGCATGCATCTGACGGATTCGATACTGGGCATCCAGCATTCTGCCCTCATCTTTTTGCATCGACCATTCAGCCTGCTGGGAATCAATGATAATTTCACTATCACGCAGTCTGACATCGCCGCTGGCGGTAACATCACCACTGGCACGATTATACGTGGCGCGCTCTGCGCTCAGTTGCTGACCGGCGCGGGTGATATCGACATCGCCGGAGAACACCGAGGTACCGCTCTGCAGTAACTGCACATCATTGGCTTTGACATCAACCGGGCTCTGCTCCGAATCTACCTCCGATGCCGGCAGGAATAGATCCTCGTAACCAAAGTGGCAACTGAGTCCCTGTTCCTGTTGGGCCGCAACCGTCCCGGTAATGCAGGACAGTAATAAGGTAGAGAGAAGCTTTAATTTGCGCATGTTCATCCTCAAGCTGCTGACCCAGCCATGATTAACGTCCTGACCGAATGAAAAATAACGCTCAATTTATCGCATATATATAAGTAATCAGCAAATTAGTTCCGTCGCTATCAGCCACGCTGAAGCGGATAATCCCATCTGCTCAAAGACTTAGCTTTAAGGCCTGCTGGTGAGTGATTTTCAGGCCGTTCATCAGGCACGCTGAATCCGCTGAGGGGATAAAATAATTTTGTCATGATGTGTTGACAGAGCGGGCTTCAGTCCCTATAGTATGCGCTTCCTTTCGGGGGCTATAGCTCAGCTGGGAGAGCGCCTGCATGGCATGCAGGAGGTCGGCGGTTCGATCCCGCCTAGCTCCACCAATAACTCGAAAGAAAAGTTTTAGGTCCCCATCGTCTAGAGGCCTAGGACACCGCCCTTTCACGGCGGTAACAGGGGTTCGAATCCCCTTGGGGACGCCAAATTGAGGGTCTGAACAATCAGACCCTTTTCTTTTGAGACAATTTAAAGACCTGGGTCCCCATCGTCTAGAGGCCTAGGACACCGCCCTTTCACGGCGGTAACAGGGGTTCGAATCCCCTTGGGGACGCCATCTTTATTCTGTTTTACCTTACCCGCTTGTTCATCCACAAAGCCAGTGCGGCAAACAGCATAGTCGGAAACGACGATGCCAGCCACGGCAACAAACCGAACACCAGCCCCATGTGCTGAAAGCTCTGGTTAAAAAGGTGAAAGCCGATTCCGAGCAAAGCACCGGCCAGAATCCGGCCCCCTATCGGCGCTGAACGCAGTGGTCCAAATACAAACGGCACGGCCAGCAGCACCATCACCGCCGCACTCACCGGCATCATCAATTTACTCCAGAAAGCCAGCTCATACTGGGCCACCGACTGATGATTGTCTTTCAGATAGGTCACATATTCCAACAAGTCCCACACCGGTAAGAATTCAGGCGGCACCACCACGATATTGACCATGCCCGGATTGAGCTGGGATTGCCAGCGGGCGTGCGTGACAGACCGGACCTTGACCCCTGCCTCATTAATCGTACTCTGGACGACATCGGTTAAGATCCAGCTTTCATCCTGATATTCTGCTTTGACAGCCCGGGTCAGGATCCGCAGCCGGTGATTGTCATCAAACTCATAGATCGCCACATTGGAAAAACTGCCGTCGGCATTAATTCTGTCAATGTGATTGAAATGGTTACCGTCACGGGTCCAGAAACCATGTTCGGAGCGTGTTCCCACCGTGCCGGTCTGCGCCACCGACTGTAACTGTCTGGCATATTGTTCAGTAATCGGTCGAAGCCCTTCACCAATGACCAAAGCCACCAGCATCAGTATGGCTGCCACCACCACGACAGCTTTATTGATATCGGCAATCGAATAACCCGCGGCCCGCATCGCCACCAGCTCGCTCTGGCTGGCGAGATTACCCAGGCCAATCACACTGCCCAGCAAGGCTGCCACCGGCAGTAATTCATAAATCCGCTTGGGCATCGTCAATGCAATATAGCTGAGGATACTGCCGATGCCGTAGTCGCCCTCGCCCAGATCATCGAGTTCAGTAATAAAGTCCATAAAGGTATACAACGCCAGCAATACCAGCAGCACCAGGGCGGTGCTGGCAATAATGTTTTTGGCAATGTATTTAGACAGTATGCGCATTTATGAACTTTGTTTTTGTTGATAGCGGGAAAGAAAACGACGCAGGGTCTGACGGTTCAACAGCAGCAACAGCACCACCAGCATTAATACATGCACCCAGACGCCACCGAGCCAGACGGGAATGTCCCCCTTGGCGACCCAGGCACGATTGACGCCCAGCAGATTGCTGTAAATGATGTAGATCAGCACCGCTGGGACAAATCCGGCATAACGTCCCTGACGGGGACCGGCATTGGCCAGCGGAATCGCCAACAGGCACAGCAGCAGCGTCATCAGGGCCGCAGCTGTACGCCACTGAACTTCTGCAAGATCACGCGGTTCGCCCCGTGCCAGCAGGTCTGACGTGGCCATCGCCTTGTGACGTTCACGCACCTCGCCTTCCTGTCCTTTTTCTATCAACAGACTGTGGCTGCCGAACTGCGCGATAGTGAAATCCTGATCCCCCGCTCTGCCCTCATAGCGGTAGCCCTCTTCCAGGACCAGGAATTTATCCCCGGTTTGCGAATCAATTTCGAAGTGGCCGGTTTCGGAGCGAAATATCAGTGGCTTGTCCTCACGATCAATCTCAATGAAGACATTTTCCATAAACTGCTTATTGGCGCTGAGCCCCTGCGAATAAAAGGTCCAGTCGCCGCCTTCACTTTCCTTGAAACTGCCCGCAATCAAGCCCGTCGTATTCGCGGAAATCTTGGCCTTTTCCTGTAATTCATAGCGTTCAGACAACACGCCGGGCACCACGAACAATGACAGCACGGCGACAATGACTGCAATGGTACCGGCAAACAGCAGCACATTGCGCATGATGCGCAGATTGGAGATGCCACAGGCCGACATGACGGTGAGTTCATTATCGGAACTCATCCGCCCCAGTGACAGCATGACAGCGAGAAAAGCGCCTATCGGCAACAGAATCGACAACGCTCCCAGCGAACTCAGGCCAAGCAGGCTGAAAATCACATCGGCTGGCATGTTACCTACCGCGGCATCTGCGAGATAGCGGGCAAAGCGGGTTGAAATATAGATCAGCCAAAGCACGCCGGTCACAGCGACCAGGTTAATCACAAACTCCCTGAGCAAATAGCGATCGATGATGGTCAGCCAGGAAGATATCGGGTGCGGAACGTTGAGCATTAACGGCGTGTCTTGGTTAGAATAAAACGTTTGTTTTTGGCACAATCAATTTCGAATTCAAGAAGTCTAAACTAATTCATCCCTACAGGAGAAATCCATGCAGTATTTTGTCACTACCGATGCGCTGGCGTCACAGCAGACTGACTGTCTCGTTGTTGCCGTTTATGATGGCGGCGAACTGAGCCCCTGCGCTGCGCAGTTGGATGAAGACACCCGCGGCGCGGTGCAGCGTGTGGTTGATGCCGCCGATATTACCGGCAAACCGGGTCAGACCCTGTTCATGTATCACCCCGAAGGCATCAAGAGTCCACGTATTCTGCTGGTTGGTGTCGGTAAAAAAGGCAAAACCACTGAGAACGATTTCAACGCGGCGACCACCACCATGGCGCAGGTTTTGAATGAAAGTGGCGCACAAACCGCGACCTGTTGTCTCGCCGAGGTGGAACTGGGTGATCGCTCAGTTGCCTGGAAAGTGCGGCAGACCAGTGTCAATACCGAAACGGCACTCTACCGTTACACACACACTAAAAGTGAAAACAAGCCGATCGAAAAACCTTTGACACAGCTCAGTTTTGCCTGTGATGAGACTGACACGGCGGCGCTGGGCCAGGCCGTCGATCAAGGCGCAGCGATTGGCCGCGGCATGAACCTGGCACGTGAACTGGGCAACCTGCCCGGTAACATCTGCACCCCGAGCTATCTGGCCGAGCAAGGTATCAAACTGGGTCAGCAGTTCGACAGCATCACTACCACCGTGCTGGATGAAGCGGAAATGGAAAAACTGGGCATGGGGTCCCTGCTTTCAGTCTCCCGCGGCAGTCGTCAACCAGCCAAGCTGATCACCATGGAATACAAGGGTGCCGGCGACGCCAAACCCGTCGTCCTGGTGGGTAAAGGCCTGACTTTTGATGCTGGCGGTATATCCCTCAAACCCGCTCAGGGCATGGATGAGATGAAATACGACATGTGTGGCTCTGCCAGCGTATTCGGCACCATGCAAACCATCGCAGAACTGGGCCTGCCGATTAATGTTGTGGGCGTGGTTCCCAGCTCGGAAAATATGCCGGACGGCGATGCCAACAAACCGGGCGATATCGTCACCAGCATGGCCGGAAAAACCATCGAAATTTTGAATACCGACGCTGAAGGCCGCCTGATTCTGTGTGATGCGCTGACTTATAGCGAACGTTTCGAACCCGATACCGTAATTGATATTGCGACCCTGACCGGGGCGATCATTGTCGCACTGGGCAGCGTCACAACCGGTGTGATGGCCAACAACCAGGATCTGGCTGATGCCCTGCTCAAAGCCGGTAATGACAGTTACGACCGCGCCTGGCAGTTGCCTCTTTGGGACGATTACCAGAAACAACTCGACAGTAACTTTGCCGATATCGCCAATGTCGGTGGTAAAGAAGCCGGCAGCGTCACGGCCGCCTGTTTCCTGTCCCGTTTCACCGAAAAATTCCACTGGGCACATCTGGATATCGCCGGCACTGCCTGGCTCGGCGGTAAAGCCAAGGGGGCAACGGGTCGTCCGGTGCCACTGTTGGTGCAATATCTGTTGAACAAAATCGAATCACAAAGCTGATATGACCCGAGTCAGCTTTTACGTGCTGAAGTCAATTGAGCCGGAACAGCGGCAGGCCTTTGCCTGCCGCCTGGCTGAAAAGATTTATCATCAGGGTCAGCAAGTCTACATCCACACCGAAAATGCCAGCCAGAGTGCCGCGCTGGACGAGGCATTATGGGCTATCCGCCCGGATAGTTTCGTTCCTCATGAACAGGTAAGTTCAGGCAGTGATAATGCCAGCCCGGTGCTCATCGGCCACGCTGAAACCAGCCCGCCCCGACTGATGGATGTATTAATCAACCTCACCGATCAGCAACCGCTGTTTTTCAGTCAGTTTGAACGGGTGGCTGAGATTATCGACGATAATGCCCCGGTGAAACAGGCGGGGCGAGAACGTTTTCAGTTCTACAAACAGCGTGGCTACGAACTCGATACCTTCCACATTTAATTTTCCTGCAGACCAATTTCCGATTGCGGCTGACCGCGACCTGCCTCAGCAGGTATAATGCCCTGCTACTTTAACGACTTAGATCTGAACAAGAACAAGATGGAAAAAACATACAGTCCTGACGCGATTGAAGAACGCTGGTATCAGCAATGGGAACAGGCCGGGGAATTCAAACCGACCGGTGAAGGTGACCCTTACTGCATCATGCTGCCACCACCCAATGTCACCGGCAGCCTGCATATGGGCCATGGTTTCAACAATACCATCATGGATACGCTGACCCGCTATCACCGCATGAAAGGCCATAACACCCTGTGGCAACCGGGTACTGACCATGCCGGTATCGCAACCCAGATGGTAGTTGAGCGTCAACTGAATGCTCAGGACAAAACCCGCCATGATCTGGGCCGGGACAAATTCATCGAACGGATCTGGGAATGGAAAGAAGAATCGGGCGGTAATATTACCCGCCAGCTTCGCCGCCTGGGCTCTTCGCTGGACTGGTCACGTAACCGCTTCACAATGGACGATGAGCTGTCCGAAGCAGTGAAACAGGTCTTTGTGCGGCTTTATGATGAAGGTCTCATCTATCGGGGCAAGCGCCTGGTGAACTGGGATCCGGTATTGCATACCGCTGTCTCTGATCTGGAAGTATTGTCAGAGGAAGAATCCGGTCACCTCTGGCATTTCCGCTATCCCCTAACAGATGGCAGTGGCCATCTGGTAGTCGCCACCACCCGCCCTGAAACTATGCTTGGCGATACCGCGGTGGCAGTCCATCCTGAAGATGAACGCTATCAGGACCTGATTGGCAAAACCATCACCCTGCCGCTGGTGGGCAGAGAAATCCCGATCATTGCCGATGATTATGTCGACCGTGAGTTCGGTACCGGTTGCGTAAAAATTACCCCGGCCCATGATTTCAATGACTACGAAATGGGCCAGCGACATAATCTGGAGCAGATCAATATCCTGACCGCTGATGCTGCCATCAACGATAATGCACCGGAAAAATACCGGGGGCAGGATCGTTACGAAGCCCGGGATGTGATTGTGCATGACCTGAAAGAACTGGGTCTGCTGGAAAGCATTCAGGATCATAAACTGATGGTGCCCCGCGGTGACCGCAGCGGTGCAGTCATTGAACCCTTCCTAACCGACCAGTGGTATGTCAAAGCTGACGTACTGGCCGAGCCCGCAGTCAAAGCCGTGAAAGAAGGCAAGGTCAAATTCGTCCCCGGCAACTGGGATAAAACCTTCTTCAACTGGATGGATGGCATCCAGGACTGGTGTATCTCACGTCAAATCTGGTGGGGACACCGCATCCCGGCCTGGTATGACAACAACGGTCATGTCTATGTTGGGCATGATGAAGCCGATGTACGTCACAAGCACAAGCTTGCTGATGACATTGAACTGAATCAGGATGAAGACGTGCTCGACACCTGGTTCTCTTCCGCCTTGTGGCCATTCTCCACGCTGGGCTGGCCCGACAATACCGATGCGCTGAGAACCTGGTACCCGACCAGCGTCCTGGTTACCGGTTTTGACATTATCTTCTTCTGGGTCGCCCGGATGATGATGATGGGCCTGCACTTTATGGATGATGTGCCGTTCAGGGAAATCTATATCCATGGTCTGGTACGTGATGCCTATGGTCAGAAAATGTCGAAATCCAAGGGTAATGTCCTGGATCCTATCGATATTATCGATGGTATCGATCTGGAAAGTCTGGTTGCCAAACGCACCAGTGGCATGATGCAGCCGCAACTTGCCGCCAAGATTGAAAAAGCGACCCGCAAGGAATTCCCGGACGGCATTGCGCCACACGGTACTGATGCCCTGCGCTTCACTTTTGCCTCGCTCGCCTCCACCGGCCGTGATATCAACTTCGATATGAACCGGATTGCCGGTTACCGCAATTTCTGTAACAAGTTGTGGAATGCCGCGCGTTACGTTTTGATTAACACCGAAGATCAGGACACCGGCATTGATAACAGTGATGTCGAACTGAGTCTGGCCGATCGCTGGATTATCTCCAAGCTGCAAAGCACGGAGAAAGACATCACCCGAGCGCTGGACAGCTATCGTTTTGACCTGGCTGCGCAGGGCATATACGAGTTTATCTGGAATCACTACTGCGACTGGTACCTGGAACTGTCAAAGCCGGTACTGACTTCTGACACCGCATCAGAAGCAGCCAAACGCGGTACCCGTCGCACATTGGTCCGGGTGCTGGAAGCGACCTTGCGTCTGACACATCCATTTATGCCATTTATCACCGAGGAAATCTGGCAGACTATTGCACCTCTGGCCGGAGTCAAAGGTGAATCGATTATGCGTCAGCCCTACCCCGTTGCTGATGACAATAAGATCGATGAAGCTGCCGTTGCCGAGATGGAATGGGTGATGCAGTTTATCACCGGTGTGCGTTCAATTCGCTCGCAGATGAATATCGCACCGAAAAAACAACTGCCGGTATTGCTCAAAGATGCTCAGGCTGAGGATAAGATCCGACTGGAGAACAACCGTAACTTCCTGAGCAGGCTTGCCAACCTGGAATCCATTGACTTACTGGATGGTGAAGCACCGGCCGCTGCCACCGCGCTGGTGGGCAAAATGGAAATCCTGATCCCGCTGGAAGGCCTGATCGATAAAGACGCCGAGATTACCCGTCTGAACAAGGAAATGAGCAAGCTCGACAAGGTCATCAAGCAATCTTCCGGTAAGCTGGCCAATGAAAACTATGTCGCTAAAGCACCGGCAGAAGTCGTGGCCAAAGAGCGCGAAAAGCTGGGAGAAATGCAGCAGGCTTATCAGCAATTGGAACAGCAGTTAGCCGCGTTGGGGGCTTAAAGGCTGGACTGGACAGTCATTGGCCTCGTATAAGAGGCCTCTGCTTTATCAAGGGGCTATTGGCACAATTGGCTAAATGTCATGTTGAGCGAAGCCGAAACATCTCCACGGCTGGAGCTATCAATTGCTTCCACTGCGGCTCACAGTAAAAGGCAAAAAAAAGCCGCTGAATTTTCAGCGGCTTTTTTGTCGCAATCAGAAAAAGGCTTATTCTTTTTCCATACCGATTTCATAAAGCTCGATATTCGCCTCTTCGATTTCACCGGTGGTGGCATCGACATCGACTTTGACTTCATAGCCATGCACGCTCTGAATATCGAACTCATAAGTGGCGTCACCATCGAAACCGACTTCCATTTCAGAGGCGACGACTTCACCCGGATGGAACATCAGCGCAGTCTCACGCGCTTCAGCTTGTGAGATTTTTGCCAGTTTCTTGAATGCCGGATCGTTAGCATCGACTTCACGCTCGATTTCAGTAATAAAACCTTCCTCGGCATTGCATTCAACGTTATAAGTGTTGCCGTCGGCGTCTGCTTCAATATCGAACTCATAAACCGGATCATCGCCTTCCATTTTCAGTTCAACTTTACGGGCATTACCGGGAATGGTATCCAGTGCGGCATCAAGACAGGTTTCGATTTTGACGATATTCCAGTTACGAATATCATCCAGATCGTAGTTGTCATCTGCGGCAAAAGCAGTAGAAGAGAGAGATAAAGCCAGAGCGGCAGGAATAATTTTCAGAACAGAAGTTGTCATGTAAAGCTCCTTTTTGAGATGAAAGATCCAAAACGATCAATCTCTACCCACAAGAGCAATGATCAAACTTGTGAGTACAGTATAACAGCCATTATTNATTTTAGGAATTTTTCCTATACCCATCCAACATGACAAGTGGTAACAAGAAAAGTTTTGCTAAATACTGACTCTTCTATATTGACGATACTGCGCGTTCCAGACAGTGTTCTCAATCGCTTCCTGCACGCTCTGTTCATCTGACTGGGCCGCCAGGTCCTGCTCCTGTGCGATACGAATGACCGCAAAGGCGATCGCCTGACTCAACTCACGTACGCTGCTGAGTGNGGGTAATAAGGCACTGCTGTTATCCGTTGACAAAGGCGAGTTATTAGCCAGCACTTCACTCGCCACCATCATCATCTCCTTAGTGACCCGCGAAATCCCGCCCGCTACCACAGCAAGGCCGATACCGGGGAAAATATAGCTGTTATTGCATTGAGATATCACAAACTCCCTGCCTTCAAATTCCACAGGGTCAAAAGGACTGCCGGTCGCAATGATGGCCTTGCCACCGGTCCAGCGAATCAAATCTGCCGGCAACGCCTCAACGCGACTTGAGGGATTACTCAAGGGAAAAATCACCGGCATCTCACAATGTTGCTGCATGGTTTTAATCAGCGATTCGGTAAACAATCCCGGCTGCCCCGAAACACCAATCAGAATGGTCGGTCTGGCCTGCTCAACGACCTGTTCAAGGCTGATAAAATCAGACGTTACTGACCAGTTGCTGATTGCATTGTCGTACTGCGCCAGTCGAGCTTGCGCATCATAAAGCCCGGACATTGATTTAGTCAGCAGCCCGGCTTTATCCACCATATAAATCCGGGTTCTTGCCGCTTCCTCGGTCAGTCCTTCACGACACATCTGAGCGACCAACTGCTCGGCAATGCCGCAACCGGCTGATCCGCCGCCGGCGAATACGATGCGCTGCTCCGAGAGTTTCTGCTGTTTAAAACGACAGGCTGCCAGCAGGGAGCCCACTGTGATGGATGCCGTGCCCTGAATATCATCATTAAAGCAGCAGATTTGGTCCTGATAGCGCTCCAGCAGCGGCAACGCCTTGCGCTGTTCGAAGTCTTCAAACTGGATTAAAACACCAGGCCAGCGACGTTCTACAGCATCGATAAACAGTTCGATGAATTCATCATATTGTTCATCATCAATCCGGTGATGCGGCCAGCCGATATACATCGGATTGTCGAGCAAGGTGTCGTTATCAGTACCGACATCCAGCATCACTGGCAATGTATAAGCCGGGCTGATACCGGCACAGGCCGTATATAAAGACAATTTACCAATCGGAATCCCCATGCCACCGACGCCCTGATCGCCAAGGCCCAGTATGCGGCTGCCATCGGTAACCACAATCACTTTGACATGGCGTTTGGTGGCGTTATGTAGAATTTCATCAATGCGATAACGGTCAGGATAGGCAATAAAGAGACCGCGGGCACGACGGTAGATTTGTGAAAACTTCTCGCAGGCCTCGCCCACAGTCGGCGTGTAAATCACCGGCATCATTTCCTGCAGATGTTGTTCCAGCAGATAATAAAACAGGGTTTCGTTGGTATCCTGCACCATACGCAGGTAGATGTGTTTATTAATGGCCGAGTCAAAGCTGGCATATTGCAGATAGGCGCGTTCGGCCTGTTCTTCTATTGATTCAAAGTGATGCGGAATCAGTCCGGTCAGGTTGAAATCGCGTCGCTCCTGCTCGCTGAATGCCGTGCCTTTATTGAGCAGCGATGTGCCCAAAAGCGCTGTGCCGGCATGCGGAATGTAGACAGGTTCCTCTTTACGCTGATCTGTCATTGGACTTGCTCCCTGTTAGTGCCTCGCCTCAAGGCCAGTATAAACCGTGAGCACGCAGGAAAAGCAAACCTGTCATTGGTTCCGGGAACTGCGATTAATAAAGAAAAGCCCGGCACAGGATTGATACCGGGCTTTTAATATTTACTGATCGACTTTGACCTCGATACGGCGGGGTTTGGCCTCCACTGACTTGGGAATAGTCAGTTCGAGCACACCATCACGGGTCTTGGCCGCAATATTGTCGAGATCAGCTCTTTCCGGCAGGGTAAAACGTCTGATAAAACTGCCACTGAATCGTTCCACGCGGCGGTAGTTATCCTTTTCTTCCTCCTTATGCCCCTGGCGCTCACCTTTAATCGTCAGGATGCCGTTTTCAGCGGTGACTTCAATGTCTTCGGATTTCACACCGGGCAGATCCGCATGAATCGTGAATTTATCCTGATCTTCACTGATATCCACGGCCGGGCTCCACTCTTCACTGTTAAAGCTGCTCTCTGTGGTCGGCGTCTGAAACAATGAATTCATTTCCCGCTGCAGTTCATCCAGCAGGCTAAGGGGTCTGTAACGTTGAATTGCCATAATAAACCTCCAAAAAACATCAAGTTAATCAGAGAGACATGTCTTTCTGACTAAAATAATGTGTCCACCAGTGAGGCTTTTCAAGAGGTTTATCAAGATTTTTTTATTGATATTGATCGGCATCAATATCAGTCACTTAGATTTTGACTCAGGGCTTAATCAGCCCCAGCACCACGGCAATATTGGCAAGTTCCGCCGCTGTGTTCACCTTCAGCTTGCTCTTAATCTGGGTGTTGTAGTTAGCCACCGTTTTATAGCCAAGGTGGAGATCATTCGCTGCTTCGTGCGCGGTCATGCCTTTAGCCAGCCGACAGAACACATCAAACTCGCGCGGTGATAATAAATCGACGACTTCGCGGTAATGCTCAATATCCATATGACGCACATCATCGATTTCAGGTAGCAGCTTCTCCTCCACATACTGTTTTCCCTCTGCCACGGCCTTGACCGCTTCAGCAAGGACTTCAGCTGCGCTGTTTTTACTGACATAGCCTCTGGCACCGGCCTGAAGTGCCCTTTCAACATAAATGGCCTCGTCATGGATGCTGTAAACCAGCACTACCGCTTTAGGATCCTGCTTATGCAGACGCCGAATCGTCTCCAGGCCGCCGATACCCGGCATCGATAAATCCATCACCACCACATCGGGCTGTAGCCTTTCATATTCCTGTCCAACCAGTTCACCCCGGTTCACATCCATGATATCGCCGATAAAGGGTTGTGCTGATAACAAAATACGAAATCCAGCGCGAACGACTTCATGGTCATCGACTAATAAAACACTGATGTTATTGTTCGTCATTCTCTCTCTCTATGAATGGCATCCAGGCCCTGACTCTGACTCCCTGACCGGGGATGGATTCGAATGCAAACTGGCCGCCCATGCTCTCAACCCGCTCGCGCATACCCAGCACACCAAAGCCTTCTCCTTCCGTTGAGCCGCCAATCCCATCATCCTCGACTCTGATAACGACCTGCTCTTTACCTTTGATGATATGTCGTCTGACCGTCACCGTTGCTTTGGATGCCTGAGCATGACGGACCACATTAGTCAGACACTCCTGAACGATGCGGTAGACATGGATGCCTACTTCATCATCAAGCCAGTTCACAGCCTCATCATAAGTTAAATCAATTTCCAGCGCAGGATATCGCCGTTGCCATTCGGTGACCAGGTCTGTCAAAGTCGCTGCGAGCCCCAAATCACTGAGGCTGAGCGGGTGCAGGGTACGCATCATCGAACGCACGACCACTGAAAGATGGTTACAGATACCAATGATAGAGTCCGCAATCTCATTGATCTTCGCTTTCGGCTGCTTGCTTGCAACAGCCATCGCCTTAACAGCGGTCAGCGATTGGCCCATTTCGTCATGCAGTTCGCGCGACATAGTCTGCCGTTCATTCTCCTGAATGTGCATCGTATGTCGGGCCAGCGCCTGGTTATTCTGTCTGGCAATATTCAGGGCCTCCGTCAGGTTATTCACTTCTGTAGCTATGGCATCGAATTCACTGATTTTGAAATGCGGTAATTTTTTACTGTATTCACCACTCTCAACACGACGCAAACCCGCCAGAATCGCATGGACACTCTTAAGCATCGATTGAAAAACGATATTAATGGCGACAAAAATGACCATCATCATCAATACTATCGACCAGAAAAAAGCGACCGACTCACCCCAGGCTTCGGCGATTTCATCGATAGGATCAGCGCGGATAAGAATGGTTTTTGTTCGACCATCCAGCAATTGAATATCATAGCTCGCAGAGGGTGCGTCGGAAGTGACCGCCATTTTGAACCAGGCCGGTGGCATATCCTCCTCGTCAGACACTCTCTTTCCCGCGAGCCATTCACTTTCACTGCCGTCATCATTCACCAGACTGATATGTATATGACGGGTTTTCTGAATAGCACTGAGCTGACGCATCCAGTGCTGTTCAGTAATCGCACGATTGGCTGGATATTTGAAGCTCAGATCAATCATCTGGAGGGCCAGGTTAAAAGAGGAATTGATCTCTTTCTGAACCGACTGACGCGCCTGCCAGATGGCCATCAGGCCGCCAATAATGAGAATCAAGACAACAGACAGCACAATCCTGGCGTTGATCAGCCCTCGCAAGCTCATAGCTGAATCAGGTATGTTGCTGGATCAAAAATCATAATTTAGCCCCAGGCTGAACCCATAGCTTTCCCAATCGACCTCGTTGAGTTTAATGCTGACTTCATTACCGTTAGAGAAATAAGTTGTATCAACGCCATCTCTGTCCGCAAGCCAGTTTTTATATTCAAAATCCAAAGTGACTGCAAGTGCAGGTGAAACAGACCACTTGCTGTTGATTCCAGCCACCCATCCAGTGCCTTCTGCCTCATGTTCAAAGCTAACAGGCTGTGCAAAATCCGTCCTTAAGTTCCATTGAGCTTCCGCATCGTACTCAAAGTAGTGATACTCAAGATTCAGCCCAAGGCTAAAGCGATTTTCTTTGATAAAAATCGTCTCCAGCCCCACCCAAGGACCAAACCAGGTAGTGTCGTAACTCGAGTCCAGCCCTTCAAAGGGCCCGTTTGCTGGTATGGTTTGATAACCATCAACTGTTTTGAGATTCTGGCTGTGATAGGCGAGCCCTAGTTTTGGCCTTAATTCAAAACTTGAAGTATTAGCCTGGTTTAAAGGCCAGGCAAAGCGATGCCCAGCAGCCAAAGAGATATCGAGAATATTGCCTTCATCTGCCCCATTGTTGGAACGAGAGAATTCCAATGTACGGTTGTTTCCTAAATAATCGGAATCCTGATTTTTACCATCAAAGATTTCACCCCAGACTAGGTCACCGTTCACGAACCAGTTATTTTTCAGATATAAATTAGCGCCCAGATTAATAGTTGCAATTTCCAGATCCTGCCATGTGAGCTCCGATAAAATATTCGGCTGTCCCCCTAAACCCGCGATACTCCACTGAAGGTCATCTCGGCGATACCCCGTTTTGATATAAATGTCCGCATAATCATAGGTCAATGGCGGCACTTTTTTCTCGGGACGTCTGTCATAGACGTGTAATTTTAACCTCTCAGGTTCTTTAGCTTTATTGTTTGGAACGGAAGACGGTTGATAAGTGCTTGTCGATTTAATCTCAGCCAGTTGTTTTTCATTTTCTGATGTAGGCACTTCCTCAAATACATGCATGGTTAACTTCGGTGCTGCCAAAGCTGAAAACGACACGCAGAGGACCGGCAATGAGGTCAATGATAGGCGCATCCATTTACCGGGTTTCATTCATCACCTCCTCAAACGGCAAGGCTGAAATCAGATACATATAGGTCGTGTCACCCTCCTGCCCCCGAGGTGCCAGCGAAGTATTCTCAACTGTCGAGGCAAGCCAACGACCATTAATGTCTTGATAATTGACGGGCTGCTCTACGCTTGTTGTATTAAGGACCCGCACCGCAGTGACATACATCCCCCCCCTATTCCATGCATCCAGAGGCTTGGCCGCTAACTGAGTACCAGGGAAAATATCTTCACGCAGGGCACGTGGCACCCTAACCAGCGAGTATAGAGGGTCCTTGAGTCTATCGATTTCACTGATGCGCATCATGTCTGCGGCATATTCACTCATTTCCATATAGATTTCTTGACGACTTGCGTTGGCCGAATCCATTGTTTCAGCAGCCGTGGCTGTTTCCGCATTCACATCATCTTCTTTATCAATGAAACGGTTTGGCGGTTCAGCCGGATCCGGGTAGCCCGCGTTGTGCGACTTGTAAAAAAGATTATCGTTGTTTCGAATGCTCTCGCTTTCTCCAGGCACATTCATAATTCGCGGAGTTATCAAGAGGACAGTCTCGGTCTCTTCTTCACCTTCAATTGTGGATGTGAACAATCGCCCAATAACTGGAATTTCACCCAATAGGGGGACTTTCCGTTCATTGCGGTTTTCGCTGGTTCGAATCAAGCCTCCGACAGCAACTGTCAGATTATTTTTGGCCATTACCGTTCCGGTAAGCCTGGCAGTGTCTACTGTATCAACCGGTACATTAGTAATACCCGTCACCGTATCTCCCACCGGAATCGTGCCACCCCCTTCATTTACAGTGGAATTTTCCTGTTCAATGAACAATTCAACCGTTTGGTCATTGTTAATTCTTGGCGTAAGGCGCAGGGTAATCCCGATATCCTCACGAGAAATCTGGGCTTCAACAAAAGCCTGTTGCAATACAATCCCGTTATCTATAACTGCCGGGAAAAACTCAAAGCCTTCCGTCAGCAGAACTTCCTCACCGATGAATAACTCTGCAGGCCTGTGATTGGAAGCAACAACCATTGGATTGGATAGAACCTTGATACGATTTCGTTCTTCAAGAAATTGAATGTTGGCCCGCAGACGGTTGTTGAGAAACTCATAAACAAAAGTACCGGAGTTCAGCAGGTTATTATTGCCAAGCAAAATCGGGTTTTGTGACTGATTACTGCCACTGGGCTGCAGCTCAAAGTTGAAGATTGAATTGATATCTTCGCCAAGAACCACGTTAAGGATTCGCATTTCCAGCATCACCTGTGGGACAGGAATATCCATCCGGTCTATCAGCTGTTTGATGCCAGACAACACTGCTCGGTCGTCTGATCGCACAACAAGCATATTATGCTCATTATTGACCGTCACATAAATGGGCTGAGACTGGACTGTAGCCTGCTGCAGCGCCTCTTGACTGACATTGCGGGCTCCTGACTGCTCAATTGCCGAAGCAATCTGTTCGATCTGATCGACAGTGAGTTCATCGCCATCCAAGACCGCACCCGACTGCGTCAGGTTATCACGACCAATACCACTCCGCCCGCGGGAACTGCCACTAGAGCGACTCGTTCGACTTGAGTTACGTACACTTCGGTTGTTCCCTCTGACGTTGCCGAAACTTCCTCTTTGAGAGCCTGAGCCTATGCTGTTTCCGGAACCAAAACCAGAACCGAAACTGTTTGAGGCGGGTGGCAAACCATAAGAGAGCAAAACCCGTTGACCATAAATGTCTTCAATAGCTTGTGCGATCACCAGCACATTGGCATTGAGAAGACGGAATATCTCGATGTTTTCGCTTTCCCTGACAATCAAATCCTTACTGTACTGCTCACGCGTCATTAAACGATAGGTATCGGTATCTTCATCATAGCGGTACCACAAATCACTGATGCGACTGATTGATTTAACTGCATCCAGAATCGTGACATCCTTCAGATGAATCGTGACCTGTCTCTGCGCTGCTTCCGGCGTCGCAATAATATTCTGCCGACTCAACTCAGAAAGGGTTCGAACAACATCACTGATCGCACTACCCGTGAACTCAACCTCTCTGATACGCGTGGTGTTGTCAGGATTATTGATAACAGGCCGAGGCGGGATAGCCTGTGGTCGCTCGGCGATGTAAGTCTGATTCATCACCGTTTGATTCTGCGTTTCAGCTGAGGCCAAACCAGCAACGATCATGCTCACCAGTACAAAACTTATTCTTGTGGATTTCATATAACTCATCTTAAAACGCGAATACGGCCGAGTGTCCCGGTTTCTATGGTGATACTCAGTCGGGAAATTTCAGAAATACGAATGGCATTGGCGGGCTGTCTGGGATCAATGTTAATTTCATCCCCCTCACGCACCATGTAAACACCGCTGCCGCTGATCTCGAGCAATGCCAGCTCTTCCTGCTCTCCCTCCGGTGTGATGAAACCTCTGAGGCGCATTTTAGGAATCTGTATCTCAACATCATCTGGCGCTGGACGAAATCCGAATGCATCACTATCAATGTTCGCCACCGTCCCCGCCTGTTCGTACATCAGAATACTCGGCGTGAAAGGGTCACGGATAAATGTTCGATCATTACTCGCACCTTGCATTTCGTTCGCACTTATTGCGCCCAAGTGGGCGAGTATGAGGCCGGAAATAATTAACTTGATCACTTGTTTCATCATGTTTTCCTGCTGTCTAGGCTGCAAGGGCAAAAAGCGCCTGAAAAAAGGCATAATAGACAAAGCCCACCATACCGCCGATGATCAGAATCATCGCCGGTTCAAGCATGGCAGACAGACGTTTGATACCAATTTCAAGTAGGTTCTGATAGTAGATCCCAAGTTCCTGCTGGATACGATCCAATGAACCTGTTCTCTCGCCAATAGCAATCATATGTGTCACCAGTGATGGCATTTGAGGATGCTGGATACTACTGGCCAGATCCCGCCCCGCCATGACGCTTTCCGATGCCCGCTTTAGTTTGTCCGAGTAGATTTTATTGGCTATGAGATCTGCTGTTATCTTGAGTGTTTCAAAAATTGTTATGCCGCTTCGCATCAGAATTGATGAGGCCCAGTTCATCTGTGACATTGACCCGTATATAATTAATTTGCCAAACACCGGCGTGCTGAGCAGGATGCGATCAATCCAGCGTCGGCCGGGGTAGGTTTTATAAGTGATCAGAATAAGGATCATTATGGCAATCATCACGCCGATAATGGTCAGCCCGTTCTCTCTCAGGAAAGCCGCACCGTCAATTAAAGTCTGTGTTGATTCTGGCAGTCGTTTACCACGCCCCTGAATAAATTGTGCAAATTTGGGAATGATCATTGTCACCATGAATACCGCCACGCCAATCGCAGCCAATATGACCACCACTGGGTAAATCATGGCGTTGATCATCTGCTTGCGTAGCTGTGATTTTTTTTCCAGATGAATCGCAAGCCGGTCCATAATCACATCCAACTCACCCGTGCTCTCCCCGGCAACCACCAGATTAATCGCGATATTACTGAATACATCCGGGTGTTTACGCAACGCAGAGGACAGAGATTGGCCTGCCTCAATATCACGGTGCATTTTCCTGAGCGCAAAGTTGAGCCTGGGACTACTCACTTGCGTCGCAGCCAATTGGATACATTCAGCCAGTGGCAGACCTGCTCTGAGCATGAATGCCATTTGCCGGTAGAAGAAAATTAAGGCGTCAGTCGAAGCAGATCGTTGTGTCGCATACCAATCGCTGAAGTTATCCTGTCCTAGAAAACCTGAACGACGTTTTTCTTTGATATCAAGGACACGCAACCCCTCTGTACGCAGTGCCTGGGCCACAGCATTAGTATTTTCCGCCTGCATCTTACCGGAGAGCTCCTCCCCGGTCCGACTCAAAGCCTGATAAGCAAACATCGGCATCTCAGGCTATCTCCGCCATATCATGACGTTTGAAAACAGCCACATCACGGACCTCGTCCAGCGTGGTAAGCCCTCTCAGAACTTTTTCACAGCCATCTTCCCACATAAATTTGAGGGCTTTCCCCGCATTGGCTTCCAGTGTTTCTTCATCGGCCCCTTTTGCTACCATTCTTGCCAGACGCTCGTCGAACCAAAGCGTTTCGAACAGGCCCAAACGACCTCTGAAGCCCTGGCCCTGACAGACGGCACAGCCTACTGGCTCGAAAATTTCGACCTCATCTTCAACACCCAACAGCACTTTTTCATCATCCGTAGCTGGTCGGCTTTTGGCACAGTGGCGACAGAGGCGTCTGACCAGCCGTTGCGCAATCACCGCCGTCATCGTTGAACCAATCAAAAATGGTTCGCAGCCAATATCGACCAGACGCGTCACAGCGCTCACGGCATTGTTTGTATGTAATGTAGAGAAAACCAAGTGGCCCGTCATGGCTGCCTTGACGGCCACGTCAGCCGTTTCAGAGTCACGAATCTCCCCCACCATCAACACATCCGGGTCATGACGAAGCAAAGACCGTAGTGCATCGGCAAAATTAATCTTGGGGCCAGTCTGAATTTGTGAGATACCGTCAATCACATATTCAATCGGGTTCTCCACCGTCATGATATTGATATCGGAATGATTGATTTCCTGCAGTGCGGCGCACAATGTGGTTGATTTACCACTTCCAGTAGGCCCCGTAAGCAAAATCATGCCGTAAGGTTTTCGTATCGCCTGCTTGAACTCGATCAAATCATTCTCAAGAAAGCCCAAATCAGTCAGTGTGAGGCTGTTGCTTTCACTACCGAGTAAACGCATGGTAATGCGCTCGCCCAAGCGGGTCGGCGCTGTCGCCACACGAATGTTGAATTCCATATCAACGGGAGAGGCAAGTCGATAAGAGAAACCACCATCCTGGGGCATCCGCTGCTCTGAAATATCCAGTCCAGACAATACTTTCACCCGGGATATCAATCCCGCTGCAACAGACTGGTCAGCATCAAGGGGATAATCTGTTAGTTTGCCATCCACCCGGAAGCGAACACGTAAGCCATCCTCTTCCGTCATTAAATGCACATCCGATGCCCGATTAAGATAGGCATCCTTGAGAACACTATCCAGGACGGCAACCAAATCTGTTTCAGTCACTGCTGCAGACTCATTGGCTTGGCCTACAGCGGTGTTGGCCAGCACTTTCCTGATTGCCAGTCGCAAGCGTTCAGGGTCACTCATCACTACAGGTAAAGTCGTGCCTATCAGGCGTAACGCAGAATCGATCGACATTCGATCTGTAGGATCACTAACAACCAGCATGTCACGAGAGTCCACTGTCATGACCAACAATTGTTTGCGGTTGATCAGGCTGGACGGGATCTTCTTGGTGAGCGTCGCATTCAGCTCGGCATCCGTTAAGTCAACAAAATCGTGGCCATGCTCTTCTGCCAGGGCTCTATGCATGGCTGAGAGAGGTAAACGGTAATGCGCAAGCAACTTTGATAATAGTGGCACCCGCTCGCGCCTGCCGATCAGACGCAATTGTTCAACGGTTGACTCTTCTATAAGCCCCGTTTCGACCCCCGCTCTGATTAATTGTTCATCTCTGACAGCCATGAAAGTCCTTGTTTAGAGCGCTAAAATCATTTCCGTTTTCAACATTTGTGAGGTACCTCTGAAAGGCGATATCTCAAGCTTGTCAATATTCAGACGAATCACGGTGACTTGATAGGCGAGCTCATCCAGACCATGGATAAAACGCCTGAACGCAAGATAACTGCCATCGACTTCAAGTCGNTGCAAAGGGCGCTGAAACATTGAACCAGGNGCCATACGTATTATNNAANCTNCTGTTGCCGGCGGTATTACTTCCTCCCCGTTATTACCGCGCCGACCACTGATAGGCTGAGCCCGAAGTGCCTCATTGACTCTAATTCGAATACCACTGTCACGTGCAAGCTCAGAGATCTTCACCTTCAGTTCCTGTGAATCTATCGGTGCCAGTTGCATTTCAACCTGGCCAGCACTCTCTCGAATGGCATCCAATGCTTTTTTCTGGTCTTCAAGCTCACGCTTGATTTCGTCTATTCCTTCTTGAGGCTCATTAGGAATTTCCATTTTGGCAAGACGGTTAAGCGTAGCGTCTTTTTGCCGTTCAAGACTTTGAATAGTCTCGAGCCGTGGCTCAAACCTCAATAAGCCATAGCCACCAAGAATTACGACAACCAGGATTGTGCCTGCCAGGATACGTTCACGTTTATTGAATTGTCTCAACTTCATGCCTGCGTATCCCCAATCTCCGTTTCTGAGACCACTCGCACCAGGCTCATCGATACCGAATAGCCTGACAGATTCATTGGGCCCGGTTTCTCGATGACCTGAATATCTCTCACCTCCATATCCCAAGCGGCCACAGAGAGTTTCATGTTTTGTACAAATTCCTGCGCCGCACTTTCTGTGAGCGCCCAGGCATCAATGTTGAAATTGTCAGTTTCTATCCCCCCCGGCTTACTCGGCGGTGACGCTGATGGCTGCACAGACGCGCGCCGCCCCATTTCATCAACCCGACTAACGATGATCTGCTCATTAATATTGTTTTGAAGCACACCGAGTATGGCCTGAACCAGCAGCGCTCTCTCGGGCAGTTCCTGACCAAAAAATTCCAACCTGGCTTCCATTCTTCGTTGGTTTTCTTTCTGCTCTTCCAACTCTGCTTTCTGTTTTTCAATCGCTTCACGTTGTTTCTTTATGCGATCTACTGCCGCATCCAGAACGGCAGCACGTTCATCAACTTCAGCTTTTTCTTTACTGATGGAAGCCTGCTGGATAGACATCGTTATCTCAGAGATCACGATCAAAAGCAGCATGGCTGAAACTAGCGCTAAAGCCTGTGTTTCGGGTCTGTGCCAGGTTGGTGGCAATGGTCCTCCCGGCCTGACCATACTGATTTTTTTAGCGCCTTTGAGACCAAAAAACAGCCGTCCAGCGGCAAACATGCCTGGTGATAGTCCATCGCGCTCATCAAACATCACCAGATCAGGTTCGTTTGCCAACGCAGAACTCAAACTTCGTCTCAAGCTTGGCAGGCTATCCGGAGGGGCTGCGAGAACTACGCCGGGATGCTGAGCGTTTTCAGCATGAAAAACTTCCAGACAAGCATCCAGCATTGAAGCACTGCGATTGACATAATGCTGAACCGAAACGATCAGGTCGCGTTTCAAATGCACAGAGGTAGTGATAAATTCTGTTGTCTCCAGTACAACCAGGTGTTTCTCCGCATGCTCGATCAATGCCACACTATTTCCTGTCAGTGGCATCAGACCGGCAAGATGAAGCTTATAGTCTTCGCAGAGCTCACTCCACTTATCTATCACAGACTGATGCGTGGCCGTTGTCAGCCAATTCCAGACACCCGGCGCATCATCCACCTCACCCTGGGCTGACCAGCCACATTGAACGTCATCGTCCTCACCCCGCAACCAATCCTGTACCACAAACAGGGACTGTGCCTGCTCACGAGTGACATAACCCAGCTCAAGCGCCATTTCACCGAATCGTTTATTACCACGCTCGTTTCTATTGCCTTCCTGTTTTTGCAGCTTTTGCGCCTGATTGATTTCCAGCACCTGCTCCGGTGAGAGCATGCCGTGTGACTCCATTAACTGTCCGAGCGTCCATTGCAGTTGATGCTGCATCAATAGGGGTTCTACTTCCCAGCGAACCAATTCATGCATCTGATTAACCGGCTTCGGTTTTTTCGGTGAGACCGGAAGCTCTACCATCGCAGTAATCACAGAGGGGGTCAGAATGACGACATGTTTACCCTGCCAGCCTTGCGTTTTAAGCGAGCTCAGAATCTGGCTGAAGGCGACTGCAGGATCAATACTGTCTGATGATGCGGTGGCCTGGACCTGGAGTTTTTTTCCAGCTTTACTGAAGACCGCTGCCTGCATAGACAGGCCAGTCCATTCGCAGACCATGACATTATTAGGACGCAGGGAAGTTAATTTATCGGTCAGATTCTTTAAATTCATTCTAGCTCGGTCTTCAAGTAGTCAAACTGATTGCTTATGTGCCGCATCAGAGCCCGCCCCATAAGAATGGTTCTGGCTTAACAGGACCACTTGTTCGCGGAATAACAACAACATCCTCAGTGGCGTTGGAAAAATTAGCTTCATCACAGGTGCCGTCAACGTATACATGCCCATTGTTCTCACAAACCACCGTCAGGCTATGAACGCCGAGAGGCAAACTCAACGACGCGGGGATGATTAAATCATTACCACTTGATGCAGTACCCGCTGGCACAGCAAAAACATCACCAGAAGTTGTGGTGGTCACAGTTCGGTTGGCCAATGTAAATGCTTCGGATACCGTGATGGTATCGCCTCCCAGCACGACCGTATTATTTGAAACCACAGAGCTGCTATTGGCTGGAAGGCTGATTGTAGCCGTATTGGGTAATGTCAGTGTTGTACCGGAAATGCTACTGCCATCAGGGACTTTGATGGCGCGTTTTGCCAAGTTATTTGCAATAAAAGTTATCACATTGGTCGAAGCCAGAATCTCTGATGAGGCGCCCGGCGTGACTTCCATAAAATTGCCATCGGGCTCCGCCAGATTGCTAATCTCTATCGTGCAGGCACCATTACAATAACTGGCAACTTTATATTCATCGATATAATCCTCAGGGAGTGGTGCTGACTCCGTGGTGTAACTGATCACCGTGCCGGGCACAAGCGTAATTTCATCTCCTGACTTATTGATGGCTGCAGAAAATCGTATTTTCTCAACAGTCGATAATGGAACGGTTATCTCTGCATTAGTGACACTGCTAATGTTTAAGGTTGGGAATACTGACGACAGCGAGCGACTCACCTCCCGCTCTGCTTCGGTCGCCGGCCATGATTCGGGGGCGCCTCCCACTGGAAAGCTTAATTTAAGTCTGAACTCCTGGAATGTCAGCGAGGAGTCAAAATTCAAGATTGTCGACACATTGCCCCATGAATTTCCAAGCGTCAGTATGTAGTCATTCAGGTTCGTCAAGGTGGCACTGATATCGTCAACGGCACTACTTAGATCAAATCCGCTACTAACTATTTGCACTTCGCCGGTGACGGGATCAGCCTCAAAACGCTGCCAGCCAAAATTCAAATCGTCCTCAACCGGATCGGTACTGACATTGCTGTAACCATCCCGGAATGTGCTGACACCACTATCCTCCTGCTCCCCCTGCAGGTAGGGGCCGCGCCAGCCGCTCCCCCTGCCTGTTTCAGTATTCAGCTGCCAGATTCGGATATTGTTTTCTGCATCATCGTCACAGGGAGAGGCATAAACACCGTCTACAATATCGACGACTTCGCCTAATGTAATGAGCTCCTTGAGGCATAGCGGTAAACGCCCAACATCAGAGATAAATCCGCTGATTTCTGGCGAGTTGTCAATCGTGCGGTTCGGGTCACCAATGATGGCACGTTTAATCGCCGCCATTCGCCTTTGCGTCTCCTCATAATCAGCCCGTTGTTCGACATTTTCAGTGAATAACAGCCCCGCTGAGGCGAGCAAGCCAACAAGAAACAGTACCAAGACCATTTCCAGCAATGTGAACCCTGCCGCCTGCAAGCGTGATAAATGAGAACGTGCCGAAGTCACTCTTTTATCTCCCTACCTCAACAAACACAAAACAAAATCGTCATTTTGTGGGATGCAGGGATCGTCAATGACCTCAGGATCCGGATTGGTTTTTGCGACATCGTAGTTACTGATCTCACTATCCAGAATCCCATCCGGCCCAGAGCTTACAATACGGGCGATATCAGCCGGGAGTATGTCGGTGACGGGGTCAAATGCCGCATCATTTGCTGCGACACAGACATAATTCCCCGTTGAACTATCAATGGCATAGTCACCTGAGTCTGCTTCACAGCGATGGTTCTGCCCCAGGGTCAGCTCCGCTTCCAGCAACAGGTAGGGATTGCCCCAACCGTCAGTCAGTCCTTCTTTGCTAATGTAAGGGCCATTCCATCCCAGTTGGGTACTTCTGTTCCACGTTAAGGCAGCCAGATCAGGGTCTGCAATGTCATAAGGGAAGGTGTTCAGCATGAAAAGCGCATTTGAGGCCTGTACTTCGTTACTGGCATTGTTCAGCGCAGAAAGACACCAGTCCTGCCACACAGCCTGAGAAGCGCCACCGGCTGGAAGCACAAAGGCATCAATAAAACCGACATCACCGAAGTTATTGCGGAAATCAAGGGGGTTGTAGACGCCCGGGCGATAGATGCTGCAAGGCAGTTCACGATTATCACGACGAAACTGCAGCAAGGCCTTTTGCAACTCGGCCATTTCCAGTCGGGTGATATTCTCACGTGCCTGATCTTCATTACCATCAAAGGCATTGATCGCGGCAATACTGACGATGCCCAGCAAGACAATGACAAGCAGAATTTCTATCAGTGTGAAACCGGCCTGTTTTTTCTTATTGTTAGTGCTGTTAACTCGGTCAAACAATAAAAACCACATTTACTTGTTCCCGATAGATTGATCTCACGCTGAATTTAGCGCCCCTGTTTACGCTGCATGGCATCCTGTTCATACAAAACGTTCTGGCAATAAGCTTTATTGACGCAACGTTCTGAAATAAAGAAAGGGCGGGCTGAGCCCGCCCCTCTTTTGGCATCTCTAAACGAGATTATTGCTGAGCTTCTGAAACCAGCTCGTCAATGTTTTTGCCATCAGTTGATACGATAGCAATCAGACGCAGAGTATCGTTCCATGACCACTCAGCTCCTGCACCATTGGGGTCACCATCTGCGTCACCATATTGGCCAGCTTGGAACAAACCAATGTAACGAGAATAGTGAATTTCAGGGTTTACTGAAGTATCTTCATCACCAGTATTACGGACATAGGTTGGTGATTGCGCAATCGCTACGTTACTGAAAGTGGTTGATGCAGCAGCATCACCACCAAAGCCAAGAGCAATCATCATGTGACATTCATCACCCTCAAGAGCGTCACCATAACGGTTTTGCAGATTGTTACCACTGACAGAAACTGTGGTGTCAAATGCTGCTGTTGGATAATCGTTGGTCAAGATTCCTGTTGGACACTGATCGTTTGGAACAACTGCCAGATGCGATGGGAACTCCCCGTCTTCAATTTCCGCTTCAAAGGCATCACCAGTACTTTCATTGTGGAATCGGTTAGGTGCAGGATTGTCAGCGACCGCAGTGGTAAAGTTGGAGCCTGTGTTAAGAACTTGTAATTCTTCAATACCAGACTCTTCAAACATTTCTTGCAAAACTTCATGTTCTGTATCACCTGATACAGGTGCTTGCCATGCAGCCAGGAATGTTCTCATTGATGGGGCGCGGAAGAACATTTCTGAGCCACCCTCTTCAACTAAGTTATCCCACTGATTGGGATATACATTCTCTACCGCACGGTAAGTACGAATGGCGCGGTCAATAGTCGCTGCAGCATTACCGGCAGAGGCCGCTTCAGCAGCTTCACCCACGTCTTCATAGGCAATCAGTGCACCGGTTGCCAGAATCGCGATCAGGGTGATAACCACAAGCAGTTCCAGCAGGGTGAAACCTTTTTCTTTACCTTGCAGTTTTTTTGCTTTGTTACGCAGTTGTTCGTCTTTGATGACTGACAAATCCGCTTTACGGAATTTGGCAATCGCCGATTTCATTTGGTTGATGTTCATTTATATCTCTCTCAGGATTTTGAGCCTCAGCCACCCCTAGCGGCCTGTTGGACATCGGGTTTAAAAGTTTTTTATTGATGTGACCCGCTCACACTCATTGCTGTCATCCGGTTTTATTCACTCCTGTCAGGAGGCGGCTCCCTGCTCACCGGGGAAATCAATCACGTAACGGTACTGTTTACCGCAATGCAGAATGACTTCTTTTTGACGGCGTTTGAGAATACGAACCTCAACACGGATATCACCATAACCATCATGTGCCAGGATATCGTCTACCAGTTCCAGCAGTTTGGCTTTCAGTGGATGTTGGTCTGTGTCGACTTTGGCATTCATGAATGTGACTCTCTCCGGTTGAACTTCGTTGACGTTGATATTAGGCGAATCAGGAAAGGTTCCCTATAGGAATAATTCCTGAAATTAAAAGCGATAGTTTTGCGTATGATTTCGGAATAAATTCCCGCCGCTTTTTTTGTTCCTGATTAAGTTCACTCATCAATCCCCAGTTCTGACTCGGAAGCTTGGTAGGGGTCCTGGAGAATAATGAGTATGGGCAACAGGGCATTTTCCTGTCGCTTCACAACCTGCGCCAGGACAAAACGATGATAGGCTTCACGATATTCCGGGAATTGCTTGATTGCCATCCGCACCATCTTCTGTGCCGCAACTGGCTGGTTATTCATGGCCAGCAAATAGGCATGTGTGTATGTTTCAACACGACCAGGCCAGTTCTCAATTACCTGCTGACTGATTGTCAGCTTGTCTTTGATCAACGCCGGTTGATTAGGTAACACTCTGACCAGAAAGTTATCGGCAACCGGGGTAAAAACCGATGTTTCCCTGAGTTGATGGAGTTTTTCCAGGTTCTTATCGATTTCTGATTGCGGCAATCCTTCCTCACGTAACGAGGTCAGCGTAGTCTCAAGTTGCTGATAGCTGGTCAGCATATTTCCCATCGACCAGGCTGAAAAAATGAAGATGACTAAGAAAAAGACAGGTGCCAGCTGAAAACGAATTTGCAATGGTCGCTCTGAGCCCAGTCCCAGCAGCAGGCTCGCAATGGCCAGAAAAGTCATATACCAGAGTGGATATTCCAGCATGCTGTGAATACCGATCACTGATAACAGTGCCAATAACCACCAGCGTTCAGCGGTCATTGTGTTAAGAAACTGTTCTCTAAACCAATACAACATACCGCCAGTAAGAATCATTGCCCCAACAATGCCAGTCTCTGCCAGTAACTGCAGAACAAGATTGTGGGCATGATGCCAAAGTCCTTTTAAGGAAGGATAAGCTTCCGTCACCGTGAAGTTGTACCAGGAAAATTCTGCCCAACCAGCACCCAACCAGGGATGTTGTCTGAACAAATTCCAGGCCTGATCAATAAGCAGTAAACGACTGGATTCCGAGCCCAGCGTCTGTGCCAGCCGTTCTGCGGGCATTTTCGACGGTTCGAGAAAAGCCAGCATAGGGACGATAAGTTGAGCCAGAATAAACCCAGGTATCAACCAAAGTAATGCCGTGGGCTTCATCGCGGTTGACTGGTTTTGGGAAACAGTTCTACCTAGAAACCAGCCACCAAAAGCCAGCAAGGCGACGTACAGGATCGCCATCCGCTGACCACCTTGGGCAAAACCCAGCAGAATCAGCCCGGCAATCAGCACAGTGATGAGCGTATTAACACGACCACTCATCCTGAGATAAAGCAATGATGCAAGTCCCAGGGCCAGATAATTGGAGAAGTGATTGACCTGACCGATATTGCCGGATTTGCTATCGAGTATCCACTTTGCCAAAGCGTGCTCATCTGGCAAAAGCTTCCCAATAGGTAACAAAATCATAATGCAGGTCGCACCGACAACAAATGCCCAGGCGATACCCGGTACGATTTTTTCCAATGACACTGTATGTCTGAGGTTGGCAGCTAAGATCATCAGCAATGCTGACAGTCCAAGATAGAGCATGGCGACAAATTGATTCTGCCAGTAATCAGGCATGCCTAGCGCTATTTGCAACCCTAAAACCCCCATCAGCCCCAGCGGCACAAAAGTGATGACAGGAATTTGCAAATTGTCTTGTCTTTGACCAATCAAAAACAAACTGGCAAATACTGCCAACAAAGCAGCTGCCCATTCATTATAAAAACTGGCGATAGGAGGCATGTGATAAGGCGACAAAAACGGCAACACACACATCAGTGCCAGCATAAAAATACTGAAACCGGCAAGAAGAGAACGTGGTGGTTGGTCGTTGGAGGTTACTGCCGTCATTGACTGAGTCCCGCTGTGGTCATTGAAAATCAGTCAATATTAGTGAGGGAATCGCAAACAGGCATTAGGAAAAAATCCTATTCTGCAGTTTGTGCGACTTCACATTAACAGCGGGAGGCTGTGATCTGATTCTCAAGAACCACAGAAGGAATTCGGCATATTTAGGAATTATTCCTATAGGTGATCAGGAGTTATGGGGAAATAATGAGACTGAGATTACTTTAATCTCGCATTACTCGTCTGTCATGATGACAGCCCCTTAGAGGTCGGCTCTTGACTCTCACTGTGGGTGGTTTACCACCCACAGGTATTTTTCAGTTTGGTGTATTGGATAAGCTCAGGAGAGCTTGGCAGTATGCTAGAACATGCCCAGTTGCAACTGTGCGGCTTCACTCATCATGTCCTTGGTCCATTGTGGCTCCCATACCAGCTCAACATGCGCTTTTTTGACGCCGGGGACGGACATCACACGCGATTCAACATCACCCGGGAAAGACTGGGCAACCGGGCAGCCGGGGGCTGTCAGCGTCATATCAATATGGACGTTGCCTGAGGTACTGATTTCGATATTGTAGATAAGCCCGAGCTCGTAGATGTTGACCGGGATTTCCGGGTCGTAGATGGTTTTAAGCACCTCGATCACATCTTCTTTGAGCTGTTCCGGGCTGATTTGGTATTGGTCGTTCATCAATCTGCCCTGCTTATTCTGTGGTTACGGATATATCGTGGTCGCTGTCCATCGCGGCATGCACGGTGTGCCAGGATAACGTGGCGCATTTGACGCGAGCCGGGAACTCTTTGACGCCGGCCAGCACTTCCAGTTTGCCGGACAGTTCGCCGCCGCCCGCTTCGCCGGTCAGGGCTTTATGCACATTCTCATAAAGCGCTTCGGCTTCTTCCATGGTTTTGCCTTTCAGAATCTCGGTCATCAGCGAGGCTGAGGCCACGGAAATCGCACAGCCACTGCCCTGAAAGCTGACATCTTCAATCACGCCATCTTTGAGTTTGGCGTAAACCACCAGCGCATCACCACACAGCGGGTTATTGCCATGCGCCATATGATTGGCATCGGTGATCTCACGGAAATTACGCGGATTCTTTTTGTGATCCATGATCACTTGTTGATAGAGATCTCTTAAATCACTCATCAGGCAAACAACTCCTGTGTGGTTTTGATGGCATTAACCAGCGCATCAATTTCCTGCTCGGTGTTATAGAACGCGAAGGAAGCCCGTGCCGTTGCGGCGATGCCATAGAACTCCATCACTGGCTGGGCACAGTGGTGACCGGCACGAATCGCGACCCCCTGCTGGTCGAAAATGGTACCGACATCATGGGGATGCACATCTTCAATCATGAACGACAACACGCTGGCTTTATTTTTGGCGGTACCGATAATACGAATACCATCAATAGCTTCCAGCTTCGCTGTAGCAACTTCCAGCAGGTGATGTTCATAGGCAGCCAGCTTATCGATGCCGATAGCCTGCATATAATCAATCGCTGCGCCCAGTCCGACGGCACCGGCAATATGCGGTGTGCCGGCTTCAAATTTGTATGGCAGCGTGTTGTATTCGGTATGGCTAAAGCTGACCGAGAGGATCATATCGCCCCCGCCCTGCCATGGCGGCATCGCTTCCAGCAGTGCCTGTTTGCCATAGAGCGCACCGATACCGGTGGGCGCAAACATTTTATGACCGGAAAAGACGTAAAAGTCACAATCCAGATCCTGCACATCGACAGCGATATGCGGCACCGCCTGGGCGCCATCTACCAGCACTGGAATCGATTTAGCTTTGGCCTGACCGATCATTGCCTTAATAGGATTGATGGTGCCCAACGCATTCGACACATGACCAATCGCCAGGATTTTGGTGCGTTCGTTCAGCAGGCTGTCGAAATCGCTGAGATCCAGTTCACCGGATTCAGTCATGGGAATGACTTTCAGTTTGGCGCCAGTCTGCTCACACACCATCTGCCACGGCACGATATTGGCGTGATGCTCGATATGGCTGATCAGAATCTCGTCACCCGACTTGATCTGCGGGCGCACAAAGCTCTGTGCCACCAGGTTGATGGCTTCGGTGGCACCGCGAACAAAGACAATTTCTTTGTCTGATTTAGCATTCAGGAAACCACGGACTTTATCGCGAGCGCCTTCATAAGCATCGGTCGCGCGCTGGCTCAGCTTGTGTACACCACGGTGGACGTTGGCATTGTCCAGACGATAGTAGGCGTCGACCGCTTCAATCACCTGAACCGGTTTCTGACTGCTGGCGGCATTATCCAGATAGGCCAGCGGGTTGCCGTTAATGTCCTGATTCAGAATCGGGAAGTCACGTCGGATCGCTTCAACATCAAAGTCGGTTTCAGGAAACGGCACAGCTTTTAATTCGGTTTGTGTCATGCAATCACGCCCCTTTCGGTAACCGTTTTTCTATGACATTAGACAAGGCCTGACGCATAGGTGCTGACTTAATCCGTTGCAATACATCGACGGCAAAAGCATAAGTCAGCAGGCTGCGGGCAGCTGTTTCGTCCAAACCACGGGCACGCAGGAAAAACAGGTGCTGTTCATCAATCTGACCGACGGTACTGCCGTGGGCACATTTGACGTCATCGGCATAGATTTCCAGTTCCGGTTTGGTATCGATTTCACAGCTGCGAGACAGCAACAGGTTCTTGTTGCTCTGGCTGGAATCGGTTTTCTGGGCATCTTTGTGCACATTCACCTTACCGTTAAATACGGCATGGCTGTTGCCATCAAGCACGCCTTTGTATACCTCATCACTGGTGGTGTTGGGCACGGCATGATCGATACGCGTGTGGTTATCGACATGCTGGTCACCAGTGACCAGATAAAGACCATCCAGCGTGACGTGCGCTTCTTCACCCAGCAACTGGCTGTGAATATCATTACGCGCCAGTTTGCCGCCCAGTGAAATATTATTGGTATGCCAGTTACTGCCGGCCGCCTGTTTTGAGGCCAGGGTCGCGATATGGTAATGCGCCAAGGATTCGTGCTGCAGTTTGAAGTGATTCAACGTGGCTTTTTCATCCAGCTTCACTTCGGTCACCACATTGGTGAAACCTTCGGTGTCTGCCAAGCTGACATAGTGCTCCAGCAAGGTCACTTCCGCATCCGCTTCAACCTGAACCAGATTACGCAAGTGGCTGGCCAGCTTTTGGTTTTCAGCGGTACTGATAACCAGGAGTTCAACTGGTTTGCTGATGGTTTTGCCCGCATTCACCTGTAGCACCAGACCGTCTTGCATCAACATGGTGTTGATGGCATTCAGACCCGGTTTCTCTAAATCGATCTGCTCACCCAGCATAGACTGGGCATTGTCGAGCCCCTCTGCCAGTGGCTTGATAGACAGGCCTTCTTCCAGGTCTTCAAGCTCGGACAATTCAACACTGAAACGGCCGTCAATAATGACAAAGCGATAGGCATCTTCCAATGCAGCCACGTGTGCCAACTCGGTTTTATCCAGGCTGACTGCATTGGCATCGTGACTGAAACCTTCCTGGCTTAAAGACCACAGAGAGGTGTATTTCCAGTCCTCAACTTTTTTCGCCGGCAAGCCGTGGCGTTCAAACTGCGCACGGGCTTTGTCGCGCAGTTGCTGCAACCAGCCGAGTTCAGTGCCCGGCAGGGTTTTGGCAGAAGCCACTTCGCCAAATGGCGTTGTGATTTCAGTTAACTGTTTCATGCGGTTTGACCTTCCGGTGCATCGTGAACCCAGCTGTAACCGGATTTCTCCAATTCTTTAGCCAGTTCCTTGTCGCCGGATTTAACAATTTTGCCTTCAGACAATACATGGACGAAGTCCGGCACGATATGGTCGAGAAGACGCTGGTAGTGCGTAATCATGACGATCGAACGATCTTCAGCACGCAGGGCATTGACCCCTTCAGCAACAACACGCAGTGCGTCGATGTCGAGACCGGAGTCGGTTTCATCAAGAATCGCCAGTGCCGGTTCCAGGACCGCCATCTGCAGAATCTCGTTGCGTTTTTTCTCACCGCCTGAGAAGCCTTCGTTCACATTACGGTGCAGGAACTGTTCATCCATTTTGACCAGCTTCATGCGGTCACGGACGAGATTCAGGAAGTCAATCGCATCAACTTCATCCAGCCCCTGATATTTGCGAACCGCGTTCAGGGCAGCTTTCAGCAGATAGATATTGCTGACACCCGGGATTTCTACCGGATATTGGAAAGCCAGAAACACACCACGCTGAGCGCGTTCTTCCGGTTCCAGGTCCAGCAGGTTTTCACCTTTATAGATGACTTCGCCCTGTGTCACTTCATAGCCGTCACGGCCGGCAAGCACATTGGACAATGTACTTTTGCCTGCGCCGTTCGGGCCCATGATGGCGTGGACTTCGCCTGGATTGACGGTCATATTGATGCCGCGGAGGATTTCTTTCCCTTCAACGCTGGCATGCAGGTTTTTAATTTCTAACATGTATAAGTCTCTATATTTCTGAAAATCCGAATGGGTTCTCGTTCGTTTAACCGACGGAACCTTCTAATGACAAACCGAGCAGGTTCTGCGCTTCGACTGCGAATTCCATCGGCAGCTCACGAATGACCTGTTTGCAGAAACCGTTCACAATCATCGAGACCGCATCTTCGGCATCCAAACCGCGCTGCTTACAATAGAACAGCTGGTCTTCGCTGATTTTTGATGTCGAGGCCTCGTGCTCCACCTTCGCTGTCGGGTTTTTCACCTCAATATATGGGAAGGTGTGGGCACCGCATTTGTCGCCCATCAGCAATGAGTCGCACTCGGTGTAGTTACGGGCATTTTCTGCATTGGGCCCGACACGAACCAGGCCGCGATAGGCGTTTTGTGAACGGCCGGCAGAAATACCTTTGGAGATGATGGTCGAGCTGGTGTTTTTACCCAGATGTATCATCTTGGTACCTGTATCGGCCTGTTGCATGTTGTTGGTGACCGCCACGGAGTAGAACTCACCGATAGAGTTGTCACCCTGCAGGACGACACTGGGATATTTCCAGGTGATGGCTGAACCGGTTTCCACCTGAGTCCAGGACACTTTGGAGGACTCACCACGGCAGGCAGCACGTTTGGTGACAAAGTTGTAGATGCCACCCTTACCGTTTTCATCACCGGGATACCAGTTCTGCACGGTGGAGTATTTGATTTCAGCCCGATCCAGCGCGACCAGTTCTACGACAGCAGCGTGAAGCTGGTTTTCATCACGCATCGGTGCGGTACAGCCTTCCAGATAGCTGACATAAGCGTCGTCGTCAGCAATGATCAGCGTACGTTCGAACTGACCGGTATTAGCCGCGTTGATACGGAAGTAGGTCGACAGTTCCATCGGGCAACGCACACCTTTGGGAATGTAGACGAAAGAACCGTCACTGAAGACCGCTGAGTTCAGCGCTGCGTAGTAGTTGTCCTTATAAGGCACCACACTGCCCAGATATTTTTCAACCAGTTCCGGGTGTTCTTTCACGGCCTGAGAGATAGGCATAAAGATAATGCCCTCTTCTGCCAGCTTGTCCTGGAAAGTACTGGCCACAGACACACTGTCAAACACCGCATCGACGGCAACACCGGCGAGACGGGCACGTTCATCCAGTGGCACACCCAGTTTTTCATAGGTACGCAACAGCTCCGGATCGACTTCATCCAGACTTTTCGGACCGTCGTCTTTTTTCTTCGGCGCTGAGTAATAGCTGATTTGCTGATAGTCGATCTCAGGATAATGCACATGCGCCCATTCCGGCGTGTCCATGGTCAGCCAGTGGCGATAGGCTTTCAGGCGCCATTCCAGCATGAACTCAGGCTCTCCCTTGATACGGGAGATTTCACGGACAACCTCTTCACTCAGGCCTGGCGGCAGACTTTCTGCCTCAATGTCGGTAACAAAACCGGCCTTGTATTCTCTTTGAGTAATCGACTCAAGTTGTTGACTTTGCTCAGTCATGAAACTCACCATCCTGTATTGTTGCTTTACTCATCCCGGCTGCAGATGAGTAGAATCTAATTGGGCTTATCCCCGATGTATTCTGCGATGTCAGCATATCTGAGAGCTTAACTTCATCCAGTGCGTGAAACACCGCGTTGTTAATGCGCGTCCAGTTAGTCTGGACCGCACAGTGCGTTTCCTGCTCACAGTGGCTTTCACCACTGACACATTCGGTCAGGGCTATGGGGCCTTCAATGGCCGTAATGATTTCCGCTACTGAAATCTGTTCCGCTTCCCGACTCAGGCTGTAACCACCTGCGACGCCACGTTCCGATTGCAGGAGACCTTCATGGGATAAAGACTTCAATACTTTCCTGACGGTGGGTAACGGCACCTTTACCGCATCGGCGATGGCGTGAGCACTGTGCTGCTGTCTGGCGTGCGTTGCCAGATAGCTCATCAGCACAATGCCGTAATCCGTCAGTTTTCCCATTCGCAGCATAGCTGAACCTCCTAATTGGTACTATTATAGTATCAATTAAGACAATAACCAAGTGTTTTGCTCAGATATTGACGCGGGTCGAGTGAAAATTCCGTTGATTTCGCGTATGGTGATGAACTTTAAAACATGCAATTGTACTAAATTCCGCAACGCCTATTGAGTTAAATTCCAACCAGAGAGCCTAATAAATGAAATTAAAAGCACTGATTTTTTTACCCTTATTATTTGGAGCAAACGTAATGGCTGATGATCACGCCGCAACCCTGGACACAGACAAGCAGAAACTGAGCTACATCTTTGGTATTCAGGTCGGACAAAACATGCTGCAGGAAGGCGTCGAATTGGAACTGGACGCATTCAAAGCAGGTGTTGCCGACATGATGGCAGGTAACGAGCCACAACTGGATCAGGCCACGGCAGAAAAAGTGATTCAGGAATACCAGGCAGCAAAAGCCCAGGAAATGGCGAAAGTCATGAACGAAAAACAGGCTGAAGCAAAAGCCTACATGGCCGAAAATGCCAAGAAAGAAGGCGTTGTCACCACTGACAGCGGACTGCAATACGAAATCATCAAAGAAGGCGATGGTGCGACACCGACTGAAAACGATAAAGTCATCGCGCATTACAAAGGCACCCTGCTCGACGGTACCGTCTTTGACAGCTCTTATGACCGCGGCGAACCAGCCACTTTCCCGGTTAACGGTGTCATTCAGGGCTGGCAGGAAGCACTGCAGATGATGAAAGAAGGCGGAAAATGGCGCATCGTCGTCCCGGCCAACCTCGCCTATGGTCCACGTGGGGCGGGTCAGCTGATTGGTCCCAACGAAACACTGATTTTCGATATCGAACTGATCGCTATCACACAATAAGGCAAATGCCTGCCGTTGAAAAAGCCGCCCGAGGGCGGCTTTTTTTATGTCAGTCCAGTAGCTGTCTCAGGTAATCCCATTCGAAAAACGGCCCCGGATCCGTTTTGCGTCCAGGCGCAATATGTTCATGACCGGCAATTCGCTCATAATTGAGCTGGGGGTAAGCCTTACATAAAGCGCTGATAACCGCAGCCAGCTGATGATACTGGGTATCATCAAAGGGCTTGTCATCACAGCCTTCAAGCTCGATACCTATCGTAAAATCATTGCAGCGTTCCCTGCCTTGCCAGCTTGATACGCCCGCGTGCCAGGCCCGTTGATGAAATGGTACAAACTGAACCAGCTCCCCATTACGTCTTATCAATAGATGAGAGGAGACTTTCAGACCCTTCAGTTGTTCGAAATAGGGATGTTGTGAGCTGTCCAGCTGGTTCAGAAACAAGTCATCAATAAACCGTTGGCCGAACTCCCCGGGAGGCAGACTGATGTTGTGAATGACAATGCCTTGAATATCCGTCGGGTCGGGACGCTCATCATGGTTGGGTGATAAGTAGAACACCGCCTCATTGCAGCGTCCCTGTGTCAGATCAATGTTCAAACAGGCATTCCCTCAATGTCGTAGATTATTCAGTCTTCACGCGTTACCCTATTGAGTTTTTCAGTAAAGAGCCTTTCAATGACCATTGAAAACCCGTTACCGTCTGCGTTTATCGACTCCCAAGTCAAGCTTGCCCTGCTGGAGGACGTCGGTCAACAGGATCTGACTGCCAATCTGATTCCGGCAGAGTCTATCGCCGAGGCCCAGCTAATCACGCGTCAGGACGCCGTGTTATGTGGCCGTGACTGGTTCAACGCAGTCTTCAGTCGTCTTGATGACCGTATTCAAATTGAATGGCTGGCAGCGGATGGGGATGCGCTTGCTGCAGACGCTATCATCTGTCGAATAAAAGGCCCAGCGCGCGCAGTTCTGACCGGTGAGCGCACAGCAATGAACTTTTTGCAGACATTATCTGCAACGGCAACAAGCGCCAGGCAATATGCGGATGCCGTTGCCGGACTGCCGGTCAAAGTGCTGGATACCCGCAAAACATTACCGGGTTGGCGGGTGGCACAAAAATACGCTGTGCGATGCGGCGGCTGCTTTAATCACCGCTTCGGACTCTATGATGGGATTCTCATCAAGGAAAATCATATCAATGCAGCCGGTTCTATTGCTGCAGCAGTATCACAGGCGCAATCACTGAATGCTGGTGTCCCTATCGAAGTGGAAGTGGAAAACCTGGATGAACTGAATCACGCACTGAATGCCGGTGCGGATATTGTGCTGCTGGATAACTTCGAACTTCAAACACTGAAACAAGCCGTGGCTATCAATGACAAAAAAGCCTTGCTGGAAGCATCCGGTGGTATCAGCCTGGCCAATATTCGTGAGATTGCTGAAACCGGCGTGGATAGGATTTCAGTCGGCGCTTTGACCAAGGATATTCAGGCCGTGGATTTATCACTGCGCTTTCAATAAAAAACCGCAGTTGAACATTGTCAGACTGCGGTTAACAAACGTCTAAAGATCAGAGATTATTCAAGACCCACTTGCCACAGCTCCTCGTTGGTTTCGACCACCTCACCGGTAGCTGCGTCAATTTCAATTTTTATCTCGCTGCCTTCGTAGGTATCAATGTCAAACTCATACGAGGAATCACCGTTGGACTCAATCTCGTATTCGACCTCGATGATTTCTCCAGGATAGAGCGCCAGTGCAATCGCTCTGGCTTCTTCTTCGTTGAATTTAACGTTTCTCTTGAACAGCGGATGGTTGGGATGATCCACCTCCTGTTCCAGCTCGATTAACTCACCCGAAGACTTCAGACACTCGACATCCCAGTCCTTACCATCCAATGCTCTGATATCAAACTCGTAAACTTCACGCCCATTTTCAAGCTTGAGTTCAACTTTGATGACATGGCCGTTACGCGCATTTAAAGCGACATCCAGACAGGTTTCAAACAGCTGGTTGTTATCAGCTGCAAGACTGGTTATTGGCCAGAACAGAATGACGGGTATTAAGGTTTTCAGCATGCTTGGTCCTGAAATAAATTGGGCCACCCGAAGGTAGCCCAATGTTGAAATTAAGCTGTGCTTTACAGCGTCAGCTTGAAGCCAATCCAACCTGCTCTGGGCGCACCGGGACCAACAAAGCGAGGGTTTTCATATTGTTCCAACCCAGCTTCACCCGGTTCACCGTACAGGCCGAAAGATTCGTACTCGTTATCAAAAACGTTATCTATACGGCCAAAGAACTCAAAGTTCTCAGTGACTTTGTATCGTCCATGCAGATTAAATACAGTATAGCCTTCGATCTTTTTATCAACGTTGGCTTCATCACCACGGAAGTACTGACTGGAGCGGTATGAAGCTGTTGTACCCAGTGAGAGCTTTTCTGTAAACGCATAATCAAAGCCAACATTGATGTTGTGCTCAGGCTGATTCGGCAATCTATCACCTTTACTGACAGAAAAGACTTCATCTTCCTCATTCACTTCACGGCTATAGGAGAAGTTGTCTTCGAATGTCGCACGGATGTATGAATAGTGTGCAAACCAACTCAGTTTGTTAACGGCACCGTTTGCACTTAATTCCAGACCAGCACGTGCTGTTTTATCAATGTTATCGAAGACACCTGTGTTTAATACCGGTGTGTCATCATCGGCATCGTTGAAGAAGAACAGGTCATCTTCCAGCTCTGTGTAAAACACACCGGCTGACCAGTTGAAGTTAGCCTGTTGACCACGCAGACCGGCTTCAACTGTTCTGGCCACGACATCATCTAATGGCGGATCAGCAAGGAATGCATTGGGGTATGCACAAGGTGAATCCGGCTCAGCACATGTCAGTTCTGACGGCGTTGGTGCACGGTTGGACTCACTATAGTTGGCATAGGTGGTCAGGTTCTCTGTCAATGCATAAGTGGCACCGACCGATGGGTTAAACCGCTTGAAGTCATGCGTATTGCCAGACTCATTCAAGTCTTGGGTCCCACCTTGGCTGGTGCCTGAAATATCAATCGCGATCCAGTTGTATCGACCACCGACAGTCAAATCCAGACGCTCTGTGAGGCTGTGAGTATTGGTGAAGAAAATGCTGTAAGTGTTAGTGTCGATTTCTCCATCGACGCGTTCATCCAGCAACTCAATTCCCGTGCCATCAGTGCCCCGGGTCTCAGTCAGGTAAGCGATCTCAGAGCTGGCAGAGTAATCCACTTTGGAGCGGTCAAAGGAGACACCGACTGTCAGTTGGTTCTCTCTGCCAAAGAGGTCATTGAATGAAGTTGTCTGGACACCAAAGCCCCAGCTGTCCTGTTCAGTTTGACTCCGGTTATTCAGGCCCAGACCTTCAACCTCAAAGTCACCATCTTCCAACTCTGCCTCAACGTCATAGGCAGGGTTATCAAAATCGCCCAGAGTAACCGCACCTGCACTGGTTCTGATCGGGTTACCATCATCATCAATAATCTGACTACCTGCGGCATCACCATCCGCCTCAAACTCACCGCCATCGCCATTGAACGAACTACGGTCGCTTCTGCGGTAGTAGGTGTTGGCAGCTAACATTGTGGTGTCATTAATCCAATGTGAGCCATTCAGAGTGAACATGCGGAGTTCATTTTGCGTGTTATCTGGATAGGTGAAAACGGCATCGCGATCTGCCGCAACAAGTTCGACTGGTGAAGCGCCGTTACCATTCAAATCACTATCAACAGCCGTGATACCAAAGTCCAGCGTGGTGTCTTCGTTGGCATAGCTTAAGTTCGAGAAAAACTGCTCTACGCGTGAGGGTGAAAAGTCACGCCAGCCATCTTCTTTGGTAATGGAACCAGTCACATAATAAGCCAGGTTCCCATCGCTACCACCACTCTCAATCGTGCCTGAATCACGACCGAATGAACCGGTGTAAGCCTCAAAGCTATGACCGGGATGCGTGAAACCTGTTTTTGTTCTGATTGACAGTGCACCACCCAGGGTATTGAGGCCAAACACAGGGTTTGAACCGGACACCAGGTCAATATCTGCAATCGCCGCTTCCGGCAGTAATTCGAAGTTAATCGCATCACCGAATGGTTCATTGACACGAATACCATCCATGTAGACGGACAGGCCCTGGGCACTACCGACCAATGGTGAAGCGGTAAACCCGCGATAATTCAAATTAGGCTGAAAAGGATTATTCTGAGCAGCGCTGATGTTGACACTGCCCATGGTTCGATTCAGTAAATCGGATAAATCCAGGCTCTGGACTCTTTCTATATCACTGGCATCAGCCGATTGTGTTTTCGTTGGAATTCTATCGGCTTCCAGACCAACACCACCAATGGGTGTTGTACCGATTACCTTGATATCACTCAGCTCTACCTGATCCTCATCTGCAGCGAGGACCGGGGCTGACACCAGCGCAGAGGCCAGCATCAGACTTAATGCTTTCTTTTTATGCGGAACTTGCATTACTCATTACTCTCCCGAAATCTTTTATCGTTGTTATGGTTATAGTCAAACCGATTCTAATTAAGCACGGAAAATGCCAACTCTGAAAAATGTTTTATGACAACCAGTTACTTTTAAGCAGTGGTGCGGACCTCTGGTTTACTGGTTGATATAAACCACACAAACTGGCTGATATCACCCACCCTTAAACCAAGCCAGTGTGTTATGCAGACGAGTCACTTCACCAATGATCACCAGTGTTGGGGCCACCGGTTGTTCCCGCTCAGCGAGCAACGGCAATTCATCAATCGTGCTGATCCAGACTTTCTGGTTCTCAGTCGTGCCCTGCTGAACCAGCGCGGCCGGTTTATCTGCAGGCATACCATGCGCCTGCAACTGACGGCTCAACTCTGGCAAACCAGCCAGTCCCATATAAACCACAACTGTTTGACGAGGCTGCACCAGACTCTCCCAGTTGAGATCCAGTTCGCCCTGTTTTAACTGTCCGGTGACGAAAACACAGCTTTGTGCGTAATCGCGATGGGTTAGCGGAATGCCGGCATAACTGGCACAGCCGGAAGCCGCTGTGATGCCGGGCACCACCTGAAATGGAATCTTTTCATCAGCCAGTGTTTCGATTTCTTCGCCGCCACGACCGAAAATAAATGGGTCACCGCCTTTAAGTCTTAATACCCGTTTACCCTGCTTCGCATGCTGCAGAAGTAGACCATTGATTTCTTCCTGTCGCACTGCATGCCAGGCCCGTTGTTTACCCACATAAATCAACTCGGCTTCCTTACGAACCAGCGCCAGGATTTCTTTACTGACAAGACGGTCGTAAAACACCACATCCGCCTGTTGCATCAGACGCAATGCTTTGAATGTCAGCAAATCCGGATCACCGGGTCCGGCACCCACAAGATAGACCTCTCCCCGCCCCAGATCCTTGTTATCAGGATCCTGTAACTTTTCCAGCAGGGTCTTTTCCGCTAATTCTTCACGACCTGCCATCATGTGATCGGCCACTGGCCCTTCCAGCACCGACTCCCAGAAACGGCGGCGCTGGGAGACATTTTCAAACTTCTGTTTGACCTTGTCCCGGTAGCGGCCGACCAGATCACCCAGTTTGCTGTAAGACGGTGGAATCAGGGTTTCCAGTCTCGCACGCAGGTTACGGGCGAGAACCGGCGAATCGCCACCGCTGGAGACCGCGACGACTATCGGTGAACGGTCCAGTATTGATGCCAGGATAAAATCGCAATGGTCCGGGCTGTCAGCCACATTCACCAGAATATTTCGGGCTTTGGCGGCCTCATAAACAGCGGCATTGACTGTCTCATCATCGGTGGCAGCGATGACCAGTCTCTCCTGCCCCAGTTGAGAAGGGTCGAACCTGGCTTCAAGCCAGTGAACCTGTTGGCTGGTCACCAGCTTTTGTGAGCTCGACGATAGCTTCGGCGCGACAATGGTCACGACAGCCTGGGCTTTGAGTAGCAGACCAGCTTTTCTGGCGGCGATATCTCCGCCGCCGACAACCAGACATGATTGCTGCTTTAAATCTAAAAATATCGGTAAGAAATCCATTACTGTGCTTTCAATGGTAAAGAGAGCCCCTGCAGAACATAGGCATTATCGAGGTTTTGCACCACAGCAACGACACTCAGGTCATGGTGCTTCCATGTCGGATCCAGTGGGACTGTGGTCTGAATTTGGGTGGCATCATCGCCGGCATCAATTGAAAACGGGCCCAGCCAGCGTCTGACCAGATTCTGATGGTTAAACACCGCACCGATATTATCACCACCGTGAATTTCACTGATGATATTGTCTTCCGTCACGGCCAGATAAAGCTGACTGTTAGCCTGATTTTCCTCGCCGAGCACCGTTACCGCAGTGTCGATGTTGAGCGTGTCGTCCGTTTTTTTGACCCTCAGGCTGATTTCGGCTTCCGAATCAAAGCTGTTGATAAATTCAATCACATCAGTGCCATGCTCGCGCCAGTTATGGACCACTTCGCCACTGATAAAGAGCTCCGGAGTAAAAACCGTCTGATACAGGTTCAAACGCGCCATCTGCCGCTGCCGCTCAGTGAACCGGGGTTTGGCAAAACGGTCTACCCAGCCTTTTTTGTCATCCAGGTAATCGACATGAAAACCAAGCACAATCAACTGTGCTTCGCTGTAGCCTTGTTCCGGTAAATGTTCTACCCAACGCTCTGCTGCCGGACACAGGCCACACCCCTCGGAAACAAACAGCTCCAGCACCGCCATCTGTTTATCAGCGCTCTCGGCCTGCCACTGCTGTGCTGCTACAGGGTGAGTGATTAGCAAAGTGATAATCAGCAAAAGGCCTGTTTTCATTTTCAGCATGATAAGCCCCGAAAAACCCGTTTATTGATGTGAAACTTGCGGTTCCGGCGAGTTCCAGTGACTCACGTCAGTTATCTCTGCCAGTTCACGCATCACTGCCGTGGCATAAGAACCAGCGGGCAGGAAGAAGGACAGAGACAGGCTATCCTCACTGAACTCCCAGCTCAACGCCTGCGGTAACACCCGCAAAGGCCGCCTTTCCTGTTTGAGCCCGGCCTGTTCCAGCCCCTGCTGCCAGGTTTGCCAGTCTGCCAGTACAGCATTTTCCAGCGCCAGACTGTCGGCTTGATTCGCTGCTCTGCCGCGCCCCCAAAGTGGCCCTGTAATATCAATATCAAATGTATTCAAGCGCTCAGTGATGGTTTCATCAATGACTTCTGCCAGAAAAATACTGCTGCTACCGGCCAGTTGCATCACATCACCCGGCACGCCTGTCTGCCAGTTCTGTTGGTTGATACGGGCTGACAGCACCTGATTGAACAGCCAGGATCGCGCTGCAGATAGAATCATGCTTTTCTGCTGGCGCTTTTTAGGCTTTCTGCCGGTTTCGAACCACTGCTGCGCCCTGTCCAGATTAGAAAACTGGTGACCAAAGCGCTGTTCGGCAAAATAATTGGGTACCCCTTCGGATTGAATGCGCTCAAGGCTCTGTTCCCAGACAGCGCTGTCGCCATCAATGCCAGTCAAAATCAGTAAAAAGCGGTTACCCGACAATACACCGCGTTTGAGTTTTTTATTGTGTCGGGTAAGTGTTTTGATTTGACAGTCATCGGCTGAAAATAGCGACCAGTCAGGCTCTTCATGCCCTTCCGTTTTCACGGTAAACCATTGCGTGGTAACCGCATGTCGATCTTTCAAACCGGCATAGCCAACAGCCACATCCTCCACACCAGCAAATTGTGCCAGTTGTTTGGCGACCCAGTCGGTATTGCTGCCGGTTTTCTCTATCAGCAGCATAGCGTGACCGCCCTCACCGCTTGGTTCGAAAGGCAACTGTTCATCGACCCGGAAATGGTCCGGCTGCAAACGGATATTGGCGCGGCAACTGCCTGCCAGGGTGTTTGCACGTTGTAATGAATTGAAATCAAATGCCATCAGGCTTTCCTCAACAGGACAACAGCATGAGCTGCAATGCCTTCCTTACGGCCGGTAAAACCCAGCTTTTCTGTCGTTGTGGCCTTGATATTCACTTCATCTTCACTGACTGCCATATCGCTGGCGAGCAGGCTTTTCATCTCAGGGATGAACGGCGCCAGCTTGGGGGCTTGCGCGATCACGGTGGCATCGACGTTATTGACCACCCAACCACGTTCTAATAAGTCAGCCATCACCCGTCGCAACAACACGCGGCTGTCGATATTTTTAAAGGCTTCATCGGTATCCGGGAAATGATGACCGATATCCCATAAGCCAGCGGCACCCAGCAAGGCATCACAAATAGCATGGATCAACACATCACCATCAGAATGGGCTTCCAGGCCATGGCTGTGCGGTACCGTCACCCCACCGATGATTAATGGCCGGTTCTCGGCGAAACGATGTACATCATAGCCGTGACCTATGCGCATTACTGTCCTCTGCTTTGTTGTTCCAGATACAGGCTGGCGAGCGCCAGATCCTGCGGTAGGGTAATCTTGATATTATCCTGATGCCCTTCCACCATCATCGGCCGTAATCCCATCAGTTCCACCGCACTGGCTTCATCGGTCACGGCAAGGCCTTGTTCAGCCGCTGATTCCAGCGCCTGCTTTAACAATTTGAGACGAAACATCTGCGGCGTGCCCGCTCGCCATAGACCATGACGATCCACGGTTTCAACAATAACGCCACTGTCATCAACCCGTTTGACAGTATCGGTGACAGGCACCCCCAGAATACCGCCAACTTCATGCTCTCTTAATTGCAACAGCATCTGATCAATATCGCTGTGACGAATACAGGGGCGAGCTGCATCATGCACCAACAGCCAGGGATTATCGTCGGTTTTCTCAGCAAGCGCTGCCAGTGCATTGGCTACGGAATCAGAGCGCGCCTCACCGCCGTTTGTCAGCAGCAACTCACAATCAAGCTGAAGCGCCAGTTCGGGCCACCAGGGATCATTTTCCGCCAGTGCGACAACGATGCCTTCAATCTTGGGATGGGAAGCGAGTCGCTCCAGGGTATGCTGTAGCAAAGCTTTGTTATTGAGCTTGAGATATTGCTTGGGAATATCGGCGCCCATGCGACTGCCGATGCCGGCTGCCGGGACGACAGCCCATACGGCTTCACTTTTGCTCATCTTGCTCTTCTATGACATGAAAAAAAGTCTCGCCTTCTCTGATCATGCCCAGTTCACTGCGGGCACGTTCTTCCAAAGCATCGAGACCACTTTTCAAATCCTGAACTTCCGCTGCCAGTACCTGGTTACGCTCGGTCAGTTTTTCATTATCCAGTCGCTGTTTTTCTACCTGATGGTGCAAACGCAGCAGCGACGGCAGCCCGTCATGACTCAGCCATAATCGGTATTGCAGTAATACCAGCAGAATGGCCAGGAAAATCATGACGGGCTTAGTCATCAGGCCTTACTTGACGTTGAACGCCTTCATGCCCGGATAGCTGGCCTTGTCACCCAGCTCTGCTTCAATGCGCAGCAACTGGTTGTATTTAGCAACACGGTCTGAACGTGACAAAGAACCGGTTTTGATTTGACCTGCATTAGTAGCGACCGCCAGATCGGCAATGGTGGTGTCTTCGGTTTCGCCACTGCGGTGAGAAACCACGGCGGTATAACCATTTTCCTTGGCAAGGTTAATCGCATCCAGAGTTTCTGACAGCGTACCGATTTGATTGACCTTAATCAGGATGGAATTACCGACACCTTTAGTAATGCCTTCCTGCAGGATCTTAGGATTGGTCACGAACAGGTCATCACCGACCAGCTGCACTTTGTCACCGATTTTATCGGTCAGCAGTTTCCAGCCTTCCCAGTCATTCTCATCCATACCGTCTTCGATACTGATGATGGGGTATTTGCTGACCCAGTCGGCCAGCAGATCGGCAAACTCGGCAGAAGACAGAGAACGGTTTTCAGAAGCCAGCACGTACTGACCATCCTTGTAAAACTCTGAACTGGCGGCATCGAGGGCCAGCATGATGTCTTTACCGGCTTCATAGCCGGCATTTTTGATGGCCTGCAGTATGACTTCAATCGCCGCTTCGTTAGACGGCAGGTCCGGCGCAAAACCACCTTCATCACCGACAGCAGTGTTAAGGCCTTTGCTGTTCAATACTTTTTTCAGTTCATGAAATACTTCCGCACCGTAACGAATCGCTTCACTGATGCTGCTGGCACCAACCGGCATAATCATGAATTCCTGCAGATCCACGCTGTTATCGGCGTGAGAACCGCCATTGATAATATTCATCATCGGTACCGGCATCACCGCTTCATCGCTCGCTGCCAGGTACTTGTACAGCGGCTTTTTGGCGTCAGCTGCCGCAGCACGGGCAGTGGCCATGGAAATGGCCAGCAAGGCATTCGCCCCCAGACGGCCCTTGTTTTCAGTGCCATCCGTTTCAATCAGCTTATTGTCAATCGCACGCTGATCAGTGGCTTCCATACCCAACACCGCTTCACGCAGTTCACCATTGACGGCGGCGACAGCTTTCAGGACGCCTTTACCCAAGTACCGGGCTTTATCGTCATCACGCAGTTCCACGGCTTCACGTTCACCGGTGGAGGCGCCGGAGGGTACCGCAGCACGGCCCATAGCACCGCTTTCCAGCACAACATCGGCTTCTACGGTTGGATTGCCACGTGAATCGATAATTTCACGTGCTATTACATCAATAATCTTGCTCAATGCTTTGCTCCCATCTATCAAGAATTGTTTTCAGGGACTTATCGTTTCGCCAGCAGGGCGTCTTCGATGTAGTCCTGTTGTTTAACTGTGCTATCGATGGCCTGCAGCGTTTCCAGCAAAGCGGATAACTGATGCAGAGGCCAGGAATTCGGGCCGTCACTCAGGGCTTTTTCAGGCTCAGGATGGGTTTCCATAAACAGGCCTGCCACGCCGGTTGCCACTGCGGCACGGGCCAGTACCGGTACAAATTCACGTTGACCGCCAGAGGCACCGCCCTGTCCGCCCGGTTGCTGAACCGAATGAGTAGCATCAAATACCACCGGACAATCCATGTTGCGCATAATGGGCAGACCGCGCATATCCGAAATCAAGGTGTTGTAACCGAAAGAGGTGCCGCGTTCGCATAGCATGATCTGTTCATTGCCAGTAGATTTAGCTTTCGCCGCGACATGTTGCATATCCCACGGGGCCAGAAACTGGCCTTTCTTGATATTCACCGGCAAACCCTGACTAGCAACATTGACAATGAAATTGGTCTGGCGGCACAAAAAGGCAGGTGTCTGCAAAACATCAACGACACTGGCCACTTCGGCCAGCGGGGTATCTTCATGCACGTCGGTCAAGACCGGCAGATTGAATTCTTTTTTGACCTTTTCCAGAATCGCCAGGCCGGCTTCCACGCCCGGTCCGCGATAGCTCTTGGTGGAGGTGCGGTTGGCCTTATCAAAAGAAGACTTGTAGATAAAGTTGATACCAAGCTTATCGGTGATTTCCTTGAGCTGACCGGCAACGTCCATCGTCATTTGCTCACTTTCGATGACACAGGTACCCGCGATCAAAAACAGCGGCTGACGGTTTCCAGCTTCAAATCCGCATAATTGCATTAGTGGTTACCCCGCTGCGTTTTGTTCTGTTTGGCTGCGCTGATAAAGCCCTCGAATAAGGGATGACCATGTCGCGGCGTCGACGTGAATTCCGGATGGAACTGGCAGGCGACAAACCATTGATGTTCCGGGATTTCAATCATTTCTGCGAGACTCTGATCCTTGGACATGCCTGAGAATACCAGGCCTGCCTTTTCCAGCGCTTCCATGTAATTGTTATTAAATTCGTAACGATGGCGGTGACGTTCGATAATCTCATCAGCACCGTAGATTTGATGGGCCAGACTACCCGCTTTCAGCTGGCAGGAGTAACCACCCAGCCGCATGGTGCCACCCAGATCAGAATCCTGATCCCGCTGCTCGACGGTGCCATCCGCTTTCTGCCATTCGGTGATTAGACCAATCACCGGATCTTTCGTGTTTAAATCAAACTCGGTGCTGTAGGCCTGCGGCAGACCGGCTTTGTGACGGGCGTATTCAATCACAGCGACCTGCATACCCAGACAAATCCCCAGATACGGAATATTGTTTTCACGGGCAAACCGGGCTGTTTCAATCATGCCCTCAACACCGCGCTCACCAAAGCCGCCGGGAACAAGAATCGCATCCATGTCCTTGATGCAGTCGGTGCCCTGCTGTTCAACCTGCTCAGAGTCAACATAATGCACATTGACCCTGGTGCGGGTGTGAATACCAGCATGAATCAGTGACTCAGACAGGGATTTATAGGCTTCGGTCAGCTCCATGTATTTACCGACCATGGCGATATTGACTTCGCCTTCCGGATTGCTCAGGTTTTCGTAGACCTTTTCCCACTGGCTCAGATCAGCCGGCTTGGCATCGATACCGAGTTGTTTGACGACGATGTCATCCAGTCCCTGGCGGTGCAGTTCCATCGGGATTTTATAAATGCTGTCGACATCAATCGCGGAGATAACCGCTTTTTCCGGGACATTGGTAAACAGCGCAATCTTGCGACGCTCTGATTCCGGCAACGGACGGTCAATACGGCACACCAGAACATCAGGCTGAATACCGATAGTACGCAGCTCTTTCACCGAATGCTGAGTCGGCTTGGTTTTGATTTCACCTGCAGAAGCGATATAAGGCACCAGTGTCAGGTGCAGGAACAGCGCGCGTTCACGGCCCAGTTCGGTCGCCATCTGACGGATGGTTTCCAGGAAAGGCAGCGACTCGATGTCACCTACGGTACCGCCAATCTCAATCAAGGCGACGTCGGCATCATCGGCGCCTTCGTAAATGCAGCGCTTGATCTCATCGGTGATATGGGGAATGACCTGAACCGTGTTACCGAGATATTCGCCACGGCGTTCTTTACGAATCACGTTTTCGTAAATCTGGCCGGTGGTGTAGTTGTTACGACTGCTCATATCTGCGTCGATGAAGCGTTCGTAGTGGCCTAAATCCAGATCAGTCTCGGCACCGTCTTGAGTCACAAACACCTCGCCGTGTTGCAGCGGGCTCATGGTGCCCGGATCGACGTTGATGTATGGGTCCAGCTTAACCAGGGTGACCTTCAGACCACGGGCTTCAAGTATCGCAGCCAGTGATGCCGCGGCGATCCCCTTCCCGAGAGACGACACAACACCACCAGTGACAAAAATAAATTTAGTCATATTATGGAGAGTTCAATAAAAATGACGCGGCCAGAATGGCTGCGCTCAAAATACGGTATAAATTATCAGAATTGCCCTGTCCGCTCAATCAAAAACTGGTTTCGCAGATGCCTGTTCCAGCACCGGCAGCCACCCTTTTTCGCCAATATCCGCGGCGTAGTGTTCTGCATAGCCATAACCCACAACGGCTACCAGTTCATGATCGACAAAAAGCAACGGGATTTGCTGACGTTGCCAGGGTGGCACATCCCACTCCTGAAACAACTGTTTGAGTGACTTATGTTGCGCATGGCCCTGCAGTCGAATGCGCTCCCCGCCCTCGCGGAATTTCAGTTTCAACGGGCGATTCAGTACATGCTGTTTGAGGCCTTTACCGGACTCCAGTTGCCATCTAAGCAGACGCCCGTCGGCCAGTCTGATCTCGTCACTGCCGGTTATCTCAAATTCACCTAAATCCAGCGGCTCGTCGCGATCCGGCTCGATGAAAATCACATCACGGTAACGCCTTATCATCGCCCCCGGCCAGTGCACTTCAGGATTGCGGTCTTCGGCAGCCGGAATGACCTCATCAATAATCCTTTGCAGAATGGCGGCAGAGGGCAGTGGCAGAGAGTTTTGCTCCAGGGCATAACGCAGCAGATTGCGTTGTCTTGCCTGGGGCAACTGGCTCAGTGCGGAAATGGACAGGCGATTCTTTTGCTCCGGGCACACATGCCGGGCATCCAGACTGCCTAGATCACGCATCAGTTCAACCGCTTCGCGGCAATGTTCTGCACTGCGGCTCATGGTTTTTGATGCAGTCGGCCAGCGCTCATTCAAACGCGGCCAGATTTGGTGACGCAGATAATTACGATGAATGCTGAGATCGGTGTTGCTGGGGTCATCAATCCATTGCAGCTGGTGCAACCGGGCGTACTCCAGCAGCGCCTGCTTGGAAACGTTGAGAAAAGGTCGAATGATACTCAGGCCATCAAGTGTTGCTTCGGGCCACATGGCTGATAAACCAGCCGGTCCGGCTCCACGCAGTAACTGGAGCATCAGCGTTTCTGCCTGATCATCCTGATGCTGGGCAGTAAGCAGCACCTCATTCGCTGATAGATCATAACGAAAGGCATGATAGCGGGCCTCACGGGCAGCAGCTTCGAGACCCAACTCCTCCCGCTTTTCCACGCTGACCTGGATGGATTCGAACTTAATGTTCAGCGCCTGAGCAACTTGCCTGCAATGCACGGCCCAGTCAGCAGATTCAGCATGCAGGCCATGATCGATATGCAGAGCACGTAGGGCGGGCAATTGGGGATGGCGGGTGGTAGCCAGCAGATGCAGCAGCACGTGAGAATCGACACCGCCACTGAAGGCCACACAGACAGCGCGTCCATCCACCCGTTTTATCAGATCAACAATACATTGTTGGGGGTTGAGAGACACCCCGACGTTAACCCTCGAATTCGCCGTAGCTCAGGATCCGTTGTTGACGACGCTTAATCAGATTATCGTGGGAAACCGCTTCCAGCTCCTTGATTTTGGCTTCGATCGACTTTCTGATGCGGGCCGCCATTTCCTCAACATTACGATGCGCGCCACCCAGCGGTTCCGGCACCACCTCATCGATCAGATTTAATTCCTTCAGCCGGTCGGAGGTCACACCCAGGGTAGCAGCGGCATCAGAGGCTTTCTCGGCGCTCTTCCATAAAATCGAAGCGCAACCTTCCGGTGAAATCACGGAATAAATACTGTATTGCAGCATCATCAGGTGATCAGCGACACCAACAGCCAGCGCCCCGCCCGAGCCACCTTCACCAATGACAGTAGAAATAATCGGGGTTTTCAGCTTGGCCATTTCAAACAGGTTACGGGCAATGGCTTCACTCTGCCCACGTTCCTCGGCACCAATACCCGGATAGGCACCCGGCGTATCGATAAAAGTAATCACCGGTAAACCAAAACGCTCTGCCATTTTCATAATACGCAGCGCTTTGCGGTAACCTTCAGGACGTGGCATGCCAAAGTTGCGGGCCACTTTTTCCTTGGTATCTCTGCCTTTCTGGTGACCGATGACGACGACCGGACGGCCATTGAGACGACCGATACCGGTGACCAGGGCACTGTCGTCAGCATAAGTGCGATCACCATGCAGTTCTTCAAAGTCACTGATGATGTGTTTGATGTAATCCAGTGTGTAGGGACGCTGTGGATGTCGCGCCATCTGGGTCACCTGCCAGGGCGTCAGCGAGGCGAAAATTGACTTGGTCAGTGATTCACTTTTTTCCTTTAACTTCTGAATCTCTTCAGTGATGTTGAGATCACTGTCGTTACTCATGTAGCGCAACTCATCGATTTTCGCTTCCAGTTCGGCGATGGGTTGTTCGTAGTCAAGGAAATTTAACTGCATCAGGTTAACCTTACATCCAAAATTGTCGAATTATACACAGAGGCGGCGGACAAAACTTAGTTGAGGATCAATTCATCGTCGTCGTCATTGTCGACCGCGCCTTCGCCGAGACGGATAGCGAGACTGAGGTCATTCCGCGAATCCGCGTTCTGCAGTGCCTCTTCCATCGTGATCTTACCGTCCTTGAAGAGTTTAATCAGCGCCTTATCAAAGGTAATCGTACCCGGATCGGTCGACTCTTTCATCGCATCCTTGATACTGCCGACCTCCCCTTTATTGATGAGTTCGGAAATATATGGCGTGTTGAGCATGATCTCGACGGCCGGCACCCGGGTGCTGCCATCCACAGTCGGCAACAGACGCTGCGACACAATTGCCCGCAGGTTCAGTGACATATCCATAAATAACTGACGGTGCAGGCTTTCCGGGAAAAAGTTGATAATGCGGTCCAGTGCCTGGTTGGCATTATTGGAGTGCAGTGTAGCCAGACACAGGTGACCGGTCTCAGCATAGTTAATCGCGTGCTTCATGGTTTCCATATCCCGGATTTCACCAATCAGAATGACATCCGGCGCTTCCCGCAATGCGTTTTTCAGTGCGTTTTCGTAATTCAGGGTATCGATGCCGACTTCACGTTGCTGGACAATCGAACGTTCATGGGCATGAACAAATTCCAGCGGATCTTCAATCGTCAGAATATGCGAGCTGGCGTTTCGGTTTCGATGGCCAATCATTGATGCCAGCGTGGTCGATTTACCGGAACCCGTCGCTCCTACTACCAGAATCAAACCGCGTTTTTCCATCACGATATCACCCAGTACCGGTGGCAGATTCATCTCTTCAAAACGCGGGATCTTGGTTTTGATATAACGGATAACAATCGAACACTCACCGCGCTGACGGAAGATGTTAACCCGGAAACGACCAACGCCCTTGAGTGGTACCGCGAAATTCATCTCCAGCGTTTTTTCGAACTCGGCAACCTGCTCCTCATTCATCAACGCATATGCCATCTCACGCACATCACCCGGTGCCAGTTTTTGGGTACCCACAGGTCGAATCACACCCTGAATTTTGATGTGAGGTTCGGTGCCGGTGCAAAAAAACATATCTGATGCTTCTTTGTCCGCCATCAACCTGAAATACGGAGTCATATCCACGCGGCTTATCCTCAGAATTATCTATCTAATCAATCAGTCCAATCGTACACGATAGACTTCGGCCAATGAAATCTCTCGCGCTCGGGCTCTGGCGAGGGCATTATCGGTGAGTGAGACCATCCCTTGCTGAATAGCATGTTGATGAATTTCACCCGATGTTATGTCAATGTGGATCAATTTCCGCAGACTATCACTCACTTCCAGCAATTCATAGACTGCGAGGCGTCCGGCGACGCCTGTCTGATTACAATGTTCACAACCACGACTGTGATAGAAAATTTCCTTGTCACTGACATTGAGGGCATGCCTTATCGGCCCATCGACAGGTTCCTCTTCCAGACAATGCTGACAATTACGCTTAACCAGCCGCTGCGCCAGTACGCCCAGCAGACAGCCGGTTAGCAGGTAAGGCTCAATGCCCATTTCTAACAGCCGGGTCACAGCACCGGCTGCATCGTTGGTGTGCAGGGTACTCAGTACAAGGTGACCTGTCAGCGCACTCTCTACAGCAATCTTACCGGTTTCTTCATCGCGGATTTCCCCCACCAGAATCACGTCCGGATCGTGGCGAAGGATATTTCTCAATGCCCGGGCAAAGCTATAGCCGGTAGCGTGATTAATCTGGATCTGTTGAATGCCGTCCATATGGTATTCAACCGGATCTTCAACGGTGAGGATATTGACATTTTGCTTCTGTACCTCGGCGAGTGCTGCGTACAGCGTAGTGGATTTACCGGAACCGGTCGGCCCCGTTACCAGGAAAATGCCATTACTCCTGTTGAGCAAATCCAGAAAAAGACGCTGATCGTGATTCGAAAACCCTAATTCAGACACGGCTTTGAGCCCCACCTGAGCATTAAGCAGCCGAATCACCACGCTTTCGCCTTCAACCGTCGGCATAATTGAAATCCGCAAGTCGACCGGATTATTTTTGTGCTTAACACAGCAGCGACCGTCCTGGGGTAATCGTCTTTCGGCGATATTCATGCCGCCCAGAATTTTGATCCGGCTGATCACAGCAGCCAGTAAAGTCTTACTGAAAAACCGAATATTGGTGAGCACGCCATCCATGCGATAAATCAGTTCAACATTTTTATCACGGGGTTTGATGTGTATGTCGGAAGCACGGCGTTCGATCGCATCGACAATGATATTAGCTACCAGCCGCACAATCGGCTTTTCCGAACTGAGTCGCATCATTTCATCATGCGAATCAGCGGTTGGTTCCAGCGGCTGGATTGAATCATTGAGTGACTCCAGTGCCAGCTCATCATCGCGGGCCCCGTAGTACTTTCTGACCGCCCACTGAATATCAGCGGGCGTGGCGACCGTCACATCAATACTGTAGCCGGTAATGAAGTTGAGGGTCTGAAACAGATCCATATCCATCGGCGTGGCCAGTGCCACCAACAGGTGGGTTTTGTTTACCCTCAGCGGGATCACATCATGTTTACGCGCGAACTCAGCCGGGATGAGGCTCAATACGGACTCATCAAAAGGATAATCATGCAATCCAATAAATGGCAGACTTAAACGCTCGGCGAGTCTGCGCTGACTTCGCTCATCCGAGCTGCTTTGACGCACCGATTTTTCCGATGAATGCGCCTGCGAAGCAGTCTTCTGGCTTGCCTCAAGCGCCGCATCCAGCGCATCGTTTAACGAATCGTCGCTGACTGCGGTCTGTGTTGTTGTACTGTTGTCTCCCACAGACATGGAGCCGCCTTATACTGAGGACTTGTATTTCATTGTAACAGCAACCTTTCCCGGCATCGCAGCGATCTGATTGAGTAAGGTATCGCTTGGTGTGATCTGCCACTCTTCACCAAACTTGAACAGCGCACTGGCCTGTTGATTCTGATACCTGAGTTCCATCCCAAGCGCTCCCCCTTTAAATGGCGTCAGCGTATTTTTGAGCTGCTCCACCCAGGGATGAACCTCATCCTCACTGGAGAAGTTAATCTGTAATGCCTGTCCGAAAGCTTCCCGCGCCCCGGTGATATCAAACACTTTTTCCGCAGTGGCAGACAGGCCACCGGTGAAATTGTCCTGACCAATCTTGCCCTGAATAACCACCAGTTTATCGGGCTGAATAAAGCTCTGATACTGTTCGTAGACCTCACCAAATACCCGGACCTCCAGTCGTCCACTCTGATCATCCAGCGTAATAAAGGCCATCCGGCTGCCACTTTTCGATTTCATCGTACGGATGGCGACAATCAAACCGGCAGTCAGAACCGGTTTTTCATTGCGCTGATAGCCCTTGGATTCCGGCGCATCAAGTTCATTAATTTTTTTGGGGATGAACGCCGCGAGCTCGGCTTCGTATCGATCAATCGGATGGCCACTCAGATACAGCCCCAGCGTCTCTTTCTCTGCCAATAGCAGATGCTCTTCTGCCCATTCCGCAGCTGGCTCCAGCGGTTCATCCTGTTCTGTGTCACTTTCCGGACTGAGACCGAATAAATCATTCTGGCCACTGTCCTTGTCACGACGATGCTGCTCGGCAATCTGCATCGCCCGGGTCAGGCTGGCACTCAGACTGGCGCGATGACCGCCCAGAGAGTCCATGGCACCGGCTTTGACTAATGACTCCATCACCCGGCGGTTAATCTTGCGCATATCAACGCGGCGGCAGAAATCATAGAGCGAAGCAAATTCCTCACCCTGCTCACGCTCAGCCACAATACCGGCCAGCGCCGATTCACCGACCCCCTTGATCGCGCCGAGACCATATCGAATTGTGCGCTCATCCTCGACCGTGAATTTAATCTTGCTGTGGTTGACATCCGGCGGCATCACATTGAGTTTCATATCACGGCATTCGTCGATAAGCCCAACAACTTTGTCAGTGTTGTCCATATCCGCTGACAACACCGCAGCCATAAAGGCAGCGGGATAATGCGCCTTGAGCCAGGCAGTCTGATAGGCGACCAGCGCATAGGCTGCCGAGTGCGATTTATTGAAGCCGTACTCGGCGAATTTTTCCATCAGGTCAAAGATAGGACCGGCTTCTTTTTCCTCGATACCTCGGCCTGCTGCACCTTCCAGGAAGATTTGCCGCTGTTTGGCCATTTCTTCGGGCTTTTTCTTACCCATCGCGCGTCGCAGCATATCGGCGCCACCCAGGCTGTAGCCCGCCAGGATTTGCGCGATCTGCATAACCTGTTCCTGGTAGACGATAACGCCGTAAGTCGGTTTCAGTACCGGCTCCAGATCGGGATGCGGATAATCGACTTTGGCGCGACCGTGCTTACGGTTCACAAAGTCATCAACCATGCCTGACTGCAGCGGCCCGGGACGGAACAATGCCACCAACGCGATAATGTCTTCAAAGGTATCCGGCTGCAGTCGCTTGACCAGCTCTTTCATGCCACGCGATTCCAGCTGGAATACCGCGGTAGTTTCACAACGTTTGAGCAGATCAAATGTGGGTTTGTCATTCAGCGGCAGATTGGTGATGTCGATTTCGTCTGCTTTCTCCCCCAATAACGTGCGGACGTTATTCATTGCCCAGTCGATCACCGTCAGGGTCTTCAGCCCCAGAAAGTCGAACTTCACCAGTCCGACACTTTCGACATCGTCCTTATCAAACTGGGAAACCAGGCCCGCCCCGTTATGTTCGCAGTAGAGCGGCGTGTATTCAGTCAGTTCCTTGGGTGCGATGACGACGCCGCCGGCATGCTTACCGACGTTACGAGTCAGCCCCTCCAGTTGCAGCGCCAGATCAATCAGCGCTTTGACTTCTTCTTCGTTGTCATAACGCTCTTTTAGCTGAGGCTCCTGTTCCAGCGCCTTGGTCAGCGTCATTTTCAGTTCAAACGGCACCAGCTTGGCCAATTGATCGACAAAGCCATAGGGATGTCCCAGCACCCGTCCGACGTCGCGCAATACCGCTTTGGCCGCCATCGTGCCATAGGTGATGATCTGCGATACATGATCCCGGCCATAGTGCTGCGAGACGTACTCGATCACCCGGTCACGGCCATCCATGCAGAAGTCGACGTCGAAGTCAGGCAAAGACACCCGCTCGGGGTTCAGAAAGCGTTCGAAAAGCAGATCGTACTGAAGCGGGTCCAGGTCGGTGATTTTAAGCGCATAGGCCACCAGTGAACCGGCACCAGAGCCCCGTCCCGGCCCCACCGGCACGCCGTTATTTTTGGCCCATTGGATAAAGTCGGCAACAATCAGGAAGTAGCCCGGAAAGCCCATGGAGTTAATCACGTCCAGCTCAATCTGCAGACGTTCCTCATAGCGGGCCCGGTTGGCGGCACGCTCAGCCTCATCCGGAAATAAGACCTGCAAGCGTTCTTCGAGCCCTTTGAAGGAATCCTGAGCAAAGAATTCCTCAATCGTCATGCCTGCCGGCACCGGGAAGTCCGGCAGATAATGCTCACCCAGTGTCAGCTGAAGATTACAGCGCTTGGCAATTTCAACCGTGTTTTCGATCGCTTCCGGAATATCGGCAAAGACTTTTGCCATCTCATCGGCACTGCGCAGATACTGATGCTCCGAGTACAGTCGGGGACGACGGGGGTCATCCAGCTGACGACCATCGTGAATACACACCTTGGCCTCGTGCGCTTCGAAATGCTTGGCCTCCAGGAAACGAACATCATTTGTCGCCACTACCGGGATCTGCTTTTGTGCAGCCAGGGCTACCGCTTCACGCACAAAGCGTTCTTCATCCTCGCGGCCGGTGCGGATTAATTCCAGGTAAAAACGCTGGGGAAACAGGCGTTGCCAGAAAGCCAGCTGGTTCTGAACTTCGTCGTGCTGATGATTCAGTAGCGCCCGGCCCAGAATGCCCTCACGCCCACCTGACAGACAGATCAAACCGTCTGTCTGCCCTTCCAGCCAGTCGGCCTCCAGCATTGGCACCCCAAGATGCTGGCCCTCAATATAGGCCCGCGATAGCAATCGCGACAGATTATGAAAACCGTCCAGGTTCTTACACAAAACCACAAAACGGGTGCTGTGCTTAGCATCGTTGGGATCGCGCAGGCGTAAATCGGCACCCAGAATGGGTTTCACCCCGGCCTGCATCGCAGCATTGAACAGTTTCACTGCTGCAAACAGATTGTGCTGATCGGTAATGGCCACAGCGGGCATGCCGTATTCAGCGACCTGTTTAACCAGCGGTTTTACCCTGACCAGACCGTCGATCAGAGAATAATCGGTATGAAGATGAAGATGAACAAACTGTTCGGCCATTAAAGCTTAAACCTGTCTCATGCTAATTATCTTGGAAACTCAACCGGGCCCGGGATATCAGTACCCAGTGTCTGGCTGACTATAGACTCGGCCTCCCTCTGCCCCCGAGCCAAGGCTTCTTCCTGACTCATGCCGGGTTTGAACGGTTCCACAGGAGGATGCTCCACATCGCCACGTTTGAGGTAGAGCGTCTGGGTCGGGAAGGCAAACTCGATTTCCAGTTGTTTGGCCAGGCGCAAAATATCCAGCAAAAAGCGATGTCGTTCACGCAGCTCTGTGCTCCAGTCGGGCGTTGCCCAGAACACATAAACCAGTATATTCAATGAGGCTGCGCCATATTCATTGAAATAGACGTGATAATAATCCTTACGCATGTAAGGGTGCAGCTGAATGATCTTGCGGATCCCTTCGCAGAAGGCTTCGATTCGCTCCGGCCCCGTATCGTAAGTGACCGACAATACGTGCTTCATCCTGCGGAACCGTCGGGCACCCATATTATCAATCTTGGTGGTAGTCAGAATCGAGTTGGGCATCGTGACCAGCGAGTTGTAAAAAGTTCTCACCCTTGTACTGCGGAAACCAACCTGCTCCACAGTACCTTCAATATCACCAATCACCACCCAGTCGCCGATGCTGAACGGACGGTCGAGCAGTACGGTCACCGACCCGAAAAAGTTACCCAGCAGGTCCTTCGCCGCCAGCGCGAAAGCCAGACCGCCCAGACCCAGACCCGCCAGTAGACTGGTGACATCAATGTTGAGATTATCCGCGGCAAAGACGATACCGATAACCACCACAAAAACTTTGAGACTTTTGCTGACCATCGGCACCAGCAGATCATCGAATTTATTGCGTGTTTTGAGTGCCCGACCTGTCCACAGGGCATCAAAAATATCGACAATCCGAAAGGCGCTCCAGATACCGGATAATGACACCAGCAGTTTCACTGCCACCAGCAGGATCACCAGGGCGGTATCGGGTAACCCAAGCATATTTAATCCCGACCACCACATTAACGCCATCGCCATCAGGCCCAGCGGCCGCAACACATTACTGTCCAGTGTTTCAAAAGACGGGTGTTGTTTCTGCCAGCGGCTGACATTGATTTTCAGCACCCAGGCCAGCACTTTGTCGGCGACTGAGCCCACCACGATAATCAGAAACAAGCCAATCCACTGCCAGTACTCCAGCAGAAAGCCCTGTTTCAGAACCGGTGGCATTTGTGCACGCAGTTGAACACTGGTGGGCAGTGACACCGAGCTCTCATCGCCTTCAGTGAAGCTCTGCTCCTGGGTCAACAGGTCAAAAATAGCCGGCACACTTTCCACCGTTTTACTGCTGAATAACCAGTTGTTCTGATCATTGATACGCAGCACCACATTGCCCGCTTCACTTCGCAGCAGTGTGTATTGTTCAAGCTTGGGGCTTAGCGGAATCTCTTCTATTTTGGGAATTTCACCCAGCTGAATCACGCTGAACAACAGGCGGGCGGTCTGCTGACCGCGCTCCTCCTGAATCAACGGGCTGACTTTAGATAAATCCAGCGTCGCCACCGCCTTGTCAATCGCCTCATCTTCACCGGTGGCAACCCGGGTCATGGCGCTGATAAATTGTTTTACCGTCGCCTGCGGACTCGGTAAACGCGACACCGGCTTGGCGTTTTCAGCCTGAGAAGATTTATTCTCTGACTGCTGACTGGTAACCGCAGCACCGGGATAAACCCCGGCCTGAACATTGACGCTCAATAAAAGCAGAAGCAGATAAGACCAGATTTTCATACCAGGTTCAGCTCCATTTCCGGATCCGGTGAATAGCCGGCAATGGTTTCAACGGCTTGTTTCCACTCGCCGCTGGTCAGCAGTTCCTCCCTGGGCGTGGCATGTCGTCCATGCAAACGAACCAGACGGGCATGACGCAGAGGATCCGGTTTGATTTTTAAACCATCGATAACCTCAACCACACTGCCGGGATTATTGCAGACCAGCACCATATCGCAACCGGCCTCCAGTGCCGCTTCTGCCCGTTCCAGTGGACCGCCGGCTATCGCTGCCCCTGCCATACTCAGATCATCACTCAGAATCGCACCCTGAAAACCGAGTCGCTCTCTGAGGATTTCCTGCAACCAGAAACGGGAAAAACCAGCCGGAAGCGCGTCACTCTGCTCGTAGACAATATGTGCTGGCATAATACCTGCGAGTTCTTTCTGACACAGCTGGCTGAAAGGTAACATGTCAGCCTGCAGCATATCTTCAAAATAACGGCTATCGACCGGCAGCCCCTGGTGGGAGTCAACTTCCACCGCGCCATGACCGGGAAAATGTTTACCCACTGCCGACATCCAGGCTTTGCGCATGCCCTGTATATAGGCACGGGCAATTGTAGTGACGGCTTGCGGATCGCGGTGAAAAGACCGGTCGCCAATCACTTCACTGACGCCATAATCCAGATCCAGCACCGGGGCAAAACTGAAATCAACACCGACGGCACGGAGTTCAGCCGCCATCAGCCAGCCGGTTTGCTCAGCGCGTTGCAGCGTCAACCTGGGGTGTTGATGAAATGTCTTTCCGATCGCGCCAACCGGCGGTAGCCGGGTGAAACCGTCGCGGAAGCGTTGAACCCGGCCGCCTTCATGATCCACCGCAATCAACAAGTGTGGTTGCCGCAGGGCGTGAATCTGCTTGCAGAGGGCTTCTAGCTGACTGACATTATCGAAATTGCGGCTGAACAGAATGACGCCACCGACCAGCGGATGTTGCAGAATGTCTTTCTCGTCCTCACTCAGCGCGGTGCCAAGCAGATCGACCATCAATGGTCCTAGTGTCATAGCATTTCAACCCTATTCGCGAATCAGTACTTTGAGACCGGGTTTAACCTGGTCATACAAAGCCAGCAGATCCTGATTATGCATACGGATACAGCCATGGGAGATTGGCTGCCCCATCGGCGCCGAATCGGGGCAACCGTGGATATAAATATAGCGGCGCATTGTATCAACATTTCCCAATCGGTTTCTGCCGATTTCCAACCCGCTGAGCCATAAAATCCGGGTCAAAATCCAGTCACGTTTGGGAAATTGCGCTGCCAGTTGAGGATGGTAGATTTCACCGGTAGGACGTCGGCCCACAAACACACTGTTGACAGGCTGTCCCGTACCGATACAGGCCCGGATTTGATGCCAGCCCCGGGGGGTACAGCCGCTGCCATCGACTTCACCCGGTCCATTCAACGCGGTTGAGACAGGCGCAGTGAACAGGCATTGCTCATTGTGCCAAAAACGACATTGCTGATCAGATAGGGAAACTTCCAGCCATTCAGCGGGCGGGGATTGGCTCATCGGTGCTTGGTCTTCAATACTTGTTATCCCGTCACGATAGCAAAGCCGGCCACTGATTGCGACTGTCAGTCACTGTGTTTATCAAAGGCTTTCTCTACGCCCCAACGGGTATAGAGGCGGGCAAACGCCAGCACACCGCAGCATAATAATGCCAGATATAACAATACATCCGCACGCGACTGCTTGGGCAAACGTTCCTCAATAATCAGCGGCTGATATTGCTGGCGATCAATTTCATCAATGGCAGCGGCAAACTCTTTCAGGGAACCAGCCTCAAAGGCCTGGTATGGTGTCGTGAGCTGTTTAAAAAAACGGTGCAATTTACGCTCCGGCATATCCAGCCATAACAGATTATCATCCGCCTGCTCATCCAGCGTCATCCCTCTCATACTGCGAAGATAGATCCAATAGAGATTAATCCGCATTTCGGCCAGAAGCGCCTGTACCTGGGATTTTTCATCCGCATCGAGAATTTCACCACCATCGGAAATCAACAAGATATTACGTGAGCCCCGGTAAGCCTCTCCCTCAAACATTTCAGCGGCTTGGCGCAATGCCTGGAAGATATCGGTTTTAGATAAGCCTTTACCCAACGCTCCCGCCTCAATAGTGGCAAGGATCGCTTCGCGGTTGTAACTGAGGGGCAGAATCTCTGTCGCACTGGTGCTGAATAAAATATATCCAAAACGATCATCAGGACGGCGTTTGACAAATTCGAGCAGGTAATCACCTGAAACGGTGCGTTTGCTGCGGGTGGAAAAGCGTTGTCTGGGCAATGTGTTACGGGGCGGTCGGGCAAAAATGTCATCCATGCTGCGACTCCGGTCCAGCAGGATCACAAATTCCGCACCCTGACGGTTACGTTCAACCAGCCGCTCGGGAATATAAGGGCCGGCCAGTGATAGCAATAATGAGGCGATAGCGAGGCTGCCCAGGAGCTTGAATAACAGTGTCAGCAGTGTCGACAGGCGGTCATGGGGCAGCATCGCCTGCCAGGCGACCGTCTTATCGGTGTTGTGGCTAAGCCATGGCAATAATGCCAGGGGTAATAGCCACAATAGACCAGGGATTTCCCAGCCCAGCATCAATCTTCTGTCTGCCGGGACAAAATACTGCGGTTCCGGTACATCATAGCCAGCTCCCGCTGAGAGGCTGTTAGCCGCTAATCATCCGCTCGGATAAACCAGCCGTAGGGTAAATACACCAGCAGAATCAGTGCCAGTGCAATGGCGGCAAACCAGGCATAAAGATCATAGTCGATGGTCTGCGGACGTGTCTCTGAGACATTTTCAATCGCGTCAACGAGTTTGCCCGGTCTCGTCGGTGATGACACAAATTCAAAGCCGACACGATCAGCGAGTGTCTGCAGATGTGACTTTTTCTGGGAAGAAAGGTGTTCTGTCCGCGCCTGCGGCACGTTTCTGGAGCTGTCAGAGCGAAGCGAAGCATAGACATCCTGATGCATGACATCATTCACTTCCCAGACCCCTTCTATTTCCCCCTGCTCATTGGTTTTGGGGATCGGTAACAGATCTTCACCGCCGACCCCGACCAGGACACCATGAATCTCGCCGGGTTTACCATCAAATCTGGGGAACAGCGATTCATGTAATGGCGGCGACTCGTGTCCATCAGTGACAAACACAATGGTGGGTTCCGGTTCGATTTCTTTGGCCTGACGTATGGCGGTGTAGACGGCTTTGGAGACTTCACTGGAACGCGCCCAGGCCATATGCGGATCGAACTGGTTCAGCATCTGCGTGAGATCATGATAACTACTGCAGACCTCAACCGGATTCATCAGAATCAGACTTCTTGCTTCACTGAAAATAGCCAGCCCGGCATGGGCACCACAGGGCATATCCAGAAAAGCACGGCGGGTGAATTCCTTGGCCCACGCCAGACGGCTCACCGCCTCTCCCTCAACCATGGCATCTTCAACATTCATGCTGTCGGTGATATCAATCACAAACAGCGCATCCATGATTTTTACATCCCGTTTGATATGCGGCATCCACAGCGCCGCCATCACCAGGATCAGGGCCACGACCATGATAATGGCAGTGAAGGTGATGCGTTTCTGATAGCTCAGCCTCATGGCAGATCGACCTTGAAGGCCTTACTCTCAATCGAGCGCTGGCTACTGATGACGTTTTTCTCAAAGTCTTCATTATTGGCCGGATCTTCCGGAACCACCCGTAATGCTACTTCCAGATTGTAACGTGCAGACCACATCAGCGGATCCAGTGCCAGTGCGCTACGGTAATCCTGTTTGGCCAGTTCAACCAGCGGGATCTGTCTGCCATCGGAGCTGGTCAGCTTCAATGCCTCACGCAGATTAATATTGCCACGGTTATAATAAGCCAAAGGCAGCAAGTCTGCGTCAGCCTCACCCAGAACCCGCGTCAGCGCTTCCAGCGCTTGATCATGCTCCTGCTGACGTTCGAGCATATTGGCGTGAGCAAAATGTGCGCGCGGATCATCGGGAACCACGTCAAATGACTCCGGTTCACTGATATAGGCGTTGATCTGTTGCGCCTGCCAGAGGCGAAAGCCAGTCATCACTGCCAGCGCTGCACTGCCGATAATCAGCATAATCAAAAGCCAACGGGCGACAAGCAAGATTTTATTCATGGGCTTTTTTCACTCCCCAGAAGGTGTAAACATGGGACGCTGCCAACAGCAGCACCGCTAACAGCGCGAGCCATAATAAAAAGTCCGTTTTGGGCTCATGCGGCAGCGTCTCTTCAACAATCAGTGTCTGATAATGCTGGCGATCAATCTCGGCGAGCGCGTCTGCGAAAGCTTCCAGTGAACCGGCTTCAAAAGCACGGTAAGGCACGCCGATGGATTTAAAGAAGTTATGCAGCTTACGCTCGGGAATGTCCATCCAGAGCATGCTGTCTTCATCTGACTCTTCCAGTGTCATCGCCTGATTCGACTTGAGATAAATCCAGTAGATCGTGAGATTCATTTCTTTATAAAGTCGGCTGATCTCTTCTTTGGCTTCATCCGACAACAACTGACCACCATCAGAAACCAACAGGACGATACGTGAACCGCGATAGGTCTGTCCCTCAAACATGTCGGCACTACTGAGCAGCGCTTCAGCCATATTGGTATCAGATAACCCCTTGCCCAATGCGTTGGCATTGATGGTCGCCAGCACCACGTCTTTGTCATAAGTCAGTGGCAACAGATTGACCGACTTGGTGCTGAAGAAGACAAAACCGAAGCGATCATCGGGTCGGTTACGCACGAATTCAGTCAGATAATCCCGGGCCACATTGCGTTTCGAGTCATCGCCGCCCACACTGACGACCGCGGCTTGATGTTTGACCGCAAACGGGTCATCCATACTGCGGCTGCGGTCAAGCAACAACACAATCTCCGCCCCTTCACCGATACGTTCGATTTTCTGTTCAGGCAGACTGGGGCCGGCCAGTGCCAGTATCAGCGCGGCGATAACCAGGGTCGACAGCAGTTTGAGACCGATATTAAAAAAGCGCGACAAAGGGTCCATCGGTACCAGGTTGACCCAGGCAACCGTCTTATCGAGGTTATGATTAAACCACGGCAAGGCCGCCAGCGGCAGCAACAGTAAAAAAGCGGGATTAAACCACTCCAGGCCGAACAGGTTCATGCCAGGCGCTCCCGCTCCCGGCAGGATCTGGCCAGCTTCAGCAAGTCCTCAAAGCTTTTTTGCTCGGCTGCACTGGGGCTGAAGAAGTGGGCTGCTGAAATCTGGTAAAAACTTTCAATATCGGTTTTCAACGGTGCCAGCCAGGGACAATTCTGCCAGAGGTTTTCAAGCTCACTGTTAATCACCACACGACCTGCACAGCGATTGAATGCATGATGCAGGACGCGGCTGGCGACATCGGCATCTTTACGTCCCAACAAACGCATTTTATTGAGTTCAAACATCGCGGTGGCAAAGGGCAGACGGTGCCGTGGACGCAGGCCGAAGTGCCACAACAACCAGATCAGGCTACTCAGCAGCAGCACCGCCAGCGTAGCCCACAGTTGCCAGTTCAGTGTGGTCTGCTCTGTGGGCAACAGGCGCATATCACCCCGTGGAATCATGTTGGGCGAGCCCTCGCCTTCATCACGCTGCTCCATGAATGAGCCAATCTGCATCGGCGCGGATGGCACCGTAATGAATTCGCCGTCTTTGGTTCTTAATTCCAGCGCCGGTGTCGCAACTTCACGGTTTTCCGCCGGCACATTAATCAACTGAAAGTACAATCTCAGTCGGTTGTCCTGCTGTTCAAGCTCATGCAGGTAAAGCCAGGGACCATAGCGTTTTTCAATCTGAGGCAATGAGTGTGAATCGAGATCAGCAACCGGCACCGGCAATACGACCGTGGCGGTCAGCCTGTCGCCAATCAGCAGGCCCCAACTCCGATCCAGTTCTATTGATGTGTCTATCGCCTGCGCCTGCAGGGAAAACAGAAACAAGATTAGTACTAAGCAATTACGCATATCTGCATCCCTAAGCTCTTTTCATACCGTGAAAATATTCAGTCAACTGCTGCGGCGTGATATCACCGTCGACAAACAAAGGTCTGATGCGATAGCGCATGAAACACTCGGTCAACCGGGAAAAATGATCATCCATCTGCTGTTGCCAGCGTTTTTTCATGCCGGGCCGCATCCAGACGCTGTGGCGCTGACCGGTTTCGGCATCGCGGGTTTCCGCCCAGCCGGCATGCGACGGGAAATGATCCACATCATCATGGCGCCAGACAATTGGAATCACGGTGTACTGTGACAGCTTTCGCAAGCTGCGCTCGACCAGTTCCAGGTCATAACAAAAGTCGGATGCCAGAAACACCATGGCGCGTTTGTTATTGACCAGATCAGCAGCATGAACCAGACCCGCGGCGCCCGGTGCTGAAGGCGCCTCGGCCCTCAGCAGCTTCTCGGCTGCAAAGGCCGGCATACTGCGCTGAGTCGTCGGCATGATAGTGAGGTCCTGGCGCCAGATGGAATCAAAAGCCGCCATCGCAAAGCGATCACCCAGACCGATGGAGGTATGAGCAATCATATGCGCCAGTCTCGCCAGACGCTCATGGTTCACACTGGCTACCGACATCGATTTACTGACATCGGCCAGCAGCCATAAAGTGATAGAAGCGCGCTGCTGGTAGCGTTTCACCAGCCAGCGCTGTTGCTGCTGGGTGATATCTGCCGCCTGACTGCGGATACTGGCACGGATATCCAGCCTGCGCGGATCGGGATAATCAAACAGATCAGCAAAGCCGGCAAAGCGATCGCCACTGCCCAATGCGGTGCCGCTGTGCGCACCCGGCACATGGCCGAAAACCTTATCCGGAAAACGGTAAGTAAATTCCTGCGGCTGCAGGTCTCGTAAATCCATGATGATTAAGGTGTGGCGATGTGATCGCGCAGCGCACTGACAAACTGCGGCATGATCTGTTCACGGCGACCTTCATAGACCGGCGACAGGAACACACGGTGTGTCATCGACGGCAACAGCACGGTATGGATATCATCCGGCAGCACATGATCTCGGCCTTCCAGCCAGGCACTGACCTTGGCTGCACGGACCATGGCAGACATACCACGGACACTGGCACCCGCTACCACCAGGTCTTCTACGTAGATATCGTCCATTTCAATGCCCATTTCCGCTGGTTTCCAGCTGGCATCCCAGAGTCGTACCACGTAGTTCTCAATTTCCGGCGAGACAAAGATGGAACGCTGGATTTCACGGTCAAGCTGATTGAGTTCACGATAATCCAGCAAGGGCTCACTGATACCGGCCAACAATTGATCGACATCATGGAAAGCCGGATCGAAAATCAGACGACGGCGGATTTCATCTTCTTCAGGACGACTGATGTTGATTTCAAACAGGAAACGGTCACGCGCTGCAGCACTGAGCTCAAAGGTTTCTTCTTTTTCCACCGCATTACGGTCGGCAAATACCACCATATGCGGGAAACGATATTCCTTACCGAAGGCTTCGACACTGCGCTCGGCCATAGCCCGCAACAACAATGATTGAACCTGTGGCCGGGCACGGTTGATTTCATTGAAGAAGAACACGGCAGTTTCTTCACCGTGACTAATCAGCGGACCGGGATCAATCACCGGCTTGCCGTCAGCATTGACCCAGGCACTGTAAAGCAGATCATTGGGCATCAGGTCGACACTGCCCTCAATCCGGCCGAATGCGCCGCCGAGTGCTTTGGAAAAAGCCCGCAGCAAAGTGGTTTTACCGACACCCACACCGCCTTCCAGCAGTACGTGACCGCGCGCATGCAAAGCGATTAGTATCAGACGTACAGCCTGGGTCTGACCGACAACAACGTCATTGACGCCTTTTTCCAGTGCCAACGCGTGGTCACGCGCTGTTTGTAACAGCTGAGATTCAGCCATGTTCTCTCCCCTTAACTATTTTTATGTTTTTTGTGCCGGACTACTTTACCAAGCAAATTGCAGAAAAGTGAATCCAATCCAGACAAAACCCACCGTAGTAATGGCAAAACTCACTGCCGAGAATAGTTTCCAGATCATTTTGTCCCAGAACGCCATGTCAAATGCCGCGATAATAAATATAGTCGGGTTGGTGAAGCCGCCAATCGCCACCGCCCAGCATGCCACCACCGGCAGCTCGATACCAGCGCCTCTGGCAGCGCCGTAAAACCCCAGACTGAATAAAGCCATCAGTGCATAATCGACATGCGCCCTTATCATGGTTTTGTAGTCGATAATAAATGCATCCACACCGGGCAATGGAAACCACTTGGCAAAGGTCATCAACCAGGCGCTCAGAATCAACGCTGCTATCGTCGCCACAGCACCAATCAGTAATATTTCCATCTTTTTCTCTCGCTCTGTTTATTGTTATTGCAACCACCGCTATTAAAAACGGCGAGCGAGATGACCGCACCAGATATCTGCCCTCAAAGCTCGGGCAAATTTCCCGAGCTGGAATTGACGACTTTCAAGCTGACCGTATAGAGCCTAGACTTTAACTTCCTTTGAGCCCCGTGAAATACGCATGAATTTAAAAGCTCAGTTGCTGGTTCGCATACTGCTGATTGCACTGGTCTGCCTGATGGGCAGTGCCTGGTATGTGTTGTACCAGACCGATAAACAGGCGATCTTCGAAGCCAAGCAGACCGCGAACCGGATAGAAAGGCAAACCCGGCAGCAGATGCTGCAGATGTTCCAGCGCTATGATTTTTCAAGGCCTTTTCCTGATGTGAATCAATGGCGAGGTATCGGCGGTGTGCCCGGTTCCTGCACCCAGTTCCTGTCGCGGACCCAGAGTCGTGAGCGAAGCCTTTGTAACGACATGCCTGATCTTAAAACCACCTATCCAAACTGGTTCGGCAACGTTTACCAGCAGTTTTTTAATCCGGATTATGAAGTCAGAACCCCGGTCAATTTCAATGCACTGCGCTACGGCACCGTGCTGGTGACGCTCAATGTACAGATGGAAACTACCCGTGCCTGGAATAACCTGCGCGCCGTCATCGGCGTATTGACGGTCACTTTCGTCGCCTTGTGCATTTTGATGTTCTGGACCATTAACCGCATGCTGCAACCCGCACAGCGTATTGTCGGCGGACTGGAAAAAATGCGCGAAGGCAATCTGGATTATCGTCTGCCGAGCTTCGATATCGTGGAATGGCGCCGCACCAGCGAGGCGATCAATGCACTTGCCAGCAGTCAGCAGCATACCTTGGCAGAAAATAAAAGACTGGCCATGAAACTGATGAACGCTCAGGAAGAGGAACATCGTTATATATCCCGGGAACTGCATGATGAATTCGGTCAATGTCTGGCGGGCATCAATGCAGTCACTGCTTCCGTGGTTCAAACCGCCAGAAAGGATTGCCCTGCTGTGGTGGATGAAGTGCAGTCTATCAGTCATATCACGGGTCATATGATGACTGCGCTGCGTAATCTTTTGACCCGCCTGAGACCGTCAGAGGTGGACGAACTTGGGCTCAGTGCCAGTCTGAGACAACTGGTGAAGAGCTGGAACCAGCGCAGCGGCAACCAGACGCAATATGAACTGGATATCGATGATAGCCTGGATCAGTTGCCGGATCCGCTACCGGTCAACATCTACCGGATTGTGCAGGAATGTCTGACCAATATCGCCAAACACGCCCGGGCCGGCAAGGCCGAAATCAGTCTGCGACGCATGACGGATGACACGGTTTCACTGATTATCCGTGATGACGGTATTGCACAGGCAGAATCCTTCGAAAACACCCTGGGTATGGGGCTGTTCGGGATTCACGAGCGAGTCACAGCACTGGGCGGACGCCTGAAACTTGAAGCCCTGCGCTACGGTGGCCTGCAGGTCAGTGCGTCGCTCCCGATCCCTGAAGCCACTCAAGAGTCTTCACAACATGAGTAATACTGTCACGATTATGCTGGTCGATGACCATGCCATTGTCAGGGAGGGTTACCGCTCTCTGCTGCAGAAACAAGCCGAGTTTGAGGTCATATGTGAAGCCGGTGATGGCAACGAAGCCTACAACCATTACAAACACTATCAGCCTGATGTCGTGGTCATGGATATTTCCCTGCCCGGCCAGAGCGGCCTGAAAGCGATTGAACGGATTCGTCAGTATGACGGCAGTGCCCGGGTGCTGGTATTCAGCATGCATCAGAATCCCAGCTTTGCTCTGCAGGCCACGCGCGCCGGTGCACTGGGCTACATTACCAAAAGCAGTGAACCGGAAGCCCTGATCCGGGCTATTCATCAGGTGGCTCAGAATAAACATACGCTAAGCGCCGATATCGCTCAGGCACTGGCCATGGAGAAACTGGGACAGGAGCAGTCAGCGCTGGACGAACTGACCGTCAGGGAATTCGAGATTTTGCGTTTACTGGTCGATGCCAAGTCGAATCAGGCGATTGCTGAACTGCTCAATATCAGCCCTAAAACCGTGTCCAACTCGCATTACATCATCAAGAAAAAGCTGGGCGTCAGCAGTGATATTGAACTGACCCGACTCGCAATAAAAATGAACCTCGTCAACCTGTTGGATCTGGTTGACGAGGCTCCAGGTTCAGAATGAAATCCTGATGCTATCAGGCAGCGTTGGTTTCTTTGTCATCATCAAAGTCGCTGCGGATGATGTAATCGAATGATCCCAATGCAGCCCGGGCACCATCCCCCATCGCCATGATGATTTGCTTGTATGGGATGGTGGTGACGTCCCCTGCAGCAAACACACCCGGCATTGAAGTCTGGCCGTGATTGTCGATTTCGATTTCACCGTATTTGCTCAGTGTAATCGTATCCTCCAACCAGTCAGTATTGGGCACCAGACCAATCTGGATAAATACCGCGTTCAGATCCAGCGTGTGTTTCTGCTCGGTGGCACGGTCGATATAGACCAGACCGTTCACTTTGCCATCAGCACCGGTGATTTCGGTGGTTTGCGCACCGGTGACAATGCTGACGTTATCCAGTGAGAACAGCTTTTTCTGCAATACTGCGTCAGCACGCAGTTCACCGTTGTACTCAATCAGCGTGACGTGACCGACAATACCAGCCAAATCAATCGCCGCTTCCACACCCGAGTTACCGCCACCGATGACGGCGACCGGTTTACCCTTAAACAGTGGGCCATCACAGTGCGGGCAGTAAGCGACGCCATGACCGCGATACTCTTCTTCACCCGGCACACCCAACTGTTTCCAGCGGGCACCGGTGGCCAGAATCACGGTTTTACTGCACAGGGTCGCGCCGCTTTCCAGCTCGACTTCGATCATTTTGTCTTTTTTGCTCAGCTTTTTGGCGCGTTGCAGGTTCATCACGTCAACATCATATTCCTTGACGTGTTCTTCCAGTGCTGCGACCAGCTTGGGCCCTTCGGTTTCTTTCACTGAAATGAAGTTTTCAATCGCCATGGTATCCATGACCTGACCGCCAAAACGCTCGGCCACAATACCGGTACGTATGCCTTTACGGGCGGCATAGATTGAAGCTGAAGCACCGGCAGGACCGCCACCAACAATCAGCACATCAAAGTCATCTTTGGCACTTATTTTTTCTGCTTCGCGCTTAACCGCGCCTTTATCCAGCTTGGCAATGATTTCCGGCAGGCTCATGCGGCCCTGGCCGAAGCTCTTGTCGTTCAGATATACAGTCGGTACCGCCATGATTTGACGCTCATCGACTTCGTCCTGGAACAGCGCACCATCAATCATGGTGTGGCTGATATTCGGGTTGTGAATAGCCATGACGTTTAAAGCCTGGACTACTTCCGGACAGTTCTGGCACGACAGAGAAATATAGGTTTCGAAGTGATATTCACCTTCCAGATTCTTGATCTGGTCAATCACTTCTTCGCTCAGTTTGGTTGGATGCCCGCCGGTGTGCAGCAGTGCCAGTACCAGAGAGGTGAACTCGTGCCCCATCGGAATGCCGGCAAAGCGGATTTTTTCTTCGCCGTCCGGTTGCTTAATCTGGAACGAAGGCTTGCGGCTGTCGCTGTGAACGTCATCGACAAAGCTGATTTGTGGCGACATCTCTGCGATTTCCTGCAGCAACTCACGCATTTCATTGGCTTTGGCACTCTCATCCAGCGCCGCAACCAATTCGATTGGGCGTTTGATGTTTTCCAGATAGCCTTTTAATTGTGCAGCGATGTTTGCATCCAACATGATAAATACCTGTAATCAGTTAACAATATGTTGACCGGGTCCGGGCGCAGGGCCCGGACACAGTCTCTGGCAAGACGGCAGATCTTAGATTTTGCCGACCAGGTCCAGTGATGGAGCCAGTGTTTCTTCACCTGGCTGCCATGAAGCAGGGCAAACTTCGCCTTCGTGAGTCGCGACGTATTGTGCAGCCTGTACTTTACGTACCAGATCTTTTGCACTACGGCCGATGCCCAGATCGTTGATTTCAGCCGCTTTGATAACGCCGTCTGGATCCATGATGAAGGTACCGCGCAGCGCGACACCGTCTTCTTCGATCATGACGTCGAAGTTACGGCTGATGCGGCCAGTTGGGTCACCAATCATTGGGAACTTGATTTTCTTAATGGTTTCAGACGCATCGTGCCATGCTTTGTGAACGAAGTGAGTGTCAGTAGAGACTGAGTAAACTTCAACGCCCATTTCTTTCAGTTGTTCGTAGTGGTCAGCCACGTCGCCCAGTTCAGTCGGGCAGACAAAAGTAAAGTCAGCTGGGTAGAAAACAAATACAGCCCATTTACCTTTGACGTCGTCACTTGTGACATCGACGAACTCGCCGTTGTGATAGGCAGTCGCTTTAAAAGGTTTAATTTCTGTATTAATCAGTGATGACATTATTAGCTCCTTTAATTGGGTTATGTCGTAAATGACAGTTGGCATTGTAGTCGAGCCTAATGGATAGGTACAACGACTTAATTCAATTAATATGATTGGTAAAAACGATTAAGAATTCAGGCAGACTGAATCGTCAAGAAATACTGCCTTTCCGTGGCTGTTGTCAGGGCTTTTTTGCAGAGGCTGAAACAAAAAAGGCCCTTGAATTCCTCCAAGAGCCTTTTTGATGAAATCACACTGTATTAGCGATTGCAAATGTACATAGTGACTTCGAAGCCGAAACGCATGTCTGAATATTCTGGTTTAGTCCACATGATGCAGTCCTCGTATTGTTTGTCGAGTTACCAGCAATCTGATAACTATGAAGCAGTTTACCTTTCCATAGCAATCCGAACATCAGCGCTTTCCGCTATTACGGTCAGGATTTTTCCTATCACTCAATCGCCTGGCGCTGGACTATCTCATCCAGCATCCTGCCGATGGCACCAGTCAGTAAACTTAAATCAGCCGCATCGATGATATAAGGCGGCATGATGTAAATCATCGTTCTGAATGGTCGGATCCAGACGCCCTGGTCAACAATAAAGCCCGGTAACCAGTCCATACAATCATCCAACGGCCGGTTCAAATCCACAACACCGATGGCGCCTTTGACTCTGACCTCATTGACTATCTGGTGTGATTGATAGGGCATTAATTCATTCCGAAGCTGCATTTCGATGCGGGAGACATTACCCTGCCAGTCTGATTCCATCAGCACATCAATGCTTTCGGCAGCCACGCGGCAAGCCAGGGGATTGCCCATGAAGGTCGGGCCATGCATCAGTACACCGCTGCCATCCGCGGAAATGCCCTCTGCGACTTTTCGATTACACAGCGTGGCTGCCAGCGTCATATAACCACCGGTCAAGGCTTTCCCCAGACACAGAATATCCGGCACGATGCCGGCCTGTTCATAGGCAAACAACGATCCGGTACGACCAAAGCCGGTCGCGATTTCATCAAAGATCAGCAACACGCCGTATTCATCGCACAATGTCCGGACCTGCCTCAGGTATTCGGGGCAATACATCCTCATACCACCGGCACCCTGTACCAGCGGCTCCAGAATGACCGCTGCGAGCTCATGATGGTGTTCGCGGATTAAGCGTCTGAACTCGGCGATATGGCTGTCATCCCAGTCCTCATCTCGCTGGCAGGAAGGGGCCGGTGCGAAAATATGTTTTGGCAGGACCTGCTCGAACATCGAATGCATGCCATTGACCGGGTCACACACCGACATCGCACCGAAAGTATCGCCGTGGTAACCGTTGCGGACTGACATCAGACGCTGTTTGCGTGGCTGACCCTGGGCAAACCAGTGCTGAATGGACATTTTTATTGCAACTTCCACCGAGACCGAACCGGAATCAGCCAGAAACACGTACTGCAGACTGTCATCGGTGATGTCGATAAGTTTACGGGCGAGATTCACTGCCGGTTCATGAGTCAGACCGCCGAACATCACATGCGACATCTTATCCAGTTGCGATTTTGCAGCCTCATTCAAACGTGGATGATTATAACCATGAATGGCTGACCACCATGAGGACATACCATCAACCACATGACGACCATCGCTGAGTCTCAATCTGACCCCGTCGGCAGACTGCACTTCATGTAATAGCGGGGGATTGGCCACGCTGGTATAGGGATGCCAGATATGAGCGGCATCAAACTCGAGATTCGCTGTTTTTTCCATCCGCAGATCATAGCAGTAGTCACAAGCCGGCCCCAATTTTTACAAACTTGGCTTATCGCTTCAGCCTGCTATAAGCTAGAGTCAGGATAGCAATCTAAGGCATCTCTCATGGGCCAGGAAATTGCCGGCGTCAGCTTCACTGCGAAGGATTTCGAGCGCTTCAGCGAGCATCTCCGTGACGAGACCTTACGTTTGCAGCATTTAATCAGCGATGCTCTGCAGCTCCACGAAACCCGCTATGCCGGCATCGAACTGGAGGCCTGGCTGGTTGATAAAACCATGCGGCCTGCCCCGATCAATGACGCCTTTCTCAAACTGCTCAATGACCCACTTGCCAACGCTGAACTCGCTAAGTTCAATATTGAGTTCAATACCGAGCCGGTCCCCCTGACCGGTGATACCCTGAGCCAGTTGCATCGTCAACTGCAAAACGCCTGGTCCAATGCCAGCCAGCAGGCGCAGCGGCTGGACAGTGAATTAATGATGACAGGTATTCTGCCGACGCTGCTGCAGGATGATCTGAATGTCTTCAATATGTCGGATATGAACCGATATCGTGCTCTTAATGAGCAGATTCTGGCTGCCCGCGGCAAACCGGTAAAGCTGGATATCAGTGGTGAGGAGCATCTCAAACTTACCCATCACGATGTCATGTTGGAATCGGCAGCGACTTCTCTGCAGTTACATACCCAGGTGCCGGTCAACATTGCGCACCATTTTTATAATGCCTCCCTGATAGCCTCGGCACCGATGGTAGCGGTTTGTGCCAACTCTCCTTTCCTGTTTGGGCACAGCCTGTGGCAGGAAACCCGCATCCCGCTGTTTGAACAGGCCATTGAAGCCGGTGGTTTCGCCGGTGCGGCACATGGACCGGTGAAACGGGTCAGTTTCGGCAGTGATTATGCCCGTCACTCTATCTTCGAATGTTTTGAAGAAAATCTCGAACATTACCCGGTGCTATTACCTGTCGATCTGGGCGAAGCCAGTGACCAGCTTGAACACCTGCGGCTGCATAACGGCACTATCTGGCGTTGGAACCGGCCATTAATCGGCTTTATCGGCGCCAAACCGCATATCCGTATCGAACACCGCACACCGGCAGCGGGCCCTACCATCACAGATATGCTGGCTAATGCCGCCTTTTATTACGGACTCACACATGCCTTATGTGACCGCATCATTGCTTACGGCACTGAGCTCGCCTTTGCCGATGCCCGGGATAATTTCTACAAAGCGGCCCGTTATGGCCTCGACACAGCGATAGTAGACCTTGATGGCTCACACCAGCCCTTAAAGCAGTTTATTCTGAACACCTGCCTGCCGTTGGCGGAACAAGGACTGGATAAGCTCGGTATCAAAAGCGGTGATCGTGATAAATACCTCAAAATCATTGCTGACAGAGTCGAACGGCATCAAACTGGCAGTGACTGGCAACGGGCTTTTATTGCTAAATATGGTAAAGACTTCAGCAGAATGAGCCGGTATTACCTGCATCATCAGCAAGAGGGCGAGGTGGTAAGCCAATGGCCGATTTGAAACAAGACATACTGCAGCAACTCGACTCTATCCCTGACGGTCTGCTGGAAAGCAGTGCCCGTGATTTACATAAGGTGCTAAGCCGCCCCACCCTGCTGCACCTTAAGGGTAAGCAAAATAACACCCTGTTTCTGTCGGTCATGCTGCATGGCAATGAAACGACCGGTCTGCTCGCCGTGCAGCAACTACTGAAGAAATATCAGTCACGCATGCTGCCGCGTAATTTGTCTATCTTTTTCGGTAATGTCGAGGCAGCACGTGACGGCCTGCGCCGTCTTGATGACCAGGCTGACTTCAACCGTATCTGGCCCGGCACCGAGTATTCCCTCTGCCCGGAAACAGATATGGCTCAGACTATTGTTAACACCATGGCGAACCGCAATCTGTTTGCAAGTATCGACATCCATAACAATACCGGTCTCAACCCACACTATGCCTGCATCAATAAACTGGAGCCTGCCTATCAGCAACTGGCGACTCTGTTCGCCCGCTTCGTGGTTTACTTCACCCGCCCTAAAGGCGTGCAGTCGATGGCTTTTGCCCAGCTGTGTCCGGCCGTAACACTGGAATGTGGACGGCCTGATCAGACTTATGGTGTCAAACACGCCTACGACTTCATCGACAGTTGTCTGAACCTGAGAGAGTTGCCAAATCATCCGGTTCATCCTCAGGATATTGACCTGTTTCATACCGTGGCTCAGGTCAAAGTGCGGCCAGATGTGGATTTTAGTTTTGATAACAGTGAAGTCGACCTTCAGCTGGACCGGGATCTGGAGAAAATGAATTTCTTTGAAGTCCCTGCCGGCACGGCGCTGGGGCGGGTCAACGCGAATGGATTCTTACCTGTTGAGGCCAGGGATGAAAATGGTGAGGATGTCAGCAGCCGCTTTTTTGAAATACATCATGATGAATTGATGTTTAAACGGCCGACCATGCCATCCATGATGACGCTCAATGAGCATGTCATCAAACAGGACTGTTTGTGTTACCTGATGGAACGATTGCAGGGCTGAACGCCCTGCAATCAATTATTTGGTCACGCTGAAGCTCTCACCGCAACCGCATTCGGAAGTGACATTGGGGTTGATGAATTTAAAGCTTTGATTAAGCCCTTCGCGGACAAAGTCCAGCTCCATGCCTTCCAGCATGGGCATAGCGTCTTCATTGACCACAACTTTGACATCGCCCTGTTCAATGACAACATCATCGCTGGCGACTTCATCAGCATAATCCAAGGCATAGCTGTAGCCCGAACAACCGCTTTTGACCACACCGACCCGCAGGCCGACGCCGCCTTCACGTTTGCTCATCATATCGCGGACTCGTTTAATGGCTGACTCAGTTAAGGTAATCATAATTCACCTGTTTAATAAATGACTGAAGCGATTTGCTTCTTTTTCCAGCACTTTGGCCAGTTGTTCTATTTCTTCGACAGTATTTTCTGTCGAAACACTCACCCGAACTGCACCCAGTGCAATTGGATCCGGTATGCCCATCGCGGTCAGCACATGACTTGGTGTTTGTCTGCCTGTACCACAAGCAGAGCCACTGGAGACAGCAAATCCCTGCTTATCCAGGGCCATCAGCATCGTATCTGAATCAAAGCCCTGCAGTGCAAAAAAGCAGGTATTAGGCAGCCTTTCGGCTTCACTGGCAAAAATGGTGACGCCCGGGATTTGTTTCAAGTGTTTCTCAAGCAGTTCCCGCAACTCAATGCAATGCTGCTGGTAATGAGAAAGCTGTGCTTGCACATAATCGGCAGCAGCACCGAAACCGACAATGGCAGCTACATTCTCAGTGCCACTGCGTTTATCCTCTTCCTGACCACCGCCTAAAATGTAGCCGGGCCAGTCGAGTTCAGCCGAGACGATTAACGCACCGATGCCTTTAGGTCCACCAAATTTATGCGCCGACAGCGTCAGCAGATCGACGCCGGCAGCTTTCATATCAACCGGCAGTTTACCCGCAGCCTGAACCGCATCGGTCAGTAATGGCACGCCCCTGTCATGACAGACGGCTGCTAGGGCGGGTATATCCTGAATCATGCCGGTTTCATTATTGGCCCACATGACAGAGACCAGACGGGTGTCTTCATCAATCATCCCGGCCAGTGTGGTCGGGTTGACACGGCCCTGTTCATCGACCGGAATCAGTTCCAGTTCAAAGCCATGACGTTGCAGCCGACGAGCGGGTTCCAGCATGGCAGGATGCTCAATGGCGCTGACCAGAATTTTGCCATTGTCAAAGCGCTCTGCCACACCGGCAATGGCCTGATTGTTGGCTTCAGTACCTCCACTGGTGAAAATCACCTGCGAGGGTTGGGCGTTAACCAGGCTTGCAACCTGCTGGCGGGCTTTATCAATGGCGGCCTGGGCATAACGGCCAAAGCGGTGACTGCTGGACGGGTTGCCCTGCTGTTGCTGCAGATAAGGCAGCATAGCATCGAGCACGCCCGGCGCCAGCCCTGCCCCGGCATTATTGTCGAGATAGGTAAATGACATCGTTGAGACCTGCTTAGACGACGTCGAATTGAATGACTTTTTCGCCGCTGCGTTTCTTTTCGTAGTTACTGACAACCTGGGCCAAGGTGATACCGTCGAGGTAGACCCGAATCTGGTCACTCAGACTTTGCCACAGCTCATGGCTCAGACACTGTTCTTCACCGTGGCAATTCTGACGACCTTCACATTGGGTAGTATCGACTTTTTCATCGACCGCTGAAATGACATCAAGCACGGTAATGTTATCCGCCGCCCGGCTGAGACGGTAACCACCGCCCGGCCCACGCGAACTGCTGACCAGGCCCTGTTTTCGCAGCCGCGCGAATAATTGCTCAAGGTAGGACAGAGAAATGCCCTGACGCTCGGAAATATCTGCCAGGGTAATCGCACCCACGCCATAGTTGAGGCTAAGGTCCAGCATGGCAGTGACTGCATAGCGCCCTTTGGTGGTCAAACGCATGTTTCAATCCAGATAAAAATCAATCTATTAAGTGTACATGCCTGACTGTTTTAGTCAACTTTTGAATCGTCATTCTCTTTGGAGATATCGCAGTTGTCCAGCTCAGGCATATCGACGTCTTCCGGCAATTCGCCGCCCAGGCGATGGATGGTTTCACGTAGTGATTCGACACGCTTATCCATGGCCTGTATATGTTCAATCAGACCATGAATCGCGGTCGCGACCGGGTCCTGACTTTTGCTGGAGGTGCCATAAGCATCAAAGCCGACAGACTGAGCCAGTTTTTGCTGTTGTCTCTCATCTTCTGTCATCTGAGATTTAGCTCTGACAATCCGGCCCGGCACGCCGACCACCGTCTCGCCCTCCGCCACATCTTTGACGACCACCGCGTTGGAACCAATACGTGCTCCATCATGCAGTTTAATTGGCCCCAGCACCTTCGCTCCGGCACCGACGACCACATCGTTACCCAATGTCGGGTGACGCTTGCCCTCTTTCCAGGAGGTCCCGCCCAGGGTCACACCATGGTAAAGCGTGCAGTCATCACCAATTTCGGCCGTTTCGCCAATCACCACGCCCATACCATGGTCGATGAAAAAACGACGACCGATTTTGGCACCGGGGTGGATCTCGATACCGGTAATCCAGCGGGCGATAGTGGAAATAAATTTGGCCAGCCATTTCCAGTTTTTGCGCCACAGGAAATGGTTGATACGATGCAATTGCACCGCATGGACACCTGGATAAGTAGTGACAATCTCAAATACGTTACGCGCAGCCGGATCACGTTCAAAAACGCAGTTGATGTCTTCCTTGATACGTTGCCAGCGGCTAATTTCTTCACTCATCTATTTTCCTCGCTTTAGTCTCAGCGGCGCGCAAAATCCCATGCATGATATGCAGTTCGTTACGATCCAGATCGGCACGATTAAATAATCGGCGGATACGACGCATCAGATAACGCGGATTGTCCGGGTCCAGAAAGCCGATAGTCGACAGAGAACGCTCGAAATGAGCGTATAAATGAGACAAATCGTCGGCAGTAATGGCTTCCCGCTCTTCTCCTATTCTGCCGAAATCAATCACAGGTTTAAAACTCATTCTTAATTCATAGGCCACAACCTGGACCGCCGCAGCCAGATTCAGCGAACTGTAATCGGGGTTAGCCGGGATATTAACCAGATACTGGCAACGATCCAGTTCATCATTGGACAGGCCCGAATGTTCACGGCCAAACACGATAGCAACCTGGGTATCATCATCAAACTTCTCCAGTTGCTCCACCGCCTGGCGTGGGTTCATCACCGGCACATGCAGGTGGCGCAGACGTGCACTCAAAGCAAAGGCATAGTGGCAACCGGATAAAGCCGATTCCAGGCTGTCATGCACCACGGCTTTGTGCAGTACATCATCAGCGCCGGAAGCCCGTGCAGTCGCTTCTGCACTGGGATAAATCTTGGGTGAGACCAGATGCAGATTGCTGATCCCCATGGTTTTCATCGCCCGCGCGGCAGCACCGATATTGCCCGGGTGCGTTGTGCCAACCAGCACAAAGCGAATATTGTCCAGTGAGGTCATCCTTTGTTCCTTGTAATAAACATGGCATCACCATAGCTGAAGAAACGGTAACGCTTTTCGATCGCATGCTGGTAGGCATTAAGAATGTGCTCACGACCCGCGAAGGCAGATACCAGCATGAGCAGCGTCGACTCGGATAGGTGGAAATTGGTCACCATGGCGTCGACGCTGCTGAACTCATAACCAGGGTAAATAAAAATGTCTGTTTCACCTTCAAAAGGCGCGATTTCTCCATTCTGAGAGGCACTCTCCAGCGCACGTACGCTGGTGGTGCCGACGGCAATCACGCGGCCGCCACGGGCTCGGGTTGCTTTGACCTGGTTGCAGACCTGCTCGCTGACCTCGATCACTTCGCTGTGCATCTGATGCGAGCGAATATCTTCAACCCGCACCGGCTGGAAAGTGCCGGCGCCAACATGCAGGGTCAAAGCCGCAGTCTCAATACCGGCCTGCTTGAGTCGTTCCAGCATCGCTTCATCAAAATGCAGACCGGCTGTGGGTGCGGCAACTGCGCCGGTGTTCTGAGCATAAACTGTCTGATAGCGCTCCAGATCCGCTCTATCGACTTCGCGCTCAATATAAGGGGGCAGAGGTAACCGGCCAATCGCCTCAAGCGTCTCAACAACCGACTGGCTGTCGATAAAGCGAAGTTCAAACAGCGCATCATGTCTACCGAGGACTTCGACCTCCAGTTGCCCCTCCAGCAGTAGTTTACGGCCGGTAGTTGGCGATTTACTGCTGCGCACATGGGCCAGCACCCGTTCGTTGTCCAGCACGCGCTCCACCAGCACCTCGACTTTGCCGCCACTGTCTTTTTGGCCTAACAGGCGAGCTGGCATCACGCGGGTATTGTTGAATACCAGCAAGTCATCGGGGTTCAGCAAACGCAGTAAATCAGTAAATTGCAGATCCTGCAGCGTTCCGTCAGACCCATTCAAGGCCAGCAAACGGCTGGCGCTGCGCTGTTCTGAGGGGTATTGGGCTATCAGTTCTTCTGGCAGGTCAAATCGGAAGTCACTCGTTTTCATGGACGCGATCATAGCAGAATGCACAGCCTGACTTGCCATCAAAATCAAGCTGTGACTGAAAATGCCGGCTGAATAGTTGCCGTCAGAAGCGTGTCAGCAGGATGTAAGTTTGAAGCAATGCTGAAGAGCTAGGGCATAAAAACATTAAGACGCTGTTGAATAAGCGCTTCGTTGTCGAGCAATTTTTCCACCTGCCTGTCGTCCAAACCCAGCAATTCCAGAGCTTCCAATTCCATCAGACTCTCTTTGTCATCATCTGCTGCTATATCAAGCATATAGGTAGCAAAACGAGAGCCGGCATGGACCGCTGCCGCAATTTTGGCTGATTCATTACCGGCATCCAGTTGCTCATAGGGCTTAATCGAATCCCTCACCTGAGCCGGCATGCCCCAGCGGGTGACCACCAGCTCCGTCACCGGCTGACAGTATTTGTTTTCAAGCCGGTAAACCGTCTCCGGCATCAGACTGCTGTCCTGTTGCCTGGCTAGCTCCAGCACGGTCTGCAACACTGCCGGACGGCCTATCGAATGTAATAGACCCGCTAAAAACGCTGCTTCCGTGTTCACGTTCGCTGCTTTAGCAATCTCTTTGGACCAGAGTGATGTCGCCATCGCGTGTTGCCAGTTAAATTCGACATAATCTTCATAACCAGGCGTATTAAACAGCTTTGCACTCAGCGCAGCGGTTAACGCGATCTCGCTCATCACATTCATACCTAATCGTGCGACTGCCTGTTGCAGTGATACCAGGTTGGCCAGTGGCGTATAGGCCACCGAGTTTGCGATCCGCATGACATGGCCTGCCAATGACTGGTCGCGCTCTATCAGTGTTGCCATTTGTGCCGCACTGGCTTCGGGGTCCTGGGCCAGAGATAAGGCCTGACCGGCTACCTCAGGTAGCATCGGGACCTCAACGAAACCTTCAAATATGGCCTGCTGTAATGACTCTTCAAGAATCTCAGAGTCCGTCTGTGTGGCTGCCAAGTCTTTGTCCATGGAACGACCTTAAATTCGATTTCGACGTTAAAGACCGAGTTTCGCCTGTCCTCTGTATTGCGGTCAAGCCATATCCTGATAAAAGGTGATAAAGGTCACAGGCTAAATTAAGGCTTCACTTAGGTGACCGTAGTCGTTATAATTTGCGGCCTTGGTTGCCGGGGTGGCGGAATTGGTAGACGCGCCGGATTCAAAATCCGGTTTCTTCGGAAGTGTGGGTTCGATTCCCACCCTCGGTACCAACACTTTTACCTGCAACAATTCCCCTTCAATATCATAATGTTACCCGATAAGCGTTCTTGACGTGTGGACGACGCTTGTGGACGACTTTTTCATTCATCTCTGAGTTTATTACTAGTCTTCTGTATTTTCAGCGTCTAAGACTAAGCCGCGCCCCACGAGGCTAGTACTATTGACTATTTTGTATTGATTGTTCTCTTTATGTATTTAGTCTATGGTGGAAGCTGTGATTATTGGTGGCATGGAGATAGGAAGTGGCTTCAGAGGAGGAATTCAACCCCATCAAATCACCGTTGTATATACGACAACGCAAAACGCTACTCACCGTTACAATAATCATCATTGCGATCAACCTGATTGGCGGCGAGATTCAAACAGACACCAACGGGAGTTCTTCCCTTACACTTCCATTTGGTGTGTCTTTCCAGATCGCACGTCCATGGCTCATTGACTGGCTTCTCGTTGCCGCTCTAATCTATTTAGTTATTAGGTACTTCATTTTCTCTACTCATGTTCGTCAGCGAGTTAGAGTGTACAGAGAACGCGCGCAACGCAACTGGATACCCAGACTTGTCGATACAACTTCTAAGGATAAACTTGATCCTAACCATGTTTCAGTCAAAAGCCGATTATGGTTATGGAGATATTCCCGTGGTGAATACAACGCAGGTAATTATGAGGAAGTTGTTGTTGATGAGAAAATCAATGCACTGAAGACATTACTACCTTCAGTGTTAGTTGAGTTAGAACTATTGTGGACCAAAAACGCCTACTCAGACTACTACTCCCCCTATCTAATGACTGCGCTTGCTATCATCTCGTACACAGCCAAAAGTTGTATTTAATTTCCAAGCTGAATAGTTGAACATGCACGCTTAACCGAAGCAGGAGAGATGCCGAAATGCTCGGCAGTCTGCTTGATACTCGCCGAGTTACTCCTCCTCCACCGAACAACCTCAGAATCGTCTATCTGTTTCTTCCTACCAAGAGCCTTCCCCTCGGCCTTCGCTCGTTCAATACCGGCCATCTGACGGGCCTTGATGTTCTTTCTCTCAAGCTCAGCGAGTGAGACCAGCATGGTCAGCATGAGCTTCCCGTGGTCAGTCGATAGGTCGAACCCTTCACGCATTGAGAGGATCGCTACACCCTTCTCTCTGAGTTCCTCTACTGTTGTGAGCACGTCAATGGTATCTCTGCCCAGACGGTCAATCGAATAGACCACGACCTTATCTCCCTCACGGACATAGCTCAAGAGAGCACCGAGTCCCTTTCTGTCTTTCCCTTTGGTCGCTCCCGATACAGCCTCGTCGGTGCACCACTTGTCCACGTTGTAAACCTCCTTGAGGGCGTGTACTTGGGTCTCAGTAGTTTGCTCTCCGGTGCTGACTCGGGCGTATCCAATCACTGACATTACTTGCTCTCCTTGATGGCTCAATATGTATGGCTCACATATTAGAGACTGGCTCAGTAAAAATCAACACGTTTGAGCCACATTGAGAGAGTCACCGCTGGGTAGCTCTTTTGGTGTAGCTTTTGAGCTACTGGAATTGATCAGTTTTCAGAAAGTTGAGACTATGTTTATTCATAGTTAACATTATTGGAATAAACGTCATGGGAAGACGATACAGAAGGAGGAGCTCAGCAAACTCAATCATCTCTGACTCAACTCACATTAGCTCTAAGTTGTCTTGGGTAGGAGCTTTGATATTCGGTTTTGTAACCTTTTCGCTTTTCTATTTCATCATCCCTGCATGGCTTTCAAATAAAGCTGCAATTCAACCTGAAAACACCATACTCACCCAAGGTATGCTCGAAACGATTATTGCTCCAAGGATTCGCTGGATTGAACGCATAGGAGTTGCCTGTGGCTTGATTGGCTTGTTTTTCTCTATCCGTAACTACTTCATAGCTCGACGTGCTGGTTACAGGGAGAGAAGTCTCGTCGGGCTGCTAGCTAGGTTGTTTGGTAGAGACTTGAGCTGATTTGAGGCAGGTATTGTTTCATCACTTTGTTTGCAGTGTGGTAAGACCGTCTCCAGATACGCCATTGGATTGTTCAGCACGTCTTCAGAAGCGTGTTCAGCTAGAGCGATACCTTGAATCTGGAGAGTGTCTAAAGCCTTTATGACTTTCAGTTGGAACTTCGGACTGACACATTTGCGTAGGCATACACCAGCTCCTTCACTGCGAAGTTTCCACCATATCTACCAGCTTGAAAGTTTAACAGTAGGATTCTCCACAGTTAGTTCTTCAATCAGCTTGACACCATCAAAGCGATACCACTGAGCAGGTAGATGTCTGTATTCACCTCCCGCCGCACGATGCAGGTCATTCAGACAGTGTGTCCTTCAAAGTCCTGCTTGATTGTCAGGTCGGCTACTACGAGCTAATTCCAGAGTATGATCCTGCGCGCCATTGTACCTCTAAACCTAGACACTTTTTATGGTACAAAATGTAACTTAAACCATACAGAAGTCGCAGGATAGGTACAGGAATTCACTATAGAGCTAAATCCTGCTTTAAAAGGCGAAATTTAACAAGTTATAAAGCGCTAAAAAACGAAATTAGTGAATTAATTATTCGAGCTAGAGATTGCCTGATCTTGCGTGTAATCCTTGACCAGGCGTTGAATGCGCGCAAAAGGAATCGGTTTTTCCTCTACAATCACATTCTCTGGTAAGTCGTAGTTCTGATGGATTTCATCTTTGTTCAAACCAGTCACGACCACAATCTGGCAATGGTCCATATCCGGATTCTGCTGGATAACGTTAATCATGTGGGCACCATCCATCCGTGGCATGCGTAAGTCGGTAATAATGATGTCCGGTTTTTTAGAGCCAATTTGAAGCAGCGCATCATAACCGTCATGGGCAAGATAGACTGCTGTTTTTGGCGTTTCCCAGCTTTCGATCTGCATCTGGTAGAGTTTGAGCAAATCTTTATCATCGTCAACGATCATAATCCTGACAATATCAGTCGCCGACTTTACTGCTTTGTCTGCAGTAACTGATGGGCTTTCAGCTTTTTCTTCTGCCTTACCCTTGCCTAACTCGCGTGCCAGCCGTTCAACTTCCCTCGCAGTGATACGACGATGCCCGCCCAGTGTTTTGGTGACCTGAATCATGCCACTGTCAGCCCACATCTGGATGGTTCTGGGTGTGACGCCGAAAATCTTTGCCACCTTGGTGGTGGTGTAGAGTTGCTCTTCCATAGTTACCTGTCTGCAATTTATATTGTTCGCAACATATTATATAAGTTGTCTGTTCAAGGTCTCATTAGATTATACGCTTGCTGGATAATTATTTTCTGTTTCTTCTGGATAATCCTGAGTTTAGCTGGTGCAGAGTCGATTGTACTGACGCTCTGTCAGATGCATGTGAATATACTGCTTGGCGTGAGGGTGATCAGCGTCACTCTTAGCTATTTCGAAACACAGGTTAACAGGCCGTACTCAATAGAAATTGCTTGATACGCAATTGGGAATGAACTTATTTCACGTTTTCACGGCCAGGCTCACAGACAAATGATAGCAAAATTAAAGCTATAAATCAGACAGTTGCAGAATGTTAAGCGATTAACCGCGCCACTTTTCTAATCTGCGAGACTCGCGTAAGCTGAGCCAAACAGGGTTTGCTATCAGCAGGAGTGGTATATGGAAGCGACTTTTCATTCACTGGAGAATCTGTTTCTTCAGCTTGGGCTTGATAATGACCCGGCAGCGATCGATGCTTTCATCAAAGACAATAAGCTGGCTCAGGATGAAGCGCTGCAAGATGCGCCATTCTGGACACCCAGCCAGGCGGCCTTTATCGAAGAGTGCCTGAACGACGACTCTGACTGGGCGGAAGTTGTAGATCAACTCAACGCTTTACTGCATGAGTGACATCACCCCAAAGCCCGAATTCACCCTCTGGGGTCAGCAGACCGATGCTGCCCTGCAGCACTTCCGCGTTGGTCAGGAAACGCTGCCTGACCCCATTATTCGGGCCTATGGGCTGGTCAAATACTGCGCCGCTGATACCCATCAGCAACATGGTAGACTGGAGCAGCGCATCGCTGAGGCTATCAAACTGGCCGCAAAACAGTTGTTTCAGGGGCAACTGAATAATCAGTTCCCGATCTCGCTTTGGCAGTCCGGCTCCGGTACGCAGTCGCATATGAACGTCAATGAAGTGCTGGCTACATTGGCCACACAGACGCTGGACGGACAACACCAGGTTCATCCTAATGATCACTGCAACCTCGGGCAGTCAACCAATGACAGCTTTCCGACAGCATTACATATCGCCTCGGTGTCCTTATTGAATACAAGCCTGTTGCCGGCACTCAGGCAGTTGGCTCAGCGTTTTGAGAATTTATCCGATAGCTGGCAGTCGCTGCTGAAAACCGGTAGGACGCACCTGCAGGATGCCACGCCGCTGTCTCTGGGCCAGGAATTCTCTGCCTATGCCGCCCAGCTTAAGCTCTCACAACATCAGCTTGAGTCAGATTTACCCGATTTGCTGTCATTGACGATGGGGGGTACTGCTGTCGGCACTGGCATCAATAGCCGTGCGGGCTTTGCTGCAGCCTTCTGCGACAGGCTGAATGAACTGACCGGCCACACGTTCAAACCCAGTGATAACTGCTTTGCCGGCCAGGCCAGTCATGATGCCATAGTCGCCCTTTCCGGCAGCCTGAACACCCTGGCCAGTAGCCTCAACAAGATAGCCAGTGACCTGCGACTGATGGCGTCCGGTCCACGATGTGGCCTGGGTGAACTAACACTGCCTGCCAATGAACCGGGTTCTTCAATTATGCCCGGTAAGGTCAACCCATCCCAATGTGAAATGCTGAATATGGTCTGTGCCCAGGTTATGGGAAATCATCTGACCATCACCATGGCCAATGCGCAGGGACAATTCCAGCTTAATACCTTTAAACCGGTGATCGCGCTCAATATCATTCAGTCGCTGGCGTTACTGGCAGATGCCATCACCAGTTTTGACAACTTCTGCGTCTCTGGCATCAAGCCTAATGAAACGCAGCTGCAGGAAATGATGGAAAAAAGCCTGATGCTCGCCACAGCCCTGACGCCGCACCTGGGATACGACAAAGTGACCGAGATTGTTCACTATGCCAGCGAGCAGAGGTGCAGTTTGCGCCAGGCCGTTATCGACTTGGAAATGATGAGCGCTGCAGCGTATGACCGGCTAATTCGACCCGAAACGATGATTACCCCTTCCTCCAACGCTTAATCACTGCCTTTTCTGGCACTCATTGAGCGCATGGCATCCAGCAGCTCGACCGGCAATGGGAAGACAATCGTCGACGACTTATCACCCGCGATGTCGGTCAGTGTCTGCAAATAACGCAACTGGAGAGACTGGGGCTGCTTCGCCAGAATTTCCGCGGCCTGCTGCAGCTTTTCCGACGCCTGTAATTCGCCTTCGGCATGTATCACTTTGGCACGACGATTACGTTCCGCCTCGGCCTGTTTGGCAATCGCCCGGATCATACTTTCATCCAGATCCACGTGTTTAATCTCAACATTCGCCACCTTGATACCCCAGGCATCAGTCTGGGAATCAAGAATCGACTGGATATCATTGTTGAGTTTGTCGCGCTCAGACAGCATTTCATCGAGCTCATGCTGGCCCAGCACCGATCTGAGTGTGGTCTGTGCCAGTTGGCTGGTCGCATCGTAGTATTGTTCCACCTGGATAATCGATTTCTGTGGGTCGATGACTCGAAAGTAAACCACTGCATTGACGTGTACGGAGACGTTATCCTGAGAAATCACATCCTGGGTGGGCACATCCATCACAATGGTACGCAGGTCAACCCTGACCATCTGCTGGATAAAAGGAATAATAATGATAAAGCCAGGGCCTTTCACCTTGTAGAAACGGCCCAGCAGGAACACCACGCCGCGCTCGTATTCGCGAAGAATCCTTACCGCACTGATCAACAGCGCGATGATCGCTATCGCGACCACTGCCAGAAATTGTAATGTCATATTGCCTCCCCATCTTTAGCTAGTGCTTCGACTTCCAGCGTGAGTCCTTCCAGGGCTTTTACCACCGCTTTGTCGCCCTTTTTCAAAGGCGTGCGGGTGACGGCTGTCCAGCGTTCACCATGAACCAGTACCTTGCCCCGCTCTGAGAAATGCTCATCGGCGACACAGACTGCGCCAATCATTTCTTCCTGTCCTGACACAATCGGGTGATCGCGGTTTCGTAAAACCATACCCAGGGCCATCAGAAAAAAAGCCACTGTGGATACCGTCACACCGGCGATAATCCCCATATTGACACCGTAACCGGGCAACTCCGTATCAATCAGCATCACCGAACCAGCCACAAATGCCGCCACACCGCCCAGTCCCAATACACCGAAACTCGGCTGAAAGGCTTCTGCCACCATCAGGGCTATTCCCAGTAGTATCAATGCCAGGCCAGCATAATTGATGGGCAGGATCTGGAAGGAAAACAAGGCCAGCAACAAACAGATAGACCCGATGGTACCCGGCACAATCGAACCGGGGTTGGCAAACTCAAAGATCAGACCATAAATCCCAATCATCATCAGAATATAAGCGATATTGGGGTTGGTTATAATTTCCAGCACTTTATTGCGCCAGTCAGGCAGGATCTCGGTCAGTGTGACAGCGTCGGTTTCGAGCGTGGTCTCGTTGCCCAGCACCTTCACCTTTTTGCCATTCAGTTGCTGAATCAAATCCCGCTGGTTAGTTGCCACGATATCAATGACGTTGTCTGCCAGTGCGGCTTCAGCAGTCAGACTCTGTGCCTCACGAACTGCTTTTTCCGCCTATTCAGCATTACGGCCCCGAAGTTCAGCCAGGCCCTTGATATAAGCCACGGCGTCATTCACCACTTTTCGGGTCATCGCATCGCCGTCATTAGCCGGCTCGGAATCGGCTTCCTGCTTTTTGTCTTGTCCCGTCTCGGGTGGTGGCGATTTATCGTCGGCGGGGGCAAAGCCCGGCGACATTTGTACCGGTGTTGCCGCCCCCAGATTGGAGGCCGGAGTCATGGCCGCGACATGACTGGCAGACAACAAATAGGTGCCGGAACTGGCAGAGAGGGCGACTCCCGTAGTGACATAAGTGACCACTGGCACAGGGAAAGCAATGATGTGCTTAATCATTTCCCGCATTGATAAGTCNAGGCNACCCGGTGTATCCAGCCGGACCAGCATGAAAGCCGCATCAGCCTCGATAGCTTGTTCCAGGGAGCGGGAAAAATAATCCGCCGTCGCAGGACTTATCACACCCTCGATTTCGATAATGTAAGCTGCTTGTGATTGCGCTGCCAGCGGGTTGCTGCCCCCGGCAGCACTCAGTGTGAAGATGACTGACAACAGCCATGCTCGCATCATAAGTCCGGCTCCTTTACCTCACCGGTTGGTCGCCGGTTTAGTGTTAACGTATCGAGCGGTAGATATGCGGTCGACTACGTTTACTCAATACCAGTTGCCATAACTGCCCTTGCCGGGCTTTGAAAAAGCCGGCGCAGGACATGAGATAGTATTTCCACATTCTGTAGAAACGCTCGTCATATTTATGTGATAAAGCTGGCCAGGCCGCGTCGAAATTTTCCCACCAGGCCATCAATGTGTTGTAGTAATCCTGACCGAAGTTATGCCAGTCCTCTATAATCAGGCGCTCATTGAGTACCCGACTCAGTTGCTCTGCAGACGGCAACTTGCCATTACGGAAGATATATTTGTCAATCCAGGGGTCGACGCGATTGATCGTCTTGTAGATGCCGATGGTGTGCAGTAAAAACAAACCGTTGTCTTTAAGCAGACGTCTGACGGTATCAAAGTAGATCGGGTAGTTTTTCTCACCGACATGTTCAAACATGCCCACTGAGACAATTTTGTCGTATTCGCCGTTGAGATCACGATAATCAATCAACTCGATATTGACTGGCAGACCGGCACAACGATCCTGTGCCAGCTTTTGCTGCTCTTTGGAAATGGTAATACCCAGTACTTCAACCCCATAATTCTTGGCGGCATGTCGCGCCAGCCCTCCCCAGCCGCATCCAATCTCAAGCAGTTTCTCGCCTGGTTTGAGCTCCAGCTTGCGGCAAATCATGTCCAGCTTATTCACTTGTGCCTGATCCAGGTTGTCAGCCTCATGCCAGTAGCCACAGGAATAGCTCATGGTCGGATCCAACATTGACTCAAATACATCATTGCCAATATCGTAGTGCTGTTCTCCTACCTGAAATGCGCGCTGACTGGACTGAAGATTGAACAGGCGATGCCGCATCACCTGTATCAGCAGACGCATACGCGCCCAGCCGCCAAGTTTTTCATCGACGTTGAAGCTGAGGAGTCGATCGAAGAGTTGATCCAGGCGCAGACAGTCCCAAAGACCATCCATGTAACTCTCACCAAAACCGAGAGAACCTTTGCTGAGGATGCGTTGGTAGACCTCATCGCTATGGACCTGGATATCCCAGGGCGCATCGCCATTGAATTGAACGCCAGATTCTGCCGCTAATTCTCGTAACATTGGGGGCGGCGGTGGCTGGATATTACTGGCACCACCACTGCTGCTGGGGTAGGTTTGATCCATTTTTTGCTGGAATCGCGTAAATCTAGCCATGCTGTCCCGTCCCGTTGAGAAAAGCCTGAGTAAATTGCTGCAACCTGTTGTTATTACGCTACCGCGAAATGTTGCCGGTGACAATCGAAACAATGAATCATTTACCGGATTTTTGATGCTGAAAACAAAAAACCCCGGCTGATTCTCAGTCCGGGGTCTGTGTTTTATTCGGCTTCTTTAACTATCTGAGCCTGATGATAATTTTCCAGCCCAACTTTATCGATGAGTCCTAATTGGGTTTCAAGCCAATCCACGTGCTCTTCTTCTGAATCCAGAATTTCACGGAACAGATCACGGGTGACATAGTCCCCGACCCCCTCGCAGTATTTGATCGCTTCTTTCAAATCCGGGATGGCATCCAGTTCCAGAGACAGATCACACTGGATCATCTCACGGGTATTCTCACCAATACGCAAAGCGCCCAGATCCTGCAGGTTAGGCAACCCCTCCAGAAACAATATCCGCTCGGTCAATTTGTCGGCATGTTTCATTTCATCTATCGACTCATGATATTCATGCTCGTAGAGGTTGTGCAGCCCCCAATCTTTATACATTTTGGCATGGAGGAAGTACTGATTAATGGCAATCAGCTCGTTACCCAGTACTTTATTGAGATATTCAATAACTTTGGCATCGCCTTTCATGGCTTAACTCCTGTTTCAATCCAGTTGTGACGATTATCGTGTTTTCACACAAAATGTCAAAGCTAAGCTACTGATAATAAAATAAAAATAGCAACTATTATCATCTAGATTAGAAACGTTGACAGAGAGCTTTTCTCATTGTCGGGAGAGCAGAATCAGGGGGATCAAAAAATGTCTTAATAAAGAGGCTTTTAGCATTTCCCTATCATTTGTAGGGACAAAGCGAAGCGCATTAACTAAAGTCTTTTTGTTGAAACAGGAAGGTATTAACGGGTAATGCGTTTTTATGGGAAGTATGAATTTTGCGCAAATAAAATCAGGAGTAGACAGCCTGCGCCACTGAAATATCGATTGTTTCATCCTGCTGACGCTCCTGCAGGATGCGATTGACTTTGAACTGACATTTACCGCAACACGCTGCTGCGCCGGTTTCATTTCGCACGGCGTCAATGCATGCCGCGCCATTATCAACGGCCGCATGGATAGCATCGGAATTTACATTGTTACAGATACATACGATCATGAAAGGGCTACCTCATCAATCTTGATGTTAATGATAATAATTGTCATTAATCAAGTCAACAAGATTTTAACCGTTCGCCAGTCTGCGCTTTTTTCACATGGCAATCACGATCGATTCCGCTATCCTAGTGAGACTAAAACTAAGGAGTAGCCAGATGAAAATTAACCCGGCGACCGTGCTTATTGTAGAAGATCATCAGGATCTGGCTGCAAATATTGGTGATTTTCTCGAAGCCGGCGGTATGACGGTGGACTTTGCACCGGACGGGCTGACCGCAGTGCAGTTATGCAGCCAGCATCGCTACGATGCATTGGTACTGGATATTATGATGCCCGGTATCGATGGCTATGAAGTCTGTCGCCGTGTACGCGAGGACCTACAGCAGGATATGCCTGTTGTCATGCTCACCGCACGCGACACGCTGGATGACAAACTGACCGGTTTTGAACACGGTGCTGACGACTACCTGATTAAACCGTTTGAGATGAAAGAACTGGAAGCCAGGCTGATATCACATATCCGCCGACACCGAGGCGAAATGGACAGTAAGTCTCTGCAGGTCGCCGATATCGTGTTCGAGCCCAAAACCATGCGTGTGACCCGTGGTGGCGACCCTATCCGGCTCTCTCCCATCATGCTGCAGATTCTACGGATACTGATGCGTGAGTCGCCAAACCTTGTGACCAGAGAGAAGCTGGAAGCAGAGATCTGGGGTGAAGATACGCCGGACAGTGATACTTTGCGCAGTCATTTATATAACCTGCGTAAACTGATTGATAAACCTTTTCAGCAAAACCTGTTGCATACGATTCCCGGTATTGGCTATAAGCTCTGCGAAGAAAAAGACCTTTGACAGTCGCAAGCTATTACAAACAGAACTAGGTTTTTGTCAGCTGAGATTTGGGGAAATGGACACTGACTTCTGTACCCTCACCGAGTTCACTGGTGATCCGCAAGTGCCAGTTATAGCGGTTACATAAACGCTTGACGATTGTCATGCCCAGGCCATAACCGTTACCGGAGTTTTCAGCACGGTAAAACGGCTTGAAGACCTGTTTAACCTGCTCTGAATCCATCCCGACACCACTATCTCTGACCGAGAAGCCCTGGGACCAGGTTTTAATGTAAATAGTCCCCCTGGGCGTGTAATTAAATGCGTTTCTGAGCAGATTGCCTATCAAAATTTTCAATACACGTTCCGGGGCCGACAGCGTCAGATTGTTATCACTCTCTATTTCTACATTGACGGCCTTATCCTGAAAAAGCAGTTTCAGAGTATCAATTTCGTCTTTAATGAGTTCGTTTACCGCGACCTGGTTGCTGGGCAGGGAATCTTCCTGCTCACGAGCCAGTATCAACAGCGTCTCTATCAGGGATTCCATATCATAAAGGGTGCGGTAGATACGACGGATGGTCTTATCATCCTCTACATTGTATCGACGTTCGAGCAGCTCCATCGCACTGCGCAGCACGGCGATTGGCGTTCTCAGCTCGTGGCTGGCATCACGGGTAAACAACCGCTCACGCTCGATAAAATGCTCCAAGCGATGGGTAAATTGATCCAAGGCCCGAACCAGACTGCTGACCTCTTCATCCGGCATCTGACGCAATTCTTCCAGATCCAGATCGGGCAGATTACCTTCGCGGATTTCAGCTTCCTCGACCGCTTTCGCCAGCTTGACGATAGGTGACACGGCTTTATGTGATTGACGATAGGTCAACCAGGCCAACAGATACAGGGTGACCAGCACTGCTGCCAGTGGCAGGATCCCAAACACCAGTGCCAGCCTGGAGACCTTTACTTCATCAAAAACCAGATACAGTCTGTCACTGTTCTGATCTTCGACATAGACGATGGGTTCATCGCCATCAAGCCTGGCACGTTGCAGACCCGGCGTCAGATCCCGCAGGGGCATGGGCACGGATGACATATCATTAGCCGGCGCCAGGTAAGCAATCAGGTTCATGGTATTGGGTAGAGGGAAATCAGGCTGTTGCTCGCGCAAGCTCCAGAAATGCGCTGCTTCGCCTTCCAGCGCCTCACGAACCAGTATGTCCTCAACCGTCGTTTTGGCAGCATAGATCCCGGCAACCGTGACAATACTGATCAACAGGATCTGAATCAGGAAAGCTCTGACCAGCTTTGCCTGCAGGTTGGTTCTGGGTTTTGCCATTAATCCGCCGATTTTTTGCTGAACAGATAGTGGCCCACCAGCCACTCAGTGCCATCACGATAACCGAATAATTCGGCACATGCCATGAAGAATAACCGCCAGCGCTGCCACCAGATTCTGGCTTCATCCGCGCCATAAGTCTGCTCAAACAATCGGATAATTTCGGCCTGATGCTTATCGGCATTCTCCAGCCAGGCTTCTGCAGTACGCTGGTAATGTTGACCATTAACCAGCCATTGCTGCTCGATTTGCAGCTTCTGCTGGAAATGCAGCAGGGTATCGGCTGAAGGCATCAAGCCGCCGGTAAAGAAATAGCGCCCCATCCAGTTATCATCACCTTCAGTTTCAAACGGATAGACCACGTTCTGATGGCAGAAAATATGCACAAACAATTTGCCGTCGTCTCTGAGCCATTGACCAATCTTGTCAAACAGGCGCTGGTAGTTACGCATATGCTCAAACATTTCGATAGAAACAATACGATCAAACCGCTCATCGAGCGAGAGTTCATTGACATCACAGGTAATCACCCGAACGTTACTCAACCCTCTCTCCAGCAGACGTTTTTCAATAAACTGCCGCTGCGAGTTGGAGTTAGACACTGCTGTGATACGGGCATAAGGCAGACTTTCAGCCATGTGCAGTGTTAATGACCCCCAGCCACAGCCGAGTTCAAGGATATGCTGGCCGTTTTCCAGTTCCGCTCGCTGCAGGTAAAGATCCAGCATCGCCCTTTCCGCATCATCCAGTGTCAGGCAATCCTGACTCCAAAGGCAGCCACTGTATTTGAGGTGTTTGCCCAACACCAGTTCATAAAATGGGGCCGGGACTTCATAATGCTGCTCATTAGCTGCATCTGTTTCAATAGCAATGGGGCTGCTGCGGAGCATGTCAATACACTGCTGTTTGCGCAAACTGGCCTGTTCCGGATCAAAGGCCATCTCATCATGCAGACGTTTTTTCAGCAGCTGCCGGATACCGACTCGAATCACCGAATCAGGCACCATTTTTTTCTCTGCAAATTCAATCAGACGCATGTTTTTTTCTCCAAGGGATGAAAGCACTGGTAGTTTGCTGATAGCGACGGTAGGCATCACCGCGACTGCGAATGGCCTGCCGTTCGGTATAGGGTATGCCGGTAATAAAATAGAGGAATGCCAACATGACCAGCGGGGCCAGCCATAACCAGTTACCACCCGCTATGCCCAGAGCCAGCAGGGGGTAACTGAACCAGTGCAACCATTCAAAGAAGTAATTAGGATGACGGGAGTAATACCAGAGACCGTCTTCGCAGACTTTGCCCTTATTAGCAGACTGGCTCCGAAACGCTTGCAACTGACGGTCCGCCAGTGTCACACCACAGATAGCGATCAGCGCCAGCAGCAACGCAATAATCACCGTTGGCAGATAATGACTCTCAGCCTGACTCAGCCACCAGACCGGTAGAGTGAACATGAATGCCAGCAGCGCCTGAAACTGGAAAAAAAAGAAGTGATTGCGGTGTGTGTTATCACCCCAGTATTGACGGAGATAGGCGTAACGACCATCTTCCGGCTCAGAAAAGACACGACCGCTGAGATGCCAGAACAGGCGCAGATACCACAGGCTCATCAGGCCACCGGCCACTGCTCGCAGGAGCCAGTCACCGTCACTCAACACGGCATAATAAACCGGAAGAAACGACATCAGACCGGCCCACAGCACATCAACGACGCCGGCATTGCGAGTTTTACCCTCATAAAGCCAGCCCAAAAACATCACCACCGAGGCGATAACTAAACTATACCAAAGCATGGTTCTCCTCCTCTTCCTGTCTGTGCCAGAGTCTGGCCAGACACATCAGCATCGGTACCAGCAATGCCCAGCTCAGGGACAGTGACAACACCGCCATCCCTGGTTCAAGCAGGGTCACCGCGCCCAGCTTACTGCCTGCGAGATAAGATAAGGGCGCGGCGAACACGGTCATCATTCCCAGCATTTTCAGCCGAGGTTGCAGCCAACTGAGTGAGTGGTTCAAAGTCAGCATAAAGTTCACCCACAGACAGCCAATCCACCAGGGTGCCAGACCGCCAATATCGCCATGGGCGTAGCCTATCCAACCCATGTTGAGCCAGATAGTATCGAGCATCATTCCTGCCAGTAGTCCCAGTACTATCAGTTTGATATCGGTGACTCGCCAGCGACTGAAATAAACCTGAACCACGGCAAATGTCGCCGTGGCGAGCAAGGCATATGCCGGTTTGCCCGCAGCAGCAGCCAGGATGACAATCAGCCACACCGCCTGAAAGGCAACAAAGTTGAGTACATTACGCATCCAGTGGCACCCACTGTTCACGACGATTGGCCGGCTTGCTGAAAAGCAGATGCACATCGCTGATACTCCGCTCCATAAAACCACCCTCGCAATAGCAAAGATAAAACTCCCACATACGAATAAAGCGTTCGTCGTAACCCAGACGGCGAACTTCATCCAGCTGAGCCATAAAGCGTTCACGCCACACGCTCAGCGTCGTGGCATAACTGGGGCCGATATCTTCGAGGTTGGTCAGCTTGAGTTCTGCGCTGGCAGCGGCATTGACCAGCACACTGACACAAGGGATGAAACTGCCGGGGAAGATATATCGCTTGATAAAATCCACCGATTTAACTGCCTGCCGGTAACGATGATCCTCCAGCGTAATCGCTTGAATAATCGCCAGCCCGTTGGGTTTCAAAAGCTGGCTGCAGTGTTGGAAATAGTCATTAATGAAGTGGTGCCCCACCGCCTCGACCATCTCAATCGAGATTAACTTGTCATACTGGCCTTTGAGATCACGGTAGTCTTCCAGCAGCACCGTGACTTTGTCTTCCAAATCCAGATCGGCGACTCGTCTGCGGGCATGTTCGTATTGTTCACGGGAAATGGTGGTGGTAGTTACCCTACAGCCATAATGGAGCGCAGCGAATGTCGCACAGCCGCCCCAGCCAGTGCCGATTTCCAACAAATGGTCGTCAGGTTGCAGGTCAAGTTTGTCACACAGGCGTCCCAGCTTATTAAACTGAGCCCGCTCCAGGCTCTCGCTGTCATCATAGTAGAGACCTGAGGAGTACATCATGAAATCGCGGTCGAGGAACAGCTCGAATAAATCATTACCCAGGTCATAATGAGCGGCAATGTTTTTACGGCTGCCGTCACGGGTATTTCGTCGCAACCAGTGAACGCCTTGCAACAGCCAGCCAGTGATTCTCGCCAAGCCTTTTTCCATACCATCTACCAGATCGCGGTTACGCACCAGCAGACGAATCAGAGCGGTTAAGTCATCGCTGTGCCAGTCACCGGCCATGTAAGATTCCGCCGCGCCGACCGAGCCGCCAAAAATCACCGCTTCGAAAAAACGTGGATCGGTGACCGTCAGCCTGACCTTGAGCTCATGATCGGCCTGGCCCAGCGTCAGAGGTGCCTGATTGCTCATCTGGAAAATGAGGCACCCCTCCTGTATCGCCGCCAACTGCCTGAGCAGCAATTGTCTACATAGATTCTGAAACCGTGACAGCTTGAGTCGCTCGCTGCTAGCGGTCGAAACAGGCATATTCATGGGCTGTCCTCACGATGTGTTTTTCGGGTAGTTTGATTAGGCGTGGCATCGCTCTCCGGATGACTGTAAAAAGGTACCCGTTTGAGCCAGAGCCTGAATGCCTGCCAGTAAATACGGCTGATAACACGCAGTGTCTGTAGTGGATAGCGCCACGGCAGACTCGACATCTGCGCCGGGCTTAATGGCTGGGCTTGCATCTGCATTTCTGCATTGAATTGTGACTGACCGTCTTTATCTAACTGCATCAGCACTTTCAGCACATCACCTTCATAGTGAAAGCGCCAGTGATAACGCATCTCCATGGGCATAAAGGGGGAAATATGGAAGGCTTTATCAAAATCAGCGACAAGCGAATCAGCCTTGTTGTCGGCCCTGAGCACATAACAGTGACGTTGATTCCAGGGCGTATTGTTAATATCAGCCAAAACATACTCAACCTGGCCCGATGCATTAACACAGAAATAGAAACTCACCGGGTTGAACACGAAGCCGAGATAGCGCGGATGGGTCAGCAGGTAAACCTGGCCGTCGAAAGACTCGCCAAGCTGTGCTTCAATCTGCTCGCACACCGCGGTCTTCAGATCTCGGTCAAAGGGGCCCAGGTAATCACGACGATGGAAGCTGATAAGGTTAAAACGCTCGAGTGACCACCAGCGGCTGGCGGAGAATGTCGGCGCCAGTTGATCCAGATCCAGCATGACCATCGCCAGCGGATAGCGGAAGCAATGGGCAACCGGCTGCCTGCGATGATGCCAGACATGCCCCTGAAACAGGGCGGGTTCGAAATTCATAGCGCCCTCCTCAACTGTTCAACAACCCGTAATGCGCTGCTGACGCCGTCTTCATGGAATCCCCAGCCCCAATATGCGCCGCAGAAATAACTGTGCTGTTTACCGGAGATATCTGACCAGCGTTGCTGCGCCGCCAGGGTTTGTTCGGTATAAACCGGGTGCGAATAACGTCGCTCAACAAACACTTTATTCGGATCGACCCGGTCCGCCGAGTTAAGGGAAGCAATGAATTCAACCGGTGCATCGAGGTTCTGCAGGGTGTTCATGTGATAGGACACTGTGCAGCGTTCGCTCAGTGCATCATCGATATGCACATTCCAACTGGCCCAGGCCTGAGGGTTGACAGGCAAAACGGATTCATCGGCATGCAGTTGCATCAGATTGTCCTGGTAGGGAATGGCACCGAGCACCTCAGTTTCCGCCCGGCTCGGGTCAGACAGTAATTTGAGCGCCTGATCAGAGTGACAGGCAAACACCACAGCATCAAAAGGCAAAGTGTCTCCGCCGACCGACAGTGTCACGCCATTGTAGACCCGGCGAATGCTATCGACAGGGGTCGACGTGTACACCTTTCCGGGAAAGCGTTTCAACAGCGCACCAATGTATTGTCTGGAGCCACCTTTCACCACACGCCATTGTGGGCGCTCGGTCAGAGACAGCATTTTATGGTTACTCATAAACGACACCAGATAGCGCACCGGCATGTTTATCAGACTGTCACTGGGCCCTGACCAGAGCGCGCAGGCCATGGGCAACAAATGATCGTTGATGAAGATATCGCTGTAGCCGTTGGTCTTGAGGTAATCTGCCACCGTCTGACGATTGTCCGGTTCCTGCAGGACTGCGGGGGCGTTTCGGTAGAAACGGACCAGATCCGCCAGCATGCGATAGAAACGCGGACTGACCAGATTCTTACGCTGGCAGAACAGTTTGTTGAGACTTGTAGCGTTGTACTCGAGCCCGCTGCGGGTGTTATGCACACTGAAACTCATCTCGGTGGGCTGAGAATCTACGCCCAGCTCCGCCAGCAGTTCGGTGAAATGCGGATAGTTGCGATGATTGAAGACAATAAATCCGGTATCGACTGACCAGTTTTTGTTGAGGATTTCAATCTGATGTGTGTCGGTGTGACCACCAATGTAGTCGTTGGCTTCAAATACGCTGACGTCAGCCTGCTCACGATTGGCAAGATACCAGGCAGCGGTCAATCCGGAGATCCCCGCGCCAACCACAGCAATTCTCATTGAACTGACTCCCGACCAGTCTGGCGGGCGTCACGCTTACTCTTGGAAATACTACGCACATCCCAGATGAGGCCGAGTTTATGCATACACCAGAGCAGGTAGTAGCTGATGTCAATCTCCCACCAGTAAAAACCCTGACGCGCCGATGCGGCATGATAGTGATGGTTGTTATGCCAACCCTCGCCCAGCGTCAATAGCGCCAGCAGGAAATTGTTCCGGCTGTCATCCTGTGTCTGGTAACGGCGTCGGCCTACACGGTGTGCCAGCGAATTGATAAGCAGGGTGGCATGAATCAGGACAACGGTAGAAATGAAGTAACCCCAGATGACCATCTGCCAACCGCTGGTGTTGAGATCGGGCTGCGCAGTGGCAAGCGCCTCACCGACCGCATACAACACTACCGCCAGCATCACTGGAACAGCAATATCATAACGATCCAACCAGCGAAGCTCTGGATAACGGGCCAGTTCCGGCACCAGGCTGAGGTCAGCCCTGAAATGTTTTCTACTTAAAAACCAGCCCATATGACTCCATAGAAAACCCTGCTTGGGTGAATGTGGATCCTGCTCCTGATCCGCGTGACGATGGTGCTGTCGGTGATGTGCCGCCCACCACAAGGGACCGCGTTGCGTGGCACTGGCACCGATAAGCGCAAACAGAAACTGTACAGCACGAGACGTTTTAAAGGATTTATGTGCAAAATAACGATGATAAAAGGCAGTGATGGCGAACATTCTCAGCAGATACAGGGCGATTGCTGTTGTCACTGCTATGGATGATGTGCCAACCCAGAAAACAGCAATACAACCAAGATGAAGTCCGATAAAGGGAATGATTCTGAGCCAGTCGATGCCTGCATGGTCAGCATCGCTGTCCTGTTGCTGCAGGTTGCTGTCGAACCAGTAACGTAACGCTCGCATAGCCACTCTCGAAGTGTTTGGCACAGACTAGAGCGCAAAATGTGAATTTGATGTGAAAGCAGTAATGATGCGGCTTCACCCGGATTTCACAGTCACTGGCGACACAATTTGCCGTACCTGAAAAATAATAAAAAACAAGGTAAGTGGCACACCATACAATTTTGCATTGCCGGAGACCAGTTATGATCCGTATCGCCTGTTTTTTATTCAGTATTATCTTCGTCAGCAACAGCCATGCTGAGGCTTTTTCCAGCCGGATTGAGACCGAGCATGGCCCGCTCGCCAAGTGCAGTCAGACTGAAATTTCAGTGATGAAGTTTATCAATGTCGCGGATGCCGCACTTTATAGTAGCGACTGTGACCAACTTCCGGCCCTGACTGATGAAATTCAACTGTCCTTTATTTACCATCGTGAAATCGCTGCCGAGGATTTCATTGAAGCAGCCGAAACCTTGCTGAAACGTAACTTATCCGCTGCTGAATTCGAACAGATCAAAGCGGATTTGGCTCAGTTCAACACCGCTTATGAATCGGTGGCAGAAGGTGATCGTTATGATATTCGCCGGGGCGCGAGTGGCCTGTCGCTGTTCAAGAATGACCGCTTGCTGGGGCAGCATGCCTCAGACAGTCTGGGACAGCGCTACTATCAGATTTGGTTTGGCGACAAACCTTTCAACAATGCGCTGAAGGAGTCTCTGCTGCAGCCGGATGCTTAATCTGATAGCCGTTGTGACACAAAAGCGCGGGCGGCCCGATTGACTTTTGGCGCCAGGATCAGTGCTGCTGTCATAGTTGGTATAGCCATCAAGGCATACATGGCGTCAACCAGGCTGACCACCATCTGCAGGGAAGCCACTGCCCCCAGCACCACCAGAATGATATACAGCCAGATGTAGCGATGCTGATACTCGGCGCCAATCAGAAAGCCCAGACACTTGCTGCCGTAGTACCAGAAGGTAAACACCGTGCTGAGGCTCAACATCGTCACCACCAGCGCAACAATGACCGCACTGCCATGTGGGAACAGGTCTTTGAACGCCATCGCGGTCATGGTGATGCCATCATGCTCGCTACTTTGCCAGACACCGCTGATTAAAATAACCAGGGCTGTACAGGTACAAACTATCAGGGTATCAATCACCGGGCCCAGCATCGCGACCATGCCTTCTCGTATCGGTTCGCGGGTTTTGGCCGCGCCATGCGCCATCGCTTCGGTACCAATGCCGGCCTCGTTGGAGAAAGCTGCCCGCTGAATCCCGGTCACGATCACCGCTCCGACAATACCGCCCGCCATCGCATGGCCGCTGAAGGCATCGCGAACGATCAACTGCAATGCGGCCGGCACGGCTTCAGCATGGCTTATCAGCACAAAACCGGTGAGCAGCATGTACACCACCACCATGCTTGGGACCAGGATGCCTGTCACTTGTCCCAGTCTTGGTAAACGCCCTAACCCCACGATTAAAACCAGACCGGCCAGTAACAGCCCCAGCCCCAGATCAAAGCTGAAATGGGCCCCGGCCTCAGTCAGTCCGGCAGGAATCGCAATCGTATCACGCACTATCTGTACCAACTGGTTGACCTGAAAGATAGGCATCGTTCCCAACAGTCCCGCCACCGCAAAGAAATAGGCCAATGGCTGCCAGCGACTGCCCATACCCTCTCGTATCACGTACATGGGGCCGCCCTGCCATTGGCCCTCGCTGTCACGACCGCGATACATAACTGCCAGACTGCAGGTATAAAACTTGGTGGCGATGCCCACCAGCGCACTGATCCACATCCAGAACACGGCACCGGGACCACCGATTGCAATCGCAATCGCCACCCCTGAAACATTACCCATGCCCAGCGTGCCGGATAAAGCCGTGCTCAGGGCCTGAAAATGTGAAAGCTGTCCCGGGTCGTCTTCATCTTTGCGTCTGAATAACAGACTCAGACTATGCCCCAGATAGCGGTAGGGCAAAAAACGCGAGTAAAGCAAGAAGAATAAACCACCACCGACCAACAGGATTACCAGGGGTAAACCCCAGAGGAAAGCAGCCAATTGCTGCAGAAAATTCTCAATCACAGTGGCCATCATGGTTCAGCGACCTTTGATAGACAGACCCTGCTGATTTCGCCACCAGAGCACCGCAGTCAGGATCATCAGGCCAGAGATAATGCCAGGCAATCCCTCGTAGACAGCGTTATGCCAGCCAGCAAAGCGCCAGCCGAGCGCAACGGCGAGTCCCACCAGCATGGCAATGATACTGAGGCGCTGACCGGGCCTGAAACCCAGTGACAACACAATCAACAGAGGAGCGAAAGCACTGGCGAGGCCAGACCAGGCAAAAATCACCAGACTGAAAACACTCTCAGTGGCGGTGAGTGCCCATACCAGCGCGATAAAGACGATAACAATCGTGGTCAGTTTCAGGTAAAAGGTGTTATCGATTCCCCGGGGCAGCAGGTCGTGGGTAATGGCAGCAGAACAATTCAGCACCAGTGAATCCGCAGTCGACATCGTCGCAGCAAAAATGCCGGCCAGCACCAGCCCGACAAATACCGGGTGTAGTAATTCCATCGCCATCGTGGGTAAGGCCAGTTCAGCATCGAAGCCGGCCGGGTCGCCTCCAAGATAGACCCGCGACAACAGGCCCACACACGTCGACATACAGTAAAATGCGGTAAACCAGAGGTAATACCAGATACGGGCGCGAACCATTCGCCCCGACTCTGCCAGGGCCATAAATCGGATCATCACATGCGGTTGACCAATCACCGAGAAACCGGCAAACATCCAGCCCAGGGCGAACATGACGCCTCCGGCAATGCCGGGCAGGATTAAATCATCCGGAAACAGATCGAGAAACCCCTCGACCTTGTCCATCTCGTGAATAGCCCCGTCTATCCCCCCCAGAGAGACGGTCGCAATAACCAGCATGACGCCCATGGCAATAATCATCACCACTGACTGAGCAGCATCGGTCCAAATAGAGGCGCGGATGCCGCCCGCCATACAGTACAGGGCCACCATGATCGCCCCCATGACCGCACCGGCATAGATGGGCCAGTCGAGCAGCACATGCAGGGCTTTACTGCCTGCAACGAGTTGGGCGCCAGCATAGGCCATCAGGAAAACGAGCGAAATCAGGGCAATCAGTCTCTGCAGCGTCTGATCATGCTGTCTGTGCCAGTTGCTGAGTACACCGGCGTAACTGGGCTGGGCAGTATCTCTGGTCGCTTGTCGCAGCCGGGAGTGGATGAAGCTGGAAGCAATAAAGTCGCCGATGATCCACGATACCATTAGCCAGACAGCGGCAAAGCCGGTGGCATAAGTATAGCCGATGACACCAATAAACATATAACCACTGTTATTGGTCGCAACCGCAGACAGCCCCACCAGACTGGGAGGAACATCACTACTGGCGAGGTAGTAATCATTTTTGGTGCCGCGACTGCGTAAAATCGAACTCACGCCAATAGCGACAAACATCCCCAGGAAAATGAGAAAACTCCAGACCATGATTTACCTTCTATTCAAACCAGGCTGGACACCGATATCAGCTGTCGCCGCCGGGTTTGAGTATCTCGTCAAGTCCGGGATAGGATTGCAGTGGAGACAAAGCCGGATCGTTCTGGCTCTGCTCACGATAGGTCTCGCTGCAATTCACCGCACGCTGCAGGTAATGTACGGCTTCATCCAATTGAGCCAGCGCGGTGTGCGCACAGGCGAGTTGATAGAAAGCATGACCGTTTTCCGGATCCGATTCCAGCGCCTGATGACACAGGTTAATGGCCCATTGTGGCTCTGAGATCTCAAGTACCGCGTCGGCTTTGTAAGTCAAAGCCTCCGTGTCATAGGGTCGAATGGCCATGATCTGATCGTAAACAGCGATTTTATTGGCCGGGTTGGTCTCCTGCCCTGCTCTTAACCACAGCGACTGGACTTCCTGAGTGCGTTCGATCTTCTCGCGATTTTCCTCGATTTGCTGCGTTTCTTTACTCAGCTGTTGCTCGATGGCGCGCAGGCGTTGCTCATACTCTGTGACCAGACTGTTAATTTCCTGATCCGCCAGGGTGTGCACCCGCTCTTTAATTTCTCGGATTGACGACCAGCCCACAAGAACCAGAATAGACGAGGCTGCGGCAATCAGATAGAAGAAATAGGTCACCGTGTTGGTTGCGTAATTAACGGCTTTATCAACCGCTGACAACTCCCGGTCTACCATCATCTGAATCAGTTCGGCGCGGTTTGCAGCCATATCCGTGCGCAGGGCTTTCAGTTCATCCAGCACATAGCGCTCGATGAAGGGCGTGTAGAGCGGCTCTTCCAGTTGCTCTACCTCGGCTTCAAATTGTTCAGGCTGAGTGGCCGTTTCAGCGGCGAACAGCTGAAACGGCATCAATAAGAAAACTATCGCTATCAGGATGCGAGGCATATGGCTTTACCGTGATCATGAATTTCAACCAGTACACTATGCAGACTTTTGATGGCGTTGTCATAATCGCCTTCATCAATAATAAACTGCATATCAACCTGACGCATAGATTGGTGCATCGCCAGCACGGAGATATTCTCCTTAGCCAACGAACCCACTGTTCTCGCCAGAATACCCGGAATTTTCATGTCACTGCCAATCGCCGAGACGATGGCCACTTTTTGCTGATTGATTTCAGCATCGGTAAAGCGTTGCTCCAGCGCATTTCGAATACGCTTGATGGTCTTGAGGTTGGTCGAGAGGTAATGGGTGATGGTATTGGCGTTGATATCCTTGGACACGATGTGTGCCTTGAAGCGACGGATTGTCGCCAGGATTTCACGATCGTAATCATCAATATTACCTGCCATATCCTGATCAAACAGTTCAAAGGCATACACGCCTTTACAACCGGCAATGATCTCCACGCAGGGGTCCACACTGACATAATCACCGGTGATCAATGTGCCCGCATGCTCAGGCTCAAAGGTATTACGCACCCGCAGAGGGATATCATTGCGCCGCAGTCCTTTCGCAGCCTTGGGATGAATCGCTTCCATCCCCAGATTCGCAAGCTGATCAGCGACATCGTAGTTAGTACGTCCGATGGGCACTGCATTGTCTTCACCCACCAGACGGGGGTCAGCACTGCTGAGGTGAAATTCTTTGTGAATTATCGCCTCATTGGCTTCTGTCAGCACCGCAATTCGACTGAACGTCATTTCACTGTAGCCACGATCAAACGTGGACATCAGACCATCGTCGCTATGGGCGTAACCGGTAACAATGGGTAGCTGTTTGCTCAGGTCGATTTCAGAAAAAGCCCGTTTAATTCGGTCATCCAGAGGGACGTGTTTATCTGTCTGCCAGGCGGTCAAATCCACAAACTTGGCATCAATGCCATCACGTTGAAGCAGTTGCGCGGTGTTCCAGGCACTGTGCGCTTCACCAATACTGGCAAGCATTTCTCTGACTGTTTCCAGATGCATGTCCAGTTCGAAATGGCCGTGCTGACACAAACGATGTAGGTCTGCCAGGCAGCGCTCGGCATCATCCAGGCGTTCACCAATGAAATGATTGGCGCGGTCCAGGTTGGCTTTTTTCTTATAAAAGCTTTTGTTGATATCAAACATTTTCTGCTTGAGTTCATGCAGTGCTTCACGCCAGCTGTCATCTTCTTCACCACTGGCAAACAGACCGTAGACGCCGGGCTTTCCGCTTTTCTTGTGCTCAAGCAGTAAATCGGTCATACCGCCATAGGCAGAGACCACAAAAATTCGGTTGTAGATTGAGTCATTATGTACCGGTTTGAGAATAATATTATCGCGCACCGCCTCATAATTACTCATTGACGTGCCGCCGATTTTTTCTACCGTGTGAAAACTCATTGTCTTCTCTCTGATTTCCTTTTGTTGATGACCTTCAAAGGTCAGGCGACCGGTCTGCTTCAGTACAGACCGGTCGTCGGGATTAGCCCTGATGTGTAGGAACTGAATCAGTCCGCGATCGGATCAGCATCCAGCTCGTAAGCCCCCTCTTTGTTATGGACTTCAGTCCCTTTCAGAGGGGGATTAAAAACGCAGGCCAGTTTCAATTCTTTAAAAGCACGCAGCATGTGACGATCGTGCTTATCAAGGTTATAGAGCGTGCCTGGTGTGATGGGATATTTCTTTCCATCTTCCAGTGACTCAACCTCTCCTTCACCACTGATGCAATACACCGATTCCAGATGGTTTTGATAATGCATTCTGAAATCCGCACCTTCGTAGATAGTGGTGATATGGAATGAATAGCCCATATTGTCATCTTTCAGCAACAGGCGGGTACTGTCCCAATTACCATTCGGATCAACAATCTTACGGCTGGTTTTTTCTGCATCCTGAAGTTGTCTGACAAGCATGTATGTTCCTCTTAAACTAGATAATCTTGATGAAAAAGACGGGAGAGTGACGAAAGTCACTCTCCTTGACGAATGGCTTGATACTTTTATGAACGCGCCATTTTTTCAACTTCTTCGCTGACTGAATAGTCACCTTCAAAGTAGTCTTTTTCTTCCGGAATCGAATCTGCCTTGTCACAGACTTCGCGAATCGCTTCTTCCAGAATGTTGATGCCTTTTTCCAGGCTTTCCTGAGAAATTGTCAGTGGGCACAGGAATTTAACGACGTGGTCTTCGGTACCACTGGTCTCGATAATCAGTCCCTTCTGGAATGCCTTGTGGGTGATGGCACTCGCCAGTTCACCACTGACGCAGTTGATGCCACGGAACATGCCCCGACCGTGCGAGTTGCAGTNTCCTTCACCNTATTTCTCAACAATCTTGTCAACGCGCTCGGCAATGTAATCACCTTTGGCCTGGACTTCCTTGGCAAACTTGTCATCTTTCCAGTAGTTGTCTATCGCTGCCTTGGCAGTGATAAAGGCGGGGTTGTTACCACGGAAGGTACCGTTATGTTCACCCGGTTTCCACTGGTCCAGTTCCGGCGTCATCAGCAGGATGGCGAATGGCAAAACATAGCCACTCAAAGATTTGGAAACGGTCACGATATCCGGATAGATGCCGGCGTCGGCAAAGCTGAAGAAANTACCGGTACGACCACAACCAGCCTGGATGTCGTCAATAATCAACAGCACATCATGCTTTTTACATACCTCTGACAGGCTCTTCAGCCAGGTCATGGAACAGGCATTGATGCCGCCTTCGCCCTGAACCGTTTCGACGATGACGGCAGCCGGCTTGTCTACACCACTGCTGGAATCAGATAACACTTTATCCAGGTAGTTGGTGGTATCGACGTCGTCCCCCATGTAACCGTCATAAGGCATACGGGTCGCACCATGCAGGCTGATGCCGGCACCACCACGGTGGTGACCGTTACCGGTGATAGCCAGTGAGCCCAGCGTCTGACCATGCCAGCCGTTAGTAAATGAAATGACATTTTCGCGGCCGGTGTATTTCCGGGCTGTTTTCAGCGCTGCTTCAACAGCATTTGTGCCGGTTGGGCCAGTGAACATGACGATATAGTCAAGATCACGTGGTTTCAGAATGTACTCATTAAAGCTCTCCAGAAACTCACCCTTGGCACGCGTGTGTAAGTCCAGGCCCTGAGTAATGCCATCTTCTTCGATGTATTTCAGCAGTGGCTTTTTGAACAGCTCGTTGTTATGACCATAGTTGAGCGAACCGGCACCGGCCAGAAAGTCTAAATAGACATTGCCTTCTTCGTCATATACGAACTCGTCTTTAGCGCGGTTGAAAATGCGTGGGAAAGAGCGCGCATATGAGCGAACTTCCGATTCGATTTCCTCAAAAATTTTCATGGTTTTGTTGTCTCCTGGTAATGGTTTGTCGGTGCCCGATTGCCGTGAAGCAGGTCTTATTGAAGGGGACCGAGTCTGACCAGCATTTCCGTTTCGTGCTGGCCGGCAAAGTGTTGCTGGCGATCAAACATCACAGAGTGATTCAACTCTGTACCCAGTTTGTTGGCCAGACTTTCAAACAGTGCCCATGACGCCCGGTTATCCGGGGTAATGGTGGTCTCAATAAATTTGATCTGGCCTTCCTGTTGCCGCGACAGAATGTCACGCAACATACGACCAGCCAGGCCCTGCCCGCGGGCTTTTTCGCCAACTGCAACCTGCCAGATAAACAGCGTGTCAGGGTTATCCGGCTCAATGTAACCAGAGATAAAGCCGACAATGTCGCCCTCTTTTTCAGCGGCCACCGAGGTGGCGGAAAAGTGCGTGCACTGAAGCAGATTGCAATACATTGAGTTGGTATCCAGTGGCGGGCACTGGGCGATGAGTTCGTACACCGCAGCACCGTCCTCAGCCGCAGGGGCTCGCAGGGTAATGGGCGCAGCGTCAGTATGTGCAAGATTCATTTTATAAATAACTCTATTATTTATATGTCTATTGAATTAAATACGGAAAATTTACGAATAAACAGACTCAATATGTTGATATTGAAATTAATTAAATAATTTCGCCATACTAAGACGAGTTGTTTAGACGTCTAAATATATAGTACACTAAACAAATGAAAAGTCCAGTCCCAATAATGAATCGTATTTACTATTAATGTCAGAACAATTACACGACCAACAGTGGCTTTGTTTCCGTATAGAAGATGAGACCTATGCTCATCCAGTGAATCAGGTCAGAGAAATCCTCGATTATTTGTCACCGGTTCCCGTGCCCGGTGCGCAGTCCTGTGTTGAGGGGGTGCTCAATGTCAGAGGTGAAATTGTCACCATCGTCTCCAGTAAACAATTACTGGGACTGGATGAAGCGGTGAATGACAGTGAGCACATTATTGTTTTGGAAACAACTTCCGGTCTGGTGGGCGTTACCGTTGATGAGGTGAAAAAAATCAGTGTGCTGGCAGACGCGGACATGATGCCTGTCGAACGTAATCAGAATTCCAGCCCGGTTAAAGGCACCATCAACCACGACGATCAGCTACTTATTCTGACTGACTTTGAGCGCTGCATTAACGAATTGGAACATTATGAGTAAAACTATCGGTTTAAATCTGGACGCAGTTTATAATCTTGATCTGAATAAAGAACAAAAGGATCAGCTGTTGAACCAGATTGAAGAAGTGTTGATTGCCCTGCGTCGGGTTATCCGAGCGACCGATCTTCACTCTAAATACCTTGCCAAAACCACGGGTTTGACCGCGCCTCAGATCCTTCTACTGCAGACGCTGCGAGATAAAGGACAGATCACCATTGGTGAACTGGCTCAGGAAGTCAGCCTGAGTCAGGCCACTGTCACCACCATTCTGGACCGATTGGAAAAGCGCAAACTCGTCTATCGCCAACGGTCTGAAACCGACAAGCGTAAAGTGCATGCCTTTCTCAATGATGAAGCACTGGAAATACTCAAAAATGCGCCTATTCCGCTGCAGGAACAATTCACCCGCCAGTTCGGCGATTTGCAGGAATGGGAACAGACCATGATTATCTCCGCATTGAAACGGGTTGCACAGATGATGGATGCCCAGCATATCGATGCCTCGCCGGTACTCGATATCGGTTTACTGGATCGTCAGGATACGCTGGTCGACAAACCCGCCGCCTACGCCGAAGATGACTAAAGGTCATGACCATTGCACGTCAACATAACACTGAGGTCACTCACTGGCATTGGCTTGCTGAAATAGAAGCCCTGAAATTCTTCACAGCCCATATCCAACAGCAGGGCTGCCTGTGCTTCGGTTTCCACTCCCTCCGCAATCGTCGATAAGTGGAGATTATTAGCGAGTTGCACAATGGTTTGTGCAATCGCCGCATCCTTGCGGTTGAACACAATCTCCTCAACAAAAGAACGGTCGATTTTAAGCGTATCAATAGGGAAGTTTTTCAGGTAACTCATTGAGGAGTAACCGGTACCGAAGTCATCAATGGCCAGTCGAACGCCGGTTTTCTTCAAAGCAAACAGCAATGGAATCGTCTCTGCAACATCATTCAGCATCGCCGTTTCAGTAATTTCGAGTTCCAGTGTTTCCGGCGGTAACCCCGTCTGTTCCAGCGTCTGCCTGACACGCTCGGGCAAATAATTTTGATTGAACTGCAACGCGGACAGGTTAATCGCCACACGATAAGCGCAACCCAAGGCCTGCTGCCACTGATAAACCTGTTCACAGGCTTGCATCAACACCCAGTCACCAATAGGCAGAATCAAACCGGTTGACTCCGCGATTTCAATAAAGCTATCCGGCGTCAGCAGGCCTTTTACCGGATGCCGCCAGCGCAACAGCGCCTCAAATCCCACGATTTTCTCACTGCGAGCGTGATACTGAGGCTGGTAATAAAGCTCAAACTGCTCCTGCTCAAGCGCAATACGCAGATCATGCTCCATCTCCATCCTGAGCTTGAGGTAGTTATTCATGCTCTCGGAGAAGAACTGGTAGTTATTACGTCCCACCTGCTTGGCGTGATACATGGCCACATCTGCATGCTGTAGCAGGATCTGGACATTATGACCGTCAGTTGGAAACACGGTAATACCGATACTGACAGTGACATAAAGCGGTGTCCCGCCTATGACGAACGGTTTTGAAAAGATCTCTATCAAGCGATTGGCAATGTCGGCAATATCAGCAACATCGTCCACATCATCCAGCAGAACAGTGAATTCATCACCGGCCAGACGGGCAACACGATGGTCGCTCTCCAGACTGATTTTGGCTACCAGATCCGAGTCACGCACACATTCACGGATTCGGCCGGCAGCCTGGCACAGCAGTTCATCACCGACATGATGACCGTAAGTATCATTGACGTGCTTGAAACGGTCCAGATCCAGAAACATCAACGTGAAGCGTCGCTGATGACGGCGTGCGCTGGCAATCGTGGTTTCCAGCTGTTCGATAAATAAGCGACGGTTGGGCAGATCGGTCAATGTGTCATAGTAGGCGTAATAAGTTATTTCCTGCTCAGATTGCTTAAGCGCAGTAATATCATGCAGCGTGCCCACAATACGCCATTGGCCATATTCGAAATTGATATCAGTGCGTTCGTTGATAAACAGGACATGTCCATCCGGGCGCTGCACGCGATATTCAATGTCGTAGGGCTTCTTGTCCTTTATCGCCAGCCGCACGTTGCGGACAAAGCGGGCACGATCATCCGGGTGTATCACTGTCAACAAGCGTTTCAGTGTCAGTCGGCTTTCCCGTGTCAGTCCCAGCATATCGAACATATCAGTGGAGCATTCGATACTGTCTGACTGATAATCCCACTCCCAGTAAACCAGGTGAGCAATAGACTGGGCCTTGGCCAGTTTATTTTTATTCAGACTCAGTTCCTGCAGGGTCCGGTTGGCCTTGAGCACATATCTGACACGATGGTTAAATAAAGGCCATTTGAGTGGCTTGGTCATAAAATCAGTGGCACCCACCTGAAAAGCCCGCTCAATATCCTCGACTTCATCCAGCGAGGTGACCATGACTATGGCGCACTCCTGACCACGGGGTAATTGCCGTAATCTCTCACAGCATTCAAAGCCATCCATACCCGGCATGGAAACATCCAGCAGAGTCATATCCGGTTTGTGCTGGTTGAATTCAGCAATCGCATCTGTACCGTTACTGGCCTCGTAAATATCAATATCAATGTTTTTTAACGATTGTCGCATCAGCATCCGTGTCACCGGATCATCGTCCACAATCAAAACCACTGATTTTCTTGAGGATTCCTCCACCTAAGCCTCTCCCAGCCGGCTTTTTAGATTGAGCCTGACTTGTTCGTAATTTTCTACCAGTGTATCCAGGTGAGCAGAAACATGGTCAATCCGGTTGTCGCGCCCCAGTTTTTCTACCTGCCGGGCAATCTCACTGATTCTGACAGCACCGATATTGGCAGAGCTGGACTTCAGCGCATGGGCAGCTCTGAAAACACGCTCAGAATCACCGTCTTTAGCTGCATGATGAATGTCATCGATCAAGTCGGGCGTTTGCTTGAGATACAGCTCAACGATGTTATTGATCAGTTCTGGTGCCTGCTCACCCGACATTCGCCGTATTTCGTCCAGCACCGACTCATCGATGACAGAAGCGGCCTTATCTTCCGACTCCGCTTTTTCCAGCCAACGGTGGATGATGTCGCCCAGTTGTTCGAGCGTAAAGGGTTTTATCAGAAAATCATCAGCACCCGCGTGACGAAACTCGCTCTCCACCCCATCCTGGATATCAGCGGTCAGCGCAACAATAGGCGTGCCGCTGTTGAAGCTCTGTCCGCGGCTGTTACGAATCATTGCCGTGGCTTCCATTCCTCCCATTTGTGGCATGTGGTAATCCATCAGAATCAGATCATAACGTTTTTTGTTACAGGCATTCACCGCTTCAAGGCCGTTACTGACAATCTCTACCTGATAACCGAAGTTTTCCAGCATGCCGGCCGCTACCGATTGATTGATTTCATTATCCTCGGCCAGCAGTATTGCGTTGCCATTGGATTGAGTCACCGTAACAGGTGCTTTTTTGAGTCGAGGTGTTGGCTGAATGACATCCAGCTTCTGCACCGGAATTTTAAACCAGAACAAACTGCCCTGCTGTTCACGACTATCGACACCATAGTGACCTTTCATCAGTTTGATGAGCTGAGCACATATAGCCAGTCCCAGTCCCGTACCGCCATATTTTCGAGTGACCGAATTATCGGCCTGGGCAAATGGAGAAAAGATCGCCTCCAGTTTATTATCGGCAATACCGGCGCCGGTATCCTCGACTTCAAACCGGAGCCAATGCTCGACCTCATACTGTTCAACCATCAGGCTGACTTTGACACGACCCTGATGGGTAAATTTGATGGCATTATCGATCAGGTTGTTGAGTACTTGTCTCAGACGCAACGGGTCGACAAGATAATCAGCATCACTGTCCTGCAGGTTGAGCTCAAGAACCAGTCCTTTTCGATCGGCTTTGGCGCGGTTGGTCTCGACAACGGATTTTATGAAACTCGCCATATTCAAGCGTTGTTTTTCCAGTTCAACCTTGTCAGCATCAAGCTTTGAAAAATCAAGGATTTGATTCAGTAAAGCAAGTAATGACTGCGCTGAGTCATTCAACAGTCGAACATTCTCCCGCGCCTCTTTATCCAGATCACTGAGTTTGAGTAACTCAGCAAATCCAATCACGCCATTCAGTGGCGTTCTGACCTCATGGCTCATCATGGCCAAAAACTGCGACTTGGCCAGGTTAGCATGGTTAGCCACATCCAATGCGGTCTCCAGCGCCTCGGTTCTGGCCTGGACCCGTTGCTCCAATTCAGCATTCATGGTTTCAAGTTGCTGGCCTCGCAGCTCTACCTCACTGATCATCTGATTGAAACTCTCGGAGAGTTGATTAAACTCCATCGTTGCTGCGCTGGGCGCACGTCGTCTGTAATCACGGTGAATGCTGATATCTCTTATCGTCTCCAGCATTTTATTCATGGGTTTAGTGAATAGAGAAACCAGCCACAACATCGCTAACAAACTGGCGAAAAATGCAACGACCGCAGTCAAAGCGACCACTTTGTAGAATTCTGACAACTGAGATTTTAGAGAAGACAAGCTATCAAGCAGATAGAGTACCCCGATCACATCACCATGACTCAGCATAGGCATGATGACTTCTAAACCCTGCTCATTTTCAATGAATGCGGGGGTACGCGTTCGTATAACGCGTCTGATGGGATCCAGTTCCGGTAGTTCATCACTGGCATTATTTTGATAGCTTGCAAACAGACCTGCCTGACCATCAAAAATCATCACCCGGCTGATATCTTGTCTTACCCTCAGCGCTTCCAGTGACTGTCTGGCAGAGGCAGCATCATCGAATAACACTGCTGTGAGTGTATTGTTGACCAACAATTCGGCCAACGCAGTCGAATCCAGCCGTGCCTGTCTCTCAATTGCCTGACGCTGGTTACTGACAATAGATGAAGAAATGATGAGGATAGTCAGTAACACGAGGCCCATCATCGTCGCAATCAGGCGAAACTTAAGCGTTTTGATCCATTTCATTTGACTTCCACGGCCAGCTTCAGCACCTGGGAGCTCATTTTCAAATTAGCAAGCTCCATTCTCGACATATTCACTTTGAAACGAAATTTATTGTCTTCACGAACGATTTCTATCATGCCACCGTCGTCAATAAACCCCGATATATCGGATACTGTAAGTACAGGTTTATCGGCAAGATAAACAAACAGGCGTTGTGTTATATCACGTTCGTTGCGGTCAATGTACACCAGATGACACTGATCTGTCTGCTCCACATCATTGATCTGATGGGTGCTGATGGGCTTATTGAAAATAGCTTTGTCATGCAACTCAGTGAAGCTGTTTTTGAAGGTATGGGTGAAATAACACAAGCGGATTGATTCGGCGTGCTCCTCATCCGGCCAGTCTGCGTATTTGGCAAAGTTATAGTTCAGTGCAGCGATCACAGAGCGGGAGTCAGGTTGCTGAGCGACGGCAATCACTGGCTGAGTGCCATGACTCAATAACAGCGCCAGTAAAAAGAGTGTTTTTAGTTTCAGCAAAGCCACTTTTTCAATACTCCAGCGTGAGTCTGCCATAGAAGCTCGGTTCCACACGGTAAGGAATGGACAATAACTCAGCCTTATATTCAACATGAGAACCGTAAAACAAATCCCGGGCAAACACTGACAGTTGCAGGTCCGGTGTAAGCTGCCAGTTCAGCCCCAGATCAACGCCGTGGTAGGCATCAATTGTCTGATTATCTACCTGAACCGGATCTATGGACTGATTGCGATCCACATAGCGCCAGGTTGCAGTCAAATCAATGTCATCACTGATACGCCAGTTTGCAAACAGCGAGACAAGCTGTTCAGGTGCATCGGTATTTTGTGGCTGTCCTTCACTGAAATCACTCTCGATATAGCTGTAATTGAGACGTAACTTTAATCTCTGGTTGATCATCCAGTTAGCTGATAACTCCAAGCCGTAATTCTTACCGCTGGCATCGTTATCAAAGGCAGAAAAAGTCGTGATATAGGCCGGTAAGGTTGAAAAGTCTGTCTCTGTAACCTGGTTACTTCGCAGATCATCATAATCATTGTAAAAAACCGCTGTATCCAGACTAAACGCATGTTGACTGGCATAGCGATAGCCTGCCTCAATACTTTTAACCACTTCCGAGTCAAAATCTGAATTACCCTGCAATATGAGCCTGTTAACGAAACCGGTCGGATTGAAAGCACTTAACGGAGCGAGGTTGCCCGCGTTGATAAAATATTCATGCTCGAGCTGTGATGGCGTTCTGACCGCCCTTGATACTGCTGTCCAGAAGCGATGCCGTTCAGCAGGCTGCCAACTTAACCTGACCGTAGGTTGCCATTCAAAATCGCTGTAGGCATGATGCTCAAAGCGTGTCGCCAGTGTCAGCCAGAGCATTTCGGGTTTCAGGGTTATCTGATCCTGAACAAACAAGCTCCAGAGGTTTGTGCTCTCATTATCGCCCCGGGTATCAATCACCGACATATTGGTATCCAGTTCGTTATCAATATGCCGGTAGCCCATACCCCATAGCAGTTCATGACGAGCACCGATCTCAAAATGATGAGACATTTCGACATCCAGCGTATCTCGGCTATATCCAAACAGCGACTCATCCCGCTTGGCATGATCAAAATACACCTTCAGATTCAATTGCGAATCCGCAGACAATGCGCGGGTGTAATCCCCCAGCAAATGCCAACCGCGTGATACCGAACTGATGTTGGGATAATCGATGTAGGGATCGGTTAATGTCGGGATGGTGACAGTCTGATCCATCATGCTGTCATAGGCAGCACCACTGAGTCTCAGGGTTGCGGTTGTCCCCAGAGTCATATCCAGACGTGCGCCCGCTTGCTGCTTCCACCAGCTATTGTCGGTCTCAGTTTGACTAATCAGCGCAGCCGTTGAAGGATTGACATCGGCAGGGTCAAATGCCAAATCATCACGTTTGAATGCTTTGACATAAGCGCGGCCAGTCAGGCCCGGTGCGAGCCGTCCACCGTAACGAAAACCGGCAAAAGCTTGCTGATAGTCACCGGCCCCTATTTCAGCATAACCACCCTGCGTGTCCGCACTGTGTCTACTGATAATATTGATAACGCCGTTGACTGCATTTGCGCCCCATATGGCGGCTCCAGGCCCCCGAATCACCTCGATCCGCTCAATATCAGCCATCAGCGTATCCTGTACTTCCCAATAGACGCCGGAAAATTCCGGAGAGTAAACACTCCGGCCGTCGATCAACACAAGCATCTTGTTATTGAAGCGACCGTTGAAGCCGCGACTGCTGACAGCCCATTTCTGCGCGTCAATCTGAGCAACATGCAGCCCAGGCACATCTCTCAGGGCTTGAGGAATAGACTGAAATCCCCGCTGGCGGATTTCTTCGCCGGTAATGACGTAAATTGCGGCAGCTGCACTGGAAAGCGACTCTGCCTGACGTGACACAGTCGTGACCTCGATATCAAGCAATTCCTGCAGACTGAGATCAATTGGGGATGGTGTCTGTGAAGCAGCTTCAACAGCATGGGAACAAGCAAACAGAACTCCCGGGAACCAGAGTTTCGCCATGCCTTGCTTGCGCATGCTGCCCCTCCACCATTGAATATCACCAAGGCATGAGTCAACACTCAAAACCAGTTGATCCAACTGATACAGGATTCTTTACAAAAATGCCAGCTAGATCACACTTTCGCAGCCTAACAAAGCATTAACCCCCGGCAAATTAGGGGGATGGATTGGGATGCTGGCGATGAATAGCTTCGATCTCATCCAGCAACGTCTCGCTGAGTTCCAACTCAATGCTGGCGATATTATTTTTGAGCTGCTGCATATCAGTGGCACCAATAATATTCGCAGTCAGAAATGGACGACTGTTGACGTAAGCCAGCGCCATCTGTGCTGGATCAAGATTATGACGACGCGCCAGTTCAACATATTTCCGGGTTGCAGCTACCGCCTGTTCATTACTGTAGCGAGCATAATGTGGCCAGCGGGTCAGCCTGGCATCACTGGGGGCAGCATCCAGATATTTACCAGTGAGCACACCAAAGCCGAGAGGTGAATAGGCCATTAACCCTACCTGTTCGCGGTGACTGATTTCAGCACACCCTACTTCATAAGTCCGGTTCAGCAGACTGTAGGGGTTTTGCACTGTGACCAGAGAAGGTAGATTCAACACCTTTGCCGTCCATATAAACTGCATGATGCCCCAGGGGGTCTCATTCGACAGTCCGATATAACGGATCTTGCCGGCTTGAACCGCTTTATCCAGTGCCTGCAGTGTTTCATAAACCGGCGTCAATTCAGCTTCCGCGTCATCAGCCTGATAACCCAGTTTGCCGAAATAATTGGTTTTACGTTCAGGCCAATGTAACTGATAGAGGTCGATATAGTCAGTCTGCAGACGACGCAGGCTTTCATCCAGCGCTTGGCTGATATTGTCCGCATCAAAGCGGGTATGGCCGCCCCGGATGTGTGACACCCAGTCCGGTCCCGGTCCGGCGATTTTACTGGCAAGGACGATATCGTCACGACGACCACGCCTTTTCAGCCAGCTGCCGACGATCCGCTCGGTTTCACCATAGGTCTCCGCCCTGGGTGGTATTGCATAGAGTTCAGCGGTATCAATGAAATTCACCCCTTGTTCCAGCGCGTAATCCAGCTGCTGATGCCCTTCCTGTTCGGTGTTTTGCTCACCATAGGTCATGGTGCCAAGACATATCCGGCTGACCTCAAGATCGCTGGATCCCAGTTTGCTGTATTTCATACTTCTGTCCTCTATCAAAAAGCCCGCTCTGAAGCGGGCTTTAGCCTAGCAAGCCACTGTTACAGTGGGCAAGCCGCATGTAAAGATGGTTAGCCTTTACTCAGGAGTCATAAACATACTGTCATAGCTGCTGTTAAGTTGCGGTTGCTCACGCACCGTGGCTTCAAAGGTGAGCGGGGCCAGCCCGTCTTCAGTCACCCCGGCCGGCGCCCGAACCAGTGCCGTCACCGGCACC
>NZ_JAPDMS010000012.1 GCF_026319365.1 Methylophaga sp. OBS1 | reverse complement strand
AAGTCAAAGGCAAAATGCACAAGACTGCTGTTCACTTCGACCGTAACGGTTTCGCTTACACCATGGATCGTGAAACCGGTGAACTGCTGGTCGCTGAAAAGTATGACCCAGCGGTTAACTGGTCAAATGGCGTGAACCTGAAAACCGGTCGTCATGATCGCGTTGCCAAGTACTCGACTGCCCGTAACGGTGAAGACGTCAACACCACCGGTGTCTGCCCTGCAGCGCTGGGTTCAAAAGACCAACAGCCAGCGGCTTACTCACCACGTACCGGCCTGTACTATGTACCGACCAACCACGTGTGCATGGACTACGAGCCATTCGAAGTTGAGTATGTTGCAGGTCAACCCTACGTTGGTGCTACCCTGAGCATGTACCCGGCACCAGGTGGTACGCATCTGGGTAACTTCATTGCCTGGGATGCGCGTGAAGGTAAAATCGTCTGGTCCAACCCGGAACGCTTCTCAGTCTGGTCAGGTGCCCTGGCCACTGCCTCTGACGTTGTGTTCTACGGTACGCTGG
>NZ_JAPDMS010000011.1 GCF_026319365.1 Methylophaga sp. OBS1 | reverse complement strand
CATAAACATACTGTCATAGCTGCTGTTAAGTTGCGGTTGCTCACGCACCGTGGCTTCAAAGGTGAGCGGGGCCAGCCCGTCTTCAGTCACCCCGGCCGGCGCCCGAACCAGTGCCGTCACCGGCACCACTCTGCCCGGCGCCACAATCACTTCTTCTTCCATACCGTGCAGACTCGCCCCTGCCAGTCCCGACACACTGTAACTCACCGTTATCGGCTGCTGTGTCTTATTCAGCAGCTTCAGCGTGTATTTGTTCTGTATCGAGCCGTCACTCAAGCGCACATACAAGGGCTGACGGTCATGGATGACTTTGAATTCGGTCGGCGACAGTGTGGTAAAACCATACACGATGCCCCCCAGCGCCAGCAGCAGTATTAAGCTGTAAATAATCACCCGTGGTCGTTTGTACATCGGTAAGACGTTCTGGTCGTGATGCAGTTCCTTGTAGCTGGCATAGCGAATCAAACCCCGCGGCTGGTTGGTCTTGTCCATGATGCTGTCACAGGCGTCAATGCATAAACCGCAGGTGATGCAGCCTTCCTGTTGACCTTGACGGATATCGATGCCGGTGGGACAGACCGCGACGCAGACTTTGCAGTCGATACAGCTGCCTTTGCTGCCATCTACTGCGCCTTTTTTAAGTTTGCCTCTGGGTTCGCCCCGCTCGGCATCATAGGCCGGCAATACGGTGTCCTGGTCGTACATGACGCCTTGAAGCCTCGCATAGGGGCAGAGCCAGAA
>NZ_JAPDMS010000010.1 GCF_026319365.1 Methylophaga sp. OBS1 | reverse complement strand
CCCAAGCCTAACTTGGGGTTATATGGTCAAGCCTCACGGGCAATTAGTATTGGTTAGCTTCATACATTACTGCACTTCCACACCCAACCTATCAACGTGGTAGTCTTCCACGGCCCTTCAGGGACTTAAAGTCCAGTGAGAACTCATCTTGAGGGGGGCTTCGCACTTAGATGCTTTCAGCGCTTATCCCGTCCGTACATAGCTACCGGGCAATGCCATTGGCATGACAACCCGAACACCAGGGGTACGTCCACTCCGGTCCTCTCGTACTAGGAGCAGCTCCTCTCAATTCTCAAACGCCCACGGCAGATAGGGACCGAACTGTCTCACGACGTTCTAAACCCAGCTCGCGTACCACTTTAAATGGCGAACAGCCATACCCTTGGGACCGGCTACAGCCCCAGGATGTGATGAGCCGACATCGAGGTGCCAAACACCGCCGTCGATGTGAACTCTTGGGCGGTATCAGCCTGTTATCCCCGGAGTACCTTTTATCCGTTGAGCGATGGCCCTTCCATTCAGAACCACCGGATCACTATGACCTACTTTCGTACCTGCTCGACGTGTCTGTCTCGCAGTCAAGCACACTTATGCCATTGCACTAACCGTATGATGTCCGACCATACTTAGTGTACCTTCGTGCTCCTCCGTTACAATTTGGGAGGAGACCGCCCCAGTCAAACTACCCACCATACACTGTCTCTCGCCCCGATAAGGGGCGTAGGTTAGAACTCCAAACATACCAGGGTGGTATTTCAAGGGCGGCTCCACGATAACTAGCGTCATCGCTTCAACGCCTCCCACCTATCCTACACAAGTAGGTTCAAAGTTCAGTGCAAAGCTGTAGTAAAGGTTCACGGGGTCTTTCCGTCTAGCCGCGGGTATACGGCATCTTAACCGCAATTTCAATTTCACTGAGTCTCTGGTGGAGACAGTGTGGCCATCGTTACGCCATTCGTGCAGGTCGGAACTTACCCGACAAGGAATTTCGCTACCTTAGGACCGTTATAGTTACGGCCGCCGTTTACCGGGGCTTCGATCAACCGCTTCGACAAAGTCTAACAGCATCAATTAACCTTCCGGCACCGGGCAGGCGTCACACCCTATACGTCCACTTTCGTGTTTGCAGAGTGCTGTGTTTTTAATAAACAGTCGCAGCCACCTGGTCACTGCAACCCTCTCCAGCTCCACGAGCAAGTCGCTTCACCTCAAGGGCACACCTTCTCCCGAAGTTACGGTGCTATTTTGCCTAGTTCCTTCACCAGAGTTCTCTCAAGCGCCTTGGAATTCTCATCCTATCCACCTGTGTCGGTTTGGGGTACGGTTTGTTATTACCTGAAGCTTAGAGACTTTTCCTGGAAGCCGGGTATCAATCACTTCGCTCAAATTTGAGCTCGTCATCCTGTCTCAGCTAAGCCGCCCGGATTTTCCTAAGCAGCACGCCTACACAGTTAAACCAACATATCCAACAGTTGGCTGACCTAACCTTCTCCGTCATCCCATCGCAGTAATAACAAGTACGGGAATATTAACCCGTTTCCCATCGACTACGCATTTCTGCCTCGCCTTAGGGGCCGACTCACCCTGCTCCGATTAGCGTTGAGCAGGAAACCTTGGATTTTCGGCGAGGGGGCCTCTCACCCCCTTTATCGTTACTCATGTCAGCATTCGCACTTGTGATATCTCCAGCATGCCTCTCAGCACACCTTCGCAGACTTACACAACGCTCCTCTACCATGCACTAAGTGCATCCATAGCTTCGGTATATGGCTTAAGCCCCGGTACATCTTCCGCGCAGGCCGACTCGACTAGTGAGCTATTACGCTTTCTTTAAAGGGTGGCTGCTTCTAAGCCAACCTCCTAGCTGTCTGGGCCTTCCCACATCGTTTTCCACTGAGCCATAATTTTGGGACCTTAGCTGATGGTCTGGGTTGTTTCCCTTTCCACGACGGACGTTATCACCCGCCGTGTGTCTCCCGTGATTGCACTTCTCGGTATTCGGAGTTTGCATGGGTTTGGTAAGTCGGGATGACCCCCTAGCCCAAACAGTGCTCTACCCCCGAGAGTGAGACACGAGGCGCTACCTAAATAGCTTTCGAGGAGAACCAGCTATCTCCCGGTTTGATTAGCCTTTCACTCCTATCCACAGCTCATCCCCGCATTTTTCAACATACGTGGGTTCGGACCTCCAGTAAGTGTTACCTCACCTTCATCCTGGCCATGGATAGATCACCGGGTTTCGGGTCTATACCTTGCAACTAATCGCGCAGTTAACACTCGGTTTCCCTTCGCCTCCCCTAAACGGTTAAGCTCGCTACAAAATATAAGTCGCTGACCCATTATACAAAAGGTACGCAGTCACTCCGAAGAGCTCCTACTGCTTGTACGCACACGGTTTCAGGTTCTATTTCACTCCCCTCAACGGGGTTCTTTTCGCCTTTCCCTCACGGTACTGGTTCACTATCGGTCGATAAGGAGTATTTAGCCTTGGAGGATGGTCCCCCCATGTTCAGACAAGGTTTCTCGTGCCCCGCCCTACTTGTCGCAAGCTTAGTACCAATAACGCCTTTTCGTGTACGGGACTATCACCCTGTATCGTCAGACTTTCCAGACTGTTCCACTAAAACGTTAAATATCACTTGCAGGCTGTTTCCCGTTCGCTCGCCGCTACTAGGAAAATCTCGGTTGATTTCTTTTCCTCCGGCTACTTAGATGTTTCAGTTCGCCGGGTTCGCCTCCAATACCTATGTATTCAGTATTGGATACTTACCAAAGGTAAGTGGGTTGCCCCATTCGGGAATCGCAGGGTTATAGCTCGTTTGTCAGCTAACCTACGCTTATCGCAGACTTCTACGCCCTTCATCGCCTCTTATCGCCAAGGCATCCACCATGTGCGCTTATTCACTTGACCATATAACCCGAAGTTACCTCTAGGTTATACGTCAGAAATTACGACATAAGTTCTTCTTTACTTAGAATCTCACGCTGTATCACTACAGTATTCAATTCTGCCTTGTTACTTCTTTCCACTTTGTTAAAGAGCAGTGTATTAAACACTGAATAAATGATTCGTAAATCGCTTATTCACTATTTAATACCGAGAAAAGATATTGGTGGAGCTACGCGGGATCGAACCGCGGACCTCCTGCGTGCAAGGCAGGCGCTCTCCCAGCTGAGCTATAGCCCCTTTTTACTGGTCTTTTTCAGGCTATCCGGCGTTGCCTTTGTCTCTCATTCAGTCACATACTGATGTATGCTCCTTCATTCGCTCCGGCAGGCGCCTTGGCTAGCCTGAAAAATCCTGCGTAAAATCGCTTTTCGCAGTCGTAATCAGGTTTTGCTTCCGGGTTACCACATACCCCTGAATCAAGGGCTTTTTCGTAGATTGGTTTTTTAATTCGGCGAAGTTGCCATTAGGCAATGAGCCGGATTTAAAAACCAAGATACGGAAAAGTGGTGGGTCTGGGTGGATTTGAACCACCGACCTCACCCTTATCAGGGGTGCGCTCTAACCAACTGAGCTACAGACCCAGATATCTCTTCTCTGTAGCATCAAGTAATTTGTGTGAGTACTTACGCCGGTCGCCTTTATGAAAGGAGGTGATCCAGCCGCAGGTTCCCCTACGGCTACCTTGTTACGACTTCACCCCAGTCATTGACCACAAAGTGGTGAGCGTCTCCCGAAGGTTAAACTACCCACTTCTTTTGCAGCCAACTCCCATGGTGTGACGGGCGGTGTGTACAAGGCCCGGGAACGTATTCACCGCGGCATTCTGATCCGCGATTACTAGCGATTCCGACTTCACGCAGTCGAGTTGCAGACTGCGATCCGGACTACGACAAGCTTTATGGGATTAGCACACCCTCGCGAGTTAGCAACCCTTTGTACTTGCCATTGTAGCACGTGTGTAGCCCTGGCCATAAGGGCCATGATGACTTGACGTCATCCCCACCTTCCTCCGGTTTGTCACCGGCAGTCTCCTTAGAGTGCCCAACTGAATGATGGCAACTAAGGACAGGGGTTGCGCTCGTTGCGGGACTTAACCCAACATCTCACGACACGAGCTGACGACAGCCATGCAGCACCTGTGTCACGGTTCCCGAAGGCACCAATCCATCTCTGGAAAGTTCCGTGCATGTCAAGGCCAGGTAAGGTTCTTCGCGTTGCATCGAATTAAACCACATGCTCCACCGCTTGTGCGGGCCCCCGTCAATTCATTTGAGTTTTAGTCTTGCGACCGTACTCCCCAGGCGGTCAACTTATCGCGTTAGCTTCGATACACAAGAAATATATTTCCCATACACCTAGTTGACATCGTTTAGGGCGTGGACTACCAGGGTATCTAATCCTGTTTGCTACCCACGCTTTCGCACCTCAGCGTCAATAATGGCCCAGTGAGTCGCCTTCGCCACTGATGTTCCTCCAGATCTCTACGCATTTCACCGCTACACCTGGAATTCCACTCACCTCTACCACATTCTAGCCTACCAGTCTCAAATGCCATTCCCAGGTTGAGCCCGGGGATTTCACATCTGACTTAGCAAACCGCCTACGCGCGCTTTACGCCCAGTAATTCCGATTAACGCTTGCACCCTCCGTATTACCGCGGCTGCTGGCACGGAGTTAGCCGGTGCTTCTTCTATAGGTAACGTCACGGCTGTACGCTATTAACGCACAGCTTTTCCTCCCTATTGAAAGTGCTTTACAACCCGAAGGCCTTCTTCACACACGCGGCATTGCTGGATCAGGGTTGCCCCCATTGTCCAATATTCCCCACTGCTGCCTCCCGTAGGAGTCTGGGCCGTGTCTCAGTCCCAGTGTGGCTGATCATCCTCTCAGACCAGCTACAGATCGTTGCCTTGGTAGGCC